>NZ_CBDANE010000005.1:0-1775781 GCF_965197445.1 Candidatus Palauibacter sp. | reverse complement strand
TCATGTACCAGTCGAACTACGTCAGCGGGCTGCGCGTGCTCGACATCAGCGACCGCGAGAACCCGCGCGAGGTCGGCTTCTTCGACACCGTGCCGTGGGACGAGTCGGTCACGTTCGATGGCTCGTGGTCCAACTACCCCTTCTTCGCGAGCGGGACGATCGTCGTCTCAAGCGGCAAGGAGGGGGTCTTCTTCCTCAAGTACCGCCGGCCGGAACTCGTGCCCTGAGAAACCGTTGGACGGGGGCCTCGGCGAGACCGTCGCTGGCGGCGCGAGATCTCGCCGTTCTGGCGGGCATCGCGGGCATCGTGTGGGGTGGGTGCTCGGACGGCACGGGTCCGGGTCCCTCTCCTGCCCCGCCTCCACCGCCGCCCCCACCCCCCGAGCCCGTTAGCTTCGAGCTCGCGGCGAATACGGTTCTCAGCGGACTCGAGCAGCCGGTCTTCCTCGCCGCCCTCCCCGGTGACGCGCGCCTCTTCCTGGTCGAGAAGACCGGCCGCATCCGCATCGCGGACGCCGGAGGGCAGCTGCTCGGCACGCCCTTCCTCGACCTGACCGGGCGGGTGGGTACGGCGTCGGAGGGCGGTCTCCTGACCATGGTCTTTCACCCTCGGTACGCGGACAACGGCTACGTCTACGTCTACTACACGGATACGGGTGACGACACGGTCGTGGAGCGCTACACGGTGTCGAGCGATCCCGGCCGGCTCGACCCCGGTTCGGCGAAGCAGATCCTCGCGCTCACCCAGCGTCGCACGAACCACAACGGGGGGATGCTCCAGTTCGGGCCCGACGGGATGCTGTACATCTTCCTCGGCGACGAAGGCGGAGGCGGTGATCCGTTCGGGAACGGGCAGAACCCCGAGACGCTGCACGGTTCGATCCTCCGCATCGACGTGGATGGAGGCGATCCGTACGCGATCCCCGATGACAACCCGTTCGCGGGACAGGAGGGCGCGCGCGGCGAGATCTGGGCCATCGGAGTCCGGAATCCGTGGAGATCCACCTTCGACCCCGAGGGAGACGTTCTGTACGTGGCGGACGTCGGCCAGAACGAGATCGAGGAAATCAACGCCGTGCCCGCGGGCGAGGCGGGGGTCAACTACGGTTGGAACACGATGGAGGGCTCGACGTGCTTCCAGAGTTCGGGATGTGATATGTCCGGTCTCACGCTCCCGGTGGTGGAGTACACCCATGCGGGCGGGGCCTGCTCGGTGACCGGAGGCTACGTCTACCGCGGGTCACGACTCCCCGAGATCGTCGGCCACTACTTCTACTCGGACTTCTGCTCGGGCTTCCTGCGCAGCTTCCGGCTCGACGGAGGAGAGGCCGCCGACGAACGAAGCTGGGACGTGCGGAATCTGGGCGCGGTGTCCTCGTTCGGCGTCGACGGCTCCGGGGAACTCTACGTGGTGGACATCGCCGGTTCCGTGGCCCGGCTGGAGCGGCGCACACCCTGACGTCCGTCAGAGACCGACGGCCACCCCCACCTGAAAGAGCATGAAATCGGCATCCGAGTAGATCGGTGTGAACGAGGTGCCGCCGACCCCGTCTTCCACGATGCTGCCGGGTAGGAGGTACTTCGTCCGGCCGTGCCTCCGGTACTGCACCTCTAGCTTCAACGAGAGCGGGGTGTTCGACTGGTTGAGCCGGATCGCGAGGCCGCCGCCGGCCCCGTACGCGAGACGGACATCGTCGAAGTTGACGGTGGTCCCGTAGTCATAGGACTCGAAGGGATCCCATCGGTCGACGGAACTCACGGTGAAGAAGTAGCCGACGCCGACGAAGCCGTTCACATAGGGCTGGATCGGACCGTACGGAAGCCGAATTTCGGGCCCCAGGCCGACGTAGCCGATGTTGTTACGGGTGACGAGATCGGCCACGATCCGGTCCGTGACCGCGAGCACGGGAATGCCGAAGCGCTCCGAGCCGTAGTTCACGTATCCGGCATCGAACCGCAGCCGGAAGGCGCGGGCGTCATCGAATCCGAGCGAGGCGATGAATCCCGCGCCGAAGCCCTCGTCGATGAGCGAGCCGAACTGGCCCTGCGGCGACATGACGGTGAAGACTCCGCCAAGCTCCCAGCGCGCGGCGTTCCCGCGAGGGCTCTGTGCGGCGAACGGTCCGCCGGGTGCCTGTGCCTCTACCGCGGGCGCCAGGGCCGCCAGCGCAATCAGTCCCGCCCCCATGCGGCGTGCGTGCCGCCACGGTGTCCGAGTGTGCATGTTCTCCTCCGCTGCGTCCTGTGCGTACAGGTGCCCGTGAACCAATGTACGACATCCCTTGGACGGCCGACCCGTCCAAGGGGTCACGGCGTTCCGGGCGTCCGCGTTCACAGGCTGATCTCACCGCACAGGTAGAGGGCGGCGCGACCGGCGATCGTCACGCGTTCCCCGAGGTGGCGACAGACAAGCGTCCCGCCGCGGGCGCTGATCTGCCGGGCCTCGAGAGAGGCATCCCCGCGTCCGAGCCGCGCGGCCCAGTAGGGCACGAGCGTGCAGTGCGCCGATCCGGTCACCGGATCCTCCCGCACCCCCACGCTGGGCGCGAAGAACCTCGACACGAAGTCCGCGCTCACCCCCGGAGCGCTCGCGATGATCCCGAGCCGGTCCAGACCGCGCAGGCGCGCGAAATGCGGTTTCAGCTTGCGAACATCGTCTTCGGCCGCAAACAGCACCAGGTAGTCACGGTCCGATGCCAGTACTTCGATGGGCTCGGCGCCCAGGCCCTCGATCAGCGCCCGGGGGGCGGCCCGGGGCACCGCCGGTTTCGCGGGAAAGTCCATCACGAGTCGTCCGTCCTCGCCCTGCCGCACGATCAACTCCCCGCTCCTCGTCGCGAAACGGACATCCTCTCGTTCCGGCCCCATCTGGTTGAGAATCACCCACGCCGAAGCCAGCGTCGCGTGGCCGCACAGATCGACCTCCGAGACCGGCGTGAACCAGCGCAGACCGAACCCCGCGCCTTCGGGCACGAAGAACGCCGTCTCGGAGAGATTGTTCTCGGCGGCAATCTTCTGGAGGGTGGCGTCGTCCAGCCACGCGTCGAGCGGACAGACAGCGGCCGGGTTCCCCTCGAAAGGCCGGTCCGCGAATGCGTCGAGTTGATAGAGCGGGATCTTCATGCTCTCTCCGTAGGCGGTTTCCTTTCGCAGACGCCCGACAGGCTCGCCTTCCAGCGCGCCTCGAAATCGGCGGGCAGCGGGGTCGGGCGTCCGTCCCCGTCAAGCCAAACTAGCACGGCGAGCGCTTCCGCCACGATCTCCCGCTCGGGCAGGCGGAGAATCTCGCTCGCCAGCGAGAAACTGGTCCTGCCGACGCGCGCGAGCGCGGTCGTGACGATCAGCCGATCTCCGTAGAGGGTGGGACTCCGGAAGTCCACCTCGGCCCGGACGATGTTCGTGAGCCAGTCCCGGGCCAGCGAGCGCACGGAGTACCCGCAGCGCTCCATCGCCGACAGCCTCCCCTGTTCCAGCCAGTTCAGGTACACGGCGTTGTTCACGTGACCGAGCATGTCGAGTTCGTAGGTGCGTACCGCGATCTCGATCTCGAAAGCGTCCACTTGGCTCCCCGTTGCGGATTCGTCCATCCGTTCGTCGGCCGGTAGATTCGTCCTATCTGGGCGGCCGGCCCGGGCAACGTCAAGAGACGGGCTGGAGGAGGGCCTGACATGCCGATTGAGATCACGGGGTACTGGCTGGCGAAGACCGAGCCGCATGTGTATTCGATCGACGATCTCGCGCGGGACGGCGAGACCGAATGGGACGGGGTGCGCAACTACCAGGTCCGGAACTTCATGCGCGACCGCATGAACCCCGGCGAGAAGATCCTCATCTATCACTCCAACACCAAGGTGCTCGGCGTCTACGGCGTGGCGGAGGTGGCCGGCCCGGCGCACGCGGACTCGACGCAGTTCGATCCCGACAGCCGGTACTTCGACGCCAGGTCGAGCCGGGACAATCCACGCTGGTGGTGTCCCGATTTCCGGTATGTCGAGACGTTTGCCACGCCGGTGACACGGCAGACGATGAAAGAGACCGGCGGCCTCGAGAGTATCAACGTGATGAAGCGCGGCATGCGACTGTCGGTCATGCCGGTGACGGAGGAGGAGTTCGAGATCATCCTCCGTCTGGGCCGCGGGGAGTAGGCGCGAAGCAGGAGGAAATCATGTTGTGGTTCCTTATCATACTGGGAGTGATCACGTTCGTCGTGATCGGCATGTACAACAGTCTCGTGCGCCTGAGGGTGCGCGCGGACAGCGCCTGGGCCGACATCGACGTCCAGCTCAAGAGGCGCTGGGACCTGATCCCCAACCTCGTGGAGACGGTGAAGGGGTCCGCCGGACACGAGCGGGAGACGCTGGAGGCGGTGGTCGAGGCGCGAAACCGGGCCATGAGCGCGCAGGGACCGGCCGAGGCGGCCGAGGCGGAGGGGGTGCTGGCCGGAGCACTCGGGAAGCTGTTCGCCCTCTCGGAGGCTTATCCGCAGCTCAGGGCCGTGGAGGGGTTCACCGACCTTCAGGGGTCTCTCGATGACCTCGAGGAGGGGGTCCAGAACGCCAGGCGGTATTACAACGCGGTCGTCCGGGACTACAACACGAAGACCCAGCTCTTCCCGACGAACGTTCTGGCCCGGCTGTTCGGCCACACCGGCCGGCAGTTCTTCGCCCTCGACGATGAGCGACAGCGTGAGGGCCCGAGCGTGAACTTCTCATGATGGGCCGAAGCCTGAGGCCCGCCGCGCGGGTGAGGGCCGCGGGAACGATCGCGGCGACGCTGACCGCGTTTCTCGGCGGCTCCTGCGCGTCCCCTGCCCCGGTGGCCGCGCAGGACGGGCGTTCCTGGCGGATCGAGAGCTTCCACGCCGACATCCGGGTGCTCGAGGACCGCACCATCGAGGTAACCGAGACGATCCGGCCCAGGTTCGAGGGACGGTACAACGGGATCTACCGCACCATCCCCGTCGAATACCGGTCCGGAGGCCTCCGGTACCGACTCCGGCTGTCGGTGGAGTCTGTGACGGACGAGGCGGGGAACGGCCTCCGCTACGAGACCGACCGTGAGGGCGACAACCTCGAGATCAAGGTCTGGGTGCCCGGAGCGGTCGACGCCACCCGCACGGTTCGAGTCACCTATGAGGTGACGAATGCCCTTCGGTTCTCGGACGCGGATGAAGGGGAAGACGGGATCGTCGAAGCGTACGACGAACTGTACTGGAACGTGACGGGAACCGAGTGGCCGGTGCCGATCGATGCGGCAAGCGCCACGGTACGCCTCCCGCCCGCGGTGGGGGGCATCCGCGCGCAGGCCTTCACGGGCGGGTACGGTTCGACGGGAGAGGAAGCGACGGTCGAGATCGCGGGCTCGCAGATCGACGTGCGGACCGACCGGCCGCTCGGCTTCCGGGAAGGGCTGACCGTCGGAGTCGCCTGGGACGCCGGCATCGTTCAACGCCCCACGGCCGTCGGGCTCGCCGCCATGTACCTGTTCGCGAACTGGCCGCTCTTCCTCCCCTTCCTGGCCTTCGGCTTCATGTACCGCAGGTGGAACGAGCGGGGACGCGATCCGGAGATCGGGTCCATCGAGCCGCGCTACGAGCCGCCCGCGGATCTGACCCCGGCCGAGGTCGGCGTCATCGTCGACAACCGGGCCGACCTGCGGGACATCACCTCAACGCTGGTGGATCTCGCCGTGCGCGGTCATCTGACGATAGAGGAGGAGGGGAAGGGGGATTACACATTCCGCCGTACCCGGTCCGGCGGCGACACGCTCGCCCCGCACGAGAGCGCGCTGGTGACGGCGGTCTTCGACGGCCGCCGCAGCCGTCGGCTGTCGGAGTTGAAGGACCGGTTCTACCGCCAACTTCCCGGCCTCAAGTCCCAGCTCCTGCGGACGCTCATCGAGCACGGCGTCTACTCGGAGTCTCCCACCCAGGTCGCGGGGAAGTATGTGGGGCTCGGGTTCTTCGTCGGGATCGCGATCTTCTTCGGAGGCCTGGTGGCCCGAGCGGCACTTCCCCTGGCGCCGCTCGCCATCGGACTGGCGGCGATCTTCTCCACCCTCGTCATCGTCGGGTTCGGCTGCTTCATGCCGGCGCGCACGAAACACGGGATCGAGTTGCTCCGCCACGTGAAGGGGTTCGAGGAGTTTCTCACGCGCGTCGAAGCGGACCGCTACAAGCGCGTGATCACGGGGCCGGAGGTGTTCGAGAAGTATCTGCCCTATGCGATGGCGCTCGGGGTCGAGAGCCAGTGGGCGGGTGCGTTCGCCGATATGTACCGCGAGCCGCCGGATTGGTATCGCGGGCATGCGCTGTCCACGTTCAACTCCCACATCCTCGTCAATAGCCTGAGCAGCATGTCGAGCGAGGCGCACAGCACCATGCTGTCCGCCCCGCGAAGCGCCGGCCCGCGCAACGTCGGGGGCTCGAGTTTTGCCGGCGGCGGGTTCTCTGGCGGCGGCTTCGGCGGCGGCGGCGGCGGTGCGTTCTAGCTATGATGAAACCCATGAAGATGTCTGTAGGCGACCGCGTGGAGCCCTTCACGCTCCCGTACGAGGCCGGCCAGACGATCGATCTCGCGGACCACCTGGGACGCGAGCGGATCGTCCTCCTCTTCTTTCCCTTCGCCTTCACCTCGGTCTGTACGGCGGAGTTCTGCCGGATCCGGGACGACTGGAGCGCGTTCGACGCCCTCCACGCCGTCGTACTGGGCATCTCGGTGGACAGTCCGTTCGTGACATCGCGGTTCCGGGCGGCGGAGAACATCCCCTTCCCCATCCTCTCGGACTTCAACCGCACGGTGACGGGCGAGTGGGGCGTGCTGTACGACGACTTCCACGGCTTTCACGGCGTCGCGAAGAGAGCGGCTTTCGTGATCGGCACCGATGGGAAGGTCGCGTACACCTGGGTCACGGAGGACGCGGGCGTCGAGCCGGACTACGCCGAACTTCTGAACGCGGTCGAGAACGCATGCTAGCGCAGCCCGTGGCAAAGAGTTGCGCCGGCCCGAACACGCGGCGATTCTTTCCCGTCTCCCCGCTCGTCTGTCACGTCGCCGGGCCGCAGCCATGAGAGGAACCCATGTCGAACTCGCTCGCTCAGCAGCAGTGCGTCCCCTGCCGGGGCGGCGTCCCGCCCCTGGAAGGAACCGCCCTCGCCGAACTGGCGGAGGAACTCGGGGGTGACTGGAGCGTCGTCGATGGTCATCACCTCGAGAAGGAGTACCGCTTCCCCAATTTCGTCACCGCTCTGGGGTTCGTGAACCGGGTGGGTGAACTGGCGGAGGAGCAGAACCATCACCCGGACATGTTCCTCGCCTGGGGGCGCGTCATCGTTCGCATCTGGACACACAAGATCGACGGTCTCACCGAGAGCGACTTCGTGTTCGCGGCGAAGACGGAAACGCTTCAGCGACCGCAGGCGTGAAGCACACCACGTCCTCGGCCGCCACAGATGAGGGAGCAGACCCCGCGCGGCGGATCGGTTCGGTTCGCGGCGGCGAACCGGGTCCACTCATCCTCTGCATCGCCTCCCTCCACGGGAATGAACCGGCCGGCACGGTGGCGCTGAAACGCGTGCTGGACGAGCTGTCCGGGAGCGGGCTCCCCATGCGCGGCGACCTTGTGGGCCTTCGCGGCAACCTTCCGGCGCTCGAAGCTGGGACGCGCTTCATCGATGAGGACCTGAACCGCATCTGGCAGCGCGAGCGGGTGGCGACCGTTCTGGAGTCGCTGCGCCCCGGGGGGGCGGCTCGGGAGGGCGCCGGACTGCCGATGGTGGGGAGCGCCGAACTGGCGGAACAGCGGGATCTGCTCGCAGCCATCCAGGAAGAGAGCCGGCGAGCCCGCGGGCCGATCTACGTGCTGGACCTCCACACGACATCGTCGGACAGCGCGCCCTTCACGACGCTGGGGGACACGCTTCAGAACCGTGAGCTGGCACTCCTGCTTCCGGTCCCCATGGTCCTCGGACTGGAGGAACAGATCGACGGCGCCATGCACCAGTACTTCGACCGCCTGGGTTGGCGTAGCATCGGGATCGAGGGAGGGCAACACACGGCCGCCTCGTCGATCGAGGCGCACGAGGACGCGGTGTGGATCCTGCTGGAGGCGATTGGACTCATCGAGGCGGGTAGCAGGTCGGGTCCGGAGGATCGGAGGGCTCGCCTGGCCCGCCGCGCGGAGGGTCTCCCGCGCGTCCTGGACGTTCGCTACCGGCATGTCGTATCCGAGGACGACGATTTCCGGATGCGTTCGGGGTTCAGGAACTTCGACCGGGTTCGGGCCGGCGACGAAATCGGCGCGGATCGGAACGGCGCGGTTCGAACGGAACGTGCGGGTCGTGTCTTCCTGCCGCTCTACCAGCGGCAGGGCGACGACGGGTTCTTCATCGTCCGGCGGCGGGCTCCCGCGTGGCTGACCGTCTCCCGGATCCTGCGCGGCGTGGGCGCGGACCGCGTGGCTGTCTGGCTGCCGGGGATCCATCCACACCCGGACCGCGAAGATGCCGTCCTCGTGGGCCGGTGGGCGCGCAACCGGTACGTGATCGGGCTTCTCCACCTCCTCGGGTTCAGGGCCAGGAACGAGAGCGGCGGAGGTGTGATGGTGCGGCGCGTGGAGGAGCCCGGCTAGCCCGATGTCCCGCCCCAGATCCCGCTCCGGAAGCCGCGCGTCGCTCATCGCGCTCGCGGCCGTGGCCGGATGGCTGGGAGCCTGCGGCACCGGGACCACATCGCCGGAGCCCGACCGCAACCGGAGCCCCCTCGTGGTGGACGCCATCCCGGCGACCGATGTGCCCATCGGGCAACTCGCGAACGTGGACGTGACTCCCTACTTCCGCGATCCGGACGGCGACGCGCTGACCTTCACGGCCGTTTCGGGAGATCCCCTCGTGGCCAGGGTGTCGGTGTCGGGGAGCGTCGTAACCCTGGAAGGCAGATCGCGCGGCACGGCAGCGGTGGCGGTCACGGCGAACGACGGGGACGGGCTCTCGGCGACCCAGCGCTTCGAGGTGACGGCGGGTGCGGCACTTACATTCGCGTTGGGAGTGGCCCAGGCGATCGAGGGAGTGGACGCGCGACTCGAGGTGGTACTGGCGGAGGCCGCAACCGCTCCTCTCACGCTGAGCTACACGCTGGGCCTGGACGCCTCCCACCTGACTGATGATGCGGAAGCGGCCGACTACTTCGCGAACGGCTCGGTTGAAGTGCCGGCGGGAGCGAGCGGGACGACGATCGCCATCACCGTCGTTGATGACGACGAGATCGAACCGCCGATCGAAGTCTTCACCGTCTCCCTTGACCGACCCGACAACGAGACGGGCTACGTGCTCGCCTCGCCCTCCAGCGCCGTGGTCGTGATCCGCGAAGGGGTGTGCGACCGGACACCGCAGGTGCGCGATGGGATCGTCGAGAGGCTCCGGGTCGACCTGTGCAGCGATCCCGATCAGCAGGACCTGGCCCGGCTCAAGGCGCTCCCGCTCAAGTGGGACGAAGACGGCGACGGCATCGATTACGACGAGATCATCACCGAGTTGAACGAGGACGACTTCCGTAACCTCCCGGGCCTGGAATGGCTCTCTCTGCAGGGCAACCGTCTGACCGAGCTCCCGGAGAACATATTCTCCGATCTTTCCAGTCTCGAGGTTGTGGATCTCTCGGGCAACGAACTCACCAGGCTTCCGCCGGGCCTGTTTTCCGGCCTCCGGAGACTGGGATGGATCTCGCTGTTCGACAATCGGCTGGCGGAACTGCCCCCCACCCTGTTTCAGGGGCTCACCGCCCTGCGGGAGCTGTATCTCGGAGACAACGAACTGACATCGTTGCCTCCGGGAGTGTTCTCGCGCCTGTTCAGGCTGGAAACGCTGGGTCTGGCGGGGAACCGGGTGGCGTTCGCGTTCCAGGTGCGGCTGGCGCGCGGCGACGGCGAGGATTCCACGGCCCCGGGGTCCGCCGAGCTGGAAGCGCGCATGCTTGAGGGAGCGCCGTTCACCATGATGCTTCCGCTCTCGGCGCGAGGCGGGACCCTCTCGGTCGACTCGATCCTGCTCCGGGCCGGGAGCACGGCGAGCGCACGCGTGCGGCTGACGCCCGACGACGGCTCGGACGCCCCGATTTCCGTGACCATCGGCACGGGGGATGCCCTGTCGGACATCTGCGTGGACCGCTGCGACGGCTTCGACATCGTCGCGGGCGATCCGCTGGTGGTGGCGAACCCCGAATCGGTGGCGCTATCGGTGCCCACCGCCTACGTGACGCAGGCGACGCAGAGTCGGGAGGGCGAGGTTCCCCTCGTCGCGGGCCGGCGTTCACTGCTCCGGGTCTTCGCGACGGCCGACGAAGTCAACAGCTTCAGAGCGTCGGCGAGGGCCACTTTCTTCCGGGGTGAGGTGGAGACGCACCGGGTCGCGCTCGAACCTCCCACCGGAGGGATTCCGCTGGAGGTCGACGAGAGCCGCCTGGGCCGGTCCTTCAACGCGATCATCCCGGGCCACGTCCTCGAACCCGGCCTGAGCTTGGTCGTGGAGATGGATCCTGACGGGACGGTCCCTCTCACCTCCGAGAGCCAGCCGCGCTTCCCTGCCCAGGGCCGTTACGATCTCGGCGTGCGGGACGTGCCCCCGCTTCACATGACGCTCGTCCCCGTGCAGTACCACACGGAGGCCAACCGCGACGTCAATCCGGGCGTAGCGGACTTCGCGGCCGAACTGGTCGCCGCCGCTTCCGGTGCCGGCTCGGCGCTGGCTCGGAGCGTCCTGCGGTATACCCGCACCGTGCTCCCCATCGGCGATCTGAGCCTGGCGCTGCGGGAGCCGTACTTCACGTGGGCGGATACGACGGAGGCGGGCGTCGCCGGCCTCCTGGGAGAGATCGAACTGCTGCGGACCATGGAAGCGAAAGACGACAATGAATATTACAGTGGAATATTCGGGGTGCCGGCGCCACGATCGCGACACCCGGACGCGTTCTGGATCGACGGTTTGGGGCTGCTCCGGGGCCGGACCACTCTGACGGCTTCCCACGGGGCCGATGGCCGGCTCCAGAAGGCCGGGCGTCTCGAGCTGGTCTTCGCGCACGAACTTGGCCACAATCTCGGACGGCCGCATACCCCCTGCGACGATCCCTTGACGGACCCGGGCAGAGTGGACGACGACTATCCCTGGGCGAACGGAACTATAGGGACCTGGGGGCACGACTTTGGCGACGAAGAAGGTTTGGGACTGGGCCATCTGTTCGATCCCGAAGGATACAAGGATTTGATGTCCTATTGTTATCCTCAGTGGATCAGCGACTACAGCTTCACGGAGATGTTCGAGTTCCGCCTCGCCAGGGCCTCGCGCGTCGCGACGGGCGCTGTGCCACCGGCGCGGGCCGCCCGCCCCGAGGCGGTACTGCTTCTGTGGGGAGGAGTGCGGGACGACGGGCTACGGCTCGAACCGACCTTCGTCCACACCGCGCGCCCCAAACTCCCCGAGGCGCCGGGCCCCTACCGGCTGGCGGGCATGGACGCGGAGGGCCGGAACCTGTTCTCACTCGGATTCGCGCCGGATGAGGTCGACGGGCGCGGCCGGACGTTCACGTTCGCCATTCCCTTCGACCCGGCCTGGGTGGCCGCGCTGGATCGCGTCACGCTTTCGGGACCCGAAGGCTTCACCGCCGTGGACCGCAGCCGGGGCGGGCGGGGGGCGCTGATCGTGGACCGCGCGACGGGGCGTGTGCGGAGCGTCGCCCGGGACTGGTCCGGCCGGCTGCCCCCGCCGCTGGCGACGGAGGACGCGGCCCTGGATATCATCCGCGGCCTCCCGCGACACCCGGACTGAGCCATCGGAGAGCCGGCGGCGGCGGCGGCGGGCGCGCCGGGAACCCTCTCTATGCGAAGGTCCTGAGGACCTGCCGGAGAGTTTCGATGTCGCGAGGCTCGTTGTAGACGTTCGGTGAAACGCGCAGGGCGTCGCCGCGGAGAGAGGCGTAGACCCGGGCCGCCGTAAGGCGCGCCTCGAGTTCCGCCAACTCGAAACCTGCCGGAAGGCGGACGCCGAGCATGTGTCCGGCGCGCCAGACATCGTCCTCGATCGCCCAGCCCCAACCCCGAAGTTCCTCCGCGAGTCCGGCGAGCAAGCCCTTGCAGTAGTCGAGGATGTGAGCGGGGTCCCATGAGAGGATCAGGTCGAGCGCCTCGATGAGCATGGGGATCAGGATGAAGTTGGAGGTCTGCCCCACGTCGTATCGCGCGGCCCCCTCCCGGTACTCGTCCGTGTAGTCGACGAGTCCCTGGAAGTCCTCGGCCCCGCGGCGAGAGATCCACGTCTCCTCGAGCGGGACGCCGTCGTCGAAGCGGGGGCCGAAGTAACCGAGCGACATCGAATAGGGGCCCATGATCCACTTGTATCCGACCGTGATGAGCGCGTCGGGCCGGATACGCTGCACGTCGAAGGGGACGGCGCCGATGGACTGGGAAGCGTCGATGACGAGCGCGGCGCCGACTTCGCGGGCCCCCCGGCCGGCGGCTTCAAGGTCGATCCGCGTGCCATCGGTCCAGTGGCAGTGCGGGAGGGCCACGACAGCGGTGTCCGGGCCGATCGCATCGAGCAGCCGTTCGTTCCACAGTGCCGCGGAGGGGGGCGGGCCGGGGCGCTCGACGGTTCTCAGTTCGCAGCCGAGGGCGGCCGCCCGGCGCCGCCACACATAGACGTTGCTCGGGAACTGCTCTCCGAGGACCACGATGTTCTGCCCCGGTTCCAGGGGCAGATTCCGGGCGGCGACCGCGATGCCGTAGGAAGCGGAGGGGAGGAGCGCGATCCGCTCCGGGGCGGCGTTCACGAGGCGCCCGAACCGGTCCCGGGCGCGGTCGCAGTCCGTGAAGAATTCCGAGCTTGCGAACGGGGTCGGCGAGAGCTTGCGCCGGATACCCGCCACGCCGGCCTCGGCGACGGAACGCGGCAGGGGCCCGAGATAGGCGCAGTTGAGGAAGTGGGCGCCTTCGTCGAGCTGAAACCGGCTTTTCTGGCAGGCGAGCGCGACGGCGGCGACGGTGCTCATCGGCCCCCCGCCATTCGAGAGCCGATCATCCGGGAGGCTCGGACACCGCGGGCTTTCTGAACCCCGCCGTGCGGCGCGGGACATCGAGTTCGGCGATCAGATGCTCGATGGCGCCCACCCGCACCTCCAAGCGGTCGAACCGTGCCTCGACTCGTTCGCGGTCTCGTTCGCGGTCCTTCGCGAGCTTCTCGCGCAGCGCAATGATTTCATTTCGAACGTCGGCGAAACCGTGGCGCGCGTCGGCGAAACCGTGGCGGGCGTCGGCGAACTCCTGGCGAAGACCAACAAACTGATGCCGGAGGACGACGAACCCGTCCCCGAGCGCGACGAACCTGTCCCCGAGCGCGACGAACCTCTCGCGCAAGCCGACAAACTCCTCGTGCATGCCGGCGAATCTTGCTTCGAACCTGGCATCCACCGCGTGTACGATGGCGTCGACAAGCTCGGCGTCGCGACCGTTGAGTGTCATCATGGTTAGACCGCTGCTGCCGGGAGATCGGAACGCAAGATCTTCGACATCACCCGCGATTGTCAAAGATCCTTCCTCCGCAGGATGTCGCCCGCTCATCAATCACATCTCAGCCCGGCCATCCGCGATCTCAGGCGAGCGCGGTCCACTTTCCCCGTCGCGGTGCGGGGCAGGCAGTCCACCATTTCCCAGCGGCGGGGCGCTCGCGCGCCCGAGAGGCGTTCGCGGCACCACCTGTCCACACGGGACGCGAGTTGCGGATCGCCCCCGACGATCACGGCGGTAACGATCTGGCCCCACGTCTGGTCGGGCAAGCCGATGACGGCCGCCTCGCGGACTTCGGGGTGGGCGGTGAGGACCGCCTCGACCTCGACCGGGTCGATATTCGCGCCTCCGCTCACGATCCGGTCGCGCAGCCGCCCCGTCACCTCGAGGCGACCGTGCGCGTCGAGGCGCCCGAGATCGCCGGTCGCGAACCAGGCGCCTCGCTGCCGCGGCGGCTCTCCGGCGTACCCGTGGAACAGGGTGGGGCCGCGGACTTCGATCTCGCCGCCCGCCGACTCGCCGCCGGGGGCCTCGTCGCCCTTCGCCTCCGCCACGGGACAGATGCGCACCTGCACCCCGGGCAGGGGGCGGCCGGACGACCGCTCGCCCGCACGGACTTCACGGGGAGTGGCCGTGGCGACCTGCGACCCCGCTTCGGTGAGTCCGTAGGTGAGGGCGACGGGCCAGCCGGCCGAGAGGGCACGATCCACCAGATCCGGCGGGGTCGCCGCGCCGCCCAGCAGGACCGCGCGCAGAGAGCCCGGCGGCCGGGCGCCGACGTCCAGCAGCCCGTGCAGCATGGCCGGTACAAGCGAGACGTGAGTGATGGCCAGGTCGCCGAGCGCCCGGACGACGGCCTCGGCGTCGAACCTCGGAGAGGCCAGCCCGACCGCGGCGCCGGCGGCAGCGGCCCTCAGCGGCACGGCCAGCCCGCCGACGTGCGCCCAGGGCAGGGTCGCGAGCCACCGGTCGCCAGGGCCGAACCCGAGGCGCTCGTTCGCCGCGGCGGCATTCGCGTCCAGCGATCGCCATTCATGGGCGACGAGGCGCGGGACGCCGTCGCTGCCCGAGGTGGCCAGGACGGCGCCGGCCTCAATGCCCGCCCCGAGCCGGGCCCCGAGCCCGGCGGCAGGGGGACCCGGGGAGGTGGGCTCCCGGCGGTGGAGCGTAAGCTCCCCGAACGCGGGCACCTCGAGAGAGCGTGAGCTCCATCCCGAGGCCGGCCACTCGATCCCGCGGCCGGTCAGCGCGGCCACCGGCCGAACCGTGGCGAGGAAAGTGTCGCGTTCGTACTCGGTCCACGCGGCGTGGAGGGGCGCCAGCACTCCCCCGGCCTTCGCGATGGCCCCAAGGGCAACGGCGCCGCCGGGGTCGAGCCGGCACTGGTGCGCGACCACGGCACCTCTTGGCACGCCCTCCGCGGACAGGGCGGCGGCGACCGTGTCGCTGGCAGCGCTGACTTCAGCGGCGGACCAGCTGCCTTCTCGCGACAGAAGGGCGAAGCCGGACGCCACAGACGGCACGCTCCGGCCGCTCACCACAGGCAGCCGGCCGCGAACAGGAGACCGTACGCGCCCGTCGCCCGCGCCGTGGCCGCGAGCGCCGGGTTGAGCACCCGCGGGTCCTCATGGCGCCAGACGGCGCCGAGCGGAGCCGCGGTGAGAAGCACCGCGCCGGAAGCCAGCAACGCCCCGGCCGGCCACAGGCCCGCCAGGAACCCCGCAGGGGGGATCGCGACCGCCACGACCAGCAGGAACGTGTACTGCGCGCACGTCGCGGTGCGGCCGATCCGCACGGCCAGCGTGCGCTTGCCGGCCGCCTCATCCGTCTCGCGGTCGCGCAGGTTGTTCACGACGAGAATCGCCGTCGCGAGCGCCCCGGCGCCGATTCCGGCGAGCAGCGCGGCGGGCGCCCAGCGCCCCAGTTGTACGTAGTAGGTGCCGGCCACGGCGACGGGGCCGAAGAAGACGAGCACGAACAGGTCGCCGAGGCCGTGATAGCCGAACGGCCAGGGCCCGCCCGTATAGCAGATTCCGGCCAGAATCCCGGCCACCCCGATCCACACGATCGGCCAGCCCCCCACGCTCACCAGATAGACGCCTGCCGCAACGGCCAGCGCGAAGGAGACCACCGCTCCGAGCCGGACGGCACGCGGATCGAGCAGGCCGGCCTGCGTCACCCGCGGGGTGCCCAGCCGCTCGGCGGTGTCGGCTCCCCGGACGAAGTCGGAATAGTCGTTCGAGAAGTTCGTGCCGACCTGGATCAGGAGGGCCCCGGCGAGAGCCGCCAGAAACGGGGTGACGGCGAACCCGCCGTCGCTCCAGGCCAGCCCCCCGCCGGCGAGTACGGGTCCCGCCGCCGCCGGCAGCGTGCGAAGCCGGGCTCCGGCGAGCCACGCGCCCGGACTCCCCGGTTTCACGGGCGCCAGGGATACCGCCGGAAGTTCGGGGGCCGTTTCTCGAGGAAAGCGTTCTTCCCTTCCTGTCCTTCCTCTGTCATGTAGAACAGCATCGTGGCGTGGCCCGCCAGTTCCTGAAGTCCGGCCTGTCCGTCGCAATCCGCGTTCATGGCGGCCTTCAGACATCTTATCGCGAGCGGACTCTTGCCCAGGATCTCCTGCGCCCAGTCCACTCCCTCCGCCTCCAGCGAGTCCAGCGGTACCACCTTGTTGACGAGCCCCATCCGCTCGGCTTCGTCCGGCCCATACTGCCGGCAGAGATACCAGATCTCTCTCGCCTTCTTCTGGCCCACCGACCGGGCCAGGTAAGAGGAACCGAATCCGCCGTCGAAGCTTCCCACCTTGGGTCCCGTCTGTCCCAACACCGCGTTGTCCGCAGCGATGGTGAGGTCACACACGACGTGGAGCACATGTCCGCCGCCGATCGCGTACCCGGCGACGAGCGCGATCACAGGCTTCGGCATCGAGCGGATCAGGCGCTGGAGTTCGAGGACGTTGAGACGGGCGACGCCGTCCTTCCCCACATACCCGGCGGTCCCCCGTACGCGCTGATCCCCGCCCGAACAGAAGGCCCACTTGCCATCGGCGGAGGGTCCGTTTCCGGTGAGGAGAACGACGCCGATCTCCTCATCGTCCCGCGCGTCCTGAAACGCTTCGTACATCTCGAACAGGGTGTCGGGGCGGAAGGCGTTCCTCACCTCCGGACGGTTGAACGCGATGCGCGCGATGCCGTCCGACTTGTGGAAGGTGATGTCCTGATACTCTCCAGCCGGCTGCCAGACGACGCCACTCTCGGGTGGCGTGAAGGTCGTTGCCATGGTGGGCTCTCCGTCAGATTCCGCGGGCCTTCAGATCGCGCTGCACGCCGCCTGTCTCGCGCTCTCGATGGCGGCGGTGCGCTGCTCCCAGTTGTGTTCGCGGTCCACCCGCGCTTCGGTGAGGCGCAGGCCCCGGCTCCCCGGTTCCGCGCTCAACTGCTCCCGAAGCTCGGCGACCGACGCGACGGGACGGTGCGGGATTCCGGCGGCGGCGGCAACCGCTTCCAGTTCGATGCCCTGCGGCATGACGACGAAAGGCGTGAACGGCGGATCGTATCCGCGGATCGGGAGCATGTGGAAGATCCCCCCGCCCCGGTTCTGGATGACGACGATGTGGAGTGCCACGTCGGCGGGCGGGTCCGCCACCAGCGCCCCTACATCGTGCAGCAGCGTGAGGTCACCGATCAGGGCGGCCGCGGGCCGTCCCGAAGCGGCGGCGGCCCCCAGTGCCCCGCTCACGTTTCCGTCGATTCCGCTCGCGCCCCGAAAGCCCAGGGTGTGGAGCGGGCGGTCCGACGAGCGGGCGAACGCGTCGACGTCGCGGATGGGCATCGAGTTGCCGATGAACCACGGCGCCCCCTCGGGCAGCGTTTCCGCCACGGCGGCCGCAATGGCGCCCTCGAACCAGCCGTGCGCCAGGGCGGGTTCCACCGCCGCGCAGGCCGCCCGGTCCGCGGCGCGCCAGCGGTCGGCCCAGTCCGTCTCCGCCGGGCTCGAGACGGCTACCGCGGAGTACTCGAGCGTGGCGACGGGATCTCCGGTCAGCGGCTCCGGGGTCGTGGCGAGATGATCCCGCCAGCGGTGCGCCGGATCGAGGACGACCTGGCGTACGTCTCGATGGTGCTCCAGGTAGCGGCAGACGGCCGCTGAAGTCGGAGCCCGTCCCACCCGCACGACGAGGTCGGGGCGTAGCGCTCCGGTGACCTCGGCAGCTCGGAGGAAGAGGTCCGCGCGCCCCATCGTCCAGCGGCGGGCGCCGAGCCCGAAACGGGCGCCGGAGAGCGGATCGGCCAGCACCGGCGCGCGCACCCGGGCCGCCAGCGACAGCGCGGCATCCCCGATGGCGGGGCGATGATTGGGACCGCACACGATCAGGGGACGCCGCGCGCCCCGGAGCAGCGTCACGAGTTCGGCGCCGGCGTGCGGCCGGGGTGGCGCCGTGTCGCCGTCCGGCGCCCCGCGACCCGGAGCGTACGCCTCGAGGTCGGCGGGAACGTCGCCCGGCACCCGCACCGGCTCGAGCGGCTTCTCGAACTGCACATTCAGGTGAACCGGCCCGGAGGGCGGCCCCAGTGCTGCTTGCCACGCCTCCTCCACCGCAGCACCAAGGCGCGCGAGCCCG
Organism: Candidatus Palauibacter sp.; assembly: GCF_965197445.1. Classification (GTDB taxonomy): domain Bacteria; phylum Gemmatimonadota; class Gemmatimonadetes; order Palauibacterales; family Palauibacteraceae; genus Palauibacter. The sequence continues at coordinate 1,757,615 of NZ_CBDANE010000005.1, read as the reverse complement.
GTCCGGGTCGGCTCGGGGAGGGCGACATCGATCGACGCGCGTGGATAGCGGCCGAAGAGGTCTACCTGGTCGATCGTCTGGTTCGCGTCCGTCCCCCGGAGGCTCGCGGGCCGGTCCGCGGTCAGAGCGATCAGGGGAATCTCGCTCTGGCTCGCCTCCACGATCGCCGGATAGAGGTTGGCGGCCGCGGTGCCCGAGGTGGTGACCACCACGGCCGGGCGGCCGCTCTCCGCGCCCACGCCGAGGGCGAAGAACGCGGCGCACCGCTCGTCCACGTGCGGGTGAACGAGAAACCGTCCGTCCGCGGCCAGCGCTTCGACAAGCGGGGCCGAGCGGGAGCCCGAACCGATGCAGGCACGGGTGGCTCCTCGCCGGGCCAGTCCGTCGACCAGCGCGTGCGCCCACAGCGTGTTCCGGTTGGGAACGGCGGAGCGTCCCGCGCTCACGGGACCCGCGCCACTCCGAGCGCCGCGAGCATCGTCTGCAGCTTGACCTGAGTCTCGCCCCATTCGGCGGGCGCCCAGGAACCCTTCACGATGCCGGCACCGGCATAGAGTCGGAGCAGCGGTCCGCGCGCCACGCCGCACCGAAGCGCCGGCGCGAACTCCCCGTCGCCGCGGTCATCGAACCATCCGACGGGGCCTGCATACCACCCGCGGCCCAGCGGCTCTCCGGCCCGCAGGAGGCGCAGAGCCTCGGGACGCGGGTGGCCGCACACGGCCGCGGTCGGGTGGAGCGCTTCCACCAGGGAGAGAACGTGCGTGCCGGACGGCGTCTCGGCTTCGAGATCCGTGCGCAGGTGCTGGATACGCGGGAGGCGCAGCAAGGCCGGATCCGGGATCTCCCCGGCATCGACTCCGAGCTCGCGGAGGCGCTCGACGATGTCCTCGACGACGATGAGGTGTTCCTCCCGGTTCTTGCGGCTGTCCAGCAACTGTCGTCCGAGCCAGGTGTCCGATGCCGGATCCGCGCCACGCGGCGTCGACCCGCCTACCGCCATGGTCCGGAAACGTCGGCCCCGCAGCGATCCGATCAGTTCAGGGGCGGCGCCTACGAAGAAGCGGTCGCGCGCGAACTGCATCAGATACAGGTGCGCGAGCGGGTTCGCGGTACGCAGGGCGCAGAGCACACCGGCCGAATCGGGTGGTTCGGCGAACGTGATGTCCAGCGGGCGGGCGAGCGCGGTCTTGCGGACCTGGCCCGCCCGGATCCCCGCGAGGATGCGGTCGACCCCGCGCCGCCAGCGCTCCCGGTCCACGAGTTCCTCGAACGCGGTCGCCTGCGGGACGGGCCCGGGGACCGCCCCCCGGCGCTCCAGTTCGACCAACTGCTCCCTGGTGCGCGTCGCGCGCCTGCGCAGGCGGTCGATCGCCTGGTCCCCGGGGATGTCCGCCGCGAAGCGGCGCGTGACGGTCAGCCAGGCGCCCCGGCCGTCCGCTTCCACCTCGTACGCGGGGAGTACGAAGCGGGCGCCGGGGAAGGCCTCCCAGAACCCGGGTTCACGGTCGGCGCAGGGGCGCGGGTCGAAGGCGAAGCCCCCGTGCAGGCGAGGGCGCCGTGATTCGCCATCGAGGTCGAGAACCCACGGCTCCGCGAACAACCGCTCGGCCCGCTTCCGCACCCAGGCGTTGACGTGGCTCCGCGGCAGCCCCGAGCCGCCCTCGCGGCTGTCGATCTCGGCCGCCGCCCCCGCGTGAGCGATCCAGTGCGGGCCGCTCTGCCAGAAGCCGCGCATGCCGACCGGCGTCGTCACCAGCACCGCCTCGGGCTCGAGGCTCGGCAGGCGCAGCGTCACGCTGGCGAAGTAGCCGCCCGCCCGCTCGGCCTGGGCCGCGTCGGACCTCCGCTCCCCGCGCGAGGGCTCCACGGTCTTCACGCGGCGCTCTCCACTTCGCGCGCCGTCCGGTGCGCGATCGCGTGTAACTCCGCCGTCAGCTCGGGGGTGGCCGCGTACCCGCCCGACAGCAGGAGCGTGAGCGGCAGCCCTTCGCCGCGTACCATGCCGATCACGCTGCGATCCCTCTGCTCGAGCCCCGCGCGCGTGAGTGCGAGGCGTCCGAAACGGTCTGCCTCGAGGACGTCGACCCCTCCCAGGTAGAACACGAGGTCCGGCCGCGCTCGCGACAGCGCTTCGGAAAGATACTTCAGCAGGGCCGCCTCGTAGCCCTCGTCTCCCGTGCCGTCGGGGAGCCCGACATCGAGGTCCGACGGCGTCTCCCGGAAGGGGTAGTTCCCTTCCCCGTGCATCGAGAAGGTGAAGGTGTCGGGGTCGTCGGCGAACACGGCGGCCGTGCCGTTCCCCTGATGGACGTCGAGGTCGATGACGAGCGCCCGCCGGATCCAGCCGCCGCGCCGCAGCAGCCGCACAGCCACGCCGACATCGTTCAGCACGCAGAAGCCCTCTCCGTGATCGGGGAACGCATGGTGCGTACCCCCCGCCAGATTCGCGGCCACTCCGTCCTCGAGCGCCATCCAGGCCGCGTTGACCGTACCGCGCACCGCGAGCCGCGACCGCCGCACCAGAGCCGGCGACCACGGGAGCCCGAGGCGGCGAACCTCCGCGGGTTCCAGCGCGCCGTGCCGGAGCTTGTGCAGGTACGCGGGCGTATGGACGAGAGCCAGATCCTCCCACGCGGCCTCGCCCGGCTCCACCACGTCCTCCGGCGAGATGATCCCGTCTCGTTCCAGGATGTGCCGGAGGGCGGCGAACTTCCCCATGGGGAAAGCATGCCCCTCGGGCAGCGGCACCGTGTACCCCGGGCTGTAGTTGACCCTCATGCGGGCGATCCCCCGTCGCGAAGACCGGTCAAAACAGCCGAAACTGTAGCCGGAGAAGGCGCCCGGGCTGGGGCAGCCCGCACTGATCGAACACCGCCGCGTCCGCCAGATTGTCCAGCGACAGCGAGGTCTGAAGCGTCCGGAACGGTCCTCCGACAGTGAATTCGCGGCTCACGACAAGATCGAGGCGCGTCGTCGGGTCGAGCGAGACATCCGTCTCCAGATCGGGATGGACGCAGAACTGGCGGCCTACCGCTTCCACTGCGGCGCGCACCCTCAGGCCCCCGGGCAGCGGTCCGCCGATGTGGCCCCCGACCGTGAGCTCGGGCTGATACTCGGCACGCGGCCGAAGGGCCGGAAACCGCTCGTCCGTCACGCTCACGTCCTGCCACGTGAGGTCGCCGCCGACCGAGAACTCCCCCCACCGCGCGTCGCCGAGGAGTTCCAGCCCCGCGGCGTCGATCCGACGGCGGTTCTCCCTCCGGAACCGTCCGTCTCCCAACCCCGTGCGCACGATCGCGTTCGAGAAGCTCTGAATGAAAAGGACGCCCTGCACCTCGATTTCGGCGCCCAGCGCATCGATCGTGCCGGTGACGCCGGTCTCCACGGCGCGCAACGCCTCGGGTGCGAGGCGTGGGTTGGGGACGAAGCGGCCGAGCGCGCCCGAGTACAGCTCCCGCAGCGAGGGGAAACGGACGCGGCGGCTCGCCCCCATGTGGAGGCGGACCCGGTCGCCGAGCTGGGCCGAGCCCCCGATTCGCGCACCCCAGTCGTCGATCGCCTCCCGGGGCTCCCGATCTCCGGTTTCCGGGGTGGACCCGCGGTCGAAGCTCGCCCCGAGGCTGATTCTGGCACCGGACCAGAACCCGGCGCCCGGTCGCGCGAGCGGAAACTCGAATTCGCCCCCGAGGCTCATCAGGCGCTGGCGATAGGTGGACTTCCCGCCGGGTACGATCCGTTCCACATGACGCGTCTCGGCCCAGGTCAGCGCGCTCCGCAGGACGCCTTCCCCGACTTCGTGATCCGACAGGGCCCGCAGCGTGAGCGTGCGGTCGTCCGCGAATTCCTGTTCGACGACATCCTCGTAATCCAGCGTCGCGAACTCATCGATCTCAGCGTCGCCCGCATCGACTCCGATGCTGACCTCGAAATCTCCCGTGCCCAGGGGCGTCCGCCCCCACGCGGTCCCCGCGGAGACCGTGCCTACGAGCCGCTTTGTCTCCGGAATCCTCCATCGGCGCGGATCCCTCACGTGGAGTTCCGGAGGGACCCCCTTCGCGGCGCGATACCCGAAGGCCGACATGGACACCCAGGCGCCGGCCTCCGATTCGTACCTGCCCGTGAAGAACCCGCTCGCATGGTCGAGGTCGCTGTTGAGGCGTCGGTCGGGGTCCACCCCCGCAAGCTGATCCACGCCGCCCGGCAGTGGCACCCCATCGCGTGAGCGGTACGCACCCCCGGCCTGGACGGAGAGGCCGCCCTCGCCGGAACTCCAGGTGCGGCCCAGGCGCACACCGCCGACCGCCGCTCCCGTTGCGTCCACGCCGCCCTGGACCCCGTTGAGTCGACGCTCGGGGTCCACACTGCCATGGCCGAGCTGGATCGACACCACGCCGCCGAGGACGTTCGGCCCGTGGAGGACGGACGAGGTGCCGCGGAACAGTTCCACCTCGCGCGCGGCCTCGATCGGGATGAGCGACAGATCCGTGCGCGCGTCCCAGCCCAGCGTCAGCGGCACCCCGTCCACGAGCACCGCAAGCTGGCGGGATTCCGTCCCCCGCAGGGTCAGCTGGGTTTCCCCGCGCGAATTCTCGCGCACATGGACGAAGGGGACTTCGCGCAGCGCCTCCCCCAGCAGCGGTACTGCGGCGACGCGCGGTGACTGGAGACTGAGGCGCACTGCGCTCGCCCCGGAGACGCTTGCGATCGGCCGCGTCGCCTCGATGCGAAGTTCCCTCAACCGGACGACGGTGGTGTCCCGGGCCACCGAGTCCGGCACCTGAGCGGCGACCTCGCCCGCCCCGGGGGCGCACAGGACCCCAATCAGGAGCCACTTCGCGCGCCGCCATCCCATTCCCCGTTCCAGCCTCGGTGTCATCTGCCCTCGTCCGCCGGTCTCACCGGGGTTCTGCCCTTCCAGATGGACGCGCAGAGGGCGAGAATCGCTGCCAGCGCGGACGCGGTCCCCACCACATCTCCGAACCGGACATACGCCGTGAGCCCGTCCGTCGTCGAGACATCCGCCACGAAGGCCGCCGGCTCGAACAGTTCGGTCCGGTGCGACACGCGCCCCCGCGGATCCACGATCAGCGACAGCCCCGTGTTCGCCGACCGGGCCGCCCCCATCCGCGTTTCGATCGAACGCATGACGAGGTGCGCCGGGTGCTGCCACAGCGCGCTCGAACGACTCCACCACGCGTCACGGCCGAACCACGAGTCGTTGGAGATGTTGACGAGAAAATCGGCGCCGTTCCGGCGGTAGTGTCGCGCCAGCGGCGAGAAGATCGACTCATAGCAGATCATCGTCCCGTAGGCGGCGCCACCCTCCTCCGTCGAAATCTCGATCGGCGGCTGCAGTTCGCCAACACCGAAATCCCCCATATAGGGAATCCGTTGGAACCACCGGGGCGGAACGAACGGGACCCTCTCCACCAGCGGCACGAGAAAGCGTTTGTCGTACCGGTTGACGATGCCCTCGCCAGCACGGAAGTGGAACGCCGAGTTGAACAATTGGTAGCGCTCGTCTCCGAGATCGCGCGCCCCGATGCCGCCCACCGCGACCTCCGCGTCGAGCGCGTCGCCGATCCCTTCCACCCAGGCGTGAGCCTCCAGCCAGCCGGCGTAGGGGAAAGAAGGCATTGGATTGAAGATGGTGCCCCGGAACATTGTCTCGGGAAAAAGCGCGAGGTCGATGTTCTCACGACCCGGCCAGGGAGAGATCAGGGTCCCCGTCGCACGGAGGGCGCTGTCCGTCGCGGCGGCGGCATCGGCTTCCCGAAGGTGCTGGGGTACGTTCGGCTGAACCACGCCGACCCGGGCCACAGGCCTCGTCTCGAGCGTCTCCCACCGCACCACCGAGTAGCCGATCGGTCCCGCGAGCGTGATCAGGAGCCCGAGCGCCGGCCCCCGGACGGCCCGCCACCCGCGCGCCCGGAACGCCAGGAACCCAAGCGCGATAAGAGTATTCGCCGCCGCGAGCCAGAAGGAGAGGCCGCGGGAGCCCACGAGATCCGCGGCGCCCACGAGCATGGGATATCCGGAAAGGCTGTCTCCGAACTGCATCCACGGGAAAGAGATATCCAGCAGATTGGCTCGCAGTACCTCGACCACCGTCCAGAAGACGGGAAAGGCCAGGTAGAGCGGCCATCCGAGGCGATGGCGGGCCATGTGTATCCCCGCGGACGCCCACGACAGGATCACCATCATGATGAGGATGGGCGCGAGGAACGCGAGCAGCGCCAGCCAGGTGTAGAAGACGAGCGCGACGAAGAGCCAGTAGAGGACGAGCGTGTAGTAGATCAGCCCGAAGAAGAAGCCGCCGACGCGCGCCTGCCTCCGCCCCTCCGCTCCCGGGGGCAGCCCCTCGAGCCAGACGATGAAGGGGACGAGCGCGACGAACGACGTCACCAGCAGGTGGAAGGGGGGATGCGCGAGCCCCATCAGCGCCCCGCCCGCGAGCAGGAGGCCGGCCCGCTCGGGGACCACCCGGGCCCGCCAGTTCACGTCGCGCCGTCCATCGCCGCGTCCAGCGCCGCGTCCATCGACTCACCTACCACGTCCAGGGTCTCGTTCACGTCCGCATCCGTATGCGCGGTTGAGAGGAAGCCGACTTCGAAGGCCGAAGGGGCGAAGAACACGCCGCGTTCGAAACACGCCCGGTAGTAGCGGGCGAAGAACTCGGCGTCTGCGCGCCGGGCGCCGTCGAAGTCGAACACAGGGCCTTCCGTGAAGAAGACACCCCACATGGAGCCCACGGCCGTCCCGCAGGCCGGGATGCCGCGGGAGCGCGCGGCCGCGAGGATCCCGTCCACGAGAGTCGAGGCCCGTCGCGCGAGGGCGTCGAAGGGGTCGGTCCGGTCGAGTTCCCGGAGTTGAGCCAGACCCGCCGCCATGCCGAGGGGGTTCCCGGACAGGGTTCCGGCCTGGTACATGGGACCCGCCGGGGCGACCCTCCGCATCAGCTCGCCGGGGCCGGCGTACGCCGCGACCGGAAGGCCGGCGCCGACGACCTTGCCGAGCGTCGTGAGATCCGGGATGACGCCGTAGCGCTCCTGCGCGCCGCCACGCGCCACGCGGAACCCGGTCATCACTTCGTCGAAGATGAGGAGCGCTCCCGCGCGGTCGCAGCGGTGGCGCAGGCCTTCCAGAAAACCGTCGCGGGGAGGGATGAGGCCGGCGTTCCCCGCCACGGGCTCGACGATGATGGCGGCGAGCCGGGGGCCATGTTCCGCGACGGCCGCGTCCACCGCCTCGATGTCGTTGTACGGGACCGTCAGCGTGAGTCGCGACGCGGCGGCCGGGACTCCGGGCGAATCGGGGAGTGACAGGGTGGCTACGCCCGATCCGGCCATGACGAGAAACGCGTCCGCGTGTCCGTGATAGCACCCCTGGAACTTGAGGATCAGGTCGCGCCCGGTCGCGGCGCGGGCCAGCCGCACGGCCGACATCGTCGCCTCGGTCCCACTGTTGACGAAGCGCACCATCTCCACGCCGGGCACGCAGTCGGCGAGGCGTTCGGCCAACTCGACCTCGCGCCGGTGGCACGCGCCGAAGCTCATGCCGTCGCGGGCCGCACGCGTCACCGCCTCGACGACGGCCGGGGCCGCGTGGCCCAGGATGAGCGGACCCCAGGAGAGGACGTAATCGAGATAGCCGCGCCCGGCGTCATCGAAGATCCGCGCGCCTGCGCCTCTCGCCGCGAAGAACGGCTCCATGCCGACCGGGCCGAACGCCCGAACGGGCGAACTGACGCCACCCGGCATCACGGCGCGGGCCCGCCGCACCCAGTCGGACGGGCCGGCCGGCTGATGCGGGCCGCGGCTCACCGGCCCCAAGCGCTGTCCAGCCCCAGAACGGGGAGCCCCCGCCCCGGCGTGGCTGCCGGCGACATCGTGGCGGCCAGGGCCGACGCCGGCCGCACCACCTCCCGCACGCTCCCGGCGAGGTCGAAATCGGCGGCGCGCTCGATCTCGACGCGCACCAGCGAGCCGGGCGCGAGGCCCTCCGCGCCGAAGAGTACCGTGGCACCGTCCACATCGTCCGCCTGGCTCTCGATCCGGCCCAACTGCGCGGCGCCCGGCGGCTCGTCATAGAGGAGCCCGAGAACGGGATCCTCCGCGCCGGCCGGGGCATCGACGACGGCGACGCGCTCCCGGCCGATCTCGGCGGCAAGCCGTTCGCCGCTGACCGCGCGCTGTACTTCCATCACTTCCTCGAGACGGTCCTGCGCCACGGCGGCGGGCACGAAGCTGTCCTCCATCCCCGCCGCCCGCGTCCCGTCCTGAGGCGAGAACGCGAACGCCCCCAGCCGGTCGAACGGCACCTCGTCCAGAAAGTCCACCAGTTCGCGGAATTCCTCGTCCGTCTCGCCGGGGAACCCGACGAGGACGGTCGTCCTGAGCGTGAGGTCGGGGATGGCATCCCGCAGCCAGGCCACTTTCGTCCGGAGCGTCGCGGAGCGCTCGGGCCGCCGCATGCGATGGAGCACGGTGTCGCTGGCGTGCTGAATCGGCATGTCGATGTAGGAAAGGAGCCGCGGCTCGGCCGCCATCAATTCCACCAGAGGCTGGCGCAGCCCCGCCGAATAGATGTACAGCAGGCGGAACCAGGGGATCGACGTGTCGCGGAGGAGTGCCTCGAGGAGCGTCGCGATGTCCGTGCCGTCGCGGCGTTCACGTGCCCAGTGGGCGAGGTCCTGGGCGACGAGGTTCACCTCGACCGCTCCCTGAGCCTCCAGGCGCTGGGCCTCGGCGACAATCCGCTCCAACTCGAACGACCGGTGCTTTCCGCGCCACAGGGGAATCGCGCAGAAGGCGCATCCGTGATCGCAGCCCTCGCTCACCTTGAGGTAGCGGACGTGTCGGGCCTCCAGGGGGATCCGCTCCCCCGGGTGGACGCCCCCCGCCGGAGCAGGTCCGGTCAGCAGCCCCCGCGCCTGCAACTCGGGCACGAGCCGGTCGAGATCCCGCAGGCCGAGCATGAGGTCGACCTCGGGCAGTGAATCCGTGAGTTCGTCCCGGTAACGCTCGACCATGCACCCGACCGCCACCACGCTGCGGCACGCCCCGTCACGCTTCATCCGGCCCGCCTCTATGATCGTCTCGATCGACTCTTCCTTGGCGGCGTCGATGAACCCGCAGGTGTTCACGAGGATGACTTCCGCGTCCGCCACCGGGGTGCGTTCGGCCCCGTGCCCGACCAACTCTGCGAGCATTCGCTCGGAGTCGACCGTGTTCTTGTCGCAGCCGAGGCTGATGAGTCCTAGTCGCATCGCACGTCAGTGGGGAAGATCGGCACGCCGGCCGGGGGCGTATACTCGAACACCGCAAGATCGATGGGAACCTGCGGCTCGAGCCTCGTGAGCGTCACCGTACGGACGGTCTCGTTCTCCTCCTTGATCCGGAAACGACGCACATACCGGTCGGAGATCCCGATCCACAGGCGAACCTCGACGTATCTCGCCGGAAGATCTCGCGGCGTCAGCAACACGACGCGCGTCTCCACACCGTCGATCTCCTCGGCCCCTGCGTCGACGGCGGAGTAGCGGGTTCGCGCCTCGGAGAGCAGCCGCCCCAGGATATCGATGGTGCCCAGTTCTACGCCCTCCTCGAGCCGCGACACCATGATCTGGTCGTGGAGCGACGGCTCGTAGAGCCAGAGACAGGATCCGTCGGCGATGTAGATGTCATCGGGCGGATCGTCGAAGTCCATCCGGAACCGGTTGCGTCCAGCCTGGTGCCACGTCCCGGTGCCCTCGCGCGTGCGGCCGAGGAGCGGGTTCTCGATTCGCTGAGAGAACGCGGCCCGTAGCCGTTCCAGGCGGGCGTAGGCCGCGTCGGCCAGTGCGAGCAGTGAGTCGACCTCCACCACGGCGGACCCGGACGGGGGCGATGTCGCCGGGAGACCGGCATCTCCTTCCGAAGAGGACGGATCCTCGCGCACCGCCTCCTCACCCCGCGCGTCTTCGGGCTCGGTCGCACCGGGGGTCGCCGCAGGCGGGTCGGCCGGGGCGCGGCCCTCGGACGGAGCTTCTCGGTCGCCTGGCGCATCCGCGGCGTCCGGGGCCGGCGCCTCATCACGGCGCCCGAACTCGGCCTCCAGCCGGGCCCGTGCCGCCTCCGCCTCGCCCGAGTCGCCATCCGCGCAGGCGAAAAACCCTCCGGCCACGAGCGCCCATGCCGCGAGGAGGCGGGCGGCAGGTGCCACGGCGGGCACGGACCGGGCTGGATGCGAGCGGCGACGCCTCATCCCTCGTCGACCGTTCCTTCGTCCAGGTCCGTCAACGTGGCGAACACCTCGCGGGGTTTGGACCCTTCCGCCGGCCCCACGATGCCCGCCGCGTGCAGCTGATCGATGATCCGGGCAGCCCGTCCGTAGCCGATCCTGAGACGTCGCTGCAGCAGGCTCGTGGAGCCGGCCGAGTGCGAGATCACGATCTCGGCGGCCTGCCGGAACAGCTTGTCACGATCCTCGGCGCCCTCGTCCGACACCCCCGCGCCCCCCTCGTCCTCTTCGAGCTCCTTCAGCATGTCGAGGATGTCGCGCTCGGCGGCCGCCTCTTCCTCGGCGCGCGCCTTCGCCTGGGCCCGGTACCAGTCGAGCATGCGCTCCGTCTCCTCCGAGGAGATGAAGGCGCCCTGAATGCGAACCGGATCCGACTCGCCCGGGGGCAGGAAGAGCATATCCCCGTTTCCCAGCAGGCTGTCCGCCCCGTTCTGGTCGAGGATCGTGCGGCTGTCGATCTTCGACGCGACCCGGAAGGCGATCCGGCTAGGGATGTTGGCCTTGATGAGCCCCGTGAGGACGTTGACCGAGGGGCGCTGGGTCGCGAGCACAAGGTGAATCCCCACCGCGCGGGCCTTCTGGGCCAGCATCGCGAGCGGGGTCTCGACCTCGGACTGTACGGTCATCATGAGGTCCGCCAGTTCGTCGATGACGAGCACCACGTAGGGGAGCGGACCTTCGTCGTAGAGCGCCGGTTCGTCGGTCACGGCGCGCTTCGGGAGAAAGACCTCGCGCCCCCCGGCGATCCGGCCGTTGAACTCCTTGACGTTCCGGCACCCGTTGGAGGAGAGCAGTCCGAAACGCCGCTTCATCTCGTACACCGCCCACTTGAGGACGGACGCGGCTTCGTCGTTGTCGGTGATGACGGGGTGGCGGAGATGCGGAAGGTCTCCGTAGACGGACAGCTCCACCATCTTCGGGTCCACCATCAGGAGGCGCAGTTCGGCCGGCGTGTACCGGCAGACCAGGCTCGTGATGATGGTGTTGATGCACACCGATTTCCCCGATCCCGTCTGGCCGGCGATGAGCAGGTGCGGCATGCGGGTGAGGTCCGCGCAGACCGGCTTTCCGGACAGGTCGCGTCCCAGCGCGAGCGGAAGGGTCTGGCGGCCCCGGCGGTACGCCGGGCTCTCGAGCACTTCGCGCACGAGCACCATCTCCGATGAGGGATTGGGGACCTCGACGCCGACGGCGCCCTTGCCCGGAATCGGCGCCACGATCCGCACGGAGGGCGCCTTGAGCGCCAGCGCGATGTCGTCCGCGCGGGCCGAGATCTGCCCCACCTTCACACCCGGGGCCGGCACGACCTCGAACTGCGTCACGACGGGACCGGTGGTCCAGCCGCCGATCTCACCCGCCACGCGGAAGGTGGCCAGCTTCTCGATCAGGATTTCGCCGAGCCGGTCGAGATCGCGAACACCGAGACCGCTCCCCTGGCCGACCGGCGCATCGAACAGATGGAGCGGCGGGAGCACCAGGGAGTCGGGGTCGCCGGGATCGTCGAGTTCGGGGACGGCAGGTACTTCCTCCTTGGGCTCGCCGGTCGGCTTCGCCGCCTTCCGTTTCGCCGGCTTGCGCGCCCCCTTCTTCGCGGCTCCGCGGCGTGACCCGGTCGCCGCGGACCGCTTCGCCTTCGCCTCGCCGGGCGGATCCGGCCGGACGGGGGGGGCGGGGCGCCGCGACGGGCGCTCCGCACGGACCGGCTTCGCGATGGAGCGGCCGAGCCCGCGGGCACCTCGCACACTCGCGACCCATCCGCGCCGGGCCGCGCGCCCTCCCGCGGCCACGCCGCCGGTCAGCGACCAGCGCATCGTGACGACGAGCGTGAGCACGAGCACGCCCACCGCGATCAGTCCGCCGCCGAGCCGACCGAACACGGATTGGAGGCCCGCCCCCGCCTGGTCTCCCAGCCAACCGACGCCCGACGCCACCTCGGCGCTGGACCCCGCCATGAGCCAGTACAGGGCGGGCAGCACGACGAGCATCGCCACCGGAAGGATGGACCATCGGATCGCCCGACCCCGCCTGCCCCAGCCGAGGAAGTACGCGCCCCAGACGAAGGCGGGGATGGCCAGAAGCGGCGAAAGGGGTCCGACCGCGAAATCGAGTCTGAAGTGGAGCTGTTCGCCGGCCGGTCCGATCCAGTTTCGGTCTCCGGTCAGCACCGGGGACACGAGCGCGAACGCCGCCAGCAGGCCGAGCACGATGAGCCCGACGCCCAGCACCTCGCGCCGTTGCCGTTGATCCACCATCACACGTCCTCCTCCCCACCCTTCACGAGGGCGCCGGCACGCCAGACCGGCACGACCTCGAGATCGTCCAACGCCGCGCAGGCCGAAAGGTCGTCAGCCCGGCCGATGCCGTGTAGCGCCCGTCCGGCCGCGGTACGGGCGAGGGCCGCGGCGGTCGGCGGTCCCAGTTCGGCGGAGAGCGCCTGCGCGGCCCGCGCGCCGTCGGTCAATCCGACCCCCGCGACCGCGTGGACGAGCCGTCCTGCAAGATGGCCCGCGCACCACGCGTCGTCCATGCTCACGCGACCTCGCCGCCCGGCGCACACGATGGCCAGCCCACGCCCGCCCGGGGCCGCATCGGCCGCGACCCTGCGCGCGACCGCCCGGACGTTCCGGAAACAGCCGAGGCGCAGGGGACCCTCTCCGCCCTCTCCACGCGCACGCTCGATCGCGGCGGTCCCGTTCGTGGTCGTGAATACGAGGGTCCGGCCCGCGACGGTCGCAGGGTCGAAGTCACCGGGCGCGTTCCCGAGGTCGAACCCCTCGGGCGGCAGACCCTGACGTTCCCCGCACAGGAGCGATCCCTCCGTGCGCGTGGCGGCTTCTCTCGCCTCGCTGACTGTGAGGGCGGGAATCACGCGGTCGGCTCCGGCCGCGAGCGCGGTCGTGATGCTCGTCGTGGCCCGGATCACGTCGATCACGACCGTCGCGCGTCCGCGGGGAGCGTCGGACTCGATTTCCGCCGGGAGCCAGAGAACATCGATCGCGCTCACGGGCGACCACCGCTCACGAGCGTGTCAGGAACCGCTCGACGAATCCCGTGTCGATGTTCCCCGAGATGAAATCGGGGTGTGCGAGCACCTTGCGGAGGAAAGGCACGGTCGAATGGACGCCTTCCAGGATGAACTCCTCCAGCGCGTGGTACGCGCGCACCCGGGCCTCTTCGCGGGTCTTCCCCCAGACGACGAGCTTTGCGAGCAACGAATCGTAATACGGCGGCACGACGTAGCCGGCGTAGATGTGCGTATCGACCCGCACACCGGGGCCGCCGGGCGCGTGGAATGCCGTGATCGTACCGGGCGAGGGCCGGAACCCGTGCTCGGGGTCCTCGGCGTTGATCCGGCACTCGATCGCGTGGCCGTGGAACTCGACGGGCTGCCGGAGCGACAGCTTCTCTCCCGCCGCGATCCGGATCTGCTCCTGGATGAGGTCGACCGAGGTCACGAGTTCCGTCACCGGGTGCTCGACCTGGATTCGCGTGTTCATCTCCATGAAGTAGAACTGCCCGTCGGGGGCCAGCAGGAACTCCACCGTGCCGGTGCTCTGATACCCGATGGCCTCCGCTCCCAGAATCGCCGCCGCCCCCATGGCCTCGCGGATCTCCGGCGTCACCGCGGGGCTGGGGGCTTCCTCGACGAGCTTCTGGTGGCGGCGCTGACTCGAGCAGTCGCGCTCCCCCAGGTGGACGACCTGCCCGTGCCGATCGCCGACGATCTGGACCTCCACGTGACGCGGGCGCTCGATCAGTTTCTCGAGGTAGACCGTGGGATCTCCGAAGTTGGCTTCCGCCTCGTTCCGGGCCACCCTGAAATGGCGCCGGAACTCCCCCTCCTCGAACGCGGCCCGCATGCCCTTCCCCCCGCCGCCCGCGGCTGCCTTGATCATGACGGGGAAACCGATCCGCCGGGCCTCCTCCAGCGCCTCGGACTCGTCTTCGATGGGTTCCGGAGAGCCCGGCACCACGGGCACGCCCGCGGCCATCATCGTCTTCCGAGCTTCGGCCTTGTCCCCCATGCGCCGGATCTGCTCGGGGGTGGGCCCGATGAACACCAGACCACTGCGCTCGCAGATCTCCGCAAACTCGGCGTTCTCAGCCAGAAAGCCGTAGCCCGGATGGATGGCCTCCGCCCCGGTGATCTCGGCGGCCGCAAGGATCCGGGGCATGTTGAGATAGCTCTCGCGCCCCACCGGAGGTCCGATGCAGATGTCCTCGTCGGAGAAGCGCACGTGGAGCGAATCGTGGTCGGCCTCCGAGTACACGGCGACCGTGCGGATGTCGAGTTCGCGGCACGCGCGCAGGATACGGAGCGCGATCTCGCCCCGGTTGGCGATCAGGATCTTGCGAAACATGGGGCCCGCCGGGGCTAAAGTGTATCGGCGCTCGAATGCAGCCGGGGCTTTGCCACGGGCTGCCTAGTTCGGCTCGATGCGGAAGAGCAACTCGCCGAACTCCACCGGTTCGGCGTTCTCGACCGCGACCTCCCGCACGACGCCGGCGATGTCCGACTGCAGCTCGTTCATGAGCTTCATCGCCTCCAGAATACAGAGCGTCTGGCCGGCTTCAACGCGATCGCCGACGGAGACGAAGGGATCTGCGTCGACGGCGGACGCGCGGTAGAAGGTGCCTACCATGGGGGAGAACACCTCGAACAGCAGTTCGGAGGATGCCGTGTCGGACGCGGCGGGCGCCGACGGGGATGCACCCGCCTGCGGTCCGGGAGCGCTGCCGACGATGGGTGCCGCAACTCCGGCCGCCGCCGTCGCACGCGGGGACTTCCGGATCCTGACTCTGGTGGGATCCCCCAACTCCGAGCCGACCAGCTCGATGTCCAGTGCGTCCACGCCGGACTCCTCGACCAGCTTGATGAGTCCTCTCAGCCAGTCCATATCCATAATCAAGTCACCCGCGTGATGTACTTGCCTTCGGTCCGGTCGACGCGCACGACGTCGCCGACTTCGAGAAAGAGCGGAACCTGCACGACGGCGCCCGTCGCGAGCCGGGCGCGCTTCGCGCCTCCCTGCGCCGTGTCCCCGCGCACTCCGGGTTCCGTTTCCACGATCTCCAGTTCCACGAATTGCGGCAGTTCCACGGAGAGTACGACGCCATCACGGTTCAAGCCCTGGCACTCCATGTTCTCCTGAAGATACTGGAGCTGGTCCTCGCCGATCTGCTCTCCCGAGAGCGGGATCTGCTCGTAGGTCTCCATACTCATGAAGTAGTACAGCTGGCCATCGGTGTAGGTGTACTGGATCGGACGGCGCTCCAGCCGGACCTCCTTCACCTTCTCGCCGGCGCGAAACGTCCTGTCGATGACCCCGCTTTCCATCACGTCCTTGAGCTTGGTGCGCACGAAGGCTCCACCCTTCCCCGGTTTCACGTGCTGGAAGTAGGTGATCGAGTAGAGGGTGCCGTCGAGTTCGATCACCATCCCTCTCCGAAAATCCGAAGTGTCTGCCATGGTCTCCGATCACGTTGTGAAGCTGCCAGGGGCTTGCCGGCGGCCCGTGGCGGAGCTGCACTAGAGCTCGACGAGGGCGCGTGGAAGGTGGGTCAGCGTGCGTGAACCGTCCTCCTCGACCAGCACATCGTCCTCGATGCGCACGCCGCCGCGCCCGGGAAGATACACGCCCGGTTCGACTGTCACCACGTTTCCGGCCAGCAGGATGTCTTCGGATCGCGAGGACAGACTCGGCCCCTCGTGCACGTCGAGTCCGATCCCGTGACCGGTGCTGTGGCCGAAGAAGGTGTCGAGATCGTGTCGGGTCAGAGAATCCCTGGCGGCCGCGTCGACGGCACGGGCCGCGGCCCCGGGGCGGATGGCCTCCCGTGCCCGCTGCCGGGCTCCGAGCACCCGTGCGTGAATGTTCGTCTGCCACGGCTCGGGCGTGCCCCGCACGCAGGTGCGCGTGATGTCGCTGCAGTAGCCGTCCACACGGGCCCCGAAATCGATGAGCAGCAGGTCGCCCGGTTCGACGCGCCGGTCTGAAGGGGTCGCATGGGGCAGCGCGGACCGCTCTCCCGCCGCCACGATGGGATCGAACGGAAGGGGCTCCGAACCGCCCCGGCGCAGCTCGGTTTCCAGCGCCGTCGCGACCTGGCGCTCACTCGGGGCCCCCGCCCAGTCGATCCCGGCCAGCACCCGGTCGAACGCGGACTCGGCCACGGCGACCGCCCGTTCGATGGCGTCGAGCTCCTGTCGATCCTTGACCTGCCTCAACGCCCGGATGAGGTCCCGCCGGGAGACGAACACCATGCCGGGCAGTGTCTCACGGAGCGCATCGTAGTCCGCCACGGTGAGGTCCTCGGCCTCGAAGACCGTGGGGCCCGGCGCGTCGCCGGTGACGTCGGCCACTCCGCGGATCCACCCTTCGCGGCCGATGTGCGTGAGGATGTGGTCGCCCACCTCGAGGCGAACCTGCTCCTCATAGCGGGAGTCGGTGACGAGCGTCGGTGATCCGGCGACCGGGATCCACAGCGCGCCCGCGGATCCGGTGAACCCGCTGAGATAGCGGACGCTGGTCCGGGCGGTGACCAGAACGGAACGGTGCTCCGCGGCCCGTCTGGCCGCTGCGAGCCGGAGCCGACGGGCTCCGCGGGCGCTCACTCCGCTTTGCCGGCCCCCGCTTCTCCACGTCCCTGGAGAACCCGGACAAGAGCCTCGAGGCCGAACAGGTAGCTGGATGCGCGAAACCCCGCGATGACCCCGATGGCCAGGTCGGAGAGGAGCGACGTGTGCCGGAACGGCTCGCGGGCAAAGATGTTCGAGAGGTGCACTTCCACGAACGGCCGGTCCGAGCCGGCCAGGGCGTCGCGCAGTGCCACGCTGGTATGGGTCAGAGCCGCGGCGTTGACGAGCCATCCGTCCACGAGGTCGGCGTTCGCCTGGACCCAGTCGACGATGTCACCCTCGTCGTTGGACTGGAAGAAGGTGAGTTCCGCTGCGCTGGCCTCCGCGCGCTCCACGAGGAGCGCTTCGATCTCGGCCAGTGTCTGCGTCCCGTAGTGGTCGGGCTCGCGGCGGCCCAGAAGGTTGAGGTTCGGTCCGTTCAGGACTCCGATGCGCATGAGACTCATTCGGGGTGGTCCAGACGGGCAAGCCAGGCCCGCCAGGACCCTTCGGCCGGAGAGCCCGCCGGAGCCTCGGCGTCGAGCGTCTGCCGCAGCTGCACCCGAATGGACACCACGTCGCTGGCGGGGACCGCGGGAGCCGGGGCGATGGGTGCCGCACGCGGCGGCGGACCATCTGCATCGCTCGCCCGGCGGCGAGTCTCCGCCAGTGCGCTTGCAAGACGGGTGTTGCCCGGGTCGCGAGCCAGCATCCGCTCATAGACGCCGATCGCCCGGTCGAACAGGCCCTGCTGGGCGTAGAGAGTCGCCAGCGTGGCCGTATCGAGACCGCGCGGACCCTGACCTGCGACACCGCCCGGTGCGGAGGTACCTCGTCGCCCGGCGCGCCATGCTGCGTCCAGCCGCGCCAGCCAGCGCGTCACGGCCACGCGGCGGGCCGGGGCGGAGTCTGCGGGCGGGTCGGCCGGCAGATCGAGCGCGGCACGCGCCGCAGGATTCTGCGCATCGAGCGTCAGGACGTGCTGGTACTCGGTCCGTGCGGCCGAAGCTCGCCCCAGGTCGCGCAGCACCCGGGCGTGGACCAGGCGGGCGGCCAGGTAGTGCGGATGGGACGCCAGCCCGCGCCGGACCACGCTCAAAGCGCGCTCGAGGGCGCCGTCCTCCCGGTAGAGTTCGGCCAGACGCGCGAACGTGTGGGTTCTCGGCTCCACCTCGCCGCGGTGCAGGAGCTGCCGGATTTCCTCGGTGTGATCTTCGGTGTGATCTTCGGTTGCCACAGGCGTCGCCGGGGGAGAAGCGGCTGGGTCGGGCTTTCCGACCCGGGTCTGGAAGCCCGTGGCGATGCCGACCCGAGGTCTTGCTACGGGCTTTCAGAGAACATACCGACCGATTTTTTTCGTTGTCAACGAAGACGCCGGCCCGATCGCGGCGCCGTTGCTGTTCGTTGCCCGAAACGCGGGCCCGGAGTACGTTTTTGCCCGATTGCGGCAGCCGATGGCGGCGGGAGAATGGTCGTTCCGGCTTCCGATTCCGGCGCGTCCCCGTTCGGGCGACTCGATTCAAGACCACAAGCAGGGTTCGGCGTCTCATGTTCATGCGGAAGATGCGCGGCAGCGCAGCCCTTGTGATGGGCATCATGGCCGCGGCCTTCGTCGGCTGGCTGGTGTTCGACGGCATCAACGCCATGCAGGGCGGCAACCTCGGAGGACAGATCAACCCCGTGGTCGGCCAGGTCGGCGGGCGCGACATCCGCTACAACGAGTGGAACATCTTCCTCCAGAATCAGCTCGCGGTGAGCCGCGCGGGTGACCGCGGCATGACCGACGAGGATGTGCGCGTCGTGACCGAGCGGGCCTGGGAGAGCCTGATCAGCGCGACCCTGATCCAGGCGGAACTGGACCGGCTCGGAGTAAGCGTAACCGACGCCGAAGTCCGCCAGGCCTTCTTCACACAGCCTCCGCAGGAAATGCTCGGCTACCCTGCGTTCCAGACGGACGGACAGTTCGATATCGAGAAGTACCGCCGCTTCTTCACGGATCCCGCCACCGACGAGACCCAGCTGCTTCAGATCGAGAGCTACTACCGGTCGATCCTGCCCCGGCGGAAGCTGCAGACGCTGGTGGAGAGCGGCATCTATGTGTCAGACGAGGAGGCGTGGCAGTTCTACCGGGACACGAACGAGCGAGCCAGCGTCCGCTTCGTCCGGGTGAACCCGGCGCAGCTCGTGCCGGACTCCGCTGTCTCGGTTTCCGACGACGAGATCCGCGACGTCTATGACGAGCGGGTGGACGAACTGGTCAGGCCGGCAAGCGCCCGCGTGAACATGGTCAGCGTCTCGCTCCGCCCCTCCCCCGCCGACTCTCTCGAGGCACGGGAGCGGGCGGCGGCTCTCTCTGAACGGGTGCGCGCAGGTGAAGACTTCGCGACCGTTGCGATGGCCGAGTCCGCGGATTCCATCTCGGGCGCCCAAGGTGGATTCATGGGCAAGCGGCCGGCGACCGCCTTCGACCCCAGGCTGGCCGATGCCGCCGCTGCGGTGCCGGATGGTGAGGTCACGGACCCTGTCGAGACGCCGTTCGGCCTCCATGTCCTGCAGGTCGATGAGCGAACCGCCGACTCGCTGGCGCTGCGGCAGATCTACATCCCCTTCGAGGCTTCGGGCGCCACCGAGGACTCGGTGTTCACGCTTCTCGACGCTCTGGAAGACGTCGCGTTACGGACGGATCTGACGACGGCCGCCGATTCGCTGGGGGTGACATTGCGCACCGACGTGCAGTTGCTCGACGGCGTGGACTTCATTCCGGGCGCGGGCCAGCTGGGCATCGCGAGGGAGTGGGCGCTCGGCCCGGAGGCCGAGATCGGCGAGCTCTCCGAGTCGTTCGAGAATCCGACGGGTTTCCATCTCTTCGAACTGCTCGGGCGAAGAGATGAGAGCGTGATTCCGCTCGATGAGGCCGGGATCGGCATCCGCGCCGAACTGATTGTCGAGAAGAAGAAGGAACGGGCGGCCGAGATGGCCGGGAACCTGCTCGACGCGGTGGAGGGCGGCGCCTCCCTGGATGAGGCGGCCGAGGGGCTCGGATGGACGGCTGAGGAAGCCGAGTCGTTCCGGCGCGGGGATTTCGTCCCGGGGCTCGGTCAGGGCACCGAAGCGATCGGGTACGCGTTCGGGGGCGGAGTCGGTGAACTGAGTAGTGTCCTCGACGCCGGTGATGCCGTGGCCGTAGTGGAAGTACTCGAACGTGAGGACGCCACGCGCGAGGGATTCGACGAGGTGAGGGATGCCCTGCTGGCTCAGCTACGCTTCGAGCGGTCCCAGCAGTACGTCCAGAAGTGGCTGGCCTCGCTGCGCGAAGAAGCTGTCGTCGAGGATCACCGCGCCAGACTGCTCGCCCCCGAGAATCCGCTCCTGGCTCCCACCCCCTGATCCCCCGGGCTGCTGACAGCCCCGGGCGAAACGCCGCGTCTTTTCCTCGGGCTTCTAGGCTTCCGTCTTCGAGGGCTGGCGCTGTGCGGTTTCCTGGGTCGCCGACGAAGCCGTCGTGTCCCCGGTGATCTCCGCCCGCACATCCCCCTCCACTTCCTTGATGGAGCCTTTGAACTCGCGGATCCCCCTGCCCAGGGAACTCCCGATCTCGGGTAGTCTCTTGGCACCGAACAGAAGCAGGATCGCGAGGAATATCAGCAGCAATTCCCACGGGCTCAATCCGAACATCTCAGACTCCTTCGTTGTGGCTCGTCTCTCGCGCCCCGATCAGATGAGCGAGCGGGCGAACCAGGCAACCAGAACGACCCCGACGACGCTGAGGAAGTTCACGCGCAGGACGATGGGCCCCACCGTAAGCGCGAGTACCCTCAGATCGAACGCGAGGGGCTCCAGCGAAGCGGCAACAGTCGTGATGAAGAACTGCCTTGCCGCGGACGGAGGCAACGCAACCGCCACGAGTTCCGTGAGGAGTCCTCCGAGAACGAGGCCGCCCGCGATGATGAGCGCCACCCGAACCGGGGACTGACTGTGTCTCCGCCCAATGTTCACCGTCTACCGTACTCTCTCCACAACATAGTCGACCGCAGACCCCAATGAGTCGAGGCATGGACCCGGCGGCAAGCCCTCGAGCTGGTCGCGGGCCCGGCTCGCCCGCGAGCGCGCCTCGTCGCGGGCCGATTCCACGCCGCCGTGAGCCTCCACGAGATCGACGATCTCCCTGACGGCCGCGCTGGAAGGCGCGGCATCCTCGAACAGCGCCGCGACGGCACGCCGTTCGACCCACCCCATCTTGGGCAGCGCGGCGATCAGGGGCAACGTCACCTTGTGCTCCTGCAGGTCCTGCCCGGGAGGCTTGCCCATAATCTCGGTCGACGACGTGTAGTCGAGCAGGTCGTCGACGATCTGGAACGCCATGCCCAGGTGGTGTCCGTACGCGCGCAGCGCGCCCCGGTATTCGGGAGCCCCCTGGAGCGTCCCCAGCTCGCAGGCCGCAGACATGAGAGACGCCGTCTTGTACTCGCAGAGTTTCTCGTAGTCCGCCCGCGAAAAATCGAGGCCGTCGTGGAGCACGAGTTGCCGCATCTCGCCGATCGTCATGCGGTTCGCCGTGTGCGCCAGGATCGAGACAGGCTCGAGCTTGCCGAGCGCGGTGACCTCGATGACGGCGCGGGAATACAGATAGTCCCCGGCGATGATGGCGACTTGATGGGTCCAGCGATGGTTGACGGTAGGCCGGCCCCGGCGCCGGGCGGAGTGGTCGACCGCGTCATCGTGAACGAGCGTCGCCACATGCAGCAACTCGACGATCGCACCCAGTTTCACCGCGTCCGTGGGCGGACGGCCCGCGACCCCATCGGCGAGGAGGAGCAGGGTTGGCCGCAGCAGCTTTCCCGACCTCGCGAAGAGGTACTCGCCCACCTCGTCGAGCGCTCCGAACCCCGACGGGACCATCCCGCGCAGTTCCTGCTCTACGGCATCGAGCCGATCCCTGACGGGAAGGCGGACCTGTTCCAGACCGATGGTGGTGATTGGGAGCATGACCTCCTCGGCGCGCGAGATGCGCGTGAAATGCCCGCTGAATCTCGGGAGCGCCGCGACGAAAGTCAAAATCGCCGGGCGCGAGCGGCCGGCGGCTAGCGGTCCTGTGTCTGCTGGTCGTAGTCGAACTTGAGGTCGGGCGCGTCGCGGAGGTTGACGCTCATCTGGAAGATGAAATTCCCGTTCGGCGAACGGGCGAACATGAACGTGGCCATCCAGCGGTGGAGGGCCCGGTCGAGGGTGATGAGGTGCTCGCCGAACTCCCCCTCGGTGAGGTTGTAGGTCGTCCGCCAGGCCAGCCGCCAGTTCGGCGTGGGGTTCAGCGACAGGACCGCGTTCAGAGACTGGCGATCCCGCGCACTCTCGCTCTCACGGCCCCGCTGCATCGAGTAGGTCAGCGAGAGATTCCAGGGGCCGCCGGCCCGCATTCCGGGGTCCTGCGCGTCCGGATTCTCGTCGAAACTCTGGAGACGATACCGGGAATCGGCTGCGTTCCGAAGTCGGGTCCGAGGGTCCGACTGGCCACCGCCGCCCCCGCCTCCGAGGCCGAGTAGTCCGCCGAGCCCGGAGGCCGAACTGAACGTGAAGCTGCCGGTCAGGCTCGACAGGATGGGCGCGAAGGTCCGCTCCTCCCCGACGCCTTCGAACAGGTCGAGAGACATGTTGAGGGAAAGGCCCCGCAAGAGGTCCGAGTTGACGCGGTGCGACCATCGGTCCGTCGTCAGGGCCGACTCGTTCTCGCGCGAGAAATCGAATGTGAGCGGGCTCGAGTTGATCCCCAGGAGCACCACGTTTCGGCGTGGCTGCGCGCGTTGTGGCGCATCCGGGTCCCCCGTCCCTGCTCCGGTATCGGTGTCCCCGATTCCGGAGCGGGCGGACAGGTCGCCGGCGGGCAGCTCCTCGCCCGCGAGGCCGGCTGGATCCGCCGCCGCAGTGGTTGAATCGGTCGCGGCCGCGAGCGCGTCCGTTCCGGCCGCCAACGAGTCGGCTTCTTCGCCGGGGGTGTCGCTATCGAGCGAACGACCCTCCAGCAGCGCCTGCGCTTCGGCGTCCAGTTCGACCTCCTCGCGCAGCTTGGCCTCGAACGTCTGGTTGAGCGTGATTCTGAGCCGGTTCTCTTCCTTTGAATTGGATATCGGGAAACCGGGAATCGCGAGCAGGGAATCGGACGCTTCTACGGCCGGCGAATAGTCGTAGTGGAAGCGCGGCGAGACCTTGTGGCGAATGCGTTCGAATGGACCCACGCCGGGAAGGAACCCGTACAGGTCGGTGGAAACGGCCGCTCCGAAGCGCAGGCGGGTCGGGGCCGTCACGAACTCTTCCTGGGTATCCCCGGACTGAAACCTGCTCGCGCTCAGGGTGATGGTGGGCCTGAGCGTCGTGCTGCCGATCAGGTCGACCTGGTAGTCGGCCGACGCCCCGTAGTCCAGTTTCGTCACGCTCGCCGGGGGTTCCTCGGGCTCCGAGTCGTCAGTCCCGTCGTCGGACATCGGCGTGAAGGGAAGTCTCGTACTCCGATTGAAGTTCGCGTTCCCGCTCACCCCGAAGGAGCCGATCCGGACCGCACTGTTCGCGGCTGCCCGTTCGGTCCTCGCGCCGTCCCGCTCCTCCTGGGTCCGGTCAAGGCGGGAAGCGGAGAAACCGCCGTTGACGACGACGTTGTTGAACGGTCCGCTGCGGTTGCGGGGAGCCTTGAACAGGGTCACGGGCGAGAAGGTCATCTGCAGCTTGGGCAGGGTAAGGTCGGTTCGCCCTTTCTGGGCCCCCAGATCCTGCCGCCGACTGCCGCTCAGGTTGACGGACGCGAAGGGAAAGCGGTGCTGAATCCCGACGTCCGACGCGATGCGCTGTGTCTGCACCGTGGGATCGAAGGTCTGACGCTCGAAGACTGTGGTATTCGAGATGAAGTTTGCGTTCACGCGAATATCGGTGACCGGCGTCAACTCGTGCCGGTGCCGCATCTGGAACTGCAAAGTTTTTTCGTTCCCGAAGCTGTAGCTCGCGAGAAGATTGCCGCGGAAGAACTTCTTGATCGACCTGTATCGGACGGCTCCGTTGAGGCGCGTGAAGCGCCCGCTGAACCAGTCGGCCGTCGCCTGCGCGTCCATGAAATCGTTCAGCGCGAAGTAGTACCCGAAGTCCGTGACGCTGCGCCGTGTGTTGCTGGACGAAGCGACCACGTCGTTGAATCCGAAGCGCGGCGGAAGGAACCCGCTCCTCCGGTCTTCGCGAATGTCCTGGGCGAAGAAAGGAAGCCAGGCGACGGGAACATCCTGGATGTAGAGCGTCACCGGCCACGCGACGACGATGTCGTTCGACACGACCTTGATCTTGCCGGCCCGGAAGTAGTAGTGGGGCTGCTCGACCTCGCAGGACGTGAAGTTCCCGGTCTCGACGAAAATGGTGCCGGATCCCCGCGGCGTGGTGTTTCCTCGTACGAACCATTCCGCGCCGCGCTCCGCGAAGGAAGACCGCGCGTCCATGATCGTGCCCATCGTCTGGGAAAGATCGTAGTTCAGACAATCATCCGATACCGCGTCCTGTCCCTGCCCGGTAAGGGAAATGGCGCCGCAGGCACGAACGAACTGGAGACCTGCCAGGTAGGTGATCGTGTCCGCGTCTATCACGGCCTGGTCGTAGGTGGCTTGCGCTTCGCGTGCGAGACGCACCCGTTCTTCCTCTACCTCCAGATCGACGCGGCGCCCACGATACTGGATTACCTGGTAGCCCAATGTTCCCAGCAGCTGGCCGAAGATGTCATCGGGCTGGGGGAACGGCGGATCCGGGGGTCCGGCATCCAGCGTATCGGAAACGGCCGAGTCCGCCACCGCGCCCGAGTCTGCCCCGGGCAGATCCAGCGTATCGCGAGCCGTGGAATCCGCCGGCAGCGAGTCTGGCCCCGCGACGGCGACCGAGTCGGTGTCGGCGGGGAACGCGAGCTGCATCGGACGTGGACCCGCGGGGGCGGCACGTGCCGTCTCGGCGGCTCCGAGACCGCCGAACAGGACCGCCAGCCCCAGAAGCGCCCGCAGCCCGTGAGCGGTCAGTCGGGGCTTCCTTCCCCGTCGGCCTGCTCTCTCTCCTGCCGACGACGCCGCAGGACTCGGGTCGCGAACACCGAGATCTCGTACAGCAGCATCATCGGCAGCATCATCGCGAGCATCGTGTAGGGGTCGGCGGGAGTGAGAAAGGCGGCAACCACAGCCATGGCCACGATCGCGTGGCGGCGATACTTCGCCAGTCCCTCCGGGGTCACGATCCCGAGCAGGGACAGGAAGACGAGTACCACCGGGAGCTCGAAGATGAAACCGAACGCCAGGATCAGCTTCGTCGCAAAGTTCAGGTACTCCCGGATCATGATGAGCGGGGTGAGGTCCTCGACGTAAAACGTCAGCAGGATCCTGAGCCCCAGCGGGAGAACCACGAAATACGCCATCGAGATCCCGGCCACGAACAACAGCGTCCCCGCGGCGATCGCCGGAACCGCGAACTTGCGCTCGTTCTCGTACAGCGCGGGCGCGAGGAACTTCCAACCCTGAAGCGCCATGTAGGGCGAGGCGACGAGCAACCCCACGATGAAGCCCAGTTGGAGGGTGATGACGAACGGCGTGGTCGGGCTCGAGAAGTTCAGGTTCTCGCCCGGAAGGAGGCTGGCGATCGGGCGTTCGACGATGCCGAGTACGTCCCACTGGGTCACCGCCACGAGCCCCAGCACGAGACCGACGATCAGCGCCAGAAGCGCGCGGATCAGGCGCGCGCGAAGCTCGTCGAGGTGATCGAGGAAGGGCATCTCGGCCTGACCGAGGCTGCCCGCGATCTGCCGCCGGGGCTCCATTAGCCTAGTACCCTCCCGTTGAGAACAAGTCTGCCTGCCCGGACGCACTGGTTCCCGCGCGCTTAAGCAACTCGCGCACTTCCTCCATGAACTCCGTCGTATCCTGGAAGTTCCGGTAGACGCTGGCGAAGCGCACGTACGCGACCTGATCCCTGGCGCGAAGCCGTTCCATCACGAGCTCGCCGAGCCGCAGGCTGGCCACATCGCGCGGGTCCTCGGCCGCCAGCTGTTCCTCCACTTCATCCACCAGGGATTCGATGTCGGCGTTCGACACGGGTCGCTTGGCGCAGGCGATACGGATCGATGCGAGGAGTTTGCTCCGATCGTAGGTCTCCGAGCCGCCGTCCCGCTTCCTGACGATGAGGGGCTCTTCCTCGACCTGCTCGTAGGTGGTGAATCGCTCGCCACAGGAAAGACACTCGCGCCGACGGCGGATCGCACGGCCGCCGCGACTCGTACGAGAGTCTACGACGCGGTCTTCCGGGTGGTCACACCGAGGGCACTGCACGGCCGTCTGCCGTCACGGATTCGCTAGCCGCCGAGCCTGGCGAGTTCCCGGCGGGCCTCCGGCGCCTCGGGGCTGTTGGGATACCCGTTCTCGATCTGCGTCAACAACCGTCGCGCCAGGGCCGTGTTCCCCCGGTCCGCCTCGATCATGGCACGCTGATAGAGCGCCGCGGGAGCCCGATTCGAATCGGGGTAGAGTTCGGCCACACGGCGGTACTGATCGAGGGCGTTTCCCGGATCACCGGCCTCCTCATACGTCCGGGCCAGCCAGTACTGGGCATCCGGCGCCAGCTCGTGGCTGCCGTACACGGCGAGAAAGTTCCCGAACGCGTCACGAGCGGTTTCGAGGTTGCCCCGATTGAACTGCTCGAGGGCCATGGCGTAGAACTGCGAGCCGGTATCGGTCCCCGGCGAGGTGGCCGGACCCGCGTCGGCGGGCACGGGACCGCCCATCGTGGTGGGGCCGCCCATTGTGGTGGAGCCGCCCATCGCGGGCGGGCCCGTCCGGCGCTGATTCTCGTAGATGTCGGCGAGGAGGTGGTTGTTCTGCGCTGAACTCTCCAGCAACTGCTCAAGGAGGTCCTCCAGCCGCATCGTCCGCCGCTCCAAGTCGCTCTGTCCGGTGGTCTCCCGGCGCAAGCTCGATGTTTCGAGGCTGTCGAGCCCCTCGCCCATCCGGGCGAACATCTGACTCTGTCCCTCCGCGAGGGAGTCGATCTCGGCCCGGAGAGCGTCCCCCATCGTTTCGACATCGGCCCGCGACGCGCAGGCGGCGACCGCAACGCCCAACAGCACGGCGACCGCCGCCTTCTTCACCCTAGATGCCTCCGTCCGTGATCACGAACTCGCCCCGGCGATTCTGCCGCCACGCAGACTCGTTGCTCCCCCTGGCGAGCGGCATCTCTTCCCCGAAAGTCACGACATCGAACCGGCTGGCGTCGACCCCGAGACTGGTCAGGTGCTCGACCGCGGCCTGAGCCCTCCTCATGCCGAGCGCCTGGTTGTACTCGAGCGAACCCCGCTCGTCGCAATGACCTTCAATCCGCAGGCGGACGCCCGAGTGCGCCTGCAGCGCATCCGCTTTGCGCTGAAGGACACCGGCGGCCGCATCGGTGATGGCGG
Source organism: Candidatus Palauibacter sp. (assembly GCF_965197445.1). GTDB lineage: Bacteria > Gemmatimonadota > Gemmatimonadetes > Palauibacterales > Palauibacteraceae > Palauibacter. The sequence continues at coordinate 1,730,265 of NZ_CBDANE010000005.1, read as the reverse complement.
CCTCGTTGTAGTCGAAGTGGATGCGGGCGGTGATCGCCTCGCCCGCCATCGCACGCGCGATCTGGGCGGGCGCGGACTCGGCGCAGGTCGTGCCCGGATAGTCGTTCACGACCTGCTCGAGCAACTCCCGCGCCTGCGTGTAGTCGCGCGCTTCCAGGGCCGCCATCGCACGATCGCAGATGCGCTGCGCGGCCGCTTCGAGACGTTGGCTGTCATCGACGGCCGGCGGCGGAGGCGGCGGCGGAGGCGGCGGAACCGGCTCCGGTTCCGGATTCCCGCTGCAAGCCGTTGCCAGCAGCGCAATGAGAAGAACGGGAGCGAATCGGTGGCTCAGCCGCATCGAGGTCTCCTTTTTAACCGGTCGCAGGACAGGAAAATTGGCGAGGGTATCGAAACACAAGCCTGGAAAAAGGCACGTCCTGATCCTGATTCACCACGGAATTGTAACCTATCGAAGCCCCGCCAAGTCGCAACCCGCAGATCGCCCTTTCGTCACGAGCCCGGCGGGAGCGGCGGCGACCAGTCGGGCAGGCCGTCGCGCTGGCCCGCAGTCAGGATGCGCGCTCGTCCCGTCATCGTGTCGAGGATCCAGATGGTCGACCCCTGCGAGTCCACCGACGAAAAGACGAGATGCCGTCCGTCCGGGGCCCAGCTCGGGTCCTCGCTTTCGCCGCGCCGCGTCAGCAAACGCCGATCCGTGCCGTCCGGGTTCACGGTGAAAATCTGCCACCGGCGGTTGCTGAGAGCCGAATAGGCGATCCGGTCGCCGTTCGGGGACCAGACCGGCCCGGCCGCGTTGGTGTCCTCCCGGCGGTCGTAGATGCTGATCCGGCGAGCGCGTTCGCCCTCGACGCGCCGAACATAGACCTGAGGCTCACCCTGAGGGTCGGCCTCGTACGCAAACCACACGCCGTCCGGAGAAAAGCTGGGGTTCAGTGACGAGCCCCTTCCTTCGACGAGTGGTCCGGTCCCTTCAACGACGATCCGGCTGTTCCCCCCCACTCCTTCGGCGTACGCCAGTCGCCCGTCCGGTGTCCAGGTCGGCGACATGAGCAACCGTCCCGACGCAACGGTGCGTCGGCTGCCGGTGATGAGGTTGGCCTCGACAAGCGAGAAGTGCCCGGATTCGTCCTGCGTGGTATAGGCGAGACGGGAGGCGTCCGGCGAGAACGCGGGCGAGAAAACGTTGCGCGCGCCGGTTGAGAAGCGCTGTCGATTCTGGCCATCGCTGTCGATCAGGAGCAGATGGGACGATCCATCCCCATCCCTCCGTCGAAGGGCGATCCGCGTCGCGGCGATCCCCAGGTCTCCGGTCACCCAGAATACCACTTGATCGGACGCGCGGTGGACGGACATCCGGAAATCGCCCTCGTCCAGCGGCGGCAGGCTGAACGCCTGCACGTTCTCGAGGTTGCCGAACACGACATCGTGCAGACTGACCCTCAGCAGGGGTGTCTGCGTCCCCGGCGCGACCGAGATGTCGGAGGTCAGCAGCCAGACCGCCCCGAGCTGGTCCCAAAGCGCGTAGTTGGGGGAGCCGTCCAGCGTGACGCTGTCCGGAATCGCGAGAATGTCGAAGCGATCCGAGAAGTCGAGATCGGTGCGGAGAATCTCGCCGACCGCCGCCGCGGCCTCCCCGAACCCGTCCGCGTAGGTCACGGGCGCGACCACCATGGCGGGCAGGTAGCCCGGTTCGTAGGTGAGTCCGAGTCGCACGGCTCCGGCTCCCGCCTCCTGCGCGGCGACCGGCACGGCGAGCCCGGCGAGCGCCAGGGTCAATCGCGCCGCGGCGCGCAAAGTTCGGGTCGAAAGGACCGTGCTCACGTCAGCGCCGGCTCGGATCGAAGAAGAACGAGACAGCGAGAGCGTCGGCCGGGAAGTCGTCCGGCAACGGCCCGAAGGCCCCGCTGAGGCCGGCGGATTCCACGGCGCTCATGGCCCTTGTATCGAAGGTCGGGTTTCCGGACCTCGCTACCCAGTCGAACCCGGTCACCCGGCCGTCGCGGTGGATGAGGAAGTAAATTTCCGCCCGGAGGTCGCGAGCGCCGGGGGGCGGGCGCCAGTAGCGCTGGATCTGGCGGATGATGTTCTGTTGATAGTCCGGGAAGGCCGAGGCCTCGCCGGCAATCCGGATGCTGGCGACCTCTTCGCCGACCTCCTCCGCCCGGGCCGGCTCCGGTTCGGGCTCGCGCTCGACGGGAGTCTCGGCCTCTACGGTGGGTGTCTCGACCTGCGGAACCGGATCGGGCGTCGGCTCCGGCGGCGGGGGCCGGTTCTCCTCCTCCGCGACCTCCGGCGGCGTCGGATCGAGCCGGATCGGCGCATCCTCCGGCGCGGCCGCCACCATGTTCACGCGCACGGTCGGCGGCATCTGCGCCGGGCGGATCACGGCGTCGCCGAACACCGCGAGCACGAGGAGGGCGCCGTGCACGCCGAGCGAGGCGTACACCGCCTGCTGCGGGGGCTGTCCCCGGCGGCGCGAGCCCCCGCGTCGCCGCGCTCCCCGACCGCGCACGCTCACGGCCGTCGCCGCTCGGGTACGGTGACCACGCTCAACTCTCCGCCGGCCTCGCCGATCCTCCCCATCACGCGAACGCACACCCGCCACGGAGAATCTCCGTCCGCCTTGAAGAACACGATCCGCGAGTCGGATCCCTCGATCGCCGGCTGGATCGCGGCGTCGAACTCCTCGTACGTCACCGGGGCATCATCGAGGTAGATCTGCCCGTCCCCGTCGATCGAGATGATGAGTGGATCGGAAGCGCTCAGAGGTCCGGAAGCGGCCTCCGGCAGGTCGATCTCGATCCCGCCCTGGAGGATGGGCGCCGTGATCATGAAAATGATGAGGAGAGTGAAAGCGACATCGACGAGGCTCGTGACGTTGATCTCCGCCACGACGCCGATCCCGTCCGCCTGCTCGGTGAACCGCCTTCTCATTTCCTGATCCTCCGACCGCCGGGCTCCCGGCTCACAGGCGGCCTTCGCGCGCCAGCGTCCCTATGAACTCGCTCGCGTATCCCTCCAGTTCTCCTACGAAGAGACGCAGGCGGGACGCGTAGTGGTTGTACGCGATGACCGCGGGAATCGCGACGGCCAGGCCCGTGACCGTGGTCGTCAGCGCCTCCGCGATGCCCGGCGCCACGGCCGCAATGTTCGCGGAACCCTGCGACGTAATACCGATGAAGGAGTTCATCACACCCACGACCGTACCCATGAGACCCAGGAGCGGGCTCACGGATCCGATGATCGCGAGCCAGGGCAACCCGTGTGCGAGCTCATCCTTCTCCTCGGAGAGACTCTTCTCGAGCACCAGCCACAGCGCCTCGAGATGGGTCGGGCTCAAACCTTCTCCCACGTGCGGGTTGACCAGTGCCCCTGGGCGCAGCTCCGAGAAGAAGGCGATTCCTTCCCGAAACACTCTTCTGAACGGGGAGTCCTCGAGTTCGCGCAGCGCGTTGTCCAGATCCGCGAGGCCGTTGGCGCCCGCCACCGCGAACACGAAATCGTCGGCCCGTGCGTTCACTGCACGCAACTCACGGAACTTCCAGATGATCAGGATCCACGACAGGAGCGAGAAGGCGCCGAGCACGGTAAGGATGACCTTCGTCGGGAGCGTGGCGCCCAGCACCATGTCGAGCGGCGACTCGATCACCCGCCCGGGCAGCTGTTGGGCGAACGCCATGACCCCCGACGCGATGTCGGCCGTCGCGGTCACGCTGCCTCCTCGGCGATGAACTCCCAGGTCTCTCGCAGGCCGGCTTCCAGCGAATGGACCGGCGCCCAGCCCAGGGCTCGGGTTTCGCTGCAGTCGAGACAGTTGTGCATGGGGTCTCCGGGGCGCGCGGGTTCACGGACGATCTCGACGGCGCGGCCCGCAATGTCGATCATCGCCGCGGCCAGCGTGTTGATGCTCGTCTGGTCCCCCGAACCCACGTTGAAGGCGACCTCGTCGAGACGCCTCGAGTCGGGCAGGTCGGCGTCCGTCATGAGGAGGTTGGCGGCGGCCACATCTCTCACGAACACGAAGTCGCGCGTCTGCTCCCCGTCACCGAAGACGACGAGGCGGTCACCATCCAGAATCGTGCGGGCGAAGATGGCGACGACGCCGGCTTCGCCGTGCGGGTCCTGACGGGGACCGTACACGTTGGCGTAGCGCAGGGCCACGTACTCGAGGCCGCTCAGCTCGCGGAACGCCCGCAGGTAGTACTCCGAGGCGAGTTTGCTGACGCCATAGGGCGACACGGGTCGCTTCGAGGCGGAACGAGGGATCGGCAGGCCGGCGGATTCCCCGTAGATGGCGCCTCCGGAAGAGACGAAGACGAAACGCTCGAGCCCGAACTCGAGCGCGCACTCGAGCAGGTTCAGGAGACCGTCGATGTTCACCGCCGCGTCGTGACGCGGGCGGGTCACGGAGGCGCGAACGTCCACCTGGGCGGCATGATGGCTGACGACATCGAACCTCCCGTCGCGGAAGACGCGGCGGAGGTTCTCATCGCGGATGTCCATCTCGAGGAAGCGCACGTCCCGAGGGACGTTACCGACCCGTCCGGTGACGAGGTTGTCGAGCGCGGTCACGTCCCAACCCTGCACCAGATAGGCTTCGCAAACGTGAGATCCGACAAAACCGGCGCCGCCCGTCACGAGCACCTTGCCAGGGCTCATCCACTCTCTCCTGACTTCCCCACCCGTTCCACCGCCTCAGCCCCGATCCGGGCCTGGCGGCGCCCGCCGCGCGGCGGGCGCCCGGGCCGTAACGGCGTCTACACTAGCAGCCCGTGGCGGCACATCGCTACCGGCTGCGATCCACGGTCCCAGCGCGCGCAGGCAGGCATCGCCATCGGGCCGCTCGGCGAGCCACCGAATCGCCCGGGTCGGCCCGTGCAGAACCTTGTTGAGCGCCGCCCGGCCAGCCAGCCGCAGCGCTTCGTCCGCGTCCACATCACGGGGCGCCGGCGGCCGCGTGGCCAATGCTTCCGCCACGAGCCGTCGGGTGGTGTCCCGCAGGGCCCGCACCGCCGGATCGGCCCGCCGGCTGCGATACCAGGTCCAGTACCTGCCTACATGCCGCTCGATGATCGCCTCGGCGCGGTCGCGTTCGAATTCGCGTTCCGCGCGCGCGCGATTCACCACGCGGCGCATGTCGTCGATATTGTACAGAAAGACACCCTTCACGTCGGCGACGCGAGGATCGACGTTGCGGGGTACGGCGATGTCGAGAATCAGGAGCGGCGCGGGTCCCGACCCCCGCCTTGTGACGTGTTTCGCCCGAAGGAACGCAGCCTCCGATTCCGTGCACGTCACCACGAGATCCACGCGAGGCAACGCCTCGATCGCCGCGTCGCGCCGCATCGGGAGCGCGCCGAGCGGCCGGCCCACGCGCTCGGCCCGAGCCGGGTTGCGGCTCGCGAGGAAGACGCGGCGCGCTCCTTCGCTTCTCAAACACCTCACGGTGAGCCGCCCCATCTCTCCCGTTCCGAGTACGAGCACGGTACGGTCGTCGAGAGACCCGAAGACCTTGCGGGCGAGGCGCACGGAGGCGCCCGGGATGGAGGTGACGCCGCTCGCGATCGACGTGCTGGCCCGCACGCGCCCTCCGACACCGAGAGCGGACTGGAAGAGTCGATGGAGCACGGGGCCCACGGCCATCGGGTGTCCCTCGCGGTACGCGCTGCGCACCTGCCCCTGGATTTGAGGTTCACCCACGATGAGCGATTCCAGCCCGCTCGTGACGCGGAACAGATGCCGGATCGCGCGATCCCCCCGGAGCGTCCTCAGGTAGGGTGCACCCGCGGCTCCGAGTCCGGCGGCACGGCAGAGTGCGTCGCGCGCGAGGAGATCCAGTTCGTCGCGGCCGCTCCCGGACAGATAGCACTCGGTCCGGTTGCAGGTCGACAGCACCACGCATTCGGAGACGCCCGGCTGGGCGGCGAACCCCTCGATCCACTCCGCGAGCCGCTCGCCCGAGAGTGCAAAGCGCTCCCGGATATCGATCGGCGCCGTCCGGTGGCTCAGGCCGACCACGAGGAGCGCGTCGGAGAGCGCGGAGGGGGGGACCTGCGTCAAAGGAACAACTCCGTCGCGGGACCGAACGTTCGGAAGGCGATGAACCCCAGACCGCTGACCAGCAACGCCGACACGGAGATGCGGGCCTGCCGCGGACCGAATCCGTCCCTGCCGCGGCGGGCGCCCAGCGCGACGGCATACGCGGCCCAGGTAAGGAGGCCGAAGGCCACGTCGGCGTCCCCGAGAGCCAGGCCTCGCTCGAACGTCAGGGAGAGGCTCCACCCCATCAGCAGCCCGACCGCCAGCGCGGAGAGCCCGCCGGCGAGCCCGATTCCGTTCATGCGGTCGAGGCTTTCGAGCGAGGGGAAGAACCGGAACACGTTGCCGAACTCCTTTCGCTTGAGGGCGCGAAACTGGAACAAATACATGACGGCGGCCACCGAGGCGAGCAGGAGGCTGGCGTACCCGCCGAGCACCAGCACCACATGCGTGACCAGCCACGGCCCTTGCAACCGCGGGTCGACCGGCGCCGGCACAGCGCCCACGACGAGGCTCGTCGCAAGTAGCGCGATGACCAGCGGCAGGGCCAGCAGGCCCGCCGACCAGCGCTCGCCCGTACGGCTCGCCAGCAGGACCCCCGCAGCGAGGGCGAACGCGAGAAACGCGGCGGCGGGGCCGAAGCCCGCCAGCGGCGGGGTGCGATGCGTGCGCCAGAAGACGAGGAGCGCCACGAGGTGGAGGCACATCGCGCCCATGGCGAGGACGAGGGAGCGGGGGCGGCCGCTGGCTCGGCCTTCGCGGAATTCCGCGATTTGAAACAGCCAGGCGGCCGCGTAGGACACGAGCGCCGCGGTCAGGAGTACCGGGGTCGACATACGCTCAGAGTGAGAGGGCCCCGCGACTCCCGTCCAATCCGCCTAGAACGGGAGATCGTCCTCACCGGCGACCGACCGGTTCGAGAATTCGGAGAAATCGGACTTGGCCGGTTCGGACTGGGGACTCGAGTAGCTCTCCCGGCCGCCGCCGCTCCCGAGCATGATCATCTCCATGGCACGGATCTCCGTCGTGTACCGGGTCTGGCCGTCCTGCCCTTCCCATTGCCGATACTCGATCCGGCCTTCGACGTAGACACGATCTCCCTTGCTCATATAGCGCTCGCAGATCTCGGCGAGCTTGTCCCAGCAGACCACGCGATGCCACTCCGTCTTCTCCTGCTGGTCACCCGCGCGAGTCGTCCACCGACGGCTCGTGGCGATGGAGAGCGTCGCGACCCGCGTCCCCGAGTTCGTGGACCTTACCTCGGGATCCGCGCCGAGGTTGCCGATGAGTGTGGCCTTATTGAGACTGCGCGCCATCTTCCCGCCTCCCGGATGATCGATCGATTCTGCCGAAGAATAGGTAACTTCCCTGAACATTACGATAGAGGGTCAACGGATCAGCAACCGGCGCATGATGAGCGCGTCCTCGGTCGGGCCCGCGTAGTACCTCGGGCGACGTCCGACGACGTCGAAGCCGTGGCCCCGATAGAGACTCTGCGCGCTCCGGTTCCCTTCGCGCACGTCGAGAATAATCTGGCGCGCGCCACGCAACCTCGCCTCGGAAAGAACCGCTTCCACGAGCCGAGTGCCGATGCCGCGGCGCCGTGCCGCCGACGCGACCGCCAGATCGCCCAGTTCCCCTGCTCTGCCGGCGAACCACACCGCGGCGTATCCGACGACACGCTCGTTTTCGTCCAGCGCCGACAGGAGACAGGCGTTGGGGCGACGGAGGAGGTTCCTGAACGTCTGTTCGGACCACGGCGCCGCGAAGCAGGCCTCTTCGATCGTCGTAACCTCCGGAAGGTCGGCTTTGACTAGCGGCCGGATCCGGAGGGCCGAAGGGGAGCTACCGGGATCCGCCACGCCGCTCGGCCTCACGTTCGGCCCCGGAGCTCCGGACGTAGCGGGGCTCCCAGAGTTCGATGTCGGCGACCCGCCCATCGGGGAGCCGCTCGGCCAGCCAAAGCAGAGCCGCGGCGCGCGGCACGCCGAGGAAGGGCGGGAGAACCGTGCCGCCGCGGGCCTCGATGCGCGCACGCTGCCTCGTCGCTCCCTCGCCGGCGAAGCGCCAGGCCGCCGGGTCATCGAGACCGTCGATCCACGCATCGACGCTGCACGCCCTCGGCCCGACGACCGGATCGTCCAGGCCCCCCGCCGCGTAGGCCGCCCCGTAGACTTCCCCCCGCCGGGCGTCGAACAAGGCACAGACCCGGTCGCCTCCGGCGGAGGCTGCAACGGCCCGAAGGCTGGAGTAGGCGTACAGCGGCAGATCCCGCGCGTGACACCAGCCCTTCGCCAGGGCCCCCGCGATCCGCACGCCGGTGAAGGAGCCGGGACCCGCGCCCACCACGACCCGCTCGATTTCATCAGCATCGATGCGCGCCCGGGACAGCAGCCGTGCGACCTCGTCGAGGACGGTCTCCGAGTGCATGGCGCGAACCGCGAGCGCGCATTCCGCGATCAACTCGTCGCCGCGGCCGAGGGCGACGCTCCCCAGCGGCGTACTCGTCTCCAGCGCGAGGGTCAGCACGATGGCGCCTCCGGAGCCGCGCTGTAGACAGCCGGGTCGGGGATGGGAGGAGCGCAGCCCCGGACACACGCCCTCACGCGCCGCAGGGCACCGCCCCCCGCAAACTCGAATCGGATCTCCCAACGGTCGGGCGGGAGTTCATCACCCGCCCGCTCCGCCCACTCCACGAAGACCGCGCCCGGACGGGCTTCGAGTTCCTCCCAGCCCAGCCCGGGGAGTTCGGACGCGTCGCGAATCCGGTACAGATCCGCGTGCGCGACCGGGCCCCGATCTCCGGTGTACCAGTGCACGAGCGTGTACGTCGGGCTCGTCACCGCTTCGGACACTCCCGCCCCCGCGCACGCCGCCTGCGTAAGCCGTGTCTTCCCGGCCCCCAGCGGGCCGCTGAGCGCGACGAATACCGCCTCGCGGGCGGCCACCTCGCCGAGCGACCGGCCCCAGCGGACGAGCCCGGCCTCGTCGAGGAGCACCGCCGTCACGCCGGATCCGCCGCGGCGGCCGGCTGTCCGGCCGGTCGCGACCGCTTCTTTCCGCCGATCCGGGCGCGGATCTCGAACAACTCGTCTCTGAGACGCGCCGCAGTCTCGAACTCGAGTGCGGCGGCCGCCGCACGCATGTCCTTCTCGATCACCTCGGCCAGTTCCTCCGCCGACAACTCCTGATGAGAGCCCCCCCGCTCGAACACCGCCGGCTGCGCCTCGCGCACATCGGCGACCGCGGTGGAAAACCGGATCTCCCTCACCGACTTGACGATCGAGCGGGGTTCGATTCCGTGCTCGAGGTTGTACGCCGCCTGTACCTCCCGCCGCCGTCCGGTCTCGTCGATCGCCCGGCGCATCGAGTCCGTCACGCGGTCGGCATAGAGGATGGCCTTGCCCGCGACGTTGCGGGCCGCCCGCCCGATCGTCTGCACAAGCGAGCGATCCGACCGCAGGAACCCCTCCTTGTCCGCGTCGAGGATCGCTACGAGCGAGACCTCCGGGAGATCGAGACCTTCCCGCAGCAGATTGATCCCGACCAGGACATCGAAGGTCCCGAGCCTCAGGTCTCGCAGGATCTTCACACGATCGATCACGGCGATGTCGGAATGCATGTAGCGCACCCGCACCCCTCGCATGGCCAGAAACTCCGACAGGTCTTCCGCCATCCGCTTCGTGAGCGTGGTCACGAGTACGCGCTCGCGCCGTTCGGTCCGGCGGCGGATCTCACCCAGCAGGTCGTCCACCTGTCCACGTACCGGTCGCACCTCCACCTCGGGATCGAGCAGACCCGTTGGCCGGATCAGCTGTTCGACCACGACGCCGTCACTCCGCCGAAGCTCGTACTCGCCCGGTGTCGCGCTCACGAAGATCGTGCTGGGGACGAGTTCCTCCCATTCCACAAACGAGAGCGGCCGGTTGTCGAGCGCCGATGGGAGCCGGAAGCCGAAATCGACCAGCGTCAGCTTTCGGCTGCGGTCCCCCTGGTACATCGCACCGATCTGCGGAATCGACACGTGGGATTCGTCCACGACCACGATATAGTCGTCGGGGAAATAGTCGAGAAGACAGAACGGCCGCTCACCCGGCGCCCGGCCGTCCAGATGCCGGCTATAGTTCTCGATGCCGGGACAGAATCCGACCTCGGTCAGCAACTCCAGGTCGAAGCGCGTCCGCTGCTCCAGACGCTGCGCCTCCAGAAGCCTGCCCTCCTGCCGGAGATGTAGCAGTCGCTCCTCCAGTTCCACATAGATGGCGTGACGGGCCTCCTCCAGTCGGTGCCCGAGCGTGGCATAGTGCGTGGCCGGGAAGATCGACGTCTCGGGCAATCGGGTAATCGTGGCGCCGGTCATGGGGTCGATCTTCGAGATGCGCTCGATCACGTCGCCCCACATTTCAATGCGCACGCCCTGTTCCTCGTACGCGGGCAGTATTTCGATCACATCGCCCCGTACGCGGAAGGTGCCCCGTACGAAATCGAGGTCGTTGCGCGAATACTGGACCTGAACGAGCGCCGACAGGATCTCGCGGCGCGTGATCTCCTGCCCTTCGCTCAGGGTGAGCATCAATTCCCGATAGCCCCTCGGATCGCCCAGTCCGTAGATCGCGGAGACGGACGCGACAACAATCACATCGCGTCGCTCCATAAGCGCCGAGGTCGCGCGGAGCCGCAGTCGGTCGATGTCCTCGTTTATGGAGGCATCTTTCTCTATGAATGTGTCAGTCGCGGGGACATAGGCCTCGGGCTGATAATAGTCGTAATATGAGATGAAATATTCGACGGCGTTGCGGGGAAAGAACTGTCGCAACTCCCCATACAGCTGCGCGGCGAGCGTTTTGTTGTGGCTCATGACGAGTGTGGGTCGGTTGACCTCGGCGACCATCGCCGCCAGGGTCACCGTCTTGCCGCTGCCGGTCACGCCGAGCAGCGTCTGCCACTTGTCGCCGCGCCGCACTCCGTCGGCAAGCTCACGGATCGCCGTGGGCTGGTCGCCCATCGGCTTGAACGGGAGATGGAGATCGAAACTGGGCATATCGTCTATTCGAGCGTCAGGCCGCTCTCGCCGAAGGATTCCTTGCGCTCGACCGACAGCACGCCTTTCACCCCCTGCACCTGACGCACGACTTTCTGCAGGTGGCTGAGGTTCTCGACTTCGACGACGAACTGTCCGCGCATCCCGCCTTCGATTCCCTTGATATCCGCCGACTGAATATTTGTGCCGGTATCGCTGACGGCGCGCGCGATGTCCGCGAACAAACCGTGACGGTCCGTGCCTTCCATGACGATCCTCACGAGGAACCGGCGGGTGCCGTGCGTCTGCCACTCGATCTCGACGCGGCGCTCGGGAGCGTTCGACAGGTTGAGGACGTTCGGACAGTCCTGTCTGTGGATCGAAACGCCCCGCCCCCGGGTGATGTACCCGATCACATGGTCACCGGGCACGGGCTGGCAGCACTGCGAGTAGCGGACCATCAGGTTGTCCATCCCCTGGATCCGGATCCCCTTCCCGCCGTCGCCCCAGACCTTGTCCACGAGTTTGTGGAGGGGACTCGGAGTCCTCTCCGGCATCTCGGGTATCACCTCGGGCAGGATGGTCCGCATCACTCGAGTGAGCCCGATGTCCCCGCGTCCGGTGGCCGCGTACAGGGCGTCGGCATTGTCGTAACCGAGCGTCTCGCAGGCGGTACGGAGCGCGGACTCGTCGACTTTGCCCCGGCGGCGGCGCTTCCACTCGCGCTGAACGATTTCCTTGCCCAGCTGGCAGGCGGAATCGTGCTCCTCATCTCGGATCCACTGCCGGATCTCGTGTCGGGCCTTGCTGCTGCGCACGAAACTCAGCCAGTCGCGGCTTGGCGTCTGCGACTCCGAGGTGAGGATCTGAACGGTGTCGCCGTTGCGAAGCGGCCGGCTGAGCGGGGCGATACGCTCGTTCACCTTCGCCCCGCCGCAGCGGAGCCCGACCTCCGTATGGACCGCGAACGCGAAGTCGATCGGTGTCGCGCCCTTCGGCAGCTGCTTTACGTCGCCGGCCGGCGTGAAGACGAAAATCTCGTCCTGGAACAGGTCGATGCGGAGGAACTCCATGAACTCCTCCGGCTCGCGCGTCTCCTGTTGCCATTCCAGTACCTGCCGGAACCACGCGAGTTCGTCATCGACCTCGTCTCCCGACCGGCCCTCCTTGTAGCGCCAGTGGGCGGCGATCCCGTATTCGGACCGGCGGTGCATCTCGTCGGTACGGATCTGGATCTCGTACAGGGCGCCGCCGGGGCCGAAGATCGTCGTGTGCAGACTCTGGTACATGTTCGACTTCGGCGTGGCGATGAAGTCGTGGAAGCGCTCGGTGAGCGGCGTCCACTTGTTGTGCACGATCCCGAGCGCGTGGTAGCAGTCGCGGACGGACTTCACGATCAGGCGCATGGCCAGGGTGTCGTAGACCTCGTCGTACGGCTTGTCGCGCTTGACCATCTTGCCGTAGATGGACCACAGGTGCTTGGGACGGCCCGTCACCTTGCACGCGATGCCGACGGCGTCCAGCTCGGCCCGCAGCGGCTCCTCCATGCGCCGGATAAGCTCCTCGCGCTCCCGCCGGGTGGCGTTGACTTCGCTCACGAGCTGCCGGTACGCCTCGGGCTCCAGGAACTTGAACGCGAGGTCCTCGAGCTCCCACTTCAGCCGCGCGACCCCGAGACGGTGGGCGAGGGGCGCGTAGATCTCGCGCGTCTCCAGGGCGATCCGCTTGCGCGCGCCGGCCGGCATGTGCTCGAGCGTCCGCATGTTGTGGAGGCGGTCCGCGAGTTTGACCATGATCACGCGCGCGTCGCGTGCCATGGAGAGGAGGAGCTTGCGGTAGGTCTCGACCTGCCGCTCGGCCATCGAGCCGAGCGCGAACAGCGAGATCTTGGTGAGACCGTCCACGATCACGGCGATCTCGTCGCCGAATTCTGTCCGGATCTCGTCTACGGTGGTGTCCGTGTCCTCGACGACATCGTGAAGCAGCGAGGCGGCGAGGCTCACGGTGTCGAGCCGGATCTCGATGAGGATCTTGGCGACCTCGACGCAGTGGCGGATGTAGTCCTCGCCGGAGCGGCGCTTCTGCCCCTCGTGTTTCTCGAGACTGTACTGGAACGCGAGCGCGAGGAGGTCGAGGTCGAGCCGCTCCTCGTAGCCCTCGATCGCCTTCATGAAGTCTTTGGGCAACAGCGAGCGCGGACCCGCTCCCGGCGCGGCCCGGCCGGCTGCCTGTTTGACGCTGGTCTCCACGCTGCGCGCTCCGATCGTGCGACATCACCGGCGGTTCAAACCCGGACAACCCCTTAAGGTAGCAGCAGAGAGTCGTTTCGGCGCGGTTGAGCCGCAGCCGCTCAGCAGACGCCGCGTTCGCGCAGGCTGACGTATCCGCGGTCTCCGAGGATGATGTGGTCGCGGACGGGGATGCCCAGCAGTCGTCCGCTCTCGACGAGTTGGCAGGTAACGGCGATGTCTTCGGGCGAGGGCTCGGGGTCGCCGCTCGGGTGGTTGTGCGCGAGGATCACCGAGGCGGAGGCCGCCGCGATCGCCGGCGCGAAGACCTCCCGCGGATGGACGAGGGAGCTGTTCAGAAGCCCCACGGTCAGGCGTCGCTCGAGTAGAACCTGGCTCTGCGTATCAAGGTAGATGACCCAGAACTCCTCCTGCCGGCGGTCACGCAGCAGAGGACCGAGACGACCGAACACGTCGGCCGGGCTGCGGATGCGAGCGCTCGCGCGGGCGGGCTCCGCGGCCAGACGCCGGCCCAGCGCCAGCGAGGCGGCGACCGCGGCTGACCGGGCGGGACCGATCCCCGCGGTCTTCTCCAGTTCGGTCGGCTCCGCCCTTCCCATCTCCCGCAGCGAGCCGGCGAAGGCCGCCAGCAGCCCGCCCGCCACGTCGACCGCCGAGCGCCCGGTGGCGCCGGCCCCGAGCACGACGGCCAGGAGCTCGGTCGTCGAGAGCGCGTCGGCGCTGAAGCGGTGCAGCCGCTCCCGTGGACGTTCGCTGGCCGGGAGTTCCAGAATTTTCGGAGGCATGCGTAAGGTATCCCGACGTGTATGAATGCCGTCTCAATTGATGGGTAACACGAGGCGTATCGCCCGCTCGAGGTGGCATGCCCGTGGTTCGACATGCAGGTTGCGGGCGCCCGACCGCCGACGCCCCGGAGTTCCGTAGTTCTGGAGAAACCGATGAAGTCAGGAATTCGCAGTGCAGCCGCCTTCGCGACGCTCGCCCTCACCGCCGCTCTCCCGCTGAGCGGGCAGGCGACGCTCCTCCGCATCGTCCCGCCCGAGGGCCAGGTATCCCGCTACGCCTTCTCCATGGAGTCGAGGGTGGAGAGCCCGATGATGCCCTCCAGTGATCCCCTATTGACGCTTCGAGCGCATGAGACGCAAACGATCCTGAGCGTAGCGGGCGAAGTGATTCGGATGCGGACGACGATGGACTCCGTCGCGATGACGGCGGCCATGCCGGGGGCCGACATGATGCCGGATCTTTCCGGCACAACCTACACGGCGGAGATGGACACCCGCGGTCGAATGCTGGGTCTCGTCGACGGCGAAGAGTTGCCGGATGATATCGAGATGATGATGGAAGGGATGCTGGAGAACTCGGATTATTTCCTGTTGCCCGAGAACGAAGTCGGCCCGGGCGATTCGTGGACGGGGATCGCGTCGGTGGGTCTGCCCATGGGGGACGCATCGATGGCCGCCGAAACGGAACTCACACATACGTTCGTCAGCCTGGATGGCAACCTCGCGACGATTTCGTTCGAGGGATCGGTGGAGATGAATCTCGACATGGGAGGAATGGCCATGGAGGCGACGGGAGATCTGACGGGTGAAAGCGTCATCGACCTGGCGGAGGGCCGATACGTGAGCCAGGAGACGCGCATGAACCTCGACATGGTCGCAGCCGGGATGGCGATGGCCTCGGAGACGACCACGACCATGGCGCTTGTTCCCGATCCCTAGACGTGCAATCACGAGATGACCGAAAGATCCGGACATGAAGGAGATGCAATGAGAGCGACAACCCGAAGCGCGACCGTGGCCGCCCTCACGCTGGTCTTTGCGGCACCGCTCCTTGGGCAGGCGACCCTGCTTCGCGTGGCGCCGGCCGAAGGTTCGGTCTCGCAGTACGTCATCGAGTCGGAAACGTCCATGGCCGGAGCGGTGATGTCGACAACGCAGATCTACCGGACGGAGACGATCGCGAGCGCTGCCGGCGACGTCATCGAGATCCAGGCGGTGATCGATTCGTCTACGGCGACCGCGGCCATACCCGGGGCGGCGACGCCGGATTTGTCGGGAATGAGTTACACGTTCGGGATGGATGTGCGCGGGCGAGCGAGAGGATTGACGGATGTCGGGACGCTGTCGCCCGAAGCGGAGACCGCGATGAGGGTGATGCTGGCCGCGAGCTTCTTCGAGTTGCCCGAAGGCGAGGCAAGCCCGGGTGACTCCTGGTCGGGGCAGGCGACGACCGAGATGCCGACCGCCATGGGCGGCACGATGACCATGGAAACGGACATCACCTACACACTGGTGGGTCTCGAGGGGGATCTTGCGGAGATATCGCTCGAGGGTACCGTCACGATGTCGGGAAACGCCGGCGGCATGATGATCGACGGGACGGGCGGGGTCAGCGGGACCGCGATCTTCGATCCCGACAGAAGCCGCCTCCAGAGCCACGACAGTGTCATGGACGTGGACATCAACGCGGGCGGCATGGCGACGACGATGCAGACGAGCACCGCTATCCGGCTCTTGAGGGCAGGATGATCCTGGAGGGGTAGGCGGCGCGGCGCTGCACGGTCCACTCAGGGACCGCACCGTCGCGCGGATAGCGCAGGAACGTGTCGGCGTCCGCGCCCGCGAGCGCGACCCGGATCCGATGTCCGGCCCGGATCAGGACCGAAGTCGTCCACAGGTCAAGGCTCAGTTCCGTGACTTCTCCCGGCACCAGTGGAAGGGCCTCGGCACGTGACTCGCTGCGGTGCGGCCCGTACTTGCGGTACAGCGGCCGATCCTCCGTGACCGCGCGCATGACGCCGCGCAGTTGTCCCTCGGTGATGTACCTGACCGTTCCGTCCGGAGCGACGTCCTCGAGATAGACGATGAAAGCGCCATCTGTCTCGGTAGAAGCCAGCTGCAGCGTCACCACAGGGTGCCCGGTGATCTCCAGGTCGGTGGCCAGAGGGGCGCTGGTATAGGTCAACAGCTTCTCGTCCTCGACCCGCCGATCGCCGTACACGACATCGCCGCCTCCGCCGTTCGTGTACCAGCGGTTCCGGGTTCCCGTCGTCGCCGTGAAGTCGACGGCATAGCGGTCGTCTCCCGCTTCCGTGGCGGGTGCTTCGGTCGAGAGGGTGCCTTCCTCGTGGAAGTACCATGTCACGTCGTCAAAGCCCGCGGGAGGCCACTGCTCCGTCCGCGTCCATCTGTCGGCGCCCAGCGTGTAGTAGTGGATCTCGGTGGGCGTCTCGCCCGATCCACCCTCCTTGAGGTGAGCATCGAAGAACGCCACCAGTTCCACGAACTGCGCGTTCTCATCGGGGGCGACGGGGGTATCGTCCGCCTTGAAGGGGTCGGTGTCGTTGCGGGCCCCGTGGTCCCACGGGCCGATGAAGACCTGCTGCGGGTTGGAGATCGTGTTGTAGCGGCCGAGGGTGCCGTTCACCGTCGCAGCGTCCTGCCAGCCAACGCGGATGAACATGGCCACCCCGGAGGCCTCGATCTGGGGAAGGTGGCCGGAGGGGCTGCGGCGGTGGCCGACGTTCGTCTCGCCGTAGCGCCCGAACGGATCGTCCCTGAACTCGTACTCCAGCGCGGCCTCGAAGGGCACCGTATTCGCCTGATGGTCGGCCACCGCGGCCGCTAGCAGCGAACCGTCATGATCGGCGTCGACCGGCTTCACACCGGTGACGCGGCGTGTGACCTCGTCGCAGGCGGGCCCGGTCGCGTCGGAGAGTCCGCAGATGTCGTTGAGGTCCTGCATGCGGGTGCGGTCCGACCAGCTCTCGAGGAAGCCGACCGTGAGCACCCCGCCGGGAAAGATGAGGTGGCCGAAGTTGTCGAAGTCGTTGAAGAGCGGCGCGATGGCCTTCACGGCGGGACTTCCGTTCACGGCCAGCATCTCCGCCGTGTTCCCGGCGTAGGAGACGCCATAGGCGCCCACGCGCCCGTTGGACCACGGCTGTTCGGCGATCCAGTCCGCGACCTCCCCATAGTCCCGCACCTCGTCCTCGGCCAGTTCGAAACGGCGGATCCCGAACGAAGCCCCGCTCCCCCGCCCGTCCACGAGGACGAGCGCGTACCCGGCCCGGTTCCAGCGCTCCGCCTCGGCGAAGTTCGACGTCTCTTCGAGGGGAACACCGACCTCGTCCCGGGCCCGCCAGTAGCGGGTCGCCCGCATCATCGTCGGCAGGCGATCCCCCGGCTGGATGCCGTCCGGCAGCCACACGTCGACGGCGATGCGTACGCCGTCTCGCATCGGGACGTGGAGCGCCTGGTTCCGGGTCGGTTCGCTCACCGGGCGCGCGTTCGACGCGTCATCCCCGGACGCGGGCTCTCCGCTCCCACAGGCCAGGCACGCCAGACCGGTGCCAGCGGCCAGCCACGGCGTCTTGAGGCGGCCCCGCCGACGCTTCACCACGCGATAGCGTGACCGTCGCGGCGCGGGTCCGAGCCGCCGGCGAGGGCACCCGTCTCGGCATCGCGGTACACGCCCTGCACGCCGCCCGGGTTGCCGGGCTCGACCAGGTAGTGGCCGCGATCCGCCAGCTCCCCGTACACCTCGGGCGGGAACCCCGCCTCCAGATACGAGACCGAGTCCTCCGGAATCGGAGTCAGACCCCCGCCCCGGTTGATGCACATGCGCGGCGAGGCGATCGCGAGCTGCATGTCCATCCCGCCGACCGTGAGCTTGGTGATCACCTGCCCCACCGTCTGCGGGATCGTGTAGCCTCCCGCGGCGCCGACGGCTGCGACGAGGTTGCCGTCCTTCATGACGACGCACGGCGTCATCACGCCCTTCGCCTTCTGGCCGCCCTCGAGATGGTTGACGTGGCCTTCCTCGAGTACGAAGCCGAACATGTGGCCGTTGTTCAGGAAGATTCCGGTGTCGCCCGCGACCACGCCGCTGCCGTACACGGCGACCAGCGACTGCGTGAAGGCGACCGCGTTCCCCCAGCGGTCCGCGGAGGAGAGGCTGGTCGTCCCGTAGAACGGGAGCGGGGCCCCGGAGAAGGACGCGACGCGAGTGGGGTCGATCCTCTCCCGCTGCTCGTCCGCGTACGCCTTCGAGATGATCCGGTCGACCGGGATCTCCACATCTTCCTTCCCGGTGTTGTACATGTCGTCGTCCATCAGGGCGAGCTTGTAGGCCTCGAGCCAGAGGTGGGCAAACTCGGACCCGTACAGGTCCATGTTCGGGAGGTCGAAGCCGTCCATGATGTTGAGCGCCTGGAACATCGACATCCCGCACGAGCCCGGCGGCATGGCATAGAGATCGTGCCCCTGGAAGGTCGTTGTAATCGGCTCTCTCCACTCGACTTCGTAGCCTTCGAGATCGGCCTTCGTCATGTGGCCGCCATTCTCGGCCAGGAAAGCGACGGTCCGGTCGGCGATCTCACCCTTGTAAAAGTCGTCCGCGCCCTCGCGTGCGAGGCGGCGCATGCTCGCGGCGAGTTCAGGCTGCTTGATGATCTCGCCCATGCGCGGGGGACGCCCGTTCGGGAACAGGATCCGCGTGCTCGACGGGAAATTGCCGAGCTTGTCCGCGCTCCCGGCGGTGTGGATCTGGTCGAACTTCGAGATGACGAAGCCGTCCTCGGCGAGCTGCATCGCGGGCTCGAATACGTCGCCCAGACTCATCGTGCCGTAGCGCTCGAGGGCTGCGGCCCAGCCCTTGAAGGCTCCCGGTACGATCGGCGCCTTGTAGCCCATGTCGAAGTCGCCGAGCGTCATGTTGTCGGGGGAGGAGGCCGCGGGTGCTCGCCCGAGGGCGTCGAGTCCGACAACGCGGTTCTCCTCGGCCAGATAGATGAGCATGAAGCCGCCGAAGCCACCGATGCCCGACATGTAGGGCTCGGAGACGTTCAGCGTGGCGGCCGCGGCCACGATCGCGTCGATCGCGTTGCCGCCTCGCATCATGATCGTGGTGCCGGCCAGCGATGCGTAGTAGTCCGCGGCGGCGGTCACGCCACGCCCGCCCCACACGGTCCCGTGCGCGGGGCCCAGCAGGCCCGGGACATTCGAGCTTCCGGCAGGCCCCCATTGGCCGATCCCGTCGGGTGGCGCCGCAGCGGTCTCTGGGGCACGGCAGCCGATGAGGCTGGACCCGGCGGCGGCCGCGGCGGAGGTGGCGAGGAAGTCTCGGCGTCTCATGGGACGGCTCCTGAGCAGGGGGGTTCGCAGGACCCTGATCCTAGACCCGGAGTTGCCCGCCGCTCAAGACCCCTGTTTCCGTCTCACCACGCGATGGCGTGACCATCCCGGCGCGGGTCCGATCCCCCGGCGAGCGCGCCTGTCTCCGCGTCGCGGTACACGCCCTGTACGCCGCCCGGGTTGCCGGGCTCGGCCAGATAGTGGCCCCGGTCTGCCAGTTCCTCGTACACCTCGGGCGGGAACCCGGCCTCGAGATAGGTGACGGAATCCTCCGGAATCGGCGTTCGGCCGCCCCCGCGGTTGAGGCACATGCGCGGCGAGGCGATCGCAAGCTGCACGTCCATGCCGCCCACGGTGAGCTTGGTGATCACCTGCCCCACCGTCTGCGGGATCGTGTAGCCGCCCGCCGCGCCGATCGCGGCGACGAGGTTGCCATCCTTCATGACCACGCACGGCGTCATCACGCCCTTCGCCTTCTGGCCGCCCTCGAGATGATTGACGTGGCCCTCCTCGAGCACGAAGCCGAACGTATGGCCGTTGTTGAGGAAGATCCCGGTGTCGCCCGCGATCACGCCGCTGCCGTAGCCGCTCACGAGCGACTGGGTGAACGCGACCGCATTCCCCCAGCGGTCTGCGGAGGAGAGACTGGTCGTCCCGAAGAACGGGAGCGGGGCCCCGGCGAAGGAGGCGATGCGGGTGGGATCGATCTTGGCTCGCTGCTCGTCCGCGTACGCCTTGGAGATGATCATGTCGACCGGGATATCGGCGTCTTCCTTCCCCGTGTTGTACCGGTCGTCGTCGATCAGGGAGAGCCTGTACGCCTCGAGCCACAGGTGGGCGAACTCGGACCCGTACAGGTCCATGTTCGCGAGGTCGAAGCCGTCCATGATGTTGAGCGCCTGGAACATCGACATCCCGCACGAACCCGGCGGCATCGCGTACAGGTCGTGCCCCTGGAAAGTCGTCGTGATCGGTTCCTTCCATGTCACGTCGAACGACTCGAGGTCGGCCTTCGTCATGTGGCCACCGTTTTCCTGCAGGAAGCTGACGACGCGGTCCCCGAGTTCGCCCTTGTAGAAGTCGTCCGCGCCCTGCCGCGCGAGGTGGCGCATGCTCGCGGCCAGGTCGGGCTGCTTGATGATCTCGCCCATGCGCGGGGGACGTCCGTTCGGGAATAACACGCGCGTCGTCGAAGGGAAACGGCCGAGCTTCTCGGCGGCGTCGCCGTTCGTATGGATCTCGTCGAAGCGCGACACGACGAAACCGTCCTCGGCGAGCCGGATCGCGGGCTCGAACACATCCCCCAGGCTCATGGTGCCGTAGCGTTCGAGCGCGGCAGCCCAGCCCTTGAAGGCTCCGGGAACGATGGGAGCCTTGTACCCCGCCGCGAAGTCGTCGAGGGTCATATTGTCGGGCGACGAAGCCGCGGGGGAGCGGCCGAGCGCGTCCAGCCCGACCACGCGGTTCTCCTCGGCCAGATAGATGAGCATGAAGCCGCCGAAGCCGCCGATTCCGGACATGTACGGCTCGGAGACGTTCAGCATGGCCGCTGCGGCCACGATGGCGTCGACCGCGTTGCCCCCCTGCATCATGATCGTCGTGCCCGCGAGGGACGCGTAGTAGTCGGCGGCGGCCGTCACGCCCCGAGCGCCCCACACGGCCCGGTGCGCGGGCCCGAGCAGGCCGGGGACGTTCGAGTCGCCGACGGGCCCCCATTGCCCTCCTGCGGTGGCCGCTCCCACGGTCTCTGGAGGACGGCAGCCGATGAGGCTGGACCCGGCGGCGGCGGCGGCGGAGGTGGCGAAGAAGTCTCGGCGTCTCATGGGGCGGCTCCTGGGCAGGGGGATCGCAGACCTTGATCCTAGACCCGGAGTTGCCCGCCGCTCAAGGCCCGCTACCACGGGCTGCCAGGGAAGCAGAGGCGCGGGACGGTCCGCCGGGGCTATCGGTACACGTCTCTGCGGTGCCCGACCTTCAGAACGATCATGATCAGCGCGGCTTCCGCCACGCTGTAGAGAATCCGATACCTTCCCGCTCGGACGCGGAACACATCTTCATAACCCGTGAGCTTTCTGGTCCCCGTGGGGAACGGGTCGTCCGCCAAGGCGGACATCTTGCGCGCTATGCGTTTCTGATCTGCTCGCGGCAGCTTGCGAAGCTGTTTCTCGGCGGTTCGAGAGATCTCGACGTCATAGCGCGCCATCGAGCTTGAGTTCCCTGAGTACGTCGGCCAGCGGCCGGGTGGGTTCGTGACGGATCTTCTTCAGGTCCTCAATGTCCTCGAGTTCCTCAAGGCGATCCAGGAGCGCTTCCTGAACGAAGTGATTCATGGCCAGACCCCGAGGCCGGCAGAAAGCTTCCACTGCGTTCTTCACCGCAGCATCCACACGGACGTTTATCTGCACTCTTTCCATGACATTTCCTCGGCCCGGGAACGGATGGCCCGGCCGATGCTATCATCTGCTATCATGTGTGGCAATGATACGCCTCTTACCAGGCGATGGCGTGCCCGTCGCGTCGCGGATCGGACCCGCCGGCGAGGGCGCCCGTCTCGGCATCCCGGTACACACCCTGCACGCCGCCCAGGTTGCC
The DNA here is from genome assembly GCF_965197445.1 of Candidatus Palauibacter sp. GTDB lineage: Bacteria > Gemmatimonadota > Gemmatimonadetes > Palauibacterales > Palauibacteraceae > Palauibacter. The sequence goes on along the minus strand of NZ_CBDANE010000005.1, from coordinate 1,708,222 downwards.
GGGCTCGGCCAGATAGTGGCCCCGTTCCGCCAGTTCCTCGTACACCTCGGGCGGGAATCCCGCCTCCAGGTAGGTGACGGAGTCCTCCGGGATCGGCGTCCGGCCGCCGCCCCGGTTGACGCACATGCGCGGCGAGGCGATCGCGAGCTGCATGTCCATGCCCGCCACCGCGAGCTTCGTGATCACCTGCCCCACCGTCTGCGGGATCGTGTAGCCGCCCTGCGCCCCCACCGCCGCGAACAGGTCCCCGTCCTTCATCATGATGCACGGCGTCATCACGCCCTTGGCCCGCTTTCCGCCCTCGAGGTGGTTCACGTGACCCTCCTCCAGCACGAAGCCGAACATGTGGCCGTTGTTGAGGAAGATCCCCGTGTCGCCCGCGATCACGCCGCTCCCGTACCCGTTGACGAGCGACTGCGTGAAGGCGACCGCGTTCCCCCACCGGTCCGCCGTGGAGAGGCTCGTCGTCCCGAAGAACGGGAGCGGGGCTCCGGAGAAGGAGGCGACGCGGGCGGGATCGATCTTCGCCCGCTGCTCGTCCGCGTATTCCCTGGAGATGATCATGTCGACCGGGATCTCCACGTCTTCCTTCCCGGTGTTGTACCGGTCGTCGTCCGCGAGAGCCAGCTTCATCGCCTCGAGCCACAGGTGCACGAACTCCGACCCGTACAGGTCCATGTTCGCGAGGTCGAAGCCGTCCATGATGTTGAGCGCCTGGAACATCGACATCCCGCACGAACCCGGCGGCATCGCGAACAGGTCGTGCCCCTGGAAGGTCGTCGTGATCGGCTCCCTCCACTCGACCTCGTAGCCTTCGAGATCGGCCTTCGTCATGTGGCCGCCGTTCTCGGCCAGGAAAGCGACGATCCGGTCGGCGAGTTCGCCCTTGTAAAGATCGTCCGCGCCCTCCCGGGCGAGGTGGCGCATGCTCGCGGCGAGGTCGGGCTGCTTGATGATCTCGCCCATGCGCGGTGGACGCCCGTTCGGGAAGAACACACGCGTGGTCGACGGGAAGCGGCTCAGTTTGTCCGCGCTCGACTGCGTGTACCTCTCGTCGAACTTCGAGATCACGAAACCGTCCTCGGCGAGCTGGATGGCGGGTTCGAAGACGTCGCCCAGGCTCATCGTGCCGTAGCGCTCGAGCGCGGCGGCCCAGCCCTTGAAGGCTCCGGGCACGATCGGGGCCTTGTAGCCCATCGCGAAGTCGTCCAGCGTCATCGTGGCGGGAGATGACGCCGCGGGGGAGCGGCCGAGCGCGTCCAGCCCGACGACGCGGTTCTCCTCGGCCAGGTAGATGAGCATGTAGCCGCCGAAGCCGCCGATCCCGGACATGTAGGGGTCGGACACGTTGAGGGTGGCGCACGCGGCGACCAGGGCGTCGATGGCGTTCCCGCCCCGCATCATGGTCATCGTGCCGGCGAGGGACGCGTAGTAGTCGGAGCAGGCCGTCACGCCCGTCCGGCCCCATACGGTCCCGTGCGCGGGCCCGGCCAGGCCGGGGACGTGCGCGTAGTCGCCGGAACCCCACTGCCCGGAAGTGACGGGCGGGGCGGCGGACGTCTCGGGGGGACGGCAGGCGATGAGGCTCGAACCGGCGGCGGCCGCGGCGGAGGCGGCGAGGAAGTCTCGGCGTTTCATCGGACGACTCCTGGGCAGGGGGGATCGCAGACCTTGATCCTAGACCCGGAGTCACCCGCCGTTCAAGGCGCTCCTACAGCTGGATGTCGCCGCCCGGATCGCGCCGTCTCAGGCGCGCGAGCACGTCTTCTGCGTTCCTGAGCCGGGCGCGGCGCGCCTCCTCGTCGAGCACGGCCGCCGTCCAGTCGGGTCGGCCATCTCTCTCGGGCACCCGCAGTACGGCTCCTTCACGACTCCCGGCGGGCAGCTCGCCGATGGGCACATCCTCCGCGTGCTCGTCCTCGTCGCGCACCGCCACGGCGACCGACCCCTCCACGCGGTCGACAACCCAGAGGCGTTCCGCCGGGGCGTTCAATAGTTGAAGACGACGACGGCCGCCCCCCCGCTGTCGTAGAGCGTCGCGGTGTCGCCGCCGTTATTCCACACCGCTTGCCTCCGACCCATGTAGTACCGCGTACCGTCCGCCTGTCCAGAGCCGGTGTGGACGACGAGTCGGCCGCCGGCCGCCAGCCGCGCGTCCGGCGGAAACGTGAAGCAGTGGTTCGCCCGGTCGCAGAGCGTCCAGCCGCCGATCACCAAGTCCTCGGACTCGAGATTCTCGATCACCGCGTACTCGCCGTTCGGGTTCCGATGATCGTTTCCGGGCGCATCGGCGTGCACCCGGATCCGGATGCCGACCCCTCCGGGCGCTGCACGCCCCGCTCCCAGCCTCGCGTTGGGGTCGGGCCGTGCGTGCCCTCCACCGGCTGCCGCGGCTGCCGCGCTACCTCGAAGCGCGACCTGTCCACCGTGAAACACCTCGAAGTCTCCGGTCTCGCGGCCCTCCACCAACACATGGCCGTGCTGGTCCGTCCGGAAGACGGTCGCGCCCGACGCGCCATAGGCTTGCAGGGCCGCCGGCCGGGGGTGGCCGTAGGAGTTCCGGCCCACGGAGATCACCACGAGCCGGGGCTTCGCCGCGTCCAGGAATTCCCACGTGAAGCCGTTGTCGCTCCCGTGGTGGGGGGCCTTGAGCAGAGTCGCCTCACTAACGACGCCGCGGCTCACGAGATGCGTGAGCTGCCGCACTTCCGAATCCCCGCTCAGGAACGCCGTGAAGCGCCCGTAGCGCACAACCAGGCTGACCGAGCGGTCATTGTGTTCCGTAGTCCCGCGCGGGAGCAGGGGCAGCACCTCGATCTCCACGTCCCCGAGCGTGAGCGTGCGCGGCGAAGCTTCCAGGTAGGTGATCTCCGGCCTCGAGTCGAGCGCCGCCAGCAGCCGATCATAGGTCGCCGTCGTGTGCGGTTGGCTGTTGTCCATGTAGAAGCGGACCGGAAACGACTGGATCACGCCGACCATGCCGCCGATGTGATCCGCGTGGGGGTGCGTTGCGACGAGCAGGTCGACCTGCGTCACCCCGAACCGGCGGAGCGCCGGAACGATTTCGCCCCGGCCCGCGTCGACGAGCCCGACTTGGCCGCCGGGCGCCTGGATCAAGACGGCGTCGCCCTGCCCCACGTCGAGGAACGTGATCCGAAGCACGGAGTCCGCTCCAGAAGGAAGCAGGGACGGAACCGCAGCCAGGACACCCGTTTCGTCGAGAGCGCCGCCTTCCCGAGCGTCGGCAGGTGTCGGCAAGGCGGTGACGAACACGGTGGCCGCCAGCCACCCAGCCGCCAGTCCGCGCGCCCACCCGCATGGCCGTCGCCGGCGACTCACTCCGTACACCCTGCAAGACTGCGGTAACGGGCCAACGCTCTTTCCCTCATGTCTCCCCGGAGGTGCCTTGAGACGATCCTGAACGCCCCCTCCAGACCTCAGGCACGCTTCACATGCACGATCATCTCTCCCGGCCTGTCAATGGGTCTACGGACCGGATCCTTGAATCCGTTTGATAGTTTCACCAGTTCGCGAAGTCCCGACCGGTCGGAGATCACGACGGGAGCGCAGCACTCGATCGCCCTGCCCATCATGAGCAGCGCCAACCGCGCCGAATCGGTGCGCACCAAAACGCAATGCCAACGCCGTCGCCACCAATACCAACCCTGTCAACACCGTGGCTACCGTCGTATCCGACGCACCAGCAAGGCGCACCAAGCTCTCTACCCTCCCACATAGACGTATCCGCAATCCTGGAGCAGATCGATCCCTGAAGTGACCCCGGCCCATGTAGTATCGCGTGCTGTCCGCTGCCCCGGAGCCGGTGTGGACGACGAGCCGGCCGCCCGCCGCCAGTACCGTTCCCGGTGGAAACGTGAAGCAGTGGTTCGCCCGGTCGCACGGTGTCCAGCCACCCACTGCGGTCGTCGGATGTCAGGCTCTCGATCACGGCGTACTCGCCGTTCGGGTTGCGGTGATCGTTGCCGGGTGCGTCGCGTGGACCCGGAGCCGGATGCCGGCACCCCCGAGACTGGGGAGGAGACGCCGGCTGCTACCGCGGCGGGGACCTCGGCCCCGCGCCGGGGGAGGTAGGAACAAGAGGTGTGTAAGAACCCGGGACTCTGCCCGGAGATCGGACTCCGCAGGGTCGGCGAGTCCGATAATAGGGTTTGATGCGTTCGAGACCAACGCACCGCCCGAACCGGCGTCACCACGAGCCTACCGGCGGCGGGGCGTGATTTCGCCACGGCCGCGACCATCGTTGTACTGGTGGCTGCACCCGCAGGCGGTCTACGCGGTGAGTGATATGGACGATTACGTTACGAAATCGTCCACGACATGGACGTTTTTGTCGCGAAATCGTCCAAGTGCAAGAAAAGAGACGAGGCTGCTCGGTGCGCCGGAGCCGGGCTCCCTATCCGATGGCGTACTTCAGCCCTTGTCGCGGGTGCAGGCGCACGAGGAAGTCCTCGACCGGGAGGCACAGGATGTCCCGCAGAGCAAGCCGATCCGGACCCCTGTACAGGAGCACGCGGCGCGCCTCGGGGTACTCGTCGCCGAATGCCGCCAGGCCTCGCAGGTCCTCGGGCCGTACCCGGCCGGCGTTCTTGACCTCGAACGCCCATATCCCCCCCGTCCCGTAGAGTACGAAGTCGACCTCGGTCCCGGAGCGCGTGCGCCAGTAGTACAGGCTCGCATCGCTTCCCGAATACGCCAGCCACGCTCGAAGGTGCTGCGCGACGAGCCCCTCCAGCGCGGCCCCCCCGATCTCCGCGGGCCGGTCGAGCGGGCCCGCCGGACGCAGGCTCCTGAAGACGCCGCAGTCGAAGTAGAAGAACCTGGGGTGCGCCACGAGGCGGCGCTTGGCGCGCCGCGTGAACACGGGCAGGCGGAAGGCGAGCAGGAGGTCCTCGAGCAACTCCAGGTAGCCGGCGACCGTGGTCCGGCTCGTCTCGCACTCGCGGGCGACGGCGCTGACGTTGAGCGTCGTACCGTGGGAGAAGGCCGCCGCTTCCAGGAAGCGCGAGAAGCTGCCGACGTTGCGGGCCAGGCCCTCGGCGCGCACTTCCTGCTCCACGTAGAGCGCTGCGTAGGCGGCGAGCGCCGACTCCGGATCATCCGAGGAGACCACGGCGGGAACCGTCCCGAGCCTCAGGCATGGTTCGAGATCGAAGCGGCGTCCCGCTGCGCCAGCCGCCCCCCCTGCCATTTCCCCGGCCATGAAGGGATGCATGGAGCGCATCGCAGCGCGGCCCGCGAGAAGGTTGACTCCGCCGCGCCTGAGCTTGCGGGCGCTGGAGCCCGTGAGGACGAACCGGTGCCCTCCCCCGGATTCCATGAGGTCGTGAACGACGTTCAGGAGTTCGGGGACGCGCTGGACTTCGTCGACGACCACATCGCCTCCGGGCGGGGCGCCATGCACCAGTTCGCGCAGGCGTTCCGGGCGGGCGGCCAGCCTGCGGTACTCCTCCGGTTTCAGCAGGTCCACCACCAGTGCATCCGGTAGCGCCGAGGCCAGCCAGGTGGTCTTGCCCGTCCCGCGCGGGCCGAGGAGGAAGAAGCTGCCCCGCGGAAGAGCGAGGAATCGCGGCAATGTCGTCATAATGGGCGTCAAAATGATATCTGTATCGTTATTTTGTCAATCGACCCGCACGACCGAAGGTAGATGATGGCCCGATGATGGAACGTATTACTGCTTGATGGCGAAGTCGGCTTCCAGATGTCGGATCGTTCTCCGGCAGCATACGGAGAGCAGCGGCGGCATCTCTTGATGTGTACTCATACCACGTATAGTTTGGTATGCTCTTCGTCGAGACAACGACGTTTACGCGACACCTGTCGGCGCATCTCGATGACGCGGGCTACGCCGAGCTTCAGGAGTTTCTGAGTGCGCGTCCCGATGCCGGCAAGGTCGTTCGCGGGACCGGCGGCCTTCGGAAGATTCGCTGGCGGTCGAAGGGGAGCGGCAAGCGGGGCGGTATCCGCGTGATCTATTACCGGTGTTTTCGTGAAGACCGGATATACCTGCTCACTTTGTACGCCAAGGGTGTCAGGAACGACCTGACTCTGGCCGAAAAGACGGCTTGGAGGAAGGTGGTGGAGGAGATCGAACATGGCTGAACGGGATATCGCGGCCGAGGTCCTGGAGGGCCTGCGGGAGGTCCGGGATCACCGTGCGGGCAAGCTCACGCTCCGTACGACGCGGGTGCCGCGGCCGCTGCCCCGGCTTTCGCCCGAGACGATCCGGGGGATCCGGGATGAACTCAACGTATCGAGAGGAGTGTTCGCCGGCCTGCTTCGCGTCCCGGTGCGGACGCTTGAGGGCTGGGAGCAAGGCAGGTCCTCCCCCCCTCACGCCGCCGCGGCTCTGATGCTGATGGCGCGCAAGTACCCGGACACCGTCGACCGGCTGGCGACGCTGTAACGTAGGCGGGGGGCGGGGACCCGCCGTTTGCATCCTGCAGGGTGCCTCGGCGACGACGCCCCGGGGCTTGCGGACGGCGGGACCGTCTTGCGCGGCGGGGACGGGGCGGGCCACTGTGCGGATTGTCCCGCTTCTCCGCAGTCGTCCGCCGTCACCCCGGAGGTTCCGATGGCGTTCCAGTCGAAGTTCGAACGGTGCTCCCGCTTCTCCGTCATCCTTCTCGTTCCCCTTTCCCTGGCGCTGGAAGCGCTGTTCCCCGCCGTCGCCGCGGCCCAGACGGCTTCCGAGCGGGCGGCCGACGCGGCCTCGGTGCTCGACTTTCGGGAGCTGGGGCCCGCCATCATGGGCGGCCGCGTTGCGGATCTCGCGGTGGTCGAGAGCGACCCGCGCACCTTCTACGTCGGCCTCGGCGCCGGGGGCGTGTGGAAGACGACGAACGACGGGATGACGTGGGATCCCGTGTTCGACGACCAGCCCACGGCATCGATCGGGGCGGTGAGCGTGGCCCCGTCCAACCCCAACGTGGTGTGGGTGGGGACGGGCGAGCCGGCGAACCGGCAGAGTTCGCCGTGGGGGGTCGGTGTGTTCAAGTCGACGGACGCGGGCGGCACCTGGACGCACGTGGGACTCGAGGACACGCGGCACATCAGCCGCATCAGGATCGACCCGCGCGACCCGGACGTCGTCTACGTCGGGGCGGTCGGCCACCTCTGGGGGTCCAACGAGGAGCGCGGCCTGTTCAAGACGACGGACGGCGGCGAGACGTGGGAGAACGTCCTCTACATCGACGAGCACACCGGAATCATCGACCTCGTGATGGATCACAACGACCCGAACACGCTCTTCGCCGCGACCTACCAGCGGCAGCGCACCGGCTTCGGCTTCGCGGCCGGGGGCGGCGGCTCGGGGATCTGGCGCACGACGGACGGCGGGGACACGTGGATCCGGCTTGAGCAGGGACTGCCGGAGGGCGAACTGGGCCGTGTCGGGCTCGACGTCTACCGGCGGGACGGCAACCTCGTGTACGCGATCGTCGAGGCGCGCGAGGGCCAGGGCGTGTACCGCTCCACCGACCGCGGCGAGACGTGGGAGATGATGAGCGACCGCAACCCGCGTCCGATGTACTTCTCCCTCATCCGGATCGACCCCAACAACCCCGAGCGGATCTACATCGCCGGCGTCCAGGCTTCGGCTTCGGACGACGGCGGTCGGACCTGGTGGCCGGGGAACGCGACGGACCAGATCCACTCCGACCACCACGCGCTGTGGATCAACCCGGACGACTCGAACCACCTGATCGACGGGAACGACGGCGGGCTGTCCTTCTCGCGCGACGGCGCGGTGACGTGGCGCTCGATCCGGAACATGGCGATCGGCCAGTTCTACGAGATCGACGTCGACATGAGCGACCCGTACAACGTGTGCGGGGGGCTGCAGGACAACGGGAACTGGTGCGCGCCGCACCGCACGCAGTCGACGTGGGGCGTGCGGAACCGCGAATGGTGGCACGTATGGTTCGGGGACGGGTTCCACAATCACTCCGACCCGATGGATCCCAACATCATGTTCTCGGAGTCGCAGGGCGGGAACATGGCACGCATCGACGTGGCCTCGCGCGAAGGGCAGTCGATCCGGCCGCTGCCGCGTCCGACGGGAGATGAAGCGGAGGACGACGAGCCGCGCCGCTACCGGTTCAACTGGGACTCCCCGTTCGCGATCTCGCGCCACGACCGCGCGACGATCTATCTGGGCGGGAACCACCTCATGAGGTCGAGGGACCGCGGCACGACGTGGGAGGAGGCGAGCCCGGACCTCACGAAGGCGATCGACCGCGACACGATGGAGATCATGGGCCGGGTGGTGACGGACGAGACGCTGTCCGACAACGACGGCATCTCGTCCTACGGCAACATCACGGCGTTCGCCGAGTCGAAGCATTCGCCGGACGCGCTGTACGTGGGGACGGACGACGGCAACCTGCAGGTGTCGCTCGACGGCGGCGCGAGCTGGACCAACGTGATCGACGAGGTAACCGGGGTACCGGCTCGAACCTACGTGAGCCGCCTCGAGACGTCCTCCGCGGTGGACGGACGGGTGTACGTGACGTTCGACGGGCACCGGAACGACGACTACGCGCCGTACGCCTACGTGAGCGAGGACCACGGCGCGAGCTGGCGGCGGATCACGGCCGGCCTCCCCGACGGGTGGTCGGTGAACGTGATTCGGGAGCACCCGGGCAACCCGAATCTCCTCTTCCTCGGGAACGAGATCGGCGTCTACCTGTCGATCGACCGCGGCGAGTCGTGGGCGAGGATGGTGAACAACCTTCCGACAGTGCCCGTGGACGACATCGCGATCCACCCGCGCGAAAACGACCTCGTCGTGGGGACGCACGGGCGCAGCATCTGGATCCTGGACGACATCACGCCGCTGGAGGAGATGTCCGCCGACGTGTTCGCCTCGGACTTCCGGCTGTTCGGCGCCCGGCGCGGCACGATGTGGTCGATGGGGATGGACTGGCCCTTCCAGCCCGCGACCTTCATCGCCCCCAACCCCGTGGCGGGGATCAGCCTCCGCTACTACCTGGGCGAGGGGGTCGACTCGGACGGGGGCAGCCTCGAGATCCTCGACGGCGCCGACGTCCTCCGCACGATGGACGCTTCCGGGGAGGCGGGGCTGAACGAGGTCGTGTGGGACTTCCGCGTCGATCCCGCTTTCGAGGCGGACGGCGGGGGCGGGGGCGGCTTCCGGCGCGGGCCTCCGCCGGGCGCGGGGCCGCGCGTGCTCCCGGGGACCTACACGGTGCGCCTTACGGTCGGGGACGAGAGCCAGATGGCGGATGTCGGCGTGCGACTCGATCCGCGGCGCGAGGCCAGCCAGGCGGCGCTCGTGGCGCGGCAGGACGCTATGATGCGGGCCCATGCGCTCGCCGCCCCGGTGCGCGACGCGCGGGAGCGGATCGGCGCCATGAACGGTCGGCTGGACGAGATCCGGGCGCTGCTGGACGACGCGGAGGTCGGCGACGCGGATCGCGAGCGGATCGAGGCGATGGCCGAGGAGATCTCCGGCGAACTCGAGGAGATCGGTGACGACCTCGGTGACGCCGCCGGGGGGACCGGGATCTCGCAGATGGAAGGGTGGTCCGGCGAGCCTACGGCGGATCAGATGTACCAGATCGATCGGGCCTGGGAGGCGCTGCCGCCGGTCGCGAACCGCATCAACGGGCTTCTGACCGGAAGCATGCCGGCGCTCGAGGTGCTGCTGGGCGATCTCGGGGTGATGCCGGATCTGGGCGACCCGATTCGGATCCCGCCACGACGCTGACGCCGGACGGGCGGCGAGCCGTTTCGGCAAGCCGCCCGTCGCCGGCGCCGCGCATGGCGCTTGGGGAACCGTGAGCGGACGCGCGCCACAACCGACCGCGGCGAGCGTCGCCGTCATCGGGGCCGGCATCGTCGGCAGTTGCCTGGTCGAACACCTCGCCCGGCGAGGCTGGGACGATCTCGTCCTCATCGACAAGGGCCCGCTGCCCGACCCCGGCGGCTCCACCGGCCACGCATCGAATTTCATCTTCCCCACCGACCACGACCGCGAAGTCGCGATGCTGACGCTGGAGAGCCAGCGGCAGTACGAGGCGCTCGGCGTGCGGACGACGTGCGGCGGTGCCGAGGTCGCCCGCACCGAGGCCCGGATGGAGGAACTGCGCCGCCGCATGACCTCGGCGCGGGCGTGGGGCATTGAAGCCGAGCTGCTCACGCCGGGAGAGGTGGCCGAGCGGATCCCGTTCGTGAACCCCGACGTCATCCTGGGCGGCTTCTGGACGCCGTCCGTGTCCGTGGTCGACGCCGTGCGGGCCGGAACCCTCATGCGGGAGCAGGCCCTGTCCCGCGGCGCGCTCACGGTCCTCGACAACACCGAGGTTACGGGACTCGAGGTCGCGTCCCGGCCCTGCGGCCGCCCCCGTTTGCGAGCCGTCCTCACCGCGCGCGGCCGCATCGAGGTCGAGCACGCGGTCATCGCCTGCGGCGTGTGGAGCCCTATCGTCGCGGGGCTCGCCGGCGCCTCGATTCCGCTCACGCCCGCGGTACACCAGATGGCGGACCTCGGCCCGGTCGATGTCCTCCGCGCCACCGGCAACGAGATCGGCCACCCCATCGTGCGCGACATGGACGCATTCATGTACGAGCGCCAGAGCCACGAAGCGATGGAGGTCGGATCCTACGCGCACCGTCCCATCCTGGTGCGCCCCGAGGACATACCCTCTCGCGAGGCGTCGGAACTCTCCCCCACGGAGATGCCGTTCACGGGGGACGACTTCTCACCCCAGCTCGCTCAGGCGCGCGAGATCATGGGAGAGTTGCTCGAGGGCGCGGAGATCGGATACGCCATCAACGGTCTTCTCTCCCTCACGTCCGACGCGCAGCCGGTACTGGGAGAGACCGCCGAGGTGGCCAACCTGTGGTCGGCGGCGGCCGTGTGGATCAAGGAGGGCCCGGGTGCCGCGCGCCTCATCGCCGAGTGGATCACGCACGGTCATCCCCGTCTGTGCGACCCGCACGGGTCGGACGTCACCCGCTTCCAGCCGCACGAGCGCACCCGACGGCATGTGCGGGCCCGCGCCCGGGAACACTTCAACAAGACGTACGGGATCGTACACCCGCGCGAGCAGTGGGAATCCGGCCGCGGAGTGAACCGTTCGGCGCTCCACGCCCGCACCGAGGCCCTGGGGGCCGCGTACTACGAGGCCCGCGGCTGGGAGCGCCCGCAGTGGTACGAGTCGAACGCCCGGCTGGTCGATCGGTACGGCGTGGCCGACCGGCCGCACGAGTGGGACCGCCGGTGGTGGTCTCCCATCATCGAGGCCGAGCACCTGCACCTGCGCGACAAGGTCGGTGTCGTCGATCTGGGCGCGTTCCAGATCTTCGATGTGTCGGGCCACGGGGCACTCGCCTATCTGGAGGGGATGGCCGCCAACGCGTGCGACCGGCCGCCCGGAACGTCCATCTACACCCCGCTGCTGACTCCGGACGGGGGGTTTCGGGCCGACCTCACCATCCAGAGGCTGGCGCCGGACCATTTCCGCATCGTGACCGGCGCCCTCGACGGCGCGCGGGATGCGGCCTGGTTCCGCAAACACCTCCCGGGCGATGGCTTCGACGAGGGCTCTGTCCACTTCGAGGATCTGTCGGCGGGGATGTGCACGCTGGGCGTGTGGGGCCCCGCCGCGGAGGCGCTGCTGGGGGCGATCTCCGGGGCGAAGCTGTCGCAGGCCGCATTCCCATACGCCTCGGTGCGCGACATCCCGCTGGACGGGATTCCCACCACGATGTGCCGGATCTCGTATGTGGGGGAGAGCGGGTGGGAGATCTACGTGGCGGCGCCGCTCGCGCCGCGGCTGTGGGACGCCGTGTGGGAGGCGGGCCGGGCGTTCGGCCTGCGTCCGGTGGGCGGCGGAGTCTACGGCACCACGGGCCGCATGGAGAAGGGATATGCCCTCATGGGGGCCGAACTCACCTCCGACTACTCGCCGGTCGAGGCGGGCCTGGCGCGGCCCCGCGTGAAGCGGGCGGACTTCATCGGCCGGGCCGCCTACCTCGAGGCCCGGGAGGCGGACCCCGCCGCGGTGCTCCGCACGCTCACCATGGACAGCCACGCCAACGCCTCCGGCCTTGCCCGTTTCCCCACCGGAGGCAACGAGCCGCTGCTGGGGCCGGGCGGGGAGCGCATCGTCGACGCCCGCGGAAGGGAGTCCCGCGTCACGTCGGCGGGGATGGGCCCCTCAGTGGGGAAGTACCTCCTCATGGCCTACCTTCCGCCGGAACTCGCCGTCCCCGGCACACGGCTCCGGGTCCTCTACATGAACGAACCCTTCCCGGTGACCGTGGCCGCCGACACCGCTCTCTTCGACCCGTCGGGCGCCCGTATGAGATCGTGACCCGCTAAAGGGCGGCGTCGCGGCCCCGGGAACGAGCGACCTCGCGGGCGCTCGGGTTCACGGAGGGGCGGAACGGAACCTCGCACACGCGGGCCGGATCGGGCCGGCCCCGCTCGCTCGCGTACTCGTCGGGGAGCCACACCGCGAGTTCCGTGCCGATGGCGGACCTGGCGGGCGGCACGTATCCGAGAGCGATGTTGCAGCCCAGCTCGGGGGCGTACCACGGGGAGGTGATGTAGCCGACCGGGTCGCCGCCGTCCGCGGCGGACACGAGCCAGAAGTCGGGCGCGTAGTCGTCGATCGGCCTGCCGCCCAGCTTCATCCCCACCATGACGAGGGCGAACGGTGAGAGCCCGGCCTCGATCTCGGCCCGCTGGCGCTCGAGCGCGGCCCGCCCGATGTAGTCGCCCGGTTTCTCGCGCGGCACCTGGTAGGCGAGGTTGCACTGGAACGGGCTCGTCTCGTGGTCGATGTCCTGTCCCCACGACAGGATCCCGGCCTGGATGCGGCGCTGGTGCCCGGGGGCCGTGACCATCAGCCCGTGCGCCTCCCCCGCTTCCAGTACCGCTCGCCACACGGTCCCCGCGTGCAGCGTCGCGTCCCGGAGATAGATCTCATACCCCTTCTCCCCCGAGAACCCGGATTGCGAGACCACCACGGAGCAGCCCGCGATCTCCGCCTCCATGAGGCCGTAGTAGGGGATGTCCCGGACGGCACCTCCTACGAGATCGGCCATGAGATCGAGCGATTTCGGCCCCTGTACCTGCAGCGGACAGACATCGATCTCGTCGATCTCCACCCGCATCCCGAGGCCGACATTCACGCCCTGAAGCCAGAACAGGAGGTCGGAGTCGGCCAGCGAGAACCAGAACTCGTCGTCGGAGAGCCGCAGCAGCACCGGGTCGTTGAGGATGCCGCCGCGCTCGTTGCAGAGGATGACGTACCGCGCGCGCATCGGCTCGATCCGAGTCGCGTCGCGCGTGATCACATAGTCGGCGAACGCCTCGGCGTCCGGTCCCCTGACGCGGATCTGCCGCTCCACGGCGACGTTCCACAGCGTGACGCGGTGGGTGAGCGCCTCGTGTTCCGCCGCCGCGCCCCCGTCCTCGGGCCGTGCGTAGCCGCGGGGGTGGTAGATGCGGTTGTAGACGGTGGCCCGCCAGCAGCCCGCCAGGTGCGACAGGTGCCAGTACGGCGACTTCCGGACCCGGGTGGAGATGAGCATTTCGACCGGCGTCCGTCCGCTCTGGCGCAGGTTGATGGGGACGATCCGGTCCGACTGGTCCACGCTCGCGGGCTGGCCCGATCCCGGCGCGCCCGTCATGAATCCGCCCCGCCGCGGCGCCTCCACGCTTCGAGGATCCCGGCGTCGCGCTCGAGGTTCAACTGGAGTTGCTGGCGGCGCTCCTCGGGTTCGCCCAGGAACCAGTCGAGCGTCTCGCGCGCCGTGACCGCGAGCGGGCGGAACTTGAGGCCTGCCTCGACACCCCGGTGCGACCGGACGCGCGCCAGCGCTCTCGCGGGGCCGTTCTGCGAGTACCAGAGGGGGTAGCGCGCGGGCGGTTCACGGTTCGCGAGAAAGTCCTCGTCCACCCATGTGAAGGACACGCGAGAAGTCGTGACCGCACGGATGCCATACAGGAACTCGTCCATGCGGGTCTCGTCGAGCGTCGGCCCGGCCACGTTGAAGATCCCGCCGGTGTCCTGTTCCAGCAGGTGCATGTTGAACTCGGCCAGGTCCCGCACGTCGATGAACTGGACCGGGTTGTCCATGTCACCCGGCGCGATCACCTCGTCGCCGTGATGGATCCGGACCGGCCAGTAGGTGAACCGATCGGTGGGATCCCCCGGGCCAGCGACGACGTGGAGGCGCGCGATCGTGCCGCGGTCGCCGAAGATCTCCTGCACCGCCTCCTCGCACATCACCTTGAGCGGCCCGTAGTACCGCCCCACATCCTCGCTATCCGGGTCGGTCACCTCGAGGAGCCTGGCGTCTTCCGGCAGTTCGTCCTGGTCGAAGTCGTACACGGAACCGGTGGAGGTGAACAGATAGCGGCCGACGGAATCGCGCAGGAGGTTGGCCGAGTCGCGCACCAGGCGCGGGACGTAGCCGCTGTTGTCGATGACGTAGTCCCATTCACTCCCGCGCAGCGTGTCGAGAGCCCCGTCGCGGTCCCCGATCAGCGTCTCGACTCCGGGGAAGAGACCTGGATTCGTGCGCCCGCGGTTGAAGAGGGTGACCTCGTGCCCCCGCTCGAGCGCGTGGCGCACCATGTGGGGGCCGATGAAGCCGGTGCCTCCCAGGATCAGCAGCCGCCCCGCACGGACAGGTGAGGGTCGGCCTGTAGGGGTCAGCGCCGCCGCACCCGGGACCGGGAGCGCCGCCCCACCCGCCGCCGCGAGTGAAGTTCCCGCGAACTGCCGTCGCGTCATGGTCATCGAACCTCCTCCGGCGTAGTCAGGTAGCCGGGATGCGGAGCCAGGCGATCTCGTTCACATACTCGAAGTGTCCGTCGGCCGAGACGAGATCGGCCCCCGTTTCCATCGCGTGCGCTGCAATCCAGACGTCGTTCGAGGGAATGGGACGACCTTTCGCGCGCAACGAGATTGCGATTCGGGAGTACCGCTCCGCCGTGACCGGCCCCACCGGCACCAGGGAGACATACGGGTTGTCCAGAAAAGCGCGCATCTCGGCGATATTGGCTTCTGTGCGCGATCCTCCCCTGAATCCGTACAGTAGCTCCCCCAGCACGACCGTGGACATGAGGATCTCACCCGCGTTGCGTGCGATCGCGGCGACCTCGGGTCGGCCCCGCATAAGCAGCGAGTAGGCGTTGGAGTCGAGTAGGATCCTCACTCACCAAGCCGTCTCGTCGACGGTATCGAAGTGGCGCAACGCGGTATCGATCTCATTCGCGTGCCCCGCACTCCAGCTTCCGATCAGATGGTCCAGCGACAAACCAACTCTGTCGGCGCCGGCGTGGCGGCCGGTCAAACCAGCCCCTCGACGGAGCAGTTTGAGGGCCGCCTGATTCAAGGAGGTCCCGTCACGGCTGGCGTGCCGTCGGATACTTCTCGCCAACTCATCATCGAACCCTCGTACCGTGAGCTGCTTCACAAGGCGTCCTCCTCTCGATGAGTCGTAATACGAGTCAATAAGAGTCATGATATGAGTCATCCGTAATCTCATCAAGACAGTATGACGCGACGGCGAGATCTCGCCGCTGGAGCGGGGTCGCGTCGGATTTGCTCAGGATCGCATCTCGCGCAGCGCGTCGCCAAGGAGATCGATGTCCGCTTCGAATGACTCCGGTGCGAGAGGTCCGAAGGAAAAGCGGAAGAAGCTCGCCAGCGGCGAGGCATCCCCGAGACGCGCCATGTCGCAGTCGGTGCCCTTGAGGATCGCGGCTCCCCGCTTGAAGAGATGTTCGTTGAGCTGCTGGGCGGTAAGCCCATCGGGGAGGCGGCACCAGTGGTAGAACCCGCCGTCGCCCGAGAAGAGTTCCAGTCCCAGCTCCTCGAACGCCTCGCCGTACCGGGCCCGCTGGCTCGCGTAGAAGGCCGGTACCGCTCTGCGGACCCGGGGCACGCGAATCGGGTGCAGCAACTCCACCGCGTAGCACTGGGACGGGTGCGACACGCCGCCCATCCCAAAGGACGAGAAGTTCCCGAGCACGTCGATGTGCCGCTTCGCCGACACGACCCAGCCGATGCGGATGCCGGGCGCCTGCAGGCCCTTTGTGGCCGCACCGACGACGAACAGGTTCCCGTCCTCGATATGGTCCACATGCGCCAGGGCGCTGACCGGTTCGTCGTGCAGCAGTTCGTAGGCCTCGTCGATGAGGAGTCCCATTCCGTCGTTCCGCGAGGCCTCGACCAGCACGCGGAGTTCATCACCCGTCCTCGTCACTCCGGTCGGGTTGCAGGGGTTGCTGATCAGCATCAGCGTCCGACCGTCGCCCGGCGCGGTGTACGCGTCGACCGGTGGGCGGAACCGGTTCCCCGCTCCGCTGTGCACCAGGTGGTAGGATCGCCGAAGTCGCTCGAGGATGTCGTAGTAGGGTGTGTATTCCGTGGACGCGACCCGCACCTCGATATCGGGCTCGAGGAAGAGGAGCAGCGCGACGATCGCGGGACGCCCTCCCGCGAACACCATCACGTTGTCGGCCGAGACCTCGACGCCGTACGAGGCGCGGTAGTAGGCGGCGATCGCTTCGCGCAACGCGGGCAGCCCCCAGGCCTTGGGGTATTTCCGGTGGTCCGCGGTCACCCTGACCGTGGACGGCAAGTGGGGGCCGTCGGGAAGCGGCACGGTCCTCGGGAAACCCTGGCTCCAGGGATGCGTGCCGCGCTCGCCCATGTAGGTGCCGAACGCACCCAGGAACGCGTAGAGCGTTTCGTAGATCCCCATCGGGGGCACGTACCGGAGGAATGAGGTCATCGGTCGGCACGCGCTTCGACGGTGAGTGTCATATACATGCCCCGAGTGTCGTGGCCGGCGATGTCGCAGACCACCCAGTAGGTGCCGGGCGCAAAGACGATCTCTTCGAGTCGCGTCTCGCCCGTGTTCACGTCGGTCTCGGTCTCCCAGAGGACGTCACCACTCTCGGGGTCGACCAGCTTGAGGTTGTGCATCTCGAAGCCCTGGTTGCTGAGACGCAGGACCGTGGGGCCGGCCGGAAGCCGGGTCGGCATTCCGATCGCGTACTCGAGAAGGGCCACATCGACGGCGTCCGCCGCGTAAATGGTGTCCAGGTTGGCCGAGAGTGCGGCGTCCGCGGCGGGCACCGGGTCGGCGGCCCGGTCCGGGGGCTCGGCGTCTCCGGAGCAGCCGATCGCGGCCCAGAGCACGACGAGTGCGGCGGCGAGCGGCCCGCTGCGGTGGATCACGACGACCTCAGCCGGGCCGGCCGTGGCACTTCTTGTATTTCTTGCCGCTCCCGCACGGGCACGGCTCGTTGCGACCCGGCACCTTGGCGGCGGTCGCCGGCGTGCTCGGCCGTCGGGGCTGGCCGGCGCGAAGAGCCGCCCGGGCCCCCGTGTCGTCCAGGGCGAGATCCTGCACCGCGGCGGAGGCCGCCACGCCCGTGGCCGAGAATGCCGGCTCGCGGGCGGGCGGATCGCCGGGGCCGCCACCCGGTCCAGCCGGCCGGCTCGCCGCCTCCGGACCGGTCAGCCGCCCGGCGCCCGGCTCAATCGGCCCGCTCATCCCGGTAATCCGCGGCGCCCGCGGCCGGATCGGTTGCCGCACCTCGATCCGCGCCCGGAAGAAGCGATTCGCCACCGTCTGCCGGATGTCCGTGATGAGGCTCACGAACATCTCGTACGCTTCCTTCTTGTACTCGACGAGCGGGTCCTTCTGCCCCCACGACCGGAACTGGATCGAAGAGCGGAGGTGATCAAGGTCGTACAGGTGGTCCTTCCACTTCTCGTCCAGCACCGAGAGCACGACGAAGCGCAGTACCTGCTCCCAGATCTCGCCGAAGCTCTCGAGCTTGGCGCGGAACTGCTCGTGCGCGTTCGAGAGCACCGCATCGTGGACCTGATCCGCCGACGCCCAGTTGTCGGCGCTCGCCTCCTTGCCCGCGTCTCCGTCCGTGTCTCCGTCCGCCTCTCCCACCCGCGGGAGAAAATCGTTGTGAAGGAAATACTCGATCAGGAGGTGTTCCCTCAGCCCCGGCAGGTTCCACTCGTCGTGCGTGCTCTCCGACGGGACGTAGGCGTCCATCTCCTCGCGGATCGCCTCCTCGATCATCTCCCACGTCTCGCCCTTGAGATCCTCCCCGCCCTCCAGGGCGTAGAGACGCAGGTCATAGATGACCTCGCGCTGCTGGTTCATCACGTCGTCGTAGTCCAGCAGCCGCTTGCGGGCGTCGAAGTTCTGCGTCTCGACTCGCTTCTGCGCTCGTTCGACCGACTTGGTGATCCATGGATGGCTGATCACCTCGCCCTCTTCCACGCCGAGGCGGTCCATGACTCGGGCCACCCGGTCGTGCATGAAGAGCCGCATCAGGTCGTCTTCGAGCGAGAGGAAGAACAGGCTGGCCCCCGGGTCGCCCTGACGTCCGGATCGTCCGCGCAGCTGGCGGTCGATGCGGCGCGACTGGTGGCGCTCGGTGCCGAGGATCTGGAGCCCGCAGGGCGGCTCTTCCTCGCAGCCGCGCTCCTTGATCTCGGCGCGCGACAGATCCGGCTCCTCATCGGCCTGACCGAACGCCGGCGTCTCGGACCGGATCCCGCATACGTCGCACTGCACGCAGGGAGAGGCAAGTTTGATGTCCGTACCGCGGCCGGCCATGTTCGTCGCGATCGTGATCGCGCCCGGCTGGCCCGCGTTCTGCACGATGATGGCTTCGCGCTCGTGCTGCTTCGCGTTCAGGACCTCGTGGGCGAGTCCGCGCCGCTTGAGTATCCGCGAGATGATCTCCGACACCTCGACGCTCGTCGTTCCCACGAGGATCGGGAGGCCCTCCTCGTTGATGCGCTCGATCTCCTCGATGAGGGCGGCGTACTTCTCTTGCCTGGTCTGGAAGATCACATCGTCATGATCGACGCGTCGGACCGGCCGGTTGGTCGGGATGACCACGACCTCGAGACCGTAGATCTGGTGGAACTCGCCCTCCTCCGTCTCGGCGGTCCCCGTCATCCCGGACAACTTGTCGTACATCCGGAAGTAGTTCTGGATCGTGATGGTGGCGAGCGTCTGGGTCTCGCCCCGCACCTTCACGTTCTCCTTGGCCTCGACCGCCTGGTGAAGCCCGTCCGACCAGCGCCGTCCATGCATCTTCCGGCCGGTGTGCTCGTCGACGATGACGACATCGCCGTTCTCGACCACGTATTCCACGTCCTTCTCGTACAGGGAGTACGCCTTCACGAGCTGGTGGATGACGTGGATCTTCTCCGACTTCTCGGCGTACTCGCGCTCGATCCGCTCGATCTCCTCGCGCTTCTGATCGGTGGTCAGCGTCTCGTCGTCCTCGACGTGCTGCACGTCCTCGGAGATGTCCGGGACGACAAACGTCTCGGGGTCGTCGGGCGAGAGCACATCGAGGCCCTGCTCGGAGATCTGGATCGTGTGCCCCTTCTCGTCCATCGAGTAGAGCAACATCTCGTCGATCTCGGGCAGCCGCTTTTCGCGCATGAGGTCGGCCTCGGTGCGCTGAATGAGCTGCTTGACGCCGGACCGCGTACGCAGTTTCAGGAGTCGTTTGTTCCGGGGCGCGCCGCGCTGCGCCGCGAGGAGCTTGAGACCCGCTTCCCAGCGCAGGTCCGCATCCTCCCGGGCCTCGGCTTCGCCGAGCATCTTCGTGCCCTCGGCCACGAGCCGGTTGACGATCCGGGTCTGCTTGCGGGCAATGGCCGACACCTGCTGGTTGTGCTGCTGGTACACGTCGCGCTCGTCGCGACCCGCGGGGCCGGAGATGATCAGGGGGGTCCGCGCCTCGTCGACGAGGACCGAGTCCACCTCGTCGATGATCGCGTACGCGTGCTGTCGCTGGACCCGCTGCCGGAGTTCGATCACCATGTTGTCGCGCAGGTAGTCGAACCCGAACTCGTTGTTGGTCCCGTACGTGAGGTCGGCCTGATAGGCGGCGCGACGTTCCTCGCTTCCGGGCTCCGTGTCTTCAAGGACGCCGACCGTGAGGCCGAGGTAGCCGAAGACGTTGCCCATCCACTGGGCATCCCGCCGCGCGAGGTAGTCGTTGACCGTGACGAGGTGGACGCCGCGGCCGGGGAGCGCGTTGAGGTACAGCGGCATCGTGGCCACGAGGGTCTTGCCTTCGCCGGTGGCCATCTCGGCGATCTTGCCCTGATGGAGCACGATCCCGCCGATGAGCTGCACGTCGTAGGGGATCATGTCCCAGGTCATCTGGCTCCCCGTAACCTGGATCTCCGTGCCGAGCAGCCGCCGGCACGCTTCCCGCACCGTCGCGAACGCCTCCGGAAGGATCTCGTCGAGCACGGCCTGAAGGGCCTCGTTGAGTTCGCCCTCCGTCGCCGCAATGCGCTCGGTGAGGTCGGCCCGCCGGGCGGGGTTCTCCGTGTGGCGGCGCTTCTCGCGCAGCGCTTCGACCGCCTCCTCGAACTGCGATGTCCGCTCTTCTATCGTCGCGCGGAACTTCGCGGTCTGGGCCTTAAGGGCTTCTTCGGGAAGATCCGCGAGTCGCGACTCGTGATCCCTGATCTGCTCTATGATCGGCCGCATGCGCTTCATCTCGCGCGAGAAGGGCGTTCCGAAGACCTGCGTGACGACGTTCTTCAACATCCCGGACTCACTGGGTTACGGGGCGGGCCCGACAGGTCGGCCAGGCGCGCTCGACATCTTGTCTGATCGACTCGGGAACGAGGAAGTGGACCGAGCGCCCCTCGTCGAGGCGTTGCCGGATCCGGCTCGCCGAAACATCGATTCGTGTGACGTTGGCGACAAGATACTCGATCCGCTCCATTCCCGTTGGGGTCGCGGGTTTCCGCCCCCCCCGCGGCATCACCGCGATGCGGGCCAGCTCCGGGAGCCGCCGGCTGCTCTTCCAGCGGCCCAGGCCGGCGAACTGGTCTTCCCCCACGACGAGGACCAGCCGGTCCGATGGGAACCGTCGTTTGAGCTCGACCAGCGTGTCGACTGTATAGGAGGGGCCGGGCCGCTCGATCTCCACGGTGCTCACCTCGATGCCGGGGACGCCCGCGAACAGCCGGCGCGCGAGGTCCAGGCGGACGGCAGCCGCAAGCACGACTTCTCGATGGGGCGGGTCACCGGCCGGCACCACGAGCAGCCGGTCGAGATGCAGCGCCTCGATCAGGTCCCCGGCGACGATGGCGTGCCCGATATGAGGAGGGTCGAAGCTTCCCCCGAGGATACCGGTCCGGCGGCCGCGCGCCGTGCCTTCAGAGCGAGGCGCCGACATTCCCCGCCGGATCTTCCTCCGCGGCCAGCTTTCCCGCTTCCTCCGAGTCGGGGAACTCCGACAACAGCCGATCCCGCATGCTGCCGGCTTCCGTTTCGTACCCCACCTGCCGGTACGTCTGATAGAGTCGCCACAGGAGATCCGGGAGGAAGTCCTCCGCCGGCTGCTCGGAGAGCGAGATCTCGTAGTAGACGATCGCGGATTCCGGCAGCCTGCGGTTGTCCTGATAGTACTTGCCGATCTCGTAGCTCTTCTGCGACAGCTTTGCCTGGGCCTCTGCGATCAGGCGTTCAGCCTCCGCGCGGAAGGGAGTCGTCGGGAAGAACTGCAGCAGCCGGCCGCATTCCTCGATCGCCCGCCGGGTGAACTCCTGCGAGAGGGAGACTCTGGGCGAGGCGGAAAGATACGCACGACACAGTCCCAGTTGTGCGTCGTCCGCCAGGGGACTGTTGGGCCGCCCCGTGGCCATCCGTCTGAACTCTTCGATGGCGTCGAGTTCATCGCCAGCCCGCAGCCGCCCCTCGGCCGCGAGGTACTGGGCGCTGTCCACCAGCGGACTCATGGGTTCGCGAAGCATGTAGGCGAAGAAACCCTCGGCGGCCTTCCGGTATTCCCCCGCATCGAACTGATCGTGCGCCCATTGGAACAGATCCGGGGGCGTCAGATCGCGGGGAGGACCCGAACTCGAGCACGCCGCCAGGGAGAGAGCGACGGCGCCGAGGACCACCAGAGCTGTCGACCTCATTCGAACCCGAAGCGGATCTGGCGGATCCGCTCCTCCGCGCGCCGGACCAGCGCGTGCGTGCGCGTCGGATTCAGTTCGAGCACCATCGCGTAGCTCGCCAGGGCTTCGTCCAACTCCCCGAGCGCCAGCCGCAGTTCGCCGCGCTGGAAGTGGGCGTCGACCATGCGCGGTCGAGGCACGCCGAGTTCCACCATCTCATCGAGTTTTTCGAGCGCGGCCCCCGGACGACCCTCCGCCCGGTCTTCGTCCGCGGACTCGAACAGACATTCCCCGTATTGGAACCCGGCCGCGTCCCGGTTCGGATCCGAATCCTCCGCCGTCTCGAGGAACTCGCGAAAAAACGGCAGCGCCCGTGTGCACGCGCCGAGTTGCTCGTAGGCCAGCCCGATTTCGTACAGCACCGCCGGATCAGGGTCGCCCTCCTCGGCCAGCAGGGCGAGACGCAGGGACAGGGCGCGCGCATCGTCGCCCTCGTCCGCATACCGTGCGGCGAGCGAGCGCTGGAGGTCGGCGGGGAGGTAGCCGAGCCCCCAGCCGAGCAGCGGCTGAAGCGCGCGGGACATGTTCTCTCCCGCTCCCCTCTCGCGCGCCGCCCACGCCAGGCCGGCGAGCGAGGCTGCCGCCTGGTGCCGCAGGCCGGGATCGCGGTCCGTGAGCGTCTGATAGACGGCGATCACTTCGTCGACATCACCGCGCGCCGCATACGCGTGCCCGAGCCTCAGCAGGAGGTCGTCGCTGTCCCCGCGTACCCGCTGGGCGAGCAGGTATTCGGCGATCGCCATGTCCGTGTCCCCCACGGCCAGGTATCGATCCCCGCGAACCATGGACCGGTCCACCGGATCCTCGCAGCCCGCGAGCGCGAACGCGATGAGGACCCCTGCGATTGCTTGAACAGTTCGGTTCATTTCCCCTCAGCTTCGACGGAGGCGGCATCCCTGAGGGTTGCCTCGCCGGGGCCCTCGCCACGGCCCTTGCCCGTCCAGCGCCGGACCAATCCGTACAGCAAGATACAGCGCAACGCAGAAAGGCCATCGCGCCAGTTGATCTTCTTCCCCTCCTCGTAGGTCCGCCCGGCGTACGAGATCCCCACTTCATAGACACGCCAGCCGCCCTGCGCGATTTTTGCCGTGAGTTCCGGCTCGACGCCAAAGGCCCGCTCCTCGATCGTGAGGCGTTCGATCACCTCCCGGCGGAAGCATTTGTAGCACGTCTCCATGTCGGTCAGGTTGAGGTTCGTCACCATATTCGACAGGCGCGTGAGCCACTGGTTCCCCAGATAGTGCCAATAGTAGAGCACGCGGTGGGGTTGTCCCCCCATGAAGCGCGATCCGTAGACCACATCCGCCCTTCCGGCGAGGATCGGCTCGAGCAGGCGCGGATATTCGGCTGGATCGTATTCGAGATCCGCGTCCTGGACGATCACGATGTCGCCGCGGGCCGCCCTGAACCCGGTCGAGAGAGCGGCGCCCTTCCCCTGGTTGTTCTCGTGGACGAGCGCCTGTTCAACCAGTCCCTCCACCCGCAGCCGGCGCAGAATCTCGCCCGATCCATCGCTCGATCCGTCATCGACGGCAACGATTTCGACGTCCGGGGCAACATCCTTCACACGCCGCACGATGGTCTCGAGGGTCGCTTCCTCGTTGTAGACGGGCATGACCACGGAAACCTGAACCCGACCCGACTCCCCCATTCCTCCTCCCCGGCCGATCACCCCGGAGTCGTCTCCAGCCGGCCAAGCGAGTGTAGCTCCCGAAAGTAAGCTACGGTCCGCGCCAGGCCGACCTTCAGCGGAATTCGCGGCGCCCAACGCAGCACCGACAAGGCGAGCGAGATATCCGGACACCGCACCTTCGGGTCGTCGGCGGGAAGCGGACGGACCTCAAGGGCGGACGCGGAACCGGCGGTCGCGAGGACGAGGTCGGACAGCTCCCGGATTGTGTACTCCCCCGGGTTGCCCAGGTTCACCGGGTCGTGAATGTCGGCGTTGAACAGACGCCAGATCCCCTCCACCAGATCGGACACGTAACAGAAGCTGCGAGACTGCGAGCCGTCGCCGTACAGGGTGAGTGGCTCCCCGCGCAACGCCTGTACGATGAAGTTCGACACGACGCGACCGTCGTCCGGGCGCATGCGAGGACCGTACGTGTTGAAGATCCGCACGATCCGCGAGTCCACCCCGTGCGAGCGGTGATAGGCCATGGTCAGCGCCTCGGCAAAGCGCTTCGCCTCATCGTACACGGCGCGCGGACCGACCGGGTTCACGTTACCCCAGTACGACTCGGGCTGGGGATGGACGAGGGGATCGCCGTAGACCTCCGAGGTGGAGGCCAGCAGGAGCCGGGCGCCCCGCGCCCTCGCCAACCCCAGGGCGTGGTGCGTGCCGAGGGCTCCCGCCTTCAGTGTCTGGATCGGAAAACGGAGGTAGTCCACCGGGCTCGCCGGCGAGGCGAAGTGAAAGATGCCGTCGACATCCCCCTCGATCTCCAGCTGCTGCGAGACGTCACGCTCCAGCAGCTCGAAGCGGGGCTCGTCCTCGAGGTGCGAGAGGTTTTCCCGCCTCCCGGTGATCAGATTGTCCACGCCAAGCACCGCGTGCCCCTCGGCGAGCAGCCGGTCGGTCAGGTGTGAGCCGAGGAAGCCCGCGGCCCCGGTGACCACGAGTCTCATGCGGCCGCCTGCGGACCGACATGGCTCCGGCCGATCGGGTAGTGCTCGAATCCCAGCGACGCCATGTGCTCCGGATCGAACACGTTGCGCCCGTCGAACACGATGGGACGGGCCAGGCGGTCCGCGACCGCGGTCCAGTCGGGCCGGCGGTACTGGAGCCATTCCGTCGCGACGATGAGTGCGTCGGCGCCGTTGAGGGTCTCGTATTCGTCCGCACCGTATTCGATCTCGTCACCGAGGTAGAACTCGCGCGCGTGGTCCATCGCGACGGGGTCGTGCGCCACGACCGAAGCCCCGCGCTCCCGCAGCGCTTCGACGATCGCACGCGAAGGCGCCGCCCGCATATCATCGGTCCGAGGCTTGAAGGCGAGCCCCCAGAGCGCGAACCGCAGCCCTGAGAGATCGTCACCGAACCGCTGCCGGATCTTGCGCACGAGCACCGTTTTCTGCCGGTCGTTGGCATCGTTCACCGCCCCGAGGACGGTGAGGTCGACATCGTATTCGGCAGCCGACCGGATGATCGCCTGTACGTCCTTCGGGAGGCAGCTTCCGCCGTACCCGGTACCGGCGTAGAGGAATGCAGGCCCGATGCGGGGGTCCGTGCCGATCCCCCGCCGGACGTGCTCAATGTCGGCGCCGGTCCGCTCGCACAATTCTGCGAACTGGTTCATGAGACTGATCCGCACGGCGAGCATCGCGTTCGCCGCGTACTTCGTGAGTTCGGCCGAGGCGATGTCCATGAAGATCAGCGGGTTCCCCGAGCGAATGAACGGCCCGTACAACTCCTCCATGCGGCTGCGGGCATAGTCCGTATCGACGCCGCACACCACCCGATCGGGATACATGAAGTCGCCGACCGCGTCACCTTCCTTCAGAAACTCGGGGTTCGAGCACATGTGGAACGGAGCCTCGGTGCGGCGCGCGATCTCGGCGCGGACGATCTCGCTCGTCCCCACGGGTACAGTACTCTTCATGACGACGACCGCATGCGGCCGCAGATGTTCCCCGATCATTCCCGCGGCGGCGCGCACGAAGTCGAGGTCGGCGTACCCGTCCTCGCCGGGCGGCGTGCCGACCGCGACGAATATGGCCTCTGCCGTCCGGATCCCCTCCACGGGGTCGGTCGTGAATCGCAGCCGACCCGCCGCGAGATTCTCCGAGATCAGGGGCTCTATCCCCGGTTCGTAGATCGGGACGTCGCCCGAGTTGAGCTTCCGGACAATCTCCCTGTCGACATCGGCGCAGGTCACGCGGTTTCCGGCTCCGGCCAGACACGAGCCCACCACGAGCCCCACATACCCGGTGCCGATTACCGTGACTTCCATCGCCGTCTCCGTTCCTTCTTGTTCAGTTTTTTCGTTCAGTTGATGAAAAGCGGCGACCACCGTCGTCAGGCGACGGCGGATGTCCCGATCCAGTCCAGCGTGTCCCGCGCGCAGGCCCGCAGGTCGCGCTCCGCGCGCCACCCGGTCGCCCGCCGCAGACGGCGCGGGTCGCCGATCGCGGCGTCCGGCTCGCCTCGCCGCACGAGGGTCGAATCGGGAATGATCTCGGGTTCGATCTCCGCCGACTCGATGACCCACTCCAGGAGGCGCCGAATCGTCGTGCCGGTCCCGGAACACACGTTGTACGCCCTGTGCGCCGGACCGTCCAGAGAGGCCAGCGCCCTCAGCGCCCCGACGCCGTCGCGCACGTCGGTGAAATCCCGCACCACATCCAGATTGCCGACGGCGAGCCGGGCATGGGCGGCCCCGCGACGGATGGCCAGTGCGCGGCGGCAAAAGCTCGGGAGGACGAACACGGGTCTCTGGCCCGGGCCGATGAGCGGGAACAGCCGTGCCACGACGACCTCTACGCCCAGTGCGGTGCCGGCCCCCCGGGCGATGACGTCCTGCGCGGCCTTCGTGGCACCGTACACGCTCACCGGCCGCAGCGGCGTGCGCTCGGAGATCGGACCGTCGGCGCCGCGGCCGTAGGCGTCCGCGGAGCCGGCCACGACAACGCCCTGCACTTCCGCCGGGGCCCGGGCCGCAGCTTCAACGACGTTGAGTGTGCCCGCGCCGTTCACCTCGAGCGCGTCGGCGGGCCGCACCCCGGCCTCGGCGCTCGAAGAATACCCGGCCAGGTGGAAGATCCGGTGCGGGCGGGCGGCCGCGACCACCGCAGCCACCGTCGCGGCGTCGCGCACATCCAGCCGCTGCCAGTCGGCCGCGGCGCGCTCGGCCGGCGACAGGGTCCCGGCCGCGGGCCTTCCGTCGAGCGAAGTGGCCGTGACCTCGCAGCCCCGCGCCAGCAGGTGCGCAACCAGGTGCTGTCCGACGAAGCCATCCGCCCCCGTGACCAGCATCCTCACCGGACCTTCCCCGCCGGCTAGAGGGTACGCGCGAGCTGTCGCGCGGCATAGGTGACGATCAGGTCCGCTCCGGCGCGTCGGATCGCGTACGCCGCCTCGAGCCGCGCGGCCCCGGCATCCAGCCAGCCCCGGGCGCCCGCCGCTTCGATCATCGCGTACTCGCCGCTCACCTGGTAGGCGGCCGTCGGCATCCGGAATTCGTCTTTGATGCGCCGGACGATATCGAGGTTCGGCAGCGCGGGCTTTACCATCACGATGTCCGCACCCTCCGCGACATCGAGAGCGACTTCGCGGATGGCCTCATCGGAGTTCCGAACGTCCATCTGATACCCGCGCCGATCCCCGAATGCGGGAGCCGAGTCGGCCGCATCGCGGAACGGCCCGTAGAAGACGCTCGCGTACTTGGCCGCATAGGACAGGATCGCCACATCCTCGAGGCCCGCTTCGTCCAGCGCAGCCCGGATGGCGCCGACGCGGCCGTCCATCATGTCGGACGGCGCGACGACATCGGCTCCCGCCGCCCCGTGACTTACGGCTTGTGCCGCCAGTCGCTCGAGCGTCGCGTCATTGGCGACGGTTTCCCCGTCGAGCACCCCGCAATGACCGTGATCGGTATACTCGCACAGGCAGACGTCAGTGATCAGCACCAGGTCCGGTAGCGCGTCGCGCAGCGCCCGGAGGGCCCGCTGGACCACCCCCTCCGCATGATCCGCGCGCGAACCTCGGGCATCCTTGCTCGCGGGAAGACCGAACAGGAGGACGGCCCGGATGCCTTCGTCGAAGGCCGCACGCGCCTCCTCGACGACAGCCTCGACGCTGAGCCGGTCGACTCCCGGCATCGAAGCGACCGGCGTGCGAGGCGGTCCCCGGTCATCCACGAACATCGGGTAGATGAGATCGGACGCTTCAAGCCGTGTTTCCCGAACCAGTTCTCGCATGGCCGCCGTGCGGCGCAGGCGACGCGACCGGACGTTCGGAAAGGACGCGTCAGGCATGACGTTGTACCTCCGCGGCGCGGCCCGGCCGCTCCGCCGCTCCGACCAGGGCGTCCACGAGGCCGGCCATCGTGTGCGTCTCCGCGACCAAATGCACGGGTAATCCCAGATCGGCCAGCGTCGCCCCCGTCACGGGGCTGATCGCGGCCACCAGCGCCCCCCCGGTCTGCGGGCCCACGAGTTGCACGAACGCCCGGGCGGCGGACGAGGCCGTGAAGGTCAGCCAGTCCCCGCGGCCAAGCTCGATGAACTCCAGCAGGAGGTCTCGGACGGTCCAGTTCACGTCGACCGCGTAGGCAGGGGCGACGTCGACCTGCGCTCCGGCCGCGAGCAGCCGATCCCGCAGAACGGGCCGCGCGCCCTCGGCCTGGACGAGGAGCACCCGCGTCCCTGCGCGCAGTGGCGGCGGGATTTCGGCAACGATGCTGTCGGCGAGCGCCTCGCCACGGTAGACCCGCGGTACGAGGCACTCCACACCCCAGGCAACTCTGGCTGCGTCTGAAGTCGACGGTCCCACGGCGGCCAGCCGGCATCGGGAGAGAGCGTCGGCGCAGCCCGCGTTCCGGGCAGCAACCGCGAGACGCTCGACCGCATTGACGCTCGTGACCGCGACCCAGTCGTACTCCGGGAGGTGCGCCGCCCGTCGCTGGAACGTCCCCGGATCGGAGGGTCCGACCAGACGGATCGTGGGCGCCGTGGTGACGGTCGCTCCAGCCGTCTCGAGCCGGGCGCGCAAAGGAGCCGCCTGTCCGGGCGGGCGCGTGACGAGCACATGCTGGCCCGCGAGGGGGACGGCGGTCATCGCGAGATGTGGGCGGTCCGCGTCCTCAGGACGCCTTGACGACTTTTCCCGCCTTGATGCACCGCGTGCACACGCGCACACGAAGACGCCCCGAATCCTCCACGATCCTCACGCGCTGAAGGTTCGGCATGAACCGCCGTTTGCGCTTGTTGTTCGCGTTGCTGACATGGTTCCCGACGCCGGGCCCCTTGCCGCATACGTAACAGAAATTCGCCATGACCCGCTCAGTGTACCAGCACGGAATCGGCCAGGAGGAAGGTGGGGGAGATGGGGATCCTCTCACCCATTCCCTCCTGCACCGCCCCCGAGGTGACCCACGCCACGCCGATTGAATCGTTATACGTGAAGATCTGCCCCGATACGAACACGCTGTCGCCGCCGTAGATGGTGATGTTGGCCATCCTCAGGCGCTGGATCGGGTCGGACTCCATCAGGACCGGATAGGCGACGCTGTCACTCAGAGCCAGCGCGAAGGCGCCCTGCCCGAGGCCCGTCGCCACGCGGATACCCTGGATCACGACCCGACGCCCCAGCGCCGCCCGCGGATCCGCCATGAGGTCACCGGCGTTCAGATCCCGTTCCGCGTCCAGGGCGGCTTCCTCGGCCTCGACGCGTGCCATCTCGATCTCGCGAGATTGGAGGTTGAGCCAGTACATGAACGTGCCCATGGCCGCCAGCGCCACGATGCTGAGGATCACGCCAAGCCCGCCTTCACCTCTGTTGGACATGTGTCTTCTCCTGGTTCCTCACGCCTCGCGATCAGTGAACTCGATGAGCGCCAACTCCGCTCCGTCGCCCTTCCGCGCCCCCAGCTTCAGAATCCGGGTGTATCCGCCCGGTCGCTGTGCAAAGCGGGGACCGACATGCTCGAAGAGCTTTCGCAACGCCGCCCGATCCGCGATCTGCCGGCCAGCGAGCTGGCGGCTGTGCAGATCGCCTCTCTTTGCCAAAGTGATGAGCTTTTCCGCGAACGGCCGCAACTCCCTGGCCTTCGCCTCGGTCGTCCGGATCCGTTCGTGCATGATGAGGCTCGTGGCCATATTTCGCAGCATCGCCTTCCGATGGCTGCGGGTCCGGCCGAGCTCCCGCCCCTTCTTTCTATGTCTCATCGTCGCTCCGGGCCCCGTTCTCCGCCAGATCATCCAGCCGATACAGGTTGCCGTCGTCATCCCGTGCGAAAGACATCCCGAACCGGAGGCCGTGCTGCCCAAGCACCTCGGCGATCTCCTCGAGAGACTTCTCTCCGAAGTTCTCCAGACGCAGGATCTCGTCACGAGAGCGCGCGACAACATCACCCAGCGTACTGATGTTCTGCCGCTCGAGCGTGTTCCTCGAACGCGCGGAAATCTCGCTGAACTCGTCGAGCGGACGGTCGAGCAGTTCCGCCAAGTCCGAATCGACGGGTTCTCCGCCGTTCTCATCCGCGGCCGGCTCGGCCTCGTCTCCGAGCGTGGGTACGCTCCCCACCTGGCTGAAGTACGACAGGTGCAGGCGCGCAATCTCCGCCGCCTGCGACACCGCTTCGGCCGGGTTCAACGCCCCGTTCGTCTCGACATCGACTTCGAGCCGATCGAAGTCGGTGCGCTGACCGACGCGAGTCTCCCTTACAGAGAAATTGGCCCGCGTCACGGGGTTGTAAACGGAATCGATCCGTATCGTCCCGACGGGAAAGTCACGCCTCTCGTCGGACTCATCCGGGTGCTCGTGCTGCTCGGCCATCACGAAGCCGCGGCCGCGATTCACCCACAGCTCGAGCGTGAGAGGCCGATTCTCAGGCAGATCTTCCTGCAGGGTGAACAGGAGCAGATCCGGGTTGACCACGCGGATGGAGGCGTGCTGCCGAATCCGGCCCGCCGTCACCGGACCGGCCTTGTGCGCCGACAGCGAGAGCTTCGCCTCATCCTCGCCTTCATCCATGACCAGGACGAGACGTTTCAGGTTCTGGATGATCTGATGAACGTCCTCCGCGACCCCGTCGACCGTCTGGTGCTCGTGCTGAACCCCGTCGGCCCGGAACGCCCACACCGCCGCGCCGGGTAAAGAGGACAGCATGATCCGTCGGATCGAGTTGCCGATCGTGTGTCCGAACCCGCGCTCCAGAGGCTGGAGGAGGAAAGATGCATGCGCACCCTCCTCAGACCGCTTCTGTTCCTCCATCGCTTCCGGAAGCACGAGGCCGGCAAGGTTTACCGACACCGTCATATGCACTCCACTCCTGTTTCACTCAGCCAAGGTCTCGGCGGCCGGACGTGCAAGACGCCGGCCGGGGCGGGTCTACTTGCTGTAGAGTTCCACGATCAATTGTTCTTCGACTGCCAAAGGAATGTCGGATCTCGACGGCCGCTCGAGCATGCGTCCGGTCGCCGTGTCGTAGTCGACCCCCAGCCACGAAAGCTGATCGCGCGACCGGCGATCCTCGATCGCTTCAATCACGACCGGCAGCCGCCGCGCCCGAGGCGCGACAGACACCTCCGCGCCCGGCGCCACGGAGAAGCTGGGCACGTCGACCGTCGCCCCCTCGACCCGCACGTGGCGATGTCGAATGAGCTGGCGCGCCGCCTTGCGCGAAGGGGCGAACCCGAGGCGATAGACGATATTGTCCAGCCGGCTCTCGAGCGTGACGAGCAGGTTTTCACCCGTGACGCCCGGGACGCGCGAAGCCTTCTCGAACAGCGACCGGAACTGCCTCTCCGCCAGGCCGTAGATCCGCTTCACCTTCTGCTTCTCCCGCAACTGCACGGCGTATTCCGACTGCCGACGACGACGACGACCTCCGCCGTGCTCGCCCGGAGGGAAGGCGCGGCGCTCGATGGCGCATTTCTCCGTGAAGCAGCGTTTGCCCTTGAGGAAGAGCTTCTCTCCCTCGCGGCGGCAGAGCCGGCACACGGGGCCCGTATAGCGAGACATCTAGACCCTCCGCTTCTTCGGCGGACGACACCCGTTGTGCGGGATCGGCGTCACGTCCTTGATGGACCGGATGGCGAGCCCGGCGGCCTGTAGCGCCTGGATCGCCGATTCGCGGCCCGAACCCGGCCCCTGCACCTCGACATGCACACGCCTCATGCCCATGCCCGTGGCCTCCCGCCCCACGGTCTCGGCCGCGATCGTCGCGGCGAAGGGCGTGGACTTCTTGGAGCCCTTGAACCCCGCCTTTCCGGCGCTGGCCCAGGCGACCGTGTCCCCGGTCAGGGTCGTGATCGTGATGATCGTATTGTTGAACGTCGCCTTGATGTGGGCGACGCCCTCGGCGTCGACCTGACGCTTCTTTTTTCGTACCGGCTTCGCCATTCCCTACGCGTTCTCCGGTTGTAGAGACGTTGTGGCCGCGCTTACTTGCGGGGCGCTTTTTTCTTCCCGGCCACGGCGCGCCGCGGCCCCTTCCTGGTCCGGGCGTTCGTATGCGTTCGCTGGCCGCGCACGGGCAGGCCCCGCCGATGCCGGATCCCGCGATAACATCCGATGTCCATCAGACGCTTCACGTTCATCGAGGTCTCCGTACGGAGTGAACCCTCGACCTTGTAGTGGTTTTCGATGACCCGGCGTAGCCGGTTGACATCATCATCGGACAGCTGATAGACCCGCACGTCCCCGTCCACGCCCGTTTCGGCGAGTATATTGCGTGCCGTCGAGTGGCCGATTCCGTAGATGTAGGTGAGGCCCACCTCGATCCGCTTGTTCCGCGGAAGATCGACTCCGGCTATGCGTGCCATTTATCCCTGCCGCTGTTTATGCTTGGGATCGCGACTGCAGATCACCCGCACGATACCGCGCCTGCGGATGACTTTGCAGTGCTCACAAATGCGCCTGACGCTCGAACGAACCTTCATCTGCCGTCCTCTTGGTGGCGGTTCGATGGCAACCCTTTAGAATATCAGCCCGAACCGATCCGAACAATGTAATCCCCCGACTCACTTGTATCGGTAGGTGATCCGCCCTTTCGTCAGATCGTAGGGCGACAGCTCGACCGCCACTCTGTCCCCGGGCAGGATTCTTATGTAGTTCATTCGAATCTTGCCGGAGACGTGGCACACGATCTGATGCCCGTTCTCAAGTTCCACTCGGAACATCGCGTTGGGAAGCGCCTCGGCGACTTCCCCCGTCATCTGGATCGGCTCTTCCTTCGCCAAGTCAGCTCTCCCCCGCTCGCGCCGGACTCGCTACGCGCGTCAGAACCTGCGGCCCCTCCACCGTAACGGCCACCGTATGCTCGAAATGGGCCGACAGGCGTCCGTCCGCGGTCACGACCGTCCACTCATCGTCCAGCGTACGGATCTCGGGCCGGCCCGCGTTCACCATCGGTTCGATGGCGATGACCAGCCCCGCCTTCATCCGGAACCCGCGGCCGCGCACCCCGTAGTTGGGGACCTGCGGCTCCTCGTGAGGCGCCTCTCCCACGCCGTGACCCACGAGTTCGCGGATCACGCTGAAGCCGGCGGCTTCGATGTGAGTCTGGATCGCGCAACCCAGGTCGCCGAGCTGCGTCCCCGGCCGCGCGGCGTCGACGCCCACCTCCAGCGCCGATCGCGTGACGTCGAGCAGGCGTTCCGTGGCCGGCGCCACCTCGCCGACGGGGATCGTCACCGCCGCGTCCGCAAAAAGCCCGCCCTGCTTGACCCCCACGTCGACGCTCAGGATGTCGCCGGCCTCAAGCCGCCGCCGAGACGACGGTATCCCGTGCACCACCTCTTCGTTGACGCTCGTGCAGAGCGTGGCCGGAAACCCGTACAGCCCCTTGAAGGCGGGGATCGCACCCGGGTGATCGCGGATCATGGCCTCGGCCATCTCGTTGAGCTCGCCGGTGCTCCGCCCCGGCATCGCCTGCTCCGTAGCCATCTCCAGCACTTCCGCCACGATCGCGCCAGCCTCGGCGATCGCCTCGATCTGGGCAGGCGACTTCAGCCGAATCAACCCACCGCCTCCGCGCAGCGCAGCGTCTCGAGCAGGCGATCCCGGACGGCTTCCGGGCTTCCCAGACCATCCACGGCGGTCAACCCCGTCTCGGAACTCGCATAGTACGCGAGCAGAGGCTCGGTCTGCTCGCGGTACACCGAGAGCCGGTTCCGGACGGTCTCCGCGCGATCATCGGATCGCTGAATGAGGGAGGCTCCGCAGGCCGGACACGGCGAGGCGTCACCCACGAGCCTCACGTGGGTCACAAGGCCGCACGCTTCGCAGACTCGCCTCCCGGAGATCCGTTCGACGAGTTCCTGCTCGGGAGCTTCGAGCGAGAGTACGGCGTCGAGCCCGATCCCGCGTGCGGTGAGCAGCTCGGCGAGTCCGTCCGCCTGCGCCACCGTCCGGGGAAAGCCGTCGAGAAGGAATCCGCAGGCCGCCTCCGGGCCGTCGAATGCTTCGGAAATGAGGCCCAGCACAACCTCATCCGGCACCAGGTCGCCGGCCTCGTAGTAGACGCGAACCCTATCGCCGAGCCGGGTGCCGGCCTTCAGCGCCGCCCGAATCATGTCACCGGTCGAGAGTCGCGGGATGCCGAATCGCTCCGCCAGGAGCTCACCCTGCGTGCCCTTCCCGACCCCCGGGGGGCCCATGATGATCAGTCGCACACCCATCACAGGTATCGTTGTCTGCCTCGATACTTGACCCTCCCCTTCTTCATGAACCCCTCGTACTGACGCAGCAGAAGATGTTGCTGCAGTTGCTGCATCGTATCGAGAGCGACACCTACCACGATCAGCAGGGAGGTGCCGCCGAAGAAGAAGGTCTGAAGGTCGAAGATCGAGAAGATCACGTAGGGCAGCACCGCGATGAGCGCGAGATATGCATGGCTCCGGGCAGCGTGATCCGTGTCAGCACGTGATCGATATAGTCGGCCGTCTTCGCACCGGGCTTGACGCCCGGGATGAACCCGCCCTGGCGCTTGAGGTTCTCCGCCAGGTCTGACGGGTTGAAGATGATCGAGGTGTAGAAATACGTGAAGTAGACGATGAGAACGATATACAGACCGTAGTACCATGACGTCCCCACCTGGAGCGCCTGGCTCATCTCGTAGATGAATCGGCGCGCTCCGGAGCTGCCGGGCCCCGGGTTGCCCATGAACGCTGCGAGCGTCCCCGGAATGATGATGATCGACTGCGCGAAGATGATCGGCATGACGCCGGCGGAGTTGATCCGGAGCGGAATGAACGACCGCTGGCCCTCCCGGATCCGGCCCCTCCCAACGACTTTTCTCGGGATCTGGACGGGGATCTTGCGCTGGGCCATGGTCAGCGCGACGACCGCCGCCATTACGGCGACGAGCGTGGCGGCAAGCAGGATCAGCTTCATCAGCGAGATGCCGCCCGCCTGATAGAGCTCGAACGTATTGATCACCGCGCCGGGGAAGCCCTGCAGGATCGAGAAGAAGATCAGGAGCGACATGCCGTTGCCGACGCCGCGCTCGGTGATCTGTTCGCCCAGCCACATCACGAATACGCCCCCGGTGGTCAGCATCAGGACCGTGAGGAGGCGGAAGCCGAGCCCGGGATCGAGCACCGCCCCGGGTTGCGACTCCAGGAACAGCGCATAGGTGTACGCCTGCCCGATGCACAGCAGGACCGTCGTATACCGCGTCCACTGGGTGAGTTTGCGCCTACCCTCCTCACCCTCCTTCTGCAACTTCTCGATCGCGGGCATGACGGCGGAGAGCAGCTGAAACAGAATGCTGGCCGAAATATACGGCATGATACCGAGCGCGAAGACGGTCGCGCGCTGCAGGCCGCCGCCCACGAACAGGTCGTAGATGCCGAACAGCGTGCCCTGGAACTGTCCGGCCAGCTGCTGCAGGGCCACCACGTCCACGCCCGGTGTCGTAATGTGCGAACCCAGCCGATAGAGGCCCAGGCAGAGCAGGGTGAAGAGGATCTTCGCCTTGAGCTCCGGCACCTTGAAGATGTTCGCGGCCGCCGCCGCCGCGTTTCGAGCGTTCGCCATGTCTTACTCGATCACCCGGGCGGTGCCCCCGGCGGCTTCGATCTTCTCGCGTGCCGAGGCGCTGAAGGCGTGAGCCTGAACGTCGATGGCCCGGCTCACGTCACCGCGTCCGAGGATCTTGACCGGCCCACCGGTGCTGCGGATGACCCCGCTCGCGCGGAGGGTCTCCGGATCGATCCCGCTGCCTTCGACCCGTTCCAGGTCGGACAGGTTCACGATGTGCCACTCCGTGCGTTGGTGCGGCTTGAACCCCCGCTTGGGTGTACGCCGATAGAGCGGCATCTGTCCGCCCTCGAACCAGGCCGGTATGGAAGCGCCGCTACGCGACTTCTGGCCCTTGTGACCGCGGCCCGATGTCTTGCCCAGTCCCGACCCGCGGCCTCGGCCCCGCCGCTTCGCGGACGACTTCGAGCCCCGGGCCGGCGAGAGATTGTCGAGCCCGATCCGCTCTCGTTCACCCATGGCTCTTCACCTCCTCGACTTCGACGAGATGCGCCACGGCGTGGATCATCCCGCGGATCGCGGCGTTGTCCGGCTGTACGACCTGGTCCTGGTGATGCCGGAGTCCGAGGGCCCGGAGGGTGTCGCGCTGCTTTCGCTGCGCGCCCAGGCCGCTCTTCACTTGTCGAATCTTCAACTGCTCACCCACGCATGGCCTCCCGAATCGTGGCCAGATCCACTCCACGCTCGACCGCGACCTGTTCCGGCGTGACGAGGTCCTGGAGGCCGCTCATCGTCGCACGGACGATGTTGAGCGGATTGTTCGTGCCGAGGCTCTTGGTGAGGATGTCCTGTACTCCTGCGCATTCCAGCACGGCCCGAACGGGTCCGCCGGCGATCACGCCGGTTCCCGGGCCGGCGGGCTTGAGCAGCACCCTGCCGGCCCCGTGCCGCCCGAGGATCTCGTGCGGGATGGTCCCGTTCACGATCGGCACCTGGACCATGGCCTGGCGGGCCTGCTCGAATCCCTTGCGGATCGCCTCTGCGACTTCGTTCGCCTTGCCCAGAGCCATACCCACGCGGCCCTGCCCGTCGCCAACGGCGACGAGGGCAGTGAACGAAAAGCGTCGACCCCCCTTGACGACTTTCGAAACGCGATTGATGAAGATGACGTTCTCCTTGAAGTTGTCACCGTCGGCGCGCCGTTTCCCACCTCTAGCCATGAAAACCTCTCGTCAGAATCGGAGACCGCCGTCACGAGCGCCTTCCGCAAACGCTCGCACCCGGCCGTGATAGGGATAGCCCCCACGGTCGAACACGATCTCGTCCACCTCGGCGCCGACCGCCGTCTCCGCCAGCTTCTTGCCCGCCAGATACGCCTCGGCAGTCTTGCCGGAGCGCTCGCCCGCATCGCCGTCCGTCCCGGAGCGCGTCGAAACGCCAAGCAGCGTGACGCCCAGGTCATCGTCGACCAGCTGACCCTCCACATTTCGCAGGCTCCGGAACACGACGAGGCGCGGCCGTTCCGCCGTCCCGCGGATCTTCTTCTTGATCCGGGCGTGACGCCGCGTTCGGAGTCTATGCCTTTGTTTCGTCCGGCCCCTGATGTCCATCGTCTTCCTGCTCTCTCGTAGTCTCGGCGGGATCAGCTGGCCGCGGTCGCCTTGCCGGCCTTTCGGCGCACGTGCTCGCCCACGTAGCGAATCCCCTTGCCCTTGTAGGGTTCGGGCGGACGAATGGCGCGAATCTCCGCCGCCATCTGCCCCACCTTCTCCTTGTCGATCCCCATCACTTTCACGAGCGTCGGCGACTCCAGACCGAACGCGACGCCGGACGGAGGCTCCATCGCGACCGTGTGGCTGTACCCGACGCTGAACACGAGGGTTTCGCCCTTCTGTTCCGCCTTGTACCCGACGCCGTGGATCTCCAGCCGCTTCTCATATCCCTCCGACACGCCCGTAACCATGTTCGCGATCAGCGACCGTGTGAGCCCGTGCAATGCACGCTGCCGGGCCTCATCGGAGGACCGCGCCACCGACACCAGGCCGTCGGACAACGTGATCGTCATGTCGGGGTCGAACGAGCGCGCGAGTTCGCCCCGCGGACCCTCCACCCTCACGTGCTGGCCGTCGATCCTGACGTCGACGCCGTCCGGCACGGGGATCGGCAGCTTTCCGATTCTCGACACTTATCTGCTCCCTCGGGTTCGCGCGCCGGCGCAACTGTCCGGCGGCCCCGCGACCCGCTCAGTAGACTCTGGCGACGACTTCGCCCCCGACGCGTTGTCGGCGGGCTTCACGGTCGGTCATCAGTCCGTTCGACGTCGACAGGATCGCGATTCCCATGCCGGCACGGACCTTGGGGATCGAAGTCGCGTCCACGTATTTCCTCAGTCCGGGTTTCGAAACGCGCTCAAGCAGCCGGATGACGGGACGGTCGTCGGGCGTGTACTTCAGGTACACGCGCAGGCGACCATGACGATTGTCATCCAGCACCTTGTAGCCGCGCACGAAGTGGTTCTCCGCCAGGATCCGCGCGATCTCGATCTTGATCTTCGAGAGCGGGATGTCGACCCGACGGTGTCCCGCCCGGCCGGCATTGCGGATTCGCGTCAGCATGTCCGCGATCGGATCGGTCATGCTCATATCACCAGCTCGCTTTCCGGACTCCGGGGATCTCTCCGCGTAGCGCCTGCTGCCTGAAGCAGATCCGGCACAGGCCGAACTTCCGCATGTACGCGCGGGGACGGCCGCACCGGTTGCAACGCCGGACGGTCCGGGAACTGAACTTCGGTTTCCGGTTCGCCTTCTGGATCAAAGCCGTTTTTGCCATACGGTCTTTCCTGAGTTGAGCCGTCCAGCGGCCCGGGCGGAGCGACGTTCCGCCAACGGAACGCTAGATGACGACCGGGACCTCGTCGCGAAACGGCATCCCCATCTCGCGGAGCAAAACGAGCGCTTCGTCGTCGCGAGTGGTCGTCGTGACAAACGTAATGTTGAGACCGTGGATCTTGACGATCTCGTCGTAGTCGACTTCGGCGAAGACCATCTGCTCCTTGATCCCCACCGTGTAGTTGCCGCGACCGTCGAACGCCCGGCTGCGGAATCCTCGAAAGTCCCGAATACGCGGCACGGCCGTACTGATGAAACGGTCGAGAAACTCGTACATGCGCGTACTGCGAAGCGTTACCATGGTCCCGATCGGCATTCCCTCGCGCAGACCAAAGTTCGAAATGGCGATGCGCGCCCGCGTGATGACGGGCCGCTGCCCGCTGATCACCGCGATTTCGTTCGCGGCGGACTCCAGCAGCCGGGGATTGTCTTTCCCGTCGCCGAGTCCGGCGTTGATCACGATCTTCTCGAGCCTGGGGATCTGGTGCGGATTTTCGAAACCGAAAGTTGCCGCGAGCTTCGCCCGGACCGTTTCGTCGTAGTGTTGCCGCAGACGCGGCTTTCCGTTTTCCGAACTCATCGTTCCCTGTCGCCCCTCAACCAGGAGTCGGGATCGGGTTGTCGCAACGCTTGCAAATCCGCTCGATCGTGCCGTCCGCGTCGTGCCGTCGCCGAGTCCGCACCGGTTCGTCGCAGTGAGGACACACAAGCATCACGTTCGAGACGCGGATCGGCTCTTCGTGCGTGACGATTCCGCCTTCCGTGATCCCGCCCTTTGCGTTGGCCGAGGGCCGCTTGTGATGCTTCCGCATGTTGACATCCTGCACCACGACGAGCCCCTGCGATGGGATCGTGCGCAGCACCTGCCCCTGGCGCCCGATATCGTTGCCGGCGATCACCTGGACGGTGTCCCCGGTTCTCATATTCAGCTTCTTCTGCGTCATAATCGGCTCGAATCCTCGCTCGGCTCTCAGATCACTTCGGGCGCAAGCGATACGATCTTCATGAACTTCTTCTCGCGCAGTTCGCGCGCCACCGGCCCGAAGATGCGGGTCGCGGTGGGCTCTCCGGCGTCGTTGACGATCACCGCAGCGTTCTCGTCGAAGCGGATGTAGCTGCCATCGCGCCGGCGGCTCTCCTTGGCGGTCCGTACGACGACCGCGCGAACCACCTGGCCCTTCTTTACGTTCCCGTGCGGCGTCGCGTCCTTGATGGTCGCCACGATCACGTCCCCTACTCGAGCGTACCGGCGACGCGACCCTCCGAGCACCCGAATGCACAGGGCTCGGCGAGCTCCGGAGTTGTCCGCAATTTGGACCATCGACTCCTGCTGAATCATTTCGTGTCCCTCGCTAATCCGGCCGCTGGACCAGTTCGAGAACGCGCCAGCGCTTGAGCCGGGACAGCGGCCGGGTCTCTTCGATCCGGACCACGTCGCCAACTCGGTATTCGTTCGTCTCGTCGTGCGCCTGGTATCGCTTGCGCCGGCTCACCTGCTTGCCATACAGCGGGTGCGGAAGCCTTCGTTCAACGGACACCACGACGGTCTTGTCCATTCGGTCGCTCACGATCGTACCGAGCCGGACCTTGCGTCGACCTTTCGCCGCAGATTGGTCAGCCAACCTGGTTCTCCTCGCTACGTGCCCGATCGACCTGCACGGTCTTCATTCGGGCGATGTCTCGGCGCAGCGTTCGAAGCAGCAGAGGGTTCTCCAGCTCCTCGAACGCCGACCTGTATCGCAGGCGCGCCACCTCGTTCGTGGCGCGCGCGAGTTCCTCCGCGAGTTCCTCGTCGGTGAGTTCGCGAATCTCCGTCGCGTCCAGCGGCACCCTAGTCCTCCCGCTCCAGGAAACGTGTCTTGATCGGAAGCTTCGCGGCCGCCAGTTGCATTGCCCGCTTCGCGAGCTCGACGTCGACGCCCTCGAGTTCAAACATCACCCGCCCCGGCTTGACCGGCGCAACCCAGTACTCGGGGTTTCCCTTCCCCT
The DNA here is from genome assembly GCF_965197445.1 of Candidatus Palauibacter sp. GTDB lineage: Bacteria > Gemmatimonadota > Gemmatimonadetes > Palauibacterales > Palauibacteraceae > Palauibacter. Next base: position 1,667,651 of record NZ_CBDANE010000005.1, on the reverse strand, counting down.
TCCCCATCCGGGTTTCCGCCGGCTTCTGCGTCAGCGGCTTGTCGGGGAAGATCCTGATCCAGACTTTCCCGCCACGTTTGATGTGACGCGTCATTGCCACACGGGCGGCCTCGATCTGCCGGTTCGTGATCCAGCCCGGCTCGAGCGCCTGCAGCGCGTAGTCACCGAAGGAAACCTTGTTGCCGCGGTGCGCGCTGCCACGCAGGCGACCCTTCTGCTGTTTTCGGTATTTGATCCGCTTCGGTTGCAGCATGTCTCTCTATCCTCGCCCGCGACCCGCGCGGCGACGTCCGCCGGCAGTGTAGGTCTGACCCCGGCGGTCCTCCACGATCTCGCCGTGGAAGATCCACACCTTCACACCGATCGTCCCGAACGTGGTCCTGGCCTGCCGCTCCGCGTAGTCGATGTCGGCTCGCAGCGTGTGCAGCGGAACTCGCCCCTCGTGATAGCCTTCCGAGCGCGCGATTTCCGCCCCGCCGAGCCGACCGCCGCACTGGATCCGGATACCGCCCGCGCCGGCACGCATGGCCGCCTGCACGGCCCGCTTCATGGCTCGACGGAAGCTGATCCTCTGCGTCAGCTGGTGGGCGACGTTATCGGCCACCAGTTGGGCCTCGGTCTCCGGGCGGCGGATCTCCTCGACGTTGACGGAGACTTCCGCGTCCGTGAGCAGCGAAAGTTCATCGCGCAGCTTGTCGACTTCGGCGCCACGCTTGCCGATCACGACACCAGGCCGGCCGGTGTGCACCGTGACGACGATCTTCGACGGCTTTCGCTCGATCTCCACCTGAGCGATCGCCGCGTGGCCGAGCCGCGCGTGCAGGTATTTCCGCAGTTTCTCGTCTTCCGCGAGCAGCTTGGGGAACTCCCTGCCTTGCGCGTACCAGCGTGACCGCCAGGGTTTGACGGAGCCGAGCCGGAATCCGTACGGATGTGTCTTCTGACCCATTAGCCTCTCGTGTCCACGACGACTGTCACGTGACTGCTTCGCTTGAGCACGGAGGTCGCTCTCCCGTAGGCCCGCGCGCGCCAGCGCTTAAGGGTTCTGCCTTCATCTACGTAGGCTTCGTGCACGTACAACTCGTCCACATCGAGCGACGCACCGTCCTCGTCCGCCCGATAGGTCGCATTCGCCACGGCCGAGCGCAGCAGCTTGCCGATCGGCCGGGCCGCCTTCTTCTTCGAGAACTGCAGGATGGCGTACGCGTCGTTGACGTCACGGCCACGAATCTGGTCGATAACCAGGCGCATCTTCCGCGCGGACATGCCGACGTTCTTCGCCTTCGCCGTGGCCCGCATCAGACTCTGCCCCGCCGATCCCGCGCCGAGCCGGCGTGTCCCCTGAACGTTCTCGTCGTCGCGAACTCGCCCAGCTTGTGCCCCACCATGTTCTCGGTCACGTAGACCGGGATGAACTTGTTGCCGTTGTGCACCGCGAGCGTGTGCCCGACGAAATCGGGGCTAATGGTAGAGGCCCGCGCCCAGGTCTTGATGACCGACTTGTCTCCGGAATCGTTCATCCGCTGCACCTTCATGAGCAGCTTCTCGTCGATGTACGGTCCCTTCTTGACGCTTCTCGGCATCGCTTTACCTCGCTCCTACTTTGTGGCCTTGCCGCGCTTGCGGCCGCGCACGATCAGCCTATCGCTCTGCTTCCGCTTCTTCCGCGTCTTGCGCCCCTCGGGCTTCCCCCAGGGCGACACGGGCGGACGACCACCCGAACTGCGCCCTTCGCCGCCCCCGAGGGGGTGGTCGACCGGGTTCATCGCCACGCCACGCACCTTCGGCCGGCGGCCCTTCCATCGCGACCGGCCGGCCTTGCCGGCGCGGATCAACTCATGGTCGACGTTGCCGACCTGACCGATCGTCGCCCGGCACAATTCGGGCACCATACGCATCTCGGTGCTCGGAAGCCGCAGCGTGACGGTCCCTCTCTCCTTCGCGACGACCTGGACCGAGGCTCCGGCGGAGCGGGCCATTTGCGCTCCCTTGCCAGGCACCAGTTCCACGCCGTGCACCAGGGTCCCGAGCGGCACTTCGCGCAGGGGAAGACAGTTCCCGACGTTAGGGTCGATACCCGATCCGGAGAGGACCGTGTCACCCACGCCAAGTCCGCGGGGATGGAGGATGTAGCGCTTCTCTCCGTCCACGTAGTGAATGAGCGCGATGCGGGCCGACCGGTTGGGATCGTACTCGATCTCCGCCACGACCCCCGGAACGCCGTCCTTCCTGCGCTTGAAGTCGATACGCCGATAGCGCCGCTTGTGGCCGCCGCCCCGCCTGCGGCTCGTGATCCGGCCGTGGTGGTTGCGGCCCGCCTTCTTCGGCAGCCCCTCGGTGAGCGACTTCTCCGGTTCGGTTCGCGTAATCTCCTCGAAGGTCGAGACGCTTCGGTATCTGGAGGCGGACGTGACCGGCTTGAACTTTCGAATCGGCATCGATCAGCCTCCCTCGAGCACATCGATGGGGCCATCGGCGATCTCTATGATCGCCTTCTTCCAGTGTGGCCGCCGCCCCACCGAGCGTCCCACGCGCTTCTTCTTTCCCCGCACGTTCATCGTTCGCACGGAGGTAACCCGCTGACCTTCGAAGATCGCCTCGAAGGCCCGCCGGATCTCGATCTTGTTCGCGTCCGGTGCCACCTCGAAGGTGTATTTCGGGCGAGGTTCAACCTCGCCGCGCTCGATTCGGGCCTGGAGCCTCCGGCCAACCCCGTCGGTCCCCTCGGACTGCAAGCTGGTCGAGCTCTTTTCGGTGAAGAGCGGACGAAGGATGATCTCGTTCGGCGCCCGTCTCATGCTTCACTCTCCCCGGCGCCGTCCGCCTGCCCGTTCAGCGCCGGTGCTTCCACGAGCACCAGGTCGGACCAGAGGATGTCGTACGCCGATGCCTCGCCCCAGGGGAGCACGCGCACGCCCGGCAAATTCCTCGCGGACAGATAGACCTTTGGCTTGTAGCCCGCGGTCAGGACGAGGACGTTCTCCGACGCGCGGCCGATGCGCGTCAGCAACGCAGCCACATCGCGGGTCCTGGGTGGATCGAAGTGCAGCGGCTCCACGAGCGCGAGATCACCGCTCAGGGCTCTCGTGTTGAGCGCCGAACGGATCGCGAGCCGGCGGAGCTGCCGGGGCACCCGGACTCGATATGATCGCGGATGCGGACCGAAGACCACCGAGCCACCGCGCCACAGCGCGGAGCGAATCGAACCCGCCCGAGCACGACCCGTGCCCTTCTGGCGCCACGGTTTGCGCGATCCACCATGCACGGTCGAGCGGGTCTTCGTCGAGGCGGTTCCCTGTCGGCGGTTGGCGAGCACGGCCGTGACTACCTGATGCAGCGCGTCTTCGTTGACGGTCCCGTCGAACGGCGTTTCCGGCAGCGACCGCTCTTCGCCTGACGTGCCGTCGGCCCTGTACGTGGCGACTTTCATCGACCCGGCCTCACCATGACGATGTTGTTGCGTCCACCCGGCACCGATCCCCGGACGAGAAGCAGGTTCCTGTCGGCGTCGATGCCGATGACCTTGCGGCTCATCGCCATCCGCTGCGTCCCGCCCATGCGTCCCGCCATCTTGCGGCCCTTGATGACCCGGGACGGATCGGTGCCGGCTCCGATGGAGCCCGGACCCCGGAGAACCGAGCTTCCGCCGTGAGACCCGCGCCCGCCCGCGAAACCGTGCCGTTTCACTACACCCTGGAATCCGCGGCCCTTCGTCGCCCCCGTCACGTTCACCCGAGACCCGACGTCGAACATCTCGACCGTGAGTTCCTGGCCCAGTTCAAGATCCTCACCCCCTAAATCGAACTCGGCGAGGACGCGCGGCACGTGATCGAGTCCGGCCCGTGCGGCGTGGCCTGCGCCCGGCTTCCGGACGTTGCGCTCCTTGACCCGATCGAAGCCGAGTTGCACGGCGTCGTAGCCGTCGTGTTCGGCGGTCTTGATCTGGACCACCGGACAGGGCCCGACTTCGAGCACGGTAACGCCGACGGCCCTGCCATCGTCATCAAAGATCTGCGTCATGCCGATTTTTCGGCCGATCAACCCGGGCATCTCGCTACTCGACTTTGATTTCGACATCGACGCCGGCCGCCAGATCCAGCTTGGTCAGCGCATCGATGGTCTGCGGTCGCGAGTCGTGAATGTCGATGAGCCGCTTGTGCGTCTTGAGCTCGAACTGCTCTCGCGACTTCTTGTCCACATGCGGGCTTCGGAGAACCGTGAACAGTTGACGGCGCGTCGGCAGCGGGATCGGGCCGCTGACCGACGCACCGGTCTTCTGCGCGGTCCGAACGATGTCCGCCGCGGTTTGATCGATCACCGCCGGATCGAATGCCTTCAACCGAATCCTGATCTTCTGCGCCATCTCTACGCCGTTTCGTTTCCCGGGTGTGGTTCAGCTAGTCGTGGATGGCGGTGACGACGCCCGCGCCCACCGTCCGGCCGCCCTCGCGGATCGCGAACCGGAGGTTCTCCTCCATCGCGATCGGCGCGATCAACTCCACCGCCATGTTCACGTTGTCCCCCGGCATCACCATCTCCACCCCGTCGGGCAGCACCGCCGAGCCCGTCACGTCCGTCGTCCGAAAGTAGAACTGGGGCCGGTACCCGTTGAAGAACGGCGTGTGACGGCCCCCCTCGTTCTTCGTCAGAACGTACACTTCCGCGCTGAACTTCCGGTGCGGCGTGATCGACCGGGGGTGCGCGACCACCATCCCGCGCTCCACCTCCGTCTTCGCCACCCCCCGAAGCAGCAGACCCGCGTTGTCCCCCGCCTGGCCCTCGTCCAGGATCTTCCGGAACATCTCCACGCCCGTCACCACCGTCTTCTTCTCCGAGCCCAGCCCCACCAGCTCCACACCCTCGCCCGTCTTCACCACCCCGCGCTCGATCCGGCCCGTCACCACCGTCCCGCGGCCCGTGATCGTGAACACGTCCTCCACCGGCATCAAAAACGGCTTGTCCGTCGCGCGCTCCGGAACCGGGATGTACGTGTCCAACGCCTCCAGCAACTCCCCGATGCACGCCGTGTCCGGCGAGTCCGGATCCCCGCTCTCCAGCGCCTTCAACGCCGAACCCCGTATCACCGGCACGTCGTCGCCCGGAAACTCGTACTCGCTCAACAGCTCCCGTACCTCCAGCTCCACCAGGTCCAGCAACTCCTCGTCGTCGACCTGGTCCACCTTGTTCAAAAACACCATGATGTACGGCACGTTCACCTGGCGAGCCAGAAGAATGTGCTCCCGCGTCTGAGGCATCGGCCCGTCCGCCGCCGACACCACCACGATCGCACCATCCATCTGCGCCGCGCCCGTGATCATGTTCTTCACGTAGTCCGCGTGGCCCGGACAGTCCACATGAGCGTAGTGTCGTGACTCCGACTCGTACTCCACGTGAGCCGTCGCGATCGTGATCCCTCGCTCCCGCTCCTCCGGCGCCTTGTCGATCTGGTCGAACGCCACGTACTCCCCGTGGCCCTTCGCCGCCTGTACCTGCGTGATCGCCGCCGTCAGCGTCGTCTTCCCGTGGTCCACATGTCCGATCGTACCCACGTTCACGTGCGGCTTCGTTCGCTCAAACCTTTCCTTCGCCATCGCCCCTCTTTCTCCCCTTTGCTCGTTTCCGGTATCGGGTCGCCGGAGCCCGCGTGCCGCCTAGGCGCCGTTGGCGGAGACGATCTCCGCCGTCCTGGATCCCGGAACTTCGTCGTAGTGGGAAAACTGCATCGTGTAGACCGCACGGCCCTGGCTGATCGACCGAAGCGAGGTCGCGTACCCGAACATCTCCGATAGCGGAACCGACGCCCCGATGACGCTCGCCGAAGAGCGCTGCGTCATGCCCCCGATCTTTCCGCGCCGGCTGGACAGATCGCCCATCACGTCGCCGAGATAGTCCTCCGGTGTGACGACTTCAACATTCATCACCGGCTCGAGCAGCACGGGCTGCGCCTTGCGGGCACCTGCCTTCAACGCGATGGAGCCGGCGATCCTGAAGGCCATCTCGCTCGAATCTACCTCGTGGTACGACCCGTCGATGAGCGTCGCCTTGATGTCGATGATCGGGTAGCCGGCCACGATGCCGGAATCGAGTGCTTCGCGAATGCCCTTTTCCACCGAGAGCACATACTCGCGCGGCACATTGCCGCCACGGATCTCGGAGTCGAAGACGAAGCCGCCACCGGGGTCCGTAGGCTCGAGGTTGATGATCACATGTCCGAACTGGCCGCGCCCTCCGGACTGTCGCACGAAGCGACCTTCGACCTTGCGAACCGCCTTGCGAATCGTTTCCCGGTAGGCCACCTGCGGCCGGCCGACGTTGGCGTTAACCCTGAACTCGCGCTGCAGCCGGTCGACGATGATCTCGAGATGCAACTCACCCATCCCGCTGATGATCGTCTGGCCGGTCTCCTCATCCGTGTAGACACGGAACGTCGGGTCTTCCTCGGCCAGCTTCGCCAGCGCCTCGGCCAGCTTGTCCTGGTCGGCTTTCGTGCGCGGCTCGATCGCGACCCGGATCACGGGCTCGGGAAAGCTCATCGACTCGAGTACGATCGGATCGGCCTGCGACGCGAGCGTGTCGCCCGTGCGCGTGTGCTTCAGGCCGATCGCGGCGGCAATGTCGCCGGCGAACACGGCGTCCCGCTCCTCACGCTTGTTCGCGTGCATCTGCAGGAGTCGGCCGATGCGTTCCTTCCGGCTCCGGGACGAGTTCAGGACATGTGAGCCGGCCTCGGCCGTCCCCGAATAGACTCTGAAATAGGTCAGCCGCCCAACGTAGGGATCCGTCGCGATCTTGAACGCGAGCGCTGAGAACGGAGCCTCTTCGTCAGCAGCGCGCTCGGCGACCGTCTCGTCGCGCTGCGGCAGGTGGCCCTGGACCGGAGGGACATCGAGCGGAGAGGGAAGATAGTCGATCACGGCGTCGAGAAGGCGCTGCACGCCCTTGTTCCTGAACGCGGATCCACACAGGATCGGCGTCATGCCGTTGGCCAGCGTCGCCTTGCGAACCGCCTGCCGGATCTCCTCCTCGGTGAGCTCGTCACCTTCCAGGTACTTCTCGAGCGATGGTTCGTCGTACTCGACCGCGGCCTCGATGAGGTCGTGTCGCAGTTGGGCGACCTGGTCCGCCAGGGCGTCGGGCACGGGGCCCTCGGTCCAGCGGGCCCCCAACGACTCGTCGTCATATACGACTTTGACCTCACGAATGAGGTCGACAATGCCGGTGTAGAGTTCACCTTCCCCGAGGGGAACCTGGAGCGGATGCGCGTTCGCCCCGAGACGATCGCGCATCATGCGCACGACGTTCATGAAGTCGGCTCCGACGCGGTCCATCTTGTTGACGAACGCGATACGCGGGACGCCGTACTTGTCGGCTTGGCGCCACACCGTCTCCGACTGCGGCTCCACGCCGCCGACCGCACAGAACAGCGCCACCGCACCGTCGAGCACGCGGAGGCTGCGCTCCACTTCGACCGTGAAGTCGACGTGTCCCGGCGTATCGATGATGTTGATGCGGTACGACTCGCCGAGGTGCTCCCAGTAGCAGGTCGTCGCGGCCGACGTAATCGTAATGCCGCGCTCCTGTTCCTGCTCCATCCAGTCCATGGTCGCGTCGCCGTGATGCACTTCACCCAGGCGATGCGTCCGGCCGGTATAGAACAGCACCCGCTCGGTCGTCGTCGTCTTCCCGGCATCGATATGCGCCATGATGCCGATATTCCTAAGCCGCTCCAGCGGCGTTCTTCTCTCCATCTATCTATCTGTCCCCGAACCCCATCCTTACCCGCGTCCGTCCCGGACGCCGCCTACCAGCGGTAGTGCGCGAACGCCTTGTTCGCGTCAGCCATCCGGTGGACATCTTCCTTCTTTCTCACCGCCCCGCCGTCACCTCGCGCGGCGTCGAGAAACTCGCCCGCGAGACGTTGTGCCATCGTCTTTCCGGCCCGGGACCGCGCGTGCTGGACGAGCCATCGGCGCGCCAGCGAGTCGCGTCGCCGGTACGACACCTCCATCGGTACCTGGTACGTCGCACCCCCGACGCGCCGGCTGCGCACCTCGAGGATCGGCTTCGCGTTCTGAAGTGCCTGCCGGAACACGTTCATGGCCGGCTGGCCCGTTCTCATCTCGATGAGCTGCATGGCGTCGTAGAAGATCCCCTCGGCGAGGGACTTCTTGCCATCCAGCATCAGCATGTTGATGAACTTCGTGACCTCGGTGCTCCCGTAGCGGGAGTCCGGAATCACGTCACGTTGTTCGGCACGGTTTCGTCGTGACATCTCGTCTCGCCATGTGCGGCTCCGGGTTCATCCGGAGACTTCGTACAGAGAGCCCGGCCACGGACTCCGAGGCCGGGCCCTGCTTTCACCTGCCGGTGAATTGCCCTGAACGCCTGAACGTCCGGCCCATTCGAATTTCCGGGAAAGACCCCGAGCTACTTCCTTTTCTTCGAGCCGTACTTCGAGCGGCCCTGATTCCTGTCATCTACGCCGGAAGCGTCGAGGGTCCCCCGGATGATGTGATATCGGACACCCGGCAGATCCTTCACCCGTCCGCCCCGGATAAGCACGATGCTGTGTTCCTGAAGGTTGTGACCTTCGCCTCCGATGTACGCGGTGACCTCGTACCCGTTGGTCAGACGCACGCGCGCAACCTTGCGCAAGGCCGAGTTGGGCTTCTTCGGCGTCGTCGTGTACACCCGCGTACAGACCCCGCGCTTCTGGGGGTTCCCCTCAAGCGCCGGCGCCTTGCTCTTCTTCTCGATCTTTCGGCGGCCCTTGCGGACCAATTGATTGATGGTCGGCATTCCCGCTCCATCGCTCCCTCCAGCCGCACCGGTGCGCCGATCACCGAACCAGGGGCGCGGCCGTTGGGGGTAAAAAAATCGGGGGCAGATCAAACCGCCCCCGCGGCGACTGCCGACCGGCCGGTCGACAGAACACGGAGAGTAGTCTTGGAGCTTGCCCGTGTCAAGCGACTTTTGGTCCCCGAGACTCGCCGTAAAGGGTCCGTCAGGTCGTCATCACCGCACCCTCTTCCTCCACGGACGCCTCTTCCTCCTCGGCCTGATCGCGGAGGTCCGAGAACAGACTGCGGGGCGCGTCCTCGGGCACCACCCGGCGGCGCATGGAGTCGATCTGCGCCTTGAGCGTATCGTCGACGAGGAACTCTATGTCGGAGAAGCGGTGGGTTCCCGTCCCGGCCGGAACCAGATGGCCGATGATGATGTTCTCCTTGAGCCCCCGGAGTTGGTCTTTGGCTCCGCGCACCGCAGCATCGGTGAGGACCCGTGTTGTCTCCTGGAAGGAGGCTGCGCTGATGAACGATTCCGTCGTCAGACTCGACTTGGTAATCCCGAGCAGGATGGGCTCGGCCCGGGGCGGCTCGTCTCCGCGCTCGAGCACCGCGCGCGTCGCGTCACGGAACTCCATCCGGTCGACATGCTCGCCCTCCAGGAACTCGGTCCCGCCCGGATCGGTAATGCGGACCTTCTGCAGCATCTGGCGCACGATGACGGCGATGTGCTTGTCGTTGATCCGCACGCCCTGGAGCCGGTAGACCTCCTGGATCTCGTTGAGCAGATATTCCTGGACGGCGCGAGGCCCCCGCACCCGCAGAATGTCGTGCGGGTTGACGGGTCCCTCCGACAACCGATCTCCCGCCCTGACCAGGTCGCCCTCGTGTACCCGGAGGTGCTTCCCGACGGGAATCTGATACACCATCTGCTCGTCGTCCTCCATCGTGACGATGATCTCGCGCTTTCCGCGCTTGATCCCGCCGAAGGACACACGGCCGTCGACCTCCGTGATCGTCGCCGGATCCTTGGGCCTGCGAGCCTCGAACAACTCGGCGACGCGGGGCAGGCCCCCGGTGATGTCGCGGGTCTTGTACGCCTCGCGGCTGATCTTGGCGAGCGTCTCTCCGGCGTTCACCTTCTGCGTGTCCTGCACGAGCAACTGAGCGCCCACGGGCACGATGAACTCGCGGAGTTTCTTGCCCTTTCCGTCCACGATGTCGATGACCGGGTGGAGTTTCTTCTCCCGATCTTCGATGATGACCTGCTGACGACGCCCGGTCGCCTCGTCGAGCTCCTCCCGGACGGTCTCCTCCGGCACGATGTCCGTGAACCGGATCCGACCCTTCTTGTCGGCCACGATCGGTTCCGAGTAGGGATCCCATCCGAACAACAGATCGCCGTGCCCCACCTGGGTGCCGTCCTCGACGAAGAGGGTCGCGCCGTAGGGGACGGAGAGGCGCGACAGGATCCGATCGTCCGCCGTCTGCATGAGCAGTTCGCCCTCGCGGCTGGTCACGATCGTATCGTCCGACGGACTCTGCACCGTCGTGACGCGCTCGAAGGCGATCTTGCCCTCCAGCTTGGAGCGCCTCTGCGTCTGGGCGGCGATGCGCGCCGCCGTGCCGCCGATATGGAAGGTCCGAAGCGTCAGCTGCGTACCCGGCTCGCCGATCGACTGAGCGGCAAGGATTCCCACCGCCTCACCGAAATCGACCAGGTCCATTGTCGCCAGGTTGCGGCCGTAGCACTGCTGGCAGATGCCCCGGCGGGACTCGCACGTGAGGACCGACCGGATACGCACCTGCTGTACGCCACTCTCATCGATCGCGCGCGCCCGCGCTTCCGTGATCATGGCGCCCGCCTCCACGATCACCTCATCGTCGATCGGATCGACCACAGCTTCGGCCGCGATGTTCCCCGCCACGCGGTCCGAGAGCGGCTCGATGATATCTTCGCCCTCCTTGAGCGCCGTGACGTCGAGACCGAGGATCGTATTGCAATCCGCCTCGATGATCGTGACGTCCTGCGCCACATCTACGAGCCGGCGCGTCAGGTAGCCGGCATCCGCCGTCTTGAGCGCGGTGTCCGCCAGCCCCTTGCGGGCCCCGTGGGTCGAGATGAAGTACTCGAGCACGCTCAGGCCCTCCCGGAAGTTCGACCGGATCGGGCTCTCGATGATCTCTCCGATTCCGCCCGTCAGCTTCTTCTGGGGCTTCGCCATGAGCCCACGCATGCCCGCCAGCTGTCGGATCTGATCGCGCGAACCCCGCGCGCCGGAATCGAACATCATATAGATGGGATTGAATCCCTCTCTCGAGTTCTTCAGCCCCCCCACCATGGCGTCGGCCACATCGTTGTTGGCATGGGTCCAGGCGTCGATGACCTTGTTGTATCGCTCTCCGAAGGAGATCACCCCGCGGTGGTACGCCTTCGTGAAGCGATTCACATCTTTCTGCGCCTCTCCGAGGATCTCCTGCTTTTCCTGCGGAATCTCCATGTCGTCGAGCCCGATCGAGACGCCGGCTCGAGTGGCATATCGGAACCCGAAGTCCTTGAGATCGTCGAGGAAGATCGTGGTCGCCTCGAGACCTGCCAGCCGGAACGACTGGAACACGAGTTCTCCCAGCGTTGCCTTCCCGAGAGTCTCGTTCACATATGGGACGCTGTCCGGCAGGATGTCGTTGAACAGGGCCCGTCCAACGCTGCTCACGACCCACCTCTTCTCAATCTGGCCGTCCTCGGTCTGCTGATCGACGAGGAGCCTGATCGGCATGTGGTAGTCGGGCGTCCCCCCCGGGGACCGCAGATATCCGGACTCCAATGCGATCTCAACCTGCGCCGAGTCCGCGAAGTGGGGCAGCCCCTCTCCCGCCTCGTGCTCGTCGAAGTCCGGCCGCACCTTTGTCATGTAGTAGCAGCCGAGCACCATGTCCTGGGACGGCGACGCGATCGGCCGACCGTTCGCCGGCTTGAGGATGTTGTTGCTCGACAGCATCAGGATCCGCGCCTCGAGCTGGGACTCGAATGACAACGGGACGTGGACGGCCATCTGGTCGCCATCGAAGTCCGCGTTGAACGCCGCGCACACGAGCGGGTGGATGCGGATCGCCTTCCCTTCCACGAGGACGGGTTCGAACGCCTGGATCCCCAGCCTGTGCAGCGTCGGAGCCCGGTTCAGAAGCACCGGGTGATCCTTGATGATGTCCTCGAGCACTTCGTAGACCGTCGGGTCGTCGAGTTCTACGAGCTTCTTCGCGCGCTTTACGGTCTCGGCGTGCAACCGCCGCTCGAGTTCGTGGATGATGAACGGCTTGAACAGTTCGACCGCCATCTTCTTTGGCAGACCGCACTGGTGGAGGCGGAGTTCGGGCCCCACGACGATCACCGAGCGACCCGAGTAGTCGACCCGCTTTCCGAGCAGGTTCTGCCTGAAGCGTCCCTGCTTCCCCTTGAGCATGTCGGACAGCGACTTGAGCGGTCGCTTGCCCCGCCCGCGGATGGCCTTCCCGCGGCGACCGTTGTCGAACAGCGCGTCCACCGCCTCCTGGAGCATGCGCTTCTCGTTACGGAGAATCACCTCCGGCGCGCGCATCTCGAGCAGCTTCTTGAGCCGGTTGTTCCGGTTGATCACCCGGCGGTAGAGGTCGTTGAGGTCGGATGTCGCGAACCGGCCGCCGTCGAGCGGGACGAGGGGACGCAGATCCGGCGGGATGACCGGAATCACGTCCATGATCATGTGCTCGGGGCTGTTCCGCTTCGACACTTCATCGTCGCTGTTGCGAATCGCGTCGATGACCTTGAGCCGCTTCAGCTTCTTTTTCTTGCGGTGCTTGGACGTCTCGTGAACGACCTCGTAGCGCAGCTGCTCGGCGAGTTCGTCGATGTCGAGCTGCCCGAGGAGGGTGCGAATCCCTTCGGCTCCGATCTCGGCACGGAACTCGGTATCTCCCTCTTCGCGCGCCTTGTCCGTCAGCTCCCAGTACTCGTCTTCCTCGATGACCTGCTTGAACTCGACTTCCTGCCGGCCGGGCTCGGTGATTACATGCGCGGCGTAGTAGATGACCTTCTCAAGATCACGCAGCTTCATCCCGAGCAGATAGCCCATCTGCGAGGGGAGGGTCTTGAAGAACCAGATGTGCGCCACGGGCACCGCGAGCTCGATATGGCCCATCCGCTCCCGGCGGACCTTGGACAGGGTGACTTCGACCCCGCACTTGTCGCATATGTGCCCGCGGTAGCGAATCCGCTTGAATTTCCCGCAGTGGCACTCCCAGTCCTTGACCGGGCCGAAGATGCGCTCGCAGAAGAGACCGTCGCGCTCGGGCTTGAACGAGCGATAGTTGATGGTCTCCGGCTTCGTGACCTCGCCGTGGCTCCAGGAACGGATCTCCTCGGGGGAGGCGAGCTTGATCTGGATCCAGTCGAACTCGGCCGGGCCGCTACTGCGATGTCGCGGAAAGTCGATCATCTGTCACCCTCTTGTTGGACCGCTAGAAGAGCGGGTCGGACTCGTCGCCGCCGAGCGTCACACTCAGCCCCAGCGCCTGAAGCTCCTTCACGAGCACGTTGAAGCTCTCCGGCACTCCCGGCTTGGGAAGGTTGTCGCCCTTGACGATTGCCTCGTACACGCGGCTCCGTCCCGTCACGTCGTCCGACTTGACCGTCAGCATCTCCTGAAGGGTGTGCGCGGCTCCGTACGCCTCCAACGCCCACACCTCCATCTCCCCGAACCGCTGGCCCCCGAACTGCGCCTTGCCGGCGAGCGGCTGCTGGGTCACCAGGCTGTACGGGCCGATCGACCGCGCATGAATCTTGTCGTCGACCAGGTGGGAGAGCTTCATCATGTAGATTTCACCCACTGCGATGTCCGCTACGAACTCCTCGCCCGTCCGGCCGTCGCGCAACCGCATCTTGCCGTTGGGGCGCAGCCCGGCCCGCTCCAGCAGCTCGATCACCGCGGCATCCAGCCCCTCGGTCACCCGGCGGCGGCCTGAAAGGGCAGCCGTCTTCGCCCAACCCGCGGAGTCCAGCTTCGCCGCCGTGGTCACGTTCGACACATCGCGTGCCACGGCAAGGACGAACGCGGCCAGGCTTCTCAGGTATTTCGGGAGCTCGCCCCGGCCGTCCAGGTAGGCGTCGAGCGAGCGTCCCAGGCTGGTGGAGTACCCCCCGACCGCCTCTTCGCCCTCCCAGGCCTGAATCTCGTGTACCAGCTTCTGGACCATCTCGTACCGGAGTTCGGGCGGGGTCACTTCGGAGCCCAGCGTGCGCGCTGCCCAGACCGCCCCGCCGATCTTCAGAAGCGCACCGATCTCGTGCTCGGTGGCTCCCTGAAAGACCGGTGTATTCGCCTCGAAGCCTAGTACGCGAGCCGCCCATCCGAGGGTGGTCTCAAGGATCTGTCCGACGTTCATCCGGCTCGGTACGCCGAGCGGGTTGAGCACGATCTCTACCGACCGACCGTCCGGCAGCACCGGCATGTCCTCTTCGGGGACCACGCGGGCGATGATGCCCTTGTTCCCGTGTCGGCCGGCCATCTTGTCTCCAACGGAGATCTTGCGCTTCTCGGCCAGGTAGACCTTCACCAACTGGACGACGCCGGGCGACAGTTCGTCGGGCTGGAAGATCTTGTCGATGCCTTCCTCGGTGCGCTCACGGATCCGCTCGACACGGGTGCGCGCCTCAGCGACCACGCGGCGGACCAGTTCGCTCGCCTTCTTCTTCTCCACGCTGAGGGTCGTGAGATCGATCTCCCCGAAGTCGAGGTTGTGCAGTTCCTTCTTCGACAGCCTCATGCCTTCGGCGAAGTAGGGCTCGATGCCGCCCCGCCGCAGGCACAGAGACACTGTCTCCCCCTCGAGCAACTCGCTGAGTTCCTCGTCACGAGCCTCCATGACGCGAGTGATCTCGTCGCGCTCGCCTTCGCGCAACTCGGCGATCCGCTCGCCGTGCTCACGCTCAAGCAGCGGATCGTCGATCCGCCGGGAGAAGATCTTGACGTCTATCACGGTCCCCTCGACGCCCGGGGGGACACGCAGCGAACTGTCCTTCACGTCCTTCGCCTTCTCGCCGAAGATCGCTGTGAGCAGTTTCTCTTCCGGCGAGAGTTCGGTCTCGCCCTTCGGCGTGATCTTCCCCACGAGGATGTCGCCCGACCTGACGGACGCGCCGATCCGGACGATCCCGCGGTCGTCGAGGTCTACCAGCGCCTCTTCGGCCACGTTGGGGATCTCGCGCGTGATCTCCTCCATCCCGCGCTTCGTATCCCGAACGTGGAGTTCAAGCTCCTGAATGTGGACCGACGTGTAGACATCCCCCTTGACCAGCTGCTCGCTGATCACGATGGCGTCCTCGAAGTTGTGCCCGAACCACGGCATGAACGCGACGAGCGCGTTGCGACCGAGGGCGAGCGAGCCGCCGTCGGTGCCCGCTCCATCGGCAATCACATCCCCGGCCTCGACCTTCTCGCCGGCCCGGACGATCGGCCGCTGGTTGATGGCCGTGTCCTGGTTCGTGCGCCAGAACTTGCGGAGGCGATAGCAGTCGTACTGCGTGAGCCGCGCCAGCGGGATCTCCCCGGCCGCCTGACGCGGCTTGCCGGTGTCGACCTCCACCTCGTCAGCGGTGACGCGCGTCACCGTACCGGCCCGACGTGCCAGCACCACCGCCCCGGAGTCCTCCGCCACCTTGCCTTCCAGCCCCGTCCCGACGAGCGGACGCTCCGGGAACAGAAGCGGGACGGCCTGCCGCTGCATGTTCGATCCCATCAGCGCGCGGTTCGCGTCGTCGTGTTCCAGGAAAGGGATCAGCGCGGGCGACACGGCGACCAACTGGTCCGGCGCGACATCCATGAAATCGATCTCGTCCGGCGGCAGCAGTGGATAGTCGTCACGGCGGCGACACAGGACGAGCGACCGTGCGAAGGTCCCATCGGGGTTGAGCTCGGCGTTGGCCTGCGCGACGGCGTATTCCTCTTCCTCGCTGGCCGAGAGCCATATGATTTCGTCGGTGCTCACCTTCTCGTTGACGACTCGGCGATAGGGGGTCTCCAGGAAACCCAGTTCGTTGAGGCGCGAGTAGGTCGTCACCGAGGTGATGAGACCGATGTTCGGTCCCTCGGGCGTCTCGATCGGACACATCCGGCCATAGTGCGAGTAGTGCACGTCCCGCACCTCGAATCCCGCGCGCTCCCGCGTCAGGCCGCCCGGCCCGAGCGCGCTGAGCCGCCGCTTGTGCGTGAGCTCCGACAGCGGATTCGTCTGATCCATGAACTGGCTGAGCTGCGAACTCCCGAAGAAGGCCTGGATGACGGCACTCACAGTGCGCGCGTTGACCAGATCGTCGATGGAGATCTTCTCGGGATCGCTGTTGATCGACATCCGCTCGCGGACCAGGCGGGCCATGCGCGACAACCCGACTGAGAACTGGTTGGCGATCAGTTCGCCGATCGAGCGGACGCGGCGGTTCCCGAGGTGGTCGATATCGTCGGTGTACCCGCGGCCCTCGTGCAGCTCGATGAGGTAGCGGATGATTGCGACGAAATCCGACGACGCCAGAACCACCAGGTCGCCCTCCGGCACGTCGAGCCCCAGCAGCCGGTACACGTCCTTCAGGCGGTGATTGACCTTGTGGCGGCCCACCCGCCCCAGATCGTATCGCTTCGGGTTGAAGAACAGCCGGTCCAGAGCACCGCGCGCCGTGGCCAGGTTCGGCGCCTCGCCGGGCCGGACCAGCGAGTAGATCGAGTGCAGCGCCGCCGCCTCGCTCCCGGTCGGATCCTTGGCCAGCGTGTTGCGGAGCAGAGGCGACTCCCCTCGCGGGCCACCCGTGAACACCAGGGCCTCGCGGACCTTTTCCGCCTTCAGGCTTGCGAAAAGTGCCGAGTCGAACCGGGCGCCCTTCTCGGCCAGGACTTCGCCCGTGTCCTTGACCACGACATCCGCGGCAAGCTGCGGACTCGAGCTCCAGTCGCGTCGCATGGCGAGATCCTCGTAGGTCCCGCGCAGGGGCACGAAGGTGGCACTCGAGTACACCTCGACCTCGGAGACGCCCGCGCGCACCAGGCGCTCGATCGCCTCTTCGGTGAGCGTTTCCCCGCGACGGATGACAAAGGCGTCCTCGTCCTCGAACGCGTCGACCTGCGTGACCTTCGCCTCGGTGGCGTGCTGCACGAGTTCGGCGTCGATGCGGTCGCCGAGGGCGGCGATCGGCTCTCCGCCCTGCTTGCCGGGAAGATCCTGAGCCAGCCAGTGCATCGATTCCGAATCGGGCTCGTATCCGGCCAGCTCAAGCGACTCCGGCTCATCTGCGAAGTCGCCGTTGGGAACGCTCCGGGCCACCAGCGTGCCGGTAACCTCGCGACGCATGGAGGACTCGTCGTCATCGGCCTCGAGGTGCGCGACCCGTCGCTTGTAGAACAACTCGAGGATGTCGACGTCTCGCCCATAGCCGAACGCTCGAAGCAGCGCCGTTGCCGGGAACTTCTTCTTCTTATCGATGTGGACGTGGATCACATCGTGGATATCGAGCGTAAACTCGACCCACGACCCGCGGAACGGGATGATCCGGGACGAGAAGAGTCGTGTGCCGTTCGGATGCACCGTCTCCTCGAACACGACGCCCGGGGAACGGTGCAGCTGGCTCACGATGACGCGCTCGGCACCGTTCACGACGAACGTGCCCTGCCCCGTCAGGAGCGGCAGGTCACCGAGGTAGACTTCCTTCTCGAGAATGTCACCCGGGCGCTTCTCGCCGTCTTTGTCGACCGTCTCGAAGATGACGAGCCGAAGGCGCGCCTTCAGAGGGGCCGAGTACGTCATGTCGCGCTCGATGCACTCGTCCACGGAGTACTTCGGCTCGCCGAGCGCGTAGCTTACGAACTCCAGCGAGAAGTTCTCGTTCGCATCGGTGATCGGGAAAATCTCGCGAAAGACGCGCTCGAGACCGAGGTCGTGGCGCTCTTCTGCGCTCCGTTGCGTCTGTAGCAGGCGCTCGAAAGCCTCCCGCTGCACATCCAGAAAATGCGGCATGTGCATCGGACGGTCGAGCTTGGCGAACGAGACTGCAGGTCTGCCGTTGGCCGTCAAATCGTACCTCCCCCGGGGACCACTCGAGTACATGGGAGATGCGCAAACGCCGGGGGCCGCGGATGAGCGACCGCCCCGGTTCGTGCATGGTGAGGTGCCGGACCCCGGCTCCGTCGGCCCGGTCGCGGTTCAACCGCGATCCGAGGCCGACAGGAAAACCGGCGCCGGCTGCCACGCTCCGCCAGCGTGACTACTTGAGATCCGCCGTAGCGCCCTGTGCTTCGAGCTTGGCCTTGATCTCTTCCGCCTCCTCCTTGGACACGCCTTCCTTGACGGGTCCCGGGGCGTTGTCGACGACAGCCTTCGCCTCCTTCAGACCGAGGCTGGTGACCTCGCGGACGACCTTGATCACCTGGATCTTCTTGTCGCCCACCGTCGTCAGTACGACATCAAACTCCGACTGCTCCTCTTCGGCGGCGTCTCCGCCGGCGCCAGGCGCGGCAGCGACGGCGACCGGCGCAGCGGCCGTAACACCGAAGGTCTCTTCCATCTTGTCTTTCAGCTCGGCGGCTTCCAGCACCGTCAGCGAGCCGATCTGTTCCAGAAGATCGTCGATCTTGGACATGTTCTTCCGTTCCCTGGATTCCATGCTTACGCTTTACGCACGCCCTCACGTCGCGCGTGCTCGACCCACCTCAGGCGGACTGGTTCTTCTTTCCGACCTGTTCGATCATGTCCGCGATATCGCGGATGAGCGCCGCCAGAGCGCCGGCGATTCCCCCGACGGTGGCCGTGAGTCCGCCCGCGATCCCGCCCAGCAGGATCTCGCGCGGCGGAATATCGGCCAGACGCCCGACGTCGTCCGGCGTCGCCGCCACCCTGTCGATGACACCCACCTTCACGACCGGCCGGTCGTCGTGCGCCTTCGCGAATTCCTTCAGCACCTTGGCCGGCGCGACCGGATCGGATTCGCTGAACACGAGCGCGGTCGGGCCCGACAGGTGGGCGCTCAGGTCCGGCAGGTCCAGATCTTCGAGCGCCCGCTTCATGAGTGTGTTCTTGACGACCCGGTATCCCAGGCCCTGCTCGCGGAGCAGCGCCCTGAACTCCGTGACCGCCTTCACGTTCAGCCCGGTGAAGTCGGTCAGGTAGATCGTCCCGTTCTCTTCGAGCTGCGCGCTCAGTTCACTGGTGACGCGTTGCTTTTCTTCGAGTCTCATCGATCTACCGATACAGGTCTTCGTCGATTGAAACGCCGAGGCCCATCGTGCTCGTCACGGTTACGCTCTTCACGTAGCGCCCCTTCGCGGCGGCCGGCTTCAGCCGTACGATCTCGTCCATGAGAGCATCGAGGTTCCCGGTCAACGGTTCGAGCTCGAAACTCACCTTGCCGATCGGCGCATGGATATTCCCCGTGCGGTCGACGCGAAACTCAATCTTGCCAGCCTTCGATTCGCGAATCGCCCGGCTCACATCCATCGTGACCGTGCCCGCTTTCGGCGTCGGCATGAGCCCGCGCGGACCGAGCACGCGTCCCAACCGCGCCACGTCCTTCATGAGATCCGGCGTGGCGATGGCGACGTCGAAGTCGAGCCAGCCGCCCTGAATCCGCTCGATGTATTCGGTCCCCACGTAGTCCGCACCCGCAGCGGTGGCCTCGGCGGCCCGGTCGGCCTGAACGAGTGCCAGGACGCGGACCGGACGTCCCGTCCCGGCCGGCAGAATAACGGTACCCCTTACGATCTGGTCGGCCTTGCGCGGGTCGACGCCGAGGCGCACCGCGGCCTCGACGGTCTCGTCGAAGTTCGCGAACGCCATCTTCTGCACGCGCTCCAGCGCGTCGCGGGGCGCGAGTGACCCGTTCCGCAGCGCGGCCGTCGCCGCGGAGCGGTATTTCTTGCCGTGTTTCGGCATGGTTCCCCGATTTCTCCCGATCAGCCCGCCCGCTCGATCCCCATGGATCGCGCGGTGCCCTCGATCATCCGCATCGCGGCTTCCTCGTCCGCCGCGTTCAGATCCTTCATCTTGATCCGGGCGATCTTTCGCAGCTGATCGTCCGTGACCTTCCCCACCTTCTGCCGGTTGGGTTCGGGTGAGCCCGACTCGAGACCCAGTTCCTTCTTGAGCAGCTCCACCGCCGGTGGCGTCTTGGTGATGAAGCTGAAGGTCCGGTCCTTGTAGACGGTGATCTCGACCGGGATGATCGTCCCCGCGTCCTGCTGTGTCTGCGCGTTGAACGCCTTGCAGAAGTCCATGATGTTGAGGCCGTGCTGGCCCAACGCCGGACCCACGGGCGGGGCGGGGTTCGCCTGCCCTCCCGGAATCTGCAGCTTGATGAATCCCGTGACCTGTTTCTTAGGCGGCATCTAGAAGCCCTGCAGCTGCGTGTAGTCCAGTTCGACCGATGTGGGGCGCCCGAACAGGCTGACCTGCACGCGCACCTTTCCCTTCTCCGCAAACACTTCTTCCACCGTTCCGCTGAAATCGCTGAACGGTCCTTCCATAACCTCGACGACCTGTCCGGGGCGGAACGGGATCTCCGCTTCCGGCCCAGCCTGCTCCAGCTCGTCCGCAATGCCGAGGATCTTGTTCATTTCCTCGGACTTGAGCGGCTGAGGTGCGTCCCCGCTCCCCACGAACTTGATGACCCCGGGCACATTGTTGACGACGTACATCGTGTTCTGGTCCAGCAGCATCTGGATGAGGACGTACCCCGGGTACAGCCGTTTCGTCGACTTGACGCGCTTGCCGCCCTTGATCTCGACCACTTCCTGAGTCGGGACGATCACTTCCCGAATCGGCGGCTCGCCCTCGTATTCCTGGATCTTCTGCTCCAGGCGCATCTTCACCTTCTTCTCATGGCCGGAGTAGGTCTGGAGCGCGTACCAGCGCAATTCATCCACGGTTCCGATCCTCCCCGACGCCCGCGTCCGCCCGCTCAGACACTGAAAGTCCTGACGACGAACCGCACGAACGCTGCGAAGACGGAATCCATGGCGCCGATCACCACGGCCATGATCATGACGAAGATCAGGATGCCGATCGTCGCCCCGCGCAGCTGGTCCCTATCGGGCCATGTGACGCGACGCATCTCGACCTGCACCTGCTCCGCGAACTCCTGGGTTCTCTTGACGATCCCGGCCAATCGACCCTCTTATCGGGTTTCTTTGTGCATTGTGTGGCCGTCACAGCGCCGACAGTACTTCTTCCGCTCGGCCCGCTGGGGGTGCGTCCGCCGATTCTTGGTCGTCGAATAGTTGCGCTCTTTGCACTGCATGCACTCGAGCGTGATCCGAGCCCTCATTTAGGTGTCCCCCCAAAAAAGATCCTGGTTCAGCTAGTCGTGGATGGCGGTGACGACGCCCGCGCCCACCGTCCGGCCGCCCTCGCGGATCGCGAACCGGAGGTTCTCCTCCATCGCGATCGGCGCGATCAACTCCACCGCCATGTTCACGTTGTCCCCCGGCATCACCATCTCCACCCCGTCGGGCAGCACCGCCGAGCCCGTCACGTCCGTCGTCCGAAAGTAGAACTGGGGCCGGTACCCGTTGAAGAACGGCGTGTGACGGCCCCCCTCGTTCTTCGTCAGAACGTACACTTCCGCGCTGAACTTCCGGTGCGGCGTGATCGACCGGGGGTGCGCGACCACCATCCCGCGCTCCACCTCCGTCTTCGCCACCCCCCGAAGCAGCAGACCCGCGTTGTCCCCCGCCTGGCCCTCGTCCAGGATCTTCCGGAACATCTCCACGCCCGTCACCACCGTCTTCTTCTCCGAGCCCAGCCCCACCAGCTCCACACCCTCGCCCGTCTTCACCACCCCGCGCTCGATCCGGCCCGTCACCACCGTCCCGCGGCCCGTGATCGTGAACACGTCCTCCACCGGCATCAAAAACGGCTTGTCCGTCGCGCGCTCCGGAACCGGGATGTACGTGTCCAACGCCTCCAGCAACTCCCCGATGCACGCCGTGTCCGGCGAGTCCGGATCCCCGCTCTCCAGCGCCTTCAACGCCGAACCCCGTATCACCGGCACGTCGTCGCCCGGAAACTCGTACTCGCTCAACAGCTCCCGTACCTCCAGCTCCACCAGGTCCAGCAACTCCTCGTCGTCGACCTGGTCCACCTTGTTCAAAAACACCATGATGTACGGCACGTTCACCTGGCGAGCCAGAAGAATGTGCTCCCGCGTCTGAGGCATCGGCCCGTCCGCCGCCGACACCACCACGATCGCACCATCCATCTGCGCCGCGCCCGTGATCATGTTCTTCACGTAGTCCGCGTGGCCCGGACAGTCCACATGAGCGTAGTGTCGTGACTCCGACTCGTACTCCACGTGAGCCGTCGCGATCGTGATCCCTCGCTCCCGCTCCTCCGGCGCCTTGTCGATCTGGTCGAACGCCACGTACTCCCCGTGGCCCTTCGCCGCCTGTACCTGCGTGATCGCCGCCGTCAGCGTCGTCTTCCCGTGGTCCACATGTCCGATCGTACCCACGTTCACGTGCGGCTTCGTTCGCTCAAACCTTTCCTTCGCCATCGCCCCTCTTTTTTCTCCTCACGGATTCCGGTTCGGTCGCGCGACGCGAGATCCCCCTGCCCGCACGCGCGCTACACCCTTTTGTGCTTCAGCGGCTTTGTGCTTCAGCGGCCAGATGGAAATGGTGGGGGGAGGATTCGAACCTCCGAAGGCATAAGCCAGCAGATTTACAGTCTGCCCCGTTTGGCCGCTTCGGTACCCCACCGCCGATTCCTGACCCCCGATGGACGAGTTCCAGTTTACGCCGCATCGGGGCGGCTGTTCGTCCGACTCGACCGAGCTGGCGGTGGGACTCGAACCCACAACCTCCGGATTACAAATCCGACGCTCTACCGGTTGAGCTACGCCAGCGACCCTTCTGCAAGACAGTCTTATAACATAAGGACGTGTCGAGCCGATCGTCAAGCCGCAATCAACGGTCCGCTCGGCCGGCGCGACGCACCGTTAGAGCCCGGGCCTGGGCACCACGATCGTGCGTGCTCCCAGGCGCAGACGGGTGCGGTCGGCCAGGTCCTCCACAGCCACGCCGCGCGCTTCGAGTTCGGCCCGAACCGCGTCCGCGAGAGCGTAATCCCGGTCTGCTCGGGCACGCTCACGAGCCCCTGCCCGCGCGGTGGCCCACGCGACCAGTTCCTCGTCGGCGTCGGCAGACTCCAGATCGCGCAAAGCAAGGACTCCGAACACGCGGTCGAAGTCATCGATTGCGGCGAGAACGGTCTCGGCGCCCCCGGGAGCGCGAGGGCGGGAGGTGTCGAGCAGGTGATTCACCTCGCGGACGAGCCCAAACACGGCAGCGAGCGCTTCGCTCACGTTCAGGTCGTCGTCCATCGCCGACTCGAAGGCCGCACGGCTGCGCTCCGCGAGCCCCGAGCTGTCCGCCGACTCATCGATGCCGGCTTCGATCGCACCGCTGAGGCGGCGACGAAACTCGTGCAGTCGCGTCACCGCCTTTTCCGACGCCTCGACACCATCGAAGGTGAAGTTCAGCTGGGTCCGGTAGTGACCGCTGAGCAGCAGATAACGGATCGCCGAGGGCGCGTGCCCGCGAGCGACCAGTTCGGGAATCGTGAAGCAGTTGCCGAGCGACTTCGACATCTTGCGGCCTTCCACCAGGAGGTGCTCGGCGTGCAGCCATAGCCGTGCGAACGTCTTTCCCGTGGCGCCTTCGGACTGGGCGATCTCGTTCGTGTGGTGCGGGAAGAGGTTGTCGACCCCTCCTGCGTGGATATCCAGCGTCTCACCCAGATATTGCATCGCCATCGCCGAGCACTCGAGGTGCCATCCCGGCCGGCCGGTGCCCCAGGGCGAGTCCCAGACCACCACCGCTTTTTCGTCGCCGCCCCGGTCTCCGCCCTTCCAGAGAACGAAATCCCTCGGATCGTCCTTGTCGTATTCCTCGTCCCCCGTAGCGCGGCTTGCAGAAGTCAGCCCCTGGGGATCGATGCCGGCCAGGCGCCCGTATCCGGGGAAGCGGCTGATCGCGAAATAAACGCTACCATCGCTCTCGTACGTGAGGCCGCGCGCCGAAAGCGATTCGATCAGCCGGATCATGCCGTCCACGTGCCCGGTCGCCCGGGGGCGGTGCTCAGGTTCCTCGAGCCCCAGTGTACGCCAATCCTCGAGGAACATCTCGATCACGGGCCCCGTCACCTCGCCCAGCGGAATGCCCCGGGCGGCGGCGGCGGCGATCGTCCGGTCGTCGACATCGGTCAGGTTCATCACCTGTTCGACCTCGTACCCTTTGAACCGGAGGTAGCGGCGGAGCAGGTCCTCCCATGTGAACGCGCGAAAGTTGCCGATATGCGCGCGGTCGTAGACGGTGGGGCCGCAGGTGTACATCCCGACCCGGCCGGACTCAACCGGCTCGAGCGTACGGAGTCGCCGGGTGAGGGAGTCATGGAGCCGGAGACTCATCGGCCGCCCCTGGCGACGTACTTCTCGGTCCGCCACGACCGGTACTCTCCGATCTCGTCCGCGCGCGCTTCGCGGACGACGGAGAGGCAGCCGCCCAGCTGACGGTCGGAGCGGTCCAGCAGCAGGCCGGGGAGGACTCCGGCCTCACGCGCGAACGCGAATTCGTCGAGCGGCTCGTACGCGGGGCCCCCGAACAGCAACCGGGCCACGATCCATCCGTCTACGAATCCGTCGAGCGCCTCGACTTCACGGGCGACGAGCGTGTCGCAGGCGACATCCGGATCCTGCCGGACCGCGTGCATGCGAAGGACCGCGTAGCTCTCGTACGCCCGACCGGCCTCACGGAGGTTGCCCGGCATAACGAGTGCCGCACTCGAATCGGTCACGACTTCAATCGCGTTCCACGGCCAGGCGTCACGCGACTCGGACTCGTCGAGGTGGCGACCGAACGACCGGTAGTAGAGAACGAGGGGATCTTCCACGAGATCGGTCATGAGAGAGTCGGAGCGGTCGCGGAAGCGCAGGAGACGATCAGCCTCGAATTCGACGACGGCACCGGACGGGGCCGTCAGCCGATACTGGCCCAGCCCCGGTTCGGCGCCGAAAGCTCCGGCCAGGAGCACGAGGACGGTGATTGCGAGAGGTCGGCGCGAGCGTCCGCCGGCCGACCCCCCGGGGCGGTCCCTACCCGTTCGTGGTAAGGGTGAGCTGCAGGCGTTCCGTTTCCGAGTCCGACCGCCGGTCGAGGAGTCCCGCGAACTCGAGGATATCGTCGCCCGCCCCGCCGAGTAGTTCCCGCTCGCGCGCAAGCAGGTTATTCGAGACCTCGAGCGCCGATCGCTCGCCGGTCCAGTGCTCCTCCACCACATCCCAGCCAAGCTCCTCTCCGATCCGGTGCGCCACATAGGCGCAGCAAAACACGTCATCCAGAAATCCGTACGGTCCGACCTCATCCTCCGGGATCACGTCATCAGGACTCACCAGGTAGGCGATGGCCGCGTCCACCCACAGCCGCTGCTGCCGGCTCAGGCGCGGATCCTTCATAAGGGTGAACATCAGCATGCCGTAGACGGGCGCGAGGATGACCACGTCACACAGCGTGCCCGCGTACTTCGCGACCTGCTCCTTCAATCCCTGGAGGTACACGCTCGGCATCCCCTTCCACTCCCGGTCCCGTGGCTTGCGCAGTGCCGGCAGTCGCGGGAGGGGGCACGGCCCCGACAGCCCGTGGCGAAGCCGGCGCGGGGAGTCACCACGGACGGACAGCCGCTCCCGCGACACCCGAAGATACTACCGGCACTTTCTCGCTGTAACCCCCGCGGTGCCGGGTGGAGGCGTCCTCGTTGCCCCTGCCCGATCACTCGACGGTGACCGTCTTGGCGAGGTTCCGCGGCCGGTCCACATCGCAGCCGCGCAGAACCGCGATGTGATAGGCGAGCAGTTGAAGCGGGACGACGTTCACGATCGGCTGCAGCAGAGGCAGCGTCTCCGGCACCGGGATCAGATGGTCTACCTTCGGGGCGAGATCGCGGTCCCTGTCCGTGACCAGAGCGATCACGCGCCCGCCGCGGGCCTTCACCTCTTCGATGTTGAGAAGCACCTTCGAGTAGACCGAGTCGCGGGGAGCGATGAAGACCACGGGCATCTCCTCGTCGATGAGCGCGATCGGCCCGTGCTTCATCTCGGCCGCGGGGTACCCCTCCGCATGAATGTAGGAAATCTCCTTCAGCTTGAGCGCGCCCTCGAGCGCGATCGGAAAGTTCGGGCCCCGCCCCAGATAGAGGAAGTTGCGGGCATCCGCAAACTCCTCGGCTACCCGGCGGATGTGCGTCTCGCTTTCCAGCACCTCCTCGATGAGCGCGGGAAGCCCGCGGATGGCGCGCACGAAGCGACGACCCTCCTCGCGACCCAACCCGCGCCGCCTCGCGATCATGAGGCCCAGGAGAGCGAGCGAGGTGATCTGGGCCAGGAAGGCCTTTGTCGAAGCGACGCCGATCTCGGGGCCCGCGTGTACGTAGACCCCTGCGGCCGTCTCCCTCGCGATCTGCGACCCGACCACGTTGACGATCCCGAACGTGGAGGCGCCGAGCCGCTTCGCCTCGCGCACGGCGGCCAGCGTGTCGGCAGTCTCGCCGGACTGCGAGATGCCGCCCACCAGGGTGCCCGGGGCGATGATCGGGTTGCGGTAACGGAACTCCGAGGCGTACTCGACCTCTACGGGAATGCGGGCGACTTCCTCGATCAGGTATTCGCCCGCCAGGGCGGCATGCCAGCTGGTCCCGCAACCGGTGAGCACGATGCGCTCGGTCCGGGAGATCTCACTCTCGAGTTCGTCCATGCCTCCGAGCCGGGCCGTGCCTTCCGCCTCCAGCAGACGGCCTCGCATCGCGTCGCGCACGGTGTTCGGCTGCTCGTGAATCTCGCGGAGCATGAAGTGCGGATATCCCGCCCGTTCGATCGTCTCGAGGTCCCAGTCTATGTGGCTGATCTCCTTCCGGATGGGCTCCCGGCCCGCCCGCCCGAGGCGCGAGCCGAGATCGCTCGTTTCGTATCCGTCGGGTGTGAGGACCGCGATCTCATCATCATCCAGATAGACGACCTGCCGGGTGTGTCCCAGGATCGCCGCCACGTCGGAGGCCACCCAGGTCGCTTGTTCTCCGTTCTCCCCGATCCCGAGCAGGAGGGGGGCGCCGCGGCGCGCGACCACGATCCTCGTGGGGTCGGCGACGCCGATCACGGCGATGCCCAGCGTCCCCTCCACCTGCGTCAGCATCGCGGCGACGGCGCGTTCCAGGCTCCCCTCGAAGGTCTCCTCGATCAGGTGAGCCAGGACCTCCGTGTCCGTGTCCGTCGTGAACCGGTGTCCGAGCTCGGAGAGCTTCGTCCGCAGCACCCCGCAGTTTTCGATCACGCCGTTGTGGACCAGGGCCAACTCCCCGCGGCAGTCGGTGTGCGGATGGGCGTTGACGCGCGTCGGCGCCCCATGCGTGGCCCAGCGCGTGTGCGCAATCCCGGTCGTCCCGAAGACCGGTTCGTCGTCCAGAACGCGCGCAAGGTTGTCGACGCGGCCGGCGCACTTGCGCAGTTCGATCCCGGAGCCGTCATGGACCGCCAGACCCGCGGAATCGTACCCGCGATACTCCAGCCGGCGAAGCCCGTTCAGCAGAAGCGGGGCCGCCTCTTCCTCGCCCGCATACCCGACGATCCCGCACATCCGCCGCTCAGCCCGCTCCGCGAACCAGGCCGTCGACCCAGTCCGCACGCCGGTGCGCCAGCTCGTCCCCCCGCGCCTCTGCCATGATGCGGAAAATCGGCTCGGTGCCCGACGGCCTCGCGTGAATCCATGACCCGTCCGGCCAGTCGAGACGTATCCCGTCCTGAACGTCCCTCTCGGTACCGCGCGGCGCCGCGGCCGCGATAGCCGCGATGGTTTCCTCGATCCCCAGGCCTTCCCGCGGTACCGTGCGCTTGACGATCCGGTACGAGGCTCGCTCGTCGACAATCTGGCCCAGCGTGCATCCGCTCTCCGTGAGGAACTGAAGGATGAGAGCGGCAGCCAGCGACGCATCGCGGGTCATATGAAGTCCGGGATAGATCACGCCGCCGTTCCCCTCACCCCCGATGGTGGCGCCCGACTCGAGCATGCGCGCCACGACGTTCGCCTCGGCCACCGGCGTACGGTAGAGCGGCGCTCCCACGCGCTCGGCCGCGTCCTGGATGGATCGGCTCGCGGACAGGTTCGTCACTACCGGCCCCGGCTCCCGGCTCGCGACGAGTTCAACCGCCAGCGCGAGCGTCCAGTCCTCGCCCACCGGCCGGCCGGTCTCATCCACCAGGGCGAGGCGGTCGACATCCGGATCCGCGGCGAACCCCACATCCGCGCCCGTTGCGACGACGAGTTCCGAGAGTCGACCGAGGTTGGCGGGCAGGGGTTCCGGCGGCCTCGGGAATCTGCCGTCCGGCTCCAGATCGAGCCCGCTGACCCGACAGCCCAGGCGTTGCAGGAGTTCCGGCAGGATCAGCCCCCCGGCGCCGCGCACGCAGTCGAGGGCCACGTGAAAGCCCCGTGCCCGAATGCGCCCGCGGTCGACGATCGGCAGCTCGAGAATCCGGGACAGATGGGCCCGGTTCGCCCCCTCGCGCGACGTCCGGGCCCCAATGTCCCACGGACCGGCGTACTCGACCCCCTCCTCGAACCGGCGCTGGATGTCCCGCCCGGCGGCCGGCGTTACGAATCTCCCCTCGCGTGAGACGAGCTTGAGCCCGTTCCACTCCGCAGGGTTGTGCGAGGCGGTGACGAGAAGTCCGCCGACCGCGTCCTCGTCGTCCCCAACGGCCATGAGACCCGTGGGCGTCGCGACGATGCCCAGGTCGCACACATCGAGTCCGACCGCTCGTACCCCGGACGCGACCGCGTCGAGCAGGGCCGGCCCGGAAACCCGGCTGTCGCGACCCAGAAGCACAACCCCCGAGTCGGGATCCGTGGCCGCGACGTGCGAGGCGAACGCAGCGCCATAGCGGGCGGCGATGTCCGGCGTGAGCCCTCGCCCGACGATGCCGCGGATACCTGAAGCAGAAACAATGAGTGACTCGGACACGCTTCGCGTTCTCCCGAAGTGGATCGGCCGGCCGGGGGGGGTCGGGGCCCGGTGTCCGCCCCCTCACGGCACCTGGTGAGATAGACGCGACAGCTTAACGGTTGGGCGTCGCCCGGGCTCGCCTCGCTGCGGCCCGATTCCGGGAATACCTTGCCGGGCGGCGCGGCGACGCGCGCCGCCGACCCCGACCCCAACCGGAGACGAAGACGTGGACCCAGCCGCCCAGCGGTTCGGGACCCGGGCGGTACACGCCGGGCAGCGTCCCGACCCCACGACCGGCGCCATCATGACGCCGATCTTCCAGACATCGACCTACGTCCAGGACGCGGTGGGCTCGCCCCGCGAGGGATACGACTACGCGCGGGTCAAGAACCCCACACGCGAAGCGCTGCAGGCGAATCTCGCCGCGCTCGAGAACGGGCGGTACGGCGCCGCGTTCGCCTCCGGTCTGGCCGCCACGGAAGCCATAGTCAAGACGGTTCTCGACGCCGGCGACCATCTCATCTGCGGTGCGGACGTCTACGGGGGGGTCGACCGCATGCTTCGACACGTCTGGGACAGGTTCGGTGTCGCATTCGATTTCGTGGACACGACCGACCTGGATCAGGTGCACGCCGCGATCCGGCCCGAAACGCGTCTCATTCACGTAGAGACGCCGAGTAACCCGATGATTACGATCACGGACATCGCGGCTTGCGCCGGGATCGCGCACGCCGCGGGGGCCGTGCTGTCGGTCGACAACACGTTCGCCACCCCCTTCCTGCAGCGCCCGCTCGACGAAGGGGCGGACATCGTGATGCACTCGACGACGAAGTTCCTCAACGGTCACAGCGACATGATCGGCGGTGCCCTGCTCACGAACTCCGAAGAGCTTGGGGAGGGGTTCCGCTTTCAGCAGAGGACCACCGGAGCCATTCCGGGCCCCTTTGACTGCTGGCTCGTGCTGAGGGGCACGAAGACGCTGCATCTGCGCATGCCCGCGCATTGCGCGAACGCGAGGCATGTGCTGGACCTTCTGAGAGGACACGAAGAGGTCGAGGCCGTGCACTACCCCGGCCTCGAAGACCACCCGCAGCACGAACTCGCGAAGCGCCAGATGCGCGATTTCGGCTCCATGGTGAGCTTCGATCTCGGCTCCGAGGATCGGGCGAACCGCTTCGCGGGGTCTACGCGAGTGTTCCAGCTCGCGGAGAGCCTCGGCGGGGTCGAAAGCCTGGTTTCGATTCCCTCGTCCATGACCCACGCGTCGGTGCCCGAGGCGAAGAAGAGCGAGATCGGACTCGGCCCCGGACTCGTGCGGCTGTCGGTGGGCGTGGAAGACGCGGAGGACCTGGTCGAGGATGTCGCTCAGGCGCTCGCAGCACTCCGAGCCGCGAGATGACTCCTCTGAAACAGACCACGGGGACGCGACGTACGACCGGACGCGCCACCAGCGGGCCGGCGTGGACGCGACGGGCCACACGAGGGCGGTACGGCGCCCAGAGGGGTGAATGATGGCGACAGACGAAGACAGCCAGCGACGGATCCTCACGCAGATCGCTGCAGTAGCCTGGGAGCACCCGGCTGACCGCGCGGCCCTCAACGCGCTGCGGAGGATCCCGGGCTTCGACCTTGTGCTGCGAAAGATCTTCGCGCTGTTCGGGGAGCGCGCCCTCAGACTGGCCTTCAAGGCCAACGCCGTGCGCACATCCGAGAACCAGTACGCACGGGTGCATGCGCGCCTGGCCCGCGTGTGCGAGGTGCTGGACGTGGAGAAACCACCGGAGTGCTACATCTCGCAGACGCCGATCGTGAACGCGGGGGCGGTCGGGTTCGGCGAGCCTTTCATCGTCCTTAATTCATCGATGCTCGAGATCCTCTCGGAGGACGAGGTGGAGGCCGTCCTCGGTCACGAGGTCGGGCATATCCTCTCCGGCCATGTGCTCTACCGGACTCTGCTGATCCTCGTCCTCAACCTGGTCATCCTGCGCTACACGCTGGCCGGCCTCGCTCTGCGGCCGATTCTCATGGCGCTCATGGAGTGGTACCGAAAGAGCGAACTCTCCTCGGACCGCGCCGGGCTGCTCGCTGTGCAGAACCCACGGATTGCGATGTCGGCTCTGATGCAGCTCGCGGGCGGGACCCGCGGCATCAGCCTGGACCTCGACGAGTTCATCGCACAGTCCGACGAATATCGCGCGGGCGGCGATCTCCTGGATGCCGTCTACAAGGTCCTGAACGTGCTTGGCCAGACCCACCCGTTCGCGGTCATCCGCGTCGCCGAACTGCGCGACTGGATCGAGAGCGGCGAGTACGACCGCGTGCTTTCGGGCGAATACCAGCGGCGTGGCGAGAAGGACGACCGTCCATATCACGAGGACCTGCGGGCGGCGATGAAGGGGTATCAAGAGGGCGCTCGCGAGATCTTCGACGAGGTCGACGCCGCGGTGGACAGGCTGCGCGGCCGGCTCACGGACGCGTTCAAGGGCCGCAAGGAGGGCTAGAGGCCCAACAGGCCGGCGGTTTCTCCCGTTGCCGTGGGACCGTTCACTGGTCATCCTGCCGCCATGAAACTGCTGATCATCGGAAGCGGCGGCCGCGAGCACGCGATCGCACACTGCCTGCGCCGCGACGCCCCCGACGCCACGATCCATGCGGCCCCCGGAAACCCGGGCATGCTGGACACGGCGGAACTCATCGAGATCCCGGCCGAAGATATCGGGGCCCTTCTCGACTTCGCGGTGGATCGACGCATCGACCTCACCGTCGTGGGGCCGGAGGCACCCCTCGCGTCGGGTATCGTGGACCGCTTCCAGGAGGCCGGGCTTCCGATCTTCGGACCTGACCGCGCGGGAGCCCGTCTCGAAGCGTCCAAGGCGTTCGCCAAGCAGCTGATGCGCGACTGCGGCGTGCCGACCGCGGACTACGAGACGTTCGACGATGCACGCGAGGCTCTGGACTACGTAGCCCGACACGCGGAGCCACTCGTGGTCAAGGCTTCCGGACTGGCGGCCGGAAAGGGCGCCATCGTCTGCGAGACCCGCGCCGAGGCCCGCACCGCCATCGAGGAAATGATGATCGGGGGGAAGTTCGGAACGGCTGGCGCCCGGGTGGTGGTCGAGGAGTTCATGCACGGCGTCGAGTTGTCCGTGTTCTTCGTGGCGGACGGAGAACGGGCGGTTCCGCTCCTTACGTCGAGGGACTACAAGCGGATCGGCGAAGGAGACCGTGGACTGAACACTGGCGGTATGGGGGCCTACGCCCCGGCCGCTCCGGCGGATCCGGCGTTCATCGACGACGTGCGTCGCAGGATCGCGCAGCCCGTGCTCGACGCGATGGGCGAGGCGGGCGCGCCGTATCGCGGCTTCCTCTATGCGGGGTTGATGCTGACGGCCGAGGGGCCGCGTGTGGTCGAGTTCAACTGCCGGATGGGGGATCCCGAGACACAGGTCGTGCTTCCCCTCACGAGCTCGAACCTGCTCGAGCCCATGCTGCGCGTGGCACGCGGTGAGTCGCTCGCCGGCTGGCACCCCGAAGCTGCCGCAGGCGCGGCGCTGGTGACGGTCATGGCCAGCGCCGGTTACCCCGCGAGTTCGGATGCGGGGCGGCCAATCCGGATCCCGGCCTTCGACCCGGACCGTGTACGGGTGTTCCACGCCGGTACCGCGATGGAAGGCGGTCGGCTTGTCACGGCGGGCGGGCGGGTCCTGGGCGTGGTCGGACTCGCCGACACGCTCGAAGAGGCGGGGCGCCGGAGCCGCGAGGCCGTTGCAGAGATCCGGTTCGACGGGGCCCACTCCCGCTCCGATATCGGGTGGCACGAACTCGAACCGGGGCGGCCTGGACCGGCCGGGTCGGCGCTGATCGCCCCCCCCGGGGCCGCCGCGCTCTAGCGGGCCGAGCATGCCTGAGCTTCCCGAGGTCGAGACGATGCGGCGGGACCTCGGCCCCCTCCTGCTCGGCCGGAGGATCGAGCGCGTCCGCGCCTATCATGACGACCTGATCCTGGGCGGCATGACGCCATCGGCGTTCCGGCGCGCGGTGCGCGGCCGCACCTTCGGGCCGGTTGGGCGCCGCGCAAAATACCTTCTCTTTCCGCTCCACGCCCCGGGCGACGTCCAGGATCCGCCGGAGTGCCTGATGCGCGTGCAGGTTCGCATGACCGGCCGCTTCGCGGTCGCGGTGAACCGGCCGGACTCGTCCGAGTTCCGACACCCGGGCATCGACATCGCGCTCGACGATGGGCGGACCCTTTACTACGACGACGTGCGACGGCTCGGCGGGTTCGACGTGCTGACGCCGGAGGCGTGGAAGGCGCGCGCCGCGGAGCTGGGTCCGGAGCCGCTAGACCGGTCGTTCCGCGCCGCGACGTTCGCGCGCATCCTCACCCCGCTCCGCGCCCCGATCAAGAATGTGCTCCTCGACCAGCGACGGCTCGCGGGCCTGGGGAATATCTACGCCAGCGAGGCGTTGTACCGCGCGCGGATCGACCCCCGCCGCCCTGCCGGTTCGCTCGAAATGACGGAGACTCGCCGCCTGCACCGGGCGGTTCGGGCCGTCCTGCGCGACGCGCTCGACAGCGCGGGGACGACGCTGCGCGACTACCGGGCCGTCAATGGCCGCTCAGGCTCGTTCCAGACGCGGCTTCTTGTCTATCAGCGCGAGGGCGCCGCATGCCCCGGGTGCGGCCGGCCTGTCGTCCGCATCGTACAGGCCGGCCGGAGTTCGTTCTTCTGCCCGAACTGCCAGCGCTGACGCTCCAGGAAGCCGAGTCGAGCTGACCGCGCCTGCCCTCCGAGGGTGTCCGGGCGCATATTCCTCGTTCGCATGGGTAGAGAGGGCCGAGATTCGACGGGCTGCGCCGACGACCGGGTCGGGGCCCGACTGCCGCGACCCCAACGGGCGAGATCGAGTGGGATACTCGGATCACAGCGACCAGACCCTCGTGGAGATGTGTCTCCGCGGCGACGAACGGGCGGCACGCGAGATCGTGCTCCGGTTCGAACGGCCGGTATTCTCCCTCATCTTCCGAATGGTCCGTGATCGCGAACTGGCCGAGGATCTGGCCCAGGAGACCTTCGTCCGAACCTTGAATAACCTCCGCCGGTACGATCCTTCCTACAAATTCTCCTCCTGGCTCTTCAAGATCAGCTACAACCTGACCATCGACCATCTGCGGAAGAAGGATCTCAAGGTCGTGTCGATCCACGGGGCTCCGGACGCCGTCACCCGCGAGCGGCAGGCCGCGACGGAAATCACGTTGGTGTCGCCGGATGAGCGACCGGATGAGCTTCTCGAGGCCCGCGAACTCGGATCCGAAATCGAACAGGCCATCGGGCGGCTGCGCCCCGAATACCGCACAGCGATTCTCCTGAGGCACGTCGAGGGATACGCGTACGACGAAATTGCCAAGGTCATGGACATCCCGCTCGGAACGGTCAAGACCTATATCCATCGAGGAAGAAACGAACTGAAGACGGCGCTCGTACATCTGACCGAGCCGTGATGTCCACGAGACCCCGGTATAGAGCGGTCGGCGGCCGGCGAAGGTGAAACCGGCCCTCGCGCCGGCTCGTACTGTGGGCGCAGGGTCCGAGCCATGGAAACAGGAGCGAATTTGCGCCATCTAACGGCCCAGGAGATCGAGCGACTCGCCGACGAGCGACCGGCTTCGTCCCCACCCGGGGCCGCGACCGGACACCTCGCGTCGTGCGCCCGGTGCCGGGAGAGAGTCGACGCGCTTCGAGCGCTGGTGACTCGCCTCGGCAGTCTTGGCCGGCACGGACCCGTGGCGGGCTTCGCGGACGCGGTTGCGCGGCGAATTGACCTCGTGGATTCCGTGCTGGATCACGAGCTGGAGCGGTTGCCCGCATGGGCGCCCTCGCCGGCCTTCGCGCGCGATATCATGGCGCAGGTCGACCTTCCCCATCCGGCGGTCGATCGCGCGCTCTCGCGGCTATCCCGCTGGGCGCCGGCACCCGGCTTTGCATCGTCCGTGCTGGCCCGGGTGCGGCTGCCGGTGCCGTGGCCCGAGCGACTGCTTCGCCTCGTACGGCGTCGCCGCGCGGCGCTTGCGACGGCGGGGGTTGCGACGCTGAGCATCTCGGGCGGCGGCGCTGCATGGCTGTTCGGGACACAGGGCTTCACACCCGGTTACATCTTCGCACTCGCGGTAGGCGGTGCGCGGACTCTGCTGGTCGACGCGATGCTGGCCGCAGGCCGGCTGGGATATCGCCTCGGTCTGGTGGACGCAGGAGGTTCGATCGTCGATCGCGTCGACCCGACGGCGACGTTGGCGAGTCTGGTGCTTTCCAGCCTCGTCGGCCTCGCATCGCTGTGGGTCGTGGCGTCGCTGTTCCGTCGTCCGGCCCGCCAGCCGATCCGCCTCCGCAGGGCGGCCTGATGTCGCCTGATCGGGCCGAGACGAAGCCCATGGCGGGGCTAGGGAGAACCGGCAGGAGAAGAAGAGGACCGATGGGACCGAGGCTCGAAAGCACGACCGGAACCGCGTTGGCGGTGGCCCTGCTGGCGGGCCTCCGCCTGACGCTCCCGGTCAGCGCACAGGAGGTCGCGATCGCGGACGCCGCGGGGACGCTCTCCTCCAGCGGGCGGGCCGAACTGTGGGTCCAGCTGGAGAACGGAACCGAGCATCGATTGCGCTTCGAAGGCGAGATGATCGAGGTGGATGGGGTCGTGATCGGCTCGTACTCCGAACGAGGGGCGCTGGCCTCGGCATGGCGCGACTTCGTTCATGGGTCCGGCGCGGAAGACCGGGACGGGGTGGGCCGCGGACTACTCCTCTTCCGCGGCCAGCTGGACGAACGGGCGATGGCCTGGGAGGGGGAGGACCGCGACGCGGCGCGTGTGCTGGGCGTCTGGCTCGATGAGCTTTTCGGGCTCGCCCCGGAAGCAGCGGCCGGTGCAGAGACCGAGGAGGGGCAGCCGGGTAGCCGCATCCAGTTGAGCGCGGGCGAACCGATGCAAATCGTGCCCGGCGGACTCGGTTTCGACATCGCCGGTGAACTGGCTCGGCTGCGGGACGCGCTGCACCGACTCGGGGACGCCGGCGAGTCCGTTGACGACGGGTTGGCGATGATCGTCCACGGCGATTACCGGATCCCGGCGGAGAGCGCCATTCGGGGAAACATCGCGATCCTCGACGGTACGCTGACACTCGCCGGCGCGATCGAGGGCGACGTTCTCCTGCTCGACGGTACGCTACTCCTGGACTCCGGCGCGCGGGTGGAAGGCAGTGTCCTCCAGGTCGGAGGTGACCTCGACTTTCGCGGTGAATCGGCGACGATCGCAGGGGAGATTCTGTCGGACCTCCGATTCGATTCGCCGGAGCCGGCCGCAGCGGCCACCCCGGAACCGCAGTCCGGCTCCGAGGTCGAGGCAATTGTCGCCGTGACCCGGACACGCCCCCGACCGCAGCCGAGCGCCTGGTCCAGGTTCACGGGCAACCTCGGGAACGCGGTGGAGAGTCTGATCGCGGTCATCTTCCTCCTCGCCGGCCTGGCCGTTCTGGGGTCGCTTATCGTCTATCGTGCGCGGGAGCGGCTGGAGACGGTTTCGGATACGGCACGGCGCGAATTCGCCCGCTCGTTTGCCATGGGGCTCGCAGGGCAGATCCTCTTCCTCCCGGCTCTCCTGGTGCTCGTGGTGCTCCTGATCACCTGGCCGATCGTACCCTTCTTCGTTCTTACGGTCGGACTCGCCACGCTGGTGGGGTATATCGCGATAGCACACGGGGCCGGCGAGCTGTTCGCTCGGCGCCGCTACCGCAACGCGTGGCTGGAGGGACTCCGCCGGTCGAATTCCTACTATTACGTCGTCAGCGGGCTCGTGCTGCTGCTCCTCCCCTTCGCCGCAGGCGCCCTTCTGTGGGTGTTCGGCGGGGCCGCGGACCTGCTTCGCGGCCTGATCTTTTTCGTTTCGGGCGCTGGGACCTGGGTTCTTGCCACCGTCGGCTTCGGGGCGGTACTGCTCACCCGCGCCGGGGGGCGGAGTGTCGTGGTCGATTGGTCGGACGGCCTCCGCCCCGATGATGTCGCGACGGATGTTGCCGGCGAACCGAGCCCGGACGCGGACAACCCCGCGCCCTCTGGCGACGGCGAGCCATCCGGGGGTCCGGCGGAAGATGCCTGACCGGGGGCTCCGGCGGCCCTTCCTCTCCGTGGTTCTGTCGCTCGTCCCGCTCTGCGTGGCGACGCCGGGAACCTCGCAGGAGTGGCGCGACTTCCGGGCGGCGCGACAGGCTGGAGATCTGGAAGCCGTCGATGTGCACCTGCTCTACCCGGGCGGACGTCTCAGCGTCTCCCCTTCGGAGACACCGCTTCTCTACGACGCGCGTCTCCACTATGACGCCGCCGATTGGGCGCCTCGCCGGACGTGGCGCCGTGAAGGTGGCACCGGGCAGTTCCGCTTCACCGTTTCCTCGCTGGCGGACGGGCAGGGCGAGGTTGAAGCTTCGATCCGCCTGGACCCGGGGGACCTGGGTTTCGATCTCGAGGATCTTCCGCGCGACGCGGGAGACACCGGGCGACTCTCCCTGGCCCTGCACCCTTCGGTGCCGATCAGGCTCAAACTCGGTGTAGGAGCCGGACGGGCCCGACTCCAGCTCGGCGGCCTCGCGCTCACTGCGTTCGAGTTTGCGACGGGAGCCAGTGACGCCCGGCTCAGCTTCGCCCGCGAGAATCGGGTGCCCATGGAACTGTTGTCGATCAAGTCGGGCGCGACAGGGTTCGCTGGCGAACACCTCGGCAACGCGCGCTTCGAGCGCCTGGAATTCTATGGCATCGTGGGAGATGTGGTGCTTGATTTCTCGGGGGTCTGGCGTTCGAGCGCGGAGGCGGAGATCAAGATTGTTCTCGGTGAACTCGTCATGCGGGTTCCCTCGAACATCGGCGTACGCGTGCGACGCAGCGGACTGGGCTCCTTCTCGGCCGAGGATCTGCAGAAAGTGGGCGAGGACTGGGTCAGCCCCAACTGGGAGGGGGCGCGGGTGCAGCTGGACATCACCGTTACGGCCGGACTCGGCAGCGTCACGGTGGAGCGCAGCTAAACCCTTTCCCGCTCCGCCTCGAGCGCGCCTAATCGAGCGGCCGCGGCCTGGGCGATGAGGCCGAAGGCGCGGGCTTCCGGAGCGTCGGGCCTTCCCAGGGAGGTCGGCACTCCCCGGTCGCTCTCCTCCCGGACAGCCACACCGAGAGGAACCGACCCCAGGAAGGGCACGTCGATCGATGCGGCGAGTCGCTCGCCCCCGCCGGAGCCGAAGATGTCGTGGGTCGTGCCGCACCCGGGACACGCGAATCCTCGCATGTTCTCGGCGATCCCGAGGACGGGAACCTCGAGCTTCTCGAACATCCGGATGCCCCGAAGCACACCGCCGACAGCCACATCCTGTGGTGTCGTCACCATCACGGCTCCGTCAACGCGCACGAGCTGGCACAGGGACAGCTGCGCGTCACCGGTCCCGGGCGGCATATCGATGACGAGGTAGTCGAGTTCGCCCCAGGCGACCTGCTGCAGGAATTGTCGGATCACACCCATGATGATGGGTCCGCGCCAGATCGCCGGCGCGTCTTCCTCGATGAGGAAACCGATGCTCATGAGCTTCACGCCGTGCGCCTCCAGCGGCACGACTTCCTCGCCGTCGATCCGGGGCTTCTGCTGTATGCCGAACATGGTCGGGATGTCGGGACCGTAGATGTCCGCATCGAGCAGGCCGACGCGGTAGCCCTGACGAGTCCAGGTGGCGGCGAGATTCGTCGAGATCGTGGACTTGCCGACGCCCCCCTTGCCCGAACTGACCGCGACCACGCGGCGCACGCCCGCCATGGGCGGGGCCTGTGATGGATGCCGGCGGGCCGCTTCCCGGTCGTCCGCCTTCGGAGGCGGCCCCGGGCGCTTCGGTGCCGGGTCCATGATCGGAAGCGGCCTTGGACCGCGCGCGGGAGTGTCGGACATGGGTTTTTCGCTGAACTACGCGACGGCCTCGACGGAATGGACCATCGGGAGTGCGTGCCGAAGCTGGTGCTCGATCCCGGCGCGCAACGTGGCGGTGGACATGGGACAATCATAGCACGCGCCGACCAGCCGGACTTCGACGAGACCGTTCTCCGGCTCGAAAGAGACGAGTTGGATGTCGCCGCCGTCAGCCCGCACGGCAGGGCGGATACCGTCGAGGATTTCCTCGATCTGATCGAGTGTGTTTTCGCCGGTGACGGTGCTCAAATCTGTCGAATCCTGGCGTGGGTCGAGGGCGTCCGCTCGCCCTTCGGATGCCTTCGAAAGTGACGCTAGCGGGCACCCACAAAGCTAAGATTCGGCCCTCCGGCGGTCAACGAGACCCGGCGAGGGGCCGGGGGCCGTCAGCGCCCTCGCGGGAGGAAGTGCAGTGCGTTCGCCGCAGTGTCCGGCAACCGACCGGGCCGGAGTTCGATCAACGAGCTCTCGGTCCACACGGCAGCCATATCCCGATAGTGCGGATCGAATGGGTTTCCGGCCTGGCCTGTCGGGATAAGGAAGTGTCCGGCCATGTCGCCGGGCGCGACCCGGGCGACGAACCGCGCGCTCGGCCCGTACTCGTTCATGGCCGGGAGCGACCACGCGGTCGAGTCGAGTCGGGATCTCAGTGAGGGGGCGTCCGGACGTACCGTGTGCCGGCCTCCGCGAGAAGGATAGGGACCTACGTGGAAACGGAAGATCCGGTCGAGGATCGCGACGCCCCCCAGCGGGTGGGCGGACCGCTCCCGGTGGACCTCGCCCCAGCGTTGCCCCACGACACGCGCGGCGGTCCGCGCAGCCTCCTCCTCCAGGGCTTCGAGGCGTTCGACCTGCGAAGTACGAGAATCGTCGACCCAGGCGCTGTCGCGGTTCTCGACAATCTCCATGAACGCCAGGTCGGGGAACCACCCGTCTCCAACCTCGAACTCGTCGGCCACCAACAGTTCGCGCAACCGATAGAGCCAGGTGTAGAACGGCGCGGCGCCCCGCGTCGCGATCTCGGTACGGAGATCCCATGTCTCGAGAACGAGGGCGAGCGAGTCGAGACCTGCGCGGCGCGCGGCGCGGACGGCACGGGGCCGGTAGCGCTCTGCCCACAGGCTGTAGCTGTCCAGCTGTGTGGTTCGCATGTGTTCGACGGTCCACCCCGACGCGCGGGACACCAGATCCTCGATGCGACGCGCTCGGAAGGGGGCAGGGTAATCCACACCCACGCGGCCGAACATCGGTCGCGCCTGCAGGTTGTTCGCGCTGACCAGATACCCGGTCTCGGGGTCGCGAAGGGCCGGCATCGCGTCCGGAGGCCAGAATCCCGACCACCCTGAGGGCATGCGCTCGAAGGACGCGGGCAACACGCCCTGCCCGGACGCACGGTTCGGAACGGATCCCGCCATCCGGTACCCGATTTCTCCGTCCGCAGCCGCGTAGATCACATTCTGGTGAGGCGACCGCAGCCGCATCACGGCTTGTTCGAAGGCATCCGCACTGCCAGCCCGATTCATGGCGAGGAGACCCGTGCTCGCACCCTCGGGCTCGAGTCCTGTCCACAGCAGCGAAAGGGTGAGACCGCCGGCCGGCACGAGGTCGGTGATGACGGGGCCTCGGGTGGTCAAGCGGACCACCAGGGTCTCGGGCCTGTCCCGGCCCCGCACCTGGATCTCTTCCGTGCGCGTCTCAAACGGTCGCCAACCATCGGTGTCCCGGTACATCGACCCGTCGAGGTTGATGCCCTCGACGATGAAGTCGGCGTCGTCGACCATCGCGTTCGTGAACGACCAGGCAATGTCCCGGTTGAGTCCGATGACGACGCCGGGGACACCGGGGATCGACATGCCCGCGACGGCGTGGTTCGACTCCGCCCCGGCGATGACGTTCAGATACCAGGTGGACGGGGCACGCAGGGACAGGTGCGGATCGTTCGCGAGCAGAGGATGTCCATCCGCAGTCCGGGATCCCGCGAGGGCCCAGGAATTCGATGCGCTAAATCCGAAGCCGGGAAAAAAGTCGAAGTCGGGCGGGGCCCCCGCGGCCGCACTCGTCGGTTGGGCCGCGACCGCGAGGGCTGGGCCCCCCGGCGCGCCCGCCGCGAAGAGGCGCGGGGGGTTCGCTCCGCTGAGTAGCGTATCCTGGAGTATCGTCGGTCCCCAGGCCGGATAGCCTGCGCCCAGGGCTCGGCGATGAGCAGCGTCGAGGGTGGCCAGCGCGGTAATCCGCGACAGTTCCGTCCGCCACTCGGTAAGGTCCAGTGCCATGATGCGGCCGATGGCGAGCGACGCCTGTGCACTCCACGATTGCGGCTCGATCCCCAGGATGAGAAACTCCGGAGGCCACGGTCCGCGCCAGCTCGCGAGGCGGGCGTTGAACCCCTCCGCGTACGCTTCGAGGAGTGCTCTGTCGGACGGTGAGGCGGCCTCGAGTTCGCCGGCGGAGGCCGACCACACATCGAGCGTCCGCATGAGCCGATCCGCGTCGAGCGCGGCTTCGCCGAAGAGTTCGGCCAGCCGCCCGCGGGCGACGCGCTGGAAGAACTCCAGCTGCCACAGTCGCTCGGAAGCGTGCACGAAGCCCTGAACGCGTATCGCATCGAGTTCGCTGGCGGCCGAGATCGACGGAATTGCCCAATCGTCGAACGTCACCGCGGCAGGTTGAGAGAGACCCGGGAGCGTGTGCTCACCGGAACGCGGCTGGACGGAACGGTGGACGTAAAAGTAGGCAGAGGTCACGAGGGCCCCGACGGCCATGAACGCGGCCACGAGCACCGCCCCCACCCGACGGCGCAGGGTCACCATTCGCCCCGATCCTCTGCGGGCGGCGGGTCCGCATCCTGAAAGGCCCGGCCGAGCGACACGTACCGGTTACCGTCGCGGATCACAAGCGCGCGCGTCACGAGTTCTTCGAGCATCCCCTGCACCCGGTGCACGGGCAGTTGGAGCCGGGTTGCAAGGGGCGACGCCCGGGTGCGGCCGAGCGTCCAGATCTCACGCCAGACGGCGACCGCTCCCGGATCGAGGGCGCCCAGCAGCAGTGGCTGTCCCTCGGCGCTCTCCGCCGCGGCCGCCAGGCCCTGTCTGCTGAGAGCGGTTTCGATCGGCCCGAGGTGCCGCTCCCCGATTCCTCGGAACAGGACGAACCACCGCTGTGGAGAGGCGTCGGAGACGAGGAGGACGAGCTTCGCCACGATCTCGTCCGCGCAGGAGAAATCGATCAACGGGACGTCGCGCATATCGAGAACCGCGAGGACCGTGCGACCCGCAGCAGCGATCTGGCGTTCGACGTTGGTTCGGACGGAACGACCGGTGGGCCGGGTCACCAGAAGGCTGAACAGGGTGGTGTGGATGATCGCCGGCCTCATCGCTTCACGCACCTTCCCGCCCCGCCCGC
Organism: Candidatus Palauibacter sp.; assembly: GCF_965197445.1. Classification (GTDB taxonomy): domain Bacteria; phylum Gemmatimonadota; class Gemmatimonadetes; order Palauibacterales; family Palauibacteraceae; genus Palauibacter. Next base: position 1,625,424 of record NZ_CBDANE010000005.1, on the reverse strand, counting down.
TCCGGCAGCACGATCAGGACCTGCGCTCCCGGGAATCTGGGCAGCCCGGTCCGTAGCGGCTCGGCGTCGTCCCACTCGGGTACGCGGGCGATGACCGCATCGCCGCTGCGGATGCGGATCGCGCCGTTCCACTTGATGACCTGTCGTCGGATGGCCTGAAGGCCCTGGCCGCGCCCGGGCTCCGGGAACCGCGATTCGCCGCGCAGGAATGCGGCCTCGAGCGCCGAGGCGGCCGACCACGATTCACCGTATCGGCGCGCGTGTTCCGCGCCGAGCGAGCCCTCGAACCCCACGCCGACATCCATGACGGCGAGGACGATCACATCGCGGCCCAGCCGCCGCTGCCACCGATAGCGCTGGGCACACACCCAACCGATCGACCGGGCGTGCTCGAGGATGTTCTGGCACACTTCGGACAGCATGACCGAGAAGTGGATCACCGCCGGCTTCGGGTAACCGAGCCGCGTGTGCAGGATCCGCTGTGCGCGCTCGCGGACCCCCTCCACGACGGCGTGTACATCCTCGTGCGAGCGGATCGTCGTGACCTCGATCAAGGCGTCGGTAATGCTGGGCGGACGCGAGGGGAGCGTCTTCAGATCGAACACCTCCGCGGCGGCCGGCCAGAAGTGCATCCGATTAATATAGGAGCGGACCTCCGCGTCTTGCGGTGGTTCGATGAGCGGGGGGAGGCCGGTGCGGAGCCGCGCTTCGTGCCCAACGGCAAGCAGGCCAATGAGGCCGTAGGGCGACACCCAGCGTACAGACCGGGCGTCGAGCAGAAGCCGGGCGTCGGGGTTGCCGCCCGAGCGCACGAGTCCGATGAGAGTCTCGAACGCGGACTCGTCCAGCGTGCCGGGAACCTCGACGACTCGACTCACGCCACGCCGCGCGGTTCGCTCCGCAATGAGCCGGTGACAAGGCCGGTCTCCGAGCGCAGATACTCCCCCAGGCCTGTGGCGCCGCGGAAACCGGCGTTCCGCTGCGCCGCGCGTGTGGCGACCCTCATCGAGGTCTCGAGGTTTTCTCCCGCGAGCATGGTCGCGAAGCAGGTGGCGCCCCACACATCGCCGCAGCCCGTGGGATCGCCTCCCTCGACGGCTCTCTCGGGCTCGACCTTCCCGCTCACCAGCGCCTCGGCGGGCTCCAGCGCGTCCTGGCCCGGCCGGGGGCCCGTGGGGGCGTCCCAGAACCCACGGGTCGAGACCCACGCGGACCCCCGGTCGCCGAGCGTGATCAGGAGCCCGCGCGTCACGGGTCCGACGACGTCGGCGGCCAGCGCCCAGGGGTCATCCCAGCCTGCAGCCAGAGTCATGAGTTCGTCCTCGTTCAGCTGAACGATGTCGAAGCAGGAGAGCCACGCCCGCCAGTCGGCGAGGGGTCGGGGAGAGCGCACCCCGTCCGCCCCGACCCCCAGGAGCAGCGAGTGCAGATCGGCATAGACCGCGCCGCCCGTGGCCGTGCGCAGGGCGGCGGCAGCGGGCAGATCGAGCTCCCAACCCGCGATGAAGTTCACGTAGATCGCGTCGCAGGATCGGGCGAGCGGCAGAAGATCTTCGAGCGTCCAGCCGGGCACGCCGCCCGTGAGCTTTTCGCATCGCCGCGCCTCGTCATGGTAGGAGAGTTCGACGCGGTTGTTCGGCTCCGGCACGGTACGAACGCCGTCAAGGGAGTCGACACGCTCCAGGCTTCCGAGAACGACATCCGCCGCCTCCCGCATGTCCTGCCCGATCTTGAGGATCGGAAACAGCGTCCAATCGTCCCCGAGGGCGGCGTCGGCCCCCGCCAGCGCGTAGGAGATCCCGCCCCACTCCTGCACCGGTCCCTTCCGGCCGACGTCGCGCGAGCGGATCGTATCCCACACCATCGTCCCCACGATTCCCAGCCTCGGCATCCGCGGCTCAAAGAGGGCCGAGTCGGGCGATGCGGAAGGTGGCGGCGGCCCCGATCACGCCGGCCGTTCCGCCGAGTTCACTGCTCACAATCCGGCAGGTCTCGGCCGCCGGCCGAAACGCCCGCTTCCTGACTTCGCGCCGGAGGGGATCGAACAGGTGGCGCCCCGCGCTCGTCACACCCCCCGAGACCGTGATCATCTTTGGATTCAGCACGTTGATGAGGTTCGCCAGACCGGTGCCGAGGAACCGCGCAGTCTCCCGCATCACGTCGCCGGCGTATTGGTCGCCGGCCACGGTGGCGTCCGATACGGTCTCCGCGGTGATCGCCCGGATGTCGCCGCCCACCAGTTCCGGGATCATGCTCGGGGCTCCCGCCTCGAGCCCCTCGATCGCTCGTGCGGCGATCGCCGGACCCGAGGCGTACGCTTCCAGGCACCCGTAGTTGCCGCATCGACACTTTCGGCCCGTGGAATCGATCGTCATGTGCCCGATTTCCGCGGCCACGTCCGAGGCCCCATGGTAGAGTTCGCCGTCGAGCATGATCCCACCGCCGATGCCCGTCCCCAGTGTGACGCCGACGAGGTTCTCAACCCCGCGAGCCGCCCCCTGCCACCACTCCCCGAGCGTGGCGGCGTTGGCGTCGTTGTCGAGTTCCGTCTCGAGTCCGGTCGCCTTCACGATGAGGTCTCGCAGCGGAAAGTTCCGCCAGCCGAGGTTCGGTGCCTCCAGCACGGTGCCGGTCTCCCGGTCGAGCGGTCCCGGCGCGCCGAGTCCGATCCCGCTGAATGCCTCCTCCCCGAACCCGCCTTCGCGTGCCGCGTCGCGCATGACCTCGTGGATCATGGATACGATCCGGTCGACGACAAACTTCGCGCCGATGTGGGCGTCGGTGGGCAGCGAACGCATGCCGAGCACGGTGCCACCGTTCACGGGCACGGCCCCGACGTTTATCGTAGTCCCCCCCAGATCGACGCCCACGATGTGACGTTTCTCGGTCACGGTCTCACCCCACGTCGTTTCGACGGGAACACGACCCGTCACTTGGAGCCACCGGGAGAATCATAGAGCGATGGGCCGGGCGGCTCCAAGAAGCCGGCTGCTAGTCGTTGTCGACCCGCAGCACCGCCAGGAAGGCCTCCTGCGGAACCTCGACGCTCCCGACCTGCTTCATCCGGCGCTTCCCTTCCCTCTGTTTCTCGAGGAGCTTCCGCTTGCGTGTGATGTCGCCACCGTAGCACTTGGCCGTCACGTTCTTCCGCAACGCCTTCACCGTCGTCCGCGCGATCACATCCCGCCCGATCGCGGCCTGGATTGCCACATCGAAGAGTTGTCGGGGGATGAGTTCCTTGAGCTTGCGGGCCATCTTCTGGCCGAATTCATAGGCCCGGCTTCGGTGGACGATGACGCTCAGGGCGTCGACGGGCGCTCCGTTGAGCAGGATGTCGAGCTTCACGAGGTCGGACGGTTCGTGCCCGGAGACGTCGTAGTCGAGGGACGCGTACCCCCGGGAAACCGACTTGAGCTTGTCGTAGAAGTCGAGCACGATCTCGCCGAGCGGCATCGAATAGGCGATCTCGACCCGGGAGGGATCCAGGTACCGAAGATCGACATATCTGCCGCGCCGATCATGGCAAATCCTCTGAATGGCTCCGATGTATTCGGCCGGAGACACGACCCGGATCTGCACAAAGGGTTCCCGCACCTCCGAGATGTGCACCCGGTCCGGCATCTTCGACGGGTTGTCGAGCTGGATCTCCTCACCGTTCGTCAGGGTCAGCTGATACTCGACGCTGGGCAGCGTCGTGATCAGGTCGACGTCGAACTCGCGCTCCAGCCTCTCCTGGACGATCTCCAGGTGGAGGAGCCCCAGGAAACCGCAGCGGAATCCGAACCCGAGCGCCCCGGACGTCTCGGGTTCGTAGTGTAGGCTCGCGTCGTTCAGCTGGAGCTTCTCGAGCGCCTCGCGGAGTTCCTCGAACTGGTCGGAATCCGTGGGATAGAGGCCCGCGAACACCATGGGTTTCGCGTCCCGGTAGCCGGGCAGGACTTCCGAAGCCCGGTTGTCGGCGTCGAGCACGGTGTCGCCCACGCGAGTGTGCCCCACGTTCTTGATCTGGGCGGTGAGATACCCGACTTCGCCGCAGGTAAGCACGCCCGTGCTTTCGAATCCGAGGCGCATGAAGCCGACCTCGTCTACTTCGTACACGACGCCATGCCGTCCGAAGCCGATGCGCGTGCCGGCGCGAAGCTCACCGTCCACGACGCGTACCATTGGGGTCGCCCCGCGGTAGCGATCGTACTGCGAGTCGAAGATCAGGGCCCTGAGCGGTGCCTCCGGGTCTCCGCGTGGAGGCGGCACGCGCTCCACCACCGCGTCGAGGACCGCGTCGATTCCCTTCCCCTCCTTCGCCGAAGTACGGACCGTCGCGGCGGGGTCGACCCCGAGTAACTCCGCTACCTCCTCGGCCACCCGATCCGGGTCCGCCGCGGGTAGATCGATCTTGTTGATCACCGGGATGACTTCGAGGTCCGCCTCGACGGCGAGGAGGAGGTTCGCAAGGGTCTGCGCTTCGATCCCCTGCGTCGCGTCGACGACGAGAAGCGCGCCCTCGCAGGCGACCAGGCTTCGGCTCACCTCGTAGGTGAAGTCGACGTGGCCCGGCGTGTCGATGAGGTTGAGCTGATATTCGACCCCATCTCCGTCACGGTGAGTCATGCGGATCGCGTTGAGCTTGATCGTGATCCCGCGTTCTCGCTCGAGTTCCATCGAGTCGAGGACCTGCTTTCTCATCCGGCGGGCGTCCACGGCTCCGGTGCGCTCGAGCAGCCGATCCGCCAGGGTCGACTTACCATGGTCGATGTGCGCGATGATGGAGAAGTTGCGGATCCGTGCCGCGTTCAAAGCTCCACCACCAGTCCATCGAAGGCGGGCTCGACCCCGGAGGGCAGGCGGCGCGCGATCTCCGCATGGGTCGTGCGGTGCGCGATGTGCGTGAGATAGGTACGGGCTGCTCCGAGTTGTCGGGCGGTCGCCGCCGCCTCTTCCATCGAGAAGTGCCCGGGGTGCGGGTCGCCGAACCAGAGCGCGTTCATGATGAGCACATCGACACCCGCGAAAATCTCCATGGCATCGTCCGGGACCGACTTCGCGTCGATCAGCACCCCGAGATCACCCAGTCGGAACCCGTAGCTTCGATACACGCCATGCGGGAGCGCGACGACCTGCAGCTCGAGTCCGGCCGGCGCGATCACCTCGCGGTCTTCGAAGGGAGTCAGGTCGAGCTGCGGTACGGCCGACCCGGGCTGTGTTCTCCCGCCCCCCCAGATATACGAAAACCGTCGCCGGATCGCGGGTTCGAACTCGCGCGCCACATGCAGCGGGATCGGGGCGCCGCCACGAAGGGAAAAGATCCTGAGGTCGTCGATCCCGTGCGTATGGTCCGCATGTTCGTGCGAGAGGAACACCGCATCGATCCGGCCCACGCCCGCCCGCAGGAGCTGCAGACGAAGCTCGGGAGGGGTGTCCACCAGAAGACGGGCCCCTCCCGACTCGATGAGCAGGCCGTGTCTCGTGCGACGGTCCCTGGCGTCGTCGGAGCGGCAGGCCGGGCAGTCGCAACCGACCACCGGGACTCCGAACGAGGTCCCGGTTCCGAGGAATCGGACTCTCACGGCCGTCAGCGCCGGGAGGGGCGGATCACAACTCTTCGACGCGCATCATGTTCGTCGTGCCGGGGACGTGGAAGGGCACCCCGGCCGTCACGACGAACCGCTGGCCGGGTTCGCCCATGCCCAGCTCCAGAGCCACTTCCCGCGCCTTGTCGAGCATGCTCGTGTAGCTGATGCCCCCGTGAAATATCACGGGCTTCACGCCCCACACCAGCGCCAGCTGATTATACGTCCGCCACTGGTCGGTGATCGCGAGGATGGGGACCGACGGGCGCTGCGCGGACACGATCCTGGCCGTATAGCCGCTCTGCGTGAACGTGACGATGAAGGGCGAGCCGACCCGCTCCACGGCGATCAGCGACGCCGCCGCGATGGCGCCGGATGTCGTCTGCTGAATCTGGGACACGCCCTCGACCTGCTTGCCGACCCGTCCGGTGCGTCCCAACCGCTCGTGCTCGATGCGCCGGATGATCCGGTCCATCGTGCGCACCGCCTCGACGGGATACCCGCCCGCGGCCGTCTCGGCCGAGAGCATCACCGCGTCGGTGCCGTCGAGCAGCGCATTCGCAACGTCCGAAACCTCCGCTCGCGTCGGGTGGGGACTCTCGATCATCGACTCCAGCATCTGCGTGGCCGTGATCACCGGCCGGGCACGTTCCTGCGCCAGCCGGATGATCCGTTTCTGGATCATCGGCACTTCTTCGTATGGCAGTTCGACGCCGAGGTCGCCCCGCGCGACCATCACGGCATCGCTCAGGGGGAGGATCTCCGTCAGATTCTCCAACGCCTGCGATTTCTCGATCTTCGCGATGAGCAGGCACCCCCGGTCCATCTTCTGGCGGGTCGTTTCGAGGTCGGCCGGCCTCCGGACGAAGCTCAGGGCCAGGTAGTCGAGCACCTGCTCCCCCGAGAACTCGATGTCGGCAAGATCCTTCTCGGTGAGGGCCGGCGCGCCGACGCGCACTCCCGGCAGGTTGATCCCCTTCTGCGGTTTGAGGACGCCGGCGCTGAACGCCAGCGCGGAGACCCACCGCGGATCTTCGTCCGAGATCTCCTCCACAATGAACTCGAAGTGGCCGTCGTCCAGGAGGATGCGGGTGCCGGGCTCGACTTCCTCGGCCAGTTCGGGATAGGTCGTGGGAATCCGGCGCCCGGGTGGACTGGCTTCCGGCGGGTCCTCCCTCTCAGGAAAGAACCAGTAGGACTCTTCCGGCTCGATGTCGAGCCGATCGCCGGGAAGATCGCCCACGCGGATTTTCGGGCCTCGGAGATCGCCGATGATCGCGACGGGCCGGCCGAGCTGGCGGGCCACCTCCGCCACGAGCTGGACGATCTGCGTTACGCGCTCGCTCGAAGTGTGCGTGAAGTTGATGCGGACCGCGTCGGTTCCGGCTTCGATCAACTGATACAGCACCTTCCGGTCCCATGTGGCGGGACCGATCGTGCTGACGATTTTAGCTCTTCGGAACCCTGCGCTCATCCGCGGCCCAGATCAGGTGGGAGGCCGCGATTCCTATCCAGGCAGTTGGCCGGCCTCCGAGAGGTTAGGTCGGTGGGCTACGATCCACTCGTGCATGTTCTGCAGTTGACCGAGCGGGAGCCCCTCGAGAGATTTCACCTGCAAGCCCGGGATGATACACGCAGCGGCACGGCGGAGAAAGTAAGCGCGTTGGCGCCTGCGCTGTTCCGGGTTGAGGCTGGTGCCGCCGGGAATGTCCGGTATCGGCTCCAGGAGTCGGCGGTAACTGTAGACTTCGCGGGCGGAGAATTCGGAGGGGATCAGGTAGGCGTGGCCCTCGACCTCGAAGGTGCCTTCCGACGTGATGGCAATCGGACGTGCCATGGCCAGTCTCCTTGCGTCGCAGTCAGAGACGCGAAAGACCGTGACACCGGAAGGTCGGACAATCTCCTCGATTCCCCTACACCCCAGCCACACGGTCCATCGGGCTTCCAGACTCACTATAGGCGTTGACTTGCCCCCGGCGCAAACTTTGTGATGCTCCCTTCGCGCCCTGGACCCGAACACTCGCCGAAGCCTCACCCGCATCGGAACCGCGATGGGCGGGGGGCTCCCTGTGCGCCGGAGCCGCAGCCGGGGTGGCGGGGCTCGCAGTCCACGCTACCGGGGCCCGGGCGGCCGCGCATTTGACGCACCGCCATGGGGGCCGCTAGACTTTAAGGCTGACCCTGCCAGGAGGCGCACACTTGCAGTACACGCTACGCGACAACGAAGAACTCGACCGCGCACTGCGGAAGTTCCGCCGAAAGGTTCAGCGGGCCGGGATCTTTCGGGATATCAAGAAGCACCGCTTCTACGAAAAGCCGAGCGAGGCCCGACGCCGGAAGATGAAGGCTGCGGAGCGCCGTCGGCGGCGTCGCCGCCGCCGCCAGAAGGCCCGCAGCTAGTCCCCGCCTCGGTTCGCTGCTAGGAGAACCGGCGCTCCACGTACCCGTCGAGAATCTGCAGAAACTCTTCCACAATCCCGTCGCCCCGAAGCGTCGAATGATGTTTGCCATCCATGTAGACGGGCGCGGTGGGCGCCTCGGCGACCCCCGGGAGCGAGATGCCGAGATCCGCGTGCTTTGACTCGCCCGGGCCGTTCACGACGCACCCCATAACGGCAACCGACAGGTCCTCGACTCCCGGATAGTGTTCCCGCCAGGCGGCGAGGCGATCCGCGATATGGTGTTCGACATCGAGCGCCAATTGCTGGAAGAAAGTGCTGGTGGTCCGGCCGCAGCCCGGACATGCCGTCACCTGAGGCTTGAAACTCCTCAACTCCAGCGACTGGAGAATCTGCTGCGCGATCCGGACCTCTTCGGTCCGGTCCGCGCCGGGCTCGGGCGTGAGTGACACGCGGATGGTGTCGCCGATCCCTTCAGAGAGGAGGATGCCGAGCGCCGCCGCCGATGCGACCGTGCCCTTGCGTCCCATCCCCGCTTCGGTGAGTCCGAGATGCAGCGGATAGTCGCAGCTGGACGCGAGCTCTCGGTACACGGTCGCGAGGTCCGGTACGCGCGACACCTTGGCACTGAGGATAATCCGGTCGGACGCGAGGCCGAGGCCCTCCGCGACCTCGGCCGAGACGAGCGCACTCTGCACAATGGCGTCGAGCGTCACGCGATGCGCGTCGCGCGGCTCGGCCTGGCGCGCGTTCTCGTCCATGAGGCGGGTCAGGAGAATCTGGTCGAGCGACCCCCAATTGACGCCGATCCTCACGGGCTTGTCGTGCTCTATCGCACAGCGGATGATCGTCGCGAACTGTTGGTCCCAGCGCTTCCGTCCGACGTTGCCCGGGTTGATGCGGTACTTGGCGAGCGCGCGGGCGCAGTCAGGGTGCCCGGGAAGCAGGATGTGCCCGTTGAAGTGGAAATCGCCGACGAGCGGGACATCGATCCCGCGGTCCGCCAGGCGCTCGGCGATGCGCGGCACGGAGGCGGCCGCACGCGGCGTGTTCACGGTGATTCGGACGAGTTCCGAGCCCGCCTCGAACAGCGCCTGCACCTGGTCCGCGGTGGCCGCCACATCCGCGGTGTCGGTGTTGGTCATAGACTGGACGACGATCGGGTGAGCGCTGCCCACCCGGACGCCCCCGATGTCGACCGTTCGCGTCGCGCGACGCGAAGCAGAGGGACTACTCAAGCCCTTACCTGTTACGGTTCAACTCCGTGGGAGGTGGGTGCGCCGCCGCCCGCTGCGCCGCCAGGGAGGCAAGCCGCCGCCCCGGAAGCGGAAGCGGGGGCAGGACGCTACGCCGGTTGGTGAACCCGGGATGGAGCGGTTATCCGCACTCGCTGTGTCCGCAAGCGTAGCACTTCGCGCAACCTTCCTCAAAGGCGAGGCTGCTTCCGCACTCGGAGCACACGCCCATGAACAGCCGAGCCGCCGATTCCTGGTAGCGCTCTATGACGGGGCGCTGGGCCGTCCTCACACCGCCGTTGGTGTTCTTCCTCCTGGCCGTCTCCACCTCTTCGATGGGAAGCGTCTGCTGGATTCCCTCTTTCTCTTCCAGGTAGCGCTCGATCACCTGGGCGATCGCGTCGGGGCCGGACAGAACCTTGCTCAAGCCCAGCCCGACAGCCCGGTCGGAGGAAATCCCTCGTAGCTGCTTGTGCACGTCGCGAAGCGAGATGCCGGAGCGGAGCGCCAGCGAACACAGTCGACCGATGGCTTCCGCATCGGCCATCGCCGCCCCGCCCGTCTTGCCGAGTGCGACGAACACCTCGAACGGCCGCCCCTGCTCGTCCTCATTGATCGTCACGTACATCGTTCCGAGCGGGGACTCGATCTGCCGCGTGTGACCCCTGAGCACCGCGGGCCGCCGCCGCTTCTCCACGCGGCGCATCCGCGAACCCTCGAGCTCGGTGATGCGCTGTTTCTTCTGCTCGACGGTCTTCTCGAGATTCCGGTTGTGGGCCTTCAACTCGCTGTTCTGGGCCTCCGTGGCCGCGAGGCGTGCGAGCGTACGCGCCATGTCCCCGGCGACCTCGCGGTCGACCTCCACGGGCTCGAGCGTGATCCCCTCCGCCGCCACCGCCGAGCCGCTCTCGCTCGTCTGGCGCTTCACGTCCTTCGCGGTCCTGCCCGTCGAGAGCACCTGCTCGTCGCGTGACCCATCTCGATAGACGGTCACGCCCTTGCACCGCAGCTCGTACGCCAGCTCGTAGATCTTGCGGACATCCTCCTGCGTGGCCTCGGTCGGGAAGTTGCAGGTCTTCGAGATGGCCGAATCGCAATGTGCCTGGAAGGCCGCCTGCATGCGGATGTGCTGTTCGGGTGGAACATCGTGCGCCGTGACGAAGATCCCCTGTACATCCCCCGGCACTTCATCGAAGTGGACATGGCCCTCGTCGGCGATGCGCTGCATCAACTCCTCCGAGTACCAGCCCCCTTCCTTCGCACGGCGCACGAAGTCCGGATTGACGTCCGGCATCAGTACGCCCGCCTGATTCCTCATGAACGCGACGGCAAAAAGCGGTTCGATCCCACTGGAACACCCCGCGATGATCGAAATGGTCCCTGTGGGAGCGACGGTCGTGACGTTGCAGTTGCGAAGCCGGCGCTCCGGGCGGATCCGCTGGCCGTCCTCGTCGCGCCTGCACGTCTCGTCCGGGCCCCAGATCGATCGTTCCCACTCGGGGAAGACGCCGCGCTCGGCTGCCAGCCGTTCGGATTCGACCTTGGACTCCTCATCGACGAATTGCATTAACTCCCGCGCCAACTCGGTCGAGCGGGACGAACCGTAGGGTTCACCGATCCTGACGAGCATGTCCGCCCAACCCATGACCCCGAGGCCGACCCGGCGGATCCCGTTCGAAAGCTCCCGGATCCTGGCGAGGGGATATCGGTTGGCGTCGATCACGTTGTCGAGAAAGCGCGTCGAATCGCGCACGGCCTTGCCGAGCCCGGTCCAGTCGACCTGCCCCTCGTGTTCAACGAAGTAGCCGGCGTTGATCGAGCCCAGATTGCATACGTCGTACGGAAGCAGTGGCTGCTCCCCGCAGGGATTCGTGGCCTCGTAATCGCCAAGGTGCGGGACCGGGTTGTGCCGGTTGGCCTCGTCGATGAAGAAGACGCCGGGCTCCCCGTTCCGCCACGCGCTGGCGATGATGCTCGAGAGCACCTCCTCCGCGTTCAGTCGGTCCACTACCTCGCCGGTACGCGGATTCAGGAGGTCGTAGTCCGAGCCCGCCCGCGCCGCCGCCATGAAGGCGTCCGTCACACCGACCGAAATATTGAAGTTGGTGATCCTGGTCTTGTCCGCCTTGCAGTCGATGAAATGGCGGATGTCGGGGTGGTCGACCCTCAGAATGCCCATGTTCGCGCCGCGGCGCGTGCCCCCCTGCTTCACGGCTTCCGTCGACGCGTCGTACACCTCCATGAAGCTCACCGGACCACTCGCCACGCCCATGGTCGACTTGACCACGTCGCCGGATGGACGCAGCCGGCTGAAGCCGAAGCCCGTACCGCCCCCGCTCTGATGGATGAGCGCCATGTCGCGAAGCGTCTCGTAGATCCCGTCGAGACTGTCCGGAACGGGAAGCACGAAGCAGGCGGACAGCTGGCCGAGCGGACGCCCCGCGTTCATGAGCGTGGGGCTGTTCGGCTCGAAGATGCCATCGGCCATCAGATGGTAGAAATCCTCCGCCCGCTCGCGGACCGCGTCCTCCCCGGCACCGTAGCGACGATCCTCCGATGCGACGACATCGGCCACACGCCAGAAGAGATCGCGCGGTTCCTCGATGGGCTCGCCGGTGTCATCCTTCTTCAGATAGCGGCGAGCCAGAACCGTGCGGGCGTTGTCCGTAAGCCGGGGCTCGGCAAGTCCAGCCGGCGTCGCGTCGGATCCCCCCATCACTCCCCCCTGTACCGGCGCGCCAGCCGATACGACTTCCCGCACCGCCGCGTCCGGTGGATTCATCGCCTTCCTCGTCTCCTGTTCAAAAACAGTTTCGGAAGCCCCGTCATTGGGGGAAAAACCGGCTTCGGCCGGGACCCGACGACCGCGCGAGTCGAATGCCGGCCTAGGCCGGTCAACCAGGTTCTTGCCGCAAGGAGGCGGCCCCCGAGACGCCTTCGATTGCGATGTTTCTTCGCTGTGGAGGCCAAGCTCACCGTTTTCAACGACTCCACAGTTTTTCCACACAAAACCCCGCAGCTTTTCCACACAAAACCGCTACATATGGTGGTCGCGGGCGGGACGTCACACTATATGTGGTAGGTGGGAGGAAATCAAGCCGGGCGCGCCCCCATGCTCCGGCTTCGGGGCCGGACCTCGTGGATCGGACCCGCTCACACGGCTCGAGGGCGATGGCCGCGGAGGGCCCAGAGGCTGGCCCCGCCCACAGCGGCCACAGCGGCGGCGAGGGCGGCGGTTCGCGGTTCCAGCAGCACCGCGCCGCCCAGGGCGAACATCGTTCCGAACAGTAGCAGGGTGGCGGCCGCGGCTCGCAGGAGCGCCGTCCCGAGCGGAAGATCCGGTTCGACTCCGGCGCGCGCCCGGATCGCGCGCCAGCCTGGCCCCGCCGGTCGGACCCGCCGGTAGAACTCGAGCAGAGTGGCGTCCTGTTCGGCCCGCGTGAACCACATCACGGGAAGCCAGACGGCCGCCGAGCCGAAGGCGGTTACCGCCAGCCTCGTCCCGAACTCCATCGAACCGAACGCGGGCAGGTACGAGCAGACCGCGATCGCGAACCCCGCCAGCATCGCGGCCAGTTCGGCCCACGCGTTCACGCGCCACCAGAACCAGCGCAGGATCAGCACCGCACCCGGTCCGGTGCCGATGGCGATCATGAAGCGGAACAGCGCTCCTATGTCGTCCGCGAAGAACGCCGCCGTCGTCGCGAAGGCGACGATCACCGCGGAGGCCAGCCGGCCGACCCACACGAGCCGCGCGGACGAGGCTTCGGGGGCGACGAAGCGAGCGTAGAGGTCGTTCACCACGTAGCTCGCGCCCCAGTTGATCTGAGTCGAGACGGTCGACATGAAGGCGGCAAAGAAGGAGGCGACGACCAGCCCCAGGAGGCCGGCGGGCAGATACCTGAGCATGAGCATGGGATAGCCCAGGTCGGGGTCGGCGAGGTCCGGGAGCACGACCACCGCGACGAGTCCGACCAACACCCACGGCCAGGCCCGGACTACATAGTGAAGCCACACGAAACACCAGGCGGCTCGTTCGGCGTCCGCTTCCGAGCGGCAGGCGAGCAGGCGCTGTACGAATTCGCCTCCCCCGTCGGAGCGCCGGAAGGCCCACCACTGGATGCCCAGGTAGGCGAGAAAGGTCCCGAACGGCAGCGACTCGGAACCCGGCGCGGGCGTCATCTCCAGCACGTCGCTGCGCCCCGCGGCCGCGAGCTGTGCCTTCAGTTCCGCGACCCCGCCGATCTCGGCCAGCGCGAAACCGGCGACGAGCAGGGCCCCGAACAGAGCCAGGAAGAACTGGAAGAAGTCGGTGGCGACGACCCCCCACAGTCCGGCGACCCCGGCATAGGCGAGCACGAACACGGAGAGGGCCACGACCGCCCACAGCCGCTCGTCGCCCGGCATCCACCCGGACAGGTCGGGAAGCAGTCCCAGCGCCTCGACGACCTTGCGCATGGCGAGCATCACGAACCCGATCGCGATGCAGTTGATGGGGACCGCGAACAGGAAGGCGCGTGTGGCGCGCAGGACCGCGGCGGGCCGTCCTCCGTACCGAAGTTCCGTCAACTCCACATCGGTTACGACCTCGGCTCGACGCCAGAGGCGAGCGAACAGATAGATGAGGAGAAGATGAGAGAGCCCGAAGGACCACCACTCCCAGTTACCTGCGATTCCCCTCCGGGCGATGAGCGCGGAGACGTAGAGTGGCGTATCGACCGAGAAGGTGGTCGCGGCCATCGAGGTGCCGGCGAGCCACCACGGGAGGGCGCGGCCACCGACGAAGAAATCGACGACGCTCCCGCGCGCGCGGCGCGACAGCCACAGGCCGACGCCGAAGGTGAGCGCCAGATAGATCCCGACGACCCACCAGTCTGCAGGGCTCAGGGCCGCGTCCCCGCTCTCAGCCAGGCGGCGGCCGCCCGTTCCATCACCGTCTCGGTGGACCAGGCGCAGATTGCGGGCGCGCCCAGCGTCTCGAGCCAGCGCGCGTGACCAAGCAGGACGACGATCCCCCGCCGGGCGGAGCCGACGAGAGCGCGCGCCTCGTTCAGGGCCCGGGTCGATGGTGCGCCGCGGCCCTTCCAGCTGCGGGGCGTGGCGGCGAGCACGACAACGCACTGCCGGGCCTCCGGTCCCGCACAGATGCTCCAGCCGGCCGAGCGCAACTCGTCGGCGACGATCGTGCCGAGGGGGCCGGCGCGTCCCGCCGGGGGCCCCACGTCCGGATCGTCCGATACGCCGACGACGCGGGTCGGGACATCAGGTCTCCAGCCCCGCACGACTTCGCGGTCACCGACGATCGTATCGCATGCGAACGCTACCGACTCCCAACCGCCGTGGGACGCCCCGCCTCGCGACGCCATCGCGCCCGGTGGACACACGCGATCGGCGCGGCCGGCGGCGTCCTCCAGCCTGGTTGCGAACGTCGGGTCCGCGGCGGCGCGCTCCAGGGCGTTGATGGTCGCGCCCGCGTCACCGGGGTAACAGACGAGATCGCAGCCGGCCTTCAGCGCTTCCACCGCAGCCCCCGCATCGTCTCGGCCGACGCCGCCCATGATCATGGCGTCGGTCGAGACGATGCCTTCGAAACCCAGGCGACCGCGCAGAAGCCCGGACACGATGTCCGGCGACACGGTGGCCGCCCGCCCCCCTCCAAGCGCCGGGTAGGAGACGTGGGCCACCATCATGCTCCCGACCCGGTCGGACACGGCCGCGAACGGAGCCAGGTCGTCCTCGAGGAGCGTGGCGGGGAAATCGACCGTGGGAAGGCCGATGTGCGAGTCGTCCTTCGTTCTTCCGTGGCCGGGGAAGTGCTTCGCGCACGCGATCGCCCCGGTGGACTGGCATGCTTCGATCCATCGACCCCCGAGTTCGCCGACCCGCCCGGGATCGGGCCCGAAACTCCGCGTGGCGATGATGGGATTGTCGGGCTCCGCGTCGAGGTCGAGCACCGGGGCAATCACCCAGTTGATCCCCACTGAGAGCGCTTCCTCCGCTGTGGTTCGGCCCGCGGTCGTCGCAGCCTCCTCCGGGTACGGATGTGCGGCGAGCGCCGCGGGCGGCGGGAATTCGCTCAGGCCGCGGACCTGCTGGCCCGCCCCCCGCTCGAGGTCCGCGCCGATCCATAGGGACCGCCCCGCATCATTGCGGAGACGTTCGACGAGACGCCCGACTTGTTCAGCCTCTCCGCCGAACAGGATGAACCCTCCCACGCCGAGTTCGAGGGCCCGGTCGGCGCGCACCTCCACCTCATCTGGAGACCAGCGGTCGAGCCGGAGCGCTTCGATGACGACCCGCGCCGGATCGACGCCGGGAGGTGTCATGCCGGGGTCCACACACCGAGCAGGCGGGGACCCTCCGCGCCGGTCGCCCAAGGGGCGTTGGCCGGAAAGCCCAGGGCGCGCTGCCGCGCGAGCAGCGCGAAGGCCACGGCTTCACGGGCGTCCGCGTCCAGGCCCAGAGCCGACAGGTCCCGGACCGGCATCGGCGCCAGAAGTCGGCCCAGACGTGCCGCCAGGACCGGGTTGCGGGCGCCCCCTCCACACAGATAGCAGGCCGACGGCGCCTGCTCGATCCAGCGATAGGCGTCGGCGATCGACCGCGCCGTCAGCTCGGTGAGCGTCGCAACCCTGTCTTCGGCGGAGAGCGTCGCGTGTCGGTTCAGCCAGTCGAGTAACCGCCCCCGCGAGAACCGCTCACGTCCGGTCGACCGGGGGGGCGGCTGGGAGAAGAAGGGATCCGCGAGCCATTCCGCCAGTGCGCGCTCGTTCACCGTGCCACGGCGTGCAAGTCTTCCGTCGAGGTCGAAGCTGGACGCGCCTCCGGTCAGGTGCTCGACGGCTCCGTCGATCAGCACCCCGCCGGGCCCGGTATCGTAGGCCTGCGGCGCCGCACCGCTAGACGCGGCCGGGAGTGCGGTCACGTTGCCGATCCCTCCGATGTTCTGGATCACACGTGATTCTTCGTCGTGGAAGAGCAGCCAGTCGGTGTAGGCCGTTAGCGGTGCTCCCTCCCCGCCCGCCGCCATGTCCCGCGCCCGAAAATCCGACACGACGGGGCACGAGGTTTTCTCGGCGATGACCGCCGGCTGGCCGATCTGCAGCGTGGCGCCTCCTCCCGTCGCTGTCGGCGGTTCATGCCAGATCGTCTGTCCGTGGCTGCCGACCGCCTCGATCTCGTCGGGCTCCAGCGACGCCGAAGCCAGTGTCCGAAGTACCGCATGGCCGATCTTCGCTCCCAACTCGAAGTCGAGAGAGCAGACCGATGCCGCGCTGCCCGACGTAATCGCGCGGCCGATCCGACGCCGCGTCGCGGCGTCGTAGGATTCGGTGCGGAAGGCGACGAGGCGCCAACTCTCCGGCCGTTCGCCGGCACCTTCGGTCTCGACGACGGCCACATCGATGCCGTCGAGCGACGTGCCCGACATGGCGCCCGCCCAGAGGGTCATGCGTCCGCTCCGGACAGCAGCGCGGGGTGGACGCGCTCGCGGACCCTCTCTTCGTGCGCCGCGTCGTGTTGGGCCACGCCGCGCAGGAACTGGTACAGCGTCACGGTCTCGTCTCCGATTCGCGCGCGCCGGGTGAGCGCGGCGTCGACCGGTTCGGGGATTACCGCAGCCGTGGCCGCGCGCGCCGCGGCGAAGGCTTCCGCCGCAGCCTCGAAGTCGGTCTCCACCGCGGGCGCAACGCGGGCCGTCCAGTCGTCGAATACCCTGATCCCCTCCCCCTCGCCCGGATCGTCGAACCAGCACTCGAGACGTGGTCGCACGGCCTCCCGCTCAAACGCCGCCAGGTGCGCGGCATGCTGGCCCGGCGTCCAGGAAGTCGGGTCGGCTGGCACACGATGCCCCTCGGCGTCCGCCGCCGCCCCCTCCGCCTGGGCGTCGACGAGGTGTGCGGGCGCGGCGCGCAGCCGCTCGAGGAGCGCGGCGCTGTCGGGCCAGCCGGGTGCCTCCGGATAGCCGCCATAGGACGGGCGTTCCGCACTGCTGAAGCGCTCGATCGCCAGGCCGAGGAAGCCGTCCACGCAGTCCAGGTAGCGCTCTGCGAGAGCCCGGTCGACGTCGAGCGCGTGCATGGCGAGCGCGGTCTTCACGGCACCACCCGTGCGGATCAGCGCGTGTCGCGCTTCCCGGCGTGACTCGCCCGTGAGCGTTCTGAAGATCCGGATCCCACGATCGACGAGCTTCGCCGACCGCGCGCGGAGGTCGACCATGAGGTTCTCGTATACGCGGCCCGTCCGGATCATTGCTGCCGTAGTAATCGTATTGAGTACCAGTTTGGTCGCGGTGCCGGCCTTCAACCGCGTCGAGCCCGCGATGACTTCCGGACCCACGAGAGGAAGAATCAGGTGGTCCGCCAGGCCGACCACCTCGTCGGAGGGCTCGGCACAGCCGAGGAAGGCCGTGCCGGCCCCGAGCGCTGCCGCCTCGTCCAGTGCCCCGAGGACGTACGGCGTCGTCCCCGACGTGGCGATCCCGAGCACCAGATCCGCCGGCTTGACGCCGAGTTCCCGTACGGCCTCCGCACCGCCGGTTCGCGAGTCCTCAGCGCCCTCCGCGGTCCGCACGAGCGCACCCGGACCTCCGGCGATGATGGCCCGTACCAGATCCGGTTGGACTCCGAATGTGGGCGGGCACTCCGTCGCGTCGAGGGCCCCGAGGCGACCGCTCGTGCCGGCGCCCACGTAGATGAGGCGCCCGCCGCGGCGGAAGCGCTCGACAACCTCGTCCACCACGCGAGCGATGGCAGCCGCCTGGGAGCCCACGGCCTCCGGCACCGCGCGGTCTTCAGCCTGGATCAGGTGCACGATGGTCGCGCTGTCGGCTCGATCGATGGAGGCGGTACGCGGATTGCGCGCCTCCGTCAGGCGGGGACCCAACGACTTCTCGTCTCGTTGCTGCGATCTGCGGCGTTCGGGTACATTTGGCGCCCAACCTAGAGGGTTCGCCCTGGCCGCGGGAGTCGCGCCGGTGCGAAGAGGAGGGGACACACCAGAGTGAGTTCCGCACCGGACACGCCGCGGAGCCCGGACGTCGACGTCGTCCTCAGGCGCCTTTCCGAACGGCTCTCCATACCCGACAAGCCGCGGCTCGCCCCGCTCGACGAACTGGTCCTGACCATCCTGAGCCAGTCGACGACCGATGAGAACCGGGACCGCGCCTGGCGGAGCCTCGCCCGGCGGTTTCCACGCAGCGCGCAGACGAACACCCCGGTCGCGCCGCGAGGGTCCGTCGGGCCCGGGCCCATCTGCTGGGAGTCGGTGCGGCGCGCCACCCCGGAGCAACTGGAGGACGCAATCCGCGTCGCCGGACTCGCGAATCAGAAAGTGCCGGCGATCCGCAACGCTCTCGAGAGACTCGCCGCGGAAGTGGGGCGTCTCTCGCTCGACCACCTGAGAGACATGGACGACGGGGAAGCGATCGCCTACCTGACGACCTTCCGCGGCGTGGGGGTCAAGACGGCCGCCTGCGTACTCTGCTTCTCGCTCCGGCGACCGGTGCTCCCGGTCGACACACACGTCCTGCGAATCGCGCGGCGCCTGGCCTGGGTTCCCCCGAAGGCTTCGGCGGACCATACCTATCAGGCGCTCGCGCGCCGCGTCCCCGCCGACGAGCGATTCCGCATGCACATGTTGCTGATCACGTTCGGGCGTTCGCTCTGCGTCGCCAGAACTCCGCGGTGCGAAGCGTGCCCGCTCGGGTCCGATTGCCCCAAGGTTGGCGTCCCGCCACGCCTCGCGAGGTAGCGAGGGGCGGCGCGGCACCGGACTCAGATGTTCGGGATGCCGAAGACCAGCGGTTCATCGAGCCGCAGCCTGAGGATCGTCCCCGCGGGGAGCCCCGAATCCGCCTCTCCGGCCGACAGGAGGATCGCCGTTCCGGGTACGGCGCCAGCCGCAGCGCCGACGATGGTCCCTTCGCGGTGGCCGCCGATGATGCGGCCGAGCATCGGCCCCTGCGCCCCGCCCGCCGGGTGGTCAACCCCGGCTGCCGCTTGCACCTCGACGACGGACGCCGACATGGCCCATTCCTTCCCGTTGAAGAAGACGTCCATGAAATGGAGCTTCACGAGGGCGGCTCCGCTCTCCCCTCCCGACATCTCCACCGCGGTAATCTCCCCGTGCACGAGCGAATTCAGCGGCACCAGAACCATGTTGTTCTCGATTACCGGCCGGGTCACGCCGGCCCTGAACCGGTCGCCGGGGCGATGATCTGTCGGGCTGATCGGATCGAGGAGTTCGATCTCCAGTTCGGCCCCGGTCTGCACGGAAATCATGGTGTACGTGATCTCGGGGGCGCCCCCGGGCTCTGAAGTCGTCAGCCCGGCCACGGGTGGGGTCGGAGCCCGCCGCACTGGCGACGCGGCTCCCGCCGGGCTCTCCTCCGCGGCCCCGCCCGACTCCGCTTCGGGAACGACCTCGGGAGCGCAACCCAGCACCATCAGGCCGATCGTGACGAGTGCCGCCGGGCCCGGCACCGCGATACGTACGCTGCTCCGCTTCATAGTCATTTTCACGTCCCTTCCTGTTTCCTTGAACAGCCGGTGTCGTTGTACGGCCCGCAGCCCCTGCATACGTTCGACAGTGCGTTGCGCAGTCTCCGTTGCCGGAGAAAGCAACACCGTCGACCGCCGGCCGGTTCCGCGGTCGGCCGTCGAGTCCGGCCGGGCACACACCTCCGCCGGTTCCACCCGGAGATGTCTTGAGATCGCTTCGAACGCTGCTACCCTACTTCCGCCCGTACCGCTTGGGAATCGCGGTCGGGCTCATGCTCGTCATCCTGAGCAATCTGTTCACGGTCGCGGCCCCCTACGTACTCAAGATGGCCATCGACGCGCTGGAACAGGAACTCCGTCCCGAACTTATCCTGCGATACGCTGCGGTGCTTGCCGCAATCTCGCTCGTGGCCGGCGTCACACGGTACTGGATGCGCAAGCTCCTCAACGGCCTCAGCCGGCGCATGGAAACCGACATCCGGAGCGCCCTCTTCGCTCACATCCTGCGCCTCCCGCCGCAGTTCTTCGACACATGGCGTACGGGCGATCTGGTGAGCCGGGCCACCAACGACGTACAGGCAGTCCGCATGGTCGCAGGTCCCGCGATCATGTACGCGGTCAACACCGCCGCCGTCGCCTCGCTCGCTCTCGGGCTCATGATCTGGATCGACCCGCTGCTCACGCTGTGGGCCATGATCCCGATGGCCGTCCTTCCTCCGGCGGTCGTCCTGTTCGGGCGTCAGATCCACGAGCGGTTCGAGAAGATCCAGGCCCAGTTCTCGGAGATATCCAACTTCGCCCAGGAGAACCTGGCGGGCGCCCGCATCGTGAAAGCCTACGTGCGCGAGGACGCCCAGGCGCACCGGTTCGGGGCCCTGAATCGCGACTACAAGGCGCTGAACCTGGGTCTCGCCCGGGTGTGGGGACTGTTTCATCCGTCGCTGATGCTCTTCACGGGCGTGGGCGCCGTTGTGGTCCTGTGGTTCGGGGGCGGACAGGTCGTGCGCGGCGCGATCTCGCTCGGCGACTTCGTCGCCTTCTCGTTTTACCTCACATTGCTGATGTGGCCCATGATCGCCCTCGGCTGGGTGACCAACCTCTTCCAGCGCGGCGCCGCCTCGATGGGCCGGCTCAACAAGTTGTTCGAGATCGTTCCCGAGATCCGCGATCCGGAGACCCCGGTCCCGTTGACGTCGTCGCGCGGGGCAGTGGAGTTCGATGGCGTTTCGTTCCGGTATCCGGGTAGCGAACGGGACGTGCTTCGACATATCTCGTTCCGCATCGAGCCCGGTCAAACGGTCGCCATCGTCGGCGCCACCGCCAGCGGAAAGTCGACGCTGGCTGCCCTCATCCCCCGACTCTACGACGTGACCGAGGGGACGATCCGGCTGGACGGAGTCGACATCCGTCAGCTCGAGCTCGGGGCGCTCCGGGACTCGATCGCCTTCGTCCCGCAGGAACCCTTCCTGTTCAGCATGCGGCTCAGAACGAATATCGAACTCCGCCCCGGCGGGGACGAACTCGGAGCCCCGGTCTCGGGAGAACTCCGCAGCGCGCTCGGGGTCTCACAGCTCGCCAAGACGCTGGCCGTTCTGCCCGAGGGCATCGACACGCGTCTGGGCGAGCGCGGAATCAATCTCTCCGGGGGGCAGAAACAACGCGCCACACTGGCTCGCGCCGTCCACCGCGACGCGCCGGTTCTGATCCTCGACGACGCGCTTTCCGCCGTGGACTCGGAGACGGAAACGGCGATTCTCGGCGCCCTGCGCGACTACATGGCGGGGCGGACATCGATCATCGTCTCGCACCGGGTGTCCGCCGTCCGCACCGCCGACCTGATCCTCGTCCTCGATGACGGACAACTCGTGGAGCGCGGCGTTCACGAGGACCTGATCGCGGCCGACGGCACCTACGCCCGGCTACTGCGTCGTCAACTCGTGGCGGAGGAACTCGAGAGCATCGAGCGCCGCCGCGTCGCGAGCGGCTGACTCGGCGACCGTCCGACTCAGCGACCCTCCGACCAGAAACCGATCATCTTGTAGGCGAGTTTCGCTGCCGTGAAGGCGGACGCTTCCTCGCCGCGGCGAGGTGCGAGTTCGACCACATCCGCCCCCACCACGTTGCGTTCACGGAACACCCGGGAGAGAAGGTCCAGCGCGTCCCACCATCCGCCCCCGCCGGGTTCGGGCGTGCCGGTGGCCGGCATCAGCGAGGGGTCGAAGAAGTCCACGTCAAACGTGATATAGACGTTTTTGCCTAACGCCCGGACCGCCCGCTCGACCCAGCCGGGGTGTCGCATCTCGTGTGCGAAGACCACCTCGATCCCGTGCTCCCGGATGACGCCTCGTTCCTCCAGCGTGAGCGCCCGGATCCCCACGGACACAATGTTCCGGGTCCGCTCCAGGACGCGCCGCATCACGCAGGCGTGGTTCCAGGGCGAGTCGTGGTGACGGTCCCTGAGGTCCGTATGAGCGTCGAACTGGAGGATCGTCACGTCGCCGCCGAGCCGGTCGACCCACGCGGTGGCCGGAGCGCTCGAGATCGAATGTTCCCCGCCCAATCCGATCACGAAGCGGTCTCCGGCTGCCTCGAGCAGGTCGTCGTACAGGGCCCGGAGCCGCGCGATCGCAGGTTCGGGACCCACCGTGCCGAGGTCGATCGCGGGAAGCGTGCAGACCCCGGCTTCGTACGGCTCGCGGTCGAGTTCCTCGTCGTACCATTCGAGATACCGAGAGGCTTCGATGATCGCCGCGGGGCCTTCGCGCGTGCCGGTCCCCCAGCTGGTGGTGGCTTCGTAGGGGATCGGCAGGATGACCACGCTCGCCGTCTCCCAGTTGCAGAGTTCCGGCGGGAGGTCGAGAAAGTTGCGCCGGTCGGTCCACATGTGCCCGGCGAGGGCGCCGGGCAGATCCGCCTCGCTCAGTGCAGGCAGTCGGGGCAGTACCCCTCCAGCTCGAGCCGGTATCCGACGACATCGAAAGGCGTCATCTCGGCGAGGCCTGCCATCCAGTCGCTGGGGCGCGGGCCTTCGATATCCTGCACTCGTCCGCAGGAGAGGCAGCGGATGTGCTCGTGATCGTCGGTGCGGCCGTCGTATCGCGCGGGCCCGGCGCCGAGCGACAACTTGCGCGCAACGCCGCAGGTGACGAAGGCCTCCAGCGCCTTGTAGACGGTTGCGAGGCTGATATCCGGGACCCGTTCGCGGACGGAAGTGAACACGTCGTCCGCGGTCGGATGCGCCGTCGTGGCCGACAGTACGTGGTACACGGCCGCACGCTGCGTGGTAAAGCGGTGTCCCCCGGCTTCCAGGGCACGGCGCAACTCTTTCGGAGTTACGCCTGGAGTCGGTCCCTCGGGAGGGCTCACTGGAATATCACACCGTTTGGAGCTTAACAACTGCGGCCCGACCTGCGCGGCCGGCCCTCGGATACTCTCCGAAGTTAGCGACGCCGTAGGGCGCGATCAATCCGCCGCGTCGGCCTCCCGTGATTGCTCCACGAACGCTTCCCAGCGCGCCCCGTCGCCATCGATGGATACATGGCGGGCCGGATTGGGCTGGCCCAATCTCCGCTGCAGGCCGGCCACGAGGCCGGGTACGCGGTCCGCCGGCGCGCGCCCGTGTTCGACGACTACCTGATGCGGGGGAGTCCCGTTGGCCGGGACCATGCGGGCGCTGTACAACGCACGTCCACCGTTCTCGAGGATGCTCGTGAAGAGGAGAAACTCGGACGAATCCTCGACTTGAGGGAGAGGAGGAAAGAGCCAGACATCGGCGATGCGCGGCGGAGGCACCCGCTGACTGAGGTCTCCGAGTCGGGCCGCGCGGGATCCCGGGTCGACCGTGGACCCGTTCCGTACCTGCGCTGCATGATCAGCCGTCTTCACGCCCATTTCACCTCCCCGCCGAGTCCCCACCCCGGGCCCTTCGCACTGGCAGCCCCGAACGTAACGGCACGCCTTCAACATACGCGAGGCGCCCGTCGCGAAGCAATTCGAACGCTACTTCAACCGGAGGCCGCGACCTTTTCCACGAGGGGGCGCAACTCGTCCAGCACGACCCGTACCGTCTCTTCCAGGTCGAGTTCGATGAGGGCGCCGGACGCCTTCGTGTGGCCCCCGCCACCCAGGAGCTGAGCGACCTCCGACACGTCCACCTCGCCGTTTGAACGGAAGGAAACCTTGGTCCGGGCCCGGGACAGGCCGCGGAACATCAGGCCGACCTCGATACCCTCGAGACGCCGCGGGAACTCGACGAGTCCCTCCATGTCCTCGCCCCGCGCCCCGGTTCTCGACAGAGCCCGGTGGTCCAGCGAGATCCATGCGATGGGTGCGCGCGGGTCGACTTCCAGACGCTCGATGGCCAGCCGGATCAGCGCCAGCCGGCCGCGGCTATAGACGCCGTACAGCGCCCGGTACATCGCACCGGGATCCACGCCGGAGTCCAGCAGCACGCTGGCGATCGCATGTGTCCTCGAGACCGTGTTCGAGAAACGGAATGAGCCGGTGTCCGTGGCGATCGCCGCGTAGAGCGCTCGCGCTTCCACCGCCGTTACCGGCTCGTCGTCGAGCGACAGCAGGTCGAAGACAAGCTCCCCCGTGGCGCAAGCCGATGGATCGCGGATCGCCGGCTCCACGAGGGGGGGACCGACGGGGGGGTGATGGTCGATCAGGACCCCGCCCGTCCGAAGTGCATGATCGGGAAGACGGCCGAGTCGCTTTGGCTCGGCCGTGTCGAGGATTGCGATCGTGTCCGCCCCGTTCAACGGGTCCGCCGCCGACGGGTCCTCGGCCACTAGCGCCGGCACGTCCGTAAGCAGGAAACGCAGAGACTCCGGGACGCGGCTCGGGGTGATGATGGTGGCCTCCGCGCCCTGGCGCATGAGCCGCGACGCCAATGCGACCATGCTTCCGATGCCGTCCCCATCGGGGTTCACGTGGGTCGTGAGTACGACGGATGACGCCTCTCGCAGGCGGCGCCGGATGGCCTCCAGCTTCGCCGCTCGCGCTCGCCCCATCTCGGGGACCGCCACTCGAGTGCTACTCAAGGTCTTCCCGCCCCTCGGCCGCCGCGCTCAGGACGGCCTTCCAGAGTTCACGGACCGCTGCGTCCAGCTCCTCGGGCTTGCCTGCGTTGTCGAGGACCCGGTGCGCCCGCCGCCGCTTCTCGGTCCCCGGCAGCTGGGCGGCATCGATCGCCGCGAAGCGCTCTGCGGACCAGCCGCGCGACGTCCGGGCGCGGGCCTGGCGCAGGGGCTGCGGCGCGTCGACCACGACGATCACGTCGTAGTCGGCTTCGAGACCGACCTCGAACAGCAGGGGGACTTCCTCCACGATCACCCGCGCGCCGGCGGCGGTCGCTTCGGCAATGAGACGCGCCCGCAGTTCGCGGATACCGGAGTGGGAGATGCGTTCGAGCGTGGCACGGGCCGCATCGTCCTCGAAGACCAGCCGGCCAAGGACCTCCCGGTCGATGGTGCCGTCGGACCCGATAACATCTTCGCCGAATGCATCGCGAATCCCGGCGAAGGCCGGGAATCCGGGCTGCACAAGCTCGCGCGCGAGTTCGTCGGAGTCGATGACCGTAGCGCCCCATTCCGCCAGCCGGCGGGCGACGGCGCTCTTTCCGGCCGCGACCGTCCCGGTCAGCCCGACCCGATAGGGGGGCCCGGGCTTCACACTAGACGGCGAAGGAGGTCCCGCAGCCGCAGCTCCCGGTGGCGTTCGGGTTCTCGAACGTGAATCCGGTGCCCTGAAACGAACTGTGGTACCCGATGGAAAGGCCGGCCAGGTATTGCGCGCTGAACGGATCGATCACCACGAGCACCCCCTCGGACTCGAAGCTGAAGTCGTCGTCGCGCACGACGGTATCCATGTCCAGTCCGTATTCGAACCCCGAGCAGCCGCCGGGTATGACGCTCACCCGCAGCACCGTCTCGGCCTCCGCCCCGGCCTGGAACTCCCTGACTTTCTCGGCCGCCTCGCGGGTCAGCTTCACGATGGGGTCGACCGACCGCTCGGCCCGGATTGTCTCGCTCATACCGCCTGCACCTCCCGGACGGGAACCCGCTGCGGTGCCCGCCGCGTCAACCTGCTCTCTCCGCTCCTGCAACGAAGCCCGACGGCTGTAACATAACCGGTTTCGATCTCAGGCGTGGAGCCCGTGAAGATAAGCACGCCCTGGAGGTGTTCTACGTGACCCCGCAGCTGGAACGCCGACCGATCGCATCCAGCCACCGCTCGGGTACATGCGCCCAGCCCGGCTGACCTCGCCGGCCCGCGTCCGGCCCGTGCCAGTCCGAGCCTCCGCACCTCAGCAGTCCGAGCTCGGCGGCCAGCGCATTCATGCGGCTCTGCACGGCGGGTGGGTTCGCCGGATGCACGACCTCGACACCGTCCAGACCCTCGCCTGCCCACCGTCGCACGTCATCTTCGCCGTGTGTGGTGCCCGGATGCGCGAGGCACACAATCCCCCCCGCTCGGTGGACTTTCTCGAACACGACGCGCGGCGGCGTCCGCTGCTTGGTGACGTGGGCCGGACGACCGTTTGAGAGATAGAGCCGAAACGCCTCGTTGATGTCGGGTACCTCACCGCACGCCACGACGGCTCGGCCCAGATGCGCCCGGGTCGGGGCCGCGGCGCCGGCCTGACGCTCCACATCCTCGTAGGTCACCGCAACATCGAGCGACTGCAGCCGTTCGACGATGCTGCGCGCGCGCCGGATCCGGTCCTTGCGATAGCGGCTCAGGAAGTCCTGCAGCTCGGCATCCGTCCTGTCGAAACCGAAAGCCAGCAGATGCACCGACCGTCCGGGCTCGTTCGCGGACAGCTCCGCGCCGGGCAGGAAACGGAGACCGTGTGTTCGAGCCGCGTCCTGCGCCTCGTCGAGGCCCGCCGTCGTGTCGTGGTCGGTGAGGGCGAACCCCACCAGACCGGCTTCCGCGACGGCACGAGCGACTTCGGCCGGCGCGACCGTCCCGTCGCTCTGCGTCGAATGCATGTGGAGGTCGATGCTCCGAGTGCTTCCGTCGTCCGGCCCCCCTCGGCCGGCGACCTCGGCGTTCAATGCCCGTAGCTCGGATATTCTCGAGGAATTCCCATCGAGCGCGAGGCCTCGAACAACGCCTCGAGTGCCTCCTCCGTAATGTCCTCGAAGTCGCTCCCGGCGTACTGATCGGCGTCGACGCGGACCACGCGGTAGGGCCGCTGGTCGGTGCTGGTGCAGAAGAAGACGACCACACGCTCCCCGCCCTCCTCGGCGATTTCCGCTCGCCACGTGTCTCCCTGGGCCTTGATTCTCATGCTCACGCGTTCATCGTCCGTTCTCCGGTTATTCTCGGAATTTCGTCTGGCAGAGGGTTCGGGATCGCGTCGTTCGCAGGCGGCGCGGCGTGCGGGCGGCGCGGCGTGCGGGCCCGAGGCAGGGGTCGGCGACACAAGATCGGTGGGCGATGGAACAGGGTCAATGGCGAGAGGCGCGCAGGCTCGTGCGCGAAGCGGGACGTGTGGTCGCCCTCACCGGTGCGGGCATTTCCGCCGAGTCGGGGGTGCCTACGTTCCGCGACGCGGGAGGGCTGTGGAGGTCGTATCGGCCGGAGGAACTGGCCACGCCAGAGGCGTTAATTCGGGATCCCCGCACCGTCCTGGAGTGGTACGCGTGGCGCCGGTCGAGACTCAGCCGCTGCCGACCCAACGCCGGACACCGCGCGCTGGCCCGCTTCTTTCTGAAGCGCGGCGAGGCAGGGCTGGTGACCCAGAACGTGGACGGCCTCCACACCCACGCCGCCCTCGAAGAGGCGGGGGATGCTCCGCCCGACCCGGCCCTCCCGATCGAGCTTCACGGCGCCGTGGGCCGCGACCGCTGCAACGGCTGCGAGACGCGCTGGCCGGCCGAGCCCCTCGCCGACTCCCTGCCCCGCTGCGCGTCGTGCGGAGACCTGCGCCGCCCGGACGTCGTCCTGTTCGGAGAGACGCTGGATCCCGAGGTGCTGGAGCGGGCCCGTCTCCTGGCGGAGCGGGCCGACCTCTGCCTCGTGGTCGGCACGAGCGCTGTGGTCTACCCCGCTGCCGCCCTCCCGCTCGCGACGCGTGAGTCCGGGGGCCACATCGTGGAGGTCAACGTGCGATCGACGGCGCTCACCGAAGCCGCCACCATAGCGCTTCGCGGCGAGGCCGGAACCGTCCTCCCCGCGCTTCTGGACTGCTGCTAGGGCTCGCGCTCCACGAACACGGCGCTTGCCAGGCCGGGCGCGACCTCGAACGAGCGGTCTCCGATCTCGAGGCGCGCGCCGCCGCCGTCGCGCTCGCCCACGCAGCGAATGCGGGTGCCCGGGAACAGCCCCAGCGTGGCGAGTTCGCGCAACGTCTGCGGACTCTGGTCCGAGACTTCGCGCACGACGCCGCGGCTCCCACCCTCCAGCTCGGCGAGTGGAACCCACTCGGTCGCGGCCAGTTTTCCGTCGCGGGTCGGGATGGGGCTGCCGTGAGGGTCGATGGAGGGCTCGCCCAGTGCCTGCGCCATCCGGTCGATGAGCGCTTCGGAGGCGGCATGCTCGAGGCGTTCGGCTTCGGCATGCACGTCCTCCCACGAGAACCCGAGCCGCTCGATGAGGTAGAGTTCGATCACGCGGTGCCGGCGGATGATCCGGCGCGCCGCCGCCCTGCCCGCAGCCGTCAGGACCACCCCGTGGTAGGGCGTGTGGCTGAGCAGTTCCTGCGCGGCAAGACCCTTCACCATGTTCGTGACGGACGCCGCCGAGCGGTCCAGCTCCTCGGCCAGCGCCGTCGTCGACACGGCCTCGCCCCCGGCCTCCTGCTGCAGCTTGTGCACCGCCTTCAGGTAGTCTTCGACGGCCCGGCTCGGATCGCTGGCCCTCCCGTCCGGCATGGCGCGGCCTACCCCGCGCTGAAGTCCACGCTCTCGTCGAGCGCGGTCAGGTATTCCGCGATCAGTTCGGCGGCCGCATCCAGATCCGTCAGATCCACGAGCTCGTTCGGACTGTGCATATACCGGTTGGGAATGGAGACCAGGGCCGTGGCAATCCCGGCGCGGGTAGTGAAGATGTCATCCGCATCGGTCCCGGTGGCCGAGGGTGTCGCCTGCCACTGGATGTCCGTGCCGACCCGCCGAGCCGCGCTCCTCGAGCCCGTCAACGAGACGCGGGTTGAGGACCGCACCCCGGCTGAGCACGGGACCGCATCCCAGCCGGACATCGCCGTATTCCCTCTTGTCCGCGTGCGGATGATCCGTCGCGTGCGTCACGTCGAGGACGATCGCGACCTCCGGATTCAGCTGGAAGCTGCTCGTTCGCGCGCCGCCCCCGAGGTGCGCGCCGATCTCCTCGTGCGTGGTCGCCACGGCCACGACGCGTGGAGCGATGGGCCGGCCGCAGAGACGCCGGAGAGCCTCGAGCACGACGGCCGTGCCGGACCGATCGTCCACCGAACGGGCCACGACGATCGTGTCGCCGATGATTACGGTCTCGGACCGGATCGTGCCCACATCGCCGATCGCGACCAGCCGGCGCGCGTCGTCCCCGCTGGCCGCGCCGATGTCCAGCCACAGGTCGGAGAGTTTGACGGCCTGTGTACGCTCTTCCGGTTTCATGAGGTGGATGGCTTTGCGGCCCACCACACCCGGGAGCGGCCCGTCGCGCGTGAGCAACTCGATCCGCTGGCCCACCAGCACCTGCGCATCCCATCCTCCCACGCCGCGGACGTACAGGAATCCCTCATCGTCGATGTAGTGGACCATGATGCCGATCTCATCCACGTGACCGGCCAGCATCACCGTCGGGGCGCCCTCAGCCGCGTTGGACGCGAACGAATTGCCCTGCACGTCCGTCCACACGTCGTCGGCGAACTCGCGGGCGATGTCCCGCCACACCTCGGAGGCCGCGTTCTCGAACCCCGAGGGCCCGGGAGCGTCCAGCAGCCGGAGCAATGTCTGCTTGAGTTGCTGCACGCTACGAGGCCGGACGCTGGAAGATGGAGTCCGACAGGACCGGGTTCAGTTCGACGTCATCGTGGCGAAGTTCGCGGGTCGGGTTCATCTCCGTATCCCGATAGAGCCGGGAGATGACGTACGTGAAGCCGCCGACCTCATCGTATCCGTCCCAGTACATACGCGCCCGGCTCTCCTCGCCTCTTCCCTGGGAGATGTAATGCACCTGCTCCGGGTAGGGGTCGTCGTCCAGGAAGTAGTAGAAGTAGCGGTCGCCGGACTGGAGCCCCACACCGTCGCCGAAGGTGATCCGGACCTCGTACCCGCCGTCCTCCCACGGGCCCGCCCGGCGGTTGACGCCGGGATCGAACAGCTTGTAGGGGAGCCCGAACCAGTACACGACGTCGCGTCCCACGTATTCGGACTCGTCCCAGGCCCGGATACCCGGTTCGAGGAGACGCTCGTTGAGCGTGGCCCACATGTCGGAGCCCGTGAAGGTCTGGACGTAGAGACCCTCGGCCTCGGGGCGCTCGATCCGCGTCTGCTCGACGCCGTTCACCTTCCGGTACTCGACCCGTCGCGGGCGCATGCGCCGGATCTCGCCGACCGAGTCGTACCACACGGTGGTGATCGTATAGCGGGCCGACTCGATGCTCTCCCACGCCGCCATGCCGCCCGCGGCGTCCACCCAGGCGCCGATCAGCGAGTCGGCGAGTACTTCGTCCGGCTCGAGACCGGCGGTCGAGGCCGCGGGAGACGAACCGTCCCCCGCACAGCCCGCGGACGCGGCTGCGGCGAGGGCAAGGGTGAGGGCGAGGGCGGGGCCGGGGCGTCGCGGGAGTTGGGCGCGGGGGTTCATATGGGCCTCCGGTATCGGCTGCGGGGTGGATCGTGTCGTCGCGCGGGGGCCGGAATATTCTCCCCCCTCGAGATCGCGGCCACAAGCACCGGGCGGGCCCGTCATGGCGTGGGTGGCCCGGGGCCAACGCCCTTCAGCTGCACGACGATGACCTCGACGGGTTCGGGGCCCATGTTCACGTCTCCGTGGAGTTCGCTCGGAGGATCGGCGTCGAGCCAATAGGCCCGGCCCGTCTCCCACGTCATCTCGCGCCGTTCCCCCGCGTCGCTAACCACGGTGAGCGTCCCCCCCTTGAGCGCGATGATTGCGCGGGGGTTGTCGTGGCGGTGCATCTCGAGCGGCTGGTTGGGCGCGATCACGCTCTTCCATACCTGCACATGCTCGTTCTCGAACTGCGGCGTGCGTCCGGTGGTGGCCACAGCGTCCGGTTCCGCCAGCTCGCCGGCTTGGCCGCACCCCGAAACCAGCACGGCGGCAGCGAGGACGGAAACGACCGCGGGGACGACAACGCGGACGATGGCGCGGGCGATCGTGGCACGCATCACGGGCCGGCTCCTTGTGTGGAGTGGGTTGGGTCGGGAACGAGCTGGGGCCCCGCGCCGACGGTCCCGCTTTGCCGCACGGCGGCGGGCGGGGGCGCGACGACGATTTCGATTTCGGCGCTGGACTCGGCTTCTCCGTGCGCGGGGGAAAGGACGTGGATCGTCAGGCGGTACCGCCCTTCGTCGAGGAGGGGGAGGCGGAGTTCGACGGTGCGCCCCTCGACACCGGGGTGCGCCGCCTCAAGCCAGCGGATGCCGGCCTGTTCCGTGTCGCGGCCGGCGAGGCCGCTCCACTCGAGTGCCCTGCGCCAGAACCCCTTCCCCTCGCGCGCCAGGGAAAGCGTAACCTCGAGGGAGGCGGCGGGCGCGGGGGAGCCGTACCACTCCCAGTAGACGGCCAGGGTCTCGCCCGCCCGGGCGGTGCGGTCGGCTCGGGCGCGGGCCAGCGCCCCGGCGAGCGTGGAAGGGAGGGCGCCGCCGGCGTGCAGGAGCAGGACGTCGGAAAGCAACGGATGGCCGTCGGTGAGGGGGATCCGTGCACGGGCGGCGCCGGGCTCCTGTTCGCAGCGCGCTTCGACGCCGACGAGGGTGGCGGGTCCGGCTGCTCGGGGCTCCGCGACCGCGAGCGGCCCGCCGCCGCGGCCGGTGCGCGAGGCGGTCACGCCGTGGGCGTCGGCGAGGAAGAGACCGCTCTCGAGATCGCAGGGGGGCAACGAGTCCGGCCACGCGAACGCCGCCACCACGCGCCGGCGCCCGTCGCGTCGAAAGCCGGCCACCTGGTGGGGCAGCTCCAGAACTTCGCCGAAGGCCGGCGCCCAGCTCGTGCGGGCGTCCTGTTCGTCCAGGTTCCACAGCGGCCCATCGTCCACCGTCCCGAGGCTCGACACCGTGAAGCGTTGCGCGCCCGGAAGGCGGTGCGACCACACGAGCTCGTCGGTGCGCACGCCCACGAGCCGGCGGCGCGCTCGCTCCCACCCCGCGGGCCAGCCGAAGCGCAGCGTGATCTCGGTGAGATCGTCGCCCCACGGCATCCCCCAGGGGCTCGCGGCGTCGGCCTGGAGCGCGGCGCGGACGCGGCGGGCGAGGTGTTCCGAGCGCCGCTCAAGTCCCGGCACGAGCCACAACGGGTCGGAGAGGTGCCAGAACGAGCGCTCCACGGCGCGGCGCGGCGCGCTTCCGCAGGCGAAGCGTTCGTAACGGCCGCGCGTGCCGCGGTCGAACACAGGTCCGGGTTCGGTCCACGCGCAGCGCTCTTCTTCGGTCATCCGGCCGAGCGCCCGCGCGAACGCCGCCTCCGCCTCCGCGTAGCGGCCGCTCTCCTGGAGGACGAATCCGGCCACCGCCTCGCACCAGGAACCCTCCATGTGGCAGACCTCCAGGAGCGCGAGCGCCTCGTCCGCGCGGCCGGCCTCCAGCCGGTAGGCGACGCGCTGCCCGGTGAGCCACTCGTCACCGGGGACGAGCCGAGCGGCGCTGTCGAGGACCGCAATCAGGGCGAGTCGCTCCGCTACGACCTCCTGCACCTCCGGGACCGGCACCCAATCGTCGTCATCCCAACCCTCGACGAGGCAGAAGCGTCCGATCCCCTCCCCGCACTTCGGGTTGACCAGCGGGCCGCGCGGGAAGTTGCGGCGCCTGACGTGCTCGAACGCGCGCTGCGCGTCGCGCGCCATCCGCATCGCCGCGGCGGCATAGGCCGGCGCGGGCGGCTCGCGCGCTTGAACCGCGTCCGCTCGGACCGCCCTCGCCGACCCCGGGGCCGAGTATGCCGGCGCGGGCGCGGCGACCGCCGACCCCGCCAGCGCGAGTACCGCGAGCGCCGGGGCAACCGCCGCGCGCGCGGCGCGGATCTCGATCCTCCAACCGGTACGCGTCTCAGTACGCGTCTCAGTACACATCAAGGTCCCGGCCGTAGGCGAGCGGCCCCTCGTAGCCCGCGGCACGGATCTCCGCGACCATCCCCTCGGGCGTCGCCCCCCAGCCCAGCTGGTGGTGGAGGACGAGGATCCCGGGCCGCGCCCTCGTCGCCAGCTCCGCCAGTTCGACGGTCGAGGTATGCGCCTGGGCGTGATACACCTGCCATTCCGGCGGACGGTCGCGAAACGTCGTGGCCGAGTACACCTCGTGCACCAGCACGTCACACCCGGCGCACATCTCGACGATGGCCTCGGTCGGAGCGGTGTCGCCGGAGATGACGACGGAACGCCCGGCCCCCTCGAAGCGATAGCCGTAGGCCTCGGGCCAGCCCGTGTGCGGGACGGCGAACGCGGTCACGCGGACGCGGTCGTCCTCGTAGATGACGCCCGGGTCGATGTCGACCGCCTCCACCCGCCACCCGTCGGGCGTCGCGGGCTGGCGGCCGCTGAGCCGGTTTTCGAAGTCCGCCTCCCACGCCGCGGTCAAATGCATGGCCATCGCCGCCGTGCCATCAGGTCCGAACAGCTTCAGCGGCGCCTCCCGCTCCGCCACCCAGGGCGTGTGGATGAGATCGGGCAGCCCCACCGTGTGGTCGCTGTGCAGGTGCGTGAGGAACGCGATGTCGAGGCGCGCCGCCGTGAGCCCCTCTACCGCGTAGCGCTCCGCGGCCTCCGCCGCGCGCCGCACGATCCCGGGGCCCGCGTCCACGAGGTAGGCCCGGCCGTCGACCAGCACCGCGGTGGCGGGGCCGGAGGCCGCCGGTTCGGGGTTCGGCGTGCCGGTCCCCAGCAGCACGACGTGCGTTCCGGTGGAGAGATCCGCGCTCTGCGCGGCGGCATCCCCCGCGGATGGCTTCGCCTCGCCGTTCACGGAGACGTCCGCCGCTCCGGACGAAGGAGGCGCCGGCGCGCACCCGGCGGATGCCAGGGCCTGCCCGCCGCAGAGCAGGCCGGCGACGAAGGCGAAGCGATGGCGCGTTCCGTGGGTGGGGGGCATGAGCCAAGATCGGGCGCGTCGCGCCCGCGCTCAACCGTTGCCGGCCGACGGCGGCGAAACCGGAGCCTTGACCCGGCCGGACCGAGCCACCCTTTTTCGCCGATGGACGATCCACGCCAACCCCGCGCCGTGACGCAGGACCGCAGTCCCCTCGCCGTCGCCGTCGCGGCCTTCTACGTGCTCCTCTTCGCGGCGCTCGTGTGGCCCGTCTACCCCCGCTTCGCCACCATCGAGCCGCGCGTGCTCGCGATGCCGTTCTCGCTCTTCTACGTCGTCGTCTGTCTTCTCCTCTCCTTCTTCGCCCTGTTCGCGTTCTACCTGTGGGAGCGGAAGCGGGACGCGGCGGAGAGCGGTGCCCCCCCCGATGGGGACGCGGGCACGGCGAGCGGAGGACACGGCTGATGCCCGCCTGGCTCGTCGTCTTCCTCGTCACGATCGGGTACCTGCTCGCCTCCCTCGCAATCGGGCTCGCCTCCGGGCGTCACGCGTCAGCAGCACCGAGGGCTACGTCGCCGGCGACCGCTCGCTGAACTTCCTCGTCCTCTACTTCATCATGGGCGCCTCGGTGTTCAGCGCCTTCGCCTTCCTCGGCGGGCCCGGCTGGGCCTATTCGCGCGGGGCCGCGGCCTTCTACATCCTCGCCTACGCCTCGGTGGGGCTCGTCCCGTGGTACTTCTTCGGCCCGCGTGTCGCCGCGCTCGGCCGCCGCTTCGGCTACGTGACGCAGGCCGAACTCTTCGCGCACCGCTTCAACAGCCGCTCGATCCCGGCCATCCTCGCCGTCCTCTCGATCTTCGCCTTCATCCCCTATCTGGTGATTCAGATGAAGGGGGCAGGCTACGTGTTCAACGTCGTCACCGAGGGCCGCGTCCCGGAATGGGCCGGATCCGCGATCGCATATGGCGTCGTCCTCATCTACGTGTTCCGGAGCGGCGTCCTGGGGGTCGGCTGGACGAACACCTTCCAGGGGATGTTCATGATGGTGCTCGCGTGGGGGCTCGGCCTCTACCTGCCGTGGAAGCTGCACGGCGGCGTGGGTCCGATGTTCGATGCGATCGCCGCCGGACTCCCGGACATGCTGCGGGGGCCGGGGCTGGGGGCGGACGGACAGCCGTGGAGCTGGGGCGCGTATTCGAGCTCCGTCGCCATCTCCGCCTTCGGGTTCAGCGTGTGGCCGCACTATTTCATGAAGATCTACACGGCCCGCGACATCGGCACGCTCAAGCGGACGGTCGTCTACTATCCGACCTTCGCGCTCTTCCTCGTCCCCATCCTCTTCATCGGATTCGCCGGGGTCCTCGCCTTCCCCGGGGTCCAGCCCGCAGACGCGATCCTCCCCACCATCGTGACTTCGGCGCAGATCGGGCTTCCGCCCTTCATCGTGGGACTGTTTTGCGCCGGAGCGCTCGCGGCGTCGATGTCCACGGGTGACGCGCTCCTGCACGCGGCGGGGTCCGTGGCGGTGAGGGACTTCTGGGGCAACCTTCGGCCGGGGGCGCTCGACGACGCGGCGCAGCGCAGCTGGATCCGCAAAATGGTGATCGCGGTCGGGGCGGTCGCGTACGGCCTCGCCCTGATCCCCGGACTCAGTCTCGTGGAACTGCTGCTGCTGAGCTACGGCTTCATCGCGCAACTCTTCCCGCTCACCGTCGTGACCTTCCTGTGGCGCGGCGTGACCCGGGCGGGGGCGCTATGGGGCCTCGTGACCGGCGGCGCGATCGCGTTCCTGCTTGACCTCGGCCTGCGCCTCGACCTGGTCTCGGCGGCCGCGACGGCCGGCGTGCACCCCGGGATCTACGGCATGGTCGGCAACGTGATCGCCATGGTCGCGGTCTCGCGCTACACAACGCGCCTCGACTCCACGCACTTAGCCGAGTTTGTCGACCGCTGAACTCTCGCCGCGCTACTTCGTCCAGATCAGGACCAGATCGCAGCCGGACTGGAATCGCATCAGCCCGGCCGGGAGCGAGACGGGCGCACGATACACCTCGACGCCGGCAACCTCGCTCGGGATCACGATCGTGTCGATCGGAAGGTTCGTGACGTTCATGTTGTCCAGATAGATGCTGAGGCAGCCCCCGCGCGGATCCCAGGGCGACCTCCTCGCCCGCAGGAGTTGCAGACGCAGCCCGGTGTGATTCGACAGTAGCTGGCTAATGCGATACGGGCGCCACCGTTCCAGGTAATCCTGGGTGATGAACTCGCCGATTCCCAGCATCTCGCCCCAGTACCTTCTATCGTAGAAACCCTTCGTCTCGAGCCTCGGGGACCAGGTCGTCGTCGCGATGAGCGGCTCCATCTCCACCGGGGCCGGAACGAGCCCGATCTCCACCTCCGTCGCGAGTCCCGACTTGACATTGATCGTGTGGCGGAGCGGCGCGTAGCCGAGGCGCCGCACCTGAAGTTCGTGCGGCCCCGCGGGCACGCCGGTGAGGATGAAGCGCCCCCACCTGTCGCTCTCGACCGCGGCCGGGCGGCCGGCCACGGTCACCGCCGCGGTCCTGATCGCGTCTTTCGTCTGCGCGTCGAACACGCGCCCCACCAGCCGCCCCGGGCTGGTCGTCCGGGCGGGAACCCGGAGCGCGATCTCACGCGTCTCCCCGGGTCCGAACTCGACGACGGCCTGTTCGCTCGAGCCGGTCCCCACCTCCCCCCACACGGTGGCCTTCCGCGCGTCTCTCGGCGCGCAGATCACGAGGCGGCCATCGGCGCCCGTGGACCGGCGGACCGGCCTCCGAACGACGTCAGTCCAACGGACCCCCACCGTGGCCCCTCGTACCGCCGTTCCCGTCTCGTCCAGGACCGTGACCTCGAGCGCACTCCGGCTTCCACAACTCCGCTCGTCCTGGCCCGCCAGGGAGGCGGCACCGATCATTAGTGGGAGTGCGAGGATCGCCACTCCAGTCGCCCAAGATCGCGGCGCCAGCGGCGATCTCGCTTTGGTCCCCAACGTCATCTCACACCTCCTGCTCCGGTCGTCGATCTCACAGGGTTCTCCGGCGTCTTCCTCGTTCCGTGCTCAGCCTGTGAGACGTCGCCTGCCGCCAAGTGGTCACATCAGGACGAGCGCGATGTGTCACCCGCAGCTTCCAACTTCCGGCCAGAACAAGACCAAGTCGGTCAGCAGCGGCTTCCGGAACGGGAGCCTGAGGCCATGGACTTCTCCATCGGCATGCTTGCGAGCCCGGTCCAACCAAGCCGAAACCGAATCCAGCGAAGTTGGTCGGGCCGAGATGTCCGCTTCGGTCCGTCCAGGTTTGCGTCGATTGAGCAGATCCAACACTTCGTCGTCCCGTAGCAAGATCAGATTCCCCGCATCCGTTGTCACGCCAACGACTACCTGCCGCAAGTGGCCGGGGCCTCCCGTAACAGCGTCCTGAACGCGAAACACCGCCAGCGGATGTGCGGATTCCCCGAACACCGCTAGCGCCCCCTCTCCGTCCAAAGCCTGGGACAACGCCTGGTCAAAAGCCTGATGGCCGACGCCCACGATCCGCTTGGCCTCCTCCGCATCGCACGGCTGCCTGTGAAAGATCAATCCCTCGTAGCGCTGCCGTACGCCGCGGGGACCCCGCCAAGCTTCGGGCGTAATGAAGCTAAACGATCCTTTCTCGCGGCCGAATCTGCGCCCGTTCCTCAACAATGCTCCGTGGAAGAACGGAACCAGATCCGGGAGGTCCTTCTTCGGAACGTCGTCGAGCTGCGAAAGGTCGAACCCCTGACAGTGCCCCACCAAATCGGTCACGGTCTTAATGGCTGACTTCCCGCCCAGCGTCCGGGTCTTAGCGTCGAACCACTCGTCAAAGAGATCGCGCCGGACGAGCTCTCCGCTCGAAAACAACTCGTTGAAGAAGCGCGGTCCAGCCATGCCGAGAACCATCTGCATCAGATCCTCCGGCTCGTCCATTGCATGCTCCAACGCCTTCATAATGTGACTGAGTTTAGTCTCGAGCTTGTCCCAGATTCTGGATTCCACGGTACTCGGGTTCCGGATAGTCACAACATCGACGGCGTTCCTCTGTCCGTAACGGTGAAGCCGCCCGACTCGCTGATGAAGTCGCATCGGATTCCAGGGCAGGTCCACATGGATCAGAGTGTGGCAGCGCTCCTGAAGATCGATTCCCTCCCCGCCTGCCTCCGTGGAAACGAGGAAGCGGAGCCGACCCTCGTTGAAGGCGACCGCCGTAGCCTCCCGATCTTCCGCCCGTACAATCATCTCGCCGGATGGTCGCCGGATGCCCTCGAGGCGATTGTCACCATTGATAAACCCCACGCTTCCCTCGCCGAAGCGTGCCATCAACGTCGACACCATCAGGGCCTGCGTCGCCTTGTACTCCGTGAACAACAGGATCGAGCGGTCTCGGTACTCGTCTTCGATGATCTCTCCGATGCGCTTGATCTTGCTCTCCTCATCGATCTCTCCAGCGGCTTGAAGCAAAGCCTCGAGGTGCGGGAGTTCGTCTTCGATCAACCGAAACCGCTGCCGGGTCATCCAGCCGTTGAGTGCCTCCAAGGCATCGACATCCTCCTCGTTGCCTTCGGAGATCTCCGCATGGTTACGGTCTCGGAGTTCTTTGGCTTCCCCTCGCAACTTGTGCAGGCGCCGTTGCAACGCCGCACGAATGGCCGCCACGGAGCTGGATGCGATCTTCTGCATCGCGATCAGAACCAGACTTACTTGTCGTTGCTCGGTCTGGCGCAACCCCGATGCGTAGGCATTGCCGGCGACAATGAAATGCGTCAGTAGCCCATAAAAGTCGCGCTCCTCGTCCGTGTATTCGTAGGTCTCGGGGCGGTTGTTCACGGGCGTGAACAACCGGTTCCCGGCCATGTCGGTCGCCTTGTGCTTGAGGTTCCTGATCAACACCTCTCTTAGCCGCGATAGCTGTTCCGGTTCTGGCCGGTGCGGTCCAAAGGCGTCTGGGCGAAGCAGCCCCATGAGGGCCCAAAACCCGTACGATTTGCCTCGGTGTGGCGTACCCGTGAAGAATAGGCAGGACTCCACCCGCTGCTCTCTTACCAAGCGTTCTACGAGCTGAAACCCGAGCGTTTTGCCCGTCTGCTCGTCGGCGTTGAGATGGTGTGCCTCATCTACAATGAGCATGTCCCACGGGGGCGCATCTAAGAGCCTTTCGTGGCGCCCGCCACGGTCCGCGCGCATGGTCGGCAGGGATGCGACAACTTGGTTGTGGGTACCCCAAAAGTCCGCCTTGGGCCGATCAACCACCGAGCGGTACGCAGACATCCGGATGTCGAAGAGCGTCCGCAATCGGAATTGCCATTGCTCGACCAGCGACGCGGGCGTCAGGATCAGAAGCCGCCGTACCCGGCCGCTGGACAGCAGCGGCCACAGGACCAGGCCGGCCTCGATCGTCTTACCGAGACCCACATCGTCCGCGATGAGCAGCCGAATTGGCCACTGTTGGAGAACCCGGTGGCAGACCCACAGTTGGTGGGGAAGCAAATCGATGCGGGAGCGCGAGAACACTCCCCAAGCATCGTTCAGTGAGCGTATGGCGGCGGCCTGCGCCTTGAGAGTGAGGTCGAGCGCAGGAGACCAATGGCCAAGGCTCACGGCATCATCGATCCCCATGCGTCGAGTCAGGCTGCTTGCTGCGCAGGATTCGATCCGATCGGTGAACCGGACCACCACCGTGTCGCCTTCGTCCACGATCACGCTACCGGTTCCGAAGTCCGGATGGTGAACTTGCTGTTCCCTCCTAAACATCGTCAGCTCCCCCTCCGGTCATGCAGAAAAGACTTCTTCGCTGGTCACACACCGGGACACGTTCATCACGGTTCGCCCTGCAACAGTTGATCCCGCAACTCCTCGCCGCGACTCGAAGTAATGAACCGCAATGGAATATCATAATCTCTGCCGAACTTCGCGCCGTCCTCGCCCAGGTGCTTCCTTAGATACCTATGAATATCCTCCGCTTTTTGGACCTCGACGCCAAACTTTTCGAAGAAATCCCGAATTCGGGCGATCGGCGCGTAAGCATGTGGAACCGCCAGCGGGTTCCGGAGCACACCGTGATACAGAAGCTCCCGGACAACGACGTGGGAACCGAGCCTCAGCGTTCTCGTAAGCGGCGGTGGGTCGATACCGCCTCCCTGCAGTTCCGAGTCCGACCGCGGGGAAAGTACCGTCTGCAAGTCAAAACTGCCTTCGAAGGAGTCCAACGATAGGAACAGGTCCGCATAATCATCCAGCCAACGACTAATCCGATAGAGCCTAGGGAATTGGGCCATCCATTGCGCCCATTCCTCATCGTCATCTTGCTCTTCGGCGTACTCATCGATGATATTCATCCACTCCTCGGATCTCTCCTGAGGATCGGATGAGGCAAAGATGTCCCACCATCCGCGCCTCTGACATCGCTGCACGAAGCTGCGGTGCTGCTCTTCGCGGGTACGCCCCATGCCTTGGAAGCTGCCCAGCGCGAGGAGCAGGAACCATGACGGGCGGTCGATTCGGCCCGTGTCATCTGGCCCGAAGTGTAGTCTCCAAGGGATCTCGGGATACAGCCGCCGCGCCCGATACTCATGCCTCTGGTTGGGGTTTCCGGACCACCAGCGGTAGAGTCTATTCATCACTTTGGGCAAGTCGCCCCGGGAATGGATTGGCTCTACTGGTTCCGGTGGACAGTAAGTGGAAATCCAGTCTACTGGGACCAGCCGGCGACGAAGCCTTTGAATCTGTTCTTCCGTGAGGCCCTCGGTGAGCTTAGGAACCGAGAGCGCCGACTGTAACCAATCCTTTCCGCGTACGCATTCAGCGACCCGGTCGCCATGGTCGCCGTCTGCAAGGTATTCAAGGGCTCTCGCACGTGCCCCAACGGAGCCTGCATTTAACACCCATTCCGCGATCTTCTCGACCGGTGCGTCCATGCGTCGCCGGCAAGCCAAGAAGAAGGCCACGGCCGGACACCGGCCCTCCTCCGCCCCCACGTAGTAGTCAGCATGCAGGCGGTGCTGGGGGGGTGCCACCGCGTGCCGTCGGGCCTCATCGGGATCGAGGCCGGTCCCGTGAAGCGCCAACAGTCTGCGGGCCTCGACCCACCCGCCCGCTTCGGACCGAAACAGCAGCTTGCCCAGCCGCTCGCGCAAATCGTCCGACAACCAGTCCGACGCTTCCTCGGTCAGAAACAGCACCCGTCCCAGCACATCGGCATCGTCCGGCTCCGTCCTGCAGCGCTCCAACACGCCCAACAATGTTGAGAGATCGAGAGTTTGAAGGCTTCTCAGACTCGCCTGCCGCAGAATGTCCGCAATCTTCTTGGAGACGCAACTGCGTCCGGGGTAATGGCTGGCGAAACGCGGCCAGGCACTTAGTGTCGCCCCGACATCCTCGCACAGCAGAACCCCGCTCAGTTCGTACCTGATCTGGTTCGCATCCGCGAACCCGCGCAACGGTTCCCCCAACCCGTTGGGGATCGCGCCAGGGCGCTCGCACAGGCGAGCGACCGCCGCCAGTGCCACCCTTCGCAGGAGTTCCGCTGCACTGTCTCGAACCCGCCCCAGACAGCCCTTGGTCAGCCCAATCCAAACGCTCTCCCAGAAATCCACTGCATCGAGGTTCGCTGCCAGTCGCAGGTCGGATCGCACCGAGCCCCAATCCTCGTGCGAGTGATCCAACAGGGGGCTGAGAGCGTCGCCGACCTCACGCCCGATTCGTCCCGCCTTTTTGACGTTGTTGGCGGTGTCGCCCGCCAGACGACCGCGGCCGGCATCCAGATCGAAGCTGCCGTTGACGGCGAAGCCAACGGCCGACGACTCGTGAGTGGGTGCCGTGACCCATAGGGCGGGAACCGTGTCGGGCAGCGGGCGGAATCCTTGTGGTCCCAAGGCCATGAGCAGGGTGCCACTGTCCGTGCGGACACAGAGAGCCGTCGTGCGGTCACCTCCGTCACCCTGCAGGTCCAACTCACCTACTTCCACGCCCGGAAAAATGGAACGCGGTTGCCAGCCCCAACTCGCCTCCGACGCTCCAACGCATTCGATCGACCGGACAGCCCGTCCGAAGGCGCATTGGATACCCGCGAGATCCCGGAATCGCTCCAGGACCCTATCCCGAAGTTCAGCCCCTACTTCCGGCAGATCAATGAGCGTGCCGGGCAGCTCCGAATCGGTACCAAGTTCCGTCAGGCGCCGCCGTGTCTCCTGAGCATCATCCCAAGGCTGCGGCAGGATACCCGCGACCACGCGCACGGCCAGCCGGTCGCTGAGGAGCCGGGGCTGGTCGCAGGCCAGCAACACGCTCTTGAACCCCAAGCCGAACTTGCCGGTTACGCGCTCGTCCCCGGGCTTATCGGACGCGGACAAGATGAGCATCTTTTCCAAGTCGCGGTCATAACCCCGGCGCTCACCGTCAAAGTCGACCGGACCACGGGCGTTGACCGGTCGTCCCCAGTGCAGGAAACCGAGTCCATCAGCTCGCTCCTCCACCACAAACCGCCGGGCCGACTCCGGAACGTTACAGTTCTTTGACTCAATAGCGCGAAGCTCACCCAGCTCAATGACGGCGTCGTCGGCGTTCTGGAAAAGTTCGAACGGGATACTGGAAGGATCGTACTGATATTGCTGGAGTTTGTTCTTGACAGCTTGCAGGACCGCTTGCTGTTCATGCGGGCTACCGTCGATTCGCTCGGCGAGTTCCTCAAGGGCTCCGTGTAGATCCTCCCTTGCGAGTTCGGCCGACTGCCCGCCTGCCTCCGCCTCCGCGATCCGGCGGCGGCACGAATCGCAGATCAACAGTTGTTGCTCGACCTGCTCGCTTCTCACCGAGAGCTGCCTGAGGTAAAACGGGACATGATCCAAGATCAGCCGACGAGCAATCCCGATCTCCAGTTGATCTGTCTGGTCCAGCTCTCGCCACAGGCTTCCGAAGTCCGCATGTGCCGTGAGGAGTTCGCGAGAGAGCCTTTCTGCCGTGGCACGCAGCAGTTCGGCTGAGCGCTCCGGCTGGAGGCTACCGGGATCAATAAAGCGCATCGTGACCATGTATCCGTCGACGCCGTGCGGAGCCACTGCGCCGACGAGAAGCGTGGCCGACTCCGGTTCAAGGGCAACGCTCATTGGTTCGCCCAGGAGGTTGGATACGGCTACTTTGTCTTGCGTCTGCAGCTCGAAGCCGACCGAGATGAGTTCCAGCTTCGTCCGTGATGATCTCGGGAGTTTCTGTACAAACCATTCGAAACTGTGCGGATGCAGGTATTGCTCGGCCAGATCGCGTAGGGCGCGACCCAAGAGCCCCAGTACCACGCCAATCATAGGCTTCGGCACGAGGTGCTCCCACGGTTGGAAGTAGCAGCGCAGCTTATCCCTGGCCTGTGGCCGGGCCTCCCAAAAGGCGGGGGCCGAGGGAGCCCCGGAGTGGTCAGGCCGTCCAGTGCCGGAACTGCCGCTACAGATGACGGCTTTGAGGATGCGTCCCTGGCTCGCGTCAAGCGCGCTGGTGGACACGACACCATGATAGCCGTGGCATAGTCTTGAGGCCGGTTGCCACCGTCCGTCGGCCGACGCGAGACGCAGGCGCGAGAGCTGGGCCGCTGTCAAACCGTGATTCGGTAGCTGCCGCAGATAGATATCATGGATTGATTTGCGGAGCGGCCTACGGTCATCGCCCTCGCTGATCCAGTTCAGTACACTCACCAATCTTTCGACATCGATCCTTCTCGAGAGTGCTGACCCCAGTTTGTCCCAAACTGTCTCCAAACAGAACGGACCATCCGCAGCCGTGGCCAGCAGGCGCCAGCCCGGAAGCCGACGGCAACGAGCTAGCAGCGCCAATTGGTCAGGCTCCGGATGCTCCGGCCATTCGCCGATGTGGTAGTCCGACAGATCGGTAAGCAGCAATCCGAGACGCTCTATGCCGTCGGTGCCCGAGGAGAAAGCTCCCTGCAGCCGCCTCCACGCTTGATGCTTCTGGATGTCGTCATGCAGGTCCTCGGGGACCGCGAAAACGGGACCGTGAGCCGATCGATGTTCGGCCACGAGCCGGTGAGCTTCGTCGCGCAAAGACGCCTGGAGGTCGATGACATCGTCG
Source organism: Candidatus Palauibacter sp. (assembly GCF_965197445.1). Classification (GTDB taxonomy): domain Bacteria; phylum Gemmatimonadota; class Gemmatimonadetes; order Palauibacterales; family Palauibacteraceae; genus Palauibacter. The sequence goes on along the minus strand of NZ_CBDANE010000005.1, from coordinate 1,581,421 downwards.
GGCTTGACCGGCGAGCCGGAAGCCGCAGGCAGCCAAGCCCGGCTCCGCAGCACGGCGCGCAAATCGTCGCCGATCACACCTTCGTCTATGGCGCGCAGCGCATCCATGACGAGGCGCCAGTAACATGAGGGTTCTTCGGCTCGCAGAGCGATTTCGATCCTCGCCCGGTCGTCTAGGCCGAACTTCCGCGTGAATCGGGGCCGCTGCAGGCCGTAACTCGTTAACGGGGAACCGCATACGCGGCTTCATGCGCGGTTCGCGGTACCCATGTAACGTAAGATGCATAGCGTTGCCACGATGTGTTGTATGCGTTATGTTTATGTCCATGTACATCGAGCGCGTCCCCAACCGGAACTCCCCGCCCGCCGTCCTTCTGCGCGAGTCCTACCGCGAGGGCGGCAAGGTCAGGAAGCGCACGCTGGCCAACCTCTCGAAGTGGCCCGACGAACTCGTCGAGGGGCTCCGCATCCTCCTGAAGGGGGGCGTCGCGCTTCCCTCGATGGACGACGCGTTCGAGATCCTTCGCTCCCGGCCCCACGGCCACGTCGCCGCCGTCCTGGGCACCCTTCGCGCCCTGGGGCTCGAGAAGCTGCTGGACCGCCGTCCGTCCCGGGAGCGGGCGCTCGCCGTCGCCATGATCGTCGCCCGCGTCCTCGACCCCCGCTCGAAGCTGGCCACCGCGCGCTCGCTTGGCGGGGAGACCATGAGTCACACGCTGGGCGGGGAGCTCGGCGTCGAGGACGCGGACGCGGACGAGCTGTACCGGGCCATGGACTGGCTGCTGAGGCGCCGGGACCGCATCGAGCGGCATCTGGCGGGGAGACGCCTGGCGGACGGCTCGCTGGTGCTGTGCGACGTGACCTCGACCTACTTCGAGGGCCGCAAGTGTCCGCTCGCCAGGCGGGGCTACTCCCGCGACGGCAAACGCGGCAAGCTCCAGATCGTGTTCGCGCTGCTGTGCGACGGAGAGGGGTGTCCGGTGGCCGTCGAGGTGTTCGAGGGCAACACCGCCGATCCGGGCGTCGTCGGCGCGCAGGTGGCGAAGCTGCGCGAGCGCTTCTCCCTGTCCCGGATCGTCTTGGTCGGCGACCGGGGGCTCATCACCGGCGCCCGCATCCGGGAGGAGCTGCGGCCCGCGGGGCTGGGGTGGATCACCGCCCTGCGCGCCGACGCGATCCGCAAGCTCGCCGGCGGCGGCGACCTCCAGCTGTCGCTCTTCGACGAGCGGAACCTCGCCGAGATCGAGTCGCCCGACTATCCCGGGGAGCGGCTGGTCGCGTGCCGCAACCCGCTCCTGGCCGCCGAGCGCGCCCGCAAGCGCGAGGAACTCCTCGAGGCCACCGAACGCGAGCTGGAGAAGGTCGCCGCGGCCACGCGGCGCGAGCGGAGCCCGCTCACCGACCCCGAGAAGATCGCCGTGCGCGCCGACCGCGCCCTGCGATCCCGCAAGGTCGGCAAGCACTTCGACACCGAGGTCGCCGGGGACGGCCGCTTCGCGTACGCGCGCAACGAGGAGCGCATCGCCGCCGAGGCGGCCCTGGACGGCATCTACGTCATCCGCACCAACGTGCCCGCCGACGAACTGCCGGCCGGGGACGTGGTCCGCTCCTACAAGAGCCTCAGCCGCGTGGAGCGCGCCTTCCGAAGCTTCAAGAGCGTCGACCTCAAGGTCCGTCCCGTCCACCACCGCCTCGAGGGGCGCGTGCGGGCCCACGTCTTCCTCTGCATGCTCGCCTATTACGTCGAGTGGCACATGAGACGCGCCCTCGCCCCGCTGCTCTTCGACGACGACGACCCCGACGCCGCCGAGGCCCAACGCGCCTCGCCCGTCGCGCCCGCGAGACCCTCGCCCGCCGCGCGCGCCAAGGCCGCCCGCAAGCGCACTCCCGAGGGGCTGCCCGTCCACAGCTTCCGGACACTCCTGGCCGACCTCGCCACCCTCACCAAAAACCGCGTCCGACCCGTCGCGCCCGGAGCCCCGGCCGCCGACATCCTCGCCCGTCCCACCCCCCTTCAGGCCGAGGCCTTCCGGCTCCTCGGCGTCAAACCGTGACCCGTACCCAGTAGCGTACACCCCCGAAATCGAGTCATGTGACCACGTCGCAACAACTTGCCGCGTTCCGGGCTGCGGAAGTTCGGTCTAGGGGTCGCAGCCAGCGATCCTGCTGCTGGGCAACGACGGGATGCCCGCTTCGTTCGATCAAGATGGCTTCGCCGCACAACGGACCCGTGTCCCGCGAGGGCGCCAGATAGACCCGTTGGCGATCAGCCGATACGAGGACGCTATCCGGTGTGGTGTGTAAAGGCAGACGCCGCCAAAGATCCTCGTCCTCGATGCGTGAGAGAATCTCGTTGCGCTGTTCGATGGAGAACTCCTCGGGCACCGCAATGCCTTGGCCCTCGGTCTCGCGCAGCTTGTCAATCAGTGCGCGAGGTCTTATCGGGTGGACACCGGCCGCGTGCCACTGGCCTTCGGGAATCGCGTCGGCCAGATCCTCGGGAATCAAGCGCCATCCGTCGCCTTCGTGCAATCCGGTCCAGAGCTTGGGCCAAGCAGAATGCTGGTCATGACGGCTGACCCGCAGCCGAGCCTGATCGATCGTGCGACAGTCGAGAGTGCCGTGCAAGAGAAGTCGAAGACCACGCCGGGCGTCCTGGTCCGTGCCCGGGTCGTTCGCCTTCACGAGCAGTCGCCGACGGTCGCCAACGTCTCCCAGCCGGCCCCTGCTCACAAGCGCCACGGCCGCCAAGCAAGCGCGCACATCGTTCGCGGACGGGAGCCGGTCGTCGCTTTGCGACCTGCGCTCGCGTAGGAGGTCGTGAACCTCTTTATTGACGAGCCAGACATCCGCGTCTGGAAGCGTCGCGGCAAGCTCGGGCGCGATTCCCATCTGCCGACCGCGCAGTCCTTCTACGAAGCGGAACAGTGTTCCCGCTTCCCGCACGCGTTGGATGTCCGCCACGGAAACGGGCTTCCTCGTGCCATCGCGCGCGTCCGTCACGCCGACGACCCTAAGCCTCCGATTGCCCTCCCTCTGGAGAAAGCGCCAGCGGTCGTCAGCGGGCAAGGCGCTCAGCAGCCCCTGCGCCACTAAGAGAATCGGCTCCTGCGCTTCCTCCGCGTCATGCGAGCCAAGGGTGCGGTCCAACGCTCTGAGCCATTCGGCGAGCGCCAGCTCGTCCGGTAGGGCACGTCCGAGTTCGTACGCCTCCAAGCCCCTGGGGACCAACAAGACCGGAACGTCGATTCCCCATAAGTCCTGGAGGACCGACTCCGGCAGATCCGACGAGAGAGTTAGTCGTCTCTCCGGTGCCACGAAGCCAACGAGTCGTCGCGCTTTAGCCGCAACCTTACGGCGAGCCTCGGGTGCACCGGCGCGCAAACCATCCCTCAACACCAAGAGTAGCTTGTCTTGTACGGCCTCCGCGGACAGGCAGTCTGCCGCGCACGAGTCTAGGAAGTCGGCCAAGTACGTCATGGCCGGAGCATCCGTGAACAGTCCATGGATCCGGGACAGCAGGATCACGATCTCAGACTCATGCCACCGATATTGGGGAGACTGACGTCGTAGGCCGGGGGCTTCCATATCGTATGGCACCACGTTGCAGTCGACGAGCCTAGGAAAGACCTTCCACGGCCGCTGCGGGGCGGCGTCTGGGGGCTTGGGAACTGGACGTAGCCGAGATCGGCAATCGCCCACGATCAGTCGCCAGCCAGGACTCTCTCCGGACTGCAAGGTGCGCATCCACACGGCATTTTGGCAGACATACTGCCTGAATGACTTGAACCACCGGGACCCCATGAGGGTTTCGGCAAGCGCGCCGCACTCTTCGTCTGACAGCTTATGTTGGCTCACGTAGTGCTTCAGGGCGGGCAGCACGAGCGGTAATACGACATCCTGCGCCAATCGCTGATTCCAGCGCCTGCACAACGAGGGTTCGTCGATGCCGGAATCACCCAGAGCCTCAAGTTCTTCGTGCAGGTGTTCCGACCCCTGTATCTTCCTCCGTCCGGCATCCAGGAAGAATTGACCGTGCAGAGTCAACGAGTGTATCCGCTTTCCGTGGCCGGCTCCGTGATCGTGATCAAAGTCTTCGGAATCGCCCTCCACCGGCAGGAACACCGCCCATTGAAGTCGAGAGCACGCCGCGGCCAACGGGCCGGAAGAGAATAGGACCGCCCCCTGTGGCGACGCATTGTCCTTTTCCTCCTGTTCCCGCTGAAATGCGTCGCGGTATCGGGTGCGGGGCCACGCCTCGTGCTCCTTCATGGCGGCAAAGTCCACGTCGCAACTGTCGATCCTCACTCCAGAGAAGGAAAGCGGCGGACAACCATCTTCCAGCAGGATTTGACCGTCCACCCTAATCTGACGATCCACGTTTTCGGGAAATTCACTGAAATCGCTCAAGAGGCGTGGCGTGCCGTCGAGCCGAACGACGAAGCGATTCCTCTCCTTGTCCTCGCGTTCTATGTCCTTGTGCTCTACGCGCCGCAGATGCCGCAGCAAGGGAAGGATTGCACCGATTTCGTAGGCGAGTTTCGCGTCATCCAGGAAGGCGAGCTCGCCGGTTGGATCGTTACCGGAAGTCGGATCACCGGGAAAACGGCGGATAATCGCTCGCGATTCGTCGCCCGAGAGCAGGTGCCGTCTCTTTCGGAGAGGAAGCCACAGGAGGAACCAACTGTGGGCTCCGTGAGCGCCTTGGAAGCGCTCGCCCCAGGTCCTCAGAAGTTCCCAATCAACGCTAATCTCATTCCATTCCGGGCGATCATCTGGCTTCCAAGGAGTGAGGGCCTCCTCGTATGGATTCTCCCCATCGGATCCCACGTAGAAGAACACCTCCCTCTCTGCCAACACGCGCGAGACACGAAGGGAGAAAGAGATTAGAGTAGGGCGAGGCAGGGAGATGAAGGATGGAACGAGGAAAAGGAATGAAGTTGAACGGAACGCCCCTCCCTTCGGGGGAGGGCAAGCGAAGCGCGGCAGCGGGGCCGGATCCGGAGGTGTCGGCGAAGGCGACGCGGCGGCGTTTCACGGCGGCATACAAGCTTTCGATCGTGGAGCAGGCGGACGCCTGCCGGACGCCGGGCGAGATCGGAGAGTTGCTTCGGCGCGAGGGGCTGTACAGTTCGCACCTGTCGTCGTGGCGGAAGGCGGCGCGGGAGGGGTCGCTCAGGGGGCTGGCGAAGAAGCGCGGCCCGAGGCCCTCGGACGGGAAGCGTGAGGCGAGGAAGGTGCGGAAGCTGGAGCGGGAGAACGCGCGGCTGCGCGAGGAACTCCGCAAGGCGCGCATCATCATCGATGTCCAGGGAAAAGTTGCGGGGCTGCTGGGCGTGAGCCCCGGGGACGGGAAGCGCTCTTGAGCGCGGCCGGGGATCTGGCCGGGCATGTGGGCGTACGCGCGGCGTGCGAGGCCCTCGGGGTCGCGCGCGCCACGTTCTACCGTCGCCGGAGGCCGAAGACCGGGCAGCGGCGGCCCCGGCCGGCTCCCGCCCGGGCCCTGGGCGAAGCGGAGCGCACGGAGGTCTTCGGCGTGCTGTGCTCGCCGCGCTTCGCGGACCGCGCTCCCGCGGAAGTGTACGCGACGCTGCTGGACGAGGGCGTCCATCTGTGTTCGGAGCGGACGATGTACCGCGTCCTGGCCGAGAACCGGGCGGTCCGGGAGCGCCGGGCCCAGCGCAGCCACCCGAACCACCCGAAGCCCGAGATCGTGGCGCGCGCGCCCAACGAGGTGTGGTCCTGGGATATCACGCGGCTCCTCGGGCCGGAGAAGTGGCGGTACTTCTATCTCTACGTCATTCTGGACATCTTCAGCCGCTACGCCACCGGATGGCTGGTGGCGGAGCGCGAGACCGCCGGCCTGGCCGGACACCTGGTTGGCGAGACGTGTCTCAAGCACGGTGTTGAGCCCCGGGTGCTCACGCTGCACTCGGACAGGGGATCTCCCATGACGGCCAAGTGCACGGCGCAGCTCCTGGCCGACCTCGGCGTCACGCAGTCGCTGGGCCGCCCCCGGGTCTCGAACGACAACCCCTACTCGGAGGCGCACTTCAAGACCGTCAAGTACCACCCGGGCTTCCCCGGCCGGTTCGGTTGCATCGAGGAGGCGAAGGACTTCTGCCGGGAGTTCTTCCAGTGGTACAACACCGAACACCGGCACGGCGGCATCGGCCTGCTCACGCCCCAGCAGGTCCACCTCGGCCGCGCCCCCGAGGTGATCGAGCACCGCCGGAACGTGCTGGCCGCGGCCTACGCCGCCCGGCCCAACCGCTTCGTGGGTGGCCCGCCGAGGGCCGCGGAACTACCGGCGGAGGTCTGGATCAACCGCGCGATCCCCGTCACGGCGGCCGATGGAGCAGAGCCGGCCAACGGGCGAAAGGAGGGTTCACTAAACTGAATCGTCATGTGTCTCAAAGTCGTTGGCAGGTTCCGCCTCGCAGAGATGGAACACGCTCTTCATTCCTAGGCCGAACTTCCCGATGGTACGGGGGTCGCCTCCCTTGCTGGTAATTCCGAAGGAGCGGAGGGCGTCTGCGTCGCTCTTCGTGAAATCGCCGTCGTTAAAGAACCAAAGACCGGGGCCCTGAAGCAACGGATGAGATGCTTTCGAGAAGCCGGGATGGCGTCCGAAGATCAGCGTACGGGCTTTGGCATCGTCGGCATTCTGAATCAGCTCTTTCAGGATCGGGAAGCCGTTCTCGTAACGATCCCGAAGGTTGTCCGCAATCAGGTTGACGAAGTTCGTGGCGAATTCCTGCATCGCCTAACGAAGCCCTTGCGTGACTGCGCCACGACAGGAACGAATCGTGGCCGCGTATCCGTTTGGTCGGGACATCGTGATTCCATTTGACACCCCGGCCGAGCCGCAAGACGGGTTGGGACTTCAGACAGCGCGGCGAATCCAACTCTAAGATGGGGTAGGGCATCTGGCTCCTCGCTGTTTCAGGTGGGTAGGTTGAAGTGGAGTTTGCCGCACACGAGATAGGGCGATGGTGATGAAGTTCTCGGTGGTCCGGTAGCCTCGGGCTCTGGCCTTGGCGGCCTGGACCAAGGAGTTGATGCCCTCGATCATGCCGTTGGTGATCCTCGAGCGGAACCAGAGGAGGATGCCGTCCCAGTGCTTCTTGATCGTCTTCGCCGTGTCGATGACGGGCTGGAGACCGCTTTTGCCGACCCAAAAACACCATCTCTCGAGGTAGACCTCGGCCAGCCGGGGCGGGAGATCCCAGAACGCCTCGAAGGCGAGCTTGAACCGGTAGGCGAGGGCCGTCTTCAGGCTCCGCCGCGACGGATCGAGCAGTTCGCCGATCCACTCGCGCTGGGAGGCGGTGAGCCCGCCGCGCCTCTTGAGCCACAGGTAGCGGGTGCGGTTCAGCTCGGGGCGCTCCTTGCGCTCGGCGCGCCTCACCTCATCCACCGCCCGGTTCATGACCCGCTGCACGTGGAAGCGGTCGAAGGTGACGCCGGCCTCCGGGAACGCCTCCCGCGCCCCCTTCATGTACGCGGCCGACATGTCCATGCACAGTCTCGGACGCTCGAGGCGCGCCCCCCGTGTGCCTCGAGGTCCTCCCGGAAGCGGCGCACGACCGAAGCGTCGCGTCCCGGCGTCGCGTACAGAAGCCGCGAACGGTCCAGATCCGCGAACAGCGTGATGTAGTCGTGGCCCCGCCGGCACGCCGTCTCGTCCACCGCCACCGCGCGCACCTGGGAGAAGTCCGCCTCCGCCCGGGCCTCCCCCACGCGGCGCTTCAGCAACCGCCACAGCCGCGTGTCGTGCTCGCCCACCAGCCGGGCCACCGCCCGCACCGGCATCTCCCGCGCCAGGGCCACCACCAGCGCCTCGAACCACAGCGTGAAGCCCGAGCCCGGCTCCGCCCACGGCACCTTCGCCTGCCTCACCCCGCACGCCGGACACCTGACCCGCGGCACCCGCGCGTGCAGGTAGGCCCGGTGCTGAAAGAAGTCCAGGTGCCGCCATCGCTTCGGGCTCGAGTCGTGCGCCTTGCAGCCCTCCCGCCCGCACGAGGGGCAGTCGAACGTCCCGCCCGGCTCGAAGTCCAGATGCAGGTCCAGGCGGCGCTCCGCCGCGTCGAACTCCGTCCGCTTCACCCGCCACGGCCACTCGAGTCCCAGCGCCCGCTCGAACAGTCCACGCTCCGCCATGCCGCCGTCCCGCCCAGCCGCTCCGAGTCCCCCCAACCGCCCCGGCCGACCCCCGGAGACCACCGGGCACATCGCGGACCGGCAAGGGCACCGCCGGCCGACGCCGCCGGCACCGCCACTCTACCGCCCCTCATCCACCCCGAACAGCGAGGAGCCGGGCATCTACACCTTGGCATAGCGCGAGGGCCAGTGCAGAGCGAGGGCGGCGTTCCCGCGGATGCCCGTCGCGAGTTCGTCGATGACGATGTGTTCGTTGACGGTGTGGGCCAGGCGGTCGTCGCCGGGGCCGAAGCCGGCCACAGTCATCCCCGCGAGCCCGAAATGTCCGCCGTCCGTGGCAAAGTCCCAGACGCCCACCGGAGGTTCGGACCCGAGCGGGCCGGCCAGGACCTCGGCCGCCGTCCGAATCGCGGCATGGTCGGCGGGAAGCGAAAGCGCCGGGTTGTCCGCCGGGTACGTCATCTCGTACCCCGCGTAACTCGATCGTTCGTGCTGCGGGATCAGGATGTCGCTGCTCGAACCCTCGATCTCGCACGCGCGCAGCATGGGGAGAAGGTGCTCACGGAGCGAGGCCGCGTCCTGGCCCGTCACCGTGCGGCAGTCGAGTGTCACTTCCGCGAGGCCCGGGATGACGTTGCCGCTCGTCTGGTCCGTCCCGATGAGCGTCGGCGCAATCGTGCATGTGCCCAGGTCCGGGTCATGCGGAAGCTCCACGCCCTCGAGTTCGGCCAGGAAACGTCCCAGCACGGTGAGTGGATTGCGGCCGATATCCGTCATCGAGGCGTGGGCCATCCGGCCCCGGACCTGGACGCGCAGCTCGATCCTCCCGCGGTGTCCGCGGCGAACCTCGTTCCGGCTCGGTTCGCCGATCAGGACCAGATCGGGCCGGAGCGTCTCCGCCATGTAGCGCGCGCCGAGACCCCCGACTTCCTCCTGCACGGTCCCCGTCACATAGACATCGCCGGGAGGCCGCCTTCCGGAAGCGATGAGCCGGGCGGCTCCGTGTACCTGCGCGGCGAGCGGTCCCTTGATGTCGATTGCACCGCGGCCCCACAGCACACCGTCGTGGATCTCCCCGCCGTAGGGCGGGTGGGGCCAATCGGCCGGGTCCCCGGCGTCGACGTGATCGAGGTGGGTGTTGAACATCACGGACGGGGCGTCGCCGCGGCCCCGGATGAGACCGATGACGTTCCCGGCCTCGTCGTGACCGACCTCGTCGTACCCGAGCGCCCGCATCTCGGAGGCGACGAGCATCGCCACCTCGCCCTCTTCACCGGGCATGGACTGCGTGCGGACGAGTCGCTGGAGGAAACGGACACAGGCGTCCAGAGCGGCGCCGGACAACTCGGGAGCGGGGTTGTCGGATGACGGTGTCATGGGGCTTCTCGGATTCGGGTCCTGGGTGGCCCCTCAGGGGCCGGGTCGAACACTTGAAAGATCATCGCGAGACCGGCGCGTCAAGGTCCCGGACGTTCCCGCGGGAACGTCAACCGTCCGTGACGAGCGGCGGAAGGCCGAGGGGTCGCGTGCGGGCGATGGTCGCTGCGACCGCGAGCGCCCGAGCTTCGCCACCCGGGGCGTCACCACCTGCAGGCCTACGGGTAGTCCGGCCGGGTCCAGCCCCGCGGGCACGGACGCCACGGGGAGGCCCGGCAGCGAGAGCAGAAAGGTCGGGGCGATCCAGTCGACGTACGTCTCCATCGGCCGTCCGCCGACGGTCTCCGGATAGTTCTGCTCCACGGGGAACGGCGGGATGGCCATGCACGGCGTGAGGAGCGCATCGTAACGCTCGAACAGGCTGAGCAGGGCCTCCCGCACGCGGCGGCGCGTGTTCTCAGCCGCTCCGATCTGGGCCGGGGTCAGCGACAACCCGGACCGCAAGTTGGCCGACACGTTGGGCCCGAAGGCGTCGATCCGCTCCAGGTCACCTTCGAAATGGGAGACGAACCAGTGTCCGCGCAGGGCGAGGAACGCGTCCCGTGCGTATGAGAGGTCCAGCTCGATCTCGTCGATCCCGACGATTCCGTTTGGGCCGGTTCCCGCTGCCCGCAGCGATTCGAGAGCGTCCCGGCAACTCGCTTCCACACCGGGATCGACCCCGATGCCCGCAATGTCCCCCGCGTACGCCCACCGGCAACCGGCGAGATCCACCTCGGCGGCGTCCCAGGCGGGCTCCGGTGCGCACACCGGTGAAGCCGGATCCGGTCCCGCGATCGCGCGCAGACCCAGCGCGATGTCCCCGGGCACCCGTCCCATGAGGCCCGTAGCCTGCAGGTCGTCCCACAGGTAGGCCGCCGGAACCGTGGGGACGAGCCCCGGCGTGGGGCGAAGCCCGGCGACCCCGCAGAAGGAGGCCGGGATCCGGAGCGAGCCGCCCAAGTCCGTTCCCTGCGCGAGCGAGACCATGCCCGTCGCGAGCGCGACCGCTCCGCCTCCGGTCGAACCCCCGGCGCTCAAAGCGGGATCCCACGGGTTCCGCGTGACCCCGAACACCTCGTTCCATGTGTTGCCGCCGGCGGCGAACTCGGGGGTGTTCGTCTTGCCGAGGATCACGGCGCCGGCTTCCCGGAGGCGGCGTACCACGAGCGCGTCACGTTCGGGCACATGATTGGCGAAGAGCGGCGAACCGTACGTCGTCCGCAGACCCGCCGTCTCCGTCACGTCCTTGATGCCGACGACGAGCCCGGCGAGAGGCCCCGGGTCGGCACCGGCGGCGAGGGCGGCATCGATCGCAGCCGCCTCCGCCTCGGCGGCAGGGTTCAGCGTAACGACCGCGTTGAGGGCCGAGTTGTGCCGGTCGAGCCGGGCCTTACACGCGGCAAGCAGTTCGGCCGCGCTCAGCTCGCCTTCACGAATGCGGCGGGCTTGCTCCCGGGCGGGGAGCAGCGCCGGATCGTGTGGTTTCGTCACGGGCGCCGCCGGCCGCAGCTAGGGCAGGAACATCTGGGCGATCGCCTCCCCGTACCGCGCCGAGTCGAAGGGGAGCGCGTTCGTCTGGATCGCCACCACCACGCCGTAGTCGTTCCAGTTGCCGAGGAAGGATCGGGTTCCCTTCACGGTGCCCGTATGGCTGGGGTAGCGCCGCCCCGCCTGGTCCGTCCGGATGAACCACGCCAGCGCCTGCTCGTGGGTGATCGGCTCGCCCAGCCCGTCGGGGGTCGAGGGGTCGATCTGCCGGATCCCCGTCTCCAGCTGCGGCCGGTGCATCTCGGCCACCGTCTCCGGGCCGAGCAGGCGACCGTCGTTGATCGCGAGCGCGAAGCGGACCAGGTCGTCCACATTCGAGATGATCCCGCCGCCCGCGTACTTGTAGCTCGGGTCCTCCGGCGGCGGATGAATGAAGCGCCCGGACTCCCCGCGCACGTAGCCGTGGCCCCGGTTCTGCACCACCCGGGACGGAACGTCGAACTGCGTCGCCATCATGCCCGCCGGCTCCCACACGAAGCGCTTGAGGTATTCCTCGTAGGCCATCCCCGACGCGGCCTCGACGATACCGTGTTGCAGGTTGTGCGCGTGCGAGGAGTACATCCAGCCGGACCCCGTTTCGTAGGCCAGCGGATCATCGCGCCACAGCTCCGTCGCCTCCTGGAAGTCGTCGTAGTGCCGCAGCCTGAGCAGGTCGTGGGGGCCGAACTCGACCCCGTTGTAGTGCCGGATCCCGGAGGTATGCGTGAGGATGTGGCGCACCGTGATGGGGTGCTCCCGCTCCGGATACCACGGCATGTACGTCTGGAGCGTGGCGTCGAGGTCCACCCTTCCCCGCTCCACCAGCTGCATGAGGCCGACGACGGCCAGCACCTTCGACACCGACCCCACGTTGTGGACCGTCCGGCCGGTGGTCGGCGTGCGATTGTCGAGTTCGGCGACGCCCACGCCCTCCGAGAAGACGATCTCCCCATCCACCGCGACCGCGACCGACAGACCCGGCAGATCGTTGTCGTTCCGGACCTGCTCCATGTAGTCGAGCAACCCCTCGTACGAGTAGCTCTGCGCGGCCAGAGTCGCTGCATGAAGCAGCAGGACCGCAGACAGTACGACGGCTCTCAAAGGCCGGAGGATAGTCATTGTCTCTCTCCTCGTCTCTCTCATTTTCTCTTTCTCTTACTTTCTCTAATCCTCGAGGAAGGCCACCACGCGGCAGAAGGCGGCTTCCCCTCCCTTGAACTTCCAGGGGAAACACCCGATGGTCAACCGCCGGTTCTGGAGTTCCGGCGCGTCTATCTGTCCCCCGAGGTTCTCAATATGCATGCATTCGTGCGGAAACAGCGCATTGTGCGTGAGCTGATAGTGTTCCTCAGGGAAGAGTTCGTCCACCGCCTCGGCACTGCCGAACACGCGCTCGGCCATTGCCCGCACCCGGTCGCAGTGTCCGAAGGTGCCTTTGCCCAGAAAACGTCCGATGGGGAGGTTCATGGGATGGTCCGTGGAGATCACGTCCACGCCCCAGATCCGGATCTTCCGGTCGATGAGCCACTTCACCATGTCCGGGTGCGCCCCTGGGTGGGTGTGGACATAGCGCTCTTCGTTCGCTTCGGTGCCGAACTGCCCGAAGCGGTGCCACCCTGTGTGGAGGATGAGGAGGTCCCCGTCTCGGACTTCGACGCGGGACTCGATCATCTCGGGTGTGTACGCGGCAAGATCCGTCATCTCGTCGCGGAGGTCGACGATCACCCCATCCCCGTACAGCCACTCGAGCGGGATCTCGTCGATCGTCATCCCGTTGGTGACGAAATGACGCGGCGCGTCGAGGTGCGTACCCATGTGGTTCGACGTCTGGATGTACTGTGCGTTCACCCCGTGTTCGACTTTGCGCTTTATATATTTGACTTCGAACGGAGGATAATAGGGCCAGAAGAAGCAGTCCTGATTGAGCGGCTGTGAGAGATCGTAGAGCTTCATTGTCACTGTACTCCGCCGGTGTCCGGGTTCATGTGGCGGCCGTCTGCGCGACGGCCTGTGTGGATACGCTCCGTCATCCGGGAGGGGTACGCAATGGCTGGGCCCCGACGTCGAACAGCGCGAGCACGGCCGGCTTCTGCACTTTTCCCATGGCGTTCCGCGGGAGATCTTCGACGCAGCGCCACGCGCGCGGCACCTTGTACCTCGCGAGGCGCTCGCGCACCCACGGTTCCAGCAGCGCCTCGATCGCGTCGGGCGGCGGAGACGCGTCCGGCTCCGGCACGACCGCGGCGGCCACCCGCTCTCCCCAATCCTCGTCCGGGAGCCCGACCACGGCGCAATCCCGCACGGCCGGGTGTGAACGGAGCAACTCCTCGATTTCCACGGCGGAGATCTTATAGCCGCCGCTCTTCAGGATGTCGACGGAGCGACGCCCCAGGATCCGGTAATATCCGTCCTCGAGAACCGCTTCATCTCCCGTGCGGAACCACCCGTCGACGAAGGCGGCCTCCGTCTCCTGCGGCCGACGCCAGTACTCCGAGAAGACCATGGGACCCCGTACCTGGATCTCGCCCGATGCGTCCGGTTCGAAGGCCTCCACGCCCTCCGCCAGCACGCGAGCCGTAGCCGGGCGCACGAGGCGCAGTTCCACGCCGGGGAGAGGCTGGCCTACGCTGCCGGGCCGACGTTCGCCGTCGTAGGGGTTCGAGAGACCCATGCCGATCTCGGTCATGCCGTAGCGCTCGAGGAGGCGGTGCCCCGTGATCTCTTCCCAGCGCTCGAACACGCGGACGGGGAGCGCCGCCGAACCCGACACCAGCAGCCGCAGCGCGCCCGCGCCGCGAGACCACTTCGTCCGCCTTCGCGGGCGAGCTTCATCCCAGGCGTGCAGGAGCTTGGCGTAGATCGTGGGGACCGCCATGAACACGCTCACCTCGCCGGAGGCCAGCCGATCCCAGGTCGCAACGGGATCGAACGATCCGGAGAACTCGACGGTGGCGCCCGCGTAGAGGGGGCAGCAGAGGGCGTTGACGATCCCGTGCGTGTGGTGGAGGGGGAGGACATGGAGGATCCGGTCGTTGCGCTCCCACTGCCACGCCCCGATGAGCGACGTGATATGCGCCTCGATCTGGCCGTGCGTCGTCACGACTCCCTTGGGACGACCCGTCGTGCCGCTCGTGTAGAGGATCATCGCCCGCCGTTCCGCGGAGAGCCGCGGCAACGAGAGGGCGTCGGACGCCCGAGGCGCAGGCTCGCCCTCAGGGCCTCCGCCCACGCTGCGGAACGGGATGCCGCGGTCTCGCGCCGGATCCTCGAGGCGGCGCCCCGTCTCGCCGGCGCCCACGAGCACGGAGCAATCGGCGTCGTCGATCACGTATTCGAGTTCCCGCCCGGGGTGGTCCGGGCAGAGCGGGACGGCGATGCCGCGGGCTCGCCAGATGGCCCACTGGGTGACGACGTACTCGAACCCCGGCGCCATGAGGAAGCCCACCCGTGCGCCGTCCAGGTCGGCGGTGCCCGCGCTCGCCAGGAGTTGTCGCGCCCTGAGCCGCGACCGCGTGCGGAGTTCCCCGTAGGTGTAGGACGCGCCGTCCTGCAGCACCGCCACCCGCGCGGACCATTCCGACGGGGGATGAAGGAGCGTGGAGGTGGTCAAGCTCGGGCGCGGGCGGCGGCGCGCGAAAGCACGCGGTCCGTGATGACCCGGATCAGGTGCCGGCGATACGCTTCCGTCGCGTGCATGTCGGCGGCCGGTTCGGCGGTGTCCGCGGCGACCCCCGCCGCCGAAGCAATCGCGTCAGGGCCCGGCTCCGTGCCGACCAGAGCCTCCGCCGCCCTGTCCATGAGAGAGGGGGTGGCCCCCCCGTTCACGAGCGAGATGGCGGCCTGCCGGCAGACCCCGGCGTCGTCGAGCCGCACCCGTGCCGCCACGCCGATAATGGCGTAGTCGCCCCGGCGCCGCGCTACCTCGTCGAAGGCCGTCCCCTCACCCGATACGGGAGGGGGAACCTCGATGGCCGTGAGGATCTCGTCCGGTTCGAGCGCGGTGAAGAACGGGCCGAGAAACAACTCGGGAAGGTCAAGCGTCCGCTCGACCCGGAGGCCGGGCTCGCCATCCCGCGAGCGGCGGGCGATGTGAGCCCGCGCACCCAGAGTGAGCAGGACCGCCGGCAACTCGGCGGCCGGGTCGGCATGGGCCACGGAACCGCCGACCGTGCCCCGCGAACGGATCTGCGGGTGCGCGATGAAGCACGCCGCTTCCGCTAGAAGTGCGGCGCCTCGCGCGATGAGCGGGTCGCGCTCCAGTTGGGTGTGCCGTGTCATGGCGCCCAGGCGGAGCCCACCGTCGCTGGTCTTCTCGACCCGCGCGAGTTCCTCGATCAGGTTCAGGTCCACGAGACGCTCGGGCGCCGCGAGCCTGAAATTGAGCATCGGGACGAGACTCTGGCCTCCTGCGAGCGGGCGGGTTTCGAGAGAGTCATCCGCGAGCACCTCGAGGGCCTCATCGAGATCGGCCGGGGCCACGTACTCGAAGCGCGGGGGCTTCACGACTCCCCTCCCGAGCGCCTCGAACGCCCCTCCGAAAGCCCTCGCAGGAGTTCGAACAGGCGGCCGGGGCTCAGCGGGATGTCGAGAATCTCGAGTCCCGGGGAGATGTCCGCCAGCGCGTCCTCCACGGCCTGCGCGAAGGCCGCCGCCACGGGGATCGCCCCGCCCTCCCCCACGCCCTTCGTACCCAGCGGGTTGAGCGGGGACGGCGTCTCGATGTGCGCGGTCTCGATCGGGGGTACGTCGGTCGCGGTCGGGAGGAGGTAGTCCATGAACGAGGCGTTGCTCGTCCCGCCGAACTCGTCGAACACGAGTTCCTCGTAGAAGGCGTTCCCGATCCCCATCGCCACGCCTCCGTGGATCTGCCCTTCCACGATCGTCGGGTTGATCACGGTCCCGCAGTCATGCACGACGATGTAGCGCAGGATCTCGACCATCGCCGTCTCGGGGTCCACCGCCACGACGATGGCGTGCGTCCCGTTCGCGGTCGTGCCGCACGGCGGGCCGAAGTACGATGTCGCCTCCAGCCCCGGTTCGGTCCCCGGCTTCACGGTGCCGCGCAGGGGGTTGGCCGCGAGCGCGAGGACGCCCAGCTGGACGGAGACCTCCGGGGCGCCCTTCACGCGCGCGGCGCCGTCCGCGAGTTCGAGGTCCTCGGCGTCGACCTCGAGCGCCTCCCCGGCGTGGCGCAGGATCTTCTCGCGCACGGCCTGGGCCGCAGCGTGGATCGCGTTCCCCGCGACCACCGCCCCGCGGCTCGCGAAGGTTCCTGTTCCCCAGTGGAACTCGCTTGTATCCCCGGTGACGACCCGCACATCCGAGGGGGCGACGCCGACCGCGTCGGCCACGATCTGCGCGAAGGAGGTGAAGTGTCCCTGGCCCTGCGTGCCGACGCCGGTCGCGAGGCGAACCGTGCCGCTCGGTTCGACCGTGACCCGCGCCCCCTCGTACGGCCCGACTCCCGTCCCTTCCACGTAGTTGACGACGCCGACCCCTACCGCGCGCCCGTCCGCCTGCAGCCGTTCGCGTTCCCGCGGGAACGTCTCATAGCCGACGATGCGGGCGGCCTCGTCCAGCGCCGCCTCGTAGCTCCCGCTGTCGTACCGGAGCGGGGCGAAGTCCTGGTACATGATCTCGTGGTTGTGCGGAAGCTCCTCCGGCCCGAGCACGTTGCGGCGGCGGATCTCCACCGGATCGAGGCCCAGCTCGCGCGCCGCCAAATCGAGCAGCCGCTCCATGACGAACACGCCGTGCTGCCGTCCCGCCCCGCGTACGGGCGTGACGATCGGCTTGTTCGTGAACACGACGCGGAACTCGCTCTCGTAGTTCGGCACCCGGTAGGGTCCGAGGAGCGTGCACTGGGTGTTGATGGGGATGGTGAGTCCGTACGGGTCGTACGCCCCGGAGTCGTGCACGAACGTGTCCCGCACCCCGAGGATCCGGCCTTCGCGCGTGACCGCGATCTCGGAGTCGTGGAGCTGGCCACGCTCCTGCGTCGTCGCGAAGAAGTTCTCGTAGCGGTCCTCCACCCACTTCACGGGCCGCCCGAGCCGCATCGAGGCCCAGGGGACGAGGATCTCCTCCGCGTAGAACATGATCTTGGGCCCGAACCCGCCGCCGACGAACGGCGCGATGACCCGCATCTGGGACTCGGAAAGACCCAGAGCCGCGGCCACGACGTTGCGCACGGGGATGGGGGCCTGCGTCGTATCCCACACCTGCAGGCGGTCGGCCCGGGCGTCCCAGTCCGCCACCACGGCCCGGTTCTCGATCGCGCCCCCGATCCCGCGGTCGTAGTGGAAGCGGCGGCCCAGCACGAGGTCGGCCCGCCCGCGCGCCGCGGCGTAGTCTCCCTTCGTCTGCCGGACGTGCGCCGCGAGGTTTGATGGGAGGTCGTCGTGGACCCGCGGCGCGTCCGCTTCGAGCGCGCCTTCGAGATCCACCACGGCGTCGCGCGGCTCGATGTCCGCATCCACCAGCGCCGCGGCATCCTCGGCCACGTATCGGCTCTCGGCCACGATCATCGCCAGCGCCTCGCCCTGGTGGCGGACCCGGTCGCGCACGAGCGGCAGGGCCGTACGGGCGTTGAACACCAATCCCTCGAGCGGCGGCGGCGGAACGAGCACCGCGCCCGGGCGGCACAGCGGGCCAAGCTCCGCGGCCGTGAAGACGGCGGCGACGCCCGGGTGCGCCCGCGCGCGGGCCACATCCAGCACGCGGAGCCAGCCAGCGGGCAGGTCGCTCCGTACGAACGCGACGTGCAGTGCGCCGGGCGGCTCCACGTCCTCGACGAACTGCGCGCGGCCGGTCAGCAGACGCGCGTCCTCGGTGCGCGGCACCCGGGCCCCGACCCATGTCCCGCCCGCCCGGCTCACGGCTCGCCCTCCCCGTCCGCCGCGAGCCGTTCCGCCGCCAGCGCGACGCCCTCGACGATGTTGTGGTAGCCGGTGCAGCGGCACAGGTGTCCCGACACCGCCTCGCGGATCTCGTCCCGTGAAGGCGCGGGGTTCTCACGCAGAAACGCCGCCGTCGTCATGAGGATCCCCGGCGTGCAGAAGCCGCACTGGAGCGCGTGCGTCTCGTGGAACGCCCGCTGGATCGGATGCAACTCTTCGACCGGGATCACGGCCCCGGTCCCCGCCGCGGCGAGCCCTTCGACCGTCGTCACCTCATGTCCGTCGATCTGCACCGCGAACATGAGACAGGCCCGCACCGGCTCCCCGTCCAGGAGCACCGTGCACGCCCCGCACACCCCGTGCTCGCAGCCCACGTGCGTGCCCGTCAGTCCGACTTCGGAGCGCAGGAAGTCCGACAGCAGCAGCCGCGGCTCGATCGCGCCCGTCCACTCCGTCCCGTTGATGCGCGTGGAGATCCGAAACTCGCTCACGCCGGGACGACCGCTACGGGACGAGCTCCCGGCGCGGCTCGAGCTTCACCGCCCACAGCCCGCTGAAGTACTCCGCGAAGAAGAGGTTTCCCTTGTGCAGCTGAGGTCCCCACGTGAAGGGCGCGTTCGCGACCACACCGTCCGGGTCGTATGCCATGTAGCGTGCGATCTCCCGGCCCTGCTCGCCCAGGTTGCCCTTGAGTTCCCCGGAGATATCGAGGACGCGCAGCCCACCGTTGTAGAACGCGGCGAAGAGCTTGTCGTCCTCGATCCACATGTTGTGCGACCCCGCCTCCGGGATCTCGTAGCGCGCGACCTCCTCCGGATTCCCGGGATCCGTCATATCGATGACGTGGATGTAGCCCGACATGAACTGGGGCGTACGCTCCCGGTCCTGTCCGTCGAACCCCGGGCGCCCGGCCTCGTCTCCCATGAACACATAGAAGCGCCCCGCGGGACTGCGGTACGGGAACGCCGCATGCGTCCGCCCCCCGATGTCGCGGAAACGTGCGATCTCCACCGGGTTGGACGGCGAGCCGCCGCGGTCGCCACCGCCCACGTCGATGAGCACGACTCCGTCACCCCAGTTCGACGTGTAGGCGACCCCGTCCACGATCCAGATGTCGTGAATCGCGTGCCCCGGCGTATCGAGTTCGAACCGGCCCACCCGGTGGGGATTGGCCGGATCCTCGATGTTGATGACGTCGAAGCGGCGCCCGTTGTTCACCGCGTACACATGATCCTGATAGATGAAGAGGTTGTGTACGCCACCCGTGAGTTCGTCGTCGAACACCGAGATCTGCGTCACATCCCTCGGGTCCCGGCAGTCGAGGATGACGATCCCGTTGCGACGGTTGGAGGCGCCTTCCCGCGAGATCACGCAGATCTCCCCGTCCTCGCTCACCTTCACATCGTTCGTCGTGCGCGCGTCGACCACGATGGAATCCGTCATGACGGGGCTGGCCGGATCCGTCACATCCCAGAAATAGACGGCGCCCGCCGCAGCGTGGGTGCCGGTGATCGCGTAGTCGCGTCCGTCGCCCCCCTCCCACACCCACAGGTCGGACGTTCGCTCGTTCGTGACCTGCCCCTGACCGACGAAGGTGACTTCCTGCGAGACGTGCCGCGGATGGACCTCGATCGAGGTTCGCGCCGCGCGCCCCGGGACGTTGGCGACCACCGTGTACACGCCCGGGAAGTAGGCCACGAACCGGCCGCGATCATCGATCTCCGCCGGCGGGATGTCGGCCGTCGCCTCGATCGACGGGTCCGCCATGACGGTCCAGGTGACGGGTAGATCCGCCACCGCGCCCCCCATCGCGTCCTCGACCGCCGCGGCGAAGCGCACCACATCGCCCGTCCGCGCCAGCTCCGCGCTCGCCGAGACGGTCATTCCGGCGGCAGGGTTCTCCCGCACCTGATAGCGGGCCGCGACGGAGACGCCTTCGGCCGTTGCTTCGAGCGCCACCTCTCCCGGCCCGTGCGCGGTGAGGATCCCGAAGCGGTCGACGGTCGCGACGTCCGGGTTGGAGGTGGACCAGCGGATCTCGCCGTCGCGCTCGTCATCGGCCGTGTCGAGCAGCCTCGCCCGGTGGCGGGTCGCGACGCCGACATAGGTCGCGCCGCCCGCGGGCGTCACCTCGATCCGGTCCAGCGGCGGGAACGCCACGCTCACCGTGGCCTCCCCGCGCAGATTCCGCGCCGTTGCCACAATGGCGGAGATGAGGAATTCGCCGCCCTTCACAGCCTTCACCCGGCCGGTGGCCCGGTCCACGTCGATGCTCTGGCGCGCGCTCCCGCTCCGCCCGTCCGCGAAACTCGGGAAGAAGAGGATCTGTGCGTCCACCACGTTCCCGTCCGCGTCCATGACGCGCGCCTCGAGCGTGGCCTCCTCCCCCACCTGAAGCAACAGCGAACTCGGCACGATCTCGACCGAGACCGCCTCCTGCGCCGCGGCGGGAGCACTGGACAGCAATCCGGCGGCCGAAATGGTGAGGAGCGTGAGCAGGATGATGCGAGCGGGCGTCTTCATCGTTCGACCTTCGTCATCCGGGAGTTCATCTGTCGGAGAATGCGCCGGGATGCCCGCAAGATGCCCGCCCGGCGACGGGCCGCGCAAATGAGAAGAGCCTCGCTACACTCGCGCGGCGTGGGGGACTCGCGACGGATTCCGAGACAGCCTGGGCGATCAAGCTCCGAACCGAATCACTCGCGGGCGATGCCCTCCGTCGCGACGGCAACCCTCGCCGCCTTCAGCTTCGGCGTCGACTGGGCAGGCACCGTCAGGACTTCCCCGGTCTCGGCACTCACGCCGACAAGGACGCTCTCGACCGTCACCTTCGATTTCCCGAGTTCGACCGTTCGGTACTCGTAGACGACCTCCGCACCTTGGTGTCCGCTCTACAGCACCCGCCACCATGGTACCGCGAGCGCGTGCGGGGTGAGCCACTCGAGCGTGTTCCCGGCGTGCAGCAGCAGGCCGGCGCGCGCGCTCGCGCCGTACTCGTCCCGGAACGCCTTCAGGTGCCGGGCGTCGCGCAGGCGAGGTCGCTTCGTGGCCTTGACCTCGACCGGCAGCAGCGAGCCTTCAGTCTCGATCACGAAGTCCACCTCCTCACCCACCGTCGTGCGCCAGTGCAGTACCTCTGCCCGGCGGAGACGGGCGTCTCGCCAGGCCAGCAGGCTCTGAAGCACGAGGTTCTCGAGATGCGCGCCACGGGGCTCGCTCTCCCCGGCCAGGTGCAGCGCCAGGCCCGTGTCTCCCCAATAGAGTTTGGGCGACTTCATGAGCCGTTTGGTGCGGTTGACCGAGTAGGCGGGAATGCGCACGAGGAGATACGACGTCTCCAGCAGGTTCAGGTACCGGCTGACCGTCGGTTGTGGAAGTCCGATGTCACGCCCGAGGGCGGTCTGGTTGACGAGGCCGCCGATACGCAGGCAGGCTGCTCGCATCAGGCGGCGGAAATCCGGAAGCGCGGCGATCGAGGAGAGCGCCTGCAGATCTCTCTCCAGGTACGTGCGCACGTAGCCGTCGAACCAGATGTCCCGCTCTTGGGCGTCGCGGAGATGAACGGCGGGCACCGGGAAGCCGCCACGCAGCGCCAGGGCGCGCCAATCCTCGACCTCGTCCGGCTGCGCGGCGAGGACGTCGAGCCAGTCCGCGTCTCGCGCCGCGATCAGCTCCTCCCAGGCGCCACACAGTCCCCGTCCCAGCTGCTCCCGTCGCGTCATCGGCCACAGCGTCAGATAACTGGCTCGCCCCGCCAGCGACTCCGAGACGCGGCGCATCATGAGCAGGTTCGCCGAGCCGGTGAGGAGAAACCGCCCAGGTTGGCGTTCACGGTCGATCGCACGCTTGACGGCGCTCAGCACACCAGGCTCCCGCTGCACCTCGTCCAGCGTCACCGGCTCGGTTCCCGCCACCAGCGAGTCGGGATCGCGCCGAGCCAGATCGAGCACGTCGAAGTCGTCGAGCGAGAGATACCGACGCCCCTCCGGCCCGCACCCTCTCGCGAGCGTACTCTTGCCGGTCTGGCGCGCCCCGGCCACGACGACCGCCGGCATCACGCGCATCCTGGCCTCGAGATCCTTCGCCACGAAACGAGACAGCGGAGATATATTCACGCTGTGAATGATAATCATTCATGACGTGGCTTGAAAGTCCGGAGAGTTCCGGCTCAACGCGTGATCGAGCCGGGAGCGAAAGTACTCGTGGGTTGACTATGGCGGCGCGAAGCTCCCCGAGCCATCGTTGATCCACGCGAGGTTCCGTGCGGTGTGGTCATCGGCAATGATGTCGAGATCACCGTCCCCGTCGAGGTCCCATAGCCTGATCCACGGGATCCACTCGCCATCCGCAGACTCGTCCAACGTCGTCCACCTGAACCCGGCCCGGCCGCCCACATAGAGCAATAGCTGCAGGTGGTACCCCTCGTAGAACTCGTGTTCAGTACCATCCCCGGTCCTGGTTACGAGGAGATCCTTGTAGCCGTCTCCGTTCAGGTCACCCGCATCGATGTCCACCACCACTCCGTAGCCGTACACTGCCGGGAGGTAATCGGTCAGGTAGCCGTACCAACCGTAATTGTTTCCCCACAGAATCCGTGTGGCGAACCCTTGATGCTCGTCTCCGGCGACCAGGAGATCCGTGTACCGGTCGCGGTTGAGGTCGACGAGCTCGGCGGTCAGGACGGAGGTGGGTTTGGCGATGTGCTCTCCGAGACGCGCCCGACTCATGGTGAATGTCCCGGTCCCGTCGTTCACGAGGAAGAACGAACCGTTCGAGCTGTCGGTCACGAACACGTCCAGATCGCCGTCTGCGTCGATGTCGGCCGTAGCGCCACCGTGGAGGAATCCCGCGAACTCCTCAAGGCCCGGGGCAAGGCGGTACCCGTCAGAGGACGAGAGAAGCGCGTAAGGGGCCTCTCCGGGCCCTGCGGGACTGTCGTCGCCATGCCCGAGAACGAATACGTCGAGCACCCCGTCGGCGTTGAAGTCGCCCGGCAGGGCTTTCCTCGCATGGATGAGGCCGGGTGCGTCGAAGGCATTCCCTTCGAACGTGAACCCGCCCATGCCGTCGCCGGCGAACAACTCGGGCGGCAGTGCGTTCCCGGAGGCGTCGCCGGGCGAGTAGAAGATGTCCGTGACCCCGTCCTGATTGAAGTCGCCATACGCGATCGCCAGGTAGAACCCACCCCGTCCCCGGCGCAGCTCGTGATGGTCCGCGCGCACACCCGCGTACTGGAGACCGTGAGACGTCCCTGCGTCCGCGTTCCGGGACCTCGGTATGCAAAGCGGACAGGGCGGCGGAGTGGGCGAGGGAATGGGTGGGCGAGGGGGGGGCCCGGCGGCGGAAGAGGCCGCGCAGGCCTGAACGGTTCCATCTCGCCGCCGCACCCGTCGGTAGCGAGGGCCAGAATCACGAATCGCATCAGGTTGCGCAGGGGAGTCGTCCTGCCGGCTTTCATCCGATCTCCCCTGTGGGGAACGTTGCGCCAGCCAAGTGCGCGGGACCCCTGCCCGGCTGAGACTCGCCGTGGCAGGGTGGATCCAACAGGCCGTACTCCCACCAGACCCCGGGGTTCCGGCAGCCTGTAACGATCGGGCGACCCAGGGAACCCGGGCGGCGGCGGCGGGTTCGACAGTGGTTGGAGTCCGCAACGACCCCCGGCGGATTGGGAGCGACAACGTGGCGTCGACCGGCGTGTTGGAAACCGGACGGAGCCGAACCAGACGAGGCCTGGCTTCGGTCCTTGTCGGCTCGATGGGTCTGGCGGGCGTTGTGATCGCGGCCTGCGGAGACGGTGGCACGACCGACCCACCGCCGAATCCGCCCCCTTCCAATCGGGCGCCCGTCGCGACGGGTTCGATCCCTCCTCAATCCCTGATTGAACGACAGACGGCGGACGTCGATGCGTCGGCCTACTTCAGCGATCCCGACGGAGATGCGCTGAACTTCGCGGCGACGGCGTCTGACCCGAACGTTGCGGGCGTATCCGTGTCCGGCAGCACGGTGACCGTGTCGGCGGCGGGGGCCGGGAGGGCGACGATCACCGTCACAGCCCGCGATCCCGGCGGTCTCTCGACCGAGCAGGGGTTCGCGGTTACCGTGGCCACGGCTGAACCTGCGACAGTGGTTGTCACACCGAAGACAGTGTCCCTGACGGCGCTGGGCGAGACCGTCCAACTCTCCGCCGACGTGCGCGACCAGATCGAGCGGCCGCTCCCGAATGCCGCGGTGTCCTGGCTGAGCGGGGACACCACTGTCGTGACGGTCGATTCCACCGGGCTCGTCACTGCAAAGGGAAGTGGCGCCACGACGGTCACGGCCACCGCGGGAGGCGTATCCGGCGAAGCGAGGCTGTCGGTCATGCAGTCGGTGCATGCCGTGACCATTGCGCCTGCCGTGGACACGATCACTCCGGGCGACACGCTTCGTCTCAGAGCCACCGCCACGGACGAGAACGAGAATGCCGTGGAGGGAGTCCAGTTCGTATGGACATCGGACAACACATTCCTGGCCACCGTCGACGGTACGGGCCTCGTACTCGGGCGCCGCGAAGGCGTGATCACGATTACCGCCGCAGTCGGGGCCACGGCCGGAACATCCGTGATCACGATTGTAAATCCGGATCGGGAGATCCTCACCGCGTTCTACAGGGCGACTGGCGGGGATAGCTGGGAGAACAACGAGAACTGGCTTACGGACGTGCCCCTAAACGATTGGTACGGCGTGGCCACCTTCCGATATGGGCGCGTGGATTGGCTGAAGATGTCCGCGAACGGCTTGAGAGGACGCCTTCCACCGGAACTCGGGGATCTGTCACAACTCAGGGGCATGGTACTTGACCAGAACGATCTGTCGGGTCCGCTGCCGCCGGAACTTGGCAAACTCACCAATCTCGTACAGATCTATCTGCGGTCGAACAAGCTTTCGGGCCCGATCCCTCCCGAACTCGGAAAGCTGACGGAGTTGAAGCTACTGGAGTTGGGCTGGAACGCCTTGTCGGGCTCGATCCCGCCGGAACTCGGCAACCTTTCCAGCCTGCGGGGGCTCACGCTCACTTCGAATCAGTTATGGGGCCCGATCCCGCCGGAACTCGGCAACCTCACCAGCCTGCGCCAGCTGGAGCTCGGCTGGAACGCCTTGTCAGGCCCGATCCCGCCGGAACTCGGCAGCTTGCTTCGATTGTACCAGCTGGACCTGTCACAGAATAATCTTGTGGGCCCGGTTCCCGACGAACTGGGCGACCTGTCCCAGCTGTCCGACCTGGATCTCGGGGGGAACGATCTGCCCGGTCCGTTCCCGGGATTCGTGACGAGACTTGCCAACCTCCACAGTCTGGGCCTCGTTACGATGGGTCTCACGGGCCCGATCCCCTCCGACCTCGCAAGTCTGCCCTACTTGTCTTTCCTGGATCTTGCCGGCAACGACCTGTCCGGTCCGATCCCGCCGGAACTGGGTAACCTGTCGTACCTCGATTGGCTCGACCTCGGCGGCAACGAGCTCACCGGTCCGATTCCGCCCGCGTTGGGCAACCTCAGCCAGCTGCGTCTTCTGCGCCTGAACCGGAATCAACTCGAGGGGAGCATTCCCTCGGAGATCGGCGACCTTCACAGCATCATTTGGCTGTACCTCTCCTCGAACGCGTTGACCGGAGCGATCCCATCCGAGTTGGGCAACCTCGCCAGCGTCACGCACGCCTCACTCGAGGCCAATGAACTGACGGGCTCGATCCCGCCCGAGCTGGGGAACATGTCCAACCTGCGGGTCCTGGAGCTGAACGAGAATCGACTGAGCGGGCCGATCCCCCCGCAGCTGGGTGACCTCCCCCGGCTCGACTGGGTCGTTCTGCATGACAACGAGTTGACGGGTTCGATCCCGCCCGAGTTGGGGAACCTTGCCGGAATGCGCCGCCTTTACCTCGAGCACAATCAGCTGAGCGGGTCGATTCCTCCGGAATTCGGAGCCCTGGCGCGCCTCGAACGGCTTAGCGTCACCGGCAACGCGGAGATGTCCGGCCCTCTCCCGGCCACGCTGACCGGCCTCGGCCGCCTGCACACACTCATGGCCGATGGTACGGATCTCTGCGCGCCGCGGGAGATCGAGGACTGGCTCCGGGGTGTCTCCACGCAGCGGGTGGCATCCTGTGCCGAGCGAGGGACCTCGATGGCGTATCTGATCCAGGCCACCCAGTCGCGCGAGTTTCCAGTCACCCTCGTGGCGAACGAAGAGGCTCTCTTGCGGGTCTTCGTGACGGCCGCGGAAAACGGCGGCGCGGGGATCCCGCTCGTCCGGGCCCGCTTCTACCTGAATGGTGAGGAGACGCACAGCGCCGACATCCCGAAGCAATCGAACCCTATCCCAACGGAGATCGACGAGAGCGATCTGGCGGCGTCCGCCAACGCCACAATCCCGGCGCGTGTGATCCAACCGGGTCTCGAAATGGTGATCGAGATCGACCCCGAGGGGACCCTGGCCCCCGGGCTGGGCGTGGTCAGGCGGATTCCCGGCAGCGGCCGCCTCCCCGTGGACGTGCAGGCGATGCCCACCCTGGATCTGACCCTGATTCCCTTCCTGTGGGTTACGGATCCCGACTCGGCGATCATCGACGTGGTCTCGGAGATGGCCGCCGCCCCCGAGTCCCACGACTTGTTCCGGGCCACGCGCACGCTGCTCCCGGTACGGGGCCTGGAAGTGACCGCTCACGAACCCGTGTTGACCGCGAGCAACAATGCCTTCTCGGTCTTCAACGAAACCTGGATGATCAGACGGCTGGAAGGGGCCAGCGGCCACTATATGGGCATGATGTCGGGGCCCGTGTTGCACCCGACGCGCGTCGGCTCGTGGCGCGGCTGGAACGGCTTTGCGATACCGGAGACGGAGTCGATTGCGCGCCAACTCGGAAGCAACTTCGGCATGTCCGGAGGGCGGTGTGGAGCAGCGTATGATCCGTCCTATCCCTACTCCAATGGCTCGACCGGCTCCTGGGGGTACGACTTCCGCGACGGCGGATTACTTGTTCCACCGACGACCCCGGACCTGATGTTCGATTGTGATCCGGGCCGCTGGATCAGCGACTTCAACTTCGCGACTGCGGTCCGGCACCGCGCCGCGGAAGGGGCCGCTGCCCGGAGATCGGCCCCGGCGGATCCGGTTTCGTCGCTGCTGCTGTGGGGCGGCGTGGATGCGGAAGGCGCACTGTACCTGGACCCGGCCTTCGTCATTGATGCGCCCGCTGCCCTCCCGCAGCGGCGTGGCGAATACGAGATCACCGGACGGACCGAAGACGGACGCGAGCTTTTTTCTCTCGGCTTCGACATGCGCGAAGTGGGTCACGGCGCTGGTGGCGCCTTTGTCTTCCTTCTGCCGGTCCAGCCCGAGTGGCGCGGTGTGCTTGTCAGCCTCACCCTTTCCGGCCCCGGCGGAAGCGCGACTCTCGACAGAAACACAGACCGGCCCATGGCGATCCTCCGGAACCCTCTGACCGGACAGATCCGCGGGATTCTGCGGGATCTGTCGCCATCGGGGTTGACCCAGGCACGAGCGGCGGCCGACCTGGCCCCGGGACCGAGGCTCGACGTGCTCACAAGCCGGGGCATCCCCGATCCCGAAGCGTGGCGCCGATGAGCGCCACCTGTCGGGGCGCGGCGGCGTGGATTGGCTTGCTTGCCATCCTCTCCTGCGGGGAGGACAGCACGGCACCCCCCGACCCGCGTCCCGAGCCGCCGAGGCCGAGCGCCGTCATCGTAAGCCCGGCCTCGGTTCGGCTTGCCGGTCTGGGTGCCACCGTTCAGCTCACAGCCGAAGTCCGAGATCAGAACGGGCGGGAGATGACCGGGGTTCCCGTCACATGGCGGACCGACGACGCAGCGATCGCAACGGTGGACTCCACCGGTTTGGTTCAAGCCGTCAGTGAAGGCGTCGTGAGCATCACCGCGACGGCCGGGGCGGCCAGCGGACGGGCAAGGGTGGATGTATCGGACCCGGATCGAGCCGTCCTCTCAGCCTCTTACGATGCGACCGGGGGTGCGAACTGGAAGAGAAGCGATAACTGGTTGACGAATGCGCCTCTGGATCAGTGGCTCGGCGTGCAGACCGATGAGCAGGGCCGGGTCACCCACCTGCACCTGCAGGAAAACAATCTCAGGGGGCCTATCGCGCCGGAACTCGGTAACCTTTCTCACCTGACAAGCCTCAGTATCTGGGGCAATCCTTTGAGCGGACCGATACCGGCCGAACTCGGTACGCTCTCGAATCTGCGCCAATTGGAGTTGAGCCTGGATACGGAGAATACTCTCGAGGGTCCGATCCCCCCCGAGATCGGCAGTCTCCCGCTCCGCACGTTCTATCTTGTCTCGGACGGGGTGACGGGGCCGATCCCGCCCGAGTTCGGGCAGCTGAGCAGTCTCAGCGCGATCGCCCTCGAGGGAGAGAAGCTGTCCGGACCGGTGCCCGAGGTGTTCCTCCGTCTCACCGGCTTGAACTTTGCAAAGCTGACCTTCTGCATACCCGGCACGCCCGACTGGATCCTCTGGGCCGAACGAATCGAGACTCTTTATGCATCCTTCTGTAATGAGGCGGACATCGCCATATTGAATGCTCTCTTTCATGGTACCGGCGGCCCGGACTGGACCAACAACGAGGGCTGGCTGCAAGGATCGATCGCCGAATGGTATGGGGTGACGGCCGACTCGATTGGATTCGTGGTGACGCTCGACCTGAGCCACAACGGGCTCACTGGTCAGCTGCCCTCCGGCCTGGGACACCTGGAGCACCTGACCGAACTCTCGGTCGAGGGAAACCGGCTCACGGGACCGCTGCCCCTGTCGCTCGCCGGCACGCGACTGCGAACGTTCCATTACCGGGACACAGACCTGTGCGTGCCCTCCGACAGCACGTTCCGCGCCTGGCTCACTTCCATTGAATCTCACGTCGGCACGGACGTACAGTGCGAACCATCGGAACGGCAGACCCTGGAGGCTCTCTACGGAAGCACCGGGGGACCGAACTGGGGGCGTAGCGAACACTGGCTCTCCGCCCGTCCCCTTGGAGAATGGTACGGCGTCAGCGTGGATTCGGCCGGGCGCGTGACCGCGATCGAGCTTCGCAACAACGGGTTGATCGGGTCGCTCCCCGTGACGCTCGGCAATCTCACCGAACTCCGGGACCTCGCTCTTCCGTTCAACAGGCTCTCCGGCCCGGTTCCTGCTCAACTGAGCGAGCTCACCAAGCTGACGACGCTGTTTCTCGGACACAACGATCTGTACGGGTCGATCCCGCCCGAACTTGGGGAGCTTCAACAGCTTCGTTACCTGGACCTGGACGGCAACCGGTTGACGGGAGAGCTGCCGGGCTCGCTCGGCGGCCTCGAGAGTCTGGACGGACTGTGGTTGGAGCAGAACGAGTTCACCGGCCCGATCCCCCCGGAACTGTCCGACCTGACGCAGCTGCGACAGTTGAAACTTCGCGGGAACCAATTGACGGGCGAGATTCCGCCGCAACTCGGCAACCTTGTCCGGCTTGACCAACTGATGCTGGGGAGCAACGACCTCACAGGCGAGATTCCACCGGAACTCGGCAATCTCGTCCAGCTCTACGACCTGAACCTCGCACGAAACGACCTGACCGGCTCGATTCCGCGGGAACTTGGAGAGCTGCGTCAGCTTCGGCAGTTCAACGTGAGCGCGACGAGGCTGGCGGGTGAAATACCCGAGAGCTTCCTCCACCTGCCGTCCCTCGATCATTTTTCGTGGGGCGACACGGACCTCTGCTCTCCCCTCAGCAGGGAGTTCCAGGACTGGTTGGCAGGCATCGAAGGGGTTCGCGGGGAGCCGTGCGTACGGGGCCCCTTGACCGCCTTCTATCGCTCTGCGGGTGGTGAACGCTGGACTCGCAAGGCGAACTGGTTGACGCCCGGACCAATCGCGGATTGGTATGGCGTGACCGTAGATGACAGAGGCCTTCCCGTGGCACTGGAGCTCGGCGGCAACGGCCTTGACGGTTCCATAGCGCCGGAGCTCGGCGAGTTCGTCGAGCTGCGAGCGCTCGACCTGAGCGGCAACGCACTGACGGGCCAACTCCCTGGCGAACTCGGGCGACTGGACAGATTGCGGACGTTGGACATCTCGGACAACCAGTTCACCGGAGCGCTACCCAGCTCTTTCGTCGAACTCGCCGAACTGGCTTCCTTCCGCTGGGACAACAGCGGCGCCTGCGCACCGAGCGCGAGCTGGTTCCAGAACTGGCTTCGGTCGATCGAGGATCAGGTTGCGGGAGCAGGCTGTGGCGAGGTACCGGTTCTGCTCGGGATGCCTTCCGTGTACCTGAACCAGGCCGTGCAGAACCTCGAGGGGCAGCTGCCGCTGGTGGCGGGACGTGCAGCGCTGTTGCGCGTCCATGCCACGTCGGACCAGGCGAATGAATACCAACCGCGAGCGCGGGCCTCGTTCTTCCAGGATGGCGTGGAGCTCGCCGACGTGTGGATGGACCTTGCGTCGTCGCGCGGCATTCCAAGCGCCCCCGAACCGGGGGATCTGGCCCGTTCCTTCAGCGCCGTGATTCCCGGGGAATGGCTCGCGCCCGGACTGGAAATGGTGGTCGAGGTCGATCCGGACAGCGTCGTTCCCAGAGCCGCCGGGAGCGTTACGCGCGTTCCCGCCGAGGGGCGCCTGAAGCTGGACGTCGTCGAGGCTCCGCCCCTGGACCTGACGATCGTACCCATCCTTTCTGTCCAGGGGCGGGACAGCACGGTCCTCGACTGGACTCAGGGCGCGACTCCGGGTCAGCCCGTGGCGGAATTCGTGCGCAACATACTTCCGCTGCACGAACTGAGAGTGAGCGTCCGCGCCCCCTACGTTTCTGCCCTCCAACCGAGGTCGGCGGCGGGATGGGGCATTCTTCTGCGGGACGTCGAACTCATTCGGACGATGGACAACGGAACGGGGCACTATTACGGGGCCATGGTGCCGTACAGGCAGACATCGGACCGTGGCGCCGCCCAACTGCCCGGAACTTCGAGCGTCGGTGTGCCTGACGCCACGGTCCTGGTCCATCAACTGGGCCACAACCTGAGCCTCCGACACGCTCCGTGCGGCCTCCTCTCCGAGGTGGATCCCGACTACCCCTACCCCGGTGGGGGAATCGGAGTATGGGGGTACGATGCCCGAGGAGACAGCCTGATCTCTCCTTCCACTCCAGACGTCATGGGGCTCGGCTGCGAACCCGCGTGGATCAGCGACTACCACTACAAGAAAGCGCTAGAATACCGGGCCCAAACCGCAGAGGCCTCGTCGGAGGCTTCCGTCGCGGGACGGGAGCGGCTGCTGCTGCTATGGGGCGGCATCGGTGCGGAGGGTGAACTGCACCTTGATCCGGCGTTCGCACTTCATGCGCCAGAGAAGCTGCCGACACGGAGCGGACCCTTCCGCCTGGATGGATTCGACGCTGGCGGGGAGACCCTGTTCTCCCTGCCCTTCTCGCCCGCAGAAGTGGACCACGGGGGTAGCAACTTTCTGTTCACCATCCCGTTCGAAGCCGATTGGCGGGGGAGGCTAGATCGCATCGTTCTCTCCGGTCCTGGCGGGATGACCGCCCTCGACGGCGACAGCAACATACCGATGGCCATCATCATGGACCGCCCTGCCGGCCGGATTCGCGGCATTCTCCGGGGCGCAGAGGCGGTACGCGCCACCTCCATTGCCGGCGGGTCCGGGTTCACCACGGATCCGGATCTCGACGGCCTGCCGCTTACCGTACCCAACTGAGCGGGTCAGTAGCTGTGTTCGTGGACGCCCTGCACGGCCCGGCCGGAGGGGTCGGCCATGCCCGCGAAGGCCGGGTCCCAGGCGATCGCGGCGGGGGTGCTGCACGCGATGCTCGGGCCCTCGGGGACGCAGCGCACGGCCGGCTCGCCCGGGAAGTGTGACGCGAAGATGGAGCGGTAGAGATACGCTTCCTTTGTGAGCGGCGTGTTGGTCGGGAAGCGGGCCGCCGCCCGCGCCAGCTGGCCATCGCTGACCTCGGCCTCGGCGACTTCCTTCAGGCTGTCGATCCAGGAATAGCCCACGCCGTCGGAGAACTGTTCCTTCTGGCGCCACAGGATCTCGTCCGGGAGAAGCCCCTCGAACGCCCGGCGCAGGATGTGCTTCTCCATGCGCCCATCGACCGGCCGCTTCGACTCGGGGTCGAGCGCCATCGCGACGTCCAGGAACTCGCGGTCGAGGAAGGGGACCCGTGCCTCCACGCCCCACGCGGCCATCGACTTGTTCGCACGCAGGCAGTCGTACTTGTGGAGCTGGTCCAGCTTGCGGACGGTCTCCTCGTGAAACGCCCGCGCGTCGGGGGCCTTGTGAAAGTAGAGATATCCCCCGAACACCTCGTCCGCGCCCTCGCCGGAGAGGACCATCTTGATCCCCATCGCCTTGATGCGGCGGGCCATGAGGTACATCGGTGTCGACGCCCGCACCGTCGTCACGTCGAACGTCTCCAGGTGGCGGATCACGTCGTTGACCGCGTCGAGTCCCTCCTGAAGCGTGTAGACGATTTCGTGGTGGACGGTCCCGATCGCCTTCGCCGCGGCGCGTGCCGCCGCCAGATCCGGAGCGCCCTCGAGGCCGACCGCGAACGAGTGCAACCGGGGCCACCACGCCTCCTCCGCGTCGCCCGTTTCGACGCGCCGGCGCGAATACTTCATGGCCAGCGCCGAAATGACCGACGAGTCGAGACCGCCCGACAGGAGCACCCCATACGGCACGTCCGACATGAGTTGCCGGTGCACCGCCTCTTCCAGCGCCGCTCGCACGAGCGCCGGATCCGACGGTCCGTCCGCCACCGCCTCGGGCTCTCGCCATCCGGGCCGGTAGTAGCGCACCGATTCGCCGGTCCGGCTGTCCAGCATGTGTCCAGGGGGGAAGTCGTGAATCTCGGGACAGATATCGATGAGCGCCTTCATCTCCGAGGCTACGTAGAAGCGCCCCTCCCCGTCGCGGCCCGTGTAGAGCGGCATGACGCCGATCGGATCGCGCGCGATCAGATACCGGTTCCGCTTCTCGTCGTAGAGAGCGAAGGCGAAGATCCCGCTGAGTTCGTTGAGCCAGGCGGCCGGGTCATCGGGCCGCTGCTCGTACAGGGCGAGGATGACCTCGCAGTCGGAGCGGGTGCGGAACGGGTAGCCATTCGCCACCCCGTTCTCTAGCGCCGCGTGGTTGTAGATCTCCCCGTTGACGGCGAGCACGGTGGTGCGGTCGGGGCCGAACAGGGGTTGCGCGCCGCTCTCCACGTCCACGATCGAGAGCCGTTCGTGGGCGAGGATGGCCCGCTCTCCCGCGTAGATCCCGCTCCAGTCCGGGCCCCGGTGCCGCTGCCGCCGCGAGAGGTCGAGCGCCCGGCGGCGCAGGCCCGCTGCGCCGGGTTCGATCTCGAAGATGCCGAGGACGGAACACATGATGAGAAGCGGCCGCCCCCGTCAGGGAACGAGTCTCTCGGCCCTCGGCTTGACGAGGAACAGACCCTCGCGCCTGCTGGAGAGGAGGATCGTCCCGCTTGCGAAGTACGGATACACGCTCCAGGTGCCGTCGAACCCCGCTGAGTCCTCGCTCCAGGGGGTTGTGTCGAAGCTCCCGGCTTCGGCGGGGTTCTCGGGGTCGCTGATGTCGAGCACCCGGAGTCCGGCGCGGTTGTTCGACATGTAGAGGCGGTCGCCCCGCACGTAGAGGTTGTGGTCCGTGACCTTCGTCGGGCTGAAGTACTCCCGTACGAGCAGCGGGTCGTCCAGATCGCGCAGATCCCACACGAGCGTCCGGGTTTGTTCCACGGAACCGTTCACCTCGTCGGCTTCGTCGTTCGAATAGAAGTACTCGTGGTCTTCCGTGAACCAGCCCTGGTGCGCGTAGGACACGTTCGGATACTCGGCCCGCGCCACCGCGACCGGGCTCGACTTGTCCGTGACGTCGGCGATCGAGAGCGCCGTCTCGTTCGAGTTCACGCAGATCTCGCGGCCCGCGTAATCTTCGTCGGGACCGTGGTAGATCACGCACTGCGTGTCGTGCGAGTTGCCGGTGTTGCGCCGGCCCGTGTTGGGGTGGGCGAAGCAGCCGGCGAAGACCGGGTTCAGCGGATTGTTGATGTCGACGATGTGCGACCCCCCGCCGCACGTCTCGCCGCCGCCCGACGCACCCACGAGGTAGGCGAAGCCCGTCGCCTCGTTGATCGCCACGTTGTGGACGGAGGCGACGCCTTCATACAGGGCCGTGGGCTCCCACTCCCGAGGCTCCGTCACGTCCCGCAGCCGGGTGAGGTCGAAGATCTGCATCCCGTGCTGCCCCGCCCCGTCGGCGACGACGAACATGTGGTCCCTGAACACCTTCATGTCGCGCCAGGTGTTCGACCGGCTGCCCTCGGTCTTGGCGAGGTTCCCGAGGTAGCGGGGGCTGAACGGATCGGTGACATCGACGAACGCGGTGCCGTCCATGCGGCCGACAAGTGCGTACTCGCGGCCCGTCTGAGGATCCGTCCAACCCCACACGTCGTTGAGACGCGCCCCGCGCCCGGCGCCGAGTTCTTCGCGGGGGAGGAAGGAGAGGAGGTCCACCCGGTCGCAGTCGAACCCCTCGGCGACCCCCTCCTCGCAGTCGATCTGGCCACCCAGGATCGAGGGGAGCCCGACCTGTTCGCTCACCAGCCGCACCACCGTGCCGGCCCCGGCGTCCCGGACGACGGCGGCCCCGGCCCCGAAGTCGTCCGCGGGCAGACCCGCGACCACCCGGCCGTCGCGCGCCGCCACCACGCGACCCACCTGCAACCATCCCGGGCCCGTGACATCCCACGCATAATCGACGGTCCAGCCGTCCCCGGCGCGTTCGAGACGGTAGACGAGGCCCTTGCCGGCGGCCGCGGGCGCCCCGACCCAGGCCACGGCGCCGTCCACGGCGAGCGCGGCGCCGAACGCGGTCGGGGGCGGGTTGCCGGGCCCCACCGTGCCGGCGAGCTGCCATTCGCCCTCTGCGTTCCTCGCAAACTGGTGGACGGCACCGAGCCCCTGGTCCTCGCCAGCCGCCCCGACCAGCGCCTCGTCGCCGACCAGCGCTACGGCCGATCCGAAGGCGCGCCCGGCGTCCCCGTCATCGCCGCCCAGCTGCGCCACACGATCCCAGCCCGCCCCCGCCTCGAAGCGGAACAGGTAGGCCGCGCCGCGCCCTTCGCCGACGAGCGGCGCCCCGATCAGCGCCAGGTTGCGGTCCAGCGCGACGGAGGTCCCGAACCCCGACGGACCGCGGTCCGCCGTGAGACGGGCTTCCTCCACCCATCCGCCCCCGTCCGCGCGGCGATAGGCGACGACGACATCCTGCCCGCCCGAGCCGTCCGCGGCCGCCACGAGGAGGTGTGCGCCACTGGCGGCCAGCACGCGTCCGAACTCCTCCAGGCCGGGAGAGGGGATCTCCGCCGCGTGCCGCCACTCGGCGCCCGCGCGCTCGAACACGTGCACGGCGCCCGCCCCCGGCGCACCCACGAACAACCGGGAGCCGTCCTCCGCGAGCGCCGCTCCGAAGCGGTCCCGCACGGCTGCGTCGGGCGCGTAGAGCGCCTGGATTTCAGCCCAGTCGCCGGCGCGGAAGACGCGGACGCTCCCGGGCTCGCGTTCGGAGGTGGGCTCTCCCACCAGGACTTCGTCCTCGCCGACGGACACCGAACTGCCGAATCCCTGCGCGGCGAGCGGCGCGGGACCCGCGGGACCCATGGGACCCATGGGGCCGGCCAGCGCGGCGAGAACGGCGAGGGTGGCCATGACGGCCAGCGGTCGGGTCTTCATGATTTTGACCATGACTACGGTCCTCCGGTTTCCAGCGATCCCGCGTAGGCGGTGAACAGGTCGTTTATGTAGTGGACATCGCGCCCCTCGCGAGCCAGATAACTCGCGGCCACAGCCGCGCGGGCTCCGCTCAGGCAGTGGACGAGCAGAGAGCCGTTTGCCGGCAACCGGTCCCCGTAGTCGGGCAGCCGCGTGTAGGACGCGTTGAGGGCCCCGGGGAGGTGCGACGCCGCATACTCCGAGGCGTATCGCACGTCGAGGACCTCGCCCTCACCCGCCACGGACAGCCGGCTCGCCGCCGTGAGGTCGATCTCCGGAATCGAGGCCGCTTCCCCGCCCTCGGCAAAGTACCGTTCGAGCGTCTCCGGCTCCACGAACCCCCGGAGGTTGTCGAACCCGATCCGGACCAGGCCCCGAACCGCATCGGCCAGTTCCTCCTCGCAGACGATGACCGTGATCGGCGTCGTTTCGTCGACGACAACGGACCCCACCGCCGTGCAGAAGGACTTCGTGAGCGGGACATAGATCGACCCCGGCAGGTGGCGGGCCATGAACTCCGAGCGGTCGGGGCGCGTGTCGATCACCACCTCCGCCACCTCATCCGCGGCCGGCCCGCCCGCGCCCGCCCGCCCCAGTGACGCCAGATCCCGCGTGAGCCGCGGCGGGGCCGGGAGGTCGCCCAGGACGGGGGCGCCGAGCTTGTTGTCCCGCTTCATGCGCACGAAGTACATGGGCGGCTCGGGCTGTCCCTCGAGAATATGGGAGACGAAGGCGTCCTCCCCCTTCAGAGCCCCAGCGATGGCCGGGCTGAAGCGTCGCTCGTAACCCACGGTCGTCTCGGGCACCGCGCCGAGCGCCTTCCCGCACGAGGAACCGGCGCCGTGGGCCGGCCACACCTGCAGGTAGTCGGGCAACTCGAGGAACCGCCGCACCGAGCCGTACAGCCGGCGCGCGGCCGGCGTCATCGCCCCCGCCACCCGGGCCGCGGTCTCGAGCAGGTCGGGCCGGCCGAGATCGCCCACGAACACGAAGTCTCCCGAGAGGAGACCCATGGGCTCGTCCGCTCCCGCCCCCCGGTCCGTGACCAGGAACGACATGTGCTCGGGCGTGTGCCCGGGCGTGTGGATCGCCTCGAAGTCGATCTCTCCGATCGAGAAGCGAGCCCCGTCCCTGAGCGGGCGGTGGTCGTAGCGATCATCCCGGGCCCACTCGTACCGCCAGTCCGGACCTCCCTCGTCCGAGAGGTAGAGCCGAACGTCGAAGCGCTCGGCGAACTCCCGCGCACCCGACAGAAAATCGGCGTGAAGGTGAGTCTCGGCCACCGCCACGATCCGCAGCTCTTCGCGCTCCGCGAGATCCACGTAGCGGTCGATGTCGCGCTGGGGGTCGAAGAGCACCGCGTCCCCGGTACGTTGGCACCCGATCAGGTACGCGTACTGGGCGAGTTTCTCGTCGAAGACCTGTCGAAAGAACATTCGGGTTCCCCGTTGTCCCGCGTCGGCGCAGGCGCTAGGGCGCCGCGAGCAGCCCCGCGAGCAGCGCCACGCGTTCGATCACGCGATCGACATGGACGAACTCGTGCACCGCGTGCGCCCCGTCTCCGACCGCACCCAGCCCGTCCAGTGTCGCCGTGTGCTGGCTCGTCAAGTTACCGTCCGAGCCGCCGCCCGCCGATCCCTCTTCCAGATCGAGGTCGAGTTCGCCGGCGACCAGGAGCGCCCGCTCCCAGAGCCCCACGTTGCGCGGAGTTCGCTCCAGGGGGCCGCGGGCCGCAACCTCCGTAAGCGAAATCGTGGTCCCCGGAACCGTGGGCTCGAGGCCGAACATTCCGGCGCGAATCCGCTCCGCTTCGGCTGCGCTCCACACGCGCACATCGACCTCCGCACTCGCGTTCGGCGCCACGACGTTCGGCCGCGAGCCGCCCCGGATGATCCCCACGTTCATTGTGGTTCCGCAGTCGGGATCGGCCAGACGGTCGATGTCCCGGATCGAGTGGGCGAGCTGCAGGATGGCCGACGCGCCCTCCTCCGGAGCGAGTCCGGCGTGCGAACTCCGTCCCGCGACGTCGACCGTGTACTGGCCGATCCCCTTGCGCCGGGTCTTGAGTCGTCCGGTCTCGCCGAGGGCCGGCTCGAGCACGAAGGCCCGGGAAACTCTGAGTGCCCAGTGGACGATCAGGGGTTCGGACTCGGGGCTGCCGATCTCCTCGTCCGAATTGATGAAGAAGATGGGCGCCACTCCCGCGTCGAGCCCCAGGTCCCGCAGACAGCGGAGGGCGAACAGTCCCATGGCGAGCCCGGCCTTCATGTCGAACACGCCGGGGCCGTACAGGCGGCCATTGGATGTCCTCACCGGCATCTCCCGCAGCGTGCCGATGGGCCACACGGTGTCCATGTGCCCGATCAGAAGCTGACGGCGTTCCCCGCCGCCGTCGCCCGGACTCCGGGCCAGCAGGTGGCCGCCCGTCCGCCGTCCCGGGATGTGCTCCACGTCCAGCCCGACGTCGCGCAACGCCGACTCGAGGAGGGCCCGGATGCCGCGCTGCGATCCGGGATCCGTCGATGGCGACTCCTCCAGAACCAGCTGCCGGACGAAGTCGATGAACTGCGGCCGCAACTCGTCCATTCGTTCCCGGACCGCCCGCGCGGGCGATCCGCTCACGAGTCGCCGTCCCCTGCCTCGGCTTCCGGCTCGAGCGCGCTCTCGATCAGCGTCCGGTGCGCGTCGTACTCGGCCCGGTCGGGAATCCCTCCGGCTTCGTCCACGGCCGCCCGCATTCTTCCTCTGAACTCCTCCGCGGCCTCCGCCCCTCCGGCGAACTCCGCCGCGCGGGAGGCGAGAAGGAGCCCGAGCAGGTGGTCCGGATCCTCGGAAAGGATCGCCTCGGCACCCTCGCGAGCCCCCGTCGAGTCGGCCGTGAGCAGACGCAGCAGTCCCACATGAAAATGAAGGTCCGCGTCGACTCCGGAGGCGGGCACCGCGTCGTACGCCTGGAGCGCCATGTCGATGAAGAAGGCGGCCCGCTCGAAGTTGCCGCCCTCGTGTTCGCGCATGACGCGCTCGAACAGTCGGTCGCCCTGCTCGCGCGGGGTCATCCGGGCGAGTTCTTCCATGCTCGGCATCCCGCCGCCGCTCGCCGTCTCCCCCGGGAGCCCGCCGGTCATCGTCATCTCGCCCACCCGATCCACACTCCCCCGCTGCACCAGTACCGCAATCATGATCGAGAACGCGGCCAGCGCGAGCGCGGAGGTGATCCACGGGACGCGGGCGGATCGAGGCTTGGGCGGGCGGGCGCCCACCTGCCTGCCGCATTCGGTGCAGTAGAGCGCGTCCTGCCCGAGGGGGGCGCCACACGCCGGACACCCCGCCCGCCCGGCCAGCGGCGCGCCGCACTGGGCGCAGAAGCTGCCGGCTTCCGCGCTTCCGCAGCGGGGACATTCGCGGGGCGTGTTCATTGCGGCCGGTCCGCGCGGTCGCCCAGGCGCACCGTCGTCTCCCGCGCCTCGCCATCGCGCAAATAGCGGAGCGTGACCTCGTCTCCGGGCCGGTACGCGGCGAGCGCGTCCGTGAACCCCTGGAGGTCGGCCACGTCGTACGTTCCGAGCCCGATCAGGATGTCACCGCGCTCGAGTCCGCCGCCCTCCGCCGGAGACCCTGCCGTGACCCCGGCGAGCAGGACGCCGGAGTCGACCGGCGTGAAGTCGGGCACCGTCCCCAGCCAGGCGCCGGACCCCCGCGGGCTCTCGGTACGTTCCCCGACCCCCGGGATGACGGCCATCCTCTCGGACCGGTTCGCCACGCGGCGCACGACGTTCTCCGTGAGGCGCGCCACCCGGCCGAGGCCCTCCTCATCGATCTTCTCCGCGTCGTCCGTGTGGCGGTGATAGTCCCCGTGCACGTTCGTGAAGAAGTGAAGGACGGGGATCTCGTTCGCGTAGAACGACGTGTGATCGCTGGGCCCGAAGCCCGATTCTTCATAGGCGAGCGGGATGTCGAGGCCGCCGTTCGCCGCGGGGACGATCTCGCGCCACTCGGGCGCCGTCCCCATCCCGTACACGATCATATCGCCGTCTTCCAGCCGGCCCACCATGTCGAGGTTGACCATCGCCACGGTGCGTTCCAGCGGGAACGCGGGGTGGTTCGCGTACCACGACGACCCGATGAGGCCCAACTCCTCGCCGGTGAAGGCGATGAAGAGGACGGAGCGCGCCGGCCGGGGCCCCGCGGCGAGCCCCCGCGCCGCCGCCAGTATTGCGGCCACGCCGGACGCGTTGTCGTCCGCCCCGTTGTGGATCTCGCCCGCTTCTCCGGTGCTCGCGAACTCGCCGAGGCCCAGATGGTCGTAGTGCGCACCCACCACGACGACGGTCTCGATGAGCCCGGGGTCGGCGCCTCGAAGCAGCCCGAGCACGTTGCGCCCCTGCCCCGGCGGGGCATGCGGCTGCGTCGCGCTCGCCAGCGGCAGTTCCTGAAAATACCCGTCCTCACCCGCGGGCTCGAGCCTCAGCGCGGCGAACATGGCGGCGATGAACTCTCCCGCGCACCTCTCCCCCGCCGTGCCCGGGAACCGCCCCCCCAGCGCGTCGTCCGCCAGGTATCGCACCGTCTCCATGGGCGCACCCAACTGCGATTCGTGTTCCGGACAGCTCGCGGGATCGCCGTCTCCCTGCTGTGCGTGAAGCGATCCCGAGCAGGTGAGGAAGGCGGCGAGCGCGGTCTTCATCCGGATCGGGATTGCCGGAATAGTCGTGATGTGTGGTGGAAGGCAACGGGCGCCCGGCTTCAGCATCTTGCGTGTCTCCCTCGGTTATCAGTTCAGGCAGATAGGGACATGTGACCGTATAGCCGCCTTCCGGCTGGGGTTCGAGAACGAGGGTAACGCGAATCACCACGAGAATCGTCTCCTTGCTTGAAGCGACCGCCACCCGGTGGGACGCTACCCGGGCCGGCTGACCGGGTGCAAGGTAACATCTTGGCCCGCGCAGGCCGGGGCGGTGCCGTGGCCGGGGCGGTGCCGTGGCAGAGGCGGCGCGAAGCGTGCATCTTGGAGACGGTTTCGGCCGGGTCGGGCCGCCCGGCGGCGGGCGGATTCCTTTCCCGAAGGTCCCGAAGGCGGGAGAACGCGTTGAAGAAGAAGGTCTGGAGACTCGTAGGGCTCGTGGTCATCGCGGGGGCGATCACGCTCCTCGCGGCGGGCGGGCTGAACGAGAACATGGTGTTCTTCCTGACGCCGGTGGAGCTGGAGGAGCGGGCGGCGGACGTGATCGGGCAGCCGATCCGGCTCGGCGCGCAGGTGAAGCCGGGGAGCGTCGACTGGAACGCGGACGCCGCCGAACTCCGTTTCGTGCTCGCGGAAGGCGGCGTGGAGGTCCCCGTCAGGAGCACCGGGGCGCCTCCGGCGATGTTCCAGGAGGGGATGGGCGTCGTGGTGGAGGGGACCTACGGGGACGACCGCGTATTCCACGCCACGAACCTGATGGTCAAGCACTCGAACGAGTACGCCCCGCCGGATCACGCCGGGGACGCGAGCGAAGCCTACAAGTCCCTCATCGAAGGCACGTAGCGGCGCCATGATGGATCCGCGATGCTGAGTACGCTCGGGTACGCGTCGCTCATCGCCGGCCTCATGGGCGCGCTGCTGGCGGTAGGCGCCGGGGCCCACGCGGGCCTTGGCCGCTCGGGCGGCGAGATGTCGGCCACGCTGGCGCGACGGGCCGCGTATTTCGCGTTCTTCGCCCTCTCCGGCGGGATGGCCGTGATGGAGGTCGCCCTCCTCACGCACGACTTCAGCGTCGAATACGTGGCTCGCGTCGGGAGCCTCGAGACCCCCACCTACTACACGGCGATCTCCCTCTGGAGCAGCCTCGAGGGGTCGATCCTGTTCTGGGCCTGGATCCTCGCCGGCTACGGCGCCCTGTTCGCCTTCACGCGCCGGCGCGAGGCGAGCGCCCACCGAACCTCCGGCGCCCGGGTCATGGCGATCGGGGGCGGCCTCTCGCACG
Source organism: Candidatus Palauibacter sp. (assembly GCF_965197445.1). Taxonomy (GTDB): domain Bacteria; phylum Gemmatimonadota; class Gemmatimonadetes; order Palauibacterales; family Palauibacteraceae; genus Palauibacter. Next base: position 1,539,609 of record NZ_CBDANE010000005.1, on the reverse strand, counting down.
GACTCCGGACGACACCGCTCGTCCTCGCGGTCATCGGTGTGGTCCAGATCTTCTTCTTCGGTCTCCTCGTGGGTCCCGCGAACCCGTTCGGCATCGTCGACCCGGCCCCGGTCAACGGACCCGGACCGAACCCGCTGCTCCAGAATCACCCGCTCATGGGTCTCCACCCGCCCATGCTCTATTTCGGCTTTGTCGGGATGACGGTGCCCTTCGCGTTCGCCATCGCCGGGCTCGTGCGCGGCAACGTCGAGGCGCGCTGGCTCCGCGATTCCCGGCGCTGGATGGTCGCGGGGTGGGCCTTCCTCACGATGGGGATCATCGGGGGCGGCTGGTGGTCGTACGAGGTCCTCGGCTGGGGCGGCGCCTGGGCGTGGGATCCGGTGGAAAACGCCTCCTTCCTCCCCTGGCTCACGGCCACCGCCTTTCTTCATTCTTCGATGGTTCAGGAGCGGCGGGGGATGTTGAAGACGTGGAACCTGTCGCTGATGATCGGGACCTTCCTCCTCACCCTGTTCGGGACGTTCCTCACCCGCTCGGGCGTGATCGACTCGGTACACGCCTTCACGGAGGGAGTCATCGGGCCGGTGTTCCTCGGGTTCATCGCGTTCGTGGCCCTCGGGTCGCTGGGACTCGTGGGATGGCGCAGCAACCGCATGCACGCGCAGGGACAAGTGGAGAGCGCCGTATCGCGGGAGTCCGCCTTCATCCTCAACAACCTGCTCCTGGTGGGGTTCACCTTCACCGTCCTCCTGGGGACGATGTGGCCGCTCGTCGTGGAGGCCCTGCGAGGGGATCGGATCAGCGTCGGGCCTCCGTACTTCGACAGCGTCGCGAGCCCGATCGGACTCGCGCTGCTCTTCCTCATGGGGATCGGTCCCGCGCTCCCGTGGCGGCGCACCAGCGGCGAGCAGCTCAAGCGATCCTTCGTGCGCCCGGTGCTCGTTGGTACCGCGGCGGGAGTGGCTGCGCTCGCGTTCGGGATGCGGGCCTTCCTCCCGATTCTCACCATCGCCTTCGCGGCCTTCGTCCTCACGACGATCTTCCAGGAGTTCCAGAAGGGGATAGCGGCGCGGCGCCGGATCGCGGAGCGCTCGGTAGGCGGGGCGCTGGCGGACTTGTTCACCCGAAACGGGGCACGCTACGGGGGCTACGTCGTGCATGTGGGCGTGGTCGTGATCGCGCTGGCGATCTCGGTGGCGTGGACATGGAAGTCCGAGCGTGAGATGACGCTGAGGCCCGGAGAGCGGCTGGCGATCGCGGACTACGAAGTCGAGTTCGTGCAGGCGTGGGGGCGGGAGGAGCCGCACCGCTACGTGATCGGCGCGACGTTCGAGGCCTACCGCGACGGCCGGGGGATCGGGCAGGAGCAGCCGAGGCTCAACTTCTATACCGCGACCCAGCAGACGATCGCGACGCCGTCGGTGAAGAGCTCACTCACGAGCGACCTCTATCTGACGCTGATGGCCGTCGAGCCGGAGCGGGGCGAGCACGTGACGGTGCGGGCGATCGTGAACCCGGGCATCGTCTGGCTCTGGATCGGGGGGATGATCATGGGCGTCGGCGCCCTGATCGCGATCTGGCCGCGGCGCCGGGGCCGGGCGCAGGCGGCGGGGGCGGAACTGATGGCGGAGTCGGCCGCGGCATGAAGGGCTGGGTACGGTGGGCTCCCGCTGTGCTGGCCGTGCCGGTGCTGGCGCTCCTGGCCTGGGGGCTCGGACAGGACCAGCGCCGGCTTCCGTCTGCTCTCGAGGGTCGCGAAGCGCCCCCGTTCCAGCTCGCGAACCTGTACGATCCGAGCGATTCACTGCGTCTGGACGACCTCGAAGGCAAGGTCGTCGTACTCAACTACTGGGCCTCGTGGTGCATCCCGTGCATCAGCGAGCACCCGATCCTCGTCCGGTTGCGCGAGTCCTACGACCCGGAGGACGTGGCGCTGGTCGGCGTGCTGTTTCAGGACGCGCCGGAGAACGGGAAGCGTTTCATCGAGGAGCTGGGCGGCGAGTGGCCGCTCGTCCTCGACCCCGGGAGCCGGACCGCGATCGAATACGGCGTGTACGGGGTGCCCGAGACGTACTTCATCGGCGCCGATGGCATCGTCGCGCTCCGGCACGATCTCGCCGTGACCTGGGATCTCGTCACGCGAACCGTCGACTCGCTGCTCGTCGCCCGGCGCGCGACAATTTCGGCGGAGAGCAGCTGATGCGGCGGTCGCTGGCGTTGGCGCTCATCATGCCGGGACTCGTCCTGGGGCTGGGGCCCGTGGGCGGCGCGGCCCAGACGGTCGAGGGGGCGCTGGACGGAACGGCACGGCCGCGCGCCCCGGGCGAGTCCGTCCCCAGCGCCGAAATCGACGCGAAGACGGCGGAGATCGGCGGCACGCTGCGCTGCCCCATCTGCCGCCAGCAGTCCGTAGCGGAGTCCTCGTCGAGGATCGCCCGCGAGATGCAGGGCGTGATCCGCACCATGCTGATGGAGGGCCGCACGCGCGAGGAGATCGAGGCGTATTTCGTGGAGGCGTACGGTCCGTGGATCCTGCTCAGACCGCGAGCCGAAGGCATCAACCTGTTCGTCTACCTGGGGCCGGCCGCGGCGTTCGCCCTCGGCGGGCTGTTCCTGGTCCGCCGTATCCGCCGACGTCGCGGGAACGAGGTGGAAGGCGAAGACCCCGCATCCGCCGCTCCGGTGGCGAGCCGGGATCCGCTCCGGAAGGCCGACCGGAAGTGGATCGAGGCGGCGATCAAGGGATCCTGAGCAGCCGCCTCAGGCCGCCTCCCGCAGATCCTCGTACTGTCCCCACAGGACCCACAGCGCCCAGTCGAGGTCCAGCCGGTCCCCCTGCCAGCGGCTCGTCGACGTCCAGGGGTTGATCCCCTTCTGCCGGTGCCAGCGCCCGAGCCCGGCGTCGGGCGTCTGCGGCGCCTTCACATCGGGCCGCGCCGGAGGCACCGCCGGCACGATCCTCCCCGCGGGATCCGTGAACCGGGCCGCACCCGCCACTCCCATCTCCACGCGCCAGCCGCCTTCCTGCAGCAGGTTGTCCAGCGCCGTCTCGCCCCCTTCGGACCACGGCACCGCGTGGTGTGCCTGCGTATACCGCGACCCGCAGCCCGGAAAGCGGCAGCCCCCGTCTCTCACGTCCAGCGCCTTACGCAGCCGCCACCCCACCGTGCGCCTCTTCCTTCCCACGTCCAGCACCGAGCCGTCCAGCCCCCGGGTCACCTCCACGACCTCCGGGTCGCACGACAGCCGCCGGGACGTTCCCGCGGGAACGTGTGAACCGTCCTCGGTGCTCACCACCGGCTCGCCCTCGCCCTCATCCACGGCCACGGTGTGAACGACCAACTGGACCTTCGCATCGGCCAGATCCTCCAGCCATGCCCCGAGCGCGTCGTGGTGCCGCTCCGCCGGCGTCGCCGGCAGCTTCGGCTCCGGAGCCTCGGCCACCCGCTCTGCCCGGTAGAGTTCGTCCCCGGCCGCGTCCAGCGCCCGCATGAGCAGGGCGCCCACCTCCGGCAGGAGCCGGCCCCGGATCCGGTACATGCCGTCCTCGCCCACCCGCACCGAGAGGTGGCGCCGCGCGGCCATCTCCGACTCCCCGTCCTCGGCGGCCATGGCGGCCTCGGCGCTGCGCTGCGCCCGCACCAGACGCTCCACCTGGCTCGCCGTCGCGTCGCGCGCGAACTCAAGCAGCCGCGTCTCGTTCCCGGGCGTGGCGATCCGCGTCAGCGCACGGACCTTGGACCAGGAGAGCCGCCCCTTCTCCATCTCGGCGGCGGTCCGCGGCAGCGAGGCGAGACAGCGGGCCACTCGCACCCGCTCCCGAGCGGGGCCGAGCGTGACGCCCGTGCGCCAGGAGAGCCAGTGAGCGCAGGAGCGCCACCCCGTCCACAGTTCCGCCTCGGTCGTAGCGGTAGAGCAGGGTCAGGAGCCGGTACTGGCCCGCGTCGAGGTGCGCGCAGAGTTCCGCGATCTCGTCTCCGAGGGGGTCGCTCAGAGCGTGGTGGGGCGTCTCGTGAGGCATGAGTTCCTTCCGAATCTTCCGAAGTCCGGCGTCAAAGAGGCTGCGCGAACCCGCATCGTTCGCGACTCCCATCTCATACCCCGATATTCGGTAAATGTTCGGTTCCCAACAAGCCAGCCAGTTCTCGAACTGGAGGGGTTCGACAAGCTGAGACGTTCCCGCGGGAACGTTTCCGGGGCGTCAGCCGAGGGCGCGCTGGAAGAGGACCATGCCCACCAGGGTGAGGCTGACGAGCAGCGCCACCGCCGGCTTCCTCTCCGTCTCGTAGGCCTCGGGCAGCAGTTCGACCAGCACCATGAACACCATGGCGCCCGCCGCGAATCCGATCCCGTAGGGCAACGCCGGCCGAAACACCTCCACGAACAGGAATGCGGGCACCGCCATCAGCGGCTGCGGGAGCGACGAGAAGATGCTCCAGCCCGCACACTTCCACACCGAGACGCCGCGCGGGCGCAGCACGGCGCTGATCGCCAGCCCCTCGGGGATGTTGTGTACCGCGATCGCCACCGTGATCACGGTCGCCAGCGTCACCCCGCCGCCGAAGGAGACGCCGACGGCCACGCCCTCCGAGAAGGAGTGGACGGTCATGACGATCACCATGAGGGCCATCTGTCGGGCGTCCGTTCCGCGGGCGGGCCCGATCTCGAGATCGTGGCCTTCGAGCAGCCGCTGGGCGACGAGGATGAACGCGACACCGATGACCGCGCCGAGCAGCGTCTGCCAGCTTCCGTGTGCCGTCCCCTCGGCCACGAGACCGAAGCTCGCCCCGAGCATCAGCCCGGCCGCAAGCGCATTCGAGACCGCGACGGCACGCGGCGACACATTGCGGACGAAGGCGAACGGGATCGCGCCGAGACCCGTCGCGAGGGCCGTGATCAGCCCGTACAGCCCGACGATGACCCACGGTTCGAGGGACATGTCAGCCCCGGCCGCCGCCGATGAGGACGACGATCCCCATGGCGACGATGGTGACGAGCGCGATCGTGGTGTGACCCGCCTTGCGGTACGACTCGGGCAGGTGCTCGGCCAGGACGAGATAGACGAGCGCGCCGAACGCGAACCCCAGAGCCCACGGGAGGAGCGAGGGCGCCGCCTGGATGAGGGCGACGGCGACGACCGCCATGAGGATCTGGGGGACGTTGCTGACGACGGCGAGGCCGGCCGCGTGCGGGAGGCGTACCCCGCGCGCCCGGAGCACCGCGCTGAGGGCCGTGGCCTCCGGCACGTTGTGCGCCCCCATGGCCAGGGCGACGAAGACGCCGAACGGGAGGCTGACCATGACCGCGGCTCCGATGGCGATCCCCTCCGAAGCCGAGTGCAGGGCGTTCACGAGCAACACCTTGTAGCCATACGTCTCGCCCGTCTCGTCGACCCGGTCGAGATCGAGATCCTCGGTACCGGACGCCATGTGCGTGAACCGGACGAAGGCGATCCCGAGCAGAGCGCCCAGCGCGGCGGCGTCCAGGTTACGGTCGAGGGTCGCGGTCATGAGGACGAAGGCGGCGCCCAGCATGGCGCCGGCGGCGAGGGCGTGGGCCCACCCGATGGTGACGAGCGGGACATGCGGCCTGCGCACCAGGGGCAGGACTCCCGCCGTGGATGTCGCCGCCGCAATCGACGATAGAAGGAGGACGGCGAGCGCCGGATCCATCAGCGAGTCCCGCTCGCGGCCTCAAGCTGCTGCCGAAGGACGGTCTGCAGGATCCCGCCGTTGCGGTAGTAGTCCACCTCGACCTCGGTATCGAGCCGGGCGATCGCCTCGAAACGCGTCTCCGACCCGTCGCCGGAGACGGCCCTCACCGTGATCACGTCCTTGGGCCGCAGCCCGTCGGCGACACCCGAGATATGGAAGGTCTCGCTCCCGGCCAGGCCGAGACTCCCGGCCGTCTCCCCGTCCCTGAACTGCAGCGGCAGGATCCCCATCCCGATGAGATTGGAACGGTGGATGCGCTCGTAGCTGACGGCGATCGCCGCCTTCACCCCCAGGAGGTACGGGCCCTTCGCCGCCCAGTCGCGGCTCGACCCCGAGCCGTAGAGCGCGCCGCCGATGACGATCGTGGGCGTCCCCTCCTCGCCATAGCGCGTGGCCGCATCGAAGATCGTCATCTGCTCGCCGCTCGGGACGTGGACGGTGAAGCCGCCCTCGACGCCCGGCACCATCTGGTTCCGCAGGCGGATGTTCGCGAACGTCCCCCGCATCATCACTTCGTGGTTCCCGCGCCGGGCCCCGTACGAGTTGAAGTCGCGGAGGGCGACCCCGTGCGCGCGGAGGTACTCCCCGGCCGGGGAGTTCATGGCGATGGAACCGGCGGGCGAGATGTGGTCCGTCGTCACCGAGTCGCCGAGCAGGGCGAGGCACCGCGCGCCCTCGATGTCCACGGGCTCGGACGCCTCCCGAGACATGCCGGCGAAGAAGGTCGGCTGGCGCACGTACGTCGATACCTCGTCCCACGCGAAGCGGTCGCCCGTGGGGATGTCGAGCGCGTTCCAGCGCTTGTCCCCCGCGTATACCTCCGAGTACTTGGCCCGGAACATCTCCGTCTTCACGGAGTTGCGGACGGCCTCGGTGATCTCGTCCTGGCTGGGCCAGATATCTCGCAGGAAGACCTCCTCGCCGCGGTCGTTCGTCCCCAGCGGCTCGCTGTAGACGTCGATGTCCATCCGGCCCGCCAGGGCGTACGCGACCACGAGGGGTGGCGAGGCGAGGTAGTTCGCGCGGGAATCGGGGCTGATGCGGCCCTCGAAGTTCCGGTTCCCGGAGAGGACGGAGCAGGCGACGAGATCGTTCTCACGGATCGCGGCGGAGACCTCGGCCGGGAGCGGTCCGCTGTTCCCAATGCAGGTCGTGCAGCCGTACCCCACGACGTGGAAGCCGAGTTGTTCGAAGTACGGCATGAGGCCGGCCTCGTTCAGGTACTCGGTCACGACCATCGAGCCCGGGGCGAGGCTCGTCTTCACCCATGGACGCTGCTTGAGGCCCGACTCGACGGCGTTCCGGGCCAGGAGGCCCGCTCCGACCATGACCGACGGGTTCGAGGTGTTCGTACAACTGGTGATCGCCGCGATGACCACGGAGCCGTCGTGGAGCGAAAACTCGTGCGCCTCCCCCTGTTCGTCCGTGAGCCGTACGGCCACGCCCGCCGGCGCCTCGGCTACGGCCACGCCGCCGTCCCCCGCCCCGTCGGACCAGCCCCCTGCCGCGGCCCCGGGGCCGCCCCCGGCTCCGGGGCCCTTCAGCGTCTCGAGCGCGTTCAGGAAACGCGGCTTGCTCTCGGACAGAGGCACTCGCTGCTGCGGCAGCTTCGGGCCCGCGATCGCCGGCTCGACCGTGGAGAGATCAAGCTCCACGTGATCGCTGTACTCCGCCGGCGGGGTGTCCGCGTCGTGGAAGAGACCCTGGGCCCGGGCGTACGCCTCGACGAGCCCGACCTGCGCCTCCGTGCGGCCGGTGAAGCGGAGGTAGGCGAGCGTCTCGGCGTCGATCGGGAAGATCGCACACGTCGAACCGAACTCGGGCGACATATTGCCGAGCGTGGCCCGGTCGGCGAGCGAAAGCCCCTCGAGACCGGGCCCATAAAACTCGACGAACTTTCCGACGACCCCCGTCCCGCGCAGGACCTCCGTCACCCGGAGGACGAGATCGGTCGCCGTCGCCCCCTCGGGCAGCGCGCCGCGCAGCCGAAACCCGAGCACGCGCGGAACGAGCATGGAAAGGGGCTGTCCCAGCATCGCCGCTTCGGCCTCGATGCCGCCCACGCCCCAGCCGAGCACGCCGAGGCCGTTGATCATCGTCGTGTGGCTGTCCGTGCCGACCACCGTGTCGGGATAGGCCACCCGGCCGCCCCCGGTCGGCTCGTCGAACACGACGCGGGCCAGGTACTCCAGGTTCACCTGGTGCACGATCCCCGTTTCGGGCGGCACGACCTTGAAGTTGTCGAACGCAGTCTGGCCCCAGCGCAGGAACGCGTAGCGCTCGTGGTTCCGCTCGAATTCGCGCTCGGAGTTGATGAAGAGCGAGCGCGCCGTCCCGAACGAGTCGACCTGCACCGAGTGGTCGATGACGAGTTCGCACGGCATGAGCGGGTTGATCGAGGCCGGGTCGCCTCCCAGGTCGGCCATCGCGTCGCGCATCGCCGCCAGGTCCACCACGGCGGGAACCCCCGTGAAGTCCTGCAGCAGGACGCGCGTGGGCCGGAAGGAGATCTCCCTCCCGGGCGTCGCCTGCGCCTCCCATCCAGCGATGGCGGCGATGTCCTCCGCCGTCACCGACTGGCCGTCCTCGTGCCGGACGAGGTTCTCGAGCACGACCTTGATCGAGAAGGGCAGGCGCGCGAGGTCGCTCCCCGTGGCGGCGGCGACGGCCCGCAGGTCGTGGATCGCCACGGGACCGCCGGGCGCGTCCAGCGAAGCGCGCGCACCGAAGGAATCGAAACCGGGAAGGTTGGACATGGTGGACCTCATCGACATGGCTGAGAGCTGATTTTCTTTCGGGAACCTATCGAATCCGCGGCACCGGATCGACCGCGCCCGCTACTCTCTGGTTGAACAGGAAACTACTTCCGAATAAACTCCGGTGCCGGTCCGGTCGAGATCCTGGCCGGTCGGCCGGTTCGACGCGGGTGGCAATCGACGGACGCGAGGAGAACGGGCATGTCCGGAAGACGAAACGGGACGCAGCCTTCCGCCGGGCCGCCGGGCCCGGACCGCGATCCGGCCCGGGAGATCCTGCCCCCGGCCGGCGGACTCCTCACCCGTCGCTCCGCGATCCGAGCCGGCGTAGCGGGGTTGCTCGGAGCACCTTTCGCGACATCCCTCGGCGCTGCCACCCGCCCCCTGGCGCCCGGCCTGCGCTGGAGCGGAAGAAACCGTGGGCAGCCGGACGACGAAATCGTCCTCGGCGTGTCCGCGGCCTTCTCCGGACCGTCGCGGGGACTCGGGACCGAACTCTACCGCGGGGCCATGTCATGCTTTGGCCAGGTGAACGAGCAGGGCGGCGTGAACGGCCGCCGCATCGTCCTCAAGCTCTACGATGACGGCTACCAGCCCGACCCCTGCGTAGAGAACACGCTGAAGCTGATGCTGGAGGACGAGGTGTTCCTCCTTTTCGGCTACGTGGGCACGCCGACCGTCACCCGCGTCCTGCCGCTGCTCAAGAAGTTCCAGGATCAGCAGGTCTACATCTTCTTCCCCTTCACGGGCGCCCAGCCGCAGCGCGAGCCGCCCTACGGCGAGTTCGCGTTCAACCTGCGCGCCTCGTACGGGCAGGAGACCGCCGGTCTGGTCGACAACTTCGTCCGCATCGGACGCCGGCGGATCGCGGTCTTCTATCAGGCCGACGCGTACGGACGCAGCGGCTGGGCCGGGGTGAGGGCGGCGCTGGCGCAGCACGGGGAGACGATCGCCGGGGAGGCGACCTACCGGCGGGGAACCCAGTTCACCAGCGTCATGAGACCGCAGGTCGAGATTCTGCAGGAAGCCTCCCCCGACGCCGTGATCTGCGTGGGAGCCTACGCGGCGTGCGCCGCCTTCGCCCGCGACGCGATGGACCTGGGCCTGCATGTGCCCATCGCGAACCTCTCCTTCGTCGGGAGCGAGAACCTGCTGTCCCTGCTCATGGAAGCGAGCCGGGATGACCCTGCGTACTACACGCCGTGGCTCGTGAACTCGCAGGTCGTGCCCAGCTACGAGGACACGTCCATTCGGGCGGTTCCGGAGTACCGCGAGCTGATGGCGCGCTACGACCCGCAGGTGCCGCAGGAGCTGGTGAAGGAATCGTACGACCCGTTCCCCAACAGCTTCGTGAGCCTCGAGGGTTATCTGGATGCGCAGCTGCTGGCCGAGATCCTGCGGCGGATCGACGGCACGCCGGAGCGCGGGAAGCTGAACGACGCCGTCTTCTCGGTACGCAACTACGATCTCGGGATCGGCGAGCGGGTGTCGTTCGGGCCCGACCGCCGCCAGGGACTCCAGACCGTCTATTACACGGTCGTTGAGGACGGACGCTTCGTCACTCTCAACGACTGGGAAGCCAAGTTCGCGTGACCCAGCCCGAGTCGCACGACATCAGGATCCGGAAACTCTTCCGGAAGACCCGCTTCGGCATCTTCGTCCTCTTCGGCGCCATCGTCCTCTCCACCTCCACGCTCTCCATCCGTACGGTCTCCAGCCAGCTGTCGGAGGAGTACGAGAGCAACAGCGCGAACATCGCCAAGAACATCGCCGACTCGAGCGTCGACATCCTCCTCAACCGGAACCTCGCCACGCTGCAGTCGCTCATCGACCAGTTCGTGGAGATCCAGAGCATCCGGTACATCTACATCACGAGCGACACCGGCGAGATCCTCGCCCACACGTTCGTGCCCGGCGTCCCGCAGGTGATCCGCGAGGGCGACCCGTTCGCCACCGAGCCGGTCGAGCGGAACCTGTCCGGGATGGGGGACTTCGTCGAGGTCGGAAGCCCGATCCTGGCCGGAGTGGCGGGCACGGTCCACGTGGGGATGGACCTCGACGTGGTGCGGCTCAAGATCCAGAGGGCCACCGGCCAGCAGATCTATCTCATCTGCATTATTCTCATACTCGGGATTCTGGGGTCTATCTGGTTCGTGAAGCTGGCGGTCACGCCGCTGGAGGAATTGCTCGCGTTCGTGGTGGGGCTGGCTCGACGCGATGGAGACGCGACACGGGACCTGAAGGTCCTGTCGCGCGACGATGAGATCGGGGAGATGGCCCGCCTCATGCTGCACGCGACGGGGCGCGAGGCACCTGACCCGGCGGCGGGAGCGGACTGAGGTGGCTGCCGAGAGGCGGCGGGCGCCCAGAGCCGCCATCGCCTTCTTCTGCACGGTCCTGCAGGTATGCTTCGGCACCGTGTACGCCTGGAGCTTCTTCCAGACGATGCTCGTCCGGCAGGCCGGCTGGACGTTCACCCAGGGCTCGCTCGCCTTCTGCATCGCGATCTTCTCGCTGGGCATGTCGGCGGCCTGGGCCGGCCAGCTGCTGCCGCGGGTCGGCCCCCGGCGTCTCGCCCTCATCGGAAGCACTCTGTTCGCGGGCGGATACATCATCGCGAGCTTCGCGCTGCGCCTGGACTCGATTCTGCTCTTCTACGTCGGCTACGGCATCGTAGGCGGGGCAGGCATCGGCATGGGGTACGTAACGCCCGTCACCACGGCCGCGAAGTGGTTTCCGGACCGAAAGGGACTGGTTACCGGGATCGTCGTCATGGGCTTCGGCATCGGCGCGCTCCTCCTCAGCAAGGGTCTCGCGCCGCTGTTGGTCCTGCAGACGGAGGGGGATCTCGCGCGGGTCTTCCTGTGGCTGGGGATCGTCTTCGCCTGCATCCTGATCCCGAGCAGCCTGGTCCTCGACGACCCGCCGGCCGCGCAGGTGGCAGCGTGGAAGAACCCCGGGAGCGTGGGCAAGTACCTGCGTACGAGCCAGTTCGTCATCATCTGGATCGTGTTCTTCTTCAACATCGCCGCCGGCATCTCCGTGATCAGCTTCCAGTCCGAACTCCTGCAGGAGGTGTGGGGGCTGGCCGATCCCAGCATCGAACCGGTGGTCCTGGCGGAATACGGGGCGACGCTCATCGCCGCGAGTTCGGTGTGCAACGGACTGGGACGGATCCTGTGGGCCTGGCTCTCCGACCGCATCGGGCGGGTGGCCGTGTTCAGAGTCCTTCTCGCGAGTCAGATGGTGGTATTCGGCGTCCTCATGACCGAGTCCAACCCGTGGGTGTTCTCGGCGCTCGTGTGCTACGTGCTCCTCTGCTTCGGGGGCGGATTCGCGACCATGCCCTCCTTCATCCTCGACGTGTACGGCCCGCGCATCATGTCGAAGGTCTACGGAGCGATCCTCACCGCCTGGGCCGCGGCCGGCATCTGCGGGCCGCTCTACGTCGGGTATCTGAAGGACTCCTATCCCGACCGGGCGGTCATGTACTGCTTCCTCATCGGGATCCTCATGCTGGGCGCGGGCTACCTCTTCTCCTACCTGCTGGACGATGACCGCGTCCGCCTGGGCCGCCCGACGGTGAAGCAGACGCTGGATCGTTACGGAATCCCGGCTCCCGAACGCTCCTGAATCGTCTCGCCCGGCAACCCCACGACCTAGAGGAATCCCGGCATCACGGCCTTCCTGTTCGGCGGATAGCCTTCGAACCGTTCTCTGTACCACTGGTGGTTGCCGAGCGCTCTGGGAATCAGGTTGGCCGCGGTGTACGTGAAGAAGGCCAGCCCTCCCGGCGACCAGGTCGCCAGCGCCCAGCCGCCCCACTCCAGAAGCTCCCCGAGATAGTTCGGACAGGAGACGTACCGGAAGGCGCCGCCGCGGGGGATGGAATACCCGTCCCCATCCGCCTCACCGGACTTCCGCAGCCGTAGCAGGATGTTGTCGGAGTGGATGTTGAGGACGAAACCTGCCGCGAAGACCCCCACTCCGGCGAGAAACCGCGGATCCGCAAGCCACTGGAGTCCATAGTCACCCAGTTCCGAAATGAACCGCGCGTTGATATCCCCAGCCCTGCCCGGGATAGTGGCGGCCATAGGGCGCGTTCAGTCGCAGAAGGCTCACAAGAGTGACTATGGCCAGGACGAAGACGGCCCCGACCAGCGAACTATGGACTGTCGCTTCAGTCACTGGAGTGCGTCAGAACGGGACGACGGAGCCGAGTCCGAGCGCTTCGGCCCGGGTGAGGGCAGCTTCGGCGATCGCCACGTCCTGGGCGGCGTTTCCGACCGACTCGAAGAGAGTGAAATCGAAGTCGCCGCGGCCGCCGGGCGCGTCTCCGTTCACGATCTCGCCCAGGTCCGCGGCGATCACGTCACGTCCGACGAGTCCCTCCTCCACCGGGATAATCAGGTCTCCGGCTTCCTCCCAGATTGCTTCACGCTGGTCTACGACGACGCGGGCGCGGGTGACGATCTCTCCCGGGATCTCTCGGGTGTGCGGCTGGAAGGCGCCGATCGCGTTCACATGGGCCCCGTGTTCGAGGAGTTCCGGCGAGAAGACGGGTGTCTCGCTGGTCGTGGCCGTGACGACGAGCGTCGCGCCGTCCAGCGCCTCGGCCGGGGTGGCGGCCGCGCGGATTCGGGGGGGCCGGCCGCCGCCGGGCGGGACCAGTTCATCGGCACGCGCCGACAGCTCCGCCGCCAGCGACTCGGCGCCTTCGGGCGGCACCGAGACGATGCGGATCTCGCTCAACTGCCGGGTGGCCGCCAGCAGCTCGGTATGCGAGCGCCCCTGCGCCCCTGCCCCGAACACCGCGAGGACGTCGGCGTCGGGATCGGCGAGCAACTCGGTCGCGAGGCCGCTTCCCGCCGCGGTGCGGATCTCGGTCAGCGACGCCCCGTCGAGGAGGGCGCGGACGCTCCCCGTCTCCGCGTCGAGGAGGATCACGGCCCCCTGGATCGAAGGCTGACCCAAGGCCGCGTTGCCGGGGAAGACGGACACGATCTTGGCCCCGAGTCCTCCCGAGGCGCCGAGGAATGCGGGCATAAGGAGCGTAATCCCGCGCGCGCTCTCGACGTGACCTCGTACGGGGACGACGGCCCGGCCGGCGGACAATTCCCCGAACGCGACCCGCATCGCGTCCACGGACGCCGCCGCGTCTACGGCCCGCTCGATGTCGTCTCTCGAGAGAATCCGAATCGTCATGTCAACATTCTCGGGCTTCTCCGGTCGTCCGCTGTGATCAGGCTCGCCTGGCAAACAGGACGAAGGCTGCGAACGCGCGCTTGTCCCGGCGCTGCGAACCCTCAAGCCGCTCGATCGCGTTCTCGCAATCTTCGATGTCTGCCATCACCTCGCCACGGATCAGGCTGGGGGACGGGTCATAGTCCGCCCATGTCGCTTGTCCTGCATCTCGATGAACACATTCGCGAAATCGAGGATCGGCTGCGGAAAGCCGAACTTGTCGACCTGCGCGCATCTCTTCTTACAGCTCCCATGGTCGAGAGCCCGGTACACTTGCCGCCAGGCGGCGTCGCTCCGCTGCGCCCCCGTGGTACCGATGAAGCTGTCCGCACATGTCCGCATCAGGCAGTGAAACAGGGCGTAGTAGGCTGCACTAACTGCACAGCGCAGGTCCGCTTGGCGGGGCTTATGGGGCGTGCCGCCCGCCAACTCCTTTGCCGTCCCGATGAGTTCAAGCATTCAGGCTTTCGCGTTCCGACAGATCATCGCGCGAAACAAACGACATGATCGGAAAACGATCCTCGTCGAGTCTCCTGAGATGAGGCCTGAGATGCCGGACAAAGCCGACCCGGGCGTTCACATCGAGGGGCGCATCCGAACGGAAAACCACCCTCACGTAGAGAACGCCATCGTCGTCATGGTCAATGCCCTCGCGGATTCGCACGGAGTCGAAGATCACACCGCGGAACTGTTTCTTGAGAACCTTTCGGACGATGCGTTCCAGTTTGTCCAGGTGCGTCACTTTCGGGGCCCTCCCGTGCCTGGTCGCGCGGAGTCAGGTTCGTTGGGTTCCGATGTGGGTGTCCGTCGCCCAAGGTACGGCGTCACCGCCAATCTGTTCCACGTTCCAGACTCGCCCGCGCGATCAACCAGACCTCAACAGCGTCGTAGTGGGGACGCGGCCGACCGACGCTCATGCCTCGGCCCCGTCGATGCGGGACCGGCGTTCCTGGGCAGCGGAGCGGAGCATCACGATGGCGGCGTAGAGGACGACGGCGACGACGAGCCAGCGCATGGCGTTCAAGGGGAGTGACCGTACAATGAACGCCGCGATGAGGACCGCCGGGATGCCGCCGATCGCCAGCCCCAGCGCGGCTTTCAGCCCGTAACGCCCGGCCTTGAGGAAGCGTACGCCGGCCACGGGCATGAGGAAGGCGGCGGCGCCCATCATGATCGGGAAGGCGACGACCGGGTTCATCCCCATCAGGCTGACCACGATCATGGTGGGGGCGTAAATCCCGATGCCGATCGTCATGAAGGCGCCGAGCACGAAGAGACACCCGGCCGCCAGAACGAGGCTCCCGCCCGACAGGCCGGCCGCGTCCCCGCCGACGGCTGTGATCTCGAAGATGGCCATCAGGAACGTCGCCGCAGCGATGAGGAGCGCGATCCCCATCCCCACCTGGATCCGGTAGCGCGGCAGGCGGGCGACGACGCCGGCCCCCAGCCACGCGCCCAGCACCGCGGCCGCGATCAGAACGAAGAGCGTGAGAGATTCCACGCTGATGATCGCGATGAAGATGAAAGCCTGGATCACGACCGGCGGCGTGTGGCCGATCATCATGGTCCCGGGGATCTCCTCGTCCGGGACCACCTTCTTGAGCTTGAACAGAGACGTGGTCGGGGCGAACGAGCCGATGCCGAGCGTGTCGAAGAAGTTCGTTCCGAAGCCGACCGCGAACTCGAAGAAGCGGGGCCAACCGCGCCAGCCGTCGTTTTCGCGTCCGGCACGGGTAGCCGCGACCGCAGCGCGCGTCCAGGAAACGAGCAGTCCGACGGTGAGGAGCGCGAGGGCCGAGAACAGGTAGACGCGTGGGTCGCCGAGGTTCGGCACCGTTATTGGACCTCCTCCCGGGCAGCCGGGGTCAGTTGCGGTCAGCGCGGCGGACGGTTCTCCGACAGCGCCCGGTAGTAGGCCTCCACGAGTTCACGGTACTCCTCGGGAACGTCGTCGGACCCCGAGAGGAAGAAGCGCTCGATCTGCTCGCCGAGGTTGCGGCGCAGGAAGAACTCGAAGTCCTTGAGGCCTCGCAGCACGTCGGCCTGGAGTCGGGCGATTTCCTCCGGATCATCGAAGTCGCCCATCGTCCGGAGCCGATCGAGGCCGGCGATCGCGCGATCGAGATCGCCGACATCGACGCCCTCCCGGCGCAGGTCGTCTCGCAGACGGCCCGCATCTTCGCGCCGCTGGCGGAACTCCCGCTGGAATTGCCGGATATCTTCCGGCGAAAGCCGCGGTCCCCCGCCTCCGCCTCCGCCGCCGGGGGCGAAGCCCTGGCCTGCGCGCGCGGTCTCGCCGGGCTGGCCGAGGCGACCGCCGCCCTGCTGACCTTGACCCTGCTGCCCCTGACCCTCGCCCTGCTCGCCCTCGGCGCGCTGCTCGAGGCGTTCCTGGAGCGACTCGAGGCCCCGAACCAGGTCGCGTGTCTCGTCCAGCTGCCGGCCAAGACGACGCGGGTCCGACTCGCTCAGGGCGTCTCGCGCCGCCTGAACGCGGGTGCGGACGTTCTCCGCGTCCCGGCTGATCTGCTCCTCGAAGTTCCGGATGTAATCCTCGGACTGGGTGCCGAGGACCCCGCGCGAGAACTTGAGCTTGTCCCTCAGCCGGCTCTCGCGGATCTCCCCCGCTGCCTCGCCGAGGCGACGGGCCGCTTCCGGCTGCTCCTGGCGCGCCTCGCGTGCGAGGCGGTCCAGGTCGGTCTCCAGCGCGTCTACCTCCCCGGCGAGATCGCCCTTGCGCTCACGCAGCGCGGACAGCCGGTCCGGGTCGCGGGTCGTCGGGTCCTCGTTCACGTCGCTCTGCACCTCGCGCTGGCGCTCCGCGATGCGCTCGGCGCGCCGCACGGCGTCCTCGACCTCGCGCTCCACCGCGGCGACCTGCCGGTTCTCGAGCAGGCGCCGTGCGTCGCGCAGCCGGTCGAGCGCGTTCGACGCCTGGGCCTGGCCCTGCCCCTGGCGCCCCTGCGCCTGAGCCTGCCGCATCTGGTCCGCGGCCTGCTGAAGCCGGCGCGCGGATTCTTCGATGTCCGCCCGGTCGTCCTCCCGGGCCAGGCGCTGCAGCTGACGCGCCAGCTCTTCCGTCTCCTGGATCATCTGTTGCTGCTGACCCTGGCCTCCGCCGGCCCCGCCCCGCGGCTGCGCCGCCTGGCGTTCGTTCATCTGCTGCTGGCGCCGGGCGAGTTCCTCCAGCTTCTGGAGCGCTTCGTCGACCTCCTGATCCTGCTGCTGCTGCTGGCCGCGCTGGACCGTCTCGTACTGATTCCGGAGCCGGTCGAGTTCGAGTTCGAACAGGTCGGCGAGTTCCTCGGCCGCCGCGCTGCCTCCCCCTCCGCCACCGCCGCCACCGCCGCCCTGCTGCACCTGCACGTCGCGGAACGCGGCCTCGGCGCGCTGCAGGTGCTGAAGCGCGCGCTGTTCGGGAGACAGCGCCTCCCGCAGCCGGCGCTCCCCGAGTTTCGTTTCGGCCTCCCGCATCTCCTCGGGCGCGAGCGGGAGTTCGCGGAACACGGTCTCGAATGCCGGATCCGCCGCCACGCCGCGCTGCTGCATCTGTAGGGCCAGCTCCTCCACCTGCTGTCGCAACCGGCCCTGGAGCAGCGTGAGGGTGGCCAGGTTCTCCGACATTTCGGCCGCGTCGAACTCTTCTCCGTCGCGCATGAGGCGGAAGGTGGCGGCGACGATCTGCCGTTGCTGCTCGGACAACTCGCCCTCCATGCCCGATCCGCCTCCGCCGCCTCCGCCACCACCGCCTCCTTGCTCGGCCTGGCGGTAGTTCTGGTCGAAGGGACGGATCTCGACGAAGTAGATGTCCGAACTCTCCACGCCGACGCTGCCGGAGCCGCCGGACGCGCCGGATCTCAGGTCCGTGGCGCGGGCGTAGTACGAGAGGACGTCTCCCGGCTCGAGACCGAACTCCTCCAGGAAGAACGTGTGCCCGCCGGAGACCTGCGTGGCCCCGCCCCGCGCCGTGCCGTGCAGGACCCGGGACGACTCTTCTCCGCCGTTCACCGAGTACAGGAGTTCGACCCGCCCGAGCCCGAAGTCGTCCTCGGCCTGGACCTCGACGTACAGCTCCTCGATCGGCGACAGCCGCGTGTCGCGCCCGGGGTCCGAGATCCGGACGCCGGGCGGCTGGTCGTCCAGCGGTTCGACGAGATAGTCGGGCGAACCGACGACGAAGCGGCCGCCCGGCCCCATGAACTCGACGTGGTAGAAGGTCTCGCCGGTCACGGTGAAGCTCGTCTCGAACGCGCCGTCCGCGGGTTCGAGCGCCGTGCCCTCCTCCTGGTCCTGATCGTCGAAGGAAAGCCGCGCCCCTTCCGTAGCCATCGTCGGCGTCACCCGCAGGCGGACTTCGGTGCCCCGGAGGACCGCGATGTCCCCCCCATCCTCGACCGTCCGCGGGCTGAGTCCGGTGTAGGCCGGGAAATGGTATTCGAGATCGATCCGCTCCACGTAGGGCAGGTCGGCCACGTCGATCCTGAACACCGGCGACCGGACGCCCTCCGAGGTGACGGCGTAGTCGGTCGGCTCGTCGAGGTCGAACAGGAGGATTTCGAACCCGACGCCGTCCTCGCCCGGCGTCATGAAGTAGCGCGCCCATACCTCGGACTCGCCGCGCCGGACGGCGACTTCGACCTCGTCCGTCTCGAAGCCCTGCGGGAACGCGCGCACCAGTTGATCGGAGCCGCGCGCAATAAGAGCATCGCCCGGTTCCACGGTAATCGCGTAGGGGTTGGCCGCGTCCGCGGTCTTCCACGGACTCAGGAGCAGCGAGCCTGCCGTTCCCTGGAAGGCCGGGCCGAAGATGGCGACGAGCAGCACGGCCGTGGCGACGCCCGCGAACCAGGCGGATGAGCGGCGCAGCCCGTCGCGCTCCACGCGGCGGCCGCGCTCGACACGGCGCGCCCGCTCGACCGCGGCTTCCAGCAGACGAGCGTCGAGGCCCGACGGCCCGGCCGGCGACCCGGCCCGCTCGGTCGCGGCCTCGGTGGCCGCGAGGAACGCCGCCTTGAGCGACGGTTCATGTTCTTCCAGATAGAGCGCGACCTGCGCGTCCGAAACGCGCCGCCCCAGGGGGCGCGCCACGAACCAGACGAAGAGCCCCGCGGCGGCGGCCCACAGCACGATGCGGAAGGCAAGGACGGCGCCATCCTCGAAGCGGAGCCGGTCGATGCCCCACGTAGCGGCGAAGAAGACGGCGAACCCGATCCCGAGTGTGACCGCGACGCCCTGGATGAGCTGGCGCACGCGCCAGCGCCGCCTCACGTCGCGCACGATGTCGAGCAGCTGACGCTCCGAGTTCCTCGTCCTCATCCACCGCTGCATCGTCAGCCTCCTTCGCTCTTCGCTACGCGTTCGTCAGCGCCGATGCGGGACGGCGCCGCGCCCAGCGGTTCGCCAGCACGCTCTCCACGCCGAGCACCAGCGCCGCGGCCAACAGCAACAGCCACCAGAGTTCGGCGCGCCTCGTGGCCGCTTCCCCATCTTCCGTCCCGCCGCCGTCTCCCGCCGGCCCCGCGGGCGTGGCACCCGCGACGGCCTCGATCACGCGTTCCGTCGCCACCGGCACCAGATCAGATTCGGTGATCGACGCGTTGACCGCCACGGTCACGGCGCGGTCCGCGTCATCTCTTGCTGCGACCTCGTAGAATCCCGTCTCCGGAAACTCGATCCACGTCGGCTCTTCCCCGACCTCGAGCGGACGCCGGTCACCGCCCGGATCGACCAGCACCCACTCGGAGCCACCGACGGCGGCCCCGACCAGCCCGGCCAACTCGAGCACGCCACCCGCCTCGATCCACCGCTCCGGCTCCCGGTATCCGGTCGCGTGGAGCGCCAGCCGGTGCACGAAAGGCAGGAACACGGGCTGGAGCGCGAGGTCGTTCCAGTAGCGGTCGAGCGTCGAGGTCCACACCAGCACGCGTCCCTCGCCGATGGTGTGCTCGAGCAAGGCCGGTTCCCCGCTGTCGAAGCGCGCCAGCACGTTCGTGCCGGGCGCCGGTTCGAGTTCCCAGAAACGGTGGAAGCGGGCACCCGAAAAGTCCCCGCTGCGTGGAGCCGAGAACAGCTCGAACACGGGATGGTCGTAGTCGAGCCACGAGAGCCGACGTCCGCCGCCCGCGTCCACCAGCTGGCCGGGCGTGCCGCCGAGCAGACCCTGGCCGGCGTCGGACCACCGGTCCATGCTCGTGTTCGACCCCAGGACAATGAGCAGGCCGCCACCCTCACTCACCCAGTCGCGGAGCCGGCCCGACCGCCCCGCGTCGGTGAGGTCGCCGTCGTTCAGGACCGCGAAACCCGCCGCCGCGAGCACGTCGTCGTCGATGCGGGTGGCGGAGACCCGCGAGGCATCGATGCGCGGCGAGTCGCCGATCCCGAACGCTCGCTCGAGAAAGAGGCTCCGCTCCTCGTTTCCACGGTTGTTCTCCAGAATGAGTGTGCGCAGCCCGGCCTCCGGCGCCGCCACGAAGCGGAACACATCGTCGATGGACAGCCCGTCCCCGGGCACCGTGAGGCGTCCGCGGCTTCGCCCCTCGGGCAGCGCAATGTCCTCGAACACCACCGTCCCGGCCCCGCGCGGCGGCATGTCCAACGGGAGCGTCGCCACCGTCCGGCCCGCGATCTCGAGCGACACCGGCAGCGTCTCGACCGGCTCGTCGCCCATGTTCGCGAGCCGGGCCACGAGGCGAACACGTCCGCCGCCCGCCGCCCGGATCGCCGCCTCGGCCACCGCCACGTTCGCCGCTTCCTCGCGCGCCACGCTGGCCGTCCGCAGCGAAACTCCGTCGGGAAGCCGGACTCTCCCGCCGTCCTCCCATCCCGTGCGCTGGAAGTCGGAGATGAGCACGACTTCCCGGCTGCGCCGATCCGACTCGGAGAGGATGCGGCCCGCGAGCTGGAGTCCCGCTTCGATCCGCGTCCCGAGGTCCACGGGCGACAGCCCCTCGAGGGCGCTGCGGGCCACGGCCGGATCGAGCGACAGCGGGAGTCGCTCCCGCGCCTGCTCATCGAAGCTCGCCACCGCGACCCTGTCCCCCTCCCTCAGACCGTCGAGGACGGCACGGGCCGAATCGAGCGCGGCGTCCCAGCGATCCCCGTAGGCAAGACTCGCCGACACGTCGACGAGCAGCACCACGTCGCGCGCCGCTTCTCCTTCCATGTCTCCCGTGGCGTCGAAAAAGGGCCGGGCGAAGGCGATCGCCAGCAGGGCGAGCGCGGCGCAGCGCAGCGCGAACAGCAGCGGGTGGCGGATCCTGCGCCGGTTCATCGTCTTGAAGGGCAGCTTGCGCAGGAACATGAGCGAGGGGAACGCCGTCACCGTACTCCGCTGGCGGTGGGTCAGGTGGATGATGATCGGCACCGACAGGAGCCCGAGACCGGCCAGGAACCACGGGGGTCAGAAGGCTCATCTATCCTTCCCCTTCAGACGCCGGGACCGGTGCGACAGGTAGCGGAACAGCACCGCGTCGAGCGGCACCGACGTCACGGCCAGCTCGTGGTCGATCCCGCGCTCGATCATCAGCTTCGAGATCTCGCCCACGTGTCCCTCGACCAGCGACAGATACTCGGTCCGCATGTCGTCGGGCGTCACCGGGAGCCGTTCCCCCGTCTCCAGATCCTCGAACGACCTCGCGGCCTCGAACGGGAAGTCCACCTCGGCGGGGTCCATGATCTGGAACACGATCACGTCCTGCCCCTTGCTCCGGAGCGCCCCGACCGAGTCGAGCACGGTCTGCGGCTCGGCATAGAGATCGGAGACGAGGACGACGATCCCCTTCCGGGTGAGGCTCTCCGCCACCTGCGTCAGCGGCCGCGTCAGGTCCCCCGCCGTCTCCGCTCGCATGCGGTCGAGCGCGGCGAGGATCAGCCGCCGGTGACGGACCGAGGGGGGGATGTACTCGCGCAGCTTTTCGTCGAACACGGCGGCGCCCACGCGGTCCCGCTGGCTCGCGGAGAGGTAGGCCAGGCAGGCCGTCAGGTAGCGCGCGTAGTCGAGCTTCGTGATGCCGCGCGAGCCATAGTCCATCGAACGGGAGGCGTCGAGCGCGAAGAAGACGTTCGCGTTGGTCTCGGCCTCGTATTCCTTGATGTAGTGACGGTCGGTGCGCCCGAACACCTTCCAGTCGATCTTGCGGATGTCGTCGCCGGGCAGGTACTGGCGGTGCGCCGCGAAGTCGAGCGACAGCCCCAGGAAGGGAGACCCGTGGACGCCGGCGATGAAGCCTTCGACCACGGAGCGCGCCACGAGTTCGAGGTTCCCGATCCGCGTGAGCACGGCGGGATCGAGGAACTGGGTCCCCGGAACGGTCCTCGAGACGATCCGCGCCCGCATGATCTACCCGGCGCTCCCGCTCACATCCCCGACTTCGGCGGCTTCACGTCGTCCAGGAGTTGCTTGACGAGGTCATCGGTGGTCACGCGCTCGGACTCGGCGTGGAAGTTCGTCAGGATGCGGTGGCGGAACACCGGCGCGCAGAGGGAGCGCACGTCATCGAACGACACGTTCACCTCGCCCCGCAGCAGCGCCCGCGCCTTGCCCCCGAGCACCAGGTACTGGGCGGCGCGCACGCTGGCCCCGTACCCCACGTACTGCCGCACGTAGTCGGGGGCGTCGTCGCGGCCGGGGCGGGTGCGACGGGCCAATTGCACCGCATAGCGCGCGACGGACTCCGAGATCGGCACCTTCCGCACCAGGTGCTGGAAGCCGGCGATCGCCTCGGCCGACAGGATCGCCTGCGGAGGCTCCCCCGCCACCGTCGTCGTGCGCTGGATCACCTCCAGCTCTTCGTCTTCCGGCAGATAGTCGATGTTGATCTGGAACATGAAGCGGTCGAGCTGGGCTTCGGGCAGCGGGTACGTGCCCTCCAGCTCGATCGGGTTCTGCGTGGCGAGGACGAAGAAGGGCGCGGAGAGGCCGTAGGTCCGGCCCTGGATCGTCACCTGCTTCTCCTCCATCGCCTCGAGGAGGGCGGACTGCGTCTTGGGCGGCGTGCGGTTGATCTCGTCGGCCAGCACGATGTTGGCGAACAGCGGCCCCTTCATGAACACGAGTTTGCGCTGTCCGGTGTCCGGGTCCTCCTGGATGATGTCGGTCCCGGTGATGTCCGACGGCATGAGGTCGGGCGTGAACTGGATCCGGTTGAAGCTCAGGTCCAGCACCTCGGACAGCGTCTGGATGAGCAGCGTCTTCGCGAGTCCGGGGACGCCCACGATCAGGCTGTTGCCGCCGGCGAAGAGCGAGGTCAGGACCTGCTCGACGACGTCGTCCTGCCCGATGATGACCTTCTTGAGCTCCGCGCGAACGGCCTCGCCGCCCTGCCGCAGCCGGTCGGCCAGTTCACCATCGTCCGGGGTCTCGATCCAGCGGGGGTCGGCTTCCATGCCGGCTCCTTCTGTCACCAGTTCAGTGACCAGTTCAGTGTGTGAGGGCGTACACCACATAGTTGACGCCCAGCTTGTACGCTTCGTTGGATAGCGCGATCGGGACGAACCCCCGGTCGGACCACTCCATGTAGTCGCCAATGTCGTTGTCGTGATTCACGATGACCATAAGCCGGCCTTCGGGATCGTTGTTCTCGAAGATCCCCCAGTAGCTGGCGATCCCGCCCCAGTAGGGGTGCGGCATCTCGATATTGCTCTGCTCGAGGTGAAAGAACGAGTCGAAGATCGGGTGGCTCACGTCGAGTTCCACGAGTTGGAGCCCCGGCAGCAGGACTTCGAGCATCTGCTCCGTCCAATTCAGATCCCGGTAGCCGCCCATGTCGTCGATGATGAGGAACCCGCCCTTGCGCAGATAGTTGCTCAGGTTTTCGGCCTCCGCCTCGGTCATGCCCCAGTCGCCGGGCTCCGAGAGGTACGCGACGGGGAACTTGAACAGTTCGGGGTCGTCCATGGCGAGGACGTTGCCGCCGCCCCGGCGCGGGCCGATGGTCGTGAGCGCGTCCATGATCTCGCCGAAGTTGCGCTCGGCCACGGGCCAGTCGTGCGACCACCCGGGGTTCCGGCCCCAGCCCCCCGTCCGGTAATAGAGACGCACGAAGGTGAACTTGCCCGTGTAGGGCGTGTTGTACTCCTGGTACGCGGCGAGGTCGTTCCCGAACCCGCCCCCGCCCCCCCGCCCGCGCCGCCGCTGCCCCTCGAGGTCGGAGAAGCCGGTCGTCGTGAGCAGCGCGGCCAGCGAAGCGGCGGCGAGTGGCCGAAGCCGCATCCTCATGGGCGCCCCCCGGGATTGCCGCGGATCTCGAGCAGGAGATCGAGCGCGTCGTTGAAGTTGGGCGCGATCTCGAGCGCGTCGAGGACGGAGCGGCGCGCACCTCTGGCGTCGCCGCCGCGGTGGAGGGCGAGGGCGAGCCGGTAGTGGGCCTCGGCAAGGTCCGCCGGCGCCAGGGCGAGCAGCGCCCGTCGCTCGCGCGCCGCCTCCGGCCAGCGCTCGGCGACCTCGAAGCTCGTGGCGAGCCGCGTGTGCAGGTCGACATGGAAGGGGTCGATCCAGATCGCCCGCTCCAGCGCCTCGCGGGCGGCGGCCCCGTTTCCGAGTTCCTCCTCGAGATCCGCGAGTGCGAGGTGGGCGTCGAAGTGCTTCTCGTTGAGCGCCGTGTAGGCGCGATAGGCCTCTGCCGCGCGGTTGAGGTCGCCGGCTTCGCGGTGCAGGCTGCCCAGCAGCAGCGTCGGGGCGTCCGGGCCGGCGTATTCCGGGAACAGCACCCGGGCCTCGCTCAGCGCCTCGATCGCGGCCTCCGGCCGGCCAGCGCGAAGGGCCTCCGCCGCGGCCATCATCAGCCCGGCGAAGGTGTGCGGCGCCGGGCTCCCGGCCTCCTCGTCCGCGGGACCGCCCAGTGCCGCCAGGACCGCACCGAAACGCGTCTCGATGTAGCCCTTCAACTCGCGGTCGAGGTCGGCCAGCGTGGTCCCGAGCGCCCGCTCCACCACCTCGGGCGTGTCGAGCCCGTCGCGGTAGCCGGCGAGCATGGCGAGGACGGCCTCGAAACCGCGCGTCGTCTCCAGCATCTCGCACAGGAGCGAGGCCATGTAGTAGGCGTGCTGCACCTGCCCCGGGTAGGCGGGCCGCACGAAGCCGTAGTTGAAGCGCTCGAGCGAGGGGAGGCGCTCCTCCCGGAAGGCGGCGAGGAAACCGGGGTCGACGTCCGAGCCCCAGGCCTCGCGCGCGTGCCGCTCATCGAGGACGGCCAGTCCCTCGGAGAGCCAGCGGGGCACGCGGTGTTCCGTGTAGCCGAGCGTGAACGCGTGGGAGATCTCGTGCCACAGCGTGGAGCCCCAGTTGAAGTCGCCGCCGGTGCGCGCACCGGGCGAATCCATGGCGAGGACGGAGCCGAAGCTCACGCCCAGCGCGCCGATGCCGGCGAGTCCCACCGTCCTCACCGAGAAGTCCGCGTGCCGGTCGTAGACCTCCACCGAGATGGGAGTGGGCGGCTCGAACCCGTACCGCGCCCGCATGGCATCGAAGGCCTCCTCGGCGAGGGCGGTCGCGTACACGGACAGGACACCGGCCTCGTCCGGGTGGAGCGAGAAGACGAACCGCGGACTCGCCGCCGTCTCGAAGCCGGCCAGTTCCTCGAGGAGATCGAGGGTGTTGAACACCCAGACGTTGAACGGATCTCCCTCGAAGGAGGCCTCGAGTGTGGCGCGTCCCCCGGCGATGTCGCCCACGCGGAGCTGGTTGAGGCCGAGTTCGGCGCGACCGGACCAGGAGAGGGGATCGAGAGACACGGCCTGGCGTGCGAACTCCACGGCGTCGGCGTAGCGGTGGGTGCGGTACGCGACCTGCGCCAAGGCGACATAGAGGTCGGCGTGCCGCGGATCCAGCCCCAGCACGCGGGTCCGGGCCTCCTCGAACGCGGCGGCATCGCCCCGGAGGTGGGCCGCGGCCGCCAGTTCGGTCCACGCGGCGAGCGACACGGGATTGACCTCAAGCGCGCGCCGGGCCTCGGCTTCGGCTGTCTCCACGTCCTCGAGTTCCAGATAGAGACGTGCCAGGAGAACTCTCGCCTCGGTATGGCTCGGGTTGGTCTCGAGGCTCTCCTCGGCCAGTTCGAGCGCTGCCGCAGACCCCTCGAACTTCGCCCTCCGCGCCTTCGCGAGGAGGGCCCGCGGGTGGACGGGGTTCCGGGCCAGCGCCTCATCGATGAGCGGCCCGGCCTCGAAGCTGTCGTACTTGTCGAGGAAGAGGAGCCCGAGGTCGATGCGCGGCTCGGGGTCGCCGGGATCGGCCTCGATCGCCTCCTCGAAGGCGCGCACAGCGTCGTGGAACAGGTCTGGGTCGCGGGCTCCGAGATAGCTGACGGCAGTGCCGACGGCTCGCAGGTGCTCGGCGTCGAGACGGTCGGCGGCCGTGGTGTTGTAGAAGTCGATGAAGCTGTCGAAGAGGACGAGCGCTTCCTCGCGGGCGCCGCGGTCGAACAGGAGGCGGCCGAGATCGAGCCGCGCGAGCTGGGCGTCGCTGGCCCGGCCTGCGATCGTGCCGCGGAAGCTCGCCTCGGCTTCGTCGAGACGCCCGAGCGCCTGAAGTAGAACGCCACGCGTGCGCGCGAGTTCCGTATCGGCGTCATCAGAGCCGGCTCGGTCGGCGACGCGGGCAGACGCCCGCTCCAGGGCCTCGAGCGCGGACTCGTACTCGCCGGTCGCCGCGAGCGCCCGCGCCCACCCGCGCGCGGAGGCCGGGAACTCGCGGCCGGAGCGGGCGAGCGTTCGGTAGCCCGAGACCGCCTGCCGGTATTCCCCCGTCTGGAGCGCTTCGAGGGCGGCGGCGAGCGGGTCGGCGCCGCGGGCGGCGCCTCCGCCCTCCTGGGCGCAGACCGGGATCGGGACCGCCGCGGCCGCGGCGAACAGCCACAACCCGCGCCAATCGAGGCGGCGGCGCACGGCGCCGCGCGTCAGCCGCACGGGGCGCCTCCCGGGTCGCGGAGTGCCCGGTTGATGCGCGCCAGATCGAGGAGCAGTGCTTCCAGCTGGTCGTCGTATTCGTCCTCGCCGAGTTCGGAGCGCCGCGCCCGCAGAGCGGCGATCGCGTCTTCGATGCGCTGTTTCTCCTCGAGGAGGGCGGCGACCTCGGGGTCATCGGCGGCGGCTTGCGCCACGGCCGCGGGGGCCGCGGCGAGGAAGAAGCGGTTGGCCACGAGGCCGTCCGGCCCCTCGGCCGACGGCTCCAGCGCCCCCTCGCCATCGCCGTCATCGTCGAGCAGCGCGTGCTCGGTCAGCATCTGGTCGTCGCGTTCGTAGTGGCGCCGCACTTCACCCGTCGCGTAGTGGAAGGCCTCGAGCAGGGAGACGCGCTCGTCCTTGTCGATGTCGGCTTCGTCGAGCGCGAACGCGTCGATGAAGAACCTGCCGAAGTGGGTACGTTCGCGCTCGCGCGGCGAGCGGGTCGCCGTCACCACGATGCGGCGCTCGCCGGCGACGGCCGGCACGAAGCCGCCGCTCGCGCTGGCCGCGTTCACGACCGCCACGGTCTGCGTCGTGAACGCGGTCAGCCACACGGAGAGGGCCTCGGCCGTGAGGTCGGGTCCGGGCAGGTTGAAGCGCGAATCATCGCCGCGGCCGCTGCCGTGGCCGAGGAGCAGGATCAGGGCCGGGTCGGCCGGCCCGGCCCGGGCGGCCATCGCGAGCACCTCCCGCTCCACGGCCTCCACCGTCGCCCGGCCGGACGCGCGCGGCGAGATCGCCGCGTCCTCCGCGAGCCACACGATAGACTCGTCGCTCACGCCGAGCCGCTCGCGGAGGGCCTCGATCAGCCGCTCGGCCTGTTCCCGGAAGAGCTCACTGTACTCGGGGGTGCCGCCGAGCCCGCTCACGATGAGGACCTGCGCCCGGGGCGGCGCGGCCGCGCTCTGCGCGACGGCGACCGGAGCCCACGACAGCGCCCCGGCGCCGGCCAGGGCGAGGACCACACCGGGCGCCACGCCGCGGCCCGGGCGGATCACGCGAGATCCTTCGCCCGCCGGAACGCCCACTCGCCCCCGAGAAGTCCGGCGAGGAGGAGGAAGAGGATCGGCATGTCCCACAGCGAACGCTCTTCGTACACGGTGTCGCCGCTCTCCGTGTAGCGGATCTCCTCGGCCAGGAGGTCCGCGTTGTCCGCCGTGTAGAAGCGGCCTCCCGTCTCGTCGGCGATGCGGCGCAGAAGCTCCGTGCGCCGCCCGGCGCCGAACTGTTCGATCCGGGGCGTCCCCGCCCGGAAGAAGCCATCGCTCTCGACGACCTCGTCCCCCATCGCGGCGCGTACTGCCACTCGGTGCAGCCCCGCCTCTTCGGGCACGAATCGTCCCTCGTACTCGCCGTCCCTCTCGACCGTCCAGTCGAGCCGGATTTCGGACGGAACCCCACTCGGCCCCGTCACGGTGGCGACCACATCCGCCCCGTTGACCCGCAGGTACCGTTCGTCCTCCAGATCGGCCCGAATCCGCAGCGGCTCCGCCATCGGCGTGACGTCGTCCCCGAGATCGAGACGGGCGCGCCCCGGCGTGTCGTGCACGAGCCAGCGCAGCAGCTGCCGCCACAGCGTCTCGTGCGTCTCATCCTCCAGCGGGATGTCCGCGTGCATCTGCCACAGCCACGAGTCCTGCGCCGTGAAGGCGATCGACGTGCCGCGCCCGTATCTCTGGTGGGCCAGCAGGACCCGCGGTTCGCCCTCGATCGGAACCCCGCTCAGGAGCTCGACGGCCCCCGGCTTCGTCTCGAACACCCGGTTCACGGAGGTCAGGGGCGGGAGTTCTCCCCAGCGCTCGGCCGACGCATCGGCCGTCGTCGCGATCCGCATGGCCGCATGCCGCCGCCCCGGCGGCGTGGGCTCGGCAAACACCTCGAGCACATCCGGCTCTCCCGCCGACGTCAGGACGACGGGGAGCGCGTCGGCCAGCGGCGTGCCCGCGTAGCCACCCTCCCCCAGCGCCCGCCTTCCGCCCAGCACGAGGAGCCCTCCCCCGCGCTGTCCCACGAAATCCGCCATCATCTGCAACTGGTCGTGCGTGAAGAAGCTCGCTTCCACGCTGCCCAGGACGAGCCCGTCGTACTCGTACAACTCCTCGCGCGTGTCCGGGAAGCCGCCCGCGAGTTCGCCGGGTCCGTCCACATCGAGCCGCAGGTATTTCTCGTCCGCGGTCCTGAGCAGCGTCACCACCTGCAGGTTCTCGTCGTCGGCCACGGCACGGCGCACAAACTTGTTCTCCGGACGCGGAGATCCCTCGAAGTAAAGGATCTTTCGCCGCGTATCCCCCACCTCCACCAGGATCTGCCGCTCGTTGTTCCCGGTGAGCGCCTCTCCCTCCTGCGGGTCCACGGAGAACCGGATCGCGCGCGGCCCCGAGTCCTCGAGCGTGAACTGGACCTGGATCGGCTCCTCCCCGTCCGGACCGAGCGTGATGTCGCGCGTGCCCACGATCCGTCCCTCGTCCTCCACGTCGAGCCTCACGGTGCGCCCGGCGAGTCCCGCGTGAGACAGGATGACGTCGGCGACGATCGTCGTCCCTTCCAGCGCCGTGCGGGGCACCTCCACCCTGCGCACCTCGATATCCGGGTCGATGCGCTCCGAACCCACGCCGATCGTGTACACCGGCAGCCCCGCCGCGCGCGCCGCCAGGAGGGTCTCGGAGAGGGGAGGCGTGGCGTCGTCATCGTTGTCCGCCCCATCGGAAACCACCACGACCCCCGACAGCGGCAGCCCCGCCATCTCCTGCTGCACCCGCGTGAGCGCGGCCGCGAGGTTGGTCCGGGGGCCCGTGAACGCCATCTCCCCCGCGTCGTCGATCCGGTCCGCGTCGGTATCGAACCCGTACATCCGCAGGCGGAATCGTTCCTCCAGCGCTTCCCGGAGCCCGCCATCTCCGCTGCGCGCCGTGACCGCCGGGTCCGCCTCCGAACCGTCCACCTCCGGTTCCCGAGCCTCCGGGTCGTCCGTGGGAGTGGAGGCCTCCTCATCAGCGCCAACTGCGCCATCAGGGCCGCCGAAGAGACCGAGCACCCGCTGCGCCCGCGTCTCGCCGCCCTCATCGGCCACCCGCATGCTGCGCGAGTCGTCGAGCAGCACCGCGACGTAGTTCCGCCGGGGGACGACGGTCGACACGAGCAGCACCGGCCGCATGAGGAGAAGCGCGAGCACGCAGAGGGACGCGGCTCGCAGCGCCATCAGGACCCACCGATCGCGCGGGGCCACGGAGGGGCCGACCCGCCGGTACTCGAGCGCGAACCAGACGATCGCCGCAACCCCGAGGAGGGCGAGGAGAGCCGCCCACCAGGGCGCCCCGAACGAGAGATCGCCGCGTTCGAAGACGACGGGTCGATATTTGAAGAGAAACTCGAACACGCGCTGGCCAGCCCTTCCCTTCCGGAGGCGGTCTCCCCGAGCGGTCATCGGAAACGTACGAGTTACATGTCCCTCTATGAAACAAGGCGCGCGCAACGATCGTTGCCCGGCCCCCGTCGTCGTCATGATTGTCGCCGCCCGCACGTTGTATTACTCGTGTACTACACTGGATGGGCTACGGGAAGGAGCAGGACGAGGTGGGCACGCGGACGGTGCGACTCAGCGACGAGGAAGAGGCGATCCTTCAGGATCTACGGGAAAAGACGGGCATCTCGATCTCCGAGGTGTTGAGGCGAGGGCTCCGTTCCTACGACACGACGGTGAACGGGATCCGGCTGGGAGGCAGGAAGGGCGAGACGCTCGGCGAAGCATATCGGCGCATCATGCAGCGGTACGAGGACGAACCCGAGGAGGAACCCGCCGTTGCGGCGCGCGACGACGAGTCCGCCCCCATGCCGCGGCGACGGCACAAGGAAGCCGTGGTCGAGGCCATCCGCCGGAAGCACGGCCGTTGAACTACCGAGGATTCCTTGGCAGTTCGCGGTGAAGACGACCAGCAGGTAGGGAAATGCCAAGGAGAGACAAGACATCATGGGCCTGCGCACCGTACGACTCGACGACGAGGAAGAGGCGATCCTCGAAGATCTCCGCCAGAAGACGGGGGGATCGATCTCCGAGGTCTTGAGACGGGGGCTCCGCTCGTACAACACGGATGTGAACGGAATTCGGCTGGGGGCCAGGAAAGGCGAGACGTTCGGCGAAGGATTCCGGCGCATTGTGCGGCAGTACGAAGACGAGCAGGCCGTTCTGCCGCCCCGCCGGCGCAGGGAAACCCTGGTCGAGCTGATCCAGAGCAGGCACGCCCGGTGATCGTGGTGGACACCGGTCCGCTGGTGGCCGCTTTCGACCCGTCCGACTCCGACCACGCGGCATGGAAACAAGTTCTTGCTGAGTTCAGGGAAGAAGCCTTGACGACGATTCCGGTGCTCACCGAGGCGTTTCATTTTCTGTCGCGACGTCCGCGGCAAGCCTCGGGGCTCATGGAGTTGGTGCGGTACGGGCCGCTCACGGTGTCCCGGCTGGGGGACCGGGACCTCGGCCGCTGCTTCGAACTCATGCTCCAGTACGCCGACGCGCCGATGGACCTCGCGGACGCATCGCTCGTCACCGTGGCGGAGCGTTTCGGGGATTGACCGGGTGTTCACGCTGGACCGGCGGCACTTCGCCGCGTACCGCATGAAGCGCGGCCACCGCCACGTGGCGTTGACGCTCGTTGGTCCGGAGGGCGAGCCCCCCATGGTTCGGGAGACGGGCGACCCGGACGCCGCGTACGCTGCCGAGCCGGTGCCGGTGTCCTCTGAGGGTGGGGGCGCGCTGGACGCCGTGCACGGGCGTCTTCTCGCCGAGACCGCGCTTCGGGAGGCACGGGAAGCGCTCGACCGCCTCGGCCGGGCGCTGGGAACTTGAGAGGTTGTGGGCGATGACGCCTGACGACCTCCTCAAGCGACTTGCAAGGTCGGGACCTACAAGCGTCGCGACGAGCGGGCGCCCCACAAACCTTTCCTCCTCCTCGTGGCCCTGGGACGCGTTGCGCACGGCCGGGAACGGCTCGTTTCCTATGCGGACGTGGAGCCACACCTGCGCAAATTGCTGCGAGACTTCGGGCCGCCCAGGAAGGTTGTGCATCCCGTGTTCCCGTTTCGATGGCTGCTCACCGATGAACTGTGGGAGATTCCCCGGTTCTCGGAACTCTCCACGAACGCGAGCGGAGACCTCTGGCGAGCCGTCGACGAGATCCTGCGGGAACATTTTCCCGAGTCCCTTCACCGGGAGATCCGCGAGGCGGCCGACATTCCCGGAGACGGGCCGGCGTGGGATGCTGAAGTCCCGTCAGCGGAACCGGCGGTGCGCGAACGGGAGAGCGGCCCGCCGACCTTCTATTCGTCCCTCACGCGACGCCGGCGTCGCGACCCATGGTTCCGCCATAAGGTGCTCGGTCTGCGATCTCGACATCCGGCTCGGAGAGCGACTGCTCGGCGTGGAAGCTGCACACATCCAGTGGCATTCGCATGAGGGTCCCGACGAGGTGGCGAACGGCTTGGCCCTCTGCCTTCTACATCACAAGGCCCTTGACCGCGGGGCGCTCGGTCTGGGCGAGACGACCGGATCGCTCGTCGACTTCTCCGGCCAGCGGATTCGGCGTCCCCGCACGCGCACTCTGCAACCCGCACCCGAATATGTTGATTGGCACCGCAAAGAGGTCTTCCGCAGCCGGACCGCCTGACCCGCCGACGCTCCCCCGATAATAGCCCGCGGAGCAACTCTGCAGGCCGGATTCGACGCACATCCCGACCCCTACCGCTCTTCTCCGATCAAGGCGAACCCTTCGCTCGCCGTCAGATCCTTGTAGAGCTCGCTGAGTCTCTTCGTCAGCGGTCCCGGTGTTCCGTCTCCGATGATCCGGCCATCGATCTCGGTCACGCTCGCCAGTTCTCCCATCGTACCGGTGCAGAACGCCTCGTCCGCGCGGTAGGCCTCCGTTAGGGAGAGATCGTCCACCCGGCTCGGGATGTCGTGCTCCGCGCAGAGTTCGAGCACCGTGGCGCGGGTGATCCCCTCGGGACAGGCGACGGTCCGGCTCGTCATCACGACGCCCGCGCGCACGAAGAAGAGGTTCGTAGCGTTCGTCTCGGCGATGAATCCGCGCTGGTCGAGCATCAGCGCGTCGTCGGCCCCGGCCGCGTTCGCCTCGATCTTGGCCAGGATCGACTGGAGGAGGTTGGCGTGATGGATCTTCGGGTCCAGCGTGTCGGGTCCGAAGCGGCGCAGAGAACTCGTGATCAGCCGCAGGCCCGACCGGTCGTACACGGGCGCCTTGTGCTCCGCGAGGACGATGAGGGTGGGGCCCGACTGGTTGAGGCGTGGATCCATGCCGCTGGTGACCTTCACCCCCCGCGTCAGCGTGAGCCGGATGTGCACGCCGTCCCGCATGCGGTTCGCGATGAGCGTGCGGCGGATCTCTTGGGTGATCTCCTTGTCGGATGGGATCTCGGCGAAGGCGAGGGCCAGCGCGGAGGACCGGAGCCGGGCCAGGTGTTCCCGCAGCTTGAAGATGCGTCCGTCGTACAGGCGCAGGCCTTCCCAGACGGCATCGCCCCCCTGCACCACCGAGTCGAAGGGGCTGACGCCGGCCTCGTCACGGTGGACCAAGGTCCCGTTCAGGTTGACGATGAGATCGCGGTTCCGCTCGTCAAACTGTTGCAGCATTCGATGTCCATCTCTCTTGGAGGGTCCTTGTAGCCATCGGTCTTCTCGTCACCTGCCGGGAAGGGAGTCCAGTGTTTCGGCAAGCTCCGCCGCGGGAAGCGCGCGCACATTCGGGGCCAGCCGGTAGCGCTCCGTCCCGGCGTGAACCACGTCCAGACGGTCCAGGTTCAGCGTCTCGAGCGCCGAACGCATCGACCGGGTGAGCTTGGGCGCCTCTGCTCGCTTGACCTCGAACCCGTAGCGGTTCGCTCCGTCCATCACGAGCAGATCGAGTTCCGCGCCCGTGTGCGTGGACCAATGGAAGCACTGCTCCGCGGGTGCCCGCAGAAGCTGAACTACCTGTTGGATGACGAACCCTTCCCAGGAAGCGCCGACCTTTGGATGTGACACGACGTCGGCCCGGCCGGAGAGACCGAGTAAAGCGTGGAGGACCCCCGAATCACCGATGTAGACTTTGGGCGACTTGACCTGTCGTTTGCTGATGTTCTCGAACCAGGGCTGGAGTTGCCGCACCACGAAGACCGAGGTCAGGAGGTCGAGATACCGCCGGACCGTCGCGTGGGAGACGCCGAAGGCGCGTGCGAACTCGGCGCCGTTCCAGATCTGTCCGTGCCAATGCGCGAGCATCGCCCAGAAGCGGCGGAGCGTCGCCGACGGGATGGTGCTCCCGAGTTCCGGGAGGTCCCTCGCCAGAAGCGTGCGGATGAACCCGTCGCGCCAGCGGCGGCTCGCGGCTTCCGATCTCGCCAGGAACGAGCGCGGGAACCCACCCCGCAGCCAGAGCCGTTCCAGGTCGTCCACATCGGTGAGGTCAAAGCCATCGAGTTCGTGGAACGCGACACGTCCGGCGAGCGACTCCGACGTTTGACGCAGGAGTGCGGGCGAAGCGCTCCCCAGTACGAGGAAGCGGGCCTGCGGGCCGGGGCGGTCCGCGAGGACGCGCAGGAGCTGGAAGATGTCGGGCAGGCGGTGGATTTCGTCCAGAACCACGAGACCCTTGAGCGGCCGCAGTTCCAGCCCGGGATCGTCCAGCCGCGCAAGATCGGCGGGATCCTCGAGGTCGAACCAGGCCACGGGCTCGGAGTACGCCGCCGCCAGCTGCCGGGCCAGCGTGGTCTTGCCCACCTGTCGCGCCCCCAGCAGCGCGACGACCGGAAACTCTCCCAGCAACAGGCGGACGCGACGTAAATCGTGTTCTCGGATGATTTCCATCATTGAAATATGATCGACGACCGATCAAATTTCAATGCAAAATTCACTTGCACGGCGATCCGTTGCCTGACGTGGGTTGAGAACGTGATCGTGGAAGTCTCATCTTTCGCTCTGATGAGAGAATCCGCAGAATCAATGACTCCCGCTGAGTTCCTCCGTCACCTGGCGCAACTCAACACCTACCAGCGCCGGGGCAGGCGGGCGCCGCACAAGCCGCTCCTCCTCCTCTTCGCCTTGGGCCGCGTGCTGCGCGACCGCGACCGTCTGGTCAGGTACGCGGAGGTGGATCGGCGCGTCGGTGACCTGATGCGGCGCTTCGGGTTACCCAGGAGCGCCGTTCGTCCCCAGTATCCGTTCCGCTGGCTGCTTTCCGATGGACTCTGGGAGATCCCTCGGTATGCGGAGCTTCGGAAGAACGCGAGCGGAGACCTGTATGTTCGGCAGTTGAGGGATCTGGGCGTCGAGGGAGGCTTCCCGGAGCGAGTGCACGACCTCCTTCGCGTCGATCCCGGTCTCGCATGGCGAGCCGTGGAGGAGATCCTGCACGGACATTTTCCCGAATCCCTGCATCGGGAGATCCGCGAGGCGGCCGGCATCCGGGGAGAGCGGATGGCGAGTGAGGCGGAAGATTCCTCTGCAACCCCGACGCTTCGGGAACGGGAGGTCGACCCGCCGAGCTTCTATTCGTACCTGGCGCGCCGACGGCGTCGCGATCCCTTGTTCCGCAGGAGAGTGCTCGACGAATACATGGAGCGCTGTGCGGTGTGCGACCTCGACATCCGCTTCGGTGCAATGCCGCTCGGCTTGGAAGCCGCGCACATCCAATGGCATTCCCACGCCGGTCCCGATGAAGTGGTGAACGGCCTCGCCCTCTGCCTTCTACATCACGAGGCCTTCGACCGCGGCGCGCTCGGCTTGGAGGAACGCAGGGGGACGGGCTTCAACGTGCTCGTTTCTCACGACGTGCGGGAGTCGCGCGGCGAGGCCGCCGGGTCGCTCATCGAGTTCTCCGACCGCCGGATTCGGTGTCCCCGCACCGAGTCGCGGGCACCCGCGCGCCCATTCGTGGACTGGCACTCCAGTGAGGTCTTCCGCAGCCCGCCACTCTAAGCTGCGGTCAACGTCTTCCCGTCTACCGACCGTCAGGTGGGCTCCCGACGCGGGGTTGATGAGGCCGCTGCCGCTGTCTCATCTTCTGGTGCCGGACGGACGGGAGGTTCGTCCTGCCCGGAATCATCGAGGCCGAACGAGGAGCTTGACCGAAGGCCGGGAGGCGGAATGGGAAACGTCGGGGCGCGAGACCAAAGCCGGTATGACATCGTGTTCGTTTGCGGAGACGAGGATCTGCCGCCGCGCGAGTGGCCGGGGTCCGGGCTGGTCCCCGAACGGATTCGGATTTCCTGCGGCGGCGTAACCCTCGGCCATGTGGCCGCGGAGTCGGCAGACGGGTGCTTCGAGGCCGGCGGCATCGGACGATTCCAGGTCCGGTACGCGTGGATCGATGACGACGAGGTCATCTCGTACGCGCCCGGAGAATTTTGGCGCGGATTCCGGGAGTGCTCCGGCCTTCCGGACACGCTGGCGCTCTACCGCCGGGACGGGGAGGGGCGCTACGTGTTCCTGCACGAGGAAGCCCTCGGCTGGCCCCCGCCCTTTCGCCGGCGGCACTGGATCGAGTGGGAGGATCTCAGCCTCGCGACGCGTCTCGAATACATGGACGGGGAGATCGACACCCTTCCGCTCGGCACCCCGCCGCGGCGTTCGGGGATGACCGAGTTGACCCGGTAGGCGCCATGGCGAAGGCCGTTTTCACGACCAAGGTGAATCCCGCCTACGACGATCTGCCGGAGCAGCGGTACCACTTCCCGAAGACGTACCTACGGGCGGTTGAAGCCGCGCTGGGCGACTGGATCGTGTATTACGAACCGCGGCGCTCCACAGCCCATCGAGTCCAGCTCCGGGGGACGCCTGTCCTATTTCGCCACGGCCCGCCTCGCGAGCATCGAGGAGGATCCGCGCCTCGCCGGTCACTACTACGGATATGTGAAGGACTACCTCGAGTTCGACACGCCCGTCCCCTTCCGTGAGGGGAGCTTCTACTACGAGCGGAACCTGCGGAAGGCGGACGGCACCCCGAACAAGGGGCGGTTCGGGCGCGCGGTCCGGACGATCCGCGACGCCGAGTACCACCTGATTCTCCACGCGGGATTCCACGACTTTGCCGAGACGCGATGGCGCATGATGGAGCGCGATCCCGTGGAGACGGAGCGCCGCATCGTAGAGCAGATCTCGCGCCGACCGTTCCGGGACCGGGTCTTCTCGACAGCCGTCCGCACGGCGTACGAAAACACCTGCGCGGTCACGGGACTCCGGATCATCAACGGCGGCGGGCGACCGGAGGTTCAGGCGGCCCACATCAAACCCGTCTCCGAGAGCGGGCCCGACAGCATGCGCAACGGCCTGGCGCTGTGTGGAACCGCGCACTGGATGTTCGACCGCGGCCTCATCTCGATCACCGACGACTACACGCTGCTGCTCAGGGAGGGAGCGATCCCCGGCCACTTCCTCCGCATCATCAACGAGGACCGGCGCTTGAAGGTGCCGGATATGTCGTCGCACCGCCCCCATCCCAGCTTTCTGGAGTATCACCGGGAACAGGTGTTCCGGATTCATGCGTAGGAATCGGTCTAGGCGGCCGCCTCGTAGAGGACGGCGTCGTGGATCTGGCTCTCGGCCAGACCGTAGTCGTGGGCTATGGCGGCGATGTCTTCGCCGGCGTCGATGCGGTCTACAAGGGCCCGAGTGGACACGCCGGATCCAGCCAACACAGGTCGGCCAAACGAGACCCTTGGGTTGATGGAAATGGCCCGCGCGTGCGCCGATTGTCGCGGAAGAACGGGATAAAGCCGGAACGGGAGGCGCCGGTCGTCGCGCTCCACGCGGTTGAGGCAGTCCTCCAGCAGCTTTCGAAGCGCGAGCTGTCCCGACCGCGACGGGTTAATGAGGTGGTCGAGTTCCTGCAGGAACAGGTCGCCACCGCTGGTGAGGAGTTCGTCGTGCAGCAGCAGGCGCGAGATCCCCAGCTGTTCGTCCGCATACGAGAGCGCCGATCGCACGTTCCCCATTCTCGCGCCATGGACGCTCCGCAGGGCGCGGAGCACATGAGCCTCAACGAGGTTGTTGAAGGACAACGGCCCTCCGGGCTGAGGAGGTTCGATCAGCGGTCGCCGGCCACGAGTCCAGTACGCCAGGGTGGCCCTTGGTATGCGGATGAACCGGGCCGCCTCTGAGACCCCGTATGCCGGGGCGTCTCGAATGTCACCGGGCATGAAGTGCGTGCGACCTCCCTCGTTCGCGAACGCGGATGTGCAGGGGAAGACGACGCCGAAACGATAGCCGCGAGAGCCCGGGGCCACCATTTCCCGCCCGAACCCAGGACCGGTGTTTCCGACGGTTGATGCGGTATAGGCGGGGAGGCACGTTGGAGGTTCGCTCGCGGGTCGAAGCTCGCCACCGCGACCCGGTCCCCTTCCCCCAGACCGTCCTCCGCACCCGCGCCACCGACGAGACGGGGCTCCGGCAGCCGGCGGGCGCCATCTTCAACGCCAAAGGCTATCGCCTGAACCTCGTCCTTCCCCACCCCGTCGCGGTGGAATAGACACCGCCCCGTTCCGCCGAGGCGCGGCGAGAGGGGCCTGACTCCGCAGGTTGATGCACTCCCGGGATGATGGCACGTTGACTGGCGACCGGAGGTTCGGCGTGGATCGAGGAGCGGGGGCCGCGGCCCCCGCTCGTGCGCGAACCTTCATGGGAGTCTGTGTAACACCATGGGAACGGATTTGATTGCTGACATCGTCCTGTTCGCATCGCTGATCGGCAGCGTTCTCGCGGTCGGCCGCTTCCTGCGCAACCAGCGCACGGAATTGAAGGGCGACATCGGCAAGTTGCGCACGGAAATCAAGGGCGAACTCGGCACGCTGCGCACGGAACTCAAGAGCGACATCGCGGGCGTGCGCAAGGAGGGTGTGGAAGGACGGACCAGGCTCGAGAAGCAGATTGCGGACGTGCGCGCCGAACTCCGCGGCGTGGAGAAGCGTCTGGGTGACCGCGTTGACGCGGTCCGTGACGAACTGGTCGAGACCCGGGTCGCCATGGCCGACCGGGTGGCCCGTCTCGAAGGCCGCGTGTTCGGCGTCCCCCTGCCAGGCACCGGGACCGACCCCGCCTGACACCGCACGGGTTGCCCGCCTCCCATCCCCGGGCCGACCTTCCCAAGCCACGAATTCCACACGCGGCACCGCCCGATAGCCACAGCTAAAGCCGACAAGGTGCGATCATGATCGATCTCGACAGGTTCCACGCGAACCCACACGCCCGCTGCGGCGTCATCTCGCGGTTCCCCGCCCTCCTCCTCGCGGTAATGGCGAGTCTCGGCGCCCTCAGCGGCCCCGGAGCGCTGGCCGCCCAGGAGGGTGAAGACGAAGACGACGGGGCGGCCGAACTGAACTCCGGGTTCATCTCCGGACTCCAGTGGCGGAGCATCGGCCCCGCCGTCGCGTCCGGGCGCATCGCGGACATCGCGGTCGATCCCACGGACCGGAGCGTGTGGTACGTGGCGGCCTCCTCCGGGAACGTGTGGAAGACGACGAATGCCGGGACCACCTGGACCCCCATCTTCGACAACTACGGGTCGTACTCCATCGGGGCCATCGCGCTCGACCCCGGCGACCATCTCACGCTCTGGGTCGGGACGGGGGAGAACAACGGGCAGCGCTCGGTCGGGTACGGGGACGGCGTCTACAAGTCGATCGACGGCGGGCGCTCGTTCACGAACATGGGGCTCGAGACCTCCGAACACATCGGGATGATCGCGGTCCATCCTCATGATTCGGACATCGTCTTCGTCGCGGCCCAGGGACCGCTGTGGAACGAGGGCGGCGAGCGCGGGCTGTACCGGACGACGGACGGCGGCGAGAGCTGGGACCTGGTGCTCGAGATCGACGAACACACGGGGGTGAACGAGGTCTTCCTCGACCCGCGGAACCCCGACGTGATGTACGCGACCTCGTGGCAGCGGCGGCGTCACCAGTGGACGATGATCGACGGCGGGCCCGGCTCGGGGATCCACAAGTCGACCGACGGCGGGAGCACGTGGCGGGAGATCAACCGCGGCCTCCCCTCGGGGGACAAGGGGCGCATCGGGTTCGCGATCTCTCCGCAGCAGCCGGACGTCCTGTACGCCATCGTGGAGGCGGCCGGCGACGCCGGGGGCACCTTCCGCTCGGAGAACATGGGGGAGAACTGGTCGCGGACCTCGCGCTACCAGTCGGGCGCGCCCATGTACTACCACGAACTGTACGCGGACCCGCACCGCTTCGACCGCATCTACTCGCTCGACACCTTCGTGCAGATGTCGGAGGACGGCGGGGAGACGTGGGGACGGCTCCCCACGCAGGGCGTGCACGTCGACCACCATGCGATCGCGTTCGATCCGGACGACCCGGAGCACATCATCCTCGGTAACGACGGGGGGCTCTACGAGACGCGGGACTTCGGGGAGAACTGGCACTTCTTCGCCAACCTGCCGCTCACGCAGTACTACAAGGTCGCGACCTCGAACGACGAGCCGTTCTACTACGTGTACGGGGGGACGCAGGACAACAACACGTGGGGCGGCCCCTCGCAGACGCTCGACAACGCGGGGATCCGGAACTCGCACTGGTACGTGACGCTGGGGGGCGACGGCTTCGACCCTGTGATCGACCCCGAGAACCCCGACATCATCTACTCCCAGCTTCAAAACGGCGTCCTGTCGCGCTTCGACCGCGTCTCGAAGGAGCGGCTCGACATCCAGCCGCAGGAGGACGCGGACGGTCCCCCGCTGCGCTGGTACTGGGACGCGGGGCTCCACATGTCCCCGCACGACAATCACCGTCTCTACTATGGGGCGCAGATCCTCTTCCGCTCGGACGACCAGGCCTCGACCTGGCGGCCGATCTCGGGCGATCTCACGCGGAACATCGACCGCAACCAGCTCGAGGTGATGGGCCGGGTGTGGAGCGTGGACGCGGTGGGCAAGAACCGCTCGACGTCGGTGTTCGGGCACATCGTCGCGGTCTCGGAATCGCCGCTTGTGGAAGGGCTCATCTACGTGGGGACGGACGACGGTCTCGTGCAGGTGACGGAGGACGGGGGCGAGAACTGGCGCGCGGTGGAGAGTTTTCCGGGGGTGCCGGACACGAGCTTCGTCCACGACGTGGAGGCGTCGCTGCACGATCCGAACACTGTGTTCGCGGTCATCAACAACTTCAAGCGGGGCGACTTCCAACCCTATGTGCTGAAGTCGACGGACCGCGGC
Source organism: Candidatus Palauibacter sp. (assembly GCF_965197445.1). Lineage (GTDB taxonomy): Bacteria > Gemmatimonadota > Gemmatimonadetes > Palauibacterales > Palauibacteraceae > Palauibacter. Next base: position 1,498,740 of record NZ_CBDANE010000005.1, on the reverse strand, counting down.
GTGACGTGGACGTCGATCGCTTCGGATCTGCCGGAGAACGGCCCCGCGTTCACGATCGTACAGGACCACGTCGAGCCGAGTCTGCTGTTCGTGGGGACGGAATTCTCGGCTTTCGCCTCGGTGGACGGGGGCGGGTCGTGGCTCGAGCTGGGGAGCGGGCTGCCGACGATCCCGGTGCGTGAACTCGAGATCCAGAAGCGGGAGGGCGATCTCGTCGCGGCCACCTTCGGGCGCTCCTTCTATGTGGTCGACGACTACACGCCGCTCAGGGAACTCGCGGCGCGGTCGGACGAGATTCTCGCCTCGGAGGGGCACATCTTCGAGGTGGAGAACGGGGAGATGTTCCTGAGATGGAGCCCGGGCGGCACGAGCGGGTCGGACTTCTACACGGCGGACAACCCTGACTTCGGGGCCACGTTCACCTACTACGTGGGCGAGACGCTGCGCACGCGGGAGGCGGCGCGGCAGGCGGAGGAGCGGCGGGCGCAGCGGCGAGGGGACGACACGCCCTACCCGACGTGGGAAGAGCTGGAGGCGGAGGACCGGGAGGAGGCGCCGCGGGTGTTCCTCACGGTGCGGGACGAGGATGGGAACATCGTGAACACGGTGAACGGGTCGACCTCGCGGGGCATGCGCCGGGCGACGTGGAACTACCGGTATCCGGGCTACAACCCGGTCACGGGCGGCGGAGGTGGCGGGGGCGGCTTCGGAGGCTTCGGCGGGGGCGGCGGCAACGGACCCATGGCGCTGCCGGGGAGCTACACGGTGTCGCTCTCGCAGCGCGTGGACGGCGAGGTGACCGAGCTGGTGGGCCCGGTGCCGTTCGAGATCGCGCCCATGGGGGGCTCGGCGATCCCGCCCCGGGACCGGGCGGCGGTGCTCGCCTTCCAGCGGGAGACCGGGGAGCTGCTCCGCGCCGTCACCGGGACGCAGCGCGTGGCGACGGCCGCGATGGCCCGCATCTCGTCCATGAAGCAGGCCGTGGACCGCTGGCCGGCGGCGGACCCGGCCCTGCGCAACGACGCCCGGGCGCTGGAGCTGCGGCTGCTCGACCTGCAGGAGACGCTCAGCGGCTCCCGCACCCGGGCCTCCCGCGCCGAGCCGGAAATGCCGGGGATCGTGGCCCGCGTGAACCAGGTCGTCCGCGGCCACTGGAACGGCATGCACGGCCCCACGCAGACGCACCGCGAGCAGTACCGGATCGCGAACGACGCCTTCACCGCGCTGTATCCGGACATGCGGCAGCTGATCGAGACGGACCTGCCCGCGCTGGAGGATCGGCTGGAGGAGGCCGGCGTGCCGTGGACGACGGGCCGCGCCCTCCCCGCCTGGCCGCCGAACGGATAGGTGTCGGCTCTCCCGCGCGGGGGCGGCACCCGAGCCGCCCGTAGCCGAGCCGGGGGCTCCCCATCGTGAAAATCCTCTCGTACCTGTGGAAAACGATTGGGCCCCGGCGGGTGGGGCTCGTCGTCATGTGCGTGTACGCGGCGTGGCTCGTCTTCTTCTACCGCTACCACTGGGTGGACGGGATCAACCTCCTCATCCACGAGGGGGGGCACCTCGTCTTCTCCCTCTTCGGAGAAACGCTCGGCGTGCTGGCTGGCCCGTTACTTCAGCTCGCGGTGCCATTCTTCATCACGTTCCGGCTGTGGCGGCGAGGGGAGGCAGTCCCGGCGGCGGTCGGCGCACTGTGGTCGGCGGAGAGCCTCATGTACACGGCGGAGTACATGGCCGACGCGAACCGCCTCGCCCTGCCCCTGATCGGAGACCACCCGCACGACTGGCGCAACCTTCTCGATCGCGCCGACGCCCTCGGCTCGGCTGAGGAGATCGGCCTCGTCCTGCATCTCGTCGCCAGCGCCGCCGCGATGGGTACCGTCTGGTGGACGATCCGCCACGAATCCGAGGCCATCGATTGACATAAGTGGCTACTGGTAGCTACCTTTAAAGCATGAGATCCGTAGGCATCAAGATGCTGAATAGCAAGCTGAGCGAGTACGTACGTCTCGCCGCGGCGGGCGAGACCGTACTCGTCACGGACCGCGACCGGGTGGTCGCAGAGATCGGTCCCCCGCGTGCATCACGGAGCCCGGTCCTCGCCGACGCCATGCTCGCCGATGCGGTGCGGAAGGGCTGGCTGACGCCTGCTCTCTCTTCGGGTTCCGAGCCTCCCCGCGGCGGGCCGCCGGTGGCGACGCTATCCGAGTTGCTCGATGAACTGGAAGGCCACCGCAGCGATCGGTGATCTACGTCGACACCTCGGTCGTCCTGGCCCACTTGCTCGCCGAAGATCGCCGTCCGCCCACCGCTTTCTGGGCCGAGGACCTCGTCTCCAGCCGCCTCTTGGAATATGAGATCTGGACAACTCTGCACGCGAGGGAGTTGGCGGCATCGCGGTCGGAGGCCGCACACGCGGTAATCGCTCAAATCTCGCTGGTGGAGTTGGCGCCGCCCGTGCTGACTCGTGCGCTCGACGCGTTCCCGGTCCCGGTTCGGACACTGGACGGGCTTCACCTGGCATCGCTGGAGTTTCTGCGGGGGCGTGGCCAAGCCGTCGAACTTGCCAGCTACGACCACCGCATGGTCAGTGCCGCCCGGGCCATGGGTATCCCGGTCGGGGAACTCCCGTGAACCTTACGCTTCTTCCCTGCCAACCGCTTCGCCCGGCACCGGCCGCTCACCCTCCCTCGGCACGTTCTCCTGCCGTTCCTCCATCCACCGCTTCTCCAGCTGCCGAAACGTCTCGGTGAGTTCCGAGCGCAGCTCGGCGAACTGCTCGCGGAGATCGGGGCGGCCCAGCAGCCGCAGAAAGAGGGCGGTGTCCTCGCGGACCTCGCGGGCGAGTTCCACCCACAGCATGGTCACGAAGCCGCACACCGGAGCCAGGACGGCCGCCACCGCGGCCACCGACATACCCCCCGCCAGGTAGCCCAGCACCGGCCACAGGATCCAGGCCGCAAACGTTCCGCCCAGGAGCGTCGCCAGCTTGATCGTCGCCGTGACCTCGAACTGGGGCTTCACGCGCCTGACGACGAAGCCGGGAAGCCGGGCAACGGGAACCCAGAGCAGGGATCCGGCCATCGCGAAGGGAAGCCCAAGCGCCAGGAGCGTCCCGCGCAGGAGGACGTATCTTGCGACCGGGAGGAAGCTGTAGCGGGGAGGCACGCCCCCTTCCCCGGCGTTGAGCTCGTCGTTGAGCGCGGCGTACCGCTCCACCTTCTCAATCAGGCGGCGGTGTTCCTCCGGGTGCGCCGCGCGGATCCATTCCAGCCCCCTGCCAAAACGCTGAAGGCGAGGGAACCGCGTGCCCAGCCGTTCCCGGACCCGCCACGGAACCCACCGCGACTCGCGCACGTAGAGTTGCTCCGCCACCTCCACGAGGATCCGGTCGCAGTGACGGTCGAAGTTCAGCGTCTGGCGGCGGATCCCCCTCTCGATCCGCTCGTTAAGCCTGCGCACTGTGGCGACGGGATCCTCCCGGTACCCATTCTTCAGGTCCGCGCACCCAAACGCCTTGCCGAAGCGCACGGCGACCTCGGTTCTGGCCAACTCCTTGGCGGCATAGGTGATCCCCACCGGAACGATGGACAGCCCGAGCCCCCAGTCGGCACCCTCCTCCGCCTGCAGCGCGATCCGAGCGGTGCCCGTGCGGAACTCCACCAGGTGCGCCTCGGAGTGGCTCCTGCCCTCGGGATAGATCTGGATCGCGCCACCCCCGTGGAGCGCGTCGACCGCAGACCGAAACATCTCATCGTTGCGGTGCGTCGCCTCGGGATCGTCCTCCCTCCGGTAGACCGGTATGCCGCCCAGCGCACGCAGCACCGGACCCAGAAGAGACCTGTCGAAGAGTGGTGCGCGACCCAGCGGCCGCGTGATCCGCTCGCTGCAGCGGAAGATCAGCAGCGCGTCGACCAGGCTGTTGGGATGGTTGGCCGCCACGATCAACGGACCTTCGGGGAGTGGAGGCCCGTGCCGGTCGACGCGATAGAAAAGCGCGGCCGCGGTTCCGGTTATGCCGGCGACCAGCCTGGGTATCCGATCCAATCTTCGCCTCCACGCACGGTCGCGGACCTCGGCAATCCGGGCAGAACACCCCCGCCCCCATCCGTCCCGACGATCCACGATCGTTATCCTGGCTCCCTTTGCCGCACTTCGCCACCGACCGGTCCGCAGGGCACCGCCATCGGCGGCTGTGGGGAGAGGCGCCGCGCTTCAGTGCCGCTTGGCGGAGCGGAGATAGCGGTGGTGGCGGGGGCGGCTTCGGCGGATTCGGGGGCGGCGGTGGCAACGGGTCCATGGCGCTGCCGGGCAGCTACACCGTATCGCTCTCGCAGCGCGTGGACGGCGCGGTGACCGATTTGGCCGGGCCTCCCTCTTCGGAGAGACGCTCGGCGTGCTGGGCGGCCCGTTTCTACAGCTTGCCGTGCCGTTCTTCATCACGTTCCGGCTATGGCGGCGGGGGGAGGCCGTCCCCGCGGCGGTCGGCGTACTGTGGTCGGCGGAGAGCGTCATCGGAGACCACCGGCACGACTGGCGCCAACGGCTGGAGCGCGCCGGCGCCCTGGACTCGGCGGAGGAGATCGGCCTCACGCTGCACCTCCTCGCCAGCGCTGCCGCGCTGGGTGCCGTCTGGTGGACGATCTGCCTCGAGGCCAACTCACGAGTGGAGCGATGAACACGCCGACGGTCACCGCACGACACCCCGCCTCCAGACTGGGCGTGGCGGCTGTCGGCTCCGACACTCATCATTTGACCAGATTGGTCACATTGGAATTGGAGACACTACGCTGACGCCAAGCAACCCCGGATCGTACTCCCGGCGATCTCCACGGCGCGGTCGGGACACCGTCGTTGTCGTGGGCGCGGCAGAATTCGACGAGCTTCAGGCACGCGCCAGGCCGGGCACCCTCCACGAACTTCTTTCCCGGTCTCCGTTGAACCGCCTCGACTTCGAGGAAGAGGGAGTGCGGAGTCCGGTGCGCGACATCGTACTCTGACGAACTCGGCGGGGGGGATCGGCGTCTGGAAGCCGGCCATCGTTGACGAGGTTAGCTACCTCATTCGTGGAGTTGGCACCGCCGACGCTCGCTCGCGCTCTCGACCCGTTTCCCGTCCCCGTTCGTACACTCGACGCGCCGCACATCGCATCATGCCGGTTTGTTCGGGATCGGGGTCCCGACGTTGAGTTCGCCAGCTACGACGGCGGCATGGTAGCAGGCGTCCGTGCGGTGGGCATTCCGGTCCTGGGCCTGCCTTGACCGCCTCGGCTGGGCGGAGGGCGATCGGGTGTCTCGCCGGGCTGTTAGTGGCTGTAGCCGGCAACAGCCCGCTTCAGGCGCAGGAAGTGGACCCCACGGCTTACGAACACCTTGTTGAGCCGCGCATCGTGGAGCGGGCGGACGAGCGGATGCTGGAAGTCCGGGCGGTCGGAGACCCCGACGACATCGGCGGCGCGGCGTTCGGGCTCCTGTTCCAGCTCTATTTCTCGAGCGGAGCGGCGACCGGCTTTACGCCCCCGGTGGCGCGAGCCCGGTGGCAGGAAGACCTCAACGAGATGCCCCGGGCCGAATGGGTGGGCCGCTACGCGCTACCGCTACCGGAGACGGTGGACTCGTTGCCGGCGCACACGCCTCCGGAGGGTGTGACCGCCACGATCACGACGTGGGAATACGGAGCGGTCGCGGAGATCCTTCACGTCGGTCGCTACGACGCGGAGCGGCCGACGGTCGAGCGGCTCAAGGCCTTCGTCGAGACCGAGGGCTACGAGACGGTCGGAGGACACGAAGAGGAATACGTCCTCGGCCCGACCATGGCCGGACCGGGGAACCCGGACGAATACCGCACGATCCTCAGATACCGGGTCCGCGAAGTGAGCGCTCCCCGCGGGGATGGCATCGGCTTCCCCTCTCAGCGACCTGCCTTGCGGAGATAGCGGCGGCCGAGGCGGGCCATCCTTTCATCCCCCAGTGCTTCCGCCTCGCGGATCAGAGCTTCGACGTGCGGGATCAGGACGGGATCGCCCCAGGCGTACCCCGTGGCGGCCTCGGCGCTCTGCGTGTTCCCGATGTGGGCGCCTTCGAGGAGGGCGCGGGCCGCAGCCGCGTCGAAGCGCGGTGACTCGCGCGGGGGGAGCGTGTAGCGCGGCTCGGGTTCGTGAGACGCGTCCTCGTTGACGAACGCCCGGGACATCCCGTCCTAGTGGGCGATGGCCCCGGCTCGAGCCTGCTGCGGCGGCTTTCCTCCGGTGGCCTTGAGGTAGGCGTAGGCGTCGTGTTCGAGCGCGCCCTCGGGCAGGAACTCCCACAGCGGCCCGAGGTCGTTCTTCACCCGGTCGATGTAGAACTGGGGCAGCACGTCCGACTCGCCCTCGAAGTAGGCCCGGAACTTCGTGTCCGTGGCGAGCTTCTCACGCACGGTGCTGTAGTACTCGATCCGCCCCTTCCCTTCGGAGGAGATCGCGCGCACGACGTTCATGATGCGCGGGATGCCGCCGCTGTTGGCCTTGAGCCGCCGCCAGATGGCCTGCTTCGAGAAGCTGTATTTCGTGAGATCGATCACATGATCGTAGAACTCGATCCACTCGTAGTTCTTCGGCTTCAGGTTCATCGCGTGATGGTTGTTGAGGAAGTGGAACGGGAAGCCGAGCAGCCGTCCCTCCTTCTGGTATCCCAGGTTGAGCGGCGCCGCCTCCCCGAACGACGTGAGCAGGGAGTACCCGGGGAAGGCGGCGGGCGACGCGTCGATGAACTTCTTCGTGAGTTCGAAGGGGTCGGGACCTTCGTCACAGTCGAGACCCATCACGAAGTTGGTCTGGAGATAGGGGATATAGCTCGTGATGAGGTTGGAGTGATCCGACACCTGCCGGACCTTCTCCATTCCGTGACGGTTCCGCGACTTCGACTTGTTCCCGAGCATGTACCAGGACTCGACCCCCGGGAGGATGGCGCGGAAGCCGTTCTTCGCCAGACGCTTGAGGCGCGGCTCGCCGAGGAGTGAGAGACTGCTTTCCGCAATGAACTGGATCGTGCCCGGCGGGACGGCTTCCTCGATCGCGCCCAGATGATCGTCGAACCGCACGCCGAAGTTGGGGTCGTGCCAGCCGACCGTGGGCTTCTTCATCTTGCGCGCCAGGAAGCGCAGGTCGTCCCGCATCTCGTCGAAATCGAGCGCCTGGTAGGGGACGACCGAGTCGATGCAGAAGCTGCACGTGTAGGGGCACCCGAGGCTGCCGATCATCGGGACCATCTTGATGAGCGGCGCCTTCTGGAGCGTCGGCTCGATGTACTTCCAGCGGGCGCGCACCCCCGGCAGGGAAAGCGGCTGCGTCTCGGCCGTCACGTGGCGTCCGAGCGGGCGGTGCGGCTGGCAGTCGTCCAGCACTTCGTTCAGCGTGGCCTTGTCGGTGAAGCCGAACACGTAGTCGAAGTACTTCTGCGAATCCTGGGGGTAGCAGCGCGCGTGCGGCCCGCCGATACAGGTGACGGCGCCGCGCTGGCGGAACATCTCGCTGATCGCGTAGGCGAGCTGGGCGCCCTGGGAGAAGGCGCCGACGAAGAGGAGGTCGATATCCTCCGGGAGTTCGTCGACGAGGTTCTCGAGGCCGGTGTAGCAGACGAGGCTCACGTCGTGACCGGCCTCTTCACACCAGACGGCGAGCACCTGCGGCATGATGCTCGCGAGGTTCGCGTGCATGACCTTCGCGTAGAGCGACTTCGTCGGCCCCTTGGCGACCAGATCCACAATCCCTACGCGAAGCTTGCGCAACAGCGATCCTCTCGGAATGGGTACACGGGTGCCAGGTCCGGGCGCGCTTCGGAACCGGAAACCTAAGGACCGGGGAGTGTCGGCGGCAAAGGGGGCAAGTTGATCGAGCTTATCGAGTCTCGTCTCACGATCTGGGGTGGTGACCTCACGGCACTGCCCGTGGACGCCATCGTGAACGCGGCAAACGAACAGTTGAAGGGAGGGGGCGGTGTCGACGGGGCGATCCACGACGCCGCCGGACCGGAGCTTGTGCAGGCCTGTCGCGCGCTGCCCGAGGCGCACCCGGGCGTGCGCTGTCCGACGGGCGAGGCTCGCATCACGCCGGGCTTCCGGCTGCCGGCCCGCTACGTGATCCACACGGTGGGGCCGGTGTGGCAGGGTGGAGGCCGGGGGGAGAGGGGGCTGCTCGCTTCCTGCTATCGGGAGTCGCTCCGGCTCGCGATCGGGCTCGGGCTGCGAACCGTGGCGTTTCCGGCCATCAGCTGCGGCGCCTTCGGGTTTCCGGTGCGTCCGGCCTGCCGCATCGCAGTCGAGACCGTGGTCGAGGCCCTGGCGCGCGACGACGCACTCGAGACGGTGCTCCTGACCGCCTGGGCCGGCGAGGTCCGGAGCGCGATGGAGGCTGCCCTCGCTCGCCTGCTCAAGGCCGGCGGGTCCCAATGAACCAGCAGCCCGCTATGGGCAGGACTCGCCGTTGACGCGCAGGTACTCGGTGACGAACTCGTCCAGCATCGTGCCGATCGTGCCCGTGATGACGTCGTCGCGGCGTCCACCGTAGAAGCCGATGCCGGGCCGCGGAGATTCCCACGTCGGCGCCCAGTGGATCCACTGGAGCGCGGCGCCGAGCGAGTCGGAGGAGAGGCGTCCGGGATTCGCGGCGAGCTGGGGATCGCTGAGCTGGTCGTAGACGAGCTTCATGAACCGGAGGCGGATGATGTACACGGTCTGGGCCGTGTTCGCGGTCACTCCCTGGGTGCCGATGAAGACGGTGACCCGGAGCAGGGACCAGGCCGGCTGGTCGGTGGGGGCGTAGATTCGGGCCTCCCTCAGCCGGCTCGTCGTCATCCCCTCGACGGATTCCCGGGTGATGCCGCCCGCCCCGCCGCTGTTGGTTACGAAGACCTCCACGTTCACGGGGCCGCAGGAGGTGAACAGGGCGAACCTCTCCATGGGTGACCGAGGCCCCTGGGCCACCGCAACCGCGGGAACCAGAAGGGCCGCGGCGAGAGCTGGTACGATGAGCTTCACCGGATTCACGTGCGCAGGCGGTCCTTACCCCACGAGCCGTCAACCAATCTACGGATCGACAACAGACTTCTTCCCTCCCATTCGCGCCAGAACCGGTTCCTTGACGAGCCGGCCTGGGATCGGACAAACTCGACGCCCTCGCCCGATACTTCGAGAGGAGGAGAATCCGCATGACCGCCGCTTCCGGTACACGACTCCGCGTTTCGAAACTGATTCCCGCCCCGCCCGCCGCGGTGTTCCGCGCCTGGACAGAGCCGGAGCTGATCTCCCGTTGGTCCGCTCCTCCCGGAGCGTCGGTGGCCGAGTCGCAGGTCGACCTCTCCGCAGGTGGCGCGTGGAAGATTCGGATGCGGGACGCGGAGGGGGTGGACCACACAGCCTTCGGCGTGTACCGCCAGGTCGAACCCCCGAACCGGCTCGTCTACACGTGGGACTGGGAGGGGGAGCACTCTGTCGGCGAGACCGTGGTGACCGTCGAGTTTCTGGCCGAGGGCGGAGGGACGCGGGTCGTCGTCACCCACGAGGGATTCCCGGCCGCGGAAGCCACCGAGGGGCACCGGCTGGGCTGGGTCGCCTGCCTGGAACTCCTGCGCGCCCTGTTCGCCTGACATCTGCTTCGCGATGAACGGCGACATGTGGCGGGTATCCAATCCGATGGCGACGTTGCAGCGTGGGTAGACCGGGCCGCGACGTGTGCCGGATCCTTTTCGCCCAAACGAGGTGACTGATGAATCCGTGGATCGTCCTCGCAACCGTGATCTGGCTTCCGGTTACAGCGCTCGCCTGGGCCGGCTTCGGGCGGTGGCTGCTCGCGAAATCGGGCGTCGGGAAACCGAACCGTGCCTGGTGGGGGTGGTGGTTCGTCCCCTGGGGATACTTCCAGCTCCGCGAGGTGGCCGACGTGCTGGATCGATGGGTCCACTCGGCGGAAGCCGCGTGGAACGTGCTCACCGTGCCGTTGGCGGTCTCGGTTGGTGTCGCGGGCATCATCGCAATGATCGCCGGGCTGGGGTTCTTTTTCAGCGAACTTGCCTACCAGATCAATAGGCGTCGCTCGCCATAATTCCTGTGATTCCGGAGTAAACGCCGCTTCGTGCCCTCCAACTCCATGGCCCGGGCCGCGACGGACCTGTCCCCGCGCCGCATCCTCGCGTTCTGGGCGCCGCTCGCCGCCACGTGGGTGATGATGGCGGTCGAGGGGCCCTATCTGGCGGCGGTCGTGGCGCGGCTGCCCGAGCCCACGCTGGGGCTGGCGGCGTACGGCGTCGCGATCGCGATGGCCGTGCTCATGGAGGCGCCGGTCATCATGCTGCTCAGCGCCTCGACCGCGCTGGTGGAGGACGCGGTCTCGTACCGGAGGCTGCGGACGTTCGCGCACGGACTGAACGCCTTCTCGACGGTGATGCTGCTCGTCGTGCTCGTGCCGCCGGTTCACGGCTGGCTCATGATCGGCGTGCTCGGACTGCCCGAGGATCTGGCCCGCCTGACGTACGGCGCGCTGTGGTGCTTCCTGCCCTGGCCGGCCGCGATCGGCTACCGGCGCTTCTGGCAGGGGGTCCTGATCCGGTCGGGCCGCACGCGGCTCGTGGCGGGCGGGACCGTCGTACGGCTGGTCGCCATGTCGGCGGCGGCGATCGCGCTTGCCGTCTCCACGGACCTGCCGGGCGCCTCGGTCGGTGCCTCCGCGCTGTCGTTCGGCGTGGTCGTGGAGGCGGTCGCGGCCCGCTGGATGGCCCGGGGCGCGATCGGGGCCCTGCTCGGCCCGGCCCACCGCGGGGCTGCCGGGGTCGGCCGACCGCCGGTCTCGGCCGATCCGCACGACATCGCGGAGATCGGCCGGGTCGGCGTCTCGACGGCGGACCCCTCGGCCGGGCCGGCGGAAGGCGGAGAACTGCGTTTCTCCGAGATCGGGCGCTTCTACCTCCCCCTGATGCTCACGTCGCTCATCGGGATCGCCATCCAGCCCATGCTGACCTTCTTCATGGGCCGTGCCGCCTCGCCCGTCGAATCGCTGGCGGTGTTTCCTGTCGTGCACTCGCTCGGGTTCATCTTCCGTGCCGTGGGCCTCAGCTTCCAGGACGCGGTGATCGCCCTGCTCGGACGCCGCAACCAGGGCTACGCGGAGATCCGCCGCTTTGCCATCGGCCTCGGCGCGGGACTCTCCGGCGTCCTCGGGCTCATCGCCTTCACGCCGCTCTCTCACCTCTGGTTTGTCCATGTGTCGGGCCTCACACCGGAACTGGCGTCCTTCGCGATCCCGGCGGCCCGCGTCCTTACGCCGGTACCCTTCCTCGGCGTGGTGCTGTCGCTGCAGCGCGGTACGCTGATCCGGAATCGGACGACGGGCCCGATCATCGTCGCCACGGCGGCGGAGATCGTGGCCGTGGCCGCGGTGTTCGTCGCCGTCGGGTGGGGGCTGGGCTGGGTCGGTGCCACCGCCGCCTTCACGGGCTTCCTGTTCGGTCGCCTGACCGCCAATATCTATCTGACGCCGAAGGTGCGGGGGGCGCGGAAATCAACGGTTTCGCGCGATCAGGCGTCTTCCTGAACAGGACCCCGGAAACCATGATCGAGGAGGCACGGAGATGACCCATCGAATTCGGGCAACCGCGCTCGCGGCCGCAGGGTTCGCGGCCATGGCGGCCATCGTCGGCTCAGGGACCGCAACGGCCCAGGAGCATACGGCGGCCGCCGACCTTCTCACGATCGATGAATGGACGGTGCCCTACGACGAGAGCCGTCCACGCGACCCGTTCGTGGCTCCGGACGGCCGGGTGTGGTTCGTCGGGCAGGCTGCGCACTATGCCGCCGTGTTCGATCCTGCCAGCGGCGAGTTCAAGCGCTACGACATGGAGGACGGCACGGGACCCCACAACCTGATCGTCGACGAAGACGGGATGGTCTATTACGCCGGAAACCGGGCGAACCACATCGGGATCATCGACCCGGCCACGGGCGAGATCGACAAGATCATGATGCCGGACGAGCGCGCGCGGGATCCGCACACGCTGATCTGGGATGACAACGGCGACATCTGGTTTTCCGTGCAGGGGGGGAACCTGATCGGCTTCCTCGACAAGGAATCGCGAGACGTGCGGCTGGTCGAGGCGCCCGAGGTGGAGACGCGTCGCGGCTTGGGCTCGAGCCGTCCCTACGGAGTCAAGCTCGACTCGGAAAACCGACCCTGGATCGCGCACTTCAACACAAACCTGATCGGGATGGTGGAGCCGGCCTCGTTCGAACTCATCGGCTACGACCTGCCTGAGGGGTCGCGGCCTCGTCGGCTGGTCATCGACTCGAAGGACCGGATCTGGTATGTCGACTACAGCCGCGGAAAGATCGGCCTCGTGGTCGAGGGTGGCGGCTTCCAGCGCGAGTACGACCTGCCGGCCGGCGCGGAGTCGCGTCCCTACGGGGTGGCGATCGACAAGTACGACCGTGTGTGGCTGGTCGAGACGGGGATCCAGCCGAACCGGTTCGTGGGCTTCGACACCGAGACCGAGGAGTTCCTGGGCATGCTCGACGTGCCGAGCGGCGGCGGCACGATCCGGCACATGTACTACGACCCGGATACGGACTCGATCTGGTTCGGCACCGACGTGAACACGGTCGGGCGGGCCGTGGTGTCGCCGCGCACACGCTGATGCGTGGGGCGTGTCCTTGGCGGCGGGCGCTCCGGGGCGCGCCGTGAGGATCAGCGGTTCCATCGGGAGGCCCGCGGCCACGCTGTGCGCTGCGGGCCTCTTTGCGATGGCCACGGTCGCTGCGAGCCCGGTGGCGAGCCCGGTGGCGAACCCGGAATCCGAGCCGAGCGTCGCGCACATCGAGGGGCCGCCTGCGGGCCACACGGGGGGCTTCGGGGAGCCGACCTGCGCCACCTGTCACATCGGCGCGCCGCTCAACGAACCGGGCTCCACGCTGGAGGTGCTCGGCCTCGAGGACGGCTACCGTCCGGGCCAGCGCCATCCCGTGACGATCCGCCTCGAGAGCTTCGAGATGCTCTCGGCCGGCTTCCAGGCGTCGTTCCGGTTCGATTACGGGGAGCACCGAGGCACCGGGGCCGGCGAGATCCGGCCGCTCGACGACAGGGTCACCGTGGTGTGGGCGGAGGACGCCGACACGGACTACGTCCAGCACACGCGGGCCGGGTCAAGACCGGCCGACGACGTCGCGGAATGGACGTTCGAATGGCGCGCCCCCGAGACGGAGGCGCCCATCGTGCTGCACGTGGCCGCGAACTCGGGGAGCGGCGACGACTCCCCGCTCGACGACCTCGTCTACACCCTCTCGGTCACAAGCCGGCCGGTCGCACGCTGAAGTTGTTGTTGCGCCACATGCGCATCGCGCCGTCCGGCATCTCCTCGAAGATGAACTCCTCTCCCAGGTCGCCGTTGTCCCGCACGCGGCGGAAGGTGTCGCCCTCGATGTGGCGGAGCCGCTCCATCGCGTCGAGCGGGTTGCCCGACGGGAGCGACAGCACGTGCAGGTCGCCGTCCCAGACGAGCACGGCGCTCTCGCCGCCCAGAGGGCGCTGGTAGGTGCCGGTGTAACGCTGCAGCGCCGCGTCGGCGGTCGTGGCCGACTCCCCCTTCGCCGCGCGCCGCAGCGCGGGAGCCATGATGTCGAATGCGGTCTGGGCGAAACTGCGCGCGTTGACCCCCTGGCCGTTCGTCATGAACGTGGTGGCGATCCGGTCCTGCGGCCGCAGCAGGAGTTGGCTCCGGTAGCCCGGGCACGAGCCTCCGTGCCCCACGAAGGTGTCGCCGTCGGACTTCCACACGGAGAAGCCCAGCCCGTAGGTGGTTTCGCCGTCCGGTTCGAGCCAGTGGACGCGGTGCATCTCGCGCAGTGTGTTGCGGTCGAGCAGCGCGTCGTCGCCGTCGAGAACGCGGAACTGCCAGGAGGCGAAGCGCCCCAGATCTTCCACCGTCGAGATGAACCCGGCGGCCGGACTGATGCCGCGCACCCAGTAGTCGGGCACGAGCCCGCGCTCGCCGTCGCGCCCCCGCGCCGTGTATCCGCTGGCCAGCCGGTTCCCCCGGAAACGGTCCTCCAGGTCGGTGAAGGTGCTGGACATGCCGAGCGGGTCGAGGATGTTCGCGCGCACGTAGTCGTCGAACGAATGTCCCGACACCGCCGCGACGGTTTCCCCCGCCAGGGTGAGCGCCAGGTTCGAGTACTGGAAGTACGTCCGGGGCGGATAGAGCATCGCCTGTGACGAAACCCTCTCGACGATCTCGTCGTGCGTCGGGAAGGGATAGTCGGGGCCGGTCCAGTACGGAGCCGCGGCCTCGCGCGGGAGACCGGAAGAGTGGGTGAGGAGCCCTTCGATCGTGACGGGTCCCGCCTCGGGGAAGACGTCCTTGATCGTGAACCACTCGAGGTGCTTCGCCACCGGGTCGTCCAGCGCCAGTTTCCCCTGGTCGCGCAGTTGCAGCACGCCCACGGAGGTGAAGAGCTTCGAGATGGAGCAGATCGAATACATCGTCGACGGGGCGGCCGGCTCCCGGCGCTCCACGTGCGCGTAGCCATATCCCTTCGCCCACACCAGTTCCTGGTCGTGCACGACGGCGAGCGAGGCGCCGGGGATCCCGCCGAAGGCCTGCGCCGCATCCATCCAGACGTCGAGCAGGTGGAGGGCCTCGGCGACCCCGGGATCCTGTGCGGCCGTCTCCTGGGCTTCGGCCCGAACGCCGGAAAGCAGGAGAAGGGCGAGCGCCGCCGCGGCGGCCCGGAAGTGGATCGAAGGTCGCGTCATCGGGACATCCTCCGCTCAGGTCGGCACGTTTCGGGACATCCCGGAAGCTATGCCGGAGCCTCGGGAGCGGGGAAGGGATCCCAGGCCGTGGCTGGACGTTCCCGCGGGAACGTTGTTCGGCCATCGCCGGGCACTTCAGTCGCGCGGGAGCGCCTTGGGCCGCCAGAAAGCGATCAGCCGGCCCCGCTCCGCGGAACCCAGATCGGCCCAGTCGCCGATGTCCAGGTCCACCACAGCGAGGGCGGCGGTGGGCATGAATTCGACTTCGCCCGTCAACCCCATGACGAGAGCGGAGATGCCGGGGTTGTGTCCGACCACCATCAGGCGCTCGGCCGTTTCCCCCATCGTCTCGACGACTTCGACGTAGCTGTCCGGGGACGCGAGGTAGAGGCGCCTCGTGGTCTCGATCTCCACCTCGCGATCGAATTCGGCCGCCGCGAGTTCCGCGGTCGAACGCGCCCGCACGGCGGTCGAACTCACGATGCGTTCCGGCACGAGATCCCGGTCCACGAGCAGGCGTCCCATCCGGGGCGCATCGCGGTTCCCGCGCCCGTTCAGAGGCCGGTCGTGGTCGCTGAGTCGCGGATGGTCCCAGGACGACTTGGCGTGCCGGAGGATGAGGAGCGTCTTCATGACGTCACCACCTCGTGGGGATGACCAGCATCGTCACGATGCCGAGGAGGATCGTCGCGAGCCAGATGAGGAAGGCGTACCCCAGCACCTCCCCGAAGCGCCGCCGCGTCACGGCGAGAATCGGGAGCGCCCAGAACGGGTGGATGAGGTTGAAGGCGGAGTCTCCGTAGGCGTAGGCGAGCAGCGTCGTCATCACCGAGACGTCGAGGACTTCGCCGGCCGGGATCACATACGGCGCCTCGATCATCCACTTGGAACCGGCCGAGGGGATGAAGAGGCTCATGATGCCCGAGTAGAAGTAGACCACGAGCGGATAGAGCCGGGTCGAGCCGACCTCCGCGAACTGCTCTCCGAGCCAGCTCCCGAGGTTCGTATTCTGGATGACGCCGAAGATGCCGGCGTAGAACGGGAACTGGAGGATGACCCCCCAGGCGGCCCCCACGCCGTCGCGGCAGGCCCGCAGGAACGACAGCGGGCGGCCGTGCAGGAGCAGCGCCGAGAGGAGGAAAACCGTGTTGTACGCGTTGATGGTCCAGCTCGCGCCGAAGCCGCGGGTGATGATCGAGTGGATGAGCGGGTACGCGAACAGCGCGGCGGCAAGGATCGTCCAGCCGCGGAAGCGGTCCAGTCGCTGGGCGGGCGTGGTCGCCGGCCGCGCGCGTGGCGGTGGCGCGGGCAGGATCTCCTCGACTTCCGCCTCGGTGAGGGTGACGACATCGCGGCGCGGGTGCAGCGCCATCGCGGCGACGAGTCCGACGAGCAGCATGGCGACGGCGTACCCGAGGTTGAACGGATTGAACAGCGTCTCCGTGACGGGATACAGCCGGTCCACGACGGGAGTCCCGGTGCCGGGCTCGAGCAGTGGGTTGCCGGGGGTGGCGAGGATGAGCGGCGCGGAGCTGGAGAGGCCGCTCTGCCACACGGTCCCGATGCCCATGTACGCCGCGGCGATGACGAGGCGCACGTCGGCGCGGGGGTTGCGCTTGAGGATGAACGGGACGAAGAGCGCGGAACCCACGAGCCCGAACGCCCAGTTGAGATAGCCGGCGGTCATGGAGAACCCGGCGGCGAGGGCGACGGCCTGGACGGGTCGCTCGGGGTTCGGGAGGCTCGCGAGGCGATTGAGCAACCGGTAGACCGGTGGCGACGAGGCGCAGGCGTGGGCAGCCACCATGGCGATGGAGAACTGCATTGCCAACTCGAGCAGCGTCCAGACGCCTGTACCCCACGCCAGCCCAGCTTCGGGGATCGTCGCCCCGCCTCCGGTGACCGCGAGGACGAGCGCGACTACGGTCAGCGACATGAGGATGACCCAGGCGTCGGGCACCCAGCGTTCCGTCACGCGGGAGAGGGCCGCACCGCCGTCGCGGAGCCGGTCCAGCACGCCTGGGGCAGAGGTCATCATGCGGTCCGCTGCCCTAGGCCTCGGGTCGGTCGGGCTCCGGATCGGCCGGCACCTCGGGGTCCGGCACGTCGTCCATGCTGTCGATCTCGCTGTCGATCTCGTCGGCGGCGGCGGTGGCGAAGGCGGTGGCGGGCAGGATGTCCTGGAAGGACTCGCCGTACAGTTCCCACACGGTGATGAAGAGCGCCGCGACGATGGGCCCGATCAGCACACCGGCCATCCCGAACGCGAACAGCCCGCCGAGCGTCCCCAGCAGGATCATGAGGTCGGGCATGCGGGTGTCGCGTCCCACCAGCCATGGCCGCATAAGGTTGTCCAGCGTCCCCACCACGAGGCCGCACCACAGGATCAATCCGATCCCCGCGATCGTCTGACCTGAGGCGAGCAGGTAGATCGCCGCGGGAAGCCACACGAGCGCGGACCCGACGCCGGGGACGATCGACAGCACCGCCATGACCGTACCCCAGAACGCGGCCGAGGGGATCCCCACCACCCAGAAGGCGAGCCCGGCGAGTCCGCCCTGCACGATCCCGATGAGGAACGTCCCCTTGACCATCGCGCGAGTCACGGAGACGAACCGATCGAGCATCCGCTTCTCGTCTTCGTCGGACAGGGGGAGGTAGTAGAGGACCTTGTGCAGCACACCGCGTCCGTCCTTGAGGAAGAAGAACATGGCGTACAGCATCACGAAGAGCAGGAAGACGATCCGCACCGTGGCGGTCGTGATTCCGGTCAGCCCCTGAACGACAAAGCCGCCCATGGAGCCCGCGACTTCGCCGAGCTTCTGGACGACCTGATCCTGATACGGACGCAGGGACTCCATCCACGGAATCCCGTCGATGAGCCGGTCGATCCCGCCCGGCTCCCGCAGCCGAGCCTGCATTTCCTCGATCCAGGGACCCGCCGACTGCGTCACGTGCACGGCCTGATTCGCGACGATCCCGAGGAACGCGGCTGTGGGCGCGAGGAGGAGGAAGACGAACAGCATGAGCGCGGCGACGGAGGCCAGCCCCTCCCTCCCGCCGAACCACCGGCCCAGCGCCCGGTAGGCCGGGTACAGGAGACCGCTCAGGATCGCCCCGAGGAAGAGCGCCGTCAGGAAGGGCCGGATCATCTCGAGGAACAGGAGGCTGATCCCGACGACGAGCAGGAGGAGGAAGACGGCCCGGAAACGCGCCGGGTCGAGGGGCGGCTTCCTGGAGGGGTCGGTCATCCTCGGGGCCTCTCTTGCTGGACTGCTGCCGGAGGATCGAACACCTGCGCGGGCCGGACGACATCGGCCCTGAGGGCGTCGAGGAGCCGGCTGGTCGCGTGTGCCCGTTCGGTCCAGAAATCGGCGACCTCCGGGGCGGCGGCGCCTGCACGATCGTGCAGGTGTGCCCATTCTCGTGCCTCCCGCGCGAGCCAGCCGAGGGTCGCGCGCGGCCCCTGCGACATCATGGATCGGAGGATGTAGGCCCGCTCGCCAACCCGGAGCCCCAGGCCGAGATCGCGCGTGGCCCGCGCGAGGTCGGCTCGCGTGAGCACGAGACCGCTCCGAACCGGACTCAGCAGCGCGGACATGAAGCCGGTGCTTCCGTCGGTTCGGGGATCAGGCACCGGGCTCGATTCCCGGAACGCGAGGGGGTGTCGGGTCGGGGGTCCGAGGTGAGCGGACTCTCTGGAGAGAAGCGCCTCCAGGGTGTCCGCCCATCGTCGATAGAACGGCGGCGCGATCTGGCGGAGCTTGGCGAGAAAGGGGAGAACCCACGAGAGCATGTGCTCCCAGAGGAAGGCGCGCCGCGCGTCGCGCCAGGCCGTCACCGCCCGCCCCGTCGCTTCCTGCTCGGCCTCGATCAGCGCGGCGTAGCCTCCGAGCAGCGCCCGAAGGTGATCCGGTTCCGGTGGCGGGTCCGTCTCGAGGGCGCGCCAGAACCCGGCGACCCGGTCGCGCGCGTCTCCGCCGAGGCGGCCGTCCGTGCCCAGGAAGGCGGAGGCGTACGGGTAGAGCTGGAACAGGAACAGTTCATTGTGCGTGGGCTCGTCCGGCACCGAACCCAGCTCCAGGAGATGGCCGATGAGACGGTTCTCGGAGCAGGGGGCATCGAGCAGCGCGCCGAGCGCACGGAACAATTCCATCGTCTAGTCCGGGAGGTCGTACGCTTCGCGCGCGGGACGCACGGGGCGGATCAGCCAGTGTGGGCGCCGGGTCCCATCGGGAGAGTGCTGCCGCGCACCGCGGGTCTTCTGCAGCCAGTTGCGATAGACGCGATGTGCCTTGTCCGTGTCGACGTGGATGTCGCCGTGACGGTCGCGACGCGAGGCCTTGACCACGCGGACCGCCTGGTGCCAGCAGTGCATCCCGGACACGGGATCGGGATGTACGGGGAAGGTGAGGTTCTGGTGCACGCCCACGTCCGTCCACCAGATCCGCGACGTGTCCGGATCCTCGGTCTCGTAGGGCGCGGCCCCCCGCTTGCGCGACAGCTTCCAGCCGTGGAGATCCTCGCTCAGATCGACGGTCGCCATGAGTTGCCGCTGGGCGCCGGTGCCCTCCCGCTCTCCGCGGCCGGCCCTGCCCGGCTCGCCGACGTTCGCGCCGTCCGCCAGCTTCCACCGTCCCATGTGGTGGCTGCAGGCCACGACGCCCGGCTTGATCCCCTCGGTCACCCAGGCCTTGAGGACGAAGTGGCCGATCTCGGTCTCGACGCGCACGAGGTCCCCCGTCTTCACGTCGATCCTCCGTGCGTCCGTCGTGTGGAGCCAGAGCGGATTCGTGTGGGCGATTTCGTCCAGCCATTTTGAATTGGCCGAACGCGTGTGAATCTGGACCGGGAGCCGGAAGGTGGAGATCAGGCACATCTGATCCGGCTCCATGGCCGCCGGATGCACATGGCTCCGGATGTAGGCGGGGACGGCGTACTCCGGCCAGCCCCATTCGACGAGCGTTGGAGAGTAGAACTCGAGCTTTCCGCTCGGAGTCGGGAACCCGCGCCGGATGGAACCGTCCGGCGCGCGCACCCCCACCGGCCGTCGTCCCTCGGGGTCGGAATCGGGCGTCCCCATCGGCGCCAGATTGACGACCGCGGGGCTGGAAGCTCGGGTATAGATGCGGCCGAACTCGTCTTCCCGGGGGTCCAGGAATTCCTCCACCGGTACGTGCTCCTCGTACAGGGGACCGATGTCACGCGCCACCTCGAAGGCGCCGTACCGTCTCATGTACTCCAGGGGAGAGAGCCCGTCGGCCTCCGCCGCCTCCGGGAGACCGGGGACGGAGTGGTCGAATATCCAGCCATAGTATTCGTCCACCGTGAGCCGCTGGCCGGGGTTCTCCTTCGACTCCACGAACTCACGGATGCCGCGGCTCCCGTCCGGATCTATCCGCCACGAGAGTTCGAGCCAGAATTCGTTCTCCTCCCAGACCTCGCCGGGGTTCGTGTGGCGCGTGTCGGCGACCTGTTCGCCAAGTCGCTGCCGCGCGGTGCGCAGGACGGGCTGACGAAAGGCGATCCACTGGCCGTCGTGCGTCTCGTACGAATGCAGGTCATGACGTTCGGGTCCGTGACCCATGGGGAGGACGTAGTCGGCGAAGTAGGCCGACTCGTTCCAGGTCGGCGTGAGCGCGACGTGGAGGCCGACCTTCTCCTCGTCCGTGAGGGCTTCGATCCATGTGAAGCCGTCCGGGTTCGTCCACACGGGGTTGTAGACGCGAGTGAAGTACACGTCGAGCTTCCCGCGCCCCTCCTTGAGGAGATGCGGGAGGAGGAAGGACACCTCGTACATGGCCAGCGGGTACTCCTCGGGCCATGTGAGCTCGTTCCAGTGGTCGGGGTGGCGGGGCATGCGGATCGGTTTCGGGATGAACTTGTTCCATGTGCTTGGATAGGTTCCGCCCGGCGTCGCCACGGAGCCGGTGAGCGCGTTCAGGAAGAAGAGGGTCCGGGCCACCTGCCAGCCGCCTTCGTTGCCCGATGCGGCGCTCCGCCAGTTGTGGGTGGAGAGGCGCGAGCCGGCGCGCGCCACGATCTCGGCCACCTCGCGCAATTGGGCGGCGTCCACGCCGGATTCCTCCGCGGCCCACTCGAACGTGCAGCCCTCGTAGAGTTCGCGCAGTGCGGTCTCGAACGATTCGAACGTCCGCGGCAGTTCCGGTTTCTCGGCCGCCAGGTATTCCTTCCAGTTGAACCAGCGCCGGACGAATTCCCGGTCCCAGGCCCCCGTCGTGATCAGGTGGTTCGCGATCGCGAGGAGGACGGCGGCTTCGGATCCGGGCTGGGTCGGGAGCCAGTGGTCGGCGTGGGTCGCGGTGTTCGACAGACGCGTATCGAACACGATCAGCCGCGCGCCCTTCTTGACTCCGTCGATGATGCGCTGTGCGTGAGGGTTGAAGTAGTGTCCGGCCTCGAGGTGAGAGCTCACGAGGAGGATGACGTCGGCCCGCGCGTGGTCGGGACTCGGGCGGTCCATGCCCATCCAGAACTGGTAGCCGGCGCGGGCGCTGGAAGAACAGATATTCGTGTGCGAGTTGTGCCCGTCGACGCCCCAGGCGGCGAGCAGGCGTTCGGTGAATCCGTCTTCGCCCGGCCGCCCCACATGGTACATGATCTCGCGTTGGCGGCCCTCGTCCAGCGCCTTGCGGATCCGGGTCGAGATGTCGGAAAGCGCCTCCTCCCAGGAGACTCTGACCCACTTCCCCTCCCCGCGTGCGCCCGCTCGCTTGAGCGGATAGAGAACCCGGTCGGGATCGACGATCTGGTTCAGCGTCGCCGGGCCCTTGGCGCAGTTCCTGCCTCGCGAGCCGGGATGCTCCGGATTCCCCTCGAACTTGCGGACCTCGAGGGTGTCGCGGTCGACGTAGGCCAGGAGTCCGCAGGCGGATTCACAGTTGAAGCAGGTCGTCGGCACGAGCATGTAGCGTCGTTCGCGGCGCTCGGGCCACGCCTTGGAATCGAGTTCGACCCAGTGGTCCCAGCGCTCGCGGGGCGGGAAGGCGGCGAGGTGCGCGCGGCTCGGGCCGGGATAGAAGGTCTCCCCCCGGCGCTCCGTCTCGCTGCGCGCGGCGCTCACGCGCTCGTTCAGTGTGTCGAGGCGGCGCGAGAGGCCATCGGAGTCGGAGCCGGCGCCGTTGGAGCCGGGGCCGCCGAGATCGCTCATGCGAGGGGTACCGACTGGCCGGCCTGCACGTAGGCATGCTCATGCGCGAGCAGACCCGCGAGGGCGGCGACGCCGGCGAGCGGCGCGACCCAGGCCGCGCTCAAGGGGCTCGCGGCCAGGGCGCCCCCCAGCGCCACGAGCAGCGCTCCGCTCCAGAACCAGGGGGCGTAGCGGCCTCGCACCATGTTCCGGGTGGCGAGGGCGGCGTGGGCCGTGGCGTGCGTGAGCGTCAGTTCGGCGAGCACGAGCAGGAGGTGCACCGCGGACGAGAGGCTTACCAGAAGGCCCAGCGCGGCGGATGCGCCGAGCGAGGGGACCAGCATCAGGGCCGCGCCGCCGGCCAGCACGGCCTGGACGAGGAAGTGCGGCGGCAGGAGCGGGTTCTGCCACAGATCGCGCGCCTTGGCCTGGGCGAAGAGGTAGGCGGTGTAGACTGCGGTCATCGCCGCCAGGGGCGCTCCCGCCCACGCCATCCAGCGGGTCGCCGCCAGCCCTCCGTCGCCGCCGGCCAGCCCCGCCGCCAGGTGCGCCGTCAGGGCCAGACCGTAACCGGATATCACGATCGCGCCGCGGACGAGCCAGCTCTTCATCTGGGGTCGCGTGAAGATGAGGAGGAAGCGCTCCGGGTGCTCGAGATCCCAGATGAGGAGCCCGCCCGTGACGGCGAGGGCGAGCAGTCCCAGGAGCGGCGTGAGCGTGAGCCATTCCCCGCCCTGCCACGAGAGGCCTCCGAGCAGACAGAGCAGGAGGGCGGCCAGGTAGACTCCGGCCGAGACCCCCTTGGTCAGCGTGTAGAGACTCACGCGCCAGTCCCACGGTACGGTGTGTGAAACATCGTAGGAGAGGATCGCCGCGGCCGATGAGTTCGGGCCGTGGCGCCCATCCGCGCTCATCGGGTACGGCTGGCCGGATCCGATCTCGTGGGGGCCGTCCGGCTGCTCGCTCCACATGTACAGACCTCCGCCCGGCCGGACGGCGGCCAGCGGATCGAGCGTCGCCTGGTGCGCGCCCTTGTAGAACAGCTTGGGATGGGTCTCCTTCTCCGGGCGCCGGACGC
This sequence comes from Candidatus Palauibacter sp., assembly GCF_965197445.1. Taxonomy (GTDB): domain Bacteria; phylum Gemmatimonadota; class Gemmatimonadetes; order Palauibacterales; family Palauibacteraceae; genus Palauibacter. The sequence continues at coordinate 1,475,742 of NZ_CBDANE010000005.1, read as the reverse complement.
TCACGGGGTCGCGCGCGACGAGCTGGGACACCTTCGACGCGGGGTCGTCGAGGTCACCGACGATGATCGCCTCGGTCGGGCACACGGTGACGCAGGCCGGCTCCAGTCCCATGTCGATGCGGTGCGCGCAGAAGTTGCACTTCTCCGCGGAATTGTCCTCCGGGTTGATGAAGATCGCGTCGTAGGGGCAGGCGGCGATGCAGGCCTTGCAGCCGATACAGATCGACTTGTCGAAGTCGACGATCCCGTCGGGGCGGCGGAACATGGCTCCGGTGGGACAGGCCGTTATGCACGGAGCGTCGTCGCACTGGTTGCAGCGCGTCACCTGATACGCCCGGCGTGCAGCCGGGAATGTCCCGACATCGGCGTACTTCACGTACGTGCGGGTGACGCCGAGGGGGACTTCGTTCTCCGACTTGCAGGCCGTCGTGCAGGCGTGGCAGCCGATACAGCGCGTATGGTCGATGACTTTGGCCCAGCGAGCCGTCTCGGCGCCTGTCCCCTGGGGCTCCTCTGGCATGTATGCTCCTCTCGGGTCAGATGGCGCTGCTATGTTCCCGCGTCGCCCCGGGCAGGGCAAGCCCGCTCAATCGGTCAACACGAGTTCGAGGCCGGGAAGATCCCCACCGTCCGCTTCGACCCGCCACCGCTCGCCCGGGGCGAGCGGTGCGAGCGCGGTCATCGTTCCCGTACTCACGACCCCGCCGTACGGCGATCGTCCGGTGTCGTCGAAGTGCGGCAGCAGCCGCGGCACCACATCCAGAGCCGCGAGGGGATGGCCGAGGACTGAACTCGCGCGTCCCCGAACCGACAACCGTTCGTCCTGCAGCAGCCGAACCTCGAGCCGGTCGAGGCGAGCCAACCGCTGTTCGAAACCGGCCGCGGTCCGGTCGATGCGGGGGCCGACGACGAGAGCTCCGTGAAGCCCGAAGTCCGCAACCGAGTCCGCAGGCGAGAGGTGCCAGTCGGGGTAGTGGCAGTCCACGATCTCGAAACCGAGCGCCGCCCAGGCGGGCCGGGCCGTATCCGCCGCGCGGCCGGAAGGCTCGATGCCGAACACGACCTCCACCTCGATCCGGGGCGCACAGAACCCCTCCAGCGACACTTCGGCCGTCGGCGCCGCCGTCCGCAGTGTCTGCTCGTAGACAGGGGCCACGATCGGCTCTTCCAGTCCGAAACGCGGCCAGATCGCCTTGTTCGTGAACCCGACCTTGCAGCCCGCACGCCGGTAGCCGCGTGCGCAGAGGCGGCGATCGAGCAGCGCCCCGACGCGATAGGCCTGATCCAGCCCGAATGCATGCCCGCGAAGCGTGGGCGGTTGCGTCGTTCGACGCTCGTCCCGGGCGGAGAGCAGCGCGCGGGCAATGTCGGCTTCGGTCACAGGCGACTCCAGGCGGAGGTCCTGCCACGGGCTTGCGAGCCGGGCGCGGACAACGGACGATTTGCTGAATGGTAACGTCCCGTGAGGGAGGACGAGAATGCCGTTTGTGAGCATAGATCCAGCGACCGAGGAACGGCTGGCCTCGTTCCCGGCCCTCGATGGCGGCGGAATCGAAGCCGCGCTCGACCGGGCCCGGCGCGGCTTCGAGACGTGGAAACGCGTCCCGCCCGCCGAGCGGGCGGAACGGCTCCTCGCGCTCGCGGATCTTGTCGAGCGCGGGAAGGCCGCGTACGGCCTGCTCATGACGCGCGAGATGGGCAAACCGCTGGCCAGCGCGGTCGCCGAGGCCGAGAAATGCGCCTGGGTGTGCCGCTACTACGCCGAGCACGGTCCGGCGCTGCTCGAACCCGAACGGTTCGAGTCCACGGGGACGCACTGCTGGGTCGAATACCATCCTCTGGGCGCCGTACTCGGCATCATGCCGTGGAACTTCCCGTTCTGGCAGGCCATGCGGTCCGCGGTGCCGACGTTGATGGCAGGCAACGCCTTCCTGCTGAAGCATTCGCCGAATGTCCCGCAGTGCGCGGTCGCCCTCGACGGTCTGTTCGCCCGCGCCGGCTTCCCCGAGGGTCTATTCCAGAACGTCTTCGTCGAGATTGAAGACATCCCGCGCGTCCTCGACGACCCGATCGTCCAGGCGGCCTCCCTCACGGGCTCCGTCGCGGCCGGGTCGGCGCTCGCGGCCGAGGCCGGGCGCCGCATCAAGACCACGGTACTCGAACTCGGCGGCAGCGATCCCTTCATCGTCATGGAGAGCGCGGATCTCGACCGGGCCGTCGCCACCGCGGTCGACGCGCGGATGTGGAACAACGGCCAGTCCTGCATCGCCGCCAAGCGGATGCTCGTCCAGAGTTCGATCGCAGACGAGTTCTCCAGGCGGCTGATCGACCGCGTGTCGGCTTTGCGGGTCGGGGACCCCCGGGATCCCGAAGTCGAGGTCGGACCGCTGGCGAGGCGAGATCTTCGGGACAGAGTCGCGGAGCAGGTCGATGCCACCGTGGCGGTGGGCGCCCACGTGGCAACGGGCGGCCGGGTGCCCGACCGTCCCGGATGGTACTACGAGCCGACCGTACTCACAGACGTGCCCGACGGTTCCCCCGCCACGGACGACGAGATCTTCGGCCCGGTTGCCTGCGTCTTCCCCGTCGCCGATGTGGACGAAGCCATCCATCGCGCCAACGCGACCGAGTTCGGCCTCTCGTCCGCCATCTGGACCCACGACCCCCACGAGCGTGCGCGCGCCGTCCGTGACCTCGAGGCCGGCGGCGTGTTCATCAACGGGATGTCGGCCTCGGACCCACGCGTCCCCTTCGGCGGCGTCAAACGATCCGGATACGGACGGGAACTCGGCCCCCACGCGATCCGCGAGTTCGTGAACGTCAAGACCGTGTGGGTGGGAGACTGACCCGGACCGGCTGGGCCGGGGCCGTATCCGCCTTCGTCGTGGCCGGGTGTCTGGCGACGGGTAGCGTGCTGCAAGCCCGGGGGACGGGGCTCACCCGCTGCTACCGGCTGCAGTACGAGACGCTGTGGGAGCGGGTCGTGGAGGCCGTCCGCTACGCAGGGCTCGTCATCGAGCGTGAGAACGTCGAGAACGGGTTCGTGCTCGCCCACAGCTACCAGCCCGACGTCGAGCGTCCGGAGGACATGGCCCTCGATGCGGATCAGGGCGAAGTGGTCGGGGTCTTCGTCGAGCCCGAAGGGCGCAATGTCTGGGCCGTCGAAGTCGTGAGCCAGCGGCGGTTCGCGCTCGACCCGAGCCCGCGCGACTGGACCGCTCCCGTGTTCCTCGCCCTCGAGAACCGCCTGCCTGCGGAAGCCAGCGCCCCCAACGACGACCTGGCCGCGTGCGCCCGGGCCAGAAGCCTTATGCGTCGCGAGCCGCGGCCTACGCCAGGGCGCGGATGATGAGTTCGACGCATTCCTCCGCGGAGAGCTCTTCCGTGTCCAGACGCAGGTCCGGTCGTTCGGGTCGCTCGTAGGGGCCGTCGACGCCGGTGAAGTTCCTGATTTCGCCCCTCATCGCTCTGGCGTAGAGCCCCTTCGGGTCACGCGCCGCGCAGGTGGCCGGCGACGCGTCCACGAAGATCTCCCTGAACTCGCCGGCTTCGAACAGGCCGCGGGCGAAGTCCCGTCCCGATTGAAACGGAGCGATGAAGGCGACGATCACGATCAGGCCCGCGTCGACCATCAGGCGCGCCACCTCGGCCACCCTCCGGATGTTCTCCACTCGGGCGGCCTCGGTGAACCCCAGATCCCGGTTGAGACCGTGGCGGAGGTTGTCCCCGTCCAGGAGGTAGGTGTGTCGTCCCTCCGCCGCGAGACGCTTCTCGAGCAGGTTGCCGATGGTGGATTTTCCGGACGCCGGCAGCCCCGTCAGCCACAGGCACCGGGCACGTTGCCGCTTGAGTTCCTCGCGGACCCCCCGCGTAACGTAGAACTCCTGCCATGAGATGTGGTCGGGGGTCACGGATCCGGTCTCGACTCCCGATCCCGCCCTACGTGCGGACCGGCGGCGGCGCATCGAAGCTGCCGGCGGCCAGGCCAAGTTCCGATTCCCCCCGGCGGCCGCGGCCGATCGCCCGCTTGAACCGAACCGTCAGCGTATGGTTCATCATCGCCAGAGCGGGCACGGCGATCATGATGATGACGGTGGCGAACAGGATCCCGAACCCGAGGCTGACGGCCATCGGCGTGAGGAACTGCGCCTGCGTGCTCCGCTCCATGATGATCGGCGACACGCCCAGGAACGTGGTCAGCGACGTGAGGAAGATGGGGCGGAAACGAGCTTTGGCCCCCTGAACGATCGCCTCCGCCATCGGGAGTCCCGAGCGGTGCCGCTCGTTGATGAAGTCCATGAGTACGAGGGAGTCGTTCACGACGACCCCGGACAGACCCACGATCCCGAACATCGACAGCATCCCGAGGTCGAGCCCCATGATCATGTGCCCGATCGCGGCACCGACGAAGCCAAGTGGAATCGACGCCATGATGACGAGCGGCTGCAGGTATGAGCGGAACGGGATGGCGAGGAGCGCGTAGATCGCGAGCAGAGCGAGGCCGAAGCCGCGCGCCAGACCCTCGAAGGCCAGAGTCTGCTGCCTCTGCTCGCCGCCGAATCCGTAGCGGAGGCCCGGGTATCGGGTCTGAAGGTCGGGGAGAATCGAAGACGTGAGCGCGGTGTTCGCTTCCTGACCCGTAATCACCGCCGCGTCCACATCCGCCGTGACCGTGACGATTCGGCGTCCATCGATCCGGTTGATCGTCGACGAGGCGATCCCGAACGAGAGTTCAGCCACCTCCGACAGCGGCGCTTCGCCTCCCCCCGGCGTTCTGATGCGGTAGTCCTGCAGATCGGCGAGCGTGTTCCGCTCCACCTCGGGAAGCCGCACGTACACGCGAACCTCATCGCGGCCTCGCTGAAGCCGAAAGGCCTCGTTCCCGAAGAAGGCGCCGCGTACCTGGCGCGCGAGGTCATCGAGCGTGATCCCGAGCGTTCGGGCGGCGGGCTTGAGTTCCAGTTCCAGTTCCCTCTTGCCCTGGCCTCTGTCGTCACGGACCTCCGTCACCCCGGCGATGCGTGACAGACGGGCGGCGATCTCCGGGACCGCCGCGCTGAGCATCGCGGTGTCCGGATGGGAGAGTTCAACCTGCACCGGCGACCCGAGATCGATCAGTACCGAGCTGAACGTGAGTTCCCGGGCGCCGGCCACGGGACCCACCCGGTCTCTCCAGACACGTTCGAGCTCGGAGGCGGGTACGCTCCTCACCTCGGGATCGGACAGTCGAAGGCTGACTTCGGCGATGTTCGACCGGATGAAACTCGCGGAGGTGACCATGCTTGGCCCTCCCTCCATCGAAGGACGCTCCCCGACGCTTGTGAACACGGCGTCGACCAGCGGCGGCTCGTCCTCCGGCGTATCCAACTCGAGCTCCGCGACCGCCGCGTATCCTTCCCGCTCGATATAGCCGGCCACTTCCCTTGTGCGCTCGCTCGTCGTCCCCTCGGTCATTTCGATGTACGCGACGACCTCTTCGCCCTCGATCACGGGCAGGAGGCTGAAGCGTATGTGGCGGCCGGCCACCAGGCCCGCCACGATCAGCAGCGACGAGACGGCTCCCAGAATGGCCAGCCCCGGCCGCCGGACCGCGAAACGCACCGAGCGCTCCAGCGGGCCCTCGATGAATCGCCGCAATTGAGTCTGGACGATTGCCTGCAGGCGGTACACAGGCCCCAGAAGCCCTCCCTTCCGCCGAGCCGTACCCGGGTCCGGAAGGTGCGAAAGGTGGTACGGGAGGATGAACAGTCCCTCGACGAGCGAGAGCAGGAGCACGGCGATCACGATGGCCGGGATCACGTAGAGGAACTTCCCCATGCTTCCGGGCACGATAAGGAGCGGAGTGAACGCGGCCACGGTCGTGAGCACGGCGAACGTCACCGGCACGGACACGCGCCGGGTCCCCTTGATGGCCGCCTGAAGCGGCGGCGTACCTTTCTCCCGTTCAGCGAAGATGTTCTCTCCCACCACGATCGCGTCGTCGACCACGATGCCGATGGCGAGGATGAAACCGAACAGCGCCATCATGTTGATGGAGATGTCGAATACCGCCATCACCGCGAACACGCCCGCGAAGGAGAGGAAGATCCCGACCGCCGTCCAGAACGCGAGGCGCAGGTCGAGGAAGAGCGCCAGCGCTACGAGGACGAGGATCAGACCGAGTCGGCCGTTCTTTATGAGAAGCGAGATGCGGCTCTGGAGGTACTCGGCCTCGCTGCTCCAGATGCTGTAGTCGACGCCGCGCGGCAGCGACACGGCGAGTTCCTCCGCCAGATAACGGTCGACTTCCTCCACGATGTCGAGGACGCGCTCGTCCCCTGTCCGCAGGACCTGGACGAAGGCCGTCTGCTTCCCGTTGTAGGCGTTGATGAGGTCGGCATGTTCAAAGCCGTCCCGGATATCGGCCACGTCTTCGAGGCGGAGCATCGACCCGTCGACATTCGCGCGCACGATGATGTCCGCGAAGTCGGCCCGGGTGTAGTTCTGCCCTCTGATGTGAACGAGAATCTCCTCCCGAGCGGTCTCGACGCTGCCGCCGGGCAGATCGAGGCTGCCGCGCCGCACCGCCGCGGCAACCTCATCGAGCGTCAGCCGATGGGCGCGCAGCGATTGCTTCGAGACCTCGATCGAGATCTCGTACCGCCGGACGCCGGACACGCGTACGAGCGAGATGGTCGGCAGCGACGTCAGGTCGTCCTTGACCCGGTTCGCGATCTCCTTGAGCGTCCGCTCCGGAACATCCCCGAAGATCGCGATGTCCATGACGCCGCTCTCCGCGCTCAGCGCGACGACTTCGGGCTCCTCGGCATCGATCGGGAAACTCGTGATCCGGTCCACCGCCGACTTGATCTCGTCCAGCGTCCGCGACCGGTCGGTACCCAGGGAGAGTTCGGCAAGCACGACGCCCGCGTTCTCCGAGGCCGCCCCGATGACGCGGTCGATGCCCTGGATTCCGGAGATGCGCTCTTCGATGCGCCGGACGATCGCCTGCTCGACTTCGTCGGGAGAGGCTCCCGGGTACTGGACCTGTATCTGGATCGTATCCAGGGAGATCTCCGGGAACGTCTCCTGAGGCAGGTTCACGAGGCTGACGAAGCCCGCCAGGATGATCGATACCATGAGCAGGTTGGCGGCGACGCCGTGCCGTGCCATCCATCCGATCGCCCGCCTCATGATCCGACCCCCTCAGGGGTGCCCGTTTCCCCGGGGCTCGCGGTCCCGACGTCCGCTTCCGGAGGTTGCGCACTCTCGAGAATCTGCACCGGCAGCACCGTCATGCCATCGGTGACGAAGGCAAGGCTCGACACGATGACCGGAGTGCCGTCCGCGATGGCTCCGAGCACCATCGCCAGGTCGTCCACTTCCTGGATCGGCTCGACGGGCGTCATGGCGAGCAGCGTGTCGTCCCGCACCGTCCAGACGACATCTCCGTCGCGCACGGCAGACGCCGGAACAATGGCGTACTGTTCGAAGCTCGTCCCTTCGATGTCGACCGTCGCATAGCTCCCGATCAGGAGGGGAGGCCGACGGGGCTCATCTTCCATCGGTGCGAAGGGGGCCGGCACACGGACCACGACGTCGACCGTTCGTGTCTGCTCGTCGAGATCCCCTTCCGCGCGATCCACGTAGCCGGACCACAGGTAGTCGGCCCCGCCGTACTCCGACGTGATGTCGACCGGGATCCGGGTCTCCGGCTCGCCCGCCCGCGCGCTCCACAGGCGCTCGATCAACGCGGCCTCGTTGTCGCTCATGGGCACGACGATCTCCACCTCGTCGGTCGCGTACAGGTGGCCGATCGCCTGACCCACGGAGACGAACTGGCCGAGGTCGACCGTCTCGTCGCGGACGATCCCGTTGAACGGCGCCCGAATCCATGTCCGTTGCAGCGCCAGCCGCGTGTCTTCCAGCCGGGCCGCGGCGCTCCGGAGGGCCGCTTTGGCCGCATCCAGTTGCGGCTGCCGCGTGACGAGGGCGTTTGGCGGCGTTGGGTCGAGGTTCTCGCGGGCGGCCAGCCGCTTCCATTCGTCCAGAGCCAGCCGCGCATTCTCTTCGGCCTCCAGCAGGGCGACCTCACGCTGCGCGACATCCGCTTCGGCCGCCTCTACCGCGTTCTCATAGTCCGCCGGATCCACACGCAGCAGCGGCTCGTCCTCGAGGAAACGCCCGCCGCTGACAAGCGCGGGGGACGCCCAGACCACGCGGCCGCCGACCTGTGGCGCGATCGTGACCTCGGCGCTGGGACGGACCGTGCCGCCGCCTCGCACCGTGATCGCACCCTGGGTCACCCGCGCGGGGACCGTGCTCACCGTCGGAATCACACGCGGCGGATCCACCTCCGCCGGCTCGGCGCGCATGCCGAACAGCAGCACGAACGCTGCGACACCCACCCCGATGACGATCGCCCCCTGCCCCAGCCGCTTCCAGGGTCCCGGCCGGGGGGTCGGTGCCCCCGCGCCGCCAGGCTGGAGCGGCATCTCCCGCGTTACGTCTTCCATCGTTCCGCCCTATCTCTGATCCGGGGGCATCAGCGCGCCCCCTGGTTCGATGTCCTGCGCTACCCACGCACCACCCAGCGCGCGGTGGACGGCGAGGCGCGCTTCGCCCATGCCCCGTTCGGCGAGGGCCAGCGTCGTCTCCGCCCCGTTCAGGTTGACCCGCGCGTCCAGGTATTCGACGTAGTTCCCGACCCCGCTCCGGTATCGCTGGAGCTGGTTTTCGAGCGAGGCGCGGGCATCCGCGACCTGCTCCACAACCTGGGCATGGCGCTCCCGCTCGTTCTCGAACTGCCGGAGGCTCGTCCGCACTTCCCGGTAGGCACCGAGCACCGTGCGCGCGTAGGCGATGAGGGACTGGTCGTACTGCGCCCACGCGACGCCGAGGTTGGCCCGCAGCCGGCCGCCCTGGAAGATCGGCGCGACGATCCCGCCGATCAGGTTCGTGAACCACTGGTCCACGTACAGCAGATTGGTCACTTCGCTCGACTGGAAGCCGCCCGAACCGTTGAGAGAGATCGTGGGCAGCAGCTCCGCCCGCCGCGCCCCCACCCGGAGTCGAGCCGCTTCGACGCGCTCGAGCGCGGCCATCACATCGGGCCGTTCCGCGAGCAGCGACGCAGGGAGCCCGGCGGGAATCGGCGTCGTGTCGACCGCCGGCGCGAGGTCCGCGGGCAACAGGTCCTCGATGGTTCCCGCGTATCGTCCCAGGATCAGGGCCAGGCGACCCTCCGCATCGTCGACGGCCGTCCGCAGACCCGGCAGATTCGACTCGGCGGTCCGGTACTGCTGGCGGATCGCGTAGAGCTCGAATGTGTTCGTGAGACCGGACTGATACCGCTCTTGAGTCAGTTCCGCCCGTTCCCGCAGCAGATCTACGTTGTCCTCGGCGACGGCGAGCTGGGCGCGCGCAGAGACGATCTCGAGATACGTCGAGATGGTCGAGGCGATGACAGTGAGGCGCACCGTCTCGGCGTCCCCCCGCGAGGCCAGGAAGTCCCGGACCGCCGCCCCCGACTCGTTTCGGAGACGACCCCAGAAATCGAGTTCGTACGAGAAACCGAGCGAGGCCGAGTAGGTGGTGAACTCGAACCGGTCGGGGAAGGAGAACGCGAGCCCGGGGATCCCCGCTCCATCGCCGTCTCCGTCGCCGAACTGTGAGCCGAGGCCGGTATTGGCCGGCGTACTCGACCGGTTCGCATCGCCGTTGAGGCTCAGCGCCGGGAAGAGCGGCGCTCGTGCGATCCGGTAGCGGTGCCGCAGTTCCTCAAGCCGTGCGATCGCCTCCCGCAGGTCGAAGTTCTCGGTCAGGGCGGTGTCGATCAGGCGGTCCAGCGTCGGATCGGCGAATGCCTGCCACCAGCCTCCCGCATCGCCGTCCGCGCGCGACGCCTCGACATCGTAGACCTCCGGCATCTCGGCCACCTGGACGGGAGTCCGCGGTCGGGGCGCGAACGTGCAGGCGCCCGCCAGCGCGACGAGAAGCAGCGCGCCACCAGGCCGCAGTCCCCTCGGGCCGATCATGCCGGTGACTCTGTTCGGGCGCGAACCTCCGACGGGCGAAGGCCCCCCAGCAGAAGATCGACGATATGCGACTTCCGCTCGTGGACGAAGCGATCGAAGTCCTGCACGGCCTGTGAGTGGAACAGACGAACCGTCGGCAGGGCGACGAACGGGAACAGGCACGCCGAGACGATGGTGAGCAGCGTATGCCGGAGGTCCACCTCCCGGATCTCCCCCGCGGCGATCGCCCCCCGCAGCCGCTCCTCGAGCAGCAGCCCGGGTACCCCCTCGCGCGCCTCGAGCGCGGCCGTCAGGTGTCTCTCGAGCGCCCCGCCACCGCACAGACACTCGTTCAGCATGAGGCGAGCCATGTCCTGATGTTCGTAGATGTAGTCGATGTAACCGTAGACGAACGCGCGCAGACTGTCCTCGAACCCCTGCTCTTCCTGCAGCGACTGGCTCAGTCCGGTCATGAACTGGCGGCAGCCGTGCGCGAACACGGCCTCGTAAAGCTGCTCCTTGGTGCGGAAGTAGTAGTGCAGCAGGGCGCGATTGATCACCGCCCGATCCGCGATCTCCTGGAGCCGTGCGCCGTCCCGGCCCTTGCGGGCGAAGACCGCGAGCGCCGCGTCGAAGATCCTCTGCTCGGTGCCCGGTGCGACGGCGGGGGATTTCACGACCATCACGACCTCCGGGCGTTTTGCAAGAGTGTTTAACTTTTTTGTCAACGCGGCTCGGACTCTAGTCACGGCTCGTACGGAACGCAAGTTTCTCTCTCCTGCTACCCCGCGATGAAAGCGACGGAGGACAGATGAAGACAGGTATTCGAGTCCGCACCGCAACGGTTGGTGCAACGTTCGCCCTTGCAGCGCTGCCGGCCTGGATATGGGCGCAGAGCGCGCCCCAGGTGGCAAGGTCGCCTGATGGGGTCGTCGTCGCGGCGCAGCCTCTCGCCGCCGCCGCCGGGGCTCGGATGCTCGAGCTTGGCGGGAACGCCGCCGACGCGGCTGTGGCCGCGGCCTTCGCCATCTCCGTCGTCGAACCGAGCATGAACAGTATCGGAGGACGGAATCAGATCCTGATTCGTACGGCCGACGGCATCGTCGCCGGCATCGATGGGACGACGTCGGTCCCTCTCGGATACGACCCGGCGACGGCGCCGCGCGCGGCCTACGGCTACCCCACGGTCGGCGTGCCCGGCACCGTTGCCGGGCTGATGCGCCTGCACGAGGAGTACGGATCCCTGCCGCTCACCACAGTCATGGCCCCGGCGATCGACTACGCGGGACACGGATTCCGGCTGCTGCCCGGCGAGGCGCGGCGCCAGTCCGCATCGCGTGACCAGGTCGCCGAGTCGGAGGGGGCGCGGCGCTACTACCTGAGGCCGGACGGATCCCCGCACGACCCCGGAGACCGGCTCGTGCAGTCCGATATGGCCTCGACCTTGAGGGCGATCTCTCTGGGCGGCGCCGAGGCCTTCTACCGTGGCGAGATCGCGGCCCGCATCGCCGAGGACATGGCGGCCAACGGCGGCTTCCTCACGCGCGAGGCTCTGGCCGCGTACCGGGCGGAGGATTCACGGATCGTGCGGGGCTCGTATCGAGGGTTCGAGATCGTCGGCTCGGACATCCCGGCTTCGGGCGCGATCGCGATCCTGGCGCTCCAGATCGCTGAAGTCTTCGATCCCGACGGCATGAGCGACGAAGCCTGGGCCTCCGTGATCGCCCAGTCCCTGGCCCTCGCGATGACGGAATATCGACGGGACAGTTCGGACTCGTCGGCCGTCCGTGTCACATCGAAGGTCTTCGCGCGAGAGCTTGCCGAGCAGGTAACGGTGCCCGCCGCCGCCAGCCTCGAGTCGGGCTCCCGGTCAGGCTCGGGGACACCGCCGGCAGGTCGGAGCCTCGCGCTCGCCGGCGTGGGTGCGGACCTCCATCTGCCGCCGGACGAAGGGCACACGACACACCTGTCGGCCGCCGACGGGAACGGCATGGCCGTCGCCCTCACGCAGACGATCGGCCCGGGTATGGGTTCGAAGGTCGCGACGCCCGGACTCGGATTCCTCTACGCGGTGACGCTGGGCGGGTACCTCGGGATCAGCGAACCCGGCGAGCGCGCCCGATCGGGGATCACACCTTTCATGGTGTTCGACGACGGCGAACCGCTCCTCGTCCTCGGGGCCGCCGGCGGCATTCGGATCATTTCGGCCGTCGTCCAGGCCGTGACGCGCGTGGTCGATGACGGTCTGGCGCTGCCGGCCGCGCTCGCCGCCCCGCGCGTGCACCCGAACATGGGCCCCGAGGGGTTCTCGGGCTTCGCCGTGGAGGCGGCGCCGGAGGACGGGTGGTCCGAGGCCGCTGTCGCGGCGTTCCGCACGATGGGGTTCGATATCACGGCTACGCCGCGTCAAGGCGCATTCGGTCGCATCCACGGCCTCCAGTACGACGCGGAGGCGGGCATCTGGATCGGCGCCGCCGACCCCGACTGGGAGGGCACTGCGGTGGCGCCCCGCCCGGCCGGAGTGAGCGGAGGCAACTAGCGGTCGATCAGGCGCCCTGCAACGTGTGGTGGAGCGAAAGGCCGCCCCCCCCCGCAGGAAATGGCCAGAATGGCGTTACACCGCCAACCATTCCGGCGCATGGAGGCCAGCCGCGAAACGGCGCACCATCCGCCGCCGCGAGATTGCCACGACCGCGCCGGAGCGCTCCCCCGTCACCGTCGCATCGATCTCCGAGGCAGCCCGCAGGCCCGACTGGAGGGCTCCCTGCATCCACCCCCGCTCCCCCGAGGCGTGCTCGCCAGCGAAGTGAATGGGGCCCTCGGGTGATGCCAGTTCCGGGTGCTCCGCAAACGGGGGATCGTACTGGGTGTAGGCCGCCCCAATCCAGGGCTGGTGCTCCCACGCGAAGTGGGTTCCGCGCTCCGCGACCTCGCGCGAGCCGGGGAAGAAGCCATCAAAGCGATCGATGAAGTCGGGCACGATGGTGCCGGGCTCCATCGCCGCGACCGTGCGCGCCATGTCTCCGAACATGTAGGACATCAGAATTCCCCGAGGCCCCGGCTGATTCCAGGTGGGATGCCATATTTCCGAGAACCCCCCCACAAACGACAACCCCCATCCGTTCAAGCCGTCGCCCTCCCAATTTCGTTCCGCATACTGGACGTAGACCCGAGTGACGTCCTCGTAGGCAGTGGCTTCGAAGGCCGCTCGCTTCGCTTCCGAGAGGATGGGGTCGAACACGATCCTGTCGATGACGGGGAGGGGGACGGTGCAGATGAGGTGGCCGCCCTTCAGTTCCTCCGCGGCGTCGCCGGTTCCGTAGGTGGCCACCACCCCGGCCTCATCCCGGACCACCCTCGTCACCGGCGAGCCGTACCGCACACGGTCTCCGAGCGCTTCGGCGAACGCCATCGGCAAGGCATCGGTCCCAGCCGGAATCTTGAGCCACGTGTCCCGCCCCCCACCGAGGAACACGCCCGGCGTCTCCCGGTAGCGGTCGCCCTGCTCGGGAACGACGAGGTACTCACCTTCCTGCGTATAGAAGGGAGATGTCTCGATGCCGAAGTGGTCGATGTAGCCGAGCGTTCGATCATGGTCGGGTGGGATACGGGCCGGGCCGGATTCGGCGATGAGCCCGTCGTCGAAGGGCTCGCGAAGTGTCTGCGCCCGGCCCCCGGCTGCGTTTCTTGCTTCCAGAACCCGGACATCGTGCCCCGCCCGGACCAACTCGTATGCGGCGACCAGCCCGGACAGACCGGCGCCCACCACGATCACGTCGACCCGATCTTCGGGTGGGGGCGGCGGCGGTGGCGGTGGCGGCGGCGGGGGCGGCGGTGGCGCGGGGGGAGGCGCGGGCGGGGGCGCAGGGGGCACACTGACGACCGGACCCATCCCGTTGTCCGAGCAGCCAGTGCCCAGGGAGAGAGAGACCAGGGCGCCACTACCCCGGACGAGAAAGTTCCGGCGGCTGACAGTTGTCTTCTTGATGTTGGCTCCTTAGTGACGATCGCGCCGCCGTGGCGGAGTGAGATAGATGTTCGTCTCAGTTCTGGCGTGGAACGTCGCGCGCCCTGATGTCGGTGGACTGCAGGTCTTCCCGGTCTTCCGCGGTGCCTCTCCCTGTCGGAGGGGATGAGCGAATGAGACCGGCAAAGTGCGTACCTACAAACGTTTATCGCCCGAGAAAGTCTTGGCAATCCCCCATTCGGGGGACCTGCGTCACGATCCCCCGCGACGGACCGCCCACGCGCGCAGTGTGTGCAGTGTATAGAGAGCCGGGCTAACGTTTCATCCCGGGGCAGCCGGCCGCCTCGGCGACGGCGCGCCGGATCAGCACCTCCGCGAGGTGCAGGCGGAACTCCGAACTCGCGTTCTCATCCGCCGGGGGCGTCTCGAGTTCCGACACCTTCGAGACCGCCGCCATGATCTCGGCCTTCTCGGAGGTGCCGGCGAGGGCGGCCTCGACCGCGTGCGCCCGCAGCGGCGTACCGCCCATGTTCGTGAGGCCGATCGCGGCCCCCGCGATCCCGTCGCTCCAATGCACGACCGCGGCGACTCCGACGATCGCCCAGTCCTGCGCGCGCCGCTGGAACTTGTGGTACGCGCTGCCCCACCCGTCCTTTCGCGGCACCCGGATCCCGGTCACGATCTCACCGGAGTCCATGGCCGGCATGAACGGCCCGACGAAGTAGTCGGCCGCGGCCACGGAACGCATGCCGCCGCTCCCCGCCACCGAGATCACCGCGTCGAGTGCCAGGAGCGCGGCGGGAAGGTCCGAAGCCGGGTCCGCGTGCGCGACGGAGCCGCCGATCGTGCCCCGGTGCCGCACCTGCGGGTCGCCGATCCCCTCCGCCACCTGCGCGATGAGACCGCAGCCGCCCGTCAGTTCGGACGCGCCCGCAAGCTCATGGTGCGTCGTCAGGGCGCCGATCGAGACCGAGTCCCCATCCGCGTGCACGCCCCGCAGTTCATCGAGCCCGCCGATGTCCACCAGCAGCGTCGGCCGGGCCAGGCGCAGCCGCATGAGCGGAAGCAGCGAATGTCCGCCGGCCAGCGGCCGCGCGTCCTCTCCTCCTTCGGCGAGCAGACTCAGGGCCTCATCGAGAGAGGCCGCGCGCTCGTACTCGAACGAAGCCGGAATCATGCGTCACCTCCCTGGGCAGCCTGGATTGCGCGCCATACGCGTTCCGGCGTCGCCGGCATCGGGATGTCCGCCACGCCGAGATGCGCGAGCGCGTCCACGACCGCGTTGATGACCGCCGGCGCGGAACCGATCGTCCCCGCCTCGCCGATCCCCTTCACCCCCATCGGGTTCGAGGTGCTCGGCGTCACCGTCCGATCCGTCTCGAAGAAGGGGAACTCGGCCGCCGACGGCACGAGATAGTTGATCATCGAGGACGTCTCGAGCGTGCCGTCCTCGGCGTAGGTCGCCTCTTCGTACAGCGCCGCCGCGATACCCTGCGCGACCCCGCCGTGCACCTGTCCGTCCACGATGACAGGGTTGATCACCGGCCCGCAGTCGTCCACCGCAATATAGCGGACGAGTTCCACCGCGCCGGTATCGGTGTCCACCTCGACCACGGCAACATGCGTACCGAAGGGGAAGGTGAAGTTCGGCGGATCGTACACGCAGCCCGCTTCGAGCCCGGGCTCCGAGCCCTCCGGCAGGCTGTGCGCGGTCCACGCCGCAAAGGCGAGTTCGGGCATCGACTTCGTGCGGTCCGGAACCCCCTTCACCGAGAACGTCCCCGCCTCGTAGTCGAGATCCTCGGGCGCGACCTCGAGCAGGTGCGCGGCCAGCCGCCGCGCCTTGTCGACGACCCGGCCACAGGCGTTGTAGACCGCGACCCCGGCCACCGCGAGGCTCCGGCTGCCGTAGGTGTTCATCCCGTGGGGCGCGACGTGCGTATCGCCGTGCAGCACCGTGACATCCTCGTAGGGAATCCCGAGCGCGTCAGCCGCGATCTGGGACCATGAGGTCACGTGTCCCTGGCCATGTGGCGAGCTGCCCGTCACGACCTCCGCCTTCCCGGTCGGCAGCATCCGCACCGTGGCCGCGTCCCAGCCGCCCGCTGCGTACTTGAGCGAGGCAAGCACCTGAGAGGGCGCGAGCCCGCAGATTTCCACGTAGGAGGAGAACCCGACGCCGATCTGCTTGCCCGCCCCGCTCTCCCTGCGCTCCGCCTGGTCGCTCCGGAACCCGTCGTAGTCCAGCAGTTCAACGGCACGGTCCAGCGCCGGCTCGTAGTTCGCCGAGTCGAAGGCGAGGCCGCCCGGGCTCTGCACCATGTCGCCCGCCGGGAGGAAGTTCCGCCGCCGGATCTCCACCGGGTCCACCCCCACTTCGCGCGCCAGCGAATCGATGGCCCGCTCGATCGCGTAGGTGGCTTCAGGCCGGCCTGCGCCGCGATAGGCGTCCGTCGGCGTCGTGTTCGTGAACACGCCCGTGCACTCGAAGTGGTATGCCTCCCCACCGTAGCAACCGCAGTAGAGGAAGGCCCCGAGAAGCGGGACACCCGGCGCCACGAGCTGCAGATACGCGCCCATGGCCGCGAGAATGTTCACGCGGTATCCCAGAATCGTGCCGTCCGAGGTCGCCGCGATCTCGATCTCCTGCACCTGGTCCCGCCCGTGGATCGTGGCGACGTATCCCTCACTCCGGCCCGCCACCCACTTGACCGGCCTGCGGAGCCGGCGCGCGAGGGCGATGCAGAGGGCTTCCTCCGCGTACACGTTGAGCTTCGACCCGAACCCGCCGCCGACATCCGGCGCGATCACGCGGATCTGCGACTCGGGAATCCCCAGCGTGAGCGCGAACAGCACCTTCGCCACATGGGGGATCTGCGTGGTCGACCACACGGTGAAGTCGCCCGCCGCGGGAACCGACTGCACGACGACCGCGCGTGGTTCCATCGCGTTCGGGATCAGCCGGGGCTGCGTGTAGCGTTCCCTGACGACGACGTCGGCCTTGGCGAAGGCGGCGTCCACGTCACCGTTTGTCAGGGCCCAGGTGTAGCTCTTGTTGTCGTCGAACGACTCGTGCACGCGGGGCGCGTCCTCCGCCAGCGCCGCTTCCACGCCCACGACCGCCTGGAGTACCTCGTAGTCGACATCCACCAGTTCGGCCGCGTCGAGCGCCGCGTTGCGGCTGGTCGCCACGACGACCGCCACCGCGTCGCCCACGTAGCGCACCGCGTCCTGCGCCACCGGCCAGTGATCCGGGATCCGGATGTCGTCCGTCACGGGCCACGCCATGGGCAGCCCCGCCGCCCATTCTCCCGCCAGATCGGCCCCACTGTACGCGGCCACGACGCCATCCGCGGCCGCGGCGGCGGACGTATCCACCCCGTTGATCCGTGCGGCTCCGAACGGGCTCCGCACGAGCGCCACATGAAGCATTCCCGGCAGATTCAGGCCTTCCACGAACTGGCCCTGCCCGGTGAGAAGCTTGGGATCCTCTTTCCGGGGGACCCCTCCGCCTACGTATTTTTCAGCCGTCGCCATGTCTCTCTCTCCCCGCCTCTAGGCGCCCATATCGTCGGCAGCGGCGAGCACCGCCTTGACGATGTTGTGGTAGCCGGTGCAGCGGCAGAGGTTGCCCTCCAGCGCCAGCCGAACCTCCCCCTCCGTCGGCGAGGGGTTCTCATCCAGATAGCCGACCGCGGCCATCATCATCCCCGGCGTACAGAAGCCGCACTGGAGGCCGTGGTTCTCGTGGAACGCCTTCTGGATCGGGTGCCAGTCGCCGTTCGAGGCGAGACCCTCGACGGTGGCCACCTCCTGGCCGTCGGCCTGGACCGCGAGCACCGTACACGACTTCACGGACTGCCCGTCCATGAGCACCGTACAGGCGCCACACGAGGACGTATCGCAGCCCACGTTCGTGCCGGTCAGTTCCAGTTGTTCGCGGAGAAAATGAACGAGGAGGGTGCGGGGTTCGACGTCCGCCTCATGCCGAACCCCGTTCACGGTCACGGAGATGCGCTTCATGCGGCCACTCCTGATCCTGTGCCGGCGGGAGCGCCGGCGGAGCTCCAGAACGGGACTCATCCGGCCGCTCGTCGGCCGGGGGATCTCAGTCTAGAACGGGCCGCCGGGCCGGGGCAACGGGGGATGCCGCGTCGCGCTCCCGCAGCTCCCTTACACGGCCTCCTGGCGGCGCGCCGCCGCGTATTGGAGGGCGAGCCAGGCGACTGAGGCCAGGCCAAGGATCACAAAGCCGACGACGGAGCTGCCCATGGTCACCTGGACCCCACTCCACACGAGGCTCGCACTCACCTCGCTCGCCTGTGAGACAAGGTCGGCGACAATCCAGGCGCCGATCAGCGACCCGAGGACGCCGAGGCACGCGGCGAGGGCACCGAGGACAAGGACGGAGTGGATGCGCAGGCTTGCCGCCGGGGCCCCGGGGCGAGACAGGTCGATCGTCGCGCGCACGATCTGCACCAGCATCAGAATCAGGACGAGCCAGATGGGATACTGGATGAGTCCCAGTTGGTCGAAGAAGGACATCGTTACCTCCGCTTCAATGAGGTTGGTGTGAGCCCTGAACCGGCAAAGAACGTCGATATGCGCCTCTCGATCATCTCGTCGCTGATGAGGCGCGGGGTGATCGCGAGCCAGCCGAAGAGTCCGAAGATGGCCGCGCCGAACCCGAGTGCGGCGAAGGAGACGATGCGGCGTACGGCGTCCCAGATGGCTGACATCGCAAAGGCTTCGGCTTCGAGCGCCTCGTAGGCGCTGTAGCCCGCCCAGGCGGCGCCCAGCGCCCCGAGGGCGACGGCGGCGACAATGAGGCCGACCTGGCGCTCCCACAGCTGGCGTCGCAGTTCCGGCCGCAGGTCGCCGTCGATCCAGAGACGCTTGGCGGCCAGGGTCCAGTTGGCGGCGAGGAGCGCGACAACGACGACCTGCGGCCAGGCAAGGACCGCGGAGCCGAGCGGGCCCGACGAGATCAGCGTCATGCACGCCGCCGCCCCGGCCAGGACCGCGGCCACTGTTATGCCGAGACGTTCCACCCGGTCGAGCCATCCTGCGGTACGGGCCCAGCGGCCCACGCGCGGCGCGTGCTGCGCTTCGAGTTCCGCGAGCGTCTCGCCGGTTGGCAGGAGCTGGCGGAAGGCGGCGCGGCGGGCCTGGGCCGGACCGTACCCGCGACGTTCCAACACTGCCTGCAGGGCCTCCGCGTCCGCCCCCAGTTCCTCAAGCAGTTCGAGTCGGCGCCGCGGCGACACGTCGAGATCGCGCTCGACCGCCTCCAGCGGGTGCTCACGCCGCATGGGTTCCGCCCAGAAGCTCGATCAGGACGCGAAACTGGCGCTCCAGTTCGACTGCCCCGGCCTGGAGTTCGGCGCGCCCGGCGTCCGTGATCTCGTACGTCTTTCGTCTGCGGTTCCCGTCGCCCCACTCGCCCCGCACCCGCCCGTCCGCTTCCAGCCGATGGAGGATCGGGTAGAGCGTCCCGTGCTGGAACGAGAAGGCCCCGCCCGTCCGTTGCTCCACCGAGAGCGCGATCTGGTAGCCGTGGGCGGGCCCGCGCTCAAGAACGGCCAGCACCAGCAACTCGTTGATTCGCTTGCTCAGCTTGGCCTGCATGGTTCGTCTCGCGTGACGGGCCTGGGTCAATCTGCGTTCGAAACCGATGATATAAAGATCATCTTTATATCGCAAGTCTGTATATCAAACCCATCTCGTCCGAGCGCGAGAGGCGTGGCGGTCGCCGGGGCGTGCCGACGATGACACGGGGCATGTGGTGGGTACCCCAAGCCGTGGCGGTCAACGACATTGTTGAGCGACGCGAAGGCCGCCCTCGACGCGGTCCGCGGACCAGCGCAGGAATCAGGGAGACGAATGTATACGACGTGCATCTTCTGCCACGGCGACCTCCACCGGAACGAGGCGATCGAGGAGTTCCCGGTCGGGCGCCGCCTCGCCTTCGACGGCTCGAAGGGGCGGTTCTGGGTCGTGTGCCGGCGCTGCGAGCGCTGGAACCTCTCGCCGCTGGAGACACGCTGGGAAGCCATCGAGGCCTGCGAACGCGCTTTCGAGACCACGCGCATGCGCGTCGCGTCGGACAACATCGGCCTCGCTAAGCTCAAGGAGGGCCTCGAACTCGTGAGGGTCGGCGACCCCGTACGCCAGGAGTTCGCGGCGTGGCGCTACGGCGACCAGTTCGGCCGACGGCGCAGGCGGGCCATGCTCATCACCGGCGCGGGCGTGACCGCGGTCGGGGCCATCGTCGCCGGCGGCATGTTCGCGGGTGTCTCGATGGCGTTCGTCGGCAGTTGGGGCCACATGATCGGCGCCTGGCAGCAGCGTCGCGTCGTTCTGCGTACCAGAGACGAGGCGGGAGATCCGATCCGGATCCAGCGAAAACACCTCTACACGTCGCGGCTCGTGCCGGGGGAGGATGCGACCGGGTGGGATCTCCAGGTCGACCACCTGCCCGGCTGGGGGAATCGGGACCGGACTGGCAAGCGGAAGAACCAGCGCCATACGATGATCGTTCGCGGCAGCGAGGCGATCGGGCTCGCGGGACAGTTGATGGCCCGTGCGAACCATTGGGGGGGTGCCCGCAAGTCGATCCAGGCGGCCGTGGCCAGGATTGAGACGGCCGGTCACCCCGAAGCGTTTCTTCCTCAGGCGGCGGAGATGGCGTTCCGCGACTTCCGGCACTCCGGAAAAACGAATCTGTCCAGCAAGAAGATCGAGAACCTGTCGAAGCCGATTCCCGGTTCGCTGGCCGGACTCAAGGTCGACATGCGGCTGGCGATCGAGATGGCGACGCACGAGCAGGCCGAGCGCGCGGCGCTGGAGGGAGAACTGAAGGAACTCGAGGCCCGGTGGCGGGAGGCGGAGGAGATCGCCCGCATCGCCGACAACCTGTTCGTCCCCGAGAGCGTCGACAGCTTCATCGCCGGAGCGCGGTCCCAAGTCGACCCGCAGGCCCCGGACACCTATCGTTCCGATCCGGCCTCCGGCACACCCGGACGTCAACAGGACTGGAGCCCTTGAGCGAGAAGACACTCATCGTCGTCGGCGACCGCGTGCTCGTGGAGCCGCTGGAGGGCGAGGATCGGACGAACGTCGGCCTCTACCTGCCTCCCACGGCCATCGACAAGCAGGCCGTGCAGTCGGGTACGGTCGTCGCGGTCGGTCCGGGCACGCCGGTGGGACCGCCCGCCGAGCTGGGGGACGAGCCATGGAAGATCGGCGCGGCGGAGGCGCGCTATCTCCCCATGCAGGCGCAGCCCGGGGACTACGCCCTCTTCTTCAGGAAGGCCGCGGTCGAGATCACGTTCGAGGGCACCCGGTATCTCGTCGTCCCGCAGGGGGCGATCCTCACGCTTGTGCGAGAGGAAGCCGAGGAGGTTCCTGAAGGGTTCGACGCCTCGTTCCTCTGAACACCGTGCGGCCAGCTACCGCTCGACAGGTCCGATCCGGTTGGGGCGGAGCGAGTGGCAATTCACTTCCCAGGCCGAGGCCGGGGCCTGCACCGAGCCGCCGCCCCCCGCGTCCGCGGCCTCCGCTTGCCCCCGTAGCCGCGCGACCGCCCGTCCGACCATGCTGCCGCGGCTGCGGCGAAGCGCCACGGCGCCCCGCACCTCGCTGCTCGACCAGATAAGCCAGAGGGTGTCGGCCCGAGTGAACCAGCGCGTCTCCAGTCCCGACATGTCCGCATCGGCCTCCAGCGGCACGGCGCGACGGGCGCTCATCCTCCTTCCGTATTGGTCCACCGAGTCGGGGAACAGGATGAGGGATCGCACGACCGGCGGATCGGCAGCGGCCGGTTCGCCATCGTCATCCGAAACCCAGGTGTCGAACTGCAGCCGGTGACAGCCGAGAAAATCCCACGCGCGCAGGTCGGCGGGCTCGGGGGGCGGTTCGGGCGCCACATCCCGGAAGCGGAGCGAGATCGTGACCCAGACGAAGGCCATCATGAGCCCCACCACCAGAAGCAACCGTTTCGGCTTCGCGCCGGCTGTCCGTGGCAAGGCTGCTAGGCCCGCCTCTCCGGCGGAGGGACGAAGAGGACGGGAAGCCTCTCGTGCGCGCGGACGGAAAGAGATGTCTCCACATCCGCCGACGAAACCCGGCCCGCGTCGAGGTTGTCGGGTGAGGTCCACGCCTCGCTGTTGAGGTCGATCGCGAGCGTCATGTTGCTCCCCGGCGCAACGAAGATCGCGGTCGGGAGGCGGGTCTCGATCGAAAGCCGTTCATCGCCCACCCTGAGGTGGACGGGGTCGTGCAACACCCGGCCCTCGATTTCGGCGCCGCCCTCGATGCGGGCCACGCCCCACCCGCCGTTCAATCTCAGGTACGGGTACGTTCCCGCGGGAACGTCGATGTCCGGGTGCAGCCTGATCGCAGCCCCGGCCGACTGCAGTTCGAGATCGACCTGCCTGGGGCCCCCGAGTGAGATCCAGTCCGTTCCGTTCCGTGAGATCGATACCCGGAGGTCGGCGCTGAGCCGTCCGCGGAAGGAGGCGGGACTCCCCACGCCATCGTCCGTCACGACGACGTTGAGCGTGCCCATGAAGACGGATTCGGGGCGCGTCGTATCCGCGCAGCCGGCGGCGAACAGGACGACGCCGACAAGGACCATGCAGCGCTTCAGCTTCGAAACAACCAGCGTACTCTCCGTGCCTGGAAGGTTGCCGCGGCAATCTAGCAAACCCCGCGTAACGATGCACAGTAACTCGCAGCCCGGCTTGGTGGTTCGGAGCCGGACGCGTAGGATCCCCTCCCCCAGCACGACCACGAGAAGGACCACGAGAACACCGAGGCCCGTTTGACGTTCCCGCGGCGGGACATCAGGAACATCGCGATCATCGCCCATGTCGATCACGGGAAGACAACCCTCGTCGATCACATGCTTCGGCAGGCGGGCGCCTTCCAGTCTCACGAGCGGGTCGAGGACCGGGTCATGGACTCCAACCCGCTGGAGCGGGAGCGCGGGATCACGATCCTGTCCAAGAACACGGCGGTGCGCTGGGGCGAGACCCGCATCAACATCGTCGACACGCCGGGCCACGCGGATTTCGGGGGCGAGGTCGAGCGTATCCTGAGGATGGTGGAGGGCGTGCTCCTGCTGGTGGACGCGGCCGAGGGCCCCATGCCGCAGACGCGTTTCGTGACGCGGAAGGCCCTCGCACTGGGTCTCGCGCCCATCGTCGTAATCAACAAGGTCGACCGGTCCGGGCAGCGCGCGGCCGAAGTGCACGACGCCGTGCTGGAGCTGTTTCTCGAGCTGGACGCCACCGAAGCCCAGCTGGACGCGCCGTTCCTGTACGCGAGCGGGAGGGAGGGATGGGCGGCGCGGGAGATCGAGGCGCGGGGGGGAGATCTGGAGCCGCTGTTCGAGACGATCGTTTCCGGCGTCCCCGCCCCGGCGGGCGACGCCGCGGGGCCGTTCCAGATGCTGGCTTCGACCCTGGATCACTCCGCCTACGTCGGCCGCATCGCGATCGGCCGCATCGAGCGGGGCGCGGTCGCCGAGGGGGATCGTGTGGTACTGCTTCCGCTCGGAGAGCCGGGGCCCGTCCCGGCCGAGGAGGCGATCCCGTCCCGCGTACTCCGGATCTACGGCTTCGAAGGGCTGAAACGGATCGAGATGCCGCGCGCGAGCGCCGGAGAGATCGTGGCGCTGGCGGGGCTCGAGGGGGTGGAAATCGGCCAGACGGTGGCCGACCCCGACCACCGGGAGCGTCTGCGGGGGATTGCCGTCGAGCGGCCCACCCTCGCGGTCGACTTCCGGGTCAACGACGCCCCGTTCGCCGGACGGACGGGGAAGTACCTCACCACGCGACAGCTGCGCGAGCGCCTCTTCCGCGAGCTGGAGCGGAATGTCGCCCTCCGCGTCGAGCCCACGGAGTCGCCCGACACCTTCGCCGTCTCGGGCCGGGGAGAACTCCATCTCACCATCCTCATGGAAACGATGCGGCGCGAGGGATACGAGTTCTCCGTATCGCGGCCACGCGTCATCCTGCGCGAGGGTCCCGACGGCGAGATCCTCGAGCCGTACGAAGAGGCCGTGGTCGAAGTCCCCGCGCAGATGGTCGGCGTGGTGATGGAGAAGATGGGGAGCCGGAGAGCGGAACTCCTGTCGATGCGGCCGACGGACCAGGGCCCGGTGCGGCTCGACTTCAGGCTCCCTTCACGCGGCCTGTTCGGATACCGCTCCGAGTTCCTCACCGACACGCGCGGCGAGGGCCAGTTGCACCACCGGTTCCTCGAGTACGGACCCCGTGCGGGCCATCTCGAGCACCGGCGGACGGGGGTGCTGGTCGCCGACCGCCCGGGGATCGGTGGCCTTCGCTCTCTTCAATCTGCAGGAGCGGGCCGAAATGCTGGTCGGGCCCGGCGTCGAGGTCTACGGCGGGATGATCGTGGGGGAGCACGTCCGCCCCGGCGACCTCGAGGTCAACGTGTCCAAGGGCAAGAGACTCACGAACATGCGGGCCGCGGCCGCCGATGAGCACGTCCGGCTGGAGCCGCCACGCGGGCTGACGCTGGAACTGGCGCTCGAGTTCATCAACGACGACGAGCTGATCGAGGTGACACCCGACGCCATCCGCCTCCGCAAGCGCCTGCTCGACCCGAGCGAGCGGAAGAAGGCGATGCGGCGGGCGGCCGCGGAGGCCCGCGAGGGCTGACGCCCGTGGCGCCGACGCCCGCCGGCGCTGGTTCTGGATCTCAGGATGGTTGCTCACCGGCGCGAGATCTCGAGCCATCATGGGAGTCTCCCTGCCCCTGTGTCGGCCTATGCCAATTGAAAGTCTGATTTTGAATTGGCTTAAGGCTTCACGCGTTGGGCCTCGGCGGCGTCGGGGTCGTCGTCGTCGAGGAGACTTCCAGCAACAACCCCCCAGGCAGGAACCTCAGGTCGGACTCCTGGCTTAGACTAAGACTAGCGAGCCTGCGGCGCCTCCCGCCTCCCGCGGCTGTTCCGGGCGTGGAGGGCGAACACGGCGGCGCCCAGCAGCACGCCCGCGATCCGCACCGGGTCGTTCGGAACCAGGATGAGCGCGGCCGCCAGCACGAACAGCGCACGTTCGACGACGCTGCACGCGACCAGGGCAAATCCCTCGATCGCGTACGCCACGACCGAGACGAGCGCCACCGTGCTGACGATGGCGAAGACGAACTCCGTCACGGAGGTCCCCTCCACCAGGATGAGCGCCGAATACGCCATCATGGCCGGCACGATGAAGAAGCCGAGGGAGAGCTTCACGGCCTGGGTCGCGGTCCGCATGGGAGGCGCCCCCGCGACCCCGGCGCCGGCGAAGGCGGCCAGCGCGATGGGCGGCGTCACGTTCGACGTCTGCGAGAGCCAGAAGATGATCATGTGCGCGACGAGGAGAGAGAGCCCCAGCCCTTCCAGGGCGGGCGCGGCCATGACCGAGATCACGATGTAGGCCGCGGTCACCGGTAGTCCCATCCCGAGAACGAGCGCCGCGAGCGCGATGAAGATGAGGGCGAGCCAGAGCTGGCCGCCGGCCGCCTGCACGACGGACTCGGTGAACTGGAGGCCGATTCCGGTCTGGCCGATGACCCCGACCACGATCCCGGCGGTCGCACACGCGAGCGAGATCGGCAGCGCCATGACGGCTCCCGCCCGGAGCCCCTCGAGGATCGTCCGCCACCCGACCCTCGTCCTCTTTCGGGCCATCCCCGTGACGACGACCGCGAGGCAGCCGACGGCTCCCACCAGCGGCGGTGAGTAGTTGAGCAGCAGCAGCGCCACCACGAGCCCGAGCGGGAGCAGGAAGTGGACCCCCTCCCTGAGCGTGCGCCTCACGGCGGGCGGGTTCGACATCCCGCGCAGGCCGAGCTTCAGCGCCATGAGGTGAACGAAGAGAAGCGTGCACCCGAAGTAGAGGATGGCCGGGCCGATGGAGAGCCCGACGATCTCCCGGTAGGGCGTGTTCGTGAAGTCGGCCATGATGAAGGCGCCGGCGCCCATGATCGGCGGCATGATCTGGCCGCCCGTTGACGCGGCCGCCTCGATCCCGCCCGCCTGCTCCGAGCGGTAGCCGAGCTTCTTCATCATCGGAATCGTAAGCGCGCCCGTCGTCACGGTGTTCGCGATCGCCGAACCCGAGATCGACCCCATGGCGGCCGAGGCGATCACGCTCGCCTTGGCCGGTCCCCCCCGGAAGCGGCCGGCGGCGGCGAATGCGAGGTCGATGAAGAACCGCCCCGCCCCCGTCACCTCCAGGAAGGCGCCGAACAGGACGAAGATGAACACGGTTCCGGCCGCGATCCCGAGTGGGGTCCCGAACAGCCCGGCGCCCGTGAAGATCTGGAAACGCAGAATCCGCTCGACGCTGAAGCCGCGGTTCGCGACCACCTCCGGGAGCAGGTGCCCCAGCGCCGCGTAGAGAAGGAAGACCAGCCCCACGGCGACCATCACCCAGCCCACGGCCCGGCGCGTCGCCTCGAACAGGAGGACCACGAACACCAGTCCCACGATCAGGTCGTGGGTGCCGAGTCCGTACAGGATGTGGTCCACCCCCCGGTAGTCGAAGCCGACGATCACCCAGCCGCAGTAGAGGGCGGCGAGCGCGAGGGCGGCGTCGAGCCACAGGCACCAGCGCGGGGCGGCCCCTTCCCGCGTCCACGAGGGCTTGGCGAGGAAGGTGAGGACGATGACCCAGGCGAGGTGGATGGGTCGAGCCAGCGTGGCGGAGAGCATGCCCGACGTGCTCTGCCAGAGCTGAAACAGGGAGAGCCCGATCGCCAGGGCGAAGAGGATGTACCGCCAGGGCAGCTTTTCGGTCGTCAACGGCCGCCGGAACCCGGCACTTCGCCTCCCAGGACTTCGTCGTAGTAGCGCCTCGCCCCCGGATGGATCGGGAAGTCGCCCACGTCCCGGGCCGATGCGGGCGTGATGAAGCTCGCGACGCTGGAGATGTTCTCGAGGTCCCCGCGGCGCTCGAGCATGGTCCGCGTGAGATCGTAGGCGAGCCCCTCATCCATCGAGCGCGACACCACGAGGAGGTTCCAGAGGGTCGGGGTCAGCACCGGCTCATCCACGCCGCGGTAGACACCCGGCGGCATGTCGAACCTGGAATAGGCGGGCTCCGCACGGACGATCGTCGCGATCTCGTCGTCCGTGAACGGCACGAGGACCATCTCCCGCGACACCGCGATCTCGACCACGGCGGGCATTCCCACTCCGCCGGCGATGAACCCCGCGTCGAGCGTCCCGTCCTTGAGGCCGTTCGACATCTGCGCGTAGTTGAGTTGCCGGACGGTGAAGTCTGACTCACCGATGCCCATGGCCTCGAGCACGTTCCAGGCGGTGACCGCATTCCCCGATCCCGGCGGGCCGACGGACA
The DNA here is from genome assembly GCF_965197445.1 of Candidatus Palauibacter sp. GTDB lineage: Bacteria > Gemmatimonadota > Gemmatimonadetes > Palauibacterales > Palauibacteraceae > Palauibacter. The sequence goes on along the minus strand of NZ_CBDANE010000005.1, from coordinate 1,448,404 downwards.
CGCGGCGCCCGCGGAGATCCTGCACGGATTCGATCCCCGTGCTCCGGAGCGTCACCAGGTGCACGACGTTGGGATAGAGTTTGCCGATCGACGTGAGCGGCATGGGTTCGGGAAAGCGCCCCGCTCCGGCCAGCGCGGCGGCGAGGGCGTCCGCCTGCGTGAAGCCGACCTCGCTCTCGCCCTTGGCGACCTGGATGAGGTTCGTGACGGAGCCGGCGGTGGTCTCGGCCTTCATGTTCACGCCGTCGACGTGCCGGGACCATATCGACGCCAGCCCGCCCCCGAGCGGGTAGTAGAGGCCGTTCGTGTTTCCCGTTGCGATGGAGAGCGTCCGCTGTCCTTCGCCCCCACAGCCCGTGAGCCAGACGGCCACCAGTATGGCGAGCAGGACGCCGCGCGCCGCTTTGTCAGGCACCCCTGCCGGCATGGTCCGCCCTTTCTTCCGTCAAGTCGCGGGGAGCTTAGCGCCGCCCCAATCCGATATCCAGCGCGGTGCGGACGTGCCGCTGCCTTGTAGATGCGGAACGGCGTGCCGGATTTGCAAGGATGGAATCACGCGTCTCTTCGTCGGCCGCGTGCGAAGGCAACGAGGCCGAAGACGGCGGCGGAGACGATGAGGCCGATGAGCGTGCGGTCCAGCAGGGCGGGCGCATCGGCGGGGGCGAAGATCCGGACGGCCGCCAGCGCCGCGAGGCCGGCCCCGATGGCGGCGAGGGCCTCGGGGACACCGCTCCTCCGCGAATGCAGTCCGGCCGCGACCGGCACGAAGAGGCTCACGCTCAGGATCGAATAGAAGATCGTCAGCGACGCGATCACGCTTTCGAGCCATAGCGCCAACAGCACAGCGAGCGTACCGCCCGCGATGGCGGCGCCTCGCGCCACGCGCAGCACCTGTCCGCTGGTGGCCTCGGGGCGGAGAAAGCCCTTGTAGAGGTCCTTCGAGAGGGACGTCGAGAGCATGAACAGGCCGGCGTCGGCCGAGCTCACCTCGGCGGAGAACACCGCGGCCAGACCGAGGAGCCCCAGAGCCGGCGGCAGCGCCGTGGCGAGCAACATGGGCAGCGCCTGCTCACGGCTCGCGAGCGCCGGATCGTAGACACGTGCGATCATGCCCAGCAGCGTCGGCGCGAAGGCGAACAGCACCAGCGCGACGCCCGCCGCCAGCAGCCCTGTGCGAATCGCGCGCGGGTTCGCGGCGCCGTAGACCTTCTGGACCAGACCGGGCGAGATGATGAACGCCGGCGCGAGGAGCGCGATGTACACCCAGCCGGATGCGCCGCCCTGCCACAGACTCAGGTAATCCGGCGACGTCCGCGCGGCGGCGGCCTCGACCGCCGACCAGCCGCCGATGTCGGCGAGCGCCCACGGGATCGCGATCGCGAACCCGGCCAGGATGACGACAAGCTGCACCAGGTTGACCCAGGCGGAGGCCACGAGGCCGCCCGCGCTGAAGTAGACGATGACGACGATCCCGCCGATGAGGGCGCCCACCCAGCGCGGGGACCCGGCGACGACGGAGACGATCTCGGCCATCGCGATGAGCTGCCCGGACACGATCGTGAGCGTGGCGAACCACAGCAGCCCGGCGATGAGCAGCCGGACCGAGCGGCCGTACCGCAGTTCGAGGTAGTCGCCCATGGTGAGGAGCCCGTGGCGCGCGGCGACCTGCCAGATGCGCGGGCCGACCCAGACCGCGAGCAGGATCGTGCCGATGCCCGCGGAGCCGACCCACCACCACGCACTCAGTCCGTCGCGATAGGCGAGCCCCGCGGCGCCGACCGTCGTGCCGGCGCCGAGGTTGGCGGCGAGGATGGTGGCGAAGAGCAGGACGGGGCCGAGCTTGCGGTCGGCGACGAAGAAGCTGCCCGCGGCGTCGACCCGGCGGCCGATCCACGCTCCAAGGGCGATGAGTCCGGCGGCGTAGCCGAGGATCCCCCACAGGCTGGCCGTCATGTGATCGCGGGCGGCGCGCTCATATCGAAGGACGCAGTGGGTGTTGCCATCTGAGCTCCGGGAAGCGCCCGAAATCTGCGTCGGTCGAGACCATGGTGCAGCCGTGTTCCAGCGCGATTGCGGCGTGTTGGGCGTCCGCGACCAACCTGCCTGTGGCCCCCGCCAGGCGACACAGGCGTTCGAAGATCGCCATGTGCTCAGGGCCGGGGCCGATGATCCGCGCGGTCGGGCGCTCCGTGAGTGAAGACACGAATGCGAACGCCGTGTCCAGTGTGGAGGGGGGATCGAACACGCGGGAGTTGGTCACGATGCGAATGAAACCGGAAAGGACGAGAACGGACAAAGCGAACGGTTCCGATCCGGTTGCCATGCGAGTAACCCACTTCGCGTACTCGAGATGATCCGGGGTCGAATCCTCGACATACGCATAGATCAGGACGTTGACATCGGGAAGCAGCACGTAGACTCAGCCGCGCCCGAACCGGGACTCATCGTCTCCGGCCTCGAGGGCCCTGGGCCGGTCGAGGTCGACGCCCGGACGCAGGCGGGCGCGCACGGTCACGAGTCGGAAAGGCGGCGCCGGCTCCGTGCGTACACGCTGCTTCAGTGCATCGTCCAGGGTTCTTGCGATGAAGGCACTCACGCTCATCCCGCGGGCGGCCGCTTCGCGGCGCACCTGCCTGTCAAGTCGGTCGTCGAGGGAAATCGTCGTTCGCATGGTGAAGAGAATAACAGCCATGCATCACTGCATCAACGATCAGCCGCCGGCGCCCGCCAGATCCGCGACCGAGGGGATGCCCGGGAGTCCGGTCGCGGCGCGGACGGCCCGCAGGATCGCCTCCGACATGACCTGCGCGGCGAGCGCTCCGATCCGCGTCAGCCCCCCCTCGTCCAGGTGCACCCCCGTGGCGAGACCGAACACCGTGTCGCCGTCCCTCGGCGTGTGGGCCGGGTAGACCGTACGGGCGACCCCGTCGTGCGCCATCTGCGCGACCTTCGTGATCTCCGCCTTCGTCAACGTCGCGTTCGTGGCCACGACGCCGATCGTCGTGTTCCCACCGACCTCGCCCCGGTTCCCCGGCACCTCACCCGCCCGCAGCAGCGCCCGCGCGTCCGCGAACCCCGTCCCGTCCTCGGTGCGGACCCCGGCCACGATGCTTCCCGTCGCCGGGTCGATGATGTCGCCGATCGCGTTGACGGCCACGATCGCGGCGACCGTGAGCCCGTCATCGAGCGTGATCGACGCGGTACCGATCCCACCCTTCATCGCCCGCTCGAGCCCCCGCAACTTCCCCACGGTGGCTCCCGCCCCCGCACCGACGCTGCCCTCGGCGGACGCGGCCACGCTCGCCGTGCGGGCGGCCTCGTAACCGCACTCCGGCCCCGGCCGGACCGACCCATCCCCTACTCCGAGATCGAACAGGATGGCCGCCGCCACGATCGGGACGACGTGATCCCCGGCCTGGTAGCCGATCCCGCGCTCCTCGAGGTGCCGGACCACGCCCGATGCCGCGTCGAGCCCGAACGCGCTCCCGCCCGAGAGCACGATGGCGTGGACTTCCTGCACCTGGTTGACCGGGTCCAGGAGCGCGATCTCCCGCGTCCCCGGCGCCCCGCCCCGTACGTCGACGCCGGCCACCGCGCCGTCCTCGGCGATAACGACCGTACACCCGGTAGGCCGCTCCTGGAGCGTGAAGTGCCCGAGCCGCAGACCCTCCACCGCCGTGATCCCGGCTCCCGCCGGGTCCGATGCCTCCTGCGCCACACACCCTCCCGTCTGGGCGAACAAAGCGAACACGGCGAGTCCGACGAATCCTATGGTTCGCATGGGTTACGTCCGGAGTTCCAGGCGGTCCCGGTACTCCTCGAGCGCCTCGGGATTCGCCAGCGCATCGGAGTTCTTCACCGGCTCGCCCATCACCACCGCCCGCACGGCGAGTTCGGAGATCTTGGCGCTCTTCGTCCGCGGGATGTCCGACACCTCGAGAATGCGCGCCGGGACGTGCCGCGGCGAGGCGTTGTCGCGAATCTCCGTTCTGATCCGCCCCTCCAGTTCTCCATCGAGACGTTGCCCGTCCGCGAGCCGGACGAAGAGGATCACGCGCGTGTCATTCTCCCACGGCTGTCCGATGACGATGGACTCCATGACTTCCGGGAGCCGGTCCACCAGCCGGTAGATCTCCGCCGTCCCGATCCGCACCCCGCCCGCGTTCAATGTCGCGTCGGAGCGGCCGTAGATCACCACCCCCCCGTGTTCCGTCCACTCCATCCAGTCGCCGTGCCGCCACACGCCCGGGTAGACGTCGAAGTATGCCTCGTGGAACCGGCTCCCATCCTCGTCTCCCCAGAACCCCGCCGGCACCGACGGGAACGGCGACTTGCAGACCAGTTCCCCCTTCCCCGTCGGCATCGACTGTCCCTCTTCATCCCAGACATCCACGTCCATGCCCAGCGCTGGCGCCTGGATCTCCCCCGTCCACACCGGGAGGAGCGGATGCCCCACCACGAAGCCCCCGCACAGGTCCGTCCCTCCCGAAATCGAGGCCAGGTGGACGTCGGACTTCACGTGCCGGTACACGTAGTCGAACCCCTCCGGGACGAGCGGAGATCCCGTGGACACCATCGTCCGCACCGAGGAGAGGTCGTGTGTCTCGCGCGGCCGGAGACCCTTCTTCCCGATCGCGTCGATGAACTTCGCCGACACGCCGAGCTGCGTCATCCGGACCTCGTCCGCGTAGTCGAACAGGACTTCCGGCCGGGGATGGAAGGGCGAGCCGTCGAACAGGACGACGGTCGCTTCGCTCGCGAGCGCAGACGCAAGCCAGTTCCACATCATCCACCCGCAGGTGGTGAAGTAGAAGGTCCGGTCGCCGCGCCGGACATCGGCGTGGAGTTGGTGTTCCTTCAGATGCGTGAGAAGGACGCCCCCCGCCGTATGGACGATGCACTTCGGGACCCCGGTCGTACCCGAGGAGAAGAGGATGTAGAGGGGATGGTCGAAGGGAAGGCGCCGGAACTCGATCTCCCCCGCTTCGCAGGGCGCGATGAAGTCGTCGAACAGCACCGCGTGCGGGATCGCCGAGATGTCGGGCTCCGGATCGGTGTGGGGGATGATGATCACGCGCTCCACCGACGGAAGCCGGCGCACGATCTCCGGCAGACGGTCGAGGCTCGAATACCGCCTCCCCTGCCAGAAGTAGCCGTCGGCCGCCAGCAGAACGCGGGGTTCGACCTGACCGAAGCGGTCGAACACGCCCTGCGCGCCGAAGTCGGGGGAGGCGGTCGAGATCGTGGCCCCGAGGCTCGCCGACGCGAGCATGTACACAATGGACTCCGGCATGTTGGGCACGTAGCCGGCCACCCGGTCTCCCGGCGCGAGTCCCAGCGTTCCCAGCGCCTGGGCGAGCCGCGAGGTGGTGTCGTAGAGCTGCGCCCAGGTCAGGTCGCGGCGCACGCGGTCCTCGGCCCGGAACCTCAGGGCCGGCGTGTCGTCGCGCCGCAGGAGCAGGTTCTCGGCGTAGTTCAGCCGGGCGTCGGGATACCAGCGGGCTCCGGGCAGGCGGTCGAAGTCGACGACGACGCGCTCGCCGCGCTCGCCGATGACGCCGCAGAAGTCCCATACCGCGTTCCAGAAGGCCTCCGGCTCGCGGACCGACCACCGCCACAGCGCCTCCGGAGAGTCGGCCCCCGCCCGGCAGCGCCCGTTCGCGAAGCGGAGGAACGCCGCCATGTTCGTCGTCGCGGCGAAGGCGGGATCCGGGGTCCACAGCGGCCCGTTCATGCCCGTCATGCTCGCTCGGCCGAGACCCAAAAGTACCGGAAGGCGGGCAGCGCGAGTTGGGCGACGACCCATCCGAAGAAGATCAGCGACAGGGTGCCGAAGACGGCGAACCCCACCCCGCTCCAGGCGGAGACCCACTCGGGCGGGACGTACGTTTCACCCGGGGCATGGACCGCGCGCGTCACCCCCACCGCCGTCCCCACCACGTGCAGCCAGAGCACGAGCCCGGCGACCGAGACGTTCAGCCCGATGAGCGCCCACCGCATCGCCGGGGTGTGGAGCGTGTCCCACCCGTCCTCTCCCCCGCGGGCCTGGCAGTGCTCGCTCAGGATCCAGATCACGGCCCCCAGCAGGATCATCGTGTCGATGCCGATCATCGCCCCCATCGCGTGCCCCGTGACCACATACGTCCCGTGAATTAACGCGTTCAGCGGGGGAACGGAGATGAGGATCGCGCTGAACAGGATCGCGCACGTCCACCATTTCGCCGCCGCGAACGAGCCCCGGGCCGCGCAGAACGTCGGATCGCTCGGCTTCCGCAGCGCCCGCCACAGATCGAACATCGCACGCGCGAGGACGATGATCTCCATCATGCTCACGACGAAGGCGATCCACTTCACCGACTCCCGCGCCGGGAGATGATAGCTGTGGTGCGCGAAGTTCGTGAACGAGTTGAGCAGTCCGACGCCGAACAGCATGTAGGCGGTGGTCGAACGTCCGTACGAGGGATCGCCCGAGATCCGCTCCCCCAGGTAGATCACCGACCCGTAGACGAAGAGGTTGAAGCTGCCGACGAGGGTGCCCGTCGCCTTCCACTGGATCCGCATATCCTGCACGGGATCGCCGAAGATCCCCGGAATCAGCCACATGTGCTGTTCGATGAAGGTGACGATGAAGAAGAGGAGCCCGACGCCCCACATCGTCACGTAGACCGGCCGTTCCCAGAACCGCCTCCCCGCCAGCCGGAAGAAGTTCCACGTATAGCAGACCCAGCCCGTGAGGATGAGGAGGGAGAAGAACGGGTGGAAGCCGACGTATTCGCGGCCCGTGCCCACCCCGAGGGCCAGCGTCAGCAGAATGCCGAGGCCGGCGATCGCCCACGTGGAGACCTGGATCCTGAGGCGCCAGCGGTCCCCGGTGGTCGGGGGGGCCTCGTCCTGCAGGAAGCGGTACACGACGGCGACGCTGCCGAGGAAGACCCATGCGGAGGCGAAGACGGTGTGGATCGGCCGCAATTGTCGGAGGTCGAGTCCCACCTGCTGGAACCACGGCGCCAGCGCCGGCACGGAGTAGAACGCCGCGAGGATCCCGCCGAGGAGCGTGATCGCGATCGCGACCAGGCCGCCACGTATGAAGGTGAGCACGGCGAACTGGTGCGCGGGGTGGCCGGCCTCGAAGGGCTTCACGGGAACTCCCACCACGGCAGCGCGCGCCAGTCCAGTCGGCGGTCCGCCGCCAGCGCCTGCGTCGCCACCTCCAGCTGCTCCCGGTTCGCGCCCAGGAACTCGAGGAACGCCATGATCGCCGCGCGGTCGGCATCGTCGAGCGGCGGGACCGGCGGCGGCATGCCCTTCAGGGGGCGGCCCTCGGCCAGCACCCGGTCGAGCGAGTCGGGCGCGAGCGAGCCGGCGACGAGCGACAGGTCCGGCGCCCCGACCGGCGACGCCCGGAACGGGAAGTGGCACGCGCTGCAGGGCCGGATGCGGTAGGCCGCCAGCCCGGCGGCCACCTCGGCCACATCCTCGGCCGCGACCTCTCCCTCGCCAGCCGCTACCGCCGCCTCGATCGCGCGCTCGAACGCGGCCTGCGCCCCGGCCCCCTCCCCCGGATTCCCGAGCCGCAACTCGCCGCGGCCGATCTCCGGCCGATCCATCTCCCGCAGGAACGCCGCCATCGCCGCGGCCTCCTCGTCGCTGAAGCCGAGCGGCGGCATCTGGCCACTACCCACCGTCAACAAAGAAACGAGCCGGGTGGAATCGACCCGGCTCGCGGCGTTCGTCAGATCCGGTCCGAGGAACCCCCCCTGACCGTACAACTGGTGACAGGTTTGACAGGCATACCCCTGCCAGAGTTCACGCCCCGCGAGCGCTTCCTCCGACAGGGGGGTATTCCGTGAGTCTGTATACACCAGCCCCGTCTGGACCCCGAAACAGAGTACGAGCCCAGCCAGGAGCAGCTTCTTTCGGACCGGCGTACACATGGGGAGCGCTTGAAAGGGTTGGAGTCGTGTTGTCCCGGACCTGCAGATGATCTTCGCACAGGGCAGCGGTCGTCAAGCACGCGACGTCATTTGATCGTCGGTTGACGGGCCCGCTTAGTGTGGGAGCCGATGGCTTGACACGGATACCTTACTGAATCATCATTTTATGTAAGGCATCCACGGAAGGAAGGAGACCATGCTGGTAAGGATCACATCCAAGCGTCAGGTGACGTTCCCCGCCCGGGTCCTCGAGGCGATGGGCGTGCAGCCCGGCGACCGGCTCGAGCTGGAAGAAAGCCCCGAAGGCTTTATCCTGCGGCCGCAGCGGATCGACCTCTCACGTCTGGCACCGCTGCGCGCCAGGCTGCGCTCCGGATCCGGCCAGTTCGATATCCACGCCTTCCGCGCCGAGCCCCATGATCCAGCGCTACGGGATTGACACCTCCGTGCTGGTGCGCCTGCTGACGGGCGTGCCGGAAGCGGACTTCACTCAGTCCGTCCGGCGGCTCTCCGCCCTCGTCGCCGATGAAGGCTCGGCCGTGGTCGCTTCGAACCAGGTGATCGGGGAAGCGTACATCGCAGTCCGGCACCACTACGGCGTGACCAGAGCCGACGCCCGCGGCGGCTTGCTCGACGTGCTTCGCAGCGGACTCGTGGCCCCCCTGAACGGACGTCCGATCCTGGAGGCCCTCGAGGCCTCCGGTGGACCGGGACTGCTCGACCGCCTCATCGCCAACGACTATGCGCGTGAAGACCTGGATGTCCTGACGCTGGACAAGGCGATGGCCTCCCTCCCCCGTGCCCAGGTTCTCGCCCCCTGACGCTCCCGCGGGAACGTGCCCGCGGGGGGTATGCTCGGAACCCGTTCAATCCGAGTCACGGCCCTGGTTCGAAGCGTACGCGGGCCGCCCGCTGGACGCCGAGGGAGTCCGTGGTGGTGCCGTAGAGGGCGGACTCCGTGACCCAGGGCAACGCCCCCGCACGCACGCGGCCGGGCCAGCGGTACCTCGCCACGAGGACGCCGCCCTCGTATACATCCGCCTCGATCATCTCGGCCCCGCCCGCCGCCGTCTTCCGGACCCACAGCCGACCTCCTCGGTCGAAGAAGAGCGCGGCCAGCGGGGGTTTTCGCTCGGGGATGTCGAACGGAGGCTCGTCGAAGTTGCCTCGCTCCATGTCCCCTTCCAGGCGTCCCCGCGCGTATTCCACTTCAGCCGGGCTGAGGGTCGGGCCGGGGTCGGCCGGACCGACAAGCTGCGAGACGGCACCATCGGGGCCCTGAACTTCGATCACATGCGCGGAACTCACGGCGCTCGCCCACGCGCCCCGGGGACCGTACGCCTGCAGCCACTGCGGCCCGTACGGCTGATGGAAGTACATGAAGCCGAAACCCCGGTCGCTCGAAAACTCCACGGTCTTATGTCCTTCCGCGGCCGCCACGGGCTCCAGCACCCTGACCGTGTCCGCGCTCCCGTCGGGATTCAGGTGGATGCGCGCTTCGACGAACCGCCCGCCCCCTTCCGGCAGCAGGCCCAGATCGATGATCCGTCCCTCGGCGTCGAAGACAACAGGGTAGCCGCCCAACTGCCCGGTGAAGAGCCGCCGCACGGTCCGTACGTAGCGCGCTCCCGCCTCCTCCAGCTCGAATACGGTGAAGCGTGGCTCCTGGCGTACCCACAGTTCGCCCTCCGGGGAGAAGCCGACGCAGCACGGAGTTCGGAACTCACTGGGCCCGTCCCCCTCGCCGCCGAGGTGAAAGAGAAAGTTCCCATCGGGATCGAAGACCCGCACTTCGTGCGCCTGGCTGTCGGTCACGAGAATCCGCCCCAGCGGATCCGCAGCCACGGAGAAGACGTAGCCGAACACGTACGGATCGTCCCCTTCGAGTTCCCCGATCTCGAGGTCGACGAACCCCTCGAAGGCCGGTACCTCCGCTTGCATGGTCGCGGAGTCGCCGCCGGCGCAGGCCCCGGCGGTGAACACGATCGCGGCCCATGCTCCGATCCGGCTCGCGGCCGGCTTCATCGGGCGCGGGGAGGCGGCTGATCCACGAGGACGCGTTCAATGGTCCCCGGCGGGAGCCACTGGGATGACAGGATCGTGGCTCCGCGCGAGGATCCTGGACGCGTGGACCCGGAATCGTCATGAGGGTTGGCGGAGAGTTCCCATTTGATGCTCCAGCCACCGTCAGCCGTGGACTGAACCTTCGCGCGAAAACGCAGCGGGATGGTGTGGCCCTCGGCTTGCAGGTCGTCGGCGTGGCAGCCGGCACACGACAGGGAACCGAGTCTGGCAGCCGGCTCCTCGGATCGCCCGTAGTGGAGGGTCTGCAGCCCGTCGAGCGAGTCCATCAGCTCACCATACGTCCTACCGGTCATATTGATGCCGTGGGGAGACTCTCCAGCCTCCGCGAGGGGAGCCAGGCCCTCGGCTGGAGGCAACTCGACGACTTCGAGATCTGCGGTCGACAGGGTGGCGAGGGGCGCGTCCATGGCGGGCACTTCGACCGCGGCCGGAGAGGTGCCCTCGCTGCAGTAGACGAGGCCGAACGCGAGGAGGACGACGAGCCCGCCGCGGAGTACGGCGCGAAGCGCGGGTGACAGGGTCCCCGCGGGCCTGTTTGTGATGATCATTCGAAGCCTCCTTTCCAGATGTCTTGTTCGGCGACCGCTGTGGGCGGCGCTCGCGAACGACGGCGGACGGGAGGTCCGCTCCGCGCGCACGAGGTCGAGCGCCCGAACCAGCGAGCGGGCGTAGTCGCGGGGGGCACACCCGAACGCGTCTACGACAAGTGCGTCACAGCAGATTTCCCCGGCCGCCCGCAGCCGTCGCCTCGCCCACCAGGCGATCGGGTTCCACCAGAAGACGGTGCACGCGAGCCACTCCAGCCACCGGACGAGGTGGTCGCGGCGGCGGACGTGGGCCAGTTCGTGCGCCAGAATCCAGCGCAGCCGGGACCGCTCCATTCCCTCGAGGAGGGCGGACGGTATGAGGACACGGGCGGTACCGCCGCCCCAGTAGACCATGGGCGACACGACCGCGTCCGTCGTCTGGATCGTCGGCACCTTCCTTAGACCGAGCGTGCGTCCGACCTCCCGCGCCATCTCCTGCAGGCCCGGGCAGGGGCCGCGCGACGCACGTTCCATCGAGGCGCGGAACGCCCGAGCCCGCGCGATCGTCCACCCGACCATGGCAACCGCGCCCAGGATCCACGCGAGGACGAATCCGAACCCTCCGTTCTGCGTGAACCCGGCCCCTTCGGCCGCGCCGAGGGGACCCGCCGACCGGACTGCGCTGAACGTCACCGCCTCGGCGGGGACTGGAGCCGGGGCGGCCGGGTTCAGCACCGGCAGGGCGATGAGCGGCGGGACGAGCAGCGCCGCGAGCAGCGTGAGGCAGAGCGCATGGCACAGCCGCGGCCGCTCGTTGCCCCTCGCGGCGAGCCACACCGCGGCGCCAAGGACGATCGAGATGGCGAGCTTGCTGCCGGCGATCTGCAGGGCGAGATCCGTCATCCAGACTATCTTTCGGTCGGGCGAGATGAGCGGGGTCCGGCTGGCCAGCTGAAATCCCACCCCCACGGCGGGTTCGGCCCGAAGATCATGATGCGATATGAGCCCATTGGCGTTTCGGGAATCCTGTCCAGGAACGTCCACCCGCCGTCCGCAGCGGCTTGGGCGATCAGGATCCCGGTGTCGGGAAGATCCTCGGCCCGTTCGGCGGCCGCAGCCCACAAACCGACGTTCTGCGATAGCGGCCCTTCCACGTCAGCGTCGTAGTCGACCACCACCAAGCCCCGGAAACGGTGCTCGTCCTGTCCGCCCCCGCTCCCACTCGTCTCATAGCTCCAAGTGATCCTCTTAGCCCGGATTTCGCGGGCGAGCCTCTCGGTGATCCGTCGACGCTCGACGACGGAGGGTTCGGACTGGCGCCTGTCTACGATGCCGAGATGGACCGGCTTCCGTGGAGCCTGGCCTCGGGCCATGGGCGGGACTTCCAGCGCAGTCGGCGAGGCCTGCGAGGCCTGCTCGCTGCAGTAGACGAGACCCAGCGCCAGCGAGGCCACGAGTCCGCCTTGCAATACCAGGCGAAGCGCGCGCGGGAGGGCCGAAGCAGGCCTGTTGGTGACAATCATACGAAGTCTCCTCTCAAGTAGTCGTGTTCGTCGGCCGCTGTCGGCGGCGCTCGCGAAGACCGGCGGGCGTTGCGTCTCGTCGGTCCGCACAAGGTCGATTGCCCGCACGAGCGCGCGGGCGTAGTCGCGTGGAGCGCAACGAAGGGCCTGCACGACCATGGCGTCGGAGCAGACTTCCCCCGCGGCCCGGAGCCGCCGCCGCGCCCACCACGCCACGGGGTTCCACCAGAAGACGGTGCACGCGAGCCACTCGATCCAGCGGACGAGGTGGTCGCGGCGCCGGACGTGGGCCAGTTCATGTGCCAGGATACAGCGCAGTTCGGTCCGGCTCAGGCCCTCGACGAGGGCGGATGGGATGAGGACCCGGACGGCGCCCCCGCTCCAGAACGCCATGGGAGAGACGAGCGCGTCCGTCGTGTGGAGCGCCGGAACTCTCGCGAGGCCCAGGTTGAGGGCGATCTCTCCAGCCATTCTCTGTAGTTGCGCGGGAGCTTCGCGTGAGGCTCCCGCGAGTAAGCGGCGGAAGCTTCGCGTCCTCGCGACCGTCCAGCCCAGGACCGCCACCACGCCCACGAGCCAGAGGAGCACGAGGCTCGATGCTCCATACTCGGCAAACCACCCTCGGTCGACTGCTCCACCGACGGCGGCGGGCTGGCCGTCTCCGATGGCGACGGCGACCGGGGATACGACGTCACGTGACGCGACGTCCGCAGGCACGCTGGCTGAGGGCTCGGGCTGCAGCACCGGGAGCCCGATCAGCGGCGGGATGAGCAGGGCCGCGAGCAGCGTGAGGCAGAGCGCATGACACAGGCGCGGCCGTTCGCTGCCCCGGGCGGCGAGCCACACCGCGGCGCCGAGAACGATCGAGATCGCCAGCTTGCTGCCGGCGACCTGCAGGGCGAGGTCCGTCATCTCTCCTCCAGCAGCCGGCGCAGGCGTTCCATGTCGGCGTCGGACAGCTTCCGCTCCTCCACCAGGTGCGTGATCATCGGGACGAACGATCCGCCGGTGACCTGATCCGCCAGCGCCTCCAGCCGGCCGGCCGCATAGGCCTCGCGGCTGATCCGAGGCGTGAAAAGGTGGGCCGCGCGGTCGCGGTCACGGTGGACGAAAGCCTTGTCCTCAAGCCGCTGCAGGAGTCTCTGGATCGTTCCGTGCATGGGTCTCGCGGCCTCCGGATAGAGCTGCTCCCGGAGGAGGCGAGCCGTCAGGCTCCGTTCCTCCCAGAGCCGCTCCATGACCGCGAGTTCCGCGTTCGCAAGTTTCGGTACCGCCATCTTGCACTCTCCTCCCGCTTGAACTACGACACTGAGTCGTATACTGCGACACGATGTCGTACCTGTCAAGCGGTCGGATCGGGCACGGTCGCCGCGGCCCGCCTGAGAAACGGCGCGAGATCCCAAGCCACCATGGGAGTGTCGGCGCCCCTGTGTCGGTCTATGCCAATTGAAAATATGATTTTGAATTGGCATACGGCTTCACAGGGGGCTTCCAGTAACAACCCCCAGGCAGGAACCTCAGGTCGCGCTCCCTCGGCGCCCCTCGCGGGAAGGTGGAGGCGAACGCCCCGGGTTGATGGAACGTTCCCGCGGGAACGTCTCTCGACTCTGGTCAGGCGCGGGTCAGTTGATGCGCTTCTCGCGGTCGGCCCACTCGCGGTCGCGGAGGACGTACTTCTGGACCTTGCCGGTGGAGGTCTTGGGGAGGGCGCTGAACTCGATCGCGTCGGGGCACTTGAAGTGGGCGATCCGGCCGCGGCAGAAGTCGATGATCTCCCGCTCCGTGGCGTCAGCTCCCGGTTTCAGCGTGACGAAGGCCTTGGGTCGTTCGCCCCATTCGTCGTGCGGGACGGCGATGACGGCGCATTCCAGCACGGCCGGGTGGCGGGCGACGGTCTGCTCGACTTCGATGGTCGAGATGTTCTCACCGCCGGAGATGATGATGTCCTTGGCCCGGTCCCGGAGTTCGACGTATCCGTCGGGGTGCCACACCGCGAGGTCGCCGGAGTGGAACCAGCCCCCGCGGAACGCCTCTGTGGTCGCCTCGGGCTGCGCGAAGTAGCCCTTCATGACGATGTTCCCGCGCATCACGACCTCACCCATGGTTGTGGCGTCGCGCGGCACGTCGCGGCCTTCTTCGTCCACCACCCGCATCAGATCGGAGGTGACGAACCCCTGCCCCTGGCGTGCGAGGAGCTGTGCCTGCTCCGCGGCGGGCCGGTCTGCCCAGTCGGCGTGCCAGGCGCAGGTAGCGGTGGGGCCATACGTCTCGGTCAGACCGTAGGCATGGATCGGCTCGAAGTTGAGCGCGCGTAGTTGCTCGAGCAGAGTGGGCGAGGGCGGCGCCCCCGCGATCATCGTCCGCACCGGCTGCTCCAGCCGCCGGGCCGCCGGGTGGTTGACGAGCATGATCTGGACGGTCGGCGCCCCGTTGTAGTGCGTGACGCCCTCCGACTCGATCAGCTCCCAGATGCGGTCGGGATCGACGTCCCTGAGGCACACGTGCGTGCCCGCCACGGCGGTCACCGCCCAGGTGAAGCACCAGCCGTTGCAGTGGAACATGGGGAGGGTCCACAGATAGACGGCGCCCGGCGTCATCTCCACCTCGATCAACTCTCCGAGCGCGTTCAGATACGCGCCGCGGTGGGTGTACACGACGCCCTTGGGGCGGCCGGTCGTCCCCGAGGTGTAGTTCATCGAGATCGGGTCTTCCTCGTCCGCCGGCCCGGTGGCGAGCGGGGGCGGCTCCGTCGCGCCGGGACCGGAGTCGAGCGCGAACGCAAGAAACGCCTCGTAGGGGTCGTCCGGGGCGCCGGTGTCGTCGATCCGCACGACGGGCACCCCTTCGCCGGCGAGCGCATCCCCGTCGATGCGCGATTCGAGGGCCCGGTCCACGAACAGGTACCGCGCGCCGCTGTGCTCCAGGATGTAGGCGATCTCGGTGGCGGCCAGCCGTGTATTGATTGCAACCAGCACCCCGCCCGCCGCCGGCACCCCGTAATGCGCCTCGAGCAGGGGCGGCGTGTTCGGCGACAGGAACGCGACCCGGTCGCCCGGCTGCAGCCCGGCGCCGAGCAGCCCCGCGGCCAGCCGCCGCACGCGAAGCTCGAACTCGCGGTAGGAGTAGCTCCGGTCCCCGTGCACGACCGCGATCTTGTCGGGATAGACGAACGCGCTCCGCCGCAGGAAGTCGAGCGGCGTGAGTTCGGTCCGGTCCGGGCTCCTCAAGGTCCGCCCTGCCCCTCTCGGCTCAGTCGCCACCGGCTGCGGAGGCTCCGCCGGCTTCAGACAGCAGCCGGCGATAGACCTCGCGCGCTTCCTCGAACTGCCCGTAGACGTGGTCCTGCTCTGTCTGCGACCGCCAGCCAGGCCACTGCCTCGCCTGCCGCTCGAGTTCGTCGATCCAGTCGAGCCCGTACTGCGCGCCCGCCGCGTCCCGGATCGCCGCGCCCCCGACGGTGAACCAGACGGGATTCGTGAACCCCTGCGGATAGGCGGCGTCGAGCGGGAACCGTTCCGCCGGCTCGCCCTCGGCCCGCAGATGGATCCAGCCGCTTCCCTCGATCTCCACGTCGCCCGAGAAGGAAGCGGACATGCGGTCGTCGGAGAGTTCGAGATCGAGCACGTCCTGACCGTCGCGCACCAGCCACACCCGCGTGAGCGGTACGATGGAGCGGACGCTGGCCTCGACGCTTACGCTCGCGGCGTCCGCCCCGAGATCGAGCACCGAACCGGGGATCGCGCCGTCCACCGTGAGTTCGACCAGCGGCCCGTTGGTGACGAACGCGGCCGCGCCCCGCAGCCCCTCGTACCAGCCCTCGGCCGTCCGGCGTCCGTCCGGCGTCCGCACGTAGGTCCGCATCGCGCCCAGCAGCGGGGTCGCCTGCAGGTTGCTGATCGAGTCCTCTCCGCCGGTGGCGCATACGCGCACGTCGTTGCTCCACAGCGCGTAGATCGGGAAGAAGCCCGCCCGCTCGGCCGAAGACCATTCGAGCGCGTCGCTCGTCCCCAGCACGGCGTCGACCATGAACCCCTTCCCGCCCATGAGGCCCACCGTCGAGCGGGTCCATGTCCCCGGAGTAGGGGTGGACGTACCCGGTCGTCGCCCCCTGGTCCTTCGCCTTCCGCATCATGTCCGTGTTCGACGGATAGAGGCTCTCGATCGCCGTCCCCTCGTATCCGGTCGTGAACGGGGAGATGAGGTGGTCGCGGAGCCCGAACATGAACACGTGCCCGTAGAACGGGGGCCGGTACTCCTGTCCCACCACGACGACGATATCCTCCGTCGACACCGGGTGCGCGCCGCCGCCGGGGACGAAGAACTGGTGGTCGAGGATCCGGTTGTCCTTGTTCGCCACCTGCTCGTTCACGATGTCCTGGTCCTCCGCCTCGGACATGAACATCAGGTTCTCGAGCGTGTTGTGGAGGTTCCCGGCGTAGTTCATGTGCACGTGCGTCGAGCCGTTGTGCCAGCCGCCGGCCGAGAGATCCGCGAACCGGTGCAGCGTGACGGCCAGATCGACCGTCTCGCCCGCCTCGATCGTCACCTTCATGCGCTGGGGCTCGATCTCGAAGCCCTTCACGACGGTGAGGTCCGCTTCGCCCGGCGGGAGGGCGACCGTGAACGTCCCGTCGGTGTGGAAGGCCGGATAGCCTCCCCGCTGGCCGATGCGCGCGTATTCGTCGGCCGGGGCGTGGTACTTCCCGTCACCGCCCAGCAGCGTGACGCGGGCCGGCACCGGACCCCGTCCGGTGGCGTCCGTGCGCACCGTGACCGAGAGCGTGCCCGTGGGCCCGGCGTACGAACGCTCGCCGATCTCGATCCGCCGCCGCCGCCCGCCGTAGGTCTCGATCAACTCGAGTTGCGGCAGGCCGTCTTCGTTCGTGATGTAGGCGATCATCTCGCCGTCGGGCGACCAGCGGGGATGGAAGGCATCGTGATCGAAGAAGGTGAGCTTGTACGGCTCCCCACCTTCCGTCGGCTGCACGTACAGGTTGTTGAACTGGTCCGCGGCCCCCGCCGTCGACGAGTAGACGAAGCGTCGGCCATCGAGCGACACGTCGGGCCGGGTGCGGTACAGCGTCTGCTCTCGCAGCACCGTCGTCGCCTGTTGTATCCCGTCCGCGCGCGCCGGCACCCGGATCACGTTCCCGGAGCCCAGCGGGACGTCGCGGTTCGATACGAGGAGGAGGTCCTCGCCGCCCGGCATCCACGCGGGCGACAGGTGCATGTCCATCGGCCCGAAGTAGAGCCGGTTGTTCCCGTAGTCGTTGTCGCTGGTGACCGCGATCTCGGACCCCGCCCAGTCTCCGTCCGCGACCGCCCGGATGTAGACGTTGAAGAACCCGTTGGGCGCGCTCGACACGTACGCGACGCGGCCCCCGTCCGGAGAGAACACGGGATCCGCATACACGAAGTCGTCGTCCGTCAGCGCCCGCGTCTCGCCGGTCTCCGTGTCCAGCATCTCGAGCTGGATCCGCTCCCCGCCGTGGTCCGCCGTGTACACGACCCAACGGCCATCGGGAGAATAGGAGGGGGACGAATGGTACGTGTCCCCGCGCGTGAGTTCGGTGGCGTCGCCGGTCTCCACGTCCACTTCCCAGATGGAGCCGGCCATGCCCACGGCGATGGAGGCTCCGTCAGGCGACCAGGACGGGAACCAGGGCGTCGTGCCCGGCGCCGGCGGCAGGTAGTAGTTGTGCATGTAGTTGCCGCCGTGCCGCACGCCGGGATACCCGCCGAACTCGGGCGGCGGCTCCTCGGCGAGGACAGGCGTCACGGGCCGGGCCGAAGACGACTCCAGCGGACCGGGTTCGCCGGCGACGCCGGGCGCACCGCCACCGGGCTCGCAGGCAAGCGCGAGTCCGGCGGCAAGGAAAGAGAAAAGGAGGACGGGAGCGGGGCCGATACGCATTGCAGCTCGCAGGCTGAGAGAATCGGGGTAACGGAGCCCCAACTTGCCCCGCGCCAACCGCCCCGCGCAACGCTCCCGGAGCTATGATCAGCCCCGGGAACGGCGGTGGATCAAGCTCCCGGCAGGCGGTAGGAAACGCCCTGGGCGACGGCCTCGTCCACCGTCTCCGGGGTGAGCAGTACGGTCACGGAGACGGTCAGGGCCCCGGCCGCGGCGATGTTCAGCGACAGCGACAGGGCGGCGGTCTCGTCGGGGAGATCCGTGATGAGATAGAGGTCGTTTTCCCCGAACGCGTAGTAGAAGCCTTCCAGCGTCCCTCCCACGCTCTCGACGGTCTGCCTCAGGGCCTCGCGGCGTCCCGTGCCTCCCTCGGCGATCAGACCCTTCAGACCGGACTGCGTGTAGCTCGCCCGAAACATGTACTTGGCCATGACTCTCCGTGTCGTGCCGGCTGGAAGTTGCTGGTTAGCAGGTCACGCAGTTGTTGTTGTTCTTCGCGCCGAGACTCTCGAGGAGCGCAACGGTCTCCGGGAAGGGAGATACACGCTGCACCGGACCGTTCGCCATATCGGCCGTGGTCTGGCCGCGGCGACTGACGACGGTGACGTCCCCACCCATCTCTACGAGGTAGAGGATCATCTCGTCGTCGCCGCGCGAGGCCGCGTTGTGGAGCGCCGTGTAGCCCCCGTGGTCGCGTGCGTCGATGTCGGCGCCCAGTTCCTCGATGAGGTACTTGACCGCCGGCATCCAGCCGTCCGGCGTATGCCGGTGCGCGTTGCCGGCGAACCCCTCGCCGTACCCCACACCCGAGGCGGCGTGCAGCGGCATCACACCCGGCCCGCCCGGGGGCACGGGCGCCAGTCCCGACGCGTCCGGTGCGTTCGCCCGGGCCTGGTCCGCGGCTTCGGCGGCCTGGATGAGGGCGGCCCGAATCTCTTCGTTCAGATTCTCGAGGTCCTTGTCGGGAAACTGCGACTGTTCTGCTTCGGGCAACTGTTCCCGGATGTCCTGCAGCAACGTCAGCTGGTCATCCTCGGACAGTTCCGCGTACGAAGAGTCGCGCAGCGCGTTCAGCGCCTGCTGCCGCAGGAACTCGTCCGGTGACAGACGCTGCCGACGCGGGGGCGCCTTGGTCGGCATATTCGGATCGGCTCCGTACTCGATCAGAAGCTTCATCGCCTCGACATCCGTCGCGTACGCCGCGCGCCAGAAGGCGGTGGCGCCGTTCGTGTCGACGAGGCCGCAGTTCCGGTTGCCGCAGCCGGTGTACACCATGTACCACGGGTGCCGGGTGATTCGGTGGTCGGGATCCGCGCCGGCGTCGAGCAGCGCCCGGGCCACTTCCAGGTAGTTCGCGCGCTGCAGCGACCGCTCCTGGGGCTGCGGGAAGCGGGTCCGCGGCTGCCACCTCGCGTTGATCACGGCCCACAGCGGCGATACCCCGTTGAGTTCGGCGGCGATGTTGGGGTCGGCGCCTCGCTCGAGAAGGAGCAGCACGAGATCGAACTGGCCGTTGATCCCGGCCATGACCAGGGGACTCGTCCCGTCCGCGGTACTCACCCGATCGATGTCCGCGCCGCCGTCCAGAAGGGCGACGGTCGACTCCACATAGCCCTCACGCACCGCATGCAGGAGTGGGGTCAGTCCGCCGATCTTCTCGACCGGGGGAAGGAAGAGACGGCTGAAATCGCTCGGATCCTCTTCTTCTTCTTCCTCTTCGGGCAGGCCCTCCGCGTACACTTCGCGTCCGGCGCGGACGGCGGCCTGGAGTTCAAGCGACGTGGGGGTGCGGGCTTCGTCTCCCTCACCGACGAAGGCTTCAAGCACCTCCGTCTCCCGCTGCCGCGCCAGACGGTCCAGCTTCTCCTGCTCTAGCAGATCGACCACGATGGAAGTGAGGTCGGGATCCGCGCCGCCCTCCAGCAGCGCCGTGATCGCCTCGGCCCGGTTGCCGGCGGCCGCGAACGTGAGCGGGGTCTGGCCCCACTCCGTCTCGCGCGCATCGGGATCCGCCCCGGCGTCGAGCAGGACGGTGACGGCCTCGGGGTTCCCGGCCGCGGCGGCCAGATGGAGCGCTGTCGCGCCGCTGTTGTCCGTAAGGGCCATGACGTCGGACCGGGCTTCGATCAGGCTGCGCAGGATCTCCGGCGCCCCCCGCCGCGCCGCGAGATGCAGCGGCGTGTACTGCCCGACCCGCGTGACCGCCGCGACATCCGCACCGGCGTAGATGAGCATGTCGGCCAGTTCCGCGTCACCGCGATCCGCGGCCCAGTGCAGCGCCGTCATCCCGTCGCCCTGCGCCGCGTTGACGTCGAGCCCCTGCCGCAGCAGCTCGCGTACCGTCGCCGCGTCTCCGCGCATGGCGGCGTCGGCTACGGGAGAATCAGGGGGAGAATCAAGGGGAGAAGCGGGCGGCGTCCCCGCCGAAACGAGGACGGCCGCACAGAGGACCGCGAGCCCGTGCCGAAGCTTCGCCGCGCGCACCGTCAGCTCCCCGCGTCCGTCGTGACCGGGTCGGCCTGGTTGAGCGATAGCGGCCCCGTGCTGTCGCCGAACGCATCCATGTCATCCATGCCGAGTCCGTGCATGACCGACAGCATGGCGTTCGCCATCGGCGTCCCGTCCGGCGCCTGGATGTGCATGTTTCCGTCGAGCATCCCGTTCCCGTGCCCGAGCATGAAGAGCGGCGCCCGCCGGTGGTTATGCAGGTTGGCGTCGGCCATCGGCGAACCCCACAGGACCACCGTCTGGTCGAGCAGGTTCGACTCCCCGTGCATCGTGTTCTTGAGCTTGTCGATCAGATACGGAAGCTGGCCCACGCGGAACTGGTTGATCCTGTTGAACTCCAGCACCGCCTCTTCACGGTTCCCGTGGTGCGAGGCCGGGTGGAAGGGCCGGTCGGATGGGCCCTCGGGGAACACGCGGTTCTGCGCGTCGCGCCCGGTCTTGAACGAGATCACGCGCGTCATGTCCGTCTCGAGCGCCAGCACCTGGATGTCGAACAGCATCTGCATGTGCTCGCTGAACGAATCGGGCACGCCGGCCGGCGCCTCGGGCAGTAGGCGCTCCTCGCCGCTCGAGTTCCGCGACTCGACCATCTCGATCCGCCGCTCCAGCTCCCGCACGTTCGTCAGGTACTGATCCATGCGGCGCGAATCTTCCGCGCCGAGGGTCCGCCGCACCGAGGAGATCTCGCCCGAAATCCAGTCGAGGATGCTGCGCCGCGTGGCCCGTCGCGCCGCGCGCTCCTCCTCGCTGCCGCCGGCGCCGAAGAGAAGGTCGAAGGCAACCCGCGGATCGCGGATCATGGGCAGCGGCTCGGTCGGCGACGCCCAGCTCAGCGAATCCGTGTAGGCGCACGAGTAGTTATAGGTGCAGCCGCCCGCTTGATCGAGGTTCTCGATGCAGAACTGCATGGACGGCATCGGCGTGTCCTGGCCGAAGCGCTGGGCGTAGATCTGGTCCATCGAGGTCCCGCAGAAGATGTCGGACCCCTGGGTCTGCTTCGGATGGGACTGCGTCAGGAACACCGCACTCGAGCGGAAGTGGTCTCCGCCGATCTCGGGCGGCGTGAACGCCTCCGCATTCCGGACATCCGTGTTGCTGATGATCGTCAGATGCTCGCGGTACGGGCGCAGCGAGACGAGCGCGCTGTCGTCGATGATCTCGAACTCGTGGCCCGCCTTCTCCGGCGCGAAGAGGAAATTCGGCGCGCCATGCTCGCTGTTGCAGCCGGCGAGCCCGTGCACTTCCTCGATCGCGATGAACCGGGTGCCGGTCTCCGCCTTCGTCGACGTCGCACCCCACAGGCGGCCCGCGGGAACCATCGCTTCGAGCAACGGCAGGGCCAGCGTGGCCCCGACCCCTCGGACGAAGGTCCTCCGCTGCATGTGCTGTCCGGTGATGAATTCCATGTTTTCCCTCTACCGGCGGTCTTCGGAAACCTCTTCTTCTACCGTAGTCACGGGCATGGCCCGCTTCATTCTGAACGCGTCGCCCTTCACCACTCCCAGGATCAGCGACGACACCCTGTAGTCGTCCGCTTCCGCCTCCTGGACGATCGACCGGATCCACGGCTGATCGTAGTACTCCACGCGACGTCCGAGCGCGTACGCCGCCAGGTTCTCCGTGAAGTTCCGGAGGAGCGGCAGCGGACGCGCGAGCAGTGCGTCGACTAGCTGGGGCGGCGTCGAAACCGCCGTCCCGTCATAGAAGTCACCGCGCGTGTCGAGCGGCATCCCGTTCTCGCGCAGGCGCCATTTACCCGTGACGTCGAAGTTGTCGAGGGCCAGACCGATCGGATCCATGAACCTGTGGCAAGAGCGGCAGGCCGGACTCGCCCGGTGCATCTCCATCCGCTCGCGCGTCGTGAGCAGACGACCGTCCTTCGAACTCTCGGTCTCATCCAGATCCGGTACCCCCGGCGGGGGCGGCGGCGGCGGCGTGCCGAGCAGCACCTCCATAACCCACTTCCCGCGCAGTACGGGAGAGGTGCGGTTCGCCAGCGACGTGAGGACGAGCACGCTGCCGTGGCCCAGAATCCCGACGCGCCGGTCGGTCGGATACGGAACGCGCTGGAACTCCCGTCCGGCCACGCCCTCGAACCCGTAGTGCCGGGCCAGACGCTCGTTGACGAACGTGTAGTCGGCCCGGAAGAAATCGAGCATGCTGCGATCCTCGTGGATGAGACTCTGGAACAGGAGTTCGGTCTCCCGTTTCATCGCGTCCGCGAGGTTCTCGTCGAAGTTGGGGAAGAAGTTCGGGTCGGGCCGGACCTTGTACAGATCCTGGAGCCGCAGCCACTGCGACAGGAAGCGCGAACTCAGCGCCTCGGCGCGGGGATCGTCGAGCATGCGGAGAGCCTGACGTTCAAGCTCGCCGGGATCCGACAGTCTCCCCTCGATAGCCGCGGCGCGCAGTGCCTCGTCCGGGGGCAGTCCCCAGAGGAAGAACGAGAGCCGCGAAGCCAGGTCGATGTCCTCGAGCGCGTACACTTCCCCGCTCGCCACACCTTCGGGCTCGCGCTCCAGGCGGAGGACGAAGAACGGACTCGCCAGGATCGCCTCCAGCGCCAGCCGCACACCGACCTCGAACCCGCCCTGCTCGACGCCCATGCCGTAGAACGTCATGAGCCCATCGACCTCGCTCGGTTCGAGGGGGCGGCGGTAGGCGTGACGCGCCAGATCCGTGAGGATGCCGCGCGCGCAGGGTCGCTCCTCTTCCAGCGAAGTGGGACGGCAGGTGAAGATGCGCTTGCGGATCGGCGACTCGGAGACGCCGGTCGGGTTGTACGGCCCTCCAACGATGAGGTCCTGCAAGTGCGGCAGCGTCGTGACCCCGCCGCCGCCCGAGCCACCGCCGGCGTTCGACCACGCGTGCGGGCGAATCAGGTCCTCGTACGGCCCCTCCTGACGCCGGACGAAGGCGGCGGAAATGCGGCGCTGTCCGGCCCGGACGAAGATCGGCTCGGTCCCGACGGGCGTGAAGCCGCGGTCGTCCGCTCCGCCGCCGCGGCGGGTGTAGTGAAGCAGCGCGACCCGTTCGCCGTCGACCGAGATATCGACGTCCTCCATACGCGAGTTCGCGCCCGAGGTGAACACGAGCGAGAAAGTGTACTCGCCGTCGGCCGGGAACGCGTGCTCCACGACCATCCCGCCGCGTGTGCCGAAGGGGGCGCCTTCAACGTGGTCCCACGGGTGCTGCGAGAGGTACTGCGAGTTCTTGTAGGTCGTGTTGATCGCGGGGGCGTGACGGTCTCCCACGGCCATGCGGCTGATCTCCGCCGCCGCGTTCAAATAGGCGTCGAGGAGGGTCGGAGAGAGCGCCTGGACATCGGCGATGTTGTCGAAGTTGGCGCTCATCTGGTCGTTGGGGAGCCACTTCCCCGCGTCGACTTCGAGCCCCAGCAGGTCCCGGATGGCCCGCTCGTATTCGGGCCGGTTGAGGCGCTGGAAGGTGCGCCCGCCCGGGTCCGGTCGGCGGGCCGCGGCGCGGTCGACGATGTCCTCGAGCGTCGCGACGAGTTCGAGCAGTTCGACTTCCGGGGGACGGCGCACGCCGGGCGGCGGCATCATGCCGGCGCGCAGCTTGCGGATCATCTTCTCGGCGGTCTCGGCCTGCGTATCCGCGGCGTCGACGTCGAAGGACTCGAAGGTGAGGTTGCCCGCCAGCCGGCGACTGTTATGGCAGTTGGTACAGACCCCCTGGACGATGTCGTTCGGCCCCCCGGCGACGGAGAAAACGGAGGCGTGGCGGAAGTCCGCAGCCGAACCCACACCGGCGTGATTCGCGGCCCACGCGACGGCCGCCACCGAACTCGACGGGGCGGCGGCGGCGGAGGTCGACTCGGCGTCCTGCGGGCAGAGACCCGCCGGGGTCGCGAGGGTCAGCGCAAACACCGCACCGATGATGCGGGGCGCCACCTTTGCGTACGCTTCGTTTGCGGGCATCTCGGGCCGTTCTTTCGGGCCGCTGCTTAAAGAGGATGTATCCGCGTAACAGGCTAAGCCTTAATCGCGTTGTCTCGCAAGGCTTCCCGGCCGGTTAATCCGGCCAATCAACGACGCGGGACGTCGCTTGGCAGAGTCCATAGCCGCACCGTCGGGACAAACTCCATTTCGAGCGTTGCGAGGCGACCATCGGTCAGCGTCGCAATGGACACGACCCGGTGCGGAAGCAGGTACGAGCCGGCATAGGCGCCGTCGGCAATGGCATACGTGTCCACGATTCGGCTGGCTCTTTCCGTGTGGCCTTCAAACAGGACGAACAGTCGAGATGGGCCGGCGGTGACCGACCGCACGGCTCTCCTCGCCTCCGGGTCGATTCGGGTGACGCGAAGGATCCTGTTACCCGGTGTGGCGTCTGGGTTCGGCGTGTAGGAGATGACCTTCGGGAACGGGATCGGCTCGACTCCGGAGAACTCGCCCGGTCCCTCACCTGCACCGCCGGATGTCCACAACGGCTGGCCGCTGGCGCTGAACGCACGGATTCTGAACTCTCCCCAGTCGTCAACGAGGAATCCGCCCTCCGGCGTCCCCTTGATGCGCTGGGGACTCCCGAAGAGGGCCCCATCGATGTCCTGAAAGACCGCCGATTCAACGGGGGCGGGCAGCCAGCGCCGCTCCTGTCCGGCTGCCAGATTCCCTGTCGCAGCCATGGCTACGGAGATCAGGACTCCGATGGCGGGTAGGGGGTCCGGACACCTCATGGTCGCTTCCGCGCCGGATCCCGCCGTCCGCGGCTCTTCGCCACGGCCTGCTCCTCCCAACCATCCTCGATTGGGCCAGGGAATTCCAGCCACACCGTCTGGTCCGGTTGTAGCGCCACAAACCTGACCTGACCTGATGCAAATACCGGTGACAGAAATGCCGGATCGACCGCAGTGACGCTCGCCGAACGAGAAGCAAGGTCCAGTGCAGTCATCCGAAATGCACCGAGGTCCAGGACGAGGAGGGTGTTGGCATCTACCCAGGTCACCGAGGCCGGTGCCTGGACCTCACCCGGGGCCTTCGCCGCGAGTCATGACCGCCCCCTGCCACTCTCCATCGCGGTCGAGCACAATAACTTCGGCCAGGCCCCAGTCTGCGATGGCCACCGATCCGTCAGGACCTGCGGCGAGGTCAGCGGGCAGAACCAATCGTTCGGTTTCATCGAGTCCTCCGACGCGCCAGACCTCACGCCAGGAGAGCTCCGCAGGCCAGGCCCCCACGCTCGTGATTTCACAAGCAGCCGGTCCGGGCGAGTCGCAACCGGCCATCACGGCCGCCAACAGGAGCGACGGAACCTGCCAACGACTCTGAGACACTTCGCGAATCAGTATCGTGAGCCCTCCCTTCCCGTTCCGCACAGGCGGGGTTCAGCCGTCCCGCCAGCGCACCGCGTCGGGGGTGATTTCGGACACGGTGCGGGCGCCCAGAAGTGCCATCGTGCGTCGGAATCCCTCGTCGAACCACCTGAGGACGAGGTCCACGCCGCGCTCTCCGCCGGCCCCCAGCGCGTAGAAGTAGGCCCGGCCCGCCAGGCAGGCCTTCGCGCCCAGCGCCACGGCCTTCGCGATGTCGCTCCCGCGCCGGACGCCGCCGTCGATGAGGACGTCGAGCCGATCCCCGACCGCGTCCGCGACAGGCTGCAGCAACTCGAGCGTCGGAGGCGCGTCGTCGAGTTGTCGTCCGCCATGGTTCGAGATCACGATCCCCTCCGCGCCCGCGTCGGCGGCGAGCACCGCGTCCTCGACCGTCTGGATCCCCTTGATGACGATGGGCCCGTCCCAGATCGAACGCAGCCAGTCTACGTCGTCCCAGGCGAGCTTCGGATCGAACTGCTCGTTCACGTACTGCGCCAGGCCCATGGCGTCGACGCCCCTTGCCCCGCCCTTCGCCTCGCGGCTCACCGCGCTCGAGAAAAGGATGGGCTCGGAGGTGAGGAAGTCCCACGTCCAGCCGGGCTTCCGGATCCCGTCCACGAACGTGTCGAGGCCCAGCTGCGGGGGGAGGGTGAAGCCGAGCCGGACATCGCGCTCGCGCCGGCCCAGCACAGCCACGTCGACGGTGAGAAGGAGCGCCTCGTACCCCGCCTCGCAGGCTCTCTGGACGAGTTCCGCGACGAGTCCGCGGTCCTTCCACACGTAGACCTGGAACCACTTGGGGCCGGAGTTGACCGCGGCCACCTCCTCGATGGAGCGGGTGCCGAGCGTGGAAAGGCTGTACGTGATTCCCGCGCGCTCGGCGGACCGGGCCACCGCGAGTTCTCCCTGCGAATCCGCGATGCGGCTGAACCCGGTGGGCGCGAGGATGAGCGGCATCGGGTGTCGTCGACCGAGGACCGTCACGCCGGGATCCACATTCGTTACATCCCGCAGAACCCGGGGCCGGAACTCGAGCCGGTGGAAGGCGGCACAGTTCCGCCCCTGGGTGCGCTCGTCCTCGGCCGCTCCGTCGATGTAGCCGAACACGCCGCGCGGGAGGCGGCGGCGGGCGAGTTCGCGCAGGTCCTCGACGCTCGCGCAGCGGCTGAGCCGGCGAACCACAGGGTTCAGCTCGAACTTCCTGAAGCGAACGACGGAGCGCAGCGTCTTCAGCATGGGGCCTCCGCGACCTGCGGCGTGATCTGGTGCCGTGAACCGGTACGGGGCGGAACGGGGTCCGGGCAAGTCCGTCAGCCCGCCGAGACGTTCCCGCGGGAACGTCCGACCCGGATCGTGCTACGATCCGACGCGCGCCTCGGCCTCGATCTCGACGAGGTATCCGGAGCCGATGAGCCCCGCCTGCACGAGGGTGTTGGCCGGGCGGATGGCGCCGAACCGTTGCCCGTGCGCGCGGGCGACGGGCTCCCAATCCGCCAGCTTCGGGATGAAGATCCGCGTCCGGTACACGTCTTCGAGCCTGCCGCCCAGCGCCTCTATCGCGCCCTCGATCTTGTCGATGACGAAGTGCGTCTGCGCGGCGGGGTCGGCGCCACCGATCAGACGGTCTCCGTGCGTGGCCGTCGTCCCGGAGACCGCGATGTGGTCGCCCGTCCGGACCGCGCGGCTGAACCCCGCGACCTCCTCCCACACGGTTCCGGACACCGCCCGCGTCCGGCTCCCGGGCCCGTCATGGACCGGATACGGGGACGGGAACCCCCCCACATGGTGGCTGAGATCCCCCGCCGCCGTCAGGTAGGGCGGCCGCCGGTACTCGTCGCCGCAATCTCCGGGGATGGGATCCATGGCTCCGCTCGCCACCGCCAGGACTTCCCGGTCTTCCGCATCCAGCCTCAGCGACGCCAGGCGGAGATTGTCGGCGATGTGCTCGCTCCGTCCCAACCGGGCGCCGATGATCACGCCTGCCACCGCAGGCCGGTCGAGGACGGCGCGAGCCGCAACGTTGGCCATCGACACCCCGTGCTTTTCCGCCACCGCGCGGA
Source organism: Candidatus Palauibacter sp. (assembly GCF_965197445.1). Taxonomy (GTDB): domain Bacteria; phylum Gemmatimonadota; class Gemmatimonadetes; order Palauibacterales; family Palauibacteraceae; genus Palauibacter. The sequence continues at coordinate 1,420,518 of NZ_CBDANE010000005.1, read as the reverse complement.
TGGCGGCCAGCAGCGGCTGCAGGCGCTCCCAGCCGCCCGCCGCCTCGACAAAGCGGCGGTACTTCATCTCGGACCACGTCTTCACGCCCTCCGGCCCCGGGTCGTCGGCGCCCAGCCAGGCTTCGGTCAGGAGTCCGCCCGCCAGCGTTCCGTACGCGAGAAGCTGGACGCCGTGCCTGACGCAGACCTCCGTCATGGCGCCCGAGGCGCGCCCATCGAGAAGTGAGCAGCAAATCTGGTTCGAGACGACCTTGATGCCGGTGTTCAGCACCATGTCGAGGTGCGCCGCGTCGAAGTTGGTCAGCCCGAGGTGCCGGATCAGCCCCTCTTCCTTCAACTCCTGGAGCACGAACAGGCAGTCGAGCCAGCTCGGATCCGCGTATCGCCAGGCGTGGAACTGCAGGAGGTCGATCGCAGCGGCCCGCAGGCGTTCCAGTGAACGGTCCACCGCCTCTCGAACCGTCGCGGACGTATGCGGGCCCGGCTCCGGCGTCCACTTGGTCAGGAGCTGCACGTCCCCGCCACGGCGGGCGGCGCAGACACCGGCGATCTCCTCCGCCGAACCGTAGTGGTCCGCCATGTCGAATGTCGTGAACCCGGCCTCGGCGCAGGCGTCCATGGCAGCCGCGGCGGCGGCGACTTCGAGGGGACCCTCGCGCTCCAGATCGGCGACCTGCCACAGCCCGGTCATCACCCGCGAGATCTCCAGACCGGGGGCCAGTTCCCGGCGTTCCGGCCTACTCAGGCGGCAGCTCGCGGAACAGGCGTTCCACGTCCACCCCGGAGGCCCGCAGCTTTCCCATCTTCCGGATGTAGATCAGAGATCCCAGCGTCATGACTCCGATCCAGAGCGGCGTAGAGCGAAAATACCAAGCCGCCACGTCGGCGGTGAGGTCCTTCCACGTGTGCGTCACCAGGAACGATCCCAGAAGCACGATCCCGCCCAGGCACACCCATGTTCGGATCGCCGGCCCGCTCAGGACGCGGAAGTCCGCCGCGATCGAGGGGTTCCGCCGCGGTAGCGCGAGCACGGAAATGCACATGAGGATGAAGTTGACGAGCATCGAAGTGACCATGAGGTCGATGCCGAGGAAGAAGTCCCCGGCAAAGTGGCTCCCGATGATCGCGACCGAAGCGAGCGCCCCCGAGAGGAGAATCGCCGTATGCGGTGTGCGCCATGTCGGATGCACACGGGCGAGGCCCGACGGGAAGATCCCGTCCTCGGCCCATGCGAATACGAGGCGCGAGACGGAGAGCAGCATGGCCGGCAGGTCGTTGATGAGAGCGATCGCGGCGCCGGCCACGATGGCCACCGTCCAGCCCGCGGGAAGCACGTAGCCGAGGAGCCCGGGCGCGGTCAGATCCTGATCCTGTGCGCGCGTCCACACGAACTCCCACGGAACGGTGTGATAGACCGCCGCCGTGAAGAGCAGGTAATACGAGCCCACGATCAGGACCGCGAGGAGGATGGCGAGGGGGAGCGCGCGGTGCGGGTTCCGCGCCTCGCCGCCCGCCTGCGCGATCGCATCGAAGCCGACGAAGCTGGCGAAGAGAAGGCCGGAAGCGGCGAGAAACCCGACCGGTCCCAGCGGCGGAGGGGTGGCGACCGGCACCCCGGCGCCTTCCCGGGCGAGTAGCGCCGCCGCGAAATCGTTCTGATTGAACGAGAATCCCGCCACGATGACGATGGCGCCGAGGGCGAACATGACGATCATGAGCGGCACGACGGTGCGTTCATAGGCCTTCAGGCCGCGCAGGTTCACCCACACGAACGCCCACAGGAGAGCGAGCGACAGCCCCACCCGGACCACCCCGGTCTCGAGGGCGGCGCCTGTGCCGTCCATCTCCAGGGCGCCGGCGATGTCGCGCAGGAAGGGGACGATGAGATAGGACACGACGCCGATCACGATCGAGAGACCGAACCACTGCGAGAAGCTCGCCACAAACCCCCAGTACGGACCGAGCGCCCGGCTCGCGAAGACGTAGCTGCCGCCGGCGCGGGGCATGGCGGAGGCGAGCACCGCATAGGCGAGCCCGGCAAGGACGGCCGGGAGCGCGCCGAACGCGAACGCGGGGAGAACGTTCTCGCCGATCCCGGGCACGCTCCGCTGGATCATGACCGGGACCACGTTGATCCCGGCGCCCAGCATCGAGCAGATCCCGGTGGCCGCCAGCCCCCACAGGCCGAGCTGGCGGACGAGACTGGCCCCCTCCGCGGCGGAGGCCGGCGCGCCGCCGTTCGCCGGCGTCAGACTTCCTCCCCCGCCAGGAACATCCACGTCTCCACGGCCGTGTCGGGGTTGAGCGACATGCTCTCGATCCCCTCCTCGACGAGCCAGCGGGCGAGGTCGGGGTGGTCCGACGGGCCCTGGCCGCAGATGCCGATGTACTTACCCGCCCGGACGCAGGCCCGGATCGCCATCGAGAGCATCGCCTTCACGGAGGCGTCGCGCTCGTCGAAGGCATCCGCGATGAGCCCGGAATCCCGGTCGAGGCCGAGCGTGAGCTGCGTCATGTCGTTCGACCCGATCGACATCCCGTCGAAGTGTTCGAGGAAGTCGTCCGCCAGCAGGGAGTTCGAGGGAAGCTCGCACATCATGATCAGCTGCAGGCCGTCCACACCGCGCTCGAGGCCGTTCTCCGCCAGCAGATCGACGACCGCCCGGGCCTCCGCCACCGTCCGGACGAAGGGGACCATGACCCACACGTTGTCGAGTCCGATCCGCCGACGGACCCGCCGCAGAGCCCGGCACTCGAGTTCGAATGAGGGCCGGAAGCTCTCCGATACGTAGCGGGACGCGCCGCGGAAGCCGAGCATCGGATTCTCCTCGTACGGCTCGTACCGCCGGCCGCCGATCAGATCCGCGTATTCGTTCGACTTGAAGTCGGACAGCCGGACAATGACGGGCTCGGGGGCGAAGGCCGCCGCGATCGTGGCGATCCCTTCGGTGAGTTTCTCGACGTAGAACTCCACCGGGTCCGCGTAGCCGGCGTGCTGGACGCGGATTTCCTCCTGCAGATCGGACGGCAGGTCGTCGAAGTCGAGCAGCGCCTGGGGGTGAACCCCGATCATTCGATTGATGATGAACTCGAGCCGGGCGAGGCCCACGCCGTGGTTCGGGATCGACGCGAAGTCGAACGCCCGGTCCGGGTTCCCCACGTTGAGCATGACCTTGACGGGGATCTCGGGCATGGCGCCCAGTTGTATCTTGCCCTCCTCGAAATCCAGCATCCCTTCGTAGACGTATCCGGCATCGCCCTCGGCGCACGACACGGTCACATCTCCCGCCTCCGCGAGGTTGGTCGTCGCGTCGCCGCAGCCGACGACCGCCGGGATGCCGAGTTCGCGAGCGATGATCGCCGCGTGGCAGGTGCGGCCGCCGCGGTTCGTGACGATCGCGGCGGACTGCTTCATCATCGGTTCCCAGTCCGGGTCCGTCATGTCCGTGACCAGGACGTCGCCCCGCCGGAAGCGCCCGATCTCGGAGGCGGAGGCGATGACCCGGGCCGGGCCGCCGCCGATCCGGTTTCCGATGCTGCGGCCCTCGGCGAGCACGCGGCCCCGCTCCTTGAGCGTGAAGCGCGAGATCACGCCGCCCGCGCGGCTCTGCACCGTCTCGGGGCGTGCCTGCAGAATGCGCAGCCCGCCGTCGATCCCGTCCCGGGCCCACTCGATGTCCATGGGCCGCCCGTAGTGGTCCTCGATGAGAAGCGCCTGGCGCGCGAGTGCCTGCACCTCGTCGTCCGCAAGCGAGAAGCGGCGCTGGTCTTCCTGCGGGACCTCGACCGTCTCGACGGAGGGGCCCGCGCCGCCAGCCCCGGCGTCGGCGTAGGCGAGCTTGATCGCTTTGCTCCCGAGGTTGCGGCGGACGATCGCGTGGCGGCCGGCCCTCAGGGCGGGCTTGTAAACGTAGAACTCGTCCGGGTTCACGGCCCCCTGCACGACCGTCTCGCCGAGCCCGTACGCGCTGGTGATGAAGACGACGTCCCGGAACCCGGATTCCGTGTCAAGCGTGAACATGACGCCGCTCGAACCCAGGTCCGCGCGCACCATGCGCTGGATGCCGACCGAGAGCGCCACGTCACGGTGGGCGAACCCCTGGTGGACGCGGTAGGCGATTGCGCGGTCGCTGAACAGGGAGCCGTAGACGTGATGGACCGCCTCCAGCACGGCACCGACTCCCTGGACGTTGAGCAGGGTGTCCTGCTGTCCGGCGAACGACGCCTCCGGGAGATCCTCGGCGGTGGCGGAGGAGCGCACCGCGACGGATACATCGGAGCCGGAGCCGAGTTCGCGGTACGCCTCCGAGATGCGGGCGGCGAGTCGCTCTCCGAGCGGCGTGTCGGCGATCCGGGCCCGGATCTCGCGGCCCGCGGACGCGAGTGCCGCCAGATCCTCGACATCCAGCGCGTCGAGCGTCGCGTGGATGCGGTCGCCGAGTTCGCCCGACAGGAAATCCCGATAGGCCTGCGCGGTGATCGCGAAGCCCCCGGGCACGTCCACGCCCGCGGCTGAGAGGTGGGAGATCATCTCGCCGAGCGAGGCGTTCTTTCCCCCGACCGATTCGAGATCGGACAGCCCGATGGACTCAAAAGGTGCGATATACCCGGACACGGCGACTCCCAACCCCGGCCTCCCGACGACCCCGGACGGTTGTCTCACATCGATAGAAGCCGGAGAATCAGCGTACGATGACCCAGCGAACGGTTTTCTTCGTCTCCGACCATTCCGGCGTCACGGCCGAGACGCTCGGCCAAAGCCTGATCGCCCAGTTCGACGCCCTCGACTTCACGAAAATCACCGTACCATTCGTCTCCTCCGTCGACAAGGCGAAACGGACCGCGCGGAAGATCAACGCCGCCGCGCGGGCGCAGGGGGCGCCTCCGATCGTCTTCAGTACGCTGGTGAAGGAAGACGTTCGAGACACGGTGCGCGCCATCGTCAGGCGCACCGACACGCTCTTTCTGGATTTCTTCGACTCTTTCCTCGGCCCGCTCGAACGGGAACTCGGCCACACGTCCCAGCACGCCATGGGCCTCTCGCACGGGATTCAGGACTACCGGGAATACGACCGCCGCATCGAGGCGATGAACTTCGCGCTCGCGCACGACGACGGTTCGAACCCGGACGGATACGAGGAGGCCGATCTCGATTCTCGTGGGCGTCTCGAGGTCCGGAAAGACCCCGACCTGCCTGTATCTGGCGCTCCAGTACGGCGTGTTCGCCGCCAACTATCCCCTCACGGGAAGCGATCTGGAGGGACGCCGGATTCCCGCCGCTCTCTCCCGGTACCGCGGCAAGATCTACGGACTCACCATCGAACCTCACCGCCTGGGCGAACTGCGGAGCGCGCGCGGGATCGGCCGCCGGTATGCCTCGCCCCGGCAGGTGAGCTTCGAAGTCCGCCAGGCCCAGGCCCTGTTCGACAGACTCGACATTCCGTTCGTCGATGCGACGCGTTGTTCGATCGAGGAGTTGGCGAGCCGGATCCTCGACGCGACGCGGCTCGAGCGACGCACCACCTCGTGATTCACCCCCCGACCGGAGGTTGCACCATGCGTTCGTCCATCACCTGCCTGCTGGCGCTGCCCTTCCTCGTCCTCGGCGCGACACCGGCGACGGCCGCCGCGCTTCCCCAGGAAGCCGACCCGTCCGCCGATTGGGACGTGACCGCGCCGCGGGGCGAGACGCGCGAGATCGATTTCACGACGGACGAAGGGACGTGGATTTCCATCGACCTCGAGCCCGGCGGCGAGTGGCTCGTGTTCGACCTTCTGGGCCACATCTACCGACTCCCCGTCACGGGGGGAGAGGCGACGGTCCTTACCCAGAACAGCGGCGTGGCCGTCAACTATCACCCGCGTCTCTCGCCCGATGGGTCGACGCTCGCGTTCATCTCGGACCGCGGGGGTCAGAGCAACCTGTGGCTGATGGATGCGGACGGGTCGAACCCGCGCCCCGTGTTCGAGGATCAGGGGCTGCGGGCCTGGGAACCCGCGTGGAGTCCGGACGGGCGCTTCATCGCCGTGCGGCGGGCGTCGACGGGCCGGGGGGGCGGGGGCGCCGGACCGGGCCTGTGGATGTACTCGCGCGACGGCGGCGAAGGGGTGCAGCTCGTGGGCTCGGACTATTCGGGCGCCGCGTGGCCCGCGTTCTCCCGGGATGGGGCGTCGCTCTACTTCCAGATTCGCACGGCTCCCCCCGGGACGTGGTCGGGACGCACCGACGTCATGCAGGGGCACAAGCAGATCCGGCGGCTCGACCTCGAGTCGGGACGGGTCGACGAGATCACCTCGGGCATCATGGTGCAGCAGGGGCAGACATCGAGCGGGGGGGCGATCGCTCCGGAGCCGTCCCCGGATGGACGCTGGCTCGCCTTCGCCCGCCGGATCCCCGACGGGACGATCTCGCATCAGGGACTCCGTTTCGGACCCCGGACGGCGCTGTGGCTCCGCGATCTGGAGACGGGCGACGAGCGCGTCCTCATGGACCCGATCGAAGTGGACATGGCCGAGGGGATGAAGGTGTCCCGTGACCTGCCGGGGTACAGCTGGTCCGAGGACTCGCAGTCGATCGTCATCTCCGCCGGGGGGAAGATCCGGCGCGTGGATCTCGACGGCGCCGTGACCACGATCCCCTTCACCGCCCGCGTGCAGCGCACGATCTCGGAGATGGCGGGGCGGCCGCAGATGGCGCTGGGCGAGACGTTCAAGGTGAAGTTTCCGCGTTGGACCGCTTCCTCGCCGGACGGAAGCCGGCTCGCCTTCCAGGCTGTGGGGCGGGTGTGGGTCATGGACCTGCCCGACGGCACGCCGCGCCGGCTGACGCCGGATTCGTTCGGACCGTTCGAGATGGCGCCGGCCTGGTCGCCGGACGGCCGTTCGATCGCGTTCACGAGCTGGGCGGACACCGCGCAGGGGCATGTGTGGCGCGTTTCCGCCGACGGGGGTGAACCACAGCAGCTCACGACCCGCGCGGGAGAATACGTCCATACGGTGTGGAGCCCGGACGGCGGCGACATCGTCGTGACCCGGGGGTCGGGGGCGACGAGCCACGGGCGGACCGTGGCGAGCAACCAGTTCTACGAGTTCGTGCGGGTGCCGGCCGGGGGCGGCGACGCGACGCTGATCACGAAGGTCGCCCGGCCCTATGGCGGGGGACGCCCGCTCATGCCGCGACGGCCGATCTCGCAGGCGTCGTTCGGCCCGGATGGGCGGCTCTTCTATCCGGAAGCGGTCGGTCCGGCGGACGGCGAGCCTGCGGGGACCGAGATCGCATCCATCCGTCTGGACGGAAGTGACCGTCGCGTACACTTCACGCTGCCGGACGCGGACGAGGCGGCGGTCTCGCCCGACGGCGCCTGGCTCGCCTTTCAGGAGGGGGACAACGTCTACAAGATGCCCTTCCCCTACGCCGGGACCGGGTCGAACACCGTCCGCATCGACAAGCACAACGGCCAGCTCCCGGTGACGCAGGTCAGTCTCGAGGGCGGCATCCACCCGCGCTGGCGCGACGCGAACACGCTCGAGTTCGTGAGCGGCCCGCGCTTCTACACACACGACGCGGACACCGGCGCCACGGTCGAGACGGCGATCGACCTTGAACTCCCTCGTCACATCGCCCGCGGGAGCGTCGCGTTCACGGGCGCCCGGATCATTACGGTCGAGGATGACCAGGTCATCGAGGGCGGCGACATCGTGGTGCGCGACGGGCGCCTGGCCTGCATCGGCGACTGCTCGACGGACGGCGTGGACCACGTGATCGACGCGGCCGGCGCCACGATCATGCCCGGCCTCATCGACATGCACGCGCATCATCACCGCGACCACGAAGGCGTCATCCCCCAGCGCAACTGGGAGTCCGCGATCTACATGGCGTACGGGATCACGACGACGCTCGACAACTCGCAGTGGTCATCCAACGTCTTCCCCACCGCCGAACTCGTCGAGGCGGGCGCCATGATCGGCCCCCGCACCTACAGCACCGGGGATCCGGTCTACTCGGGCGACGGCGCGCGCCAGAACGAGATCACGAGCTACGAGGTCGCCGACCAGAACGTCGCGCGTCTCATGTCGTGGGGCGCCGTATCGATCAAGGAGTACATGCAGCCCCGCCGCGACCAGCGGCAGTGGGTCACCGAGGCGGCCCGGCTGCGAGGCATGCGCGTCACCGCCGAGGGCGGCGACATCGAGTACAACATGGGCATGATCATGGACGGCCATACCGGGTGGGAGCACCCGATGAGCTACATGCCCCTGTACCGCGACGTGGCGAAGTTCTTCGGCCACGCCGACGCCGTGTACTCCCCCACCTTCATGGTCGGCGGTTCGGGCGCGTGGAACGAGGAGTACTTCTTCCAGACGTACGAAATATGGAAGGATGAGAAGATGCGCCGCTGGCTCCCGTGGCGGATGCTCATCCCCTCGACCCGGCGCCGCATGCTGCGGCCGGAGACGGATTACAGCTTCCCGCTCCTCGCGCGCGGCCTCGGCGACATCATCGAGGAAGGCGGCTGGGGCGCCATCGGGTCGCACGGCCAGTTGCACGGCCTGGGCTCCCACTACGAAGTGTGGATGGCCGCCGCAGGGACCGACGAGATGACGGGCATCGAGATCGGGACGATCCACGGGGCCCATTTCCTCGGGCTCGAGCACGAGACGGGGTCGCTGGCCGAGGGTAAACTCGCGGATTTCATCGTCCTCAACTCGAACCCGCTGGACGACATCCGGAACACGACCGACCTCCGCCTCGTGGTGAAGGACGGGATCGTCTACGACGCGGACACGCTCGACGAGGTGTGGCCGAATCCGAAGCCGTTCGGCGACCACTACTGGGTGGACGAGGACGCCCTCATGAGCGACGACCGCCCCACCGACTACTGGGACGCCCAGCGAGGGAACGGCCCGGATGGGGCGTCAGCTCGCGGCCGGAGCGGGAGTAGCGCACGACCATCGACCTGAGGAGGGGCGAGGCGAGCGTATGACCACGTTGCAGGTCGTCAGTGCGCATCCGCGGCCTGCGGGGGGACCTGCCGGGCCTGCGGGGTGCCATCGCCGGCGTCCGGAGCGAAGTGCGCGAGTTCCGCGTGGAGTTGACGCAACAGCTGGCCCGAATTGAGGTCGGACTCTCGCTCCGGGATGGCCCTTGAGCCGCAGCGCTCGCGATTGAGCGGCGGATGGCCCGGGCGGTGATCTCGGCGCGGTAAGACCACGAGCCTCCGACCGTTTTCGATCGTCCGCTCCACCGGCGCGAGGTCGACGCCGTTGATCGAGAAGAGACCGGCTTCCATCCGCTGATCCGCGCGGATCGTGTTCGGATCCACCGTCGCCATGATCGATGAGTAGTGGTAGTCGTCGTGGTACTCGTTGCGGGTGGCGACGCACTCGTCGGGCTGCTGGAAGATCCCCAGTTCTTCCTTGAGATAGTCGCAGCTGTAGATGTCCTCGGTGTAGTACTCGGGGATGAAGTGGACGCGGGCCGGGCGATCGGCCCAGGCGCCGTTGAGGGCCGCGGCGACGTTCTCCATCCCCCGGACGTTCCCTCCGCTGTCCCCGATGAGGACGAGGTTCTCGAATCCGTGCGCGGCGAGGCTGCCCAGGACGTCCGTCAGCATCGCCTCGAACGTCTCCTGCCGGACGCTGATCGTCGCGTGGTAGCGCATGTGCCCGCTGGGCGGATCGATGCTCCCCTCCGGCACCAGCTTGATGATGGGGGCGACGAGCGCGTCGCCGAGTTCACGCGCAATCGCCTCGGCGGTGGCCTGGAGCACGAAGTTGTGCTTGCCGCTGGCGAGGTATGGTCCGTTCTGTTCGACGCCGCCCGTGCCCACGATCGCGGTCGTCATCCCTTCCTCCAGCGCGTCCCGCACCTCCATCCAGGTCAGCTCCTCGATCCACACCGTGTCGAACCCGTCGATGGGGCGCGGGGCGTCGAGATCCTGGGCGTGGGCGGGCGCGCCGTTGAATACGGCAAGGGCAACAAGCACGAAGGCGGAAGCTCGGTACAGGGCGGAGGCTCGGCTGGACACGGCGGTCTCCCGGGGTCGAGGCTGCGGTGGACAGTGGACGCTCCGTACTATACGGCGAGGTCCGAGGTACGCGTCAGAGTCCCGGGAATCGGAGAATCCCCATGAAGTCAACTCCACACGTCCCCTCCCGCGCCGTGATGTCCGGAGTCCTGGCGGCCGGAGTTGTGGTGGCCGGGGCCCTGTCGGGCTGCCGGGCCCCTTCGTCCGCCCCGGCACCCTTCGACGTGGTCGAGGCGACGATCCCGGACATGCAGGCGGCGATGGAGAGCGGGCGGCTCACGTCGCGGCAGCTCGTCATGGAGCACCTGGCGCGGATCGCCCGCTACGAATGGCAACTCAACGCGGCGGTGTCGATCAACCCCAGCGCGCTCGAGGAGGCCGAGGCGCTCGACGCGGAGCGCGCGGCGGGCAACGTGCGCGGGCCGCTGCACGGCATCCCGGTCGCGCTGAAGGACAACATCCACACCACGCACATCCCGACGACCGGAGGCTCGCTCGCCTTCGAGGGCTACACCCCGCCCTACGAGGCCACGCTCACCGCGAACCTGCGCGAGGCGGGCGCGATCATCATCGCCAAGGCCGGGCTCACCGAGTTCGCGAACTTCATGGCCGGACCGCCGAACCAGATGCCGGGCAACTACAACGCGCTCACCGGCTACGGGCTCAACCCGTACGATCCGCGCCGCGACCCGCGGGAGGACCGCAACGACGGGCGCCCCGCCCTCACGACGGGGGGCTCGAGTTCGGGGATCGGGACGGCGGCCAGCTTCTGGGCCGCCAACGTCGGCACGGACACCGGCGGGTCGATCATCAGTCCCTCGAACGCCAACATGCTCGTCGGCATCCGGCCCACCATCGCCCGGGTCAGCCGCTGGGGCGTGGCCCCGGTGACGCTCGACCACGACATGGCGGGGCCGATGGCCCGCACGGTGACGGATGCGGCGATCATGCTCGGGGCCATGGAGGGGGCGGCGCCCGACCCTGAGGACCAGGCCACGGGGAGGTGCGAGGCGCCCCCCGGCCGCGACTACACGCCCTTCCTGAACGCCGACGGCCTGGAGGGCGCGCGCATCGGGATTCCCCGCGCCTTCTACTACGAGCCGGTGGAGGTCGGGGGGCGGTCGGTCGGCGGGCTTGACGAGGAGGCCGCCGCGCTCATGGCGGAGGCGGTCGCGGTGCTCGAGGCGGAGGGCGCCATCGTCGTGGATCCAGCTCAGATCCCCAGCTTCGTCGACCCCGATCCCGAGGCGAACTTCAACACCTGGCCGCTCTGCATCGGCGGGCATCAGGCGAAGGGTTCGGACGAGGGATGTGCGGTCAACTTCAAGTACGGGATGAAGCGGGACTTCGATGCCTGGCTTGCGTCGCTCGGCCCCTCGGCGCCGGTGCAGACGCTCACGGAGCTTCGCGAATGGAACCTGGCGCACCGTGATGCGGGATCCATGAAGTACGAGCAGTCCCGCTACGACATCTCCGACGAGATGGACGTGGAGGCGGACCGGGCCCGGAACGCCGCGGACATGGCGAAGGACTCGCTCCTCAGCCAGGCGCGCGGGATCGACGCGGTGCTGGAGGCATACGAACTGGACGCGATCTTCACGCCGGGGAGCCGCGGGGCCGGACTCGCCGCCCGGGCGCAGTACCCGCACATCGTGGTGCCGTTCGGGTTCGTGGCCAACGAGCCCACGCCGCCCTTCCCCGAGGGCTTCGACGCCCGGCCCGCGCCGTTCGGCGTCGGGTTCACGGGGACGGCGTGCAGCGAGCCTCGGCTCATCGAACTGGCCTACGCGTTCGAGCAGGCCACGCTCCGACGCGTACCGCCGGGAGGCTTCCGTTGAGCACCGGGCCGGAGCACGCCTGATGCGGTATACGGTCGACGACCTGATCGCACTGTTCGATCTCGAGCCCATCGAGCGCAACATCTACCGGGGGCAGAACCGCGACATCGGATCGGGGAGGCTGTTCGGGGGCCAGGTGCTCGCCCAGGCGCTTGTGGCGGCGCGCCGGACGATCGACGTGGAGGACCGCTCCGCCCATTCGCTGCACGCCTACTTCATCCTCGCCGGCGATCTCGACATCCCGGTGGTCTACTTCGTGGACCGCCTGCGTGACGGCCGCAGCTTCCTGACGAGACGGGTGACGGCGATCCAGCACGGGCGCGCGATCTTCAACATGTCCGCCTCGTTTCACAAGGAGGAGGACGGCCTCTCGCATCAGGCCGCCATGCCGGACGTGCCGCCGCCGGAGGAACTGGAATCCCAGCTCGACGTCATCCGCCGGCACGCGGACCGGATTCCCGAGGGGCGTCGAGACCTTCTCACCCAGGACCGGCCCATCGACCGGCGCCTGGTCGTTCCCATCGATCCCTTCGAACCGGAGCCCGCCGAGCCGGTCAAACGTGCCTGGATTCGTTCCGTCGGCGACCTGGGCGACGATCCGCTCGAACATCAGGCAGTCCTCGCCTATTCTTCGGACTACGGACTGCTCCGCGCCTCGCTGCTGCCGCACGGCCGCACCTTCCATGACGCGGATCTGATGGGCGCCTCGCTCGATCACGCGATCTGGTTCCACCGCCCGTTCCGCATCGACGAATGGCTGCTGTACGAGACCGTGAGCCCCGTCGCGAGCGGCGCGCGGGCGTTCACCCGCGGCACGTTCTTCGCCCGTGACGGCACGCTCGTGGCTTCGGTCGCGCAGGAGGGCGTGATTCGGACCGGCGGCAAGCCCGCCTCGCGCGGAGAGTCCGCACCCAAAGGAGGAGATGGAGGATGACGAGATTCAAGAGGACGTTCGCAGCCATCGTGATCGGTGCGGTCACCTCCATCGTCGCGGTCGTCGCGGCCTGCGAGCCCGGCCCCGACACAGCCCCGGGCTCGGACTCCGCCCCGGCGGTCGAGCCCCTGAACGACCTGCCCAACCCTTACGAGCGCATTGAGCCCTGGGCGGAACTTCCTCCGGGCGCGGTCCAGTGGGGCCAGGTCACGGGCGTCGAGCAGGGCCCAGACGGGAACCTCTACGTCATGCACCGCTGCTTCGAAGGCGCCTGTGCGGATCGTCCCGAGGACCCGATCGTCAAGTACGACATGTCCGGCCGCCCGCTCGCTTCGTGGGGCGCGGGACTGTTCAACTATCCCCACGGTTTTCATGTGGACTTCGAAGGCAACGTCTGGGCGACCGACGCGCGCGGGAACGGGGAGCTGGGCCACCAGGTGTTCAAGTTCAGCCCCGATGGCGAACTCCTGCTGACGCTCGGACAGGCTGGCGTGGGGGGTCTCGGGCCCGACGTGTTCAACGAGCCCACCGACGTCCTCGTCCTCCCGGGCGGCGACATCCTCGTCACCGAAGGTCACGGCGACGGCAACGACCGTGTCGTCCGCTTCAACTCCGAGGGCGATTTCCTCGAATCGTGGGGGGAACCGGGGTCCGGTCCCGGCCAGTTCCGGACGCCGCACGCCATCGCCCGGGACTCACAGGGACGGATCTTCATCGGGGACAGAGCCAACAACCGGATCCAGATCTTCCTCGAGGACGGGACGTTCCTGGAAGAATGGAAGCAGTTCAGTCGTCCGAGCGGGATCTTCATCGACGAGGACGACACGATCTACGTGGCCGACTCCGAGAGCTGGGGGCCGGACAACCCGGGCTGGAAGAAGGGGATCCGCATCGGGAGCGCCCGCGATGGTTCCGTCTCCTGGTTCATCGAGGACATCGAGTCGATGACCGACCCCCATAGCGGGGCCGAGGCCGTGGGAGTGGATTCGGAAGGGAACGTGTACGGCGGCGTGGTTCGCCGCCGCATGCTCGAGAAGCATGTGCCCGTGAGGTAGACGCGGCTATTTCGTCCAGATCACGACGGCGCCGCACCGGGCGTCGTATCCCCCGAACTCCGGCGGAAGCTCGCCGGCGCCCTGGTACACCTCGATGCCGGCCACCTCCACCGGCAGCACGATCGTGTCGAGGTCCCGGACCGAGATCGGACTCCCGTCGAGATACCCCTTGAGTTCACAGCCGCCCGGGGTGAAGCCCGCCGCCGCCCTCGAACTCTCGACCCAGCAGCCGCGCCGACCCGAACCGGGGCACTGAAGCCGGATCCCGGGGGCGTCGGCGAGCATGTGACTGATGCGCAGTGGACGGCGGCGGTCGATGTCCTCCACCGTGAAGAAGGTGCCGCCGCTGAGCAGCTCACCGAAGTACTTGCGTTCGTAGAAACCCTTGATCTCGAGCCGGCGGGGTCTCGTCGCCGTCGCCACGAGCGGCTCCATCTCCACGGGCGAGGGCACGAGGCCGATCTCGAGTTCCGTCGTGAGCCCGCGGATCACCGTCACGGGATACCGGAGGGACGCGTAGCCGATGCGTCGCACCTCGATCGAGTGCTCCCCGGCGGGCACGCCGCTGAGGGCGAACCGGCCCTGACGGTCGCTCTGCGCCTCCTGCGGCCGTCCGACCACGGAGACGGCCGCCGTGGCCACCGGATCTTCGGTCGCGCCATCGAGCACCCGGCCGACGATGCGCCCCGGTTGCACCGTCCCGAACAGGACCCGGAGTTGGACTTCGCGCGTGGTGCCGGGCTCGAAGGTGACGACCGCCTCTTCGCTCGAATCGTCGCCGAACTCCGCCCACAGCGTGGCCCCCGACGCATCCCTTGGGATACAGAGGGAGAAGCGCCCGTCGGCGGCGGCGGGGTCCCGAATCGGCCTGAGCACGACATCGGTCCAGCGGAGCACGACCGTGGCCCCGGGAAGGGCCAGCGCCCCGGACTCATCCGTGACGAGGACATGAAGCGAAGCCCGGTCGCCGCAGTCCGTCTCCTGCAGGCCGGCCGCCGGCGGGACGATGGCCGTTATGGGAAGCGAAACGAAGGCGATCGCCTTCACCGCTTCTCGCAGTCTCAACGCCGTGCGGGACATCATGCGGGACATCATATCGAATACCCTCTGATCGGTCGCGGTCAGTAACTGCTGTCGAAGTGAAACTACTCCAGGCCCCGCTGAAGGGGTGAGGGCCCCCCCGCGCGTCAGGCGAGGGCGCGTCGATGGCGGCGGCGTGTCTCGGCGAGGAACGCGTCGAACTCCTCGACCAGTGCGTCGCAGTCGTCATCGTCGTGCGCGAGGGAGACCGTGACGAAGCCGCGGCGCGCGACCCAGAACCCGGCGAGCAGCATCTCGAGATGGAACAGGTCGCGCGCCGCCTGTGGCGTGGCGGCGAGGTCGGCCCGGCGGCGGATCGGCGTCCGCTGGAAGTGCACCATCATGATGGAACCACGCCCCGTGACCTGGACCGGCGCGTCCCTCCCGGCGGCGACCCCGTTGAGGGCGGCCCGCAGCGCGTCCCCGCGCCGGGTCAGCCGACGCACCGCATCGGGCGTGAACACGTCGCGGAGTCCGGCGAGCCCTGCTGCCATCGTGAGCGCATTGTTGTTGTGGGTTCCGTGGTGGCTCAGGTGATCCTCCCGGCGCGGATCGAACCGGTCCATGAGGTCGGCCCGCCCCCCGAAAGCCCCGAACGAGGCGCCGCCTCCGAGGTATTTGCCGAGACTGGTGAGGTCGGCGTGAACGTCGAGCGCTTCCTGCAGGCCGCCGGGCGCCAGACGCGAGGTCTGCACTTCGTCGAAGATCAACAGCACGCCGGCCCGCTGCGTGGCGTCCCGCAGCGCGCTCAGGAAGACCCGGGTTCCCGGGATGCAGCCGCCGCCGCCGAGCATGGGTTCGACGAGTACGCACGCGAGTTCACCCGCCCGCCCCTCGATCAGCGACCGTGCCGACTCGGCGTCGTTGTAGTCTCCGACGACCCACGGGAACGGAACATTCAGCCGCCGGTCCGGCTCCGAGAAGTTGAGGGGGCCGCCGTGGTATCCGCCGTCGAACACGAGAACGCCGTCCCGGCCCGTGGCGGCGCGCGCGAGGCTGATCGCCATCAGGTTCGCCTCCGTCCCCGAGTTCGTGAACCGCACGCGCTCGACCGAGGGGTAGCGCCCGCAGATGAGTTCCGCGAATTCCTGCTGATTGGGGGTCGGGCCGCCGAGCGTGAAGCCCTTCCCCGCCGCCTCGACCACCGCCGCCTGAATCGTGGGATCGGAGTGCCCGTAGAGGCCGGCCGTATAGTCGTTCAGGAAGTCCAGATAGACGTGGCCATCGAGGTCGTGGAGCCGGGCGCCTTCCCCTCGGACAATGGTGACCGGAAAGGGCGCGTAGTGGTTGACCGTCCGGGTGTCCGCGCCGGGGAGGTACTCGGTCGCGCGCTCGAAGCTCGCCTGGCTCAGGGGGTTCGCCGCGGTGTAGCGGGCGGCGGCATTCGAAGCGAGTTCCTGCAGCGTCCGGGTCTCGAGCGGGCGAGTGGCCATGAGTTCCGTCCCGAGTTCGGGTCATGCAGCCGTCCGGGGCGCTCCTCCCCCGGCATCCCCCGGACATTCGCACCGTGACGGGAACGGTTCAAGGGGCGGGTGCCGAGCGGGCGTCGGTCGGGCTGATCGACACTCGCCGTCGCCGGGACGCGCCGCGTATAGTGGGTCGCCAACCAGCCATGACTCCGGGGGGAGACGACGCACCGTGGAGAGACGGAAGCTCGCCAATACGGATCTCGAGGTGTCCCGTGCGTGCATGGGGACGATGACCTTCGGATCACAGACCGATGTCGACGCCGCCCTCGCAATTGTCGACATGTGCCTCGATCACGGAGTCGACTTCTTCGACACCGCGAACGTCTACAACCAGGGACTGTCGGAGAAGATCCTGGGCGAGGTTCTCGGAGACCGCCGCGGGGACATCGTCCTCGCCAGCAAGGTCCGGAACCCGATGGGAGACCCGACGGAATACACGGGATTGTCGCGCGATGCGATCCGTCGTGGGATCGAGGCCTCGCTGCGGCGGCTCGGGACCGACTATCTCGACATCTATTACCTGCACCTTCCCGACTATGACACGCCCATGGAAGAAAGCCTGGCCGCGCTCGAGGAACTTCGCGTCGAGGGATTGATCCACTATCCGGCGACCTCCAATTACAGCGCGTGGCAGATGTGCGAGATGTTCGCGATCTGCGAGCGGGAGGGCTGGGCAAAGCCGTGGATCGCGCAGCCGATGTACAACCTCGCGGCGCGCGGGATCGAGCAGGAGTACCTCGCGTTCACCCAGGGCTACGGGATCTCGAACGTCGTCTACAACCCGCTCGCGGGCGGACTCCTGACGGGGAAACAGGACCCGGAGTCACCGCTGCCGGGGACGCGCTTCGACGGCAACCGCATGTACCTGGACCGGTTCTGGCACGACGAGTACTTCCACGCCGTGGGCGAGGTCGAGGCGATCGCGGGTGACGCGGGCCTCACGCCGGTGCAACTCGCGCTGGGCTGGCTGCGGGCGCAGGATGGGGCCGACTGCATCATCCTCGGCGCTTCCCGCATGGAGCATCTGGAGGAGAACCTCGCCGCGTTCGAGGCTCCGCCGCTGGGAGCCGACGTGCTCGCCGCCTGCGACGGGGTCTGGGCCCGGCTCCGGGGGCCGACGCCCGAATACAACCGCTAGTAACGGCGGCGATCGGCGTCGTCCAGACCCGGAATCACGCGCACGATCCGTCCGTCCCGGTCGACGACGATGATCGGCCCGCGCCAGATGTCGTCGCCGTACGGAATCAGCCGGCCTGGATCGATGTCCCGCGCGGCGCCGGCATCGGGGAGTCGGTACGGGTCGGCCACGGTCCGATCCACCGCGTAGCCGATGTCCGCCAGGGACTGGATGGTGATTGCACTCAACGGGCTGGAACCTCCTACCACGACGCTGGGGGTCATGAGTTCCGTCACCATGACCGTCTCTCTCCAGTGACTGTTGCGCGATCCGGGTCCGCCCATGTTCTCCACCGGCACTTTAGCGCCTCGATATCCCCGGAGGTCGGTTACGTCGAACTCCATGCGGCCATACAGAGGCATCAGGGTCCCGGTCCGCCGCCAGCAGGCGCCGGCTCGTGCCAAGGTCCCGCCCGGACCATCGATTTCGTCCACCGCCGCAAGTCCCGGAGTTCGGTCGGCGCCAGAATCGTCATCCAGCGCTGTGCCGCACGGCGAAACGCCGCCTCCCGCGATTGGGTCATGGACGTCACGAACACGAGTTCGATCTGGAATCTGCCCTCGGCGACCTCGACCGTGACGGCAAACGGGGAGGAGGCGCTCAAGCCGCCGCCGCGATCGCGCGCCGTCACCGTGACTGTCACCACACCCCTCGCGTGCGCGGCGACCGCCACGGAACTGCCCGACACCGAGGCTTCGGCGACCCCGGCGTTCGATGAAGCCGCCGTGTAGGAGAGGGCGTCGCCGTCCGGGTCGCTGAAGTAGGACGACACGTCCACCGTCGTGTTTCCCCGACGGACAGCATCCGCTCGGGGATCGTCCCCACCGCCTGCGGCGGCCGGTTTGTACAGGAGTCGGACCCGTGCCGTCCGGATCCCCGTCTCCGCAGGCGGCGGCCCACACGACTGCGACCGCCGCTAGTCCGCGTAGTCGTCGTCTCCCCGAGGCGAACCTCACGTCTCGCGGAGCGGACGCGCTCCCGCCGCAGAATCGGCGGGAGCGCTCCAATCCTCGTTACCGATCCTTCTTCAATGTGAGGCTTGGGGTCGGGATGTCCAACCGCGCTCGATTCACATCCTTCATACGACGCAGAGAGTCGATTCCCGGCGCCTCTGGCCTATCCGCCATCCGTCCGCTGATCTCGGTACCGTTCAAATCCGCCCAATCGAAGAGTCCCTTGTCGCCGTTGCTACCCACACCGAGCCAGACTTCCTGTACGCGGCCGAGGAAGTCGCTCAGCCGGATGCCCGCGATCCTACCGGAGGTGGCCACGCGGACCAACTCCGTGTCTCCCACGACGAGGGCGAATTCTCCGTTCTGGTGCGAGAAAGTAATATCCATGAATTCCCCCGGCTCTTCGGCGATGGCATCCGAGTTGCCGCGGAATTCGGTGATCGAGAAAAAGCCCTGCTGTTGCGCATCATAGAAAGTCAGCCTGTAGTTCTCGCCATTGTCGAAGGCAAGAATCACCAACCTGAAGACGGCGAATCGGTCGTGGCCGGTCACCCAATACACGAGCCCGGGTTCGTCGACCGCGTCCCGGGCCATTCTCGTGCCGAGCACCCACTCCGTCACCGGGGTTTCGAGCACGCGATCTGCACTTCCAAGGAGACTCGCGTCCGTGCCGGTCAAGTGTAGAACCCCGTCGACCACCTCAGCGGCGGCGTTGTAGAGTTCCCAATCGTCCAGGCTGGCGTCGGAGTCGAAGTCGTCCCGGAATCCGGTGCGGGCTTCGACCGTCACTTCCGCACTCTGCGCCGCGGTCAGGCCATCGGGGTCCGCCGCCGTCACCGTCACCGTCGCCGTGCCCGCCGACACCGCCGTAACTGTCAAGCTGCTTCCCTCAATGCTGGCGGCCACCACGTCCGCGTCGCTCGACTCCGCCGTGTACGTCAGCTCGTCCCCGTCCGGATCGCTGAAGAACGAAGACACGTCCACGGTCAAGACGTCGCCCTCGGTCATCGACTGCGCCGGAATCGCCCCCACCGCCCCCACGGTCGCCCCAGGTGCCTGGTTGGCCGCCTCCACGGTCACTTCCGCGCCCTGCGCTGAAGAACGAAGACACGTCCACGGTCAAGACGTCGCCCTCGGTCATCGACTGCGCCGGAATCGCCCCCACCGCCCCAGGTGCCTGGTTGGCCGCCTCCACGGTCACTTCCGCGCCCTGCGCCGCCGTCAGGCCGTCCGGGTCCGCAGCCGTCACCGTCACCGTGGCCGTACCTACCGCCACCGCCGTTACCGTCACGCTGCTTCCCTCGACGCTGACGGCCACCACGGCCGCGTCGCTCGACTCCGCCGTGTACGTCAGGTCGTCGTCGTCCGGATCACTGAAGAAGGAAGACACGTCCACCGTCACCGTCTGGCCGGCCGTCATCGTCTGCGGAGGAATCGCCCCCACCGCCTCGGGCGCGTTGTTGGCCGCCTCTACCGTCACCCCGGCGCTCTGCGCGGCGCTCTCGCCGTCCGGATCCGACGCCGTCACCGTCACCGTCGCCGTCCCCGTCGCCACCGCCGTCACCGTCAGGCTGCTCCCCTCGATGCTCGCCGTCACCACGTCCGCGTTGCTCGACTCCGCCGTGTACGTCAGTTCGTCGTCGTCCGGATCGCTGAAGAAGGGAGACACATCCACGACCACTTCGTCACCGGCCGTCATCGCCTGCGCCGGAATCGTCCCCACCGCCCCAGGCGCCTGGTTGGCCGCCTCCACGGTCACCTCCGCGCCCTGCGCCGCCGTCAGGCCGTCCGGGTCCGCAGCCGTCACCGTCACCGTGGCCGTACCTACCGCCACCGCCGTTACCGTCACGCTGCTTCCCTCGACGCTGACCCGACCACGGCCGCGTCGCTCGACTCCGCCGTGTACGTCAGTTCGTCCCTGTCCGGATCTCGCCGACCGTCATCGCCTGCGCCGGAATCGCCCCCACCGCCTCGGGCGCCTGGTTGCCCTGCCCGACGCCACGCGCCGCGTCCGCTCGACTCCGCACGTGTACGTCAGTCCGCGTCGTCCGCGGTGTACGTCAGTTCGTCATCGTCCGGATCACTGAAGAAGGGAGACACATCCACGACCACTTCGTCGCCGACCGTCATCGCCTGCGCCGGAATCGCCCCCACCGCCTCCAGGCGCCTGGTTGGCCGCCTCGACGGTCACCTCCGCGCTCTGCGTCGCCGTCAGGCCGTCGGGGTCCGCAGCCGTCACCGTCACGGTCGCCGTCCCCGCCGCCACCGCCGTGACCGTCAGGCTGCTCCCCGAAATGCTCGCCGTGAGCACGTCCGCGTTGCTCGACTCCGCCGTGTACGTCAGTTCGTCATCGTCCGGATCGCTGAAGAAGGGAGACACATCCACGACCACTTCGTCGCCGACCGTCATCGCCTGCGCCGGAATCGCCCCCACCGCCTCCAGGCGCCTGGTTGGCCGCCTCGACGGTCACCTCCGCGCTCTGCGTCGCCGTCAGGCCGTCAGGGTCCGCAGCCGTCACCGTCACGTCGCCGTCCCCGCCGCCACCGCCGTTACCGTCACGCTGCTCCCCGAAATGCTCGCCGGCCAGCACGTCCGCGTCGCTCGACTCCGCCGTGTACGTCAGTTCGTCCCCGTCCGGATCGCTGAAGAAGGAAGACACGTCCACAGTCACCGTCTGGCCGGCCGTCATCGTCTGCGGAGGAATCGCCCCCACCGCCTCGGGCGCATTGTTGGCCGCCTCGACGGTTACCCCCGCGCTCTGCGTCGCCGTCAGGCCGTCAGGGTCGGTAGCCGTCACCGTCACGGTCGCCGTCCCCGCCGCCACCGCCGTGACCGTCAGGCTGCTCCCCGAAGTGCTCGCCGTGAGCACGTCCGCGTCGCTCGACTCCGCCGTGTACGTCAGGTCGTCCCCGTCCGGATCGCTGAAGAAGGAAGACACGTCCACCGTCACCGTCTGGCCGGCCGTCATCGTCTGCGGAGGAATCGCCCCCACCGCCACAGGCGCATTGTTGGCCGCCTCGACGGTTACCCCCGCGCTCTGCGTCGCTGTGAGGCCGTCAGGGTCGGTAGCCGTCACCGTCACCGTCGCCGTCCCCGCCGCCACGGCCGCTACCGTCAGGTTGCTGCCGGACAGGGAAACAGACACCACGCCGTCGTCCGACGAGGCGGCGGTGTACGTCAGGGCCCCCCCATCCGGATCGCTGAAGAACGGAGACACGTCCACGGTCACCGACTGTCCCGCGGTCATCACCTGGGCCGGTATCGATCCGACCGCCACCGGGGCCACCGGCGCGGGTGGCGGCGGGGGCGGGGGCGGAGGTGGCGGATCCGTGGTTCCGTCTCCTCCACAGGAGGTGATTCCAGCGAGAAGGGCGAGAACCGCAAGAGATCGAATCAGGTGGTGCCTAGCGTTGTGCCCGTCCATTGCGCCTCACTCAGTCGGGGGATGGAAACAGGCCGTGCATGCATTTTATGCATTATGCATGCCGACCAGGGGTACCTACGGCGACAGAGTAATACTCCCCCCCCGTTTAGGGGGCAACAAGCTTGGCTGTCAACGTGGGGAGCCTTCCAGCAGACCCTCGAACGGTCGCTCCTCCGCCCCGTTGTCGGTGCAGACGGCGTAGTGCGTCTCGCCGGATCCGTACATGGCGACGCCCGCCGTCTCGCCCTGTTTGTTGAGGATGAAGAAGCGGACATCGAAGTTCGGCAGGCCGCGGTCGTTGAGGAGCCTCGACTCGACGGTGTTGGATTTGATCCGCTTGAGGGTCGCCATACCGGCGTCGAGCGGGCTCATGCCCTGTCGCATGAACTCCACGGCGAGGAAGGACGAGAGGTTGTAGAGGTTCGCCTCGCCCCGACCCGTCGAGCCGACGGCACCCACATCGTTGTCCACGTACAGGCCGGCGCCGAGGATCGGCGAGTCGCCGGTGCGGCCGGGGATCTTCCATGAGAGCCCGCTCGTGGTGGTCACGCCGCAGATGTCGCCGTCCGCGTTCACGGCGTCGCAGTTGGTCGTGCCCCGGAACGAGTGGGCGGGGATGAGGCCCTCGTCGACCATGGCGAGGCCCGCATCGAGCCGCTTGCGGGGGTCGAGCCAGTGGCCGGGGTCGATCCGGCGGCGCCATTCGAGCCACAGCGCGCGGGACGCTTCCGTGTTTAGGTCTTCCTCGATCTCGAATCCCAGCTGGCGGGCGAACGCCTGGGCTCCGGCCCCGACGAGCAGATGGTGGTCGGTGAGTTCGGCCACCGCCTTCGCGACGAGCGACGGAGTGCGCACGCCCTCGAGCGCCGCGACGCCGCCCGCCCAGCGACGGGGGCCGTGCATGCAGCAGGCATCGAGCTGGACCACGCCGTCCGCGTTGGGGAGTCCGCCATAACCGATCCCCATCTCCGTGGGATCGTTCTCGGGAATGTTCACGCCCGCGACGAGGGCGTCGAGTACGTCCTCGCCCTCGGAGATGCCACGGAAGGCGCGCTCGACGGAACTCTCGGGCCCGCCGTTCCTGAAGCGGATCCCGCTGAGGTCGGAGATCACGATGGGTCGCGCGGCCCGGGAGCGCCGGACGGCAGGCGCGCCGAAGCGGGCGGAGGCTCGGGAAGGGCGAGTTTCCGCGGCCAGAGCGGCGGGTGCGGCGGCGGCGGCAAGGCCGGCGGCGGAGGTCCGAACGAAGTCTCGACGATCCATGCTCATGCTCTCATCCTCGCTTCCGGGGGGTGCTGGAGCCACAACATACCATCCCGGACACGGTTCGTTACGTTCCCGCGGGAACGTCGGGAGCGTCGAGGAGAGACGAGAGCGAAATGAACATTCGGGTCTGTGTGGGCGGGGCGACGGGGTGGACCGGCGAGAGCATCGTGTCCGCGGTCCTCGATTCGGACGAATTCGAACTGGTGGGCGCGGTCGCGCGGCAGGCGGTGGGCGAGTCAGTGGGCGCCCTTCGCGGCGAGGCGGACGGTTCGGCGGTTCGCGTCACCGCCACCGTGCGGGCGGCGCTCGAGGCCCCGGCGGACGTCTACATCGACTACACGCACCCAACGGCCGTCTACGAGAACGTGATGGTCGCGATCGAGGCGGGAGTGGCCGCGGTCGTCGGAACTTCCGGGCTCACGGCTCAGGACTACGCCGAGATCGACGAGGCTGCCCGCGAGCACGGCGTCGGGGTGATCGCCGCGGGCAACTTCTCGATCACGGCGGCGCTGCTGAAGCACTTCTCCGGGATCGCGGCTCGCCATGTGCCGCACTGGGAGATCATCGACATGGCTTCGGCCGCCAAACCCGACGCCCCCAGCGGCACCGCGCAGGAACTGGCGGAGTTTCTGGGGACGGTCGCGGCCAATGAATTCGCCCGGCCGGTCGAGGAGACGCTCGGTTCACGGAAAGCGCGCGGGGCCACGATCGGAGGGGCGCAGGTCCACTCCCTCCGGCTCCCGAGCTACGTCATATCCGTGGAATCGATCTTCGGGCTCCCCGGCGAACGGCTCACGATCCGGCACGACGCGGGGTCGAGCGCCGAACCCTACGTCGGAGGCACGCTCCTGGCCGCACGACTGGCGCCGGAGCGGGTGGGCCTCACGCAGGGACTCGACCGGCTGCTGTTCGACCCGGCCCCCACCGGCGCCTGACGGCCGCTACGGGCGCCGGGACGTTCCCGCGGGAACGTCTCACCCTCCCCCTCCCGGCCTGTTGGCGACGATCGCGATCCGGTCGCCCGCGGGACTCACGGCCAAGCGCGTAATCCCCGCGACGCCGAGGTCGGAAAAGTCCGCAATCTCGGTCCATTCCGAGGACGGCGACCAGGCGTAGAGGCGCGATCCGTCCCCCATCACCATCTCTCCCTCGGGCGTCCAGGCGTAGTCCTCGCGGCCCGGCAGCGTCTGCGTGATCCGTTCCGTGGTTCCCGCGACAGGGTCGAGGCGCTCGATCCACCACTCCTCGTCCGACACCTTCCTCACGAAGGAGATCTCCTCCGTCCCCGGAATCCGGTGGATGGACCGCCCCGGGCGCTCGGCAACGACCTGGATATCGCCGGTCAGCGCGTCGCCGACCTGGAGCGTGGGCGGGTTTCCGAGGATGAACATCGCCACGACGCGCTCGTTGGCCCAGGCGTGGTAGCCAACGGGCTCGGCGGTCGCGAAGATCGGCCCGAGCGGTTCGCCGGAGAGGGCGTAGCGCCACAGGTACTGCTTGCCCCGGATCTCGTGAATCGCGGAGAAGGCATCCTGCCCCGGGATCTGAAGCGCCGAGAACTCGCTCGCTTCCGCCGTGTTCGTCAGCCGCTCCGATGTCCCGGGTTCCGCGAGGCGCATGATCTCGGTCTGCGTTCGGTCCAGCGCCGCCGTATGGAGGATCGCCGAGCCATCGAGGAGGAAGCTCGGCTGGTTGTCGTAACCGTCGCGGTCCGTCGCGCGGCCCAGATCCGGGATCGAGAGCACCCCAGCTTCCCGGACCAGTGCCGCCATCCAGATGTCGGTGGACGGCGCACCCGCGGCCGTGGGCGTGTAGCCCTCCGGCGCCGGCCCGATCTCGGGCATCGGTCCGTCCGGCGGCTCGGCCGGGAAGGAGACCGCCGTCCCCGCCTCGCCGGTCGCCGACTCCCCTTCGCCGCCCGGAGCACAACCCGCCACGGCCGCCGCCGCGAATCCTCCGAGCGCCAAGGCCGTCGCCCCACGCACAGCGTGCCGGAATCTGTGTTGGATCATTTCGTCCCGCCTTTCATCCTCTATATTCTCTTGAACGGTCTTTCGCACATTGGGTCCGAAGCGAGTCGTGCGGAAGAGCCGAGCGTGTGGCCCGGATAAGCCCGAAGTGGAATGACGCATCTCTGCAGGAAGCCCAGCCGTCGTCGGATCGCGGCGCTTTCCATGACGCTGGCGTTCCTCGCGCCCGTGCTCGCCGTCTCGTGCGGCGACGGCCCCGCCGAACCCGACCCCTCGCCCACGCCTCCGGTCTCCGCCCCGGTCCGGCCAGAGCTCGTCCCGCTGTGGAAGCTCTATGAATCGACGAACGGGCCCGAGTGGCACCACAGCGACAACTGGCTCACCGACGCGCCGCTCGAGGCCTGGCACGGCGTGAAGGTCGACGATCATGGACGGGTGTCCGTACTGAATCTCGCCTTCAACAACTTGAGGGGCCGCATCCCGCCCGAACTCGGCGATCTTCCCGGTCTGGAGTGGCTGTGGCTTGAGAGCAACGAACTCAGCGGACACATCCCGCCCGGACTGGGGAATCTCGGTAGTCTGGACGAGCTGCGGCTTGACCATAACAGTCTGAGCGGGTCGATCCCGCCGGAACTCGGACGCCTCGCCCACCTTGCACATCTCCGGCTTCACGAGAACGGGCTCACGGGCAGGATCCCGCCCGAACTGGAGAACCTCGCCAGCCTCAACAGTCTGTCGCTCAACGGCAACGACCTGAGCGGCGCCGTGCCTCCCGAACTCGGTCGCTTGACGTGGCTTCAGCTGCTCGTCCTGTCGAACAACTCGCGTCTGGCGGGGCCCCTCCCGTCGAGCCTGAGAGCTCTGGAACGGCTTGCCACGTTCGAGACCGTCGGCACGGCCCTCTGTGCCCCGGTGGATCCCGACTTCCAGGCGTGGATCCGGCGCGTCACGAGCCAGGTGCCTCGTTGCCTCGACGACACGGGCCCCGCGATGGCGTACCTGACGCAGGCCGTGCAGTCGCGTTCGATTCCCGTGCCGTTGGTCGCGGACAGGCCCGCGTTGTTGAGGGTGTTCGTGACCGCTCCGCACTCGACCGCCGAGTTGATCCCACCCGTGCGGGCCACCTTCTACGTGAACGGTGTGGAGACGCACACGGCGGAGATCCCGGCCGGGACGGCGGTCATCCCGACATCGGTGAACGAAGGTCGTCTGGCGGCGTCGGCGAACGCGGACATCCCCGGCGAGATCATCCGGC
Source organism: Candidatus Palauibacter sp. (assembly GCF_965197445.1). Classification (GTDB taxonomy): domain Bacteria; phylum Gemmatimonadota; class Gemmatimonadetes; order Palauibacterales; family Palauibacteraceae; genus Palauibacter. The sequence goes on along the minus strand of NZ_CBDANE010000005.1, from coordinate 1,394,068 downwards.
CGGGGCTGGAACTCGTGGTCGAGATCGACCCCGAGAGGACGCTGGACGCCGCGCTCGGCGTCGCGCGGAGGATCCCGGAGACGGGCCGCATGGCAGTGGATGTGCTAGAGGTGCCCGAACTGGACCTTACCCTGATCCCCTTCCTGTGGAGCGCAGCGCCGGACGAGACGATCGTGGCGGCGATCGATGCCATGGCGGCCGACCCCAGGGGCGGCCGGCTCCTGCGCGACACGCGCACGCTCCTGCCGGTAGGCGACCTGAAGGTGACAGCGCACGAGCCCGTGCTGAGCTCGACTAACGAGGCCCGCGAATTGCTGTCCCAGACGGCCACGATCCGGGCGATGGAGGGCGCACGCGGCCACTACATGGGCATGATGTCCGGTTCCGTGACGGGGGGCGCAGGCCGGGCCCGGATCCGAGGGCGCTCGAGTTTCGCGCAACTTTTCGGTTCTACTATTGCCCACGAACTCGGGCACAACATGAGCCTGCGTCACGCCCCGTGCGGAGACCCCACGCGTGTCGACCCATCGTATCCCCACGCGGATGGGAGCATCGGCTCCTGGGGGTTGGGTCACCGTGCGTTCGGGAGTCGGCAGTTGATTTCGCCGGGCAGCCCTGACCTGATGTCCTACTGCTATCCTCGCTGGATCAGCGGCTATCACTTCACCAAAGCCATCCTCTTCCGCATTCGGGACGAGGGCGTCACGGCGGCCGCCGTGGGGGCTGCGGCCACGCCGGCCGCCCGGTCGCTCCTGCTGTGGGGCGGCATCAACGGGCGGGGCGAACCGTTTGTCGAACCCGCGTTCGTCGTCGACGCGCCGCCCGCACTCCCCGCACCCGGGGGTGGCGCCTTCGAGCTTGAGGGGCGGACGGTCAGGGACGACCTGCTGTTCTCGTTGAGCTTCGACATGCCGGCGACCGCCGACGGCGATGGGAGTTCCGCGTTCGCGTTCCTGCTCCCGGTGGAAAGGGAGTGGGCTGGCGATCTTGCCACGATTACGCTGTCCGGGCCGGGCGGGACCGCGACCCTGGACGGGGACACGGACCGCCCCATGGTCATCCTGCAGAACCCGCGGACCGGACAGGTGCGCGCCTTCCTGCGTGATCCGCCGCCCGCCGCGCTCGCCGGGAGTGTCGTGGATGTTGGGGCTCTGTCCCCGGAGCGGGGTCTCGAGGCCTTGTTCAGCCGCGGCCTGCCGGGCGCGCTGGCATGGCCACGCTGAACTGACCACCCAACGCCGCGACCCCCAGGAAACGTTCCCGCGGGAACGTCTGGTGGCCCAAGCTTCCAGGGCTACCGGCGGCTATCGGGGCAGGACGCCGAGGATCACTCGCGACGGGTGCTCCGCCGAGCGGTAGAGAGTCTGCGTCGCGGCCTGGTAGTCGTCCGGTGAGGCGCGGTACGTGTCCACGAACGTCTGCGAGTTCCGGTCGTAGGCCGGGAACCACGAGCTTTGGACCTGCACCATCAGCCGGTGCCCCGCCCTGAAGGTGTGGAAGCGGTCCCGGAGATCAATCTCGATCCTCGTGACCTCGCCGGGCACCATTGGCTCAGGATTCTCGAGGTCGTTCCGGAATCGGCCCCTCATGATCTCCCCGGCCAGGTGCATCTGGTATCCGCCCATGGGAACATCGCAGTTCGCGCTGGGCGGCGCGTCGTCGGGATAGACGTCGATCAGTTTGACGATCCAGTCGGAGTCCGTCCCCGTTGTGGAGACGAAGACCTCGGCCCCGATCGGCCCCGCGATCGTGAGGTCCTCCTCCAGGGGTTCGGACTGGTAGACGAGGACATCGGGGCGCTCCGAGGCGAAGCGCTGGTCCTCGACCTTCCACAGGTGGCCCAGCGTCGTGCGCTCCTCGGCGCTGAACGGCACCGGGTTGGCCGGATCGCTGACGTAGGAGTCCGCGGCGGAGTCCCCGGTCTGCGACGGCGGCTCGAAGCTCAGCGTTCCGTCCGAACCCAGGTACAGACTCGTGGAGGTGACGCCCGCCGGCGGCCATGAATCGTAGGCGCGCCATTCGTTCGATCCCGTGAGGAAGACGTTCGCCTCCGTCGCGTCCCACATCCCCTCGTCCTTCAGGTGGTATTCGAAGAAGGGGAACTGGAACTCGGTCTGGAAGTGGAGCGAGGTCTTCGTGTCGAAGGCGATGCAGCCGAGGAAGTCGCCGTCCATGCGCCTCCAGCCGCCGTGCAGCCACGGACCCACCACGAGCGTGTTTTCCAGCCCGGGATTCTCCTCCTCGACCGTCCGGTAGATGGACATGGGGCCGTAGAAGTCCTCGGTGTCGAACCAGCCCGCCACGTTCAGCGTCGCCGGGCGGACGTCGTCCAGGTAGCGGAGGGCGTTCTGCGCCTGCCAGAACTCGTCGTAGTCGGGGTGTTCGATGAAATCGCGCCACGCGGGCACGTCTCCGTGGAAGTAGAGTTCGTCCACGGTCGCGGCGGACCCGGCGTTGAGGAAGAAGTCGTATCCGGACGGTGTACCGTAGTCGAAGCGGGCGCCGCGCGTCTCCGTCGGGCCGTCGCGCCGGCGGGCGTTCCCGGACAGCCAGGAGAAGGCGTACATGATTCGGAAGGCGCCATTATGGTGCCAATCGTCGCCGATGAACATGTCGGAGGGCGAGGCCTGGGGTGAGGCGGCCACGAGCGCCGGGTGCGCGTCCACCATCCCCATCACGGTCTGCCAGCCGGGATAGGAGATCCCCCACTGCCCGACGCGGCCGTTGTGGCCTTCGACGTGCGCGAGCAGCCACTCGATCGCGTCGTAGTTGTCCGTAGTCTCGTCGGGGTCGGTCGGGCCGCGGGGTTCCGGCGCGGGGGGGCGGATGACCTCGAACTCGCCCTCGGACTTGAACTGCCCGCGCACGTCCTGGAAGGCGAAGATGTACCCGGACTGGTCGAACTCCCTCGAAGGTCCGAGCGGGTTCCGGTACTCGCCCGGCTCGTAGGGGCCGATGGAATACGGAGTGCGGAAGAGGAGGATGGGATATTCCCGGGAGCGGTCCCGGGGGGCGTAGACGATCGTGTACAACTCGATGCCGTCGCGCATGGGGACCATGTACTCGGACTTCTCGTAGTTCGCCCGGAGGTACTCGAGGTGCTCGGCCTCGATCGCCGGGACTTCGCTGGGCGCCGGGGCCGCGGATGCCTGGCTCTCGGGTACGTCCGCCTGCGGCCCGCACGCGACGAGCAGCAGCGGGGTGGCCAGCAGCATGGTGGCCAGCAGCCGGATCGCCGTCGGTGAGATCGGCCGGTCGGATCGAGTCATCGTGGTTCCCTTCCCTATGGGTCTATCGCGCGAGCCCCGGCCGCTGGGGGCCGGACCCGTTGCGGTCTCAGCGGCGCCGCCGCACTTCCGCCCAATGGGTGAGGGCGTTGCCCAGACGCACGTTCGGCAGCGTGATGGCCGTCACCGAACCATTCAGGACGTCGCCCCTCAGCTTGAGTTCGACCGACAGCGCATAGTCGGTCCGGTTCGCGTCGTCGGTGCCGATGTCGCCCTTGAAGCCGCCCCGCAGGTATCCGTCTTCGAAGCGCGCATTGTTGAGCAGTGTCCAGAGTTGGTCGCCCAGCTGCACGTGGACGCGCCCACCGTCGTCGATCGCGAGTGCCAGGCGGCTCGGGCCGAGGTGCGTGTGGACCTCTCCCACCCAGGTCAGTTCGGGGATGGGCGTGAACTCGATCAGGGGAGCGGCGCCGTCCGCCGGATCGTCCGGGGCGCCGTCCCGCTCGGGAGGCGTCGGCTTCGGCACGCGGTCCGGGTACAGCGTGTGCCAGATCAGCTCCGCGACATAGCCGGTGAGCGGAGAGGCGGCGTTCATGAGCACGACGATGGCGACGTTTTCGTCGGGCGCGATCGCGAGCTCCGTCCGGACGCCGCCCATCCCGCCGCCGTGCCTCGTGAGCCGGATTCCGCCGGGCAGTTCACGCAGCGACCAGCCGATCCCGTATTGCGAGGCGGGACCGCTGCTCCCGCTCGGCTGGCGCATGCGTTCGATCGACGCGTCGGAGATGATCCTGCGTTGAACCTTCAGGTCATGTCCCAGGTGGAACATGCCGAAGCGGACGAGGTCGTGGGCGCTGCTGAACACGGCGGACCCGCCGGGGTGGTCGAAGTCGTAGAACGCGATCGGACTCTGGTCGGTCGCGTAGCGTCTCGCCGCATAGTCCTCGAGCCCGGGGCCGATGTCGATCGAGGTCCGGGTGAGGCCGAGCGGCTGGAACACCTCATCGCGCATGAAGTCGGGGTACGACTGTCCGGACGTTCGGGAGATGATGTAGTCGAGGATCCCGTAGCCGAGGTTCGAGTAGTTCCACCGTTCCCCCGGCGCCGTGACGAGGTTGGCGTAGCGGCGGATCGTCTCATCCATGTGAGGCCGGCGGTACGGCTCGTCCTCGTAGAAGAACTGATAGTGGAGCGGGAGACCGGCGGTGTGCCCGGCCACGCGCCGCACCGTTGCCGCGGCGGCGTCGAAGGCGCGGCCCTTGATCTTCGCCGGGCCCAGATAGTCGTTCGCGGGGGCGGCGAGGTCGATCAGGCCGCGTTCGACGAGGACCATGAGACCCGTCGCCGTGATCGGCTTCGAGATCGAGGCGAGGGAGTACACCGTGTGCTCGGTGGCCGGAATCCGTCGCTCGCGGTCGGCCCATCCGAAGCCTTCCTCCCACACGATCTCGCCAGCCGTCGCCACCGCGACCGACATCGAGGGGGCGTCGTAGTCGACGAGGGCCCGCTGGATCTCGCTCCGAACGGACGAGAAGTCGGGCGGCGTCTGGCCCGCTGCGTCGGTCGCCGCGAGGCCGGAAAACCCCAGGCACAGGACCCCGACGCGGACGGTTCGTTTCATGTCGTCTACCTCCGGAGGGAACGACTCCCGTTGGACGGTGGAACCCCGCGCAGCCGGGCGTCAATGGGGAGCCGGGAGCGGGCGAACTCATTGACCGCCGGGTGAAGCCGCTTCCATGATGTTTGAGCGAGCACGGGCCGGGCTCCCGTGGCCCCGGCCGAAACCCTCAGACCGCACGAGACGACAGACCGCACGAGACGACCTATGGCCGACATGGATCGACGCACTTTTCTGGGAACCGGCGTGGCGGCCGGGGCTCTCCTCTCCCTCGGTGGCTGTGCGACTCCGCGAGACGACTCGCGTTCGGGCGATGGCGGCGCCGGGGACGCGAGCTACTCGGGCGAGGTGCCCGACTTCGCGCTCGACGAGATCACGCTCGACGAGATCCACGAGGGGATGCGGTCGGGCGAGCACACCTGCCGCTCGATCACGGAGATGTACCTCGACCGGATCGAGGCGCTGAACCGGCAGGGTCCGCGGCTGTTCGCGGTGCTGGAGGTGAACCCGGACGCGCTCGAGATCGCCGATGCACTCGACCGCGAGTTCCAGGCCTCGGGCCCCCGGGGGCCGCTGCACGGCATCCCGATTCTTCTCAAGGACAACATCGATACGGCGGACGGGATGACGACGACCGCCGGGTCGACGGCGCTGCGCGGCTCGATCGCGCCGCAGGATTCGTTCGTGGCCGCGGGGCTGCGCGGGGCGGGGGCGCTGCTGCTCGGCAAGGCGAACATGAGCGAGTGGGCCGGCTGGAAGTCGTTCGAGTTCGGGGCGTCGGGCTGGAGCGGGCGCGGGTGGGACGGAGGCCGGGGCGGCTTCTGCAGCAACCCGTACGCGCTCGACCGCACGCCGGGCGGATCGAGTTCCGGATCCGGAGCGGGCGCGTCGGCCAACCTCGCGGTCGCGGCGATCGGCTCCGAGACCGACGGCTCGATCGTCGGCCCTTCGTCGCGCAACTGCCTCGTCGGCATCAAGCCCACGATCGGCCTCCACAGCCGGGGCGGGGTCATCCCCATCGCCCACAGCCAGGACAGCACCGGCCCCATGGCCCGCACCGTGCGTGACGCCGCGATCATGCTCGGCACCATGGTCGGCGTCGACCCCCGCGACCCGCTGACCGCCGCGAGCGCGGGCAACTTCCTGACCGACTACACCGGCGCACTGGACCCGGGCGGCCTCAGCGGCGCCCGCGTCGGCGTCCTGCGCGAGTACGCCGGCTTCGACAGCCGCGTCGACGCCCTGTTCGAGGAGGCGCTGGACGTGATGCGGGCCGAAGGCGCGACCGTCGTCGACCCGGTGACGCTGCCCGAGGAGCTGCGGTTCGGGAACGAGTACGAGATGGAGGTGCTGTACCACGAGTTCAAGGCGGACCTGAACGCCTATCTCGCCTCGCTGGGCCCCGGGGCGCCGATCAAGTCGCTCGCGGAACTCATCGAGTACAACGAGGCGAACCACGATCTCGAACTCGCCCTCTACGGGCAGGAACTCCATGTGCGGTCGCAGGAGCGGGGTCCGCTGACCGACCAGAAGTACCTCGACGCGCTGGCCGCGAGCCACAGGCTCTCGCGCGACGAGGGGATCGACCGGGCCATGAACGAGCACCGGCTCGACGCACTCGTCGGCATCACGGCGGGAATCCCCGCCCTGCAGGATCCGCTCGACGCTTCGGGCGGGGGTGGCGGGGGGTGCTCCACGCCCCCGGCCATGGCGGCCTATCCCAACATGTCGGTCCCCATGGGCTTCATCTCGGGGCTCCCGGTCGGGATGTCGCTGTGCGGCCGGGCCTGGAGCGAGGCGACGCTGATCCGGCTCGCGTACGCCTTCGAGCAGGCGACGAACCACCGGCGGCCGCCGACCTTCCGGGCGTCGGTGCGGGTCTGAGCGCGCCGACGAAGCCGACCTCACCGCGGACCCCGACCACGGTGCGGAGACCGTGACGCTCGGCGACTTCATCGACCGTCACTACCGTCACTTCAACGCCGCGGCCCTGCGGGAAGCGGCAGGCGGCTACCGCGATCTCATCGACGGCGGCGGCCGGATGCTGCTCACACTGGCCGGCGCCATGAGCACGGCGGAACTCGGTCTCTCCCTCGCGGAGATGATTCGGGCCGGGAAGGTCCACGCGATCTGCGCCACCGGGGCGAACCTCGAGGAGGATCTGTTCAACCTCGTCGCGCACGAGCACTACCGTCGGATCCCGGACTGGCGGGCTCTGACGGCCGAGCAGGAAAAGGCTCTGGAGCGGCGGGGCCTCAACCGGGTCACCGACACGTGCATCCCCGAGGCCGAGGCGGTCCGGGCGGTCGAAGCTCCTTTGCGGGAGCTGTGGCGGGCCGCAGAGGCCGCGGGCGAGCGGCGCCTCCCCCACGAATACCTCTATCAGCTGATCCGTGACCGCACCCTGGCCCACAGCTACCAGATCGATCCCGCCGATTCCTGGCTCGTGGCGGCGGCGGCGGCCGACCTCCCTCTGTTCGTGCCGGGCTGGGAAGACTCCACGCTGGGCAACGTGTTCGCGGCCGAACAAGTCCGCGGCGGCCTGAGCCGTCCGGGACCCGTGCACGGGGGCACCGAATACATGGTCGAACTGGCGGAATGGTACGCCCTCGCGAGTACCGGGCGTGCGCTGGCGGATCTCCCCGAAATCGACGCGGGTCCGGACGTGGCCCCCGGCGCGGATCCGGACGCCAGGCCCGTCGGACTGTTTCAGATCGGGGGCGGGATCGCCGGCGACTTCCCCATCTGCGTCGTCCCGATGATTCGGCAGGACCTGCGCCGCCGCTGCCCCTACTGGGCGTACTTCTGCCAGATCAGCGACTCCACCACGAGCTACGGCTCGTATTCCGGTGCCGTCCCCAACGAGAAGATCACCTGGGGCAAGCTCGACGTGGACACGCCGAAGTTCGTGATCGAATCCGACGCGACGATCGTCGCGCCCCTCGTCTTCGGCTACGTCCTGGGTTGGTGAACGGCCCGGCCCCCTAGTCCCTCGTCATCCTCCGTCCCGGGCCAGGCCCTCGAGATCCCAGCCCTCCAGCTCTTCGAGGCTCGGGCGATCCGTCCAGTCGAAGCGGAGCGGAGTGATCGTGATGAAGCCGCCGTCGTACGCCTCGGAATCGCTCCCGGCGGGGTACGGATCGGGAGCCGCGAATCGGGGGCGGAAGACGCGCGCGCCCTCGGTCCCTTCGATCTCCTCGTACTCGACCCGGATGTAGCTCCCTCCCATCGGGCGTGCGGTGACGCCGCGGGTGTCGGCCTCCGTCCCGCGGGGAAGATTGATCGAGTACACGACGCCCGGTTCGGGCTGCCGGTGCCGGAGTCCGTCGACGAAGCGGGCCACGACGCGGGCGGCGTACTCGAATCCGGCCGACCCATCGCCAAGCGAGGCCGCCACCGACGGCACCCCGTGGTACGCCCCCATCATCGCGGCCCCGACGGTACCGGACATGTGCGACACATCCCCGACGTTCGCCCCGCGATTGATCCCGCTCACGACCACGTCGAAACCGGACTCGGGCGCGAGCGCCTCGATGGCGAAGAGAACGGCCCCGGCCGGGGTCGCGTCGACGCACTGGCCCGCCAACTCTCCCCCTTCCGGGAAATCGCGGAGCCGGATCCCCTGGCCCAGCAGGATCGACATGCTGCTCCCGCTGCGTTCGCCACACGGGGCCACCACCGTCACCTCGCCGACCTTCCCGAGTTCCGCCGCGAGTTCCTGGATGCCGGGCGATTCGATCCCATCGTCATTGGTCACGAGGATGTGGTACGGAGACTCCGCTTCCGCAGCCTCCCGGGTTTCCGCCGCCGGCTCCACGGCGCAGGCGACGACGGCACTGCACGCGAACGCCGCGAGCGCATGGACGATGGAGGAGGATCGCCGCGTGAGGTCGGTCGCTGTCCGGGTGTGCATCGAGAGTTCCTCTTGTGTCCGTTGTTCCGTCATCTTCCGATGGATAGTCTCGCCCGCCGAATGATGGCGAAACCCGCAGGACGTTACTTCTGGAGCATGATCGACGCGCTCATCGTGTTCCCCGTGGTGGCGCTCGCCAACGCCCTGCTCTACCCGAGGTTCTTCCGCGACCCGGCCGCCGCCTCAGAGTAACTGGTTCGCGGCCAGCGCTCCGACGTACGCGAGCGCAAGCATGTACGTGAACTGGGTGATCGGCCACTTCCATCCCGCCGTCTCCCTCCGCATCATCGCGACCGTGGACATGCATTGAAGGGCGAACACGAAGAAGACGAGCAGGGCGACGGCCCCCCCGAAGTCCAGATCTCGCTGCAGTGCCGCCCGCAGTTCGAGAGATGTCTCGTCCGTGTCCTCGATCCCGTAGATCGTGCCGAGCGTTCCGACGATCACCTCGCGCGCGGCGAGCGACGAGACGAGACCCACGCCGATCCTCCAGTCGAACCCGAGCGGTTCGATCGCGGGCTCGATCACCTGCCCCATCTGTCCGAGCGCGCTCTCCTCGACGGGCGGCGGGCTTCCGTCGATGCGCGGGAACTGGGCGAGGACCCAGAGGACGACGGTCACCGCGAGGATGATCTTGCCGACCCTGCGCAGGAAGATCTTGCTGCGGTCGACGAGCCGCAGCGCGAGCGTGCGCACGGCGGGGATCCGGTACGGCGGCAGTTCCAGCACGAACCCGGCCGGCTTCCCGCGCAGCACGGTGCGCCTGAGCAGGAATGCCGTCCCCACCGCGGCGGCGAGGCCCAGTGCGTAGAGGCCGAGCATCGTCGCCGCACGGGTGCCCACGAACGGCCCCAGGAGCGGGCGTTCGGGGATGAACGCGGCGATGAGGAGCGCGTACACCGGGAGCCGGGCCGAGCAGGTCATGAACGGGGCGATGAACATGGTGGCGAGCCGGTCGCGCTCGTCGTCGACTGTGCGCGCGGAAAGAATCGCCGGAACCGCGCACGCGTAGGCCGAGAGCAGCGGCAGGAACGCCCGCCCCTGCAGACCGACCCTCAGCATCATCCGGTCGGCGATCACCGCCGCGCGGGCCATGTAGCCGGAGTCCTCCAGGATCCCCAGGAAGAGGAAGAGGATGAGGATCTGCGGGAGAAAGACGAGGACGGAGCCCACCCCCGCCCACACGCCGTCGATCAGGAGACTGCGGAACCAGCCCGCCGGGAGGCGCGCCGCGACCCATTCGCCGGAGGAGGCGATGGCGAGTTCGACCCCGTCCATGATCGGCGTCGCCCAGGTGAAGATGGCCTGGAATACGAGCGCGGCGAGGACGAGGAACACCACGGGGCCCGCGATCCGGTGCAGGAAGATCGCGTCCAGCCGCTCCGTCAGCTTCGGGAGGCCGGCCGAACGGTACTGTGCGGCGGCGAGCGCATCCTGGACCACGGCCCGCCGTCGTGCGAGCGCGTCGAGTAGCGGCAGACCCGTACGCTGGCGAGGCTCCTGTACGGGCGGCGCGTCGGTCTCGCGGGCCACGGCGCGGACGGCCACCCGGTCCAGAAAGTCCGCAACCGCGTCGACACCCCGCCCGGTGCGCGCGTCCGTCCGCACGACCTCCACCCCGAACTCCGAGGCGAGCGTCTCGTCGTCCAGGCGCCCCCCGCCCCCTTCGAGTTCGTCCGCCATGTTGAGCACGAGCAGCGTCGGGACCGACCGCTCGAGGACGGGCTCGACGAGCATGAGGTGCGTCTCGAGCCGGACGGCGTCGACGATAAGAACCACGGCTTCCGGCGCGCGCAGACCCTCGATGCGGCCTTCGAGCACATCGCGCGTGATCCGCTCGTCCGGGGATCGGGCCGAGAAGCCGCTGACCCCGGGCAGGTCGACGATGTCCAAGTCCAGACCCGAGGCGAAGCGCGCGCGACCGACGTGTTTTTCGACCGTGACCCCGGGATAGTTCGCGACCTTCTGCCGCAGCCCGGTGAGGCGGTTGAACAGCGTCGTCTTGCCCGAGTTGGGCGGACCGATGAGGGCGACGACGGGCGGCCCCGAAGCAGGGACGTCCGTCGCGGGTCCTCGATCCGCGCGCGCTGGGCTCGCGACTGGAGACATGACGGGCACAACCGATAATGATTATTGATAGTTGAGACTGGTTCTCAACTGGAACGGACGCTAGTATGTTGCGCGTCGGCGGTCAAACCAGCGCGAAGGACGGACGAGTGAACGGCGAAGTCGCGACGGTCGCTTCTTTCCAGGCCGGCCCGGTCACAGGGCCCGGGCAGGAGTCCGTCAGGTCGCTCATGGACGTGCCGCTGCGCCAGACTGTCGAACTGGAACGGATCGAGGCGCCGGACGACGAAGTCGAACCCCTGCTCGAGCGCGGTATCCTTCCAGGCTGCCGCCTCCGTCGCGTCCGCAATTCTCCCTCGGGAGATCCGATCGTCTCCGTCGAGGGCACCCTGCTCGCCCTGCGGCGCGAGTGCGCCGCGCAGCTATTCGTACGCGAAGTCGCGCCGGCTTCCTCCGGCGAATCGCCGGCGGAGATCCTCGCTACGCGTACGGCATGACCGGCTCTTTGCCGAGCAGCCGCGCGTAGACCGTCAGCGCGCCCCGGTGGTGGGCCGTGTGATCCGTGATTCCGTTGACGATCGCGCCACGCGGCTGGCCCTGCATGATCTGCGGGTCGTCGATTGGCGTGTCCAATTCTTCGTCCGATGAAGACCCGATGACCTCGATGGCTCGGCCGTAGGCCCGGTCGACCCAGGCGATCGCTTCCGCCAGCGAAGTGACGGCCCTCGCCTCCGCGAGGTGCCCCTCGAAATCCATGTTCCAGCCGTCCCCGAACGCGCCGTCGACGAACCAGTCGACCGTACCGGCGGCGTGCGCGACATGGCCGGCCACGGTGAAGACATCCGTGCGCGGCCCGAAGCCGGAGTCTTCCTCCTCGAACGTCTCGAGGGTCTTCTTGAACAGCTTCATGGACATGGAGAGGTCTGAGGCCAGGCGTTCGGCGTATGACATGGATGCTCCGGTGATCATTCGGTTGATATTCGGTATTTATTCGGACTTCGAGACGATGCTCGCCGGCCGCGTCGTTGTCAACCGAGATCAGCGGATCTCGGCGGGGATTCGCCTCACGGTGATGACCGGGACGTCGAACTCGTCGGTGTCCACGAACGCGACGAGGCCGTCCGGGCCGAATGCGTCCGGCATGTGGGGCAGCTCCGGCGTTCCCAGCGCCAGCGTGCCCACGTAGCGCCCGTCCGGCGCGATCACGTCGATGGGGCCCGGCTCGCCCGAGCCCGGCTCCGGGCTCCGCTGGACCCACAGCGCGCCGCCCCAGGTCGCTCGCAGGGCCGTGATCACCGGCACTTCGGGAAAGAACCGCATGTTCTCGACCGCCGTCACCCGCGCGGCGGCCAGGGCCCTCGACAACTCCGCCATCTCGGGAGTTCTCTCCCCTCCCCCCACCGTGGCGCTCGTCCGGTTCCCGGTCTCCGCGAGCCGACGGTCGCGCTCCGCTTGTCTGATCGCCTCCGTAGCGGGCAGCGGCGACATGGGCCGCCGCAGGACGCGCGATATCACGCCCGATCGATCGGCCAGTTTGATGGCGTACGCCGAGGAGTCCGAGAACGCGATCCCGCCCGACGGCAGTACGTCGAACAGAAGCGCCGGTTCGAAGCCCCACACCTCATCGACGAAATCCTCGAGGCTTTCGGGGGCGCCGCGGCCCTCGTCCCCGGGCCGGGGCACCCAGGCCTCTACGAGAGTCCGCTCGCTGACCTCGTCCGACGACAGGTCGAAGCGAACGATGGAGCGCCCGTTATGGTCCGCACGACGCCACGACGCGCCCACGACCGTCCTCGCGCCGCCGCGTTCCGGTCGCATGTCGCGGCCCGCCGCGCCCCGCACCATGCGGTCGAAGTCGCCTTCCGGCCCGAAGACGTGGCATCCCATGTGCATGACGTCCTCGATGAGCGTGCCCCCGTCCGCCCAAACGACCATGCGGCGCGGCCACCGGAACTCTCCCGGCCCGTCGCCGTGGCGACCGAAGTCCTTCACGTGTTGACCCGCAGGGTCCACGATGACGACGCGCGTCCCGGCCTCAGGCCCCGGGGCATCCAGCAGGTAGAGGTTGCCCACGCCGTCGAAGCCGATGTGCCCGATGGCGGTGAACTCCTCCCATTCCGATTCGCCCAGGGCCGAGCCGATGCGGTACACCGGCTCGAAGTCGACCGAGAGGGGGAGATCTTCGGCCGGCAGATCGACCACCTCCTGCGCCTGCAGCCCGACGGCTCCGAGCGCGATCACGAACCCTCCGAGCAGTAGCGTTCCGCATATGCCGTCTGGTTGTGCTCTTCGGCTCATCACGGCAGTCCCCTTTGCCTGACGTACGACCCCGGATCCTGGACACCCACCGCTGGGACACAGGATCTCCGGGCACGGTTGCAAAGAGGTAGCTGTGCTTAGCGGATCTCGGCCGGGATTCGCCTCACGGTGACGACCGGAACGTCGAACTCGTCTGTGTCGATGAAGGCGACGAGACCGTCGGGACCGAAGGCGTCCGGCATGTCCGGCAGGGCTGCGGCGCCCGGGGTGAGCGTGCCCACGTAGCGTCCGTCCGGAGTGAGCACGTCGATCGGGCCCGGTTCTTCTCTGCCCGGCTCCGTGCTCCGCTCGACCCAGAGGGCTCCATCCCAGGTGGAGCGCACGGCCGCGATCACCGGCACTTCGGTGAAGAACTGCATGTTCTCGACCGCCGCCGTCTGAGCCGTTCTCAGCCTGCTGACTAGCGTCTGGACTTGCGGGGGCGGCTCCCCCCCCGTGATCGAAGTGAACTGCCGGTTCCGCTGCGCCTCGAGGCGGCGCTCGCGTGCCGCGTGCCTCATCTCCTCCGTCACCGCCAGCGGCCGTATGGGTCGCCGCAGGATGTGCTCGATGGCGCCCGTGGGATTGGTGAGCTTGATCGCGTAGGTCGAGGAGTCCGAGAACGCGACCTCGCCCGACGGCAGCACGTCGAACAGAACCTCGGGTTCGAATCCCCACACCTCATCGATCATGTCCTCGATCTCCCCGGCTCTCGGGCCTTGGTCCTCTCGCTCCGGCGGCGTCCAGGGCTCCACCAGCGTGCGCTCCGTCACTTCGTCCGACGACATGTCGACGCGGACGATCGAGCGACCGTCCCGCCCGATCACCGTCTGGCGGCCCGTCCGCTCCGGTCGGAGGCCGGGACGACTGGAGATGCCGAAGCCCCCGCCCGCGCCCGCTTCTCTCACCATGCGCTCGAACTCGCCGCCGGGGTCGAAGACGTGATACGCCTGACGCATCATGTCCTCGACGAGGGTGCGCCCATCGGCCCACACCACGAGTTGTATCGCGGCGCGGAACTCGCCCGGACCGTCGCCGGAGCGACCGAAGTGGTTCAGGTATTGGCCCGAAGGGTCGACTACAACGATGCGCGAGGCGGCCCCCATCCCCGCACCGTCCATCAGGTAGAGGTTGCCCATCTCATCGAAGCCTACGTTCCGGATGGAGGAGAACTGCTCCCATGCGGATTCCGCCGCGGCGGACCCGATGCGGTACACCAACTCGAAATCCGCTGAGAGGGGAAGATCCTCCGCCGGTAGATCGACAACCTCCTGAGCCTCCAGGCCGACAGCTCCCAGGGCTCCCGCGAAGATTGCGGGTAGCCGAGTTCTGCCGACGCCACGTGATCGTGATCTCCGGCTCATCCCGGTAGCCCCTCCGCTCGCTTAGGTTATTCCGTGTGAGGTCGTCGGCGCGGCGGGCTGTCCAGAAAGGACGTACCCGACACCATCTACTATGGAGATAGTTGATATGGCACGCAAGCGTTCATCCGGTTCAACCGCGACCCTTCTCATCGCCGGGGCCCTGTGGGTGGGCTGTGGCGAGGGAGAGCCTCCATCCGACGAGAGCGCGGGGACTGACGCGCCGGCGCAGTTCGAGACGACGGAGGTCGCGGAGGGGGTGTACCAGTTCCGCTGGATCGGACACAACGCCCTGTTCGCGGTAACCTCGGAGGGAGTCTTCGCCTTCGATCCGATTTCCGTGGAGGCGGCCGCCACCTACGCGGAGGAGATCCGCCGGGTCGCGCCGGACGCGGAGCTGGCGGCGATCGTCTACAGCCACCGGGATGCGGATCACGCGACCGGCGCCGAGGTGCTGCGTGAAGCCTTCGGGACGGACACCCCCATCTTCGCGCACGAGAACGCGGACGCGCCTCTGCGGGAGGCGGGCGACCCCGACCTTCCCCCGCCCACCTCGACCTTCGCCGAGACGATGACGCTGGCGGGCGGCGAGATCGAGCTTCACTACCTCGGACGAAGCCACAGCGACGACATGGCGGTCGCGTTCCTCCCCGCGCACGGCCTCGCCTTCGCGGTGGACTTCGTGTCGCGTGACCGCTTCGGGTACATGGACCTCGGATCCTTCTATTTCCCCGACATGTTCGGGGCGATCGAGGGCCTGCTCGAGATCCCGTTCGAGCAGATCGTGTTCGGCCACGGGCCATCCGGAGATCGGGCCACGATCGAGCGGCAGCTCGCCTACTACCGGGACCTGGACGCGGCCGTGCGCGACGCGGTGGAGGCGGGACTGAGCGAAGACGAGACCGCCGAGTCGGTGCTCATGGAGGACTACAGCCACTGGGACCGCTACGACGACTGGCGCGAACTCAACGTGCGCGGGATGCACCGGAAGCTCTCGGCGGCCGGTGTCGGCGAGGGCGGCGAGGAAGGTGAGGGAGAGCACGGCGAGGGCGGACACGACGAGGGCGGCGAGGGCGAAGAGTCGGGGGAATATGTCGGTCGGAGCGAAACCTGGGATGCGGCGCGGCGCGGGGCGCGGCTCGTCCTCTCCTACGATCCGGGGCGCGAGGCGTTCGCGGGGACGGTCGAGAACACGACAGGCGAGACCCTGTGCGCGGTCCGGGTCGAAGTCCACCTCTCCACCGGGACGGAACTCGGGCCCACCGCGCGCACGGACGTCGCCCCGGGTGCGACGACCGCCGTCGAACTGCCGGCGGGCGGCGAAGTCTTCGAGAGCTGGACAGCGCACCCGGAAATCTCGTCCTGCCCAAGCTGAGAGACGTTCCCGCGGGAACGTCCCGCCGTCATCTTGTCAGGCGGCGCAGCTCCGTGATCTCGTCCTCGAGCGAGCGCTCGACCTCGTCAGCCCGCGCGTCGGTGTTCAGTTCCTCGATCATCCGTTCGATTTCGCGCGTCTTCCCTTCAAGATCGTACGCCTCGATCTCGGCTTCGATGGCCGCGACCTTCCCCGCGAGGTCGTAGTCCTCGATCTGCTGCTGGATCGTCGCAACCCTGCCCGGGAGGTCATAGTCCTCGATCTCCGCTTCGATCTCGCGAACCTTCCCGTCGAGGTCGTACCGGTCGATCTCTTCTTCGGTCTGCCGGATCTGCGTGTCCCACTCCCGAATGTCTTCCTCGATCGCTTCCCGGGCTTCGGTACTCGTTGTCAAGGCCATGGCGGAGCGCAAGGCGCTGATCCGGCCCCGGTACCCCGCGATCCGACCGTTCATGCTGGCGACGCGTCCTCTGCGAGACGCGATCTGGCCCAGCAGGCTGGCGACGTGCCCCCGATTGGAGGCGATCCGGCCGCGCAGGCTGGCAACGTGCCCCCGGTGGGACGCGCTCTGCCCGCGAAAGCTGGCGACACGCCCTCTGTGAGAGGCGATTTGGCCCCGCAGAGCGGCTTCTTCGCTGCGGCTGCGAATCCCCCATGCCTCCTCGTAGCCCCGCAGCACCGTGAACATCAGGTCGCGCCATTGCCGTGCCTGGGCGTCAAAGGTCCGGCTGACGCCATCGACGCTCCACTGGTGTTCGATGCCGCCGGGATCTTCGGTGACGACAAGCCGGTGGACCTTCTCGTCGCTGGACTCGAGGACGATCCAGCTGTCGGCACCCACGGCTCGAACCGAGGTCCCGTCGTCGCTCATCACCACGTCTCCATGCGTCCGCATGCAGAGGTGCAGGCCCCCAACCGACTTCTCGATGGTGCGGTCTCCGTTGCGCCACCCGGTCAGCGTGATACCCTGGCCGCGAATGACCATCGTCCGCATCGAATCGGCGGAGAAGGAGCACTGGATCGCCTGCGAGGCGGAGGTCTCCAGCCGCAAAGCAACCGGATCCGGTCGCGGTTCGGCTGCGGGCGCGATGATCGGCGGAGATTCAGGTTCAGCGGGGAGCGCCGGGGCCTCATCGATCGGGATCGGGCGGGCGGCCGCGGCACACACCGCCACGATGCCGATCACGGTCAGGGTGATGGTCGTACGGACAACGCTGGGACGCGGCCGCTGGCGTTCGAGTATGGACATGATTCGGCTCTCAAGTTGTGACGACTTCACGATGGGCAGCGCCAATACGTTGGGATCGGGGCGAAGGCCGGACGCCAGCAGGAGAAGATGCCGGGCGTAGTCGGAGGGGCGCATACCGAGCCTGAGCACCTCTTCATCGCAGGCTTTCTCGCTGGCGAGCGTCGCGAGGCGTGACGCCAGCCAGCTCAGGGGATGGAACCAGTAGAGGGCGAGCACGACCCGTCCCGCGAGTTGCCGGAGCGCGTCGCGCCGACGCACATGGATGAGCTCGTGGGCCAGCACCACAGCGCGCCGAGCGGGGCTCCAGTCCGTGGCCGACGGAGGGAGCAGGATCACCGGCTTCCAGAACCCCCCGGTCATCGGCGTGGCCGCGGCTTCGCTCGACAGGAGCCGTACTTCGCCGCGAATCCCCGTTCGCTGCCGGACTACGTCGGCCTCTCGAAGCCACTCCGGATCTCGCAGGGGGTGCGCCGACCGGATCAGTTCCCGGAGGCGGACGGCGCTGGCCCCAAGCGAAACCAGCGCAAGCACGCAGCCGATCGCCCAGACGAGGACGAAGACGGTGATCGGGCTCGGAGCAGACCTCACTGGCTCGGTGGCGGGTGTGTCGAGCCGAGGCCCGTGCACCGAAGCCTGGGCGTCCTGTAACTCGGTGGTCTGAGGCGGCGTCATGCCGGCGGGAGCTGCGATGGAGGCCGGTTCCGCCTCGCCACCGCCTGACGGGAGGATCGGGACGTTCCAGGAAGGCCCGAAGAGACCGAGCAGGGGCAGCGCGAGCACGAGGGCGAACGTCGTCGTCCACAACAAGTGGAGCGTCCTGGGCGAGCCGCGTCGTCCGAGCCATGCCAGAGCGAGCGCCAGCAGCAGGAGCAGCGTAACCCGTGCCGCCAGTCCGGCCACGCTCGGGGCCGTGCCCATGAGGAGCCCGGTCATCGTCCCTCCTCCGCGGCCTTCTCGATCATGGCCTGAAGGCGGGCGTGCTCTTCGGGCGTCAGGTTGCCCTCCCGGAGCTCGAGCAGCGTCGCCACGGCGCCCTCAACCGAGTCGCCGAAGAAGGTCCGCAGGACGTGGCGCATGGCCGAACGCCGGGCGCGCAGGGCCGGCATCGTGGGCGAGTAGAGGTAGCGCGGTCCGTCCGGCTCGCTCACCAGGTGTCCCTTTTCCACAAGGTTCCGGAGGATGGAACGGACGGCCGAGTACGTCGGAGGATCGGCCATGTTCTCCTGGATCTCCGCGGCGGTCGCATTCTCCAGTTCATAGACGAGGTCCATGACTTCGCGCTCACGCCGGCTCAGTGACGGGAGTGGACTCACTGCGGTTCTCTCCTTCTCTCACGACTTCTCTCACGACGGGCCTGTGTCCCTGGAAGACACCGTAACATGGAGCTGCTGAAAAATCAACACATCGGCTTCTAGCGGATGGTGACGACCGTCACACCTTCGATGGAGAGTTCGGCCCAGTCCCGATCCGCCGTGAGCGCCGGCAGGCCGAGCCTGCATGCCGTCGCCAGGCAAGCGCGGTCGCCCAAGCCGAGCCCAAGGTGTCGCGTCTTCGGGCGGTACGCGCCGCTGAGTAGAGCGGTATCGTGGTCGAAGGGAACGGCCTCGATCCCGAGTTCATGGAAGACGCTCGTCACCGCTCGCGCGGTCCAGCCGTCCTGCGAGAGTCGCGCCGCGACTTCGGCCACGTTGACCGCCGACATGGCCACGCCACGCCCAAGGGCACGGGCGACCCACCCCGCGCCCGGTTCTTCGAGGACCGCCGCAAGAAGGGCTGAGGCGTCCAGGACGCTCTCGGCCGGTTCACTCACGCGCGGCTTCGGCTCGCCGTTCCAGGATGAACGCGTCAACGACGCTCCCGGACCCCTGCTTCCGCCTCGCGATGACCTGCAGGCGCTTGAGCGCCCCGGCTGCCGTGCGCACTCGGATCGTGTCGCCCTCCAGGCCGACGATCAGCTGCTGCCGGCCGCGGATGTCCAGGGCCTTGCGGAAGCGTGAGGGGAGCACCAGTCGGCCGGCCTCGTCGATCGTGACGCGCTCGGTCTCGGCCACATGGTCTTGCGGGCCCTCGGTGGTCGGGTGCCGAGTTCGATCTTTCATGGCATGATCCGTATTTGTGGTAGATCATACAATCATACCATTAGGAGCTACAGGTCGCGAATGGGTCACAGCCCTCGCGGGGAACTGGACCCCTACCTGGTGTCGCATGCCGCACACCGCCTTCGTCGATACCATGGGAACCGCGTCTCTGATCTCCGGAGGTTTCGCGGCGGCGATCAACCCGGGATCATCACCGCGGCAGGCATCGACCAAATGGGAGGGTTCCGCGTGATCACGCTCGAGGGGAAAACCGCGATCGTCACCGGCGCGGCGAGGGGGATCGGCGCCGCGTGCGCACTCGCCTTCGCCCGACACGGCGCCTCGGTGGTGCTCGGAGACGTCCTGGAGGAGCGTTGCGCCGAGACTGCCCGGGCCATCGCGGAGGAGACCGGGGCCGATGCTCTCGCCGTGCGGGCGGATGTGAGCGATGAAGGGGAGTGCGCCACCCTCCTCGAGACCTGCACCGAACGGTTCGGCGGCTGCGACATCCTGCTCAACAACGCGGGGATCATCGCGGCGGGGTCGATCCTGGACGCGACCGTCGAGGACTTCGACCGTGTCCTGTCCGTGAACCTGCGCGGGACCTTCCTCGTCTCCCGCCTCGTGGCCCGCCACATGGTGGCACGCGGGGTGAAGGGGACGATCATCAACATGTCGTCCACGAACGCGGTGGTGACGATCCCGAACCAGCTCGCCTACGCGGCCTCCAAGGGGGGTGTGGCGCAGCTGACCAAGGTCATGGCGATGGCGCTCGCGCCGCATGACATCCGCGTCAACGCGATCGGCCCGGGGACGATCGTGACCGATATTCTGGGCGCCGTGATCGCCGACGACGAGGCCCGGCGCACGATTCTTTCGCGTACCCCGCTGGGGCGGTTCGGCGACCCGGACGAGGTCGGGACGGTGGCCGTCTTCCTCGCCAGTGACTACGCGTCCTATCTCACGGGCGAGACCATCTACCCGGACGGGGGACGGCTGGCGCTGAACTACACCGTTCCGCTGCGCGAAGACGGGTGAACGGCGGGTGAGCGGCGGATCCATGGCCCGGGCGCGGCTGGCCATCGACATCGGCGGGACGTTCACGGACGTAGCCCTCGAGACCGGCGGGCGGCTGGTCACGACGAAGGTGCTCACGACCACCGCGGCCCCGGAACGCGGCGTCCTCGAGGGGGTGCACAAGGTCCTGGGGATCGCCGAGGTCCCGGCCTCGGCGGTCAGCCTCGTCATTCACGGCACCACGCTGGCCACGAACGCCATCATCGAGCGGCGCGGCGCCCGCACCGCGCTCATCGTGACGTCGGGGCATCGCGACGCTCTGGAGATGGCGCACGAGAACCGCTTCGAGCAGTACGACATCGGCGTGGACCGCCCTCCCCCCCTCGTCCCGCGTCGGCTTCGGCTCCCGGTGGTGGAGCGGGTCGACCACCGCGGCCGCGTCCTCGTGCCGCTGGAGGAAGGATCCGTGCGTGCGCTACTCCCGACGCTCGGGGCCGAGAGCGTGGAGGCGGTCGCGGTGGGGCTCATCCACGGCTACGCCAACCCATCTCACGAGCGGCGCATCGGCGAGATCCTCGACGAGTGGCGGCCGGGGCTGCCGGTGACGCTGGCCTCGGACGTGTGCCCCGAGGTGCGGGAGTACGAACGCCAGTCGACGGCCTGCGCGAACGCATACGTGCAGCCGCTCATGGCCCGTTACCTGCGGGGGCTCGCGGATTTGCTCCGCGAGTCGGGTCTCGCGTGTCCCTTCCTCCTCATGACCTCCGGCGGGGGGCTCACGACGCTGGAGACCGCGATCAGCGCACCGGTCCGTCTGGTGGAGTCCGGGCCGGCGGGGGGCGCGATCCTGGCCAGCCACCTCGCCCGGGAACTGGATCTGGGCGACGTCCTCTCCTTCGACATGGGCGGGACGACGGCCAAGCTGTGCGTCATCGATGGCGGGCAGCCGCTCCATTCGCGGACGTTCGAGGTCGCCCGCAGCTACCGCTTCAAGCAGGGGAGCGGGCTTCCGGTTCGGATCCCGGTGATCGAGATGGTCGAGATCGGAGCCGGGGGCGGGTCGATCGCCGGCGTGGACGACCTCAAGCGGATCCAGGTGGGGCCCGCGAGCGCCGGGTCCGAGCCGGGACCGGCGGCGTACGGCCGGGGCGGGGACGAGCCCACGGTGACGGACGCCGATGTCGTGCTGGGGCGGATCGATCCAGACCTCTTCGCCGGGGGCTCGATCGCTCTCGACCGGGGGCGGGCCGCGGCCGCGGTCGAGGCCCGCGTGGGTGGGAGGCTGGGACTCGACCCGACGCTCGCCGCACTCGGCATCAGCGAGATGGTGGACGAGAACATGTCCAACGCCGCGCGCACACACGCGATCGAGTGGGGGAAAGGGGTGGCGGGCCGCACGCTGATCGCCTTCGGGGGCTCCGCGCCGATCCACGCGGCGCGGCTGGCGGACAAGCTGGAGGTGGACCGCTTCCTCGTCCCCGCCGACGCGGGGGTGGGCTCGGCCGTGGGCTTCCTCCTCGCCCCCATCTCCTACGAGGTCGTGCGCAGCCGCTACATGCGGCTGTCGGGCTTCGAACCGGGTGCGGTGCGGGAGGCGTTCGTCGAGATGCGAGCGGAGGCCGTGGCCGTGGTCTCGCGAGGAGCGCCGGGGGCGGCCACCAGCGAGAAGGCGCGCGCCTACATGCGCTACGTGGGCCAGGGCCACGAGATCGGCGTCGACCTCCCCGAGGGGGTCGAGGACGCGGCGGCCCTGCGCGAAGCGTTCGACCGCGGCTACGAAACCGTGTACGGACGGACCATTCCGGGACTCGACGTGGAGGTCCTGAGTTGGACGCTCGTCGTGAGCACCCCCGCGGCGGCAGACGTTCCCGCGGGAACGTCCACGGGGTCCGTGGAAGAGTCCGGAACGGGACCCGCGGAGAAACCGGAGCCCGAGCGCTGGACCGAACTGTGGGATGGACCCGGAGGAGAGTCGGCCTCGGCGGCCGTCCACACCCGCGCGGGGCTCGCGGAAGGGGCGGGCGTCGAGGGCCCGGCGCTGATCGCCGAGGACCAGACGACGACGGTGGTCCCGGATGGCTGGGCGGCCCGGGTGCTGGCCGGCGGCCACCTCCTCGTCGAGCGGCAGGCGGCGGCATCCGGCGTCGGCGCGGGCATCGCCGCCCTCGAGGACCAGATCATGTGGAGCCGGCTGCTCTCCGTGGTGGAGGAACAGGCCCGGACCCTCGTGCGCACCGCGTTCTCAACCCCCGTGCGCGAGGCGGGCGACCTCTCCGCCGGCGTGTTCGACCTCTCCGGGCGCATGCTGGCGCAGGCCGTCACGGGCACGCCCGGCCACGTCAACGCCATGGCCGCGTCCGTCGGGTTCTTCCTCCGGGACCACCCCGTGGAGACGCTGGCAGAGGACGATGTCCTGATCACGAACGACCCGTGGGAGGGGACCGGGCACCTGAACGACTTCACCGTCGTCACGCCCGCGTTCCTGGGCGGCCGTCCGGTGGCGCTCTTCGCCGCGACGAGTCACATCGCCGACGTCGGCGGGCGCGGCTTCGGGGCGGACGCGAACCAGGTGTTCGAGGAGGGGATCCGCCTCCCCATCGGATACCTGATCCGCGGCGGCCGGGTGGACGAGACGCTCATGCGACTGGTCCGGGCCAACGTGCGCGACCCGGACGTGGCCCAGGGCGACCTCTATTCGCTGGCCGCCTGCAACCGCACCGGATGCGAGCGGCTGGTGGCGATGATGACGGAGTTCGGGATCGATTCCCTGGCGCCGCTGGCGGAGATGATCATCGCCGCGTCTCGTCGCGCGATGGAGGAACGGATCCGGGCCCTCCGTCCCGGCACGTACCGGAACCGCATGAGAATCGACGGCTACGACGAGGACCTCGATCTCGTGTGCGCCCTCAGCGTGGGCCCCGACGGCATCCGGATCGACTGGGACGGCACGTCGCCCATGTCATCGCGCGGCATCAACGTCCCCGTCACGTATACGCGCGCCTACAGTTCGTTCGGGGTGCGCTGCATCGTGGGCTCCGAGGTCCCGAACAACGCCGGATCGCTGGCCGCGATCGCGGTCTCCGCCCCGCCCGGTTCGCTCCTCAACGCGCCCCCGCCCGCCGCCGTCTCAGCCCGTCACGCCATCGGGCAGATGCTTCCGGACGTGGTGCTGGGCTGCCTGGAACAGGCGCTGGACCCCGGATCCGTGCCCGCGGAGGGCGCGTCCTGCCTGTGGAATCCCGTCATCATGGCCGGGCCGGGCCTCACCGGTCCGCACATCTACCGTGGCGAGCATTTCGTGGTCAACCCCTTTCATGCGGGGGGCACCGGGGCCCGCCCCGGGAAGGATGGGCTCTCGGCGACGGCGTTCCCCTCCGGCGTCCGCAGCACACCCATCGAGATCACCGAGACGGTGGCGCCGCTCATCTTCTGGCAGAAGGAGTACATTCCCGACTCCGGCGGCCCCGGCGAGTTCCGGGGGGGCCTCGGCCAGGTCATGGAGATCTCCCACGCGTCGGGTGAAGCGTTCGCCGTCTCCAAGATGTTCGAGCGGGTGCGCAACCCGGCCCGCGGCCGCGACGGCGGCGGCGACGGGGCCGCGGGGCGGGTCCACGTGCCGGGCGTGGGCGAGTTCCGGCCCAAGGGTCGCGAGATCGTGCCTCCGGGGTGTCGGATCGTGCTGGAGACGCCGGGGGGAGGCGGCCTCGGAGACCCCTCCCGGCGGCCACCCGAACTGGTACGGGAGGACGTGCTCGACGGCTACGTCAGCGCCGAGGAGGCGGCGCGCGCGTACGGTGCTTTAGACTTGAAATAATGTCCATGATGATGTACGGTATGTCATGCAAACACCATTATCATGGTCAGTAACATGCAGAAGCGCATTCAGGGGACGCTGCCGCTTCCGGTTCGGCGACTCCTCCGTAAGCTCGGCTCGGACATCAGGGACGCCCGCCTCCGCCGTCGCATCCGCGCGACGACGATGGCGGAACGGGCGCTGATCAGCCGCACCACGCTGCACAAGATCGAGCGCGGCGATCCCGGCGTCTCGATGGGCAACTACGCGACCGTCCTCTTCGTCCTCGGGATGGAGGACGGCCTGGCGGAACTGGCCGACCGCAGCCGGGACGGCCTTGGGCTCGACCTGCTCGAGGAGCACCTGCCGCAGCGCGTCCGCCATCCCGCTCCGCGCCCGCGACGCGCCCGCAGGGGGGACTGAGGCCGTCTCGTGGAGCGCCGGATCCTGGTCCATCTCGACCTGCACGGAACGCCGACCCTCGTCGGACGACTCCGGGTCAGAGTTCGCGGCGGCCGCGAGAGCGCGTCGTTCGAGTACGATCCGGACTGGCTGAACCACCCGCGACGATTCGCGCTCGAGCCGGCGCTGGCGCTCGGGCCCGGTCCGTTTCACACCCGGCGGGCGCTCTTTGGATCGATCGGCGACTCCGCGCCGGACCGCTGGGGACGCGTCCTGCTGCGGCGCGACGAGGTTCGACGTGCCCGGCGGGACGGGCGCGCACCCCGCACCCTGTTCGAGTCCGACTTCCTTCTCCGCGTGGATGACGAACTGCGCATGGGGGCGCTCAGGTTTTCGAGCGACCCGGACGGACCCTTCCTCGCCGAGCCTCGGGCGAGACGCATCCCGCCCCTGGTCGATCTGGAACGGCTACTGGCCGCCTCGACGCGGTTCACGCGCGAGGAGGAAGGGGATGACGACCTGCGGCTGTTGCTCGGGCCCGGCGCTTCACTCGGGGGCGCCCGGCCGAAGGCCGCCGTGAGGGACAGCGGAGGCGGGTTGGCCATCGCCAAGTTCCCCCATGCCGCGGACGAATACGACATCGTGCTCTGGGAAGGCGTCGCCCTCTCGCTGGCGCGACGCGCTGGCATCGAAGTTCCCCATTGGCGTCTCGAGCAGGTCGGCGAGCAGCGCGTCTTGATCCTGCGGCGCTTCGATCGTGAGGGCGCCCGTCGGGTGCCCTTTCTATCCGCGATGAGCATGCTGGGGGCCGACGACCGCGAGCAAAGGTCCTATCTGGAGATCGCGGACGCCCTTCGGCGCCATGGAGTCGCGGCGAAGCGCGGTCTGGCCGAACTCTGGAGAAGGGTCGTCTTCAGCATCCTCGTCTCGAACACCGAAGACCACCTTCGCAACCACGGATTCCTGTACGACGATGGCCAGGGTTGGCGGCTCTCTCCCGCCTACGACCTGAACCCGACCCCCACGCACATCCGCCCGCGCGTTTTGCGCACCCATATCGACGAGTATGACGGAACGGCTTCGTTGGACCGCGCATTGCCTACGGCAGAGTATTATGGGATCGATCTCGGGCAGGCGAAGCGGATCGGCGGCGAGGTGGCGCAAGCGGTCTCCGGCTGGCGGGCCGAGGCGGCCGGTTCGGGGGCTTCCGCGAGGAGCATCGCGCTGATGGAATCCGCCTTCGCTCACGAGGATCTGAGGATGTCGAGGTCATGGGGCTGATGCGAAACGGAAGGGCGGCGCTCGCTTTCACCTTAGGGATGGTCGGGTGTGACGGCGGCACTACGGAGCCGGCGCCCGCACCCGTCCGGACTCCGGTAGCGACGCTCGAGGCGCGGTCTCCGGACGCGTCCGAGGGCTTGGACGCCATCGTGCCGTTCCGCCTCGATCCCGCACCCACTTCTCCCGTCACCGTGAGATATTCGCTCGGGATGGACGACGACCCGGCCACTGCCGATGCGGATACGGCGGACTACCGCGCGAGCGGTTCGGTCTCCTTCCCCGCAGGGACCAGCGCCGTCGACGTCCGGATCACGATCCGGGACGACCCGGACATCGAACCCGCCCGCGAAGCCTTCGTCCTCACGCTGGACCCGCCGGCGGAGGGTGCGGGATACGTGCTCGGCGCGGTGACTTCGGCTCCGGTCACGATCCGCGAGGGCGTCTGTGACCGCACGCCTCATATTCGCGACGCCCTGGTCGTGCGAACGCGCGCCGCCAGCTGCTCGGATGTCTCCAGCGAACATCTGGGGATCACGACTCTGAACCTCTCGGGAACCGAGCTCCCGACGCTCCGGCCGGGCGACCTCTCCGGCCTCTACAACCTGAGAAATCTGGACCTGTCCGAGGTCGGTTTCACCGCGTTCCCGGAGGGCGTCTTCTCCGACCTCGCCAGGCTCGAGACGCTGCGCCTGCGGAACAACGGCTTCGAGACCCTGCCGGCGGGTGCGTTCGCGGGGCTCTCCCGCCTGAAGACGCTGGATCTGGGCGGAAACGCCCTCGCGACGTGGTCCGAGGACGCTTTCTCGGCACTCCCCGCGCTCGAGAGTCTGGATCTGCGCGACAACGCGCTGGCCGCCCTGCCGGCGGGCGCCTTCGCCGGGCTCGCCGCTCTGAAGATGCTGAACCTTGGCGGCAACGAGTTCGAGACGCTGCAGGAAGGCGTGTTCGACGGTCTCTCCGGCCTGACGTGGCTGTACTTCGGCAACGGCGGCATCGGGACGCTGGAGGAGGGCGCCTTCGCCGGCCTTTCCGGCCTGGAGAGCCTGCTCCTGCAGGACAGCGGACTCGAGGCGCTCCCGGCGGGGGTCTTCGCGGGCCTGGCCCAGCTCACCGAACTCCGGCTGGACCGGAACGCGCTGGAGGCACTGCCGGCGGGGGTGTTCGCCGACCTCACCCGTCTGGAGACGCTGCGCCTGTACAGAAACCGGCTCGCGGAGCTGCCCGCGGGCCTGCTCTCGGGCCTTTCCGCCCTGCGCGTGCTGCGACTGGACCAGAATCGGCTGACGACGCTTCCCGAACGGATGTTCGTCGGCCTGCCCAGCCTCGACACACTGCTCCTGGCCGGGAATCCGGGGGCTCCCTTCCCGCTCGCACTCGAAGTCGAGAGGACCGACAGTTCCGACCCGCGAGCCGCGAGCCCGGCCCGGGTCGCGATCCGGTTGGCCGCGGGAGCGCCGTTTCGGATGGAGGTTCCGCTGTCGGTCCAGGGGGGGGGGCTCTCGTCGGAGGTGGCGGACCTCGAGGCCGGGAGCGAGCAGAGCGCCGAAGTCACGGTTACGGCAAGCGGCGGCGGCCAGAGCGAGGCTCAGGTCGTCGCGGGCCCTGCCCCTCTGGTGCCCGCGGGCGTCACCGGCCTCGAGATCGGACTGGGGGACCCCCTCATCCTGTTCGGAGAGGGCACGAACCGCACGCCCGTGCCGGAGCGCGAGGTGGCGCCCCAGCGGCTGCAGGCAGACGGCCCCGTAACGACGCTCGCGGCGTCAGCGTATTTCCGTGACCCGGAGGGCGCCGAGCTGGAATTCACGGCCGGCACCGATGATCCGGGGGTGGTCACGGCGACCGTCGAAGGCGGCGCGATGACGCTGACCCCCGTGGGTCCGGGAACCACGATGGCCACGTTGACGGCGGCCGACCCGCCGGGGCTGACGGCGGAGCTGTCCTTCCGGGTAATCGTGAGAGAGGCCGCTTCCCGACCCTTCGACATTGATCTCATCCTGCTGGACGAGGTGACCGAGTCGCAGGCGGAGGCGTTCGAGGATGCGGTGAACTTCTGGTCGGCGATCCTGGCGGACACCGAGCTGCCGGACGTGCCCCTCGGACAGGACATGTCGCCGGGGTGCTGGAACATCCACTCCGACCAGCGCATCGGCACCGTGGACGACATCGTCATGGTGGCTTCGGTCAAGGAGATCGACGGCGAGGACGGCACCCTGGCCCGGGCCGGTCCGTGCGGGATCCGTGACGGGTCGCAGCTGCCCTTCCTCGGCGCACTCGAGTTCGACGCGGCCGACCTGGCGCGGCTCGAGGCGGAGGGGAACCTGAAGGACGTGGAGGAAGTGATCCTGCACGAGATCGGCCACGTCCTGGGGATCGGCACGGTATGGGCCCGCCAGGGCCTGCTCCGGAACCCCTCGCTTCACGATCCGGACGCGGACACGCACTTTACGGGTCCACTGGCCATCGAGGCATTCGACGCCCGGGGCGGCGCGAGCTACGACGACGGCGAGAAAGTGCCCGTCGAGAACGCGTCCGGGCCGGGGGCGGCCGACTCGCACTGGCGCGAATCGGTGATGGGCCATGAACTGCTGACGCCGTATCAGGAGGCGGGCGAACGCGACCTGCTCAGCCTGATCACCGTACAATCCCTGGCGGATCTCGGGTACTCCGTCCGGGTCGGGCTGGCCGAGATCTACCGGGTGCCGGGTTCGACCGGTGGAGCGCGTGCCACCCCCTCCCGGAGGATCCCGTACGGCGACGATGTCCTCAGGGGACCCATCACCGTGGTCGACCGGCATGGGCGTGTCGTCCGGGTGATCCCCAACTGACGAACATTCAAGGGACGAGTGGAGTTGATTCCGCTGGAGCCCATCGAGGCGGCGCGGGGCTTCCTTCGAGGCATCGATACGACGGTCCCCCGCGACGGAGACGGGTAGTCGACCTCGACGGGGACCTGGCCGTGGCCGCCGCCGCGTTGAGCGTCGACGAGGGGTTGCCGCTGACCGACAGCATCATCCTGGCGACGAGCCGGATGGAGGATGCGGTCCTATGGACCCAGGACGCGGATTTCGAGAGACGAAGGTGACAGAATGCGAACGATGATCTCACATCGGTGGCGGTCGTTGGCCCTCGGCTCCATGACGCTGGGGGCGGTATTCCTCGGCGCCTGCGCGACGGATGCCGGTGGCGGGGCCGGAGACGTGCCGGCCCCCGCCGACGTCATCGGGTTCGCGCCCGGCGAGGACTACAAGCTCACGAACTACGACGGGATCAAGGCCTATTTCGAGGCGCTCGCCGCATCGACCGACCGCATGGTGCTGGAGCAGATCGGCGAGAGCACACGCGGAGAGCCGCTCTATCTGGCGGCGATCTCGTCGCCCGCGAACCTCCGCCGCATGGAGCGTCTGAAGGAGATCACGCGGACGCTCGCCTACGCGCGCGATCCGGACGAGGGCTACGGATCGGTCCTCGATGAAGAAGAGGCCAGGGCGCTGGCGCGGGAAGGTGTCGCGGTCGTGTGGATCGATGGCGGCTTGCACGCGACCGAGGTCGCGCACGGCCAGGTGATGCCGGAGATGGCGCACCACTTCGTCACGGACGAGTCGCCGGAGACGCGGCGGATCCGCGACAACGCGATCGTGCTGCTGATGGCGAACATGAACCCGGACGGCCTCAACATCGTGGCCGACTGGTACATGTCGAATGTGGGCGGCGAGTTCGAGATGGCGCGCGTCCCCGAGCTCTATCATCACTACATCGGGCACGACAACAACCGCGACTGGTACATGCTGACGCAGGTCGAGACGCAGGCCGTGACGCGGCAGCTCTATCACAACTGGTTCCCGCAGATCGTCTACAACCAGCACCAGTCGAGCCCCTTCCCCGGCCGGATCTGGATGCCGCCGTTCGAGAACCCCGTGAGCCCGAATCTGGACCCTCTGGTCGTGAGTTCGATCAATCAGATGGGCCACTCGATGCGACGCCGGTTCGACGAGGAGGGGAAGCCCGGCGTCAACAGCGACATCGTGTTCGACCTGTGGTGGAACGGGTCGATGCGCGGCGGCCCCGACTATCACAACATGCTCGGGTTCCTCACGGAGACCGCCGGCGCGGGGTACGCGACGCCCCGCTGCTATGAAGAGGACGAGATCCCCGACACTTTCGGCGCCCGTGCCGGGAACCTGCCCGCGAAGGCGCCGTCGACGAACTACAACAACCCCTGGCTCGGCGGCTGCTGGCACCTCCGCGACGCCATGGACTACATGATGACCGCGGCGAAGGCCGTGGCCGACATGGGCGCCAAGCTCAAGGGGGAATACCTGTTCAACCACTACCGGATGGGCCGGCGCCAGATCGAGCGGGGCAATGCGGCGGACGGGGGACCCTTCGCCTACGTGCTCGACCCCGCGGCCTCGCACGACCCGGGGTCGGTCGTCGAGTTCATGAATCTGATGTCGCAGTCCGGGATCGAGTTCCTGCGCGCCTCGGAGCCGTTCTCGGCGGGAGCGGCGGGATCGGCGGGAGAGGTCGCCTTCCCCGCGGGGTCGTACGTGATTCCGCCCCAGGCCTTCCGTCCCTACGTGGTCGACCTGATGGAGCCCAAGCAGTACCCGGACCGGCGCCAGTATCCCGGCGGCCCGCCCGAGCCGCCCTACGACATGACGGGGTACGAGCTGCGCTTTCAGATGGGTCTGGAGGTGGCGAACGTGGACGGCCCGTTCGACATGCCGGCCGGTGAATGGGGGGAGGTCGCGGCCGACATCGGCGAGGTGCGGGGCGAGGGCGCGGCCGGGTTCGCGCTGCACGGCAACTCGAACTGGGTGTACCGCGGGCTCGCGACGGAGGCCGGCCGCGGTGCGGAGCGGTTCCGGACCACGCGCGCGCTGTCGACGCCGGACGGTGACATCCCGGCCGGGTCGTACTGGCTCCCGGGGCTCCCGGCCGCTGCCGCCCGCACGATGGCGGCCGAGCACGGGCTCACGCTGACGGGCATGTCCGACCCCCTTCCCTCCGACGCGGTCGCCCCCGCGCGAACCCCGCGCGTCGCGATCTATCGCTCGTGGCAGGCCGCGATGCCCGAAGGCTGGACCCGGTGGGTGCTCGACCAGTACGGCTTCGAGTGGGAGAACGTGTGGGACGCCGATGTGCGGTCCGGCGACCTGTCGCGCTTCGACGTCATCCTCCTGCCCTCGCAGGGCGCGGCCGGGATCGCGCGGGGACATGCCCCCGTTGACATGCCGCCGCAGTACACCGGCGGGCTGGGCGAGGAAGGCGCCGCCGCCCTCCGGGCCTTCGTCGAAGGCGGGGGTTGGCTGGTCGCCTTCGACCAGTCCGTGGACTACGCGATCGAGACGTTCGGTCTTCCGTTCAGGAACCGTTCGCGCGGGCTCTCCTCGCAGGAATTCTTCATCCCCGGCTCGGTGATCCGGCTCCGCGTCGACCCCTCCCACCCGCTCGGCTACGGGATGGACGAGGGAGCCGCGGCGCTGTTCTCCCGCAGCCAGGTGCTCGAGCGGACCGGCAGCGGGGGTGCCGCGGGGGCGCGTGTCTCGACGCCGGTGTGCTACGCCGACTCCGACTTCCTGGTGAGCGGCTGGACGCTGGGGGGCGAAGAAGTGCTCGCGGGTTACCCCGCCGCCGCGCAGGTGGGCGTGGGCAGGGGGCAGGTCGTGCTGTTCGCCTTCCGGCCGCACTTCCGCGGGCAGCCGCGCAACACGTTCAAGCTCCTGTTCAACGCGCTGGCCGCTTCCGCCACGGAGGACCTCCCGGCGAACCCCGGCCTGCGATGCCGCTGATCCCACCCAACTCCGTCGCGCCCGGCCGCCCCCGCGTTCGCCCCCGCGTCCCGCAAAGACTACCATTCCTTCCACGCTAACGGATGTCGCGCACGCCCGATGGAGGTTGCTCGGATGAGGTTTGGCTTCCACCACATCGGCCCCGTCGATGCCGCCGAAATCACGCTCGGCGACCTGACTATCATCGCCGGTCGCAACAATACGGGGAAGACGTACGTAACGTATGCCCTATATGGTTTCCTTGACGCCTGGTATGCTTGGCCCGGCGCCGAGGATTTTTTTCTTGGCGATTCGTATCGTGACATTCGCACGGTCGCCGGAGCGGATCGTCTTCCCGACGTTCGGGAACTCGCCAAGACCGCGTCTGCGACCGGCGAGGCTCTTCATACCGTCGCTCCCCGGGACTTGCACAGGGTACGCACGCAGATGCTCAAGGTGCTTGCCGCCCACTTCTCCGAAGCCATGCTTCCCGCCGTGTTCAGTTCGTCGGCGAGCACGTTCCGCAATGCTGCAATGACCGTCGACATCACCGAACCCTTTCCCGACTCTCTTCCACCTCTCGAATTGCGAACCGGAAGAAAGGGACGGTTGTCGATTGAGTACCAATCCGAAACCATGACCGTCCGATGGACCGGTAGTGATGAGAGCTCCCGACGCCTAACACATATGATCTCACATCTCTATCACCGTCTCCTGTGCGCCACCTTTCCCGAGGCTTTCATCCTCTCAGCCGAGCGCTTCGGCATCTCTCTCTTCTACAAGGAACTCGACTTCGCAAAGAGCCAATTGGTCGACCTGCTCCAGAAAATTGATACCGAAGAAGATCGTGCCAGGATTTCGCCATATCTGATTATTGACCGGAGCACTAGCCGGTACGCACTTCCGATCAAGGACAATATCGACTATACGCGAAGCTTGCCCGATCTCCGCAAGAAGCTCGGTCCACTTTCAAGCCACAGGATCTTCAATGAAATAAAGGATATGATGGAGGGATACTATAAGGCCTCTGGAGACGACATCTCATTCAAGTCCAAGACTCGGGGAGATCACAAGTTTGAGATTCCGCTTCATCTTGCGTCGTCGTCCGCACGGGGTCTGTCAGACCTTTATTTCTTCCTCAAGTATGTCGCGGACGAGAACCACCTACTCATCGTGGACGAGCCCGAGAGTCATCTCGACACGACGAACCAGATCCAGCTCGCCCGCCTGCTGTCCCGGCTCGTTCGTATCGGCATCAAGGTCCTGATCACCACACACAGTGATTATCTCATCAAAGAGATCAACAACCTCATCATGCTGAGCCATCTCGTGGATAATGACGAAGCGACGGCAGCGACACTGGAGTACGTTGAAGCGGATGCGCTACCCGGCGCCTCGGTTCGGGCTTACGTGGCCGATAGTCGCGAGCTTGTCGAGGCTCGCATCGACCGTTTCGGAATCGACATGCCGGTCTTCGACACGACGATCAACAACATCAACAAGACATCGAACACGCTTGCAGCGGCGTTGGAAGCCCATGAGTCTCGCAATTCCTGACGGCATGAACCTCTCCGCGCAGCTGAGGAACGTATTGAAGGACGAGCTTCTTACGGAGGTGGCCAGCGGAACAATCGAGCTACTCGAGGATCAACCGGAACGGGACAGGCCCATGACGTATACGATTTCGGGACTTCCCGAGTCCGCGACGGTGATCAACATGAGAGCAACGCAGCATCTTAAAGGGCTGGCCGATGGTGGAGACTGGAAGCGAATCTGCGACTATCTGCTCGTTGCTCGGCTCGACGACGATGAGCGTCACTATGCCGTCCTGTTGGAGATGAAGACAACGATCGGGATCGCTCGCAAGTACAGGGAACAGCTTCGGCGATCGATGCCGATCCTGGACTACCTACGACGCGTCTGCGCGGTAGAGTATGGCCAGAAGCTATCAGTAGTTCGGAAATACGTTCTCGTGGGAGAGCAGTTCCAGAACAGATTCGACAAACAGCCCACTAGAGCGGGGCCGATGCGGGGCCTCGTCGAAGAGTACGAAGGGATCGCGATCAGGATGTTCGCAGGGACCGGAGCACCTTTCAGAGCCCTGGTGGAGTGACGCCGGGCGGGGGTCAGAGGCGGGCGGCCTGCACGTGCATCCAGTCGAAGTTGCGGTGCCGGCCGAGGCTGACCCAGCCCTCCTCCTCCCAGAAGCGCCACCAGTCCCCGTAGTCGGGGCCGTCGAGCGACGCCTGTCCCCGGCCCCAGTCGAGCTGGTTGTGGCCCGGATCCCAGTCGATCGCGATCCCCCAGGAATGCGTCGACCAGCGACTTCCGCGCCGCATCTTCCGAGGATTGTAGCTGCCCCCGTACAGGTCCAGACGCAGCCGCTCGATCTCGGGCCCGCCGTAGTGGTCCCAGGCGTTGGCGAGGATCCGGCCCAGGCTGTCGGCGCACGCCTCGTGGATCGTGATCCTGCGCGTCGTCGCCTTCATGTTCCAGGCGACCTTCAGCTTCCACGGACACTCGACACGCCGTAGCGGAGGGGTGAATCCGTCTCTCACGCCGCGCGGACCGAACACAGCCTCGATCTCGCTCTGCGGCGACTGGGACGGCCATGCGTTGGGGTTCAGGCGCGGGGGCTCGAAGTCGCGCCAGTTGGCGGGCGGACGCCGGGTCTCGAGCGTTTCGGCGAGCGCGCCGTATGCGAAGTCGGTCTGCGGCCCCCACCAGCCGTCGACCGGCCCGGCATCGATCCCCTCCTCGTGACACCAGAGTTGCAGGTAGGCGACCGTCCGGCGTTTCTCCGACCAGTTGCGCCAGCCCGAGGGCAACTCCGCGTCCCGGTCTTCCAGCGCCGCGTCCACCGCACCGTTCGTTCGCGGACCGCGGCGCCCGTCGATCTCGCCCCCGTAGTGGCCCAGCGTTTCGAGCCGCGCCTGTATCCGTCGCACCGCCGCTGCGATCATCTGACTTTCCCCCCCGAGTGTTGCCGGCCGGTGGCGGCGCCGGTAGCGTCAAGGATCGTGCCCGGCGAGGGAGGCTTCAACCCGCCGGGCTCGTGCTTGCGGAGGAGATCTCGATTTGAAGCTGACGATACTCACGGCCGTCGTCGTTCTCCTCGCCACATTCGAGGCGCCCGGCGTCAGCGCCCAGCCGTCTCGCTCCGTCGAGCGCGAAATGGAAAGCGACGCGAGCGCGAGGTGGCGCGCGTGGCGGGACTACAACCGCTATCCCGGCCCGATCCCGACCCCCGACGAGTGGGAACCACCCGACGGCCCGATCAAGGTCGGGCTCCAGGCCGGACACTGGCGCGCCGACGAGGCCCCCCGCGAGCTCCGCCGGATCAAGTACAACGGGACGGTGTGGCGGGAGACGGCGGAGTGGGAAGCGAACCTCGCGATCGCCCGGCTGGCGGCGGCGGACCTCGAGGCGCTCGGCTACGAGGTCGACATCCTGCCCGCCGTTGTGCCGCCGGGCTACCGAGCGCACCTGTTCATCGCGATCCACGCGGACGGAAGCGACAGTCCCCAGGCGTCGGGCTACCGCGTCGCTTCGCCGCGGCGCGACGCCACCGGACGCGCACCGGAGATGGCGCAACTGCTGCGGGAGAAGTACGGCGCGGCGACCGGGCTTCGGGGTCTGCCGGTCGAGACGCGGCGCATGCGGAACTACTACGCCTTCAACTACCGCCGTTATGAACACGCCCTCCATCCGATGACGATCGGCGTCATCATCGAGACGGGGTTCATCACGAGCGCGAGGGACCGAAGCGTCATTCTGGACGCGCCGGAGAGAGCGGCGCGGGGGATCGTCGAAGCGGTGAAGGCCTTCCCGGTCACGCCGCCGCCCGCCGAACGCCAGCAGTTCGAGCCTTAGCAGCCCGCGGCTGTCAGCGGTCGATCCGCAGTCCGACGCCGCCCAGGGCTGACCAGTTGCGGGCGTTGGATCCGTCGGATGCAGGGTCCCAATGGAGGTTGCGCAGCCCGACGTGATAGCGGGCGTCGACCAGCACGAACCACCCGCCCGTCACCGCAACCTCCACGGCTCCGCCGACCGTGAGGCCCACGTCCGCGACGCCGCGCAGTTCGAATCGACCCTCGCAGCTCTCACTCTCCTCGAAGCTCGCCACGCCCCCGATGCTGCGGCAGGCCACCTCATGCCCCCAGTATCCCCCGGCCATGAGAATGGGGCTTACCCGGGAGGGCTGAGGGGTCAATCGAAACCGGAGGAGAATCGGGAAATCCAGGTACGACATCGTCGTCGTGGACCCCTCCTCGTGGAGCCCGGTCGTGGCGAAGCCCTTCTCGATATGGAGCGCCTCGATCTGAATCGTCCCACGGTCGGACAGAGGTAGTGTCACGAAGGCACCCACAAGCGTGCGTGCGCGCGCGACCGAAGTGAACTGGTCGTAGAAGGCGGCATCCGCGTAGGTCACGCCGCCCTTGATCCCGAATGCCGTCTGCCGTACCGCGGTCTGCCCCGCGGCGGTCGCGGGAGTCGCGAGCAGGGTCGCCACACCCAGTCCCATCAGCCACCGTGTCGCTCTCACCGCCGCTCCTTCCGCTCTGAGTCCGCTCTGAGTCCGCTGATTCAGGATCTGCCGGGAGTACCCCTGACAACCTGCGCAGGTCCGGGCGGCCTGTCATCCTCCCCCCCTGCCCGTCCCCGGCTATCGCGTTGTCCGCCGAGCGGTCGCAGATTCCCCCCCGCAATGGGTAGCCAGCGCAGATACGGAGAAGACGAGGTCAGGGAGATCTTCGCGGACGCCGCACGGGAGGGCCCCGCGAGTCTGCCTGCATCCGTAGCACCGATCGACGGCGGTCTCACGCTGGGGGAACTGCAGGCGGTGGGCCTCGAGGTCGGGCTTTCCGCCGAGCGTGTCGCCCGCGCGGCCGCAACGCTGGATGCGCGGGCGGCGGCCCTTCCGCGGCGGAAGCTGCTGGGCTTCCCGATCTCCGCGGGTCGCGTGACCGATCTGCCGAGAGAGGCCACGGAGCGCGAATGGCAGTTCCTCGTCGCGGAACTGCGGGCGACATTCGACGCAAAGGGAGAAGTCAGCGCGGAGGGCGGCGTCCGCGAATGGAGCAACGGGAATCTCCACGCGGTCCTCGAACAGACGGCGGCCGGGCACCGCTTGCGGCTCGGTACGCTGAAGGGTGACGCGAGGGAGACGACCGCCCTGGGGGTCGTCGGTCTCGTCATGGCCTTGATCCTCGCCGTCATCATGACTGCGGCAGGCAGGGAGGGCGCAGCGTTGATCATGCCCGTGGTGATCGGGCTGGCCGGGGCGGGCGCTCTGGCCGCCAATGCCCTTCGGCTGCCGCGCTGGGCGGGTGAACGCGAGCGTCAGATGGAGCACGTCGCGGCGTGGACGCGCGACCTCCTGTCCGCCCCTCCAAAGGAGTGAATCGCATGCGGCATAGTGTGCTGGTCGCGGTTCTGGCGCTGGGTGCGACGCCCGGGGCGGCCCTCGGCCAGGGCGGGCTGGATGTGATCGTCCAGCAC
The DNA here is from genome assembly GCF_965197445.1 of Candidatus Palauibacter sp. Classification (GTDB taxonomy): domain Bacteria; phylum Gemmatimonadota; class Gemmatimonadetes; order Palauibacterales; family Palauibacteraceae; genus Palauibacter. The sequence continues at coordinate 1,357,116 of NZ_CBDANE010000005.1, read as the reverse complement.
GCGGAGACGGGCTCGGGGCTGGCCCGGGCGCAGGTGTCCCTTCCGGGACTCGGCTACGGCGGAATTACGGATTTCGAGGGACACTTCCATATCGCGAACCTCCCGCCCGGCCCCGTCGAGGTGGAGGTGCGCCTGCTGGGCTACAGCATCGAGCGGCGCGAAGCCACGATCGTCGAGGGCGAGGTCGTGCAACTCGACGTGCCCCTCGTCCAAACGGTCATCTCCGTGGCCGGGCTCGTCGCGGTGGGCAGCCGTTCACGTCCGCGGACGGCCACGGAGTCCATGGTCCCCATCGACGCCATCGCCCCTTCGGAACTGCTGGACCAGAGCGACACCGACATCGGCGATCTCCTGAGAACGACGATCCCTTCCTACAACATCAACCCGCAGGCGACCGGCGACGCGGCGAAGATCATCCGGCCGGCAAACCTGCGGGGCCTGGCCCCCGACCACACGCTCGTGCTCGTGAACGGGAAGCGGCGTCACCGCGCGGCGGCCATCCTCTGGATCGGCAACGGCGTCGCCGATGGCGCGCAGGGCCCCGACCTGTCCAGTATCCCCGCGATCGCGCTCCGGCAGGTCGAAGTCCTGCGCGACGGGGCTTCGGCGCAGTACGGCTCCGACGCCATCGCCGGCGTGATGAACTTCCATCTGAAGGACGCGCGCTCGGGGGGCGCCCTCCAGGTGCGCGGCGGCGGCTTCGGCGACGGCGGCGGCGAGGGCTACACGGTGTCGGGCAACGCCGGCCTGCCCCTGGGCGCGGCCGGGTTCGCGAACCTGAGCGCCGAGTTCGGCCGTTCGGACGCGACGAGCCGCAGCGTGCAGCGGGGGGACGCGGCGCTGCTCGTCGCCGCCGGAAACACGCACGTCGGGGACCCGGCCCAGATCTGGGGCGCGCCGAAGATCGAGGACGATCTCAAGCTGTGGGGCAACTTCGGCTACTTCCTCGGCAGCAGCACCAAGGTCTACGCTCACACGAACTACGCGAACCAGCGGGTCACCGGGGGATTCTTCTTCCGTAACCCCAACACCCGGAGCGGCGTGTTCAGCGTCGACGGCGGCGAGACCCTGCTCATCGGCGACCTGCTCGACGCGCAGGACGGCATCCTCGACGGCTCCGCCGGCTGTCCGGAGGTCCGGGTGACGGACGGGCTGCCCGACCAGGCGGCGCTCGGGCACGTCCTCTCGGATCCCAACTGCTTCACTTTCCAGGAACGGTTCCCGGGCGGCTTCACGCCCCAGTTCGGCGCGGACGTGACGGACGTCTCTCTGGTGGCGGGCGTCGAAGGACAGGCCGGCCGGCTGCACTGGGACGTCAGCGGCAATTACGGCGCCAACGAGGTCGACTTCTTCATCTTCAACACGGTCAATGCCTCGCTCGGACCGGCGACGCCCGTGGAGTTCAATCCGGGGCTCTACCAGCAGGTGGACATCGACCTGCACGTCGACGCCGCCTACACCCTCAGCGACATGATCGATCTGGCCGCGGGCGTGGAATGGCGGGACGAGCACTTCACGATCGGGCTCGGACAGGACGAATCCTGGACGCTGGGCCCGCTCGCACCCCAGGGATTCAGCACCGGATCGAACGGGTTCCCCGGCTTCAGCCCCATCGCGGCCGGCGATTGGCACCGTACGAACACGGCCCTCTATGCGGACGCCGAACTGCACGACTACCGGAACGACCGCTGGACGCTGGGCGGCGCGCTGAGGTTCGAGGACTTCGAGGACTTCGGGTCGACGCTGAACGGCAAGCTCGCCGGGCGGTACGGCCTTAGCGGCGCACTCGCGCTCCGCGGCAGCGTGAGCACGGGCTTCCGGGCGCCCACACCGGGCCAGCAGAACGCCTTCAACGTGTCGACGCTGTTCGACCGGGAACTCGGGGATCTGGTGAACAGCGGCACGATCCCCTCCACCTCGCGAGTCGCCGAACTGAAGGGCGGGGTCCCGCTCGACGCCGAGAAGTCGCGCAACTTCGCGGTGGGCGCCGTACTGGACGGCGGCGACTTTCTCCTGACGGCCGATTACTTCCGCGTCGTGGTGTTCGACCGGATCGCGCTGACCCAGCGCTTCACTCTCACGCCGGACGAACAGACCAGCCTCGTCGAGGAAGGCATCGTGAGCGCGCGGAACCTGCAGGAGTTCCGCTTCTTCACCAACGACTTCAGCACGCGCACGCAGGGCATCGACATCGTCGCCACGTACGTGCCTCCGGCCCTCGGGGGCGGCACGTCGATCAGCTTCGCGGTCAATCACACGAATACGCGCGTCACGCAGTTCGATCCCGACAAGGTGGACGACACCCGAATACGGCAGCTGGAGGAGGCCCTGCCGGCGACGCGCTGGATCCTGACGGGGAAGCACCGGCTCGGCCGCCTGGGTCTGCTGGGCCGCGTGAGCTCCTACGACGGCTGGTTCGATGCGCGGGACGACCGGTCGTACCCCGGTGAGTATCTCGTCGACCTCGAAGCGTCCTGGTCGATCGGCGAGTCGCTCACGTTTTCCGCAGGGGGGCAGAACGTCCTCAATACCTATCCCCAGGAGAATCCGGGGGCGACGTTCTCCGGCAACCGCTATGGTCCGGGGTCGCCCTTCGGCTCCAACGGCGGCTTCTACTATGCCCGCCTCGGGTATCGCTGGAACTAGCGACCGCCCACCGCGACCCCGATCCCATCACCTGAACGCGATCCCATGACCCGATCCCATGCTTCGATCGCGTGGCTGGCCGTGGCGACGCTCGCGCTGGCGACGGCGTGCATCGACGGGACCACGGCTCCGGATCCGGATCCGCCCCCGCCCAACCGGGCGCCCGTCGCGGTGGGGACGATCGCCGGACTGGAATTGACAAAGGGCGATTCGGCATCGGTGGACGTGTCGGCCTTCTTCCACGACCCCGACGGGGACGCGCTCATCTTCGAGGCCGCGACGTCGAACGCCGGCATGGTCACCGTCGCGGTATCGGGCGGCACGGTGACGGTTATTGCGGGCGGCCAGGGTACGGCGACGATCACGGTCGCGGCCACCGACCCGGGCGGACTCGTCGCGCAGCAGCTCTTCCCGGTGACGGTGCGGAACCGGGCGCCCGTCGCGGTGGGGACGATCGCCGGACTGGAATTGACAAAGGGCGATTCGGCATCGGTGGACGTGTCGGCCTTCTTCCACGACCCCGACGGGGACGCGCTCATCTTCGAGGCCGCGACGTCGAACGCCGGCATGGTCACCGTCGCGGTATCGGGCGGCACGGTGACGGTTATTGCGGGCGGCCAGGGTACGGCGACGATCACGGTCGCGGCCACCGACCCGGGCGGACTCGTCGCGCAGCAGCTCTTCCCGGTGACGGTGCGGAACCGGGCGCCCGTCGCGGTGGGGACGATCGCCGGACTGGAATTGACAAAGGGCGATTCGGCATCGGTGGACGTGTCGGCCTTCTTCCACGACCCCGACGGGGACGCGCTTATCTTCGAGGCCGCGACGTCGAACGCCGGCATGGTCACCGTCGCGGTATCGGGCGGCACGGTGACGGTTATTGCGGGCGGCCAGGGTACGGCGACGATCACGGTCGCGGCCACCGACCCGGGCGGACTCGTCGCGCAGCAGCTCTTCCCGGTGACGGTGCGGAACCGGGCGCCCGTCGCGGTGGGGACGATCGCCGGACTGGAATTGACAAAGGGCGATTCGGCATCGGTGGACGTGTCGGCCTTCTTCCACGACCCCGACGGGGACGCGCTTATCTTCGAGGCCGCGACGTCGAACGCCGGCATGGTCACCGTCGCGGTATCGGGCGGCACGGTGACGGTTATTGCGGGCGGCCAGGGTACGGCGACGATCACGGTTGCGGCCACCGACCCGGGCGGACTCGTCGCGCAGCAGCTCTTCCCGGTGACGGTGCGGAACCGGGCGCCCGTCGCGGTGGGGACGATCGCCGGACTGGAATTGACAAAGGGCGATTCGGCATCGGTGGACGTGTCGGCCTTCTTCCACGACCCCGACGGGGACGCGCTCATCTTCGAGGCCGCGACGTCGAACGCCGGCATGGTCACCGTCGCGGTATCGGGCGGCACGGTGACGGTTATTGCGGGCGGCCAGGGTACGGCGACGATCACGGTCGCGGCCACCGACCCGGGCGGACTCGTCGCGCAGCAGCTCTTCCCGGTGACGGTGCGGAACCGGGCGCCCGTCGCGGTGGGGACGATCGCCGGACTGGAATTGACAAAGGGCGATTCGGCATCGGTGGACGTGTCGGCCTTCTTCCACGACCCCGACGGGGACGCGCTCATCTTCGAGGCCGCGACGTCGAACGCCGGCATGGTCACCGTCGCGGTATCGGGCGGCACGGTGACGGTTATTGCGGGCGGCCAGGGTACGGCGACGATCACGGTCGCGGCCACCGACCCGGGCGGACTCGTCGCGCAGCAGCTCTTCCCGGTGACGGTGCGGAACCGGGCGCCCGTCGCGGTGGGGACGATCGCCGGACTGGAATTGACAAAGGGCGATTCGGCATCGGTGGACGTGTCGGCCTTCTTCCACGACCCCGACGGGGACGCGCTCATCTTCGAGGCCGCGACGTCGAACGCCGGCATGGTCACCGTCGCGGTATCGGGCGGCACGGTGACGGTTATTGCGGGCGGCCAGGGTACGGCGACGATCACGGTTGCGGCCACCGACCCGGGCGGACTCGTCGCGCAGCAGCTCTTCCCGGTGACGGTGCGGAACCGGGCGCCCGTCGCGGTGGGGACGATCGCCGGACTGGAATTGACAAAGGGCGATTCGGCATCGGTGGACCTCTCGGTTCACTTCGAAGATCCGGACGGGGACGGTCTGACGCTCGCGGCCGAGACCTCGAACGCTGACGTCGTTTCGGCCTCAATAACCGGAGACACGCTGAAAGTGGCGGCTCTGGCCCGGGGGACAGCTGTCGTAACGGTGACTGCGCACGACCCGGGCGGTCTCTCGGCTCGGCAGACGCTCGTCGTGACGGTGCCCAACCGCGCGCCCGCGCCGAGGGATTCCATCTCCGCGCTCGAACTTGAGGCCGGCCATACGGCCACCCTGGACGCGTCCCTCTACTTCACCGACGCCGACGGCGACACCCTCACGTACTCTGCCGTGACCTCGAACCCCGGCACGGCCGGAGTCTCCGTGGCCGGGGCCGTGCTTACGATCGATGCGGTGGCGCGGGGAACGGCGACGATCACGGCGACGGCGACCGATCCACACGGCCTCGCGGCCCGGCAGGTCTTCAACGTGACGGTGCCCAACAGGCCGCCGACGGCCACGGATGCGATCCCCGATGTGGCGCTCACGATGCGAGAGATCGCCACTGTCGACCTGTCCCTCTACTTCACCGACGCCGACGGCGACACCCTCACGTACTCCGCCGTGACCTCGAACCCCGGCACGGCCGAAGTCTCCGTGGCCGGGGCCGTGCTTACGATCGATGCGGTGGCGCAGGGAACGGCGACGATCACGGCGACGGCGACCGATCCACACGGCCTCGCGGCCCGGCAGGTCTTCAACGTGACGGTGCCCAACCGGCCGCCGACGGCCACGGATGCGATCCCCGATGTGGCGCTCACGACGCGAGATGTCGCCACCGTCGACCTGTCCCTCTACTTCACCGACGCCGACGGCGACACCCTCGTCTACACAGCGGAGGCGGAAGATACGGCCATTGTGTCGACGGTCGTGTTGGGAAGCCGGCTGGAGGTGAGTCCGCTGGGGCCGGGCGAGACGAGGATCGCCGTGGCGGCGGCGGATCCCGAGGACGCCCGCGTCGAATCCTCGTTCGCGGTTTCGGTCGCGCGGCCCTCCACTGGTCTGTTGAACATCGAACTCCAGTTCCAGAACACGCTGACGCAGGCGCACGAGGCAGTGTTCCGGAACGCGGCGGCCTGGTGGATGTCGACTCTGGCGGAAACGGAACTGAGCGACATCCGGCTCCCGCCGGGACAGCAGACGTGCAGCGGCGTGGACCCGCTGATCCGAGAGCAACTGATCGACGATCTCGTGATCCTGGTGATGGTCGTCGAGATGGACGGGCCAGGGGGAACGCTCGCCGCGGCTGGACCGTGCATCGTCCGGGTTTCGTCGGGATTGCCGGTCGCGGGGAGAATGAGGTTCGATGCCGCCGATGTCGCGCGGCTGCAGGAGAGCGGCGACCTGCTCGATGTCGTCCTGCACGAGATGGCGCATGTCTTGGGCCTGGGGACGCTGTGGGAGCGCTTCTTCCTGCTTCGGAACTCTTCGACGGCCTCCTTTTCGCTCGATACGCACTTTGCGGGGCGGGCGGCCATCCAGGCATTCGACGAGGCGGGCGGCACGGCCTACACAGGTGGACGCAAGGTGCCGGTTGAAAACTCGACCGGCCGTTCCGGAGCGGACAACCGGCATTGGCGGCGGTCAGTATTCGGACTGGAACTCATGACGGCCGTCGAGGTCCTCGGGGTCCGGGAGCCCGTGAGCGCGATCACGATCCGGTCGCTGGCCGACCTCGGGTACTCGGTGAATACCGACCTGGCCGACCCATACCGACTACCGCTCGCCGGAGCGGTCGAGGCCCCCGCACCCGGTCGTGCGATCTTCCGCGGAGACGACATCCTCAGAGAGCCGATCCGCGTGGTCGACGCCGATGGGCGTACGGTCCGCGTGATCGGGAACGATCCATGAGACGGCCGCGTTCGGCATGCCGGGCTTGCGTCGTCATGGTGCTCGGACCGGGAGGGGCCGGGGTGGGGCTCGAACCCACGACCTGCGGATTAAAAGTCCGTTGCTCTACCAACTGAGCTACCCGGCCGGGAGGCGGGGCGGACACGTAGCGGCGTCCGCCCGGCGCGAATCAAGCTAACACCGTCACTCGGGCGGCGCGGCAGTCCCCGGATGATCTCGAGGCCGGCGCTGTCGGCGGCCAGCGCTGCCGGCAGCCCGCCGGAGCCGTCGCGCAGGATGCTCCTGACCTGTCCCGTGGCGCGGTCGATGATCAGCATCGCCCGGCCCCCGGCCACCCGATCCACCGTGGCGACCCCCTCCGGACCCCGGACTTCGATCCGATCCAGCGCCTCCGTCCACGCGGGTTCGAACGCGATCGAGAAGGAGAAGCCGCTACCTCCGTGGTCGATCTCATGCGGCGTGAAGCTCAGGGAGAACAGCGTCTCCCCCTCGCCGTCCAACCCCCGGAGGCTGTAGGGGCCGGGCGCCTCGGGCAGCCGGACTCTCCCTTCGTACACGAAGGCGGGGTCGATCGACATCTCTCCGTCCCGCACACCTCCCATCAGCAGGAGCACCTCCGCCTCCTGGGTCCGCTCCCGCGGCAAGATGTCGGCCTCGAGCGCCCCTCCCGCCGCTGTGGCCAGCGCCAGCACGGTGGTCGCCCCGAGGGTGGCCCAGCGGGTGGCCCCGAGCGCCGCGCCAAATCTCGTCCGTGTGCCGTTCATGGTCGGCTCGTACCCCCGAACCCTCCGTAGTGCTCCAGCATGAACCGACGGATCACGCGGGCCGCCGCCTCCGCGTACGCGCGCCGGTTCGCGTCGTTGTCCCGCAGTCCCGCGAAGTGGTGCTCGAGCTGAATGCCGCTGATCACCTCGTCCTCCGCCAGAGAGCCATGGCGCCGCGTGTTGTACCCGCCGCGAAAGTAGGGAGCGTCGCCGGGCGAAGGGTCACCCGGGCTCGGCACCGACGCGACTCCTTCCGCCTCCAGCAGACCCCCGAAGGACGCGGGGCCCCGGAGCAGCCGTGAGAAGGGGAGCGACGACGTGCGTCCCAGAGCCCGGATGCTGGTGCGCGCGACGACCTCGGCGCCGTCGAGCACCGCGTCCGACTGGTTCAGCTCGTCGGCGGTGAGGAGGTATCCCAGCTCGAGGCGATCGATGTCGTGGCCATGGCCGTGGACATCCAGGTACAGGCCCGCGCCGAAGTCCGCCGCCACCGTGGTCCGGGCCGTCTCGATCCAGCCCTGAAACTCGCGCCAGGCCTGCTCCGCGAACGGGTTCCCCTCGGCCGCCTCCACGATTTCACGGTTCGGGTCCATCCGGGGCCGCTGGAGGTGAGAGAGGATGACATGGGGCGCGCGGCCCGTGAGGTCGAGCAGCGCCCCGCGCAGGGCCCGCGTGAGTTCCATTGAGTTGGTGTCGGTCACGTGCGTCCCGGACCGGCGTTCACGGATCTCGGCGGGGATGAGCCTTCCGCCATGAGGGGCCGACAGGATCACGGGCAACTCGCCGGGGATGTACTCCACGTACCGGCTCCGGCCGAAGTAGCTCCGCCCGGGTTCGTACCGGGCGACCTCCTCCGGGATGAAGACTTCCAGGCTGGCGCTGCCCCGGACCCCGTCGATCGTCGCCACGACCCGCGTAACGCCGGCGGCCACCCCCGTCACGACCGCGGTGGATGTCCCGGCTGCGCCCCCGGGCGCGATGGTCGCGACGGTCGGATCCTCCAAGGACCAACGGAGCGCGCCCGCCCCGCCGGGTACGACCGTCCCGAGTCCGGTGCGGGCGGTGGCCGAGAAGCTCGCTTCGCCACCCGCTCCCACGATCAGGGTCGCCTCGGGTACGACCTCCACCGAGACGACGCGTGCGTCGGCGGCATCCGGCTCCGCCACTTCGCCGCCGCCGCACGCCAGAACCGCGCACGCCGCTCCGATACGCCACATCGGCCGCAGCCGCGGCGGCGGACCCGCGATCGTCGCTTCCGCGTTGATCCGTAGTTGACCCATGAACCACATCATCCTGCGCGCGACGTCTCGTGGCAACAATCCGCCGAAACGTTCCCGCGGGAACGTCTTCGCAATCGTGAGAGGCAACTTGCACGATACTTGCACCGATACTTGCACGATAAACGTAGATAGAAATATGATTTTCTGCATCTGTTATTCATATGGAGATAATCATGCGCATATCGGAACGGGGCCAGATCACGATCCCCAAGCCCCTTCGGGATCGCTTTGGAATGAATCACAACGTCGAGATCGAACTCGTGCCGACGGAGGGGGGCCTCCTCATCCGGAAGCGAGCCGCGGCCGAACATCCGGTGGACCGGGTGTACGGCGTCCTCGGGTCCGGCGGAAACACCGACGAGTACCTCGAGGAGATTCGGGGAAGATGATCACGGCGGCGGACACGAGCGTCCTGCTGGATGTCTTCCTGCGCGACGACCGGCACGGCCACACGTCGAGGCAATGGCTCCGGGAGGCGTACGATGCCGGAGCCCTCATCATCTGTGATGTCGTATACGCGGAACTGGCCCCCGCTTTTCCTGACCGCCATGCGCTGGACCGGACGCTGCGCGAGATCAATGTCGTTGTGTCCGCGGTCGACTCGCATATGGCCTACGACGCGGGCCAGCGCTGGGGGCGCTATCGCCAGGCGGGCGGCACCCGGGCACGGATCATCTCGGACTTTCTGATCGGCGCACATGCGGTGGCGGCCGCCGAGCGCTTCCTCACGCGCGACCGGGGTTTCTATTCGAGCTACTTCCCCGAACTGGACCGGCGCGAGATCCAGCCTCCGTAGAGGAGCGAGCGGAAGTAGCGCTGCACGTCCTCGAACCCCGCCGCGGCCAGCAACTCCAGGATCCGGGCTTCGGAGATCCAGTGGATGCCCTCGTCGATCTTCGCCCGGAACTCGGTTCGCTCCGCCTCGCCCATCCCCTGGATTTCCCAGTACCGGCTCCACGCCGCGAAGTACTCGCCGAAGTGGGAGGCGGCGCGATCTCCGTGGAGTTCGAACAGGACGAAGGGCGAGCCCGGGGCGAGCCGCTCCGCGATGCTTCGGAGGAGCGCCTGCTTGGCCCCATCGTCGGGGAGGAAGTGCATCACGTTGAAGCAGGTGGCCGCGTCGAAGCCGCCCTCGTCGAGGTCGTCCGCGCGCCCGTGGACGAGATGGACCCCGTCGTTCACTCCGGCTTCGCGGACGCGGTGCCGGGCGATCTCGATCATCTGGGCGGACGGGTCGACGCCGGTCAACCGCCACCCCGGCTCGGCTGTCTTGAAGGTGACGATCTCGATGCCGGTTCCGGCCCCGACGACGAGCACGCGCGGGTTCGGCCCCAGGCGTCCCCGCAGAAGCGCGAGCGCCTGGTGGAACGAGGTCAGATAGCCGGGTATTACGGTGCGTGCGAGCCGTTCGTAGCCGCCCCCGTACGCACCGTCGAAGTCGAAGGGTTCCTGGCTCATCCGCACAAGAGACTCGGGGCGCGGGGAAAGCTCAAGGCCTGAACCCTGCGGCAAGGCGGGCCTCGTAGGGACCGTGGTGAGGGGTGTGTGGGGAGAGGGCCTGTTGAGATTCAAGGTGCTTTCGAGCACGATGGTCACGATGGTATAGATGACTACGAAACGATGTTCAGTGAGGGGACCCGGCCGCTTCGCCGCGGTCCTGGCCGTGCTGGCCGTGTTGTCCGTGTTGTCCGTGTTGGCCGTGTTGTCCGTGCCGGGGTGTGGCCCGGCGGGCGCGGGAGGCGATGGCGCCGTCTCGGTCCGTCCCGAAGAGCGGATCCGGGGGGTGTCGTTCTCCGCGCCGCGCCGCGAGATGTCGGCCGACGCGCTCGTGCCGGCCGCCGGGGCGGGGGCGAACTGGGTGGCGGTCATCCCCTACGGGTTCCTGGATCCCGACGATCCCCACGTCGCGTTCGATCGCGAGCGCCAGTTCTGGGGCGAAACGACGGGCGGCGTGGCAAGGACGATCGAGTACGCGCAAGCGAGCGGGCTCTCCGTTCTCCTCAAGCCTCATCTCTGGGTGCGCGGGCAGGGCTGGCCCGGCGAGTTCGAGCCCGACACGGCCGAGGACTGGGAGACGTTCCTCTCCGACTACCGCGACTACATCCTCAGCTTCGCCGCGCTCGCGGACTCCATGGATGTGGAGATGATGAGCGTCGGGACGGAGGTCGATCTCGTCGCGCTCGCACGTCCCGACTACTGGCGGTCGCTGATCGCCGAGGTACGCGAGATCTACGGCGGACGGCTGACCTACGCGGCGAACTGGGACAAATACGCCCTCATCGAGTTCTGGGACGCCCTCGATCTGGTGGGCGTGGACGCCTACTTCCCGCTCGCCGACGACCCCACCCCCGGCGTGGAGACACTGGTCGAGGCGTGGGGTCCATGGAGCGAGGAGTTGAGCGAGGTCGCGCAGGTCACGGGCAAGCCGATTCTGTTCGCCGAGTACGGATATCGCAGCGTGGACGGCGCGGCGGGCCGGCAGTGGGAGTTGCCGGAGGGACGGCGGGCGCGGGGCGTACCGGCGAACCAGGAGGCGCAGGCGGCGGCGTACGAGGCGCTGTTCCGCGTGTGGTGGAATCGGCCCTGGTTCGCGGGCGGCTTCGCCTGGAAGTGGTACGCGGGCTCCCCGTCCGGAGAGTGGATCGCCACGGACTATTCGCCGCAGGGCAAACCGGCCGAGACGGTCATGGCGAGCTGGTACGGGGGAGACGCGAGCGCCGGCGCCCCGCCCGCGCTCATGATGCCGGATCGAGATCGAGTTCAGTCTGCAGCACGCCCTGGAAAGTGACGCGGTGGTGCGGCGTCGGGCCGTGCCGACGGATCGCTTCCATGTGGTCCCGAGTCCGATATCCCTTGTTCGACGCCCAGCCGTAGAGCGGATACCGGGCGTGCAGGCGCCGCATCAGGCGGTCGCGCGTGACCTTGGCCAGGATCGAGGCGCAGGCGATGGAGTGAGAGGCCCGGTCGCCGCCGACGATCGACTGGTGTTCACCGAGTTCGGGGACGGGGTTGCCGTCCACCAGGACGAGATCCGCTTCGAGGGACAGGCGGTCGAGCGCGCGGCGCATGGCCACGATGGACGCCGCGCGAACGTTGAGACGCTCGATCTCGCGGGTTGAAGCGGCAGCGACGCGCCAAGCCAGGCTCTGCGCGCGGATGAGGCGGGCGAGTTCTTCACGGCGCGTGGGACTGACCTGCTTGCTGTCCGTACAACCTTCGAACTGCTGGCCGCGGTGGAGCGCGACCGCTCCCACGACCACTGGACCCGCCACCGGGCCGAGGCCGGCTTCGTCGATCCCGACCACGACGCGCAGACCCGAAGACCAGCCGCGCTCCTCGTAGTCGAGCGGCGCGGCCACCGGGCCCGCTGGCGATCGAGTCCCGGTCGTCAGGCGCCTTCCTTCTTGTCGAGCCACCACTTCCGCTCGGGCACCCGGGCCCGCTTGCCGCGGCGCTTGCGCAGGTAATAGAGCTTCGCACGCCGGACGTCACCGCGCCGGACGACTTCGAGCCCCGCGATCCACGGGGAGTGGAGCGGGAAGATGCGCTCGACGCCGACGCCGCCCGAGATCCGGCGCAGCGTGAACGTCGCGTTGACGCCCGCCCCGCGGCGCCCGATGCAGATGCCCTCGAACGGCTGCACGCGTTCCTTCTCGCCTTCCTTCACCCGCACGCGGACGCGCACCGTGTCCCCCGGCGCGAAGGCCGGAAGATCGGAGCGTTTGTATCCCTCCTCGATCTCGGCGATTCTGGGATCCATCGTTCGTCTATCCTTGTCCGTCTCTTGGGTCAGTCTCTTGTCACAGGAAGGTTGCGGCGGCGTGATCGTCCTGCGGCCGCAGCCGATTATTATACGGGCGTCAGTCAGCCGCGTCGAGATCGAGAAGGTCGGGGCGGCGCTGCCGGGTGGCCGCATCAGCCTGCCCGGTCCGCCAGCGCTCGATGCGCGGATGATCGCCCGACCGCAGCACGTCCGGCACCGATCGGCCGCGGTGCTCGGCCGGCCGGGTGTACGCGGGCGCGGACAGCCTGCCCTCGTAGAAGGAGTCGGACGCGGCCGAATCGTGATCGCCGAGCGCGCCGGGGAGGAGGCGCACCACGGCGTCAATGACGACGAGCGCGGCCGGCTCGCCCCCGCTCAGCACGTAGTCGCCGATCGAGATCTCCTCGTCGACCCACGCCTCGCTGACCCGTTCGTCGATGCCCTTGTAGCGCCCGCACAGAAGCGTGAGGTCGGACTCGAGCGCGAAGCGAACCGCCGTGTCGTGGTCGAACGGCCGCCCTCGCGGCGACAGCGACACGACGTGGCCCGGCCGCTCGAGCGCCCTCAGAGCCTCGCCGAAGGGTTCGGGCTTCATGACCATGCCCCCGCCGCCCCCGAACGGCTCGTCATCCGTCGTCCGGTGGCGGTCGGTCGTGTACGCCCGCAGGTCGATGAGATGGTAGTCGATGAGCCCCGCCTCGCGGGCGCGCCCCGGAATCGAGAGACCGAGCGGACCCTCGAGGTAGTCGGGGAAGATGGTGATGACGTTGATGCGCATGGGGCTCACGTTCGCGGGCGGACGGGTCAGATTTCGAGCAGGCCGGCGGGGAGAGCCATGTGGACCGCGCCCGCCTCGAAGTCCAGTTCCACGACCAGTTCCGCCCGGAAAGGGATCAGACGTTCCCGGCCGGCGACATCCAGCGCGAGAAGCGGCGCGCCCGGCTGATCGTACACCTCGCGGATCACGCCGATCGTCTCGCCCGCTTCGCACACCGACATGCCGATCAGATCGTGGAGCAGATAGCCTCCGTCCGGCAGATCCGGCAGTTCTTCGCGGGGGACGCTCAGGCGCGCGCCGCGCAGCGACTCGGCCGCGGGGCGGTCCGCCACTTCGCGGATCGCGACCAGCCAGCGTCCGCTGTGGGGCTGCGCCGCGTCGAGAGTGATCGCCTCGAGGCCAGCCGCGCCGTCCACGATGCCAAGCCGCCGCCCGGCCCGGAACAGCGCCTCACCGTGGTCCGTCTCGGCTTCCAGCAGCAGTCCGCCGCGGATCCCGTGGGGCCGGACGACACGGGCCACGATCACGATCGCGTCGGACATCACGACGCCGGGGCCGGCAGCGCGCGGCTAGGCGTCCGAGTCTTTCTGCTCCGCGTCGTCATCCGGCGCGGCCTCGGCCGCAGCTTCGGTCGCAGCCTCCGGTGCGGCTTCCTCAGCGGGGGCTGCCGGCGCCTCGGCTTCGGGCTCCGGCTTCGGGCGCTGAGACGTGCCGCGCTGCCCGGGAGGCGGTCCGATCTCGACCACCGCGGTCTCGAGCGACGCGGGGTCCACCCCGTCGTGAAACTGCTTCCATACGCCTGTCTTCCGGAGCAGGGAGCGCACTGTGTCGCTGGGCTGCGCGCCCTCGTTGAGCCAGTGCAGCGTGCGCGCGGCGTCGATGCGCACCCTCGAAGGCTTCGTCCGCGGGTTATAGAGTCCGAGCCGTTCGATCGAGGCCCCGGATGTCCCTTCGCGCGAATCCGTCACGATGATGCGGTACGAGGGGGCCTTCTTCGCGCCCACCCGCTTGAGTCTGATTGCTGTCGCCATTCCGTTCTCCGATTCGGCCCTGTGTTTCAGCTCTGGGTCTCAGCTCTGTGTTGGTCTCAGCTCATGAGCCGGCTGAGGTCCGGGGGGCCGCCGCCCCCCATCATCTGCGGCATGAGCTTGCCCATCTGTTTCATCATCTTCCGCATCTCGCGGAACTGCTTGATGAGACGATTCACTTCGTGTACGGGCCGGCCCGAACCCTTCGCGATCCGCGCCCGCCGCGACCCGTTCAGTATGTCCGGCCGTCTCCGTTCCTCCGGCGTCATCGAGAGGATGATCGCCTCCAGGTGCCTCACCCGTCGAGGGTCGACATCCGCCTGGTCGAGCATCCGGGCGTCGACGCCAGGCATCATCTTCAACAGGCCCTTCAGGGGCCCCATCTTCTGAATCTGCTGGATCGACGCAAGGAAGTCCGAAAGATCGAACTCTCCCCTGCCCGTCAACAGCTTCTTCTGCAGCCGCTCCGTCTCGCCCAGATCGATCGTCTGCTGGGCCCGTTCCACGAGGCCGACGATATCCCCCATCTGGAGGATGCGTCCGGCCATGCGCTCCGGGTCGAAGACCGTGAGGTCCTCGGGACGTTCGCCCGTTCCGACGAAACGGATCGGAACGCCCAGAACGCTGTAGATCGAAAGCGCCGCGCCCCCGCGGGCGTCACCGTCCATCTTCGTGAGGACGACGCCCGTAAGACCCACCGCCGCATGGAAGCCCTCGGCGATGCGGACCGCTTCCTGTCCGGTCATCCCGTCCGCCACGAGGAAGATCTCGTGCGGCTCCACGGCGTCCTTCACGCGGCGGAGTTCATCCATCAGCGCTTCGTCGGCCTGCAGGCGGCCCGCCATGTCGAGCACCAGATGCGTGACCCCGCTCTTCCGCCCCGCGCCGGCCGCCTCGCTCGCCAGCGCGGCCATGTCCTCGCCGCCCGGACGTGCGAGCAGCGGGACGCCGACCTTCCCGGCCAGCACCTCGAGCTGGTCCGCCGCGGCCGGCCGGTACGGGTCACACGCCACGAGCCCCGGCCGCCCGCCGTCCTTCGCCAGGCGACGGCCCAGCTTGGCGGCCGTCGTCGTCTTCCCCGACCCCTGCAGCCCCACGAGCATGATCACCGTGGGCGGCACGGCGGCCTCGAACGGCTCGGGCATCGTCTCGCCCAGGAGCGCGACCAGTTCGTCGTGCACGATCTTCACGATCTGGTCACCCGGGCGGACCGACTTCAGCACGTCCTCGCCCAGCGACCGCGTCTTCACCTTGTCGAGGAAGTTGCGCGCCACCCGGAAGTTGACGTCCGCCTCCAGCAGGGCGCGCCTGACTTCGCGCAGCCCCTCGTCCAGCATCTTTTCCGTGATGACGCCACGCTGACGGAACTTCTTCAGCACGCCATCGAGACGGTCACCCAGACGTTCGAACATCCACCGCTCTGTCAGTTCCGGAGTCGGCTCCGGAGTCGGTTCCGGAGTCGGTTCCAGACATCAAAAGACGCGATTGGATCGCTCCATCGCGTCTCGAGGGGCCCGCCCGGGGGCCGCAATACCGCCCGCACCCGACTCATACGAAGCCAAGGATTTTAGGGGGTTCCGCGACTTCGGGCAACGAACTTCGGCTTCCGTCCGCTCTGGCCGCAGCATGGACCTCGCAGGAAGGCGGTGTGCGCGTTCGCCAACGACCTGCCGGGCCATCGGCGCCCCGGCGTCGTTTTCGTAGGAGCCGACGACGCCGGCAGACCCACGGGGTTGGAGATCACAGACGCCTTGCTGCGTCAACTTGCCGACATCAAGACGGACGGAAACACCGTGCCCCCACCTACGCTGTCGGTCGAGCGGCGCAGGCTCTCCGATGCCGACGTGGCCACTGTGACGGTTGGGCCGTCGGATTCCCCCCCTGTGAGATACAAGGGGCGGATCTGGATTCGGGTCGGTCCGCGCCGGGCCATCGCACAAGCGGTTGATCGCGCCGTTCTTGAACTCAATGACCGGAGTCTCGAAGAACGCCTGACATCTACTAAAATGGTTGCGACGGCGGACGATCCAACGCCAACCGTAACGGGCATGCTGGTGCTCGGCATCCGTCCGCAGGACTTCATTCCAGACGCTTACGTGCAATTCCTGCGGATCTCGGGAACGACGCGGGCGGTTGACATCACGTCTGAACCAACAGACCGCCGCCGGACGACCTACCCGTTGGCGGCTCTGCAGCCCCGGAGGTCCCTACGGGGGCGTGACGGCGGCAAATTTCGGCCGGCCGGGAGTCGTCGCCTACCGCAATCCGAACCTGGCCGAGGCAATGAAGGCTCTCGGGCTGGTTCAGCGATATGGCGCCGGTATTCCGATCGCGCGCCGCGAGCTGAGGGAGAACGGACAACCGGAACCGGAGTTCCGCGTGAACTCCCATTGGGTGCACTGTACCGTCGGAGCTCGCTAGTGGCGGCGCCAGTATTGACGTTCTTCAACAACAAGGGAGGTGTGGGCAAGACTCCGCTCGTCTACCACCTCGCGTGGATGCTGTCGGAGATGGACCGCTCCGTTCTCGCGGTGGATCTCGATCCACAGGCCAATCTGACTGCGGCCTTTCTCTCGGAAGGCGTTGTGGAGGCGCATGGAGGGCGACCCGCTCCGCGTGTAGCGGCGCGGCGGGCCGACCCGGCGAAGGGTCAGCGGAGGGCGGCACCGGCAGGCACCGCGATGGTCTCGCGGCGGGCCGCGCCGACCCCCACGAAACGGATGGGCGTGCCGCACACTTCCTCGAGTCTGGCGAGGTAGCGGCGCGCGGCCCCGGGCAGTTCCGCGAAGGTGCGGCAGCCCGTCGTATCCGTGGCCCAGCCCGGCCAGCGCTCGAACACGGGGGTCACCCGCGCGAGGTCCGCGATCGAATCCGGGAACGACGCGACCGGCGCCCCGTCGACCTCGTAGCCGGTGGCGATGCAGATCTCCTCGAAGGTGTCGAGTACGTCCAGCTTGGTGACCGCGAGGCCGGTGAGGCCGTTCACGCCGGCCGCGTAGCGCGCCACGCTGGCGTCGAACCAGCCCGGCCGGCGGGGCCGCCCGGTCGTGGCGCCGAACTCGCCGCCGAGCTGCCGCAGGCGTTCGGCCTCCGCCTCGGCCAGTTCCGTCGGGAGCGGACCCGCCCCCACACGCGTGATGTACGCCTTGACGACGCCGAGCACCTCGTCGATGAGCGTCGGGCCGATGCCGACCCCCGAGGCGGCCCCTCCCGCCGTGGTGGTCGAGGAAGTGACGAACGGATACGTCCCATGGTCGATGTCGAGCAGCGCGCCCTGCGCACCCTCGAGCAGCACCCGTCCCCCCGCCGCCAGCCCGCCGCGAATCTCGTCCCCCGCGTCCGTCGAAAGCTCCACCATCTGCCGGCGAACCTGCTCCAGCCGCGACATCACGTCATCCGTGTCCACCCGCCGCGCGTCCCCGAGCCCGGCCAGCGTGACGTTCGCGCGCACCGCCGCCCCCGCGACGATCTCCCGCGTCCGGTCCACGTCCCGCAGGTCCCCGAAGCGCAGCCCCGTCCGGGCGACCTTGTCCCGGTACGCCGGACCGATCCCCCGCCCCGTCGTCCCGATCTTCGCCGCGCCCCGGCTGTCCTCCTGCGCCGCGTCGAGCAGCCGGTGATAGGGGAGGACGAGGTGCGCCCGGCGGCTCACGCCCAGCCGCCCGTCGAGGTCGATCCCCCGGTCGCGCAGCGTGGCGATCTCCCGCGCCAGCACCCACGGGTCCACGACCACCCCGTTTCCGAGCAGGCAGCGCGTGTCCGGGTTCAGGATCCCCGACGGGATGAGGTGGAGGATGAACTCGTCCTCCTCGACCCACACCGTGTGCCCCGCGTTCGCGCCACCCTGATAGCGCGCCACGATCGTGGCCTGCTCCGCGAGCACATCCACGATCTTTCCCTTCCCTTCGTCTCCCCACTGCGCGCCCACGACCACCAGGCAGCGCACATTGTCGCTGAACAAAGAGCTTTCCCCGTTGTGGATGGTACGGTGGCCCGCGGACGCGGCTCCCGAAGTGGATCGACCTGCCCGCAACCTATTCTCTCAGCCCGGCGTTGTCCCCCGCGAGAGGGTATTGATCTTGTCCATTACCGCCTGACAGATCACCTCCACCCTTTCCTGCACGCCCGCGGACTCGACACCGAGGCTTGCGTAGGGAATCCCGTGCGACGCGTCCTCGATAGGCGGACCGTTGAGCTTCACTTCAAACTGGCGCGCGTCGCGTCCGAGCACCCACTGGAGATGCAGCATCAGAGAGAACCCTTCGTTCGCGTCGCCGCGATAGTCCTCCAGTGAATATGCCCGCCTCAACATTACAGGAGGGTCACCGAGCGCGAACTCGGATTCGGACTCAAGCTCCTCCCTGAACCCCTTCCATTGCTCGAGATCCAGAATATTCTCGCCCCGGATCTTGTGAGGATGTGCATCGATCCGCGCCGTGGCCTGATAGACGCGAAACAGGTCGGCGAACGCTTCCATGTGCCGGTCGAGCTTCTCGACCATCGGCTGGACGTACAGCTCGTAGATGGCGTCCAGGATCTCAATGTCAGACCTCGTCGCCGTCTCCGGATTCTTCTCCCTCACAAAGAGCGATATTTCCTTGTCGAGATCGTCGGGTTCCCGGAGCGACTCGCCGCCGGCCGCCCGGATGCCGAGATCCAGCGACCAGAGGAGTTGGGTCAGCATGAACTGCGCCAGCGGGATACCGTTCCCCGCGTCAGCTCGTCGAAGAGCACCGATGTACCGATCCCGGTCCCTGCTCTTGATGACTATGGGAGGGAGGTCTTTCCAGAGCAGGAGATAGTTGGTGAGCAGCCGCGCCGTGCGTCCATTCCCGTCGTCAAACGGATGAATGTGAACGAACGACCAGTGTGATTCCGCCAGGAACTCCGGGAGAGGGTAGTCTTCCCGGGCCAGATCGCTCCGGAACCGGCGTACCCACTCTGCCATTCGTGCGGGCGTCTCCTCGGGTTCGGCGAACTTGTGGAGTTCTCCGGTGACCGTCCGGACGTGGTTCGGTTGTTTGAGGAGTACGGTCTCGTCGTACGTGAGCGTGTTCCCCTCGATGCGGTTGCTGTTGTAGTTCCACTCGAGGCGGAACTTCTTCCAGAGACGCTTCTCGTCCTCGGGAGCGATCTCGTCGCGGACCCGGTGCCATTCCGAGATCGCGGCATCGAGCGCGGCCAGAGACTCGCGCGAGAGCGCACCTGTTCCGCTGCTCATCGATGAATCCGGGAGGACCGGGTCGGCGACTTCAGGCGGAGACGCCGAGGGCGGCGGCTTCGAGCGCGGCGTCTACGACGGCGAGCTGCGCGGCGTCGGCGGGCTGCAGCGGGCTGCGCGGGGCGCCTCCGTAGAGCCCCAGGCGGTCGAGGGCGGCCTTCACCGCGGCGATCCCTCCCTCGGCCACGACACGCTTGTGGAGCGGGCCGATCCTCTCCTGCATGGCCCCGGCCCGGCGATGGTCCCCCGCCCGCCACGCGTCGTACAGCGCGCAGGACGAGCGCGTCGCGATCACGGCCACGCCGAGGATGCCCCCGACGGCCCCCACCTCGAGCGCCGCGTAGAGGAGCGCCCCCGAGCCCACCAGCACCTGCGCGTTGCGGCCGCAGGCTTCGACCAGCGCGCCGAGGTTGCGGAGGTCTCCCGAGGAATCCTTGATCCCGATGATGTTGGGGTGTTCGACGAGCCGGCTCACGAGATCGGGCGTGAGGTGCACCGGCACGAACTGGGGGATGTGATAGAGGATGACGGGCACCGGCGATGCGTCCGCCACGGCGAGAAAATGGTCGCGCACCACGTCCGGCCTCATCGCCTTCAGGTAATAGGAGCCGGAGCGGACGAGCACGGCGTGGGCGCCCAGCCCGGCCATGTCTCGATTCGCGGCGATCACGTCCCGCGTCGCCTCTGCCCCGGTGCCGACCGTGAGGGTGCGGTCGCCGATCTGCGCGGCCGTCGCCTCCACCAGCGCGCTCAACTCACGGCTCCGGAGGAGCGGAGCCTCCCCCGTCGAACCCGCCACCACGATGCCCGCGATGGGGTGCGAGAGCCACTCCCGGAGGTTGGCTTCGAACGCTTCGATCGCGAGCCCGCCGTCCTCGGAGAAGGGCGTGGCTACGGGCAGATGTACGCCGCCGAGATCTCTCATGGGATTTCCGGAGTTGGAGTTATCGGGGTCTTTGCAGGTCCCCGACGTTCCCGCGGGAACGTTTCCGCGGAAACGCGGCGTGACATCGTACTCAGTAGCCGCGCGCCTTGTCCACCCGGTTTTCGAGCGGCTCGCCGCGCTGATAGCGGGAGATGTTGCGCACGATCAACTCCGTCTCGCGCTTCCAGAAGTTCGCCGAGGTCCCGCCCACGTGCGGCGTCACGAGGACGTTCTCCAGCCCCCACAGCGGGTGGTCGGCCGGGAGCGGCTCCGTCTCGAACACGTCCAGCATGGCCCCCCGCAGACGGCGCGCCTCCAGCGCCCGCACGAGCGCCGCTTCGTCCACGAGCGTGCCGCGAGAGAGGTTGATGAACACGGCCCCCGGCCGCATGCGCGCCAGTTCCTCCGCGCCGAGCAGGCGATGCGTCTCCGGTGTCTCCGGGGCCGTGAGCGCGACGTAGTCGGAGGACTCGAGCAGGGTCGGCAGGTAATCCGGCCCCTCCAGGCGGTCAAGCTCGGGGGGCGTGGCGCCCACCCGCCGGCGAATGGCCTGAACTCGCATGCCGAGGGCGCGGGCCCGCCGGCCGAGCGCCGATCCGATGCCGCCGTAGCCGATGATGCCGAGCGAGGCCCCGGCCACCTCGCCTCTCGGGGGCGCGGCATGCAGCGGACTCCGGGGCGAGTTCAGCGCGGACTGGGCCCACACCCGCTCGCGCTGCGCCCGCACCGCCACGTCCAGGCCGCGGGCGAAATAGAGAATGCCGGCCAGGGCATGGTCCGCCAGCGAGTCCGCGTACATGCCCGCCGAGTTCGTGAAGATGACGTCGCTCTCGCGCATCTCCTCGAACAGCGAGTTCCGCGCCCCCGCCGCGCCCGAGTGGAACCAGCGCAGCCGGCGCGCGGCCAGGAACACGTCGCGGCGGATCCCCCATCCGCAATAGACCTCCGCGTCCGCGACCGCCTCCAGAAGTTCGGGCGGCGTCACCCGCACGCCGTCCCCCGACGCCTCCAGCGCGACCCGCACCGAGTCGATCGTCCACTCCGGGTCCAGCGCCTCCCGAATCCGTTCGAAGGACCAGTCCGGCATCGACCAGTGGGGGGTCTCCGGCGCGTACATCCAGATGACGAAGCGGCGCACTCAGCCTCCGGCGGCCCCCGCGGCTCCCGCGGTTCCGGCGAGTTGGCGCAGATCCGCGTCGAGGGTTCTCGCGCCCACGCCCATGCGCTCGCGCACCACCTCCATCGTGCGCGCGGCCTCCGCGCGGGCCCGCTCCGCTCCCGCCGCAAGGATCTCGATCACCTGCTCCGGGTTCGCCCGCAATTCGGCCGCGCGCGCGCGCACCGGGGCCAGGTCCTCGGCCACGTTGTCGGCCAGCTTCCGCTTGCAGGCCACACAGCCGATCCCCGCCGTCTGGCAGCGGATCTCGATCTCCTCGCGCTCGGCCGGGTCCGTGAAGAACCCGTGCAGGGCGAACACGTTGCACACGTGCGGGTTGCCGGGGTCGTCCTTCCGCACCCGCGCCGGGTCGGTCACCGCCGTGCGCAGGCGCGCCCACAACTCGTCCGGCTCGGCGACCATCCGCACCGTGTTGTCCCTCGACTTCGACATCTTCCGCACGCCGTCGAGTCCGCGGACGCGGCTCCCCGTCCCGACCAGCGTCTCCGGCTCCGGGAAGAAGGTCCCGAAGCGCGCATTCCAGCGCCGCGCGATCTCCCGCGACAGTTCCAGGTGCTGCCGCTGGTCCTCCCCCACCGGCACGAAGTCGGCCCGATAGAGGAGGATGTCGGCCGCCTGCAGCACCGGGTAGTTGAGGAGTCCCGCGTTCACCGACTCGCGTCCGGCGGATTTCTCCTTGAACTGCGTCATCCGCCCCAGGTCGCCCACCGGAGTGACCGTGTTGAACAGCCAGGAGAGTTCGCTGTGATAGGGGACGTGCGACTGCGCGAACAGCGTGCAGCGCTCCGGGTCGATCCCCGACGCCACCAGCGACACGGTGAGATCGAACACCCGTCGGAGGAGGTCCTCGCGCTCGTACTCGCGCGTGATCGCATGCAGGTCGACGATGCAGTAGTAGCACTCGTATTCGTCGACCATCCGCGCCCAGCGCCGGAACACCCCGAGGTAGTTTCCGAGGTGCGCCTGGCCCGTGGGCTGGATTCCGCTGAATACCCGCTTGCGCTTATCCATGTTGCGCGTAGTATCGCCTCACGCGTTACGCGACGCGACCCCGAAACCCGATTCCCCGACCTCAGACGGAAGCGCCTCTGTGCCCCCACTCTCCGACGATCCAGATCACGACGCAGCACTCGACGCAGCACTCATGGAGACGAGCCTCGAGGCGGCGCGGGTCGCCGCCGGCTTCCACCGCGTCATGCAGGGGTCTCTCGGTCCCGGCGAGGCGATCGACAAGAGCACGGCCAACTTCGTAACGACCGTCGACCACGAGTCGGCGCGCCTCATCGTCGACCTCGTACGCGACCGTTTTCCACACCACATCATCATGGCCGAGGACGACCTCTCGCCGGTTTCCACGCAATCCGAGACCGGGGCCGGCGAGCGGATGCTCTGGGTCATCGACCCACTCGACGGGACGACCAACTGGCTGCACGGCTACGCCTCCTTCGGCGTGTCGATCGCCACCGTCGACTCCCGCGGCCTGCGGACGGGCGTCGTCATCAATTCGTCCAACGAGGAGGAGTTCACCGCGCAACGAGGGGGAGGGGCGATGCGGGACGGGCACCCGATTCGGGTGTCGGAGGTCTCCGACCCCAAACTCGCCCTGCTGGGGACCGGCTTTCCGTTCAAGAGGCGGGAACTTCTGCCGCGCTACCTGGCCGTACTCGGGACGATGCTGGCCAAGACGAGCGGCGTGCGGCGCCAGGGGGCCGCGTCGGTCGACCTCTGCGACGTGGCGTGCGGGCGGCTCGACGCCTTCTGGGAGCACTGGCTGAGGCCCTGGGATGTGGCCGCGGGCGCCCTCATCGTGCGCGAGGCCGGGGGTACGTTCGGTCCCCTGCCGTCGACCATCGACCCCGTGCTCCAGAGGGCCGTCGAGGGCGGCCACGACGTGGTCCGGGCCTTCGCCGGAGAGCGGCGGCTGACGCTCGAGTGCGGGGGCGCGTTCCTCGCGGGCAACGGCCGCATCGAACCCGGGATGAGGGAGCTGTGGTCCGGCGGTGCCGTGGAGGGACTGGCGAGGGGGAACGGCCAGGCGGCTCCGGCGGCGGATTTGTGGGAGGCGCCATAGCCGTGGTCAGGGCTGCGGCGGGCTGAACCCCACCTGACGACGCGGTACATCCAACTCGGCGATTCGCCGCTCCACCGTCCCGGTCCGCTGCTCCAGCGCGCCGATCCTCTGCTGGACCGCACCGACCTTCTGCTCCAGCCCCCCGACCTTCTGCTCCAGCCCCCCGACCTTCTGCTCCAGCCCCCCGACGCGGTTCCCCACGGCGCCGACCCGCTCTTCCAGCATGCCGATGCGCTGGTCCATGTGGTCGCGCAGGTCCAGGAACCGGTCTCGCAGGCTCGCGAATCCCTCCCGGAGTCCCAGCACCGCGGAGAGCAGTTCGTTGAAGCGGGCGTCGAAGCTGGCTTCCACAGCCGTGACGATCGCGTCGACAAGATCGGCGTGATTTCCTGCGGGTACTACAGCTTCCTGTGTGGGCACCAACCCATCCTCCTGCGGCTGCGGAGTGCAACGTAACCCATCGGGCCGACCGGTGGCGCCGGGCGTCCGATAGCGGAATCCCGCACAGGATGTGAGAGCCGATCAACGGTGCATCATCGAGGTCTTCAGGGCGCCGATGATGGCGTCGGTCAGGGGGGCGGCGCCGAAGCGGATGGGGTCGGTGGCCGGGAGTCCGGTCACCTCGCGCGCGTGGCGGACGGCGGACCGGGCCTCGTCCTCGGGGAGATCGTAGGTCGCGAGGGCGACGCCGATCACGCGCCCCGGGACGTCGGGGCAGACCCAGGCGAGGGCGGACTCGTAGCGTTCGATGACCTCGTCGAGGTCGGGGAGCACGACCCAGCTGTGATTGCCGCCGTAGATGCGCGGGCGGCTCGGCATCCAGGTGAGGATCATCGCCTCCGGCAGCGTGCCGTGCAGCAGCCCCAGCGTCACGCCCGAGTAGCCGGGGTGCATGAGCGATCCCTGGCCCTCGATCAGCACGACATCGGCCGGGGGGTCGGCCGGGGGGTCGGCTGCCGCGTCGAGCGTCAGGCGCTCGGCGGCGCCCGAGATGAAGTCCGACACCACGGCATCGACCGCGATGCCCGAGCCCGCGATCAGGATCCCCGTCTGGCCGGTGGCCGCGAACGCCGCCCTCACCCCGCGCGCCTCCAGCGCCCGCTGCAGTTCGAGCGACACCGTCATCTTGCCGGTGTTGCAGTCCGTGCCGACCGTCAGCACCCGGAACGCGTCCGTGCCCATGGCGCGGCCCGCACCCACAGAGAGGTCATCCGGCGGCTTGCGCAGATCGACGAGGGCGCACCCCCGCCGCGCCGCCAGCGCCGCCAGTTCGGGGTCATCGGAGAGGAAGAAGTGGAGCCCGCTGATCACGTCGAGGCCGGCCTCCAGCGCCGCCACGAGCACCGCCCGCCACGCGTCGGGCAGCTGGCCTCCCTGGGGCGCGATGCCCACCAGGAGCGCCTCCGGACGCGGTTCGAGCGCGAGCGCCTGCGCGAAGGTCGCGACCATGGGGATGTCGCCCCCGAACCCGAGCGTCTCGCCCACCGTGCGCCCGGCGAAGCGGGAGTCGATCACGGAGCCGACGCGCTCCGGCTGGTAGCGCACCACGGACGACGCGGTCTTCGCCGTCTCGACTCCGAAGGCCCCCTCGGCGAGTATCGTGAGCCGAGAGGACGAGAGACGCCGGCTTCCCGGCCCCGGGCCCTGGCTGCCCACTAGCCCCCGGTCTGCTCGGCTTCCCCGGCTTTCCCGGCCTCCGTCTCGTCGCTCGCGTCGCCGCCCTCGTCGCCCTCGCCGCCCGCATCGCCCGCATCGCCCAACGCGTCGCCGCCCTCGAACAGTTCGCGGAGTTCCGCCTCGGGGATCTCGTCGGCGGCGGCGGCGGAGTCCGAACCCGATCCGAGCGCCTTCAACTCGTCCGGCTCGGCGGCCGGGAGCATGCCCATGGAGGCCTTCAGGGCCAGCAGCTTGTCATCGACCGCCGCGTCGCCGCCCGCCTCCAGCGCCTTGAACTCGCTCACCAGCGTGTCGCCGGTGAGTTCCTCGGTGACTTCGGCGCTCGCGACCGCCCGCCGCTCCGCCTCCTCGATCTTTTCCGTCATCTGGTCGAAGGCGCGGAACGCGCTCTTGTCCTGCAGCCCCTGCATGGTGTCGTGGATGCGCTTCTGGGCTTCGGCGCGCTTCTGCTTCGCGATGAGGAGGTTCTTCTTGCGCTTCGCTTCCTCGATCTTCGCGTTCAGCTGCCGCAGCGAGCTCTTGAGCTTCTCCGTCTCGTCGCGGTGGTTGCGCCATTGCGCCTCCAGGTCACGCGCGTGCTGCGCGTGCTCCTGCCCCCGCATGAGCGCCTGCCGGGCCAGGTCGTCGCGGCCCTCCCTGATCGCGAGCCGCGCCCGGCGCTCCCACTCCTCCGCCGTGGAACGCGACTCGTCGAACTGCGCGCGCAGCTTCCGTTCGTCCGCGATCGCGACCGCCACCTCCTGCTTCGCCTGCGCGAGCTGGCGGCGCATGTCCTCGATGATCTGGATCAGCATCTTCTCGGGATTCTCGGCCCGAGCGATGAGGTCGTTGATATTCGAGCGTATCAGGCGTGTAAGACGGTCGAGGAGACCCATGTATACCCTTCCCTCAATCGTTGGGGACTTCAGCGGTCAGCGTGTCCCAGTGCGACGTCAGCGCGAGGGACAGGCTCTCGAGCGAAGCCCGAAACTCGGAGAAATCGAGGTTCTCCAGCTCCAGCGTGTCACTCAGGATGACATCTTCGTTCTCGAGACCGTAGGCCCCGTGGATGAGGTCCACCGCGTTCAGTTGCAGCAGCCTCCTGTACAGCGCGAGCTGGTCTTCGTCGTCGACCGGCAGGTCCCGGATATCCGCGCGGCACACCACCACCGGTGGCTGGAAGTTCACCACGATGCCCGGTCGCCTCTCGGCGCTCTCGCCGCTGGCGTGGACCATCCAGAGTCCCTCGTCGAGTTCCTCGAAGTCCGCCTCGCTGCGGATCAAGAAGCTCTCTATGTCCTCTCTGTTCAGCATCAGATCGGCTCCCTCAACCGTGAATCAGGTCGCCCCTCCGGGCGCGGCTCGCCCGACGACGCCCTCCGGCCCCGCGCGCCCGTCTCGAGGAGGCGGGTCATGAAGCGCTGTTCCTCGCTCAGGCGGTCCACCTGGCTCGCGAGGAGCGCGACATGTTCCCGCAGGCGCGCGATCTCCTCGTCGGACGGCCCGTCGCGGCCCGGTGCGATCTCGGACCGCGAGCGACGCCCCTCGAACCACTTCGAGGCCACCTCGCCGAACGTCACGAGTCCCACGATGATGATGATGAATTCAAAGACACCCATCGCCGCTCTCCCCGGGACCCGGCCGCCGTCGGTTGAACCGGATGTACGAAACGGCCTGAACCGAAGTTTCCCGCGGACGGCCACGCGACCGCCGAACGGGGGGCCATGTTAACGCACCGGCACCCGCCACGGAACCGGGGAGAGGCCGGGATCTATTGGGTTTCCGTGCCCGGCGTTTCACGCGCGCGGATGAGATCGGCGAGTTGGCGGATTTCCTCACGCATTTCGCGCATTTCCTCGCGCATTTCCTCACGCATTTCGCGATTTCCTCGCGCACTTCGCGGAATTCCTCGCGCGTTTCCTCGCGCAGATCCGTGACTTCCCGCCGGAGACCCGTGACTTCCACTTCGAGGCGGGACACCCGGCTGACGAGTTCGACCTGCGTGTCGCCAAGGGTGGCAGTCTCGTCCCACACCAGCGTGAAGGCTCCCGTCAGGACCGTGACCGCGATGGTGAGGGAGAGGCCGAGGCTCCAGCGGGTGATGGTGATGCCGTCCGTCGCCCTGGAGCGGGCGGCGCGCGCACGGGATCTGCCGGCATCGGCTCCGGTTGTGCCGACATCCGTTCGAGACTTCGCGGCGTCTGTCTTCGACTTCGACATGGGGCGGGTCAGGGTGCCGGGGGTGTCCCCAAGGCGCGAATGTCTTCACGGATCTGCGCGAACCCTTCGGTCATCCTGCTCTCCAGGCGGTCGATGCGCCGATCCAGCTGATCCAGATGCCGCTCGAGGGGCTGCGAAAACAGCTTCGTCATCGTCCAGACGGAGCCCACCAGCATGGCGAAGACCGTCATCATCGGCAGGACCGATTCCCAGTTCACGCTGTGCCCCTCCTCTCCGCGTCGTTACCTGCTTCGGAAGCTAGCCCCTTCGGTCACCGCACCAAAGTCGCCGACGGGGTCAACCGGCTATCAACGGGAAGCGGCGAAGGTTCGCTAACGTCGCACGGGACTGCGCCCTCCGGTACGGCGGGGCAAGCCGCGGGGGCCAGGGTGTGTCAGCCCTTGAGGGGCCGGGGGGCACCGCCAGCGAGCGGATGTCCTCCCGCATTCCCCGCATGTCCTCGTGAAGTCGGATCTCGCCCTTCAAGTCGGGGCGCACGGTCGCGATCTTGCCGCTCGAGTCTATCCGTGCGGCCCGCGTATCTCGGCGACCGAAAGCCGTGCGGGACGGCCGCGATCTCGTGCCTTATCGCGGACGCGTCAGCACCAGAAGTCAGGCGCGGAACTCCATCGCGACCGCCCACCTGAAGTAACGGGATCCGGTGCTTTTCGCTGCGCCACCCTGCCTGCTTCTGCAGATAGGCCGCCCAGTCGGCCGACTCGGCGCTCGAACAGATCCGTGCGCCGGTAGGCTGCCTCGGTTCTGCAACACATGCGCCAGCGCCGCCTCGACAACCTCGCGCGGATGATCCGTCTCCTCGGCCGCCCAGTCGCGAAAGCTCGACCGAAAGCCGTGCGGGACGGCCGCGATCTCAGCCGCAGGTGCGCGTCCGCGAGCGGCTTCCCGCTACCGCGGCTGACACCAGCCAGGACCGCCATCGTCGAGCCTTCGCACCTGGTCGACGGTCTCCATGGCGCGGCTGCCTAGCGGCACGCGATGCTCCCGCTTCGCCTTCATGCGCGTCGCGGGAACCGTCCGCGGCGCCTACAGTTCGAACAATCCGCCGGTAGCCCAGGGTTCGATCCGGACGCACTCCGTGGGGTTGGCGGGACAGTGACCGTTGACGTGACGGGGTACTTCAGCGATGCGGACGGTGACGAGCTCAGCTACATGGCATCGAGTTCGAACGCCGACGTGGCCACTGCCTCCATGGAGGGCACGACGGTGACGATCGAGGGCGTGGCCGCCGGCCAGGCCGTGATCAACGTCACCGCCAGCGACGGCGAGTCGACGGTTGCGCAGGGCTTCAGTGTGACCGTCGAGGCCCGGGAGAAATCCGGCGAACCGCAAGCTGCGAGGGCGGCCACCCAGCTCTGCGTTCGATTCCAGGACACCGGGCGGCCCAGCTTCGAACCGTGGAACGCGAGGGTCGCCGCCGGAGCCAGCTTGCGGTTTCGACCCGCGCCGCCTGGCAGCGACGACGTGGAGCCCCACCTCCTGCGGCGGATCACGGGGCGCTACGACCCAGCTCCGTGCATCACCGACTCGAGGTGTTGGAATGGGTAGAGTCCGATTGCCGTCGCCGTCGAGAGCGCACGGCGCAGCGGCGGCACGGGCACCGATCGCCGGTCGAAGGAAAACCACCATCGAGTGTAAACCATAGTTACCAATGGTATTATGAGCGGCTCGACTTTACAGCGACGCGGACGGCGACGAACTGACCTACACGGGATCCAGCGTCGAACGAGGGCGTCGCGACAGTCGCGATGGAGGGCTCGACGGCGACGATCACCGCGATCGCGGCCGGCGATGCCGTGATCACGATCTCGGCAAGCGACGGATCCGCGTCCGTGTCGCAGGGCTTCACCGTGACGGTCCAGGCGGAGCCGGTGAACAACCCGCCGGTAGCGGTGGGTACGATTCCGGGTTCGAGCCTCGAGATCGGCGGCACGTCCACGATCGACGCGGCCGGCTACTTCAGCGACGCGGACGGCGATGAGCTGACCTACACGGGATCCAGCTCGAACGAGGGCGTCGCGACCGTGGCGATGGAGGGCGCGAGCGCGACGATCACCGCGATCGCGGCCGGCGATGCCGTGATCACGATCTCGGCAAGCGACGGATCCGCGTCCGTGTCTCAGGGCTTCCGCGTGGAGGTTAACGCGGGTCCGAAGGAGGCCACGGTTGTTATCACCAGACTGCTGGACGCGGATCGGCAGCAGATCAGCGATCCGTCGGGCATCTCGGGCACGATTTACGTGGTCCTGGATGTGGAGTCGAACGATGAGACGTGGACGGACATCGGTCTCACGCTGGGAGGCGAGACGGTAACTCCCATGTGCCGCGGCAGTGCCTCTGCCGACGTAGCCGTGGGCCCCGGACTCGCCGCCGCAGGGCAGGCCGAGATCGAGTGCCAGCTCACCACCAACGCAGTTGTGGGTGAGTGCGTGGGGATGCAGCTCGATCCCAAGTACGCCAACGGCGAGTACCAGTTGGGTGCCTTCCTCACCACCGATGCGGACGAGCGGCGCGAAGCCATCGCCGGCCAGCCGATCGCGCTCAACAATCACGGGTTCGTGAAGATCGCGCATGTTCCGGGCAGCCAGTCCGAGGTCGGGACCCACACCGAGGGTCTCACCTTCTACGGCGGTCCCTCCGTCGAGGGCAACGTCAACAGCTTCCATGCGTGCCCGGTCGCGTACGACGGCACCGAGGTTGGGACGATGCAGCTCGGAACGGTCGTGACCGACACGGAGCGTCCGACTCCGAATCCGATTGCCGAGGCGGCACGAGCGACCTTCAGGGAAGGTGGCAGCGGATCGTATTATCCGATCAAGGAAGCCCCGTTCACGTGGTCGATCAGCACGGCGTCTTCACGGAACGCGAACGGTGGCGTCGAGAACGTGCCGGGCGAGACCGAGCATTGGATCATCAACGACGGCACCATCACCGACCCGAACGGCCGCGACGTAAGCGCGACGTTCCGCGCGGGCGGTGAGGAGGCCATGCTCGGCCCGCTTCACTTCGACTTCAAGGCTCCGGCGATAGCCGAGAACTCGGAAGTCGTGATCGCCGCCGCAAACGCCGCTTCCGGGGATTGGGTATCGACGGATGCGGTGTACTACCGCGACGGCGCGGGGGGGAGCGCGCGACGCTTCCGGATCACGGAAATGACCGATATGGGTGTCGGGCACGTGTACGGCACGACCTCGGCGATCGCCGTGGGCGACCACTCTGCGGGCAGGAATGCCGACGTTAGCCCAAACACGGCGTTCACTCCCCTGGGCGGTCTTGAGAACGTCACGCATCATCAATCAGTTGCCCGAGGAAGATCCTGTCGCGGATGGCGTAGCGGATGGCGGCGGAGTCGACACCTACGTGGCCGAGGTCCAGTCTCTGGCGGACCGGCTGGGGAATGCCGCTCGGCTTGGTGGCGGCAGGATCCGTACGGCCTCGACCTTCGGCGTGGACCGCACGGCGCCCGTGATCAGCCGCGAGCGGCCCTCCGAAGCGCTGGTGCTGAAGACCAACGAGCTGTTCTTCGAGGTCGAAGATCCACGGCTCGCGACCGGCGAAGACGGCAGTCAGCCGATGGCGCACAGTCCATGCGTATGCCGGCGACTCGAATCCCATTGGGTCACCAGGTCATTACTGGACCGCCGACCCCGCGCCCAGCGACTGTCGGTGGATCGGTCGACGGTCGATATCGATCCGACGGGGAACGCCCGCTTTCGCGCGTGAAGAGTACACACGTCGTGTACGTTCGGACGCCGGACATGCCGGCAACGCCGCGTCGACGTCCTTCACGTTCACGCGCGACCAGACGGATCCGGTTCTCTCGCTCTCCGCGGTGCCGAACGATTTCGGCAGCATCACGGCGAAGTCGGTGAGCGTGAGCGTGGCGGGAACGCTGAACGACGCGACGGAGATCCGGCGTGCGTTCCTCAGCATCCATCACGGTACCACCTGCACGGCCGACGCTCCGTTGGAGGCGTCGCAGGTGAGCGGTCCCGTGCGGCGGCTCGACAACGAGAGCAACTCGATCGAGTTCTCCGAGGTGTTCACGGTCAAGCAGGGCGACGACACCAGTGCGACGGACTACTGTTTCTTCCTGCACGGCGAGGATGACGCCCGCGACGCGGATGACCGCGCTGCCGCGAACTCGTACAGCGATGTCATCTCCACGTTCAACGTGACGTGGCCTGCGGGACAGGGTCCGGGTCCGGCGATCGATGCCGGTGATGCCAAGGGCGAGGCGTCCGCGACGGAGGGCGCGACGCCCGACGCGGGGGATGCATCTCCCTGCCGCAACCCCGCCCGAGCCCCGCGTGAACGGCTTCCCTGTGAAGCTGGGCACCGAGCCGACCGAGGACGTTACGGTGACGGTCGGCGGCGCATCGCCTCCGGTCGGCAGCATCGACACGGATCTGGTCACGGCCAACGACCAGAACACGCTCACGTTCACGAAAGCCGATTACAGCACGGCGCAGTACGTGTACGTCACGATCACGCACGACCTGAACGCCGCGTCGGAGTCGGTGACGCTCGATCTGTCGGCGGAGAGTGATGACGACGACTACGACGGCGTGACCGGTCAGGTGACGGTCAAGACGGCCGATGACGACATCGGTCTGACGGCGAATGTCGAGTTCATCGATGAGGATGCCGACAGCACCGCCGTAGTCGTCACGGCGACTGCGGCCACCGCGCCCACTGATGCGGACGGCTTGACGATCGACCTGGCCCTGGCAGGTGTGAGCGGCGGCGTTGACGGTGACTTCCGCGCAATGATGACCGGCACCGAAAACCAAATCGTGATTAAGAAGGACGAGACGTCGGCCATCGATACTGTGTGGGTGACGGCGATCGATGATGCCAACGCGGAGTCCGAACTCGGTGAGCAGATCGAGATCAGGGACGACGACCGCACCGACGTAAACGGTCTCTACGTGGCGCCCTGGAGGATCACGATCAACGACGCCGATCCGGACATCACGCTGACGGTGACCCGGAATTCTTCGATCGATGAAGGGGCGGATGCGACGTCAGTGGAGGTCACCGCGGCCCTGCCGGATGGTGTGACGGCGCCGGAAATCCTCACGTTCACGATAGGAAATGTCTCCGTGTGCAGCGCGGTTAGTGCTTCCGCGAGTGGCCAGACGTTCACGATCGACACGGGTTCGTCCTCGGGCAGCGGCACGGTGTCGGTGACCCCGGTGGCTAACATCGACGACGACGTGGACTGCGACGTCACCGCCACGGTGGCCCCGCCGGCCAAGACTACCGGCGGCGTGAACTGGACGATCAAGGATGCCGCGTTGACGATCGTCAACGCGGACGATTCCGAGTCCTAAACCTTCAGACGTCCCTCGGTAGGCTTACGAGGGCGGGCAGTAAGGAAAGGGGCCCCGCAACTTCGCGGGGCCCCTTTCTCTCTTAACCGCACGACCCGACGAGGAGGACATGATGCCCGACCGTGCACCTGAGCGCCTCTCCGCCGCCGGACGGAAGCCGGACCCGAAGGAGCATGACCCGAAGGCCGTGAACCCGTTCTACCGGGGGGCACGTTTCTCCGAGGTGGCGCGCGCCGTAGCCTCGCCGGTTGACCCGGAAGTGCGCGAGCGGATCAGACGTATGGGACGGCGGGATAACGAGCCGCGCCCCGACCGAACACCAGATCCCGGTAGGTGAGGCGTTTGCCCACCATGTGAATCACGACCTGCTGCATCCTCTCCAGGGTGCCGAACGGTCGAAGGTTGTGCTTGCCCGCCAGTTCATCCACGTACCGCTGCAGATGCTTCCGACTCAAGACATGAAACGTTCCCTTGTAGGCCCGCTTGAGTATCGCCCAAAAGCTCTCCATGCCGTTGGTGTGGGCATCGCCCCGGACGTACTCCCCCGTCTTATGCTTTGCCGCTCCGTGCCGGTAAGCCTTCGCCAGCCGGTTGTACGTAGGGTACTCGTCGGTGTAGATGATCGAACCCGGCTCGGCGTGCGCGGTGACGATCCGCCATAACGTCCTGCCGTCCGTGCTTCTCACGACGTAGGCCGACACCTTGTTCGTGGCCCGGTCCTTGAGCGCGACCACCGGGATCTTCCCCGCAAACCCTCCCTCCTGACGAAGCCGTTTGTTGGCGTGCTTGTTCCTCTCTTTCCCTCCGATGTAGGCCTCATCCACCTCCACCGGCCCCTCGAACCGGACCGGGCGGACTCCAACAAAGGCTTGCCGAATCCGGTGCTGCATGAACCATGCCGTCTTCTGCGTGACGCCGATGTCGTGCTGGAGCCGGGTCGACGCCACGCCCTTGGGACTCGTCATGTCCAGGTAGATCGCGTAGGCCCATTTCCGTAAGGGCAGCGGGGATCCCGCCATCACCGTCCCCGTCTTGACCGAGAAGTATTTCCCGCAGTCGCGGCACCGGTACGGCATCTTCGCGTGCTTGCAACGGTAGGTCCCCAGGCTCGCGCACCGGGGGCAGTGCCGGTCCCCGTTCGGCCACACGATTTCCTCGAACCATTTCCGTGCCGCCGCCTCCGTCGGGAACCTCTCCGCTAATTCCAACAGACTCAACCCTTTGACGTTCATCGGGACGCCTCTCGATTCCTCGCTACGTCAACCCACGTATGTAGTTCCCGATCAGGTGAAGGCGGTCGCCGGTTCCCCCGCCGCGAATCGGGTCCGGCTTCCCGGCGGTGTGGACAGGCTCGACCGAAGGCCGCGCTAGCCAGGGAAGGTCTGCACAGGCCGGGGAGCACACGGTGACGGCTACGGTGACCGCGTCCGACAGGCGGAGGGTTGACAGGACGTTCACCGTGGCAGTTGCCGTGCCCTCCGGCAGGGCCGGCGCGGTGGCAAACTTCGAGGTGACCATCGGATCCGGCGAGTTGATCGGACGTGGGACATTCGATTTGACGCCGATCGATAGTGCCGACGACGGCGGCAACGCCATGGTTACGATCACCGCGACCGTGGTGCCGGAAGCCAAGGAAAGCGGCGTCAATTACACGATCGGTGATGCGGAGATCGAAGTCGTCGATGATGACGAGAGCAACTGACCTGAACCAGCAGTTGTGGCCGACGTAAGCGAAGTCGGCACAGCAGGAAAGAAACGGCCCCCGTTTCGGAATTGGCGGGGGCCGTTTCTTGTCCTCATGGAGGAGCCGGACCCGAAGAAGGAGCACGACCCGAAGGCCGCCAACCCTTACTACCGGGGCGCGCGGCTGTCCGAGGTGGTGCGCGCCGTCGCCTCGCCTACGGATCCGGAGGTGCTCGAGCAGCTGCGCCGTTGCCGCGGCGAGGCCGTATAGCGGGCCGTCGCCCGCTCCTCCACCAGCTCTCGGTGCGTCAGGCGCTTCCCGATCATCCTGGCCACGACGTGGCGCATCCTCCTGAGCGTGTCGGCACCGCAGAAGTTGGGACGCTCGGCGAACTCGTCGACGTAGCGCCGGAGATGCTTCGCGCTCAGGTGGTGGTACGTTCCGTTGTGCGCCCGCTTGAGTGTCGCCCAGAAGCTCTGGCTGATGGCCGTAGTGCGCGCTTCCAACGGGCGACCCGTCGCGGGCACGGCAGTGACGTGGTCTTCCGGCGATCCATCGGTCGTAACCGTGAGCCGCGATGGGTTGGTGACCGCGGCGGGCCACGGCGAGGCGACGATCACCGCGACATCGGGCGCCGCCTCGGGCTCGGCCCGGCTCACGGTCGATCAGATCGCGAACTCCGTAGACGTTTCGCCAGCCGCCCACACACTGACGGCGCTGGACGATACGTTGCGGCTCGCGGCCGCGCTGGACGGCCGAATCTACTCGCCCAATACCGGCATATACTACGACCACCTCCGGGCGACATCCGCCGACCACATCGTGGCCAGGACGGAGGCGCACGATTCCGGCGGGTGCGCGTGGTCCGGAACCGAGCGCCGGGCGTTCGTACACGACATCGAGAACCTCGCTCTGGCTGCGTCGAGTCTGGATCGCGGCATCAAGGCCGCAAACGACGCAGCGGAGTGGCTCCCGGACTTCAACCAGTGCTGGTACGCGGGCGCCATCGTCGCCGTGCGCCTGAAGTATGAACTGACGGTGGACGAGGCCGAGCGCGACGCCCTGGAGGAGGTGTTGGCGAGCTGCGAATCGACCGAGATGGTCTTCTCCCCAGAAACGTGGACGATCGAGGCGATGACGCTAGGCGACGAAAGCTCTCGATCGCGTGGTCGCTCGCCGGAGACGCCGCGACGGTGATCTACCAAGGCGGTACGGACGCCGAAGAGAAGATCTTCGAGATCCTCCAGCGGTGTAAGGGAGGAGACCAGGATATCGCCGGGCTTCTGTCGGGTCTGTCCCACGACCCGACCGCGATCAGGGAACGTCCCTGCCCGACGGCATCACCTGATTGCCATCCTCGGCGTGCCACGCGGTAACTTCGCCGCGCAGCACTGATCACAGGGTCGCAGCGGCGTTCAAGAGATCGTCAACGGTGTGCGGATGGCCGGGTCAGGCGGACTCTGTCGCAGTCTCCGTCACGGTGAGTCCGAGCACGGCGCCCTCGAGCCGAGCCACGCGGCCGGCCATGGCCACGCGCGTCTCCACCAGCTCCCGGTGGACGCCATCGATACGGGTACCCAGTTCGTCGCGGAGACCGTTGATCTCGCCGCCAAGCTCGTCGCGGACGCTCGTGATCTGCTCGCGAAGATCGCTCCCCAGCTTCTCGATCTTGGCGTCGATTCTGACCACGGCGGCGTCCAGCTTCCCGTCGAGCCTGTCCGTGGCGGCGTCCAGCTTGCCGTCCAGCCTGACCGTGGCGGTGTCCAGCTTGCCGTCGAGCGTGCCCGCAGTGGCTTCAATCTTGCCGCCGAGCGTGCCCGCAGTGGCTTCAATCTTGCCGTCCAGCCTGACCGTGGCGGTGTCCAGCTTGCCGTCGAGCCTGTCCGTGGCGGCGTCCAGCTTGCCGTCGAGCTTCTCCAGCCTGCCGTCGAGCTTGGCCGTGGCGCGGTGGATCATGCGCGCGAGAGCCGCGCCGACGCCGAGCATGGTCACCAGTACGGTGATGATTCCGAGCACGTTGAAGTCCATTGTTCAGCTCCCGCTGGAGGTTCGGGGCGGCGCGCGGGCCGGTGGACCCGCCACGCCGGTACGCAACCAACCTCCGGGTGACCCTCAATTTGGTGTCACGCGGGGAGCGCCTCAAGCCCGGTCCCGTTGCTGCCCAGGATGGCTACCATCCCGTGGTGCCGGGGCTCTCGATCACGGCCGTTCTCTCATGGGCGTCGGGTCGCCGGCCAGGCTGGACAGAAGCGCGGGGATGTCCCCATCGCCGCCCGTGCACCGCTGGAGGATGTCGAGGATTCTCTCTCCGGCGTCGCGCTCCGCCTCGTCTACCGTCAACGCGTATTTGGCGCGCACGGCCACAATCGCTCCCGCGTACCAGCACTGAACGCGCTCGCGCGGGAGATGTGCTTCCCGGACGGGGCCCTGCGCCCGCGCGACCGTCCCATCTCCGAGCGGGACGCGGCGTATTCCGACCGGGACTTCGAGTACGTGCGCGATCTCGGACTGGTCGCGCCGGACCCGCCGCTTCGCATCGCCAACCCCATCTACGGCGAAGTGCTTCCCCGGGAACTCGCGTGGGTACTTCAGCAAGCGATGCCGCGGCCGCAGACGGCCTGGTACGTCGATGCCGATGGCGGCCTCGACATGGGCAAGCTGCTGGCCGCGTTCCAGGATTTCTTCCGGCAGAACTCGGAGCACTGGGTCCAGCGGGCGCAGTACACGGAGGCGGGCCCGCAACTTGTGCTGCAGGCGTTCCTGCACCGGGTGGTGAACGGGAGGGGCCGGATCGAGCGGGAGTACGCGCTGGGGAGCCGCGCGTGGACCTGCTGGCGGTCTGGCCCGCCGGCGCCGGGCGCGAGGTCCGGTTCGTGGTGGAGTGCAAGCTGGTCCGGGAGGGCCGCTCGCGCGTCCTCGACCATCGAAACGGGGCTGGAACAGACGGCGGCCTATATGGACCTGAGCGGCGCGGGCGCCGGCCATCTGTCGTGTTCGACATGCGCGAGGGGAGGACGCGGGCCGAGAAGATCTACACGGAGGAGCGGCGCCGGAACGGCACGCCCATCACCGTGTGGGGCGCGTGATCGGCGGTCAGGCCATCCCGGGCTCGACGCCGTCCTTTTCGCACATCGCGAGAAACACCCTGAGCGATGCCGCGCCCTCCCTTCTGAGACCGGAAACGTCGCGGGCGTAGAAGTCCGCGCCGCCGTTCAGGCCGACGAACTCGCCCCGGAACATCTCGATGTCAGCGTCGAATTGGATGATGGCCCGGTAGCCGTTGACCTCCGTCGTGTTTCTCACGGCTCCACTCCGTTCTTCCCGCATGTCAACGGGGACGCTCTACGGCCTGGGGGTGGCCAGCCACATAGCGGTATTCTGTACGTCCGCGTTCGCGTGCGTGGACTTTGCGTTCGGACGCTGCAGCTGGCATCGCTCACGCCCCGGACCAGGGATCCACGACCTCGATTCCCATGTTCTCGAAGTCCCTGACGTTGCGCGTAGCCACCGCCATCGCGCGGGACCGGGCGATCGCCGCAATCTGGCAGTCGGGCGGTGCGACGGGGCGTCCGGCGGAACGGCGCCTGGAGGCGATGTCCGCGTACGCAGCGGGGCGGGGCGACTTGCGCATCAGCTCGGACACGACGTTCGTGTCCAGCAGCACGGTCATGACCGCGGGCTCAGTCGAAGGATGGCGGCTCGCGTCCGGGCTCGCGCGGCGGCAACTCCAGGTCCACGCCGTTCACCGGCCCGAAGTGCGAGCGGATGATGCTCGCGAGGTTACCGGAACTCGGCTTTCGACCGACCGCGTCGCGCAGGATCCGACGCGCTTCCTCCTCCATCGAGCGGCCGTTGCCCGCCGCCCGCACCCGCAGACGGGTCTTCACGTCATCGTCCAGGTTGCGGATCGTGATACTCGCCATAGCGACACCTCCCAGTCTTCGACGAGCTTACGGACTGATTGCGTTGCAATCAAGACGAACGGCCGTGGCCCGGGAGAGTTCAGGGGGTGGGGGGCGTACCCAGGGCGCGGATATCCTCACGGATCTAGGCGAACCCCTCGTTCATCTTGCCCTCCAGCCGATCGATTCGCCGATCCAACTGGTTGAGGTGCCGTTCGAGCGGTTGCGCGAAGAGCTTCGTCATCGTCCAGACGGAACCCACCAGCATGGCGAGCGGCCACGCTTCAGCAGCTTGCACTCAACCGCGAACCTGCGGACGCGCCCCTGCTGCCGGGCCAGATGACCAGCAGGTTCACGAAGCTCGAGATCCTCGCGGGCAGGTGGGCGGGCAGCCCCTCCAGCCCGGACAGGTCGAACACGAGCGCGGCATGGCGGTCGATGCCCGGTCACGCCGCAGCGCCGCCTCAAGGCGGTTCGCCCGCGAAGGGAGGTTGTCGATCACGATGGACCGGCGTCGGCTCCTCGTCGGCGGGGTCGGCCCCGCGTAGACCGCCGGCTTCCCAGTCCCGCCGGGACCGGAAAGTGGCTCCAGGCTCCTCCTGAGTCAAAAAAAGGCAGGGGCGCCGTGGGGCGCCCCTGCCTGTGCAGACCTTCCCTGGCTAGCGCGGCCTTCGGTCGAGCCTGTCCACACCGCCGGGAAGCCGGACCTGATTCGCGGCGGGGGAACCGGCGACCGCCTTCACCTGATCGAACCCGGGCGGAGCGCCGGCTTCACCGGCCATCGCGGCAACCTCCTCACCGGAGACCTCCACCCAGTCGAATAGCGCGGTCGCACCGGTGGCGCCCCGGTTCACCAGCCAGATGTCCACGAGGCGGTCAAGAAAATCGCCCAGACGAATGCCGTGCAGCGGCGCGTCCAGGCTAACCCTCAAGATCGTAATGCCGAAATCACCCCCGCCTACCTCGAACACGAAGGAGCCGAACGTATCATGTCCCAGCCGGAGTTGATCGTACGAATTCGGAGCCGCCCCGATGCTGCGCGAATGTCCGGACAGGTCCTCTATCACGATCCATCCGTTCTGCGCGGCATCGAACACGGCGAACTCGTAGTTCATCGTTGTAGACGCCGGCAGCAGGAGCCGGACGGCGTGGAACCGGTCGTGGCCGGTAAACCAGATCACTCCGGGGGTTGCCTCGCTCGTGACACGACTGATCACCGCGGAGAGTTCCCACCCCCGCAGGCTGGGCGGTGACGAGCGTTCCGCGGTCCCGGTGCCCGTGACACTGTTCGTCAGATGCAACGCGCTGTCGGCAACCGTCGCGTCGGCCTCCTGGATGCTCCAGTCCTGGAGGCTGGCGGAGGTCTCGAAGTCCTCGCGAAAGCCGCCCGCCCGCCCGCGGACGGAGACCTCGATGGTCTGCGTTCCGGTCCGGCCGCCCGGGTCCGTCGCCGTCACCGTCACCGTCGCCGTGCCTCCGGCCACGCCGATCATGGTCACGTTGCTTCGGAACAGCCGGGTCGACACCACGCCGGGGTTCGATGTCGCCGCAGTGTATCTGAGCACGTCGCCGTCCGGATCGCTGAAGTACTGAGCCACATCGACGGTCGCAGCCCGCCCCGCGTCGAGGTGCTGGGCTGGAATCGAGCCGGACGGCGACGGGGCACGGTTGGACTGCACCGTTACGTCCACGCTCTGCGTCGCGCTCAGACCGCCCGGGTCCGTCGCCGCCACCGTCACCGTCGCCGTGCCGTCCGCCTCCCCGGTGAGCGTCAGCGTGCTGCCGGACACGCCGACAGACACGACGCCGGCGTTCGATGTCGTCGCCGCGTATCTGAGCGTGTCGCCGTCCGGATCGCTGAAGTACTGAGCCACATCGAGCCTCGCAGTCCCCCCCGCGTCGACGCTCTGGGCCGGAATCGAGCCGGACGGCGCCGGGGCGCGGTTGGGCGTCTGCACCGTCACGCTCACGCTCTGCGTCGCGCTCAGACCGTCCGGGTCCGTCGCCGTCACCGTCACCGTCGCCGTGCCGTCCGCCACCCCGGTGAGCGTCAGCGTGCTGCCGGAGACGCCGACGGAAACGATGCCGGCGCTCGATGTCGTCGCCGCGTATCTGAGCACGTCGCCGTCCGGATCGCTGAAGTACTGAGCCACATCCACGGTCGCAGCCCGCCCCGCGTCGAGGTTCTGGGCCGGAATCGAGCCGGACGGCGCCGGCGCGCGGTTGGACTGCACCGTTACGCCCACGCTCTGCGTCGCGCTCAGACCGTCCGGGTCCGTCGCCGTCACCGTCACCGTCGCCGTGCCGTCCGCCACCCCGGTGAGCGTCAGCGTGCTGCCGGAGACGCCGGCAGACACGACGCCGGCGCTCGATGTCGCCGCCGCATATCTGAGCGCGTCGCCGTCCGGATCGCTGAAGTACCGAGCCACGTCGAGCCTCGCGGTCCGCCCGGGACTGAGGCTCTGGGCGGGAATCGAGCCGGATGGCGCCGGCGGGCGGTTGGGCGTCTGCACCGTCACGTCCACGCTCTGCGTCGCGCTCAGACCGCCCGGGTCCGTCGCCGCCACCGTCACCGTCGCCGTGCCGTCCGCCACCCCCGTGAGCGTCAGCGTGCTGCCCGAGACGCCGGCAGACACGACGGCGGCGTTCGATGTCGTCGCCGCGTATCTGAGCGCGTCGCCGTCCGGATCGCTGAAGTACCGAGCCACATCGAGCCTCGCGGTCCGCCCGGGATTGAGGCTCTGGGCGGGAATCGAGCCGGACGGCGCCGGGGCGCGGTTGGACTGCACCGTTACGCCCACGCTCTGCGTCGCGCTCAGACCGTCCGGGTCCGTCGCCGTCACCGTCACCGTCGCCGTGCCGTCCGCCACCCCGGTGAGCGTCAGCGTGCTGCCGGAGACGCCGGCAGACACGACGCCGGCGTTCGATGTCGTCGCCGCATATCTGAGCGCGTCGCCGTCCGGATCGCTGAAGTACTGAGCCACATCGAGCCTCGCGGTCCGCCCGGCGTTGACGCTCTGGGCGGGAATCGAGCCGGATGGCGCCGGCGCGCGGTTGGGCGTCTGCACCGTCACGTCCACGCTCTGCGTCGCGCTCAGACCGTCCGGGTCCGTCGCCGTCACCGTCACCGTCGCCGTGCCGTCCGCCACCCCGGTGAGCGTCAGCGTGCTGCCCGAGACGCCGACGGAGACACGACGCGGCGTTCGATGTCGTCGCCGCATATCTGAGCGCGTCGCCGTCCGGATCGCTGAAGTACCGAGCCACATCGAGCCTCGCGGTCCGCCCGGGATTGAGGCTCTGGGCGGGAATCGAGCCGGATGGCGCCGGCGGGCGGTTGGGCGTCTGCACCGTCACGTCCACGCTCTGCGTCGCGCTCAGACCGTCCGGGTCGGTCGCCGTCACCGTCACCGTCGCCGTGCCGTCCGCCACCCCGGTGAGCGTCAGCGCGCTGCCGGAGACGCCGGCAGACACGACATCGGCGTTCGATGTCGTCGCTGCATATCTGAGCGCGTCGCCGTCCGGATCGCTGAAGTACCGAGCCACATCGAGCCTGGCGGTCCGCCCGGGATTGAGGCTCTGGGCCGGAATCGAACCGGACGGCGCCGGGGCGCGGTTGGGCGTCTGCACCGTCACGCCCACGCGTCTGCGTCGCGCTCAAACCGTCCGGGTCCGTCGCCGTCACGGTCACCGTCGCCGTGCCGTCCGCCTCCCCCGTGAGCGTCAGCGTGCTGCCGGACACGCCGACAGACACGACGTCCGCGTTCGATGTCGTCGCCGCGTATCTGAGCGCGTCGCCGTCCGGATCGCTGAAGTACGAGGCTACATCAAGCGCCGCGGTGCGCCCGGGATTGAGGCTCTGGGCGGGAATCGTGCCGGACGGCGCCGGGGCGCGGTTGGGCGTCTGCACGCTCACGCCCACGCTTTGACTCGCGATCAGACCCCCGGGGTCGGTCGCCGTCACGACCACAGCCGCCGTGCCGTCCGCCACCCCTACCATGGTCAGGCGGCTGCCGGACATCGACACGGAGACCACGCCGGGAACCGCAGTGGTCGCGGCATATCTGAGCGCGTCGCCGTCCGGATCGCTGAAGTACGGGGCCACGTCAACGGTCACGGTCCGCCCCACATTGACGCTCTGGGCGGGAATCGAGCCGGACGGCACCGGGGCGCGGTTCGGCGTCTGCACCGTTACGCCGACGGTCTGCGTCGCGCTCAGACGGTCCGGGTCGGTCGCCGTCACGACCACCGTCGCCGTGCCGTCCGCCACCCCGACCATGGTCAGGCTACTGCCGGATATCGACACGGAGACCACGCCGGGGGACGACGTTGCGGCCGCGTAACTCAGCGGCCCTCCGTCCGGATCGCTGAAATAGGGAGCCACGTCGATCACGGCCGACTCGCCCACGTTGACGATCTGAGCCGGAATCGAGCCGACCTGCGCCGGCGGGACCGCCGGTGGAGGCGGGGGCGGGGGCGGGGGGGGCATGGTCGGCTCCCCGCCGCATGAGGCGAGACTCGCCAGGAGCGCGCAGAGGAACGACGTGGATGC
Organism: Candidatus Palauibacter sp.; assembly: GCF_965197445.1. Taxonomy (GTDB): domain Bacteria; phylum Gemmatimonadota; class Gemmatimonadetes; order Palauibacterales; family Palauibacteraceae; genus Palauibacter. Next base: position 1,314,078 of record NZ_CBDANE010000005.1, on the reverse strand, counting down.
GGCGCGTCCGCCCGACTGAAGCCGCGTGAGGCGAGGGTTGGTCACGGACATGATCCTCGGAAGGTTCGGGTGAGATCGGGTCCAACCAAGAGTGTAATAAGGCAGCGGGCTGAGACTCGGGTCAACCCTTCCGTGTAACCCGTCGAATCGGTTGCGCACCTCGGCCCCCCCGTCAGCGTATCGACGCCGCAGCTCAAAGCGGCCACTCCGATCAGAAGACCCATCCTCGCAGAGACCGCGCGGGCCGCGGTCCTCCGGGATGGAGCCAGGTGATCCGCACCGCCCTGACGTCCGGGGGTCCACTCACGGTCATGCATCGGGTTCTCATCATAGACGGTGAAATGGGGTCTCCACCAAAAGGTAAGGACCCCGCGCTTGTTGGCGGGGTCAGCTGAATCCCTTGCTCGCCCGGTGGCATTGCCGTCCGAGGACGGGAGTTGTGGTTAGCTCTCGGCGTCAAATGTCCGCGTTGACCGATCGTCTCAGCTCGGCCGCCTGGAACGTCCCTAACGGTGGCTGCCAGGCTTCGCCGGAGGCGCAACGGTGACCGGGACGGCGCAACGTCCTGGTTCGCCTGTCGTGGATGTCATCGACCGGCGTCACCGTCACCGTCCCGCTCGCATCGACATCTTATCCGTGTCGGGGTGCTGAACGTCTGCGTCACTCGAGGCCGGCAACCCCTTCGCAGCGGCGACATCCCCGATCGTCGACGACGTGAGGATCCTCGGTCGACGGCGCACCCAGCTGACCGCCGGACCGGTCACCACCGTCGCACCGGACCCCTCATCCAGCGATGTGACTCGCGACACGCGTATCCGTCGGCGTCGATGATCATGATCGAGGTCGGAACCACGTCCCCGTTCACATCGGCGTTGTTGGTGTCGCTCAACGAATCGCGTCACCGGCTTCGTCCATGCACGTGTCATCAATCGTCGGTCACGTACACGGTCGATCGTCGACGTCATGCCCAAATCGTGATGTTGTTGCCACCATCGCCGTGCCACCGAGGTCACGCGTTGAAGTCCTGTCGGCGTCTGGCCGCCACTGTGCAAATGCACCGCTACCTCTTGCCCGGCCGCAGCCGTGTCGCGGTGAGCCCGGTGGCCACCACCGTGGCACTGTCGGCGTCCTCGGTCACGGACGTCACACTCCGCGGAGAGCGAGAAGTCATCGTCCGTCACCGTCACCGTCAGCGACGCCGCCGTCGTAGTCCGTCGCCGTGTGGTCTCACGGATGTGCTCTTCGGATCATCGGTTCAGGTCGTGTGCGGACGACCTGCGCCAACGTTGTCCGTTGCCGACGTGAACGCTCAGTGTCATCGGGACTCACGCATCACCCTCGGCCGGCGGGCTGATCGTCACCGTGACGGGCGCGGTCGCCGTTGGGGCGTCTGCCGTCGCCAGCGGACCCAGTAGCCGACCTGTTATGGCGTGTGCCGTCGAGCCCTCGTCCAGTGCCGAACGTCGCCGGATTGCTGCGTCGTCCGCGCTCTGGAACTCGAACGTCGGGCCCGGTGGCACCACCGGTCCTGCAGGCCACGTCACGCTGAACGTGGAGATGACATCGCTGTACGAGTTCGCGGCAGCGCGGTCATCCGCGTCGCGGGCGTCATCCTCGCCGTGCAGGAAGAAACAGTAGGACGTCTCACTGTTGTCGTCGCCCTGCTTGACCGTGAACACCTCGGAGAACTCGATCGAGTTGCTGTCGTTGTCGAGCCGCCGCACGGGACCGCTCACCTGCGACGCCTCCAACGGATCGTCGGCCGTGCAGGTGGTACCGTGATGGATGCTGAGGAACGCACGCCGGATCTCCGTCGCGTCGTTCAGCGTTCCCGCCACGCTCACGCTCACCGACTTCGCCGTGATGCTGCCGAAATCGTTCGGCACCGCGGAGAGCGAGAGAACCGGATCCGATTGATCGCGAACGAACGTGAAGGCCGTGGACGCGTAATTGCCGGCAACGTCCGGCGTCGCGGCGTACACGGTGTGACTCGCTTCACGCGCAAAGCGGGCGTTCCCCGCTGGATCGATATCGATCTCGACCGATCCGTTGGCGGCGACCGTCGTCCCCGACGCACGCCAGTAGACCTGGCCGGAATTGGGATTCGAGCTGCCGGCCCACGCAAGAACGTTGCGCGCCAGCCCACTGCCGTCTTCGCCGGTTCCGAGCCGCGGGTCTTCGACCTCGAAGAACAGCGAATTACTCGACAGCACCAGCGCTTCGGAGGGCCGCTCGCGGCTGATCTCGGGCGCCGTGCGGTCCACGCCGAAGGTCGAGGCCGTACGGATCCTCGCCACGTCGGCAAGACCGACGGCATTCCCCAGCCGGTCCGCCAGAGACTGGACCTCTGCCACGTAGCAATCGACCCCGCCGCCATCCGCTACGCCATTCGCGATAGGATCTTCCTCGGGCAACTGATTGATGAGCGTGACGTTCTCAAGGCCCCCCAAGGGAGTGAACGCCGTGCTTCCCCGAGTGTCGGCGTTGCCGGCCACCCCGCAGTCGCCCACGGCGATGGCCGAGGTCGTGCCGTACACGTGCCCGACACCCATCTCGGTCATTTCCGTGATCCGCAGGCGTCGCGTGCTCCCACCCGAGCTGTCGCGGTAGTACGTCGCTGTCGTGGACTCCCAGGTCGCGGGATTGTTTGAGGTGGCGATCACGACTTCCGATTCGTTCGTTCGCACCGGGGCCTTGAAGTCGAAGTGAAGCGGCCCGAGCTTCGCCGTCTCGCCGCCCGCACGGAACGTCGCGGTGGCGTCGAGGCCGTTGGGATCGAGAATCTGTCCATCGTTGACGATCCACGTCTCGCTCGCGTCGTCCCCGCCCGGGATGTTCTCCAGGCTGTTGTTGGGGTTCCACCACTGCGTGCCGGCGGACCACGTGAACGGCGCTTCCTTGCTCGGATAGTCCGGACCGAACCGGCTCTCCCTGAAGCTCAAGGAGGTGGCGTCCGCGACGGGCGTCGGCGTCGGCCTGCTGGTGTCGGTGTGCATGGTGGACAGCCGCATCTTTCCAACGACAGTGCCGTCGTACGCGACCGGGCACGCGTGGAACTGGTTGACGTTGCCCTCGGCGTTCGGACCGCCGTAGAAGGTGAGCCCGCTCGTGTGGGCCCCGAGCTCGGACTGGCTGCCCGGAACATGCGCGATCATCACGAACCCGTGATTGCCGAGCGAGATCGGCAGAGGGGCGATGGCTGCGCGCCGCTCGTCCGCATCGGTGGTGAGGAAGGCACCCAACTGGTACTCGCCGTTGGCGTACTTGGGATCGAGCTGCATCCCCACGCACTCACCCACAACTGCGTTGGTGGTGAGCTGGCACTCGATCTCGGCCTGCCCTGCGGCGGCGAGTCCGGGGCCCACGGCTACGTCGGCAGAGGCACTGCCGCGGCACATGGGAGTTACCGTCTCGCCTCCCAGCGTGAGACCGATGTCCGTCCACGTCTCATCGTTCGACTCCACATCCAGGACCACGTAAATCGTGCCCGAGATGCCCGACGGATTGCTGATCTGCTGCCGATCCGCGTCCAGCAGTCTGGTGATAACAACCGTGGCCTCCTTCGGACCCGCGTTAACCTCCACGCGGAAGCCCTGAGACACGGACGCGGATCCGTCGCTTGCCGAGATCGTGATCACGGCATCGCCGGCCGCGATCGCGGTGATCGTCGCGCTCGCGCCCTCCATCGCCACGGTCGCGACGCCCTCGTTCGAGCTGGATCCCGTGTAGGTCAGCTCATCGGCGTCCGCGTCGCTGAAGTAGCCGGCCGCGTCGATCGTGGACGTGCCGCCGATCTCGAGGCTCGAACCCGGAATCGTACCCACCGCTACCGGCGGGTTGTTCACCGGCTCCGCCTGGACCGTCACGGTGAAGCCCTGCGACACGGACGCGGATCCGTCGCTTGCCGAGATCGTGATCACGGCATCGCCGGCCGCGATCGCGGTGATCGTCGCCGTCGAGCCCTCCATCGCGACCGTCGCGACGCCCTCGTTCGAACTGGATCCCGTGTAGGTCAGTTCGTCGCCGTCCGCGTCGCTGAAGTAGCCGGCCGCGTCGATCGTGCCCGTGCCGCCGATCTCGAAGCTCGAACCCGGAATCGTGCTCACGGCTACCGGCGGATTGTTCACCGGTGCCGCTTCAACGGTCACACTGAAGCCCTGCGCAACCGTCGACTCGCCGTCGCTGGCGGTGACGTTGATCACGGCCTGGCCGGCGGCCACGCCCTCGATCGTCACCGTCGTGCCCTCCATGGAGGCAGTGGCCACGTCGGCGTTCGAACTCGATGCCATGTAGCTGAGCTCGTCACCGTCCGCATCGCTGAAGTACCCCGTCACGTCAACGGTCACTGTCCCGCCAACCCCCACGGAGTGGTCCGGAATCGAACCCTGGGCTACCGGCGGATTGTTCGCCGGTGCCGCTTCGACGGTCACACTGAAGCCCTGCGCAACCGTCGACTCGCCGTCGCTGGCGGTGACGTTGATCACGGCCTGGCCGGCGGCCACGCCCTCGATCGTCACCGTCGTGCCCTCCATGGAGGCAGTGGCCACGTCGGCGTTCGAACTCGATGCCATGTAGCTGAGCTCGTCACCGTCCGCATCGCTGAAGTACCCCGTCACGTCAACGGTCACTGTCCCGCCAACTCCCACGGAGTGGTCCGGAATCGAACCCTGGGCTACCGGCGGATTGTTCGAACTGTCGCCGTCGCCGATCGTCACGCTGACCGTCTGCTCAGCGCTCTCGCCGTCCGGGTCGCTCGCCGTGACCGTCACGACGGCCTTTCCATCGGCCACGCCGCTGATGGTCACGGTCGCAGCCTCGACGGATGTGCTGGCCGCATCGCTATTGGACGATTCGGCACCGTACGTCAGCGCATCGCCGTCGGGATCGGAGAAGTAGGCGCCCAGTCTGATGCTGATCGCGCCACCGACGTCAACGTCGTACGCCGGGATCGTTCCCACGGCGACCGGCGACCGGTTCTCGGCCACGCCGTCGCCGACCGTCAAGCTGACCGTCTGCTCAGCGCTCTCGCCGTCCGGGTCGCTCGCCGTAACCGTCACGACGGCCTTTCCATCGGCCACGCCGCTGATGGTCACGGTCGCAGCCTCGACGGATGTGGTGGCCGCATCGCTATTGGACGATTCGGCGGCGTACGTCAGTGCATCGCCGTCGGGATCCGAGAAGTAGGCGCCCAGTCTGATGCTGATCGCGCCACCGACGTCAACGTCGTGCGCCGGGATCGTTCCCACGGCGACGGGCGACCGGTTCTCGGCCACGCCGTCACCGACCGTCACGCTGACGCTCTGGGCGGCGGCCCCACCGTCCGGGTCGCGCGCCGTGATCGTCACGACCGCGGTTCCGTCGGCCACGCCGGTAACCGTCGCCGATGAACCGTCCATGGAGACGGTGGCGGCGGCCTCGTTCGAGGATCCGGCGTCGTAGCTGAGTTCGTCACCATCCGCGTCGCTGAAGTATCCGGCCACGTCGACCGTGCTGGTCCCGCCCGGGTTGATGCTGATGGCCGGAATTGAGCCAACGGCCGCCGGTGCCTGATTCGGCGGCGGTGGCGGTGGCGGCGGTGGCGGCGGGAATGGTGGAATTACGGGGGGCGGCGCTGGCGGTGGCGGGTCCGGAACGAGCACCTCGACGGTGTCTCCGCAGGCGCCAATGACCAAGGCGATAATCCCTGTCGTCAACAGGCCTTTCGTAACCTTCCTCATTCAACTCCTCCTCAGGATGAAGTCCTTCGGGTGGTGACTGACTTTCGCCGACCTCGCGGCCGCTGGCATTCGATTTGTACCTGCGATGCACCACACCCCAGCCGCAAAACGGGCTGAACATACCGGCGCTCCCGATGAGGGTCAAGAGCGTCGGACTTCGCGAAACCTCTTTTGTCTCTTTTCGATTAACTCCGTGAGTCGTCTCCGGCAAGAGCCAGGATTTCCCGGTCGAAACCGGGGCGACGAGATTACGATCTTTTCACGTTGAGTCAGGTACTCGGGGAGGCGATTCAAGGCAGGCCCAACCCCTCCACATCCCCCACCTCCACGTTTCCAAGTATGGCAAAAGTTCCCCCGTGCGTCAAGAACGGGCGAGACTTGTGCACGGACCGACCTGCCCGGGTCATACGGCTAAAGTTCCACCTGCCGTTCGAGCCGGTGGTTCGCCCATCTCGCGCAGGAGCGACGACAGGTGTCGACCCGTGTGGCTACCCGGCGTCCGCGCAACATGTTCCGGAGGCCCTTCCGCGACGACGAGACCGCCCCCGGCGCCCCCCTCGGGGCCCATGTCGATGACCCAGTCGGCCGTCTTCACGACGTCCATGTGGTGCTCGATGACGATGATCGTGTTTCCGCGGTCCGCGAGCCGGTGCAGGACGCCCAGGAGGAGCCGCACGTCCTCGAAGTGGAGGCCGGTCGTGGGCTCGTCGAGGATGTAGATGGTGCGGCCGGTGCTCGTCTTCGCGAGTTCGGTCGCGAGCTTCACGCGCTGGGCCTCGCCGCCCGACAGCGTGGTGGCGGGCTGGCCCAGCGTCACGTAGCCGAGACCGACGTCCGAGAGCGTGCTCAGGCGGCGCGCGAGGGTGGGCACGGCGTCGAAGAACTCGAGCGCTTCGTCCACGCTCATCGCGAGCACGTCGGCGATGCTGCGGCCCCGGTACAGGACCTCCAGCGTCTCGCGGTTGTAGCGCCGGCCGCGGCAGATGTCGCAGGGCACGTACACGTCGGGCAGGAAGTGCATCTCGATCTTCACCAGGCCGTCGCCGCGGCAGGGTTCGCAGCGCCCTCCCTTGACGTTGAAGCTGAAGCGGCCGGGCGCGTAGCCGCGGATGTTGGACTCGGGCAGGCGGGCGAAGAGTTCGCGGATGGGGGTGAAGACGCCGGTGTAGGTGGCGGGGTTCGAGCGCGGGGTGCGGCCGATGGGACTCTGGTCTACGTCGATAACCTTGTCGAAAAGTTCAATACCGTCGATCGCGTCGTGCGCGCCGGGGACGAGCCTGGAGCGGTAGATCTCGCGCGCCAGGCGCCGGTAGAGGATCTGCTCGACGAGGGTGGACTTGCCGGAGCCGGACACGCCGGTGACGCAGATGAAGAGGCCGAGGGGGAAGGCGACGTCGATGCCGCGCAGGTTGTGCTCCCGGGCCCCGCGCACCACGAGGCGGCCCTGCAGGGGCGGGCGGCGGACGGACGGCACCGGAATCTCGCGCTCGCCGCGCAGGTAGGCCGCGGTGAGCGAGCGCTCGTCGGCCAGGAGTGCGTCGATGTCGCCGGAGACCATCACTTCCCCGCCCTCGCGCCCGGCCCGCGGTCCCATGTCGACGATGTGGTCCGCGCGGCGGATCGTGAGTTCGTCGTGTTCGACGACGAGGACGGTGTTTCCGAGGTCGCGGAGGGCGGCGAGCGTGCCGAGCAGCTTCTCGTTGTCGCGCGGGTGGAGGCCGATGCTGGGCTCGTCGAGCACGTAGAGGACGCCGACGAGCCGGCTCCCGATCTGGGTCGCGAGACGGATGCGCTGGGCCTCGCCGCCGGACAGGGTGCCCGCCGAACGCGACAGGGTGAGGTAGCCGAGGCCGACGTGGTCGAGGAACTCGAGGCGTTCGACGATTTCCTTGAGGATGGGGGCGCGGATCTCGGACGTCTGGCCGCCGGCCGCGCGCGCGCCCTCGACCCAGCCCGCGAGGAAGGGGCGGAGTTCGGCCACCGACTTTGCGGTGAGCGCGGGGAGGGAGACGCCCTCCACGGTCACGGCCCGGCTCTCGGGACGCAGGCGGCCGCCGTCGCAGGCGAGGCAGGTCGAGAGCGTCATGTATTCGTCGAGCGCGAGCCGCACGCGCTCGCTGGTGGTCTCGTGATAGCGGCGGAGGGTCGCCGCCACCGCGCCCTCCCAGCCGACATCGGTGTCGCCGTACAGGATGGCCTGCTTCTGGTCGTCGTCGAGCGCTCCCCAGGGCGTGTTGAGGTCGAATCCCATCTTGCGGGCCAGCCGCGGGAGCTGGTGTCGGCGCGTGCTGCCGCTGGGGGCCCCCATGGGGAGGAGGACGCCCTCGAGAATCGAGATCTGGTCGCCGCCCACGATGAGGTCGGCGTTTGGCACGCGCTGGGAGCCGAGGCCGTCGCACTCGGGACAGGCGCCGAAGGGGGAGTTGAAGGAGAACTGCCGGGGTTCGAGTTCGGGGATGCCGAGCCCGCAGCCGGGGCAGGCATAGCGCTCGCTGAACAGGTGCGCCTCGGGCTCGGCGCCGCGGCCGCCCTTCGCCCGGGCGCCGGGGTAGAGCGCGACCTCGACCACGCCGTCGGCCATGCGCAGGGCCGTCGCCACGGAGTCCGCCAGCCGCTCGCGGTCGGAGGCGCGCACCGTGAGCCGGTCCACCACGACGGAGATGTGGTGGTTGCGGCGGCGATCGAGGGTGGGAGGCTCCGACAGGTCTATCAACTCTCCATCCACGCGCGCGCGCACGAAGCCTTCGCGCAGCGTGCGCTCGAACAGGTCGCGGAACTCTCCCTTCCGTCCGCGGACGAGGGGGGCGAGAACTTCGATGCGGGCGCCGGCGGGCCACTGCAGGATCTGCCCGGCGATCTGCGTGGGCGACTGGGGGCGCACGGGACGGCCGCACGAGGGACAGTGGGGGGTGCCGGCGCGGGCCCACAGGAGGCGCAGATAGTCGTAGATCTCGGTGACGGTGCCGACGGTGGAGCGGGGGTTGCCGCCGGCCGTGCGCTGCTCGATGGCGATGGCGGGCGAAAGTCCCTCGATGACGTCGACGTCGGGCTTCTCCATGACGCCGAGAAACTGCCGGGCGTAGGCGGAGAGGGATTCGACGTAGCGGCGCTGCCCCTCGGCGTAGATGGTGTCGAAGGCGAGCGAGGACTTGCCGGAGCCGGACAGCCCGGTGACGACGATGAGGCTGTCGCGCGGCAGCTCGACGTCGATGTCGCGGAGGTTGTGCTCCCGGGCCCCCCGCACGATGAGCATGTTGGCGCTGGCGTCGGTGTTGGCTGCTGGGGTGGCGTCTTTCATAGCCGGGGATCGTAGACGCGGTCAGCGCTTCCGCGCCAGTTTTCCGCGGCGGTTGATCCCCCGTTGATGGGCCGAGGGTAGTATCTTGCCCGAGTCGGCAACCTGAGCCGGCACGTCAGGTGCGCTTCGACAGGCGGGTGGACGAGATCGAAGCCCGGATCGGCGAGTTGCGGCGGTGAGCAGGCCGGCCGCGTAGCGGACTGCGGCAAGCGGCGTCATCATGGTGGCCTTGATCCACTCGATTGACGGAGACCCACATGGCTGAGCCACCTGGCCCCCTTCTGAAGGCCATCACACTCAGGGGCTTCCTCTCCTTTGGGTACGCTACGAAGGAGTTCCCCCTGGCGCCGCTGAATGTCGTCATCGGACCGAATGGGTCCGGCAAATCCAATCTCGTTGAAGCAGTGTCGGTGCTGCGGGCCGTCCCGCGAGACCTTCCCCTGCCGATCCGGCAGGGCGGCCGTGTACAGGACTGGCTGTGGAAATGCGATCCATCGAGTGCGCGAGCCGGTCCCCGCGTGGACCCTCCTTCCGCCTGTATCGACCTGGTGTTCGCCGAAGGCCGAATAGCCCAATTCCATACCGATCCGGCTGTTCGGTATCGGTTGGTCTTTGGGGTACAGGGCGATTCATTTGTCGTTCTCGACGAGCGTTTGGAGAACGAGGCGAAACCCAAGGACAAGGACAAACCATACTTCTACTTTGGGTACGAGAATGGCCGCCCGATGCTGAACGTGCGGGACGGGCGGCGTAGAGAACTTCGAAGGGAAACCCTCGACATGACTCAGTCCATTCTGTCCCAGCGAAGGGATCCCGAAGAATACCCGGAACTGGGCCGATTGGCGGATACTCTGGCGCGAATCCGGATCTACCGACGTTGGCAGTTCGGTCCAGACGCGGCTGTCAGAGAGGCCTGCTCGCCAAGCGTGAGGGCGGATCATCTGTCCGAGAACCTCGATAACCTCCCGGCGCGCCTCGCCGTGCTCAAGGGGAAACCTCTCGTCAAGCAACGGCTGCTCGAACTGATCCGTGAACTGGCCCCGGGATTCAGTGACTTCGAGGTAGTTCCAGAAGGCGGAGCGCTGACCCTCTACCTCACCGAAGGCAACCTATCCATTCCTGCGCGCCGCGTGTCCGATGGGACACTCCGCTTCCTCTGTCTGCTGGCAATCCTGGTCGATCCCGAGCCGCCGCCGTTCATAGCGATCGAGGAACCGGAACTGGGGTTACACCCGGACATCCATGCGCAGCTGGCGGCACTCCTGCTCGAGGCGAGTACCCGCACTCAGCTCATCGTGACCACCCACTCAGACATAATGGTCGATGCGCTTACGGACACGCCGGAGACGGTCGTCGTCTGTGAGAAGGTCGGCGGCTCAACGCGGCTGGAGCGCCTTGACCCCGAGAAACTCGAACCGTGGCTCGAGAAGTATCGCCTCGGAGAGTTGTGGATGCGGGGAGAGATCGGGGGAACGCGCTGGTGAGCATCGCACTCTACGTGGAGGGCGGCGGGGACTCCAGGAGCTGAAGACACAGTGTCGGAGAGGCTTCAGGAAGTTCGTCGAAAAGGCAGGTGTTGAGGGCAGGATGCCCCGCATCGTGGCCTGCGGCGGGCGCCAGAATGCGTACGACAGCTTCAAGAAGGCCCTCGACATCGGGGAAAGAACCCCGATGCTTCTCGTTGATGCCGAAGATCCTCTTACGGCTGCAAATCCCTGGGAACACCTTCGCAATCGGGACACCTGGGATCGGCCGAATGGCGCGGGCAACGACCACTGCCACCTGATGGTACAAGTCATGGAGTCATGGTTCCTGGCCGACAAGTCGGCTCTGGAGTCCTTCTACGGCCAGGGATTTCAAGTGAGCGCGCTTCCTGGAAACCCGAACGTCGAGCAGATCAGCAAGGCTGACGTTCTGCGCTGTCTTGCCAATGCCACCCGCCACACGACCAAGGAGGCCTATGACAAGGGACCGAACAGCTTCACGATCCTGGGCAAGATCAACCCGTCTGTCGTTGAGTCAGGAGCGCCGTCCGCCAAGCGTCTTCTCGACATGCTTCGTGCCGGGGGCCCCCAGCCGTGAGTGACCAACATCCCTCCGGATTGGAGATCGGCGGTGAGCATGCCGGCCGCGGCGGTCACGGCCGGGTTTATCGCCAACCGGGCGGTGCGGGCCTCAGCCGGGCTTCCGGATCCGAATCCGCAAGGAGCCACTCGTACGCCGGACAGGCCTCGATCCCCGGGGGAGCCTCCGGCGGGAGTCCCGCCCGCGTAAGCGTCAGCAGCCGGCGGTGGGCGACGGCCCCCCGCGGGGCGGCGTCGAGGAGGGCCCGGATCTCTCGCTCGGCGGTGACGGGGTCGGAGGCGTCGGCGCACACCTGGATGAGTTCGGCGTCGCCGCCCGGTGCGCGCGCCAGGAAGTCCACTTCGTAACCTCCGGGCGTCCGCACGTACGTCACCTCACAGCCGCGCCGTTCAAGTTCGACGAACACGGCGGTTTCCAGCGCGTGGCCGATATTCGCGCGTCCCGCACCAGGAAACAATCTTCCAGGTGGGCGACAAGATCGTGCACGGAGTCGCGACCGATGGCGATCTCCTGCGACTTCAGCCGAGCATGGAACTTCGTCGCGCTGAAGAGAGATCCCGCATTCGCCAGCAGCTGTCGCACCAGCCAGCGCAGTCCCGTCACGTTCCGGACGCCGTGGCGTTCCACGACGTCCCTCAGAATCGCGACATCCACGTAGTCCCGTAGCAGCTGCATCCGAGCTGCCGTGCCGAAGAGCTTCCTCGAAGCTGAAAGGATGCATGAGGACCGTCCAACCCCTCCCCCGCAGTTCCGTGGCGATCTCGCGCGAGAGGAGGGCCGCGGAAGATCCCGAGAGGAAGACTTCGACCCGCCGGGCGTCCAGAAGCCGCCGCACGAGCCGCTCCCAGCCAGGTACGACCTGGATTTCGTCGAGGAACCACGCGGCGGGGGCACCTTCGGGATCGGTCAGGTACCGTTTCGGATACTCGTCCAGCAGGGTTCCGAGAGTCGGGGCGTCCAACCCCAGAAGCTGCTCCTCCTCCAATCTGAGGAAGGGGAGCCGCCACGGCGGCGAGAGTTGCTCGTCCATCGCCCGGCGGAAGCGCTCGAGGTCAGGCGTCATCCCCCCCGGCACCCGTCACCATGGGCCACGCCCACCGGATCCACTTCATCGCTTCGGGCAGGTCGGGTACGTGCTCGAGAACGATACAGGTCTCCCGGTCCCGCTCCATGTCCAGGTTCCGAAGCGACTCGGCGCCATCGTACGCTATGGCGAGCAGTTGCCGAAGCTTGCGCAGGAACGTCTCTTCGTCGTCGTCTTCGGCAGCCCGCACCGCCTCCCCGGCGTACCTCTTCAGGTCATCCAGTTTCCGCGCGTCGTTCATCCGGGTGGACCGCGCGGGGACTCGCGGGCGGAACTTGATGGCGCCGTGGCCGTTGACGAACACTTCGCCTCGCCGACACTTGTCGCGGACATAGAGCGCGAAGCCTTCGTCGAGCACCGTGCCGACGACCTCGCCGTCCACCACCAGGTCGTACACCTCCCGCCGCCGCAGCGCCGCGCTCTCCCGGGGAAGGATGAGCCTGAAGCCGATGGGGGGATCGGCCGGCACCAGGCCGTCCCCGGCCGTTTTCCTTATCGTGCGCGCCCAGGCATCCCGGGCCGCCGAGGGCATTGCTACAAGGCGGGATCCGCGCGCGACGTGCTCGACTTCGACGACTGCGTTTACCGCGACCTCGTACTCGGCCACATCGGTCTCGGCTACCCGCGGGGCGACGGTCCGGGAACCGGCAGCCCGGCGGCCGACTCCTTCGGGTCCGTCCGATTCCTCATCCAGTTTGTAGACGTCCTGTCCTTCGGGAGCGCCGACTCTCATCTCATCATCGAGCCGGTCCACCAGCCCGGGGGGCCACCCGTAGTAGCGGGCAGCCTCGCGGAGATCCACGCTGCGGACCGCGGCGCGTTCAGCCTCCGCCAGCGTGACGGCGTTCAGCCGCCCGCGACGAATCGCGGCTCTGACGGCAGGCACCCCGACTCCTGCCAGCCGTGCCGTGAGTTTGAGTGAGAGAAGAACCCTGCCGGCCATCGTTTCCTGCGCATTCCTGCGTATCGGGAAAAGTAGCGTGCGGGGCGGGTTCGCTCAAGACGTGGTGGGGACCTGCGTCTGTTCTACCGTCGCGCGCCGAGCCGGGCGGCAACGAGACCGACGCCGACGGTGACCGCCGCGCCGATGAGGACGAACCAGGGCCAGGCGACGGCGGCGCGCGCGAAGACCCACACGCCGGTGACCGACGCGATGCCGATGGCGATCCCGGCGCGTACGGAACCGCTGGTGGCCCGGCGCGAGAATCGCGCGAGCGCGAACGCCCCCAGCAGCCCGCCGTAGACCAGCGACGCGATCCCGAGCGACACCTCGACCGCCGTGCTCTCCTCGCTCAGCGGGATGAACCCGATCGCCGCCGCCACGAGGAGGAGGGTCCACGCCGCCGCCGCGGCCCGCCCCGCGCGCAGGATCCGGCCCTCGTCCGCCCCGGGATGGGCCGCCGCCCAGAAGTCGTAGGCCGTCGTCGATGAGAGCGCGTTGATCGAGCTGGAGAGTGTGGACATGGCGGCCGCGAACACACCGGCCACGAGCAGCCCGCGGACGCCCGCGGGAAGCGCCTCGACGATGAAGCGGGCGAAGATCTCGTCGGAGCGGGCGAACGTGGCGCCGTCGTACCAGGCCCACAGGCCGAGGCCGACGAACAGGAAGAGGGCGAACTGGAGCAGCACCGCGAAGCCGCTGCCGATGAGGGCGCGGCGGCTCGCGGCGAGGTCGCGGCAGGCGAGGAGGCGCTGGACGATCAGCTGATCGGCGCCGTGAGAGCCCATCGACAGGAAGGCGCCGCCCAGCAGCCCGGCCCACAGCGTGTAGGGCCGCCCGAAGTCGAGTGCGGGATCGATCAGGGTGAGCTTCCCGGCCTCGGCCGCCCGGCCCAGGATGTCGGGCCAACCGCCGGGCGCCGCCTGGCCGAGGACGACGAGGGCGATGAGCCCGCCGGCCACGTAGAGGAGCATCTGCGACGCGTCCACCCAGACGACGGCGCGGATGCCGCCGATGAAGGTATAGATGAAGGTGACGGCCCCGATGACGAGCACGGAGGCGATCAGCGGCCAGCCGGTGACGAGCGTGAGCGGGATCGCGGTGGCGAACAGCCGTACGGAGTCCGCGAGGAGGCGCGTGACCATGAAGAGGGCGGAGGTGAAGCGCCGCGTCTCCGGACCGAAGCGCGCCTCGAGCAGTTCGTAGGCCGTCCGCAGCCGCCCCTCGTGGTAGGCGGGAAGGAGCCAGCGGGCGACGGCGATGCGGCCGAGCACGTATCCGGCGGCGATCTGCAGGAAGGCCAGCGAACCGCCGTACGCGATGCCGGGAATGGACAGGAAGGTGAGGGTGCTCGTCTCCGTGGCCACGACGGACAGAAGCACGATGGCCCACGGGAGGTCGCGCCGGCCGAGGAAATACTCCTCTCCGCCCCGGGCGCCACGCCCCAGCCACGCCCCCCACGCCGTCACCCCGCCGAGATAGACGACGAGGATGACGAGATCGAGCGTACTCAGGGTACTCAGGGGTCCCGGATCGAGGTCGCGACCGCGTCGTGTACGGCCCGCCGCAACTCGATGTGCTTCTGGTTCGCCCGGGTCGGATTCACGCGGTTGGTCAGCAGCACGACGAAGAGATCGAGTTCGGGCTCCACCCAGATGCTGGTCCCGGTGAATCCGGTGTGCCCGAACGCGCCTTCACCGAAGTAGTCCCCGGCCGACGAGCGCCCCGAGGGGGTGTCCCATCCCAGCGCCCGGCTCGACCCGCCCTCGCCCGTGTCCGCCCGCGCCGTGAACTGCGCCACGATGTCCGGCGAGGGTGAGTCGAGCGACGCGGTCAGCCTGAGGGCGCCCGTCGTGCGGGTGGGCCGCGCTATGGACGGAAGACCTCGCCCTTCACGCGCCGCCCCCAGAATCCAGGCGGCGAACCGCGCCAGATCCCGGGCGTCGGAGAAGAGTCCCGCGTGTCCCGCCACGCCGCCCAGCGCGTGGGCGTTCTCGTCGTGCACCTCTCCGATCACATGTCTGTCCCGGTATACGGTATCCATCTCCGTCGGGGCGACCCGCCCGTGCAATGAGTTCGGCGGATTGAACCATGTATCCGTCATTCTCAATGGGCGGAGCAATGATTCATACAGATAATAATCGAGCGACTGTCCTGTAATCTCCTCTATAACGAACCCGAGAGTCATGAACCCGATATCAGAGTAGACGGTCTCTTCCCCCGGCTCATAGTCGGGCTCGAGCGCGGCGATCGCCTCGCGATATTCATCCTCTCCCTCGAGGGTGCGCCAGAAGGGACGGAACGGCGGCAGGCCGCCCTGGTGGGTCAGCAGATGACGGACGGTGACTCCGCTCTTCCAGCCCTCTGACCACTCCGGGAGGTGTTCGCCGATGCGGGTGTCGAGGGACAGGTCCCCCCGGTCGACGAGTTGCATGACGGCCGTGGTCGTCGCGATCCCCTTGGTCAGCGACGCAAGGTCGTAGAGACTCGAATCTCCCACCGGCGGGGCTGTCGCGGCCCAGTCGAGACGTCCGTAGCCCCGGAGCCGGACGAGGCGATTCCCGCGCCCCACGACGAGCGCGGCGCCGGGCGTGGCGCCGTCCCGGATCGCCGCTTCGATCAGACGGTCCACCCGGGACAGGGAGTCCCCGTCCATCCCCACCTCTTCGGGCAGAACCTCGCCGGGCTGGAACGAGCTTGCGTGGACCGATTCGAGTCCGCGATTCAACCCGTCTCCGAGTGCGTGCAGCGGCGGGAGCGAGATGGGAAGCCGGCCCGAGATGGGCGCGCCGAGGAGGGCGCGGGCCGCGGCTTGCTGTGACGCCTCGCCCCCGCCCCACGCAAGGAGGTACGCCTTCGCATCCGGGATCGACGTCAGCAGGTAGGGGCTCCCGAACGAGAGGAGCACGGCGGTCCTGCCGCTGGCCTGGAGACCGTCGAGGAAGCGCCGGGTGTCCTCGGGAAGATCGTTGGAGTCCCCGGCGGCGCCGGGCCGGACGTAGGCGGACAGCGTCACGGCGTCGACCGAGCGCGCGATCCGGGCGAGCGAGTCGTACACGGCCGGGTGCGTGTCGAAGCCGACCCGGGCCCGGCGGACGCGCACCGCCTCGCCGAGACTTCGGTCGAAGACGCGGCCCGCGGCGAGGTCGCTCGCGCCGGCGAAGGTCACGGAAAGCACGGAGCGCATCGTCGTGGTGTCCAGCGGGACCGCGCCGTCCGCATCCCGGACCAGCGTGATGGAGCGGGACGCGATCGCCTCGGCGAGTTGTCTGTGCGACTCGGTTCCGACGACTCCCGGGAGGGCGTCGGGCTCGATCATCGCACCTTCGTTCAGGCCGGCCCGCGCCTTCAGCGTCAGCACACGACGGGCGGAGGCCTCGATGCGCTCGGCGGTGAGCCGGCCGGAGCGCACGGCGCCGACGACGGCCGCAATGGCGCGGAGGGGCTCGCGCGGCATGAGGAGCACGTCGGCCCCGGCCTCCATGGCGCGGATCGCGGCCTCGCTGGCCCCGTAGCCGTCGGCGATGGCGCCCATGTCGAGCGCGTCGGTGAACAGGACGCCGCCGAAGCCCAGGTCGACGCGCAGCATCTCGGTCATGAAGTACGGAGACAGGGTCGCGGGCGGGGCCCCGGAGCCGAGGATGGCGGGGGCCGCGACGTGGGCCGTCATCACGGCATCAACGCCCTCGTCTATCGCCCTCCGGAAGGGTACGAGCTCGAGGCTGTCGAGCCGCGCGCGATCTCCGGGGATGATGGGCAGGGCGACGTGGGAGTCGGTGCCGGTGTCCCCGTGACCCGGGAAATGCTTGGCGGTGGTGAGGAGCCCGGCCTCGCGCGCGCCGCGGATGAACGCCGCGCCCAGAGCCGCCACCCGCTCGGGGTCCTCACCGAACGACCGGGTGTTGATGATCGGATTGGCGGGATTGTTGTTGACGTCGAGCACGGGCGCGAAGGCGAGGTGCACGCCGAGGGCCCGCGCCTCGTCGCCGGTGACCCGGCCCGCGTTGTATGCGAGGTCTTCATCGTTCGCGGCGCCCAGCGCCATGGCGGGCGGGAGCACCGTCGCGCCGGGCATCTCGAGCATATTGGGAAGCGCGTAGATGCCGGCCACGCGGAAGCCCGCGCCGGACTCGAAGTCCGCCGTGACGAGCAGAGGAATGGGGGCCTCGGCCTGGAGCCGGTTGAGGCGCGAGGCGTATCCGAGCGGAGTCCCGAGCGAGAGCACGAGGCCGCCGATCCCGTCGTCGCGCACGAGGGCTTCGATCCGGGTGAACTCGTCGTCGTCCTCCGAAGCGTAGCCGCCGCTCATCCACACCATGACGAGCTGGGCCACGCGCTCGCGCAGACTGAGGCCCGCCAGCGTCTCTTCGACCCAGTCGCCCGCTTCGGAGGTAAGGGACTGTCCGGCCGGCGTGGAGGCGGGGGCGGGGGCGGACGCGCAGGCGGAGATCCAGGCTGCGGCACCGGCTGCGGCGCAGACTGCCGGAAACAGGGCCAGCTTTCGGGGACCGTCCGGTGCCTCTAGTCTCCGCAGCATGTCGGCCTCCACCCTTTCCCTGTCACCACTTCGCCGCTCCCAACCTACACGGCGGCACGCGGGCGCGCTCGCCACCGCACTCGCCGTCGCACTCGCCGCCTGTGGCGGTTCGGGTGCGTTGGATTCTCCGCCGGTCGTGCGGCCGGGGATCGAGGTATTGGTCGCGGATTCGTCCCACCTGATCGAGGGGCGGCGCGTCGGTCTGATCACGAATCGAAGCGGGGTGGGCCGCGACGGGACCAGTTCGATCGACCTCCTGCACGGCCATCCGGGGGCGGCACTCGTCGCCCTGTTCGCGCCGGAGCACGGGATCCGCGGCACGGAGGCTCCGGGAGCGGCGATCGCCGATGAGAGGGACGCGGCCACGGGACTTCCGATCTACTCTCTCTACGGCGAGACGCTGGCGCCGACGCCGGAGATGCTGGCCGGGATCGACGTGCTGGCGTTCGATCTCCAGGACATCGGGGCGCGCTACTACACGTACGTGTCGACCATGGCGCACGCGATGACGGCCGCCGGGCGCGCGGGGGTGCCGGTCATCGTTCTCGATCGCCCGAATCCCATCGGGGGACTCGCGCAGGGTCCGGTGCTCCATCCCTCGTTTGCGAGTTTTGTCGGCCTCTATCCTGTGCCCGTGCGCCACGGTCTCAGCGCGGGGGAGTTGGCCCGTCTCTATCGGGGGGCGTTCGGCGTCGAGGTCAAGTTGCACGTGGTTCCGGCCGCGGGCTGGTCCGCGGACCGCTGGTTCGACGAGACGCGACTGCCGTGGATCGCGCCGTCGCCCAACATGCCTTCGCTCGAGAGCGCCACGCACTATCCGGGCACCTGCCTGTTCGAGGGCACCAACATCTCGGTGGGCCGCGGGACGCCGGCGGCGTTTCAACTTCTGGGCGCGCCGTGGCTGGACGGCGAGGCCTGGGCGTCGGGCCTGACTGAAGTCGCGGGCGCGGGGGGGCTGCCGGGGGTCGCGGTCGCTGCGGCCACGTTTACGCCCGAGTCGCCGGGTGACGGCAAGTTCGGGGGCCGGTCGATCTCCGGCATCCGCCTCACGGTGACGGACCGGGCGGTCTACGATCCGGTGAGGACCGCCGTCGCCGCTCTGCTCGTCGCGCGTCGATTGTCGGGTTCGGCGTGGGAGTGGAGAGAAGGGCATTTCGACCGCCTGGCCGGCACGGACCGCCTCCGTCTCGCGATCGACCGCGGGGCGTCGCTCGACGACATCACATCGGAATGGGCGGCGGACCTCGCCGCCTTCGAGGCGCTGAGCCGCCCCTACCTGATCACGACATATCCCCGCTTTCTGGAGCTACCGCGGCCGCTCGGGACGTTCCCGCGGGAACGTCTTCGTGGGTCGACCCCTCCGGTTCGTGAAGTGGCTGCCTTGCTGGAAACCGAACATTTACCGAATATCGGGGTATGAGATGGGAGTCGCGAACGATTTCGGGTTCGCACCCTCTTTGACCCCGGACTTCGGAAGATTCGGAAGGAACACCCATGCCTCACGAGAAGTCCCACCACGCTCTGAGCGACCCTCTCGGCGACGAGATCGCCGAACTTTGCGCCCACCTCGACGCGGGCCAGTACCGGCTGCTGGCCCTGCTCTACCGCTACGACCGCGCGGAACTCTGGACCGGGTGGCGCTCCTGTGCCCACTGGCTCTCCTGGCGCACCGGGGTCACGCTCGGCCCCGCCCGCGAGCGGGTGCGGGTGGCCCGCTGTCTCGCCTCGCTGCCGCGGACCGCCGCCGAGATGGAGAAGGGGCGGCTCTCCTGGTCCAAGGTCCGTGCGCTGACGCGGATCGCCACGCCCGGGAACGAGGTCCGGCTGCTTGAGTTCGCGCGCGACGCGACGGCGAGCCAGGTGGAGCGTCTGGTGCGGGCGCAGCGTAGTGCGGAGGCCGCCATGGCTGCCGAAGACGGCGAATCCGAGATGTCGGCGCGGCGACACCTGACGGTACGGGTGGGCGAGGACGGCATGTACCGGATCCGGGGCCGGCTCCTGCCGGAGGTGGGCGCCCTGCTCATGGAAGCACTGGACGCGGCCGGGGACGAGCTCTACCGGGCGGAGCGGGCGGCCGAGGCTCCGGAGCCGAAGCTGCCGGCGACGCCGGCGGAGCGGCACCACGACGCGCTCGGGGCGTGGCTGGAGGATCGGACCGACGCGGAGGTGCAGCTGGTCGTCCACACCGTGGCCGTGGACGAGGGCGAGGGCGAGCCGGTGGTGAGCACGGAGGACGGTTCACACGTTCCCGCGGGAACGTCCCGGCGGCTGACCTGCGACCCGGAGGTCGTGGAGGTGACCCGGGGGCTGGACGGCTCGGTGCTGGACGTGGGAAGGAAGAGGCGCACGGTGGGGTGGCGGCTGCGTAAGGCGCTGGACGTGAGAGACGGGGGCTGCCGCTTTCCGGGCTGCGGGTCGCGGTATACGCAGGCACACCACGCGGTGCCGTGGGCCGAGGGGGGCGAGACGGCGCTGGACAATCTGATCCTGCTGTGCCGGTTCCATCACCGGACGGTGCACGAGGGCGGCTGGCGGGTGGAGATGGGAGTGGCGGGTGCGGCCCGGTTCACGGATCCCGCGGGGAGGATCGTGCCGGCGGTGCCTCCGGCGCGGCCCGATGTGAAGGCGCCGCAGACGCCCGACGCCGGGACTCGGGCGCTGGCACCGGCAGAAGGGGATCAACCCCTGGACGTCGACGAGCCGCTGGCAGGGGGACCGGCTGGACCTCGACTGGGCGCTGTGGGTTCTGTGGGGACAGTACGAAGACCTGCGGAAGGCAGCCTGAGGCGGCGGCGGCGCGCCCTAGCGGGGGACGAGGATGCAGGCGGCGAGCGGGGCGACCTCGGCTTCTATGGGGGTTACGCCTCGGGGCTCGCCGTCGATCTGGATGGCGACGGGTGGGTCGGCTTCGATGCGGACGCGGCGGGCCTGGAAGAAGACCATCTGGTCGTCGCCCGCGAACCGGTTTCTCGTCACGCGCCACAGGATGCGGGCGACTTCCGGGAGGTTGCGGGGGGCGTAGATGCAGACATCGATCAGCCCGTCCTGGAACGAGACTCCGGGGGCCATCCTGAACTCCACGGGGAGGGGGCCGGCGCCGAGTTGGCCGGCGTTCGCGAGGAGGACCATCTGCGCCTTCACGTGCAGTTCTTCTTTGTCGGCGGTGATTCGAAAGTCGGCGTCGGGGTGGCCGATGACGTTCTTGAGTCCGCTGTAGAGGTAGGCCGCGAAGCCGAGGCGGCTCTTCAACTCGGCGGTGGCGCCGGCCATCACCTGCGCGTCGAGACCGGCCCCGGCCATGAGCGCGAACATCTCTCCGTTGGCCCGTGCGAGGTCGATTTCGGTCACTTCCCCCTCGACGGCGACCCGGACGCTGTCCTCGAGCGAAGTGGGGATATCGAAGTTGAGAGCCAGTTGGTTGCCGGTCCCGAAGGGGATGATCGCGACGGGAACGCGGGTTCCGGCGACGCCTCGCAACGCCACGCTTACGGTTCCGTCGCCCCCCACGGCGACGATGGCCCGGTAGCCGCGCGTGGCGGCGGCGCGGGTGACGCGAAGTCCTTCCTCGGCACCCGCGGCCTCGACGATGTCGAACGGGACGCCCCTGGCGGCGAAGGCGCCACCCAGCCTCCGGCGCAGTGTCTCGAGTGAGACCGGACCGCCCCCGGCGCCGGGGTTGAGGAGCACGAGGAATCGCTCCGAGTCAGGATACGGATACTGGCTTCCCATGTGCCCAAGCTACGCGAAGCTAGGGGGGGCCGCTTCCGAACGACCACTCGCGGAAGAGGAACAATCTGAACGTGCGGTCGTTGGCGAGGTTCGTCCCCCAGTTGAGGCCGAACAGCCGCTCGTCGAAGCGGCTCGCGGCGCGGGCTTCCACGGACCAGCTGGGGAGGAACGACCACTCGACGGTCGCCCGCGGAGGCCCGCCGCCGAGCGGTTGCCAGAATGAGACGAAGAGCTCGTTGCTGGCGTACCAGCCGAACTCCACCGCGGTGCGCTCGAACACGCTTCGGGTCGCGGCGATGCCGCCGGGCCCGCTGGCGCTGATCGACGTCAGGTTGAAGTAGGAGAGGGCGGTCGTGCTCGTGAGCGCCGAGGAGATCCCGGAACTCAGCGGGGTCAGCAACGCCTCCTGCGCCAGCCGCTGCCCCAGCTGCCGGTCGGCGGAGAGGTAGCACGGCGTCCCCACCGCGAGCAGGCAGAACTGGTCGGTCTCACTCATGGGGGGGTTGCTCGTGAGGACGAGCCGGGGGTCGCGCATGGGGCCCGAGATGTGGGCCTCCACGACCACCGGGCCGTCGACCGTCCGGTTCCGGTACTCGGCCGTGACGTCGAGGTTGGGATTGAAGCCGGGATCGCCGACGAACTGGATCTCCCCGCCGGTGATCCGCAGGGGCCGACTGTACGGGGGCACCTCGACCACATAGGTGCCGCGAGGCAGATCGACGCCTCCGCTCACATAGAGGGAATCCTGCTCGCGGTCCATGTAGACATCGAGTCCCTCGGCGACGAGTTCCACCTCGAGCTGCGGCGACCGCAACCAGAGGTCGGGGCCGAGCGCAACGCGCGCGCTGATCTCGAGGTTGTTCATGAAGGGGTTGCGGAAACGCTCCAGGATCCGGCGCTCGCCCGCCGCCTGCGAGTCCTCGAACAGAGAGGCGATACCGGGGTCGCTGAGGTCGATGATCTCCAGCTCCCTGAGAAACTCGTCCTGACGTATCTCTCCGTCCGAGAGCGAGAAATCGCCCGTCAGCAGGGGCTGCGTGTAGGAACCATCCAGGCGGCCCTCTCCACTCACGGCCAGCGACATATCGTTTCTGGACACGCCGTGAAACCGGGTCGCGTCGATGTCGAGGTCGAATCTCGCGTCCGCGATCCGGGCGATGTCCACGGTGCCGCGGGCGCGCGCCGACCCGCCGAGGTCCGACGCGGCGTAGGCCGAGTCGATCCGAGCCACGGACGATCCCTCGAAGGCGATGCGGGCACCGACATCGGTGAGCCACACGCCGATGGCCGGCACCCAGCCCCTCCCGTCGATGAGGCGCGCGTTGCCGGTGTAGCGAAGTCGCCGGGGCGATCCGCGAAGGGTGAGATCCGTATCGGCGATGCCGGAGACCGCCTCGAAACCGCCGACGGCGAGTTCGATCAGCGCGAGCGGGAGCCGGTCACCGGTGAGGTCGAGGTCGAGGGGGTCGTCGAGAAGGCGGCGTTCGACCTCCACGAGAGAGAGATCGGTGGCTATGGTGCCCCCCAGCCGGCCGAGCCGTTCGCCGCCGTCGAACAGATCGATCGCTCCCGCGAGTTGGCGGTCGGAGTAACTGAAGCGGGCGTTCAGCGCGTCGTAGGTGTGATTCCGGACCCGGGGCTCGATCACCTCCAGTTCGCCGGCGAACTCCGGCGCCGTCAGCGTGCCCGTCATCCTCGCCGACCCCCCGAGCGTGCCGCCCACGAACGGTGACTCGGAGAGGAGATAGCCGAACTGTTCCACGCGGAGGCCGAACAACTCGAGATCGAGCGCCCCTTCCCCGAAGGCCGGAATCTGACCCTCCGCGCGGAGCCGGCCCAGCTGACCGTTCAGGACGAGGCCGTCGATGACGAGCCCCGAATCGGAGTAGACGAGTCGGGCGGGCGTCGCGAGCGTCGATTCGAGCTTGCCGAGCCGGAGGCGGAGTTCCGCGAGTCCCGCACTCCAGATCTCGCCGGCGGTGACATCGGCGCGGCCGGAGATCTCGAGGCTGGAGTCGCGGCGCGCATGGAAGTCGGCCTTGGTCGCGGCGGCGGCGGGGCGGTCCAGCCGCACGGACAGAGAGTCCACGCGTCTTCCGTCCAGTTCGACATCCGTCGCGGTGAGCTGCGAGCGGAGGATGTCCAGGCCGGGGGGATCGAGCAGTTCGACATTGGCCCAGAGGCTTCCGGCCCGGTAGCTCCCGAACCGTGCATCCGAGACCTCGACGACGGCTCCGAGGGTGAAGTCCTTCCAGCGGCCGGTCGCGGCGCCGCGTGTCGTCAGCCGGCCCTCCAACCCCTCGGTCGGCGGTTGCCTCGACGCGCTGCCGAGTATCGCTTCGAAGCTGTCGAACAGCGCCTCCCCGGCCTCTGCCGCCGCTCCGCCCGGGATCTCGTCCAGGAACCAGCGGTCCCAGTCGGACAGGTCCGCGGCGTCCGCCTCGAACAAGATGCGGCCGCCGCGGCCCTCGGCGAGCCCGAAGCTGCCCCGCGCCGCGACGACGCCCACGTCGGAGGAGAGGAACAGGCTGTCGATGGTGAGGAGGCCGTCGGCCACGCTGAACCGAACGCGGCTGTCGTAGATCTCGGCGCGATCCACGTCGGAGGGGAGGATCTCGAGGTCGAACGTGGCCGCGAGCGTCGCGGGGTCGATCCCCTCTCCGTTCGCCCGGCCCCGTATGGCGAGACGCGACGCCGGGCCGCCCTCGACCCACTGGTTCAATGAGAGGTCGGCGCCCTCGAACTGTGCATCGTAGCGCAGCCGGTCCGACGAGAGATCGAAGGCGCCGTTCAGGGTGAGCCGACCGAGGTTCGATTCCAGCGTCGCGGCGATGGCGAGGTCCGCCCGGGTCCCGTTCGCCCGGATGGGGCCGGTCACAGCCCCGGCCAGTTCGATCCCGGGCGCCCACGGCCGCAGCAGGACGAGCGAGAGCGGGTTCGCATCGATCGCCGCGTCGACCCCGGCGCCGTCGAGGTCGAGCGTACCGGAGCCCGAGAACCGGGACAGGTCGCCGGCCGGCGTCAGGTGCTCGACCGCACCGACGAACGCGACGGCGCCATCTTCGGCCCGGTCCAGGGTGAGCCGCCCCTCGACCCGTCCGTCGATCCCCACATCCATGCCGGTCAGGCGGGCCCAGCGCGGCTCGAAACGGTCCAGCTCCACTTCGAGGCCGCGGAGTCCGAAGGACTCGTCCCCGAACGCGACACCGCCCCGCGCCCGCAGGCCGGAAGCGGGGGTCTCCGGCTCGCGATCCTCGAGCGTGAGATCCGCGACGACCCCGAGGTCATCGGTGTAGCCGGAGCCGCGGATGGTGCCGCGCGCCCAGCCTTCGTTGCCTGCGCCCACGGGTTCGCGCCCGAGCAGCGGGTCCAGATGCGCGAGGTCGAACGGGGCCAGCCTCACGTCGAGATCCTCGAACCGGGGCCGCTGCGAGAGTGCAAGCCTGAAGTCGCCGGTCAGGCGCGTCTCGCCGGTCCGGAAGTCACCGTCGGAGACATCCACGACCAGGTTCGGACCGCGGCTGTAGAGGTCGATGGACATGGGACCCCCGCCGGACTCGGGGAGGTCGATCGGGAGCCAGCGCAGATCGCGGACATCGACGACGTCGGCGTCCAGTTCGAAGGCGTATGCCAGGGGGTCTCCCTCCCGCATCCAGCCGCTGCCGCTGATGGCCGTTTGATCCGTCTCCAGCCGCTCGACGACGATCCGGGCCGTGTCGCCGAGCGTCAGACTCATGCTGAGGCGCGTGACGTCCAGCGGTTGGCGCACGGCGAGCAGCCTGCCGCTGACGTTCTCGGCCTCGATCATGAACGGCGCCTCGGGGTCCGTCAGGCGGGCGACCGGGAACCGGCCGCGGATGTCGGACAGCTCGTACAGATGGTCGAATTCCCCCTCGGGCGTCTCGAGAAGGGCCCACGGCGATTCACCGGCTCGGGCCTCGCCCAGCGCTCGCGCCTTCTCGGCTCCCTCCAGCGTCGCGGTCCAGGGGGTGCGAATCCGGACGCGGCCCGACGCCACGCTCACGTCGCGAAGGACGATGCTCAGGGCGTTTTCGTCCGGGGCCCGGGCGAGTGACGCCGGAACGAGCGAAGCCGCCGCCGGGGGCGAGTCGAACACGCGCTCGTAGTTCCAGCCGCCGTCCGGATACTGCGTGAGCTGAAGGTCCACTCGGTTGGCGTGCAGCCGCCGGATCCCCAGCCGCCCCCGGAACAGCGCCAAGGGTTCGTATTCGATCCTGACCGTATCCAGCGCCACGAAGATGTCGGCGTCCTGATCGCGGATCTCGAAGCGGGAGACGGTGAGGTGCGTGACCATGTTGCCCGAGATCGTGGGGCCTATCCGGACCTCGCCGTTCACGGCCGACTCGATGGCGTCCTGCAACAGTGCGAGCGCGGCGTCGCGACCCACAGCCGTCCGGGTGACCACGAACCCGGCCGCAAGCGCCAGCGCGACGGTGACCGCGGCCAGCCAGCGGACGATCCGGCGACGGCGCGAGGGCGCGCCCTTCTCGGGGCCCTTCTCTTCGGAACTCAGAACGCTTCTCCGATCGACACGTGAATCTGAAGCCGGCGCCAGACCTCGAGCAGCGGGGACGGGTCATCGAAGCGGAACGGGTCGAACCGCACGGGTCGAGGCATCTGAACCAGCGTCCCGTCCTCGAGCGACACGATCGCCGGCAAGTCGGTCGCGTACGTTGTATTGTACCCCACATCGAGACGGATGGAACCGATGGGGCTCGTATATCGCAGTCCGAAGCCGGGCGTCCAGACCACATTCTTCAGCTCCGTCAGGTTCTGCGAGACGCTGCCCGCGTCCGCGAAGAAGACGAGACCCCACTGCGGGCTCAGGTATCGCCGAAGTTCGAGATTGATTTCCAGATGGGCGTCGCCGCCCCGGGGCCGCTGGTCGAAGGCGCCCGGATCCTCGGCGGCCAGCCGCTGGACGCAGGCCTCGAAGTCTCCCATCGGACAGTCCTCGACCTGATCGGCGACCAGCACGCGGGGACCGAGGAGGTTCTGGCCGAAGCCGCGCACGCTCTGGGAGCCTCCGACGAAGAAGCGTCGGGAGGGATGGACGAGACGGTCGGTCGTCACCGCTCCGGGGGTGAAGATCCGGGTGCCGGGGAAGCGGACGAAGCCCATGCGGACGCGGGCGGCGACGACGAGGGCGGGCTCGAGTTCCGTGAAGATCGCACCCTGGGCCAGAATGCGGTTGTACTTGTACTGCGAGCCCGTGCTGGCGTGCGCCACCTCGCCTTCCGCCGTCAGGTAGTAGCCGCGGCTCGGCCGCAGGGGGTCGTCGGTCCCGTTGTAGACCACGCCGAGGGTGACCGGCGCGAGCCACCGGGAGCGCGTCACCGTGAGGATGTCCTCGGGTTCGCAGAAGCCGAAGTTGACACAGAAGAAGATGTCGGCGGACTGCTCGCCGAAGCCGGTGTACCTGGGCGAGTACGACAGGGTGGCCAACAGTCGCCGGCTCATGCGTCGCGTCAGACCTACCTCGAACCCCGCGGCGTCCTGGATGAAGACATCGGGTATCGTCTCGCGTTCCACGAACACCCTGGCCCGTACACTGTTTTCCCTGGAGAACACGGCGGGCAGGAGAAGTTCGGTCTGCAGCAGGTAGTTGAGGGTCCGGAAGTCGGCGTCGGTGCCGACACCCGAGCAGGGGAACGCCCCGTCCAACTGCGCGGCGAAGATGTTCTTGAGCTGTCCGGTGATCTGCAGTCGCCGGGCGCCGCCGAAGAGGTTGCGGTGTGTAAGCTGAGCCTCCGTCTGGAGGCACTGGTCGGTGCTCCATCCGACGCCGCCGCGCGCGGCCTGCGGCGTGGCGGGCGTCACCTGCACGACCAGATCGATCGTGGAGTCGGCTGCGGCGCCGGCTTCCGGCGGTCGGGGCTCCCTCCGGATCGAAGCGAAACGGATGGCTTCGAGGCCGAAGAGATTTCGCTGCCCTTCCTGTTCCGCGTCCTGGTTGTAGTAGTCGCCCGGACGCAGCGGGAGGAGGTCGCGGATCACTCTCTCTCCCACGGTCTCTCCGCCCTCGATGCGGATCTCCCTCAGGCGGAAGCGTGGGCCGGGCTGAACGTCGAGCGCCACCTGCGCGGCCCCACCCTCCGTGCGCTGCGCCTCCTCGAAGACACTGGCCTCGACGTAGCCCTGGCGGCGAAGCGACTGGACGAGGGTGTCCTTCCCGGCCTGGAGCCGGTACAGGTCGAAGGGGTCGCCCTCGTCGAGGCCGATCAGAGCCGTGGCCTCGGCGGGCGTGAGCGTCTCGGGCAGTCCCCGGATCACGAAGCTGTCGATGAGGGTCGGAGGGCCTTCGGCGATGGTGAACCAGACGCGCGCCTCGCCGCCCGAGGTGCGGACGGCGCGGTCCACCTCCGCCTCGTAGTAGCCGCGCAACCTGTAGAAGGAGCGCAGCCGCAGCGCGTCGTCCGCGACGTCGAGGGTGTCGAGGTAGGACCGGCGGTGGGCGAATCCCCAGTCCGTGAGCAGGCAGAACGGCTGCAGAAACAGGCTGACGCATTCGGTGCTGCGGGTGCGGATGACCGCGCGCAACTGGCCGTCGGCGAGCGCCTCGTTGCCAAGGAAGTAGAGCGAGCGAACCTCGGCCCGTCGGGGGGCCGGGTCGCCGGTCGGCGTCTGGCCGGCGAGCGGGGACGGGCCGGTCGGCGAAGACGGCCCGGCGAGCGTGACGCCCAGCGCCAGCCCGACCAGACCCGCGCGGCTCACACCGCCGCCTCTCCGGCCCGCCGGCGCAGCTTCACGACCAGCGCCACGCCCACCGCGCACAGGATGATGGAGATCATCTGGGCGAGGGTGAAGCCGCCGAAGAACCGGTCGTCCTTCGCCCGGAAGAACTCGACGAGGAACCGCTCGCTCGCGGCCAGCGCCAGCCAGAGGCCGAACAGCCACCCCTGGAGGTGCGGATGCCGGCGCAGCCGCCACAGGACGAAGAAGATGACGAGCGAGAGCCCGGTCTCGTAGAGTTGAGTCGGATGGACGGCGAGGACCTCTGTGTCGGCGAGGGCCGGGTCCACCTCCGCGCCGAAGCGCCTGAGATTGCCGGCCGTCGAGGGCGGCAGGCCGGTCGGGAAGGCCATGCCGGCGAAGGAGTCGGTGGGGCGTCCGTAGTCGTCACCCACGAGGAAGCAGCCGATACGCCCGACGCCGTAGGCGAGCGACATGGCTGGGGCGATCGCATCCACCCCGAGACCCCAGGCCACGCGGCGGCGGTGCAGCATCCATACGACGCCCAGAAAACCGCCGATCAGCCCACCGTACCACACGAGTCCGCTGCGCGAGAAGATCATGCCCAGCGGATCGAGCGCCGTGCGGTCCCAATAGAGCAGCACGTAGTAGATCTTGGCCCCGGCGATGCCGCCGATCAGCGCCCCCAGCAGCATGTCGGCCGCGACGTCGCGCCCCGCGTCGAGGCGCGCGGTCTCGGCGCGCAGGACCATGTAGCCGGCGAGGAAGGCGAGCGCCATCAGGAATCCGAACGAGGTGATCGTGAACTCGCCGATCACGGGCAGGTTCAATGTGAAGAGTTCGGGATACACGTTGAGACACCCTCCTGGGGTCGGCTGTCAGACCAGTCCGGGAAACACGAGCGCCGCGTCGGCGTTGAGCGACCACGGGCTTCGTTCCCCGTTGGCCAGGCGATGACGCGCGGCGGCGGCGATCATGGCCGCGTTGTCGGTCGCGAGGCGCGGGGACGGGGCGTACAGTTCCCCGGACGAGCTCAGGCGCTCGGCTAAACGTTGGCGCAGGCGTGAGTTCCGCGCCACACCACCGCCCAGTACGACCCGGCGGCAGCCGGTGCGTTCCACCGCACGCAGCGTCTTTTCGACCAGCACGTCGACGACGGCCTCCTGGAACCCGGCCGCAAGATCGGACACGAGGTCGGCCGTGAGGTCGGCTTCGAGGTCGGCTTCGCACTCGGCGGCGATGCGGGCCACGGCGGTTTTCAGACCCGAGAACGACATGTCGTAGTAGGACGGGTCGCCCGGACGGTCGCGGCCGCGCAGCATCGGCCGCGGGAGGGGAAAACGGTCGGCGGCACCGCCCTCCGCGGCGCGCTGGATGTGGGGGCCGCCGGGGTACGGCAGACCGAGCCGGCGGGCGACTTTGTCGAACGCCTCCCCCGCCGCGTCATCCCTCGTCTGTCCGAGCAGCCGGTAGCGGCCCCAGGCGCGCGCCTCCAGCAGGAGCGTGTGTCCGCCCGATACCAGAAGGCCGATGAAGGGGGGCCGCGCGGCTTCGTGTTCGAGCGCGGTCCCGAACAGGTGCCCCTCCATGTGGTGGACGCCGAGCAGGGGGAGCTTGCGGGCGAAGGCGTAGG
Source organism: Candidatus Palauibacter sp. (assembly GCF_965197445.1). Lineage (GTDB taxonomy): Bacteria > Gemmatimonadota > Gemmatimonadetes > Palauibacterales > Palauibacteraceae > Palauibacter. The sequence goes on along the minus strand of NZ_CBDANE010000005.1, from coordinate 1,284,341 downwards.
CTTTGGCCCAGTTCACGCCGACAAGCAGGGCGCCGACGAGGCCGGGGCCCGCGGTCACCCCGACGCCGGCGACCTCCTCGTGATCGACGCCCGCCTCCTGCATCGCGTGCCGCACCATCGCGTCCAGCGCACGGATGTGCTCGCGCGCGGCGATCTCCGGAACGACGCCGCCGAACGCCGCGTGTGCGTCCTGCGACGCGATCGCCAGACCCCGGATTCCGGTTTCGTCCACGACGGCGGCGGAGGTCTCGTCACAGGAGGTCTCGATGCCGAGGACCGGCCCGTCGCGGAAGCCGCGAGCCGGCGCTACGGCGTTGATGGGTCGGGCCGGGCGGAAGCGGGGGCCGCTCGCACGCGCTCGGGATCGAGATCGATCGTCACGGTCTCGGTCACATCGTCGGGCAGGACGGCGCGCACGGGATAGGAGGCCGCGCCATCGAAGGCGTCGGGGATCTCGACCGTCACGGTGAGGTCGGCGGGGTCGAGGCCGTCCACGACGGCGGCGGGTCCGGTGACGGTTACGGTGACCGTGGGTGGCTCCAGCGAGGCCATCGCCGCCAGGGCGCCGGTGGCTGCCACCTCGGCCTCGAACCGGCGGATGCGGAGCGAGTCGACGTCCACGGTGCCGAGTACGGTGACGGGGTCCACCGAGAGTCCCGCCAGATCGGGCGGCAGGGCAATCTCGAGTTGCTGCGACACGTCCCGGGAAACCGCGCCGACTTCGAGCAGTTCCGTCGACACCTGAGAGATCTGGTTGACGAAGGAGGCGGGCCCCTGCAGCCACACGCTGTCGGGGGCGAGACGCATCCCGACGACGAAGGCCCCGGGCGCCGCTCTCGCGTCGGTGCGGCCGGTGACGGCGACCCGCTTCCCCACCCGCTCCTCGAGACGGACGGTGACGACGGAGGGGCTGACCGTCATCGGCTCGACCCCGAGTTCGCGGTTGTAGATGACTTCCGACGCCGAGAGCGGGATCTGGACCACGCTGTCCTCCACCTGGTCGATGACCTTGCGGATGATCGTCTCCTCGAAGCGCGCGGCGAACACCTGGTTCCTCCCGCCGCGGAACGTGGTCGTGATCTCGGCCGGCAGGACCTCGCGGAGACTCCAGGCGGAGTCGCTCACCTGCAACTCGAGCAGAGTGGGCACGGCCTGTTCGGCGATTTCGGTGTCGGCCGACACGCTCAGCCAGAGAAGGAGCGACAGTGCGATCGCCGCGACCTTGTAGGGCCAGTTCTGCGTGAACACGCCTTTGACGTCCATCTAGCCCTCCTGGCTCTGCGGGCCCTGCGGGCCGTCCGGGATCGAATCGGGCGGGGTCCCGGCGATGATGACCGAGACGCGGCCTTCCCCGCGCAGAGACGAGCCCGGCTCCGGGCTCTGAAAGATGACGCGTCCCTGGACATCGGGCGCGTCGACCTGGTACCGGACCGCGCCGAGGCGGAGTTCCAATTCCTCGAGGAGCGCCTCGACGTCGTCGACGTGGCGGCCCCGGAGATCAGGTACGGAGACGATCGCCCTTCCCTGGCTGACGAAGAGCCGAACCCGGGCGGGCAGCGTGAGGCGCGTCCCCGCAGCGGGCTCGGTGCGGATCGCGCCGGCGGTTCCGACGCCTTCGGTCTCCTCGACGTCGATGTCGAAGCCGAGCCGGGTCAGGAGCGTCGCGGCTTCGTTGGTCGGCAGGCCGGCCAGATCGGGCACGATGCGAGTCTCGACCCCGGCGCTCGTCGTGAGGACCACGGTGTCGCCGGTTCGGGCGACCTGGCCGGGGAGGGGGCGCTGGGCGATGACAGCGCCGGCGGCGACCTCTTCGTGATTGAGCCGGCCGCGCTCGACGGGCACGAAACCGAGTTCGGCCAACTGCCTGTCCGCGTCGTCGAACGGCGCGCCCATCAGGTCGGGGACTTCCGTGAAGTCGACGTCGGTCGGGTCGTCCGCGGCGGGGAAGAGTTTCCACGCGGCCAGACCGTACCCGATGAGAAACATGACGCCGGCCAGGCACAGCACGCGCACGAGTCTCATGCGACCCTCCGCAGCCGCGCGGCATAGGCGCCGTCGGTGCCGGTGAGCCAGGGGCGGACGAACAGGTCGCCACGCGACGTCACGCACGCCTCCGGCAGCTCCGGCGGTTCGCGCCGATAGTCGGGCCTGCGGTCGAGAAAAGCATCCACCTGCGCTTCATTCTCCTCGTACTCGAGCGAACATGTGCTGTACACCAGGAGGCCGCCCGGCCTCACGGCTTCGGCGCAGCCGTCCACAATCTCGCGCTGCAGCGCCACGAGGTCGTCGAGGCCTCGCGGTTCGAGCCGCCAGCGGGCGTCCGCCCGCCGCCGCAGCACGCCGGTGCCCGTACACGGCACGTCGGCGAGCACGGTTCCGGCCTCGGCGACCGGAAGCCGCCGGGCGTCGGCGACCGCGGCGCTCACCGGCAGATCAAGCCGCCGGGCCGGCGCCGCGAGGCGGGCCAGCCGCCGCCGCGAGATGTCGAGCGCCACGACCCGCACGCCATGCGCCGCCGCGAGCCCGAGCGCCTTCGTGCCCGGCGCCGCGCACGCGTCCAGCACGGGCTCTGCGGGCCGGCCGCCGACATAATCTACCACGGCGGAGGCCGCAGGGTCCTGTATGACCGCGCGCAGGCCGGAGAGCGCCGCCTCGGGGGAGCCCTTCGCGAGCGTGAATGACCGCGGCCAACCGGCGACCGGCGTGAGTTCGACACCCTCGGGAACCTCGGGAACCTCGGACGGAGCGGGCTCGTCCCCGGTCAGCATGCGGACGACGACGTCCGGCGGCCGGTTCTGCTGTTCGACGAGCCGCCGCACATCGGACAGCGGCCACCGCTCGAGCCAGCGACGCACCAGCCACTCCGGGTGCGAGCCCCACGAGCACAGGTAGGCGACCGGATCCGCTTCGGGCGCCGGGAACGGGTCGGCGTCGCGGCCCCGGGCCAGGGCGCGCAGAACGGCGTTCACGTATCCGGCCTTCCCACGCCCCAGACCGCCCCGCGCCGCGCGCACCGTTTCACCGACCGCCGCATGGTCGGGCGTACGCAACTCGGTGAGCTGATAGACGCCGATCCGCAGCCAGTCGAGCACGTCCGCGTCGATACGGCGCGTCGGCCGGTCGGCGAAGGCCCGAACCCAGGCGTCGAGACGCGCGCGGAGCCGCAGGCAGCCGAACGCGATCTCCAGCGCCAGGCCGCGGTCGGCCGGGTCCACGACGGGCAGGATGCGCGACGCCGCGCGATCGGACAGCGCGCCGGCCCGCACCTCGGCCAGAATCCGGTGGGCCGCCGCGCGGGGGTTCAAGCCGGGGGCGGTACGCCCTCGAGGGGGCTCGACGGCACCGCCCATTCGCGCCGGGGCATGCGTCCCGCCACGTAGGCGCGCCGCCCCGACTCCACGGCCAGCCGCATCGCGGTCGCCATCCCGACCGGATCCTCGGCCGCGGCGATCGCCGTGTTCATGAGGATGCCGTCCACACCCTGTTCCATCGTCGCGCACGCGTCGGAGGCCGTCCCCACTCCGGCGTCGACGATCACGGGCACGGAGAGCCGCGACTTGATGATCCGGATGTTGAGCGGGTTGAGCAGCCCGAGGCCGCTTCCGATCGGCGAGGCGAGCGGCATCACGGCCGCGGCTCCCGCCTCCTCGAGACGCAGCGCCGTAACCAGATCGTCGTTGGTGTACGGCAGGACCACGAAGCCCTCGGCCACGAGGACTCGGGTCGCCTCGATCAGCTCTTCGGTGTGCGGGAGGAGTGTGTCGGGGTCTCCGATCACCTCGAGCTTCACCCAGTCGCTCATCCCGGCCGCGCGCCCCAGGCGCGCGAAGCGGATCGCGTCCTCCGCCGTATAGCAGCCCGCGGTATTGGGCAGGAGTTCGAACTCATCGGGGCTGATGGTCCGGAGGATGTCGTCGCGGTCCGGATTCTCGATGTCCACGCGCCGCACGGCGACGGTGACCATGCCGGCGCCGGAGGCACGGATCGCCTCGAGCATGATCTCCGGACTCGGATATTTTCCGGTCCCGACGATGAGCCGGGAATCGAACGTCCGTCCGCCGATCGTCAATGCGTCCACTCAACCGCCTCCCACGAAATGGACGAGTTCCACGCGGTCTCCCGCCTCGAGGTGCACGCGCTCGATCTCGGGCAGCCGGATGATCCGGCGGTTGAGTTCGACGACGATCGCCCGGCCATCCAGCCCCAGGACCTGGAGCAATGATGCGACGGACGTTCCCGCGGGAACGTCACGCTCCCGTCCGTTCACCTGTATGCGTATCTCCATCAGGATCTCCATCAAGCCGTCTCCTCAGGTCGAGCGCCGCCTGCCCCGGGTCGGGCGCGGACCACACGGCGCGCCCCACCACGATCCCGTACGCGCCGGCGCTCACGACTTCGTCCACGCGGTCCGCGCGCACGCCGCCGATGGCGAGGACCGGCGGTACGGGCCCGGAGCGCGGCCCGCGGCGCACGGCGGCCACGGCGGCGGGCCCGCTCCCCTCGATCCCGGGGTGCGAGGGCGTCGCGTAGATCGTACCCAGTACGAGGTAGTCGGCGCCGTCCCGAACGGCTCGAAACGCGCCCTCCGCATCATGCACCGATGCCCCGATCGCCAGCCTTCCCCCGCACGCCTCGACCATCCGGCGCGTCTCCTCCACCCCGAGAGCGGTCCGCCCAAGCTGCACAGCCTGCGCACCGGCCGCCAGCGCGACATCGGGCCTGCCGTTCACCACCAGCCAGCCCGCTGTCGCGCGGGCGACCGGAGCCAGTCGGGCCGCGATCTCGAACAGGCTCCGAGTGGGGAGTCGCGCTCTCAGGTGTACCGCGATGGGCGCCGCGCGCTCCAGCACGCCGGCGGCGCCGTCCACCTCGCGCTCCGAGACGAGCACATGAAGCCGGGGGAGAGCGGGCCGTGCGTCAGTCGAAGCGGGCCCCCTTCAGGTCGGCCACCCCCCGCACCCAGGCGGCCGAGGCCATGCGGCGGCCGCCGGCCGGCTTCACGGCCCCGACCTGCAGCACGCCCGACCCGGTCGCGACGCTCAGCCCCCGCACGGGATGGGCTTCGAGCACGGTGCCGGGCGGCGCGGCCGCATCCGGCGCCTCGCCGCCGCCCACTTCGCGCGCCGGGAAGATCGCGGGCTCGAAACACTGGACGGACCGCCCCGCGAGCGAGGTCCACGCCGCGGGCCAGGGATCGCAGCCGCGCAGCCAACGGCCCAGTTCCTCCGCGGACCGCGACCAGTCGATCCGGGCCGCGCCCCGGTCGAGTTTGGGCGCCCACGTCGCGCGCGTGTCGTCCTGCGGCGTCTCGAGGGCGCGGCAGGCCGCGACCTCCGCCAGAACCGCGACGACGCGCGTGCCTCCGGCCGCGGCGGCCTCCCCGTAGAGTTCTCCCGCCGTCATCGTCGCGTGGATGGGGATGCGGGTCTGCCCGAGCACCGGTCCGGCGTCGAGTTCGACGACCATGCGCTGGATGCTCACCCCGGTCTCCCGATGACCCCGGATGATGGCCCAGTTGATCGGTGCGGCGCCGCGCAGCGCGGGGAGAAGCGAGGCGTGCACGTTAAGCGAACCGAGCGGGGGCAGGTCGAGCGCTTCGCTCGGAAGGATGCGGCCGTACGCCGCGACCACGGAGATGTCGGGCCCGAGTCGGCGCGCCTCGTCGAGGAACGTCCCCTCCCCGGGACGGGACGGCTGCAGGATCGGCACTCCGGCCTCCAGCGCCCAGCGCTTCACTGGGCTGGCCCGCAGCGCCCTCCCCCGGCCCCCACGCCCCCGTCCCGCCGGCCGGTCGGGATTGGTCACCACGCCGGCGATCTCGTGCCCCGCCTCCCTCATCGCCTCGAGGGAAGGGAGCCCGAAGTCGGGCGTCCCCCAGAACAGGACCCTCACGACGCCCGTTCCGTCTTCAGTCCCGGTCCCGTTTCCGCCACTTCCCGAGCAGGATCTTGCGCTTGAGCGGGCTCACGCGATCGAGGAAGAGCATGCCGTCGAGGTGGTCCTTCTCATGCTGGATGCAGCGGCTCAGCATGCCTTCGGCCCGGATCTCCACGGGTTCTCCGTCGAGGTCGAGTCCGCGGGCCACGATGGACTCGCTGCGCTCGACGATCTCCGCCAGTCCGGGGATGCTGAGGCAGCCCTCCTCCTCCTTCACCGTCCCCTCCGCCTCGACGATTTCGGGGTTCACGAGCACGCCGGGGGGAATGTCGGGATCACGCACGTCGTACACGAACAGCCGGATCGGCACGCCCACCTGCGGCGCCGCGAGCCCGATGCCCTCGGCCTCGTACATCGTCTCCTGCATGTCCGCCGCCAGCTTGCGGAGGTCGTCGTCGATGCCGTCCACGGGGGCACACTTCTCCCTCAGAACAGGGTCGCCGAACATGCGGATTTCGAGGATCACAACCAGGCCCTCGCGTCGACCCCGGGGGGTCAGGTCCTCGAGCCGACCCTGCCGATCTTCGAGCGCTCAACCTCGAGCCGGGTCTCGCCGCTCTTGATCGTGACGCGGTCGTTCGTGAGGTGGACGATCGTGCCCACGATGCCACCAACCGTGGTGACTTCGTCTCCCCGCTTCAGACCCTTGATCAGCTCCTGGTGCTCGCGCTGCTGCTTACGCTGCGGTCGGATGAAGATGAAATAGAAGATGGCGAGGAAGCCGAACATCATCAGCATCGTGCCGGCCGGGTTCGGCGCTCCGCCCTCGGATCCGCCCATGAGGCTCAACATCAGCATTCTGCGTCCTCACCTTCCTCTTGTATTCCTGCGCGCGGGATCCCGCGCCGGTAGGTGGCGAGCCAGTCGTCGGCCCAGCGGTTGTATTCGCCCCGCAGGATCGCCGCGCGGGCGAGGGAAGTCAATCGAATCAGGAAGCGCACGTTGTGCAGCGACAGCAGCCGCAGGCCGAGCAGTTCGCCGCTCACGAACAGGTGGCGCAGATAGGCGCGGCTGTAACGGGCGCAGCAGGCGCAGTCGCACGTCTCATCGAGAGGGGCGGGATCGGTCGCGAAGCGCGCGCCCTTGATGTTGAAGCGACCCTGGGCCGTGAAAGCGGTGCCGTTGCGCCCGTTCCGGGTCGGCGCGACGCAGTCGAACATGTCCACGCCCCGCCGGACGGCCTCGACGAGGTCGTCGGGATACCCGACGCCCATGAGGTAGCGGGGGCGGTCTCGAGGGAGGGACGGTTCGATGGCGTCGAGTACCCGGTGCGTCACCTCCTTCTCCTCGCCCACGGAGAGGCCGCCGATGCCGATCCCCGGCCAGTCGCCCATGGCCAGGGTGCGTTCGATGGATTCGAGGCGCAGGTCCCCGAACGAGGCGCCCTGTACGATGGGAAAGAGGAGTCCGCCGCGTCCGTCGCGTCCGGAATGAGTCTCGTGGCGCGCCTGGCAGCGCTCGAGCCAGGCGAGGGAACGTTCGACGGCGGTCCGGACCGCCTCGCGCGACGCTTCGCCGGGGGGACACTCATCGAACGCCATGCGGATGTCGGCGCCGATCGCGGCCTGGATGTCCATCGACAGTTCCGGGGTCAGCCGGTGCAGGCTCCCGTCGAGGTGGCTGCGGAAGGTCACGCCTTCGTCGTCGATCTCGTTGATCCGCGCCAGAGAAAACACCTGAAAACCGCCCGAGTCCGTGAGGATGGGACCGTCCCATCCCATGAACCGGTGGAGTCCGCCCAGTTCGGTGAGGACGCGGGTTCCGGGTCTCAGGTAGAGGTGATAGGCGTTGCCCAGGAGGACCTCGACGCCGGCTTCGCGGAGTTCTCCGGGGGTCAGCGACTTCACGGTGCCGAGCGTCCCGACGGGCATGAAGCACGGCGTGCGGATCTCCCCTCGAGCGAGACTCAGCACGGCGGCGCGCGCACGGCCGCTCGTCCCCTCCAGACGGAATCGTTCCTTTCCGGGAGGCCGGGTCATATGACCAGCATCGCGTCGCCGTAGGAATAGAAGCGGTACTGCTCGCGGATCGCGTGGGCGTAGGCTTCGAGCGCGAGTTCCCGGCCCCCGAAGGCCGCCACGAGCATGAGGAGGCTGGAGCGCGGGAGGTGGAAGTTGGTCACGAGGGCGTCGACGGCCCGGAACTCGTACGGGGGCCGGATGAAGAGGTTCGTCCATCCCCGTCGCGGCTCGTAGCGGCCGCCGGCGCCCACGGTCTCGAGCACGCGGCAGGAGGTCGTGCCGATGGCGAACACGCGGCCGCCCGACTCCCGCGTCGCGTTCAGACGGTCGGCCGCGGCCTGTGAGAAGCTGTAGGCCTCCGGCGCGACGCGGTGTGCCTCGATGCGGGCGGCGGTGACCGGGCGGAAGGTCCCGAACCCGACGTGGAGGGTGAGCTTGACGAGGCGCGCGCCGCGGGCCTCGACGCGGGCGAGCAGTTCGGGCGTGAAGTGGAGTCCGGCCGTGGGGGCGGCGACGCTGCCGACCGGCGCCGCGTAGACGGTCTGGTAGCGCTCGCGATCCTCGGCGTCATCGCCGGGGTCGTCCTCCGGCGTGCCGTCCCTCGCGATATAGGGCGGAAGGGGGACGCGGCCGTGGCGGTGGATCAGGTTCCACGGGTCGCCGTCGCCGACGAGCCGCACGAGGCGGGTGCCATCGGGGGCGGAGTCGAGGATCTCGACCGCGAATCCGTCGGCGATGTCCACGGTGCGGCCCGGCTTCAGCTTGCCGCCGGGGCGGACCATGGCGCGCCACCGCCGGGCGTCCGTCCGGTCGAAGGAGTCGGACGGGTGGAGCCCCGGGTCGAGAGCCGGATCGAGCGCCGGGGGTTCGGGGCGAACGAGGAGGATCTCGGCGCGGGCCCCGGTCGGCTTGCGGCCCAGCAGCCGGGCCGGGAAGACGCGGCTGTCGTTGACGACGACCGCGTCGCCGGGGGACAGCCCGTCGAGCAGCGCGGGAAAGGCGGCGTCCGTGAAGCCGCCCCGCGCGCGGTCGACCACGAGGAGCCGGCTGGCATCCCGCCGCTCGGCCGGACGGGCCGCGATCAGCTCGGCCGGCAGTTCGTAATCGTACGCCTCCGTCCGGCCCGCCCGGTCATCCGTCATCGCCGAAAAGCGCGCCCTGCGCCCCGCCGGCTTCCCCGCGCGGGAGCGCGTAGCCGAAGCGCTCGTACGCCTTCCGGGTGGCCGTGCGGCCGCGCGACGTGCGCTGCATGTAGCCGTTCTGGATCAGGTAGGGCTCGTAGACTTCCTCGAGCGTGCCCGCATCCTCGCCCACCGCGACCGCGAGCGAGGCGAGCCCCACCGGACCGCCGTCGAACGTCTCGATGATCGCCTTGAGCACGCGGCCGTCCATCTCGTCGAGGCCGTACTCGTCGACGTTGAGCAGCGCGAGGCCCTTCGCGGCGGTCTCGACGTCGATCGTCCCCTCGGCCCGCACCTGGGCGAAGTCGCGTACGCGGCGCAGCAGGCGGTTCGCGATGCGGGGCGTGCCGCGGGCGCGCCGGGCGATCTCGTCCGCGCCGCTGGTCGTGATGGGGATGTCGAGGAGACGGGCCGACCGGGTGACGATTCGCTCCAGTTCCTCCGTCGGGTAGTAGCCCAGCCGCTCGACGACGCCGAAACGCGCCCGCATGGGGGCGGTCAGGAGCCCGAAGCGGGTCGTCGCACCCACGAGCGTGAAGCGTTCGAGCTTCATCGAAAACGTCTCGACGCGCGGACCGTCCCCGAGCCGGATCTCGATCCGGTAGTCCTCCATCGCGGGGTAGAGGAACTCCTCGATGACGGGGCGCAGGCGGTGGATCTCGTCGATGAACAGGATGCCGCGCGGCGGGAGGTTCGTGAGCAGTCCGGCGAGGTCCCCGGCCTTCTCCAGCACGGGCCCGGAGGTGAGCTTGATGTCGACGCCGAGTTCCTGGGCGAGAAGCAGGGCCAGCGTCGTCTTGCCGAGGCCGGGCGGGCCGTAGAAGAGCGTGTGATCGAGCGCTTCCTCGCGGCCCAGCGCCGCTTCGACGAAGACGGAGAGGCTCTCCTTGACCCTCGCCTGGCCGATGAACTCGTCGAGCCGGCGCGGGCGGAGCGACGCATCCGGACGCAGGTCGGCCTCGAGCGACTCGGGCGTGGTGATATCGGTGCGCGGCCGCTCGTCGGGGCCGGGAGGCTCGGGCGTCGTCATACGTGCCGCAGCGCGTGACGCACGAGTTCCTCGGCGTCGACCTCCCGGCCCTCGAGCGATTCGAGCGCCCTGTGCACGGCGTTCTCGCTCTGGGCGTGCGGGTAACCCAGGCCGCGCAGCGCCTTCACGGCCGCCAGGACCGGAGCGCCAGCCGCCGCGGCGCCGCCGTCCGTGTCGCTCATGTCGCTCATGTCGTCGAGCTTGTCGGCGAGTTCGATCGCGATCCGCTCGGCCGTCTTGCGGCCGACGCCGCTCACGGTCTGGAGCGTTCGGTGGTCCTTGGCGCGGATGGCCCGCACCACCCGCTCCGGCGGCAGGGCCCCGAGGATCGCGAGGGCGAGGCGCGGCCCGACCCCGCTCGGGACACGCAGCCGCTGGAACAGCTCGCGGTCCCGTGCGCTCTCGAATCCGTACAGCTCGAACGCGTCATCGCGTACGACGAGCACGGTGTGCAGTTCCACCATCCCTCCCTCGGACGGGAGACGGTCGGCCAGCCCCAGGGGCACGTTGACCTCGTAGCCGACGCCGTCGCCCGTGACGACCTCGACGGCGCCCGACCCGCGCCCGACCAGCTCGCCGCGCAGCCGCCGGATCAAGGCAGCGGCCCCGCGAGAAGGTGGCACAGGGCGACCGCGCAGCCGTCCGCGGCGTCCGCGGGGTGCGGCGCCTCGCCGAGCCGCAGGTGGTGCTTGACCATGAAGCCCACCTGCTCCTTGCTCGCGGCGCCGGTCCCGACGACCCGCTTCTTCACCTCGCGCGGCGCGTACTCGTGGACCGGGAGCCCCCGCAGCGCGGCCGCCAGCACCAGGACGCCGCGCGCATGCCCGAGTACCAGAGCCGTGCGGGCGTTCCGCCCGTAGAAGGCGCTCTCGATCGCCACGCAGGTCGGCTCCAGCCGGTCGATGAGTTCGAGCGCCGCGGTATGGATGTCGACGAGCCGGCCGGGGAGGTCCGTTCCGCGCGGCCGCACGACGCCGCACTCGATGAGCCGGTACGCGAGACCCGGCGCCGGGCGCCGCCCTTCGATGAAGCCGTAGCCGGTCGCCCGGGTGCCCGGGTCGATGCCGAGCACCTTCAGACGGCCTCCCAGTCCGCGTCCTCCAGGTCGACGTTCGTGTTCACCTTCAGCACGTCGTCGTGTTCGTCCAGCGCCTCCAGGATGCCGAGGATCTTCTCCGCCTCGCGGCCCGCGAGCCTCACGGTGTTGTTGGGCACCATGGCGAGATCCGCCTCGGCGACCGGGATGCCGGCGCCGCGCATCGAGGCGAGCACGTCGTGAAAGTCGGCCGCCGTCGTCGTCACGAGGTACATGCCGTCCTCGGACTCGAAGTTCTCGGCCCCGGCCTCGAGCGCCGCGTCCAGCGTCGTGTCTTCGTCGCCCCGTTCGGCGGGCACGAAGATCTGACCCTTGCGCTCGAACATCCACGCGACCGAGCCGCTCTGGCCCAGGTTGCCGCCGCGCTTGTCGAGCAGGTGCCGGAGTTCGGCCAGCGTCCGGCGGGGGTTGTCGGTCAGGCACTCGAGAAAGAGCGCCACGCCCCTCGGCGCGTACCCCTCGTGGGTGACCTCCTCGAAGGTGGTCCCCGGCAGGTCCCCCGTCCCGCGCCGGACCGCGCGGTCGATGTTCTCGGCGGGCATGCGCTGGCCCTTGGCGTTGTCGATCGCGGTCCGGAGGCGGGGATTGAAGTCCGGATCCCCTCCCCCTTCGCGCGCCGCCACGGCGATCTCGCGCCCGAGCTTGGAGAAGAGCTTCCCCTTCGCCTTGTCGGTCACCGCCTTCTGGCGCTTGATCTTCGACCACTTCGAATGGCCCGCCACGGGCTACCGCCTGCTCCTCCCGCTACTCGTCATCCTATTCGGCATTCTATTCGGCATCCTGTCATCCTATTAGTCATCGTCGCGCCGGGACTCGGCGATCACTCTCTCCTGAACATGTGGGGGAACCTGCTCGTACGCAGCCAGACTCCGGGTGTGCGTCGCCTTCCCGTGCGTGAGAGACCTCAGGGCGGCCGAGTACTTGTAGAGTTCGGACTGCGGGACGCGGGCCTTCACGACCTGCCGCCGCCCCTTCGAGTCCATGCCTAGCACGCGGCCGCGGCGCTGGTTCAGGTCTCCCATCACCTCCCCCATGTACTCCTCGGGGGTCTCGACCTCGATCTCCATGATGGGCTCGAGGATCACGGGATTCGCATCCCTCGCCACCTTCTGGAAGGCCAGCGACCCGGCGATCTGGAAGGCGATATCGGAGCTGTCCACGGAGTGGTGCGAGCCGTAGAAACACTCGGCCTCGAAGTCGACGAGAGGGTAGCCCGCGAGGACACCCCTCCGGGACGCTTCCGCGATGCCCTTGTTCACGGCCGGGACGAACTTGGTCGGGATCACGCCGCCCTTGATCGAGTCGACGAACACATACCCTTCACCACGCGCCAGCGGCCGGAGGCGGACGTGACAATCGCCGAACTGGCCGCGGCCTCCCGACTGTTTCCTGTGCCGGCCGTGGCCCTCGGCGACCCGCGTGATGGTCTCGCGGTAGGCGATGTTGGGCTGATGAGTATCGACGTTGATCCCGTACTTCCGGGTCATCTTCTCGAGTGAGATGTTGAGGTGGATCTCCCCGAGTCCGCGGATGATGGTCTGCCCGCGTTCGCCGTCGTAGCCGGAGGAGAAGGTCGGGTCTTCCTCGTGAATCTTGGCGAGCCCGCTGCCGATCTTGTCCTCGTCGCCACGGGTCCGGGCGGTGACGGCGAGGGAGAGGTCGGGGCTCGGCCACTGGATACCCTCCAGTATCAGCGCGCTCCCGCTGTCGCAGAGCGTGTCGCCCGTGTGGGTGTCCTTGAGCTTGGTCACCACGCCGATGTCGCCGGGGTTCAGCGCGTCCACGTCGATGCGCCGGGAACCGTGCGGGATCGCCATGTGCGCGATGCGTTCGGTCGCGGAGCGTTCGGGGTTGGCGAGCGTGACACCGTTCGCGATCCGCCCGGAGAAGATGCGGAAATAGCTCAGGTCGCCGACGTGCGGTTCGGACGTCGTCTTGAACACGAGGGCCGCTGTGGGCGCGGCGGCTCCCGGCTCCAGCGTCACCTCGCCGCTTCCGTCGCGGGCCATCTGGGCGACGGAACGGTCGGGCGACGGCAGCAACTCCACGATCCGGTCGAGCAGGGCCGGCACCCCGGCGCTCGTCTGGCACGATCCGCAGAACACGGGGACGATGTCGCCGGCGCGGATCGCGTCCGACAGCACTTCGATGACCCGGCGGGGGTCGAGTTCCTCGCCCTCGAAGTAGGCCTCGAGCAGATCATCGTCGGCGGCGACGATGGCTTCGATCAGCTCCTCGTGGAACTCCTCGGCGGTCGCCGAACTCTCCCCGGGGATGTCGACCTCGTCGCTGGCGCCCAGGTCTCCTCCCTTGAAGCGGTGCGCCGTCATGGTGAGGAGGTCGACGATGCCGCTGAAGTCGGCGCCCTCACCGATCGGGAGCTGGAGCGGCATCACGCCGGAATCGAGTTCGGCCCGGATCTGGTCGACGGTGTTCCCGAAGTCCGCGTTGTCCCGGTCCATCATCGAGACGAAGACGGCCCGCGGCAGGCCGGCGGCCTTGGCGGCCGCCCAGGTCTTCTCCGTCCCCACCTCGACGCCCGAGATCGCGTCGATCACGCAGATCCCCGCATCCGCCACGCGGATCCCCGCCATCACTTCACCGAGAAAATCGAGATAGCCGGGGGTGTCGATGAGATTGACCCTGGCGTCGTTCCAGCAGGCGTGGGCCACGCCGAGGTTGATGGAGATTCCGTGGCCGGTCTCTTCGGGGGTGAAATCGGTGAGCGCGCTCCCCTTCTGGACGTCGCCCTTCCGGCTGGTGTCGCCGGCGACGTAGCACATCGCATCGACAAGCGTCGTCTTCCCGGCGCCGCCGTGGCCGAAGAGAACGACGTTGCGGATGTTCGGCGTTTCATATACCGAGGCGGCAGACACCATTTGCACCTCCTGGGATGGTAGCCGGGTCATGAGCGCGAACCGGCATCGGGCGGGGGGTTCGCGCGGGGCGAGTATTGTAGAAACCGGCGAGGCAAAACTCCAGCCGGGGGCGGCTAGTGCGTGCGGCTCTTCTTCTCCGGCTGCTGCGTCTCCTTGTACTGCCGGCTCACTTCGTCGAGGAACGCGCGTTCCCGAGGGGTCAGCGAGTCCATGCCGCCGGCGCGGATCTTGTCGAGGATGCGGTCGACCTCGTCGAGGGAGTCACCGTCGGTGCGGCGCCGGTGGCGAGGGCCGGAAGACGGCGAGCCGTTGGCGGGCTTCGGGCGCCGCTTGCGTCTCGGCTCCACGCGGACCGGCTTCACTGTCTTCGCCTTCTTCTCCTTGTACAGCGCCTGCTGGACGAGACGGCCGATGCGCTCCCCGTAGCGGAGATAGACGAAACCGGTGACCAGGCCGCCGAGGTGCGCCCAGTGCGCCACCCCGTCCGGCGAGCCCTGGGCGGTCGAGAGAAGGGTGAAGGCGCCCAGCGCCGCAACGAACCACTTGGCGGGCACCGGGAAGACGAAATAGAGGAAGATCTTCGCGTCGGGCCAGTTGAGTGCGAACGCCACGAGCAGGCCGAAGATGGCGCCGGAGGCCCCGATCATCAGCGTGGGACCCGTGAGCGAGTAGAGGAGGACGGAGAAGGCCGCGCCGCCGAGCCCGGTGGCGAGGTAGTACTTGAGGAAGAAGCGGCTGCCCCATTTCCGCTCGAGCGGCGGCCCGAAGAAGAAGAGGGCGAGCATGTTCATGAACAGGTGCGCGAAGCCGCCGTGCAGGAACATGTAGGTGACGATGGTCCACGGGCGCGTGAGGAACCCCGGCACGGCGAAACCCAGCCACTCGATCGCCGACATGGGGATGATCCGCAGCGCCGTGAGGAGAAAGATCGCGAAGTTCGCGATCATGAGGCGCAGCACCCACCGGCTCATCGGGAAGCCGTGCCCGAAGCGGACGCCGCCGGACTGGTACGCGGGCCGTCGCATCCTCATGTCTCGAGGTCGATCGCGGAAGCCAGCCGATCCTCGCGCTCGGCGCGCTCGATCGCCAGACGGATGAGACGGTCGATGAGTTCCGGGTAGGGGACGCCGCTCGCCGCCCACAACTTCGGGTACATGCTGATTCTGGTGAAGCCCGGAATGGTGTTGATCTCGTTCACGATCAGTTCGCCCGTCTCCAGGTCGCCGCACGCCTCGGTCGTGAGGAAGAGGTCGACCCGGGACATCCCCTCGCAGCACAGGGCGCGGAAGGCGCGGATCGCGAGATCCCGGGCGCGCGCGGTGGTCGCCGGATCGAGGTCCGCCGGGATGAGCAGATCGGCGCCGCCTTCATCCAGATATTTCGCCTCGTAGGAGTAGAAGCCGTGCCGGGGGGCGATCTCGCCGGGGATGGAGGCCTCGGGGGTCTCGTTCCCCAGCACCGAGATCTCGATCTCCCGCCCCCGGATCGTCCGCTCGAGGAGAACCTTGGTGTCGAAAGAGAAGGCCTCGTCGAGCGCCCGCTCATACTCGCTGTTCGTGTCCGCTCTGGAAACGCCGACGGACGATCCCATGTTCGCCGGTTTGACGAAGACTGGGGCGCCGAGCGCCTCGACGGCGTCGTCCCAGGGGGGCGCTTCCCCGCGCGCGAGGACGGTGATGAAGGGAGCGACGGGAATCGCGGCGTCGCGCAACAGGCGCTTGGCCACGTCCTTGTCCATGCACACGGACGAGCCGAGGACGCCGGGGCCGACGAAGGGGAGGTGCGCGAGACGCAGCAGACCCTGGACGGCGCCGTCCTCTCCGAGGGGGCCGTGAAGCACGGGGAAGATGACGTCGAGCGGAGGGAGCGGGTCCCCCCCGCCGAGGGGCGCGATCTCCGCGTTGCGGCCGACGGCCACGGCCAGCCCAGTCGTCGAGGCGGGGAGTCGGATGCGCCGGGGATCCGAAGCGTTCCTGAGAAAGCGGGACTCGTCCGCGAGGTGCCAGCGTCCTCGCCGGTCGATCCCGATGAGTACGACCTCGTAGCGGTCGCGATCGATGGCCTCGATCACGTTCTTCGCCGACTGGAGCGACACCTCGTGCTCCGGCGACTCGCCGCCGAACAGGACGCCGACGCGCAGTCGGGGCTCAGTCATCGCGGCCGAGGGTAGCGGACGGGGAGGTGCGCCCAGATGGCGATGGGGGCGTCGCGGTGGCGCGCGGGGCGGTACCGGAGCCGCCGGGCGCCCGCCAGCGCCGCGGAATCGAGCGCCGGATCGCCGGAGGACCGGAAGACGGCCGCGGAATCGACGAGTCCCTCGGCGGAAATGTGGATGCGGAGGAGGGTCTCGCCGCCCACGCCTCGCTCCCAGGGGTCCAGGGGGTAGGCGAAGGGGGCGCGCCCCGGTTCCAGGGCGGGTGTGACGAAGCTGGCGTCGCCGGATCGGTCGACCTGCAGGCCGCCGAGCGTGGGGCGGGCGTCTTCGGTGCAGGCGGCGGCACCGAGGACGGCGCCGAGCATGGCGAGGCCGGGCGCGGCGAGCCTGGTCCTCGAAGCCCGGGGGCGCTCACGCATCGCCGAACGCCTTCCACTCCGCGAGCGTGTTCAGCGCCTCGAGCGGGGTCAGCCGGTCGACATCGAGGCGGGCCAGCCGGTCGAGCAGTTCCCGGGCCGCCGCGACATCGGCGGCTCCTTCTTCGCCGGGCGAGTCGGCGGCGTCGAACAGGGAGAGCTGTCCGATCCCGCCTTCGGCGAGGGCGGCGCCACGCCCGCCCGCTCCCCACGGTCCGCTCTCGAGCACCTGGAGGATGCGGGCGGCGCGCCCGACGACATCGGCCGGCAGGCCGGCCAGGCGCGCCACGTGCACGCCGTAGGAGCGATCCGAGCCGCCGGGCTCGAGCCGGTACAGGAAGGCGATGTCGCGACCGGTCTCCCGCACCGCGACGTTGAACGCCGCCCCCCGCTCGAGCGACTCCGCCAGCCCGACCAGTTCGTGGTAGTGCGTGGCGAACACCGTGCGCGCGCCGAGTTCGTGCAGCCGCTCGGTCACGGCCCACGCGATGGAGAGGCCGTCGTAGGTGGACGTGCCCCGCCCGATCTCGTCCAGCAGGACGAGCGATCGCTCGGTGGCCCCGTGCAGGATGGTTGCGGTCTCCGTCATCTCTACCATGAACGTGCTCAGCCCCGCCGCGAGGTTGTCGCTCGCTCCTACGCGTGTGAAGACACGATCACATACCCCGATGCGGGCCCGGCGAGCCGGGACGAAGGACCCGATGTGAGCCATGAGCGCGATGAGTCCGGCCTGCCGCAGCACGGTCGACTTCCCCGCCATGTTGGGTCCCGTGATGATCATGGTGCGGCAATCCTGGTCCAGCCGCATGTCGTTCGGGATGAACATGTCCCGGGCCACGCTCGTCTCGACCACCGGGTGCCGGCCTTCCTCCACATCGAACACGATGTCGTCGGTCAGATCCGGACGGACGTAGTCCTCGGCGACCGCCACCTCGGCGAGACAGGCGAGGACGTCGATTTCGGCGATCCGGGCCGCGGCCGCCTGCACCCTGCCCACCTCGGCGGCGACTGCGTCCCGCACCGACTGGAAGAGCCGCGCTTCGAGCCCGGCAACCTCGTCCTCGGCGCCGAGCACCCTGCCTTCCCATTCCTTGAGTTCGGGCGTGAGGTAGCGTTCAGCGTTCGTGAGGGTCTGCCGGCGCGTCCATTCCTCCGGTACGCGGTCGAGCTTCGACTTGGTGACTTCGAGATAGTACCCGAACACCTTGTTGAACCCGATCTTCAGCGTATCGATGCCGGTCCGCTCGCGCTCGCGGATCTGCATGCCGGCGATGACGTCGACGGCGTTCGTGCGCAGGCTGCGCAGTTCGTCGAGTTCGGCCGAGAATCCGGCCCGGATCACGCCACCATCCTTGAGCGCGCGAGGCGTCTCGGGGTCGATGGCCTCGGCCACGCGCGCGGCCACGTCCTCCAGCGCATCGAAGCCGGAGCGGAGTTCGGCGAGGCGGGCGGCCTCGAGCGGGCCGAGAGCCGCGGCCAGGCCGGGCAGCGCGTCGAGGGAGAGGCCGAGGCCGAGGAGTTCGCGGGGCCCCACCCGGCCGGTCGAGACACGCGCCGCGAGCCGCTCCAGGTCGCGGATGGGGCGCAGCGCACCGCGGATGTGCTCCCGGTCGTCCGGGCGTTCGACGAGTTCCTGAACGGCGTCCAGGCGGGCCGTGATCTCGTCGGCATCGACGAGCGGCCGAAGGAGGCGCCGGCGCAGAAGCCGCGCGCCCATCGGTGTACGCGTGCGGTCGAGCAGCGTCAGCAGCGACGCGCCCTCTCCGGGACGCAGCGGTTCGACGAGTTCGAGGTTCCGCCGGGTCATGTCGTCCAGGAACATCACGCGGCCGGCGCGGTCGACGCGCGGGGGGCGCAGGTGGTCGAGGCCGGCGGGCCGCACCTCCTCCAGATAACCGAGCAGCGCCCCGCTCGCCGCAAGGAGCCGCGTGTCGCGGTCCACATGGAGACCGAACCCGATGGAGGACGTCACGCCGAACCACTCGCGGAGTCGCTCCTCTCCCAGCGACGCGTCGAACCGCCAGCCCGGCCGCGGCGTCAGGTGCCATGGGCCGGCCGGGGGATCCATCTCCTCGGAGATGAGGACCTCGGCCGGTTCGAGGCGTCCGAGTTCGTCGCGCAGGTCCGTGGCGCCGGCCAGCTCGCGAAGCTCGAACTCACCGGTCGAGAGGTCGACGATGGCGAGTCCGAACGGCGCCTCGCCGGCGATGGCCACGACGTAGTTGTTGCGCTGGGCCACGAGCAGCTTGTCTTCGAGCACGGTGCCGGGGGTGATGATCTCGACCACATCCCGCTGCACGAGCCCCTGCGCCTCCGCCGGATCCTCGAGTTGCTCGCAGATCGCCACGCGGCACCCCAGTTCGAGGAGTCGGGAGACGTACTCGTTGACGGCCTTGACCGGCACGCCCGCGAGGGGGACGTCGCGCTTTCCGCCGTTGTTGCGCGCGGTGAGGGTGAGTCCGAGCAACCGGCTTCCCTCCTCCGCGTCCTCGAAGAACAGCTCGTAGAAGTCGCCGACCCGGAAGAAGAGCAGCGAGTCGGGATGGCGGGACTTGATGTCCAGATACTGCCGGATCATCGGCGTGGAGGCGGCACCCCCGCGAGCGGCCGTTCGGGTCATGTCGCCTCGGGTACGATGTCGGCCGCGTAGCCGGCGTCATGCAGGCGCCGCTGGAGGCCGCGGGCGGCTTCGGGACTCGCGAACCGGCCCACGCGGACGCGGTGCAGGGCGTCGTCCTCGACGACCCTCGCCGGGAAACCGTCGACCTCCAGCCGGGACCGCATTTCGCGCGCGGTCTCCGCCCGCGACAACGCCGCTACCTGCACCGTGAAGCGGGGAGTGCCCGCGCCGCAGCCGGTCGAGGCCACCGCCGCCAGGCGAGCCGACGTGGCGTCGCCCACCCGTCGCGCTTCGGTGACCGCTCGCTGCCAGGCTTCGCAGGCCCGGGCGAGCAGACCCCGAGCCTCGAGCGTCCGCGCCGTCCAGTGCCATGAGACGGTCGCCAGGGGGCTCCGCGGATAGTCGGCGCGCAGCCGGTCGAGGTCGGCCGACGCGCGGGCGGGTGCGCCGAGCGCGAGGTCCAGCTGGGCCAGCCGGAGCCACGCCAGAGCCCCAAAGGACGAGCCGCCATCCAGCGCGAGGGCGAGCAGCGCGGTGCGCGCGGAATCCGCATCGGCCATGAGCCGGGCCCGCAGGTAGCGTGCGCGTGCGAGCGATTCGCGGGTCGGATTCCTGGCCTCCGCGATCCAGCGTCCGACCGCCTCCGCGACGCCTTCGGCCCTCCCGGCTTCGACCTCGGCCTCGAGGCGGACGAGTGCCGCGGGGTCGGCGGATTGTGCGGCGAACGCGGGGGCCGGGCAGATGGCGAGGAGCACGAGCGGCCACACCCGCCGCCCGACTCTCATCCCGCGGCGCCCCCGGTCTGTCCCAGCGCCAGCAGCAGGTCGGCGAGCACCGCCGGGTCGGGCCGGCCCGACTTCAGGTGCCGGTCGGCGCGGTGCAGCGCGCGGAGCGCGTGATCGAGTTCGTCTACGGTCCATGCCCTCGCCTGTCTCGCGTAGGCGTCCGCCTTCCAGGACAGGTAGCCCCGTCCGGTCTCCGACAGGACGGCCCGCAAGGCGGGGCTCCCTCCATCGAGGGCCAGGCCCAGCAGCAGGTGATGCTCGACAAGGCCGGCGACGAGGCCGACGCCCCGCTCCGAAGTGAGCACATCGTCAAGCTCGCGCAAGGCGCGACCGTACTTCCGGGAGGCCACGAGGTCGAGCCACGTCCAGCGATCGATTCGATGGGTCCGGGGGACCAGCGCCTTGATGTCGGCCTCGGTCCGGCGGTCGGCGGGGAGCCGCGAGAGCTTCTCGAGTTCGGCGTCCAGGATCGAGAGGTCCGGCCCGACCGCTCCCGCGATCCACTGGGCGGCTCCCGGGGACAGGTCGAGCCCCCAGCGCCGCCGTGCGCGGTCGCGGATCCAGCCGGGGACTTCGGCCGGCCGGGGAGAGCTCCACTCCAGCGTGCGGCAACTCTTCTTCAGATCGCGGTAGAAGGCCGCGCGAGAACCCTTGGGGATCGTCGCCGTGACGATCAGCGCGATGTCGGACGGCAGGGCTTCCGCGGCCTGCTTGAGGACCGCGCGGACCCCGGCCCCGAGGCGCTCGGCGTCGCGGACGAACACGACGCGACGTTCGGCCATCATCGGTGGCATGGCGAGGGTGGACGCGAGTTGCTCGCCGGTCACGGCCTCGGACTGGAACTGGTCGTAGTTGAAGTCGCGCGTGGCCGGGTCGAGGGCCGCATCGACGAGCTGCTGTGCGGCCTCGTCGCGCAGGCGGACGGCATCGCCGTGGAGGAACCAGCCACCGCTCGGAGAACTCCGAGCCAGTGCACGCGCGAGTCGCGGGTCGAGAGGGGCGCTCAACGCGTGGAAACCTTGGAGGGGGGGGCTCTTGCCGCCGCGTGCTGCAGGTCAGCGAGACTCGTCGAGTTGGCCGGAACGCGGTTCAGCGAGCAGGAGGGTCGAGTCTCCCGCCACGATCGTCATGTCGTATGAGGAACTGAACAGCCCACCCGCGTCGTCCAGGGCGGGCGCGAACGGGACCAGAAACCGCCCGGGTATGTAGGGACTATTGTCGAACAGACTCGGCTGGCTCTCGGCCACCGCTTCCAGGGGAGCGTCTGCGGTGACGGGCGGGAGCTGCACCTCCACGCTGAGCGGCTGATTTCGGTTCGACACGCTCAGGGTGAACAACCCGGCAGCCCCCACGGCAATCATCGCCGCCCGGCCGACGTGCGCACGCAAAGACCGCCTCCCCGGGTCGTCGACATGGTAGAGGCGGTGTTGCAGTCGAGGCTGGAAATCCGACGACGTAGTCACGCGGGGCAGCGCCCGCCAGGCGGCGAGACCGCGCGTAATGACACTCTCGTAGCGGCGACACGACTCGCAACTCTCGAGGTGCGCGTCGAAACGACCGCTCTCGCCGGCGGACAGCAGCCCGTCGCGATACTCGGTGTAGCGCTCTAGAAACTCTTTGCAAGCCATCACAGAACCGTCATTCAAACGTCCATCTCCAGGACTATTACTCCGGTTAACATGCCAGGGTTCCCGTCCGCCGGGCGAGCCCGGGACCGGACGAGCCAGGCGCTCCGACCTAGTCGAGCATCGGTGCGATGATCCGGGCGAACCGATTCCGCGCCCGGTTGAGGCGCGACTTTACGGTCCCCAGCGTGACTCCGGTAATCTCTGATATCTCCTCGTAGGTCTTCCCCTCGAGTTCGCGCAGGACGAACACTACCCGGTGATGTTCGGGCAGTTCCGTCACCGCGGCCTCGACCTGCTCGCGCACGCGCCGCTTCCGGAACAGATCGTCGGGCCGGTACGCGTTGTCCTCGAATTCGAGCGGCCGGTGGTCGGCTTCCCAACTCTTCCGGATCGTATGGAAGAGTACCAGCGGGTTCCGTGCCCGGTTCCGCAGTTCGTTCTTCGCCAGGTTGCTGGCGATCGTATAGATCCAGGTCGAGAACTTCCTCGTTGGGTCGAACCTGTGCAGGTGCCGGTAGACTCGCACGAAGGTTTCCTGTACGAGGTCCTCCGCGCGGTCGCGGTCCCCGATCGTCCGGTAGATGAAGTTCAGCAGGCGGTCCTGATAGCGCTCGGCGATCTCGGTGAACGCGAAACGCTGACCATTCAGATAATGCGAGACGAGTTCCGCATCCTCGAGGCCTCCCAGCTCATGGCGTCCGAGGCGGTCCGATTCGGTGATCGTCATGTATTGCCCTGTCGACTCAAGCTTCGGCTTCATGTCCATGCCGGTCCTTGTCAGGCGAGGGTTAAAGGGTCAGACCCCACAGGAGCCGATTCGATCCACCCAGCGTGCGGCCAGGGTGAGCGCGCAGATCGTCTTCGCGTCGCGGATCTCGCCGTCGGCCACCATCGCAATGGTACGGCTCAGTGAAAGCCGATGCACATCCATGAACTCGCTCGCCTCGTGACTCATCCGGCCCGGCTCCAGATCCCAGGCCACGAAGAGGTGGATGACCTCGTCGGTGAAGCCGGGGGTCGTGTACACCGAAGCCAGCCGCTGGAGGCGCCCGGCACGCAGTCCCGCTTCCTCCTCGAGTTCGCGGAGCGCACACGCTTCCGGAGGCTCCCCGGGTTCCAGCTTCCCGGCCGGCACCTCCCAGATGAACCCCTCCGCCGCGTACCGGTATTGACGCACGAGGATGACGAGGGGCTCGGGGCCGTCCCTCACGCCGTCGAGTGCCACGACCGCGGCGGCACCGGGATGCCGGACCATCTCGAGTGCGCCGACGGAGCCATCCGGGAAGCGCACCTGGTCCACGTCGACGTGGATGGTGCGCCCGGTATAGACCCGCTCGCCGGCTACACGGCCTGTGCGAGCCGAGTGACCTGAGTGACCTGCGCGACCTGCGGACATGGCGCCTCCGACGGGGCCGGTATCAGGCGATGGAGCGGACGTCGACGGCGCCCAGGCCGCCGAGAGTGGGGCCGGCCGCGGCCGCGTCGCCGACGGCGAGCAGCGTGAGTCGATCGCGGTCGAGATACTTCCGGCACACCTCCCGCACCTGATCCGGGGTGACGGCGTCGATGCGGCCGCGATAGGTCTCCCAGTAGTCGTCGGGGAGGTCGAAGATGCGCTGTCGGCTGACCTTTCCGCAGATCTGCGCCGCGGTCTCGAACTGCAGCGGAAGCGAAAGCGTGAGTGCGTTGCGGGCCAACTTCATTTCCTCGGGAGTCACCTGCTGTGTGCACATCGCTTCGATCTCCCGCAGGATCTCCTCGAAGGCGGGGCCGGTGCGGGCGGTTTCCACCGCGGTGCGCGCCACGAACGGGCCGGCGCCCCGGCGGAACCGGAATCCGGTCCTGGCCCCGTAGGTCCAGCCCTTGTCCTCGCGAAGATTCAGGTTGATGCGCGAGTTGAACAGGCCGCCCAGGATGGCGTTGGCCACGATGATCGCGTGATGGTCGCCGGTGCCGTAGGGCACGCCGATGGTCGCCACGCGGATCTCGGTCTGCGGGCTTCCGGGGCGATCGATGAGGATGACCTCGCTCTCGGGCGCGGACGGCGGCGGCGGCGGCTCCACGCGGGCGGCGTGTCCGCTCCAGGCGCCGAAGCGCGCCTCGACGGCGGGCCCGAGCCGCTCCGGAGCGACGTCACCGCACACGATGAGCAGGGATTCCGACGGGCGGAACCGGGCCTCGTGGAACTCGCGTACCGCGTCGCGGCTGATCTCGGCCACCGTGTCGGAGGTGCCTGCCATAGACCGGCCGTACAGGCCGTCTCCGTAGAGTTCGGCGATGGTGGCGAGGTTCGCGACGGTTGCCGGATCGTCGCCCTGGCGCTCGATCTCGTCGAGACGCTCGGCCCGGAGGCGGTCGACCTCCCGCTCGGGAAAATCGGAATCGAGTACGGTCGCCGCGAGGAAGTCGAGCGCCTCCTCGAACACTTCGGTGAGGAAGTGCATGGAGACGGTCCCGACGGAATAGCCCGCGGTGGCGTGGTAGCCGGCGCCCAGGCGATCGAGCCAGCGGGCCACATCCATCGCGTCCCGGTTCGGCGTGCCGGCGGTGAGGAGCCGGGCGGTAAGCTCGGCGAGGCCGGCGCGCGAGGGAGGCTCGGCGCCCGCGCCGTTCTCGAGGACGAGGCGCAGCGACACCTCGGGGATGTCGCGCCGCTCGGCGAACTCGAGGCGGAGGCCGTTCGGGAGCCGGTGGCGCTCGAAGCCGGGGAGGGCGAGCGGCCGCGGAGCGGCGGGGGCCGGGCGGGTCGTCCGGTCGGGCGTCACGGTTGGACCGCCTCGGGCACGACATGGACGACCGTGAGGCGGCTCGGGTCGAGCACCGCGCGCGCGACGCGCTCCACGTCCTGGCGGCTGACCGCCCCGTAACGGGTGAACGCATCGTTGACGTAGTGCGGGTCGCCCCGCAGCACGGCGGCGTGGGCGAGCGCGTCGGCCCGGTCGCCGAACCCGGCGAGTCCGCCGACCAGCGCGCGCCGGGCACGGTTCAGCGCCCCTTCCATCTCTCCGGTCCGGATCTCTCCGGTCCTCAGTTCGTCGAGGACATCGCGCACCGCCCTCTCGAGTTCACCGGCCGAGACACCGGGGCGCGCGGTCGCGACGACGAAGCACATCCCGACACTCTCGGTCGGCCAGGTGAAGGCCGACACATCGGCGGCCATCTGCCGCTCGTACACGAGGGCCCGCTGCAGGCGTGAACTGTTCCCGTCGGCCAGCAGATGGGTGAGGGTGTCGACCGACTCGAAATCCGGGTCGGCATACCTCGGCGAATGGAACATGAGATAGACGCGGGGCATCTGAACCCGGTCCCGGATGAACGCGCGGCGTGCTCCTCCGACTCCTCCGGCTCCCCCGGCGCCGGGCAACGGCACGACTGGCGGGTCGGCGGCCGGTCTGGCCGGGATCTCCCCGAACCAGGCCTCCACGCGATCCAGCGCTTCGGCGGGCTCGAAGTCGCCGGCGAGCACGAGTGTGGCGTTGTTCGGCCCGTAGTGGAGGTCGAAGAACTCATGCACGTCCTCCAGCCTCGCGGCGTCGATGTCGGGCATGTAGCCGATGGTCGGGTGCCGGTACGGATGCCCCTCGTCGTAGGCGTGGGCGAGCACCGTCTCCAGGGCGAGGCCGTACGGCCGGTTCTCGTACGACTGTCGCCGTTCGTTCTTCACCACGTCTCGCTGGTTGTCGAGCTTCTCCTGCGTGATCCCGGGCTTGAAGAACCCCATCCGGTCGGATTCCAGCCACAGGCCAAGGTCGAGTTCGTTCGCCGGCAGTGTCTCGAAGTAGTTCGTGCGGTCGAACCACGTCGTCCCGTTGAGGGTGCCGCCGGCATCCTGGACGAGCCTGAAGTGCTCTTCGCGCGGCACATGCTCGGACCCCTGGAACAGGAGATGCTCGAACAGGTGCGCGAAGCCGGTCCGCCCGGCCCGCTCATTCTTCGAACCCACGTGGTACATGACGTGGACTGCGACGAGGGGCGCGGAGGTGTCCGGTTGGAGGACCACCCTGAGCCCGTTGTCGAGCGTGTGTTCGCGGACTTCGAAACTTACCGCGGATGGTGCCACAGGCGGTTGTCTTCCTGTCCCGGGGGTCACTTCGCTCAGAGAAAGGGGCGGAGGGAGATAAGCCGGGTTCTGTCACCGGCGGGCCGTGCCCGCGGCGAGGTCATCTATCTGGGACCTGCGGTTACCCGAGGCCTCGTGCGGCCTACCCGGAACTCGAACGCGACGGGCCGCCGCTCGTTCCTGCTTGGCCTTGCTCCCGGCGGGGTTTGCCGTGCCGTCTCTGTCACCAGAAGACGCGGTGGGCTCTTACCCCACCATTTCACCCTTGCCTGTGCGCCTGGACCCTTGCAGGTCGCAAGCCGCCATCGGCGGTCTGTTCTCTGTGGCACTTTCCATCGCCTCGCGACGCCCGGGCGTTACCCGGCGCCGTGCCCTGTGGAGCCCGGACTTTCCTCGAACGGCGTGACGAGCACCCGTCCGCGACCTCTTCTCCCTCCGCCGAGGGACAATCTAGTGCGTGGGCGGAGCCGCCGCCCGCGCGGGCGCGAGTTGGCCCCGGTCCCGCGAATTGTCTATTCTTACACATTGTATCATTGCGTCGCGGAGCGTCGGTCGGTCCTCGAGGGGTTCGATCGACACCGTGGCGGGCACGGTGATTTCCGGGTGAGGAGTCGCGAACGCGCGTATTTCGTATGCGATCAGAGAAGTTCACAACATCCCGCATGGCGACCGCCGTGTGGGGGCTGCTCGCAGCGGTCTCGCCGGGTTCGGGCGCGGCCGCCCAGGACGGTACCCCCGACGGCCTGTCGTCGTATTACGTCTACGTGGCGGCGGAATCGGAAGATCGGGTCGATCTCATCCGGTTCGATGGTACCGGTGCGTCGGTGCTGGATTCCGTCTTCGTGGGCCGGTTTCCCACCGAGATCGACGGCCCGCACGGCCTCGCCGTCGACCCGAGCGGGGAGCGTTGGTACGTGACGCTCGCGCACGGCAATCCCTTCGGTTCGGTCGTCGCCTATTCCACGGCCACCAACCGCCCCGCGGGAAGCGCCGAACTGGGCCTGTTCCCCGCCACGATGCAGGTGACGCCGGCGGGCCTGCTGTTCGCGGCGAACTTCAACCTGCACGGCGAGCACGAGCCGAGTTCCGTGTCCGTCGTCGACGTGGGCTCGATGATCGAGGTCGCGCAGATCTCGACGTGCACCATGCCGCACGGCTCCCGGCTCACCGCCGACGGCTCGCGGCACTACTCGGTGTGCATGATGGATGAGATGCTGGTCGAGGTGGACGCGCATCGGCTCGAGGTGGCGCGGCGATTGCACCTGTCGCCGGGCGAGGAGCAGGCGTGGCCGCACGACTGGCTGCCGACCCGGCCGGCCGGCGCCCCGATCTGCAGTCCGACCTGGGCGCATCCGAGCGTGGACGGGCGGCGTGTGTACGTCGCGTGCAACCGGAACGCGCAGGTTCTGGAGATCGATGTCGAGTCCTGGCAGGTGTCGCGGCGGTTCGAGACCGGCGAAGGGCCCTACAATCTGGACGTGACGCCGGATGGCACGCGTCTGGTCGTGACCTACAAGAGCGGGCAGGCGACGGGAGTCTGGGACCTGGCCAGCGGAGAGGAGGTGGCCAGGATCGCCAACACACGGACGCTGCCCCACGGGATCGCGATCTCGCCTGATTCCCGATACGCCTTTGTGAGCGTGGAAGGGGTCGGCGGACAGCCGGGGACGGTGGACGTGATCGATCTGCGGAAGGGGGTCCGCGCGGCGAGCGTCGACGTGGGCAAGCAGGCCGGCGGCATCGCCCTCTGGAAGGTCGTGTCGCGGTGAGACGCGCACGGTGGGCGGTGCTGGCCGGGGCCGTCGCGCTGATCGCAGCCGCGTGCGGCGACGGCGGCAGCACCGAGGTCGGGTCTCCCCCGACGGCGCTGGTGCCGATCTCGACACCGGTGGACACCGTCGTGACGGGCGAGATCACCGATCCCCCGATCGCGGTCCGGGTCGAGGACGCGCTGGGCAATCCGGTCGAGGGCACGCCGGTCCGCTTCATCATCGTTCGGGGCGAGGGTGAGTTGTCGCCGGGGGTCGCCGTCGCGGGACAGGATGGCATCGCGGAATCGGTCTACCGGGCCGGGCCGACGCCCGGAGAAGCGGAGATCCAGGCCGACATCCCCAGCGCGTCGAGCGTCCTGCCCCTGCGTTTTCTCGTGCTCGCGGCGACGGCCGATACCGTTACGCTCAGCGTCGTGGAGGGCGACGTGCAGCGGGCGGAGGCCAGCAGCCAGCTGCCGCTTCCGTTTACGATCCGCGCCGAGACGGCGAGCGGCGCGCCCGCCGGTGGCGTTCGGATCGCGTTCAGGTCGTCGGCGCCCGCCGACGACGCGGAGGTGCCCACGGCAGTTGGGGATACTGCGGCAGACGTCGAGGGCGTGCCCGCGGGCGCGCCGGACGCGCCGGCCGACGACCCGGGCCTGCCGGTGGACGATCCTGGCGTGCTGACGCATGAGGTGGTGGTCACCGACGCGGACGGTCTGGGGCATGCGGTGTTCACGCTGGGACGAAGGCCGGGGGACTACCGCGTCGACGTGTTCGCCACGGGCGGCGTGTACTCGGACACCCTCTCGCTCACCGCCACAGCGCTCACGGCGCCGGACGGACTCGTGCAACTCGACTCGGTCGGGAGCGGGCGTCTGGCCGCGGGCACGCGGGCCATGCTCTTCGGACGCGGATTCAGCACGGTGCCGGCCGACAACGAAGTCCGCATCGAGGGCGTGCGGGCGGCCGTCGTGAGCTCGACCGGAACGGAGCTTATGATCGAAGTGCCGATGTTCGGGGGCAGCTGCCTGCCGCAGCGCGAGGTGGGTGTGCGCGTGCTCGTGGGTGGGGACGCCAGCAACGGCCCCCTGCTCCCGCTGGATCCGGCCGAACGCCTCGTGGATCTGGAGGTTGGGCAGGCGTTGACCCTGCGCGGGCCCGTGGAGGTCGAATGCGTCCACTTCGCCCCGGGGGAGACGGAACGGGCCTTCAATCTCATCGTCGCCAATACGGGCCGGGTCGCTTCGCGGCCGCTCCCGATACGGATGACGACGCGCACCTCCGCCGACATGTCCGGGGACAGCCCCGACGCCGCCGTCACGCCCGCCGAGATCGATCCCGGCCTCGAGGAGGTCGCACTCGCGGATTGGCGAGCCGACATCGGGATTCGCTCGCGCACGCTGGACGGGCTGGTGGAATCGGGGATCGCGCCCTTCCGGCCGGCGGAGCCGGCGGCGGCGATGGAGGTGCCGGCCGTCGGCGACACTCTCGACTATTTCTTCCCGGTCCGCTCGAATCTGGTCGCCACCTGCGCGGATCTCACCCGCCCGATCCGCGGGGAGGTGCGGGCGCTCGGCGAGCGGGTGCTGCTGCTGGAAGATGTGTCCGCCCCGCCGGGCGGCCCGACCGGGGACGAGTGGGTCGCGCTCGCGGACCGGCTCGACCAGACCGTGCTGCCGGTGGCGACGTCCTATTTCGGACCCTACGAGGACATCGACCGCAACGGGCGAGTCATTGTCTTCTTCACGCCGGAGGTCAACAAGCTCGGGGACGGAGAGGCGGGAGTCGCCGGATTCTTCCTCCCCCTGGACCTGGCGGCCTCCGGACGAGGGGGCGAGGGGGTGCCCGACCCGAACGGCGAACCCTGCCCGGCCAGTAACGAGGCCGAGATCATCTACAGCGTGAGCGCCGACCCGGAGGGGGGCCTCGGGCGGACGATCGCAGCGGATCGCCTCCTTCGGGACACGCCCGCGCTCGTGGCGCACGAAGTGCAGCATCTGATCAGCGCCGCGCGCCGCGCGCTGCATTCGCCGACAGGGTTCGCGGCGACCGAGGAAGTGTGGCTGGACGAGGCCCTCTCCGGTCTGGCCGAAGAGGTCACGGGGCTCGCCGCTCTCGGGCTGACGGTGGGCGACAACCTCACGTTCGACCAGGTGTCGGAGACACCGGACGCGCTCGAAGTCTTCGACACGTATCTCCGCGGCAACTTCCTCAATCTCGGCCTCTACATGCTCGGGACGATGAGGGCTCCCACAATCTCGACGGACGATCCTGACGGCGTGGGCGGAATGCAGATGAGGGGCTTCGGCTGGTTCCTTCTGCGCTGGCTCGCCGACCAGGAGGGGGGTGATGAACGGGCCTTCTTCCGTTCGGTCGTGGGCGGGGGCCAGAGCTTCGCGCGGGGGATCGCGAACCTCGAACGGGTGACGGGGATCGAGTGGGCCGACATCCTGGCGGATGCCTCGGTCGCGCTGGCGATGGACGACGCCGCGGCGACGGATGACGCGGGTGCGGCGGGTGCCGCAGACGATGTGGGGGCGGTGGACGACGCCGGGCAAACGGGGAGTGCGAGACGGTTCGCGGTGGCAACGTGGAACGTCCGTGACGTGTTCGCGTCCATGAACCGGGATGCAGAGGCGCGGTTGAACTTCCCGACCGCGTTTCCGCTCCGGGCCGAGCCGCTCGGATTTGAAACCCGGGTGAGGGCCATCGACGTAGGACCGTCGAACGTACAGTACTTCTCGCTCGCGTCGGACGTCGGCGCGCCGGCCCTGTCGCTTTCGATCCGGACGGCGGCGGGAACCTCGCCCGACGAGACGGCGGAACCCCAGATCACGATCGTGAGGACGAAATGAAGCGCCTCTTCGGCGTTCTTCTTTTGCTGGTTTTGCTAGGCCGGTTCGGGACTCCGGACCTGATGGCCCAGATGACCCCCGTGGCCCCCCCCGGCGAAGACACCGGCCCCGAATTCGTCGGCTTCGTCGGCGCCGTTCAGCCGCTCAACAACCTGACCGATAATCCGTCAGTGTACGGTTTGTCGATCCCTCCGGATGTCCTGATCGGCGGCGAGTTCACGTACTGGGCCTCGCGCGTGGTGGGGATCGGCGTGATGGGGCTGTATTCGCCCGCGACGCTCAACGCCGTGGGCGGCCCGGGCCGGGGTATCGGGCGCCTCGGCGAGATGGAGTACATGGCGGGGACCTTGAACCTGACATTCCGCATACGGTCGTCAGGGTCGGCGGGGGCGCTCGAGCCCTATTTTTCGATGGGCGCGGGGCTCCGGAGGCTGCAGTTCTACGGCGATGAGGTGCCGGAGATCAGCGCGACGGACCCGGCGGCCACGGCCGCCATCGGCATGCGGGTGGCCCTGACCTCCTCGCTCTGGTTCCGGGGCGAGCTGCGGGACGTGGCCTCGTATTACATCTCCTCGGCCACGGACGAGTCGATGCTCCAGAACGACATCGGTATCACGGTGGGGTTCGGGATCCGCTAGCTGCCGGGGGCCGGGACCCGGATCTCGCGGGTCCCCGAAGCGATGGAGACGGACATCTGTTCCCCGCCCGGCCACCGGATGTGCAGGGTACGCGGGTCTCCGGCCAGGCCCAGCGTCTGCGCCGACTCGTGGCGGGACAGATAGCCCTCGCCCGATCGAATCTCGCGCATCGGGCCGAACGTCCCGTCTCCGTATTCAAGGCGTAGCCGGGCGCCGATCGCCCACGGGTTCGACGGAGTCCCCTCGAGCGTCACGCGCAGGCCGGGGGCCGCGCCGACGTTCCGATAGAGCCGGGTCGCCCCGCCGTTCACGCCGAACGCGATGTCTACCCGACCGTCGCGGTCGTAGTCGGCCAGCGCGGCCGCCCGGCCGTCCCCGTAGACCGAGATCCCGGACAGCCGGCCCGGAACCGGGTCGAAGCCCCCTTCCCCGTTTCCTCTGAGCCAGAGGCCCCGCCCGGCGTCGTAGCGCGGCACCCCCGGGCGTCCGGCGTAGAAGTTCTGCGCCAGGACGAGGTCTTCGTGGCCATCGCCGTCCAGATCTCCCGCCGCGACGCCGAAGGCGGGCGCGCGCTGGGCCGCCGCGGGGAGAGGGGCGCTCTCGAAGCCGGAGTCGCGATTGAGCCACACCGTGTGACGCAGTTCGTTCGCGTCCAGCCTCCGAGCGGGATCGAGTCCTGCGATCACATCGGTGAGCGGTGCGGTTGCGAAGCGCTCGTATGTCTCCCGAACCAGCGAGGAGATGCCGCCGGGGACGGCGAGCGCGTCGCGGCCCCGGATCGGGCGCCAGACGCCGGATTCCGAGCGCGCTTCGACGATGTCGATGACGCCGTCGCGGTTCATGTCTCCGTAGAAGAGCGAGTAGGCGGCGGGCACTTCGAGGTTCGCACCCCAGCCCGTCGCCACGAGGTCCGGACGGCCGTCTTCGTTCAGGTCCGCGGCGGCGATCCCGTTCCAGCGCCCCGTGAGCCGCGTGAGCCCCAGCGCTTCGCTCGCATCGGTGAAGCGGCCTCCCTCGTTCCGGAAGAGGCGGATGCTCCCCCACTCCAGGGCGAGGGCGAGGTCGGGATCGCCGTCGAGATCGACGTCGGTGAAGACCGCCCCGGTGACGAGGCCGAGGCGCGCGAAGGGGGCGGAGTGCTCCGGATCTGCCCTCAGCAGGCCGCCGTCGTTGATCAGCAGCCTGGAGTCGACG
Source organism: Candidatus Palauibacter sp. (assembly GCF_965197445.1). Classification (GTDB taxonomy): domain Bacteria; phylum Gemmatimonadota; class Gemmatimonadetes; order Palauibacterales; family Palauibacteraceae; genus Palauibacter. The sequence goes on along the minus strand of NZ_CBDANE010000005.1, from coordinate 1,252,152 downwards.
GGGAGCGGCCAGGCGCCGGGGGCGACCCGCCCACCCATGAAGATGTCGAGGTCGCCGTCGCCGTCGATATCGGCCTGGGCGAGGGGGCCGGTCGCTGCGGGGGGCTGCCCGGCCGCGGCGCCGTCGTCGTCGATGAGCGGGCGGGCCGGCGCGGCCGCGCCGAGCCGCGCCGCGAGGATCGCCGGAGCGGCCGCGGCTTCCGCGGGCGTCCCGGCTTCGTAGGCGCTCAGGCCGATGAGCAGTGCGGGGCCGCCGGCTGCGTGGTGCGGCAGCACGGATGTCGCGTCGTAGGCCAGCCCCGAGGTGATGGCCCGCGGGGCGGCGAAGTCGCCCCCGTCGTTGCGCAGCACCACCGGGCTGCCGCCCCGGCCGCTGCCCACCACCAGGTCGGCATCCCCGTCGGGCTCCACGTCGATCCACGACACGCCCGGGCCGGGCCGGTCGAGCGAATAGGGGAGGAGCGGCTGGCGGCCGCGATCGTCGAAGGTCGACTCCACGTGCCGATGTCCGAGCCGCGCCGTCACGTCCTCGAAGTGGGGCGTGGGAGTCGCACGGCCGGCGGCCGGCTCGCCCGCGGCGGTGGCCGCGTCGATCACGTACTCTCGGTTCGCGATGATCCCGTCGAGGCGAGTGCGGCGGCCGTCCGGCCAGTCGACGGTGAGCGTCATTTCCGCGTCGGGCACGGCCGCGAAGCTCGCGGCCGGTGCGGACGACGACAGATAGGCTCCGCCGGCGGTGATCTCCCGCACCTGCACGCCCGCGTCGTGTCCCGCGAGACCGATGCGGGCGCCGATTCCGCGGGTGTTTCCGCCCGCGCCGCGCAACCGCACCAGGACGCGCGGCGCCCCGGCTTCGTTCCGGTACACGAGCGGTGGGGCGCCGAGACGGGTCACGACGATGTCGAGGTCGCCGTCCCCGTCGAGATCGCCCGCTGCGAGCCCGTGCGAGATGTCGGGCTGCTCCCCCCAGCGCCAGAGTTCGCTCGCGTCGCTGAAGCCGTCCACCCCCCCGCGGAAGGCGACGTTCGGCTGCGGCAGCGGCGGGAACATGCGCAGCGCGTGCTCGGCCGGCAGGCCCGGGATGGCGGCCACCCGCGCGTTGGCATCGCCGTCCAGCTGATCCCACGCGTGACCCGTCGTGACGAGGACATCCTCCCATCCGTCCAGATCCGCGTCGACGATGAGGGCGCCCCACGTCCAGTCGGAAGCGGCGAGCCCAAGCTCCCACGCGGCCTCGGCAAAGGTCCCGTCGCCGCGGTTCAGCTGCACCGTGTTGCGGTTGACCTGAACTCTCGTGCCGGTGGCGCCCGGCGGCTCGGGGGCGGCCTCGAAGCTCGGGGTCTGGACCAGTCGGGCCGCCGGGACCCGGGCCAGCATGTCGGTGGTCAGGAGATCGAGGTCCCCGTCTCGGTCCAGGTCCCCCACGTCCACCGCCATGGAGGAGAGGCTCGTCGTGCGCACCGACTCGCTGGAGGCCTCCGCGAACGAGCCATCGCCGCGGTTGATCCAGATGCCGTCGGGGCTGTTGAAGTCGTTGGCGACGTAGAGGTCCGGATCGCCGTCCTCATCCCAGTCGCTGAACCGGGCCGCGAGGCCCCAATCCCGCGTCGGCGGCCCGTCACCGAGCGGGGCCGGTTCGAAGCGGCCGTCACCGAATCCGGTGTAGAACTCGTCCGGCTCTCCCAGCTCGAAACGCCGCACGAAGCGTCCGTCGAACTCGACGCGGTAGTGCTCGTCGTGGAGTTCCCTCAGCTCGGGCGGGATGACGAGCCGGCCATCGTCACCGCGCTGCAGGTGGTTGATGTCGAGGATCTCCGGCGGGTAGAGGTCGTCCACCTGCCGCGTCTTGTAGTTCGCGATGTAGAGGTCCAGAGCGCCATCGCCGTTGACATCCGCCAGCGTGGGGGTCGTACTGGCCCGGCTCCCGCTGAGGCCCGCGTCGTCGAGTCCGGTGAAACGCCCCGTCCCGTCGCCGAGGAAGATCCGATTCGGGCCCCCATGGACGGTGACGACGAGGTCGAGATCATCATCTCCGTCGAGATCGGCGAAGGCGGCCCCTCGCGCCATCACATCCTCGAGCGAGAGGCCCGCCTCGGAGGTGATGTCCTCGAAACTCCACCCGCCCTGGTTGCGGAAGAGGGCGCTCGGACCGCCGAAGCCCGCGAAGAAGAGGTCGGGGCGACCGTCTCCATCGACGTCACCGATCGCCACCCCCTGCCCTTCCGCGAGCACACGGTTCCGCACCCGCACCGCCTCCTCGACGTCGTACCGGAACGTCACGCCCAGCGACGGGGCGTCGAGCGGCCGGAAGCCCACGGACCCGGTGGAGCCCCGGGGCCTCAACTCCCGCCACCGGTAGCCGTCGGCCTCGACCCAGGGCCCGGGGCCGGGGGCGCCGCACCCCGCGAGCCCGGACCCGACGAGCGCGAGCCCCCCCAGCGCGCGCCCGAGATGCGCGGTGCGCCGGATCAACCGTCGTCTCAGGGTCGTCTCAGGGTCGTCTCAGCCACCCTCCCCGCTCGCCGACGCACCGCTGCCGTCGCCGATCACCCGTTCGAACAGCTCGTAGATGCGGCGGTATTCGTCCGCCCACGAAGACGGCTCCGCGAAGCCGTGATTCTCGACCGGGTACACCGCCATCTCCCAGTTCTCCTTCCCGAGTTCGATGAGGCGCTGCGCGAGCCGTACGACATCGGAGAAGTGCACGTTGGTGTCGTACATCCCGTGCGCCATCAGGAGGTGTCCCTCGAGGCCCTCGGCGAAGTAGATGGGCGAGGACTGACGGTACGATTCCTCGTCCTCGTGGGGGAGGTTGAGGATCCGGCTCGTGTACCAGTGGTTGTAGTGCGCCCAGTCGGTCACCGCGCGCAGGGCGCCGCCGGCCTCGAACACGCCCGGCTCGGTGAAGAGGGCCATGAGCGTGATGAACCCGCCGTAGGATCCGCCGTAGATCCCCAGACGGCCGGCCTCGACGCCTTCCTCGCGGATGAGGTACTCGGCGCCGTCCACCTGGTCGGAGAGGTCCCAGCCCCCCATGTGCCGGTAGATCGCGGTGCGCCAGTCCCGCCCGTAGCCCGCGGAGCCGCGGTAATCGATGTCGAGAACCGTGTAGCCCTGCGCCGCGAGGAAGTGGTGGAACATGTATTCGCGGTAGTAGTTGGACCACCAGTTGTGGACGTTGTGCAGGTATCCCGCCCCGTGCACGAAGACGACGCCGGCCCCGTTCGCTTCGACCCCGAAGTCGGAAGGCCTGTAGATGCGGGCGGGCACGTCGACGCCGTCCCGGGCCTCGAAATGCACGATCTCGGGCTGGAGCCAGGGGAAGCCGAGCCACTCGGCCGTGGGGGAGGTCGTGACCTGCGTCATGTCGGCGCCGGGGCCGACTTCGGCCAGGTATAGTTCGGGCGGCCGGTTCGAGCGCGAGTGAAGGACGGCGAAACGCCGGCCATCGGGCGAGAGCGTGACGGCGAACGAGCCCTCTCCCTCGAGAAGCTGGACGCGGTTCGAACCGTCGAAATCCATCCGCCACGGATGCTGGTCGAAGGGGGAGAGTTCGCTCGTCTGGAGAAGGAACGCATCCCAGCCGTCGGGGATCGTCGCGCCGAGCACCTCCCAGTCGCCGGCCGTGAGCGCTTCCTTGTCGCCGCCGTCGGCGTCGATCGCGTACAGGTGCGCGTAGCCGGTCTCCTCGCTCACATACCAGGCGCGGGGCATCGAGCCCGAGGCTTCCGAGGGCAGCCAGCCCATGCAGCCCGCGCCGCCGAAGCCGAAGCAGGGGCCGCCCACCCACGCCTCGTCGTGATGCGTGTCGAGCAGGGTCAGTTCGCCGGAGGCCGACGCGTAGGCGTACAGACGCCACGTCTTGTAGTCGTAGTCGACCGCGAACACGAGCCCGTAGGATCCCGTCTCGTCCCAGCCGACGAAGCTCGCGACGGCGAGACGGTCGTCGCTCTCCTCCGATTCCGACTCTGACTCCGACTCTGACTCCGACTCCGGCTCCGACTCCGGAGCCGGGTCCGAGCCGTCGCCCGTGAGGTCGAGCCAGGTGGTCTCGCCCGTCCCCGTGTGGACGACGGCGAGCCGGGAGACGCCCTGTTCGTCACCGACCTTGGCCCGCATCTCGGTGTTCTCGGTGTAGCCCGACTGCGTGACCCAGAGCGGGATGTCGGTCTGCCGGCCGGCACCGAAGCCGCCCCGAGTCGCCGTGACCGCGACGTAGGTTCCGGAAGGATCGGCGACAAAATCCTGCGCGTTCTCGCCCTGCGCGAGGTGCAGCGTCTCGCGCCGCCCGGCCTCGCGGAGTTCGCGCTGTTCCTCCCCCCGCTCCTCGCGGAGTTCCCGGACACGGATGTGTTCGAACAGCTCGCGTTGCTGTTCTTCGAGGAAGGCCTTGTGACCCTCGGCCTCGGGCTCCTCGGGACCCTCCGGGCCGCCCACGGAGGTGAGCTGCCGGATCTCGCCATCGTCGATGTCGAACGCGAACAGGTCGCCGCCGCGGCCGAAGAAGATGGAGGCGCCGTCGCCGGAGAAGACGGGATTCGCCTCGCGCGACTCGGTGTGGGTGAGCCGGCGGGCGGCGGCGGTCGCTCGCTCCACGAGGTAGAGATCACCGTCGAAGGACGCCGTGCGCCAGCGACCGTCGGGAGACACATCGCCCGGTGCGAGGATCGGCCCCAGTGCGATCGCCTCCTCGTCATCGACCCGCTCGGGGGTGCCGCCGGTCGACGGGACGCGGTACAGGACGCGGGATTCGTGCCACGCGGCCCCGCCGGGAAGCCATCGGAAGTAGACCCATGCCCCGTCGTCGGACCAGCTGACGCCAACAGGCGCCTGCCCGACGTGTTCGGAGCCCCTCATGATCGACTCGAGGGTGAGCGCGAAATCGTTCTGTCGCGCGGGGACCGGCTCGAAACGGGCGAGATCCTGCGCCCGCAGCGGGGGTGCGGCCGCGCAGAAGAGCGAGGCGGCGGCGATCCATGCGGCCGTGGCGACGGCTCGCGGCGAGGGCAATGCGGAGCTCATGGAGCACCTCCTTCGTCCGGCGAGGGCAGATAGTGTCCGGGAATCGGCAGGTCGGGGCGTTCCCCGGCCCAGTAGATCGTGACGACGTACCAGCGGCGGCCGTCGTGCATGAGCTGGATGGAGTTGATGCCGCGCGCGAAGGGCTCGGGGTCGTCCGCGTTGCGCCGCGACTCGTAGGTCGAGAACGCCTGGACCACGGGGCCGAAGCGGGCGATCGAGCGGGCGATCTCGACCTCGAAGAAACCGGTCCGCTCGAGCGAGGCGCCTGCGCGGTCCGCGTAGTCGCCGGGGCTCCAGACGTTGTACCCGTGCTCGCCGGTCTCCGATCGGCCGGTCGGGATGAGGCGGGCCTCCGGGATGAACAGGGACCGGAACCGATCCCAGTCGCGCGCCTGGCCGGCGGGGCCCGAGATCACGTCGTACAACGCCTCGAGAATCGCGTCGATCGACGCCACGTCGGCGGGATCGGCCCCGGGCCAGGTTGCCGCGGCGGGGGCGTTCGCGCCGCTCTGGGCACGGAGGACGGCCGGCGTCGCGAGGGCCAGGGGACCGGCGGCCAGCGCGCCGAGTAGAAACAGGTTGCGCAGTCGTTTCATCGTCCTGCTCCGCAAGTCGGGGATCGGGTCGCAGAATCTAGCTCCGAGCGCACATTGGGTGACACCCTGAGCGCCTCAATCAGTTGCGTCCGGCCCGGACGGCTTCTACCGTCTTGGGCTCGCGTCGCCCGCGCCCGTAGCTCAATTGGATAGAGCGTCTGACTTCGGATCAGAAGGCTGGGGGTTCGAGTCCTCCCGGGCGCATGATCCCCTGTCGGACCGCCTGTCAGACCACATGGAGCCCGAGTAGAAGCATGCCGCACAGCCAGTACACAACCCGGTCGCAGCCCGCCCGCTGTCCCGTCGATCACAAGGCGGTCGAGCGCGCCGCGCGCGCACTGCCCGGCCCGCTGCGGCGCGGTCTCTACCTGGGGATCGGATCGCTCAGCGTGGGTGCGGGCATCGTCGGCATCGTGGTGCCGCTCTGGCCCACGACGTGCTTCCTGCTGCTGGCCGCGTGGTGCTTCGCTCGCAGCTCCCCGCGCGCCGAGCGTTGGCTGCACGAGAACCGCCTGTTCGGACGTTACCTCGCCGCCTACCGGGAGCGGGGCGTGATCTCCACCCGTGTGAGGCGAGGGGCCACGATCTTCCTGTGGAGCGCCATCATCGTCTCGGCGGTATTCGCCGCCGGACACCTCTGGCTGGTCGCCCTCCTGCTGCTGGTCGCCGCCGCGGTGACCGCCCACCTCTACTCCCTCCCGGGAGAAGGGTGAGGTCCGGGGCAGGCTCTATCGCAAGGCCCAGAGCCTTGTGCCTGCGTCGTACGAGTTCTTCGGAATCGTCGCAGAGATCCGGTAACAGCCGACTCACCTTCTGAGCGATCGCAGTTGTAGGTTGCGGTCCCTGCGTCAGCACGAAGCTCGTCCCTCCCTGTCCCTCAGACTCCGTATCGACCTCGGCCTTTTCCCTGGCTTGGCGGAGATCGGCCTCAAGCGACACGAGTTCGGCAAGCTCACTCCGGCTGACCTGGTTCCCTAGGCGGGCGAAAGAGTTGATGTCGGCGAGGATGCGGCGAGCTTTCATGTATTCGTGTCTAGTCGTCGGCTCCATGGGGACCTTCGTGATAGCGTGACCAGTCGTCCTGATAAGGAATACTGCGGTGATCGGCTCGGGGCAGCGCGCTCGCGCATGGCCGCAGGGGTGGCGGGGTGATGATCCGGCAGGTGGGGCCCGCGGCCCGCGCGAGCCGCTGGTCGAGCGTCAGCAGGGGGCAGGAGAGGGTCTCCGCGAGCGCCACGTACCATCCGTCGTAGATGCTGAGGTTATGGCGCAGTTCCCAGGTGCGATCGGCGAGAGGTTCGAAAGGAAACAGCTCGATCTCGAGCGCGAGCAGGTCGTAGCCGGCGAGACTGGCCTCCGAACTCTCGAGCCGTTCGGCAAGCGCCAACCGGTGAAGGACGTTGCTGGCCTCCGCGAGGACCAACTGTGGACCGGCCAGTGAACGGCCTTCGCGAGCCGATTCCGCCAAGGCGGCTTCGCACCAAGCCCCATTCGGTCCCAGGTGGGCTACCGCCGCCGCCAGGACCGAGGCATCAACGACGACCGTCACCTACGGTCGGCGTCTCGCGCCTGCAGGATGCTCTCGGTGGTCACGCGATTTCCTGACACCCGCTTGCGGGTGCGAACGTTCTCCAGCCACTCATCGCGGGTGGGCTTCGCCACCAACCGCTCGAGTTCGCCGCGCAGATATTTCTGCATGGATTGGCCGCGGGAAGCCGCACGCACCCTCAGCCGGTCTCGCACTTTATCGGGGACGCCTCGGATGGTGATTTGGACAGACATGGCATCATTTTGACATCAATAACATCATTTTGCAAGCAAAGACGTTCCCGCGGGAACGTCTCCGGGCTCACCCGACGCTCTACGCGCCGAGCCCGGCGATCAGATCGGAGCGGGTGAGGATGCCGAGCGTGCCGTCTTCTTCCCGCACCAGCACGGCGGGCTGCTCTCCACGAAGCTCCCGCGCGAAACCGTGGACGGGGCTGGAGGCCGCGACCACCGGGAAGGGCGGGCCCATGAGATCGCGCACGAGGCGGGCGCGCGCGTCCGGATCTCCCATGAGGGAGCGAAGGATGTCACGCTCGGTGAGGCTGCCGACGACCTCATCCCCCTCCATCACCGGCACCTGCGAGATCGCGTGTTTTCTCATCACGCCGATCGCATCGTCCAGCGTCATGTCGGCGGGCGCCGACACAAGCGGCCTCTCCGTCGAACGGCGCGCGGCCAGCGCGCCCGCCGTCAGCACCTCGTCCGCTTCGAGGAAACCGTGCTCCTGCATCCAGACGTCGTTGTACACCTTTCCGAGTGAACGGTAGCCGCCGTCCGGCATGAGCACGACGAGCACATCGTCAGCGCCGATCCCGTCCCGGTTCGCTTCCATCCACTGGAGGGTGCCCGCCATCGCCATCCCGCACGAGCCGCCGAGGAACATCCCCTCCTCGTGCGCGAGCCGGCGCGTCATGAGCATCGACTCCTTGTCCGTGACGCGCACGTAATCGTCCACGATGTCGAAGTTCATGTTGCCCGCGAGGATGTCCTCCCCCACCCCCTCGGTGACGTAGGGATAGATCTCGTCCTCGTCGAACTCCCGCGTGTGGAAGTACTTCCAGTAGACGGAGCCGTAGGGATCGACGCCGATGACCCTGACGTCGGGATTCCGTTCCTTGAGGTAGGCCGCAGAGCCCGAGATCGTACCGCCGGTGCCGGAGCCGACGAAGAGATGGGTGATCCTCTCCTCCGTCCCCTCCCACAGTTCGGGTCCCGTCGTTCGTACGTGGGCGACCGTGTTGGCGGGGTTGTCGTACTGGTTCAGGTAGACGGAGTTGGGGGTCTCCTCCGCGAGCCGGCGCGCGACCTGGTAGTAGGAACGGGGGTCCTCGGCGGCCACGGCGGTCGGACACACGATGACCTCGGCCCCGAGCGCCCTCAGGATGGCGATCTTCTCGGGACTCTGCTTGTCCGTGGTCGTGAAGATGCACCGGTAGCCGCGCGCGATCGCCACCAGCGCGAGTCCCACCCCCGTGTTGCCGCTTGTGCCCTCGATGATCGTACCGCCCGGGGCGAGGGCGCCGCGTTCGACCGCGTCCTCGAGCATCGAGACGCCGATCCGGTCCTTGACCGAGCCGCCGGGGTTGAAGAATTCGAGCTTCGCGAGGACGGTGCCGGGCAGGTGCGCCGCGAGTCGGTTCACCCGCACCAGGGGCGTGCCGCCGATCGTGCCGAGGATGTCCTCGTGCCACATGGGGATTCTCTCTCTCCGTCGCGTTCGGGTAGCACCCGGGGCCCGCCTGCCGGGCTACCCCGTCAGGTTGAACAGCCTGCTGTACTTGACCACGAGTTGGCGCTGCTTCGGCCCCGCCATGATGCCCGTGCGTTCGAGCGAGCCGGTGTGACTCGTGTCGTTCCACACGATATACAACCCGGTGCCGGCCGTATCGAGCCACGCAAGCCGAACGTTGGTCCCGATGTCCTTCGTATCGCCGTTGTACTGGACGTTGGTCTGCAGGTACAGGCGGGGCGTGAAGGAGTACGAGGCGTTGAACTGCACGACGGCGGTCTCGAAGCTGCCCTGGTCGAGGTCTACGTCGAAGTAGTTCGCGCGGACGTTCGCGGTGAGCTTGTCGCGATAGCGGTACGTGAGTGTCGCGTTCGGGCCGAAGCGCGTCCCGCTGTAGAACCCGCCGAGCGCCCATCCGACCGACATCGAGAGGGGGGCGCCTCGATTCGTGTTCGCCCTGAATTCCCAGTCGAGGTTGTTGTACGTGCCGGCCGGGATGATGATGCCCTCCCGGATCTCGAACGGTTCCTCGAGACCCTCGCCTGTGAGGTTGAAGCCGGGAAGCTGGAAGAACGCTCCGTTCTCGAAGGCGAAGTGGTTGTCGAAGTGAACGAGATACGACTCGTTGAAGCCGCCCAGCGTCCAGAACGCGTTGCCGGAGATGTGAGGTCGGAATTCGCGGAACCAGGGCACGCTCTCCGTGCGGAGATGGCGCAGAAAGCGGAAGTTCAGGTGGCGGTATCCGCGCCGGTTGACGAAGCCGACCTCCGGGTTGAAGGCGTCGCCGACCTGCCGGTACCCGGTCGTGACCTGCCAATCGCGTGTGACGTACCGCATGCCACCGGCGAAGCCGTACTCGCCGTCGTTGAACCCCGACCCTGGTGCTTCCTCCCCGGTGGGGGCCGGCGTGGTGGTGAGGCTCGCCCAGCCGTCGAACGTCAGCGCGTCCCCGATGCCGAGCCGGCCGTCGATGCCCCAGGTGAGATTGTGGTCATCCGCATCGGTGGTGTTGAGGCGCGACACGAAGATGGCGCCGAGCTGTGACCTGTTACCGAACTCCCGGTACGCCCGCAGCACGCCGAAGTTGTTGGCCGGTGCGATCTGCTCGCGGACGCCGGTCTCGTCGTCGATGTCGTAGGCCTCGTCGGTCTGGATGTTGAGCACACCGACCTGGAAATCACCGACCTTGCCCGTCATCCGGGCGCCTGCCTGAATCGGCACCTCCCGTCCACCCTGGAGGCCGATGCGGCGGCTGAAGAAGAGCTCGGCCGAACGGCCCGCGCCGACGGAGAAGGTGCCCGAATTCTCCAGGAAGAAGGCGCGCTTCTCGGGGAAAAAGAGGCTGAACCGCGTGAGGTTCACCTGCTGGTCGTCCACCTCCGCCTGCGCGAAGTCGGTGTTCACGGTGAGATCGAGCGTCAGGCTCTGATTGATGCCGATCTTGGCGTCACCCCCGATCTGCCGGCCGAAGTCCACCTCCGGCGACACGGCTCGGTAGTCCTTGAAGCCGTCCACACGCGCGTACGGGCTGACCGTAACCGTGCGCCTGGAGGGGGCCTCCAGCGTGAGGGTTCCGGCGAGAGAGATCCGGTACACGCCGAACTGCCTCGGCAGGCGCGCCCACGTCGACTGCTCGCTGTTGCGCCGGATCTTCCGCTCGAAATTCAGGCCCCAGTCCTGCGCTCCCCCGGCGCCATAGCGGAGCGTCGAGAAGGGGATCCGCATCTCGGCGTACCAGCCGCGATCGTCCCTGGTCGTGGCTACGTCCCACGAGCCGTCCCAGTTGAGGTTGAAGCCGCCTGCCGAACCGCGCTGCTGGCGGCCACCGCCCGCACCGCCGCCCGCACCCTCGCCGGTGACCTGGCCGTCGTACTCGATGCCCGCCGGCGTGGTGCCGAAGACGAAGCCGTTTTGCCGGTCCAGATAGGTGTCGAGCACGACGACGAAGGCGTCCGAGTCGTTGAGCGAGGCATCGCGCAACGTCTGGCCTGTGACGATGCCCGACGGGTCTTCATCGAAGAGCCATGCGCCGATGTACAGAGCTGTGTCGTCATAGCCGACTCGGACCTCCGTCAGCTGCGACACCGGCTGGCCCTCCGAGGGCTCGCGCTGGGTGAAGCCCGCGAGGGGCTCGAGACCCGACCAGACGTCGTCCTGGAGCCGACCGTCGATGACGGGAGGCGCCGTGATCTCCGACGCCTGCGCCGTGGGTGCCTGCTGGGCGTGGAGCAGGGCAGGCACAGCCAGCATGGTACTGACGGCGATGCAACGAATCGTGCGCATGCAGCCCCTCATATCGATAAAGCCCCGTGGCGGATGGCGGCGATCTCCGCCGGTCCGACGCGGCAGCAGCCGCCGACGCCATCGGCTCCCTCGCTGCGCCACTCCATGGCGCTCCGGGCCCAGTCCCGGGGGCTCGCCGGGCCGGTCCAGCGCTTCGCCGCTGCGTCCCACGCTTCCCCGGAGTTGGGGTAGACGAGGATCGGCTTCGGGGTCGACCCGCGCGCCGCCGTTATGAGGGAGGAGACGAATCCCGGAGCGATGCAGTTGACGCCCACGGCGACGACGTGGGGTTCCTCGTCGCACAGGGAGACGGCGGTTTCGAGCGGGGTCCCGTCCGCAAGGTGCGCGCCATCGCGACACTGGAAGCTGATCCAGCTCGGCCGGTGAGAAACGGCCGCCAGCCGGCAGTAGGCCTGCGTTTCCTCCAGCGAGGGTGTGGTCTCGCACGCCAGGAGGTCGGCCTCCGTCTCGGCGAGAACCTCCCAGCGCGGCGAGTGGAAGTCGTAGAGTTCGGCCGCGGAGAGGCCGTAGTCGCCGCGGTACTCGGACCCGTCGGCGAGGAAGGCCCCGTACGGACCTACGCTCGCGGCGACGACGGGCCGGAGTCGACCGGCCGGCATCGACAGATCGGCCCAGAAGTCGTCGCGGGCCGAGACGGCCACCTCGACCGCATCACGCAGCAGCCGGGCCGTCTCCCGCGCGTCGAGGCCGCGGGCGCCGAAGCCCTCGAAGGTCGCCTGGTAGGTGGCGGTGGCGATGCAGTCGGCCCCGGCCTCCAGGAAGCGGCGGTGGACGGTACGGACCGCCTCGCGATCGCCGAGGAGCGCCCGCGCGGACCACAGGGGGTCGTTCAGGTCGCAGCCCAGCGCCTCGAGTTCCGTCGCGAGGCCCCCATCGAGGACGAGGAATCCCTGGCGCTCGAGGGAGGCTCGGATGGGGTCGGTCAAGGGCTCTCCGCGCGGAGCAGGAGCGAGAAGCCCTCGAATACGTACTCGATCTCTCCGTCGCCGAGGTCGTCCCCCCGGGCCGTGCCGTCCAGCACGGCATCGATGGCCTCGCGCGACTCCGGCGGGGGCTCGTCGCCCGCGGCACAGGCGAGGGCACCGCCCGCCAGCGCCCCCGCCGCCGCCAGCCGGAGGATCATGTGGTGATGACGCGCCCCACCTTCTGCTGGAGCATCTGGTTGAACTCGGCCAACTCGTCCGTGAGCACCTCCTGCAGCCGGAGTTCCACCTCGTCGACCTGATCGCTCAGGATCTCCGCCACCTCGGCGTGCTGGTCGGTGGGCCGGAAGTCGGCCGTTCCCACTGCGCCCTGCAGGTAGGACAGGCGGCCTCTGACCATCGCCGGCCAGCGCACTCCGTCGGACCCCGTGTCCTTCAATTGCACGAGTTCGCCCTCCACCTCCATGAGCAGCGCGTCGAGCGCCTCGCCGGCCTCGAGTACGTCCTCGGCGTCTCCCGCCTCCTCGAGCACCGGGCGCAGGTCGTAAATCTGGCGCCGCAGCAGTTCGATCTGGTTTACGACATCGGCGAGCCGGTTCCGGTCCGCAACGATCTCGTCGAGCAGCGCCTTCTGGGCCAGGATGTCTGCCATGGACCCCTCGGAGTTGGGATCCCTGAGCACGTTGAGTTCCCGTGCTCCCACATCCTCTCCGTCCACCACGAGGGTGACGGTGTACGTGCCCGGGGGCTGCCTGGGGCCGCCGCCGCCGCCGAAGAAGCCGCCCCCGCTCTGTCTCGACACCTCGGGCATCGGGAACCACTCCGCGAACTGCGGCTTCGTCCGGTACTGGATGGGCTTCGCGTCCGGCCCCCGGAAGTTCCACCACACGCGGTTGAAGCCGTCGTGATTCGTGCCGTCGAGGGTGGCGAGCGTCTCGCCATCGGCGTTCTCGACCCGGATCTGCACTTCACGGCCGTCCCCGTCGCCGAGCCAGTAGTTTGTCGACGCCCCGTTGGGCGGGTTCTCGCCCACGGACCAGTCCTCGAACATCACCATGGGCTCGACGGTGTCGTTGAAGCGGTAGGCGTCGCGGGGCTCGAACAGGTGGGCGTCAGAGGCCGCGATCTCCGGCGTGAGCTGCTGGACGGGGCTCAGGTCGTCGAGGATCCAGTAGCCGCGGCCGTAGGTCCCGGCCACGAAGTCGTTGAAGTGCTCCTGGATGATGAGCCCGTAATACGGCGTCGGCGGGAGGTTCGGCATGAACAGCTGCCAGCTCCCCCCATCGTCGTAGCTGATGTAGACGTTGGTCTCCGTGCCGAGGTACAGGAGTCCCGGCCGCACCGGGTCCTCGAGCAGGTAGCGCGTGTAGTCGACCGGATAGTTGTCGACCCCGTTCGTGATCCGGGTCCACGTCTCCCCGAAGTCGTCCGTCCTGTAGGCGCGCGCCTCGAAGTCGCCGACCTGGTGGTGCTCGATCGTGATGTAGGCCTTCGCCACGTCGTAGCGGGAGGCGTCGATGCTCCGCACTACGCCGTCGGGCGGGAGGTCGGGGATGTTGGCGGTGACGTTGGTCCACGTCGCGCCGTCGTCGCGGGTCACCTGGACGAGGCCGTCGTTGGTGCCGGCCCACAACACGCCCTGCTGCAGCGGCGACTCGTCGAAGGCGTAGATGACGCAGCAGAACTCGACGCCGATGTTGTCGGGGGTGAGCCCGCCGGAGATCCCCATCCGCGCACGGTTGTTCGTGGAGAGGTCGGGGCTGACCACTTCCCAGCTCTGGCCCCGGTTGCGTGTGCGGTGCACGTGCTGGCTCGTGACGTAGATCGTCTCGTTGTCGTGCGGGGAGATGAGGAGCGGGAAGGTCCACTGGAAGCGGTAGCGCACGTCGCCCGCAGGATAGCCTCCTGTGGATTCCGGCCACACCTCCACGTCGCGGAACTGGCCCCGCGCCATGTCGTGGCGCACGACGATGCCGCCGCGCGCGCCCGCCCCGGAGGCGCTGGACCAGACGATGTTCGGATCGGTGGGGTCGGGGGTGGCGAACCCGCTCTCGCCCCCGCCCACGCTCGTCCAGTCGCCACGCGGGATGAGCCCGCGCGCCCAGAACCCGGTGTAACGCGTGTTCGACGGCCCGTGGTAGGACGGGCCGTCCTGCCGGTTCCCCATCACGTTATAGGGGACGGCGTTGTCCACGGTGACGTGGTACATCTGCGCGATCGGCAGCTGCATGCGGGACCACGACTTCATCCGGTTCTCGGTGATGCCTACGCCGCTGTCGCCGCCGATCAAGACGCGGTCCGCGTTGGTGGGGTCGACCCAGATGTCGTGCAGGTCCCACCCCGGGGCGGCCGGGTCACCGCCCGGAGGACCGCCGCCCAGGAAGTTGTAGCTGGTGTACGTCTCGCCGCCGTTGCGGCTCACGCTGAAGCTCGAGGAGAGGAAGTAGATCTCGTCCCTGTCGTCCGAGGACACGCCGCAGCGGGTGTAGTAGGCCTGCCGGCTCCCGAGATTGTGACTGTAGTTCACGAGACGCCACGTGCGGCCGCCGTCGTCGCTGCTCCACAGCTCTCCGGTGTCGGCCTCGTAGCCTTCCATCGGTACGCCGTCGCTCGTCTCGATGAGGGCGTAGACGCGGTCGGAGTCCGAGGCCGACATGCACACGGCGATCTTCCCGAGGGTGCCGGTGGGCAGCCCGTTCCCCTCGAGTTCCGTCCACGTGTCGCCGCCGTCCATCGTCAGATGGAGCCCGCTGCCCGGCCCTCCGCTGTCGCGCTTCCACGTCTTGAGATCGATGTCCCACATGGTCGCGAAGATCTTCCGGGGGTTCGCCGGATCCATGACCATCTCGTAGGCGCCCGTCCCGCGGTCCACGAACAGGACTTTCTCCCACGACCCACCGCCGTCCATCGTCCGGTACACGCCGCGTTCGTCGGACTCCGCGTAGGCGTGGCCCAGCGCCGCCACGTAGACGACGTCCGGATCCCGGGGATGGATGAGGATCCGCCCCACCCGGCCGGTGCCCTCGAGCCCCATGTGGCTCCAGCTCTCGCCGCCGTCGGTCGATTTCCACACCCCGTTCCCGATCGAGACGTTCGAGCGGATCGAGGTCTCGCCGGTCCCGGCCCAGACGATCGCCGCGTCGCTCGGGGCTACGGCGAGGGCGCCGATCGAGTGCACCGGGTGGTCGTCGAACACGGGCCGCCAGTGCAGGCCGGCGTCGTCGGTTTTCCAGATCCCGCCGGTTGCGGCGCCGGCGAAGTACGTGTTGCGGTCGCCGGGGACGCCGGCCACCGAGGAGACGCGGTTGCCGACGGGACCGATGTGGCGGGCCCGGAGCCCCTCGTACTGTTCGGGCGTGAGTTGCTGGGCCGCCAGCGGCGCGGCTACCGCCGCGGCCAGAGCGAGACAAGCGGAGAAACGACGAACATTGGACATGATCTTTGCCTCGTGAAGCGGATCGTTGCCTGCCGGGCATCCCGGAGCGGAAACGTGCGGCGAAAAAGGGAGACGGGCCAGAGCGGGGAGCTTGGATGCTAGCCCGGCGCGGGCCCTTCCGCGACGGGCAACTCGACGCTCGAGGGATGTGCGGCGGAGCGATAGACCCGCACGGTGGGCGGGTCGTCCGAGACCTCCTCGGCGTTGTCTCGGTCCGCCCCCATCACCGTCAGCCGGAGGCGGTGTCCGGCGTTGAAGACGGTCGAGGTGGGGTGCAGATCGAGCCTGAGTTCGGCCGGCGCGTCCGGGAGCGGCTGGACATCGCTCGCATAGCTGCGCTGGAAAGGGAGTCCGAGATTGTCCCACGGCGCCTCCGCCAGCGCGCGGTGCGAGGCACGCAGCACACCCTCGGTCACGTAGCGGGAGGCCCCGTCCGCGTCCACCTCCTCGAGCAGCACGAAGAAGTCGGCGTCCGGCTGCGATGAGGTCACCCACAGCGTCACCACGGGGTGACCCGTAACGGTCAGATCCGACTCCAGCGGCGGGGTCGTGTACGTCAGCGACTTCGCATCGGTCTCCCGCAGGTCCGGATACCGCATCTCCGGCGCCGCCCCGACGGCGTTGTCCCAGCGGGAAGACGTCCCGGTCGTCGTCGTGAAGTCGACCCTGTATTCGTCGAACGCTTCTTCGAGCGACGGGGCGTCGGGCGAGAGCCCGCCATCGTTGACCGAGGCGACGCTCCCGCTCGTCCCCGGCGCGAGGAAGAGGCGCCGGCTGGTCGTCTCCGGTGGCCACGCGTCCGTCGACGTCCAACGCCAGTCGCCGGGATCGTTCATGACCGCGTAGTGGATCGGGGCTTCATCGAGGACGCCGTTGTCGATGCCCTTGAGCCAGTAGTCGAACCACCTGTGCTGCTCGATGGCGTACAGGTGTATGCGCTCCGCCATCAGATCGGGATCGGGCATGCCGGCGTGGGGCCAGGCTCCGATGCCGAGTTTCTGGGGTCCCCGATAGTTCTCGAACCAGAGGACGGCGTCGGTGACGAAGATGTCGTACCACCCGTTCCAGTGGTACGCGGGGACGCGGGCTTCCAGCACGTCCTCGAGCACGCCGCTAGGTCCGTGGCGCTCCCACACGAGGTCGGGCGTCGCGTGATCACGGTAGCGCCCGGCGCCATACTGCTCGAGCACGTCCCAGTTGTCCCGGTGCTCCTCCATCGCCTGCCGCAGGAGTACGCCCTCCACGTCTTCGTCCACGGCCGGAGCCGGGATGGCGACATCGAACTCTCGCGTGAGACCGCCCCACTGCTGGATGAGGTCGTCCCGGTACACGCCTCCGGGGTAGATCACGTCGTACATGTCGAGGGCCGCGACGTCGGGGAAGATCGCCTTGAGCGCGGCGGGCTTGCCGGAGGCGGCCATGTACTGCGTGATCCCGAGGTAGGAGCCGCCGTACATCCCGACGCTGCCGTCCGACCAGGGCTGGGAGGCCAGCCACTCGATGATCTCGACGGCGTCGGCCGTCTCCGCCTCCGAGAACAACCCCTCGTAGCGACCGAAGGAGGCGCCGCTGCCCCGCACACCGGCGGCGGCCACGACGTAGCCGTGGAGGACGAGCCGCTGCAGATCCTCGTTGGCGTCGACCATGGAGCGGATGTCGGGAACCGGGTCCAGATCCGGCGCGATCACGCTCAGGATCCGGCTGGGATTTCGGTGGTAGCGCGAATGCGTCCACACGACCGGGAGCGGCTCTTCCGCCGCCACGGATCCGATCGCGGGCCGGGTGACCTCGACCGCCAGGCGTACCCCGTCGCGCATCTCGACGTAGCGGGAGGTCGTGACCCAACTCTCGTACCGGGGTTCACTGTAGCCTTCGTAGCGGCCGAACTCCGACACGAGGGCCGGAGACTCGCCCCGGGCTGCGTCGGTCTCGGGCTCGGGGGCGCACGCCGCCAGCAGCGCGGGGACGAGGATCGTGGCGATTCTTCTCATCAGTTGTAGGCGGCGAGTCCCGTCGCGTCGTGGCCGAGGATGAGCGCGTGGATGTCGTGCGTGCCCTCGTAGGTGTAGACGGACTCGAGATTCGCCATGTGCCGCATCGAAGCGTATTCGACGAGGATTCCATTGGCGCCCAGCAGGCGCCTCGCCTCGCGCGCGCACTCACACGCCATGTTGACGTTGTTGCGCTTCGCCAGAGAGACGTGCTGGGGGCGCATCGTCCCCTCGTCCTTCATTCGGCCCAATCGCAGCGCCAGAAGCTGGGCCTTGGTGATTTCGGTGAGCATCTCCGCAATCCGCACCTGCTGGATCTGGGTCTGCGCGATCGGCTTGCCCTCGAACTGGATGCGGTTCTTCGCATAATCGACGGCCTCGCGGTAGCAGGCCATGGCCGCGCCCACGGCGCCCCACGAGATGCCGTACCGCGCCTGGGTGAGACACTTGAGAGGACTCCCGAGCCCGCCGCTCCCCGGGAGAACGTTCCCGCGCGGGATCCGGACGTCCTGCAGCGCGAGTTCGGAAGTGTCGGAAGCGAGGAGGGAGAGCTTCCCCTTCTGGTCCCGGGCGGAGAACCCGTCCCGATCGGTCTCAACGAGGAACCCCCGGATCGAACGCGCGTCGTCCAGATCTCCGGTCTTGGCCCAGATCACCGCCAGGTCGGCCATCGACCCGTTCGTGATCCACATCTTGGCGCCGTTGAGGATCCACTCGTCTCCGTCCGCTACGGCCCGTGTGATCATGCCGGCGGGGTTCGAGCCGAAGTCCGGTTCCGTGAGGCCGAAGCAGCCGATGGCTTCGCCGCTGGCCAGCCGCGGGAGCCACTCGCGCTTCTGATCTTCCGACCCGAAGGCGAAGATGGGGTACATCACGAGCGCGCCCTGTACGGAGCAGAATGAGCGGATGCCCGAGTCCGCCCTCTCGAGCTCCTGCATGATGAGGCCGTAGGCCACGTTGTTGAGGCCGGCGCACCCGTACTCCTCGGGCAGGTTCGCCCCGAAGAAGCCGAGTTCACCCATCTGGGGGATGAGTTCGCGCGGGAAGGTTCGCTCGATGTAGTGGTGGGCGATCGTCGGCAGGACCTCCCGGTCCACCCACTCGCGGACCAGGTCCCGGATGGCGATCTCCTCCTCGTCGAGGAGCGCATCAAGACCGAAGTAGTCGACACCCTCGAAGCTCATTCGCGATTATCTCCCGAGTCTGGGCAGGCCCCGGCTGCCGCGGGGTTGGCGGCGGACGGTGCGCCACGGAAGCAGCGGAGGCCGAGCGCGATGCCGGCAGCGGCGAGGACGACGCCTCCCACCGCCCCCGGCCAGCCGTACAGATGTGCGTTGGCGAGGAGGACGAGGCCGATCATCGTCCCCAGCGCGGCGGCCGGGAGTCCGACCACAGTCCGGATGCCCATCGGGGTCGCCGGGCGGGCTACCTGCCGCGACGCCAACGTCCGTACCCCTTCACGACCTCGCGGCCGATTCGGAAGCCTAGATAATACGCGGCGGTCAGGGGCAGAGCCCAGGCGAAGGCGGGCAGATAGTCGACTTCGGGGAACCGCCTCAACCAGATCACGACCCACACGGCGAACGGGAGAGTGATGCACGCGGCGATGACGTGGCGCCAGCGGCGCATCCGCCGCTGCATGCGTGGCCGGCAGTTGCCGCACCAGCGGTCCTCGTCGAGCTGACTCTTCGGGAATACCTGGGCGCAGGCGTCGCAGAGCGCCCCCTGGAAATGCAGTTCCTCTACCCGTGCGCCCGGTGCGTCGGTCATGAGGTCGGCCGTTCCATCCGCTCGATCACTGCGTCACCGAACTCGACCGTGCCGGCGGATCCGCCGAGATCCCGCGTGCGTGCGGCGCCCTCGTCGAGCGTCCGTTGCAGGGCGGCGCGGACGCGCGCGGCGACCGGCGCCTCGCCGAGGTGGTCGAGCATGAGACAGCTCGCGAGCAGGAGCGAGGTCGGGTTCGCGATCCCCTGGCCCGCGATGTCCGGCGCCGACCCGTGCACCGCCTCGAAGATCGCCGCCCGCTCTCCGAGGTTGGCGCCGGGGGCGAAGCCCAGCCCGCCGATGAGCCCCGCGACCTGATCCGACAGGATGTCCCCGAACATGTTCTCGGTCACGATCACGTCGAACCGGTAGGGATCGAGCGCGAGTTGCATCGCGGTCGCATCCACGATCTTGTCATCGAACTCCACCCTCCCCTCGTACTCCGCCGCCACTTCGCGGCCCACCTCGAGAAAGAGACCCTGCGTGTACTTGAGGATATTCGCCTTGTGAACCAGCGTCACGAGACGGCGCCCGTGCGCAAGGGCGTACTCGAAGGCAAAGCGCACAATCCGTTGCGAACCGTAGCGTGTGATCAGCATGACCGATTCGGCGATGGCCCGGGGGTCGTTCTCCATCCCGATGAAGTGCTCGATCCCCGCGTAGAGGCCTTCGGTGTTCTCGCGCACGATGACGAGATCCACATCCGGGTAGCGGGCCGCTGGCAGGATGGTGACGGCGGGGCGCACGTTCGCGAACAGGTCGAAGTGTTTGCGGAGCGCCACGTTCACGGAACGGA
This sequence comes from Candidatus Palauibacter sp., assembly GCF_965197445.1. Classification (GTDB taxonomy): domain Bacteria; phylum Gemmatimonadota; class Gemmatimonadetes; order Palauibacterales; family Palauibacteraceae; genus Palauibacter. The sequence continues at coordinate 1,232,041 of NZ_CBDANE010000005.1, read as the reverse complement.
ATCCCGAGCCGATCGGGGTCGTGAGCGGCCCCTTGAGGGCCACACCGGTCGCTTCGATCGATTCGAGGGTGGCCTGCGGAAGGGGCTCGCCGACGGTCTCCATTGCGGTGACGCCGCCGATGCACTCTCGCCAGATGATGGGCGCACCCGCCGCTTCGAGGATGTCGAGGGTCGTCCGGGTGATTTCCGGACCAATGCCGTCGCCGGGGATCAGCGTGACGTCGTGCAGCGTCGTCATCGTCAGGAAGGCGCGAGTTGATCGGCTACGCGCAGCGCGAGCGTCGTCAAGGCGGTCGGCGAGGCGGCGTCCGCGGCGCTTCCCTCGATCGTGCCGTGCCACAGCACCGCGCTGCGCCGGACGTCGATGACGGCGACGAGCAGGACCGCCCGGCCGGTGGCCACGGAAACGCCGGCCGCCCGGGCCGCGGACGACTCGCCCTGCTCCGGCTCCCGGTACGACACCGAGAGCGGCAGCACGGCGACGCGGGCCCCGAACAGCGCGGCCACCTGCCGGAGCTGCGTATGGAGCGGCTCGTACAACTGCCGGTTCGGCGCCGGCGCTTCCAGCAGTCCGTGGTAGGCGAGCCGCCGCGGATCGACGCCGATCGCCGGATTGCGCGCGAGCCGCGTCTCGATGGCCGGCCCCAGCGCCCAGTCTCCGGCCCCCTTCTCCTCGCCGAAGGCGAACGCGAGTTCGGCGTCCAGAAGCTCGATCGTCCCGCGCCCGCTCCCGGTACCCCCGACCCATGCCCCTCCCGGCGCGGGAATGGCGGACTGCACGGGGAGTACGACCACGGGCACGCCGCCGGGCACCGTCGGCAGGCGTTCGGACGGCGCCTCCTGCCCGGCCAGCGCGGCCCCGCCAAAGACCGCCACGACGGTCGCCGCCGCGAGCGGGCGTCTCATGCCCGCGCCGCCTGCAGGCGCGCGATCTCACGCTCGATCTCCATGCGCGACAGCGTGTGATCGCACCGCTTGGCGAGCGCGAACACGGCCTCGCAGAGGGCCTCATCGTCCGGGTCGTATCCGTGCTGACTGAGCCAGAAGCGGACGTTGCTCAGACCCGAGACGGGTGAGATTTCGATGACCTGGCTCCGCCCCACGATCGAGGCGGGGACGCCACTGTAGACGCAGTCCTCCAGCCACCCGTCCCCCTTCTGCATGGCCTTGATGATGGCCGCCGCGTGGACGCCGGTACCGGTGCGGAAGGCGTCATCCCCGATGACGGGATAGTTGTACGGCACCTCGATCCCGCACATCTCCGCCGTAACGCGGCAGTACTCCGGCAGCCGGTCGATCGGGTGGTTGTGTGCCCCGAGCAGATGGAGGTTCACCAGCAGTAGATCCATCTCGACGTTGCCGATCCGCTCGCCGATCCCGAGCGCGGTGCCGTGAACGCGGTCCACACCCTCCTCGATCGCCGCCAGCGCGTTCGCCAGACCGAAACCGCGGTCGCGGTGCCCGTGCCAATCGATCTTCACGGGCTCTTCCGTGCCGGCCACGAAGTCCTTCGCGAAACGGACGAGCCGACGAACTCCGTGCGGCGTCGCGTGGCCCACGGTGTCCGCGAGGCAGATCCGCTTGGCGCCCGCCTCGACCGCGGCCGAGAAGAGCCGGACCAGCGTCTTCGGCCGCGACCTCGTCGTGTCTTCCGTCACATACATCACATCGAGGCCCTCGCCGACGGCGAACCCGATCGCGTCGCGGGTGGCGGCGAGGATGCGGTCGACATCCCAATCCTCGGCGTACTGGCGAATGGGCGAACTGCCGATGAACGCGCCGACTTCGAGGGGGAGGCCGGTCGCCTGCTGGATCCGCGCGATGGGTTCGATGTCGGCCCGGACGGTACGTGCCGCCGCGTTTGCCGCGATCGGCAGGTCGTGGTCGATGATCTCCCGCGCCAGCGCGAGCACGGCATCGTACGCCCTCGGTCCGGCGCCCGGGAGCCCGATGTCGGCCGAGTGGATGCCGAGGTCCACCATGATGTGGAGGAGTTCGATCTTCTTATCGATGGGAGGGTCAGTGACGGACGGGTTCTGGAGCCCGTCACGCAGCGTCTCGTCGTCGAGTTCGACTTTCACAGCTGCGTAGTCATGGCTCCCCGGCAGCTGGTTCCAGTCGTAGATGAGCTCTTCCGGCTTCACTCTGAACATCTCCCTGCCCGCCCGCACGCTTCGACGGTGCCGTCGTCTCCGACGCTCACACGTCCGCGCACGCCCCGCAGGACCACGCGATCGCCCACAAGGGAGTCTACGAGGTCGCAGTCCTCGATGACGCTCCCGCGGCCGATGATCGTGTCGCGGATCCGGGAGCCGTGGATGCGACTTCCGGAGGCAATGCTCACGTTGGGTCCGAGAGCCGACTCCTCGATCACGGCGTCGGAGGCTACCGCCACCGCGCCGTCGACCGAGACCGATACCGGGAGATCGGGACGGTCCCCGTGTCCCCGCTCGAGCATGATGCGGTTGGTCTCGAGCAGCGTCTCCGGCTTCCCGCAGTCGAACCATCCGTCGACTTCCGCCGTATAGAGACGGGCACCGTTGTCGATCATGTATTGGAACGCATCCGTCAGAAAGTATTCACCCATGTTCGGGTCGCGGCTCAGCACATGCCGAACCCCTTCGAACATCAGGTCATGATCCTTCACATAGTAGAGACCGATGTTGGCGAGCTTCGAGACCGGCTCACTGGGCTTCTCGATGATCTGCTTCATATACCCGGCCTCATCTGTGAGGATGACGCCGTACCGCTGGTAGTCCTCCACCTCCCGGGCCCAGATGATCCCGGAGGCATCGGCTTGGCGCTGCATCACGCTGAAATCCGCGTCGAAGAGCGTGTCGACGAACACGATGAGAATCGGGCCGGTCACGTAGGGTTCGGCCAGTGCGATGGCATCGGCCGTGCCTCGCTGCCGGAGCTGCTCGACGTAGGTGACCGCGAGCCCCGGCAACTCCTCCGCCATGTAGGCCTGGATCCGGGGCGCCAGGTGTCCCGTGATGAAGATGAAGTCGTCGACGCCCTCGGCCCGAAGCTGTTCGATAACGTAGGAGAGGACGGGCCGGTTGGCCACGCGCAGCAAGGGTTTCGGACGGGAGTGGGTGTGGGGACGGACCCTTGTACCCTTTCCCGCCAACGGTATTATGGCCTGCATGTTCAACCGTCGATTGCTCGGGGGAGTCGCTCCGCGGACGGGGGTCGGGGGGCCGTGCCTTCCGGGCTCCGCCGGGCGGCAAGCTATCCGGCCGCAGCGGGCGCTGGCAACCGCGGAAACGCGGACGGGACCGTGACCGAGGGGCCCCCCGAAGCGGCGCCGGCCGGCGGCCTTGCCCGCTGGTTTCGCGAGAACTCGGCGGATACGCGCCACCCCGGCGGACCCGAGCCCCGGCTGTACGAAACGCCGTTCTCGGATGTCTGGGATGAACTCCTCAGGTACGTGGATCGGCGCAGGTGGTGGAGGCTCGCTCACCGCGACGAGAGCCTCGGCCTGATGAGCGTCCGATGCGTGTTCCCCATCCTGCGGTTCGTCGACGACCTGACGATCTGGGTCGCACTCGACGCGAACGGTCTGACGCGCGTCGAGGCGTTCTCGCGTGCGCGGCGCAGGGACTTCGATCTGGGCGCGAACCGGCGGCGGATCCGGCGCATGCTGCGGTCGGTCGACCGGGCCCTCGGCCCGGCGGCCAGGCTGCCTACGGGGGCGGAGTGACTCCCCGCGCGCTGTCCCTGGCGGCGTGCGCGGCTGTGATCCTCGGCGCGTGCGCGACACCCTTCCCCGATGGAGACGCCGAATCCAGCGGCGAAACCGATGGTGGGCTGCTTCCCGCGCCGGTCGACGCACGATATCTGACGCACCTGCTCTTCGTGGCCGCCGATGGGAATGCGTTCGTCGGGTCGTTCGACCAGACGGCGCGGGGAGAGCGGTTGCTGCGTCACTACGACGTGCGGGTGGCCGGCGGTGGTCCCTGGGAGTCGCTCATTCAGGCGAGCGACACGTTGCCGGTGCCGCGGGCGGCCTGGCGTCTGTTGCCCGCTCCGGGAATGACCGTGCGGGTCGGCGACGCCGGTCAGGTGGTGAGCCTCGGCTTCCCGGGCGCGGGGGCCGGAGAGCAGGGTACGGTTCGGCTCGTCGCGGGCGAAGAGGTCTCGGTGTGGACGGGCCCGACGGGCCAGAGAGAGTCGCTCGGCATCGCGGTCCTCCAGACCGGAGAGCGGTCGGAGCCCGGCATCCTCTTCTTCCGGCGGGCCGCCCGGGCGCTCAGCATCCCTGGTACCGCGGCCGGTGGCGAGACGTTTCTGTTCGCCGACTCCCTCGGGAACGGACTCCTCATCCACTCCGGCACCGCCCGTCAACCGGCTGTGGCGCACACCTGGCTGCACGGAATCGAAACGGCCTGGGGTGACGTGACGCTCGAACCGCTGGATCCTGTCTCCGGCTCGTCCTGGCGCTTCGATGTCTCCGGCACGGAGCTGCGGGGGACGCTTCGGCCGGTCGACGAGGACGGTTCGGTCGCCTCCGACGCGGTTCTCATGGAGGCCATTCTCTACATCGGGGATGAGGAACTTCATCTCACTGGACTCTCCGCCACGCTGCCGTCTCCCTGATGGAAATCGACTGGCTGCGCGCCGCCGTCACAGTGGCTTTCGGCGCGCTCGCGGGCGGCATCACGAACCGGGTCGCGGTCTGGATGCTGTTCCATCCGTACCGACCACCGAGTCTCTTCGGCCGACCCGTGAGCTGGCTGCAGGGGGCCGTGCCGAAGAACCAGCAGCGACTGGCCGATTCCGTCGGGAGTGTGGTCGGCGGCGCCCTGCTCACCCCTGAGGACATCGCGACCGAGCTGGGGCAGCTCGAGACCGCGTTCCAGGAGCGACTGCGAGAACTGGCGATCGAGTTGACGGCAGGCGAACAGCCATCGTTGGCGGACCTCCTGCCGGAACCGGCCCTGCTCGAGATCCGGCGTCTTCTCGTGCGACTGCTCTCGGAGGGGCGAGAGTTCCTGGCCGGCGCCCTCGATTCACCCGAATTCCGGGAGGAGGCGTCGAGGCTGCTCGATTCGGTGCGCGAGTCCCTGAGCGAGGAACCCCTTTCACGGACGATAGAGCCGGAGCGGGTCGCTGCCGTCCGCAGGGCCGTCGAGGGCTGGCTGGCGGGGCTGCTCGATTCGGCCGCCTTCGAGGCCACGGTGCGGCGCCATCTGGACGAGGCCGCGGGGCACATGCTCAGCTCCCACCGGACGTTCGAGCAGCTCATTCCGCCCGGCCTGCTCGCCGCTCTGGAGCACGCGGTCAAGGACTACCTCCCGGTCGCAATGGGTCGCCTGAGCCGGCTGCTCGACGACCCCGGGGCCCGCGAGCGGATCGAGCGCCTGATCGGGGAGCTGCTCGACCGCTTCATGCAGGACCTCCGGTTCCACCAGCGGGTCGTGGCGCGCTTCATCGTCACCGAGGAAACGGTGGCGCGGGCGCTGAACACGCTGCAGGAGGAAGGGGCCGATCGCGTCGGGACGGTGCTGCGGGAGACGGAGGTGCAGGCGGCCATCGCACGGAACGTCAACGAGGGTGTAGTCGAATTCCTCCGGCATCCCCCCTCGGACGTGCTCGGGGCGGCTGGCGATCCGCAGGTCGAGAGCGCCCTCGATTCGATCTCGGAGTGGCTCGTGGCCGCGGCCCGCGACCCCGCTTCGCGGGCGTTCCTGCTCGATCGCATCGAGGACATCTTCGAGCGCTTCGGCGAACGTACCTGGGCCGATGTGCTGCGGGCCGTGCCGGCCGACCGGGTGGCGAGCTCGCTGGCGCACGGGTTCCGCTCCGACGCCGGACGCGCGATGTTCGACTCGATCGCCGAGCCGTTGGCCGACCGTATGCTTCACACGCCGATCGGCCGACTCGACCGCTTCCTGCACGAGGACGCCGCCGCCCGGCTCGCGGACACGCTGGCCGCGCCCGCCTGGGACTGGATCGCCAGACGGGTGCCGGAAGTGGCGGGGCGGATCAGGATCGCCGACCGGATCTCCTCGAAGATCGAGGGCTTCTCGATCCGGCGAATCGAGGGGCTCGTTCGCGACATCAGCCAGCGTGAGTTCGACCTCATCGTGCGGCTGGGATACGTCCTCGGTGCCGTGATCGGAACCGGACTCGTCATCCTGGACACTCTGCCGGTCCTCGAGTTCATCCGGGGCCTGCTGGGCTAATGATCCGAACATGATCCGAACATGATCCGAACAGGTTTCGTCACGGCGTTCGTCGTCGTGGCGCTCGGCTGCGAGACGCCCGACTCGGCCTTCGATCGCACCGAGGGCGCGGAAGGTCTGCGCGGCCTCGCGCTCGAGCGCCCGCTCGAGGCACCCGGGTTCGCACTCGCGGATACCGAGGGGCGCCTCTACGACTTCCGGACCGAGACCGAGGCGTCGCTCACCCTGCTCTTCTTCGGCTATACACACTGCCCGGACATCTGCCCGGTCCAGATGGCGGTGCTCGACGCGGCGCTCGACGATCTCGCGTACGCGGACCGGAGGGCGGTCGAGGTCGTGTTCGTGACCACCGACCCGGCACGCGACACGCCCGAAAGGTTGCGGGCATGGCTCAACCGCTTCGATGCGTCGTTCGTCGGACTGCGTGGAGACATGGAGACTGTGAACGAAATCCAGGCCGGCTTCCACCTTCCCCCGGCCGTGATCGAGGAGACCGCCCCGTCGCGGCCGCGCGACGAGCCGTACTTTGTCGGACACGCAACCCCGATACTGGCGATCACCGGTGACGGCATCGTGCGGGCGCTCTATCCCAGCGGCGTCCGACAGACCGACTGGCGACACGACCTGCCCCTGCTCCTGCGTCTCAACCGGACCCTGGCGGGGCCGGGGGACCCGGCAGGCGGCGGCTGACGGCACCCCATGCAATGGTGGTGCGCGGCACAGGGCATCCCCTGGAGCTGGTCGTGGCGTCCCTACCCGGGCGTGTGGCTCTTCATCGGCCTCCTATGTCTCGCCTACCGGCGCTTCACGCGCGGCTCGCGGCCCACGAGGCAGGAGTTCGCGCGGTTCGCGGCCGGCACGCTCGTCCTGTGGGTCGCCCTCGACTGGCCGGTGGGTGCGCTGGGGTCAGGGTATCTGGCTTCGGTGCACATGGTGCAGTTCCTCCTCATCGCGCTGCTCGCGCCGCCGCTCCTCATCGCGGGTCTCCCGCGGGCAGCCCTGGAACGGGCCGGCGCCGGCGCTGTGGCGCCCTTCCTGGCCTTTCTCACGCGGCCGCTGGTCGCGCTGCTGCTCTTCCAGACGATCGTCGTCGCGACCCACTGGCCGGGCGTCGTCGACGGGCTCATGAGTTCACAGGCCGGCTCGCTCGGACTCGACATGGCCTGGCTGGGCGGCGGGCTGACGTTTTGGTGGCCGGTCGTGAGCCCGGTCCCGCACCGGCCGCGTTTCCCGTTCGGGGTCCGGATCTGCTATCTGATCGCGAGTACGGTGCTGATGACGCTCCCGTACATCTTCCTCACCTTCGCGGAACTGCCGTTCTACGCGACGTACGAACTCGCGCCTCCGGTCGGTGCGCTGTCCGCGGGCGAAGACCAGCGGCTGGCAGGGCTGATCATGAGAATCGGCGGCGGTGCCATCCTGTGGACGGCCTCCGGCGTTCTGTTCTGGCTGTGGTACCGCTCCGACCGCGAGGCGACCTGATTGGCTGCTAGTGCGCCACTTCCTTCGATACCCAATCCAGGTACGGCGGAGAGCCGGCGGAGACGGCGAGAAAGAGGATTTCGGGCACATCGTAGGGGTGGAGTTCGCGGATCCGCCGTTCGACGGCGCCCACGCGCGCGGACGTCGTCTTGAGGATGCCGAGGGCTTCCGAATCCTCGTTTAGAGCGGAATCCCAGCGGTAGACCGAGGTCACACCCTCGACCACGTTCAGACAGGCGATGAGGCGTTCGTCGACCAGCGTCCGCCCCAGCCGCACCAGTTGCTCGCGATCGGGCCCCGTCACGAGCCCGACCACGACCTCGCTCACGGGCGGTCCCTCTCCTTCTCACGCTCGCTCATGGCGTCTTCGGCCCGTTCGTACAGGGCGTCGATCGCGTCGGCGAAACGGGTCTGGATGACGCGGCGCTTCACCTTGAGCGTCGGAGTCAGCTCCCCACCCTCGATCGTGAACGGACCGGGTACCACGAGCAGCTCGCGAGGACGCTCATAGTGCGCAAGCTCGGCGCAGCGCTCGCGCACGGCCCCTTCCAGCAGACTCCGGGTCTGGGGGTCAGAAGCCAGATCGGCGTCTGCCGCCTCCTCGACCCCGTGCAGCTGCGGGCGGAGGACCGTGTACTCCGGCACGATGACCACGATCGGGAACTTGCGCTGGTCGCCCAGCATCACGGCTTCGGCGACCAGCGGATGGCGCTTGATCTCGGCCTCGATCGGTTGCGGCGCGATGTTCTTGCCGTAGGCCGTGATCAGGAGGTCCTTCTTGCGGTCAGTGATTCGCAGGTATCCGTTTTCGTCGATCTCGCCCACGTCGCCGGTATGGAACCAGCCGTCATCGTCGATGGCCTCGGCCGTCGCCTCGGGCTTGTTGAAGTAACCCGCCATGATCTGCGGCCCGCGGGCGAGGATCTCTCCGTCTTCGGCGATACGGACCTCGGTGCCGGGAATCGGCTTTCCGACAGTGCCGAGCCGGATGGCATCGACCGGATTGAACGAGAGGGCCGGCGACGTCTCTGTGAGCCCGTAGCCCTCGACGACCGGGAGGCGGGCGGCGAAGAAGAACCGCCCGACGGGGAGCGGCAGCGGGGCGCCCCCGCTGATGAAGTACCGAATCCTCCCACCTGTCCGCGCCCGCAGCTTGCTGAATACCAGACGGTCCGCGAGGGCCGCCTGCACGGCGAGGATGGGGCCGATCCCGCGTCCCTCGAGCTCCGCCATCGCGCGGCGCTCTCCGACCCGCCGCGCCCAGCCGAAGATCTTCTCCTTCGCGCCGCCCGCTTCCCTCGCGGCCCCTTCGGCGCTCTCGAGGACCTTCTCGAACACGCGCGGCACCGCCGCCATGAACGTGGGCGAGACTTCCCCGAGGTCACGGGCCACGGTAGTGGGGGATTCGGCGTACGCGACCGTGACGCCGGCGCACCACATGATGTAGTGGCCGACGGTCCGCTCGAACACGTGCGCGAGGGGGAGGAGCGCCAGGGCCACGTCGGTGGAACTGATCGGAAACACCCGCAGGGCCATGTCGGCGTTCGAATGGAAGTTGCCGTGGGTGAGCATCACCCCCTTCGGGTCCCCGGTGGTGCCCGAGGTATAGATGAGCGTCGCCAGATCTTCCGGCCTCGTCTTTCGCGCGTGAGGCTCGTAGGTCGACGCCAGTGCATCGGGCGCGGATTCGCCGAGGCGGGAGAGTCCGTCCAGTTGCATCGTCTCGGGGGCGGACCCCGCGGGCGACGTCACCGGCTCGAACGCGATGGCCAGCTCCAGGTCGGGGAGGTCGCGTTCGATCTCCGCGAGCTTATTGCGCTGCTCCTGATCTTCGACGAACACCGCCCGGGCGCCGGAGTCGGCGAGGATGTACTGGATCTGCTCGGACGGGAGTACCGGATAGACGGGCACGGACGTCAGCCCCGCCATGATGAGGCCCCAATCCGCCACAGCCCACTCCAGGCGGGTTTGCGAGAGGATCGCGACCCGGTCTCCCGGTACGAAGCCCTTCGTCCGCAGCCCCAGCGCGATCGCCCGCGCGCGGTGTCCGATCTCGTCGGTGGAGGTCGAGATCCAGACACCATCAGGTCCTCGCGTACGCGCCGCGTCGTCGCGTGGGCGGGAGAGGCCGTCGAGAAAGAGTTCGGGGAGGGTGCCGGGCCGGTAGTCTTCCGGCAGTGGACTGGAGACGTGCACGCGACCGCGACGCCGCCTAGTGGGCGACCGGCTCGGCCACCGCCGCGCCAAGCCGCCGCAGCGTGCGCCGGGCGTGCTCCACATGCTTCGGTGCCTCGCGGTCCGAGCGCGCGTGAGCCAGGAACTCCTGAAGGTGCCGGGTAGCCTCTCCCCGAGCGCCCTTCCTCAGGAGAAGAAAGGCCAGGCCGTAGTGGGCGGCCGGACTGCGGGGACGCTCTTCGAGCGCGGCCTCGTAGGCCCGGACTGCGTCGTTGGTCAATCCGATATGCGTGTAGACCACGGCCATCTGTTCCAGAGTGGCGGCGTGCTGCGGTTGGTACTTCAAGAAGAGGCGAAACGAGGTCAGCGCCTCGTGATAGAGCTCCTGTCGAACCAGCTGGACGCCTTCCTCGTAGTAGTCCGGCTGGTCCAGGACGTGATTGCCGTTCCTGCTCCAGATCTTCCACCGCGCCATACCCCCACCCTCCCCGGAGCGCCTCGGGACACCCGCCCCCGATCCTGACTGGCCCGTACCTCGGATACTCAACGGAGAGTATAGCGTATTATCGCGGCGGAGCAACGTTTCGCGGTTCGTCACCGGATCCGGAGCGTGATCAGCGGCGCTCGCCGACCCACGCCGTCGGATCGGCGGCCAACTCGTGGAACCCGGAGTCGGCGAGGGAGTCGAGGTCCGCGGGGGTCGGCGAGGTCACGACGAGCCGCGCCCCGGGGCGTGCACAGCGCTCGGCCTCGGACAGGCTCAGCGCCACTGGACCCGCCATCGCGACCCCGTGCAGGGCGCCCGACCGGACCGGCCAGCCGTCCGGCGCAGCGCCCCGAAGCGGATCTACGCCGGCGGCGAGATCTTCGATCTTCGTGGCGCTGGACTCACCCGCATCATCCAGCCAGGCAAGGGCTTCGAGGCGGTCGCCCATGTGGGCGACCCGGGCGGCGTGCGCGGCCGGACCGGGCCCCAGCAGGACGACCATGCCGGCCCGGTCGGTCACGGCCAGCAGCGCGCCGATGAGTAGTGCGGTCTCCGCAGCCGGGCTCGGCGGAGGCGGAGCGGGGACGGACCCGGCAGCCGACACGGCCTCGGAAGCCCGCCGCGCGGCCCCCGAGAGATCGAACCGCATCGTGCCCCCGCGGATGGGTACCTCGATCTCGCACAGGGGACAGCCGAGCCGCCCTTCGATGACGCGGCGCGCCTCGGCCCGGTCGACGAACGCCACCAGTCCTGCCGAACTCCGGCAGTCGGGGCAGTCGAGTACCTCGGCGAGTTCGATGAACACCGGCGTGGCCCGTCCCGGCAGGCGGGCAGCAGCCCGCCCCGCCCGCTAGGCGTCGGGCGAGTGCGCCAGACGCAGGAATTCCTCGCGCGTCCGGTGATCTCGGCGGAACAAGCCCCGCACGGCGCTGGTGATCGTCTTCGAGTTCTGCTTCTCAACCCCTCGCATCATCATGCAGAGGTGCATGGCTTCCACCACGACCCCGACACCTTGCGGCTTCAGAACGTCCTCGATCGCCCGGGCGATCTGTTCGGTCAGGCGTTCCTGCAGCTGAAGCCGGCGGGCGAACACATCCACGATACGGGGGAACTTGGATATGCCGACGATGCGTCCATCGGGGACGTAGGCGATGTGCGCCTTGCCGAAGAAGGGCAGCATGTGATGCTCGCAGAGCGAGTACACCTCGATGTCCTTGACCATGACCATCGAGTCGTGGGGTTCTTCGAAGATCGCGGTCCCGATCACTTCCTCGACCGTCTGCGCGTACCCGCGCGTGAGGAACTGCAGCGCTTCGGCCACCCGCTCCGGCGTCCGCCTCAGACCTTCGCGCCCGGGATCGAGACCGAGCAGTTCAAGCTGTTCGCGGACGAGACGCGCCAGAGGTTCGTCGACGGTGAGCCGACTCCTCGGGTCCACTCGACGACGCGCCAGGCCTTCTTCACTCAAGACGCCCTCCAATCGTGGTGCGTGCTCCCCGCGACCTCACCCCGGATGCAAAAGGGGCGACCCGTAGGCCACCCCCTCTGTAGAAGCAGATGCAAGGTGATTTCTTGAAGCCCTCCGCGAAACGGTTCGGCCCCTGCCTTCAGTCTTCGCCGTCCCCCGCGGGGCATGACGTCCGCCTCCGGATCGGAGCCTTTATGGGCAATTGTTGGCTCAAGAAATACGGCCTCGCATCCCTTGTCCTGAACGTTAGCGCCGCCGCCGCCGCCCTGCAAACGCTAGAAACTCAACTGGTACGTAAGGCGCACCTCCCGGCCGGGAAGGGGCGCCAACTCCTTCAGAAACGACGTGTGACTGCGCGCCTCCCGGTCCGTCAGGTTCGTGCCCGAGAGCACGATGTCGTGCGCGATCCGACCCTGGAAGATCCGGTATCCGAGACTGGAGCGGACCAGCGTGTAGCCGTCCGTGGGCTCCTCGAACGCGGCCACCCGATCCTGGCCGCTCACACGCCTGACCTGCACGTGACCATGCCACGTCGGCGACTCGTATCCGAGACCGGCGCCGAAACGAAGCGGAGGGATTCGTGGAAGCGGCCGATCGGTCTCGGTCAGTTCGGCACGCACGTAGTCGCCCGAAGCGTCGAGCACGAAGTGTCCGTCACCGTAGTGAAACAGCTCCACTTCGGTATGCACCTCGAATCCCGTGAAGACCGCATCCGCCTGAGACCAGCGCGCCACCGGCAAGCCGTCCTGCTCCGCGCCCGTGAACGCCTGGTAGGTAAACCCGGCGAAGGAGTTCGAGAATACGCTGAGTTCGGCGCGAACCGAGCCGCCATCGATCCGAATCCCGGCGTCGAAGCTGTATCCGGTCTCCGTCGCCAGGTTGGGATCGCCCAGTTCGAACACCTGCGTCGCCAAGTGCGGACCGTTGGAGAACAGCTCTTCGGCGGACGGCAGTTTCGCCGAACGGGCCGCGCTGAGGACGAACGAAACGACGTCTGACGTACGGAACGCGCCCCCGAGCGACGCGGAGAGTCCCTGGTCGGTCCTCCGAGTGCCGACGCCTTCGGCCTCCGTCCTGCGCGTCTCGATCCTCGTACCGGCCTGCAGTCCGACGCGCCCGAGGTCGAACTCCTCGAACAGGAACGCCGCGAACTGGAAGGTCGAGGTGGGAGGGACGAAGGCCTCCTCGCCAATGGCCTCGAAATCCCGGTTCTGCGCGTGGATCCCGAACGCGCCCCGGCTGCCCTCCGCGAGTACGTGTTCGGCGTGAAGCCGTCCTTCCCATTCATTGTTGAAGAACCGGGTCTCGATGTCGCGGTCGCCCGATGCCTCGTCGACGAGGACTTCGAAGTGCTGATAGTCGGCGACCCCGAACCTGGCCTCGATTCCCTTCAGGAAGTCTCCGCCGAGACGCCACCCTGCCATGAAGTCGGCACGCCGTTGGCGGAGATCCACGCGCACGTCGCCTTCGCCCTCGTCCTCCTCCCCGTGTCCGTGACCGCCGGGAACGCCGTAGTCGCTGTCATACCCGAGGAAGGACACGCCGATGAAGCCGTTGTCGCCGACATAGGACAGGCCGCCCGCGACTCTCGACGTCTCGACGGAACTGTTGTCCAGGATCCCCGGGATCGCCTCTTCCTCCTCTTCCTCCTCGGCTCCGGGCCCGTGATCCTCATCGATGGCGGCAAAGCCGGGGATGGCGTAGTCCTGCGTGTTCCTGTACAGCCCGCTGAGATGCACCGCGACCCTGCCTGCCGCGCCGTCGATCCGGCCGGCGAGATTCCGCTCATCGGCCACGGTGCCGCCGCGCAGTGTCATCGAAGCGGTCAGCGGGTGGGCGGGCAGCTCGTTCGGCACACGCCCGTCCACGATGTTGACGACGCCACCGATCGCGGAACTGCCGTAGATCAGCGTGGCGGGCCCGCGGATGACCTCGATTCGGTCTGCAGCCATCGCCTCCACTCCCGGGGCGTGGTCGGGGCTCGTCGTCGACGCGTCACCCGACCCGAGCCCCGATTCCAGCACGCGAACTCGCGCACCGCCGAGTCCGCGAATGAGCGGTCTCGAGCTGCCCGGCCCGTGGTACGACGAGTTCACACCGGGCTGGTCGGACAACGTTTCGCCGAGGCTTGTGCGGGCCGACGCCTTGAGATCGATCCCGCGCACCACGTGGCTGGGCGTGTACAGATCCGACTGCGTGCCTCCCGCACCCACCGAGACGATGAGTTCCTGCCCGTGGAAGAAGAACGAGACGACGACGACGACCTCGGTGATCTCTCCGGCGACGACAAGGGCTCTGGCCAGGCCGCGGCCGGCGCGGGCACTTTCGACCTCGATCAGGTAGTCCCCGGCGGGAACGTTGGAGAAGCGGGCTTCTTCCGCGCCCTCGATGTGCATGGCCCGTCCCAGCCCGACGATTCGCACGTCGGCTTCCCCCACGGGGTTCTCGAATGCGGACACGACGCGGACACGAATCTCGCCCGACTGCTGGGCTTCGATCGCCGTGGACGCGGCGAGGCTGGCTGACACGGCGAGACACACGGTCCACAGGCCGCCTGCAATTGATTTCTTCATTGCCCTCTCCTGATCCGTTCGTCCGCGGTCTGTGCCCCGGACGGCCGGATCACCTCCTGGCTGATGAACGCGCGACACGACGAGCCGACCGCGACATGGTCGGCGACGGACTCTGGCGTGTCAGGCTACGGAGTTCGGTCGGTTAGAGAGCGAGAGAAGCGGGAGGAGCGCGGGCTCGATCCGTTGTGGCAATCGAGGGCTGGAAGGCGAGCCGGGAGTCGAACTCCGGCGGCGTCCGCCGGTCTTCGAGCTTCAGATCGGGGATCTGCGCGGGGGCAGTAACGACAGGAGCCTGCTGCGTTGACACACAGACGGCACACGCGGCCGGTGATTCGGCCGTATCGGTGTGGCTGTGTTGGCCCGCCATCGCGCCGACGACGATGAACGACAAGGCGAAGGCGATACCGGCCAACGCGAGCGGGCGTCGCATCTGCCCCGTTGCGTGGTGTCGGTAAGCCATGGGTCACTCCTTTCGCCCCGCGCGCCGCGGTCCCGCAGGGGCCGCGGTCCGCTCTCAAACTAGGTGGTCGGGCTTCCGCCGGTAAGCGGGGCCGCCTGCCCCCGGTGGCGCAGGTCCGTCGCCGGAGTCATGATCCTGTCGAACCCGTTTCCCAACGGAGGCCACATGGCCCGCCGACAGCCCCCCCCGCAGCCCGAAGCGCTCGTTCAGGAGCTGACGGACGAACAACTGGACGCCTACATCCGCACGCGCCTGACGCTGCTCGGCGTGGATCTGTCGGTGCTCCCCGACGACGACGAAGATGCGCCGGCGGATCAACGCCGTATCATGGCTTCCGCCCGCCGCTTTCTGCGGTCGACTCCGGGCGCCATCGCCGACGTCGAGTTCGACCCGCTGGGGCCGGCTCCCGCCATCTATCCCGCCGAACTGAGCGCGTGGAACCGTGGGTGAACTGAACCGGCGACGCTTTGTTGAGCGCATGACGGCGCTGACCGCAACGGCGCTCGCAGCGCCGCAGGCGCTGGGGGGCAACGACGCCCCCGCCCGCGCCCGTCGAGCCGCGCGGAACATCGAGGTCGATCTGCCGGCCCCGGACCGCCCTCAACCGACCGATCTCACCGAACTCACGCTCGCCGAGGCGGCGCGCCTCATGCGTGATGGCGACGCGAGCGCAGTCGAACTCGTGGAGGCCTATCTCGGGCGGATCGGACGCTGGGATCCCCGCTACCAGGCGTTCAACACGGTCATCTCCGAGGCCGCCCTCGAAGCGGCGCGGGCCGCCGACCGGACGCGCGGGCGGGCTCCCCTGGCGGGGGTGCCGCTGGCGATCAAGGACAACTATTTCACTGCCGGGGTCCGGACGACCGCGAACTCGTTCATCTTCGAGGACTTCGTGCCGGATTTCGATGCGACGTCCTGGGCGCGGCTTCGCGATGCCGGTGCGATCCTCCTCGGCAAGACGCAGATGGGACCGCTCGCGACCACGGCCGCTTCGACGCCCACGGGGGATCGTACGACGGTCAACGCCTGGGCCCCTCACCACGAGAACGTGAGTCCGGGAGGTTCGTCGAGCGGGTCGGCGACGGCGGTCGCGGCCCGCATGGCCGCGTCCAGCACCGGTACCCAGACGGGCGGATCGATCACCAACCCGTCGAACGCCCAGGGCCTGACGGGCATCAAGCCGACCATGGGCCGGGTCTCACTGTACGGGATCCTCCCCCTCACCTACACGCGCGACCACCCCGGCCCTCTGGCGCGTGACGCCGTCGACGCCGCGGTGATGCTGCAGGTCATGGCAGGCCCCGATCCGGCGGACCCGCGGTCGCTGGGCCTGCCGCCGGTCCCGGACTATGTCTCGGCCGTTCGCGTCTACGGTCGGGAGGGCGGCCGGCGGCTCGTCCATCCTGAGCGCGGCGGGCCGGTCCGGATCGGCGTGCTGCCGGGCTTCCTGGATGAGCCCGAGCCCCCATCCGCGCCCGAGCCCGATCCGGACCCAGATGTCGATCGCATCGGGAGTTCCTTCCCCCGGCGGGAGCGGACGCAGGACGCGTACCGCCGGGAGGTCGCCACGGTGGAAGCGAGGCGGCAGATGCTCGCGACGCTCGAGGCGCTGGGGTGCGAGGTCGTCGAACTCGACTTCCCTACGCACTGGGAGACGCTGACCAGCTCCAGCTTCAACAACGTGCGCCTCCCGGAGCGCTCCGAGATCTTCCTCGAACACCTCCGCGATGACGTACGGAAGTTCGGGGTATCGCTCTCTCCCTGGATCAACGGACTGCTCCTCCCCGCCGCGGAGTACGTGCGTGGATCGCGATCCCGGCTGGTCCTCCTGAAGGAGATCCTCGACGAGGTGTTCAGCCGGTGCGATCTGGTGACCCAGACGGCGCCCTTCCCGTTCGACATGGTGGGGCTGCCGCTGATCGGTTTCCCGATCGGCTTCGAGACCGAGTCAACGGGCCATCCAAGGCCGGTCGGCGGGATGTTCGGGGCGGAGCCCTACGCGGAGCACCACCTGCTGTCGGTCATCGCGGCCTACCAGCGCGCGACGGACTGGCACCTGCGGCGTCCCGCCAACCCCGACGCGCTGCGGCCCGACGAGGGAGGTCGTGGCGGCCCGGGTCCGGGCCCGCCAGCGCGATACGACCTGTTCGATGTGATGGAAAGGGGCGAATAGCGGCCACCCGGCCCGGCGCGGCGACATCTCGCGGCCGGAGCGGGGGTTGGCGGCTGACAGGCAGGCTCGCGAGGCGCGCTCACCACGCGATGCCGTAGTCGTCGCCGTGATGGCTCGATCCACCCCAGAAGGCGCCGTTGCCCCAGTCGAAGTAGATCGCGTTGATCGGCCCCGACGTGCGATCGGAGAACGTCAGATCGTATCCCATCGACTCCAGGGCGGACCGGATCCACGGCGGCGTGGCCTCCTGCAGGAGCATCCGCCCCGGCCGCGTCTCGTGTTCTCCGAACGAGCCACGCATCTGGTAGCTGTTCATGTTCGGAGCCTCGACCGCCTGCTGCACGTTCATCTCCCACTCGACCACGTTGAGGAAGAACTGGAGCAGGTTCTGGTCCTGTCCGTCGCCCCCCTGGACTGCGAAGGAGAGGAAGGGGCGGCCGTCCTTGAGCGCCATCCCGGGGGTGAGCGTGGCGCGAGGCCGCTTGCCCGGCTCGATCACGTTGTACGGGTTGTCCGCTTCGTCCAGCACGAAGCTCTGGGCCCGCTGCGAGAGTCCGATGCCGGTCTCGCCGGCGATCACGGCGGGGATCCAGCCGCCCGAAGGCGTGATGGACACGACCCAGCCCTCGGCGTCGGCCGCCTGGACCGAGGTGGTGCCGAGATAGAAGTCCTCGTCCAAGGCGGCGTGGGCCGCCGCCTCGTAGCCCTGTTCGCCCTGTTCCGTCGTCACCTCGCGACGCTGGCCCCACCGTTCCAGCAGATGCAGGAAGGGGTTCTCGCCGCCCTGGAACGGATAGGGGTCACCGGGGCCGGCGGTCGGATCGTTTCGGTCCCAGTCGATGCTCCCCAGGCGAGCCTTCGCATAGTCCTTCGAGAGGAGGCCCTCGATCGGTTCCTCGGGCGGGAAGTACGGGTCGCCGTAGTAGAAGTCGCGGTCGGCGAACGAGAGGTTCATCACCTGATAGAGGGCGTGGAGGTAGTTCGCGCTGTTGTAGCCCATGGCTCTGACGTCGAGCTGCTCCACCATGTTGAGCGCCTGCAGCATGACGGGACCCTGCACCCAGGTCGTGAGCTTGTAGACGTCGATGCCCTTGTAGTTCGTGGTGACGGGCTCCTCGATGTAGACCTGCCAGTTCGCCATGTCCTCCATCGTGATAAGCGATCCGGCCGCCTGGGCGCCCGCGACGAAATCGGCCGCGATGTCGCCGCGGTAGAAGGCGTCGTAGGCCGCGTAGATCGCCTCCTTGCGGTCGGCGCCGCGAGCGAGGGCCTCGGCTTCGGCGGCCACGAGACGCTCGAGCGTCCGCTTGAGACCGGGCTGCCGGAAGATCTCCCCCTCGCGCGGGCCCGGGTCGTCCGCGTCCTCGGGGTGCGTGAAGTATACCTCCATCGAGGACGGCCACTGCCGGATCTCATCCATTGAACTCCGGATGCGGTTCACCGGATCCGCTTCGATCGGGTATCCGTCCGCCATTTCGATCGAGGGCTGGAGGACATCGGCGAGACTCAGCCGGCCCCACTCGGCAAGCATCGTCATGAGCCCGCCCGGCGTACCCGGCGTCACGGCCGCGAGCGGCCCGAATTCGGGCGGATAATTCCCGTGTCCCTCTGACCGGTAGTGTTCGGGCGTGGCGCCGGCCGGGGCCACGCCGAGTGCGTTGATTCCGATGACGCGCTCTTCGCCCGGATGGTAGATGAGGGCCTGCGTTTCCCCTCCCCACGACAACACATCCCACATGGTCGACGTCGCGGCGAGCATGGCGGCCGCGGCGTCGACGGCGTTCCCGCCCTGATGGAACATGCGCGCCCCGGCGGTCGCGCCGAGCGGCTTGCCGGTAATCGCCATCCAGTGGCGTCCGTGCAGGACCGGCTTTGCGGTCCGCTGCGCTTCCGCGACGGGCGGGAGCGCCACCAGCACCACGGCAGCGAGTGACACCCGGACGCCGCGGACGTGGCGGAGGGGACGGCGGCAGACGCTGGGATCGAGAGACATCGTGACACCTCCGGAAGAGAACCGCGCGGACGAATCCCGAATATGGGCCCCGGCCAGCGGACGGCGAAAGCCGCGGTCCGCGGTCCGCCGGTTATTTTCGGCGCCGGATTCCGCGCCGGAGAGCCGTGGGTTCCGGCCGCTGGACAGGCTCTTCCTCGGGGGGCGGCGGCGGCACGTCGGGCTCGAACCCCTGCACGGCACGGCGCTCGATAGTCTCGCCCAGGAGCCGCTCGATGGCGCGGATTTCGACCCAGTCGCTCGAAGCCATCAGCGTAACCGCGTTGCCGGTGTCGTCGCCGCGCGCGGTGCGACCGACGCGGTGGACGTAGTCCCTCGGATCTTCGGGCACGTCGAAGTTGACCACATGCCGGATGCCCAGGATGTCGAGACCCCTCGCGGCCACGTTGGTGGCGACCAGCACGCGGGTCGTGCCCTCGCGGAACCTGTGCAGCGCCTTGTCGCGCTGGTCCTGGTGCTTGCCGCCGTGCAGGCTGGCCACCGACACGTCGCGGGCCCGCAGATAGTCCGCCAGATAGGTCGCGGCCACCCGAGTGCGGGTGAATACGAGAACCTGCCCTTCCGGCCACTCCTGGAGCAGGTGATGGAGGAGGGCGTGCTTCTGCGACCACTCGACGGGGTGAAGCACCTGGAGGATTCCCTCGGCGGCGGTCTCGCGGCCCACCTGGACCTCCTCGGGGTCCGTCATCAACTCGTGCGCGAGCCAGCGCACTCCACCCGGCATTGTGGCCGAGAAGAGCAGCGTCTGCCGGCTGGCCGGAGTGCGCCGCACGATCTCCTTCACGTCGTCGATGAATCCCATGTCGAGCATCCGGTCCGCTTCGTCGATCACGAGCACCTCGACGCACGACAGGTCGGCGTTGCCACGTTTCACGTGATCGAGGAGGCGGCCCGGCGTGGCGACCAGCACGTCGCACCCGAACGCCAGTTCGTCCTTCTCGGGCCCCAGCGGCGTACCCCCGTGCACGATCACCGGCTCGATCGAGGACGCGGCGCCATACGTCGTGACGGCCGCCCCGACCTGCTGCGCGAGTTCGCGTGTCGGCGTGATGACGAGCCCTCGCGGCGCGGCGGAATGCTCCGTCTCCGAGAGGCGCTGGACGGCGGGAAGCGTGAACGCGGCCGTTTTTCCGGTCCCGGTGTGGGCCGTGCCAAGGACGTCGTGCCCGGCGAGGATGGCGGGGATCGCCTGGCGCTGGATCTCGGTGGGCTCGACGTAGCCGGCCCGAGCGACCGCTTCGACGAGTGCGGGGGCGAGCCCGAGTTGGGCGAAGGGGTGCCGTTCGTCACTCACAGGCGTAGAGTCTCAAGCGTGGTGAACCGCGTTGTTGCGGGGCCCGCGCGGGTGTGCGTGTTACAGGAGCAGGTGCGATGACCGGACTTCGTTTCGCCAGTGATTTCGACGGCCGCCGGGCCTACACCCGACGAAGCATTCGCCGCCACGGTGGCGAGCGGCGGGTCCGGCCGCAAGCCGGAGCCCGGCCTCTACCGCGGGTCCAGCCGCTCCGCGTGCTCATCCCGTGCCTGATTCTCGGCCTGTCGTCCGGCTGCCGTCCGGCCCCCGATGGGCCTCGTCCGACACCCATTCAGGCCGGCCAG
The DNA here is from genome assembly GCF_965197445.1 of Candidatus Palauibacter sp. Taxonomy (GTDB): domain Bacteria; phylum Gemmatimonadota; class Gemmatimonadetes; order Palauibacterales; family Palauibacteraceae; genus Palauibacter. The sequence continues at coordinate 1,211,422 of NZ_CBDANE010000005.1, read as the reverse complement.
GAGACGCTCGACGCCGCCTCCGCGACTCCCGAACCCGGGATGGAACTCAGACGAGCCTCGGATCGCGGTGTCTACGACATCGCCCACTACGATCTCGAGCTCGATTTTGGCCGTCCCGCGTCGGGGCGCTTCGGCGCCGTCGCGACATTGCGCGGGGACCTTGCCGCCGGGGCCGACCGCGTGGATCTCGACTTCATCGGCCTGGAGGTCGCATCGGTTCTGGTCGACGGCGCCCCGGCAGAGTTCGGACGGGGCGGCTCGATCCTCACCATCGGACCGTTCGCACCCTCCGCTGCCGTTTCACAGCGTGAGATCCGCATCGAGTACGGGGGCGTCCCGGAGAACGGCCTCTTCTTCGGGGAGGACCGCGACGGCGAACCCGCGGTGTTTGCGGACAACTGGCCCAACCGGGGCCGCTGGTGGTTCCCGTCCAACGACCACCCGCTGGACAAGGCCACGGTCCGGTTCGAGGTACTGGCGCCCGAGGGCTACGCAGTCATCGGCAACGGCCAGCTGGTGGAGACGCGGCCGGAACCGGGGGGAGGCACCACATGGATCTGGGAGACGGATCCCGCCGTGCCCATCCCGTCCTATACGATGGTCGTGGGCATGGCGCGTTTCGAGCGGCGCGCTCTCGGCCAGGCGGGCTGCGGGCTGTCGCCGGCCGCGCCTCGCGAACCGGGTGCCGGCGAAGCCTGCGCCGACGTGTCGGTATGGGCGCTGGCGGGAGACGGCGACTACGGAGCCGAACGCTTCGCCCGCGCGCCGGATATGCTCGACTACTACAGCGAGCTGATCGGACCCTACCCCTACGAGAAACTCGCGCACGTGGAGTCGTCGACCCGCTTCGGCGGCATGGAGAATTCGAGCGCGATCTTCTACGGACGGGGCGCATGGGAGGAGCGCCGCATGGGCGAAGGGGTCATCGCCCACGAGACCGCGCACCAGTGGTTCGGCGACGCGGTGAGCCCGGCCTCCTGGAGCCACCTGTGGGTCAGCGAAGGATTCGCAAGCTACTTCAGCCCACTCTACTTCGAAGCCCGGGACGGGCTCGAGGCGTTTCGGTCGCTCATGCGCGCCAGCCGGGAGGTCGCCGTCGGTTCGGACGTTGTGGGGCAGGCCATCGTCGACTCCAGCTCCAATCAGTTGTTCGACCTCCTGAACCGGAACAACTACCAGAAGGGTGCCTGGGTGCTCCACATGCTGCGGCGGCATCTGGGGGACGAGGCGTTCTTCCGCGGCATACGCGACTACTACGGCCGCCATCTCCACGGCGTGGCACTGACCGGAGACGTGAGAGCGGCGTTCGAACGGGCGTCGGGGCAGGAACTCGGGTGGTTCTTCGACCAGTGGGTCCACGCGCCGGGGCACCCTCAGCTCGCGATCGACTGGGGGGCCGAGGCCTCGGATCTCCTGGTCTCGATCCGGCAGGTGCAGCCTGCGGACTGGCCCGCCTTCACTCTCGACCTGGACTTCGTGGTCGAAGGCGGGGGGGCCCACGGTCGGCGCGCGAACGTGCGCATGGAGACGCGGGAGGCCACGCTGCGAATCCCGAACGCGGCGGATGCCGAGGGTCTGCGGTTCGACCCCGACGTCAGCGTATTGGCGACGGCCGAGGTCCGTCGGCGGTGAGTCGGCGGACGAGCACCGCCGTCCACGAGACGGGAAGAACCTGTCTCACATCATCGCGCCGACCACGGCGAAGCCCAGGGCCGCGATCCCCCCGGCTATGAGGGCGTAGGGGATCTGCGTGCGGACGTGCTCAATGTGATCGGTGGCCGAGGCGAGCGACGCGATGATGGTCGTATCGCTGATCGGGCTGCAGTGGTCGCCGAAGATGCCGCCAGAGAGGACCGCCGCCACAAATGGAGCGGGGGGCAGGCCCAGCGCATTCGCAAGCGGGATCGCCACCGCGAGCATGATCGCGAAGGTACCCCAGCTGCTCCCGGTGGCGAACGCGATGGCGCCCGTCACGACAAACACCATGGGGATCAGCGCCATGAGAGGGATCGCGTCTCCCACCACGCCCGCAGCGTAGAGCCCGGTCCCCAGCGACCTCGTCACTTCACCCAGCGACAGTGCGAGCCAGAGTACGACCGCCATTCCGGTGAGGGCGCCCGCGCCCTTGAGACCGACGCGACTCAATCCATCCAGATCGAGAGACCGCTGCGCCAGCGCGAACAGCCAGGCCAGCCCCAACCCCACGAGCACCGCCCACAGCACACTCGTCGAGCCGGAGCCCTCGGCAATGGTGCCTCCACCCGTGATCCACATGAACACGGGCATCGAGACCACCATGGCCGCGATCGGGATCAGCATATTTCGCGGCTTGAGCACCACATCCTCGGCGGGCGGCGGTGCGATCTCCTCGGGATCGGCGAGCGCGACGGCGTGATCCCAATGCAAACGGCCCTCGCGCGTCCGCGCCTCCGCCTTCTTCATGGGACCCAGATCCAGCCCCCGTATGGCCGTCAGACCTGCCAGGGCGAGGGCGGCGACCGCATAGAGATTGAGGGGGATCGCGACGAGGAAGACGCCCAGGGGGTTGGCTACCTGCTGTTCGGCCAGGATCCCCAGGACGAGCGCGCCCCAGGCGTTGAAGGGGATCAGAATACAGACCGGCGCCGACGTCGAGTCGATGATGTAGGCCAGCTTCTCCCGGGAAACGCGGAAGCGGTCGAACAGGGGTCGGGACACGGAGCCCGCGACCAGAATCGTGAGATTCGATTCGATGAAGACGACGATCCCGATGAGCCAGGCCATGATCTGCGCGCGACGCCCGTTGGTCACCCAGCGGGCCTCTTCGACCCAGCGCACGAAGCCGCGCATCCCTCCGTTGGCCTCCACCGTGGCGATCAGGGCCCCGATGAGGAAGGTGAAGACGATGACCCGCGCGTTGCCCGCATCTCCGAGCACGCCGATGGCCCCTTCGATCCCGCTCGCAGCGCCCGCGGCGGGATTCCACCCGGCAAGGATCGTGTGCCCCAGCCAGATGCCGGCCGCAAGCGAGAGGAACACCTGGCGGGTGTAGATGGCGAGCCCGATCGCGATCAGCGGCGGCAGAAGCGACGCGAAGCCGTACGATGCGACTTCCTGCAGGGCGAGTTCGGCCATTCACGTCCTCCGGGGGTTCAGCGCCTCGAGATCCAGCGGCTCCTTCGATCGTAGAACCTGAGGGGTCGATCCGCCGCGCGCGAGATCCCGATCCTTGTGGTCACCTCCGTCTCCTCGTCCGGGACCGGGTCGCCCCGGTGGAGGGAAAGGGGGGGCCGACCGAGCCGGTGCGCCTGCAGGTCGGGGCCGACGCCGAGCGCCTGCGCCAGGCGGGCCGGTCCATTGGTCAGCTCATCGCGCCCCCGGCGACGCCGCATGACTTCGATGCCTTCGATCGGCTCGGCGGCTCGGAGCAGAACGCCGGCCGGGAACCCCTTCGGACCCGTCACGACGTTCAGAAGCCAGTGTATGCCGTAGTTGCGGTGGATGTACGCAGTACCCGGGGGGCCGAACAGCGGCGCGTTCCGTTTCGTCCGTCCGATCCGTTCCGCCGCGTGGCAGGCCTCGTCTTCAGGCCCGGTATACGCCTCTGTCTCCACGATCCGGCCGGCCGTTCGCTCCCCGGAGCAATCCGACCGAACCACGCAACCGAGCAGGGCCCGGGCTACCTCGGCGGCTGGACGGTCGAAGAAGTCCGGGGCCAGCCGCTCGGCGCCCCTCGGCCGCAGCGAGTCTGCCCTCCGGGTCAGCTCTCTCGCTCGGCGCGGCGGGCTTCCCGAACGATCTTCGCGCGGCCCTCCGAGAGCACTTCGGTCAGACGCTCCGGGCTGGAGTCGATGACGTCGAACACCTGTTCGCCGAAATGCTCGAACAGAATCTCCGCGGTGCGCTTTCCGACACCCGCGTAGGTCCGCACCATGTGGCCGACGGGTCCGCCGGCCGGCTTCCCGGATCCGCCGCCGGTCCGGCCGGTGCGTCTCCCGGTACCTGCGGCCTTGCGTCCCTCTTCGGCAGCCGGCTCGACATTCCCGGTTCCCCGCCGCGCCTTCTTCGGTGCCGGTTCGGCAGGCACGTCGTCCTTGGCGATCGGCCCGATGCGGTGGCCGCCCTTCGCTCCGGCGGCCCGAGGCGCGGGTGTGCGACCGCGCGACCCCGACCGATAGCGCCCCAGCGTCCGGCGGGGAGCCGCGCTCTGCGAGTCCGTGGACTCACTCGGGCGTTCCGCAGCCTCGGCCTGGCGTTCCACCGGCGGGCGCTTCGGCTCCACCGGTGGGCGCTGACGCTCCGCCGGCTTTCGCTGATGCTTCGGAGGCTCGCTCTTACGCCCCGCGGCTTCACGCTTCGGCTCGGCGGGCCGGCTCCCGGGGGAGGGGGCTTGCCTGGCGGACCCATCCCTCACCCGCGCCTCCTTCGCGCGGGGCGACTGTCCACGCGACCGGTCGCGACGAACGGGTCCAGCCTCGCGCTTCGGCGCAGGCTGCCGCGGAGAGCGCGACGCGGGCTTCGATTCGGTCGTCTTCTCCCGTGCCTTCGGAGTCTCGGGTCGCGAACGTGACGGATCCTCGGCCTGCATCGGACGATCGTCGCGTGGGGGCGGCCCGCGCCTCAGACGACCCAGGGTCTTCCGGGCAGCCGCGGCGGCCGCGGAGAGCGCTGACCGCCCTCCGGCTGCGTCCGACTTCGCCGCCGTCCCGCTATCCCGGTCCTGCGGCGAGTCCGCGCGGTCGGCTTTCGGCCCGGGCGCGGCCGCGCCCTTCGCGCCGGCACCGCCGGCGCCCGGCGTCAGGTAGTGGTTGCCGTCCTCGTGCCGTGCCAGCCGGACGACTCCGGCCTCGTGTGCGGCGCGCAGGAAGAGGCTGAACTTGCTGAAGCCGAAAGTCCCTTCGTCAAAGGCGGCGTCGTACTCGAGAAGCTTGCGCTTGGCCATGGAGTCGCGGACCGGCGCACCCTCCGGCGACAGGTCGCGGATCGCCCGGGCCAGCGCCCGGTAGGCGCCGCGAAGGGCGTCGTCCGATGAAGCCGTCGCTTTCTCGGGCGCCGGTTCCACCGCGGTCTTCCCGGCGGACGGCCGTCCACGGCCGCGTCCGGAGCCTCCGCGGCGCCCCCGCCGACCCCGGCTTCGCGACGCCGCGCCTCCACCCCCCGTCGACGGCGTTTCCTTGCGGCTCACGCTGTCGGTCGGGGCCCGGGACGGTGTGCCACCTGGCGGCGCCACGTCGTACTGCCCGTTCTCGCGCTTGCTGAGTACGATCCGTTCGCGTCGCGCGGCTTCTCCCAGAAAGCGGTTGAACCGGGAGAAACCGACGGTCTTCTCGTCGAAGCCCGGATCCATCTCCAGCATCACCTGCTTCAGCCGATCGGACCGCATCACGTCGCCACGCTCGGCCATCCGTGCAACCGCCTTGCCGGCCAGCTCCCACGGATCATGCTTCTCGGTCTGGATCTCGTCGGCCGACGTGAGCCCCGACAGCCGATTGTAGCTGTAATACTCGTCACAGTTCTGAACGAGGATGTCCGACGTGGACTCCTGCAGTCCGACGCCGATCACGTACTTGCCGTACTCCTTCAGCTTCAGCACGAGGCTCGAGAAATCGGAGTCTCCGGAGAGCAGGATGAAGGTCTCGATCTCGGGACGGATGAACACGAGTTCCAGCGCGTCGATGGCGAGCCGGATGTCCGTCGCGTTCTTCTTCGACGATCCGTAGGCGGGCGCGAAGATGAGATCGACCGAGGATTCCGAGAGCGGTACGATGTACTGGGGATATCTCCGCCAGTCCGCGTACGCACGCTGCACGGCGACCTTGCCGCGTATGATGTCCGAGTCGAGGAAGTTGCGGAGTTCCTGGCCCAGGTTGGACCGGATCCCCATGGTGACGTTGTCGAAGTCGATGAGCAGCGCCGCGGTGTGTCGTACCGTATCGGCGGAGGAACGCCTGTGCGGCGCCCGCGTGTAGGGTTCGTTCATACCTCTTTTTCCGTTCTTTGCTGCGAACGGTTCTTCGAGGCCCCTCCGCCTCGCCCCCGGGTCGACGGGGGGGATGGTGAGAGGGGTCTGCGAACGCCGTTCGCGTTTTTCTGTGCCGCCGTCCCAGGCCATCCTCATTGACGACCGCGCGGCGGCCCTTGCTACGTTGTGCCCCGGCTCGTCCTCGTGTCGGCCTCCGCGCGTATGGCGCGGGCCAGGCTCACGCGGCGCGCCGCAGCACTGGAGGCCTCCGGAAGCTCATCCAGGAAATGGATGATATCCGGCACTCGGTAGTCGGCCAGAGACTCCTGGCAAAAATCGCGGATCTCATCGCCCGTGATCAAAGCCCCTTCGGCCGTGATCACGCATGCGCAAATGAGCTCACCCAGCACGTCGTTGGGGATCCCGAGAACCACCGCTTCTTCCACCGCCGGGTGGGACCGGAGCTGCGCCTCGATCTCGGCAGGGTGAACGTTGTACCCCCCGCGGATGATCACGTCGCTCAAACGGCCGACGATATGCAGGTAACCCTCGGGGTCGACCATCGCAAGGTCGCCCGTCTTCAGGAACCCGTCTTCCGTCATGGTCTTGCGCGTCTGTCCCGGCTGACGAAAATAGCCGCGCATCACGTTGTAGCCCCGTACGGCGAGTTCCCCCACGGACTCGTCGGGCAGTTCGGCGCCGGTCTCTTCGAGGACCTTGATCTCGACTCCATCCAGCGGGCGACCGACCGTGTGGGCGCGCTTGGACTCGGGGTCGCCGGCGGTCGTGATCGAGACGGTGGGGGAGGTTTCGGTCAGGCCGTAGGCGATCTCGAGGTCCGGGATCAGACGCCGGCGCACTTCCCTTGCCAACGCTTCGCCGACGGGGGCTCCGGCGATGACCCCGGTTCGGAGCGAGCCCGGAAGCGGCGCCCCGCGCGCAAGTTCCCGGAGCAACATCACGAACATCGTCGGGACGCCGTGAACCACCGTGGCCTCGTGTGCAGCTGTGAGTACGAGTGCCTCTTTCGCGTCGAACGCCTCCTGCAGAAGCAGCGAACCTCCGGTGCCCAGCGTCGTCAGCGCAGCGGTCATTCCGAAGATGTGCGCCAGAGGTACACTGCACAGGGTTCGGTCGTTCCGGCCCAGCGCCATTCTTCGCGCGGTCGCGAGCGCCGTCCGCACGAGGTTGTCGTGCGTTAGCATCACACCCTTCGGGGCCCCTGTGGTGCCGGGTGTGTACAGAATCGCGCAGGGATCCCGCAGCGGATCCACCTCCGCGGGCGGGGCCTCCCGTCCCCGACCGGCTGCGATCAGATCTTCGAACTGGAAGATCCGGTCGTCGTACCAGAGATCCTCTTCCCCGACCGTCACCACGTACTGAAGGTCCGGCAATTCGACCAGGAGACTCTCGAAACGCTGGAGGTAGTCGGTTCCGTTCCATTCCTCGGCGGTGATCGTGACCTCGGCCTCTGAGTTCCGCAGCATGAAGCGTAACTCGCGCGCCGAATAGTTGGGGCTGAGCGGCACGAGGACGGCTCCGGTCTCGGCGACCGCGAGCGTGGAGACCACGAACTCGGGCCAGTTCGGAAGCACGACCGCGACTCGATCCCCGGGTTCGACACCGAGACTGTGAAGCCCGACCGCAAGCGCCCGAGCCTGCGAAGCGACGCGGGAATAGCTCCACGACTCCCCGCCCGCCAGAATGCACGGGGCGTGCGGGTTCGCGTCGACGTGTTCGGCGAACAGGCCGGCGACGCTCAGCATCGGGGTCTCGGGATGTTCGGCTGCGGTCACTTCTTGCCGGTTCGGTGAAATGCTGCCCTGGGGCCGGTGGTGTCCTGCCGGCGGTTCACGGCCAACGCGTCGTCCTGGCGCCCTGTCACGGACGGCCGTGGCCGGGACAATCTCCACCTTCCGAGGCTGGCCGTAAAGCCGTCGCAAGCGGGCCGGCGAGATCTTCCTGTTCCAGAGCGAAACTGTGGCGTCCGTCCGGATCGGTCGCGACCTCGCCCACACGAGCCAGAAACACACACCGGACCCGGGCCTTGCGCACTTTCTTGTCCTTGGACATCGCGTCCCGGATTTCCGTTGGTCCGCGCTCGGTCTCCCAGTCTCCGTCGAGCCCGCACGCCTCCAGGAGCGTCGCAATCTGCCCGGAGGTTCCCCCGTCCGTGATCCCGAGGGATTCGCCGAGGCGCGCCTCCACGCGCATGCCCGCGGCAACGGCCTCGCCGTGAAGGAGCTTGTAGCCTTCGAGAGCCTCCAGCGCGTGGCCCACGGTGTGCCCGAAGTTCAGGATCTCGCGCACGCCGCGCTCCAGGGGGTCGTCCCCGACGACCGTGGCCTTGTGCCGGACTACCCGGGCGATGAGTTCGGCGGAGGCTTCGGGTTCGCCGTCTACCAGTGCCGAAGCTCGCCCCGCGATCCAGCGCCAGAGCCCGGCGTCGAGGATGGCCGCCGTCTTCACGGCCTCGGCCAGCCCCGCACAACGCTGATGACGCGGGAGCGTCTCGAGCACGGCGGGATCGACCAGCACGGCCGAGGGGTGGTGGAAGGCGCCGACCAGATTCTTGCCCGCTTCGGTGTCGACACCGGTCTTTCCGCCCACGGAACTGTCGAGCATGGCCAGCAGCGTGGTGGGAATCTGAACGACGGGGATGCCGCGCATGTAGGTCGCCGCGACAAACCCCGCAAGATCGCCCGTCACGCCGCCACCGAGTGCCACCACAGCCGAGTCCCGCCCGAACCCCGCCCGGAGCATGCGGTCGCTGAGCGACGACCACTGCTCCCGGCTCTTGTTCCACTCGCCCGCCGGGAACGGGATGAGGGCGGCGTCGAGGCCGGCGTCCTTCAAGGATGACATGACGCCAGGGCCGTAGAGTCGGGCCACCTGAGAATCGGCGATCACCGCGTACCGGTGCGCGGGTGACTGACTCCTGCAGACCGAAGCCACGTCGGTGAGCAGGCCCGGCTCGATATGGATCGGATAGCTCCCGCCTGCGGCGATCCGGACTTCAAGAGTCTTGCGGCTCATGGGCCTCCGTCAGACGCAGATTCGTGACCTTCACGCCCGTGGTATCGACGGCGGCGGCCAGGTCGGCGATCGAGCGGCAGAGTGCGGGATGCGGCCAGCCGCCGGCAATCTCCGCCAGCGGCACGAGGACGAAGGCTCGCTCAGACATTGCGGCGTGCGGAATCGTGAGCAGCGGAGTCGCTACAACTTCGTTCGCATACAGCAGGATGTCGAGATCGAGCGGCCGGGAGGAGAATCTCGGCGCGAGCGGATCCCTCCCGGCCCTGGACTCCAGATCCTTGAGCGCGACAAGCAGATCCCGCGGATCGCACCGCGTCCAGCCCACGCAGCATGCGTTCAAGTAGGCGGGCTGATCGAGGCCGTAGGCGGGAACGGTCTCGTAGACTCCGGAGAACCGGGCCTCGACCAGTACCTCCTCGCGCAGGCTGCGGGCTGCATCTCGCAGGTGTTCAATCCGGGCCCCCAGATTCGATCCGAGGCCGAGGGCCACCGGGCGAAGGGCGGGGTCGGGCGGATGGGCAAGCGTATCCACACTCAGGCGGAAACCGTATGATGGGTGGTCGAATCCCGGCAGCCCGGGGCAAGTCGCCTTGAACACATCACCCGTTCCCGATCGCCGCACAACCGAGACCACGGTCCGGCAAGCCGGCGTCTCGTTCACCGCGCTGTGCATCTTCGCTTACTGTGCCTCGCCCCTCGCCGGCCAGCTGGACTCTACGCGGATCCGCAACCAGTGCCGCAGCGTCCACCCGATCGAGAATCAGTCGATCCTCTACGGGACCATCACTGACGGCCGGAGCGGCCTGCCGCTTCCGGGGGGCCGCGTCCACCTCACATGGGCTACCCGCACTACGGAAACCGGAAGGGAGATCCCGAGCCACTTCGCCGCCGACTCCGAGGACGGCGCCTACGTCGTTTGCGATGTACCGCAGGAGACCCGCATGACGGTCTGGGCCGACGCGCTCAGCATGACGAGTTGGCGCGTCGCTCTGATCCTCGAAGAGGGCGAGATGCACCGTGAGGACCTCGACGTGCTCCATGAGGGGCCGATGGGCGCTGTTTCCGGGATCCTGCTCGACGACTCGACGGCCCAGCCGATCAGCGGCGCGACGGTCCGGATCCCGGGCGCTCGAGGGTCGGTCGTCACGGAGTCCAACGGCAGGTTCCGCATTGCGGAAGTACCCGCGGGATTGCAGGAACTCGTCATCCGCCATGTCGCGTACGGAGAGCCGACGGCGGCTCTGAGTGTCGCACCGGGCGTGAGCACGAATGCCCGGATCCGGCTCGCTCCCCGGCCGATCGCCGTCGCACCCATCGCGGTCGAGGTTACCGCGAGATCTCGCTGGCTCGAGGAAACCGAGTTCTACGATCGGCTCGAGCGAGGCCTCGGCGCGTTCGTTACGCCCGAGGAAATCGACCGCCAGCGCTATCGCAGTCTGGCCGACGTTCTGCGAACGATCCCGGCCGTCAACCTCCGGGAGACCTGTGCTCCGCATTGCGAGGTGTACATCCGAATGGCGGGCCAAACGATGACGGGGTGCCTCCCGACGTTCTACGTCGATGGGCGCCAGCTTCACGGGCTCCCCTATCCGATCGACCTCGACATGATCGCGGTGGCGGGCGACCTCGCCGCAGTCGAAGTGTATCGCGGGATTTCGGAGACGCCCCCCCAATTCTACGGGCGGTGCGGATCGATCGTCATCTGGACGCGGCGGGGCGCGGGCTGACCGTGGTCGCTAGCGCCCCTGCGGGTTGACCGGGACGATGTTGTTCCCCGGGTTGGTAGAACCCGGCTCGTCCAGCCCTGGGTCCTGCTTCAGCGAGTCACCCACGGGAATCGACATCCCGACATCGAGGTTCTGACACCCGGTAACGGAAGCGCCCGCCAAACTGATCGCGATGGTCGCGGCAGCCAGCAAGCTCATTGCCTTTTGTTTCATCTATAACCTCTCACCAGGACCCTCGTCGGAAGGTCGACAGACTAGTGCGGCTGACCGTCGCCGCACAACAAGAGGAACGTCCCGGGTCCGCGGTTTCTGACAGAATTGCTCCGGAATGCGACGAGGCCACCGAGGGAACCCGGTGGCCTCGTCGTCGGCCCGAAGCCGGCTTCAGACCGTTGAGCTACGTTCCGCGAGACTAGCGGACGACGAGATCCGCGTTTGCCTCACCCCGCGCGGCTGCCAGACTCCGCTGGAGACGCTCCAGAGAGAACGCCGCCCGCTCCAGAGCGGAGTCGAGGCTGCCCGGAACCACCGACGGCGGAATGGGGTTGCCGGCCGAACTCGCCTCCCCACCACCGAACGTGTAGATGTCCCGCTGCAGGACCTCGAGGTCGGCGGCCGGCATAGGCAGCTGCAGCGCCGTCCCCGCCGGCAGGAGGTTGTTACGGCGCCCGTGCCAGTGCTCGAGTCCGCCGAACACATTGAACACGTTCTCGAAGTGCTCCCACCACATCGCGTCCCGCAGGTTGCCGCAGCGGCCCTGCACGTCGTACCGCTTCCGCGGCGTGCACTCGCCCGCCGCGTTCGACGGCACCGCATCCGTGGGGTTGGACGGCGCCGGAGGCAGTCCGGCTTCCATGCGGGTCTTGTTCACGACCTCCGCGGCACCCGCGAAGTTGCCCATCCGGTAGTGCCCTTCGGCGACGTAGGCATCCATCTCCTGCGACGTCATGGACTCCATGGTACCGAACTCACACCGGCTGCAACTCAGCGTGTAGTGTTCGAACCGAGCGTCGCCGTAGTGCGACTGGCGGTACGTGCCGCGCTCCGGCCGGAAGATGATCGTCGCGTTGTACCGCGAGCGCGGGCCGGTGGAGGCGACCGTCGGGCTCACGATTTCCGACAGCAGACCGTTTTCGTTCGCGGCCGGGAACCGCTTGTCGTCACCGAACGTCAGCCGGCGAGCCGTACGCTGTTCCGTCGGTGTCGAAAGCCAATCCTGATACTCGCCGCTCTGATCCGCCATGCCGACCCAGTCCATGTGCATCCGGTGCCAGGTATTGTTCTCCTGCATGAAGATCTTGATGCCGCTCCACCACGGGGTGCCGGAAGATCGGTCCTCGCCAATGACGACGAGGTCACGCATCCCGTTCTGGGCATTGGCCATGATCTGGCTCCAGTTCGCGCCGGCAGCATCGGCGTCCGTGCGCGGCATGTTCGCCGCGCAGCGGGCCTTCCAGCTCACCAGATAGTCGGCCAGCTGGTTGTTGTCCCACGCGTTCCCGTTGATCCACGTATCCGGAAGCGTGAACGAGGCCGCACGAACCGCAGACTCCGCCTCGTCCAGCTTGTTCATTGCGTACGCAAAAACGGCGTTGTAGTCGGCCGTCTCCAGCTCCCCGCTCAGGTCCGTCGTCTCGTCGACGATGAAAGCCTGGTCGTACCACAACGCGAGCAGACAGGACAGCATCCCCTGACTTGCCACCGCGAACGCGCGCGCGCGCGCGTTGCGCTCACCGCCGTCGCCGATCTCCAAACCCTCGTCGATAGCCCGGATCCCGTCCGAAGCCCCCGAAATGCCGCCGTAGGCGTCACCCCAGTTCCCCTCGAATATGTACGAACTGCCGTACGAGGGGGAGTTCGGCAGCGGTTCACGGGGCTCACGACCGAGGTCGTTCATCCCCATGTTGCCCCACGTCGCCGTGTGGCGGCTCGACATGTGGTTGAAGGCGAAGTTCGCGTTGGTCCAGTAATGCCCGATTTCCCAGACCTTGATGTAGGAGCTCGCGATGAGCGTCTCCACATCGTCCGGGCCCGCCAGGGCGCGCACTCGATCCGGCTCGTTCGGGTTGTCGACCTGCAGGTCGCAGCCCGAAAAGCCGACCACAAGCGCCAGCGCGAAAGCAGGCAGTGTCAGCTTCCTTTTCATGATCCCTCCATTAGTTCGATCACGTGCTCCCGATCCGTTCGTCCGGCTCATGGGTTGCCCGCCCCTCGAAAGGGCGGGCAACCCACGGCCGCAGGACGGGTCAGAAAACCAATTCCGCCGAGAAGGTGAACGTCCGGAAGTTGGGATAACCGAAGCTGTCCACCCGGTTTATCGCCTGATTCTGGAGCGATCCCCGGCTGCGACCGACCTCGGGGTCGTACCCGCGGTAGTCGGTGATCGTGATCAGATTGCGGCCGATCACGTTAAAGGTGATCCGGTCGAACACCTGTCCGAACAGAGCTTCCATGGCCCCCTGGGGCAGCGTGTAGCCGAGCGACAGCTCACGGAGCTTGATCCAGTCGCCGTCCTCGCGGAACCATGAGTCGTCGGAGCCGACATTGTAGATCACCGAGGCGTATGCCGTCGGCTTGTTCAACTCCAGCGGCTTGCCGGTCTGGTCCACATCCTCGCCGCGCAACTCGCGAAGCGCCCACTGAGCCGTGTTGTTGTAGATCGAATGGCCGATCGAAGATTCGAGCAGCCCGTTCAGGCTCAGGCCCTTGTACCGGAAGTTCGTCGCGAACGACAGGTTGAAGTCGGGCGTCGTGTTCCCGAACGGCAGGAACTCCTGCAGCCGGCACTTGTCCATGTAGTTCGATGGGTTCTTGGCCACACACGCCGGCGAGTAGTCCTTCACATAGGTCGGGAGACCCCACTTGTAATCCTCTGCACCGTCGGCCGTGTTTACCGAAACCGTCGTGCCCCAGAGCCCCTGGCTGAAGCCGTCGGTGAACGCGGCGCCACCCGTCGGAACGAGCAGACCGTCGTCGTTCACCTGGAAGTTCGAGGAGCACTCGGAGGCCGATATGCCGATCGGCGCGAGTTGCGCGCAACTCGTCGCGAGCACTTCACCCCACATCTCGCCCAGCGGACGACCCTCGGAGACGAAGAAGGTCCCGGCCTGGGTGAAGTCGGGAACGTCCAGACGCGTGATCTCCTGCCGCGTTCGGTCCCAGTTCACGCGGAACTGCAGGCCCATGTCCTGCGTGTCGATCGCCGCATAGCGGAGCGACACCTCGTACGTCTCCGCGGCGATCGCACCAGCGTTCTGCCACTGGTTCGAGAAACCCACGAACGCCGGCTGCGGAACCTGCAGCAGCTGGTCGTCCGTCGTCTGCCACGCGTACGTCAGGTCGAGGCCGATGTTCTCGAAGAACACGAAGTTCATCCCCGCCTCGCGCTCGGTCGTGAACTCCGGCTTCAGGGCCCGGTTGCCGAGGTTGATCGGGAAGATCGCGCCCGCCGAGACGCCGAACGTCTCGTACTGGGCGTAGAAGTTGGGCCGGCCGCCCGCCGTGCCCAGCGAGAAGCGCAGCTTGAACTCGTCGATCCCGTCGATGTTCCAGAAGTCTTCCTGAGACACGCGCCAGGCGGCCGAGCCGCGGTAGTACGTCTGCCACCGCTCGTCCGGCCCGAACAGCGACGAACCGTCGCGACGAACCAGGCCGTCGAGGATGTAGCGGCCCTTGTAGTCGACGCTCGCGATCCCGAACAGCCCCTCCGCCTTGATCGAGCGGACCTGGTTGCTTCCAGTCGTCTCGCCGATGATCGCGCCGAAGTTCGGCACGTCCTGCACCGAGAACCGGCTGCCGAACACGCCGTTCTGCTCGAACTGCTGGTCCTCGATCAGGTAGCGGACCTTACCGCGAACCGTCAGGTCGCCGTCCATGAACGCCTGGCTCGCGCCCAGCGTCACCGACGCGTTGATCGCCTCGTCCGTGAAGTTGCCCTCACGCAGGCGCCCGCCGGTGAACTCACCGGTGCCGCTGGCGCTGGATGTCCGCTCGTTCTTGGGGCGGATTTCGTAGTCACGGAAGTCCGTCCGGTCGAACGACGCGTTGGCCTCCAGTGACAGCCACTCGAACCCCGATGGCGTAAAGTTCAGGTCCACCGAGCCCATCGTCCGCGTTCGATGGTCCCGGCTGTTGTTGGTGGCCAGCAGGTAGAGCGGGTTCGCCTCGATCGACTGCGGGTCCGCGTCGATGTCGGGATACCCGTCGAGGGGGGAAACTCCCGATATGTCGATCGCCGGCGACACGAAGGTCAACCGCGCGAATGCAGAGTTCGTGACCGCCTTGTCATCCTGTGTCGCACGCGAGTAGAACCCGCTCGCGGCAATGTCCAGGTCGCCGAACCGCGTGTCGACGTTCAGTCGCACGTTCTGACGCTCGTAGCCCTCGTCGTCCGGAACGCCGACGTTGAAAGCCGAGAGGCCCTGCGCAACCCGGTCGGCGTTGAGCGTGGCGAGGTTGTCGATGCACGCGGAGCAACTGACCACTCCGCCCTCGCGGAACTGGTCGACGCTGACCCGGAAGCTCGACTCGCCGAACCGGCCCGTGACCGCGCCGTACACGTCCAGCGTCTCGCCCGGGTCGAAGAACGTGTCCATGTGATCGAACAACTCGTTCGGGAACGCCTGGTTCGCGAACGCCGTCTCCACCGTCCCGGTTTCGCCCACCTGGATCTGGTTGTAGAGCTGCGCGGAACCGAAGCCCTTGCGGTTCAGGTCGCGAAAATCGACTTCGTCCCCATTGCTGTCGATGAACTTCGTCCCTGCCGCGTTCATCGTGTAGGGGTGCGAGCGCACCAGACCGATGTCGCCGACCAGCTGGCCGAAGCCGTACTCGCCACGACCGAGGATGTTCAGCGAGTTCGTCTGCAGGCCCGTGCCGCGCTTCGTCGTGATCTGGATCACGCCGTTCTGCGCACGCGAGCCGTACAGCGACGCCGCCGCCGCACCCTTCACGATCTCCACGTGGTCGATGTCCAGCGCACCCACGTCGGAGAGCGTGGCGGCCTCGGACTGGATCACGCCGTCGATCACGATCAGCGGCGACATGGTCCGCCCGGACGTGTTGATCGACGTCGGGCCGCGCAGTGTGATCGACGCCGCCTCGCCGGGCTGTCCGGAACCGGAAATCACCGACACGCCCGCCGCCTTGCCCGCCAGCAGCGACGAGACATCTGCGGCCGGGACCGGGAGGTCCTGAGCCGAAAGCCGCTCCACCGTGAACGGGAGCTTCACCTGCGGCGTCTCGCCGACCACCCCCGTCACTACGATGTCCTGAATCCGGAGCGCCGTCTGCGACATGGCGAAGTCCGCGGTGGCCACCTGGCCCGACGACACGGACACCGTCTGCGACATCTCACGGTAGCCGATCAGCCGTACCGTCACGGTCTGTTCGCCCGCCGGTACCCCTTCCAGCCGGTACGTGCCCTCCGCACCCGACAGCGTACCGACTACCGTACCCGCAACGAACACCTGCGCCCCGGCCACCGGGGCCAGCGTCTCCGAGTCGGTGATCGTCCCCGAAACCGCGCCCTGCGCGATCAGCGGAGCCGCGCCGATAAAGAGCCAGGCGCTCACGGCCGTGGCGGCCAGCGCGCTCGCGCGCTTCCACCTTCCTGACAAGTGAAACAACATGGATCACCCTCCTGTTGCTGGGATCCTCTACGACCCGCGATTCTCCGAGGGTCATATCTCGCCCCGACACGGCCGGGTCAGCACACCGCGTCGAGACCAAACCCTCTACTCTATAGTGTAAACGAAGCGGGGGAGGTCGTCAGCCTCCCCCGATCGTGGATGCTTGTCTCAGCGGACGACGAGATCCTCCCTCGAACGTGACATCTTCTGGTGCGCCCGGAGACGCTCCAGCGAATAGGTAGCTCGCTGCAGCGCGGAATCGAAGCTCCCCGGGACGACCGACGGAGGTGTCGGATCCCCGGCCGCGCCGCCAGCGCTACCGCCGAAGGTGTAGATGTCCCGCTGCAACACCTCGAGGTCGCCGGCCGGCATCGGCAGCTGCAGTGCCGTTCCCGCGGGCAGAATGTCGTTGCGGCGGCCGTGGAAGAACTCCAGCCCGCCGTACACGTTGAACACGTTCTCGAAGTGCTCGAACCACATCGCGTCCCGCAGGTTGCCGCAGCGCCCCTGCACGTCGTAACGCTTCCGCGGCGTGCACTCGCCCGCCCCGTTCGACGGAACCGCATCCGTCGGGTTCGACGGAGCCGGGGGCAGCCCGGCCTGCATGCGCGTGACATTGATGATGTCCGCCGCGCCCGCGAAGTCGCCCATCCGGTAGCGGGCCTCGGCGACGTAGTGATCCATCTCCTGGCTGGTCATCTCCTCCATGTCGCCGGACTCGCAGAAGTTGCAGCTCAGGGTGTAGTGATCGTACCGTGCGTCGCCGTAGTGCGACTGCCGGTAGGTCCCGCGCGAAGCAATGAAGATGATGTTGGCGTTATAGCGGTGGCGCGGGCCGGTGGACGCGGCCGTGGGACTCACGCTCTCCCCGAGCACGCCGTCCTCGTTGACCGCCGGAAACCGCTTGTCGTCCCCGAACGCCATCTTGCGCGCCGTCCGCTTGGACGTCTGGAACGTGAGCCAGTCCTGGTATTCCCCGCTCTGGTCCGCCATGCCGACCCAGTCCATGTGCATCCGGTGCCAGGTGCCGTTCTGCTGCGCCTTGGCCTTGAGGTCGTCGAACCAGGCCGTATCCGAGGAACGGTCCTCGCCGACCACCACGACATCGCGAATGCCGTTCTGCGCGTCCGCGATGATCTGGCTCCAGTTCGCCCCCGCCGCCTCGGCGTCCGTCCGCGGCATGTTCGCCGCGCAGCGCGCCTTCCAGCTCACGAGGTAATCGGCCCACTGGTTGTTGTCCCAGGCATTCCCGTTGATCCACGTCGGCTCGAGCGAGAACGAAGCCGCCCGCGCGGCAGACTCCGCCTCGTTCAGAACGCCCATCGCATGGGCGAACACCGCGTTGTAGTCGACCGTCTCGAGCTCGCCGGTGAGATCCGTCGTCTCGTCGACGATGAAGGCCTGATCGTACCACAGCGCGAGCAGGCAGCTCAGGAGCGCCTGATTGGCGACGGCAAACGCGCGGGCGCGTGCGTTGCGCTCACCGCCATCACCGATTTCCAGGCCTTCGTCGATGGCCCGGATCCCGTCCGACGCCGCCGAGATGCCGCCGTAGGCGTCGCTCCAGTGTTCCGAGAACACGTACGACCAGCGATAGGAGGTCGAGTTCGGCATCGGCTCGCGGGGCTCGCGACCAAGGTCGTTCTGTCCGTTGTTGCCCCACGTCGCCGTGTGACGGCTCGACATATGGTTGAAGGCGAAGTTCGCATTATCCCAGTAGTGCCCCATCGCCCAGACCTGCTGATAGGAACTCGCGATGAGCGATTCCACGTCGTCCGGGCTCGCCAGGGCGCGCGCCCGGTCCGGCTCGTTCGGATTGTTGACCTGCAGGTCGCAGCCCGAAAAGCCGACCACAAGCGCCAGCGCGAAGGCAGGCAGTGTCAGCTTCTTCTTCATGGTCCCTCCATTTTTCGATCACGTTCTCCCGATCCCGTTCGTCCGGCTCGCGCGTCGGCCGCCCTCGCGAAAGGGCGGCCGACCCACGGCCGCAAGACGGGTCAGAAGACCAGTTCCGCCGAGAAAGTGAACGAGCGGAAGTTCGGATACCCGAAGCTGTCGTATCGCTGCAGAGTCGAACTCGCGAGTTCTCCGCCGGTTCGGCCGACTTCCGGATCGTATCCGCGGTAGTCGGTGATCGTCAGCAGGTTGCGGCCGATCACGTTCAGGGTGATCCGGTCGAACATCTGGCCGAACAGGCTTTCCACGGCCGCCTGCGGCAGCGTGTAGCCGACCGACAGCTCGCGGATCTTGATCCAGTCGCCGTCCTCACGGAACCACGCGTTGTCGTTGTTGGACGTGTAGAGCCCCGCGACGTAACCGATGGACTTGTTGAACTCGAGCGGCTTGCCCGTCTGGTCCACGTCCTCGCCGCGGTCATCGCGAAGCGCCCACTGCGCGGTGTTGTTGTAGATCGAATGGCCCATCGACGACTCGACCAGCGCGTTCAGGCTCAGGCTCTTGTACCGGAAGTTCGATCCGAACGACAGGTTGAAGTCCGGCGTCGTGTTCCCGAACGGCAGAACGTCCGTCAACTGGCACTTGTCCATGAAGTTGGACGGGTTCTTCGACACGCAGGCCGGCGAGTAGTCGAGAACCTTGATCGGGACACCCCAGTTGTAGGCCTGCTCGCCGCCGTCCTCCGTGGGCACGGTGCCGTCCGTGCCCCACAGCCTCTGGCTGAACCCCGCGGTGGGCTCGGCGCCACCCGTCCATACGAGCAGCCCGTCGTCGTTGACCCGGAAGTTCGAGGCGCAGTCGGAGGCCGAAACGCCGATCGGCGCGAGTTCCGAGCACGTCGTCGCGAGCACATGGCCCCACATCTCACCCAGTGGACGGCCCTCGGAGACAAAGAATGTCCCCTGCCGATAGGCCGGCACGTCCAGACGCGTGATCTCCTGCCGCGTCCGGTCCCAGTTCACCCGGAACTGCAGGCCCATGTCCTCCGTGTCGATCGGCGCGTAGCGGAGGGATACCTCGTATGACCGCGCCGAGATCTCACCGGCATTCTGCCACTGGCTCGAGAAGCCCACGAACGCCGGCTGCGGAACGCGGAGCAACTGGTCATCCGTCGTCTGCCACGCGTACGTCAGGTCGAGACCGATGTTCTCGAAGAACACGAAGTTCATCCCCGCCTCGCGCTCGGTCGTGAACTCCGGCTTCAGCGCCGTGTTGCCGAGGTTGACCGGGAAGATCGCGCCCCCCGAAATACCGAACGTCTCGTACTGCGCCTGGAAGTTCGGCCGACCGCCCGCCGTGCCCAGCGAGAAGCGCAGCTTGAACTCGTCGATCGCGTCGATGTTCCAGAAATCTTCCTGCGACAGGCGCCACGCGAACGAGCCGCGATAGTACGTCTGCCACCGCTCGTCCGGCCCGAACAGCGACGAACCGTCGCGACGAACCAGGCCGTCGAGGATGTAGCGGCCCTTGTAGTCGACGCTCGCGATCCCGAACAGCCCCTCCGCCTTGATCGAGCGGACAAGATTTCTCCCGGTGGTCGAGCCGATGATCGCGCCGAAGTTCGGCACGTCCTGCACCGAGAACTGGCTGCCGAACACGCCGTTCGACTCGTACTGCTGGTCCTCGATCAGGTAGCGGGCCTTACCGCGCACCGTAAGATCGCCGTCCATGAACGTCTGGCTCGCGCCCAGCGTCACCGACGCGTTGATCGCCTCATCCGTGAAGTTGCCCTCTCGCAGACTGCCGCCGGTCGGGCCTTCCCTCGTCTTCTCGTTCTTCGGGTACAGCTCGTAGTCGTAGAAGTCCGTGCGGTCGAACGACGCGTTCGCTTCGAGCGACAGCCAGTCGACCCCCGAGGGCGAGTAGTTGAGATCCACCGAACCCATGGTCCGCGTCCGACGGTCGCGGCTGTCTACGATCGCCAGCAGGTAGAGAGGGTTGGACGAGATCGACTGCGTGTCCGCGTCGATCAGGGGATACCCGTCCGTCGGATCGATCTGTGTGAGGTCGACCGCCGGCGAGGCGAAGGTCAGCTGGCTGAAGGCACCGTTCTCGAGAGCCTTGTCGTCCTGGGTGGCGCGCGAGTAGAAGCCGCTCGCCGCGATGTCCAGGTCGCCGAACCGCGTGTCCACGTTCAACCGCACGTTCTGCCGCTCGTAACCGTCGTCGTCCGGAAGCCCGACGTCGAAAGCCGTCAGGCCCTGAGCGGCCCGATCCGCGTTCAGCGTGGAGAGGTTGTCGATACACGGTGTGCACCGAACGACGCCACCCTCGATGAACTGATCCATGCTCACCCGGAAGCTCGACTCGCCGAAGCGGCCCGTGACCGCGCCGTATGCGTCGATCGTCTCGCCCGGATCGAAGAACGTGTTCATGTGGTCGAACAGCTCATGGGGGAACGCCTGGTTCGCGAACGCCGTATAGGAATCTCCGGGCTCTTCCGGGTTGATCTGGTTCGCGAGCACGGGGGCGCCGAAACCGGGCCGGCTCAGGTCGGTGAAGGCGACCTCGTTGCCGTCGGAGTCGATGAACTTCGTCCCGGCCGCGTTCATCTTGTAGGGGTGGGAACGCGTCAAACCCACGTCGCCGACAAGCTGGCTCATGCCATATTCGCCGCGGGCGAGGATGTTCAGCGAGTTCGTCTGCAGGCCCGTGCCGCGCTTCGTCGTGATCTCGATCACGCCGTTCTGCGCACGCGAGCCGTACAGCGACGCCGCCGCCGCGCCCTTCACGATCTCTATGTGATCGATGTCCAGCGATCCGATGTCCGAAAGCGAGGCCTGGTCGGACTGGATGACGCCGTCGATCACGATCAGCGGCGACAGTGACCGGCCGGACGTGTTGATCGATGTCGGGCCGCGCAGCATGATCGACGCCTCGGCGCCGGGCTGGCCCGAACCCGAAACCACGGATACGCCGGCCGCCTTCGCCGTCAGCAGCGACGAGACATCGGCGGCCGGAACCGGGAAGTCCTGTGATGACAGCCGCTCCACCGTGAACGGGAGCTTCACCTGCGGCGTCTCGCCGACCACCCCCGTCACCACGATGTCCTGAATCCGGAGCGCCGTCTGCACGACGGCAAAGTCCGCCGCGGCCACCTGGCCCGACGACACGGACACCGTCTGCGACATCTCACGGTAGCCGATCAGGCGCACCGTCACGGTCTGTTCGCCCGCCGGTACGCCTTCCAGCCGGTACGTGCCCTCCGCACCCGACAGCGTACCGACTACCGTACCCGCAACGAACACCTGCGCCCCGGCCACCGGGGCCAGCGTCTCCGAGTCGGTGATCGTCCCCGAAACCGCGCCCTGCGCGATCAGCGGAGCCGCGCCGATAAAGAGCCAGGCGCTCACGGCCGTGGCGGCAAGCACGCTCGCGCGCTTCCACCTTCCTGACGAGTCAAACAGCATGGATCACCCTCCTGTTGCAGTGGGATCCCAATGGCCCGGACACCGCCGGGGGAGCCCCATCTCTGTCGACGCAACCGGGCCGGTCCACCGCGTCGAGACCAAACTCCCTGGATGTAGAACGATCGGGAGCGCGAAATTGCGCCACCCGATCGTTTGGTTGCTAAACGGAGACCTCCCGGCACCGCCACCTGACGGCACCGGAAGATCCCCATGCTCCTTCAAGACATCTTCTACTCAATAAGACCGCCTTGTTGGCTCGAAACCCAGTGCGGTCGGGTACCTAGCGCACGACGAGATCCCGCATCCCCTTCTCAAGCTTCTGGTTCGCCCGGAGGCGCTCCAGTGCGTACGCGACCCGCTCCAAAGCGGAGTCGAGGCTACCCGGAACCACGGACGGCGGAATTGGGTTGCCGGCCGAACTCGCACCGCCACCACCGAACGTGTAGATGTCACGCTGCAACACCTCGAGGTCGGCGGCCGGGATCGGAACCTGCAGCGCAGTGCCCGCCGGCAGGAGGTCGTTACGACGCCCGTGCCAGAATTCGAGCCCGCCGAACACGTTGAACACAGTCTCGAAGTGCTCGAACCACATCGCATCCCGCAGGTTGCCGCAGCGGCCCTGGGTGTCGTACCGCTTCCGCGGCGTGCACTCGCCCGCCCCGTTCGACGGAACCACATCCGTGGGGTTGGACGGCGCCGCAGGCAGTCCGGCCTCCATGCGCGTCCTGTTCACGATCTCCGCAGCACCCGCGAAGTTGCCCATCCGGTAGTGCCCTTCGGCAACGTAGGCATCCATCTCCTGCGACGTCATGTGTTCCATGGCGCCGAAGAAGCAGAAGCTGCAGCTCAGCGTGTAGGCGTCGTACCGCATATCACCGTAGTGAGACTGGCGATACGTACCACGCTCCGGCCGGAAGATGATCGTCGAGTTGTATCGCGATCGCGGGCCGAAGGATGCGGCCGAGGGACTCACGATGTCCGATGTCGCCCCGTTATCGTTCGTCGGCGGGAACCGCTTGTCGTCGCCGAACGTCATCTGACGGGCCGTTCGCTGCTCCGTCGGGGTCGAGACCCAGTCCTGGTACTCGCCGCTCTGGTCGGCCATGCCGACCCAGTCCATATGCATGCGGTGCCAGGTGTCGTTCTCCTGCATAAGGGTCTTGAGGCCGTCGAACCAGGGCGAATCCGACGACGAGTCCTCACCCGTCACCACCACATCGCCAATCCCGTTCTGGGCGTTGGCCATGATCTGGCTCCAGTTGGCACCCGCCGCGTCAGCGTCCGTGCGCGGCATGTTCGCCGCACAGCGAGCTTTCCAGCCGACGAGATAGTCGGCCCACTGGTTGTTGTCCCACGCATTGCCGTTGATCCACGTCTCTTCGAGCGTGAACGAGGCAGCGCGGGACTGCGATTCCGCCGCGTCCAGCTTGCCCATCGCGTAGCTGGCCAAGGCAGTGTAGTCGACCGTGTCCAGTTCGCCGCCCAGGTCGGTCGTCTCGTCAACGATGAACGCCTGGTCGTACCACAGCCCCAGGAGGCACGAGAGAATCGCCTGGTTCCCCGCCGCGAAGGCCAGAGCTCTGGCGTTACGTTCACCGCCATCGCCGATCTCGAGCCCCCCCTCGATGGCACGGATCCCGTCCGAAGCCCCCGAAATGCCGCCGTAGGCGTCGCCCCAGTTCCCCTCGAAGACATACGCCCAGCGGTACGACGGGGTATTCGGCAGCGTTTCGCGGGGCTCACGACCGAGGTCGTTCATCGCCATGTTGCCCCACGTCGCCGTGTGGCGGTTCGCCATGTGGCCGAACGCGAAGTTCGAGTTGTTCCAGTAATGCCCGATCTCCCAGACCTTCAGGAAGGAGCTCGCGATGAGCGTCTCCACATCATCCGGGCCGGCCAGGGCACGCGCGCGGTCCGGCTGGTTCGGGTTCTGGACCTGTAGGTCGCAGCCCGAAAAGCCGACCGACAGCGCCAGCGCAAAAGCCGGTAGTGTCAGCTTCCTATTCATGATCTCTCCGTTGTTCAGTCGGTATCTGCTGATCCCCTTGGCGTGAGCGAGGAGCGGCCCGCCCTCCGGAGAGGGCGGGGCTCGCCACTGCCACAGGCGGGGAAATCAAAATACCAGTTCCGCCGAGAAGGTGAAGGTCCGGAAGTTCGGATAACCGAAGCTGTCCACCCGGTTCAACGCGGCGCTGCCAAGCTGGCCGCCACTCGAGCCGACCTCGGGGTCGTATCCACGGTAGTCGGTGATCGTGAACAGGTTGCGGCCGATCACGTTGAACGTAACCCGGTCGAAGACTCCGCTGAACAGACTTGCGACCATGTCCTGAGGCAGCGTGTACCCCAGGGACAGCTCGCGGAGCTTGATCCAGCTGCCGTCCTCGCGGAACCACGAGTTGTCGGCGTTGACCGAGTAAATGGCCGAGGCGTAGCCGACGGGCTTGTTGTGCTCAAGCGACTTGCCCGTCTGATCCGTGTCCTCGCCACGCAACTCGCGAAGCGACCACTGGGCCGTCCCGTTGTACATCGACTGGCCCTGGGATGTCTCCAACAGGCTGTTCAGGCTGAGTCCCTTGTACCGGAAGTTGGTCGCAAACGACAGGTTGAAGTCCGGTGTGGTGTTCCCGAACGGCAGGAACTCGGACAGCGTGCACTTCTCCATGTAGTCGGAGGGGTTCTTGGTCACACACGCCGGCGAGTAGTCCTGGACCTTGATCGGGAGGCCCCAGTGGTACGTGTTGCTGCCATCCGCCGTGGCGACTTCGACCTGGCTGCCCCAGAGCCCCTGGCTGAAGCCGTCGGTAAACGCGGCGCCACCCGTCGGAACGAGCAGGCCGTCGTCGTTCACCTGGAAGTTCGAGGCGCAGTCGGAGGCCGAAACGCCGATCGGCGCGAGTTGCGCGCAGTCGCTGGCCCACACTTCGCCCCACATCTCGCCCAGCGGACGACCCTCGGAGACGAAGAAGTTGCCGAACGTGTAGTCGGGAACGTCCAGACGCGTGATCTCCTGCTTCGTCTTGTCCCAGTTCACGCGGAACTGAAGGCCCATGTCCTGCGTGTCGATCGCCGCGTAGCGGAGCGACACCTCGTACGTCTCCGCCGCGATCGCACCGGCATTCTGCCACTGGCTCGAGAAGCCCACGAACGCCGGCTGCGGAACCTGCAGCAGCTGGTCGTCCGTCGTCTGCCACGCGTACGTCAGGTCAAGACCGATGTTCTCGAAGAACACGAAGTTCATCCCCGCCTCGCGCTCGGTCGTGAACTCCGGCTTCAGAGCCCGGTTGCCGAGGTTGATCGGGAAGATCGCGCCCGCCGAAACGCCGAACGTCTCGTACTGGGCGAAGAAGTTCGGCCGGCCACCCGCCGTACCCAGCGAGAAGCGCAGCTTGAACTCGTCGATCGCGTCGATGTTCCAGAAGTCTTCCTGGGTGATGCGCCAGGCGACCGAGCCGCGGTAGTACGTCTGCCACCGCTCGTCCGGCCCGAACAGCGAAGATCCGTCGCGACGAACCAGACCGTCGAGGATGTAGCGACCGAGGTAGTCGACGCTCGCGATCCCGAACAGCCCCTCCGCCTTAATCTTCGTGGTCTGGTTGTTTCCGCTGGTCTCGCCGATGATCGCGCCGAAGTTCGGCACGTCCTGCACCGAGAACCGGCTGCCGAACACGCCGTTCGACTCGTACTGCTGGTCCTCGATCAGGTAGCGGGCCTTGGCGCGAACGGTGAGGTCGCCGTCCATGAACGTCTGGCTCCCGCCCAGCGTCACGGAAGCATTCACGGCTTCGTTGGTGGAGTTGAACTCCCGCAGGCTGCCTCCGGTGAAGTTACCGGTGCCGCCGCCACCCTCCGTGCGCTCGTTCTTGGGCCGGATGGCATAGTCGCTGAAGTCCGTCCGGTCGAACGAGGCGTTGGCTTCGAGCGTCAACCAGTCGAGGGCCGACGGGGAGAAGTTGAGGTCCACCGAGCCCATCGTGCGCGTCCGTTCATCCCGGCTGTCGTTGACCGCCAGGAGGTAGAGCGGGTTCGGCTCGATCGACTGAGGATCCGCGTTGATGTCGGGGTATCCATCAGTCGGGTCGATCCCCGTGATGTCGATCGCGGGAGACATGAAGGTGAGCCGCGAGAAAGCGCCGGTGGAGACCGCCCGGTCATCCTGGTCGGAGCGCGAGTAGAAGCCGCTCGCCGCGATGTCGAGATCGCCGAACCGCGTGTCGACGTTCAGGCGCACGTTCTGCCGCTGGTACCCTTCGTCGTGCGGAACGCCAATGTCGAAGGCCGACAGGCCCTGCGCGACACGATCCGCGTTCAGCGTGGCGAGGTTGTCGATGCACACGGAGCAACTGACGACGCCGCCCTCGCGGAACTGGTTCACGCTCACCCGGAAGCTCGACTCACCGAACCGGCCCGTCACGGCACCGTACACGTCCATCGTCTCACCCGGATCGAAGAACGTGTCCATGTGGTCGAACAACTCGGTCGGGAACGCCTGGTTCGCGAACGCCGTCTGCGGCGTGGCCGCTTCGCCCGGCATGATCTGGTTGTAGAGGCGTGCAGAGCCGAAGCCCGGACGGTTCAGGTCGCGAAAATCGACCTCGTTGCCTTCCGAGTCGATGAACTTCGTAGCCGCCGCGTTCATCTCGTACGGGTGCGAGCGCACGAGGCCCACGTCACCGACCAGCTGGCCGAAGCCGTACTCGCCACGACCGAGGATGTTCAGCGAGTTCGTCTGCAGGCCCGTGCCGCGCTTCGTCGTGATCTGGATCACGCCGTTCTGCGCACGCGAGCCGTACAGTGACGCCGCCGCCGCACCCTTCACGATCTCCACGTGGTCGATGTCCAGCGCACCCACGTCGGAGAGCGTGGCGCCGTTGGCCTGGATCACGCCGTCGATCACGATCAGCGGCGACTGGCTCCGCCCGGACGCGTTGATCGACGTCGGGCCGCGCAGGGTGATCGACGAAGCCTGGCCAGGCTGTCCGGAAGCGGAGATCACCGAAACGCCCGCCGCCTTGCCCGCCAGCAGCGAAGATGCGTCGGCCGCCGGGACCGGGAGGTCCTGAGCCGACAGCCGCTCCACCGTGAACGGGAGCTTCACCTGCGGCGTCTCGCCGACTACGCCCGTCACGACGAGGTCCTGAAGTCGCAGCGCCGTCTGCGACATGGCGAAGTCCGCCGTGGCCACCTGGCCCGACGACACCGACACCGTCTGCGACATCTCACGGTAGCCGATCAGCCGTACCGTCACGGTCTGCTCGCCCGCCGGTACCCCTTCCATCCGGTACGTGCCCTCCGCACCCGACAGCGTACCGATTACCGTACCCGCAACGAACACCTGCGCCCCGGCCACCGAGGCCAGCGTCTCCGAGTCGGTGATCGTCCCCGAAACCGCGCCCTGCGCGATCAGCGGAGCCGCGCCGATAAAGAGCCAGGCGCTCACGGATGTGGCGGTTAGCGCGCTCGCGCGCTTCCACCGTCCTGACAAGTGAAGCAACATGGATCACCCTCCTGTGGCAGTGGGATCCTCTACGACCCGCATTCTTCGAGAGCCAAGCCCTCGCCCGACGCGGCCGGGTCAGTACACCACGTCGAGAACCAAAGCGTCAGAGCCTTCAAGTTTCGTGCAATTCCAAACCTTGCTATGCCGTCCCTTTGTACAACGATTGGCCGTACCGTTTCGCGACACCCAACCGTCTCAACGAGATGGGGAGCCCCGTCGCGACCATGAGCCGCGCGCCGCGCCGCGCCGACGCAACACCGCTATCTCCCCGACGAGCGGGACCGAGCAACATGAAACGACGATCCGGGCCATGCAAGACCGCAGGCCGACACACCGTGTCCCGGTAGGTACCCGACCGGTCGCAGGCCCCGCCGCGCCACGGGCTGCTAGGGTCTAATCGAGATCCGCGCGAACTTTCGCTTGCCCCGCTGCACGACGTATTGACCCGCGCCCAGATGAAGGCGGCCGTCTTGGATCACACCCCCATCCACGCGCACGGCGCCCTGCTGAATCAGCCGACCAGCCTCGGATGAAGAAGCGGCCAGCCCGGCATCGCGGAGCATGTGTGCGATCCATATCGCCTCGCGGGCACCCAGAGAGAGGGCGACGGACGGAATCTCCTCGGGCACTTCACCGCGCCGGTGAACCCGATCGAAGGCCTCCCGCGCGCTTCCTGCGGCGGCGGCCCCGTGGTACCGCTCGACGATGTCCCCGGCGAGCCAGCGCTTCACGGCAAGCGGGTCGGTCTCGACCTGGCCTTGCCGTTGGGCCAGATCATCGCCGCTCGCGCTCGACACGAGCACGAGCCATTCGTCGAGCAGGGTATCCGGAATCGACATCACGCGTCCGAACGCCTCGTCCGCCTCCATCGAGATGCCGACATAGTTGTCGTAGCTCTTGGACATCTTGCGGCTTCCGTCGGTGCCCCTCAGCAGCGGCATGACGAGGCAGACCTGGGGTTCCTGCCCGGCGCGTTCCTGAAGCGTCCTGCCCAGCAGCAGATTGAACAACTGGTCGGTGCCGCCCAGTTCGACATCGGCACAGAGGGCGACGGAGTCGTACCCCTGCATCATGGGATAGAGAAACTCCACGAGGCTGATCGGGCGTCTCTCGCGGTGGCGCTCGGCGAAATCGTCGCGCTCGAGCATGCGAGCCACGGTGTACTGCGAGGTGAGCCGGAGGATGTCCTCGAGCTTCAGCTTCGCGAGCCATTCGCTGTTCCGTCGGATCTCGGTCGTTGCCGGGTCGAGAATACGGAACAACTGCTCCTCGTACGTGGCGAGGTTCGACTCGATTTCTTCTTCCGACAACATCGGTCGCGTCTCATCGCGGCCGCTCGGGTCTCCGACCCGGGCCGTGAAGTCTCCCATCACGAAGACCACACGGTGACCGAGTTCCTGGAACGTGCGCAGCTTGTGGATCGACACGCCGTGACCGATGTGAAGATCGGGCCGAGTCGGGTCGAACCCCTGCTTGATGACGAGGGGACGGTCCTCCCTCACGGAACGCTCGAGCTTGGCGATGAGTTCGGTTTCGGGGACGATGTTCTCGGCCCCCTGCCGGATTCGGCGGATCTGTTGGTCTACGGAAGGAAACATCCGCGCACGAGGTTGGTATATTCGCTATCATCGTGGCTCCCGTCGGGAGCGGCGTGAGGGTAGAATCGGCCCCTCGGCGGTTTGACGCGAGGGGGGGCGGAGGTCCGGAGGAGATATTGAGGGGCAGCGGCAAGCGCAGGGTGGGCGGCGGGGTGAGGCGGCGGCGGGGCGGCCGGAAGGCACGGCGCAAGACCGCTGGCCGGGGCAAGACGGGTCGCCGTGTGTGGGCCCGCGGGTCGCTGCGTACCGCGGCGGCGCTTTTCCTGCTCGCTCTCGCGGGTCTCATGGGCGGCGCGGCCTGGCGCGGCTGGACGCACCTCTGCGACGCATGTCCGTCCATCGCGCAGATCTATGCCTTCGAGCCCAAGGAAGCGACCAAGCTCTATGCCGCGGACGGCTCGCTCCTCGCCGAACTCGCCATCGAGCGGCGCACGCCGATCCGGATGGAAGATCTGCCGCGGCACGTGTACAACGCGTTCATCGCGGTCGAAGACAAACGGTTCTGGGGACACGTCGGGGTCGACCTTTGGAGGACGACCAAGGCGTTCGGGGACTTCGTGCTGCAGGGCTACGGGGCGGCCGGCGGCAGCTCCATCACGCAGCAGCTTGCCGGCAACATGTTCCAGGGGTCGGTGGACCGTCGGGACATCACGGTCCGCCGGAAGCTCCGGGAGATGCGCGTCGCGATCGATCTGGAACGCGCGTACACAAAGCGGGAGATCCTCGAAGCGTATCTCAACCAGATCAATTTCGATGGTGTATTCGGCGTGCAGGCGGCGGCTGAGCGCTATTTCGGGAAGACCGCCTCGCAGCTGAACCTGCCCGAGGCGGCGCTTCTCGCCGCGATCCCCCGAAATCCAGCCGGGTACAACCCGATCCGCCGTCCGGAACGCGCCATCGGCCGTCGCAATCTGGTCCTCGAATTGATGGCGGCGCAGGGACTCGTGAGTCGCGAGGACGCCGAAGCGGCGAAGGCGTATCCGCTGGAACTGGCTCGGGGCGCGCGCATCGAGCGGGAGGCGCCCTACTTCGTCGAGTGGGTGAGGCAGCGTCTCTACGACCGGTACGGGACGGACATCTATGAGAAGGGGCTCCGGGTCTACACGACGCTGGATCCGGATCTACAGGCCGTCGCGGATTCGGCGCTGCTCGCACAGCTGGAATGGGTGGACCGTCACCCGGCATTCACGGAGGTCACCTTCGAGGAGGTACGCGCCTGGTCCCCGGACAGTCTCTATCAGGTGAGCCGTGGCGGCGCGGAGATGCCGTACGTGCAGGGGATGTTCATCGCCCTCGACGCGGCGACGGGAGATGTGCGCGCGATGGTGGGCGGACGCGACTTCGGCGACTCGGAGTTCAACCGCGCCACCCAGGCCATCCGGCAACCGGGGTCGGTGTTCAAGCCGTTCGTCTACACGACAGCGATTGCGTCCGGCATTCCGGCTTCCGAGATCATCTACGATCAGCCGTATTACCTCGAGAACGTGGGCGGCGACCCCTACGCTCCCAGCAACTTCGAGAACGACTTCAAGGGTCCGCTGACGCTGCGCCGGGCGCTCGCCCGATCCATCAACGTCGTCGCCGTCAAGCTCGGGCAGCGTGTGGGCGAGGAGTCGTTCGCGCAGATGGCGGAGCGCATGGGGGTCTCCTCGCGGGTGCCACGCGTCCCTTCGGCCGCCATCGGGTCCACGGACCTGCGCCCCATTGAAATCGCCACCGCGTACACCACGTTCGCGAACGTCGGCGTCCGGGTGTCCCCACGATCGATCCTTCGCGTCGAGAGCAAGGACGGCCGCGTCCTGTGGGAGAGCCGGGTGCAGCGGGAGCGCGTGCTCGATCCGGACATCGCCTGGATCGCCCAGTCGATGCTGCGTGACGCGGTGGATCGGGGGACGGGTAGGCTGGCGGTCAGGTCCCGCTATGCGATCCCCTTCACCGTGCCGGTGGCGGGCAAGACGGGCACGACCAACGATGCCACGAACACCTGGTTCGTCGGGTTCACGCCGGATCTCGTGACGACGACCTGGATCGGGTTCGACCGGCCGCGGCGCATCTATCGCGGCGCAACGGGCGGCGGCACCGCAGCACCCGTGGGAGCGGCGGTGCTGGCGCACTACTACGAGACCCATCCGCATCCCGAGGCCTGGGAGCGACCGGAGGGCCTCATCGAACGGACGGTCGACGAGACGACGGGCCTGTTGGCGACGCGGTGGTGTCCCATCGAACTCAGCTATGTCGAGATCTACCTGGAGGGGACGGAGCCGACCGAGACGTGCGACGCCCACGGTCCATGGAGTGTACGGTCCGGCCGACCGGGAGCCGCCCGCCGCTGAACGGTCGGCGGCCGGCGTGGGGCCGCGGCCGCTCGGTCAGGCCACCCGCTCCAGAATCAACCCGCACCTGGCCGGTGGCTCCTCGGAGATCTCGACCGCCGAGTCGAGCCGCTCCGCGGCCGTCGCGGCGCCCGATGCATCAGCCGCGTGAATCGTGACCAGAGTCTCTCCCTCGGAAACCCGATCGCCGGCCACGCGGTGGAACTCGAATCCGACTGTCGGATCCACGGCATCCTCGATCCGCTGCCGACCCGCTCCGAGTTCGACCGACGCGAGCCCCACGCGGCCGGCGTGGATATCGAGCCAGCCGGACCCGGGAGCCCCGAACGGCGCCCGCACCGGCGCGGACGGGAGACGATCCGGGTCATCGGCCACGCGGGGGTCGCCGCCCTGTGCTTCGATCAGCCGAGCGAACCTCCCGAGCGCGGCCCCGCTCTCGAGCATCGCTGCGAGTCTGGTCCGCGCATCCTGCACATCAGTCGCCCGGTCGACGGAGACGAGCAGTTCGGCACCCAGCGCCAAGGTGACTTCGCGGAGGTCGGTGGGGCCTCCGCCCCTCAGCGTCTCGATCGCCTCGCGCACCTCGAGCGCGTTCCCGACCATGCACCCCAGAGGCGCGTCCATCGCGGTCAGGAGGGCGGTGGCCCGCACCCCTTCCGCGGCGGCAAGGTCGACCATCGTCCGGGCCAGACCCCGCGCCCGGGTCTCATCGGTCATGAAAGCTCCCCGTCCACACTTCACATCGAGCACAAGTGCTCCGATGCCCTCCGCTACCTTCTTGGACACGATGGACGCCGCGATGAGCGGGGGAGAGGGAACGGTCCCGGTCACATCCCGCAGGGCATACAGCCGACCGTCGAGCGGCGCGATCTCCTTCGTCTGCCCGATCATCGCGCAGCCGACGCGGTCGAGGATCTCCCGGAACCGGTCCAGGTCGACGGAAACCTCGAATCCCGGGATGGCTTCGAGCTTGTCCAGCGTCCCTCCGGTGTGACCGAGGCCGCGGCCGGACATCATCGGGACGCGGAGTCCGGCCTCGGCGAGGAGCGGCGCGAGGACGAGCGACACCTTGTCCCCGACCCCGCCCGTGGAGTGCTTGTCGACCACGGGGCCGCCGACTTCATCGAATTGAAGCCGTGTCCCCGAGTCGATGATTGCTCTGGTCAGCGTCGCGAGCTCATCGGGATCCAGTCCGCGAATGAACGCTGCCATGAGGAAAGCCGACATCTGATAGTCCGCGAGGCCTCCCTCCATGTACGCGTGCAGGAGGGCCTCCAGTTCGTCGGGCGCGAGGTGACCGCCGTCCCGTTTTTTTTCGATGATTCCGGTCAAAAGCATGGGCTGTCCCCGGTCGTTGATTCGCCGGGCGCCAACCTTGTCCCGCCCCGACCCCTTGTCTAGCTTTTCGGCGATGAGTGCCTCCACACGGCTTCCCTCCGTACGTCTCCCGAGGTCCGCGCTGTCGATCCTTTCCCGCCGCTGCACGAGTCTGGGAGCCTCGGGCATCGACGCGTTGTACGAGGCCGGCCATCGAGCCGGGGCTGACGTGCTCGAGACCCTGGGGCCCTCGCCAGCAGCCCTGCCGTCACCAGAGTTCTGGTCCCGGCTCGATGCGGAAATCCGACAGGCGGGGCTCGGTTCGCTGTCGTACCGGCCGGTCTGCCGGCGCTCGGGGGCCGTGGCGTGGCGCGGTTCGGCGGAGGCAGTCGAGCCGCCGACGACCGGGCGGGGCTGCCATTTCGCAGCCGGCCTGCTGCGGGGCGTACTGAGCCATGCGGCGGGTCGTCCGGTGGACGTGACGGAAGTCCGGTGCGGCAGCGATGATCAGCCCTGCTGGTTCCTGTTCGGCTCCGCCGAGACGGTCCGTGAAGTCCGGGCGGACATCGGCGCGTTGGTAGACGAGGGTGTTGCCGGAATCGGTGCTGCCGGCCCGCCTTCGACCGAGAGCCTCGAACGCTGAGGACGTACGGACGCCGCCTGATGGCGCTGGACTACGGGCGGCGCCGAATCGGGGTCGCGGTCACGGATCCGACCCGGACGATCGCGACGCCTCGCGGTGTCATCGAACGACCGAAGCGAGGCGCTCCGGCTTCCGCGCTTCCGCGGACGCTGACCGCGCTCGTGGCGGAAATCGGCCCGGCGGCGATCCTTATCGGTATCCCGTTCGCGATGGATGGGACTGCGGGCACCATGGCAGAGGAGGTACGGGCCTTCGCGCGGGCGCTGGAAGAAGCCACCGGGGTACGTACGATCGAGTGGGACGAGCGCCTATCCACCGCACGAGCGGAACGAGAGATACTGGCCATGGATCTGCCGCAAGCGAAGCGACGCCAGAAGGGACGGACGGACGAGATGGCGGCCGCACTCATGCTGTCGGCGTACCTGCGGGGTGTCGCGGCCGGGGACGCCGTTGGTGAGAGGCCATGAACCGCCAGCGACCGAAGGTACGTGCCGGCCGTCTGGTCGCCGCCGTTCTCGCCGCCGCGGCGCCCGTGGCCTACGGCTTCTTCTCCACCGAGCTCCGGGGCCGAAGCACGCCGGATGGATCGGTCGTCGAGATTCGCGTTCCGGAAGGGACCAGCTCCGGTGGCGTCGCCCGAGTGCTGGAGGAGGCCGGACTGATCTCCCACCCCGGGGTCTTCGATGCCTACGTCCGCGTTCGAGGGGATTCGCGCACCCTGAAGGCCGGGCGGTACGAGATTCCGCGCGGCGCGTCGTACGGATATCTGCTCGAAACGCTTCGAAGTGGTGCCGTGGCGACCACGCCGCTCACGATTCCGGAGGGTCTCGGAGTCGCCGAAATCGCGGAACGGCTCGCCGCCTACACCGGCGATTCGGTGGCGGCGGTTCGGGCGTTTCTGGCTGATCCCGCACGTGTCTCCGAGCTGGACGTGCCGGGCCCCACGCTGGAGGGCTACCTGTTCCCCGAGACGTACCGCTTCGCCGACGGTGTCGGCTTTCCGGTGATCGTTACCGCGCTGGTTGGGCGCTATCACGCATTCTGGGGAGATGAGGAGCGGGCCGAGGCCGCCGCACTCGGTCTCGACGAGCGAGAGGTCGTCACGCTGGCCAGCATCGTCGAGAAAGAAGTCCGGCGGGGCGCCGAGCGTCCCGTGGTCGCCGGTGTGTACTGGAATCGACTTCAGCTGGGGATGTTGCTCCAGGCCGATCCCACCGTGCACTACGCGCTGGGCGAGCCGCGGTCTCGCCTGCTCTACCGGGACATCGATGCCGTCGCGGAGCACCCGTACAACACCTATACACAGCCCGGGCTGCCGCCCGGTCCCATAGCCTCACCGGGCGCCGCATCGCTCCGCGCCGCCCTGAACCCGGCGGACCACGACTACATCTTCTTCGTGGCGCGGGCCGATGGCTCCCACGAGTTCACGCGTACGCTGCGGGAACACAACGCCGCCATAAGCCGCATACGCCTCGCCCGCGACGCGGCGGCGGACCGCTGAGCCGTTCCCCGGAACTACGGCGGACCGTTGCGTGGCGTCTGATGGTGCTCACGCAGCCCCGGCCCGGCTGCGGCCGAGCGCTCGAACCGGTCGTCGCCGAGTGTGTCGCGGCCGGTGCCGACGCGATTCAGCTCCGTGACAAGACGGCGGACAGCCGAGCGCTCGTCGCCACCGTCGCCCGCCTCCGCGCGATCACCGAACCGGCGGGGGCGGTGCTGATCGTGAATGATCGCCTCGACGTCGCCCTCGCGGCCGGCGCAGACGGCGTCCATCTGGGTCCGGACGATCTGCCCCTGGCGGCAGCGCGCGACATCGCTCCCCCACCTTTCCTCATCGGGTATTCCGCGGATGACCCCGACGACGCTCGCCGCGCCGCCGCGGACGGCGCCGATTATCTCGGTGTGGGGGCTGTGTTCGGGACTCGATCCAAGCCGGGCCTCGCCGACGAAGCGATCGGACCCGGCCAGGTGCGAGCCGTGCGCGAAGCCAGCCGCCTCCCCTGCCTCGGAATCGGCGGCATCACGCCCGGAAACGCCGCGAGCGTCTTCGCGACCGGCGCCGGCGTCGCCGTCCTCTCCGCCGTCATGGCCGCCCCCGACCCCTCCACTGTCGTGCAGCAACTCCTCCGCTCCGCCCGATAGCCAGCGCCCCCCCGCAGCCCGGCCATGATGCAAGAAACGCCTCGCATCCGTACGGACACGAGGCGTTCTCATAAGGCGCCGGCAGCGACCTACTCTCCCAGGGCGTCTCCACCCAAGTACCATCGGCGCTGAGGGGCTTAACTGCTGGGTTCGGGATGGGACCAGGTGTTTCCCCCTCGCTAAAGCCGCCGGCAATTCCTGAAACAAAGCAGCGAGTGAGTGCCAAACTGTCGAGTGCGCTGAAGCGCTTATCGACCAATGGTAAAGATAGGATCAAGCCTCACGGACGATTAGTACGGCTCGGCTGAGGCGCTCACACGCCTTACACCTGCCGCCTATCTACGCAGTCGTCTCCTGCGGTCCTTTAGGCACCTTGTGGTGCGGGAGATCTCATCTTGAAGTGGGCTTCCCACTTAGATGCTTTCAGCGGTTATCCCTTCGCGACGTAGCTACCCTGCGATGCCCCTGGCGGGACAACAGGTACACCAGCGGTCACTCCACTCCGGTCCTCTCGTACTAGGAGCGGCTCTCCTCAAATCTCCAACGCCCACGGCGGATACAGACCGAACTGTCTCACGACGTTCTAAACCCAGCTCGCGTACCGCTTTAACGGGCGAACAGCCCGACCCTTGGGACCTTCTTCGGCCCCAGGATGCGATGAGCCGACATCGAGGTGCCAAACCGCCCCGTCTATGTGAACTATCGGGGGCGATAAGCCTGTTATCCCCGGCGTACCTTTTATCCGTTGAGCGACGGCCTTTCCACACAGAACCGCCGGATCACTAAGGCCTGCTTTCGCATCTGCTCGACCTGTCGGTCTCGCAGTTAAGCTCCCTTATGCCTTTGCACTCTTCGCGCGATTGCCGACCGCGCTGAGGGAACCTTTGCGCGCCTCCGTTACCTTTTGGGAGGCGACCGCCCCAGTCAAACTACCCGCCTGACACTGTTCCCGAACCGGCTAACGGTCCCAGGTTAGAATCCAGACATCGCAAGGGTGGTATTTCACTAATGGCTCCACAGAACCTGGCGGCCCTGCTTCAATGCCTCCCACCTATCCTACACAGACGGTGCCCGAACCCAATATCAGGTTGTAGTAAAGGTGCACGGGGTCTTTTTGTCCTGCCGCGGGTACTCGGTATCCTCACCGAGACTCCAATTTCGCCGAGCTCTTGGTTGAGACAGTGCCCAAGTCGTTACGCCATTCGTGCAGGTCGGAACTTACCCGACAAGGAATTTCGCTACCTTAGGACCGTTATAGTTACGGCCGCCGTTTACCGGGGCTTCATTTCAGAGCTTCGCCGAAGCTAACCCTTCCATTTAACCTTCCGGCACCGGGCAGGCGTCAGTGCCTATACGTCGTCTTGACGACTTTGCAGACACCTATGTTTTTACTAAACAGTCGCTTGGGCCGATTCTCTGCGGCCGGTTTCGGCTCCCCTGCGCAAGGCAGGATCACCTACCGCCGGCTCCCCTTCTCCCGAAGTTACGGGGACATTTTGCCGAGTTCCTTAACCAAGACTCACTCGAGCGCCTGAGGCTACTCGCCTCGCCCACCTGTGTCGGTTTACGGTACGGTCACACGTACTACTCGTTCACGAAGCTTTTCTTGGCAGTCCGATTACGGTCCCTTAGCGAAGTCCGAAGACTTCTTCGGCGTCGGATCTCGGCTTCACCAGGCGGATTTGCCTACCCGGAAACGCCTACCTCCTTGCATCGTTCATGTCCATAGAAACGACGGACCTGTCACCTCTGCGTCCCTCCGCGAACTCAAGCGCAGTACCGTGTGGTACGGGAATGTTGACCCGTTTTCCATCGGCTACGCCTTTCGACCTCACCTTAGGGGCCGACTAACCCTGAGCTGATCGACATGGCTCAGGAAACCTTGGGCTTACGGCGACAAGGGTTCTCACCTTGTTTCTCGCTACTCATTCCGGCATTCTCACTTGTCTGCGCTCCACGGGTAGCCTTCCGGCCCCGCTTCACAGCTCAGACAACGCTCCCCTACCCCGCGCGCACTAGGCGCGCAGCCTTAGCTTCGGTGGCTAACTTGAGTCCCGACCATTATCGGCGCAGACCCGCTTGACTGGTGAGCTATTACGCATTCTTTCAAGGATGGCTGCTTCTAAGCCAACCTCCCAGTTGTCTCCGCAAATCCACCGCCTTTGTCACTTAGCTAGCACTTGGGGACCTTAGCTGAAGGTCTGGGTTCTTTCCCTCTCGC
The DNA here is from genome assembly GCF_965197445.1 of Candidatus Palauibacter sp. Lineage (GTDB taxonomy): Bacteria > Gemmatimonadota > Gemmatimonadetes > Palauibacterales > Palauibacteraceae > Palauibacter. Next base: position 1,173,971 of record NZ_CBDANE010000005.1, on the reverse strand, counting down.
GCACGAACATTATCGCCCGTGCACTGCCTCCCTGAGACCAACTGACGGGCATTCGGAGTTTAGTAGGGGTTGGTACCCGGTTTAGGGCCCTAGCCCTTCCAGTGCTCTACCTCCCGCAGTCTACACTCAGAGGCGATACCTAAATATCTTTCGGGGAGAACCAGCTATCTCCAGGTTTGATTGGCCTTTCACCCCTATCCACAGCTCATCCGAGCAGTTTTCAACCCACAACGGTTCGGTCCTCCACGAAGCATTACCCTCGCTTCAACCTGGCCATGGATAGATCACTCTGGTTTCGGGTCTATCCCCAGCAACTTTACGCCCAGTTAAGACTCGCTTTCGCTTCGGCTCCGCCGCTGAACGGCTTAACCTCGCTACTGAGGAATAACTCGCCGGATCATAATGCAAAAGGCACGCGGTCACCCGACATCTCTCACGAAGAGAGGGTCGAGCTCCCACCGCTTGTAGGCACACGGTTTCAGGATCTGTTTCACCCGCCTCCCGGCGTACTTTTCATCTTTCCCTCACGGTACTAGTTCACTATCGGTCACGGACGTGTATTTAGCCTTGGCAGGTGGTCCTGCCGGTTTCAATCGGGATTTCACGTGTCCCGACCTACTCAGGAATGGTTCAGAGATCGCAACGTCGGCTTCGCCTACGGGGCTGTCACCCTCTATGGCTTGGCTTTCCAGACGGATTCGACTCACCGTCGTACGACACTCCGAGAGTCGGCAGACTCTCACGAACCACCCTGCAACCCCACGGAAGCAACGGCTGCCGCCTTGGCACCTCCATGGTTTGGGCTCTTCCCCGTTCGCTCGCCGCTACTGAGGGAATCACGGTTGTTTTCTCTTCCTCGAGGTACTTAGATGTTTCAGTTCCCTCGGTTCGCTTCCCATCGCCTATGTATTCAGCGAAGGGATGACCGGGCATCACCCCGGCCGGGTTTCCCCATTCGGAAATCCAGGGATCAACGCTTGCGTGCAGCTACCCCTGGCTTATCGCAGCTTGCCACGTCCTTCATCGCCAGTCCGTGCCTAGACATCCACCCTGTGCCCTTACTCGCTTGATCCATCTTCATCGACGGCATCAAGCACCTCAGACGCACTCGGCGCCCAGCACTCACTCGCTACCAGATTGTCAAAAAGCAAGACCCGCGAACACAAACGAAGGGAATCGCGGGCAAGACGGGTAAAATAGGGTTTGGTTGGTGGGGCGTCAAGCTTTGCGGCACCACCCGGTAAGGGGGCTACGCTTCGCCCAGGGGCTCCAGGTGTTCGGCCAGAACGGCGACCGTGTTGTCCAGCACCTGCATGAACCCGCGCGCCACCTGGAAGCGGCGCGGCCCCTCGTCCGTCCGGACCCGGAGGACGCCCTCCCCCAACAGGACGACCATGGGGGCGTGCCCGTACAGGATCCCGACCTCGCCGTCGTGAGCCGGCGCGATCAGGGACGTGGCCGTCCCCGAAAAAGCGGCCGCGGACGGCGAGATGACGGTCACGTTCAGCCGTCGCTCGCTCGACAGGTTTGCCGCGGACGGGATGTCGTCCCAGGGCCCATCGTGGTCGCCGATACCGGCCGGCATCACATGCCTCCCGCGGACCCGGGCGCGCCCCGGGCATCAAGCTTGCTGGACCTCATGCCGCTTCGGCCTCCAGCTTCCGGGCCTGCTCGATGGCTTCCTCGATACCTCCGACCATGTAGAAGGCCTGCTCGGGAAGGTGGTCGAACTCGCCCTCCACCATGCGTTCGAACGACTCGATCGTGGCCTCGAGCGGCACGTAGCGGCCCGGGATTCCCGTGAACTGCTCGGCCACGTGGAACGGCTGCGAGAGGAACTTCTGGATTCGACGGGCCCGGCTCACGATCACCTTGTCCTCCTCGGAGAGTTCGTCCATGCCGAGGATGGCGATGATGTCCTGCAGGTCCTTGTAGCGCTGCAGCGTGCGCTGGACGGCCGTCGCGACGCGGTAGTGGCGCTCGCCCAGGTACTGTTCGCTGAGGATCCGGCTGCTCGAGTCGAGCGGGTCGACGGCGGGGTAGATGCCGAGCTCGGCGATCTGGCGCGACAGCACCGTCTGGGAGTCGAGGTGCGTGAAGGCGGCCGCGGGCGCCGGGTCCGTCAGATCGTCGGCCGGCACGTAGATCGCCTGCACCGACGTGATCGATCCCCGTGTCGTCGACGTGATGCGCTCCTGGAGGTTGCCCATCTCGGTCGCGAGCGTCGGCTGGTAGCCGACCGCACTCGGCATGCGGCCCAGCAGCGCGGACACCTCGGAGCCGGCCTGGCTGAAGCGGAAGATGTTGTCGATGAACAGGAGAACGTCGAGGCCCTCCACCTCCCGGAAGTACTCGGCCACCGTAAGGCCGGTCAGGCCCACGCGCAGTCGCGCGCCAGGAGGTTCGTTCATCTGCCCGTAGATGAGCGCCGTCGAATCGATGACGCCCGACTCCTTCATCTCCAGCCAGAGGTCGTTCCCTTCGCGCGTCCGCTCGCCCACCCCGCAGAAGACGGACCGGCCGCCGTGCTCCTGCGCGATGTTGTTGATGAGTTCCATGATGATGACGGTCTTGCCGACGCCGGCCCCGCCGAACAAGCCAGTCTTCCCGCCCTTCACATACGGGGCGATGAGGTCGACCACCTTGATCCCGGTGACGAAGATCTCGGTCTTCGGCTCGAGGTGTCGGAGGCTCGGAGCCTTGCGGTGGATGGGCCAGCGCTCGGTCGCCTCGACCGGTCCCATCTCGTCCACGGGCTCACCGAGTACGTTGAGGATACGGCCCAGCACGGCCTCTCCGACGGGCGTCGAGATCGGGTGGCCCGTATCCGCGACTTCCATGCCGCGCGTCACACCATCCGTCGCGTCCATGGCGACCGCGCGTACCTGGTTGCGGCCGATGTGCTGCGCGACCTCGCACACGAGATCGTGCGTGGTCCCGTCGTCGTCCTCCCAGGAGAGCGCGAGTGCGTTATAGATCTCCGGCAAGTGCTCGGGCTGGAACACGGCGTCGATCGTGGGTCCGATGACCTGCACGACCCTTCCGACGCCCCGCCCGGTCGATCCTTCAGACATATGTCGGCCTCATGGCTATCAGTTCGTGTGGGGCGACTCGGCCCCTGCGCGATTCGCTGCTATCCGTCCAGTGCGTCCGCGCCGCCGATGATCTCGGCGATCTGGTTCGTAATCTCGGCCTGGCGGGCGCGGTTGTACGTCCGTCGCAGGTTGTCGAGAAACTCGTTGGCGTTGTCGGTCGCCGACTTCATGGCGGTGCGGCGGGCGGCCTGCTCGGCCGCCGCCGTCTCGAGCAATGCGCTGTACGTGGAATTCGTGACGTAGAGCGGCAGAAGGTGGTCCAGAATCCCCTGTTCCGACGGATCCAGGATGTAGTAGGGCTGCGGGCCGCTGCGGCCCTCGCCGACACCGACCGGCAGGATCTGCCGGACGGAGGGCGGCGTGCTGACCATGTTGCGAAACTCGGCGAAGACGAGCCGTACGGCGTCGAGTTCGCCCGCCACGAAACGGCTGGCCAGGTCTTCGATCACACTCCGGGCGTCGTCGGTGCCGGGCGGGTCCCCCAGGTCGTTGCGTGTTCGCGTCATCTCCACACCGCGGAACCGGAAGTAGGAGATGCCCTTGTTGCCGAACACGTGGAACTCGACCTCGGCTCCGGCCTCCTTCAGTTCGCGGAGTTGCGCCTGCGCGGTACGGATGAGGTTGACGTTGAAGGCGCCGCACAGCCCCCGGTTGCTCGTCACGAGCACGACCGCGGCACGCGCGATGCGGGCGGGCTGCCGCAGGAGTGGCTGGGACTCGGCCAGATCCGGGGTGGCGAGCCGACCGATCATGTCCATCAGCTGGGCCGAGTAGGGACGCGCCCTGAGCACGCGCCCCTGCGCCTGCGCGAGCTTCGCAGTCGCGACCATCTCCATGGTCCGCGTGATTTTCTTCGTACTGTCGACGGATTTCATCCGCCGATAGATGTCCCTCGACTTGCTCATACTCTCGGTCCCGGCGCCGCCATGCCGATTATGCCGTTACGGCCGCGGCCGGATTCGCCCCGGCGCCCACGGCGTCCGAACGCACTCCCCCGTCGTGCGCGAACGCGTCCGAATAGAACTCGATCGCCTTGCGGAGCGCGGCTTCGGTCTCGCCCGACATCTGCTTTTCCCCCAGGATCGCCTCGCCCACGCCGGACTCCTGTGCCCGCATGTACTCGAGGAATCCCACCTCCCAGGCTCGGATCCGGGAGACGTCGAGGCCGTCGAGGAAGCCCTGCGTGGCCGCGAAGATCACCATCACCTGCTCCTCGACCGGCATCGGCTCGTACTGCCCCTGCTTGAGGACCTCGACCGTGCGCTCACCGCGGTCGAGCTGCCGCTGTGTGGCGGCATCGAGTTCGGTGCCGAACTGCGCGAAGGCCTCGATCTCGCGGAACTGCGCCAGGTCCAGCCGGAGCCGACCGGCGACCTTTTTCATCGCCTTGATCTGCGCGTTTCCGCCGACGCGCGAGACCGAGATCCCCACGTTCACGGCGGGGCGAACCCCGGAGTAGAAGAGGTCGGTCTCGAGGAAGATCTGGCCATCGGTGATCGAGATGACGTTGGTCGGGATGTAGGCCGAAACGTCGCCTGCCGCCGTCTGAATGATCGGGAGCGCGGTCAGCGAGCCGCCGGGCTTCCTGATGTCCGGGTGGCCGGCGATGGCGGCGGGGTCGTTACTGATCTTCGCCGCCCTCTCGAGCAACCGGCTGTGGAGATAGAAGACGTCACCCGGATAGGCCTCGCGGCCCGGCGGGCGACGGAGAATGAGCGAAGCCTCGCGGTACGCGTCGGCCTGCTTCGTGAGGTCGTCGTACACGACGAGCACGGCTCGACCTTCCTCGTACATGAAGTACTCGCCGATCGCGCACGCCGCGTAGGGGGCCATGAACTGCATCGGCGCGGGATCCGAGGCGTTCGCGGCCACCACCACCGTGTAGTCGAGCGTACCCTCTTCGCGGAAGCGCTCGACGATGCCGGCCACCGTCGACCCCTTCTGGCCGATGGCGCAGTAGACGCAGATGACGTCCTGCCCCTTCTGGTTGATGATCGCGTCGATTGCAACGGCCGTCTTGCCCGTGCCGCGATCGCCGATGATCAGCTCCCGCTGGCCGCGGCCAATGGGGATCATGGAGTCGATCGCCTTGAGGCCGGTCTGGAGCGGCTCGTTCACCGGCTGGCGGTAGACGATGCCGGGCGCCTTCCGGTCGACCATCATGTGGCTGACGGTCTCGATCGGGCCGCGGCCGTCCAGCGGCTGGCCCAGCGTGTCCACGACGCGGCCCAGGATCTCCGGGCCGACGGGCACGGACAGCACCCGGCCGGTCCGTCGCACGGGGTCGCCTTCCTTGAGGACGAGATAGTCGCCGAGGATCACGGTGCCGATGTTGTCTTCCTCGAGGTTGGAGGCGAGACCGATCACGGTGATTCCGGAGTCGCGGGACGTGATTTCGAGCATCTCGTTGGCGACGCACGACGAGAGACCCCAGATACGGGCCACGCCGTCCTTCACCTCGAGAACCTCGCCCACCTCCTCGACACGGAGTTCCTCCTCGTAGCGGTCGATCTGCTCGAGGAGGGCCTTCTTGATCTCGCTCGCTCGAAGGGAGCTTTCGGTACCTGTCATCTTCTTCTCTTCTCTATCAGTGCAGTTCGCGCCGCATCCGTTCGAGTTGCCGCCGCAGTGAGGCATCCAGCAGCTCGTCGCCCACCCGAATGATTACGCCGCCCAGAATGTTCGGATCCGCCCGGAACTCCGCATCGATCTCGCGGTCGAAGCGCCGTTCGAGCGCCGAGACGACCTCGGCCTGTACGCCGGCATCCGCCTCGAACGGCAGCGTCACCGCGGCCCGGACTCGTCCCGCCCTCTCATCGAGGAGATCGCGGTAGGCGCGGGCAATTCCCGGCAGGACCCGCTGCCGGCGGCGGTCCAGCACGACCAGCAGAAAGCGGACGAACGGCGCGGGCGCCCTTCCGGAAAGCGCATCCCGAATCGCCTCCTTCTTCTCCGACGGCGCCACCGCGGGCACCTCCAGGAAACGGCGAAATGCCGGCGCGTTCGCGTACAGGCCCCCGATCTCCTCGATCAGCGTCCCGTACTCCGCTTCGCTCCCGTCGCGTCGCGCGAGCTCGAAGAGGGTCGCCGCGTAGTTGCGGGCCACCGCCGAAGCGCTCACAGATCGGCCACGGCTGCTAGACGCCCGACACGAATTCGCGGACCAGCCGCCGGTTCTCATCCGAGTCCAGCCGGGCCCGGATGAGCCGTTCGGACGCCGCCAGCGCCAGGTCCACCGCGTCGCGCCGAATCTCCTCGCGCAGGCGGTCCCGCTCGAGACCGATCTCACGGCGGGCGTCGTCGAGCATCTGCGCCTGCTGCGCCCGCGCATCCTCGAGCATTTGCTTCCCGAGACCATCGGCGGCGCTTCGGGCCTGATCCAGCATTTCCCGCGCTTCACGACGCGCCGCATCCAGCGCGGCTTCCTGCTGCGCCAGCACGGCCTGCGCCTCGTCGCGCGCAGCGAGCGCATCGTCGATGGCGCCCTGGATCTTCTCGTGCCTCCGCTCGAGCCCGCCGGAGATGGCCGGAAAGACCCAGCGTGCCAGGACCACGAGCGTGAGCACGAACAGGATCCACGTCCACACCACGAGCCCCACATTGAGCGAGAAAATCCCCGTCTCCGACTGGGCGGCCAGCTTCAGAGGCGAAACGAGCCCCCAGATCGCTCCGAGACCGGCCAGGCGCATCAGAGGCCGCCGCGGATGAAGCCGGCGATCACGAGGCCGAACAGCGCCACGCCTTCGATGAACACGGCGAGCACGATCGCGGCCGTCTGGATGGTCTGCGCCTCCTCCGGCTGGCGGGCCATCGCTTCGGTCATTCGACCGCCGATGAGACCGATTCCGACGCCGGCCCCGAGCACCGAGAGCCCACCGCCGACGATCGCCAGGCCGATCGCGAGACCGTCACCGGTCGACATGCCCTGCAGCAACATCAACATGTTCAGCATCTTTTGTTCCGGTTTCCTTTCCCTGTCGGGGTCCGTACGACTCCCCCCGTTCGGTCCGCGCAGCTCCGGCGCGGAAGTTTCGCGAGTCCCCTCGCGGGTTAGTGTGCGTGCCGGATCAACCCGATGAACACCGATACCAGCATCGCGAAGATGTACGCCTGCAGTAACGAGATGAAGATCTCCAGCATCATCACGAACAGCGCGAGACCCATCGCTCCCAGGATCGTGCCGGAGCCGATCAACACGCCGCCGAAGCCCGAGCCGCCAACGACCATCGACCCGTACGTGAGGATGAGTCCCATGAAGGCGAGGATGACGAAGTGGCCCGCCGTCATGTTCGCGAACAACCGGATCGCGAGGGCCATGATCTTCGAGAACTTCGCGATCAGTTCGACCGGGGCCATGATCAGCAGCGTGATGGGCTTCAGCGGCCCCGGCAGCCCGGGCGGAAGGAAGAACACCGTCTTCGCATAGCCCAGCGGCCCGAGGGCGACGAAACCGGCCGTCTCGATGACGACGAGCGCGATGATGGCCAGCGCCGCCGTGACCATGATGTTTCCCGTCGCCGTGGCGCCGAAGGGGATGAGGCCCAGCAGGTTCGAATAGAGGATGAAGAAGAAGAGAGTGATGACGAGCGGGACGAACTTCTCCCCTCCGCGGCCGATGTTGGCCATCACCACATCGTCCCTGAGGTACATATAGAAGGCTTCGATGCCGTTGAGGAGGCCTCCGGGCGCTTTCTCGCCCTCCCCGAGCTTCCGGGAGGAGCGGGCGGCGAGGAACATCGTGACGATGGTCAGGATGGTCGCGAACATGAGGAACAGCACGTGCTTCGTGATCGACAGATCGATCTCGAGACCGCCGACATGGAACGCCGGGAACTCGGGGAGATGGAAGGTATGGAAGGGCCCCAGTTCCCATTCGTTCGAGTCCACGACGTGATGCATCATCGCCTCGGCGCCCCACTCCGTGGCGGCATGCTCCTGCACCGCCTCCGCCGCGGCCGGGGCATGCTCCTGCATCCGGCTCGCCAGATTCCGGAAGGGGGACATCGATCTATTGAACACCGGGTTCATCCGGCCTTGCGTTCCGTGTCTGGTTCGTCCGTCGGGCCGGCCGGTTCACCGGACTGCCCGAGCCCGCGCGCGAGCCACAGCCATATGGCCTCGACCCACAACAGCACCAACATCGCGATTCCGTAGGCGATGGGCAGGTCCGGAGTCGCCGATCCCGTCCACGTCAGCCCGCCCGTCACGACCAGCCCTCCGGCGCGGAGAGCGATCCCGGCCAACCAGGGCTTCGTCGCTCGTCGTCCCGCAAACAGCGCCCGGTCGAGGGGCCAGATCGCGGCGACCTGGATCAGCCAGGCCGTGGCGATTCCCCACGCGCGTTCGCCTCCTCCGGACACGACCGCCGCAGCAACCGCCAGTCCCAGTGTGGAGAGCGCATACATCGGCGCGCGCCGCACCCATCCGCCGCGAATTCCCGTCACGCCTCGCGGTCCGTCTCTTCGGCCGCGGACGTCCGGCGGTCCGCAGCCAGCCGGCCATACAGACTGTAGCAGCCTCCGGCGAACCCCGCGAACACACCGAAGAGCACAAAGAGGGGCGCCGTCCCCAGTCGGCCATCCAGCCAGTTTCCGCCAACCGCGAGCAGCGCGATCGTCAGGCCCATCGCGATGCCGAGACTCGCGAGCTCGGTACCCGCCGCCTTCGCGTACAGGCGGGTGTTACGCCTCTCGGGCTGTTCCGATTCCGGCCGGTTCTTCGAACCGTGAGACGGCTGCCGCATGGGTTGACACCTCCATCGCCGGTGCCCCGGGCGGCCCGCTTGTGAAAAATTTCCCAAGCCCAATCTGATCGCTTGTGAAAAATTTCGCAATCCCGGTTTCGCTTGACGCTGGGCGCAGAAGACCTAGGTTGCTGCGACCATATTGAGGGGTCCTCGCCAACTCCGAAATGGCCTTGCGAGGCTGCCCGCAGTCCCGCTCCCCCACCCACGCCTGGAGCCGAGTGAGTTTGGAAGCCGGTCGAAGGGTCGAGACAGATGACGTTCGGCTTCTCGCGGAGTTGGGCCACGCGCGTGTTCAGATCGAGGAGGAGATCGGGAAGCGGATCATCGGCCAGCACGAGGTCGTTGAAAAGCTCCTGATCACGCTGCTGGCTGATGGGCATGCCCTTATCGTCGGCGTCCCGGGTCTGGCCAAGACACTCCTCGTGTCCACTCTCGCCGAAGCCCTCCACCTTGAGTTCAGCCGGATTCAGTTCACGCCGGACCTGATGCCGTCCGATATCACCGGGACGGAAGTGCTCCAGGACGACCAGCTCACCGGCCAGCGTCGGTTCGCCTTCGTTCGGGGCCCGATCTTCGCCGACGTGATCCTCGCGGACGAGATCAACCGGACCCCCCCGAAAACGCAGGCCGCGCTGTTGCAGGCGATGCAGGAGGGCGAGGTCACGGTGGGGAGCGAGACGTTCCCCCTCGGCCGTCCATTCTTCGTTCTGGCGACGCAGAACCCGATCGAGCAGGAGGGGACCTACCCGCTGCCGGAAGCTCAGCTCGACCGCTTCATGTTCGAACTACGGATCGGCTACCCGACGGCGGAGGAGGAGTCGATCATCGCGGACATGGGCGCGAGCGGACCGCCGGCGACGGTGAACCCGGTCGTGACCGCGGGGCAGCTCCTGGACTACCAGGCGCTGGTGCAGCGGGTGCCCGCGTCGAAGTCGGTGGTCGACTATGCGGTCCGACTGGCGCGAGCCACCCGTCCTCGGGAGGAGTCGTCGCCCGGCTTCGTGCGGAGAATGGTGAGTTGGGGTGCCGGGCCTCGCGCTTCCCAGCACACGGTGCTCGCCGCCAAGGCGAGGGCCGCCCTCGATGGCCGGCCTGTACCCAATCTCGATGATGTGCGGGCCGTGGCGCCTGCCGTGCTCAGACACAGGGTCGTCCCCGGCTTCGAGGCGGAAGCCGAGGGGAGGACCGCGGACGACATCGTCACGGAGCTGATCGAGCACAGCCGCAGCTGGTAGACCTTGGACGAAACCGACAGTACCCACAGTACCCACAGTGAGGACCGGGGCCGGTGATCGGCACTCTCGCGCTCCTCGCATTCCTGCTCGTGTTGTCGGGGTTCTTCTCCGGGGCCGAGATCGCGCTCTTCTCGCTCGGCGAGCCCAGGGTCCGGGCGCTTGCCCGCGAGAAGCGTCCCGGCGCGCGCGCGCTCGAGAAACTCAAACAGAACCCCGAGCGGCTGCTCATCACCATCCTGATCGGCAACAACGTCGCCAACATCGGAGCCGCCGCCGTCGCGACGTACACCGCAACCGAGCTGTTCGGCTCCGCCGGGGTGGGACTCGCGACGGGGGTCATGACGCTCCTTGTCCTCGTGTTCGGGGAGGTCACGCCCAAGAGCTTCGCAGCGCGCAATGCGGAGCGTCTGTCGCTGCTCTCCGCCCCGTTCATCACAGGCCTGGGGCGGGTGCTCCTTCCGGTGGCCCTCCCCTTCGAGTGGCTCGTCCGCCGTGTGCTGCCGGACGACGAGAGCGCGACCCACGTAAGCGAATGGGAGATCCGTGCCATGGCGCGCCTCGGTCACCAAGCGGGGGACATCGAGGCGCACGAGCGGCAGTTCATCGATCGGGTATTCACCCTCGACCGGCTGCGGGCCCGGGAGATCATGACGCCGCGGGTCGACATCCTCGCCTGGGAAGATTCACGCAGCCTGGGGGACATCGCGGAAGGGCTGACGGATCTCCGTTTCAGCCGGATCCCCATCTACGGCGAATCGCTCGATGACGTCACGGGGGTGCTGTACCGCACCGAAGCGTACCGGGCGCTGCTCGCCGGCGAGCATGACATCCCGCTCGCCAGACTCGCGCGCGAACCGTATTTCGTGCCGGAATCCGTCACGCTCATCGAGTTGCTCGAACAGTTCAGGGCCCGACGCGTCCACATGGGGCTCGTGGTCGACGAGCACGGCGGGCTCGACGGGCTCGTCACGCTCGAGGACATCCTGGAGGAACTGGTCGGCGACATCGTCGACGAGACCGATGAGCCGGAGGAACCCATCGTCCAGCTCGGCCGAAACGAGATCGTGGCGGACGGCGGGGCGGAACTGCGCGAGATCAATCATTTCTTCGGCACGGCGTTCCCGGTGCTCGACTACCGCTCGCTCAACGGCTTCCTGCTGGGCGAACTGGGCCGGGTGCCGGAAGTGGGGGAGTACCTGGACCACGGAGATGTCCGGATCCATGTGCTGGCGGCCACCGACACGCAGGTGACGCGCGCCCGCATTCGACGTCGCTAGCCGCGTCCGGGGTCGGCCAGGCCGAGATACCAGTCGATCATGGTGTCGCCGAACAGGAACGTGACGGCGGCCCCCAGCGCGAGGAAGGTCCCGAACGGGACCGGCTTCCCCGTGCGGAGGGACGTGGGCCCGAAGATGATCGACCCCGCCAGCGCCCCCAGGAAGATCGTGAGGAGGGCGCCCGCCGGACCCAGGAACGCTCCGACCATCGCCATCATCTTCATGTCGCCTCCGCCGAGCGCAGGCTTCCTGAATACTCTTTCGCCCAATCGCCCCGCGACGGACAGGATACCATAGCCGAGGGCCGCGCCCGCGAGGGCGTTGAGCGGTCCGGCGGAGCCGGGGAACAGCGACGCGGCGAGCCCCGCGGCGAGCCCGCCGAGGGAGAACGGATCCGGGATGACGTAGTGGCGTGCGTCGGTGACGGCGATGCCCAGGAGCAGAGTGAACAGGATCGCGCCGGCGAGGGCGCCCGGGGTCGTCCCGTACACCCAGACCATGCCGGCCCAGATCGCGACCGTCGCGAGTTCGACCGCCGGGTAGCGCCAGGAGATGGGTTCGCCGCAGTCGCGGCACCTCGCTCGCAGGAGCGTCCACGAGACGATGGGGATGTTGTCGAACCAGCGGATTCCTGCGCCGCAGGCCGGACAGCGGCTGCGCGGCAGCACGACACTGTCGCCGGCGGGCATGCGCGTGATGCAGACGTTCAGGAAGGAGCCGGCGGCAGCTCCGAGCAGTGCGGCGCAGACGATGGCGCCCGGGTCAGCCACCCCGGTTTCCGGACCGCAGACGATCCAGGAGGATTGCTCCCGCCGCGGCCACATTGAGCGACTCGACTCCCGGGGCCAGTGGTACGGCGACGCGGCGCCTGGCCGCGGCGAGGAGGGTGCCGGAGAGGCCGTGTGCCTCGCTTCCGAGGGCGAGGGCGACCGGCTCGTGCGGCGCACGGTCCATGGGCGGCCCGTCGGCGGCCGCGGCCCAGATCGAGACGCCTCGTTCTGCCAGCCGGGCCACCGCGTCCGGGGCGTCCGTCCTGAACACGGGGCCCCGGAGGACCGCCCCGGCGGACGCCCGCAGCGCTTTCGGCCCCCACGGATCGGCGGTGTCTCCGACGCCGACCACGCCGGCGACCCCAAGCGCCACGGCGGTGCGTACCAGAGTGCCGACGTTCCCCGGATCCTGCACGCCGTCCAGAAGCACGATCGTCCCGGGGCCCACGTCGTCCCAGCCGGACACGGGGACCTCGCCGATCGCGATCACCGGTTGCGGTGTGGTCGCGTCCGCGAGGGCCGAGATGAGCGCTTCGGGGACCGCCTCCGTGCGCACACCCCGCCCCGCCGCGCGGCCGAGCAGATCCCGCAGGCCCGGCGCGGCCGGCGCGGCGTCGGCGTACAGCACCGCGACCGTGCGCCCCGGCCAGTCGAGCAACTCGCCGACGAGGCGGGGCCCCTCCGCCAGGAAACACCCGGTGTCCCGGCGCCCCTTGCCGCGGTGCAGTGACCGCCAGGCCTTCACCTCTGCGCGAGTCGGCATGCCGTATAGTTTACGCCGCGGCGAAACCGATTGTCATCGTGATCCTGCAAAGTGGAGCGCAATGCCGAACACGAAGGGGACGACGACACGCCGCACGATGGCCCTCACCATCGCGGGCAGCGACTCGGGGGGCGGGGCCGGCATCCAGGCCGACCTCAAGACCTTCCACTCGTTCGGCGTGTTCGGGTTGAGCGCGGTAACCGCCGTGACCGCGCAGAATACCGTGGGAGTTCAGGCGGTCCAGGCGCTCGATCCGCCCATCGTCCGGCGGCAGATCGATTCGGTGCGTTCGGACCTTCCGCCCTCGGCCGCGAAGACCGGGATGCTGGCCAATGCCGGGATCGTACGGGCCGTCGTCGGAGGGCTGCGCGGCTTCACCCAGCCGCTCGTCGTCGACCCGGTCATGGTGGCCACGAGCGGGGACCGCCTGCTGGATCCGGCGGCGGTCGACGCGATCCTGAACGAACTCCTGCCGCTTGCCACGCTTGTCACACCGAACCTCCCCGAGGCGGCGATCCTCGCGGGACGGTCCGTCGGGAATCCCGGGGAAATGTCGGAGGCCGCTCGTGCGATCGTCGCGCGCGGGGCCGGCGCGGCGCTCGTCAAGGGAGGGCATCTGGGTGGCGACGAAGTGGTCGACCTGCTCTGGGACGGCGAGCGCGAGCGGGTGTGGCGGAGCCCCCGGATCCGGACCTCGGAGACGCACGGGACAGGGTGCACGCTATCGGCGGCGATTACGGCGGGTCTGGCCTCCGGGCTCGCGCTGGAGCCGGCCATCGAAAAAGGCCTCGCGTTCACCCACGCGGCCATCGCCTCCGCTCCGGGTCTCGGGTCCGGCCGCGGCCCGGTCGATCACTGGGCGGCTCCGGAGAGCGCCGACGGATCGTAGGGATCGCGGGGACGCCGCGTCGCCCCGCTACTCGCCGTAGGGGACCCAGATGTTCTTCACCTGGGAGGCGTGGCGGAGGAACTCGCGCCCCTCGGCCCCCTGATCGAACCAGTCACGTCCCGGCCCCCCGCTCACCCAGGTGCGCTTGAGGTTGGAAGCGGAGCGCCGTTCCACGTCGGCCGCGCCTTCGTCCGTCCCGAAGTACCACATCCCGTCCACCGCATCGTGGCTGGCCAGGGTCGGCCTCATCTCCTCTTCAAGACCTGTGAGGATGTTGATGACGCCAGCGGGGACATCCGAGGTCTCGAGCACCTGATAGAAGTCCGTGGCGAGCAGCGGCCAACGGTCCGAAGCCACCGCGACGACGGAGTTTCCGAGGGCGACGGGCGGGATCACGGTGGAGAGGAAGCCCAGGAGAGCAGGTTCCGGGGGACACACGACCGCCATCACACCGAGAGGTTCCGGCATGGCGAGGGTGACGTTGCGGAAGGGGGTTCGGTGGACGGCGCCGTCCCACTTGTCCGCCCAGGCCGCGTAGGTGAACAGGCGTCGCACGGACGCCTCGACCTCACGTCGTGCCGCCTCGGGTCCACAGCCCGTGAGCCTGGACAGCCGCTCTTCGAACGCGGCCTGCCGGGTCGCCAGATTCTCGCCCACGTAATAGAGGATCTGCGCCCTCAGGTGCGCTGTCGTACGCGCCCACTTCGTGGCAAGCGCCGCCTCCACGGCGTTGCGTGCGTCTTTTCGGTTTCCCCGGGCCACCTCTCCCGCCGGGCGACCCAGGTGGTCGTGGACCTGCAGGCTGTATCCACCATCGGGACGGGCCTGCCGTCCTCCGATGTAGAGCTTGGGTGTGCGGTCGATTGAGGGCGGCCCGCCACTCCTGGCGCTACTTCCGGCGGTGTCGTCCTGCGCCTCCGTCGCCGCCTCGGCACGCCCACCCTGCACCGTATCGTCCGGATCGTCCGGGCGCTGACGGACGTACTCCCACAGCCCCTCGCGACCGCCCTCGCGCCCGAACCCGCTCTCGCGGTAGCCGCCGAACCCCGACGCGGCGTCGAACACGTTGGTGCAGTTGATCCACACCGTCCCGGCCTTGATCTGCGAGGCGATGTCCAGGGCAAGGTTGACGTTCTCGGTCCACACGCTGGCCGCGAGGCCGTACCGGGTGTTGTTTGCGAGCGCGACCGCCTCCTCGGGAGTACGGAAGGTCATCTGGACGACGACCGGGCCGAAGATCTCGACCTGCGCGATCCGCGCGGCCGGGGACACGTTGGTGCAAAGCGTGGGCGGATAGAACCAGCCGGTCCTGGGGGCGCTCCACGATGGCTGCCAGATCGTGGCGCCCTCCTCCCGCCCCTCATCGACCAGCGCTTCTATCTTCCGGAGCTGAACAGGTGCGATGATCGCCCCGATGTCGACGCCCTTGTCGAGCGGAGAACCCATGCGGAGCGTCTCCATGCGGGCGCGCAGACGGTCGGCGAGCGCGTCGGCGATCCCCTCGTGCACGAGGATCCGGGAGCCTGCGCAGCAGACCTGCCCCTGATTGAACCAGATCGCGTCGACGACGCCCTCGACGACGCTGTCGAGATCTGCGTCGTCGAACACGACGAACGGCGATTTTCCGCCCAGTTCAAGCGAGATCTTCTTCCCCGTCCCCGCCGTCACCTCGCGGATGATCCTTCCGACCTCCGTCGAGCCGGTGAACGCGATCTTGTCGACGCCGGGGTGCTCGACGATCGCCGCCCCCGTCCGGCCGTCTCCGGTCACGATGTTCACGACGCCGGGAGGCAGGTCGATCTCGTGGCAGAGCTCGGCGAAGCGCAGGGCGGTCAACGAGGTGAACTCGGCCGGCTTGAGGACCACCGTGTTCCCGGTGGCGAGGGCGGGCGCGATCTTCCAGGCCAGCATGAGCAGCGGGAAGTTCCAGGGGATGATCTGGCCCGCGACGCCGAGCGGCTCGAGGTCCGCCAGCTCCGAGTCCATGAGCTGGGCCCAGCCCGCGTGATGGTAGAAGTGGCGCGCGACGAGCGGGATGTCGATGTCGCGCGACTCCCGGATCGGCTTCCCGTTGTCCAGCGTCTCCAGCGTCGCGAGGAGTCGGGCGTGCTTGTGGACGTGACGAGCGATCGCGTACAGGTAGCGGGCTCGCCCGTGCGCCCCGAGTTCCCACCAGGCCGGGTGCGCCGCGCGGGCCGCCGTCACCGCGCGGTCCACGTCGGCGGCGCTGCCCTGGGCGATTTCCGCCAGTGGCTCTTCGTTGCTCGGGTCGAGGGTCGGGAAGAACTCCCCGCCGACGGGCCGGGACCAGCCGCCGTCGATGTAATGCCCGAGACTCGGGCCGCGCGCGGCGATCCAGGCCCGGGCTTCGTCCGCCGATTCGGGGGCGGGACCGTACTCCATCGTCTCGAACAACTCCGCGATCTTCGGCATCGTCGTCTCAGCCCAGAGGGTGCCGGTGATACGCCGAATACCGGCCCGTCGCCCAGTGCTCAAGCTGTCGTTCGATGTCCGCGAGCAGAGAACTCGCTCCAATGCGGAACAGCGATTGATCGAGCCACGGGCCACCCAGTTCTTCCTTCATCAGGGTCAACCACTCGAGCGCCTGTTTCGCCTTCCCCACGCCGCCCGCCGGCTTCAGGCCGACGTGGAAACCCGAGAGCTGCCGGTAGGCCCGGATCGCGCGCGCCATGACGAGTCCGACGGGGAGCGTGGCGTTGACCTTCTCCTTGCCGGTGGAGGTCTTGATGAAGTCCGCCCCGGCCATCATGCAGGTCCAGCTCGCCCGGGCCACATTGCGCAGGCTTCCCAGTTCACCCGTGGCCAGGATCGTCTTGAGGTGCGCCTCGCCGCACGCCTCGCGAAAGACCCGGACCTCGTCGTACAGCGACCCCCAGTCCCCGGTGAGTGCGTGGCGGCGCGTGATGACGATGTCGATCTCCCGGGCACCGGCCTCGACCGCCGCGTGAATTTCGTCGACGCGCTCCGCGAAGGGTGTGAGGCCGGCGGGGAAACCGGCGGCGACCGCACACACAGGGATACCGGCGTCCCCGAGCGCCTCGACGGCGGCGGGCACCATCGTCGGATAGACGCAGAGCGATGCCACGCGCAGCCCGAGATCTTCCGCTCCCAGCGCATCGAGCACGTCGGGACGGACCGGGCGGCGGGCCTTGGCGGCGAGGCGGGCCACGCGTCCCGGCGTGTCGTCACCCGACAGCGTAGTGAGGTCGATCATGGTGACGGCACGCAGCAGCCAGGCGGCCTGCCACTCCCTCTTGATGCTGCGGCGCGTGCCCAGAGTGGCGGCGCGGCGTTCGATCGCGCTGCGGTTCGCGGACTGCTCCCGGATCAGGTCGAGGTCGAGCGGCGTCCCCGCGTTGCGCGCCCGCAGGGGGACGACATCGGCGCCACCCGAACCCGCGCCGGGGAGTTCTGCGGCCGTCGCGACATCTTCGGGCGCGATGCTGCGTTCCGTCGCTTTGGGCATCAATCCGCTGCGGGCTCGGGCAATGGTTGCAATGATACGGTCGGTAGGAATATCGCATGTTCGCCGAAAGCCGGCGAATCGGCCACCTCACCACGGAGAGTGCGGTGCGGGACGAATTGCCAAGTGTCGCTAGACACTTTACACTACGTGGATGATACGGAGCTTCCGGCATCGTGGGCAGGGTGGAGGTGATGCTCGCCCAACTCGATGTCGCCGACTCCCCGGAAGCCATGCGCCTTCCCGGGTATCGGCTGCATGCCCTCAAGGGGAGGTTGCGGGGCTATTGGTCGGTGACCGTAACGGCCAACTGGCGTCTCATCTTCCGCTTTGAGGACGGCGATGTCCATGACGTGGAACTGATCGATTACCATTGATGAACGGAGGACCGCGATGCCGATGAAGAACCCGCCTCACCCTGGCAAGGTGGTTCGCGTATCCTGCCTCGAGCCCCTCGGCCTCAGCGTGACGGAAGGCGCGCGAGTCCTCGGCGTGAGCCGCCAGGCCCTCTCCAACCTCGTGAACGGTCACGCGCGCATCTCGACCGACATGGCGGTGCGGCTTGCGAAAGCCTTCGGCTCCACGACCGGGACCTGGATCCGATTGCAGGCTGCCTTCGACGTGGCGCGGGCGCGGGCTCGCGAGGACCAGATCAAGGTCGAGCGCTACGAGGCGCCGACGGCTTCCTGACGGCCGGCCGCGCGCGGGCCGAGGCTATCGCGGCCGCACCTGAGGGTGTTCCGGGGTAGTCTTGAGCAGATGCCCTTGCACGCAGCCGAGCGCTGCCTTATTCCGCAGCCTGCGACCCGCTACCGTGATGATTGCTATCCGGCGCTGACCATTTGGAGAGATCCCATGACGACGAACCAGACTTGGTGGCCGAACCAGCTGAACCTGAAGGCCCTCCGCCAGAACTCCCCCGCCTCGAACCCCATGGGCGGGGGCTTCAACTACGCGGAGGCGTTCAAGAACGTCAACGTCGAGGAACTGAAGAAGGACATCGAGGAGGTGATGACGACCTCGCAGGACTGGTGGCCGGCGGACTACGGCCACTACGGGCCGCTCTTCATCCGCATGACGTGGCACGCCGCGGGCACCTACCGCATCACCGACGGCCGCGGGGGCGGCGGCTCGGGCCACCAGCGCTTCGCGCCCCTGAACAGCTGGCCGGATAACGGAAACCTGGACAAGGCGCGTCGCCTGCTGTGGCCGGTCAAGCAGAAGTACGGCCGCAGCCTCTCGTGGGCCGACCTCATCATCTTCGCCGGCAACTGCGCCCTGGAGTCGATGGGGTTCAGGACGTTCGGGTTCGGCTTCGGCCGCCCCGACGTGTGGGAGGCCGACGAGACGGACTGGGGTTCCGAGACCGAGTGGCTCGGGGACGAGCGCCACGACGAGGAGGGGGAACTCGAGGAAGGGCTGGGCGCCGACCACATGGGCCTGATCTACGTGAACCCGGAGGGGCCGGGCGGCAACCCGGACCCCGCGGCGGCCGCGAAGTTCATCCGCACGACTTTCGCCCGCATGGCGATGAACGACGAGGAGACGGTCGCGCTCATCGCCGGCGGCCACACCTTCGGCAAGGCGCATGGCGCTGCCCCCGAGTCCCACGTCGGTCCCGAACCGGAGGATGCCGGCGTGGAGGCACAGGGCTTCGGCTGGCGAAACCGTTACGGCAGCGGCAAGGCCGGCGACACGATCACCAGCGGCCTGGAAGGCGCCTGGACCACCCACCCCACGCGGTGGGACAACAACTTCATGGAGAACCTGCACGATCACGAGTGGGAGCTGACGAAGAGTCCGGCCGGCAAGTCGCAGTACACGCCGGTCAACGCATCCCGGGTGGCCGCCGTACCGGATGCTCACGATCCGTCGAGGAAGCACGCCCCCATGATGCTCACGACGGACATCTCGCTGCGAATGGACCCCGCCTACGCACCGATTGCGAAGCGCTTCCTCGAGAATCCGGCAGACCTCGAATACGCCTTCGCCAGGGCGTGGTTCAAACTGCTCCATCGCGACATGGGGCCGCGCGACAGGTATCTCGGACCGCTGGTCCCCGCAGAGCCGCAGTTGTGGCAGGACCCTGTGCCCGACGTCGACCATGAGTTGATCGACGAGCAGGACATCACGGACCTCAAGGCCAGGGTCCTCGCCTCGGGCTTGTCCGTCTCCCGGCTGGTTTCGACCGCGTGGGCATCGGCGTCGTCGTTCCGCGGCACCGACAAGCGCGGTGGTGCGAACGGAGCACGCGTCCGCCTCGCGCCGCAGAAGGACTGGGAGGTGAACGACCCCGCCGAGCTGGCGAACGTGCTGCACACGCTGGAAGGGATACAGGAGGCGTTCAACGACGCGCAGACCGGCGGCAAGCGAGTCTCGCTCGCCGACCTGATCGTCCTCGCCGGGTGCGCGGGCGTCGAGCAGGCCGCGCGCGACGCCGGGCACGACGTGCGGGTGCCGTTCGCGCCGGGGCGCACGGACGCGTCGCGGGAGTGGACGGACTCGGAGTCGTTCGCCGTGCTCGAGCCCGCCGCCGACGGATTCCGCAACTACGTCAGGGACGGAAACGAAGCGTCGGCGGCCGAGCAGCTCGTGGAGCGGGCCTGCCTGCTCACGCTGACCGCGTCCGAGATGACGGCGCTGGTCGGCGGCATGCGCGTCCTGAACGCGAACACGGGACAGTCCGCGCACGGCGTGTTCACGGACCGGCCGGGAGCGTTGACGAACGACTTCTTCGTGAACCTGCTCGACATGAGCACGGAGTGGCGGGCGTCTTCCGATGGCGCCTTCGAGGGCCGCGACGCGGCCTCGGGCGACGTCAGGTGGACCGCGACCGAGGTGGACTTGGTGTTCGGTTCGAACTCCGAGCTGCGAGCCGTCGCGGAGGTCTACGGGTGCGACGATGGGAAGGAGGCGTTCGTACGCGACTTCGTCGCCGCTTGGAACAAGGTGATGAATCTGGACCGCTACGATCTGACCTGATCCGGGGAACCGCAGCGGTTTCCGACCTCAGAGTCCTTCGATTTCGAGGGCCACGATGGAGGATTCGTCCAAGCTACCGATGTGGAGGGTCCACACCCTGCGCCCTCTCGCCTCCAGTAGTCGGTGATCCTCCGGAAGACGGATCGAGCCGAGGAATCGCCCGGAGGGGAGGAATACGTCATGCATGGCTCCCGATACCCCGTGGCGGTTGCCTGCGCCGGGCGCCGGGCGGTCTCGCTGAACCCAGATGCGTCCGTCCGCACCGACGACGATGCGGGAGATGACGGGCGGTAGCCGGGGCTCGCCGGCTTCGGCGAAGGCTGCGCCGAGGGTGCTCCGCCACGCGTCGGGCAGCTCTTCGTCCAGCTCGTCCCCGCGCTCGGCAGGCGAGAGCGGAAGGGGTTCCCCCGGATGGCAGAACCGAACGAGACTCGTGCCGTCCCGGTCGAACACCTCCAGCTCGTAGCGCCCGTCCGGGTCGGAGACGACCCAGGTCTCCGCACCGACACCGAGCAGCGATCGCGGCCAGGCGGCGAGTGCCACACCCGAGGGCACGCTCACGCGGGATCGTGCCACGGTGTCGTGCGCGGCCGCGTCGGGAGACCAGCGGACGAAGGACCGCTCCTCCCAGCCGCCCTCCACAAGACCGGGGGATTCGACCCACACGGTGTAGTCGGGTTGGAGGGAGAGGTACCCGACCTCACCGGACATGACCACCGGCATGAGCAACGCCGGATCGACGGCCGTCACGCTGCTCGAACGCGACACCAGGTCGAGTAAAGTCAGCCGATTCGTGCCGAGGTCCAGGACGAGGAGAGTGTTGGCATCCACCCAGGTCACCGCGGCCGGCGCCCGAACCTCGCCCGGGCCTTCGCCGCGAGTCATGGCGGCCCCCCGCCATTCTCCAGCGGGATCGACCACGACCACTTCGGCCAGCCCCCAGTCCGCGATGGCCACCGACCCGTCGGGACCCACGGCGACGTCAGCCGGAACGGCCAACGCTTCGCCTTCACCGGCCCCTCCGACACGCCAGACTTCACGCCACGAAAGCTCCGCGAGCCAAATCGCGGCACTCGTGTTCGTCGCCACCGGACCGCCAAGGTCCGTGATTTCACAGGCGGAGGATCCAAGCGAGTCGCAACCGGCGATCACGACGGCAAGGAGTAACGTCAGTGTCCAAGATTTGAGAGTCATGTACTGACGCCTACCGGCCGCCGGGCTCACCGTCAACTGGAATTCGCATGCGCGCGTTCGAGAGGAAGAGAACCGGGATCTCCAGCACCGCTGCGACTCGCACGTTGAAGTCGACGCGGGCCGGCCCTGTAGCGGCGGACCGTTCGCTCAACCCCAGGACGGGCAGACCGACGAGGGCATGTACGTCTTGACCTGATCGCGGAGCGGACGGCGCGGTGCGCTACGGCACGATGTCGTAGCGCACCACGTACGGGATGTCGAGCGCATCCTTCTCCACGACCCAAGCTTCGATCCGGTTGGCTGCGGACACTCGCGACGTCGTGGGGAGCCGAAACCGGCCGATACTCGCTCCCGACGCATCCAGGACGAGCCACTCGCGCACGCCATCTTCATCCAGACCGGCCAACCACGTCGTACCGTCGCTCCCCACGCGAACGGTCGTAACCGGCGGGAAATATCTGCGTTGCTCGTAGAACTCGCGGAGAGCGCTTGCATGAGCTCCGCGATCCACAACCCTTGGCCCATCCAGGCTCCGACTGATCTCATCAGTGTAGAACCCCTCTGGAACTCGACGAGGCTCATAGCCAATGCGACGCCGAAACAGCGTGTCGCCCAGAACGCCGATTCTCACCACCTCGAACTCCGCGGACCCTGAACCCTCCGAGCTCTTGCGCTTGACCTGGACCGCACCCGATCCGTCGGGCGTGAAGGTTATCAGGTCGTCGTCCGACAGCGGATGCGCCGCATACCGTCTCACGCCCGGCGCGAGTCCAGCCCTCAGCTCAACGGGTCCGCCTCCGAGAGAGAGGATGGCCAAGGTGTCGCGCAGGGTGCCTGTGGTGTCGGAAACGAGCTGCGGCAGGTGCGAAATCCCCCCCCGCGCGACGACCCTGGGCCCCGAGTAGGTCGGGGATCCGACCAGCCCGCCGTTGGCAAGGATGGCTCTGGGCACCATGCTCAAGAAGTGGTAAGCCAGCGGGGCGTCCACGTCATACGGGATTGTTTCGGCCTCGCCGGTCGCGACATCGAACAGCGTGAAGCGCCTCAAAGTGGGATCAGCAACCCATAGCCTTGACCGATGCCAGCCCATAGATGACGGAGTCATCAACTCTCCCGGGCCCTCACCTCGACCGCCGAGATCACGAACGAACTCCCCGGCTCGCGTGAAGACCCGGACTCTCCCCTCCTGACCGAGCAGAACGTACACGTAGTCGGCGTCCGTCAGCACGTCCCGCACCGCTGACAAGCCATAGACCCGGTCGTCCACACTCCCAATCGCGACAACCCGCCGAAGGGACCATTCCGGCGTCTGGCCCAGAACCGGGCCGGACGACAGCTGGATGCCGCACGCGAGCACCAACGCAGGTACCACACGACCGATAACCCGTCTGTGCGTCTCAAGCATGTCGCCGCCCCCTACCTACAGCCGGAGTTGGGCTGTCTCTTTTTGTATCGCATCTACTTCGGCCACTGTATACGATTTGGATATGATTCCTCCATCGCATGATCGCTTAATCTCGCCTGCCCGTCGGCGGGGCGCGATAGGATCGGTCGATCCGTACGCGGCGTTGAGCGCTTGTAGCTCGATCGGGGCCGTGTAAACTGGCGATTCGAACTGTTCGATGGGTGCCGCGCGGCCGTCGAGCATCGAGAAAACGTGGCAGTCCTCCCCTGACAGGTCGCAGAGATTACAGAAGGGAGTTGGGTGCGCCAGGGTTTGGACATAGCCGGGCCCGATTGCTACAACCGAGGTGGAACTCCAGATGCCCGGATCCAGCCGCAATGATTGGGCTACATCATTGGCGAACCAGTCGGGAGTGACTCGTTCAAGCTCCACAGGTATCCAGTCCGTACCGCTCCCGATGCCGCTCCCGATGCGCCAGACACGGAAGGGACTGAAACTCTGCCATACGAGTGCTTCGTGCCCGGAGGCCGCCAGCGAGAGGACTCTCGTGTAGGTCGAGTCGGGTATCCAGGCCCCATGGCTGTCCGGCATCCGGACGCGGGGTGGTACGGAGTCGGGGAACACGAGAAACCACCCGGACGCGGTTCGGGCGGCCGCATCTGATTCCCTTGCGGTCGGCAAACTGCGCCGGGAGATGACGTTTCCCGCAGTGTCGGCGAGCACCACGTCACCGCTTGCGGCATCAACGATTTCCATCCTGCCTTCGTCGAGAAACCCAACGCCGACTGGGTAGTCCACATCATGCACAAGGATGTCCGTCGCGACGGCGCCGTGGTACACGCGAACGCCCGGGACCCTATCGAACCAGGCGACGATCAGTTCACCCGAGGGTGACAACACGGCGCCCCGCAGCAGTCTCCGTTCAGGTACGGGAACGCGAACTTGCTCGGTCAACTCGATCACGGCCGCAGCATTCGATTCCTTGGTAACCATTGCCTGGCTGGACAGGGCGGCCAGCGGCAGAAGTCGGTTCGGGCTCAGCTCGCCAAAGGCAGCGTCCGGATAACCGAGCAATAGCACGGGAACGACAACGCTGACGCAGACCGTGCGGGAGAGGCTCACGCGCTGGAGTATTGAGCGGACGATCATCGACCGCGTGCGCTCGCCTGTGCCGGCGGCGGGGGGAACCGCCTCGGTCTTCCGTCTTTCCCGATCGATTCGCCGCATACGAAGCGTCTGTCCCAGGTGTTAAGAAGACTGGCGCAACATCACGATTGCCGACGCGGCGACCGTACCCCCCCCTAACCGCTTGTCAACCCTGCCGATGGCGGGGCCGGTGTTCGGGCGAGGCGCTCCGCGGCCCTGGCGCCAACAGCCTTCGGGCAGCCGGCGGCAGTTTACGGGAACCGGCAGACCGACAGGGCGACGAGCCGCTGAAAATCGGCCTGCGCCAGCTTCGTCGTCTCCAGCACTTCCTCGTGATTCAGCGGTTCGTCGAGGACTCCCGCCGCGTAGTTCGTGAGGCAGGAGACCGCGATGCAACGGATGCCGAGCGCCCGCGCAGTGATGACCTCCGGGACCGTCGACATGCCCACGGCGTCGGCGCCCAGCGCCCGCAGCATGCGGATTTCTGCCGGCGTCTCGAAGGCGGGCCCGTGCATCGCCGCGTACACGCCCTCGTGCAGCGTCTGGCCGAGTTCGGACGCGGACCCGCGCACGATCGCCCGCAACTCCCGGTCATGGGCGAAGGTCAGGTCGGGGAAGCGGCTCTCCGTCCCGACCACGGACCCGATGAGGGGGCTCGTGCCGGTCAGGTTCAGGTGGTCGGAGATCAGCATCAGTTCGCCGGGGTGCCAGCCCGCCCGGATGGCCCCGGCCGCGTTGGAGAGGAAGAGCGCCGGGATGCCGAGCGCCGCCGCGACCCGCACGTAGAAGGCGACCCGGGCCGGCGGCCCGCCCTCGTAGAGGTGCACCCGCCCGCTCAGGCCGAGCACGGGCCGTCCGCCGAGCGTCCCAATGAGCGCATGGCCGGCGTGACCGATCACTGTAGGACGGGGCCAGCCCGGCAACTCCTCGTACGGCACCCGCACGGGATCCTCGATCTCCGCGCCGAGACCGCCGAGCCCCGAACCCATCGTGATCGCGACCCCTGGCGTCGTCCCGCCGAGCCGGGCCTCGATCCGCGTCCGGAGCGCGGTTGCCGCCGACTCGACCTGCGCCTGGATCTCGTCGGGTCCGGTCACGCGAGGACTCCGGCCAGGGTCGCGGTCATCCATGTGGCGGCGGTGCCGCCGAGCATCGCCCGCAGTCCGAGCTTCGAGAGGTCCTTCCGGCGGTGGGGCGCGATGCCGCCGATGCCGCCGATCTGGATCGCGATTGAACTGAAGTTCGCGAAGCCGGTCAGGGCGTAGGTGCACATGATGAGCGACTTGTTGGAGAGCTGCAGGTCGCCCCCGAGACCGGCCCCGAGGTTGGTGAACGCGACGAACTCGTTCGCGACCATCTTCACGCCGAACAGCGTCCCGACCTCGACCGCGTCGACCCAAGGTACGCCGATGAGCCACGCCACCGGGGCAAAAACCCAACCAAAGATCCGTTCGAGCGTGATCCCTTCCACGCCGACGAGGCCCGTCACCCAGCCGATGAAGCCGTTGGCGAGCGCGATGAGCGCAAGGAAGGCGAGGAGCATCGCGCCCACGTTCAGCGCGAGCTTCAGGCCGTCGCCCGCCCCTCCGGCCGCCGCGTCGATTACGTTCGCGTGCGTCCGCGGCAGGTCGACCTCCAGCGTGCCGCGGGTCACGGGTTCGCCGGTCTCGGGCATGAGTATCTTGCTGACCACGATCCCGGCCGGCGCGGCCATGATGCTCGCCGCGAGCAGGTGGCCCGCGATGTCCGGGAACACGCCCACGAGCATCGCCACGTACGCGGCCAGCGCCCCGCCCGCCACGGTCGCGAAGCCCCCCGTCATCACCGTGTTGAGCTCCGACAGCGTCATCCGGTCGACGAACGGGCGGATGAGCAGCGGTGCCTCCGTCTGGCCGACGAAGATGTTGCCCGCGGCCGACGTCGTCTCGGCGCCGCTCGTGCCGAGGGTACGCTGCATCGCCCACGCGACGCGACGCACGACCCGCTGCATGACGCCCAGGTGATAGGCGAGGGCCATCAGAGACGAGAAGAAGATGATCGTGGGCAGAACACTGAACGCGAAGTTCGCGCCGATGTTCACGAGCCCGCCCGCGCCTCCCTCTACCGGGGCCGAAGCGTCCACGAGGGACCCGAAGAGGAAGCGTGAACCCGCGTTCGTGTATCCGATGAGCGCGACGAACACGTCGTTGACCGCGCTGAAGAACCCCCGCCCGAGCCCGGTCTTGAGGACGAGGAGGGCGAACACGATCTGCAGCCCGAGACCCTTCGCCACCAGCGGCCAGCGAATCGACTTCCGGTGCGCGGAACAGGCCCACACGGTGCCGAGCAGGAAGGCGACACCGAGCAGGCCACGAAGCAGACGGGAGAGGAACGGTTCGTCGATCGTGCCACCCACGCCCGCGAGTCCCTGGGCGGCCACGTGGGCGGGCTGCATAGCCAGCCACAGCCCGACGGCCGCAAGGATCGCCAGCGCCGGCCACGCCCGCCGCACCGCCGTCGGGGGTTTGGCCGCTGCGGAGCGGGGTTCGTCGCGATGCGAGGACATCGGCGCTCTCCGGGGCGTGGGCGGGTTGGGGACGAAGGGAGTCGAGGCAACATATTCCGTCCCGCGCGCCGCGCCACGTCCTCGCCCGTCTGCCGATTTGGCACCCAAGCTCGGCTGGATACCGGGTTGAGTGCCATTTTGTCGGAGGAAAGGGCGATCAGGGGGCCCGTGGGGAGGCACGCCACTTGCAACCTGAGTACCTGTTCGCGGGCGAACGTCCCATATCGGACTCTCGACCCGCGCCATGCGGACCAGAATTGAAACACCGGACAAGGACAACCCAATGGGCAAGATCATCGGCATCGACCTCGGGACGACAAACTCGGTCGTCGCCGTGATGGAAGGTGGAGACCCCGTCGTCATCCCGAGCGCGGAGGGCGCGCGGACGACGCCCTCGGTCGTCGCCTTCACGAAGGAAGGGGAGCGCCTCGTGGGACAGGTCGCCAAGCGGCAGGCCGTCACGAACCCCCTCAACACCGTCGCCTCGATCAAGCGCTTCATGGGCCGCAAGCGGTCCGAGGTCGGCGAGGAGATGAAGCTGGTGACGTACAAGATCGAGGGCGACAGTCAGGATCGCGTCCAGGTCAGCGTCCCGCAGGCGAACAAGACGTTCACGCCGCCCGAACTCTCGGCCATGGTGCTCCAGAAGATGAAGCAGACGGCCGAGGACTACCTGGGTCAGGAAGTGACGGAGGCCGTGATCACGGTCCCGGCGTACTTCAACGACGCGCAGCGCCAGGCGACGAAGGACGCGGGCAGGGTGTCCGGTCTGAAGGTCCGACGGATCATCAACGAGCCGACCGCCGCCGCGCTCGCGTACGGTCTCGACAAGAAGTCGGATGAGAAGATCGCGGTGTTCGACCTCGGCGGCGGCACCTACGACATCTCCGTGCTCGAACTCGGCGACGGGGTGTTCGAGGTGAAGGCCACCAACGGCGACACGCACCTCGGCGGAGATGACTTCGACCAGCGGCTGATCCAGTGGCTCGTCGAGGAGTTCCGGAAGGATCAGGGAATCGACCTGTCGGCCGACCCGATGGCGCTGCAGCGCCTCAAGGAGGCCGCGGAGAAGGCGAAGATCGAGCTCAGCTCGACCATGCAGACGGACATCAACCTGCCCTTCATCACGGCCGACCAGGCGGGGCCCAAGCACCTGAATCTGGTGCTCACGCGGGCCAAGTTCGAGCAGCTGGTGGACGACCTGATCCAGCGCACGATCCCGCCGATGGCGCAAGCGCTCGAAGACGCGGGGCTTTCGGTGAGCGAGATCGACGAGGTCATCCTGGTCGGCGGTTCAACCCGCATTCCGAAGATCCAGGAAGTCGTGAAGGACTTCTTCGGAAAGGATCCGCACAAGGGTGTGAACCCGGATGAGGTGGTGGGGATCGGGGCCGCGATCCAGGGCGGCGTGCTCGGAGGCGACGTCAAGGACGTCCTGCTTCTGGACGTCACGCCGCTGTCGCTCGGGATCGAGACGCTCGGCGGGGTCATGACGTCGCTCATCGAGCGGAACACGACGATTCCGACCAAGAAGTCCGAGATCTTCTCGACCGCCGAGGACAACCAGAGCACGGTCGACATCCATGTGTTGCAGGGCGAGCGGAAGATGGCGAGCGGCAACAAGACGATCGGCCGCTTCCAGCTGACGGGAATCCCGCCCGCGCCGCGGGGTGTGCCGCAGGTGGAGGTCACGTTCGACATCGACGCGAACGGCATCCTCCACGTGAGCGCCAAGGACAAGGCGACCGGGAAGGAGCAGAAGATCCGCATCGAGGCATCTTCGGGACTCTCCGACGCCGAGATCGATCAGATGGTCAGGGACGCCGAGGCGCACGCGACCGAGGACCAGGAACGCCGGGAGGTCGTCGAGGCCAGGAACCGGCTCGACTCGCTCGTCTACCAGACCGAGAAGAACCTCGAGGACTGGAAGGAATCGATCGACGACGACGACCGTTCGGCGATCGAGGCGGCGATGGAGCGTGGCCGGGCGGCGCTCAAGCAGGATGATCAGGAGGAGGTCACCGCGGCCACGACGGCTATCCAGGAGGCGGTGGGCGCCGCAGCCCAGAAGATGTATGCCGCCGCCGGGATGGGAGACGATGCCGCGCCGGGCGATGCCCCGGGACCGGACGACGCGGAGTCCGGGGTCGAGGTCGAGGACGCCGACGAGGAGGAAGTCGTCGAGGCGGACTACGAGATCGTCGAGGAGTCCGGGGACGATAAGTAGGCGGCGTCCCGACAGGCTGTACGCGCGACCCGGGCGAGCTCCCTGCGGGCAACCCCGGGTCGCGGCCGTTCATCCTATGATCCCGCATCCCCTCGGGTGACTCGCGCCGGTCTGACGCCGTCATTGGAGGGAGATGCACTGAAACGCTAGATTGTCCTGATGAATAAAGGGTCCGGCCATGCGATGGGTCGGGCCGGGAGAGGGAGATGGAGCGGATGAGCGACTCGTTGCGTACTCGATTGAATCTCTTGATTGCGACCACCATCGCATTCGCCTTCGGCCTGGGGCTGGCCTCGGCGCTTGACCTGACGCCGTTCTCGATCGCGGCGGACGGCGACACGGACCCCGGCTGGGTGATCGGAGCGCCCGGCGCCGCGGCGCCGACGATGGAGAACGGCTTCGCGGACGTGGCCGACCGGGTCGCGCCCGCTGTCGTGACTCTGTACGTGTCGGGAGAGCGCGGGATGCCGTCCTTCAGCCCGTTCCCGTTTCCGCCGGATTTGGAGCCGGGGCCCGGCGACGAGGAAGACCCGCCGACCCGCATGGAAGCGTGGAGCGGATCCGGCTTCATCGTCTCGGAGGACGGCTACGTGGTGACGAACAACCATGTCGTCGCCGACGCCGAGCGGATCGACCTCCAACTCCACGATGGCCGTCGCTTCAACGACGTGGAACTCGTCGGACGCGATCCGCAGACCGATGTCGCCCTGCTGAGGCTCGACGCGGATGAACTGGCCGTGCTGCCGATCGGCTCCAGTGACGCGACGGAGGTCGGCGAGTGGGTGCTGGCGATCGGCAGCCCCGGCTTCCGGTCGTCGCCGGGACCGCTTCACTCATCGGTCACGGCCGGCATCGTATCGGCCAAGGGCCGGAACATCGACATCCTCGGGCGCTTGAGGGGGAACCCGTTCGCGATCGAGGACTTCATCCAGACCGATGCGGTCATCAACCGCGGCAACTCCGGTGGGCCGTTGGTGAACGCTGCGGGAGAAGTGATCGGGATTAACACGGCAATCCTCTCGACAACGGGGAGCTACCAGGGGTATGGGTTTGCGGTGCCGATCGAACTGGCTCGCGAGGTCGTTGACGATCTAATCGAGTTCGGCGAGGTGCGGCGGGCGCTGATCGGCGTCGCGATCACTGATGTCACGGCGGCCGATGCCGAGTTCTACGGCCTGGATCGGGTGGAGGGCGCCTTGATTCAGAGTTTCTCGTCCGGAGACAGCCCGGCGCGCGATGCGGGGCTGGAGGTGGGTGACGTGATCGTGGCGGCCGCGGGAGAGCCGATTTCCGGCGTGTCGGAACTGCAGCGACGGATCCGCGCGTTCGAACCCGGAGAAACCGTGAACCTGGAGATCGTGCGCCGATCCACCGTCCAGCGCGAGGTGGCGAGCGTTACGCTGATCCCGGCGGAGGTGGACTCTCCTCCGAGGCTCGCCGCGCAAGCCGAGCCAACCGAGTCCGGCGACGCACTCGGCCTCGAGGTGAGAGACTACGACGAATTGTCACGCGCGGACCTCCGGCGATACGAGGGCGACGAAGACGTCGAGGGCGTCATCATCGTCGGCGGCGACCCGCGCGGTGCGGTGGGTCGACAGTTCGGCCGGATCCCGGTCGGCGCCACGATTATCGACATCAACGGCGCCGAGGTTCGCGGCCGCACGGACTACGACCGCATCGTCGCCGGCCTGCGGCCCGGAGATGCCGTGAGCCTGCGCTATCTCCGGGACTTCGATCAGCAGAGCCAGATCCGGAGCGTTCTGATCCCCGAGCGCTGATCCGCGGCACGGCGGGCCGGCCGGCAGTTCCGGTCCGCCGTTGCTTGCCCCCGTTCTGACTGATCCCGAGATTCCCGCCGAATCACGCGAAAGTGGCGGAACTGGCAGACGCGCCAGCCTTAGGAGCTGGTGGCCGCTTGGCCGTGGGGGTTCGAATCCCCCCTTTCGCACCTCGACCTGAACCGTCCGCCCGTCCGGGGACGCGGAGCCGGAGCCA
Source organism: Candidatus Palauibacter sp. (assembly GCF_965197445.1). Classification (GTDB taxonomy): domain Bacteria; phylum Gemmatimonadota; class Gemmatimonadetes; order Palauibacterales; family Palauibacteraceae; genus Palauibacter. The sequence continues at coordinate 1,143,218 of NZ_CBDANE010000005.1, read as the reverse complement.
TACCGCCCTTGAGTGCAGCCGACGCGCGAACCGCCGCCGCAGATCCGTTCGATGTCGCGATCAAGCGGGAGAACGACTACCTGCGCCGTCTCGACATCACGGTCGCGCCCCCCCAGGTGGCGGCGGCCCGGCGCCGGGAGGCGGCCAAGATCCGCAAGACCACCCGCATCAAGGGATTCCGGAAGGGCAAGGTCCCGATCAGGATTGTCGAGGAGCGCTACGGCCCCTTGATCGACGAGCGGACGGTCGACGCGCTTGTGAACGGCGCGTTCCGGGACGCGGTGCGGCGGCACGACCTCTCGACCATCGGTGAACCCGTCGTGAGCGAGGTCGACTACCGGCCGGGGGAGCGGCTCTCGTTCCGCATCGACGTCGAGGTGATGCCGAAGGTTGACCTGGCTCGGACGGGCGGCTTCCGCGTGAAGCGGCGTGACGTCGATGTCCCGGACACCGCGATCGACGAAGTCGTCGAGAACTTCCGTAAGGAACACGCGGTGCTCCAGCCCGCGGATCGCCAGCCCCGGAGCGGAGATGTCGTATCGGTGACGATCCGGGAGCACGAAGGCGACGACGATGCCCCCGCGAAGCCGTACCGGTTCGAGCTCGGGGCCGGCTACGCGATTCCGGATGTAGAGGAGGCGATCCTCACGCTGGCGCCCGGAGAAGAAGGCCGCTTCACGGTTTCCTATCCGGAGGATTTCGGATCCGAGGAGCTGGCCGGAACCACCCGGTCGCTACGGATCCACCTCGATGATGTCCGCACCAGCCAGCTCCCCGAGCTCACGGATGAGTTCGCGAGCGAGGTCGGGAACTTCTCGACGCTGGTCGAGTTTCGGGAGGCGATCGAAGAGGAACTGCGCCTGCGGGGCGAACGCGAGGCTGATGAAGAGGTGGGCGAGAAGCTCGTCGACGCGGTGATCGAGGCCAACGGGTTCGAGGTGCCGCCGAGTCTCCTGTCGCATTATCTTGATCGGGTGATCGACGCCCCTGAGGGGACCGACCCCGAGCAAGTAGAGGAAGCTCGCAGGTCGGTGACGCCCGTCGTGGAGCGTCAGGTCAAGCGGGACCTTGTGCTGGAGCGGCTCATCGAGGATCAGGATCTCGATCTGTCGAGTGAGGAGTTCGACGAGCGCTTGTCAAAGCTGGCGGAGGCGAGGGGCAAAAGTGTGGTGGAAATCCGTCGACAGCTCGCGAGGGAAAAGCAACTCGATCCCCTGCGCCGCCGCTTCGCCATCGACAAGGCGTTCAAGTTTCTGATCGACCGCTCGGACGTGACCTGATCGGGCGGGGAAAAAACCAGGGGGCTGACCGAGCCATGCCGATATTCGCACCGTACGTCATTGAACGCTCGAGCCGCGGGGAGCGGACCTACGACATCTTCTCGCGCCTGCTCATGGATCGGATCGTCTTTCTGGGATCTCCGATCAACGACGAGGTCGCGAACGTGGTGATCGCCCAGCTTCTGTTCCTCGAGGCCGACAACCCCGAGCGCGAGATCAACATCTACATCAACTCCCCGGGCGGCACCGTTCAGGCCGGCCTGGCGATCTATGACACAATGCAGTTCCTCAACTCGCCGGTGTCGACGATCTGCATGGGCATGGCGGCTTCGATGGGCGCGTTTCTGCTCGCCGCGGGTACGGAGGGCAGGCGGCGGGCGCTGCCCAACGCGCGCATCATGATCCACCAGCCTTCGGGAGGCTCCTACGGGACGGCGTCCGATATCGAAATCCAGGCGAAGGAGATTCTCAACGCCCGCGAGAGGCTGAACCGGATCCTCGCGAGCCACACCGGGCAGGATATCGAGCGGATCGCGGACGATGTCGACCGCGACCGATTCATGTCTCCCAGGGAAGCTCTTGAGTACGGGATCATCGACGAGGTGGTCGAGCACCGGGATGATGTCGCCGGGGCCAACGGCCGTCCCGGACCCACAGTGGCGAAGTAGCGGCACAGCCGCACGGAGGCCGGCCGACCCCGGGACGGAGGTCGAGCCGGCGCGCACGGACCACACCGAGGAGACAGGAGGGCGACGATGCCGAGCGATAAGCACCTGCGCTGCTCCTTCTGCGGCAAGTCCAAGGACGCCGTCAAGAAGTTCATCTCCGGTCCCAACGTCTATATCTGCAACGAGTGCATCGCGCTCTGCAACGAGATCCTCGCCGAGGAAGAGGAACGCGAGCAGTCGGGGCGGTTCACGGAGATCCCGACACCGTCGGAGATCAAGGCCACGCTCGACGAGTACGTGATCGGGCAGGAGATGGCCAAGAAGACGCTCTCGGTGGCCGTCTACAACCACTACAAGAGGATCAACCACAGCAGTCTCATCGACGATGTCGAGATCGAGAAGTCGAACATCCTCCTGCTCGGCCCTACGGGTGTGGGAAAGACGCTCCTGGCCCAGACCCTGGCGCGGATTCTGCAGGTACCGTTCACGATCGCCGACGCGACGACGCTCACAGAGGCGGGCTACGTCGGCGAAGATGTCGAGAACATCCTCGTGCGGCTGCTGCAGGCGGGCGAGTACAACGTGGGCGAATGCGAACGCGGCATCGTCTACATCGACGAGATCGACAAGATCGCGCGCAAGGCCGACAACCCGTCGATCACGCGTGATGTTTCCGGCGAAGGCGTGCAGCAGGCTCTGCTCAAGATCCTCGAGGGGACCGTGGCGTCGGTACCACCGCAGGGCGGCCGGAAGCACCCTCAGCAGGAGTACATCCAGATCGACACGCGGAATATCCTCTTTGTCTGCGGCGGCGCCTTCGACGGTCTGGAGGAGATCATCCAGGAGCGGCAGGGCCGGCGCCAGATCGGCTTCCTGGAGGACCGGGTACGGCCGGACGGCGTGAGCGACGAGGACAACATCCTCACGCACGTCGAACCGGAGGACATGCTGCGCTACGGACTCATCCCGGAACTGGTGGGGCGGCTGCCGGTGCTCGTGTCGCTGCACGACCTCGACGAGGATGCCCTGGTGGAGATTCTGCAGCGGCCCAAGAACGCGCTCCTCAAGCAGTACACGAAGATGTTCGAGCTGGAGGGCGTCGGGCTTACCCTGGACCCCGAGGCGCTACGAGCCATTGCACGCAAGACGATTACGCGGGGCACGGGGGCGCGGGGGCTGAGGGCCGTGATGGAATCCATCATGCTCGATGTGATGTTCGACCTGCCGGGACGCATGGACATCCGCGAGGTGGTGGTCACCCGCGACACCGTCGAGGAGGACAATCAGCCGCTCCTCATCCTCGAACCCGGGGCGAAGCGCAGGGAAGCGTAGGCTCGTGCCACGGGCTGCCGGCGCCGTCACCTGTGTGAGGACGGCCGAATTCGTCGGCGCCGTCGGTGCGCCGGGACAGAAGCCGCCGCGGGACCTTCCCCAGATCGCGATCGCCGGACGCTCCAACGTCGGCAAGTCCTCTCTCCTCAACCGGCTCGTCGGACGGAAGAGCCTCGCCCGGACATCAAAACAGCCCGGGCGCACGCGGGAGATCAACTTCTTCCTGGTCGACGACCGCTACCTCCTCGTCGATCTGCCGGCTTCGATACGGCTTCGCACGGGCGCCGAAGAACGTGCGCAAGCAATGGGGACGGCTGATCGACGCCTATCTTCGGCAGACAACGCCGCTGCTTGGACTCGTACTTCTGGTCGACGGGCGTCGCGGGCTGACGGACGACGACCGGCGCATGGTCGAGTTCCTGGAAGGACTCGGCACACCGACGCTGTTTGCGCTCACGAAGACCGACAAGCTGAACCGCTCGGGGCGTCGGAGGGCGGTCGAAGGCCTCCGGGACGCCCTGGGGCTCGATGAAGACCAGCTGGTCGAGACCTCCGCGCAGACCGGCCTGGGCATGGGCACCCTGCTCGAGAGCATCACCGCCCTCGTCGCCGAGGCGGAAACCCGCTAGACCGGGAGGCCGGGTGTCCAACTCCTTTCCGGCTCGCTACGGGAAGTGGGCCGTGGTGGCGGGTGCGTCGGAGGGGCTCGGCGCCGCCTTCGCCGCCCAGCTTGCCGAACGGGGCATGCACCTGGTGCTGATCGCGCGCCGCAGCCTTCTCCTGGCGGAACTCGGGGAGCGGCTCACCGCAGAATACGGGGTCGAGGTACGCTGCCTGGCCCTGGATCTGGCCGACCCCTCGTTCGCCGGCGCACTTGCGGATGCCGTTACAGGGCTGGACCTCGGCATACTCATCTACAATGCGGCGCACGTACCGGTCGGACCGTTCCTTGACGCCGAAGACGACGCGATCGAGCGGGCAGTGGACGTCAACGTGCGGGGGCCGCTCCTGCTTCTGCGGGCGCTGGCGCCGGCCATGTGCGAGCGTGGGAGGGGGGCTGTGGTGTTGATGTCATCGCTCTCGGGGCTGCAGGGGTCGCCCCACGTCTCCGTCTACGCGGCCAGCAAGGCGTTCAACATCGTTCTCGCCGAAGGTCTCTGGTACGAACTGCGCGCGCACGGTGTCGACGTCGCCGTCTGCTGCGCCGGCGCGATGCGCACCCCCGGCTATGTCAGGTCGTTCGACCGCGACGTACCGGGGATGCTGTCTCCCGAAGAAGCCGCTCGCCAGGCACTCGATGCGCTGGGTAAGGGGCCGCGTCTGGTGCCGGGACGGATCAACCGGATGGCGGCCCAGCTCCTGGGGCGCCTTCTCCCCCGCCGGGCCGCGATCAGACTCATAGCCAGAAGCACGAAGCACCTGACATGATCCGCGTTTGCAGGAAGGAAGCAGGATGACTTTCGGCGGGCTTCGCTGCTGGTGCTGAAGCTGCGGGGCAGGACACCGGACGAGGCCGCCGCGCCCGGGTCAGATATGCGGACCACAAAATACAACCGGATCGGGAGCGCGGTATCCAGCGCGATCGTCGATCGCTTCTCGCGACGGGAGACGCTCAGCCCCGTGCCGGAGAACGTCCGCGTCGACGGCAAGGTCTGCCTGATCACGGGCGCCAACAGGGGGCTCGGAAAGGCGGTGGCGGTCGATCTCGCGAAGCGCGGCGGGCACGTCCTCATGGCCTGCCGCGGCGGCCATCCGAATGCCGGCGAAGACGTCAAGCGATTGTCAGGCTCCGACACGGTGCAAATGCTGAAGGTGGATCTCGCCGACCTCGAGTCGGTGCATGCGCTCTGCGACAAGCTCGAGCGTGACCACCCGCGGGTCGACATCAGCGTTCTGAACGCCGGTCTGATGCCGTTGAATGCGCGCAGGTCGCCCCAGGGTTACGAGTTGATGTTCGCCGTGCATTTTCTGGCCAATCGAGTATTGATCGACCGGTTCCTGGCCGACGGGACGATCCGGCCGTCCGGCCACCCCGGGGAGACTCCGAGGATCGTGTTCGTCGCGTCCGAAACGTATCGATCCGCAGGCCCGATCGACTTCGAAAATTTCGGCACTTTTACCGACTACGGTCTGAAGGACGGCCTCAAATACTATGGGTTGAGCAAACTGCATCTGTGCACCTACGCGCAGGAACTCTCGCGCAGACTGAATCCGGAGCGTGAGATCCGGGTCGCGGTGAACTCGCTCTGCCCGGGGGCGGTCAACTCGAGCCTGGCGCGAGAAGCGCCGTCGTTTCTGAAACCCCTGCTCTACCCGCTCATGCGGTGGTTCTTCGCGACGCCGGAGAGGGCGGCAGCACCCGTCACGTACGCGTGCTGCGCGGAGGAGATGGGCCGGCGCAGCGGTGTCTACCTGCACGTGATGCGGGAGAGGGAGGTGTCCGCGCTGGCCATGGATGAGGCCGCCGGCGCGAGGCTGTGGGAGGCGAGCGAGGCACTGCTGGCAAGACATGCGCCAGGTGGCGCGGCGGACGCGTCCGGATTTCGAGGCTTCACCGAAGCATAGCGAGGGATCACCGTGTTCAAGCACCTGTTGAGTTCGGATGCCGTGGACATCGACGCCCCGATCGAACGGGCGTGGGACATACTCATGGATGTCGAGCGGTACGGGGAGTGGAATCCCTTTACACCCCGCGTCACCACGGATTTCGAACTCGGCTCACGCGTCGATCTGTACGCCATGATCGGGCCGGTGGCGCTGAAGCAGGTCGAACGGATCGAGTCCGTCGATCGGCCGCACCTGCTGGCCTGGAGTACGAAGATCGGCCATCGCTTCCTGCTCTCTGCCCTGCGGGAACAGCGATTGGAAGCCCTGGGTGAAACACGTTGCCGCTACCTGACGACCGACGCGTTTGCCGGTCTCCTCGCACCGCTGGTCATGCTGCTCTTCGGGAACCTGGTCCGGCGTGGCTTCAACGACGTGGCACGGGGGCTGAAAGCACACGCGGAAGCCGCCTCCAGCCGCTGACGAACGCGCTAGAAGTCGATGCCGTACTTGCGGATCTTGCGGTAGATGGTCCGTTCGCCGATCTCGAGTTCCTCGGCAGCTCTACGCCGGTTGCCGCCTACCTTGTGCAGCATCGCGATGATCGCCTGGCGCTCGATCTCCGCCATCGTCATCCCCGGTTCGATGACGATCCCGTCCGGTGCAGGCTCATGCTCGTGAGGGGAAGCTGGCCCCGCGCCAAGTGGATCGGCGTCGGGGCTGGGTTCGGCGGCGGCCCCGGCATCCGTGGAATCCGACCGCGGCCCGGGAGCGTCGAGGGTGTCGGTGATATCGATCTCGACGGCGTCCCCCGCCCCGGCTCGATCCGGACCCGGCGGGAGTCGACGAACGCCCGTCTTGTAGGCCTCGAACTCCCGCTTGAGGTCTTCGATATCCACCTTGAGGTCGACCAGCGTGCGGAACACGAACTCCAGCTGCGGTGAACCGGCGATGTGGCCGGCGCCGGTCTCGCGCCGAGGCATGAGTTCGGGCGCCGGCACCAGGCTGACGCCGCCCGACCGGATCTCGGGAGGGATGTCCTCGGGCCGGATGACGGCGCCGGGGGCGAGCACGACCATGGATTCGATCAGGTTGCGGAGTTCGCGGATGTTGCCGGGCCAGTCGTAGTCGAGGAGGATCTGGAGCGCTTCGGGGGCCAGTCCGCGGAATTCCCGGTCGTGCTGGCGGCTGAACTCCGAGATGAAACGGCGGATGAGCACGGGAATGTCCTTCCGGCGCTCGCGAAGCGGCGGGACGTGGACACTGAGGACGTTGAGACGGTAGTACAGATCTCGCCGGAACTCCCCGGTCTCGACCGCCTGCCTCAGATCGCGGTTCGTCGCGGCCACGACACGCACGCTGACCCGGATTTCGTGGTCGCCGCCGACCCGCATGAAGCGGCGGCTCTCGAGGATTCGCAGCAGCCGGGTCTGCGTGGGCGGCGGCATCTCGGCGATCTCGTCGAGGAGCAGCGTGCCGCCGTCGGCGAGTTCGAACATGCCCCGGCGCAGCGACGTGGCCCCCGTGAACGCGCCCTTTTCGTGCCCGAACAGCTCGGACTCCAGCAGCGATTCGGGCAGGGCGGCGCAGTTCACCGCGATGAACGCCCTCCCGCGCCGTGGCGAGAGCCTGTGGAAGGCCCGCGCCACGAGTTCCTTCCCCGTTCCGCTCTCGCCGGTGAGGAGGACCGTGCTCATGACCGGAGCGATCAGGTGAACGCGCTCGAGGATCTCGCGGACGGCCTCGGTGCGGCCGACGATCCCGGTCTGGCGCTGGAGGTCGTAGCGGTCGAGCTGCGCCTTCAGGACCACCCGGATCTCATCGGGATCGACGGGGACCGAGAGCGCTTCATCGAGATCAAAGGACTGGGCCAGACGCCGGCGCGCGTCAGAACTCGTATCCGTCGTCAGCCCCAGGACAGGGGGACGTGGAATCTCGGCTTCGAACAGGCCCCGCATCGCGGCGGCGCGGCGTTCATCAGGGGCGGACGTGAGGATGAGCGCCACGTCGGCGGCGCCACCCAGTCGCCCTTCGATCTCGCGTACGGACTCGACGAGTTCGACTTCGTGCCCGTCGGCCTGGACGGCCGCCCGGACGGCGATGGCGTCCTCGACCGCGCGCCCGTCGACGAAGACGCGCGCCATCAGCCGCCGGGCCGCGCGGCGGGCTTCGGGGGCGGGGGCGGCGCGTGCACGGTCTGGCCGCGCAGAAGATCGACCGCATGGTCGATGAGAGGTTCGAGGACCGCGAGTCCGTCGGCGACGCCGCCCGGGCTTCCGGGCAGGTTCACGACCAGCGTCTCGCCGCGGATCCCCGCCAACCCCCGCCCGAGGGCGGCGTACGGCGTGGACGCGGCGCCCGCACGGCGCAGCAGTTCGGCGATCCCGGGCGCCTCGCGCTCCAGGATGGTTCGCGTCGCCTCGGGGGTCACATCGCGAGCGGCCAGTCCGGTTCCGCCCGTCGTGAGGACGCAGTCGACGCCCGCCAGGTCGCACCAGTGCAGCAGTCGCGACACGATGGCCGTACTCTCGTCGGGCACGACATCCGCGCCTTCGAGCGTGTACGCCCGGCCCTTGACCCACTTCCTGATCAGCTTCCCCGAACCGTCCTCGCGGGCTCCGGCGTGCACGCCGTCGGAGACCGTCACGACGGCGATCCGCGGGGCGATGCGGTGCAGTGACCCGCGCGTATAGAAGGGCGGCCGCACGACCTCGGCCGCGATGGTCTTCCCCCGAATCACGATCTCGACGGCGTCGCCGAACTCGGCTGCGACCGGCAGATAGGCCGTCGCGATCCCGAAACCGAGGGAGGGGCTCACGGTTCCGCTCCGCACCTTGCCGACCGCGTCCCCCTCGAAGCGCACTTCGTAACCGGGCCGCGGGAACCCCCGTTCCAGAAGCCTCACGAAGCGCAGCCGGCGCGTGAGCCCCCCGGTACGCTGGGCGGCGAGGGCTTCCCCACCCACAAAATCGCCCTTGGCGTGCTTCACGAGCCAGCCGAGACCGGCCTCGAGGGCGGTCGTCTCGTCGTCGATATCGTTCCCGTACAGCGCGTATCCCATCTCGAGACGCAGCGAATCGCGTGCACCCAGGCCCGCGGGGACGGCTCCGGACGAGATGAGCGTGCGCCAGGTTCGCACCGCGTGCGCGTTCGGCATGTACAGCTCGAAACCGATTTCGCCCGTATATCCTGTGCGACTGATGGCGCAGGGGGCACCGGCGATTTCTCCTTCGGCGAACCTGTAGTAGCCGATGTCCGCGAGCGGCTCGTCCGTCAGGTTCGCCAGGATCGCCTCGGCCCGGGGACCCTGGAGGGCGAGGAGGGCGATCTCATCGCTCTCATCCGTCAACTCGACCGAGAACGCCCGTGCAAGTCCGGACAGGTGCGCCCAGTCCTTTGCCATGTTGGCCGCGTTCACGACCAGCCGATAATCCCCCTCTGCCATGCAGTAGACGACGAGGTCATCGATCACCCCGCCCGTCTCGTGGCACATGGCGCTGTATTGGGCGTCTCCCGGGGACAGCCGCGAGGGATCGTTCGTCGTCACATACGAAATGAACCGCAGCGCGTCGTCGCCGCGGACCCGGAACTCTCCCATGTGCGACACGTCGAACAGTCCCGCCGTCTCACGGACCGCGTGGTGCTCGGCCCGGATGCCGGCCGGATACTGCACGGGCATCGCGTAGCCGGCGAAGGAGACAATCTTGCCACCCAGCCGGACGTGCTCTCCAAACAGGGGAGTCTCTTTAAGGTCCTTCACGAGATCGTTCCCATCAGCATGGTGAGGATCGCCTTCTGCGCGTGGAGCCGGTTCTCCGCCTCATCCCAGACGCGCGACGCCGGACCGTCGATCACTTCGGCCGCGACCTCTTCGCCCCGGTGCGCGGGGAGGCAGTGCAGGAAGATCGCATCATCGGCCCCGCGCGCCATGATCCCGGCGTCCACGTGATAGCCGTCGAAAGCACGGGCCCGCTCGGCGGCCTCCTCTTCCTGTCCCATCGAAGCCCACACATCGGTCGTGACGACATGCGCGCCTTCGGCGGCCTCCGCGGGCGCGCGGACCAACTCCACGACGCCTGCAGCCTCTGCCCCGGCGAACACGGCCGGGTCGGGATCGTAGCCTTCGGGGCAGGCCAGCCGTACCCGGAAGCCCAGCTGCGCCGCCGCGTTCAGCCACGAGTTGGCGACGTTGTTCCCGTCCCCGATCCAGGCCACGACAAGCCCCGACAGATCTGCACCGAACTCGGCGCGCACGGTCTGCAGGTCCGCCATGATCTGGCAGGGATGCAACAGATCCGTGAGGCCGTTGATGACGGGGACCGTGCCGTGCCGTGCGAGTCCCTCCACATCCTCCTGCGCGAAGGTCCGGATCATGACCCCGTCCACGTAGCGCGACAGGACGCGGGCCGTGTCGGCGATCGGTTCTCCTCGCCCGATCTGGATGTCGCGGGAGGAGAGGAAGAGGGCCTGTCCGCCAAGTTGATGCGTTCCGACCTCGAACGACACCCGTGTTCGCGTAGAACTCTTCGTGAAGACCATGGCGAGCGTCTTCCCGGCGAGAGGCCGGCCCGCGGCATCCGGGTCCGCCTTCAGCCGGTCGGCCAGGTCGAGCGCCTCTCGAAGCCGCACGGGCGTCCAGTCGGCAATCGAGAGAAAATGTCGGTTCCGGTCCATTGAGACTCCGTTCGGGACGGACGCGGCCGGTGCGCCCGGAGGATCAGAGGATGTATCGTCTCAGGTCTTCGTCATCCGCGATCTGCGAGAGACGGTCCCTGACGAACGCCGCATCGACCGTGATGGTCTGGTCGGCACCCGCCTCCGGCAGGTCGAACAGAATCTTCTCGAGCAGCGTGCTGAGCACGGTGTGGAGCCGCCGGGCGCCGATGTTCTCCGTCCGTTCGTTCACGTGGCTCGCGATGCGGGCAATTTCCCGGATCGCGTCGTCGTCGAACTCGAGGTGGGCGGACTCCGTTTCCACGAGCGCCTGGTATTGCGTCAGCAACGCATACCGGGGCTCGCGAAGGATCCGTGCGAAGGCCTCGGCGTCCAGACTCTCGAGTTCCACCCGGATGGGGAACCGCCCCTGGAGTTCAGGGATGAGATCCGATGGCTTCGAGACGTGGAACGCACCCGCCGCGATGAACAGGATGTGGTCGGTCCTCACCATGCCGTATCGGGTCTGGACCGTCGATCCCTCGACGATCGGCAACAGGTCGCGCTGCACCCCCTCCCGGGAGACGTCAGGCCCCGCACCGCCGCGCCTTCCGGCGACCTTGTCGATCTCGTCGAGAAACACGATGCCGAGGCTCTCGGTTCGGCGGAGGGCCCTCTCGGTCACTTCCTCCATATCGATGAGATTCGCGATCTCTTCGGAATGGAGGATCCTGCGGGCCTCCGCGACGCTGACCAGGCGCCGTCGGGTCTTCCTGGGAAGCATGCCCTTGAGTACCTCCCCGACGTTGAAGTCGAGGCCCTCCATCCCGCCCCCCACGTCCAGCATGGGGATCGAACTCTCGCTCACCTCGACCTCGACCTCGCGTTCGTCGAGCGCGCCGTCGCGGAGAAGTGCCCGGAGCTTCTCGCGCGTGCGCCGTTTGCGCTGGTCGGAAGGTCCATCGTACGGACTCTCGGATGTCTGGCCCGAAAGCGACACGACGAACCGCCTCTCCTCGCCCGGCGCGGGTTCGGGTTCGCCTTCGGCTACGGGAGGCAGGAGCAGGTCGAGCAGGCGTTCCTCGACGCGCTGCTCGGCGATCTCGCCGTGCCGCGCCTCCTGCTCATCCCGGATCACGTTGATGGCGACTTCGACGAGGTCCCGGATCATCGACTCGACATCGCGGCCGACGTAGCCCACCTCGGTGAACTTCGAAGCTTCGACCTTGATGAACGGGGCCCCTGCGAGGCGGGACAGCCGGCGCGCGATCTCGGTCTTTCCCACGCCGGTCGGCCCGATGAGGATGATGTTGTTCGGGAGGATCTCCTCACGCATCCCCTCGTCGACGTGCTGCCGACGCCACCGGTTGCGGAGCGCGATCGCCACGGCCTTCTTGGCTTCGTCCTGTCCGATGATGTACTGGTCGAGTTCCTCGACGATCTGCCGCGGAGTCAGCGCATCCGCGATCCTGGCCTCGCCGGGGGGCGGGACAGGGCTGATATCTGTCTTCATGTGCCTTTCGCCTGGCTGGCCGCCAGTTCGATAACCGTGATCTCTTCGTTCGTATACACGCAGATCTCCGCCGCGATCTCGAGCGCCTGCCGCGCCACTTCGGCAGCCGAGAGATCGGTCCGGCGTGCCAGGGCGCGGCCGGCGGCGAGCGCGTATGGCCCACCGGAGCCGAGGGCGAGGATCCCGTCGTCCGGTTCGATGACCTCTCCCGTGCCGGCGACCATCAGGCTGCTCTCGCGGTCGGCCACGGCAAGCACCGCCTCGAGCCGCCGAAGATAACGATCGCTCCGCCACTCCTTGGCGAGTTCGACCGCCGCCCGTGCGAGGTTGCGCGGGTGTCGCTCGAGCTGCGCCTCGAACTTCTCGAACAGCGTGAGGGCGTCCGCGACCCCGCCTGCGAAGCCCGCCAGAATCCGTCCGTCGCGCATCGTCCGGAGCTTGCTCGACCTCGCCTTGACGATGGTTTCACCCATGGTCACCTGGCCGTCGCCCGCCATGGCGACTTCGCCTCCGACGCGAACGCACAGGATCGTTGTCGCCCTTACGCGCCCGGAACCCACCGCGTTGCGTTCCATCATCTCCTCATTCTCCTCCGCGTGGGTGGGCTCGGGAGTGTACACGCTTGAGGCGGTCGACGGATGTGTGCGTGTAGATCCGCGTCGTACTCAGGCTGGCGTGCCCCAGCATCTCCTTGACCGAAACGAGGTCCGCGCCGCGATCGAGGAGGTGGGTCGCGAACGAGTGGCGGAGCGAGTGCGTCGTCAGTCGCTCGCCACCGGCGACCTGCGCGAGCCGGGCCGCGACATCCCGCTGGATCTGCCGCCTCGAGAGCCGGGTGCCGCGGATCGAGAGGAAGACCGCGCCGGCCTCGCCGGACGGGCGGGCGGAGAAGTACTCGCCGAGCGCCTCGGCCGCAGGCCGGCCCAGCGGAACCACGCGCTCCTTCGCTCCCTTGCCCAGAGCCCGAACCTGTCCGGTGTGGAGGTCCACGTCGATCACGTCCAGGCCGTGCGCCTCCGCCAGCCGCAGCCCGCAGGAATACAGTAGTTCGAGGAGGGCCCAGCGCCGCAGCGCCACTACGGATCCGTCCCGGCGCGCCGTCTCGGCCGCAGAGTCCAGCAGCGCGCGCGCCTGATCCTCGCTCAGGAACGCGGGCAGCGGCCGCTCGCGGCGAGGCGTGCGGAGCAGGAGGGCGGGACTGGCCTCGACCCGATCCGTTCGCTGGAGGAACGTGAAGAAGGCGCGCACGGCGGCGAGTTTGCGGCCGATGGAGGCGCGCTTGAGGCCCCGGAGTTCGAGTTCTCCCATGAAGGAACGGATCGAGACACGATGGACATCCGCCCAGCCCCAGTCGATGGTTCCTTCGTACCCGCACACGAAGGCCTCGAACTGACCCAGGTCGCGCCGGTAGGCCGAGACGGTGTTGGGGGACAGTCGGCGCTCGGCACTCGCGTAGCGGAGGAAGTCCTCGACCCACTCGGTTCGGGCTCGCACCCGTGAATCGGCCGGTGCGGCGGTCCGGGTCATTTCCGGGACGACTTCCCTTGGGGGCCGCGCCGGCCACTCCCCGTCTTCGCGGCGTCCCTCTCCCTCCGCTTCCGCAGAAGCTCCAGCGCGATGGTCACCGTCACATCGTCGGGCTCGAGCCCCTTGGGAAGCGAGGCGTTCATCCTGCCGTGCTTCACATAGGGGCCGTAGCGGCCCTTATGGATCGCGATCGGCTGGCCGTCGTCCGGGTGCTCCCCGACGGTCCGGAGCGGTTTGGCCGCGGCGCGGCGCCCGCGTGTCTTGGGGACCGCGAGGAGTTCCATGGCCCGGTCGAACGTGATGTCGAGCGGGTCGTCTCCGTCCGTCAGCGAACGGTAGTCGGACTGGTGCACGACGTAGGGACCGTACCGGCCGATTCCCACCTTCACCGGCTCGCCGCTCTCCGGATGGGTTCCGAGCGGGGCCGGCATGGCCAGAAGCTTCAACGCTGTCGCCAGCGTGACGTCCTCGGGCAGGACGTTCGCGGGCAGGGAGGCTCGCCTGGGCTTGCCGCCCCCCTTCACGGCCTCGCCGCACTGCACGTAGGGGCCGTAGCGACCGTCCATCAGGTAGATGGTCTCGCCGGACTCAGGATCTTCTCCGAGCCGGTCGGGCCCTTGGGCGCGTTTCTTCAGCAGTTCAAGCGCCTGCTCTTCGCTCAAGTCGGCCGGGGCGACACCCTCCGGTAGCGGGGCCGTGGTGCGCGCGCCATCGAGCTCGAGCTCGAGGTAGGGACCGTAGCGACCGATCCGCACGCGGGGCGTAAGATCCCCGAGGCGCACCGTAGAGGCCTCCCGGGGGTCGATCGCCGCCTCGCGCTCGAGCAGTCGCGCCTCGAGGCCGTCGCGCCCGTTGTAGAAGCCCGCGAGGTAGGATCGCCAGTCGACGTTGCCGCGGGCGATCTCGTCGAGCGCCTCTTCCATCTCGGACGTGAAGCCCGTGTCGACGAGATTCTGGAAGTGGTTCTCGAGCAGTTCCGTCACCGCGAACGCGATGAACGTCGGGACCAGGTGCTTGTTCTGGCGCACCGCGTAACCTCGATCGAGGACCGTGGAGATGATCGCGGCATACGTCGAGGGCCGGCCGATCCCATCGGCCTCCAGTTCCTTCACGAGAGCCGCGTCTGTGAAACGGGCCGGCGGCTTGGTCTCGTGCTTCCGGCTCTCCACCTTGCGGCACGCGAGTTCCTGGCCCTCGCGCATGTCGGGGAGCACGACTTCCTGGTTCTCGAGCGCGGCGTCCGGGTCGTCGGAACCTTCCACGTAGGCCCGGAAGAAACCCGGGAACTCGATCACCTTCCCCGCGGCACGGAACCGTGCGTCATCCGCATCCACGCGGACGGTCAGATGCCTGAGACGGGCGTCCGCCATCTGGGTGGCCGTCGCCCGCCTCCAAATCAGATCGTAGAGCGCCTCTTGCCTGCCCGTGAGTCCGAGTTCGCGGGACGTCGCCATTTCGGTCCCGGCAGGACGGATCGCTTCGTGGGCTTCCTGGGCCGAACGGGACCGCGTCTTGTACCGTCGGGGGGAGGGGCTCAGATATTCCGCTCCGTACCGCGTCTCCACCCGGCTCCTGATCGCCCCGATCGCGACTTCGGACAACGTGACGGAATCCGTTCTCATATAGGTGATGCGCCCGGCCTCATAGAGACCCTGCGCGATCCGCATCGTTTCGCGCGCCCCCAGGTTCAGCTTGCGGTTCGCCTCCTGCTGGAGGGTCGCCGTCGTGAACGGCGGATACGGGCTGCGCTTCGACCGCTTCTCCCGGAGTTCGCCGACGGTGAAGGTCGCGTCGGCAAGCGACGCACGGAGTGCCTCGACCCGGTCCTGGTCCAGGAGGACCACCCGCCGCCCGGCCTTGAGCGCGCCGGTCCGTTCGTCGAAGTCGCGTCCCTTCGCAATGGCCGCCCCCTCCAGCGTCGCGAGATCGGCGGTGAAGGCGCGTCCCTCGGCGGCGAGATGTGCGCGCAAATCCCAGTACGTACCGCTCCTGAACGCCCGGCGCTCACGTTCCCGCTCGACGAGAAGCCGGACGGCGACCGACTGAACGCGACCGGCCGAGAGACCGGGCCTGATCTTCTTCCACAGGAGGGGGGAGACCTTGTACCCGACGAGACGGTCCAGAATGCGCCGCGCCTGCTGGGCCTCGATCCGGGGCAGGTCGATCTCTCCCGGTCGGTCGAGCGCCTCCACCACGGCATTCTTCGTAATCTCGTTGAAGGTGATGCGGCGGAACCGCTGTCGAAGACTCTTTTTTCGCCCGCTGAGCGCTTCGACGATGTGATAGGCGATCGCTTCGCCCTCGCGGTCGGGATCCGTGGCGAGCAGGATCGACTCGGCCTTCTCCGCCGCGTCACGGAGCTTCTTCAGCACAGGCCCCTTACCCTCGATGGTCACGTACTCGGGTTCGAAGCCCCGCTCGACATCGACGCCAAGTCCTTTCCTGGGGAGGTCCCGGACGTGCCCGACCGAGGCCTCCACGCTGAACCCATCGCCGAGATACGATTTCAGTGTGCGCGCCTTCGCGGGCGATTCCACAATCAATAGCTTCACGGGCGGTTCTTCCACTCCTTTTCGGTGAGCTTGCGGAGACCCCTCAGCGCTACCTCTACGAGCTGCTCCGGTTCCAGTCCATCCGTCTCCAGCGTGAGTTCCGCCTCCGCATAGGCGGTCTCTCTCGCGGCGAGCAGAGCGGAAAGCGCGGCCTCAGGCCTCGGGCCCGCCAGCAGCGGGCGAGGCTGCGCGCGGTCCTGCGCGCGGTCCCGGGAGAGGCGATGGATCGCGGTCTCGGGCCGGACGCGCAACCAGACGCGCACGCGGCCGCCGGACGTCCGGTCGATGTCCCGGCGCGCCATCCAGCCGCCCCCGGTGGCTACCACGACGTCCGTGACCTCCGCCACGCGGGCGGCAGCCCTGGCTTCCAGGCGGCGGAACTCGGCCTCCCCGCCTGTACGGAACACATGGGAGATCGTTTCTCCCGCCAGTTCCTCGATCTGGCCGTCGAGGTCGATGAACCGGTATCCCAAACGGCGCGCCAGGAGCGGGCCCACGGTGCTCTTCCCCGCCCCGGACAGCCCGACCAGCCAGATCCGTCGCGGTGCGCTCCCCACGTCACGGGGCTTCCGATCCACCGTTGGTCCCGCCGCGCCCACCATCTCCGATTCTCGCCAGGTAGCTCTCCACGCTGTCCTTCATGTCCGAGAGCGTATCGCCGGCGAATTTCTCGATCCACGCGTCCGCCAGCACAAGCGCCATCATCGCCTCTCCCACGACCCCGGCCGCCGGCACCGCGCACACGTCGCTCCGCTCGCGTATGGCCTTCGCGGGTTCGCCCGTCCGGGTGTTCACGCTGTCGAGCGGACGGCGGAGCGAGCTGAGCGGCTTCATGGCCACGCGGGCAACGATGTCTCCCCCGGTGGTCATCCCCCCCTCGAGCCCGCCCGCGTTGTTCCGCCGCCGCCGGTATCCCCCGCTCTCCGGTCGCGCAGGGTCCCGGTCGATCTCGTCATGCACATCGGATCCACGGGTGCGCGCGGCTTCGAACCCCATGCCGATCTCGACGCCTTTCATGGCATGGATCGACATGAGCGCGCCACCGATCCGGCCGCCCAGCCGGGTCTCCCAGGTGACGTGGCTCCCCACGCCGACCGGCACGCCCCGCGCGACCACCTCGAACACGCCCCCCAACGAATCGCCGTCGCGGCGGGCCGCATCGATCGCCTCGATCATGTCGGCTTCGGCCTGCGGGTCGATACAGCGCACGGGCGAGGCATCGGCCACCGCAAGCAGGTCCTCCGGCAGCGGCCCCGCGGTCGCTTCGACGGGTCCGATGCGAACCACGTGGCTCTCGACACGGACTCCGAACTCGCCGAGCAGCCGCTTGGCCACGGCCCCCGCCGCGACGCGGGCCGCCGTCTCGCGCGCGCTCGCCCGCTCCAGGATGTCGCGCGCATCCCGCCGCCCGTACTTGAGCATGCCGGCGAGGTCCGCGTGCCCCGGCCGCGGCAGATACACGCGCCGCAACACTTCGTCGTCTTCCACATCCGGCGCCTCGACGGCCATCGCCGCCCGCCAGTTTCTGAAGTCGCGGTTGGGGATGCGGATCGCGATCGGCGAGCCCAGCGTCTCCCCGAGGCGGACACCGGCGAAGATCTCGCCTGCGTCCTTCTCGATCCGCATGCGGCCGCCGCGCCCGTGCCCCCCTTGCCGGCGAGTCAGTTCTCGCGCGACGTCGCCCGGCTCGAGCGCCAGTCCGGCGGGCATTCCCTCCAGCACGGCCACGACTGCCGGGCCATGGGACTCGCCCGCCGTCGTCAACCTCAGACACCTCAGCATCGCGCCGCTTCGCTCCTTGTAACGTAGGCCCCGGATGGCGAGGAAAAGGATTCGCCGGGGGCAAGAGCCGCAACCGGCACCCCGTTGCCCCCCCCCCCCCGACCCGCCGGCTATCCGCCGCCGGGGCGGCGTTCGATGACTTCGATGATGTGGGGTGTGACGAGGATGATCAGATCCTGCTTCACCTCGTTCTCTTTCGTGGTCCGGAACAGACTCCCGATCAGGGGGAGGTTCATCAGGCCGGGTATGCCGCTCCGGCTGCGGCTCACCTCACTCAGGGTGAGCCCCCCGATCACCGCCGTCTCGCCATCATCGAGCAGAAGCGTCGTCTCGCCGATCTGTTTCTCGAACACGAAGCCCACGTCGGAGAGACCAAGCTTCAGGCCGGACCGCTCGGCCATGAGCTCGAGTCGAATCTGGTTGTTGTTCGTCACATGCGGGACGACGTCGAGAATGATGCCGGTGTCCTCGAACTGCACGTTGACCCGCGCCGCCTCGGTCCGGGCACCCGGCTCCAGCACGCGGATCGGTGTCCGTTCGCCTACCTGGATTCTCGCGTGGGCATTGTCCACCACCTGAATCGACGGCACCGCCTGAACGTCCGAGAGTTGGTGAGACTCGAGGGCTTCGATGAACGCGAACAGAGAGAACTCGCCGAACGCGACCGCCGTCAGAATCTGGAGCGCCGCCGCCACCGGTCGATCATTCGCGTTCGCCAGGGCCGCGATCGCGTCGCCTCCAAGGTTCACGATCGTCTCGTTCGTTCGTCTGAAGAACGTCTGGTCGGGGACGCCGTCGCCATCGCTGTCGACGAACTGGGGCGGTTCGTTGGGGTCGGGCGCGGCAATGCGGTCGTTGAGGCCTTGCTCCACCAGCCCCCCGTTCCGCTGCTTGAGATCGTAGACGATCCCCAGTTGCTGGACGTCGGTCCGGTCAACGAACACGATCTTCGCTTCGACGGCTACCTGCGGAAGTCGCCGGTCCAGGGTCGCGACGATGGTGTCCAACCGTGCCACGACCGAAGGCGCGTCCGTGACGATGACCGTGTTGCTGCCCGCGAACGCGACGACCTGGCCTCGGTTGGGCGTCGCCAGATGGCGGAGGGTCTCGGCGACGGAATCCGCGCTCGCATAGTTGATCCGGATGACCCGCGTTTCGCTGAGAAGCTGGTCTCGCGCCTGCAGGTTCTCGAGCCAGTCAACGACGATGATGCCGCTCTCGGTCGTGTGCCAGCCGAGGTTCTGGGCTGAGAGGATCGCGCTCAGAGCCACATCCCACGGCTGATCTCTGATGTCGATGCCGCGCACGGTCACCGAGGCGACCTCGCCGTTCGGGACCACCGAGACGTCAGCGAACTCCGAGAAGCCGGCGAGTACGTCGAGCATGCTGGCGCTGTCGTACACGACGGAGATCCGCGGCTCCCCCTGTCCGGCGACCGGCAGCCGGCGGGAGGGTTGCGTCGTCTCCGCCGGGGTGGTCGCAGTCGACCAGGACGCAAACGTCGGGCCGGGATTGCGAAGGATGAGGCGGACTGCACCCGTGTCCATGGCGACCCGGTAGTCGGTCTCAAGAGTGAGATCGAAGACGATCCGTACGACATCGGGCCGAAACTGGCTCGACCGCATGCGAAGGACGCCGCCCCGGCCGATCCCCGTGTAGCTGTGACGCGCGAGCTTGTGGCTCGCTCCCTCCAGGTCGAGGAGGAGCCGCGGGGGGTCCGCGAGCATGAGGTGGCGTGCCGTGACCTCCCCTCCAACCAGGACCGTGATTTCAGTCTCCGATCCGGTCGGCGCGATCCGCACTTCCCGGACGTCGGCTGCCCCGTCGAAGCCGGTCGCGAGGGCGATCGCGAGGACCCACCGGCCCATCATCTTCCGGTACCCCGCTGCCGTCGGACCCTCAGTGTCTCGCTCCGACTGACCCCGAAGTTCGTGATCTCGAAGTCCACCTCGCCGGCGCGGATCCGGACGACCCGTGCCTCCCCGAGGACATCATCTTCCCGTGCCCGATACCTGCGGCCGGTCTTCCTGTCGGTCAGCGTCGCGACGCTGCCCAGGCCGGGGTTGAACAGCACGCCGGAGAGCCTGAGATCCGAGAAACGGGGCCCCCCTTGCTCGCCGATGTTGAGCGGCTGGAACGGGTCTCGCCGACCAAAGGCCGGGTACGTAAAGACTTCGCGTGCCAAGGGGGTCAGGATCGGCACTTGAGCCGAGGCGGACCCGACCGTCGAAGCGGAGGCCGCAGAGGCAAGGATCAGGGCGATCCCGAGAGGCCGGGTCGTGATCATCCGCGCTCCAGTGGAATGCCGCCGGCCGGCGGCAGGACGAAGGTCTCCAGGGTGAAGCGCACATGAACGAGTTGACGCCCTGAATTCGTAATGCGGGCGGGAACGATCTCCTCGACCTCCGGGCGCACGATGCGGGTGAAGGCCGCGACGCGAGCGAGGAACTGGCCGACCCGATGGTATCCGCCCTCGACCTGCATGGCCCAGTGTTGTCGCAGGAAGTAGCCGGCGGAGTCGGGCATCGGGTCGCTCGGTACGACGTGGACGAGCTCGAGCCCGAGTGACTGCGTCTCCGCAGCGATCGCCTCGTAGATCGCGGCGACTTCACTCGTTTCGGGCATAAGCCGCTGGAGAAGGGCGAACTGGCGTTCTCCGAGTTCGAGGTCATCGCGGACGGCATCCAGGTCGCCTGCGCGCGTTTCCGCGAGCGTATTCGCGCGCTCCGCCTGTTCGATGTGTTGCTCCAGTGCGGCGAGTTCGATCCGCCGGGGAGTCCAGACGTACAGATGGAAGGCGACCCCGAACCCCAGGAGAAAGATCAGGCACAGGAGCCGGGTCTGGTCGCGCGGGTCGCGGGGCAGGAGGGTCAAGGTGAGCCGGTCCCGGTCATGTCGGCGCGAGGAGCCGTGGGGGTGCCGGAGAGACGGAGAATCAGAGTGAAGGCCTGCCGGGAGACTTCGTCGGATTCGAAGCCCTGCTTCTGGCTACCGAGAATCCTGACTTCGCCGATGTAGTCGGATGCTCCCAGGTTCCTGACGAATTCCGTGATCGCCAGCGGATTGGCGGCGACACCGTGCAGTTCGAGGGCGAGGTCAGGCGGCGGCGACAGCCGGCGGAGAGAAATCAGCCACGCAAGGCGCGGGAGAGCGCGACTGATCTCGTCGAGGACGTGGGGCCACAGGAAGCGGCCTCGGTCAAGTTGTTCGACGAGGGCGGCCCGCTCCCGGATCTGGGTGGATCTGGCTGTGAGGCTGTCGCTGATGATCCGAAGCCCGGCGAGCCGTGCAGAGTCGGCCGCTGCGTCATCCAGCCGGCCGCGCAGGGTTTGCGCCGCGGAGCGCTGGATCCACCAGAGGAACGCCGCTCCGGACGGGATGGTCAGGGTCGCCACCAGAAGGGCCGTCCCCAGGAGGTCGAAGCGCGCGCGTCGCCGGCGGGACGGATCCTCGGACGATCCGCCCCTCGTGCCCGAGCGCTCCGATCCCGGCAGCAGATTGACTTCGATCACGGGCGCGGCGGTCCGTCTGCGTCGTGCATGCCGGTCACGGCCGACGGAGCGCCAGGCCGACGGACAGCATCAGCATGGGCGCCACATCGCCGAGATCCGTGCGATCCGCCACGTCAGGCCCGACATCGAGACGCTCGAGCGCATTCGCCACATGAGTCTCGACGCCCAGCCGCTGCGCGAGGAGATCCGACAGGCCGGAGGCGGCGACACCGCCGCCGCACAGGAAAATCCGGGCGAGCCCGAGTCCGAAACCACCCGCTTCGACGAACGCTCCGGCACGTTCGATGCCGTTCGCGATGCGGCCTGCGCGCGGGGTCACGTCGTCTCCCGACAATCCCCCGGTTCCGATCCCCAGGTCGCGCGCCAGCACCGGGACACCGTCAGCGAGGACATGCACGGTCGTGGCTTCGGCTCCCACGTCGACCAGCCCGGTGACTCCCTGCATGGCACCCGGGTAGTTGGCCTCGAGCGCATTGTGGAGAGCAAGGGCTTCTACATCGACCGCGACCGGGATGAGCCCCGCCCGCCGGAGCAGAGAGACCCGTGTCTCGATCAGCTCCCGCTTCGCCGCGGCGAGCAACACGGTCATCGTCGGACCCTCCCCCGAGGGATCTGTTATCACGAAGTCCAGCTGCACCGCTTCCATGTCGAACGGCACATGCTGCTCCGCCTCCCAGGGGATCGCTGCGCGGGCTTCCTCCTCATCCATTCGATCCACCTCGATCAGCTTGCTCATGACATCGCGCCCGCTCACGCCGATGACGACCTCACGCTGCGCGATCCCCCCGCGGGCGAACATCGAGGCGAGGGACTCGGCTACCCGGTCGGGATCCCTGATCGCCCCGGCGACCACAGTGCCCTCGGCGTTCGGGGCGATCGCGACCCTCGCCAGTCGGGGCGCGTTCCGGGCGTGATCCACAACCACGGCCTTGTTGAAGCCGCTCCCGATATCCAGGCCGACGGTCGTCCGTCGGCTCCGAAACCCGATCGCCGACAGCACCCGCCCGCCGCTCGCGGGCCGCCCAATCCTCATCGGACACCCATCTCAATTCCGAAGCGGCATCGGGTGGCTGATTCGGCGACCGGCCCCGAGTCTGTTGCGTCCGATGGCCGTCGCGACCAGGCGGACCTCGGCGACACGGGACAGGTCTCCCGAGGCGACACGCGCCTGTGTCGTCCCGTCCGACATCCCATACTCGAACGACGCGCCGGGCCCCAGCGGGAGAGCGAACTCCTGGCCGTTGCGACGGATCGAGAGCGTCCCCGGCTCGGAACTGGATGCCCGGATCGAATACGTGAGGCGGCCGTAGACCCGGGCGAGGGCGCCGCGCGGCGGGGTGGCCCCGAAACGACCGCCCCAGCCGCTCGCGCGGCGGAACTGCCTCGCGGACGCCTGGTTGGCTCGATCCGCCCCGGCTGCCCGGCAGGTAGCCTCCGCGTCAGCCGAGACACCCGAGACCGGCGTAAACCCGTCCGCGTAGATCCAGGGCACGGCGTAGGGACCGGAAACGGCGGTCCCGCGCCATCGGGACCGCAGGTTCGTGGCAGAAACGGAATCGTACACGAACAGGTCTGCGCCGCCGCCACCGACCGTGTCGCACACGATCGTCCTCAGCACGTCGAAACGAAGTGACACGGTATCCGGGGTGGCCTGCAGAAGATCTGCCGAACCGGCTCCGCGGATTTCCGCGCCCATCCCGTCCAGGAGCGCGCGCGTGGTTTGCGCGGCCTGGATGCCGTCTTCGTTACGGAGGTGAAAGCGGCTCTGGCTCGCGAGGAGCCCAATGAGTGCGGCGCCGAGCAGGCTCGCGCCCGCCAGGGCGACGAGCATTTCGGCGAGCGTGAATCCTTCCGGCCCGGCCGCTGGACCGGGTCGGCTCCGCGTCGCGGCGCTCACGGTGCCGCCGGCAGGGGTCGATCCCGCACCAGCAGGATTTCGAACGCGACCGTGGGACCGGGCGGCGAGGCGACCGTCACCTGAACCTGCTTCAACCGCGGCTCGGGGGTCGTCACGACATGCGAAGCCTGGTACCGCCGTCCGGCGACCTCGAGGGTCGTCGTGCCGGAGACCACGCGGTCATGCCCTTCCTGTACGATCGCCTCGACGGCCTTACGACCCGCCAGAGTGTACTGGGTGTCCCAGTTCGAGTGCCGCGCCTGCGAGGCGATCGCGATGGCCACGCCCGCGGCGCCGAGCACGCCGACCGACGACACCGCGATGGCCACCGCGACCTCAACGAGGCCGAACCCCGCGCATCGAGAACCACCCGCGACGTTCACCGCTGCAACGGGACGGCCCGGACCCGCCCCACGAAGTTCGACACGAGACGTACGCCCAGCCGACCGCGATAGAGGTAGAGGCTGCCCGGCGACCCGTGTCCTCGGGCATTGAACCGCAGGGTGGAAGGTCGAAGGCGGGCCGAGTCCAGCCGACCGAGCCCGTGCCGCGCGAGTTCGACGCGAGACAGGAGGCGGCCACCGCGCCGGGCCACTTCGAGCCGCGTGCCGACGAGTCTCACTTCCGTCGGCGCGTGGGTGGCAACGGCCTTGAGTCGCGCCAGCACCAACTGCGATTCCGCCACGCGGGCCGCGCGGCTCAGACCAAGCCGGTCAAGGGGTCCTCGCGACATGACGACGGCGGCCGCTGTGCCGGCGAGACAGATCGCCACCAACATTTCGACCAGGCTGAACCCACTCCACTGTGCACGGGATCGGTATCTTGCCACGGAGCGCCTCCCTCCATCGAATGAGCCTTGCGAGCTTCATCAAGGAGAGTCGTCTCCCGTGTCAACGGCGCCTCAACGACGCCGCCCCCGCCCGCGAACGGGGCGGGGCTCTGTCAGCAGCTGCTGGCAGGCAGGATCTGGCCCACCGCGCCCGTGGCGGAGGCGGCCGACGAGTTCACGCACCATGTCTGGTTCGAAGCTGCGTGCTTCGCGGTGATCTGGTACCCGTCCGTGTAGTCCGTCGCCGTCAGCGACACGTTCTGGCTGGCCTGGAAGTCCGGAGTTCCGTCACCGTCCAGATCCGCCGAGCCTCCGGCCGGGACGGTGGTGGCCGCGTAGGCCTGTGTGGTGAAGAAATAGGCCTCTTCCGCCGTCATCATGTTGCGAATGTCGCTCTTTGCGGCGGCATCGAACGCTTTTTCCTTCGTGCTCGTGAACTGCGGGATCGCCACCGCGGCGAGAATGCCGATGATGACGACCACGATCAGCAGTTCGATCAACGTGAACCCTTCTTCCCTCTTCATCTTCATCCCGCCCCTCACTTCACGCATCGGTGGATCCACGGCGGCTTCCCGGCACCGGCGCCGCCGACGCACAGACTCCGCGCTTTGCGGGAGACGGCGCGCGTTCGCGCTCCAGGAAGCCCTGCACTGACAACGGAGTATCAACCACGGGCCGACCCGGAGGGTTCGTCCATCCCCGGGTCGCACCAGTCGGGCCGCTCATCGAAGCCGGAGATCGAACGGATCCGTCCGTCCCTCAACGAAGCGGTGAGGGAGTGCAGGCGCCCGGCTCCATCGCTCAGCGGAAGGCGTAACGGACCGGCGCCGGCCCCGGCCCGCGATGCAGGAGGAGGCAACCCCGCAGCGCGCATCGCGCCCTCCACCGTGTCGAACCCGTGCAGGAATGCCACGGTCCACGAGCGGATCCGCGCGGGGGCACCCGGCCGCTCCGATCTGGCGCGCAGGCGAACCGACCAGTCCGAGCCCTCGAATCGCAACCATCGATCCTCGCCGACCCTCCGATCGGCGATCGCCCGCCCGAATCGTTCGGAGGCGGTGTCGGCCGGCTCGCCGATAAGGTCTCGCACGTCGGGGGGCGTCCCCCGTCTCGCGTCGCTGGCACTCGCGCACATGGAGCCAAGTAGAGGGACCACCGAACGCCCCGGCAAGCGGGAGTTGCGAAGCCTGTGCCACGGCCCCGCTACTGGATCGTATCGACGAGATCGAAGATCGGAAGGTACATGGCGATGATCATGCCGCCGACGAGGCCGCCCAGGACCACGATGAGGGCGGGCTCGAGCACCTTGAGGAGGCCTTCGACCGCGGCGTCGACCTCCTCGTCGTAGTAGTCGGCGATCCGGGCCAGCATGCCGTCGAGATCTCCCGTTTCTTCCCCCACATGGATCATCTGGGACACCATCGGCGGAAAAACACCGGTCTCCCGGAGCGGCCGCGCGATCGACTCTCCGCCCGCGATCGCGACCCTGCTCTCCAGCACCGCGTCGTGGATCACCCGGTTTCCCGCCGTCCGCGCCGTGACCTCGAGCCCTTCGAGGATGGGTACGCCCGACGAAAGCAGCGTACCGAGGGTCCGGGTGAAACGGGACACCGCCGTCCTGCGGAACAGCGAGCCGAGGATCGGGGACCGCAACAGGATGCGGTCGCAGCGCAGCCGCCCCGCTTCCGTGGCGACCCAGCGGCGCAGGAGCACGCAGACCACGCCGCCCAACGCAAGAATGGCCCACCACCAGCTCTCGACAGCCCGGGAGAGGGCGATGACCACGCGAGTCGGAAGAGGCAGCAGGGCATCGAAGCCCGCGAACACGTTCTCGAACGTCGGGATCACGAACAGGAGCAGCGTCGCGATCACCGCTACCGCCACTCCGAGCACCACGGCGGGATAGATCATGGCGCCCTTCACCTTCCTTCGGATCCGTTCGCTCTTCTCGAGGAAGACGGCGAGACGACCGAGAATCGTGTCGAGCCGGCTGCCGGATTCACCGGCCTCGACCATGTTCACATAGAGTCTCGTGAACACCGCCGGGTGTTGGCGGAGGGCGGCAGCCAGTGTACTTCCGGCTTCCACGTCGTGAAGTATTTCCCGCGCCACCGTCCGGAGCGCGGCGCTCCCGGTCTGCCGAGAGAGAGTCTCCAGCGCCTGCGTGAGCGGCAGACCCGCGTTGATCATGGCGGAGAGCTGACGGGTGAAGATGGCAAGTTCGCGCGGCCTCACACGGTCCCGCGGTTTGAGGGCGGCACGGATGGCCCCGGCCGGCGAAACGGCGCTACGCGTCCAGGCGGGCATATCGCCACACCTCCCAGGGGAGGCCGGGGGGGTAGTTGGACCGACCGCCAGCCCCAGCATCGTCCACCCCACACCCTCGCCGACGGCCGGTCTTCACCACCCCTCTCACTGGACGGCCCCGGCGGGTAGTGAAGTCCCGGTCATCCGTCTGAAGTCCGCCGGATCGGACGAGACCCGAAGGCATTCCTCGAAATCCGCGCTTCGCCGCACGTAGAGCCGGTAGAGGGAATCGTTGAGCGTCTGCATGCCGAACTTCCGGGCGGCCTGCATCGCCGAGTAGATCTGGTGCACCTTCTCCTCCCGGATCAGCGCCCGGGTCGCGGGGGTCGCGACCAGAACCTCGCAGGCCACGACGCGACCCTTCCCCCCGGCCCGGCGGAGGAGGGTCTGGGTGATCACCGCCTCGAACACGAGGGCGAACTGCGCCCGAATCTGCTCCTGCCGGTGGGAGGGGAAGGCGTCGATGATTCGGTTGATCGACTCCGCCGCCGAGTAGGTATGCAGCGTGGCGAGCGCCAGGTGTCCGGTCTCCGCGACCGTGAGCGCCGCCTGGATCGTCTCCGGATCCCGCATCTCGCCGATGAGGATCACGTCGGGGTCCTGCCGGAGCGCGTACTTCAGGGCGTGGGCGAAGCTGCGGGTGTCGTACCCGACCTCGCGCTGGTTGACGATGCACCTCTTGTGGGAATGCACGAATTCGATCGGGTCCTCGATCGTGACGATGTGACCCGCCCGTTCGGTGTTAATCCGATCCACCATGGCCGCCAGCGTCGTCGACTTGCCTGAGCCGGTGGGCCCGGTGACCAGCACCAACCCCCGCGGCTTCCGGGTGAGTCGGGTCACGACGGGCGGGATACCGAGTTCTCTCAGCGTTCGGATCTCGACCGGAATCCGGCGGATCGCACAGGCCACGTTCCCGCGCTGCCTGAACAGGTTCACACGGAAGCGGGACAGGTTCGCGACCGAGAAGCTCAGGTCAAGATCGGCGTCCCGCGCGAAACGCTTCCTCTGGCTGTCGGTGAGGAGGGAGCCCCCGAGCGCCTCCGTGTCGTCGGGACCCAGGACCCCCTCGTCGACGCAGTCCGCCAGCCGGCCGTCGATCCGAAGCTTCGGACGACCGCCCGCCGTGAGGTGCAGGTCGGACGCGCCCCGCTCGATCATCTCGTTCAGCAGTGCGCGCAGCCGGACGCTCGCGACGGGACCTGTTTCCATGACCTCCTCTTCTGGCGCTCGCGGCGGGCGACCCGCCGACCTACGCCGGAGTCTCCCTGAGTACCTCGTCGAGTGTGGCGATCCCCTTCCTCGCCTTGATCAGTCCGTCTTCCCGCAGCGTGACCATCCCTTCCCTGACGGCTCGCCGTTCGATGTCCTCCGCGGACGCGGACGCCAGGACCAGCCGTCGGATGGCGGACGACATCGGGAGCACCTCGTACAGTCCCTGCCGGCCGGAATACCCGGAGCCTCCGCAGGCGTCGCAGCCCTCTCCGTGGTAGAAAACTCGGTCCGCGTCCGGGGAGTCGTCTGTCCCGAACGAGCGAAGGAGTTCGCGCGGATGGGTCGTCTCGGCCCTGCAATGCCCACAGATCCGGCGTACGAGCCGCTGGGCGGTGATCACGCTCACGGCGGCGGCGACGTTGAACGCCTCGATCCCCATGTCCACGAGACGTGTCGTGGTCGAAGCGGCGTCATTGGTGTGGAGCGTCGAAAGGACGAGGTGGCCCGTCAGCGCCGCCTTGACGGCGATGCCCCCCGTCTCGGAGTCGCGGATCTCGCCCACCATCACGATGTTCGGATCCTGCCGCAGGAAGGCGCGCAGCGTGGACGCGAAGGTGAGGCCGATCCCGGATCGGACCTGGACCTGGTTGATGCCGCGGATGCTGTACTCGACCGGATCCTCGGCAGTCAGGATATTGACGTCCTCCGTGTTCAGCCGGGTGAGCGCGCTGTACAGGGTCGTGGTCTTCCCCGACCCCGTGGGCCCGGTAACGAGGATCATGCCTGTGGACTGGGCGACCGCGTCGAGCAGGACGCGTTCCGCGCGTTCCTCCATGCCGAAGGCCTCGAGGTCGAACGCCAGCCTCCCCTTGTCCAGGATCCGAAGCGCGATCCTCTCGCCGAACAGCGTGGGGAGGGTCGAGACACGGAAGTCGATGACCTTCTCTCCCACCCTCATCTTCATCCGGCCGTCCTGGGGCAGCCGACGCTCCGCGATGTTCAGGTCGGCCAGGATCTTGATGCGCGACGTCAACGCGGCCGTCATTCGAAACGGAGGGCGCATGATTTCACGCAGCTTTCCGTCAAGGCGGTAGCGGACGCGGACCTCGCGCTCATAGGGCTCGACGCTTACGTCGGATGCGCCGCGGCGGACGGCGTCACGGAGGATTGAGTTGATCAGCCTGACGACCGGCTCCTCCTCGACTTCGGCCCTCAGCACCACGTCGTTGTAGTCATCGGGCCCGGTGTCCTCGACCCGCTCGATCTCCTTCGCCTCGAACCCGGTCCCCGTTTCCCGGAGGGCGGTGGGTGAGATTCCGTAGTGCTCGTCGATCAGTTGCCGCAGTGTGTATTCCCCTGCGGCGACCGGATCGATTTCGAATCGGGTGATGAACTTCAGGTCATCGATGAGGTTCAGGTTGGAGGGGTCCGCCATGGCCACGGTGAGCCTCCGCCCGGAGCGGCGGAGCGGCAGAACCAGATGCCGGATCGCGAAATCGGCCGGAACAAGCCGGAGGACCCTGCCGTCCGCCTTCTCCAGTTCCGGGCTCGGGGCCGGTCGGCTCACGGAGGCCGCCCCAGTCATGGCGTTCCCGCGCATATGCGATCCGCCAGCCGGGCAAGCGAGCGGTCACCTATACCGCTGACGCGCGTGAGTGCCTGCGGTCGCTCGAAGGGCCCGTTCGCGAGCCTGTCGTCGACGATGCGGTTCGCGATGACGGACCCGATGCCGGGCAGGCTCTCGAGTTGCTCGCGGCTGGCGCGATTCAGGTCGACCAGACTCCCGCCCGGTGGACAGCCGGCCAGCCCTGCGGAAGGGCCGCGGGGAGACCCTCCGGCGAATCCGGGACGCAGTGGCTCCGGCTCGAACCGAAGGTGCGGCGCGAGGCGGCCGGCGGTGACCTCTCCGACGCCGGCCACACGCTTGAGGTCACCCGCCTCCCGGAAGGGGTCCCGCTCCCGTTCCTCGACGATGGCCTGCGCGAGACTCGGGCCGACTCCGGGCAGCCGGCGCAGCTCGTCGACCGAAGCATGATTCACATCGATCCGCTCGCCCTCGGCGAGAGGGGTCTGCGCTCGCTGCTCCCGCACCAGGGCGGAAATCACGTCCCCCTCGACGCCGCGCAGGTCACGCTCGGGATCGATCTTCTCGAGGCCGTCCAATCGACCCGGGTCGGGCGCGAGGACGGTGCGGGCGATGATACTTACGCCCACGAGGACAAGAGCCGTGCCCAGGGCCTTCCGTTCCGCGCGATTCAGATCCCACAAACCCCCACCTCCCCGATCAAGCCGATTGCGGCCCGATGGTCGGAGTCTGTGTCAATCGACTGTCAAACGGTCCGGGGCGGCTGGAAGATGGCGGCTAGAAGATGAAGGTGATCTCGGCCCAGCCGTCGACGGGGTCGCCGTCACGGAGGGCCGGCCTGTACTCCCAGCCGCGTACCTGTCGGATGATATCGCGGTTGAACCCCTCATCCGGGGTCGGTGGGAGCAGTTCCACGAAGCCGGGGCGGCCGGTGGCGTCGACGAAGATCCGCACGGTCACCTCCATGCCCCGCACGGAGCCCGGGGGATCCCAGTGCGGCACGACCGATCTCGGTACGGGCGCTATGTAGCCTCCATCCACGCCCCCACCCTCTCCGTCGTCTCCCTGGCCCGCCCCTTCGCCGCGGCCGGCGGACGGCGCGGGTACGCCGACCGGGAGCAGATCTGCCGCGATCCGGTTTGCCTCCGTCTCCTGTATCTCGACTTCGGGCACGTCGACCGCGAGCACGGGCCGGGGAGGCGGGGGGATCTCGGCGCTGCGGGGCACGGACACGCGCAGCGAGCGCAGTCCTCCGCCGCCCGGGGCGAGATCCGGATCCGACCCGCGCGGCTGAGCGCTGGCAAACTCCGGCACCGGACGGACCCAGGCGAAGAAGAGCAGCGCGTGGAGAAGCGCGGACGCCAGCATTCCGCCCCACCACGCGGCCCGCCCCCGACGCTTGCCTGTCGCTGTCTCACGCACTGTCTGATTCGGCTCCCACCCAGATTGGGGTTTCGCCAACGACGCATCGTACGGAACTCCGTCGCCCCGGGTTCCCCGGCCCCCGGCCGCACACCTCCGATGTGGCGCGTAATCTTGCCGCCCGGTCCGCCGTTCCGGCACATTGTGCGCCGCCCGACCCATCCTCCAGGGAGGAGTCTTCGTCCGTCTCCATGAAAGCGATCCTCAAGTCCGAGGCGGCGCCCGGCCTCGCCCTGCGCGACGTGCCCCTCCCCGAGATCCGTTCCAGCGAGGTCCTGATCAAGGTGCGACGCGCGGGCATCTGCGGCACGGATCTCCACATCCATCAATGGGACCACTGGTCTCGGAACCGCGTGAATCCGCCGCTCGTCCTCGGACACGAGTTCATGGGAGAGGTCGTCGAGACGGGCCGTCTCGTCCAGAACATCGAGGCCGGGGACCGGGTCTCCGCCGAAGGACACATCGTCTGCGGCCACTGCGAGTTCTGCGGTACGGGGCAGTCGCATGTGTGCCGGGACACGCAGATCATCGGCATCGACCGGGACGGCGCGTTCGCGGAATACGTCTCCATCCCGGCGGCGAACATCATTCACATCCCGGACTCGATCAGTGACGACCACGCGGCCCTGTTCGACCCACTCGGGAACGCGTTCCATACGGTCCTGCACACCGACGTGGCGGGGAAAGTCGTGGCCGTGGTGGGGTGCGGCCCGATCGGGCTGTTCGCGATCGGGATCGCCCGCGTGGCGGGCGCGGCCAGAGTGATCGCGATCGAACCGCACGAGGGACGACGCGAACTCGCCGGCCGGATGGGGGCGCACGATTGCCTCGATCCCCTGGGCGGCGGCGTCGAGGACGAGATCGCGGAACTCACCGGGGGCTACGGCGCCCATGTCGTGTGCGAGATGAGCGGGCACCCCGAGGGCGTGCGCTCCGCCTTCCGCATCTGCCGTAACGGGGGCCACGTCCGTCTGCTGGGCCTGCCCAAACACACGGTCGAGGTCAATCTGGCGCGCGACATCATCTTCAAGGGTCTCCACGTCTACGGCGTCGTGGGGCGGCTCATGTACCGGACGTGGATCGAGATGCGGCACTTTCTGGCCGCAGGCCGCCTCGACCTCGACCCGGTGATCACGCACCGTCTGCCGCTCCCCCGCTTCGAAGAAGGGATCGATGCCATGCACTCCGGCGAGGCGGCGAAGGTCGTCCTCGCGCTGGACTAGCCAGCCTTGGCAAGACCGCGCTGCCCGCGTCTCGCGGCTCTCGTGCTCACGCTGCTGATCACGTCCGGTTGCTGGCGGCTCGGAGACGCCATTCCGAGCGACGCGCTCGTCACCTGGGTCGCCTATCCCGAGACCGTGCGGGTGGATGCCCCGTTCTCCTTCGAGTTCGCCGGCCCCGTTTCCCCCGACGGCTGCGGCCGGCTGGACACGGCCACGCTCGCGGTCACGGAGTCCTCGATCGAACTCGCGGCTCGTCGCAGTACCTTCCGGGCCATGTGCGCCCCCCAGCACATCAGCTTCTACGAGGCGCGCCCGCTCACGATTGGTACGCCGGGCGAATACGTCGTGCGTGCCCCGACGGGCATCGAACTCGGCACGCTCGTGGCGACCGACACGGGCCGCTTCTCTGCCGTCCGCACGTGGGGAGAGGGCACGATCCGCGAGGCGGCCGGATGCTGGCTGTTCGGACCGGGGTGGATCGGGAGCCAGCGGGTATTCGCGCTCGACGGCCTCGACCCCGGGCTTCAGGAGGTGGGCACCAACCGTGTGATCTATGTCAGGGGACAACTGCGCGGCTTCATCTCGTGCGGGAACTGGGGTTCGCGCCCCAGAATCCGGGTCGACACCGCGTGGGCCACGGAGAAGCGGGTCGGAGATCTGTACCCGTGAGGACGGTATCATGACACTGTATGAGGAGCGGGATGTGATGACGTCGAATGTGAACCCGGGGCTCGAGCACCGGCTCGCGTCCGAACTCGGGGAGATGAGGGAGAACGGGGTTCACAAGGAGTTGCTGCACATCATGGGGCGTCAGTCTCCCGTGGTGGACATCGCCGGTCTGGGCGAGACCATCAACATGTGTTCGAACAACTACCTGGGACTGTGCGACGAGCCGTCCGTGATGCAGGCCGTGAAGGACGGCACGGACAAGTACGGCGCGGGCACGTCATCGGTACGTTTCATCTGTGGTTCGTTCGACATTCACCGCCAGCTCGAGGCAGAGATCGCCGACTTCCTCGAGACTCCGGCCTCGCTCACCTATACGTCGGCGTGGAACGCGAACGAGGGTCTGTTCGCGCCTCTCCTCGGTCCGGAGGACGCGCTGATCTCGGACCGTCTCAATCACGCCTGCATCATCGACGGGATCCGCCTCTGCAAGGCTCGCCGGCTGATCTACGACCACATGGACATGGACTCGCTGCGCGAGGCACTGGAATCGTCCCGGGACGCGCGGCACCGGCTCGTCATCACCGACGGCATCTTCTCGATGGAGGGGGAGATCGCGCCGCTCCCCGAGATCCGCGAGTTGTGCGACCGGTACGACGCGATCATGGCGGTCGATGACTCGCACGCGACGGGCGTGCTGGGAGACACAGGGCGCGGGACGCCTGAACACTACGGAATGCACGGCGAGGTCGACATCGTCACATCGACGCTCGGGAAGGCGCTCGGGGGCATGGCGGGCGGGTTCACGGCGAGTTCCGAAGCCGTCATCGACTATCTCATCCAGACTTCGCGGACACAGTTGTTCACCAACGCCCTGCCCTGCCATTCGGCGTGCGGCGCGCTGGCCGCGATCCGCCACCTCGAGGAGCACCCCGAACTCGTGGGCCGGCTCCGCGACAACACGGAACACTATCGCGAGGGTTTGATCGAACTGGGGTACAAGCCGATCCCCGGAGGCACCCCCATCGTCCCGGTGATCATCGGGAAGACGGCGGACGCCATTCGGCTCAGTCGCGAACTGTTGCGCGAAGGTGTCTTCGTGATCGGGTTCGGCTATCCGGTGGTCCCGCGCGGCGAGGCCCGTATCCGCTGCCAGCTGTCGGCCGCACACACACGCGAACACATCGACGTCGCGCTCGCCGCCCTGAAGAAGGTGGGCCAACGTCTCGACCTCATCTGAACCGGACCTGACTGGCGGGAGTATCGAATCGTGGATGACCGCGGACTGAAGAGGGACATGCCCGGAGGCCTGATGATCGCGCCTTCGATCCTGGCCGCCGACTATGCGCGGCTGGGCGCGGAGGTGGCCGAGGCGGAGGCCGCCGGCGCGCAGTGGTTCCAGATTGATGTGATGGACGGGCATTTCGTCCCGAACCTCACGATCGGGCTGCCGGTGCTCGAGTCGCTCCGCGCGGTGACGGACGCGTTCCTGGACGTACACCTGATGATCGACAACCCCGGCGAGTTTCTGGAACCCTTCGCGGCGGCGGGCGCCGACCTGATCACGGTCCACCAGGAGGCCTCCGCTCACCTGCACGGAGACCTGCACCGGATCCGGGAGCTGGGCTGCTACGCCGGCGTGGCGCTCAACCCGGCCACTCCCGCCGAGACATTGTCGGAAGTGCTGGGGTACGTCGACCTCGTGCTCGTGATGACCGTGAACCCCGGCTTCGGGGGGCAGAAGTTCATCGGCGAGGCGGTGCCGAAGATCTCCACCGTCCTCCGGATGGCCGCAGACCGCGGGTCGGCTCCGCCGGTCGTCCAGGTCGACGGGGGGATCGACCCGAGCTCGGCTCCCGTCTGCGCCGCCGCCGGGGCGTCGTCGTTCGTGGCCGGCTCTTCGGTGTTCCGGTGGGCACCGGGGATCGCCGCGAACATGGCGGCGCTGCGCGCGTCACTCGCCGTCCACGTCTGAGGGTGCCGTGAGCGACGAGCTTTCGCGTGACGAGCTGGTCCGGTACGGGCGCCACGTCAGCATCCCGGAAGTGGGCCTGGAAGGGCAGCGGCGGCTACGGGCATCGAGCGTCCTCATCGTCGGGGCGGGCGGTCTCGGTTCCCCCGCCGCCCTCTACCTCGCCGCCGCCGGAGTGGGGCGGCTCGGGCTGGTGGACCACGACCTCGTCGAACTCTCCAACCTTCAGCGTCAGGTGCTTCACGACACGCGTGCGGTCGGCACGTCCAAGCTCGCTTCCGCCCGGGCGCGGCTCGAAGGGCTGAACCCGCACGTCGCGGTGGAAACGTTCGAGACCCGCCTGGATTCCGGCAATGCGCTGGACATCCTCGCGGGGTGGGACTTCGTGGTCGACGGAAGCGACAACTTCCCGACCCGGTATCTGGTGAACGACGCCTGTGTGATGCTCGGGACGCCCTTCGCGTACGGGGCCATCCTCCGCTTCGAGGGCCAGGCGTCGGTCTTCGCGGCCCCGGGAGGCCCTTGTTATCGCTGCCTTTTCCGGGATCCTCCGCCGCCCGATCTCGTGCCCAACTGCGCGGAGGCGGGGGTGCTCGGAGTCCTGCCGGGCATCGTGGGGTCGATCCAGGCGAATGAGGCCATCAAATGGCTGGCCGGGATCGGTGACACACTTGCCGGACGCCTGCTCCTGATCGATGCCCTGCGGATGGAGTTCCGTTCGTTGAACATCACGCCGGACCCCGAATGCGCGGTATGCGGGCCGAAGCCGAGCGTGACGGAACTCATCGACTACGAACGCTTCTGCAGGGGGCCGTTGGACGGTGCGGACGCTGGCCCCGCGGAAACGGAGGACACCGAGGAAGCCATGGAAGAGCTGGAGATCGACGTACATGAACTGAAACGCCGCGTCGACGACGGGGAGACGTTCCAGCTCGTCGATGTGCGTGAAGACTACGAGTGGGACATCTGCAACCTGGCGCACGCGGGGGCACGGCTCGTGCCGCTCGCCACGCTTCCGGAAGCCGTCGAGAGCTTCGATCGGGCGGCCCCGCTCATCATCCATTGTCGCTCAGGGCCCCGGGGAGACCGGGCCGTCGCGTACCTGCGCGCGATGGGGTACGACAATGCGGTGAACCTCGCGGGCGGCATTCTCGCCTGGGCCGAGGAGATCGAACCCGGAATGCCGCAGTACTGATGACACCGCCGACCCCGCGCATCGTCTCCCTGCTCGCGTCGGGGACGGAGATCGTCGACGCCCTCGGTCTCGATGGGTACCTCGTCGGCATCTCTCACGAGTGCGATCACCCGCCGCACCTGCTCGACCGTCCACGGGTCAGCCGACCGCGCTTCGATCCCCGGGGCCTGTCCAGCGGCGAGATCGACGCGGCGGTGCGACGGGCGATGACGGAGTACGGCAGCGTCTACGAGATCGACGAACCCGTCCTTGAGGACCTCGACCCCGACATCATCATCACGCAGGCCGTCTGCGAAGTCTGCGCCGTGCCGACCGGCGGCGTGCGGGAGGTCCTCGGCGCGCGGGGTATCGAGGCCGAGATCGTATCGCTCGACGCGCACACGATCGAAGACATTCTCGCCTCGGTGGCGCAGGTGGCACGCGCCGCCGGAAATGCGGAGACCTCGCGAAGCGCGACGGTGGCGCTGAGAGGGCGACTTGACGCCGTGCGAGACGTCGTGCGCGGCGCCGAGCGTCCTCGGGTGCTGGGCATCGAATGGCTCGACCCGCCGTTCGCACCCGGACACTGGGTACCGGAGATGATCGACCTCGCCGGGGGTCGGAACCTGATCGGCGAGGCGGGCCGCCCCTCCCGTGAGGTGCGGTGGGACGAGCTGGAAGGGCTGGACCCGGACGCGCTGCTCATCATGCCCTGCGGATACGGTCTCGAAGGGGCCCGGGCCGATGCAGACGCCCATGCCGAGCGCCTGCGGCGGGTCGCGCCGCGCGCCATCGCGGAGGGCCGGGCCTGGGTCGTCGACGCCTCCTCGTACTTCAACCGCTCGGGTCCCCGCTTCGTGACGGGCGTCGAGATCCTCGGCGGACTGCTGCACCCGGACCTCCTCCCCGCGCCCGCTTCGGAGCACGCCTCGGTCTGGGCGACGCGACGTTAGCAGCCCGTGGTGAAACTCCGCTGCCAGCGACCGCCGGCCGGTTCAGGCCGCCGCAGGAACCATCACGAAGCCGGCCGTTCCGAAGTGCCGGTCCAGCGTCAGCGCTTCTTCGATACCCAATTCGGTCATGATGGCAAAGCTCGCCGCGTCGGCGAGCGAGAAGCTCTGGTCGGAAAAGCGCCGGAGCCACCGGGCTACGGCCACCGCTTCCCGCTCACTCGTGACGTACTCGACTCGATTTGGAGGTTGCCGGATCGCCTCCAGAAAGGTGAGCGCGGCCCGCCGTCCACCTCGACGCAGCAGGAGGGCATGAGTCTCTGTCACCACGAGGTTTGTGGTGACGACTGCCGCACCCGCGCGGACTCGAACCCGAAGGGCCCCGGCGACCGCCTTGTGGTCCGGGTGGGCGCGGTCAGACAGCGGATACCAAGCGCTCGTATCGACGAACAGCGACCTCACCCGGACGCGCCGCCACGAGGCTCGTCCGGCGAATCGAGCGACCAGGCATCGATTTCGCCGGCGGTGAGGAACTCGTCGTGATCGCGCGCTACATCGGCGTGCGGCTCCCCCGGCGGTGGTCGCGTCCCGCAGAAGATACCGATGATCGACAGCGCGGGGTGAAGATCCGGGTCCGAGAGCTGTAACTCCAGCGCCTCGAGGCCTCTCCGCAGAACGTCCGACTTCGTCGTGTCGAGCGTGACCCTCAGACGTTCGAGCCGATCGCGCTCCGTCGCCGCCAGATAGACCTGGACCGGCTCCGAGACTCGCCGCCCTTTGCCCTCGTGTATCATGAATTGCTGTCATGATTCATGATACGAGGCAGACCGCCGGGATGCTAACCACGGGCTGGGTTCAGTCGAAGTTGACCTGGCGGACTTCCTCCACAGCGTCGAGGTCGTTCAGACCACGCAGCACCTCGGGTGGGAGTTCGCCGTCGATGCGCACCACCCCCAGGGAGCGGCGCCCGCCTCTGCGCCGTGCGAGGTGGTACTCCGCGATGTTCGCGTTCGCGGCGCCGAGCACCGTCCCGACGGCGCCGATCACGCCCGGCTGGTCGTGGTTGCGGATGAGGAGACAGGTCCCGCTGGGTTCGGTGTCCACACGGAAGGTCCCGACGCGCACGATCCGAGGCTCCATCCGGGACCCCATGAGCGCCCCTCCCACCACCTCGTGCCCGGTCCGGCCGGAAGCCACGCGGAGTTCGACGTAGTTCGTGTAGTCGCCCTCGGCCTGGGTACGGACGCGTGTGATCTCCAGGCCGCGTTCGGCCGCGATCGACAGCGCGTTCACGACATTGAGCGGGGGAGCGACCCGGCGCTCGAGGAAACCCACGACCACGCTCGCCGCGAGCGGTCCCAGCACACCATCGCGAGGCCCGCCGTACCGGACCTCGATGCGGCGGGGCGCGGCGTCGGCGAGCCCGGCCAACAGGCGACCCAGACAGCGACCCAGGTCCATGATGGGCCCGGCGCCGTCCCGGTCCTCCGCTTCGAACGGCGCATTGAGCGCAAGGCTGTAGTCGTCCTCGAGCAGCGCGTCGCGCACGGACACGGCGATCTGCCGGGAGACCTGTCGCTGGGCCTCGAACGTCGAGGCGCCGAGATGGGGCGTGAACACGAGCCGGGGCGCTTGCCGGAGCGGGCTGTCGGCGGGAAGCGGCTCGGTCTCGAACACGTCGAGGCCGGCGGCGCCCAGGTGGCCGCTGGTGAGCCCTTCGGCCAACGCGGCTTCGTCCACCAGGCCGCCCCGGGCCGCGTTGATCAGGATCGCGCCCGGCCGCATGGCCTTGATCTTCTTGCGTCCGATGAATCCTCGATTCTCGGCCGAGAGCGGGACGTGCAGCGTAATCGCGTCGGACGCAGGCAGAAGCGTGGCGAGGTCGACGAGTTCGACGCCCAGATCGCTGGCTCGCTCGGCGTTCACGAACGGATCGTGGCCAACCACGCGCATGTCGAACGCCCGCGCCCGCCAGGCGACCTCCGCCCCGATCCGGCCGAGTCCGATGACCCCCAGCGTCTTCCCGCTGAGCTGGATGCCCCGCAACTCCGTACGTTTCCATTCCCCGTTGCGCATGCTCGCGTCCGCCTCCGGCAGCCGGCGGGCGGCAGCAAGGAGAAGGGCGAACGCCAACTCGGCGGTCGACTGGGTGTTCGCGGCCGGAGCGTTCAGCACCGCGATCCCACGCCGGGTGGCCGCCGGGATATCGATGTTGTCCACGCCGACGCCCGCACGTCCGACAACCCGGAGCGAGTCGCCGGTCCGGAGGAGTTCCGCGTCTACCTTCGTGCGGCTGCGGACGATCAGCGCAGACGCACCCGGCAGCGCGGCCAGGAGCGTCGGGCGATCCGCCTCGCTGAGATCCTCGACGACGAGGGCCGGTGCGGCACGCAACGTCTCCAGCCCGTCCGGGAGAAGTGGATCGGCGATGATCAGGCGCTGGGCGCCCTCGGTCGAACCGCTCACAGCACCTCGTCGAGTACCGCCAGGAGCGCCTCCAGTTCGTCCAGCGTGTGCTCCCCCATGTGTCCGATCCTGAACGAAGATTCCTTCAACGGCCCGTAGCCTGCGGCAACCGTGTATCCATGCGCCCGGGCGCGCGAGGCGACTTCGGGCCCGGTCAGGCCGTCGGGAAGCACGATGACCGTTACG
Source organism: Candidatus Palauibacter sp. (assembly GCF_965197445.1). Classification (GTDB taxonomy): domain Bacteria; phylum Gemmatimonadota; class Gemmatimonadetes; order Palauibacterales; family Palauibacteraceae; genus Palauibacter. The sequence goes on along the minus strand of NZ_CBDANE010000005.1, from coordinate 1,103,963 downwards.
CACGGCGACCGATAGCCCTCCGGCGCCAGCACATGCCACGGCTGGCCCGTACGGGCGGCCGTTCGTTCCACCCATTCATAGGTTCGGCGCGCCATTTCGTCGTGCCGTCGCCACCGCGCCTCCAGCCCCTCCTCCATCATGCGGGCCAGTTGCCGATCGAGGGCGAAGAGCAGCGAGACCGCGGGCGTGTTCGGGGTCTGCCAGCGTTCGAGGTTCTTCTCGAACTTGAGGATGTCGAAGTAGAAGCCACGGTGCTCGACCTCCCGGGCGCGGGCGAGCGCCCGCTCCGACGCCACGGCCAGCGCCAGGCCGGGGGGCAGAGCCACCGCCTTCTGGGAACCCGTGAGGACGAAGTCCAGACCCCAGTCGTCGGTCCGCACCGGCGCACCGGCGAGCGACGAGACGGTGTCCACCGCGATCAGCACATCGTCGAATTCGCGCACGACGGCGGCCAGTTCCTCGAGCGGATTCAGGACACCCGTCGAACTCTCGGAATGCACCAACGTGACGAGGTCGTAGCGGCCGGGCGCTTCGGACAGCGCGGTCCGCAGCCGGTCCGGCAGGTTGGGCTCACCCCACTTCGCCTCGAGCGTATCGGCCGGGCGTCCCGTAGCCCCGGCGATGGCGTGGAATCGCTGGCTGAACGAACCGTTGGTGAGGCAGAGCGCGCGGCGGCGCGTGAGGTTCGTGATCGCGGCTTCCATCATCCCGGTGGCGGAGGAGGTCGAGAGATAGACCGGCCGCCATGTCTGAAACAGCCGCGAGGCGGCGGGCTGCATCTCCTCGATGAGCCTCGACACCTCCGGGCTCCGGTGCCCCACGACGGGTCGCCGCATGGCGTCGAACAGATCGGGCGGAACTTCGGTCGGGCCGGGGAGGAAAAAGCGGCCGAACGAGATTTCGGAGCTCATGGCGGGAGATGGTATCGCCCCCGGCCCCGCGGGGCCAATGACCCGGTTGACGCGCCGCTGGGAGCGCAAGATCTTGCGGCCCGATCAAGGGCGCGTCGCTCCGCCGGAGCCGCCCCCGGGCCGTGATCGCCGAACCGGAATTCACATGCGCTACGTCACCATCACCGACCTTTCTCCGGAAGACGTCCTCGAACGCGCAAAGCGTTTCTTCGGCGAACATTCCGGGCTTCAGGTGCGGGAGGAGACGGAGGCATCGGTCACCTTCACGGGCGAGATCGGGCTGGCTCGGTTCACCGTCGACCGCGCCGGAGGTCACACCAACGTACGCGTGGAGACGGACCGCGTGGTGGGACTCGATGTGACCGACCTCGCGAAGCGTTTCCTCTACACCCTCCGCAACCTCCACTGAGACCGGGTACGGGATGAACGCCGGAGAACGGATCACGGTTCGTCTCATCATGCCCGACCGCTGGCTCGAGCACGTGGCCGAACTGCCGGCCGACACCACCGTGGCCGCGGCCAAGGCGTTCGGGATCCGTGAGATGCTCCAGCGCTCAGCGGACGACCCCGCCGACTTCTACACCGAGTACGCCGAGCGCCGGATCCGGGACGAGACGCGCACGCTGACCGATGTGGGCGTGTCGCCGCGCGGGGTCCTGTCGATCCGGGCCTACGATCTGGGCCACTACCCGCCCTTCATGGGCTGACCCCACGGGCTGCTATCTGCGGCCGAAGTAGCTCCGCGTCTCCCGCCACACGACGCCTGACAGCAGGAGCAGGCCCACGAGGTTGGGAGCCGCCATGAGGCCGTTGAGGATGTCGGAGACCAGCCACACGACATCCAGTTCCACGACGGCGGCCAAACCCACCACGAGCACGAAGGCCAGACGGTACGGTTTGATCACGCGCTCGCCGAGCAGGTACGCGAAGCTCCGCTCCCCGTAGTAGGACCACCCGAGCATCGTGCTGAACGCGAAGGTGGCGAGACCCAGCGCCACCACGATGTTTCCGGCACCCGAGAGGAGACCCGTGTCGAAGGCCATCTGCGTCATGTTGGCGCCCTCGGCGCCGGAGCTCCACGCCCCCGTGGTGAGGATCGCGAGTCCCGTGAGGGTGCAGACGACGATGGTGTCGATGAAGGTCTGGGTCATCGACACGAGCGCCTGCCGTACGGGTTCCCGGGTCTGGGCGGCCGCAGCGACGATGGCCCCCGTCCCCAGCCCCGACTCGTTCGAGAAGATCCCGCGCGCGACCCCGAACCGCATGGCCTGCAGGACGGTGTAGCCGAGGGCGCCACCCGCCATCGCCCGCCCACCGAAGGCGTGCTCGAACACGAGCCCGAAAGCGGCCGGGATCTCCGCCGCGTTGGAGATGAGCACGAGACCGGCGGCGCCCATGTAGAGGACGATCATCGTCGGCACGATCACGCTCGCCACACGGCCGATGGAACGGATGCCGCCGATGATGACGAGGCCGACCGCGGCCGCGGTGACGAGGCCCACGATCCAGTGCGGAACGCCGAACGACTCGTTCATCGCGTCCGCGACCGCCTGCGACTGGACGCCGTTGCCGATCCCGAACGCGGCGAGCGTCGCGAAGGCGGCAAAGGCGATGGCCAGGCCCCGGCCCAGCCCACCGCGGCCCAGCCCGTGTTCGAGGTAGTACATGGGGCCGCCGGCCTTCTCGCCCCGGGCGTCCGTCTCCCGGTAGCGGACGCCGAGCACCGCCTCCGCGTACTTCGTCGCCATCCCGAGCAGCCCCGTGACCCACATCCAGAACAGCGCGCCGGGGCCTCCGGCGCCGATGGCGGTCGCGACACCCACGATGTTGCCGGTGCCAACGGTGGCGGCGAGGGCCGTCATCAGCGCCTGGAAGTGTGAGATGTCGCCCTCGCCATCGGGCTCGCGTCGCTTCACGAGCGCGAGCCAGAGCGCATGCCACAGGCGGCGGAACTGGAGGCCCCGCAGGAGAAAGGTGTACACGAGGCCCGTCATGAGAAGGAGGATGATGAGCGGCACCCCCCATACCCACGCCTGAATTGTCTCCAGGGCCTGGATCACGGGAATCGCGTTCGCCTCGTGCTGAGAAATCCGGAGAGAGCCCGCGGGCGGGCCGCGGCGCGTGGAGGGGTGACGTTAGACCAGCGTCGGCGCCGACGTCAACGTCAACGTGGAGGGCCTCCGAGGGGCATCGTCGGGCCGAGGCACTCTTTGGGCGGATCGACGCCTTGCGTACCTTGCCAGCGATCCGGACGGAAGCCCACTCACGACCCTTGTCCACCTTCTTCGCGAGATCCCGCCCTTGAATCAGGACCAGTCGGAGGATTCGGTCGAGACGGTCGCGGCGCCGGAAGCGCTCGAGGCCCTCGCGGCGGCGGTCGAGCGCGGGCGCCACCTCGCGCTCGTCGCCGCTGAAGGCGCGGGGCTCGCGCAGCTCTATGCCGCGGCCGCGACGCGAGACCTGGAGTCCGCGGCCGCCGATGGGCGCGTCTTCGTGCTCACCGCATCCGTCGACCGCGCGCGGCGCTGCGCGGCTCGCATGTACGAGGCGGTTCGAGAAGCCGGGCACAACGTTGTGATCGTCGCGCCGGGGTCCACGCCGGACGCCGCCCACCAGGCCCCTGTCCTCGTGGGGCCGCCGGCCCCACTCCTCGAGGCGGTCCGGAAAGGTGACATCCCCGCGTCGGCGATCTGCACCCTGGTCCTCGACGACGTGCGGGCGCTGGAGCCGGCGCGGGCCGCCGTCGAGGCGATCTTGCAGGCCTCCGACGAAGGGGCTCGCCGGATCGCGACGACCCACGCCCGCGATGCGGCGTTCGACGAGTTGATCGTCCGCCGGTTGCCGCGCGCGCGCCGGTGGCCGAACGAACTGTTCGGAGAGCCGGGCGCCACGGCGCCGGGTGCGGGCCGGGTGTCCGGCGGGCCGATCGCCGTCGCGAGCCGGGCCACGCGAGCAGGGCGACTGGCCCGCCTGGCCGAGCTGCTCCACGACATCGCCCGGGCCGACGCCGGGACCGCCGTCAGCGTCGAAACGGCTCCCGCCGCCATCGACGAGGTACGCGCGGCCCTCTCGGTGGCCGGCATCGATGTGCCCGCAGCCGGCGTCGACCACCCCGTGCGGATCGGCGCGTGGGGCCAGGTCGAGCCAGCCCCGGACGCGGTCGTCCTCGGGCTGCCGCCCACGCCGGCGCTCCTCGCCCGCGCGGTCGAGGGCGCCGATCGCTGCTACGCCATCGTCGACACGCTGCACGAGCGGCAACTGGAGCTGACCGTGGCCCGGGCCGGGCGGTCCGTGACGCCCCTCGCCGAGCGGGCGGATCCCGATCTGATGGACGAGGTCGCGGCCTTCCGGGCCCGCGTCTCGGAAGCCATCGAGCAGCAGGACCTGGCCAGCGGCGCCCTGCTGCTCGCGCCGCTGATCGAAGCGCACGGAGCCCCGCGCGTTGCCGGCGCCCTCGCCGGCCTGCTCCGTGCGACGGACCGCGCCGACACGAGCGCTGAAGCCCCTGCGGCCGACCGCCCTGCCCCCCGCTCCGACGCGAGCGCCGAACGCGCGACCCGTCCGACCTGGACCCGGGTCTTCGTCGGCGTGGGCAAGCGGGACGACGCCGGCCCCGGCGACCTCGTCGGCGCGATCACGGGCGAGACCGGCGCGGCCGGCGGACAGATCGGGCGCATCGACATCCGCCAGAACTTCACGCTCGTCGACGTCGATTCGCTCGTGGCCGACGAGGTCGTCCGCGGTCTCGACGGCCGCATGATCAAGGGCCGACAGGTCGTGGCCCGACTCGACCGTGGCGCGGCACGCGGCTGATGTGCTGCCTGCCGGACTTCTCCCGCTTCAGGAACCGCCTGCTGGGGGCCGTCTTCTTTACGGCGGGCCTCGTCGTGGTCGGGACGATCGGCTTCTCCCTCATGCCGGGCTGGAACCTGTCGGACGCCTTCTTCATGACCGCGATTACGGTCTCGGCGGTCGGATACGGTGAGATCCAGACCCTGACGCCCGGCGGCCGCCTCTTTGCGAGTTTCCTGATCGGCGGCGGCATCGTCACGCTCGCGATCTGGTTCGCCCTCATTACCGCGACACTCGTCGAGATGGACCTGACCCACGCATTCACGAAACGCAGAACGATGAAGAGGATCGAGCGCATCAAGGACCACGTGATCCTGTGCGGCGCGGGCCGTACCGGAATCCACGCGATCAAGAGGTTCGTCGCCCGTGGCGACCCTTACGTCGCCATCGAGAGCGACCCGCAGCAGGTCGCGCACGCACGGCAGCTGGACCCGAACGCACTCATCATCGAAGACGATGCGACGAGTGACGAGGCTCTGGCGGCGGCGGGCATCGCCCGCGCCCGGGGGCTCATCGCCGCACTCAGCGCGGACACCGACAACGCCTTCGTCTGTCTGGCGGCGCGGGAGCTGAACCCGAATCTGACCATCGTGGGCCGGGCCCGGTCGGAGCCTTCGGTGGGGAAGCTGAAGAAGGCCGGTGCCGACCGCGTCGTCACCCCCAACGCGACGGGCGGCGTTCAGATGGCCTCGCTCGTACTGCGCCCCGATGTGACGCTCTTCGTCGACGTACCCGGCGAAGACGGCCTGGAGCTCCTTCTCGAGCAGTTGCTCGTGTCCCCGACTTCGGAACTTGCCGGGCTCACGCTGGCCGAAGCCGCGATTCCGGCCAGGACCGGGTCACTCGTCGTCGCGATCCAGCGGAGCGAGACGGACGAAGGGGGCGAACGCTTCCTCTACAACCCGGGGCCAGGGGAACGGGTGCGTCCCGGCGACCACCTCGTCGTCCTGGGCCCTCCGGGCAAGCTCGACGAACTCCGCGGCCTGCTCGCCTGAGGACTAGAGCCGTTCCGGGTTCTTCTGGAAGAAGGGCGCCCACTTCTCCTCGGGCGAAGGCGGCGTCAGCAGGCTCACCACGATCAGCAGTCCCAGCGAGATGATGACGCCGGGGATCACGATGTAGTCGCTCGAGGCGAAGTCGAACGGCGTCTCCCCGATCATGGCCGTGAAGTTCATCCCGAACCGGGAAAGGACCGCGATCCCGACGATGCTCCCGAGTCCTCCCGCGATGCACGCCACGCCACCCTGTGGCGTCACGCGGCGCCACAGGAAGGCCGCGAGCAGGGCCGGCGTCAAGCTCGCCCCCACGAGTGAGTAGGCGTACAGCGCCATCGAGAGCACGGTGTCGAACTGCGTCAGCAGCACGAGCCCCAGGCCGCCGAACAGGACGATGCAGAGACGCTGCACTCCCAGCTTCATCCCTTCGCTGGCGTCCGGATCGACGAAGCGCTCGTACAGGTCGCGGCTCACGTTGGTGGACGGCACGAGCAGGAACGTATTGCCCGTCGAGAGCACGATCGCGACAGCCGCCGCGAGGAGGATCGCGCCGCCGATCACCGGCAATCCGTTGGCAGCGATGTAGAGGATGACCGTCTCCGACGCGGCCCGGCCGACCAATGAGACCTGCTCCGGATCCGCCAGTTCGGGGAACACCGCACGCCCGACGATCGCCATCAGGGCCAGCGTAGTCTCGATGAAAACCACGCCGACGAACATCCCGACTACCGCCTTCTTGGCGGACCCCGCGTCCTTGGCGGAGAAGAACTTCTGGTACATCCCGCTCTCGCCCAGGATGAGGAGGAAGGTGGGCATGGCTACGCCGAGGACCCAGAGGATGTTGTGCCCCCCCAACATGGTGAGGTGCCCCTCGGGCAGCCCGGCCGCGATGGCCTCGACCCCGCCGTTTGAGAGCACGAGATAGGGGAGGCCGATGATGATGCCGAGGGTGATGATGATCCCGTTCAGGAGGTCCACCGAGACGATCGACACCATGCCGGCGAGCGCCGTGAACGCCACGATGGTCACGGCGGTGATGATCATTCCGGTCGTGGGCGAGATCGCGCCGTCGGTCACGATGCTCAGGATCCAGCCGCCGCCCCGGAACTGGTAGGCGGCGATCGTCACGTAGGCGAGGATGATCGCGACGGTGCCCAGAACGCGAGCCGCCGCATTGTAGCGCTGCTCCAGGAGGTCCGGGACCGTGTACTTCGCGATCGCGCGGACACGCGGCGCGAGATAGAAGGCGACGAGCAGCCCCGCCCAGGCTCCGAACGAGAACCACAACTCGGCGATGCCGGTACGGTACGCGAGCCCGGCCCCTGCGAACAGCGATCCGGACCCGATCCAGGTGCAGATCAGCGTGCCGACGAGGAGGGTCACGGGCACGTTTCGGCCGGCGACCATGAAATCCGCGTGGCTCTTGATCTGCCGGGAGCGCCACAGCCCGATCCCGATCAGGATGAGCGGATAGCCGAATACGGCGATCGTCAGCAGGTCCATCGGGCCTCCGGTTCTTCCGGGGGGAGGGTGGCTACTTCCCTTTCGACATCCGGCGCTTCAACTCCTCGAGCATGGCGTCGGCCCGCGCCTCCCGCAGTTCGCGCTCGGCCGCGAAGTCGCGGCGCGGGGCGCCGGCGGACGGGTTCAACTCGCTCTCGACCTCTCGCTGCGCTTCGTCGAGATCGGTCCGGCTTGCCATCTTGTCAGCCATGCGATCGAACGCATCGACCGAGTCGAAACGGCCCGCGGAGTGCCCGATCGCCCGCGCGCGGCGCTGCTGGACGGACAGCGAGTCGCGGCGCGCCATCGCGCTCTTCAACTGCTCGGCGCCCTGCGCCGCCTCGTCCTTGTGCTGGAGGATTTCGGCCTGGGTCGCCTCGGCCTTGACGACGAGTACCTCGAGCCGCTGCCGGTGCCGGGCCGCGAAGCGGTTCGCCACTTCGACCGTCTCCGCATCCCCGATCTCGGCCGCCCTCGCCGCCCTTCGTTCGGCGGTGCTGGCCGCGTTTTTCTCATGGTCGGCCTGGCGCACCTGCGACTCGAGCAACGCTTCCAGTTCGGTGATCCGCGCCCGGGTCTCGACGAGTTCCTCTCGCATGGCGTGGATGACCCGGTCGATGTCATCTTCCGAGACCCCGTCATGCTTCGCTTCCATGCGGTCGAGCACGTCGTCGACCATCTGCCTGAATTTCTTGAACATGGGCCTGAGTTTAGCAGCCCCCGGCAAAACGCCGCCACCGTCCGCGCGTCACCGCCCGCCTCTGCTCCGTCGTCTTGCGATCAATACTATACCCCTGTATAGTATAATCTCGTGGAAGAGCATCTATGCTCGGCAGAGCGTACGGAGTGAATGGCGGTGAGCGGTGCAGGGGCGCATGCGATGGGGATCGCGGAGGGGACGAAGCACGACCTCGACCGTCGGCTGGCCCGTATCCGGGGACAGGTCGGGGGCATCGCCCGTATGGTGGAGGACGAGCGGTACTGTCCTGACATCCTGCAGCAGTTCGCCGCCGTTCACTCCGCTCTCCGCTCGGCCGAGAAGGAGCTTCTGATGAACCACCTCGAACGGTGCGCCACGCACGCGATCGAGGAGGGCGGCGACGCCGCAACACGGGTGCGCGAGGAGATCGCGCAGCTGTTCATGCGGTTCGCGGGCAAATGAACCAGGTATGGAGCAGGTGAAGAAGACCTACCGGATCAACGGGATGCACTGCGCCGGCTGCGTGGGCTCCGTCGAGAAGAGTCTCAACGCCATCGACGGCGTGGAAGCGTCCGTGAGCCTGCCGGCCGAGTCCGCCACGGTGACGCTCACCCGCGAGATCGGGTTCGAGGAACTCGCCGCAGCGGTCGAACGGGCCGGGTACGAGATCGAACCCATAGCGGAGGCGGACCGCGGAGAGGCCGAACGCAAGCGCCTCGCGGATACGGAGGCCCGCTCGCACCAGGCGTGGCGGACGATGTGGACCGCGTGGGCGCTCACCGCCCCGGCCATGGTATGGATGTTGCCCGAGATGTTCGCGGGCGTACGCTGGCCGTCCCCCCTCGCCTTCGACCTGGGGGTGACTGCGCTGGGGGCCGCCGTGCTCGCCGGGCCGGGCGCGGACACCGTGCGCGGCGCCTGGCGTTCGGCGCGGGGCCGGATGCCCAATATGGATGTCCTTATCGCCCTCGGAGCCGGCGTTTCCGTGCTCACCGGTGTGTGGGCCGTCCTGCACGTGTTGGGACTCGCGCCGATGATCATGAACTTTGCCCCCGTCGGCGCGATGATCGCCTCCATCCACCTCACGGGACGCTTCGTCGAGGCGAAGGCCCGCGGCCGCTCCTCTTCCGCCATCCAGGCCCTGCTCTCGCTCGAGGCTCCGACCGCCCGCGTCGAACGGGACGGCACCGAACTCGAGGTCCCGACCCGTGACGTGCGGGTGGGCGACATCATGATCATCCGGCCGGGCGAGAAGATCCCCACCGACGGAGTCGTCCTCGACGGACGGAGCGCGGTCGACGAATCGCTCGCGACGGGGGAGTCGATTCCGGTGGAGAAAGGACCGGGGGACAGCGCACTGGGTTCGACCGTGAACCACTCGGGCGTCCTGCGCGTGAGAGCCACGGGAGTGGGCGAGGACACCTTCCTGTCGAACGTCATCCGCCTCGTGGAGGAGGCGCAGGCGAGCAAGGTTCCGATCCAGGAGTTCGCCGACCGGGTGACGGCCGTCTTCGTGCCCGCGATCCTGGTCGTGGCGCTGGCGGCGTTCGCGGGCTGGTTCGTGCTGCCGGGTGTCTTCTTCGACGCCGCCCGCTGGGCGTCGGGCTTCCTCCCCTGGGTGAACCCGGAGCTGGGCCGCCTCTCGCTCGCGCTCTTCGCCGCGGTGGCGGTGCTGGTGATCGCGTGTCCGTGCGCGCTGGGGCTCGCGACGCCCACGGCGCTCATGGTCGGCACCGGCGTCGGGGCGACGCGCGGCGTCCTCATCCGGGACGGGGCCGCCGTCCAGACGCTGGACCGGGCGGACACGCTCGTGTTCGACAAGACGGGGACGCTGACCCGCGGTGCTCCGCGCGTGGTCGAGGTGTATGCGATGGGGGACCCGGCCGACGACGAGACCCGGGTGCTCGGACTCGCCGCTTCGATCGAGGACGCCTCGGAGCACCCCCTTGCCCGCGCGGTGGTGGAGGAAGCCGGCCGCCGCGGCGCCCGTGTGGCGCGGGCGAGCGACGTGGAGGCCCGGGTCGGCATGGGCATCGTGGGCGTCGTCGACGGGGAGTGGGTCGTGGTGGGCAGCACGCGGCTCCTGCGGGCGGAAGGCGTCGCGCGCGAGGACATCGTGGAAGTGGAACGACGCTTCGGGTCGGACGCGCGAACGATCGCCTGCGTGGCCGCCGGCGGGCGGCTGCGGGGCGCGATCGCGATCGCCGACCCCGTGAAGGAGGACGCACGGGAGACCCTCCTCGAGCTGAGCCGCCGCGGCTTCCGGACCGTCATGCTCACCGGCGACCGCGAGGCCGTGGCGGCCGCCGTCGCGCAGCAACTCGGGATCGACGACTACCAGGCCGGTCTGCTCCCCGCCCAGAAGGTCTACGCCGTACGGCAACTGCGCGCCGAGGGCCGCACCGTGGCGTTCGTGGGCGACGGCATCAACGACGCCCCCGCGCTCAAGGCGGCGGATGTCGGCCTCGCGGTAGGCACCGGCACCGACATCGCGATCGAGGCCGCGGACATCACACTGGTCCAGGGCGACCTGCGCTCCGTGCTCCGCGCGACCCGGCTCGCCAAGGCCACGTTTCGCAAGATCCGCGAGAACCTCTTCTGGGCCTATGTCTACAACGTGGTCGCGATCCCCGTCGCCTTCCTGGGCCTCCTGCATCCCGTCATCGCCGAGGCCGCGATGGCGCTGAGTTCGATCTCCGTCGTCACCAACGCGAACCGCCTGCGCCGCGCCCGGCTGTAGGCTGCCGGCGACCGGCTGCGAGCGGTTTGCCTTCGCCCGCGAGGGCGCGCATCATAGGCGCCGGTTCTTCTGATTCATACGGATTCATTCGGTTCTTCCGAGAGAGGTTCGATGGCCTCACGCTGGATCGGCTTGGGACTGGGGCTCTGGTACCTGGGCGCACCGTTCGTGTGGGGATATCCGTTCGGCTTCCTGTGGTGGCACAGCGTGGTGCTCGGCGGATCGATCCTCGTCGTCACGATCACCTTCAACCTCGGCATCAACCGGATCAGCGGCTGGGGCCTGATCGCACTCGGCGCCTACAGCATGCTGTCGCCCTTCATCCACGGATATCTGCCCAACGCGCAGGCCTTCTTCAACGACCTCATGTTCGGCGTCGTCACGGTGGGTACCGGCGTCGCCATGGGCGGCGCGGGCATCGAACACTCCGACGAGGCGCACAGCGCGGCCTGACCCCGGACGTTCCCGCGGGAACGTTCCCTACCTCGCCTCCAGACCCAGCGCCGCACATCCCGGGGAGTTTCGCCGCTGGCGCGTCCGCTCAGATCCCGGCGCCCAGGAGCAGCCACAGGATGTCGACCAGGAGAGAAATCCCGACCCCCCACGCCGCTCCCACGATCAAGCGCTGGCCGCGGATACGGCAATACGCGACGCCGAGCAGCGCGTGGAAGGCCATCTCGAACACTCCCACCGGCGGAGCATCGGCGACGGACCCGAAGGACAACGTCACGAACAGGACCGCCACGGGAGGATCTTCCGCCGGCAACAGGGCTTCCGCGGGTCCGGCGAGTTCCACACCGGACACCGCGAGGGCGAGCCGCAGCGCGTGGCCGGCGAGCAGTATGTACGCGGCATGGACCGTCGCGCTGAAGAGCTGTCTGAACGACACGCGGTGCCCGGGCCCGATTTTCGACACCGCCAGGAGAATGCCCGCCAGCGTGGCGAAGTACAGCGGAGCGTTGATCACGGCGGCGGCGGCGGAGAGGGCGTGTGCGGCGACGAGCATGATGACGCGTCCGGCGACGGGCACGCCCGCGATGGACTCGACTCCATACTCGGGATGGGCCAGTCCGGCCAACGTCAACACGGACGCGCTCGCGACAACGTATCCGGCTAGCGTGCTCCTCCACACGGGCCCTTCCACCAGCACATCAAACAACCGGAGGGGCGCCGCGAACAACATCCCGATGCGCCGGGGGAGAGGAGGAGGCTGGCTCCGCGACGACGTGCCCCCGGTCACGAATCAGCGCCAGCCGGCGGCGAACGGCGGCGGACCGGGCGCGGCGGGCAGCAACTCGTAGACGCGGACCTGATCCATACAAAGCACCGCCAACCGCTCGCCGAGGACGGCAAAGTCCAGCTCCGCGCATCCAGAGCGCGGGTCCAGGTGCCCGCGCGCCACGACCGAAACCGAGTCGCCTGCCGAAAGCGGGATCGTCGTGGCGAGAACCAGGTTGGCGGCCGAATGCGGCGTTACCCAGAGATTGCCCACCGACATCCGCACACCCCGCGAGAAGGGAATGAACGAGCTTCCCGCGCCGGGTGGAATCCCTTCGCGCTTCTCGCGGGACTCCCGCTCGATGTCCTCCGCCTGGGCGGCGATCGCCTCGGTGAGCCACGCCGGAAAGGCGACCGGAGCGATGCCGGTGATCCGGGCCGACGCGATGTCCAGCGCGATGCGCCACGCGCCGTAGGCTCGGACATCGGTGTTCCGAAATGCGACGACCGTGTCGGGCGCGACGACCGCGAACTCGAGGTCGTACTCCGCCCAAAGTGACCGGACATCGTCGGGTGCCAACTCGGGGGGGAGGTCTCCGGCGAAATCCACCGCGTCGCCGCCGGACTGCACCGCCAGCGAGGCCGTCCGGCCATCGAACTTTCGGTACAGCACCGCGCCGTCCGGCAGCACGGCGAAGCCCCGCACCAATTGCGGCACCCGCATCTCCTCCAGCAGTCGGCCGTCGGGATCGAACCGCGACAGCCGGGCGAGCCTGAGGTCGGCCACCCACACGCCGCCGCGGGGATCGGCCTCGATCGAATAGGCATACTCGAACTCGCCGGGGCCGCCGCCCGGGCCCCCGATCACGGCTCGCAGCTTCGCGTCCCGGTCGAGACGAAGAACATGCTTCGCCTGCGTGTCGAGGACGTATATCTCGTCCGCGCCGGCGCCGACGGCGAGATCCCACGCGCGCTCGATGAAGAACTCCGACCCCATGTCGAGAGGATCGGCGGGGAACCCCGCGATGAACGCGCCGGGTTCCAGGACGCGATAACCGGCCACCGATGCCGCGGCCGAGGCGACCGACGGGGCGGACACCCCCCGGCTTGCCGGGTCACCGCCACCCGCGCACCCGGCGGCGATGGCCGCAACCAACGCCGCCGCGCCCCGGCCGGCTAAGCGCAGCCTCACTGCAAGTTGCAATCGACCCAGTGCTCTCGATGGTATCGGCGAAAGCCATTGTCGTCCGTGTAGACCCATCCGCAGTCACAGACGACGCATGTGAGCGTGCGGTCGATGGTCACCGATATGATTCCAATAGTGAGTCCGACCGATACGTTAAGGCCGGAGACCAGGCAGGCTCCGGCTCCTCCGTCCGGGCAGCCCTGTAGCTCGATGCCAGTCTGGGCCACCAGGGCTGCCGCCTCCGTGGCGGCCGCGGCGTGATCGGCCACCTCCGCGTGAGCGACTTGGTGCGGCACCAGGGAAGCCACCATCGCGGCGACGAGCGCGCACGCCACGAGTCGGCGGTTCTTCGTTCCGGGACTCACCGCAGCGAACGTGCTCGCACGGGTCCTCAGCCCGGCGGACAGCGCGAGGAAGAGGTACAGAGACGGGTGAAGGAACGACCTGAGGCGGGTCATTTTGATCCTCCCGGGTCAAAGAAACTCACTCCCGGGACTCACTCCCGGGACTCGCTCCCATCATCGCCCTCGGTGATTGTCGGTGCCAGATACAGAATCGGTGGAATCTGTGACGAAATCGGTGATTCCCGAAAGGACTGGGGCTCGAACCTCGTGCTGACGGGAGTCCGCTACCGGTTGCGGCGGCCGCCATCCAATAGCGGCCGTAGATACTCCGACACGAGAGCTGCCAGCAGCTGGTCGGGGGACACCGTCCCCAGTTGTCGCAACGTGTACCCGGTCCATCGCTTCGACTTGCGCTGAAGAGTCTCGCGAGCGAAGCCGAGGCGCGCGGCCACGCACTTCCAGCCAAGACCTGATGAATAATGAAGTTGTCTGGCTCTCAGGAACACGAGGGCACCGAGGAATCGGGCCAGGGTCGTCCCACCGCCCTGCCACCTGCTGAACTCTTTGGAGATTGTGATCGGTGAGTAACTAAGGGCGGCGGCCAACTCCTTTACGTTACGGACCGGCCCGCTGGTGGCCGCGCGGAGACTGTACGCCAGGGCGGAGCGAAGGGCCGGAGGCAACGTCGATCCCTCAATGTCCTCAGCCAGGCAGAGCAGCGGGACCGATCCCCGGGCAGCTTCGATCTCGAGCCGGAGTTTGGTCTGAAGGTCTGCGAACCAGACGATGGCCGACACTTTGACGTCCCTCAGCCGGCGAGCGGATTCGGGCTCGGGATCCGTGACGAGGATGAGGGGAATCCACAGCATGTTCCGTTCGATCTCCCGCAGGAGTTCGATCTTCCTCGCCGGAACGGGATGGCGGCAACCGAGAATCAGACACTCAACGTGGCCGTCGCCATTCGTGAACTGGTCGGCATCCTTCGCGACTTGTGCTGTGCCGCCGACCGCTCCCGCGATCAGCGTCGCGTCGTCTGGCGAATCCGCAAGGATTCTGATCATCCGGAACCTCGTCCGAGCACCCGTGACATGTCCCTCTACCTTCTATATGCCACGAGAGAGCCAAACTTCACGCGAGCCTGGTGAGCCGAGGCGCCGTTGGGGACTGTCGGGGTCGACGATGACCCAGTCGGGCTGTACGGATCTGGCCGTTCGGGCTAGGCTCCGAACTTCGCGAGGCGGCCGGCGCTGGCCGCGGCCAGGCGCATGAGTTCGCAGCCTCGGACCCGGCCGTGGGCACCGGTGCGGCAGGCGGTCTCTCCGAAGGAGGTGGCGGCGTCGTGACGGGCCGGGCCGCCGTGGATGAGGAAGGGGACCGGGTGCCAGCTGTGGGCGCGCATCGTAGCCGGCGTCGAGTGGTCTCCGGTCACGAGAATGACGTCGGGCCCCGCGTCGACGAGTTCCGGCACGATGGCGTCGGCCTCCTCGATGGCGGCTACCTTGCGGTCGAAGTCGCCGTCTTCTCCGGCCTTGTCGGGAGGCTTGAAGTGGAGGAAGAAGAAATCGTGCTCGGCGAGCCGCGCCCTCAGGGCGTCGACGAGCGGGCGCGCGCCGTCGGGAGCCGTCCTCGCGTCCATGCCGACGAGGCGTGCGACCCCGCGGTACATGGGATAGGCGGCGGCCGCGGCGGCCCGCATCCCGAACACCTCCTCGAAAAGCGGCCAGTCGGGCTTGCTGGAGACGCCGCGCAGCAGCGTCATGTTCGCGCGTGGGTGGTCCGCGAGCCGCTCGGCGGCCGCCTTGAGCCACGCCGCGAGCAGGCGGGCGGTCGCCTCGGAGCCGGCGTCGCGCGCACACGGGGCTCGAGGAGGCTGGCCGGTCTGGCCGGGATCGGTATCGTCGACCCCGTCGCCCGACGCGAGGTCGGGGTGCAGCACGAGGACGAAGCGGTGCTCCTTCACATGACGCACGGAGCAGCGGGCGCCGTCCAGTTCGATGCCGTCAAGCTGAGCGGCCAGGGGGGCGGCTTCCTCGGTCGAGATGCGGCCCGCGCGGCGATCGGTTACCCGGCCTTGGGCGTCGACGGTGCAGAAGTTGGCGCGCACGGCGATGTCGCCCGGCCCGAGCGGGAATTCGATCCCGAGGGCTTCGAGCACGCCGCGGCCGGTCTCGTACACGAGGGGGTCGTAGCCGAACAACGCGAGATGACCGGGGCCGCTCCCCGGCGTGATGCCCGGCGCAACCGGGTCGTGGAGGCCGCACGTCCCGCCGCGCGCCAGCTCGTCGAAGTTCGGGGTGCGTGCGGCCTCGAGTTCCGTCGGGCCCCCGGGCTCGAGGGGGAGCCCGCCCAGCCCATCGAGCACGTAGAGCAGCACTTTGCCGCCGCCGCCCCCGGCGAGACGGGCGATCCGGTCGAGTTCCATGCGGCGGAACGTATGAGCACCCCCGAGGGTGGGCCAGCAGTCTCTGATGCCGGACCAGTGGCGGGCGGCGGCGGGACGTGCCCGTGAGTTTCGCCGTCGCGGCCGAGGGCGTCACGCGGCGCTTCGGGCGCCGCTGGGCGCTCCGCGGGGTCGATCTCGCCGTTCCGCGCGGGGCCGTCGTCGCGCTGCTCGGCGCAAACGGAACGGGCAAGACGACGCTGCTGCGCGTGATCTCCACGCTGCTGCGTCCGACCGCGGGCCGGGTCGAGGTGCTGGGCCACACCCTCCCGGCGGGCGGAGACGCGATTCGCGCCCGGGCCGCGTTCCTGACCGCCGGCGGGCACGCGTACGAAGAGCTGACCGGGCTGGAGAACCTCCGCTTCGCGACTCGCATGTCGGGCACGGACATCGCGGCCGGCGCCCTGCGCGAGGCGCTGGCGGACGTCGATCTCGCGGGGGCGGCGGACGTTCCCGTGCGGGCCTGGTCCACCGGGATGCGCAAGCGCCTGGAGCTGGCGCGCCTCCGCCTCCGCCCGCTCGAGCTGGTCCTGCTCGACGAGCCCTTCGTGAGCCTCGACGAGGACGGAGTGGGGCTCGTCCAGGAGGCGATCCGAGGGTGGCGCGACGCGGGGGCCGCGGTGCTCGTCGCCTCGCACCGGGTCGACGACGCGACGCGACACGCCGACGAGGTCGTGCGGCTGGAGGGCGGACGGGTCGCCGCCGGAGCCGCGTGAGGGCGCTGGCGCGGCGTGCCGCCGCCATCCTGTGGAAGGACATCCTCTCGGAGACCCGAACGCGGCAGGGTTTCACGGCCATGCTCTCCTTCGCCGCGCTCGTCCTCTTCCTGTTCAGTTTCGCGATCGGTCCGGACAGCGAGCTGCTCGGCAGACTTGCGGGCGGCCTCATCTGGGTCGCGATCGTCTTCACCGGGACGCTGTCGCTGAGCCGGACGTTCCAGAACGAGGAACTGGCGGGCGGCGCGCGGCTGCTGAGGCTCTATCCCGGGGATGTGCGCGCGATCTACCTGGGCAAGCTGGCGGGCAACCTCGTCGTGCTCGCCGCGCTCGAGGTGCTCCTCTTCCCGGCCGCCGCGATCCTGTACGAGGTCGACTTCGCCTCGCACGCCGGCCCCCTCCTGTTCGTGGCCCTGCTCGGCACGTTCGGCTTCTCCGTCATCGGGACCTTTTTCTCGGCCCTCACGGTACACCTCCGGGCGCGTGAACTCCTGCTCCCGCTGCTCCTCTTCCCGGCCCTCGTCCCGGTCGTGCTCGGGAGTGTGGGGGCGACGGACGCGTTCCTGGACGGGGACCCGCTCGGCCGGGCCGCGGGTTGGTTAAGGTTACTGGCGTCGTACGACGTGATACTGTTCGTGGTGTGTGTCTGGGTCTTCCCCGTCGTCCTCGAGGAGTGATGCGGGTTCGATGAACCAACCGAATAACAAACTGACGGTGTTGGGCTGGGTGGCGATCGCCAGCATCGTCGCCTGCGCCGTGCTCGGCCTCCTCGTCCTGCCCGCCGACGCGCTGCAGGGCGAGGTTCAGCGCCTGCTCTACGTTCACGTGCCCATGGCGTGGGCGATGATGCTGGCGTTCTTCGTCGTGTTTCTCATGAGCATCCTCTATCTCGTTCAACGAGATCTGAAATGGGACCTCCTGGCGGTCTCCGCCGCGGAACTGGGGGTGCTCGGCGCCGTTCTCACCCTCGTCCTGGGCTCGCTGTGGGCCCGGCCCACGTGGGGCATCTGGTGGACGTGGGATCCGCGAATCACCACGACGGCGCTCCTCGTACCCATCTACACGGGTTACCTGGTCGTCCGCTCGATGACGGAAGATCCGGATCAGCGCGCGCGCTGGGCGGCCGTGATCGGCCTCATCGGGTTCGTCCAGGTACCGATCGTGTACCTGTCGGTGTTCTGGTGGCGGAGCCTGCACCAAGCCCCCTCGTCGCCCCGTTCGATGGCGAGCGCGTTCGGGCTGGTGATGCTGCTCGGGTTCGCGGCGTACACGATCGCTTTCACGTACCTCTGGCTCCGGCGTTACAGGTTGGCTGCAACGGAACTCGAACTCGAACTGTCCGGACCTGAGGGCGAGGAGTGAACGAGCGATGAACGAGCACTGGCTCTTCGTCGGCGCCGGATACGGGATTGCCTGGGCCGCGCTGATCTGGTACGTCCTACGCCTTCGGACGCGGGAACGCGCCGCGAGCGAGAGGTCGGGCGGTGGGGACTTCGGCGGGGGTACGGGGTAGAAGTAGTCGGGACAACGTGCGGTTCGCTCTACATCTCTCTATTGTTTCAAGTTTGTATCAAAAGCGATCGGATCGAACCGCAGCGGGGCGAAGCGCCGGTTAGCTCGCTCCGGGACGCGGGTTTTCGACAACCGACCCCGAAGCCAGGATTCGGACACCATATGGCGAAGACGGCCACAAGCCGACGCATGTTCTTCGACACGCACGCGCTCGACTCGTTCGATCAGTATCTGCAGGACGTGGAGCGGTACCCGCTGATCGAGAACCCTCAGATCGAGCGGGAGATCGCCCGCAAGGCCCGTGCCGGAGACCGCCACGCGGCGGAGCGGCTGGTCACGGCGAACCTGCGGTTCGTGATCTCGTACGTGAAGAAGTACCAGGGCCGGGGACTCAACCTGGCCGAACTCGTCTGCATCGGGAACGAGGGCCTGCTCAAGGCCGTGAAGAAGTTCGATCCCGACAAGGGCGTGAAGTTCATCTCCTACGCGGTGTGGTGGATCCGGCAGACGGTGCTCCAGGCGCTGGCCGAGCAGACCCGCTCGGTGCGGATCCCGCTCAACCAGAACTCGAATCTGGTCAAGCTGTCCCGGACGGAGACGGCGCTGACCCAGAAGCTGGGACGCTCGCCGACCGACCGGGAGATCGCCGAGGAGATGGAGGAGCCGGTGGAGACGGTGCGGGCGCTGCGGCGCGTCGCTTCCGCCGAGCTGAGCCTCGACGCGCCGCTCGACAAGTCCGACCGCGACAGCGCCTCGTTCGGCGAGCGCTTCTCGGGGATGGACGACGCGGACATCGAGGAGGATGTCGAGGACCAGGCGCGCCGGGAGTTCCTCGAGAAGATGTTCGAGCGCTACCTGACCGAGCGTGAGCGGAAGATCCTGGTGCTCTACTACGGCCTCGACGATGGCGAGGAGATGACGCTGGAGGAGATCGGTTCCCTGCTCGGCGTCACTCGGGAGCGGATCCGGCAGATCCGGAATCGGGCCTTCGACAAGCTCCGCGCGTCGCCGGACGGCGAGGCGCTGGAAGGTTTCTGGCGCGCCACCGCCTGAACTCCACGGGTTGCCGATGGATTCGGGGCATCGGCATGATGCCCGCATGACAACCCATCAAGTATTCGGGCGGATTTCGGTAGCCCTGGTCGGGGGAATCCTCGCGGCCCATCCAGCCGCGGCCCAGTCGGGGGCGGATCTCGCGCGGACGTACCGGGAGGCGCACGAGGTGGAGATCCTGCGGGACTTCGCCGAACTCCTGTCGTATCCCAACCGTGCCCGTGACCTCGAGGATATCACCCGGGCGGCCGAGTACATCCGCGACGAGTTGCGGGCGGTCGGGGTCACTTCGGAGTTGCTTCGGATCGACGGCGTCGCACCCCTCGTGCACGGCGAGCTTCGCGTGCCCGACGCGGAGCGGACTCTGGGCATCTACGTCCACTACGACGGCCAGCCGGTCGACCCCTTGAACTGGACGCACCCGCCGTTCGAACCCACGCTCTATACGGCTTCCATGGAGGCCGGCGGGACGCCGCGCCCCATGCCCGAGCCGGGAGATCCGGTGGACCCGGAGTGGCGGCTGTACGCCCGTTCGGCCGGTGACGACAAGGCGCCGATCGCGGCCCTGCTGCCCGTCCTGCGCGCGTTCCGGGAGGAAGGCGTCCAGCCTACATCCAATCTCGTCTTCTTCTTCGACGGCGAGGAGGAGGCGGGCTCGCGCCACCTCGGCCAGTACATGGAGATGGCCGCGGATCGCATCGCGGACATCGACGTATGGCTCTTCTTCGACGGACCCGCGCACCAGAGCGGCCGCCCGCAGTTGACGTTCGGCGTCCGGGGTTCGATGGGGATGGAGGTCACGGTCTACGGAGCCACCCGCAATCTTCACTCCGGCCACTACGGGAACTGGACCCCCGACACCGGGAACATCCTCGCCCGGCTGCTCGCCTCCATGAAGGACGACAGCGGGCGGGTGCTCGTCGACGGCTGGTACGACACAGTCGAGCCGCTGGGGGCCGAGGAACAAGCGGCGCTGGAGGCGATGCCACCGGTCGACGAAGACCTCAAGCGCGAACTGGGGCTGGTGTGGACCGAGGGAGAGCCCGAGACGCTGTCGGAGCGTATCCTCCTTCCGGCGTTGAACATCCGCGGCCTCACGAGCGGGAACACCGGCGCGCTGGCCCGGAACATCATACCCAATACGGCGGTCGCCGCGCTGGGAATCCGGCTCGTCAAGGGCAACGAAGCGGACCACCTGCGGCAACTCGTCGTGGAGCACATTGAGCGGCAGGGATTTCACGTCGTGTCCGAGGCCCCGGACATGGAGACCCGGCTTCGATATCCCCGCATCGCCAGGGTTACGGGCGGGGGCGGCTACCCCGCGGCCCGCACGGGGATGGATAACCCGTTCGTGCAGGAGATCATCGGCGCGGCTTCGGCGGCGGCCGACCGTGCGTTCGGCCCGGGCTCGCTCGTCCTGGCCCCCGGCCTGGGCGGCACCCTTCCCCTCTATCTGTTCACGGATGTGGCCGGGAAACCCGCCTTGAACGTCCCCGTCGCGAACCACGACAACAACCAGCACGCGCCCGACGAGAATCTCCGGATCGCCAATCTGTGGTACGCGATCGATCTCTACGCGGCGCTGCTGACGATGCCGATCACGGTTTTCTGACAGACTTCGACCGCCTTCCTACAGGACCCGGTCCCATGAGACGATCCCCGAATGCGTCTGCGCTGCGGCTCGGCGCCGTCCTGCTGCTTTCGCTCGCCCCGGCGGCGGCCGCGCAGACGAACCCGCTGTGGACCCAGGAGAAGGTGAGGAACTACCTGCCGCACATGTCGGTGCCGGAGGTGCGCGACTTCCTCACGCGGAGCGACTTGGTGCTGATTCCGGTCGCGTCGCTGGAACAGCACGGCAACCACCTGCCGATCGGCACGGACTACCTGAACGGGGTCGAGCAGGCGAAGCTCGTGGCTCAGCGTGCCGACGTGCTCGTGGCCCCGATCCTCCTGCCGGGGCAGTCGCCCTACCACATGGGGTTCGAGGGGACGATCACGCTGCCCTCGTCGCTGGTCCAGGAGGTGTACGTCGAGGCCGTGAAGAGTCTGATCGCTCACGGGTTCAAGCGCTTCCTCATCATGAACGCGCACGGGGGGAACCGGGCGATCACGACGTTCATCGTCGACCGCATCAACCAGGAGACGGCGGGCATCGCCGTGGATCTGGGCGCGGTGGCGGGACCGTTCAGGGACCGGGCACGGATGGCCTCCGCCCCGACTCCGCCGCCGGATCAACTCGACCGTCACGGGGGAACGCCCGAGACCTCGAGTTCGCTCTACCTCATGCCGACACTGGTGGATCTCGACGCCGCGGTACCGGCCGAGGTCACCATGCCCCCGCAGCTCGAGGCGATGCTGCCCGACGTGCTGGCCGGCGACCCGACGGCGCTCGCCGTGTTTCTGGCCGAGGGGCTCAAGGACGAGTCGACGGGCAAGGGGACGTCGTCGATCGAGATGTCGTCCACGGGCGTGTGGGGGACGCGCGACCCGGCGGAAGCCACGACGGAGCGGGGACGCATCGCGACGGAGGTGTTCGTCGACGCCGCGGTGGCGTTCATCGAACGCTGGAACGAACTGCGCCCGTCGGGCACCTGACCGACTGCTGCGTCAGGCGGAGCGGCGGAAGGCGCGGAACTCCGGGAGGGTGGCGGGACAGCAGGAAGATCGCGATGGTGAGGGCGGCGCTCCCGACACACCAGCGGCAGATCGCGTGGATGACCCAGATCTCGAGCGCGGTCAGGTAGATCGTGAACGCGACACCGCCGAGCGCGAGCAGGACGAGGATCCGCGGGATCCAGGTCGCGCCGCCGATCCCGTCGCGGGTGCCCAGCATCGAGACGCCGAACACGGCGACGTACCAGCCCACACCCCAGCCTGCCACGGGGAAGCCGAGGAAGCGGGCCCAACGGGATCCCTGGACCAGATCGCATCCTCCTCCCGCGCCGCATGCGAGCTCGCCGTAGTAGCCGAGCGCGTAGAGGAACAGGTACATCGAGAGGAAGAAACCGGTCAGCGCCAGGACTGCGATGCCCCGGCGCCGATTCAGTCCGCTCAAGGTTACGGCGTTCCCTGCGGCGAAGGGTCGCTCCCGGCGGACCCGGAGGACATCGCCGCGAGCCTGGCCTGGATGAGTCCTTCGAGGTGCGTGTAGGGATCCACGCCCTGCAGGTCCACGCGCTCGCCGTCGATGAACAGCGTCGGCGTCGAGTTCACGCCCCGCGTCTCTCCCACCTTGTGCGATGCCGCGATCGCGTCGAGGTGGCGGCGGTCGCGCATGCAGGCTTCCCAGGCGCCGGCCTCGACACCTGCCTGGCCCGCGATCTCCGCGATCGCGTCGCCCGGATCCGGCAGCTGATACCAGCGCGTCTGGCGCGCGAGAAGGAGGTCGTGCACAGGCCAGTAGAGGCCCTGGTCACCCGCGCAGCGCGCGGCCAGCGATGCCGCGACGGAGTTGGGGAACCCGATCATGTAGTCGTAGGAGACCCAGCGCACCGGGGCGTTCGCCGTCTCCACGTAGTTCTGACGGATCAGCTTCCCCGCGAAGCCCGCGAAGGTCGCGCAGTGGGGACACGAGGGATCGTAGAATTCCTCGATTGTAATCGGCGCGGACTCGGGGCCGAGGGTCACGCCGACGGAGGGATCGGCCTCGGCCTCGGCGAGGACCGCGAGGAGATCCGGGTGCGTCGCGGGCGGCCCCGACCCGCCTCGCCCGCCGAGCAGGAGCCAGCCCCCGCCGACGATCACGATGGCGGCCAGCGTGCCTCGAAACAGCCAGTTCGTTTTCTTTGCCATCTGTCTTACTCTCCCGGGCTTGGGCAGCCCCCTGCGCCTTCGCCAGGGGCCTGCCGGCAGCCCATCCAGTGTCGTGACCGCCTCGGGTCAGAACATGTCCCGGGCCAGCCAGGCCAGCGCGGCCACGGCCAGGAACGTCACAATCGCAAGAATCCACAATCGGGCTCTCTCCGACAAGCGTCGGCCGCGCAGAGCCGTCAGTCCTCGAAGGGACGGGATCAGGCGGTCGGACCAGAGGGCTGCGAGTTCGAGAAGCACCTCGGCTCCGGCCGCTCCGTAGGCCACATCGAGTCTCGCCACCTGGTTTCGCCAGGAAGCGATGGCCTGTTCTACGCCCGCCTCCTCCGCTTCCGGCGGAGCGAGGTCGCGCGCATGCAACTGCTGCAAGAGGAGTTGCTGTCGCGCGACGACGCCGTTGAACGCTGGGTTCAGTGCCTCGATGTGTTGAGCCATCGATTCCCGCAGTGATGGTTCATCCGCGGCGGCCAGCGCCTTCTCGGCATGTTCACGGTCGAGCCGCTTCGCCTTGACGAGGGTCCGCACTTCGGAACCATAGACCCGCAGCAGCTCCACGGTGACGCTGTCGAGCGCGGCGATCGCGTCCTGCCGCACCTGCTCCGCATCCATGGCCTCGATCGCACTCATGAGGGAGCCCGCCTCGAGGGCGGCCGATCGCCTCAGCATCAGAGGCCCGAGCGCGATCTCGCCGAGCGTCTGCAGATGCCGCTCGAAGTAACGTCGATCGAAACGCTCGCCGATCGAGGGATCGATCTTCACGCGCGCAACCGCGGCTTCGCAGGCTCGCTGCAGCGTGTTCGTGGCCTCGGAGAACTGTGGCGGCCGGGCCGGCAGCGGCCGGGTGACCTCCCCCTTGTCGAACATCTCGAGCGCGCCGTCGCGGTCCGGAGGCGCGGGAGTCCTCCGGGCGACCTGGACCACGGCCCCGATCTCCTCGGGGAAGAGGTAGCGAATCTTGAGCGCCGCATCGCCGCCGGCCAGCTCGAGTACGGGCCGGCTCGCACCTTCTGCCTCGGCGACGACCTCCGCCGCCCGCTCGAGGGGCCAGCGAAGGGTGTGCCGCCGCTCCTCGGCGAAGAGGTGGAGGCCCTGCCGGGTGAACACCGCGAGGTAGAGGCCGCTGATCCGCTCCTGCCCGACGTGGCCGGCGACCGCCGTGCCGGCCGTGCAGACGACGACCTCGGCCGCCAGCGGCCGAAGCATCGACCGTCGCGCATCGTTGTCGCTGCCGCGCTCGACGAGGCGGGCCAGTTCCTCGAGATCCCCACTCTCTCCGAAGAACGCCAGGGTACGGTTCCGCGCGAAGAGCAGGACGAGACCGGCGCGCCGCGACACCCAGAACACGGACTCGAGATCCACCTGCTCGCCCTCGAACTGGATGCCGAGGGGGGAGCAGATGACCGGGATTCGGCGGCGGACGGGTTCTCCGGCGATGAGCACGTCGAACCTGAACCCGCGCGGTTCGCCCGCGGAACGGATCATGCGCGAGCGAGCGTCGACATCACGCGGCCTGTGTCCAGCAGCGATGGAAAGGCTTCGTTCGCGCCGGCTCGCCGGAGATCAGCCACCGAGAAGCGTCCGGTCGCGACGCCGAGCACGGGCAGGCCGGACTCGCGGGCGCAGGCGATGTCGTGCGGCGTGTCGCCGACGACCCACGTGTGACCCGGGCCATAGCGCGTTCCGGTATGGCGGTAGGCCCGGTCGAGGGCAATCGGCGGGAGCCGGTTGCGGTCGGCGTCGTCGCACCCGAAGGCGCCGAACGGGAACCGGTGCCAGAGTCCGACCGCGGAGAGTTTGCCCTGGGCGCCGGCCACGATGTTGCCGGTCACGAGCCCCAGGGCCACCCCCGCCTCTTCGAGCGCATCGAGGATCGCCGGTACACCAGGCGCCGGTCGCATCCGTCCACGCCGCTCGACGACCTCGCGCTGCAGGCGGGCAGTGTATTCGGTCCACAGCCGGTCGAGGCCCGCGTCGATCGCGGCCCCCGAGAGGCCCGCCGCCCGGAGCAGTGTGCGCGCGATCTGGGGATCGGTCATTCCGTCGAAGGGGAGTTCGTCGATGGGACCGGAGGTGCCGTACACCTCGACCATGGCGCCCTCGATCGCGGCGCGGCCGGCCCCCGCGGCGTGCATCAGCGTCCCATCGATATCGAACAGCACGAGCATGGGGGCCTCGCCGCCCGCGGGGACCGTCAACCGCGGATCCACTCGGCGAGCAGCGCCGGCTCGATGTTGCCTCCCGACAGGATCGCCACGGTCTCGCCTTGCGCCGCAGGGTCCACAACGCCGCTGAGCAGCGCGGCCACCGTGGCCGCGCCCGACGGCTCTACGACCAGCCGCAGGCCGAAGAGCCAGCGCACGGCATCCCGAATCGCGTCGTCCTCCACGGTGACGACCCAGTCCACGAGATCACGGCAGTGCGCGAACGTGAGGTCACCGGGCCGCACGGGCTTGAGGCCATCGGCGACCGTCGACACGCGGTCGAGCGTCACGGGCGCGCCGTGCTCCAGCGAGCGAAGCATGGAGGCCGCTCCGGCGGGCTCGACACCGATCACCTCGGCCTCGGGACACCGGCGCCGCACGACCGCCGCCACGCCGGACAGCTGGCCGCCACCCCCGATCGGCGCCAGCACCATCCCCGGTTTCCGCGTACCGAGTTGCTCGACGACCTCGAGGGCGACGGTCCCCTGGCCCGCGATGATGTCGGGGTCGTCGAACGGGGGCACCATCGTCCCTCCGGCCTCACGCTGGATCTGCTCGGCCCGCGCTTTGCGCTCGGAAGAGGTCGTGCCTTCGAGTTCGACCTCGGCCCCGAGCGCGATCGTCGCCGTGCGCTTCACGTCGGGGGCATCGACCGGCATCACGATCCTGGCCGGCACCCCGAACTCGCGTGCGGCCCAGGCCACTGCCTGGGCGTGGTTGCCCGACGAGTACGTGAGCAGCCCGGCGGCCCGCTCGGCCGGAGACAGGCGGCTCACGAAGTTGTACGCGCCCCGCGCCTTGAACGCCGACACCCGCTGAAGGTTCTCGCACTTGAGCCACAGCGTCTCGCCGGCATCCGTGGCGGCGCGCCCTCCGGGCCGCGGAAGCGGCGCCGGAATCAGGGGCGTGCGCCGGACCGCCCCCCGAATCCGGGCGTAGGCGTCCTCGACGTCGGCGATCGAAACCAGGGCCGTGGCCGCGCGGCTCACTCCTCGCTCCCGCCGGACGCGACCGACTCCTCCACCCCCACCTCCACCTCCACCTCATCGTCATCCGGGTCCGTCCCGATCGGGTCGATGAGGCACGCAACATCCACGAGTTCGTCCCCTTCGTCGAGCGCGACCAGCCGCACGCCCTGCGTGTTGCGTCCGATGGTCCGGATGCCCTCGGCCATCTGTCGATTGATGACACCGTTTCGGGTCACGAACATCAACTCATCGTCATCCGTCACCTCGCGGATGGCCGCCACCTGTCCCGACTTGTCGGTCACCTTCAGGTTGATGACGCCTTTCCCCCCGCGCCTCTGGCTCCGGTAGTCCTCCACGTTGCTCCGCTTCCCCATGCCCAGTTCCGTCGCGGTCAACAGGTCGCCTTCGCGCCGCACCACGACCATCCCGATCACGTCGTCTTTGCGCCGGAGTCTGATTCCCATCACGCCCTGAGTCCTGCGACCCGTCACCCGGGCATCCTCCTCCGAGAAACGGATCGACACTCCGAGCCGGGTGGCGAGGATCACGTCGTTGGAGCCATCGCTGAGCTGGACGTCGATCAACCGATCGCGGTCCAGGATATTGATCGCCTCCAGTCCTCCCACGCGGACGTGCCGGTAGGCGGCCAGGCTCGTCTTCTTCACGAGTCCCCGGCGGGTGGCGAAGATGAGGAAGCGGTCCTCCGAGAACTCCCGTGCCCTCACGATGGACGCGATTTTCTCTCCCTTCCCCATCCTCAGCAGGTTCACGATCGGCTTCCCGCGCGCCGTACGGCGGGCGGGGGGGATCTGGTAGACCTTGAGCCAGTACATCCGGCCCGCGGTCGTGAAGATGAGGAGGTAGTCGTGGGTCGAGGCGAGGAAGAGATGTTCCACCCAATCCTCCTCCTTCGTCCCCATGCCGGCGATCCCGCGGCCGCCGCGCCGCTGCGACCGGTAGACGTGCGGCTCGATCCGCTTGATGTACCCCGTGTGGGACACCGTGATCACCATGCGCTCCTCGGCGATCAGGTCCTCGTCCGTCAGATTCGAGGTGTCGGGCACGATCTCGGTCCGGCGCTCGTCACCGAACTTGTCGACCAGCGCGGACAACTCCTGCCCGACGATCTCCATCCGGCGGCGGCGCGAGGAGAGAATCTCTTCCAGTTCCCGCCGGCGAACGCGGACCTTGGCCAACTCATCTTCGAGTTTTTCGATCTCGAGGCCCGTGAGGCGTGCCAGCCGCATGTTGAGGATCGAATCGGCCTGCCGCTCACTGAGTTCGAAGGCGCCCCGGAGCTGGGCGGCGGCGATCTCGGTCTCGGCGGACCCGCGGATGATCCTGATGACCTCGTCGATGTGGTCGACGGCAATCTTCAGACCCTCGAGGACGTGTTCCCGGTCCTTCGCCACCCGCAGCTCGAACTGAGTGCGCCGCTCCACGACCTCGTGCCGGTGCTCGAGGAAATGTTCGAGCATCGTCTTGAGGTCCAGCACCTGTGGTTCACCGTCGACGAGCGCGAGCATGATGACGCCGAACGTGGACTGGAGCTGCGTGCCCTTGAACAGCTGGTTGAGCACGATCTGCGGCACCGCGTCCCGCTTCAGTTCGATGACGACGCGGATGCCGTCGCGGTCGGACTCATCGCGGAGGTCGGAGATGTCCGTGACCTTCTTGTCGCGCACGAGGCCCGCGATCTGCTCGACCAGCCGGGTCTTGTTGACCATGAACGGGATCTCGCGGACGATGATCCGATCGCGGCCGTCCCTGCCTTCCTCGATGTCCGCCTTGGCCCGCATGACGATTCGGCCCCGGCCCTCCCGGTAGGCCTCGCGGATGCCGGCGCCGCCGAAGATGGTGCCTCCGGTGGGGAAGTCGGGGCCGCGGATGATATCCATCAGCCCTTCCAGCGTCGTGTCGGGCGCTTCGATCAGCTGATGACACGCCGCGGCCACTTCGCGGAGGTTGTGAGGCGGGATATTCGTCGCCATGCCGACAGCGATGCCGGACGACCCGTTGACGAGCAGGTTCGGGAGCGCCGACGGCAGCACGGTGGGCTCCCGCAGCCTGTCATCGAAGTTGGGCGTGTGGGCGACCGTCTCCTTGTCGATATCGCCGAGCAACTCGCTCGCGAAGCCGGCCAGCCGGGCCTCGGTGTAGCGGTACGCCGCGGCGGAATCGCCGTCCACCGAGCCGAAGTTGCCCTGGCCGTCAACGAGCGGATACCGGAGCGAGAAGTCCTGCGCCATCCGGACGAGCGAGTCGTAGACCGCCGAGTCGCCATGAGGGTGGTACTTGCCGATGACGTCGCCGACGACCGTGGCGCTCTTTCGATACGGCCTCGTCGGCCCGAGCCCTGCCTCGTGCATCGCGAACAGGATCCGGCGGTGCACGGGTTTCAGGCCGTCACGGACATCGGGCAGTGCACGCTGCACGATCACGCTCATCGAGTAGTCGATGAACGAGTCGCGCATCTCGTCTTCGAGCCGTCTCGGCTCGACGCGTTCTACGCTGTCGGTGGTGCTGTCGGTGGTCATGGATTCCGATCGGAACGGGCGTTTGCGAGATCCCCGAGGGCGCGGCGGCGGCGGGTCTCCGGAGAAGCCCGGCCACGCTCGGGAAAGCCTTGTAACTTACCGGTTTTTGGGGCGTTTCGCGACTTTCGGACCGCCTCTTCGCGCGTTCCGAAAACATAGCCCGTCAAAGGCGACCGTTTCCCTCAGTCGAGCCGCCAGGCAACCCCCGCCGGACCGGCGTTCACGACGGGCGTATCGCCCACCCGGGAGCGGACTTTCCAGGAGTCGTGAATGTGACCGCACACGACCAGTCGGGGCCGGGTGCGCTCGATCGCCTCGAGGACCGCAACGCTGCCGATGTGCCGGCCGGCGCGGTCGCGGTCCGCATGCCCCAGCGGGGGGGAGTGCGACACCAGCACGGCCCCGGGCGGGCAGTCCGCCAGGAGTTCCCGCGCTTCGTCTTCGGTGAAGTCGTAGCTCCAGGGTCCGAACGGCGTCACGGGCACCCCGCCACCGAGTCCGAAGAACGGCACGCCCCGGATGTCGACGCCCGTGCCGTGCAGGACGTGGGCCGCCGGCCAGCCGGCGCACGCCTCCGCAAGTTCCCCGGCCGATTCGCCGTTTCCCGGTACGAGGACGGTCGGCGTCTCGATCGCGGACAGGACGCGCACGATCCGGTGCAGCCCTCGACGCCTGACCGCGAAATCACCCGCTCCCACGACCGCGTCGAAGTCGGGCGCCCGTTCGGCGATCGAGGTCGCCGCGTGGAGGTCGGTGTGCAAGTCGCTGACGAGCAGGAGCCGCATGGCAGGTCCTCGGGTGTCGACGCCCAACGGGCCGCGAAGCGTGGGCACTTACGCGGTGGCACGGTAGTCGCGCACCTTCCGGGAATCCAGTTCCCCAGCGGGGTTTGACCGTGAGTGAATCGAAGCTGCTCATCTACGGCGCCACCGGATACACGGGTCGACTCGTGACGGCCGAGGCGGTGCGATCCGGATTGCGCCCCGTCCTGGCGGGGCGGGACGCCGCCAGGCTCGCGGCGATGGCGCCGACTCCGGGGCTGGAGACCAGGGCTGTCGGTCTGGACGAGCCGGATCGGCTCGCGGCGGCCCTGGAGGACATAGCGGTGGTCCTGCATTGCGCCGGGCCCTTTTCCCGGACGGCCCTCCCGATGTACGAGGCCTGCCTCACGACGCGCTCGCACTATCTCGACATCACCGGAGAGATCGAGGTGTTCGAGATGCTGGCCGCCCGCGATGCGGCGGCCGGAGAAGCGGGAATCATGGTCCTGCCGGGCGTCGGGTTCGATGTCGTACCCAGCGATTGCCTGATCGCCGATCTCGCCGCGCGACACCCCGGCGGCCGAGTTCTGAGGCTCGGCCTCGGGGCCCGGAGCCGCACGTCCCGCGGGACGACGCGAACGATTCTGGAGAGCGTCAACAACTTTCGCATTCGGCGCGATGGCGTGATCACGAGGGTCCGCCCCGGCCAACTGCACCATGAGTTCGACTTCGGGGAGCCCCCACGCGCGGCCCTCGTCAGCGTGCTCGGTGATGTCTCGACGGCGTACAGGTCGACGGGCATCGCCAACATCGAGACGTACAGCCAGGCGAACCGTCTCTTCAGCGGCCTCACACGCATGAGCCGCAGCATCGGATGGCTGCTCGCCGGGCGGACCGCGCAGGCGCTGCTGAACCGCCTGGTCGACCGCGGGCCGGAGGGGCCGAGCGACTCCGCGCGCCGCAGGAGTTACGCGATCCTCGTCGCGGAGATCGAAGATCCGGGTGGGCAACGCGCCGCGGCGCGCCTGCGGACACCCGACCCCTATGGCTTCACCGCGATGACAGCGGTCGCCATTGCGGCACGCGCGCTCGGTGGCGACGTGAAGGTCGGCTATCAGACGCCTTCATCCGCGTACGGGGCCGATCTGCTTCGAGAATTCGAAGACGTGCAATGGGAACTGCTCGGCTGTCAGGCCACGGCTCGATAGTCCTCGATCTCCCGGTAATCCATGGCGTCGAGCGCCTCCCGGATCTCGCGGCGGGCTCCGGGCGACCCCACCGCGAGCAGCACATACGGGCGGACGGGGGCGGCGAACTCCGGGAGCGCTTCGGGTCTGATGACGACGGCCCCGTGGATGTTCTGTCCGATCTTGCGCGGATCCAGATCGACGAACGCGGCGATCGGGACCATCGAGCCTCTGGGCGCGGGCTGCCTCAGCCAGGCGCGGGCGAAGGCTTTTCCAACCTTGCCGGCACCCCAGATCACGAGCGGCCGGTCCCGCGGCAGGCGCCCGGCGGCCAGGAAAGACACCTTCAGGCTCCGGAACGCATCGGCGCCGTAGCGTGCCGACCGCTCCGACAGCCGATGGGCGCCGAGCCTCCATTCGTGCAGGGTCTCCGGAACGTTGGTCAGCCCGTGCCCCTCGGCGGCAAGGCGCAGGACCAGGTCGTAGTCTTCCGGTCCGTCGGTCTCGCGATAGCCGCCGACCGCTTCGAACGCGTCGCGCCGCACCATCAGAGTGGGATGCGCGATGGGACATTCGACGAACAGGTTCCGCTCGACCGTGACAGGATCGATCAGGCCGTTGAGCCACGCCTCGTAGCGCCGATAGCCGGAGCCGGCGGGAGGGCGCGGGAAGTAGCGGACGCCCGTCCCACACGCGGCGATGCCGGGTCGCCGGGCCAGAAGGCGAAGCTGCGCGGCCAGCCGTCCGGGGCGTGCGATGTCGTCCGCGTCCATGCGGGCGATGAGCGGCGATCGCGCCTCGCGGGCCAGCCGCCGCAACGCCGCCACGATCCCCGAGCCGTCGCGGTCGACGAGCCGCACCCTCGAATCGCGCTCGGCCCACGCCTGGAGCAGGGCACCCGTGTGGTCCCTCGACCCGTCATCCAGGGCGAGCACCTCGAAACGCGACTCGGACTGCGCCCGCAGGCTCTCGATGCAGTCGCCGAGAAACTGTCCCGCATCGCGGCATGGCAGGAGGACCGAGACGCTCGGTTCCGCCGCGTCCCTCACGCCGGTCTCGCGGCCGCGGCAACGTGGGCGTCCGCTTCGAGGCGGGCCGCGCGCGCCCTCAGGAACACTCCGGTTCGGGACCCATCGGCTTCGGCGATCGCGGCGGGCGGACCCGCCGCCACGATCCTCCCTCCGTCGTCCGCGGGCCCGGGCCCCATGTCGATGACCCAGTCCGCGCCCGCGACCAGGTCGAGGTTGTGCTCCACCACGACCACGGTGTGGCCCTCCCCCACCAGCTCGCGGAGCACACTGGTCAGAGTGCCGACCTCGCCGACACCGAGCCCCACGGTGGGTTCGTCCAGGATGTAGAGCCGCCTGCCGGCGCGTCCCCGCCGCGCGAGTTCACGTGCGATCTTCAGTCGCTGCGCCTCGCCGCCGGAGAGGGTCGTCGCCGGCTGGCCCAGCCGCAGATAGCCGAGGCCCACCCGCTGCAGGTGCCACAACTTCGCTCCCAGGCGATCGTGGCGGATGAAGAACCGGATCGCCTCGTCGACGGTCATGTCGAGCGCGTCACGGATCGAGCGGCCGCGGATCCCGATTTCCAGCACTTCGGGACGGTACCGCGAGCCGTCGCACGCCTCGCAGGGAACGGAGACATCCGCCAGGAAGACCATCTCCACCGTCTCCTCGCCCGCACCCTTGCACCGCTCGCACCGGCCGCCCGCCCGGTTGAAGGAGAAATACCCCGCCTCGTACCCACGGGCGCGCGCCTCGGGTGTGGCCGCGTACGCGCTGCGCAGAGGTGTGAATGCTCCGATGTAGGTGGCCGGGTTCGAGCGCGGGGTGCGCCCGATCGGCCGCTGGTCGACGAGTACGACATCCTCGAGAGACTCGGCCCCCTCCAGTCGATCCCAGGAGCCCGCGGGTTCGCCGAGGTGCGGCTTGGCCGAAGACCGGCCGGCAACTTCCTGCTCGAGCGCATGGAAGAGCACCCCGCGCACGAGCGTCGATTTGCCGGATCCCGAGACGCCGGTCACGAGCGTAAGCGACCCGAGGGGAATCGACACGTCGACGCCCCGGACGTTGTGCAGCGTGGCCCCGCGCAGGACGAGTTCCCCGGTCGTCGCCGCTCCGCCGGATCGGGTGTGCCGCCGGACCGGTCGATCCGCACCGCGCTCGTCCCCACGCGACCTCGCCCCCGTCGCCCGGCGGGCCAGCGCCCGCCCGGTACCGGTGTCCGACGCCAGCAGGCTCGCCCACGTACCCTCGAACACGATTTCGCCCCCCTGTTCCCCTGCGCGCGGGCCCAGTTCCACGATCCGGTCGGCCCGTTCGAGGAGCGATGGTTCATGCTCGACAACCAGCACGGTATTGTCGCGGCCCGCGAGTCGCTCGAGCACGCCGGCAAACGCCGCGATGTCGTACGGGTGAAGCCCGATCGTCGGCTCATCGAGTACGTACAGCGTGTTCACGAGCCGGCTCCCGAGGCAGCTGGCCAGCCGGATTCTCTGCATCTCCCCGCCGGAGAGCGATCGCGCCTGACGGTCCAGCGTGAGGTACGCCAGACCGACTTGCGCCAGGAACGAGAGTCGGTGCTCGAGTTCGCGCAGGATGGTCGCCGCCACCTGGCGCCCGAACGGCGGAAGATCGAGGTCCTCCGAGAGCCAGCGGGCGATTTCGCCCACGGTGCGCCCGGCGACTCCGGCGATATGTCGGCCGCCCACCCGGACGTTCATGGCCTCCGGCTTCAGCCGCGTCCCGCCACAGCCGGAGCACCGCTTCGGGAGCTGATACTGGCGGAGAAAGACGCGGATGTACGCTTTGTATCGCTTGTTCTCCTTGGAACGAAGGAAAGGAATCATTCCTCGGAATCGCTCTCCGGCGTACGTCCCTCCGTGCATGAGAACGTCGCGCGCCCCCTCCGGAAGCGTCTCCCACGGGGCCGCCATGTCGACTCCTGCCGACAGCGCGAACCCTCGCAGCCGGGATCTGGCGCGGGAGTAGCGAGGCTTCTCCCAGGGATCCAGTGCCCCCGCTTCGAGTGAACGCCCGGGGTCGGGGACGATGAGGCGGGGCGAGTATTCGAGTACCGCGCCGAACCCGGTGCACACGCCGCACGCGCCGGCGGGACTGTTGAAACTGAACGTCGCCGGCGTCGGTCGGGGGAACCCGCGCCCGCACGCCGCGCACCGGTACGATTCCTCGAACTCGTGGCGTTCCGGAGTCTCCGAACCCCTTCGCCAGGCTAGCGCCACCGCGGCGCCACCGCCTTCGGCAAAAGCGGCCGCGAGTGAGTCCGCGATCCGTTCGCGGTCCTCCTCCCGGGCCACGACGCGGTCCACCACCACGAGCAGCTCCGTCGCCCGCGTCAGCGCCCCAGCGGCGTCCTCGCCCGCACTCTCCTCGAGGTCGATGTCCGGCAGGTAGATCTCGTCGCCGTCGGCCTGCACCCGCACATAGCCGCGCGCTGTGAGGTTCTCCACAGCTCCGGTGCCGGCTCCACGCTCTTCGCGGGCGACCGGGAAGGCTATGGCGAGTCGAACTTCCGACCCCAGATCGAGCAGCGCGTCGGTGGCCGAAGTCACCGTGTCCGGCACGACGGGGCGCTCGCAGTCGGGGCATACGGTCGTCCCGACGCGGGCCCAGAGGAGTCTCAGGTAGTCGTAGACTTCCGTGATCGTCCCCACCGTCGAACGACTCGACTGGACGCGGTTGTTCTGGTCGATGGCGACGGAGGGACTCACGCCTTCGACGAGATCGACGGCCGGCTTGGGCATCCGCTCGAGGAACTGCTTCGCGTACGTGGAGAGGGACTCGATGTAACGGCGCTGCCCTTCGGCGTAGATCGTGTCGAAGGCGAGGCTCGATTTCCCCGAGCCGGAAGGCCCCGTGAGGACCGTGAGGGCCCCGCGCGTGATATCGATGTCGACGCCCTTGAGGTTGTGCTGCCGGGCGCCTCGGACCCTGATCCGGTCGCTCATATGAGGATGATGGCCGGCGGCGCGGACCCGCGCCAACCTGATTGGAAGGGAGTGGCCCAGTCCGTACTATGGGGCATGCAAACGCCCGACGGCCCGCTCCAGGAAGAAGAAGCGCTCGGCAAGGCGTACGACGCCCACCTCATGAGGCGGTTGCTCGCCTACCTCAGGCCCTACCGGCTCAGGGTCGCGATCGCCGTGGTCATGCTCATCGCGGCGTCCGCCCTGGCGCTGGTCGGCCCCTGGCTGACCATGGAGGTCATCGACGGCGCCATCCCGCGCGGCGACTTCGCCGCCCTCCGCAACCTCGCGATCATCTTCTTCGTCGCGCTCCTGCTCTCCGGCGTACTCGAGTACGCGCGCACGATCCTCACCACGTGGATCGGCCAGAACGTGATGCTCGACCTTCGGCAGGAGATCTTCCGTCATCTCCAGCGCCTCCGGCTCGCCTACTACGACCGGAACCCGGTCGGACGGCTGATGACCCGGCTCACGAGCGACGTCGAGGTCCTGAACGAGATGTTCACCTCGGGCGTCGTCACGATCTTCGGGGATGTGTTCACCGTCGCCTTCATCATGGTGGCGATGCTGGTCATGGACTGGCGGCTCGCCCTGGTGACCTTCGCGGTGCTTCCGCTCGTGTTCGGCGCGGCCTGGCTCTTCCGGAAGAAGGTCCGCGAGGCGTACCGCGACATCCGGGTCCGGCTTGCGCGGATCAACGCCTACCTGCAGGAGCGGATCACCGGAGTCCGGGTGGTGCAGCTGTTCCGCCAGGAGAGGACGGCGACGCGGTGGTTCCGGGAGATCAACGACGATCACCTCGAGGCGCATCTCCGCTCGATCACCTACTACGCGCTCTTCTTCCCCGTGATCGAGGTGCTCGCTTCGGTCGCGCTGGCCCTCATCATCTGGTACGGCGGCGGCCGGGCTCTCGAGGGGACGCTGACGATCGGAGTGATCGCCGGCTTCCTCCAGTACGCGAGACGGTTCTTCCGTCCCATCCAGGATCTGTCGGAGAAATACAACATCCTCCAGGGTGCGATGGCGAGTTCGGAGCGGATCTTTCGGCTCCTGGACGAGAGCCCGGGGATCGAGGATGCGCGCCGTCCGGTCGAGCTCCCGCCAGCCGTGAAGGGCCGGATCGAGTTCGAGGACGTGTGGTTCCGGTACCTCTCGCCGGAGGAGGACGCGGCGGGCATTACGACGCCCGCGCTGGCAAACGCGGCGGCCTGGGAGGGCGCCGAGGGGAGGCTGGATCAGGACGGGCCCGACGATGGCTGGGTACTCCGCGGAATCAGTTTCGTAGCCGATCCGGGCCAGCGGCTGGCAGTGGTCGGGGCCACCGGAGCCGGCAAGACGACGCTGTTCAGCCTTCTGATGCGGTTCTACGAGCCGCAGCGCGGCAGGATCACGCTCGACGGGGTCGACATTCGGGATCTGCGGCTCGCGGACCTGCGCCATCGGATGGGACTCGTGCTGCAGGACGTCTATCTCTTTTCCGGAACCGCGGCGGATAACATCTCGCTCGATCGGGAGGGAATCGGCACGGCCGAGATTCGGGATGCGGCGCGGCAGGTGGGGGTCGACCGCCACCTCGCGCGGCTGCCGAAAAAGTACGACGAGCCTTTGAGCGAGAGGGGCGGCAACCTTTCGGTCGGCGAGCGGCAGCTCGTCTCGTTCGCGCGCGCCCTCGCCGGCGACCCGCCCATCCTGCTGCTCGACGAAGCCACCAGTTCGGTGGACTCGCAGATCGAAGCGGAGATTCAGACAGCGCTCGAGCATCTCATGCGGGGGCGAACGAGCCTCGTCATCGCGCACCGGCTCTCGACGATTCAGGGAGCCGACCGGATTCTCGTCCTCCACCGCGGGCGCATCAGCGAGTCGGGTACGCACGACACTCTGCTCGAGCAGGGCGGCCTCTACGCGCAGCTTCACCGCCTGCAGTTTCAGAAACCCACGGCGGCAGCATGAACGCGGCCCTCGAGTGGGCCGCGACAGTGGACCCGCGCTGGCCGCTCCTCACCTTCCTCGTGCTCCTGAACCTCTGGTCCACGGGGCTCGTCATCCTCTCGGCGGCGCCCAGGCGGGAAAAGGCGCTTTGGGTCGCGGTGATCTTTCTCTGTCCGATCATCGGTGGCGTACTCTGGTTCGTCTTCGGACCCAAGCCGTGGGCGGGGCGACGCGGCTAGCCGGGCCACAGGGGGAGGAGCAGATCCGCGGTTAGAGCGGCTGCGCCGGCCCCGGACTCGATGAACGCGCGTGCGGCCGCGCCGCGGTGCGCCCGCAGTCGCGGGTCGGCCAGCCCGGCCAGGGTGTCGGGCAGCGCGCCGGGCGAACAGGCGAGCCCGCCGCCGGCCGCTTCGAGCGCACGCGCGTCGGACCGGTCGTGCCGTGGACCGAACACGACCGGCAGTCCGGCGGCGGCGGGCTCGAGCACGTTGTGGAGCCCGGTGCCCCCGAGGCCACCGCCGACGTAGGCCACATCGCCCACCGCGTACAACTCGGCGAGCCGGCCGACTTCGTCGAACACCACAATCGCGCCGGCGGGCGCCGCGCGGGACGCGCCGATCCGGCTCCAGCGTACGACGCGCTCGCCGCGGGCCTCGCACGACGCGACGAGCGCGCGGACATGCGCGGCGGTCGGCTCGTGCGGCGCGATCACGAGCTGCCAGCCTGGTCCGCCGTCCCGCCGAGTGGCCACGAGGCTGTCCAGCGCATCGAGCAGCGCACGTTCGTCGGCGCCCCACGTCGAGCCTGCGACCAGGCGCAGCGTCGCCGGTTCCGACCCCCCGAGGGCGGAGCGATACGCGGCGGCGGAGCCATCCGCCTGTGCCCGGTCCGCCCGTTCAAGGGCCAGATCGAAGGCTGCGTCGCCGGTCAGCGTCACCCGGTCGGTCCGTGCGCCGAGCGCAACCAGACGCCGACGATCCTCCCGGCTGGCGGCGCCGACCGCCTCCAGCTGCGCGTACGATTCCCGGAACAGGCGTCGGGCCGCGCGTCTCGACCGGCGGCTCCCGTCGCGTACCGTGCCGTTGATGAGTGCGGTCGGCGTCCCGGCCCGCGCCGCGGCGGCGGCCAGACCGGGCCAGACATCCAGCTTGGCGAAGACGAGCAGTCCGGGCCGTAGAACCGCCAGCACGCGGTCGCAGTCGCGCCGCCGATCCAGCGGGGCGTACCCGGAGTGGTCCGGTCCAAGCCATTGGAGCGCGGCCTGCCCGGACGGCGAGGAATAGGTCACGAGAAGCTGCGGGCGGTCGCCGGATCGGGCGGCCACACCCGCGCGAAGCACTCGCACAGTTGCCGCCGCACCGAGCAGTTCACCTGCCGACGCGCCGTGGAGCCAAAGCAGGGGACCCGGCTCGCGCCGACATCCCCATGCGACCAACTCCGCGGCGGCGGCGCGGCGCGCCGCCAGCACCCGCCCGATGTCCGGCCGGACGCGCCGGAGCAGCGGCGCGGCGGCGAGCGCCACCCCGGCCGCGGCGTCCGACAGCCGCGCCCCGGCGTTCACGACGTAGCCCCAGAGCTTTTCGACCGCATCCGGGCTTCATATTCTCCCGCGTGCGTTATCTCGGGAACAAGACGAAACTCATCCCCTTCCTCATGGACGCCGTGCGTCGCATTCAGCCGGCGCCTGGGGTCGCGTGCGACCCGTTCGCGGGTACTGCCAGCGTCTCGATGGCGCTCAAGGCAGCCGGTTGGCAGGTCCACTCCGGCGACCTGCTGGCGTCCTCCTACGCCCTGCAGGTGGCCCGGGTCGAACTCGACGCCGCCCCGCGCTTCGCCTCCTCGCTGCTCCCCGCCGGGACCCCAAACGGACGAGGGGACATCGGTTATCCCAGATTCCTCGAGCGACTCGCGGACATCGATGATTCGGATCGGTCCGGCAGCCGCGGGTTCGTCTCGGAGCACTATACCCTCCACGGGGCGGCCGGACGCGCGCACGGCCGCATGTACTTCTCTCGGGAGAACGGCCGGAAGATCGACGGCGTCCGGGAGCGGATCGAGCGCTGGACCGGCGAATCCCGTATCGGCCGGACCGAGGCGCAGCTCCTCATCGCGACGCTGATCGAAGCCGCCGACCGGGTCGCGAACACGACCGGCGTGTACGCCTCGTTCGTGAAGACGATGCAACCCAACGCCCGACGCCCCCTCGAGCTGCGCCCCATCGAGCCGACGCCGCGCGCGAACGGAGCCGCAGCGTGTCGCGCGTTCCGCGGACCCGCGGCCCGGCTCCTCGAAGCGGTCGGCCCCGTCGATCTCGTGTATCTCGACCCTCCCTACAACAGCCGGCAATACCCCGCGTATTATCACATCCCCGAACTCCTCGCGCTCGGCTGGACACCGCCGCCCGAGATTCGAGGAAAGACCGGGTTGATCCCCGACGAGGCCGTGCGGTCGGACTGGTGCCGGAAGCAGCGGGCTGCCGACGCCTTGCAGGCGGTGCTGGAAGCGGCTGATAGTCGTCACATCCTGTTCAGTTACAACGATGAGGGGCTGCTGGACCGCGAAGTGATCGAGCGGGCCCTGCGCGACCGCGGCCGTCCCGACTCGTACCAGTTCCTTCACCGCCCCTATCGCCGCTACCGGAGCGACGCCGACGGCCCGCACCGGAACTACCGGCGCGATGACGTCCGGGAGCATCTCCACTACGTGAGGTGCGCATGAGAACCGCCGTGTGCACGGGCATCCGGCCGCTCGCCGCGGTCCTCCTCCTCTCCGCGGGCGGCTGCTCGCCCGCCTACGTGCTCAGGGCCGGGTGGGAGGAGGCCCGCATTCTCTCGGTCCGGCGACCGATCCGCGCCGTGATTCACGACACGACCGTGGCCCGCGAAACCCGCGACAAGTTGCGGCTCGTGCTCGACGCGCGTGATTTCGCCGAGCGCGACCTCGGCCTGCGGGCGGGGGCGAGCTATGAATCGTTCGCCCAACTCCACCGCGACACCCTGGTGCTGAACGTGCTGGCCGCCCCGGAGTTCGCCCTCCGCTGGAAGACCTGGTGGTTCCCGATCGTCGGCCACCTTCCCTACAAGGGGTACTTCGACTTCGATGACGCCCGCGCCGAGGCCGCCAGCCTCGCGGAGGAGGGGTACGACGTGTCGGTGCGGGCGGTGTCCGCCTTCTCGACCCTGGGCTGGTTCCCCGATCCGATCATGTCGACCACGCTGCGGCTCGACAGCCTGGGGCTGGTCGAGACGGTGATTCACGAGATCACTCACAGCACCTATTTCCCCACGGGCCAGGCCGACTTCAACGAGAGTTTCGCCAACTTCGTCGGACACCGCGGCGCAATCGAGTTCTTCTGCGGGGCCGTGCGCGATGCGAGCGCCTGCGAGCGGGCGCATCAACGGTGGGATGACACGCGGGTGTTCGGGCGCTTCTTCCACTCGATTCTCGAGCCGCTCGAAGAGGTGTACGCCTCCCCGCTCCCCGACGAAGCGAAGCGCACCGCCAAGCGAGAGGTCTTCGAGGAGGCCGCCCGCCGATTCGAAACGGAGTACAGACCTCAGCTCGCGGCGCAGTACGGTTCGATCGATCCCGCCAGCCTCGACAACGCCTGGATCATCTCGCGTCTGCTCTACTACACGAGGCTGGACGACTTCGAGCGCATCTACGAGTCGCTCGGGGAGCTGGTCCCGTCCGTGGAGGCGTTGATGAGAGAAGCGGCCACGGGCGATCCGTGGGAGGCCCTCACGCGGCTGACGGGGTCGGGAGCCGCCGAGCCCGGACGCGATCGCTGACCGCGGCCCGCCGACCCCCCCCCCCAAGAAAAGAAGACCAAAGGGTACACATGACGGAATCATTCGTTTGCACCCGCTGCGGCCGCGGCGATCAGGGAAGAATCGACCGCGACCCGTTCCCCAGCGACCTGGGGGCACGGATCGTGGCCGAGATCTGCGCCTCCTGCTGGGACGAGTGGAAGGAGCGGCAGATGCTTCTGATCAACCACTACGGCCTGAAGCTCCACGAGGCGGCATCGCGCGAGTTCCTCTATACGAACCTGCGCATCTTCCTGTTCGGCGAGGAGGGATCCGCCGCCTCCATCGACACGAGCGCGGAGGGGTCCGTCGAATGGTGAGGGCTGGCAGCCCCTGCTAGGAGACGACGAGGTTGAGCATGCGGTCCGGGACGTGGATCACCTTTCGGATCGCGACCCCATCCAGCCGTCGGATGACGTTCGCCTCGGCCAGTGCCGCCTCGCAAACGACCGCCTCCGGGGCGCCCCGTGCGACGCGGATCGTGGCCCGCAGCCGGCCGTTCACCTGCACTGGAAGCTCGACCTCGTCCACTACCAGCCTGCTCTCGTCCCACGCCGGCCACTCGGCGTGATCGAACACGCTCGACTCACCCCCGAGACGGGCCCACAGCTCCTCGGCGATGTGCGGCGCGACCGGCGCGATCAGGACGACGAGCGGCCGCACTTCATCGATCGATGCGGTACGCCCCCCGAACCGTAGCGTGTTCAGATAGTCCATCGCCGCGGCGATGGCCGTGTTGTAGCTGAGCGCCTCGAGGTCTTCGGAGATCTGCTTGATCGTGGCGTGCAGCGCGCGCTCGACATCGGGATCGTCGAACCCCGTGCGTCCCGACTCGACCGCCGTCGTCACGCTGTCCCACACCTTTTTCAGGAACCGCTCGGGCCCCGCGAGGCCGCGGTCCCGGAAGTCGCCGCCACGCTGGAAGGGGCCGAGGAACATCAGGTACATGCGGAAGGCGTCCGCGCCGAAGCGTTCGATATGCTCGTCGGGCAGGATCACGTTCCCGCGCGACTTCGAGATCTTGGCGCCGTCCTTGATCAGCAGGCCGTGCTTCCGGAAGCGGTCGTACGGTTCCTCGAACTCGATATGCCCCAGGTCGCTCAGCACCATGGTGAGAAAACGGGAGTAGAGGAGGTGGAGAACGGAGTGTTCCTCGCCTCCGATGTAGCTGCTCACGGGCAGCCATCTGCGCGTCCGCTCGGGGTCGAACGGCCGGTCATCGAACTCGGTCGAGGGATAGCGCAGGAAGTACCAGCCCGAGTCGAGGAAGGTGTCGGAGACATCGGTCTCCCGTCGCGCGTCGCCGCCACACGCAGGGCACGTCGTGGCGTAGAAGGACTCGTCGCGCGCGAGCGGACTCACCCCTGTCGCCGTGGGCCGGAAATCCTCGACGAACGGGAGGACCACGGGCAGATCCTCCTCCGGAACCGCCTGCGGGCCGCATCGGTCGCAGTAGATGATGGGGATCGGCGGACCCCAGTACCGCTGCCGCGAGATACACCAGTCGTGCAGCCGGTAGTTGATCTCCGCCGCGCCCAGCTTTCGTTCCGTCAGCCACTCGGTGATGGCGCGCCCGCCTGCGTCCGCCTCCATGCCGCTGAAGCGCCCCGAGTTGATGAGGATCTCGTCGGACGTGTGCTCGACGAACGCGGTCTCGGCCTCCTCCGGCAGAGATGCGCGAGAGCGAACGACCTGGATGATCGGCAGCCCGAACTGCCTCGCGAAATCGAAGTCGCGCTGGTCGTGTCCGGGGACCGCCATGATCGCGCCGGTCCCGTAGTCCATGAGGACGTAGTCGGCCACCCAGACCGGAATGTCCTCGCCGGTCGCCGGGTTCCGCGCGTAGCCGCCGGTGAAGATGCCGGTCTTCTCGCGCTCGTCCGTCTTCTGCCGCTCGACGAGGTCGACCGCCGCCGCCGCGCGCACATAGGCCTCCACTTCGGCGCGCCGCTCATCCGTCGTCAGGCGCTCGACCAGCGGGTGTTCCGGCGCCAGGACCATGAAGGTCGCGCCGAAGAGCGTGTCGGGCCGGGTCGTGAACACCTCGATCCGGTCCCCCTCCGCTCCGGCGGTGTCTCCGGCACCCGCGGCGCCCGCGAGCGCGAAGTGTAGCCGGGCGCCTTCCGAGCGGCCGATCCAGTTCCGCTGCGCCGTCCTGGTGGTCTCGGACCAGTCGATCCACTCGAGGTTGTCGAGCAGCCGCTGCGAGTAATCCGTGATCCGGAAGAACCACTGGCTCAGCATCCGCTGTTCGACGGCGGTGTCGCAGCGTTCGCACAGACCCGCGATGACCTGTTCGTTGGCGAGCACCGTCTGGTCCTTCGGGCACCAGTTGACCGCGGCTTCCTTCTTCTCCGCCAGTCCCGCCTTGAACAGCTGGACGAAGAGCCACTGTGTCCACTTGTAGTAGCGCGGGTCCGTCGTATCGACCGTACGCGACCAGTCGGTCATGAGCCCCGCCGCCCGCAGCATCCGTTCGAAGTTGCGGATGTTCGAGGGGATGAGCTCCATCGGGTGCGTGTCCACCTTGAGCGCGTGGTTCTCGGAGTGGATGCCGAATGCGTCGTAGCCGATGGGTTCGAAGACGTCGTCGCCCTGCAGACGGCGGAAGCGCCCGTAGATGTCCGCGCCGGTGAAGGCGTAGAGGTTGCCGACGTGAAGCCCCTCCGCCGACGGATACGGGTACATCATGAGATTGAAGAATGGGCGCTCGGCGGCGTCGAGGTCGGGCTCGTTCGTCCCGTTCTCCTCCCACCAGGCCTGCCATCCGGCTTCGATGGCTCCGGGGTCGTACATGGCTCGCGGGTCCGTTCCGTCCGTGGAGATCACGTCACCCCGTGGCACGGGGATGCGCGAGACGGCGGCACCCTGCGGAAGCCGCCGTCCGGCCGCACAAGATGGGGCCGGAGCGGCGACCGAACAACTTGAGGCGGCAGTCCGCGGCTAGTCGTCCCTGCCGGGGCCGGGGACGAGGTGGTCGAGGTTCCACTTCCCACCACCGGTCGTCCACAGGAAGAGGAAGATGGCGCAGTAGAGGACGGCCAGTTCTCCGCCGTTCACGATCGGCCAGAAGTCCATCTCGCGGCCGAAGAAGTGGCGCCACCAGTAGACCACCGCGAAGTGTCCCGTGAGGAGGAAGGCGACGTAACGGGTCCGGATCCCGAGGATGATGAGGATCGGTGCGAAGAACTCGATGATGCCGGCGATGCCGACGGGCCATGCGAACCAGGAATCGGCGGCGTTGCCGCCCAGCCAGCCGAAGAGCTTTTGGGCGCCGTGCTGCCATAGCATGAGACCGGCGACGATCCGAAGCAGCGCGTGCGTCGTGTCCTTCGTGACTGGTGCTCTCATCATGCCTCCAGGGGCTGTCCTGCGGTCGGTGGCGGCAGTCCGTGGCGCAGCTTGCTCGCCCGAATATCCTGCCGTAGCCTCCCTTTCTATATGCCTCTCGACTTCGGTTCCCCACAAGACACCCGGTTCACGGGCGGCGTCCCCGTGCAGATTCCTCTTGCGATGCTCGCCGCCCTCCATGAGCTGGACATGCCCGACGACCCGCGGGACCTGGCCGTCTCGCATCTGTCGCTCAATCTGAGGCAGAGGCTGGGGCTGTCGAGCGTCGTCCTGGACCAGATCCGCCGCTACGAAGCCACCCGTGGCGACGTGAGTGCGGACGAGGTTGCGAGCCTGTTCACCCTGCTCGCGCGCCGCTCCGATGCGACGGTGATCTTCGATGCCGCGGGCCATCGGATCGCGCGGGAGAGCCTGGACGATCGGGGCGCCGGACGCCGGTTCGCCACGCGGCTCCTTCCCCTTCGGCTGCGGCGCTGGCGGGCCTGGCGGCGGGCGGGAAAGATCGCCCGTCGTCTGTGCCCGGGCTCCCCGGTCCGGGTTGCCCGCGGGAACTCGGCGCTCGTGATCGAGGAAGGACTCCCGGCACACGCGACCCCGTGCGGGAGAGGCTGCGCGCTCCTGGCAGGTCTGATCGACGAGATTCTCGGTGAATACGGGGCTACGGGGAACGACATCGTCCACCGCCGCTGCGAGGCACGGGGAGATGACGACTGCACGTGGGAATTCGCGGGCGACGACGAGGCTAACGGCGAAAGCGTCGTCCGCGGCTGAAGCTCGGCCTCGACCGGTTCGGGTCCAGTTCCGGTTCCCCGTCTTCTTCCTCTTCCCGCACCACCGCGTCGAACCGGCTCGAGCGGGCGCGTTGGCGACCGGCCAGCAACCATCTCCAGGGGGATTGGCGCGGGGCTTTTCCCGTCTGCTCGTACTTGTCGTACAGCCCCGGAGACCCGAGTCCGATCCAGATCCCGAACACGAACGCGAGCAGCGCAACGAGCGCTCCGGCGCTGATCAAAACCAGTTCAAGGGTGCCGTTGCTCATGAGACTCCGTCTTGCTTGCGTGCCTCGCCGCAGGTCGCCTAATGTCACGCCGGCAGGCTCCGCACCGGGCCGCTAAATGGCGGCTCGAGCGGCACCGTGACAAGCGCGCCCCGTGACCCCTC
Source organism: Candidatus Palauibacter sp. (assembly GCF_965197445.1). Classification (GTDB taxonomy): domain Bacteria; phylum Gemmatimonadota; class Gemmatimonadetes; order Palauibacterales; family Palauibacteraceae; genus Palauibacter. The sequence continues at coordinate 1,059,091 of NZ_CBDANE010000005.1, read as the reverse complement.
CCGCCGACCCGAGCGTTTCCATGACAGAACAGCACCGGGAAATCGACGTCCTGCTGGACGAGAGGCGAACCTTCCAGCCGCCGGCCGCCTTCGTCGAGACCGCGCATGTGGCCGGTCACGGTCCCTACGACGATGCCGTCCGTGACCGGGAAGCGTACTGGGAGGCGTGGGCGCGGAAACTCGACTGGTTCGCGCCGTGGGACAGGGTACTGGAGTGGGATCCGCCGTTCTCGAAGTGGTTCGTGGGTGGCACCATCAATGCCGCGTACAACTGCCTCGACCGCCACCTCGAGACGCGGGGCTCCGCGCACGCCCTGATCTGGGAGGGCGAGCCGGGGGATGTGCGGCGTTACACGTATCGCGAACTGCACGAGGAAGTATGCCGGTTCGCCAACGCACTCAAGGGGCTCGGCGTCGGGAAGGGCGACCGGGTCGCGATCTACCTCCCCATGATCCCCGAGGCCGCGATCGCCATGCTCGCCTGCGCGCGGATCGGCGCGCCGCATTCGGTGGTGTTCGGAGGCTTTTCCCCGCAATCGCTGCGGGACCGGATCGAGGATGCGGGGGCCCGCTGCGTGATCACGGCGGATGGGGGGTACCGACGCGGCGGCATCATCCCGCTCAAGGCGAGCACCGACGCGGCGATCGAGGGTCTCGACTACGTGACCAGCGTGGTCGTCGTCCAGCGCTCCGCGGTGACCGACCCGAAGGAGGCGCCGCACGGGGATCAGGTGGAAACACCGTCCTGTGACATGACCGCGGGCCGCGACCACTGGTATCACGAGTTGATTTCGCACGCGTCGTCCGAGTGCCCGCCCGAGCGCATGGATTCCGAAGATCTCCTCTACATCCTCTACACCTCGGGGACGACGGGGAAACCGAAGGGCGTCATGCACACGACGGGCGGTTACATGACGCAGGTGACCGCGACCGCGAAGTGGGTGTTCGACCTCAAGAACGACGACACGTACTGGTGCACCGCCGACGTGGGGTGGGTGACGGGGCACTCCTACATCGTCTACGGCCCCCTCTCCAACGGGGCTACGGTGCTCATGTACGAAGGTTCTCCGGACTGGCCCGACCGAGGGCGTTTCTGGTCGCTATGCGAGAACTACGGCGTGACCGTGTTCTATACGGCGCCCACGGCCATCCGCGCCTTCATGCGCTGGGGCGACCACTGGCCGGCGGGCTACGACCTCTCGAAGCTCCGCCTGCTGGGGACGGTGGGCGAGCCGATCAACCCGGAGGCGTGGATCTGGTACGACCGCCACATCGGCGGGGGGCGCTGTCCGATCGTGGACACCTGGTGGCAGACGGAGACGGGCGGGATCATGATCACGCCGCTGCCGGGGGCGATCACGACGAAGCCCGGAACGGCCACGGTCCCCTTCCCCGGCATCGAGGCTGCGATCCTGGACGAGGACGGGAATCCGGCCGAGAGCGGCTATCTGGCGATCACCTCGCCCTGGCCAGGGATGCTGCGGGGCGTGTGGGGGGACGAGGCCCGTTACCGGGAGACCTACTGGTCGAAGTGGCCGGATATCTACTTCGCGGGGGACGGAGCGCGCGTCGACGGGGACGGCTACTACTGGATCATGGGGCGCGTCGACGACGTGCTGAACGTGGCCGGCCACCGGATCGGCACGATGGAGGTCGAATCCGCCCTCGTGGACCATGACGCCGTGGCGGAAGCGGCCGTCGTGGGGCGTTCGGACGAGATCAAGGGACAGGCCGTAGCCGCGTTCGTGAGCGTGCTCGAGGGCGTACGGACGTCCGAGGAATTGCGGCAGGAGTTGCGGGCGCATGTGGCGACGCAGATTGGCGCCATCGCCCGGCCGGCGGACCTCATCTTCGCCGCCGAGCTTCCGAAGACGCGGAGCGGAAAGATCATGCGGCGGCTCCTCCGCGACGTGGCGGAGGGCCGGGCGCTGGGAGACACGACGACGCTGGCCGATCCCGCCGTCGTCCGGAGCCTGCAGCGACAGTTCGCGGACAGCGAGGGCTAGCCGCCCGGTGGCGGACCCGCGCCGATCCCGTCAACTCGCGCTCCTTGCGCTCGTCGAACTACTGGCGATGGGGCTGTGGTTCTCGGCCAGCGCGGTCGCACCTGAGTTGCGCGTCGAGTGGGGACTCACGGATTCGGGGGCGGCCTGGCTCACGAACTCCGTGCAACTGGGCTTCGTCGCGGGCGCGGTTCTCTCGGCCGTCTTCACCCTCGCGGACATCTGGGATCCCCGGCGCCTCATCGCCGGGTCCGCGCTGCTCGGTGCCGGCGCCACGGCCGCGATCGCGGGGTTCGGAACCGGCCTTGAAGTGGCCCTCCCGCTGCGTTTCGTGACCGGCCTGGCGCTGGCGGGCATCTACCCGCCGGGCATGAAGATCGTCGCCGGCTGGTTCCGGGAGGGCCGCGGGATGGCGATCGGGGTGCTCATCGGCGCACTCGCGATCGGCACCGCGGCCCCACACCTGCTGCGCCCGCTCGGCGGCATCGGGGCCTGGCGGCCCGTCCTGTGGTGCTCGGCCGCGCTGGCCGTCGTCGCTGCCGGGGTGGCATCGCGGGGGCTCCGCACCGGACCCTGGCAGGCGCCTGCCGCGCCCTTCGACCCCCGGGCGGTCCGGCGCATCCTCGCCGACCGCGCGACCATGCTCGCGAACGGCGGCTACTTCGGACACATGTGGGAACTGTACGCGATGTGGACCTGGATACCGGCCTTCCTCGCCGCGAGCTTCGCGTCCGATCCGAGCCCCGGCACAACGTCCACCCTCGCGTCCGTGGTGGCCTTCGCGACCATCGCGGCGGGGAGCCTGGGGGCGGCCGCGGGCGGCGTGCTCGCAGACCGTATCGGCCGGACGGTAGTCACGAGCTGGAGCATGGTCGTCAGCGGCCTGTGCTGCCTCGCGATCGGGCCGCTGTTCGGCGGCCCCGCGTGGCTGATCGCGGCGCTCTGCCTCGTGTGGGGGATCACGGTCCTCGCCGACTCGGCGCAGTTCTCCGCCTGTGTCAGCGAACTTGCCGAACCCGAGTACGTCGGCACGGCGCTCACTCTCCAGACCGCGATGGCTTCCTCCTCACGGTCGTCACCATCGCCTTCTCCCGGTGTGGGAGACATCGCTCGGCTGGCGGTGGGCGTTCGCACCGCTCGCGATCGGGCCCGCCCTCGGCATGGAGCATGCTCGTCCTGGCCGGCGCCCCGAGGCCGCCCGCATCGCCGGCGGCCGTCGCTAGCAGGCCGTCGCCGGCGTGGCCGACTGTAGAAACGGCAAGTGGCGGATGATTTGGGCGCTGTTATACAAAAGGCGGCCCGGGGGGCGGTGAAAGTCGCGATTTGCGCCCGGGAGGCCGAGAATGCGCCCGATTCGGCCAAGAAAGGCGGCAAAGTCGCGTGCGGAGGCGTCCGAGAGGGCCGCGGCCGCTGCCGCGAGGCCCTGCAGGCCGCGCGGGGTGCCGAAGCCAAAGCGGCTGCGCATCGGCTTCTCTCCGCTCTGCCTCGTGTGGGGGATCACGGTCCTCGCCGACTCGGCGCAGTTCTCCGCCTGTGTCAGCGAACTTGCCGAACCCGAGTACGTCGGCACGGCGCTCACTCTCCAGACCGCGATCGGCTTCCTCCTCACGGTCGTCACCATCCGCCTTCTCCCGGTGTGGGAGACATCGCTCGGCTGGCGGTGGGCGTTCGCACCGCTCGCGATCGGGCCCGCCCTCGGCACCTGGAGCATGCTCGTCCTGCGCCGGCGCCCCGAGGCCGCCCGCATCGCCGGCGGCCGTCGCTAGCGGCCCGCACACTCAGTGTCTACCGTGAGACCGTGTACCCAGCCTGGTTCGGAACCCGGGAGTCAGACGTGATACGAAACACCGATTCGCTCGGAGCCTGGTCCGCCACGGCGTGGAGCGCGCTGGCCTTCGCCGTGTTCGCGACATCCGCCTGCGGGCAGGCTGAGACCGGCTCACGAGCCGAAGGAGAAGGGATCCCTGAAGGCATGGCCGCGAGCCAGGAGGCCGCGAACCAGCTGGCGGCCGAGGAGGCGGCGGAGGGCTTCGAACTCCTCTTTGACGGCGAGTCGCTCGACGCCTGGCGAGGGTTCCAGATGGAGGCTGTACCCGAGGGCTGGAGCGCGATCGATGGCGCGCTCGCGTTCACGCCCGGCGTTGGGGGCGGGACGCTCATCACCCGCGACACATACACCGACTTCGACCTGCGGATCGAGTGGAAGGTCGGCCCGGCCGGGAACAGCGGGGTCTTCTTCGGCATCTCGGAGGCCACCGAGAGCGCGTTCCAGTCGGGTCCCGAGATGCAGGTGCTCGACAACGCCGGGCACTACGACGGCGGCAATCCCCTGACCTCGGCAGGGTCGAACTACGGTCTTCATGCCCCGCCGGAAGATGTCAGCCGACCGGCCGGCGAGTGGAACGAGGTTCGGATCGTGCGTCACGGCAACCAAGTCGTGCACTGGCTGAACGGGGTCCGGATCGTCGAGTATGAGATCGGCTCCACGGAGTGGGAGGAGCTGGTGGCGGGGAGCAAGTTCATTGAGTGGCCCGACTATGGCAGGCACCACGAGGGCCATCTCGGTCTCCAGGATCACGGCGACCCCGCCTGGTACCGCAACATCCGGGTCCGGCGACTCTAGCTGCGTTCCTGACGCAACCGGAGGGTTATCCGATCTCGAACACGAATCCGATCTGACCGGCCAGGTGTGATGTGGTCGCTCTGCCGCGCTCGCTCCTGATGTCCGCCATCCCGAAGAAGTGAATCAGCTCGAGCGCCAGATCGACATCATCGCTGACCGCCAGTGCCACACCCCCGCCGAGCGCCAGTCCATAATCGTAACTTTCGAAATCTCTGCCACGATCTGCGCAAGGATCATTCCGGTAACTGCACCACGTGATCAACCCGAACCACGGCCCGCCGACCATTCCGAATTCAACAAGCCCGGCCTGCGTCTCCAGCGAGGCATGGAGCAAAGCGGACAATTGTGCATAACTCATCACCAGCACGTTTTGCGGGTGTGCTGCATTGGCGTACCTCGTCCCACGAGGCGTACCGTCACCGAACCCGGTATCGGGCATATTGGGATTCGACCGACGACCGCCACGGGGCGCATATGCCGCTCCCACGCGTATGCCGAGGAGGCCGTACAGCGGGAGCGTCACATCCGCAGCGGCTATGATCCTGGTGATGGATTCATCGTATTCGGGAGAGACGGAATTCACGCCAATTCCGGTCCGAATCCCCAGTTGCGTCTGCGCAGCCGCGGGAATGGCGATGAGCAGAACGCAACCGAGCAGCGGGATTTTACCTATCATGCGCCTCCCTCACCGTGTCGAGGCCCGTGCCAACGTACCATACGTGAACGTTCGAACTCAGCCGTGGTTGACGGTCTCCGGTTCTGAACGAGCGTACGCAGGATGCGCTGGGCTAGCCGTCCAGGGGGCGGTGCGTGAAGCTTCGCCGGCCGGGTCCGTAGTCGGCGGCACCCTGGCCTTCACCCCGTAGCAGCCAACGCGTCGTTAGGAGACCCTCGACGCCCACCGGCCCGCGCGCGTGGATGCGCGCCGTGCTGATCCCCACCTCGGCCCCGAGCCCGTAGCGGAACCCGTCCGCGAATCGGGTGCTCGCGTTGTGGAAGACGCTCGCCGCGTCCACCTCCTTCAGGAACCGCTCGCCCGTCTCGCGATCCTCGGCCACGATCGCGTCCGTGTGACTGCTCCCGTACCGATGGATGTGATCGACGGCTTCTTCCAGACTCTCCACCGTTCGCACCGCCAGCGTGAGGGCACCGAACTCCTGTCCCCAGTCCTGTTCGGAAGCGGCTTCGGCCCACGGCAGGGCGCGCAGGGCCCGCTCGTCGCAGCGCAGTTCGACCCCCCGTTCCCGGAGCGCGTCCCCGATCCCGGGCAGACGAGGCAGGAAGGACGCGTGCACGAGCAGCGTCTCCGTGGCGTTGCACGCGGCCGGGTAGTCGCACTTTCCGTCTACCGCGAGCCGAACGGCCATATCCGGATCCGCCGACGCGTCCACGTAGAGGTGGCAAACGCCCTCCGCGTGGCCCAGGACGGGGATCCGGCTCCGTTCCTGGATCGACCTCACCAGCGCCCCCGAGCCCCGGGGAATCACGAGGTCGATCAGGTCGTCGAGCGCGAGCAGTTCGTCGACGTCCCGACGGTCCGGCACACCCAGCACGGCACGGGGATTGAGTCCCACTCCCTCGAGCGCCCGCCGCAGACAGTCCACGAGTACGACGTTCGAGTGCGCAGCCTCCCGACCGCCCTTCATGATCACGCCGTTGCCGGAGCGGATGGCGAGCGACCCGATCTGGATCACCGCGTCGGGACGACTCTCGAAGATGATGAGGAGTACGCCGAGCGGACTCCTCACCGACTCGAGCACGAGACCTTCGTCCAGTTCCGTGCGGCTCAGGACCTGATCGATGGGGTCCTCGCCGTCGGCCAGCGCGTCCACACCCTCGAGGAGACTCTCGAACTTGGCGTCGCTGAGCCCCAGACGGTGCAGCAGCGGCCCGGAGAGCCCTTCCTCGGCGGCGAGAGAGAGATCCGCCTCATTTGCCCGCGAGATCTCGGCCCGCGAGCGGAGGAGGACATCTTTCAGGGCGCGGAGCGCGGCGGTGCGACGCTCGGCGGGAGCGCTCCCCAGCACACGCTGTGCCTCGCGTACCGCCGCCGTCCTCACGCGCAGGTTCTCAGCCATTGGAGTCGCCATTGGAGCCATCAGGTCGGCCCTGAGGTCGGTGCTTGAGGATGATGTGCTCCCGGGCGACGAGTTCCCGGCCTCCGAAGGATGCGGGCCGGCGGGCGACCGCCTCTCGCGCCACCGCGGAATCCACCGCCACGACCCCGCGGCCGACGAGCGCGCCATCCGGAGCCCGGATTTCGACCACATCGCCGCGCCGGAACTGCCCCTCCGCCTTCGCCACGGCTCCGGCCCGTAGCGCCGTTCCGCCGCGGAGGCGGTCGACGGCCTCCGGCCCGAGCACGAGGGTCCCGCGCGGATGCGAGCAGTACGCGATCCAGCGACTGCGGGACGAAAGCGCCTGACGCGGCGGGACCCAGGTGCCTTCTTCTTCGCCGGCCAGCACGCGGTCCAGCACCCCGGGTGCCAGCCCTGATGCGATGACCGTATGGCAGCCGCCACGCGAGGCGACCGAGGCCGCCTCCAGTTTGCTCGCCATGCCGCCGCGCCCGGCGTCGGATTGTCCGTCGATCTCGATTTCGTGGTCCTCGGGACGATCGATCCGGGTAATGAGGGTCGCACCCGGATCTCGTCTCGGATCCGCCGTCATGACGCCCGGGACATCCGTCAGGAGCACGATCAGATCGGCGGCCAGTTCGCTCGCGACCAGCGCACCCAACCGGTCGTTGTCGTCGAAGATCGGTCGCTTTCCCGTCCCCCGGTACACGCGGTCGTTCAGGGAGATGGCGTCGTTCTCGTTGACGATCGGAACCACGCCGAGCCGGAACAGGCTCTGGAGAGTCTCGTGGAGGTTGAGGTAACGGACGCGGTCATCGAAGTCGGTCCAGGTGATGAGGATCTGCGCGCAGGTGACGCCGAGGCGGGCGAACCCCTGCTGGTAGAGCTCCATGAGGCGACTCTGGCCCACCGCGGCGCACGTCTGCTTCAACTCCGCCGTATCGGGCGGATCGGGCAGCTGCAGAGCGACACGCCCCAGGCCCACCGCGCCGGAGGTCACGATGAGCACTTCCCGCCCCTCGCGGCGCAGTCGGCTGGCCACTTCCACGACGCTGAAGAGCCGGGCGAGCGCGATGGTGCCATCGGGGTGGGTGAGCACACCGGTCCCGACCTTGAGCACAATCCGCCCCGCACGCGCGGTCACCTCGCGCGTCACGTCCGGCACGCCGGTCTCGGGCCGGGGGGTCGGGATCTGCTGCGCCTGGGTCACGCGGGAAGCCTCGTAGCTCGAGCAGAGAAATCAAGGCCGACAAAGGTATCCCCGGCGATAACCCGTTGCACGCTGGCCCCCGATCCCCGACGCTAGGAGACCGGATGACCGCCACCCTCCGCAGATTGTGTCGCATATGCAGGTCCATCTGATCGACGGCACCTACGAGCTGTTCCGCCATTTCTACGGGGTTCCGGCCGCGAAGAACGCCGGCGGGCACGAGGTGGGCGCCGCCCGGGGCGTCGTAAGCTCGATGCTGGGGCTTCTCGAATCGGGCGCGACGCATGTAGCGATCGCCACGGACCGCGTGATCGAGTCGTTCCGCAACGATCTCTGGCCCGGATACAAGGACGGCGACGGCATCGATCCCGCACTCTACGCGCAGTTTCCCCTCGTGGAGGAGGCGCTCGCCTCCGCAGGGTTCGTCGTGTGGCCGATGGTGGAGCACGAGGCCGACGACGCGCTGGCCTCGGGCGCCGCGATGGCGGCTGCGGACCCCTGCGTGGAGCGTGTGCTGATCTGCACGCCCGACAAGGATCTCTCCCAGTGCGTCGAAGGCGACCGCGTCGTGCAGTTCGACCGTCGGCAGCGCCTGATGCGCGACGAGGCCGGCGTGATCGAGAAGTTCGGCGTCGGCCCGGCGGCGATACCCGACTGGCTGGCCCTGGTCGGAGACTCGGCGGACGGCTTCCCCGGTATCAGGGGTTTCGGCGCCAAGACCGCCGCCGCGGTGCTCTCGCGCTACGGCCACATCGAGGAGATCCCCCTCGACGGGACCGAGTGGGACGTGCCGGTCCGCGGGGCCGCGAGGCTGGCGGCCACCCTGCGCAAGGGGATCGACGACGCGCTCCTCTTCCGCCGTCTGGCGACCCTCGTCCGCGACGCCCCCGTCGCGGCCAGCGTGGACGAACTCCTGTGGTCCGGGCCGCGGGACGACTTCGAGCTCGTCGCGACAGTCCTCGACGCGCCCGATCTCGTCCCCCGTGCCCGGCGTCTCACCGCGGCCCGCCGCCCGCCGGGCTAGCCGCCCGGGTTAGTCATCGATCGAGGGGACGGCCTCCAGCAGCAGGGCGATCGCCGCGTCCAGGTTGTCCCCGCCCGGTCCCTGGCCCGTGTACTTCCCGAGCCGCGTGATGACGAGGCCCCGCGCGGGAATGAAGACCGTGTACTGTCCGCCGGCCCCCCCGAAGGCGCCGTAGTCGTCCTCGATCGGGAACCCGAGATCCCTCCACACGAAGCCGCCGCCATAGATCGGGCGTCCATCATTTATCCAGGCCGGGGCGACTTCCATGGCATAGTCCACATAGCCCTCCGGGAGTATGCGTTCGCCCTCCCACACACCGTCCTGCAGATAGAGGTTGCCCAGTCGTGCCCAGTCGCGCGCCGAACCGAACTCGTAGCCCTGCGTGAGGAAGTTCCCGTTCGGGTCCGTCTCCATGACGAAGTTCCGGATCCCGAGCTTGTCGAACAGGTTCCGCTGCGGGAAGGCGTGATAGTCGTCGCCACGCCCCTCCACGCCCAGGCGGATCAGATAGTTGGTCAGCGCCGGGTCCGTGTTCCGGTACCGCCCCACGGTATTCGGCTCCCATTGCTGCGGACGCGTGGCGGCCCACTGGAAGGCGTTCTCGCCGGTATAGAGATACAGATGGTCGGGATACCCCATCTCTTCCGTATATCCGGGATCCTGGGGCGCGACGATCCGGATCCCGCTCGACATCCGCATGATGTCTCCGATGCGGATGTTCTTCCGCGCGTCGTCCTGCCACTCGGGGACGGGAGCGCGCTGCCACAGTCCGTAGACGCCCTGCTGGATCAGCACCGCCATGAGCGTCCCGGTGAGTGACTTCCCCTTGGACCAACTCTCGAACGGAGTGTGCATGTCGACGCCGGGGCCGTAGTCCTCGCCGATGATCCGGCCCTTGTAGGTAACGACGAAGCCGAGCGTCTTACCCTCCTGGTCCATCGCGATCTCGACCGCCTGCCGCACCTTGTCCATGTCGATTTCCGGCGGATACGGCGTGTCGGGCAGCACGTCTCCCATGGGCCACGGCGTCGTGGCCGGATCGGGCGTCATCGGCTCGACGACGGTGGGCGCGAAGTAGATCGAGTCCTGACCGAGCGGGTTCGTGATGCAGCCCTGGCTGCCGTACAGCTTCGCGGTGCGCGTAATCCCCGAGCCGAGGGTCAGGCTCACGGTCTGTGCCTCCATGTCGACGACGGTGTCGACGACCGCGCCCCGATGCTGGAAGGGCGCCGTGAAGCCGCCCACGTTCGCCGCCGCGTCGCGCCAGTCCAGTCCCGTGATGAACGTCCCGGAACAGAGCGTCTTCGCGAACCCCGCCGTGTGGTGCACGATCGGCTCACCTGGGGGCGGGTCCCACTCGGTGGGAAGCTCGAGCGCTTCCCCGCGCGAGATCAGGCTCTCGCGGGAGCCATCGCCCGGAGGCACATCCTGCGTGGCCACCATGGCCCCACCCCCCTCACCGCCTTCGTCCGGCGCACAGGCGGGGAGGCCGAGCAGAACGAGAGAAAGGGCGCAACAGAGAAGAGTTCGAATGGGGGAGCGGCGCATGGGGAGTCCTCCGGTTGAGAGTCGGGTCCGCCTGGGTTGAACGTGCGCCGGACGATGGAACCTGACAAGCGGCTCGGCGGTCGCGGGAGGCGCGTGGGACGTTCCCGCGGGAACGTGTTCGCGGCGGACTCGAGCGCCAGCGACGCCGATTCGGGTCCGCAGACGTTCCCGCGGGAACGCGGGCGGGTGGCTCGCTACGGCTGCACGAGCTTGTAGTCGACGGGCGGCTCGGCGCCCATGAGGTGCTCGACGAAGTAGTCCCAGGTGCGTCGCATGAGGTACGGCTCGCGCGCGTAGCCGTGGTTGCGGTTGGGGAAGACGAGCATGTCGAACGTCCTGTTCGCCTCGATGAGCGCGTCGGCCACGAGCAGCGTCATGTTCGGGTGCACGTTGTCATCCAGCGACCCGTAGTGGAGCAGGAGCTTCCCCTTGAGGTTCGCGGCGATGTTCTGGTTCGCCTGCGAATCGAAGCTGTCCGTGCCATCCGGGTTCCGCTCGAGCAGCCCGTGGTACTTCTCTCCCCACGGGAAGTGATAGCCCCGCTGGTCGTGGTTCCCCGCGCCCGACACCGCGACCTTGAAGAAATCGGGATAGCTCAGGATGGCGTCCGTCGAGGAGAAGCCGCCCCCCGAGTGGCCGAAGATCCCCACCCGGTCGATATCGACGGGATACGCGAGGGCGAGCGCCTTGAGCGCCGAGATATGGTCGGCGATCCCGTTGTCGCGCATGTCCCCGTAGTAGCTCTCGTGGAACGCCTTCGACCGGTAGGGGGTGCCCAGCGCGTCGACCGCGAAGGTGATGAAGCCGAGCTCCGCGAGCGCGTGCCCCTGCCCCCGTGGCCCCGTGGTGAAGCCGGGCGTACGGATGGGGCCGATCTGGGGTCCGGGATAGATGTAGTCGATGACGGGATAGACCGTCCCCTCCTCCATGGTCGCGGGCAGCCACAGATAGCCGTAAACGTCCGTGACGCCATCGCGAGCCTTGGCGGAGAAGCGGACCGGGGGTTCCCAGCCCGCCTCGAGCAGCGGAGAGATGTCGGCTTCCTCGACCGTCATCACGGCGCGTCCGGACCGATCCCTGAGGACGGTGACCGGCGCGGATGAGCGCAGCGAGTAGGTGTCCACGAAATGGCGGCCATCGGGTGAGACCGAGATCTCGTGGTGCATGTCCTCCGGGGAGAGAAGGGTCACGTCTCCGCCGTCCAGCGAGGCCCGATAGAGGTGATGATTGTAGGGGTCGCGTCCGGGCTCGCGACCCACGCCGGTGAAGTAGACCTGCCGCGCCGACTCGTCGACCCACAGGAGCTGGACCACGAGCCACGACCCCTGCGTGATCCGGTTCTTCATTTGTCCGGTCGCGAGGTCGTGCAGGTAGAGGTGCCCCCAGCCCTCGCGTTCTGAGAACCAGACGAACTCGTTCCCGTTCCCGAGCACGCGCCAGTTGTACGGAGTGCGGAGCTGGTTCAACTCGACCCACGTGTCGCCGCTCTCGACAACTACCTTTCGCGAGGCACCCGTGGCGGCGTCGACTTCGACGAGCGTCTGGTTCCTGAAATCGCGCGAGTGGTGCGAGACGTAGACGCGGTCTCCGTCCGAGGTCCATTGGGCGGCGTGCCAGGTCGTGTCCGCCCCGCCGAAGTAGCCGGGCACGGGGTCGTAGTCCGCCCGCACCGAGGCGCCGGTCTCGGCGTCGAACATGTAGAGCTCCCACGTGGGGACGATCGAGTCGCCGGGGAGCGCGTAGCGGTAGCTGTGAAGGATGGGGCGTCCCGTGGCGGCCTCGAGCAGGTGCAGTTCCTCCACTCCCCGTTCGTCATAGCGATGGGTGGCGATCCGGCGACCAGCGGGGGACCACTCGGCCACGGGAGGCGGCATGAACCCGCGGCGGCGGTTCGTGATCTCCTGGCAGCAGCCCTCCGGCGCGACGCCGTACCCCCAGTGCGCCTCCCCATCGGTCGACAGCTGGCGCTCCTCATCGGAATCCGTGTCACGCACCCACAGGTTTTCGTCGCGCGAGAAGACGGCGAGGGTGCCATCGGGAGAGTCGATCTCGTGCGTCGCCCTCGCGACCGAATCCGGCCCGGCGCAGCGGTAGCTGCCGAGGTCGCAGTCCCATCGCTCGTGTGTGTCCGTCCAGAAGCGGATGCCACCGGAGCCGACCAGCTCGATGTCCTCGAATGGGAGGGCCGTCGCTTCGTAGTTCTCCGTTGAGGCTTCGGAGAGGGCCGCGGCGAGACGGTCATGGTCGAATGCGGGCCGGCGCGTGCGGGCGGCGGCATCGATCATGATGAACTCGTGGCCCCCGAACACCTGGTTCCGGTACCAGAAGCGGTTGGCGTCTACCCAGCGCGGGGCCACGGTCACGCCCGACGTGAGCTTCTCCGCGTTCCACGGCACGAACTGCTCGGCGCGCGCGTATTCGCTCGCGCTCACGGACTCGGGCGCGTGGGGCCGGGACTGGGCGGCGGCCTCCGGCGCGGCGGCGAGGGCAGCGGCGAGGGCAGCGGCGAGGGCAACGGCGAGGGCAACGGCGAGCGTAGCGGCGGACGGGCCGAAGCGGGAAAAGCGTCTCACGGGATCCTCCTGGGTCTGGTGCGGCCGTGATCGGGTCTGAACATAGACCGTGCCGTTCACCGCCCGGTAGGCCGGCAGCGATCTCGGGGACCCTGACGCGTTGCGGACCCGGACGAGGCGGGGCTAGCGTGCCCGCCGACCCCATTCGAGGAGTCTCACGTGAACACGACCTCGTCCGCCGCCCGCCCGAGGCGGCTCTTCCTGGCCAGCTGCGTTTCGCTGATCGCTACCTCCGTCACGTTTGCCGTGGTCGGCGCGATCATGCTCACGCTCAAGAGCGAGTTCACGCTCACGAACTACGAGGTCGGCCTCATTGGCGGGGCGGCGATCTGGGGTTTCGCCGTGTCCCAACTCCTGTTTGCGCCCTTCTGCGACACGCTGGGCATGCGGTTCCTGCTGCGCCTCGCCTTCGTGTGCCACCTCCTTGGTGCGATCCTCCTCATGTCCGCGGGAGGCTTTCTCCAGCTCTTCCTCGGGGCGCTGACGCTGGCACTGGGGAACGGACTCGTCGAGGCTGCCTGCAACCCGCTGGTGGCCGCGCTCTATCCCGACGAGAAGACGGTCAAGCTCAACCAGTTCCACGTGTGGTTCCCGGGCGGGATCGTCATCGGCTCCGTGCTGGCCTTCGCGCTGGACTCGGCGGGGCTCGGCGCGTGGCAGTTCAAGGTCGGTCTCATCCTCATCCCCACCCTCATCTACGGCCATCTGATGCTCCGGGAGGAGTTCCCGCCGACAGAGGGCGTGAGCGCGGGGGTGAGCATGGGCTCGATGTTCCATGCGAGCTTCACGCCGCTCATGATCCTGATGCTTTTCTGCATGGCCATCACCGCCTCGACGGAGCTGGGACCGAACCGGTGGGTGCCGCCGGTGCTCGAAGCCGGCGGCATTCACGGCATCCTCGTGCTCGCCTGGATCAACGGCTTGATGGCCGTGCTCCGGTACAAGGCCGGGTTCGCTGTGGAACGGCTCTCGCCGCCGGGGGTGCTGGCGGCCAGCGCCGCGATTTCCGTCGTGGGGCTTCTCTGGCTCAGTTACGCGGAGACGACGACGATGGCCTTCGCCTCCGCGACCGTGTTCGCGGTGGGCGTGTGCTATTTCTGGCCGACGATGCTCGGGTTCGTGTCCGAGCGGGTCCCGCGCTCCGGAGCCCTCGGACTGGGGTTGATGGGCGCGACGGGGATGGCGGTCGTCGGGTTGTGGACCACGCCCTGGATGGGCGGTATCGCCGACCGTGTCGGTCACGAGCGGCTTCCGGCGGTCGAGACGCGGGCCCTCCTCACGGACGCGGCGGCGGCGTTCGCCGGGTTCGACGAGAGCGCCGCGCCGGATCTGGCTGCTGCGGGTGAAGCGGTCGGAGCTGTGCTCACCGAAGCGGGACCGGAGGGCGCTCTTCCCGAGTCGATCACGGCAAACGCCCTGCGGGCGATCATCAACTCGGGCGGGGATGAGGCGCTCGTGGAGCGAGCCACCGCGCTGCTCGGGCCGGCGGACAACTACGGCGGCCGGGTCTCCTTCCGGTACATCGTGCCGTTCACGGCTGTGCTGATCCTCATCTTCGGGCTCCTGTACGCCCGTGACCGGCGGGCCGGCGGCTATCGGGCCGTGAAGATCGGGCGGGGGCCGGAGGGCGGATGACGCGCCGCCTCACCTACGGCATGGTCGGCGGCGGACCCGGCGCCTTCATCGGGGACGTACATCGAATGGCCGCCGAACTCGACGGGCTGGCCGAACTCGCGGCCGGCGCCTTCTCCTCCGATGCGGCTCGGTCGGCGGCAAAGGGAGCCGACATCGGGCTCGACCCGGCACGGGTGTACGGGAGTTATGCCGAAATGGCAGACGTGGAAGCGGCGCGGCCGGACGAGGAACGGCTGGATTTCGTGATCGTCGTGACGCCGAACCATCTCCACTTCGACGTGGCGCGCACCTTTCTCGAGGCCGACTTCCACGTCGTGTGCGACAAGCCGCTGACGACGGACCTCGGCGACGCGGAAGCGCTGTGCCGGCTTGTGGACGCGCGGGGTCGCGTGTTCGCTCTCACGCACAACTACAGCGGCTATCCGATGATCAAGGACGCCCGCCACCTGATCCGCGAGGGGAGGCTGGGGGAGATCCGGCGCATCCAGGTGGAGTACTTCCAGGGCTGGCTGGCCACGCCACTCGAAGAGACCGGACACCCGCAGGCGGCGTGGCGCACCGACCCCGCGCAGGCCGGCGTGGCCGGTGCTCTCGGCGACATCGGGACACACGCGCATCATCTGGCCCGCTACGTGACCGGACTCGAAGTCGAGGCGCTGTGCGGCGAGCTGACCACTTTCGTGCCGGGCCGGCGCCTGGAGGACGACGCCAGCCTGCTCATGCGCTGGACGGGCGGCGTGCGCGGGACGCTCACGGCCTCGCAGGTCGCGGCGGGAGAGGAGAACGGACTCGCGCTGCGCGTGTTCGGGAGCGAGGGTTCGCTGGCCTGGCGGCACGACGACGCGGAGACGCTGTGGTTCCGGACGCCGGACGGACGCGCGCGCGCGCGCCGTCGCGGGCACGGGTGGATCTCCCCGGCGGCCGCGTCGGCTTCGCGGGTGCCGCCCGGGCACCCCGAGGGGTTCATCGAGGGATTCGCCAACCTGTATCGCAACGTGATCTCCACCATCGGGGCTCTGCAGGGTGGGAGGACACCGGAAGAGACGGACCTCGATTTCCCCACGGTCCGGGACGGGGCCCGGGGAGTCCATTTCATCGAGCGCGCGGTCGAGAGCGGGCAGCGCGGGGCGTGGGTGGACGCGCGCTACGAACCGCCCGGGGAGACGGCGCCATGAACCCCCGGCCAATCACGCTGTTTACCGGCCAGTGGGCGGACATGCCGCTCGCGACGCTCGCTGGGAAGGCGGCCGCGTGGGGCTACGACGGACTCGAACTCGCGTGCTGGGGAGACCACTTCGACGTGGTGCGAGCGACGGAGGAAGACGGCTATGCCGACGGGCGGCGCGACCTCCTCGCCGCCAACGGACTCGAGGTGCATGCGATCGCCAACCACCTCGTCGGCCAGGCGGTATGCGACCCGATCGACCAGCGGCACGAACTGATTCTGCCCCCGCGCGTGTGGGGTGACGGAGACCCCGAGGGGGTGCGCGGACGGGCCGCTGCGGAGATGCAGCGGACGGCAGTGGCGGCGGCGACGCTCGGCGTGCCCGTCGTGAACGGCTTCACGGGCAGCTCGATCTGGGCCGCAGCCTATGCGTTTCCACCGCACCCGCCGGATCTCGTCGAGGCGGGGTTTGCCGATTTCGCGGATCGCTGGAACCCGATCCTCGACGCGTTCGACGCGGCGGGCGTGAAGTTCGCGCTCGAGGTGCACCCGACCGAGATCGCCTTCGATGCGAGCAGCGCCGCCCGCGCCGTGGAAGCGCTGGGGGGTCGGAGCGCGTTCGGATTCAACTACGATCCCAGCCATCTCGCCTATCAGGGCGTCGACTACGTCGGCTTCATCCTCGAATTCGGCGACCGTATCCATCACGCCCACATGAAGGATGTCTGGTGGTCGGAGACGCCGCGCAGGTCGGGCGTGTTCGGCGGCCACCTCGGCTTCGGACATGTGGACCGTGGGTGGGACTTCCGCTCGATCGGACGCGGGCGCGTGGACTTCGAGGAGATCCTGCGCGCGCTGGACCGGGTCGGTTACGAGGGCCCACTCTCGATCGAGTGGGAAGACAGCGGCCTGGACCGCGAACACGGCGCCCAGGAAGCCTGCGCACGGCTCAGGGCGCTGACCTTTCCGCCCTCCGCGACCGCCTTCGACGCCGCCTTCTCCGAGGATTGACCCCGGGACAGGCGAGAGAGCCTAAGGCGGGACGCCGCTCCACACGGCGTTCAGACCCATATCGTAAGGCACGACCTGGCCGTTGCCGGCGCCGTCCGGCAGCACGAAGAGCGGAGTCCGCGACGGGTACGAGGCGATGAGCCGCGCGTTCGCTTCGGGCCCGAGATCCCGGGCCCAGAGCACGCCCGAACCATCCAGGCCGGGCAGGTCACCGCGCCACACGTAGTCCGTGAGACCGAGCCAGCCAAGCCGATCGGACCCGGCTTCCAGCTGACATCTATCGGCGACCTCTTCCGGTCCCTGGGCGCCGACGAAGGCGGCCTCGAGCTGGCAGGGATGGTACCGCGCCAGCAGGGCCCGCACGCTGTCGAGCCTCATCCCGCGCGCGGCGAGCCGGGCGCCGACCCGGTCCGCCCACAGCTCGTGGACGAATACGAGACTCGGCCCCGGCTCGGTGACCTCCGGGACCGGGGCGGCGCGGCTCGCCATGCGCTCGACGCGTCCACGCCCGCCCGCGGCCAGACCGTAGCCGAGGGCCGCGATGACGACGACGGCGACCATATCGGAGAGCCACGGGCGTCGGCCCAGGCGGACGAGGCCAAGCGTCGCCAGCACCAGGAGCGCGCACCAGGCGGGCACGGCTTCGCCCAGCATGCGGGGCCCGAAGATGAGGTCGTGGTGCCAGTAGAGCGCGCTCGCCAGGATGGGGAGAAGCGCCCAGGCGGCGAGGATGCGTTCGCCGCGGTCCAGGCGGCGCGCGAAGAGCAGGAAGAGCCCGATCAGCGCAGCGACGGGCAGCGCGGTGCCGAGGAGTCCCCGGCCGAGCGAAGTCAACTCCGTCGATGTATAGCCGAGCGCCTGGGTGAACCCGTACATGCGGCCCCACGGGTCGACGTGGAAGCCGAGGCCGTGGCTCGGGCCCGCCGCCGCCGTATAGCCCAGGGTGAGCGGACCGCCGAAGAACCGCGTGTTGAACCACGCGAGGCCGATCGCGAACGGGAGGCCGCCCAGCGCCCAGTGGCCGAACCGGCGCAGGAGCCACGGCCGGTGCAGGCCCGGCGCCTGCCGCGGCGAGGTGAGCCACACGCCGGCCGTGACGGCGGCGCCGATGAGCAGACCGGAGATGGGGCGCGTCGTGACCATGAAGCCCATCGCGCCGCCCGCCGCCAACGCCCACAGTGCCCGGCCCGTTTCGGCACGGAGGGCGAGGTAGAGGGCGAGCGCGGCGAACGCCGCCACCGTCGCATGGTTCATGTAGGCCCCGGCGAGAGCCAGCAGCATGGGGCTGGTGACCGCGAGCAGGACCCCGATCCGCACCGCCGCGATGCGATTGGGCAGCAAGCGCTCGAACGAGAGGACGGAGAACACGCCCAGCAGGCCCATCGCCCCGGCCATCGCGATCCACGGGCCGCCCAGCCCGAAGCCCGCCGCCAGCCACAGCGCGTGCGCCGGCGGATACTGTGACACCCACCCCGCGGGTGTGTACAACATGAACTGGATCGCCCAGAACTCGGGCATGGGCACCGGAGGTCCGGCCAGCTGCCCGGCCGCGAAGTAGCGGGCCTGCAGCAGCTGCACGCTCGCGTCGTTGAGAATCGTGCGGCCCTCGAACACCAGCAGCGCGACCGCGGCCGTGAGGCCGGCGCCGATGAGCCCCATGAGCCCCGCCACCGCCCAGCGGGGAGGCCGCGCGATAGCCTGGCCCGCCCGCGCGAGGAACCCCGACACCCGTCCCTTCGCGATCACCCCGGCCAGCACGGCGACACCGACCACGAGCAGGGTCCAGAGACCGGTCGTCACGCCCCACGTGTACGACCAGTGCTGAGAGCCCGACCGGCGCATGAGATCATCGAGCGAGTTCGGGATGGCGGCAGGATCGAGGACCATGAAGGCGGGGACGGCAACCAGCGTCACCAGCAGCAACCCCACCACACGTCGGCCTGCGTCGAGGAACACCCTGAGAAACGCGTTCATGCCGGGGGAAGCTACGGCCGCGCGGCCCACTTGTCTGCGACGAGCCGGTCACCCCGGGGCCGGGGCCGTGCTTGACTCGCACCGTGCCCGATCTACCTTTCCCGCCCGTTGGCCCGGACGCCGCAGGCGCCGCGGGCAACACTCGAACGGACTGAACTGTCCATCGGCGGGCCCGTCCCGGCGACGCCGGGCGGTTCGTGCACCCCCCAACGGCAGATCCGATGTCACTCGTATCACTCACAGATGTTGTGAAGACGTTCGGTGAGACGGTCGCCGTCGATTCGGCGAGCTTCTCGATCGATCGCGGCGAAGTCGTGGGTTTCCTCGGGCCGAACGGCGCCGGGAAGACGACGACCATGCGGCTGCTCACCCAGTACCTCGAACCCGATGGCGGGACGATCTCGATCGATGGTCTGTCCATCGACAACCATCCGGTCGAACTGAGGCGCCGCATCGGCTACCTGCCGGAAACCAACCCCCTGTACCGCGACATGCTGGCCGGCGAATACATCACGTTCATGGGCCGACTCCGCGGGATGGGCAGCGACGAGATCCGCGTCCGGACGGACGATGTCGTCGCCCAGACCGGCATCGAAGAGGTGTACTATCGGCCCATCAACCAGCTCTCCAAGGGGTACCGCCAGCGGGTCGGCCTCGCCCAGGCCATCCTGTCACACCCGGAGATTCTGATTCTCGATGAGCCCACGGAAGGGCTCGACCCGAACCAGCGCGTCGAAATCCGAAGTCTCATCCGGGACGTGGGGTCGGACCGCACCGTGCTCCTGAGCACGCATGTCATGCAGGAGGTCCGCAAGACCTGCTCGCGCGTCGTCATCATCAACGACGGGCGCATCGTCGCCGACGGTTCTGTCGACGCGCTGGTCGCCGGTCAGGGAGGCGCTCGCGTGATGGTCGAACTCGAAGCCCCGCCGGAGGCCGCGCTGGACGCGCTGGGCGATCTTCCCTCCGTGACGCGGGCCGACGCGCTGGAGCCGGAGGGCGATCGCTCCCGGTTCTCCGTCGAGGGCGCCTCCGGCGAGGACCCCCGCCCGGACATTTCGAGCCTCGCCGCGGCCCGCGGCTGGCCGCTGTGGGAGCTGCACCTCGCGCAGGCGAGCCTCGAGGACCTCTTCCACAAGCTCACCGCCGAAGGCACCGGCGCTGCAGCCGAGACGCCGGCCGGGACGCCCGAGGCTACCGAGAGCGAGCCCCGCGAGGAGGTGGAGGGATGATCGGCCGCATTCTTACGGTCGCGAGACGCGAGTTCGCGAGCTACTTCGACCACGCGACCGCCTACATCCTTCTGGTCATCTTCCTGGGGATCAACTTCTACTTCTACTTCCAGGAAGCCTACATCCTGGACGAGGCGTCGCTCCGGCCCATGCTGTCGCTGCTTCCGTGGCTGCTGCTCTTCTTCATCCCGGCGGTCTGCATGCGGTCGTTCGCGGAGGAGCGCAACACGGGGACGCTCGAGCTCGTCCTCGCACAGCCGATCGAGGTCCTGGAGTTCCTGCTGGGCAAGTTCCTCGGCGTCCTCCTCTTCCTGCTCGTCGCGATGGCGGGGACGCTGGGGATTCCCTTCGGCCTCTCATGGGGAGCCGATCTTCAGTGGGGCGTGGTGTTCTCCCAGTATCTGGGCTCGGTCTTTCTGATCTCGGCCCTGATATCGGTCGGCCTGTGGGCGTCATCCCTCACGCGCAATCAGGTCACCGCGTTCATCATCGGCGTCACGATCAGTTTCGCCCTCTACCTCATCGGATTGCCGACGGTCACGCTTTCGCTTCCCGCTCCGCTCGCGGCCCTGGCTTCCCGCCTCGGTGTACTCGGGCACTTTTCGAACGTCGCGCGCGGTGTGATCGACCTGCGGGATATCCTGTACTTCCTGGCGCTCGGCGCGGCGTTCCTGTCGCTCACATACTTCTCGATCATGCGCGAGCGGCTGAGCCGGGGACGCCAGGCCTACCGACGACTGCGCGTGGGGGTTCTGGGCCTGGTGGGGATCGCGATCGTCGCCGCGCTGGCGGGTGCTCAACTGCGCGGACGACTCGATCTCACGCCCGGCAAGGTCTACACCCTGTCGCCGGCGACGGCCGAACTGGTTCGCGGACTCGACGATCTCGTGACGCTCAAGCTCTTCCGCTCGACCGAACTCCCGCCTGAACTGACTCCGGTGAGTCGCGATGTCGATGATCTGCTTCAGGATCTCGACGCGACCGGCGGGGCGAACGTCAATCTCGTCCGCGTGGATCCCGCCGCAGACCCCGAAGCCGAGGAGGAGGCGGGCCTGCTCGGCGTGAGCCCGGCTCGGTTCCGGGTGTACAATGATGACGCGGTGTCGATCCGGGAAGGCTACTTCGGGCTCGCCGTCCAGTATGCGGGTGAGAACCAGATCATTCCGCTCATCCGGCAGACCGTCGATCTGGAGTACCGCCTGGCCACGATGATCCGGGCGCTCACGAGGCCGGAACGGCCCAACGTCGCGATCATGACGGGGCACGGCGAACTGGATCTGCGCTCGGGGCTGCGGCTCGCCAACACCCGTCTCAGCCTGGAGTACGATGTATCGGAGTTCTCTGTCGACTCGATGACGATGGCCGTCCCGGACTCGGTCGACGTCCTCGTGATCGCGGGCGGCCGAGAGCCGCTGGCGCCGATGGAAGGCGAGATCGTGAGCCGCTTCGTCGACGAAGGCGGAAGCCTCTTCGTCCTGAAATCGGGCGTGACGGCGGACATGCAGGCGCGGTTCGCGGGACCCACCTTCGATCCGGCCCTCGACTCGCTGCTTGAAGTGCGAGGTTTGGGCATCGTCCCCGCGATGGCTTACGACCTGGACTTCAATGAGCAGGTTCAGGTGCCCTCCGGCCTCGGCCCGCTCATCATACCCTATCCGCTGTGGGCGCTCGCCCAGCCGGCTTCCCGGCACGTGATCGTCGAGGGGGTGGCGAACGTGCCGATGCGCTTCGGGAGTCCGCTCCTGATCGAAGTGGAGGACAGCACGACGGTGACCCCGCTGCTCGCGACCTCGGATGTGGGAGGACGGCTGCAAACCCCGCGTTCGATCGACCCCAACCAGGACTGGCTGGAGGCCATCGCCCCGGAGGATGTAGCGGTCGAGACGCTGGCCGCGGCGTACTCGCAGCCGGGGGGCGGACGCATCGTGCTTGCAGGCTCGTCATCGTTGATCGCGGACGAGACGCTGCGGCGGTCGGTGTCCGGCCTCGCCGGCGTGGTCTTCTTCCAGAACGCCATCGACTGGCTGGCGCAGGATGAGGCGCTGATTTCGATTCGGTCCAAGGATCGCGCGCCGCCTCCCCTCCGCTTCCCGAGCCAATGGCTCCGCGATCTGACCAGATACGGAAACCTGGCCGGCGTGCCGCTGCTCTTCATCCTCATCGGCGGGCTGCGTCTCGCACGCAGGCGGGGGGTACAGCACCGCACGTACACCGATGGCGGAGCGCTCGTATGAACGCGAAGCAGCTGAAGATCATCGCGGTCGTGCTCGGGGCGGCGGTCCTCCTCTACCTGCCCAGGCTGCTGAGGGACGACGGCTCCGGAGGGACGCTGGATGTAGGCGACGGTTTCTCGTTCGTCGTCACGGACGCCATCACGGGTGTCGACATCGTGCTCGCGGATAACGCGGGCACCGTGCGTCTTGCAGAGGGGGCCGGTGGCTGGACGGTCGACGGATACGTGGCGGACGAGCAGAAGGTCGTCGACCTCCTGGGTGTGATCGGCGACCTCGCGTCCGCGGAGACCGTCGCCCGCAACCCGTCGAATCATGCGGCGATGGGGGTCGGGGAGGACGGCCGGCGCGTCGAGGTCCGCACCCAGGCGGGCGACCGCGTACTGTTCCATCTCGGACCACGCGACACGCGCTCGGGAGGCTATTTCGTGCGCCTGCCGGGCGACCCCGTCGTGTATCGGCTGGACGGGCCGGCCGGGGGCTACCTGAGCCGGCCCCGCGACGGATGGCGTCCGCGACGAGTCGCTTCGGTCGACACGGCCGCGGTGCGGGAAATCCTCATGCGTCGGGCAGACCAGGAGGCCGTCCTGCGGCGAACCGATGATGGCTGGCTTGCGGGCGACGCGCCGGCGGACTCCGCGGTCGTGCGGCGCATGCTCGACGTTCTGCCCACGCTATCCGCCTCGGGCTTCCCCACGGAGCAGGAACAGGGTGCGGCGGATTTCTCCCTCCCGGACGCCTCGGTCGAAGTCTTCTCTACCGGATCCGGCGATGTGACCGAGCGCGAGCTCGAACTCTCGCTCCTCCTGCTGGAAGATGAAGACCGCGGAGACTGGCTCGCACGTCTGGCGGACGGAACGGAGGTATTCAGGCTCGCCGGCCTTACCGTGAACCGCCTGCTCCCGGAAGCGCTCGTCCCCGTTCCCTAGCAGCCACGGACCGGCTAGGGGAGTCCCGGTTCGGTCATCGCGCGGAAGTCGAGGATGCGGTCGAGTTCCGCCGGGCCCACCAGTCCCCGCTCGAGCACGAGTTCCTTCAGCGTCCGGTCTTCCGCCAGGCTGAGCTTGGCCAACTCGGCCGCCTTGTCGTAGCCGATGACCGGCGCGAGGGCCGTGGCGAGCGCCGCGGTGGATTCGGCGTTCCGGAGGCAGCGCTCCTCGTTCGCGGTGATTCCGCGCACGCAGCGCTCCGCGAACTCGACGCTCACGCTGGCCAGTATCCGAACGCTCTCGATCAGATTGTGGGCCATGACCGGGATCATCACGTTGAGTTCGAGGCTCCCGGACTGTCCGCCCACGACGATCGCCGTATCGTTGCCGATGACCTGCGCACACACCTGAAGGACGGACTCCGCCATCACCGGGTTGACCTTGCCCGGCATGATGGAAGACCCGGGCTGCACGGCCGGCAGGTTGATCTCCCCGAGGCCCGTGCGCGGGCCGGATGACAGCCAGCGAAGGTCGTTCGCGATCTTGGTCAGGCTCACGGCCACCGTCCGCAGCGCTCCGCTTGCCTCGACGACGGCATCGCGGGCGGACTGAGCCTCGAAGTGGTTCGCGGCTTCGGCGAACTCGACCTCCAGGATCTCGCTCAGCGCGGCCGCCATGCGCGCGCCGAAGTCGGCAGGCGTGTTAATTCCCGTGCCCACCGCCGTCCCGCCGATGGCGAGTTCCGCCAGCGCTGGGCGGATCCCCTCGATCCGACGGATCCCGTGCGCCATCTGGCTGGCGTAGCCTCCGAACTCCTGACCCAGTCGCACGGGGGTCGCGTCCTGCAGGTGGGTGCGGCCCGCCTTCGCGATGTGATCGAACTCCCCGGCCTTGGCGGCGAGCGCCGAGCGAAGCTCCTCGAGCGCGGGGAGAAGCTCCCGTTCGATCGCGACCAGCCCGGCGATGTGAGTTGCGGTCGGGATCACGTCGTTCGATGACTGTCCGAGGTTGACGTGATCGTTCGGATGGACGGGACTCCGCGAGCCCACGACCCCGCCCAGCAGCTGGATGGCCCGGTTCGCGATCACCTCGTTCGCGTTCATGTTCGTCGACGTACCGGAACCGGTCTGGAAGATGTCCAGTACGAAATGCGCGTCGAGATCCCCCACCATCGCCTCGCGGGCCGCCCGCTCGATCGCCTCTCCGAGTTCGGCGTCGAGCAGTCCCAGATCGCGGTTGACGCGTGTCGCAGCCAGCTTGATCGCGCCCAGCGCCTCGATGAATCGGCGGCCGAAGCGGAGATTGGAAATGGGGAAGTTCTGGCGGGCCCGCTCGGTCTGGGCTCCGTAGAGCCGATCGGCGGGGATCGCCATCTCCCCCATCGAGTCCTTCTCTATGCGATGATCCATGCGTTGATCCAGGCTAGAATTCGATCATGTCGCCCACGCGGACCCCGTTGGCCTCGAACCAGCCCTGGTTCATCTCCAGTGCGTACATGGCCGGCGCCGCCGAGTTGTGGGTCTCCGTGGATTGCGGTTCCATCTGCTGGATGTCGACGATGCGGCCTTCGCGGTCGATGTACGCGATGTCGAGGGGGATGAGCGTGTTCTTCATCCAGAAGCCGAGGGTTCGTTCCTCGGGATACGCGAACAGCATCCCCTGATTCTCCTCGAGCGACTCCCGGTACATCAGGCCCCGCTGGCGTTCGTCCGCGTCATCGGCGAGTTCCACCTGGACCTCGATCCCACCCACGCGAAGCGGGACCAGCTCCGGGGCGACGGAGGCGACGGCCTCGGCGGCGGGCTCCCTGCTCTGTTCGACTCCCGCTTCGCGGGCCGTGCCCGCGTCCACCGTGCCACAGGCCAGAAGACCGGCCAGGCAGGCCAGCCGGAATCTCGACTTTCTCATGTTCTGCATCCGATCGACTCGTTGCGGCTCCTGCTCTCGCAGCCAAAACTAGCAAGAGGGGTTGGGGTATGGAACTTGACGGCGAGGCGGACACGCGGCGAGGCCACGGGAGGGGAGGCGACATGATTCTGCCGGATGTCAGGGTTTCCTTCGGGCGCGACGACGCGGCCCGGCTCGTGCAGTTGCTCACCCGGGAAGGGGAGGATCAGGGGCGCCTCGAGTCGCTGGTGTCGGAACGGGGGATCGACGTGCTGCTCGATCACCCTGGCGCGGCCCGCGCCCTCGTCGCCGAACCGGGGGTGTCGCGGCTGCCACTGGCGCTTTTTTCCTACGTGGCGCTACGACGCAGTCTGATCGACGGCGGCGTCGAATCCCGCCTCATGGCCGACTACGTGACGTCGATCTTCCTGCACTTCGCCACTGAAGCCCGGGCACACCGGATCGCGGACTATGAGGACCGCGAGTACCGCTACGTCGTCGACCTCGTCGCGGAGATCGCCGAGGCGGACGGCCAGCGCGGTTTCCTGCTCAGCGCCCATCTCGGCAATTTCGCGCTCTGGCTCTCTGGCCTGTTTCCCGACTGGATCAGCCATCGGGTGCGGCGGAAGGGGGGACCCGACCTTGGGTACTACGAAAACATGGGCCAGACCGGGTTCTCGCTGGCCGCCGACGCCCCGTTCGCCCGCCGCCAACAGCTCGACGGCTGCTACCGCGACGCCGCGAAGACCTTCACCGCCCTCCGCGTCGCGCTCAACCGGTTCTCGGACCGGTTCCTCACCCCGGGGGCAACCTCTCCCGTCGATCGCGTGCTTCGGCAGGTGGTGGACGACTTCGAGGCCCACTGGTTGCAGGCATGACCAGCGGATCTATCTTCTCAGCGCATTGAGAACACGAGAACTCGAAGTGACGACCGACATCCTCACACCACGACCGCCTCTTGGCTGCGCCGCCGTGATGCTCGGACTGTTCCGGGCCGCACTCCGGGAGCAGCATCTGCCCGTTACGCAGCAGCGGGAGGCCATCGCGCGGGTGCTGTTCGAATCCGGGCAACGTCTCTCCGCGGACGACGTGACCGCGAGGCTCGGGGACGAAGGTGAGCGCGTGGGGAAAGCGACAGTCTACCGGACGCTGAGCCTTCTGGTCCGTGTCGGTCTCGCGACGGAACACGACTTCGACGAGGGATTCAAGCGCTACGAGGCACAGGTGGGACAGGCTCACGACCACCTCATCTGCACCGCGTGCGGGGTCGTGTCCCGGTTTCAGCGAGATGAACTGAACCAACTCCAGGCGGAAGTCGCCCGGCAATTCGATTTCCATGTCCTTCGCCGGCAGCTGAAGCTCTACGGGTTGTGTTCCCGCTGCGACGCGGAATCCGGCCGGGTGATGGGCCAGATCAACTAGGCTAGAGGGCAAACGAGGGGAGGGTCCGCTGATTTCCTCGCACACGAAACTTCTCAACCTGCTGTCCGAGCGGTCGTTCCGGCTCGGCGATTTCGTGCTCACGTCGGGCGCGCACAGCGACTACTACATCGACTGCCGGACCACGACGATGCACGCACACGGACAGGTGCTGATCGGCCACGTCGGGCTCGCGGCGATTCGAGACGCGGGGCTGCGACCCGACGCCATCGGCGGCCTCACCATGGGCGCAGATCCGCTGGCCTACGCGATCGCCGCCGCCAGCTGGCGCAAAGGGGATCCGATACACGCATTCTCCGTACGCAAGCGCGCCAAGCGGCATGGGAAGGGTCAGCTCATCGAGGGCTGTTTCGAACCGGGGGCGCGAGTCGTCGTCGTCGAGGACGTGATCACCACGGGCGGCTCCGCGTTCAAGGCGTGCGAGGCGGTGAATCAGGCCCGCGGCGACGTGCTCGGCGTGGTGGGCCTGGTGGATCGCGAAGAAGGGGGTCGGGCCGCGCTGGAACGTGCGGGGCTGCATACTATTGTACTTTATACGGCGAGCGATCTTCGGGCGGCGGTGGCCACCGCGGATTCAGCGCGAACATAAGCAGCCCCTGGCTGCCAGAGGAGAAGAAGAGTGTCCGAGCAGGAAATTCTTGTATTCACGGAAGCCGCCTCCGAGCGGATCAGGACGTTCATTGCCGAGGACCCCGCCGAAGGCCTGGTGGTTCGGGTCAGCATCCAGAACGCGAGCCCGATCGCCCCTGAATACGAGATGGCGCTGATCGAGCCGTTCGAACGGGAGTCCGAAGACGAGTCGTTCGACGCCGCCGGCTTCGAAGTGATCGTCGATTCCCGAAGCGCCGCCCTCCTCGCCGGCACCCGGGTCGACTGGGTCGAGTCGCTTCAGGGCTCCGGGTTTCACTTCAGGAATCCGAACATCCAGCCGCTCGGTTCGGGGTCGCTCGATGGACCGCTGGTCGACCGCGTCCGCCGTGTGATCGACGAGCAGATCAACCCGGGGGTCGCGTCTCACGGCGGCACCGTACACCTCGTCGAGATCCGCGACAACGTCGTCTACGTGACCATGGGGGGTGGCTGCCAGGGCTGCGGCATGGCCTCGGTGACGCTCACGCAGGGGATCAAGCAGATGATCAAGGACGCCGCGCCCGAGATTGTCGACGTCCAGGACGTCACGGACCACGCCGCCGGCAGCAGCCCCTACTACGCCTAGTTCTTGCGATTCTTCTTCCGGGGTTTCAGGAAGATGTGCAGCACCGTCGCGACGAAGGACATCACGAGGGCGCCGAGGATCGCGGTGACCAGGCCGGCGAGTTCGAACCCCGGAATCAGCGACGCGGCCAGGTAGAACATCAGGCCGTTGAGGACGAAGTAGAACAACCCCAGCGTCAGCACCGTGATCGGGAAGGTCACGACGCGCAGGATCGGCCGCACGATCGCGTTGATGAGACCGATCGCCAGCGCGCCTCCGATCAACGCCTCCGGACTGTCGACCCGGACCCCATCCAGAAGCCGCGTGGCCGCGTAGAGCGCCACCGCGTTGATCAGCCAGCTCCTGACCAGATTCATGCTTCCGTCAGAAACCGGGCGTCAGGCTGAACTGCCAGACCCAGCCCTTGCCGGGGCGGTCGAAGGGGCGGACGAAGTTGATCTCCGCGATCATGAGACCGAAGAGGTTGACGCGTGTCAGGAAGCCGGCGCTCGACACCCAGTCGCGGTCGGCGAACGCGCAGCTCTCCGATCGGCAGTTTACGGCCGTCTTGCTCATCCAGGCCTTGCCGATATCGTAGAACAGTCCCACCTCGACCGGAGGCGCGCCGGGGGCCCGGATGACGCCGATCCCGCCGAGCAGCGGAAGTCGCAGTTCGAGATTCCCCACCGCCATGCGGCTGCCGATGAGCTGATCGAACAAGGGACAGCCGCGCGAGCTGCTGACGACGGCGGTACATTCGCGGACCTCGATCGATCGGTTCGAGTAGCCCCGGACGAGGGATGGCATCCCGAGAAAGAGCTGACCCAGCCGCCAGTCGTCCGAACCGCTACCCCACCGGCCGAAATGAAGCGCCCGACCGGCGACCGTGACCGGACCCGCGCGGACGTATCGGCGCACGTCACCGGAGACGGTGAGGAAATTGAGCGTGCCCACCGCCGGCTCCACCGCCAGCCGGTAGCGCTGTCCGACGATCGGACTCGTTCCGCCGAAGATCGAGCTGTCGTACACCAGGGCGACGCTGCCGCCCGCTGTATACAGCGATCCTGGCGCGCATGGTTCGCCACCGAAGGCCGGGACGGCATCGTCCACGCAGTCCGCGAGATCCGACTCCTCGCTCGCGAGCAACTCGCCCGTGAACGCATCGATCCCGAGCTCCTCGATCTCGCCGGAAAAGTCGATCTGCCGTGCCCTGGCGGAGAACTCGATCCTCGAGTTCCGGTTGAATGGATAGGCCGCGATCCCGGTTAGCTCCCGGTTGATCTGGAACCAGCGAAAGTCGCGAAAGACATTGACGAGCCGGCCATTCACATCTACCTGGAAGAGCTGGGGATAGCGCGTCACGTACGGCACCTGCCCCGCGATCACGCCCCAGTTCCAGCGGTGAGAGAGGTTCTCGTATCCGGCGAGGAGCGCCGTCCCCTGAATCACGTTCCCGAACGTCGTGTTCACGGAGAGGAGGGTCTGCAGCGTCCGGTTTCCGAGCAGGTCCGAGAAGAAGAGGCTCGCTCCGCCCGCGAAGAAGACACCGAAGTCGCTGGCCCCGAAGGCGATCGTGGGCTGCGAGATGAAGTCGAGTGACAGCTGGGACCGGTACTCGTCCTCCTCGAATGTGAGCGGATCGGCCAGCCCCAGCCGCGCATTGCCGAGGAGCTCCGCGTGCGTGGTCGAGATGCGCTCTCGGGGGGGAATGATCGACGCGTCGACGCCGACCAGCATCTCGGGCGCCGGCTCGCCCTCCAGGACCTCCGGATCGTCGATCACGTAGATCTCGTAGCTGAACGGTCCACCCTTGTTGACGCTGAACGCGACATCGCCCGTGCCGCGCGCCACCGATACGGCCGGGCTGATGGCCGTGAGACCGCTCACGCCGGTCCACAGGTCCGTGATCAGGTAGCGCTCGCGTGTCTCCAGATCGAGCCGGTACAGATTGGCGATCCCGTCGTGGTCCGAGATGAAGTACAGGTTCCGTCCGTCAGGGGACCACTGCGGGTTGTAGTTCCGGAACTGGTCGTCGAAGCCCGGCAGCGCCTGGATGGCGCCGCTCTCCACGTCGAGGAGGGCGACCTGATAGGGGCCGGCGACGAGCAGCTCGAGATCGGTCGTGTAGCGATCAGTCGTAAACGCGAGCGACCGGCCGTCGGGCGACCATGCGGGCTGGAGATCCGCGAACGCGTCCGCGGTGAGCCGCGTCAGCCGCTCCGTCTCGATGTCGAGGATGTACAGATCGGTGAAGCCGCCGGACTGGCCGCTGAACGCGACGCGCGAGCCGTCGGGCGACCAGTTCGGGTTGAAGATTGCACCCAGCTGGGCCCCCTCGACCCTGATCTCCTGCAGGATGTCCCCGCTCGCGACTTCCATGATCGTGAGCAGCGGCTCGCCCGTCTTGATGCCGGCGAGCACGAAATGGCGGCCGTTCGGGTGCCAGTCTCCCGCCGAATGGATGAACTGGAGGCTCTCGAAATGCGGGTCGACCGCGTTGTTCGTCAGGCGACGCTTGATCACCCCGGTACGCGCATCGGCCAGAAACATCTCGACCGAAAAGAGGTCGCTCTGCGAGATGTAGACCATCTCATCGCCATCGGGGCTGATCGCCGGGCCGAGATTGAGCTTGCCCTCCTCGGGAGGTTCGTAGATCACGCGGCGACCGTAGGCGTCGGGAGAGGTCGTCTCCTGCCGCGCGTCCACGAAGTACGTCTCGAGTTCGCCCTTCCACCGGTCGGAGAGCTCGCTGATCGGGACTTCCAGCACGGCCTCGATCGCCGCGAGCGCGTTCCCCGTGCGCGCCGCGAGGTTGAGGATCCGGCCGATCCTGTCGTCTCCGAACGTGCCGCCGATGAAGGACCAGAAGGCGTGTCCGTAGCGGTAGGGAAAGAACCGCCCGTCGCGCAGATCCGGGATCGTCGGAAACCCGTCCGCCAGGTCCAGCCCGTCCCGCATCCACATCGTGGTGAAGGGATCGATGGGTCCGATCGAGAGGTACTCGGCCATGCCTTCGATGAACCAGAGCGGCAGCCGGATCGCGCCGGGGACATCAAGGCCCGGACCCCCCGTCCCCTGCCCTGTCATGTCGAACTGGAAGGCGTGCGCCAGCTCGTGGCCCAGCAGGTGATCCGTCTCGTGGAGGGACACCATCATCGGCATGACGAGGCGTCGCTTCAGGATTTCGGTAAAGCCCTGGGTGCCTTCGTCGATGAACTGTCCGGAGGTGTTCGTCTGCTCGAAATCGGGGTGGTCGGCGTAGAGGATGATCGGCTGCCGCTCGCGGAACTCGTGATTGAGTACCCGGGAGAGTCGCGCGTACCAGCGCTCGGCCTGACGTCCGACCATCTGCGCCCCTGCGGCGCTCTCTTCGTAGTAGTAGATGTCGAAGTGCTGTGTCTTCAGGACCTCGAAATCGAAAGACCGGTACACGACCTTGTTGCGCCCGAAGTACCGCCCTGCCTGCGCCTCGAGCGCGGACACGGCGGGCCCGGCGAGGGCCGTGAGAGCCGCCAGAACGGCGAGCGTGTGACTTCTCCGAAGCATACGTCCTCCACCAGGAGCCTACCGCCATCGACCGCCCCGGGTTCCTGGGCCCCGGGAGGGCGTGCCGCGCCGCGGGCGGCGAGCAGTCGGGGGGTGTCGAAAGCTACCCGCGGCGCCGGACCTCCGCTATGCGGTTCGGCGCGTCCGGGCGCTCGAATTCCCGACCCCACTTCGCTCCAGCACGTCTAGCACGACTGCAGAGCGCCCCGGGTCACCTCGACGCTCGATCAGGCTTCACCGCGTCTCGTCAGCAGCGTCGCAGAAACCCGCCCAGTCCCTCGGCCGCCCGCCGGGCCGCGGCCTCGTCCGCAAACGGGCCGGCCACGACGCGGTACACTTCTTCGAATGGCTCGATCGCGGCCTCGAACCCAGCCTGTTCGACCTCTCGCCGCTTCGCCTCGGCGCTTGCCCGCTCACCGTACGAGGCAACCTGGATCAGGACGCAGCCGCCCCGTGCGGACACCGCGTTGGCCGATTCGACAATCGTGATGCGGACACGCGCGGTCCCCGGCCCGATCATGCCGAGTTCCTGCGCGCCGGCGCGCGACACATCAAGGATTCGGCCGCGCACGAAGGGTCCCCGGTCGTTCACCACCAGTTCGACCGAGCGGCCGTTGTCGCGGTTGTCCACACGGATGCGCGTCCCGAACGGGATCGTCTGGTGCGCGGCCGTCATGGCATCCATGTCGTAGACACCGCCGGCCGCGGCGCGACGGCCGTGGAAGGGCTCGCCGTACCACGAGGCGACCCCGGTCTGCGTCCAGCCGACCACGTAGACTGCCGGGTCGGTGGAGGGGGTGGTGTTCGGGCGCGGGTACCACACGCAGCCCTGTGCCACGGGTCCGGCCGCGAGCGCGAGCGCGAACGCAGCCCTGCGGCGCACCCGTACGGACGAGCGGCTGCCCCGGGGCCCGCTCATAGCGGCCCGCGCTCCCATGGTCCCCAGATCGCAAACGTCTGACCGAGGTTCCCCGGTCCCATCGAAATCGTATCGCCCTGGAGGTTGATGAACAGCGTCCGTCCGTTCGGGCTGAAGCAGGCGCCCGCGAACTCGCGCTGGTTGAGGATGTTCCGGGCAAAGGGGAAGATCTCGCCCAAGGGAGTCAGCCCCCGGAGATGGGTCGCCCCGGAGTTGTCTTCACAGATGAGGATGCCGCCTCGGGGGCTGACCGTGACGTTGTCCGGGCCGTTGAGGACGTCCGCCGACGGCGACTCGAATACGAGGACCAGCGCCTCCTCCGCGGGCACGTAGCGCCACACCTGACCGAGCTGCGCCTCTCCGCCGTTCGTCGCGTGAAAATAGAGGCTCCGGTCGGCGTACCAGCAGCCCTCGAGCCGGGAAAACCGAGCTCCGCCCGCCTCGAACCCTTCCGCCCACACGGTGGTTGCACTCCGCTCCGCCTCGGGTGGATCCGGATGTTCGATCGGGACCCAATCGACCTCACGCCATACACCCGGTCGCTGGCCGGTCCGGAGATCAACCTGCGGTTCGCCTCGCACCGCGAGCATCTCCAGAGCACCCCCACCAGCCAGGAAGCCCGGAGTACGGGGTCGAAAGCGGTAGAAGCCCGAGCGTCGATTGTAGTCTTCGGTCTCGTAGACGAACCCTGTGTCCGGGTCCACGGCGATGGCCTCATGCGTAAAGCGCCCCATCTCCCGTATGGGTTCGGCCCGGACCGGCTCGTCGG
Organism: Candidatus Palauibacter sp.; assembly: GCF_965197445.1. Taxonomy (GTDB): domain Bacteria; phylum Gemmatimonadota; class Gemmatimonadetes; order Palauibacterales; family Palauibacteraceae; genus Palauibacter. Next base: position 1,026,099 of record NZ_CBDANE010000005.1, on the reverse strand, counting down.
CGTCCGCGGGGATCTCGAACACGTATCCGTGCGGGACGGACCACCCGCGCCCCCGGCCGAATGTCGTCTCTTCGCACGACAACCAGCTGCGCCACGGCGTCGTGCCGCCCGCGCAGTTGATCGTCGTGCCGCCCGAACTCGCGAAGTCTCGCAGCAGGGTCGGCCGCCCGTCCGACTCCAGCCGAACCTCGAGCGTCGTCGTACCGCCGCCCGCCAGCGGGTCGTATGCCAGTTCCCGGGGAACCAGTGGGACTGCGACACCTGGCGGATCCTGATCTTCGTGATTGCGCACGAGGCGCACGACGCCCTCGCTCACCGGGAAGAGCCCCATGCCGTCGTGAGCCCGCGGCGTGGGCCTTCCGTCCGACATGAGGTGCCCTTCCATACTGATGACGGCGTAGGAGAACCCCTCCGGCAGCGCCAGCTCCCGACCGGCGGGACGCAGTGGTCCATACCCCCGGGCGCCCGAAGCGGCGGCTGGAGCGGACGCGCGGGCGGCGCAGGCCGCGAGACCCGACAGCGAAGGGGCCAACGCGGCAGCCCCCGCCCAGCGTCCGGCCTGACGCACGAAGTCCCGGCGTGCGATTCTGTTCAGGGCTTCCTCCGTAGCGCGTTGGGTGGCACCCAAGGCAGGTTGTGGAGTATCAACTAGAGATATGTTGGTCCGTGCTCCGTTCTCCGTCGCGGCTCGACGGCCGAAGCGCCCCGGGCAACGCAGATCGGACCCGAGGTATCCTAAATTGTCGGCAGCCCGCTCGCACCGCGATATTCCATGGGGCCCGCGTGGCAGGTTCAGAGCGTTTCAATGAGGAGAGATGTGGACATGCGGAATTTGCGGTTGCGCCTTGTGGCGCCTGCCCTGTTTTTGGTCGTTGCGGACACGGCAGCGGCGCAGACGTTCGTCGACTTCTGCCCCAGCGGGAACGAGGAGATTGAAGCGGCCGTCGTGGGCTTCGTGACCGAGGCCGAGACCGTCGTCCCCGGCGTAACCGTCGCCGCGAGTTGGGTGCGGGACAACGCCCGGCAGCGCGTCGAGGCGCCGACGAACATGGAGGGTCTGTTCGTCCTGTGCGGATTGCCGAAGGACATGGAAGTCTCGCTGCGGGCCCTCCTCGGAGACCGGCGCGGAGAAGCGGTCTCCTACACCACGGCCGTCTCGCTCGCCCAGCAGGATCTGCTCATATCCCTGACCGCGGAGCCCGACTCGCGGGCCGAGGTCGGATCGCTCGCCGACGTCGGCGGCGGCAGAGGCCGGGCGTACAGTTCGGAAGTCATCCGTGCCGAGGATCTGCTGCACCTGCCCGAGATGAGCGTGTACGAGCTGCTGCGCCAGCACCAGCTCCTCAGCTTCAGCCGCAGGAGCACGGTGGGTGAAGTCATCCTCCTCAATTCGGTGTCGTCGAGCCTCAGGAGCGGCCGGTTTCAGTCCATGGAAGTAAGGATCAACGAGCGCCGGGAAGCCGACGGCGTCTCGGCGATCCGCGATCTGTCGATCGACGAAATCAGCCGAATCGAGATCCTGTCGCGTACCGAGGCTTCCGCGCGCTACGGTGGCGACGGTTTCATCGGCGCCATCATTATCACGATGCGAAATCGCTAGCGGCTAGGGGACGAGCCGCACGAGGTTCGCCCACGTCGTCCGTTCGATCTCGTCCACCGCCGCCGTCCGCTCCTCGATGCCCGCGGCGAGCCGCGCCAGCAGATCGAGTTGCCCCTGCGTGGGCGGGCCGTCCCCCATCGAGGCGAACCCCATGAGTCGCGCCAGTTTGCTGTCGATGGCCGTGGGGTTCGCGATCAGGTCCTGGCCGGCGCGGGCCCGGTACTGCACGAGCCGCTCTTCGACGGGGTACAGTTCGCCGTTCAGGTCTGCGAGGGCTGCCTGCAGACGGTCTCCACCCCCGGCGCGCTCCACGGCCTGCTCGGCCTGCGCGCGCATGTCCCGAATCCGGCCCACGAGTTCCATGGTCTCGGTCAGGCGGTCCCTCGCCTCAAGTAGAAACTCGAACTGGGTGCGGAGTTCCACGTCGGTGACGTCGACCCGCGGGTCGCGGACGACCGGGAACGGCTGCGCGAGTGTCCGGCCGCCCAGGTTCAGCTCGACCGTGTAGTCGCCCGGCGGGACCCGGGGACCGTTCGCGCTGCCCTGAAACACGGCGTCGTCGAGCACCATGGCGGGCTCCACGCGCAGGTCCCAGACGAAGGTGTGCGCGCCCGCTTCCGCCGAGAGTCCTCCGCTGCCTCCGCTCCGTCCGAAGAAATCCGCGTCCGGCCCCGCGGTGGCCGCCTCGCTCGAGAACTCCCGAATCAGGGCTCCGTCCTGGAGGATGCGGAGGGTAACGCCCGACGGTACCGGTTCGGGCAGATGGTACGGGATCACGACGCCATCCGGCGGATTCGCCCCCGCCGGATCGCCGGCTCCCGGCCGTCCCATGGCCGAGAACAACGCCGCGGGCGAGGCGCCTGTGTTGTACCGGATGGCGGCACGCGGGCGGAACAGCCTCGGTCCGGTCGCCGCCTCCCCGGGAGTGAGCTGGTGAAGCAGCGCGACGTTGTCCAGCACCCAGAACGAGCGGCCGTGCGTGGCCGCCGCGAGATCCCCGTCCCGGAGGACAAGGTCGTGGATGGGGACCACCGGAAGGTTCAGACTCAGCGACCTCCAGCTCTCCCCCGCATCGAACGAGACGTACACGCCGCGCTCGGTGCCGGCGTACAGGAGGCCGGGCCGGACCGGATCTTCGCGGACGACGCGGGTGAAATCGTTATCGGGAATCCCCGTCGTGATACGGGACCACGTCTCCCCGTAGTCGGTCGTCCGGTAAAGGTACGGCGCGTGATCGGAGAGCTTGTATCGCGTGGCGGCGACGTACGCCGTCGCGGGGTCGTGCGCGGACGGTTCGAGGACCGAGATGAGCGCGAACTCGGGCAGGTCCGGAATCGTCACATCTTCCCAGTTGGCTCCGCCGTCGCGTGACACGTGAATGAAGCCGTCGTCGGATCCCGTCCACAGGAGCCCGGGCTGCACCGGTGACTCGGCGAACGCGAAGATGGTGGCGTACCACTCGGGACCGTACGCCTCTCGGGTAATCGGCCCCCAGTATTCTCCCGTCTCCTCGCCCTCGTACGAGGGAGTCGGCTCCAGCGTGCGAGGATCGGCTCGGGTGAGATCCGGACTGATGACTTCCCAGCTGTGTCCTTCGTCCCGCGTGCGGTGTACATGCTGTGACGTGACGTAGAGCACGTTCGGGTCGTGTGGCGACGTCATCACCGGATACGTCCACCAGAACCGGTAGTTGATGTCGGCCGAACCCCAGCCGTAGTGCGTTTCGGGATTCGGAGAGATGTCCCTGACCTGCCGGTTGCGGTGATCGTACCGGTACACCCAGTGGTGATCCCCCGCGTAGACGATGTTCGGGTCTTCGATGTTGACGGCGATGTACCCGTCCTCGCCCCCGCCGACCGTGTACCAGTCCTCGAGCGAGATGCGGCCGAAGTCGGAGCGACCTGGCACGGAGATCGACGTGTTGTCCTGCTGAGACGCGTAGAGGCGATACGGCGTCTGATTGTCCGCGACCACATGGTAGAGCTGCGCGGTCGCCTGATTCAGGAGGCTCGACCAGGAGAGGCCTCCGTCGAAGCTTACCGTACCCCCTCCGTCGCTCCCGTTGATCATCCGGCGGGGATCGTCGGGATCGATCCACAGGTCGTGATGGTCCGGGTGCGGCGTGAAGACGCGCGAAAACGTCTCTCCGCCATCCGTCGACTTCCAAAGGAAGACGTTGAGGACGAACACGGTGTTCTCATCGCCGGGGTCCGCCACGATGTGATGGTAGTACCACGGACGCTGGAGCAGGTTGGCGTCCTCGTTGACGCGCGTCCACGTCTCCCCGGCATCGTCCGATCGGAAGATGCCCTTCACGCCGCGCGCCGCGTCGATGATCGCCCACAGACGTCCGGAGTTGCGCGGCGAGACGGTGATTCCGATCCGTCCCTTGAGACCCGAAGGAAGGCCCGGATTGTCGGTCAGTTCGGTCCAGGTGTCGCCGCCATCGGTGCTCTTGAAGAGCCCGGTCCCGGGCCCCGCGCTGCGGAAGCCCCAGGGGAAGCGCCGCAATTCCAGGAGTGAGGCGTAGAGGATGTCGGGGTTGGCCGGATCCAGCACGAGGTCGATCGCGCCCGTGTTCTCGTCACGGTACAGCACCTTTTCCCAGGTAGCCCCGCCGTCTCGGGTGCGATACACACCGCGTGCCTCGCTCGGGCCCCAGGCATCGCCGAGCGCGGCCACCCAGGCGACGTCCGGATTCCGGGGATGAACGCGGACGCGGGCGATCTGGAGCGTCTCGGCCAGGCCGAGGTGCCGCCACGTCGCCCCGCCGTCGTCTGAGCGGTAGACGCCGTCGCCGTGCGACGCATTGCCGCGAACGCACGTTTCGCCCATGCCGACGTAGACGACCTCGGGGCTCGAGCGGCTGACCTCGACGGCGCCGACGGAGCCGGTGCCGAAGAAGCCGTCCGAGACGTTGCGCCAATTCGCCCCGCCGTCTTCCGTCTTCCATATCCCCCCGCCGGCGCTCCCCTGATAGAACACGAGATCGTCCGTCGGGTGGCCCGCGACGCCGAGGACCCGGCCGCCGCGCGTGGGGCCGATCGAGCGCCATTCGAGAAGATTCAGGTAGCGGTCATCGACCTGCTGCGGTGCAGCGCTCTCCGGCGCCGCGGAGTCGGATACCGCCACAATGAGAAGGATCGTCGCGATCCGTGTCGTCGCTGGAGAGTCGCGGAATCCTGCCACTTTGGCACTGCCTCCTTCGAGAGTTCTCCGGGCGAAGTCCCGTCCCGAATCTTGCGCCTGGGTCGCGCCGCGTACAGCGTAGAGATCTCGGTCAGGGTCGATGTGACCCGAAGGCGGGTGAGATCGTCCTGTTATAGGGAGGGTGTGCCTGGGCCAGGGTGGCCGGCCGGAATCCGGATCCACGGAGTCTCGATGCGACGCACGACGCCTGCTGCGGCAAACCGCGTCTCGGACAGCGCCTCTCGGCGCCGGATCCGGGCCCGTGGGCGTGTCGTGATCTCGCTCGCCGCCTCGGCACTGGTTCACGCGGCCCTGCTTGCGTGGGTCACAGTGGACATGCCCCAGAGCCGTCACGCGGCCAAGGGCCTTCCCCGCCAGGGTCAGGCAGCCGAGTCCTCGACGGAACGCGTCATTGAAGTCGTTCGGATCCAGCCACCCGGAAAGCTGCCATCGGGCGGCTCGGCGGGGTCGGCCGCCGGGGCCATTGGGCAGAGCGCTGCTGTGGCGGCCGCGGCGCCCGTCCGGCTGCCTCCGGTATCGACGCCGGGGGCGGCGGGCACGAGCGTCGGTCTCCTCACTTTCGTGGCGGCGCCGGCTTCTCCGATGGCGCTGCCGGCGCTTGGCGAGACCCCGGGCAAGACGCAACCGGCGAATCGGGGCATCCTTCGGCGCAGGCCCGAGTCCGGAGCCTTCTCGGGCCAGGGAACCGGACGGACTTCGTCAGCCTCCGGGAAGGGGTTCGGCGGAGGGGGCGTGACCGCCATCGGCGTGTGGACCGACTGCATTACCGCGGGCCTCCAGGGCCCGCGCGACCGCATCGGGCTGGGCCTGCCCGGGAAAGGGTTCGGCCGCGGGCAGGGTCTGGGAGGAATCGGTGGCCGTCGCATGGGCTGGTCCGGCCGGTAGGCTCCGCCTTTCCGTCCACTTCTTCCAATTCGCATCCTGCGGTAGTCCGGCGAACTGTCCCTGCGTACGAGGGTAGGGCATCTTCACGGTCAATCGTGGAGAATGCCCCCGATGACGAAGTCCCTGATCTCAACCCTGAAGACACCCTTGCTCGGCGTCCCGAACCGGTTCCGGCGGTCGCTGTCCAGTCGCTGGTGCCGGCCGGCACGATGGACATCGGGGACGGCGAGTGGTCGTGCGCGCCCGGTGACGTCAACGGCGACGGACTCATGGACGTCTTCATCGGCACTCGCCGCTCCGACGAGGTGGTCACGCTCGCGTCGCGAGGTGACGGTACGTTCGACAGCGGCCACTTCGTGATCTTCGAGAACGTCGATGGACGCTTTCGGCGACGTCCGGAGGAACTCGCGGCCCGGACCGCGGCTTCGTGCGCCATCCTCCACGATCGGGACAACGACGGAGACCTCGACATCACGGGCATCGACGAGATCGACGATCTTCTCCTGCTGTTCGAGAACGTGCCGAACTGACGCAGGAAAGAGTCGAGCATGAGATACAAGCTCCCTTGCCTTGGAGTCCTGCTCCTGCTGGCGATGGCACCAACTGTCGTCGAAGGACAGGGGAGTATCGCCGGCCGCGTGATCGCGGACGACGGGCGGCCGCTAGCCGGTGCACAGGTCAGCGTGGTCGGCACCGACCTTGGGTTGCTGACCTCCCGGGCGGGCCGATACCGCATTGACAATGTGCCTGCGGGGACCCAGACGGTGCGCGTACAGAGCGTCGGGTTCGCCGCCGCCGAAGCGGAGGTGCGGGTGGAGGCGGGCCAGCAGTCCCGCCAGGACTTCACGATCGGGGCCGTTGCCATCTCTGTGAGGGACCTCACCGTGACCGTCGGGTCACGGGCCATGCACACGGCCGCGGACGAACTGGCGGTTCCGGTCGACATCTATCCCGCCGCACAGATCGTCGAGAGCGCCCAGATCGAGATGGCGGCGGTGCTGAACGAACTGTCGCCCTCGATCTACTTCCCGCGCCGGCAGATCTCGGATATGACCTCGGGTGTGCGGCCGTTCCAGCTCCGGGGGCTCGCGCCGGACCACGCCCTCGTCCTCATGAACGGAAAGCGGCGCCATTCGACCGCCGTCGTGAACGTTTTCGGGGGCGGCGCCTTCCCCGGCGGGAGCGGCGTGGACATGAACGCCTTTCCGATCCAGGCGATCGGGCGCATGGAGATTCTCCGTGACGGGGCAGCGGCACAGTACGGCTCCGATGCGATCGCGGGCGTGATCAACATGCAGCTCAAGAACACGGTGTCGGCGCCCCAGTTCCTCGCGGCCATCGGGAACTACTTCCCGGACGAGTGGGAGAACGACGGACTGCGCTACGACTTCTCGGGGAACTGGGGGATCGGAATCGGCAGTCGAGGCGTACTCAACCTCACGGGGGCCTTCAGCCAGCGGGACTCGACGAACCGCGCCGGAGCCGATGCCCGTGACCAGGTCATCCCCGGGGACGCCGATTTCGTCGACCGCGGGGTCGTCATCCGGAAGAACAACGCTGTGACGCAGCCGAACCACCTCTGGGGTGATGGGGAGGCGACGAGCTACATGCTCTTCGCGAACTTCGAATTGCCCCTGTCCGATGCGGAGAACGCGACGGAGTTCTACGCGTTCGGCGGCTACAGCCAGCGCCAGGATCTGCACTCGGGCTTTTATCGCCGTTCCCTGGAAAATCGGAACTGGCCGCAGATCTACCCGCTCGGATTTCTGCCCAAGTTCGATTCCGACACGCGGGACCTCTCGGCCGTCGCCGGGATCCGCGGAGGCCGCGACGGGGGCTGGGGCTGGGATCTGAGCACGCAGTACGGGTCGAATCGCGTGAACAACGACATCTTCGACACGCACAACGCTTCGCTCGGCCCATGCCTCGACACGCCTTGCGCACCCGGTCGCGACGGCGTCCTCGGGACGGCCGACGATCCGGGGATCCCCAACGCGATGCGTTTCTACGTCGGATCCCTGGAGAACAACCAGTTCCTGCTCAACGCGGACGTGTGGCGCAGGGTCGACCTGGGACTGGCGGGAGGCGAGGCGACCCTCGCGTTGGGGGCCTCGTTCCGGAATGACATCTACAAGGTGATCCAGGGTGAGCGGGGCTCGTACATCAACGGGTTCCACCCGAACCAGAGCGGTGGTATCGCCTCATCCGGCTCGCAGGTGTTCGCGGGCTATCGGCCCGGGCAGGCGGGAAGCTGGAACCGCTCCAACATCGGGGTCTACGGGGAACTCGAGGCGCCCCTGTGGTCGGGCGTCCTGGCGTCCGTGGCCACGCGCTACGAGAACTACAGCGACTTCGGCGGCACGCTGAACGGAAAGGTCGCGTTCCGATTCGAGCCGTCGGAGGACTTCATCTTCCGTACCGGCTTTTCGACGGGCTTCCGCGCACCGGCGCTGAGCCAGTCGCACTACGGCCACGTGTCGACCAACCCGATCGGCTTCGAGGTCGGCGAGTTTCCGGTCGACGCACCGGAGGCTCGGGCGGTGGGCGCGGTACCGCTCACCGAGGAGAAGGCGCGCTCGTTCAGCGCCGGGATCGCGGTGACTCCGACGGACAATCTCCACCTCACCATGGACGGGTATCTCACCGACGTCGATGACGCCATCGTGATGTCGAACTCGCTCTCCAGCGACTTCATCAAGAACCTGCTGAGCAATTTCGCGGCGGAGTCGATCCGCTTCTTCTCGAACGCGATCGACATCCGTTCCTACGGGCTGGACGCCGCGCTCAACTGGCGAAAGATGATCGGTGAAGCGTCGCTGTTCCAGTTCATTGCTTCGGCCAACTGGAGCCAGGTCAGGGGACGCTGTCCGGGCGACGACATCACGGCGTGCGTGAAGGAGAACCCGGTTCTGGCGGGAGAAGCCTTCGACATCTACGACGAGTTCGACGTGTTCTTCCTGGAGGAGGGGCGCCCGGACTGGCGCGGTGTGTTCAAGACGCGGCTGAGCACCGGAGCGTTCCGGTTCGGCCTCGGCGCGAACTACTACGGGGCGCAGCAGGAATTGATCGCACTCGGCGTCGGCGGCGAGGACGACGATTCCCGGCTGCTGGAGCCGAAGGTCACCTTCGATGCGGAAGTGACGTACAGAATCAACGAGAGGTGGCGGCTGACGGTCGGCGGCGAGAACATCTTCGACGCCTTCCCGACCCGCTTCGACACGTTCGGCGGGATCTTCACCTACCGCACGTCTTCCGGCATGGGCTTCAACGGCCGCTATCTGTACTCGCGGCTCCAGGCTTCGATCTTCTAGCGGCCCGAGGCTTCGGCGTCCAGGTGGCGGGCACTACCGTCCGCCGCCCGGCCACGGCGCACCCTGGTTCTCGGCCGACACCGGGCCCACGCCCATGTACACGAACTTCTGGATCCGCTTCCCCTCGTAGGTCTCGGTCGTGTAGACGTTGCCCTCCGAGTCGGTCGCGATGCTGTGCACGCCGATGAAGAGGCCGGGCTGACGGCCCCCGTCCCCGAAGCTGGTCAGGACCTCGAGCGAGACACGGTCCACTACGTAGACCCGATGATTCGACCCGTCGGCGACGTACATGTACTTCTGCTCGGGATCGCGGGAGAAGGCGACGTCCCAGGTCGATCCGGCGCCCAGCGTGCGCGGCGCGATCCGGACCTCATCCACATACGTCCCGTCCGTGCGAAAGACCTGAATCCGGTCGTTGGCGCGGTCGCACACGTAGACGTGACCGTCGAGCGAGGGGTCGGCGCAGTGCACGGGCGTCCGGAACTGCTGGAGGAGCGGCGCGTCCGGATCGTAGGGCCGCGTCGGCGTGTCGTCCGGCGCGTTGCCGTAGGCGCCCCAGTAGCGCTTGAAGGTCCCCGTCGACGCGTCGAGCACCGCCACGCGGCGGCCGCCGTAGCCATCGGCAACGTAGGCCTCGTTGGCTTCGGCGTCGAAGGCCACCTTGGCGACCCGGTTGAAGCGCGTCTCGCTGTGGCTGTCGGGTTCGGGCCCCGCTTCGGGCTGTCCGTACGACGCCAGAAACTGACCGTCACGCGAGAACTTCAGGATGTGCGTGTCGTTCGGCCCGTTGCCGCCGATCCACAGGTTGTCCATGTGGTCGACGGTGATCCCGTGGTTCGAGGCGGGCCACACGTAGTCATCGGAGGGGCCGCCCCAGGAGTCGACGAGGTTGCCCTCGGGATCGAACTCGAGCACCTCGGGTGCCGCCCGGCAGCACTCGCTCGTCGGCGGATCGGCATCGGCCCCGAGTTCGGTGCCCGCATTGATTGAGGCGCGCCGGTGGATGATGAACACGTGGTCGCGGGAGTCCACCCCGACGCCGATGGTCGATCCGAGCAGCCAGTGATTCGGCAACGGCTTCGGCCAGAACGGATCCACCTCGAACATCGGCGCCTCGGACCCCTGTGCAGCGCCGGCCGAAGCTTCGTCGTCCATCGCCGCCTGACCGCACGCCAACGCGATGACGACGCCCGCGATCACAACTCCGATGAGGGTTCGCCGATTGCCGTTCATGATTGTCCCTCCGGGCTGATCTGGACGTTACCGCACCCCCCCACCGTACTCGGCATGTCCCCGCGCCGTCCAGAGATCGGGCGCGGGCAACCGTCGCTCCCTCAGTCCGAGGGGGCGGCAATAAAACGGGGCGCCTCCTGCGAGGCGCCCCCGTCCGGTGCTGACGTGGTGACAGGAAACTGGTCCTATGGCTCACCCCGCGGCCAGGGCGGACCCTGGTTCTCCGCGGACACCTGGCCCATACCCATGTACACGAACTTCTGGACCCGCTTCCCCTCGTATGTCTCGGTCGTGTAGATGTTGCCCTGCGAATCCGTCGCGATGCTGTGAACCGCGAAGAACTGGCCCGGCTGGCGCCCTCCGTCTCCAAAGCTGGTCAGGATCTCGAGCGAAGCACGGTCCATGACGTAGACCCGCATGTTCTTCCCGTCGGCCACGTACATGTACTTCTGGTCGGCGTCGCGGGAGAAGGCGATGTCCCAGGTGGATCCGTCGCCCAGCGTGCGCGGCGCGATCCGCACCTCATCCACGAACGTCCCGTCCTTCTGGAAGACCTGGATCCGGTCGTTGGGACGGTCGCACACGTACACGAAGCCGTCGGGCGTGGGTTCGGCGCAGTGCACCGGCGTCCGGAACTGCTGGATGAGCGGCGCGTCCGGATCGTAGGGAGGCGTCCGCGTGTCGTCCGGGGCGTTCCCGTAGGCGCCCCAGTAGCGCTTGAAGGCGCCGGTAGACGCGTCGAGCACCGCCACGCGGCGTCCGCCGTACCCGTCGGCGAGGTAGGCCTCGTTGGCCTCGCCGTCGAAAGCCAGTTTGGCCACCCGATTGAAGCGCGTCTCGCTGTGACTGTCGGGCTCGGGCCCCGCTTCGGGCTCCCCGTACGAAGCGAGGAACTCGCCATCGCGCGAGAACTTCAGGACGTGCGTGTCGTTCGGCCCGTTGCCGCCGATCCACAGGTTGTCCATGTGGTCGACGGTGATCCCGTGGTTCGAGGCGGGCCACACGTACTCGTCGGAGGAACCGCCCCAGGAGTTGACGAGGTTGCCCTCGGGATCGAACTCGAGCACCGGGGGCGCGGCCCGGCAGCACTCGCCGATCGGCGGATCCGCGTCGGCCCCGCCTTCGGTGCGTTCGGTGAGGTTGCCGCGGTGGACGATGAACACGTGGTCGCGGGAGTCCACTCCGACGCCGATCGCAGACCCCAGCACCCAGTGATCCGGGAGGGGTTTCGGCCAGAAGGGATCCACTTCGAACATCGGCGCCTCGACCCCCTGCCCCTCGCTGGCCCGGGCTCCGTCGTCCATGGCCGCCTGGCCGCACGCGAGCGCGATCACGACGCCGGCAACGGCACCGCAGATGAGGGTTCGCCGCTTCCCGTTCATGGTTGTCTCTCCTTGCCGATCCGGAACCGTGCCACGCTTGACCACGCTACCGATCCGTTCCGCGTTCGTCCAGAGATTCCCGGACCGGAGTCGTGTCGGAGAGACGCGGGCACGGTGAACCTTCGCTTGTGGGGCTCTCTGTCGCGTCTCGCATTTCTCGTCGATACGTTGCCGATCTCCCACGCGGCCTGCGGTACCGCACAGGACCTGGGGTCGACGGTGTCCCTTCCATTGGAACAGAGGCCGACGATGGACCGAGGCGAGAACCGGCGTGGGCGGACGATGACGGTGAGCGGTTTCGTGCTCGCCCTGTTCGCCCTGTCCGGTATCCTCGACGGGGTCCGTGCCGCGCCCGATCTCCCTGGAGACCTCGGTCCCGCCGCTGACGTTCGTGTCGTTCTGCACGAGATTCCGTCGGATGTCACGGTGCAGGCGTTCGTGGTGCCGGAGAGTCGGAGGCTCCGCTTTCTCGTCCGAGCACCGCTCGAGGCGATGCGCGACATCGAGTTCCCGCAGTACGGCCTCGGGTATCTCGACCTGGAGGCCGCAGGTCCGTTTCTGACCGATGCGGCGCAACTCTGGATCGCGGACTACGTCGCCTTTTTTGAAGAGGACCGGCGCCTGGGGACGCCCCGGATCGCGGCCACGAGGGTCTCCCTCCCCTCGGACCGTTCCTTCGCCACGTACGAGACGGCGCTGGCGCATTTCGACGACCCGCCGCTCGATCCCGCGCTACAACTGCCTTGGCGGCAGGCCCTGCTCGACGTGCTGCTCGAGTACGAGATCGAATCGGACGAGTCCCGCTTCTCGATTGATCCGGCCTTCGCGCATCTCGGTCTGCGCACCGTCACGGTGCTGCGTCTGCGCCCGCCGGACCGGCCGGAGCGCGCGTTCCAGTACGTCGGCGACCCTGGGCTCGTTCGCCTCGATCCCCGCTGGCACCAGGCGGCGCTGCGCTTCGTGTCGCTCGGCTTCACGCATATCCTCGACGGTATCGACCATCTCCTCTTCCTCCTCTGTCTCGTCATCCCGCTGCGGACGCTGTGGGGGCTGGTTCCGGTCATCACCTCATTCACGATCGCGCACTCGATCACGCTCATCGCGTCCGCCTTCGGGATCGCACCGCGGGCGCTCTGGTTTCCTCCGCTGATCGAGACGCTCATCGCGCTCTCGATCGTCTACATGGCCCTCGAGAACATCGTGGGGGCGAAGCCGCGGAGGCGGTGGCTGCTCGCATTCGGGTTCGGGCTCGTGCACGGCTTCGGATTCTCGTTCGCGCTCAGCGAGTCGCTCCAGTTCGCCGGCGGACACCTCCTCACGTCCTTGCTCTCCTTCAACGTCGGCGTGGAGTTGGGGCAACTGTTCGTAGTCGCCCTCGCTGTCCCGGCGGTCGAGTTGTTGTTCCGGAAGGTGGTGCCAGAACGGATGGGGACCATCATCGGATCGGCGCTGCTCGCGCATACGGGATGGCACTGGATGACGGACCGCGGTTCCGAGCTGATGGCCTACCGCTTCCGATGGCCGGCCTTCGACGCGGCACTGGGTACCGCGCTCATGCGTTGGGCGGCCCTCATTGTCATCATCGTGGGCGCGGCGTGGGCGATCAGCGGCCCCTTCGGCCGGCTGGCGGCCAAGGCGAAGGGCGGCGGCGCGGGCTGGGCGCGTTCCCGCGGGAACGTCTCGTAGTTCCCGGCTTCGAGGCGGGGTCGCGCTTGCCCGTCCTTTCGATGGCGTCCATCGTCACCGAACCCAACACCGGAAGGAGGGCGGATGCGAGGCGCAAGGCGAATCGGACTCGTCGCGGTATTCGCAGCAGCAGCAAGCGGCGCGGGCGCGGGCGCGCTCGGGGCGCAGTTGACGGCGCCGAACCCGTACATGGCGATGGATGGCTGGGGACAGCTTCCGGACGGTCGAAGCTGGGGCGCTACGAGCGCGGTCTACCCGGCCCCGGACGGGGAGCACATCTGGGTAGGCGAGCGCTGCGGTGCGAACCTGTGCGTCGAGAGCGATGTGGACCCCGTCCTGCTGTTCGATACCGCCGGCAACCTCGTGCGAAGCTTCGGCTCGGGCCTCATCGCCTGGCCGCACGGGATGTTCGTTGAGGACGACGGCAGCGTGTGGGTGGCCGACGCTGTGGGATACGCGCCGGTGCCGGAGGGCTGGGGACACGTGATCTACAAGTTCAGCCCCGAGGGCGACGTCCTGATGACGCTGGGCGAGAAGGGCGTCGCCGGTGACGGGCCGAACCACTTCAACAAACCCTCGGACATCCTCGTGGCGCCGGACGGTAGCATCTTCGTGGCGGACGGCCACGACGCCGGCGGCAACAACCGCATCATCAAGTTCGCGCCCGATGGCAGCTTCCTTATGGAGTGGGGCCGCATGGGCACGGCGAACGGGGAGTTCCGCGACCCGCACGCGCTCGCCATGGACTCGCAGGGGCGCCTGTTCGTGGGCGACCGGGGCAACAGCCGCGTCCAGATCTTCGACCAGGACGGGAACCACCTCGAGACCTGGTATCAGTTCGGACGTCCGAGCGGACTGTTCATCGACGAGAACGACGTGCTGTACTCGACGGACTCGGAGTCGAACGCGCGCCGCAACAAGGGATGGCTGCGCGGCATCTACATCGGCGACGCGACGACCGGGTGGGTGACGGCCTTCATCCCCGACCCCGAGCCCAATCCCGACGCCTCGGGCACGAGCGGAGCCGAGGGGATCGCGGTCGATGCACACGGCAACCTGTACGGGGCGGAAGTCGGACCCCGGCAAATGCGGAAGTACGTCCGGCGCTAGCAACAGCGGTTCGCTGGCGGCGGAAGAAGTCGCGGCGGGGGCGGGGGATGCGCGCGGGCGACGGCGCGGTCATACGGTGACAAAAACCAGTACAGGAGTTAGAGATGAAACGCACAGCAAGCCTCATGGCGATCCTGCTCGCGTTCGGCGCCAGCGCGGCGGCGGCGCAGGACGAGAACATCAGCTTCTTCATCACCAGCTCGAATCCGGGCGACGGCGCGGACCTCGGCGGCCTCGAGGGAGCGGATGCGTACTGCGAAACTCTGGCCGAGGCGGCGGGGCTGCCCGATCGGATGTGGCGGGCCTACCTGAGCACGACCGGCCCGGGCGGCGTGAACGCGCGCGACCGGATCGGCGACGGACCGTGGTACAACCACGCGGGCACGATGATCGCGAGGGACGTCGAGCACCTGCACAGCAACGGCCCCAACTTGACCAAGGCCACGATTCTCACGGAGAACGGCGGGCAGGTGAACGGGCGCGGCGACCAGCCGAACCAGCACGACATTCTCACCGGCGCCATGATGAACGGGATGGTTTCGGACGCGGACGGGGACACGACGTGCAGCAACTGGACGTCGAGCGGCGAGGGCAGCGCGCTCGTCGGACACCACGACCGTCAGGGGGGCGGCCAGAACCCGACGTCGTGGAACGATGCCCACGGTTCGCGCGGCTGCAGCCTCGAGAATCTACGCGGCACGGGTGGAGACGGACGTTTCTACTGCTTCGCCACGGACGGGCCGGCCGGCGAGGTGTTGTTGCGCCAGCGGGAGCGCTGAGCCGACCTGTCTGACAAGCTGTACGACGTTCTGGTCGTCGGTGGGGGGCCGGCCGGCTGCGCCGCCGCGGCGTCGCTCTCGCGGGTCGGCCATGACGTAGCGCTGGTCACCCGGCCGGCCCCGCCGGCGAAGTGGCTCGCCGAGTCGATCCCGGCATCGGCACGGAAGCTCCTCGAGCGCGTCGGGGCACTCGACGCCCTCGACGCGGCGGGCCTCGTGGCGAATGAAGGCAATACCGTCTGGTGGGCCGGCATGCCGCGGCGAGCGGAGCGGTTCGGCGCGGCCGAACGCGGCTTCCACGCCGATCGGTCCACGCTCGAGGCGGCATTCCTTGGCGTGGCGCGCGACGCGGGTGTGCGGCTGCGCACGGACGGGCCCGTGATCCGGACGTCCGCCGAGCCCGATGGCTGGCGGGTGGGGACCGCGACCGCGCGCTACCGGGCGCGTTGGGTGCTCGACGCTTCGGGCCGCGCAGGGGTGCTTGCCCGGCGAGGGTACCGCAGCCGGGAACGCGGGATCGCAACACTCGCCCTGGTGGGCCGCTGGACCGCGGACCCTGACCGCCCCGCGCCGGATCCGGGCTGTACGCTCATCGAGAGCTATTCGGATGGATGGGCCTGGTCGGTGCCGACCTCGCGGCGGACCCGCTGCGTCACGGCGATGGTCGACCCGCGCCGTACGGGCCTGCGCCGCGAACTGGGCCTCGAAGGCATGTGGCGCACCGAGCTGGCCAAGGCGGCGCGGCTCGGTCAGCGGCTCGCCGGGGGTCGGCTGGCGGGGCCCGTGCGGGCATGCCCCGCGTCGCTGTACGGCTCGACCTCGCACGGCCGGCCGGGCATGCTCCTCGTCGGCGACGCCGGATCCTTCATCGACCCCCTCTCCTCATACGGCGTCAAGAAGGCGCTCGCCTCCGCGTGGCTCGCAGCGATCGTGACGCACACCGGGCTCGAAGACGACGCCATGGCCATGGCGGCCTGCGAGCTGTATGACGACCGTGAGCGGGAGGTCTATCGCACCTACCGGGCGCTTTCCATTCCCTTTTTCGAGCAGGCCGCGGCCGCGGACGACCGCCCTTTCTGGCAGGTGCGCCTCGCGGCCGCGCGTAAAGCGGGCGCCGACATTGCGGAAACCGCCGCGACGCCCGGCGCCCCCGCGGTCACGGAACCCGGCGACCGTTCGCTCGCGGAGCGACGGGCCGAGGCGTTTCTGGGCAGCGCAGAGGCGGGAGCGGCGTACGAGACGATCCGATCGCTCCCCTCGGTACACCTCCGGCCGTCGCCCGCACTCGAAGCTGTGCGGCGTCCCGCAGTGGTCGACGACCGAATTGCGCTCGATCGCTACCTGGTTTCCGATCGGCTGCCGGCCGGCGCACGCTACGTTCGCAACGTCGATCTCCGGCGACTCGTGGACGTGGCACCGGCGTCCGACCAGGTCCCCGACATCTACGAGGCCTACAACCGGCTGGGGGCTCCGGCGCCTCTGCCCGACTTCCTCGCCGCCCTCGCCCTCGCCGTCGGAGCCGGTTTTCTCGACCTAAGGGACGACCCTGCCGAGAGTTGAAGACTCCCGTTTCGGACTGGCGCGACTACCTCGATTGGCGCACAATCAATCGGTTACGAATGGAGGATGGATGAAGAGCGAGGCGTCCAGGCAGGATGCACCCACCGCTCGAGAGCGGCACGGCTTCAACCGCGCACTGGTGGCGGCCGGATTGGCCATCGGCGTGGCGGTGCTCGTCGCCGCCCGTACCACTCCAGTCGCCCCGGGGATGCCGACCGCCGCTGTCTCCGGCTTTGCCGAAGCGTCGATCCATCCCGACGAGAACGACGGCTACCCGATCGACAACGAGATCATCATTCGCCGCTGCCAGCGCTGCCACGAGCGCGACGAACAGGACCGGATGTCCCGGATCTCCTACGAACGCAAGACGCCGGAAGGGTGGCAGACGTCGGTCCGGCGCATGGTCGCGCTCAACGGCGTCCCGCTCGATCCCGAGGAGGCCCGAGAGGTCGTTCGCTACCTTTCGAACCGCCAGGGACTCGCCCCGGAAGAACTGGAACCGGGCCGGTTCGAGGTCGAACGCCGGCTGATCGACCACGTCTACGAGGCGGACCGCGACGTCGAGAACACGTGCATCCAGTGCCACAGCATGGGCCGGGTCATCACCCAGCGGCGCACCCGCGAAGAGTGGGAACTGCTGATGGCGACGCACCGCGGACTCTATCCGCTCGTCGATTTCCAGGCCTTCCGGACGCAGGGTGACGGCCCGCAGCCCATGGACGAGGCGGTGGATCATCTGTCCGAGACCTTCCCCCTCGAGACGCCGGAGTGGTCGGCCTGGTCGGCGTCGATGCGCTCGCCACGCCTCGCCGGCACCTGGGCGCTATCCGGATTCGAGCCCGGGAGGGGCCAGATCTTCGGCACGGTGAAGATCGTGACCGGAGACGGGCCGGACGAGTTCCGCAGTTCGGCGTCGTACAGCTACGCCGAGTCCGGACAACAGGTGCGCCGCAGCGGACAGTCCATCGTCTACACCGGCTATCAGTGGCGGGGGCGGTCGAATCCCGGCGGCTTGGACGAGTTGCGCGAGGTGATAACGGTCGACCGCGGCTGGCAGGAGATGACGGGCCGCTGGTTCACCGGCGCATACGATGAGTTCGGCCCCGACGTGAAGCTGACCCGCGTGAGCGGCGGGCCCGTCCTTTCGGGCGTGCACCCCCGGGCGCTCCGCACCGGCGCGGCGTCCGCGGAGGTCCGCGTCCACGGCGTGAACCTTCCCCCGAACCCGGAACCGGGAGACTTCGACTTCGGACCCGGGGTCCGCGTCGAGGCCGTCGTGAGCGGCGATACCAGCCGGGTGACGCTCCGCCTCGCGGTCGACGCCGATGCGTCGGTCGGCGGGCGCGACCTCTTCGTGGGCGGCGTGAGCCTGCCCGGCGCACTCCAGGTCCACGATGGGGTGGACCGCATCGAGGTGTTGCCGCGCGCGGGCATGGCCCGGATCGGCGGCGCCAACTTCCCCAAGGGGTTCCAGCCCTTCGACGCCATCGGGTGGGACGACGGCCCGGATGCCGAGCCGGATACGGAGGACGATCTCCGGCTCGGGCGCGTGCCGGTGAGCTGGAGCATGGAGGAGTACACCGCCACGTTCGACGACGACGACATCGACTACGTCGGGGCGCTCGGCCCGGACGGAACGTTCACACCCGCCATCGACGGCCCGAACAACGACCGCCGGGGTAACCGCAACAACGTCGGCGATGTGTGGGTGGTCGCGACCTACGCGGGCGCCGATGCAGATCCCGATGCGGGCCCGGGGAGGCCGCTCCGCGCCCGAGCCAATCTCATCGTTACAGTGCCGCTCTACCTCAAATTCGACCCTTGGCAGGGCGTACCCACGGGCAGGCTGATCCCATGATCCGACCCCCCAATCAACTGGCGCTCCGCGAGTTTCACACCTTCGAGGCGGCAGGCGAAAAATTCCTCTACCTCGTCCCATCGGCCGGCATTTTCCGGCTCGACGCGGCGTCCTCGGGGATCCTGGATCTGCTGAGCTACGGTCCGCGCGCGCCGGGCGAGATCGTGAACTCCCTCTCCGACCGCTATCCCGTCGACCGGGTACAGGAGGGGCTGACCGAACTCCGGCACATCCGCGCCGTCGGGGAGGCCGGAGCGCCCGCCGAGCAGGTGGTGAATGATCTGCCGCCGGAGGGGTTTCCGCTCACCACGATGGTCCTCAACGTCACGAACAAGTGCAATCTCGCCTGCACCTACTGTTACGAGTACGGCGAGGACAAGATCGTCGACACGACGTGCACGGATGACCCCAAGTTCATGGCGGACGAGACGGCGCGGGACGGCGTCGAGTTCCTGCTCAAGGAGTCGGGACCGCTCGAAGTCGCCCACCTCACCTTCTTCGGCGGCGAGACGCTGCTCAACTTCCCGACACTCCAGGAAACAGTGGCCTATGCCCGCCGCCGCGCCGAGGAAGAGGGGAAACGGATCGAGTTCAGTCTCACGACGAACGCCACGCTTCTCCGCCCCGACATCATCGAGTGGTTGGCGGACAACGAGATCGGCGTGACCGTCTCCATCGACGGACCGCAGGAGATGCAGGACCGGATGCGGGTCTTCCACAGCGGGAAGGGCTCCTACGAGACCGTCCGCCCGCGGATCAAGGAACTGCTCCGCCGGCACAAGACGCGCCCGATCGGGGCCCGCGTCACCCTCACGCGCGAGAACCTCGACATCCACCGCATCTACCGTCACCTCATCGACGAGATGGGGTTCTGGGAGGTGGGATTCGCCCCCGTCACGACCTCCTCGGGCCGCGACTGGGAGATCACCGACGACGGATACGTCGGCATGCTGCGGCAGTTCGACGAACTGGCGCGGGATTGGCTGGAGCACGCGGTGCAGAACCGGCACCACGGCTTTTCCAACGTGAAGGACACGCTGGAAG
The DNA here is from genome assembly GCF_965197445.1 of Candidatus Palauibacter sp. Classification (GTDB taxonomy): domain Bacteria; phylum Gemmatimonadota; class Gemmatimonadetes; order Palauibacterales; family Palauibacteraceae; genus Palauibacter. The sequence goes on along the minus strand of NZ_CBDANE010000005.1, from coordinate 1,006,441 downwards.
AGATCCACAAGGGCGTGAGCAAGGCGTACCCGTGCGGGGCCGGGCTCGGGCTCATGGGAGTGACGACGGGAGGCGACGTTTCGCTCTGCCACCGCTTCGCCTATTCCGACGACCACAGCTTCGGGACAGTCCGGGACGGGATCGACCGCGAGCGCCAGCGGGAGTTCCTCGAGGATCACCACGTCAAGAACAAGACCGACTGCCATACGTGCTGGGCTCGCCCTATTTGCTCGGGCGGCTGCTATCACGAGGCATACACGCGGACCGGTGAGACGACCGCACCCAACCTGCATTTCTGCACCTGGGTGCGGACCTGGACGCACACGTGTCTGGAGATTTACGGAGAGCTGTCGGAGCGGAACCCGGAGTACCTGGCCCGCTTCGACCATTGACCGGGGGAGAGCCGTGAAACACTTGAAGCCGATCAACCAGAAGGCTGGCCGGATCGAGGCGCAGGTGGCGCGCGAACAACTCGACGTGGTGGGTCTGGAGAGCCGCCCGCCGGAGGGGCCGCACATTCCCCTCGGCTGCTCGCTCGTCTTCTCGCCCGGCTGGGAGGTGGATTCGAGCGGGGGGACGGCCGGGCTCTGCCAGCCGGTCGAGCGGGACCTGTTCGACTGCCATCTCGCCTGCTTCTGGCCCGCGCACGTGCCCGACCAGCTCAATCACTCACCGGACTGGACATCGCAGTGCGCCTCGGCGCAGAAGGACTGGCGCAAGCTCGACCTGGTCTTCCCGTGATCCGACGCAGGCGCTTCAGGGGCCGGATGGCCCCGATCGTGGCGTCCGCTTGCGGGCTCCTCTTCGCCACGGCGCTGGCGGCACAGGAGAACGGCGGCGGCGCGGCGAACGGCCGCAACGCCCATTGGTACATGGGCAACTACAGCAACGAAGTGCTGGTGTGGGACGAGGCGACGGAGCAGGTCGTGGACCGGATTCAGGTCAAGCGTCCGATCTCGCTTCGCCTCACCCTCTCCGACGATCGATCGCGGCTCTACGTTCTGGATCCGTTCTTCGAGACGGTGGAAATCATCGCCCTCCCCTCGAAGGAATCCGTCGGCGAGTTCACGTTGAGCGAGGGTTCGACGCGGACGTGGATCCGGTCGTTTCAGGTCCATCCGAACCTGGAGTGGGCCGCCATTCTCGTGCAGAGCCGGACGAAGCTGGCGGACCGCTACCAGATCGACGAACCGACGATCCTCCGCTTCGACCTCACGAGCTACGAGGTGACGGACACGATCCCGTGGCCCGGCGAGGAGCTGCGACAGAACGCCAATTTCCGTTTTTCCCCCGACGGGGACCTCCTGTACATGTTCTCGGACGATCTGATCGCGGTCGACTCGGAGACGTTCGAGGAAGTGGACCGCTGGGCGATCTCCGAGCCGTTCGAGACAGGGTTGGGCGCGATGACGCTCCCCTTCGGAGAGAGTCCGTACCAGGAGGAGGAAGGTGTCTACACTGGTCTCTTCCGCGTGATGGATCCGGTCCAGAACCGGCGGCTGATGGGCTTCGCGACCGTGGACCTGGCGGAGCAGGCGGTGGAGTTCCACCCCATCGGGCCCTCCGAGCGCGTGTCGTTCGCGCTCTCCCCGGACGGGACGAAGGGGTACGGGCTCAAGTCGCAGATCGGTCACTACGAGATGTGGAAGTTCGACCTCGCGGGGCGGCGGGTCTCGGACCGCATCACGTTCGCGGGGCGCCCGCGGATGGCGCTGATGCCGAGCGCCGACGGGCAACGGCTCTACATCTACAATGCCGGAAGCACGATCGACGTCTACGACGAGGAAACGTTCGAGCTCCTGCGCACGGTCACGCTGGACGCCGACATGACGAGCGTCGTCGTGGTACCCGACCCCTAGCGGGGTGATTCGCGACCCGCACCTTCGCCGAGCCCTCGCCTACGTTCGACCGTACGCGGGGGCTTTGCTTCCGGTGGTGCTGCTCTCCACGGCGGGCACCGCCCTGGGCCTGGCGCTTCCGTACCTCTCCAAGGCGATGATCGACGATGCGATCCTCGGGCAGGACTTCCCCCTGCTGCTGCGGATCGTAGGTCTGTTCGTCGGGATCACGATGCTCAGTTTCGTCGCGAACGTGGCGAGCGGGATGCGATACACGCGGGTCTCGGCCGGCATCCTGTTCGACATGCGGCTGGCCCTGTACCGCCACCTCCAGAGACTCTCGCCGCGCTTCTACGCCCGGACGCCGCTCGGCGACATCGTCTCCCGCATCAACAACGACATCGGCGAGATCCAGCGGGTGACCGCGGATGCGGCGCTCGGCCTGTTCGGCAACGTCCTATTCCTGGTGGGGACGGTGGCGATGCTGGTGTGGCTCGACGCGCGGCTCTTCCTGGTGGGGCTGGTCGCGTTGCCGCCGAGTCTGTGGGCGCTGGTCCGATACCGGCGGCAGCTCGAGGGACGTGTGACCCAGCTGCGCGAGCGGAGCGCGAACATCGGGAGCTTCCTCATCGAGACCATGCAGGGGATGAGAACGGTGGTCGCGGCCAATGCGCAGGAGCGCGAGGCGGACCGGTTCGGGCGTCACAACGACCGCTTTGTGCGCGCGCTGCTGTCGATGCGCTGGTTCACGTACCTGGCGGGAGGGCTGCCCGGGCTCCTGCTGCAGACGGGGACGGCTGCCGTGTTTCTGTATGGCGGCTACCGGGTGATCACGGAGGCGACGACGCTGGGGACGTTCGTCGCCTTCATGGCGTACCAGATGCGGCTGCTCTTCCCGGTACAGGCACTCATGGGGCTCTACGCCAACCTCGCGAGCGCCCGGGCGTCGCTGGTGCGGGTGCACGAGCTCTTCGACACCCCGCCCGAGGTCGCGGAGGCGGAGGGGGCCGCGCGGCTGGAGCGGGCGGAGGGGGCGTTGGTCCTCGACGACGTACGGCTCGGGTTCGGCCGCGGGGGCGAAGTTCTGGAGGGCGTGTCGCTCGAGATTCCCGCCGGGCAGGTGGTGGCGCTGGTCGGCGCGAGCGGGAGCGGGAAGTCGACGATCGCGGATCTGCTCTCCCGGCAGCTCGACCCCGACGGCGGGCGCGTACTGCTCGACGGGCGGGACCTGCGAACGCTCGCGCTGGCCGACATCCGCCGGCATGTCGCCGTCGTGGAGCAGGACCCCTTCATCTTCCACGCGTCGATCGCGGAGAACGTACGCTACGCGGAGCCCGGGGCGTCGGACTCCGAGGTGCTCGGCGCACTGGGCGCCGCCGCGCTGGACGGACTGCTGGCGTCGCTGCCCGAGGGCGCCGGGACCGTCGTCGGGGAACGCGGCCGGCAGCTCTCCGCCGGGGAGCGGCAGCGGGTGGCGGTGGCGCGCGCCTTTCTTACCGATCCGGCCGTGCTGGTGCTGGACGAAGCCACGGGCGCGCTCGACCCGGCTTCGGAGGCGCGGCTGCTGGAGGGCTACGCGGCGCTGATGCGGGAGCGCACCACCGTGCTCATCACGCACCGGCCCGAGTTGGCGAGGCGCGCGGACCGGGCGGTCGTGATCCGCGACGGGCGCGTCGCACAGGACGGGCGACCGGCGGATCTGGACGGCCGGCCCGGGCCGTTCCGAGCCCTGTTCGCGACCGACCCCACGTGACGCGTCCGCTTATGGTCCGCCTGGGAGCGGCGGCGCTGCGTGGGCGGACGGGCCGGGGGGTCTCGATCGCGGTCATCGACAGCGGTGCGCATCCGGGCCACCGGCACCTCGGCCTGATCGCCGGCGGGATCGCGCTTACTCCCGACGGGACCGCACACGACGACCTCGTGGACCGGCTCGGCCACGGGACCGCCGTCACGGCGGCCATCCAGGAGAAGGCGCCGGGCGCGCGGGTCCACGTCGCTCGCGTCTTTCACGCCGAGCTGGCGACGAGTGCCCCGACGCTGGCGAAGGCGATCGACTGGGCCGGAGAGCAGGGCTGCCGGGTGGCGAATTTGAGCCTCGGGACGCCGCGCCAGAGCCGCATCGAGGTGCTGCAGCCCGCGGTCGATCGAGCCGTGCAGCGCGGGACGCTCGTCATCGCAGCCTACTCGCACGAGGGTGAGCGCTGGCTCCCGGGCAGCCTCCCCGGCGCACTCGGCGTCTGCCTCGACTGGGACCTCCCCCGGGACACCATCTGCAGCGGCCGACGCGACGGCCGGCGAGTGCTCTACGCCTCCGGCTATCCCCGCCCGATCCCGAACGTTCCTCCAGAGCGCAACTTGAACGGGATCAGCTTCGCAGTGGCGAACGCGACCGGCATGGTCGCCCTGGCGCTCGAGCCCTTCCCGGAAGCGCGCGGCCGAGCCGAAACCCTCGCCGCGCTGGAGTCGCTGGCCGCGGTCTGACGTCCCGGGGGACTCGTACAGCACTGTGGGCGTTGCTATTCTCCTGGGGTAGCAGACATACGCCGTCTCGCCAGCCGTCCTTCGAGGGTGCAACGCCGAAGAGGCCCGCGCTCGAGCGGGACGGAGACCAGCGCGAGTCTACGTACGGCGGTGGTGCCAGGAGCGCCCGCGTTTCTCAAGTAGAGGACTGAAGATGAAAAAACTCACATCCGTTCTCTTGGTCTCCGCGCTGTCTGCCGGCTGTTCAATCCTGTTCATGGAAAAACCGCCGCCCGGCGACAGCCCGGTTGCGCGAGGCTACTGCACGCGAAGCATCGTCGCGCCGGTCGCCGATGTCGTCTACGGAGTGGTGGCGCCGCTCGGGTTTCTGGCATGGGTAGCCGATGATTCCGATGGTCTCAGCTCTGAGGACTCCGGCGGCGTCGTTGTCATTGCCGCTTGGGCTGCGGCAGGATCGTACTCTGCCGTCCGCGGGTTCGGGTGGAGCGGCGAGTGCAAGCGGCGTAACGCGCTCAGCGAGCAGGCGATAGCCGACTATCTCCGCAAGGTTGCGGACCGTATGGAGAGGGAACCGTAATCCTCTCTCCGAATCTGCGTCAAAGGGAACCGTCGGCCGGGTCGCCATCTCGGGCAGAAACAGGAGGATGACGCAATGAAGCCTCTGGCATGTGTGGTCGCCGTCGCGGCTCTGGCACTCACCGCCTGGTGCGGTCCGTGGATGGGCGCTCCGGAGGAATCCGCTTCCGCGGAGGAAGGCGTCGTCGCCACCATCGCCCCGTTCCGCAGTTACGGCCACGTACACGACGCCGACAACGTCGAGGCCATGCGGCCGCGCGTCATGGGCACGCACGGGGTGATCTCCTCCGGGCACTACCTGGCCACGCAGGCCGGGTACGACGTGCTCAAGGCCGGAGGCAACGCCTTCGACGCCGGAGTGACTGCAGGGATGGCGCTCAAGGCGCTCAAGATGGACTACGCGGGATGGACCGGGGTTGCGCCGCTCATCCTCTACAGCGCCGCCGAGGACCACGTGATCACTCGGGTCGGGGCGGGGACCTCACCCGCGCTCGCCACCCTCGACTACTTCCTCGCACACGGCAAGTCGCCCATCAACAACGCGCTGATTCCCGCGGACGTGGATGTCTGGCTCGCCGCGCTCGACCGTTTCGGCACCTTCAGCTTCAGCGAGGCCGCGCAGCCGACGCTGCGCATCGTGGAGGAGGGCTATCACCTCTACAAGATGCAGAAATGGATGATCGAGGATCAGATGGAGGGGATCCTCACTTTTCCCTACAATCGCGGCTTCTGGTTCCCCAACGGGGTCGGCGAGCAGCGTCTGGGCGATCTCATGGTGAATACCGATCTGGGGAGGCTCATCCGCTACATGATGGAGGCCGAGCGGCAGGCGCTGGCGGCGGGAGGAATCCGTTCCGAAGGGATTCGCGCCGCTCGGGACGCCTTCTACCGGGGCGACCCGGCGCGCGACGTGGACCGATTCTTCCGGGAGCATGACGGCATCGTCCGTTACGAGGACATGGCCGGATACGAGGGTCGCTGGGAGGAGCCTCTGGGAACCGGTTTCAACGGCTACGACGTCTACACCGGCGATGGATGGAGCCAGGGCCCGCGCATCATTCTGATGCTCAACATGCTGGAGAACTACGACCTGCGCGCCCTCGGCTACAACACGCCGGAGTATATCCACGTCGTCTCACAGGTGATCAACCTGGCGATGGCGGACGCCCACAGGTACGTCGGGGATCCGGATTTCGCCCCTGCTCCGGAGGGACTGTACGGGAAGGCGTACGCGCGCAAACGCATCGGGCTCATCGACGAGAAGAGCGCATTTCAGGATATGCCTCCGTGGGGCGATCCGGAACGGATGGCGGCGGTGGCGGACGGCGCGCCCGTGAGCTTCGTGGCGCCGGGAGGTCGGCCCTCCGGTGAAGTCCCCTCCACCGACACATCCTCCCTCAATGTCATGGACGGGGAGGGCAACATGTTTTCCCTCACCGAGAGCGACGGTCACACCTTCACCCCGATGATCCCGGGATGGGGATTCGGGCTGGGCAACCGCATGGGTCAGTTCAACCTGGACCCCGAGCTGGCCAACGTGATGGCGCCCGGCAAGCGCCCGCGTAACACGAACTCCCCCCTTCTGGTGATGAAGGATGGCCGGCCGTTCATGGGGCTCTCCACCCCCGGCGGCGACCAGCAGATGCAGGCTCTCCTGCAGGTCTTTCTGAACGTGACGCTGTGGGGGATGTCCCCCGAGCAGGCCGTAGACCAGCCCCGTTTCGGCAGCTACAACTTCCCGGCCACCGGGAGCGAGGTGAACCGCAATCCCGCCGTCCTCTACATGGAGGACCGGATCCCGGCGGAGACGGCCGAGGCGTTGCGCGCCCTGGGCCACGACGTGCGCTCGTGGGGCCTGTGGAACTGGCGCGCGGGCGCTCCCACGGTGACTTGGCGCGATCCGGAAACCGGGGTGATGACTGCGGCGGGGGACGTGAGGCGGGAGACTGCGTCGCTCGGATTCTGAACGGCCGGCATTCTCGACCTGCGTTACCGCCTACTCTCGCGCGGGGCGCTCGAAGTCGACGATGTTCTCCCACTCGCGCGCATCGGAGCGGGCGACCACGGCCACCACCGGCTCCGTATCGCTCAAATTGAACACCTCGTGCGGGACCCCGGGCTCGATGAAGATGAAGTCACCCGCTTCGTTATCGAGCGTCTTCTCGAGCCGCGGGCCGAACTCATGTCGCACGTGTCCCTCGAGGATATAGAGCATCACCTCGAAGTCCACGTGGATGTGCGCCTTGGCGACGCCGCCGGGCGGGATCATCGCCACGTTCATGGAGAGCGCGCCCGAGCCGACGTTCTCCGCCCACATCCCCGTCTTGTATTCGATCCCGTTCCACGCGCGGTGCCGGCCACCGCCCCGCACCGTGATGATCCCTTCGTGGCGCTCCACGCGCCCCGGCGTTTGTCTGTTTCGGGTCATCTCGGCCTCCGGGCTACACACCTCCACGTCCCCGAAGCGTTTGGTCGGAATTCCTGATCGTCGCGCCACCCAGTGCGGGCTTCAGTCGGTATCCACCTACCTTGATGCCCACATCGGCGAGCCGCTTGGCCGCCTCCTGACTGCGTTCCACGGCGGCCCTGTCGATCTTCGGATTCTTCTCGACAATGTCGGCTACCCGGTCCTTCTCCATCGTTAGCCTCCGCTAGAAGAAGTAGGGATTGTGGACAAACGACACGAGACCGTTTCGAGCCATGTGGTCTCGCAAGAACCAGAAGTAGTCCCAGACGGCCTTCTTCAAGTCGGAATCGTCACCGAAATCCGTGATCTTGAGCTTAAGCTCGTCCCGGAGAGTTTGCATATCGATTCCCCTCCCGTGGGTGAGCCAACGCTCGTGGTCGTTCAATTGAAGCGCGATCCAAGCGGCGCGTTCCTCCTTCATCTCCTCCGTGACGGTCTCTCCCTGCGTCTCGGTTACGATCCAGTCCTTGAACTTGTACCGCGTCAACCAGCCCTTCAGCAGAGCGATCGAAAGATCGCGTGCAAGCTCGAACTGATGGAGTTCTGCAAGATCCAGCTTTTGCAACAACTATCCGATTCTCGCTAAAGCTGCATCGGCTCTCAGTTGCCGAGGCTGGCGGCGATGGCGGCCAGCCCTTCCTGAATCTCTCCCTCGGACTTCCACACGCCGCGCACCATGACGCCGGCGCGGTCGGCGATGTTCGCCACGTCACCGAGCGGGTTGGAGTTCGTGAGGATGAGATCCGCCCGGCGGCCCGCGGCCACCGTCCCGAAGGAGTCGTATCGCTGAAAGTAGTCCCCGACGTTGCGGGTGCCGGTGACGAGGATCTCGTAGGGGGACATCCCGGCCTCGGCCATCGCCGCGAGTTCGCGGTGGATCGAAAAGCCGGGAACGCTGAACATCTGCGGCGAATCGGTGCCCATCAGGATCCCCACGCCGACCTCGTTCATCATCCCGAGCAGCTGTGTCCGGTTGCTCGCGTGCAGGCGGGCGCGCTCCACGTCCCAGCCGCCCGACGCCTGGATGCCAGAGAGGCGGTTCCTCCAGCCCTCAACGCCCTGCGGCGGCCAGTAGCGCATCTCGGGATAGGCCGCCAGCGCTTCGGGGTCGCCGAGGCCGATCACGCCGACCTCCCACAGGACCATGGTGGGAACGACCCACGCCCGGGCGGCGATGGTCAGGTTGAAGAGTTCCTCCATCTTCGCCTGGTCCATGGGGCCGCGCAGCCCACCGGCGTCCTCCATGTAGCCGTCGAGGTGGTCGAAGGTCTCCTGGCCCATGAGGATCGCGTGCCGGATTCCGACGTCGGCAGGGACGTGGCCCGCGAAGCGGATCCCGGCCTGGGCGGCCGACGCAGCCACGGCATCGTACTCCGCCCTGCTCAGCCCCGGGTGGATCTTCAAGTGGTCCCAGCCCTCCCGCTTCTGCGTCCACACCCGCTCTGTGGCCTGCTCCGGCGAATCGATGGAGCCGCCGCTGAAGCTGGGGCCGGCGAGGTAGAGCGTGGGCCCCCAGATCTCGCCGGTATTCGTCTTCGCCTTCAGGTCGAGGTCGCCGGGAAGGCCCAGCATCCCGCGCACCGTCGTCACCCCGTTCGCGGCGTAGAGGAACATCACCTGTTCCCGGAACTCCTCGCTTGCGTTCCCGCCGGGCGTGTGGCCGTGCATCTCGGACAGCCCCGGCATGAGGTACTTCCCGGACCCGTCGATCCGGTCCGCATCGGCCGGCACCTCGACCGAACCCGCCGGTCCGACTTCGACGATCCGGTCGCCCCGCACGAGAACCGTGTGCCCAGGCAGGATCCGCTCCGAATCCATCGGGATGAGGTTGACGTCGACAAACGCGGTGACCCCGGCCCCCGAGCCCTGCTGGCAGGCGGCGACGAAGGGGGCCACGGCGCACGCGGCGAGGGCGAACCCCAGGGACAGACGATTGGATTTCATGTGACCTCCTCGGCGGGGTTCGTTTCTGACCGCGCCAACCTTGACCGCGATAGCGATTATCAGTATTGACAGAGCTTCGTGACCCGTTGTCAGATTGCCTCCTCGGGTCCAGGATCGGACCCCCACCGGAGGAGCCGCGGATTGCCCGCAGCCGACGCTGAACCAACCCGCCGTCCGGCCGCTCTTCTCTTCATCGTGTCGGCGATGCTGCCGGTTCCGCAATCGCTGGAGGCCGCCCAGGCCCCGCAGGCCGTTCCGGACGGAATGGCGCTCTACGAGGCCGGCTGCGCGAGCTGTCACGGGTCGGATGGGCGCGGCGCGGCGTCGGACCGCATCGCGTTCGACGACCCCCTCCCGGACCTCACCGACTGCAGCTTCGCCTCGCGCGAGCCGGACGCCGACTGGATCATCGTCTCCAAGGCCGGCGGTCCGATCCGCGGCTTCAGCGACGTCATGCCCGCGTTCGGCGAGGCGTTCGACGACGACCAGCTGCAGGCCGTCATGGACCATATCCGGACCTTCTGCACGGACCGCGCCTGGCCGCGCGGCGAACTCAACCTCCCCCGGCCTCTCTTCACGGAGAAGGCATACCCGGAGGACGAGTGGGTGTGGACGGCGGGGGTGAACGCGGAGGGCCCCGGCGCGGTCATCAACGAACTCCTGTACGAGAAGCGTTTCGGCTCCCGGAACCAGATCGAGATCGCGCTCCCCTTCGGCTTCGCGGAGTCCGCCGCCGCTCCGGCCGGACGTGACGCGGTCCCGGCTTCGGATTGGGGCATCGGGCTCGGCGACATCGAGGTCGGCTACAAGCGCGCGCTGGCGCACAGTCTGCAGACGATCTTCAGCTTCGGAACCGAACTCAAGCTCCCGACCGGCGACGAAGCGAGGGGTATCGGAGAAGGCGAACTGCGGCTCGAACCGTTTCTGGCGCTGGGCCAGATCCTCCCGGGGGACGGTTTCTTCCACCTGCAGGCGGGCGCGGAATTCCTCGGCGAGACGACCGAAGGGTTCTGGCGGGCGGTTCTCGGACGCACGTTCACGAGCGGGGAGTTCGGCCGCTCGTGGTCCCCGATGGTCGAAGTGCTGGGGAGCGCGGACCTGGCCGAGGGTTCAAGGTCGCAGTGGGATCTCGTCCCTCAGATGCAGGTGACGCTCAACACGCGGCAGCATGTGATGCTAAACGTCGGGGTGCGGCTCCCGCTGACCGATTCCGACGCGAGGGGCACGCAGTTCCTCGTCTATCTCCTATGGGACTGGTTCGATGGGGGTCTGTTCGATGGCTGGTAGCTGGCGGAAGGGTCGGGTCCTGGCGTGCTCGCTCGCGATCGTCACCGTCGGGGCAGGCTCGACGGTGGGTGAACGGGACACCTCACCGGCGACGGAGCCCGCGATGATCACGGGCCGCATCCTGCTGGCCGAGGGCCAGGTGCGCTTCAGCGGGGAACCGCCTGCCGGAGCGGAGATCGACATGTCCGCCGACGCCTACTGCCGAGATCAGTACGACGAGGTCGTGATGGACCGGCCCGTGCGGGTCGGCTCGGGCGGTGGCTTGGCGGATGTCCTCGTGCGGGTCGTCAACGCGCCCGCGTCGGGTACGGCGCCGGAGGCCGAGGCGCTCCTCGACCAGGCCGGGTGCGTGTATACGCCGGGGTCGGTGGCTGTGCGCGTGGGCCAGCCTCTCGTCATCCGCAACAGCGACGCCACGCTGCACAACGTCCGGGTCGTTCCCGCCTCCAATGACGGATTCAACCTCGGGCAGCCCATGGCCGGCATCCAGAGCACGCGCTCGTTCGAGACTCCCGAGATCGGCATTCCGGTGCGCTGCGACATCCACGGCTGGATGATGGCTTCGATCCACGTCCTGGAGCACGAGTACTTCGAGATCACAGGCGAGGACGGGACGTTCATGCTTCCGGCTCTTCCGGCGGGCGACTACGAGATCGAAGCCTGGCATCCCACGCTGGGAATCGTTAGCGGACGCGTGACCGTGACGGCCGGGGGGGCGCCCCCGCTGACGCTGGAGTTCCGGGCGGCCTAGCGGGCCGCGCGCTACTCGTCCCGGAATCGGCTCCACAGGCTGAGCGACGCCTCGCTGCCGCGGGCGCCGTGGCTGCCTTCCAGGCTCAGCGTGAACCCTCCGGTCTCGAGACCTGCGACTAGGCGCATGGCGCGCCGGCCATATCCGTCGAGCCCCTCGAACCTGATGTCGAAGAGCGACGCGGCTCGCAGTCCCAGACCCACGCGCCGGGCCTCGCCCATCAGGCCACCGAAGGGCATCGCGACGAGACCGCCAAGGAGCGGTACCCCGTAACCGACCTCAGCCTCCATTTGCCCGGTCTGGTGCATTCCCGGGCCGTGTCCCGAGGCGATCCCGCTCATGTCGCGGCGGTCGAAGAGTCTGGCTGCTCCACCTTCCGCATAGCCCCATGCAGGCGCGACGCGGAGCGAAAGGCCCTCTCCCGAGGCGTTCGGCTGGACGCGGAGGACGGCCGACCCGCCCCATTCCTCGTACGTGCCGTCTTCGTGCGCTACGAGCCCCCGCGCGCGGCCCTGCAGGGTCAGCCCCAGCGACGGCACCGTGACTCTCAGGCCGCCGCCCATTTCCATGCCCGCGCCCGTCTCCGCATCGCCGGCATCTCGCCGCACACCGACCTCGGCAAGCGGCTCCAGAGTCGCGTCCCCGATCTGGAAGTTGTGCGACCCCTCCACGAGGAGGCGGGCCCGGCTCGCGGCGCCGTCCTGCTCGCCGATGGCCGCGTCACCGGGGGTGCTGGCCCGCGATACCATCGCGTCCGAGGTCACCGCCAGCGAGAAGCCTTCCTCGCCGCTGGTCCCGACCACGTCCCCCCGCCAGCCGAAGGCCGCCATGGCGAGGCTGGCGCTCGGATCGGAATCGGACCCGGCGTCCAGAGACAGGCTGCCGCCCGCATAGCCCAGCATTCCCCACACGGAGAATTGATCCGACAGCGCATACCGGGCCCACGGATATGCGCCGGTCAGGTTCGTACCGACATCGCGCTCTCGTAGGCCCGATCCCAGGGTGCCGTCGGCACGGTTGTGCGATACCACGACGCCCCCCTGCCATCGTCCGCGCGCGAGGTCGAAGCCGGCCATGAAGCCGTTCAGTTCGCCGTCGACCGAGGCGTCGCCTTCCCCACCGCTGAAGCGAGTCCTGGCGCCGCGACCCCATACGGACCAGTAGCCGTCACCGCCCAACTCGCCGGACCGGGCGATAGAGCTCCGTGCGAACAGGTCGTAGACGTCCTTCCCGGCGTTCGACTGGTCGCCGACCGACCACATCGCCAGCCGGTCGGAGGGCCTGATGGCGTAGTGGGACTGCAGCCCCTCGACGTCCCAGCCGCCGATTACGACCCGGTTCCCGCCCGGACCCCTGGTCATGCGATCGCGGACGGTCTCCACGACCTGGTCGGACGCGGTGCGGCCAACTCTTGCCAGCCAGCCGCTCAGGTCTGTGATCGGCCCTTCGTCATCGTCCAGGACCGTCACGTCCGCTGTGCCGGGCACGCCAACTTCGTATGCCGAGCCGGCGAGCACTGCCGCCATCACGATACCGGCCACCTCGCCCTCGTCGACTTCGTCGTTCTCGGTGTGCACGGTGAGGACGGTGCTGTCCTGTCCAACTGCGACCGTCACAGTAGAGACGGGCACGCCGGCAATCACGTCGTTCGTTCCGCTGATCCGGACGTTTACGGTGAGTGCCCGCTCCGGCGCCGGCACGGCGGAGATCGTGAAGAGCGCGGCCTCGCCTTCAGTCACCGTCGTCATGTCGGACTCGATCGTCACGACCGGGATGACCGGGGCCGGCTTGACCTCGTCGGTCGGGGCGCTCGTCAGGCTCTCCGGGTTGCCGGCATCGTCCGCGAAGTCCACTCGCACCTTGAGCCGGCTCCCGACGTCCGTCTCCTGCACCAGGTAGGTCTGTTCCGTAGCGCCCGGAATCTCGGTCTCCGAGCCGCCCGGGACGCGCAGCCACTGGTATCGGTAGGTGACGGAGGTCAGGCCGTCCGCATCGCTGATCCCGTCCGTATGCGCCGTCAGCGCCTCGCCGACCTGCGGGATGCCGCTGATCGTCGGGGCGCCCTCCGCCGGTGAGTTGTCGTTGTCGGTGACGCGAACGGTCAGTGTTCCGCCGGAGATGCGATCGTCGTCGCTGACTGCCGCGGTGAACACTACAAGACGGTCACTCGTCACCTCGTCATCGTCGTCCGTGTCGAAGCTGAAGGTGGCCGCGCTTTCGCAGGCCGGAATCATCACCACGGTCGGGACCGAGGACGAGACCGTCCCGCCGCTGTCCTCGAAGCTGATCGACGGCATGATGTCGAACGGCACGATGCAGCCGGCATCGGTCGGTTCGACGATGACCGACACCGTGACGGAACTGCCTTCCACGACGGTCGGCGTCTCGGTCACAAGCGAGACCATCGCCCGATCTTCGTCGAGGATCTCAAGCGACCCCGAGGCCGCCTCACTGCCGTCCACGCGGGCGCGTACCGTCACCGACTCGGGATCCTCGAGCTGTCGGTCGTCGAGGATCGACATCGTCCCCGTCGCCTCCGTTGCCCCCGCGGCGAGCGTGATGGTGGCGGTCTCGAGCTGCCAGTCGGATCCGTCGACGGCAGAACCGCCGCCCGATAGCGTGATCTCCTTCGCCTCCGAGAAGGCTGCCCCGCGCGACACCGCAATTTCCACGCTGCTGTCGGTCCCTTCGGTGACGGTCGTGACCGCGGAGCCGGCCGAGCGGAAGATCAGCGTCCACGCGCCCTCATCATCCTTTTCGACGGCGGTGACACTGGTGCGGACATCGTTCGCCCCATAGTCGCTTCCCGAGGTCGTGTGCGTGATCGTCGCGGTACCGTCCTCGTCGTCTTCATCCTGTGCCGCGCTCAGCGTAACCGCCTGCGGTAGATACCAGTCCTCCCGTGTGAAGGTCAGTGAATCACCGCCGGTCACGGTGACGTCTTCGTCACCGGTTCGCGTCGCCCGGACCGTCACCGTGGCCGTCGGCTCGTCCGGACTCAAGCTCAGTGAATCACCGCCGGTCACGGTGACGTCTTCGTCACCGGTTCGCGTCGCCCGGACCGTCACCGTCGACTCCAGCACCAGCGTGTACTCCGCCGTCTCGCCCTCGGGAACGGTCACGAGGCTCCGGCTCGCCAACAGACCGCGCCCATCGTCATCGACGATCGTCAGCGTGGCGCCGTCCACAGCCAGCCCCGTAACGGTCCCCGATACCGTCACCGACTCGTCCTCTTCATCCAGGTCGTCGTCGGTCGGGGTAACCGTGAACGTTCCGCTTCCGCTGGTCGCGCCCGCGGCGATGTCGAACGTGAACGCGGACACCGCCCCGTAGTCGGTCCCGGCCGTAGCGCCGTCGCCAGGCGCTCCCACGCTCACCGTCACCGTCGTCGGCGACGCCAGCGCCACCCCGTCGAGGCGACCCGTCACCGTGACGGTCGTTTGCCCGTCTCCCTCGCCAACCTCGTCCGGACTCACGCTCAGCGTCACCCGGGACGACGCGCCCCTCTTGTCCTGCTCGATCGCGGTGACCGTCGTCGTTACGCCGTCGTAGTCGCCGCCGGTGGCCGTGTGCGTGATCGTCGCGGTCCCGTCCTGATCATCGTCATCGTATGCCGCGCTCAGCGTGACCGTCTGCGGGAGATACCAGTCGTTCGCAGTGAATGTCAGCGACGCTCCCCCGGTCACCGTGATGTCCGTGTCGCCGGTTCGCGTCGCCCGGACCGTCACCGTCGCCGTCGGCTCCGACTCCAGCACCAGCGTGTAGGTCGCTGTCTCGCCCTCGGGAACGGTCACGAGGCTCCGGCTCGCCAACAGACCGCGCCCATCGTCATCGACGATCGTCAGCGTGGCGCCGTCCACAGCCAGCCCCGTAACGGTCCCCGATACCGTCACCGACTCGTCCTCTTCATCCAGGTCGTCGTCGGTCGGGGTAATCGTGAACGTTCCGCTTCCGCTGGTCACACCCGCGGCGATGTCGAACGTGAACGCGGACACCGCCCCGTAGTCGGTCCCGGCCGTAGCGCCATCGCCAGGCGCTCCCACGCTCACCGTCACCGTCGTCGGCGACGCCAGCGCCACCCCGTCGAGGTGACCCGTCACCGTGACGGTCGTTTGCCCGTCTCCCTCGCCAACCTCGTCCGGACTCACGCTCAGCGTCACCCGGGACGACGCGCCCCTCTTGTCCTGCTCGATCGCGGTGACCGTCGTCGTTACGCCGTCGTAGTCGCCGCCGGTGGCCGTGTGCGTGATCGTCGCGGTCCCGTCCTGATCATCGTCATCGTATGCCGCGCTCAGCGTGACCGTCTGCGGGAGATACCAGTCGTTCGCAGTGAATGTCAGCGACGCTCCCCCGGTCACCGTGATGTCCGTGTCGCCGGTTCGCGTCGCCCGGACCGTCACCGTCGCCGTCGGCTCCGACTCCAGCACCAGCGTGTACTCCGCCGTCTCGCCCTCGGGAACGGTCACGAGGCTCCGGCTCGCCAACAGACCGCGCCCATCGTCATCGACGATCGTCAGCGTGGCGCCGTCCACAGCCAGCCCCGTAACGGTCCCCGATACCGTCACCGACTCGTCCTCTTCATCCAGGTCGTCGTCGGTCGGGGCAATCGTGAACGTTCCGCTTCCGCTGGTCACACCCGCGGCGATGTCGAACGTGAACGCGGACACCGCCCCGTAGTCGGTCCCGGCCGTAGCGCCATCGCCAGGCGCTCCCACGCTCACCGTCACCGTCGTCGGCGACGCCAGCGCCACCCCGTCGAGGTGACCCGTCACCGTGACGGTCGTTTGCCCGTCTCCCTCGCCAACCTCGTCCGGACTCACGCTCAGCGTCACCCGGGACGACGCGCCCCTCTTGTCCTGCTCGATCGCGGTGACCGTCGTCGTTACGCCGTCGTAGTCGCCGCCGGTGGCCGTGTGCGTGATCGTCGCGGTCCCGTCCTGATCATCGTCATCGTATGCCGCGCTCAGCGTGACCGTCTGCGGGAGATACCAGTCCTCCCGTGTGAAGGTCAGTGAACCTCCGCCGGTCACGGCGATGTCCTCGTCGCCGGTTCGCGTCGCCCGGACCGTCACCGTCGCCGTCGGCTCCGACTCCAGCACCAGCGTGTACTCCGCCGTCTCGCCCTCGGGAACGGTCACGAGGCTCCGGCTCGCCAACAGACCGCGCCCATCGTCATCGACGATCGTCAGCGTGGCGCCGTCCACAGCCAGCCCCGTAACGGTCCCCGATACCGTCACCGACTCGTCCTCTTCATCCAGGTCGTCGTCGGTCGGGGTAATCGTGAACGTTCCGCTTCCGCTGGTCACACCCGCGGCGATGTCGAACGTGAACGCGGACACCGCCCCGTAGTCGGTCCCGGCCGTAGCGCCATCGCCAGGCGCGCCCACGCTCACCGTCACCGTCGTCGGCGACGCCAGCGCCACCCCGTCGAGGTGACCCGTCACCGTGACGGTCGTTTGCCCGTCTCCCTCGCCAACCTCGTCCGGACTCAAGCTGAGCGTCACGTTCGACGACGCGCCTATCTTGTCTTGCTCGATCGCGGTGACCGTCGTCGTTACGCCGTCGTAGTCAGCGCCAGTGGCCGTGTGTGCGATCCGCGCCGTACCGTCCTCATCATCTTCATCGTGTGCCGCGCTCAGCGTGACCGTCTGCGGGAGATACCAGTCGTTCGCAGTGAATGTCAGCGACGCTCCCCCGGTCACCGTGATGTCCGTGTCGCCGGTTCGCGTCGCCCGGACCGTCACCGTCGCCGTCGGCTCCGACTCCAGCACCAGCGTGTACGTCGCGGTACCGCCTTCCGGCACCTCCACCGTGCTCCGGCTCGCGAGCAGCCCCCGCGCGTCATTGTCGACGATCACAAGCGTGGTTGGCTTGACCCTCAGCCCCGTGGCGGTTCCCCACACCCTGATCGTTTCGATGCGTTCAATGAGGCCGTCGTCGGTCGGGGTGATCGTGAACGTCCCGCTGGCGCTCGCCTCCCCCGCCGGGATCTCGAACGTGAAGTCGTCCACCGCCGCATAGTCGGCCCCCGGGGTCGCGCCATCTCCGTTCGCGCCCACTCTCACCGTGACCGTCGTCACTGAATTGCGGGCCCCGTCGTCGAGGTCTCCCGTCACCGTAACGGTGGTCTCGCCGTCCCCTTCCCCCACGCGGTACGGACTCAGGCTCAGTGTCAAGACGGACGAGGTCGACCCGCCACCACCGCCACCACCTCCGCCTCCGCCTCCGCCGCCTTCTCCTCCGCCCTCGTCGTCGTCCTGTTCCGTCGCCGCGACGCTTGCGGTGACGTTGCCGGCGCCGTAGTCGCCGCCCGATGTCGAATGGGTGATCGTCGCCGTTCCGTTCTGGTTGTCTGCGTCATCCGCGGCGCTCAGGGTCACCGTCTGCGGGATATACCAGTCGTCCTCCGTGAAGGTCAGTGACGCACCACCGGTCACCGTGACGTCCGAGTCCCCGGTACGCGTCGCCGTCACCGTCACCGTCGCCGTCGGCTTCGACTCGAGCACCAGCGTGTACGTCTCCGTATCGCCCTCGGGGACTTCCACCGTGCCGGGGCTCGCGAACAGGCCGCGCGTGTCGTCGTCGACGATCGTGAGCGTGGCCGGCGAGACCGTGAGCCCCGCCACCGATCCCGACACTGTCACCGACTCATTCCCTTCGTCGACGTCGTCGTCGGTCGGCGTGATCGTGAATGTCCCGCTCCCGCTCGTCGCCTGCGCCGCGATTTCGAACGTGAAGCCGCCCGACGTCGCGTAATCCGTACCTGCCGCCGCGCCATCGCCCGCCGCGCCCACGCTGACGGTCACCGTCTTCGGCGACCCCATCGCATCTCCGTTGAGCCGGCCCGTCACTGTGACCGTCGTCTGGCCGTCCGATTCCCCCACCTGGTCGGTGCTCAGGCTCAGGGTCACCCCCGTCGACACCGTCTCGCCTTCGCCGCCGTTGTTGTCGTCACCCTCGTCGCTGTTGTCCACCTCGTTCGCCGTGACGCTCGCGCTGACGCTGTTGGCTCCGTAATCGCCGCCCGAGGTCGCGTGCGAAATCGTCGCCGTACCGTTGGCGTTGTCCGCATCCTCGGCGGCGCTCAGCTCAACCGTCTGCGGCTGGAACCAGTTGTCCGCCGTGAATGTGAGCGACGCGCCGTCCGTCACCGTGATGTCCGCGTCGCCGGTGCGCGTTGCCGTCACAGTCACGGAGGCGGTCGGCTTCGACTCCAGCACCAGCGTATACGTCGCCGTCCCATCTTCCGGGACGTCTACGGTGCGGGGGCTGGGGAACAGACCGCGGGTATCGTCATCGACGATCGTCACGACGGTCTCGTCGTTCCCGATGGTCGCGTTCGACGACGCGCTGCTCAGAACGAGGCTGAAGGTCTCATTCCCCTCGTCGATGTCGTCATCGGAGATCGTGATGGTGTGGGTGCCGGACGATGTCTGGCCGGCAGTGATCGTCAGTGTGCCCGCGGCGACTTCATAGTCGCCACTCTGCCCGGCCGTCGCCGTACCGGCCTGGGCGGAGACGATGACGGTCACGTTCTGGTTTATGGCCCGGGACAGCGTCACGCTGAAGGCGTGCGTCCCGACGCCTTCAGCCAGGCTGAGGGTCGCCGGGGCATCGATTACGGGCGCCGGCGCCGGCGTGTTGTTCGTGACGGGGTGGTTCGTCAGGTCCCCCGCCTTGTTGTCGTAGTTGTCCTCGATTCCACCGCTAGTGGGCGCCGTGTAGCTCACCGTCACGTCGTCGCCATACGCGACGGCGGTCCCGAGTGTCAGCGTCACGGTCGTGCCGCTCAGGTCCACACCGGTGGGGCTTGTGCCACTTCCGCCGTTGATCCGGACGCTGTAGTCACCGGTCCCCGGTGCCGACCCCGGACCCAGGGATTCATCGTAGGTGATGACGAGCGTCGCTCCGTCAACCGTGGCGCGATCGACGTCCGGAGGGGTCACATCGGTGGGCCGGGAACCCGCCGGCACCACTACGACCGAGGTCGCCGACGTATCGCCGACCGCATGGCTCTCGAATATGCCACGCACGACCGCGAAGACCATCCGGCCCTCTGTATGCGCACCGTTGGGCTCGGGTTCTACCTCGATGCTCCATGTACGCGTCCTGATCTGGTTCCGGAACACGACGGCGTACAGATTCCAGGCGGTGATATCGGTCTCGTGGCCCTGGACGTTGATGTCGCCCCGGATCTCCTTGGTCATCTCGCCGGTGCGAGTGATCGTGAACAGGATCCTCTCGCCCACCTCCACGGTGTCGCGGTCAGCGGTAATCGAGAGGACTGCATGCTCGGTCGGTGTCATCGGATCCACGACGCCCGAAACACTGCTCACCATTCGTTCGCCGTGGCCTTCATCGTCCAGGAAGGAGACGCGGACCTTCAGGCGATGACCGATGTCGTCCTCACTTACCCAGTACCACGAGCGGATCGCCTCTGGGATATCGACCTCCCCGCCTCCGCTCAGCACGCGCACCCACTGGTATTCGAACTCTACGTTATCGAGTCCGTCGGCATCCTTGATGCTGTCGGTATGGGCCGTTGCAGATGCCCCCACTCGGACGGAATCTTCCCAGCTGCCTGTGCCGTAGGCGGTGGCGTAGAGTCTCCCCGTCGCGGGAGGGTTCGATGCCGGTGTGTGGCTCGGCCTCTCGCTGGCCGGTTCCGCGCGCCTGGAGCTCTCAACGTCGGCATCGACGGGCAGGACTGCGGAGACGGCCTCGAAGGCAAGTCCGTTCGAGCCTGGGCGTTGGGGCGCTTCCTGGGCTGCGGCGGCGGTGGGAGCGCCAGACACGAGGCCCACGAATGCCAGAAGAGTAGCGGCGAGCCGGGAAGAGACGCGAAGCACGGGGCCGGGGGAGGTGGCCCTCGTGCGCGTGGCGCCGATTGCGCTGTCCGCGGAATCCGCGGAGTGGATGGTATGTCCCGCCGTCAACAGACCCCGAGAGGAGCCAGTCTCCGAACCCGCCATGCCCGTTTCCGCTTCCCCATGGCGCGGCGACCATGACGCTGACCAGCCGCGCGCTTCCACCCCTCCGCCCCGGTACATGCCGGTTGAGGGACCCCGCATCACCTCTGCCGGACGACTACTTCAGAGATCGATGCGGCTGTATCCTAGCGCCGAAGCGCCGCCCGTTCAAGTTGGAAACACCCAGGGGCGCTGGAAGGTCCCCCGGCGCTGGCGGATTGGGTCCAGAGACCGGTCAGCGGATCTCCACGTAACGCGCCAGCCTCTCCACCTCATCCTCGTCGACGTATTTCCCGATTTCGCGGCGAAACTGCGCCATCGACGAGTAGGGTCGGTACTCCTCGAACTCGTGCTGCATCCGGCCACCGACGCCGGGGATGCTCAGGATGGCCTCTTCCGACGCCGTGTTGAGATCGATGCGCACATAGACGTACTGAGCGAGCCTCCCGAGTTCGTCGTCGTCCACATACTTCCCGATCTCGCGGTGGAACTGGGCGAGGGCGACATACGGTCGATATTCCTCGAACTCGTGCAGCATGCGGTTCCCGACCCCCGGGATCAGAAGGATCTCCTCATCTGTCACGTCGTTGAGGTCGATGGGCACGAACATCGCGCGATAGACGGCTTCGTGCCCCTCCGCCGGAACGTGCTCGGCCACCACGGCGTGCAGGTCCGACATCCGCAGGAAGGGCCGGGCATCCGTGATGGCGGCGACCCCGTCGGCATCCAACCCCGGTACGCCCGCAAGTTGCTCTGCGGTCGCGAGATTCGGGTTCAGCAGGCCGAGGTTCTCCCCTACCTGCGCGCGGGCGGGATCCGGGGCCAACAGCTGAGCGAGGAGCGTGGCGCACGCAGCGCCGACGTAGACACGTGATTTCATTTCTATTCCTTCTTGTCCGGTAGCATCGAATTCCTGGGCGCCGGGTATCCCAGGACGACGAGGAAGCCCAGCAGGCCAAGCTGGACCATGTGCCCGGGCGCCAGAGCCGGCATGGCTCCCATCAGGACCTTCATAACGAGTTCGCCACCCGCGACCGCGGGGTTGATCTCCTTCTCGAACTCCACATTGGACTTAAGGTGCAGGTACAGGCCGAGGCCGCCCGCGAGCATGTACAGCCACATCAGTAAACGGAACACGCGAAAGCTGCCGGACGTGGCACGAAGCGCGAGGGTGGCGCCAGCCGCGAGACCCAGCCCCAGAAGCGCGATCGGCGTCCACTGCCACGGATCCTCGAAGTGTTCGAGCAGCAGCAGCTCGACGATCGTGCCGCCGCATCCGAGCAGAAAGAGTCCCAGCGCCAGCCGGCGCCACAGCGGGGACAGCCCGCGATGGTCGACGAGACTATTCATTGTCACCTGATTCATGTACCGGCCGGCGCCCTCTCGGCCGCACGATGTCGCAGGTCAGCCTCCGCTGCCAAGGCTCGGACCCCCGGTGAGGGCTCGACCCGGTATACAGTGCGGGCCGGTTCGAGCGAGCGAAGTCCATCCGGCAGCGATCCGCATGATCGCCGCACCCGATCACGAATCTCGTCGAGCCCGGGATCTGGAGACAGCCGCACGCCCGCCCGCATCACGGGCTTCAGCAGCGACTCTCCGCCCGGATCTTCATCCTCGAGCCCCAGCACATCACCTGAGAGTCGGCCACCGGCATAGGTCCGAAAAACCTGCTTCCGCCCAGGCCACGTAGCCTTCCCCTCGGAACGCTTCCGCCGCGGCCGACCCGCGTACTCCTGGAGTTTGTATACGCTGTCGAGCGTCGGCGTGTCCGTGGATACCGTAAGCGCACTCCCCACGCCGAAGCCGTCGATCGGGGCCCGGGAGAGCCGAGCCACGTCGTGCTCGTCGAGCGCACTGCTCGCGAAGATACGGACATTGGGGCAGCCGCCCTCGTCCAGGATCCGGCGTATCCGGCAGGCGTGCGCGGCGAGGTCGCCGGAGTCGAGACGCACCGCGCGGATCTCGATGCCCTCGGCGCGAAGCTGCGGTGCGATGCGGACAACCTTCGAGGCCCCGGCCTCCGTGTCGTAGGTGTCGATGAGGAGTACCGCATTGTCCGGATGGGCGCGGGCGAAGCGAAGGAAGGCCTCGGATTCGCCGTCGTGCGCCTGAACGAACGAGTGGGCCATGGTTCCGTAGGTCGGAATACCCCAGCGCTTCCCGGCCAGTACGGTCGCGGTGCCGTCGAAGCCCGCAAGGTATGCCGCGCGGGCTGCAAGCAGCCCGGCCTCCGCTCCGTGCGCGCGTCGCAGACCGAAATCCACCAGCTGCACCCCAGGGGCAGCCAGCACGAAGCGAACCGCCCTCGACGCGATGAGCGAGGAATAGTTGAGGAGGGAGATCAGGCGGGTTTCGACCAGTTGCGCCTGCGGGAGCGGCGCGGTCACGCGCAGCACGGGCTCGTCGGGGAAGAAGACCGTACCCTCGGGCATCGCATCGACATCGCCTGTGAAGCGGAACTCGGTGAGCCCTTCGACGAACGCTGCCGGAAATCCGGGCTGCCCGCTGAGCCATTCGAGCTCGTCGGGTTCGAAGCGCAGTCCCTCCAGGTGGTCGAGCGCCGGGGCCAGCCCGGCGGCGATGAGGAAGTTCCGCTTGGGAGGAAGTCGCCGGACGAAGAACTCGAACACGGCGAGTTCGTTCATTCCGTACTCCCAGTAGGCCCTCAGCATGGTGAGCTGATAGAGGTCTGTGAGGAGGGCGCTCCCGCCCGGGGCCCGGCCCGGCGCACCGTCGACTTTGTCCACGCGTCCTATCCTCCGCCGCGGGCTCGGTCCCCGGGTTGAACTTCCACCGCCCGCACCGCGTCCTCGAATACGCCGCCGGGGAGGATGTCGTTCTACTGCCGCCCCACTCTAACATGCGTTGCAACTCGGTGCGAAGACGTGTTACAAGTGGCGGCCGGAGGCCGGCGGCGGGGCGTTCCCGTCACGTTCAGGAGGTGGTTGATGGGCAGACGAGCCGTGGTCCTTCTCAGCGGTGGACTGGACTCGGCGACCACGCTGGCGATCGCGGCCGAGCGGGGATACTCGCCCTACGCGCTAACCCTCCGGTACGGGCAGCGGCACGAGATCGAGGTCGAGGCGGCCTGTCGCGTGGCGGAAGCCTTGGGAGTGGCCGAACACGTGATCATGGAAATCGATCTGCGCAGATTCGGCGGCTCGGCGCTCACCGGCGACATGGATGTGCCCAAGGGTTCCAGCGCGGCCGCGGATCCCGAGGGGATACCGGTCACATACGTCCCGGCACGGAACACGATCTTCCTGTCGATCGCCCTCGCCTGGGCTGAAGTACTGGCCGTCGCCGATATCTTCATCGGGGTCAACGCCGTCGACTATAGCGGGTATCCCGACTGTCGGCCGGAGTTCATCGATGCCTTCGAGCGACTCGCGCGCGTCGGCACCAGGGCGGGAGTCGAAGGGAGCCGTCCGTTCCGGATCCATGCGCCCCTCATCGATCTTGCCAAGGCAGAGATCATCCGCCGCGGGCTCGAACTGGGCGTCGACTACGGCCTCACGCGGAGTTGCTACGATCCGGAGCCATCAGGCGCGGCTTGCGGCAGGTGCGAGTCCTGCCAGCTACGGCTGACGGGGTTTGCGGCGGCGGGGGTCCGGGATCCGCTTCCATACCACATCGCCTAAACGGAGAGGGCGTCCGATGCCGCGTAAGTGTGAGGAGCCGGGCTGCGGCGCGCGGTACCTAGCGCGCGGTCGCTGCAACCGGCTCATACGGAAGGCGGGCCACGACGGCGGCCTGTGGACGGGATGAGGGGCTGTGGACGCCGGAGGAGGACGCGGGCCTGCAACCTGCGGCGGCGGGACCAGCGAGGCGGGGCGCTGGAGTTGGCCGGCTTCTAGGCTCCCCCCGGGAGGGTCAGGCGGGAACCAGTCGCGACGTGGCGGGAGGCGACGTAGTGAGGTGGCTCTCGGGGATCGAAAAGGCGCACGTGACCTTCGTCACGGTGGCCTCCGAAGTGTACGCAGGTTCCGGGATAGGAACGTGGCTTTCGAGCATGGCTTCGATGAAAAGGGCCTGAGCGTCGCGCAGTTCTCGAACCGCCTCGTTATGGCTTCTACCTTGAGCTATGCAACCAGGCAATTCCAGAATCCTGGCCACGTAGGGAGGAGCCTTACCGGATTTCTCGTACACGACATCGATCGTGTACGGCAGTGTCATGTAATAATTTAGTTTCTTCAACATTGTTCCTCCTCGCCCTCCAACGTATCCAGCAGGTCCAGCAGCTTCAAGGCGTCGGTGACGTAAAATCGGTGCAGGTGGCGATGTCGTGCAACGATCCCTATGAGATGAGGGTAGCTCGGATGCTTGAAGATCGTATGCCTTCCTCCCTCCTTCTTCTCGAATCCGTAGCTCGTATACAGGCGGTGGAGCTCGCGCTCGCGGCAGCCCTGGGTGGTACGCGCCAGCTTGCTACGCAGTTTCTTATCACCCATCAAGACGCAGGAAGTTGCGGAGGCTCAGGGGGCTGCACCCGCATGAAGTTGAACGAGATTTCCTTCTTGAGGTCGTTGTTGACGATGATGGAGATCGAATAGTCTCCAAATCTCGGCAGTTGGATATGCGGGCCGAGCTGCATCACATGGTTTGCGCGTATTGCGTTCCCGGTGGTCACGTTCGACGCCACAAACTTCCCGGTCGCATCGAACACCGGCGCTCCATCGGCATCCATGCACCGAATCTCGACCTCGTGCTCCCGGTTTGCTTCGACAGCCGCAAGCTCCATTACGATGACGATGAAGCAGTTGGGAAACGTTCCAGGAGCTTGGCGGCCGTTGATGTTATTGAAGATTCCGAGGATGCTCAGCTTCTGGTCGTGCGAGACGACGACGTAGTCGGCAAGCACGGCGAGAGAAACTTCCATGATGTTCGGCCCCTGTAGTGTGGGACACCGCGTAGGACATTACGGGTGAGCCCTATACGTAATGCGTTGCTGTCAAAGATCTTACGGTGTAATCTGTAACGGAGAGGGGGGGATTCGAACCCCCAAGCCCGTGAGGGCGCCGGTTTTCGAGACCGGTGCATTGCCGTTCTGCCACCTCTCCAGGTACCGCACACCGTTGCCCTGCTCGGTAGCGCGGCCGGTGAAGGTGTTCTGCGAAGGTGGCTCATGTCAAACTTTTTTTGGGAGCTCGCGAGCACGGCTCCCGGCTTCGACACTTCGTACTGATTGTCGCGCAGGATCGAAGAGGGCCAGGCTTTCGGCACCGAGCAGCGGGCGACCATGCCGAGGGGGACATGTGGACGACGTTTGAGATCATGATCGCGGTGTTCTTCTCCGCTGCGCGGGACTCGCCGAGCTCGCTCCCTTGCGGTCGCTCGGTTCGAACCCGCGAGGCAGTACGCTGCGCGACTGCCTCCAAACGGAGGGTGTCCGTTTTCATTTACCACGTAACACGTTGATATACAACGGGGTCAGGGGGACATACCGATCCCGTTATCACTTATGGTATGCTCCGCAGGAACGAGGCGCGGCGCTTGCGCTCGCGGGCGCAACTCACCGAACAGGTGAGCCGACAGGCTGAATCCCAGCGTGAGATCGGATCGCCGCAGAGCACACACCAACGCGGCTTCGCCTCGGCCTTGGCCTTCCGGCGGGCGTACATGAAGTACCGGCGACGGTGATCCTCGCGCCGGCAGGCGTCCGAACAGAACTTCCGCAGTCCCCGGTATTCGCGCTCCTCGACCGGCCGCCCACAGATGGCGCACGGCCAGTCCGCGAACCCCGGGGCGTTCCGGTCGACGCCGGCGAACGGTCGGAGATGACCCACGGGTCAGCCGAGCTTGACCCTTATCGTTCTCGGGAGGTCGCCGAGCAGCCGCCGCTCGAAGTACGCCTGTCCCTCGCGGGAACGGCCCCAGCGTCCGAACGCGCGGGCGATCCGCCTCTCAATGTCAGGCACGGTGCGCTCGACGGCGCGCATCACCTCGTGAGCGTATTCGCCGCGGTTCACGAACCCGGCGTACTCGACGCGGCTGAGAACGCGGCCGCCGGTTCGCGTCCGCTCGGCTTCCCAGGAGCGCCGCAGACGCCCGGTGAGCACCGGCATGATCCGCTGAATCGTCGGGACGGTCTCGTCTTTGAGCGCGTCCACCAGTTCATCGTACAGAAACGCCTGGAGCCCGGCCGGGAGGCGCGGCATCTAGTACGGCTTGCGCGAGTCGGCCACGTCGGGATCGCGCCTGAGCGTGATACGCTGGAAACGGCGGTCCAGGTCGATGACGTCGGCCAGCGCCCACGCTTTCCCATCGTATTCGACCGTGAAGCCGTAGTCCGCCACATCGTCGGAGAACAGCACGTCGGGTAGAGACCGGACACGGAACACGGCTTGCTCGACCGAGACTCCGGAATATGTCGTCCGGCCCTGCGTCAGCGGCGCAAACCGCGTCGAGCCCACGAGGTCGAACGCCGGTTCTCCCCACACGTCGATGATCTCGTCCAGAGCGGCTGGCGGTCGGCTGGACGTCCACACCTTGAAAACAAGCTTCGCGGTGAGCGCCACGATCAGCCCTCGAAGCCCGGGAGACGGGAGGCCCGCCCCGTGTCCATGCCCGCGCCCACGAGGCTCTGATATGCGCGTGCGCGGCCCGTGAGGTCCGAAGCCCGGAGCCGGTCCCACCCGAGCCGAATCCGGCCGAATCCCTTGTCCCGGGCCTCGCGCTCGAGGATGTACCCGTAGGGCGCGAGCGTGCCGTGCAGGAACCGTCTCCACCCCTCGCGCCCTGCCGTCCCCTCGCCACCGCCCAAGAGTTCCGGAGGGACGCCACAGGCGACCAGGACGGCCCTTCTGTGCTCGACGAACAGTTTGACGAGGCCGTCGGGAGGATTCGCGCCGAGCCGCTGCGGGCGCCAGTCGTCCGACCGAGCGCCCCCCGCCTCGGCGTCGTTCCAGTTCCGGCGCTGCGATTCGGCCACGAGCACCCGGCCCGCGAGATCCTTGATCGCCGCCTTCAGGTCGCCGAGGGCGTCCTCGTCCGGGTTGGTCGGGACTGGTACGACCTGCCCGTGCGGTCCGCCCGTCTCGTTCGCGAGCGCCGCCTCGAGGTTCGAGATGAGGAGCGCACCGGAGTCGGCCACCTCGAGCGGACCGCGGCCGCGCCACGGCGCGTCCCTCGAGGTCTGGGCCCGGAAGTGAAGCACGCGGGATCCGGCCGTCGCGAGCGTGTTCTGCGCGTCGGGCTCGGCGATCGTCGCCTCGTACTGCCACGGCCCGCCAGAGCCCTTCGCGTTCCACGACGATGCCGGCGAGAAGTACCCGCCCCGGCGCGGCACGAGCAGACACTCGCCGCGACGAATGAACGAGCGCCCGATCATCTCGAGATGCGGTTCCAGTTCGGGACCGATTCCGCCCGTGACCGTCGCGGCTGCGAACGCACGGCCCACCGTCCCGGCCGCCGCCTCCAGCGCCAGCGTGTGGAGGTGGTCGGCCAGCGCGCCGGGCTGCGCCCGCGCCAGGAGGAGCCGCGCAACCTCGTCTCCGTAGTCGGCCGCCCGTTTCTCCCGCCTGCCCCACGGCCAGCGCATCAGCCCGCTCCCACGACCAGGGCGCCACGACGCACCCACGGCCGCAGCAGGAGTTCCGCGCCGGAGTTCCGGCAGGCGTTCGCCGTCCCGACCGTGCCCGCCACCGGCGCGTCGTACATGTATGCGGCGACCCGGATCTTCGCCTCGTCCCGGATCGACTCCGGAGCCGACCGCGCCAGTTTCTCGATCAGAGCGTCAGCGGCCCCGAGAATCCTGGTCAACCGCGTGTCGTCGTCGCCGCCGGACACCTTCAGGGCGTCCTTCAGCGCCGCGAGATCTACAGCCATATCGGCACCTCCCGCGCCCGGCGGACCGTCTCGGCCGCTCTGCGCTCCACCTCCGTATCGGGATAGGCCGGGCGGTTCACCAGCGAGAGTTCGGCAAGCACCGCCGCCTCGATCTCGCGGATCATCACGTCCTCGGTCCCTTCCTCCGGCACGAGGCGTTCGGCGTCGGGGACCGTCTCGGGAGGCGGGACGCTGAACCCCGGAGAGATGCCGCCGATCAGCCCCGCACCGAGCGCCAGAACGGCGTCCCGGACCCACGTAGGCTGTTCGGATTCGGCCGGGAGGATCGCCCGGAACGCCAGCTCCTCGGCCGTGTCCCGGAGCGTGAGAGAGCCCGACAGCTTCGTCGCGATCGGCCGGTTGAACGAATGGCCGTACAGGAGGGAGATCTCCCGCTTCGGATCCTCGACCGCGAACGAGAACGCACGCGGCATGATCCGTTCCTTCCGCACGCGGCCCCGGTCCCGGACTGTGGCCGTGGAGCCATAGCGGAAGGCGCCGCGAATCTCGCGACCCCTCCCGCCACGCTGCCGGATCTCGAGGTCAGCGAGCGGCCAGACCGCCCGCCGGTCCATCAGCTGTGCTGCGCCTGGATGCGCTTGAATCCGTCGGCCCGCGTCACCTTCACGTTGTAGAGCATGATCGCATGGATCTTGACCTGCCCCTTCGCGGCCTCGGTCACCTCGTCCGGGATGATGGAGATGCCGTCCCAGACCGGAGCCTGCGCGTCCATTCGCATGCCGAGCCGAGCGATGACGTCCTGCTTGTTGCCGCTGGCGGCCGCGATGTGGGGTGACACCCGGACCCCGGACGTGATCCGCCGGATCGAGTCCACGGCCGCATCGTCCGCGTTGTTGCCCCGGTAGAGTTCCGACCAGTCCGCGAGCGTGTCCCCGCCCACGAGCAGCTTGATGTCGCCCTCGCGGCTCGCAAACCGTCCGTCGATGGCCGAGTAGCAGAACCGCTTCCGCACCGAGGCGAACGTGTCGGCCGCCGACGCGGCCGTCCGGGTCACGTCGCTCACCAGCTGGTCGATGATCGCCTTGTCCAGGCCCTCGGAGAGACCCGACGTGAGCGCCTGCCGTAGCGCCGCGCTCATGCCCCGGAACCGCGCCGCCTCCGTCCGGCGGTACGAAAACCGCGCCTGGAGCCGCTTCGGGGAGAGCGATTCGGCCGTGAACGCGCCGGTCGTCTCGGCGGCCGCCGTGTCGGTCGTGGTGTCGTAGCTCGAAACCGTCGGCCGCGTGGTCAGGATCGGGAACACCGCGTCGCCGGACGGGACGCGCGGCATGGAGACGCCCAGGAACGCCGCGTCTCCTGCGTGGAAGATCGGCTGCACGATCGGCCGCTGGCTCGCCCCCGTGTCCGTCGGCGCCGGGCGTCACCGTCCTCGTTTCGAGGTCACGCAGCATCGCGATCGGTACCTGATTCGTCCGGAGCCCGAAGTGCTTCTGCAGCTCGTCCTCCGCGCCGTCGGTCGAACGCTGCTCGAGCGCCGCCTCGAAGATCGCGCCGAGTTTGGCACGGTCGAGGATGGCGCGGATCTCGCGGCCCTCGCCGTCGTCACGCGTCTCGATGGGCTCCACGCCCTCGGCTGCGCCCTCGATGGCCAGGAGCGCCGCCCGGCGCGTCTCCAGCGCCTCGTACTCGGCCCGCTTCTCCCGGACCGCGTCCAGGTCCGCATCCTCGGCCGACGCGAGCTTGTTGATCTCGACCCGGAGATCCGCCGCCCGCTTCGTCAGTTCCTTCAGCTTGTCCATTGACTTCCCCCGTTCAGAAACCGCTTGCCCGCGTGAGGCATGGCTCATCGTCAGGGCACCGTCAACGAGGCGTTGTCTCGCAGTATGTCACAGGGTTTCAGGGGGGTGCGCGCCAGCGCCGATGGCCTACAGCGCGTCGACTAGCCGCCGCCACGCCTCACGCGCCGGATCCCGAGGCCTGCGGTGAGCCCGGAGGTGACAATCCCGGCAGACGCTCGCGAGGTTCGCCGGGTCGGTGGGGTGGCCGCCCTTGTGGAGCGGGCGGCGGTGGTGGACCTCGAGTCTCCCGGCGCAGCCGCACCTAGTGCAGCGCCACCCGTCCCGCTCGAGGATCCGAAGCCGGATCCGCCGCCAACCCCGAATCCGGTTCGCCCTCATGCGACCGCGAATCCCTTCCGCGGCCCCGCGGAGGCCGACTGCCGCCGGTCCGCTTCACCGGTCGCGATGACGAGCGCGACGGCCGCGTCGTTCTTCTGTTTCGGCCCGTGCCGGGCGATCTTGCAGTTCCCGGCCGGGTCCGTCATCAGCTGGCAGTGATTCAGCGCCGCCCGGAGCAGGAGCGACTTCGGAGCGCAGAGCCACCCGTCGGCCACGGCCCGCTGAAACCGCCTCACATCCTCCGACTGGTCGCGGTAGCCGGACCCCCGGACGATGAGGTCCACGTGCGGAAAACTCGCGGACGCGAGCGCCTGGCGCAGTTCGCCCTCCCTCCACCTGTCGCAGATGATCGCCCGCGGGACACCCCACCGCCGGACCGCCTCAGCCAGTAGCGCCGGGACATCCACCGTGAGATGGCCGAGCGTGAGCAATTCGCCCCGGCCATGCATCCGGACGTAGAGGTCGCCGCAATGATCCACGCGGCCGCGCTCGGCGAGGTCGGGATGCTCCGGGACCACCCCGAACGCGTCGCACCGGCCAGACGGCCAGACGACGGCCGCACCGGCCATCTGCGTATGCGCGAGGTCGAGCCCGAGAACCGGAGCGCCCGTCGGGAGCGCCGTGCGTCCCTCAGCTTGCTCCCACAGGCCCGCCGCGAGGATGTCCACGGTCGCCACGCCGGATCCGCCGAGATTCAGTCTGAGCGCCCGGAAACTCGCCTCGATGGCCGGGTCACGCTTCGCCAGTTCCGCCTCGTCCTCGAGCGCCCGCCGGAGCGACGGGAGATAGCGGAGCGCCGGGTTTGCCTTGTGCCACGTCGAGACCTTCCAGGGATCGTCCTCCGGGTCCGCCGCGTACACCAGCGCGTTCTCCCGCTCGAGCTCGGCGTCGAAGAAGTGGCCCGCGCCGGCCGCCGGCCTGGTCCCGAGCCATACGAACCGCGCCGACGCGCTCTTGCCCTTCGCCGTCCGGAGCGCCGCCACCATCGCGTCCGCCTTACCCGGCTCCCACATCGCGGGCTCGTCACAGAGAATCACACCGCCCGGCCGGAGACCGTGCGCCCGCCGGTAGTCCGATCCGCGCGCCAGTACCCGCGTCCCCGTCGCGACGTGGCGGATCTCCGAGTTGTTCACCGTGTCCGACACCCGCCACCGCGACCGGGACGTCAGGTCGTGCCGCTGGCCCAGGAACGCGAGCACGTCAGAGAACGCGATCCGGCCCTGCCGGTGACTCGAAGCCACGACCAGAATGTCCGTCCCGGGCTCCGACAACCCCACGTCCGGATCGACGAACGCCGCCGCGATCGCCGCCACCGTCGCCGTCTTCGCGTTCCCCCGGGACATGCTCACCGCGATGTCCCCCTCGGCGTCGAACAACCCCAGGAGCCGCCTCTGCCACGCCATGAGCCGCAGAGGCTCCCCGGCGTGAGCCCCGGACGTGAGCCGGAGCCCCGTCAGGTAGCGCGTCAACCTGGTGCTGAGCTTAGGCCTCATTGTGGATTGGTGACTCCGACGACGCTCGCGGCTACTGAGAAGGGTCGCCGGGCAGGGGATCCCCATGCTCGTCGTCATCGGGCGGGATCAGTTCGACACGCGACCCGTCCTCGAGCACGCGACCGACGCCTCCGCAGCGCCAGCACGAATCGCCCTCGCACTTCTCGCAGGGCTTGGTCAGCCGGCCACGCGCGTCGGTGATCACACGCACCGTCGTGCTCGCCATCCAGAACTGCTCCCCGTCGCTCTCGCGCTCCACCTCGTGGACCTCGCGGCCCTTGTCCGTCACCTGCACCTCGCCCGTCAGCTTCCAACCATCAGGCAGTTTCATTGCTCACTCCCGTCTTCGCGCCCGCACGACCAGCCCGCATCGCTCCTTCAGCCACCGAGCAGCCCCCCGTTCGCCGCGTAGTGCGGCCGCCACTATCGTCGTCATCAGGTCCTCCGCGCTGATGTCTGGATCAGCGAAGACCTCCTCCACCGTGCCCCCACGCTCCGCCGCCCTGCGTTCCAGCCACTCCCGCACCACGCGCCGCGCTTCCGTGTCCGATTCTGTCACCACGTTCGCCTCCTTCGGTCCCGTTTCTGTATCTGTATCGAACCCCTAGTTCCGTACAGAATACAGAAACGGGCTACCCCTGCGGCCGTCTCCGCTCAGTGCGACCAAACCCAGCTTCACGAGTTGTCCGAGCGCCTGCGAGATCGCGTTCCGTGAACCGGACACCGCATCGTTGATGTCAGCCTGCGTTAGCGTGCCTTCACCGCCCCGCAGGTAGTCGAGGATCTCGGAGGCCTTGTCCGCCGCCCGCGTTTCCTCGAGGTCCCCGACGGCGGTGACCCGACCCGTCGTTTCGTCGAAGGCCAGCACGACCTCTCGGAGCTTCACGTCGTCGCGCCCCTCAGCGTACGCGGAGCGCGAGTCGGACCTCGGGTCGCGACGCAGGGAGATGAGGACATCGACTGCACCCAGAATCCCCGCGCTCCCGAGCGCCTCGTGGCCGTGCTGTCCGCCGGATTTCCGCGCGTGATGGACGAGCAATGACGTGCGTCTCGGCCTCATGGGCCAGGTCGGTGAAGGGCGCCAGCGCCCGCACCATCTTCGCGTAGTCGTTCCCGTCGTCCGCGTCGACGAATCTGATCGCCGTGTCCACGATCAAGAGCGCCGGCTTGATGTCGCACACCGACTCCGTGAGCCGGTCCATGCGGTCCTCCACCGGCGCGGATTCGTTTAGCACGAGCAGCCCGTCGTCCGGCGTCTCCAGTTGGTCGTAGTGCCGGACGACGCTCCAGCGGCGCTCCTCGAGAGCTAGGTGGACGACCGTCCCGGCGTCGCCGATGTCGCGGCCCAAGAATTCGCCCGACCCGGTGACAACGCAGTGAGCGAGGCACCTCGCGAGCGTGGATTTGCCGGCCTTCGGATCGCCGACCAACAGGCTCACCCCATCGGCCGGCAGGAGGCCGCGGACGAGCCAGGCCGGCGGGTTCTCGGTCTGGAGTCGCTGGCGCAGCTCGCCGAGCGTGACGAGCGGCAAGCCCCTCGGCCCCACGCGCTCGACCGCCTCCGGGACGCCCGCGGCGGCATACCGTCGGTCGGTCTCGGGGAGGCCCGCGTCGAGCTTGGCGTTGAACTCCCGGAGTTCGTCCTGCGACATGCGCGCGATCGTCGCGCCCACTTCCCAAGAGCCGCCGTTCACGCGGGACGTCACGCGCGCTTACCGGCCTGCTCGGCGATCCACTGATCGATTTCGGTCGAGAGCCAGCCGACAGCGCGCGCCCCGAGCGGGACGGACTTCGGAAACGACCCGGCCTCGATCCGCCTGTACAACGTCGGCTTGCTCAATCCGACGCGGCGCTCAACCTCGCGCCGGCGCAGGATTCGGGGGGGTGACTGTTGAGTCTGCATGACGCCTCCTTTGGTTGAAGGAGGCTAGGACGGTCGCATGCGCGGATCATTGTAGACCGGTCCACGATTCGCCTACATCGGGATCATGGCAAGGGTTCGGCGAAGGGGTCGAGGTCGTGCAGGATACCGGCGGGATTGCTCAGGTGCTCCCTGTTAGTCTGCCAGATGCGTACCGTGTTCTCATAGGTGTACCCCTTCAGCCGCTCGGCCACGAGGTGGCACCCGGAGCGGGCATCCAGTGCCCCCGAGTTCTGGTTACGAAGGTCAGGCTTGCTCGATGTCGGTTTGTAACCGAGCCTCTTGAGGCTTTGCACCGCGCCGGCGATCGTCACATTGCGATGGCGGTAGAGCCACGGATCGCCCCCCTTCGGTCGCGGCGGCTTTTCCTTGCCTAGGTTCTCAAGAATCCACGTGGACAAGGGCTCGGTCGCCAAGGCTTCGGGGTCTTGCTCCAGAAGATCCTTCACCATCCGTCGAAGGATCTCCCACACAAACAGACTGTCTCGAGATGCCTCCATGTGGTCGCCCCACTTTTCGGGACTCCTCTTCAAGAGTCCGGACAAGAGCTCCACGTAGATCCCCATCCCGCGATCCTTGCCCTGGAAGATCGTCAGACTGCGCTCCATCCCGCCGAGCACCTTTTCCACCGTGGCCCGCTTCTGCTCATCCATCGTCGCCTCCGACGTAGCGGGCCCACGACTCCATGAGATCGCGCCGGCGCTCGAACAGGTCGCTTCTCTGGTAGCTCGCTTCGATGGCGGGGAGGGTGTGCGCCAAGGCTGCTTCGGCCACCTCGCGATCCGCTCCGACCTCGGCCGCCCACGACCGGAAACTCGCGCGGAATCCGTGCGCCACGGCCGGGATCCCGAGATCCCTGAGCAACTTCGAGCCGGTCGCGATGCTGATCGCCTTCCCGCTGATCGGACTTGCGAAGACCAGTCCCCCGGGGCCCGAGAGCTTCGAGGCCTCGGCGAGCACGGCGCCCGCGGCGCTGGAGAGCGGCACCCGAAACTCGCGTGCGCCCTTCGTCCGTTGCGGCGGGATGGCCCAGAGCCGGCCCTCGATGTCGAACTCCGGCCACGCCGCCAGCCTCGCCTCCGACGGCCGGACGGCGGTCAAGACCTGGAGCTCGAGGCAGTGCCGCGTCGCCGGCCATGCTCCCGATGCCCGGATCTTCGCCAGCGCGGCGCCGACCTGGTCGTGGGGGAGCGATGCGAAGTGTCTCTTCTCGCCGTTGTGTTTCGGGAGGGCCTCCGTGACCCCGGCAACGGGATCGGCCGCCGTGCGATAGCCGGCAACGATCGACCACCGCATGATCGCGCTGAGGCGCTGCTTTAGCCGTCGCGCCGTCTCCGGACGCTCGAACCAGACCGGCCCCAGGACCTTGAGGATGTGCGCGCTGTCAATCTGATCGACCGGCGTCGAGCCGATCAGCGGGAAGACGTGCTTTTGGAGGGATTGCCTCCACTGGGTCTCGGATCGGGGACCGCGCCAGCTGGGCCGGCGGATCTCGATCACCTTCTCGGCCGCCTGCTCGAACGTCGGAACGCCACCGCCACGCGGGTCGCGGCCCTGCTCGATTGCCCGGCGGTTCTCCAGCACCGCCTCGCGTGCCTCCTTGAGCGAGACGATCGGCCACGAGCCGAGCCCGACGTTGACCGGCTTGCCGTGGATCCGCAGCCGCTGCGCCCAAGTCTTCGACAGGCGCCCTGACTTCGTTTCCCGGACGAGCAGGCTGAGCCCGAAGCCGCCGCGCCCGTCGCCGTACCTGCCGGGCCGCGTGACGGAGCGGACGAACGAAGCGCTCAGCTGCTTCGGTCGTTTCATTTCCCTCGCGTTATCACTTAAGGGTCAAATCCCGTTATCACTTCCGATTGACCACTTGTCGTATCACTTTATGAGTGATACTAGGCGATACCGTAAGGAGCGTCAAGAATCCGCGGGGGGGCAGATATCCAGTGTTTCCATGGCCTCCGCGATACTTTTGGAGACCTACGGAAACTCTGGAATGACGGACGGGGTGGGATTCGAACCCACGAGGCAGGGTTGCTGCCCACACGCTCTCCAGGCGTGCGCCTTAGTCCTCTCGGCCACCCGTCCAAAAAAAGCCTCCGGGTGTGAGCCCGGAGGTCTGAGGCGAGGCGGAGGGGGTGGGATTGGTGAGCCTGTTCCACAGGCTCACCGAGCTCGCTCCCTTCGGTCGCTCGGTTCGAACCCACGAGACTCTTCGAGTCACGACCTCGGCAGGAGTACCGCCCCACTCACTCTCCAGTGCTTCAGGCGGAGGGGGTGGGATTCGAACCCACGAGACTCTTTCGAGTCAACGCCTTAGCAGGGCGCCGCCTTAAGCCACTCGGCCACCCCTCCGCATGCTTCGTGCCGCTGATTGGCCCGCCAGGACTCGAACCTGGAATCTTCTGGTCCAGAGCCAGACGTGTTGCCAATTCCACCACGGGCCAATGTCCATGTCTTCCCCGGAGATTCGGGATCCACCTGTCCGGGTTGTGTCATGGGCCGTCGATAATACTTGAGCCGCTACGGCGGTTCAACCTCCGTGAGGCGCCTCAGCGGCTGGCGGGGTCGGCGGGAGTCGTGCCGGACATTGAAGCCTCACCACCCGAGCCGAGGTTTTCCGCTTCCTTCGCGGCTTCGGCCATCGTCTTGAAGCCGGAGCCGGCGCGAGGGGCGTCCGTCGAGGCCAGGGGGACGACGTACCACCGGTCTGCGCGATCGTCCGGGCGATCCATGTAGTGTCCACGCTCGAGCCGGTATCCGGCCATCTCCGCCTTGAAGCGCAACGCTCTGATAATCACGCCGGGGTCGATGTCGCCTGCAGTCACTTTAATGCCTCGGACTCTGATTCCTCTGAACACATTCTTATGCGGACGTCGCAGGACTTCCACGCAAACGGAACACCTCGGCAGACAGTCGTTGTCACGCGTGCGTGCCTTTCGGAATAGTCCCGTGGATAGTGCGTTCGAGTAGTTGTGAAGACAGCCGGGAAACCGGGGAATCCGGTGAGGCCGTCGAGCACTAGCAGGGCCAGAATGATCAGCCAGATCCGCTTCTTCTTCATGATCCCCAATACCTCCGGCCGGGGTGGGACGACCCCCGTGGTTTCAACCTAGGGACGGAGGGCGACACGGGCTACGGGCGCCGGTGCTTTGGGGCGATCCCGACGCCGTCGCGGCGCCTCTGTCCGCTTTCGACAAATATCGGCGGAGTCGTTCGGTCTCTCGGGGTGAGATGAGGGTAATGGGTATTCCCGGAGCTGATCTCGACGTCGTCTGAGGCATGGTGGTCAGGCGGTCGTGGAAGACGATTGCAGCCGCATTCACCGCGCGCCTTGTCGCCTTCCGGTCACGGTCCGGGTCGAGGGCCGCGAAGCTGATGCCCCGACCGAAATCGCGCGCCGCGAGTTCCGCCGCAAAGACGCGTACGGTCTCGCTACGGGAGAGCAGGACCACCAGCCCACGCTTCACCCGGCGCCGGACCAGATTCCGTTCTCGGGTACCGCCGGCCAGTGCGACGGGTACGCACTCCACGATCCCCGATCGGCGGATTCGCGGAAGAAGTTCGCGGCGAACGATCACCGGAGAGTCGGCGGGGAGGACGCGCGTCGAGCCGACCGCCCGGACGACGATGCGGCAGGCCGCTTGCAGCTCCGCGGCGAGTACCGATCGGAGGCCCGCGCGAGGTTCGCATAGCGTAACGCGGCGTGGATCCGCGCTACGTGCGCCCACGACGATGCTCTGCAGTTCCTCGAGCACCTCCCAGCGCGAGAGCCCTCCGGCGTGCGCCTCCCGGAGCAGCGTGAGCGCGGCCCCTCTCGCCGTCCGGGAGGGTGCGAGCCATTCCGGGTGGGGGCGGATCGCCGCGCGGGGACGGCGTCCGCTCGCGAGTTCAATGAGATTCCGCTCGCGAAGCCGGGCCAGCGCCGCTCCGACCGTGCCGCGATCGACGCCCAGGTGGCGTGCCAGATCTCGTGACGACGGGAGATGAGCTCCGGGCCTCACCTGTCCGTCCCGGATGCCGGCCTCCAGATCGGCGGCCAGCTGTTGGCGCAGCGGGATATAGTGGCCCCGCGAGAGCGGATGTCGTCCGCGTGTGTCGATCATGTTGCGATCCTCCGTAGTCGATGTCTCCCGTCCCTGCCGGTTTCTCCGCCGGCAATATCGAAACGGGTCTCAACGGGTAATCAACCGATGAACGGATTGAGACTCGGTTTCGCGGAAGGAAGAGACTGAGGAGAGGATCCGAGAGGGGAAGCGGCCGGTAGAGCAGGAGACGTGCGGCGGTGGACGACGGCAGAGGGATGAGTCCGGAGACGGGAGCGACACGGACGGCGAAGCGCGCGGCGGGGTGGCTGCTCCTGATCGTTCCGTTCCTTCCGTTGCGGCGCCTCTTCAGCGACCCCCCGGGCACTTCGTGGCTGCCCGGTCCCGGTGAATGGATGCTCGGCCTGGTCGTCTTCGGGGGACTCGCGTGGCTCGCGAGCCGCCTGTATCCGCAGGGGGTCGAACGAGCGGCCGCCACCATCGCCGCGACGGTCCATCGACCGTCGGACGCGGTGTTCCGACTGGCCACGCTCGGCGTCCTCGCAGCCTTGCTGGCCGCAGCTTCCGTCGGCGCCTTTTCAAGCCGGCCCCTCCTGATCGATTCGATGGTTCAGCTCTTCCAGGCGAAGATCTTCGCAACGGGGAACGTGTGGGTTCCCGCCCCCGACCTCGACGCGTTCTTCGCGACGCAGCACATGGTCTCCGACGCCGGTCGATGGTACTCGCAGTACCCGCCGGGGCACCCGGCAGCGCTCGCGCTCGGAGTCTGGCTCGGCATACCCTGGCTCGTCCCCATTCTCTTCTCGCTGGTTTCCGCCTGGCTCGTGATCGACACCGCCCGCCGCGTCTTCGGCGAGGCGGTTGCGCGCGTGACGGGGGTGCTGCTCGTGTGCGCGCCGTTCTTCTGGTTCATGGGTGCGAGTTACATGAACCACGTTTCCTCGCACCTGTACATCGCACTCTTCCTCTGGTGCTTCGTGCGCTGGGTGGGGGCCGGGACGCGGGCATCGCGTGCGGACGCGACTCGACGGGTGTGGATTCTCGCGGCCGGGGTGGCGCTGGGGGCGGCATTCGTCACCCGTCCGTTGACGGCCCTGGCCGTGGGTGGCGCCCTGACGGTTCCGGCGCTCCGGGTAGCGGGTTCAAGCTGGCGGTCGGCGGCCCTGCTCGGGGGGGTCGGCTTCCTCTCCATCGCGTCCCTCTATCTGGCCTTCAACGCCGCCACAACCGGCGACGCGTTCATGACCGGCTATGTCAGGCTCTGGGGGGAAGCGCATGGTCTCGGCTTCCACGCGTCCCCCGGGGGCGATGCCCATACGCCGCTCACGGGTCTCCACAACGAGATCATCGACCTCCGGCTCCTGCATGCGTTTCTTCTCGAGTGGCCGATCCCGGCACTCGCTCCGCTTGGTATCTTCCTCGCGGCCGGCTGGTCGACTGAGCGCCGGGACGGGTGGCTCCTGGGGGGACTCCTCGCGATCCCCGCAGCGTACTTCTTCTATTGGCACCGCGACGCGTTCCTGGGGCCGCGCTATCTGTACGAGGGCCTCCCCTTCCTTCTTCCCTTGCTGGCAAAGTCGCTTCTGGGGCTCCGCCGAAATCTTCGAGGGCGGCGGCCCGCCTGGCTCGGGCGCG
This sequence comes from Candidatus Palauibacter sp., assembly GCF_965197445.1. GTDB lineage: Bacteria > Gemmatimonadota > Gemmatimonadetes > Palauibacterales > Palauibacteraceae > Palauibacter. Next base: position 967,074 of record NZ_CBDANE010000005.1, on the reverse strand, counting down.
TAGACGCCGGGACCCTCACCGCCGCACTCGTCGGGGCCTCCTTTATCTATTCCCTCGGCTACGGAGTCCCGCAGCGGTTTCGGGTCTACGCGACCAGTCTGGACAGCCTGAAACGGGATCTCGTTGTGGAGGCTCGGCAGGCGGGGATCGAGCGAGGTCTGATCTTCGTCAAGGTGAGCTGGGGGAACCGGCTTATCGCACGCACGCGAGGGGCGGGGGCGAGCGCGTCCGCGGTCGAGCGCGCATACCGGCGATCGGACCACTGCGAACTTGAACTCATGGTTCGGACGGCGGAGAGCGAAGGCTGGAGCAGGGACCGTCTAGACCGTGAGTTGCCGTCGATCTTCCGCTCCGCGGACAAACTGAGAGGGTTCCCGCTCAACGGGGACCCGACGCTTCGGTTCGCCCCGGGGCTCCCGCTGGCTGCGGTCTGTGTTGAAGAGATCATCTACGACCGTGACGGCCGGGATGTGATGCCGGCAACGCCGTCCTATTCCAACTATTCGCCTCACCTCGCGGCGAATACCCCCACTCTGGAGCGACCGTTCGTCTTCGCCCGGGACCTGCGGGAGCAGAACGACCGGCTGCGAGAGCGGTATCCCGATCTTCCGGCCTGGCTGTACCGGGGCGGGATGTTCGTCCCCCTCCCCTGACAGCCCGCGTCAGCCGGGCTTAGCCGAGGCCCGCGAGGAAGTCGTCGACGCCGCGCGTGTTCAGGACGTGGTCGGGGGTGAGCCACGCACGGCGCGCCTGTTCGATTCCGTAGCGCGCGAGGTCGAGTTCGTCCGGGCGGTGAGCGTCGGTGGTCACGACAACCGGCACGCCCAACTCGCGGGCACGCCACAGGTGAGTGTCCTTGAGGTCCAGGCGGTTCGGATGCGAGTTGACCTCCACCGCCACCCGGAACTCCGCGCAGGCCTGCAGGATCTCGTCGATGTCGACGTCGATCGGCCCTCTTCGATTGAGGATCCGCCCAGTCGGGTGGCCGAAGATCATCGCGCGTGGGTGGGACAGAGCCTTCAGCACGCGGGCCGTCTGCTCGGCGCGGTCGAGTCCAAAGAAGGAGTGAACCGAGATGATCACGACATCCAGCCCCTCCAGCATCTCGTCCTCGAGATCCAGCGAACCGTCCCTGAGGATGTCCACTTCCATCCCCCTGAGAATCCGGATCTCGGGGTGCGCGGCCTGCACCTGCTGGATCTCCTCCCACTGGCGGCGGAGCTTGGCGGCGTCCAGCCCCTCGACCATCGCGAGCGCCTTGGAATGGTCCGTGATCGCCATATACTCGTACCCGCGCCCGACGCAGGCGGCGACCATCTCTTCAAGCGGGACGCGGCCGTCGGACCACGTGCTGTGCATGTGCACGTCCCCGCGCAGATCCGACCGCTCGACGAGCCGAGGTAACGTCCCGGCGTCGGAGGCGGTGAACTCCCCCCGGTCGGTGCGGATCTCGGGGGGAAGCCAGTCGAGATCCAGGGCCCGGTACACTTCTTCCTCGGTCTCCCCGGCGACCATCTCACCCTCCGAGGCGACGCCGCGCTCCCCCAGCCGGTCGCCGACCGACTCGTCCGGGATCCCGAACACACCGTACTCGGACACGCGCAGCTTCCGTTCGAGCGCCCGGCGCCGGAGCCTGATGTTGTGCTCCTTCGAGCCCGTATAATAGACGAGCGCGGCGCCCCAGCTCTCCGGCGGCACGACGCGCAGGTCGACCTGCAGGCCGCTGCGGAGCCGGACCGAGGTCTTGGTCCCGCCGGCCCCGATCACGCTCTCCACGCCGGAGAATCCAACGAGGGCGTCCGACGCGGCACGCGCGTCGTCGGCCAGTACGAGCACGTCGATGTCGCCCACCGTCTCCTTGCGGCGGCGATAGCTCCCGGCGACCTGCAGCCGGGTGATACCGGCGGTCGCCTGAAGGTGCTCGATGAGCGGTGGCAGCAGCTTGTCCACCTCACCCAGGCGGAAACGGGCCGTGTTGGCCCGATAGTTGCGAATGCCGCGGAGGATCCGATCCTGCGTCTTGATGCCGAAGCCGGGGAGTTCGGCGACGCGACCCTCGCTCGCGACCTCCTCCAGATCCTCAATCGACTCCACGCCCAACTCGTCCCACAGCTTGCGCGCCTTCTTGGGTCCGACGCCCGGGAGGCGCATGAGATCCACCAGGCCTTCCGGGATTTCCTCGCGCAATTGATCCAGAACGCCGAGTCGCCCGCTCTCCACGAGTTCCCGGACGTTGTCGGCCATCCCCTTTCCGATCGACGGCAGCTCGGTCAGGTCGGCGCCCTGTTCGATCAGCTTCCGCATGGGGGTCGCGTGCGCGTTGATGGTGCGTACCGCGTTTCGGTAGGCCCGAACCCGGAAGGGATTCGCCTGCTGGATCTCCAGGAGGTCGGCCACCTCGTCGAGGGTGCGGACGATCTCGATGTTCTCCATCAGGATTCGTCGGACTGTTCGGACTCGGCCGGTCGGCCGCCGCGCAGGAGTTCGAGGAGGCCCGCTTCGTCGAGAATCTCGACGCCGAGAGTCTGGGCGCGCTCGAGCTTGCGGCCCGGGTTCTCGCCCGCAACGACGTAGCTCGTCTGCTTGCTCAGGGAGGACGCGACCTTCGCACCCTGAGCCTCCAGCCGTTTTCCGGCCTCGGCGCGGCTCATCGATTCGAGACCCCCGGTGAGGACGATGCGGAGGCCGGCGAGGGCGTCCCCGCTCCGGGGCGGAGGCACCGGGTCGATGAATCCGCGGAGTTCGTCAACGATCGCCGATACCCTCGGGCGTGCAAGGAAGGCCGTGATCTGTTCCGCCATCTTGGGTCCGATCCCGTCCACGGTCTGGAGCGTCTCGTCGTCCGCGGCCCGGAACGCCTCGAACGACGGGAAGTGCGACGCGAGTTCCCGCGCCACCGTCACCCCAACCTCCGGGATTCCGAGACCGTAGATGAAGCGCGCGAGTTCCGTGCCGCGAACGTCGCCGATCGCCTTGACCAGGTTAGTGGCGGACTTCTCCGCGAAACCCTCCAGCATCACCAGCGTCTCCGCCTGCAGTTCGAACAGCTGGGGCACGCGTTTGATCACGCCCTGCCGGACGAGGAGGTTCGCGGTCTCCTCTCCGAGGCCCTCGATGTCGAGCGCGTGGCGGGAGCCGAGGTGCTGGATGCGGCCCGCCAGCTGCGCGGGACAGGCGAACAGGTTGGGGCAGAAGGTGTACGGGCCGCGCGGCTCCAGCCCGGTCCGGCAGGACGGACACTCGGGCGGCATCACCCAGGGTTCGGCCCGGTCCCGCCCCGGCTCCTCGATCCGCTCCACCACCTGAGGGATCACGTCGCCGGCGCGCTGCACCCGCACACGGTCACCCTCCCGGATGTCCTTGCGGGCGACCTCCTCCCGGTTGTGCAGGTTCGCCCGGCTCACGGTCACGCCGCCCAGCTCCACCGGCCGCATGAAGGCGATCGGCGTCACAACGCCGGTCCGCCCCACGCTGGGGACGATGCGGTCGAGCCGCGTCACCTCCTTGCGAGGCGGGAACTTGAGGGCGAACGCCCAGCGGGGGTGGTGCGACGTCTCGCCGAGTTCGTCGCGGTCGGCCACATCGTCGAGTTTGATGACGATCCCGTCGATCTCGTACTCGAGGTCGTCGCGGTCCTCTTCAAGCTCCGCATGGAAGGCGAGAATGTCGCCGACTCCGGCTGCGGGCCGGGAGCGGTCGTTGACGGGCAGCCCCCAATCGCGGAGCGCCTCGAGCGTCTCCCATTGCGTGGGCGGCGGACGGCCGTCGATCGCGAGGATGTCGTAGACGTAGATGTCGAGCGGGCGGGCGGCCGTGGTCTGCGGGTCGAGCTGCCGCAGCGAGCCGGCCGCCGCGTTGCGCGGGTTCGCGAACGGAGGGCGATCGCTCTCCAGCAGCCGGGCGTTCAGGGCCTCGAACGCCCCCACCCTCATGATGACTTCGGCCCGCAGCGCCAGGAACCCCGGCATCGTGCGGTCCGCTTCCCGAAGCCGGAGCGGCACCGACTGGATCGTGCGGGCGTTCTCGGTCACGCCCTCGCCGCGGACCCCATCCCCCCGCGTGACCGCCCGCGACAGCCTGCCACCCTCGTACACGAGTTCGATCGAGGCGCCATCCAGCTTGGGTTCGACGACGTAGGTCACGTCGTCCCCCAGCGCCTTCCGCATGCGCTCGTCGAAGCGCTGGAGCGGCTCGAGATCGGCCGACGAATCGAGGCTCAGCATGGGCGCGGCGTGCTCGATCGTCTCGAACGCGTCGAGCGGCTCGGCCCCCACGCGCTGGGTCGGCGAGTCGGGGGCGACGAGTTCCGGGTGCGCCTCCTCCAGCGCCCTGAGTTCGCGGAACAGCTCGTCGAACCGCTCGTCCGAGATCTCGGGCTCATTGCGGACGTAGTAGAGATACGAGTGGTGTCGAAGCGCCTCGCGCAGGTCGCGGGACCGCCTCTCGGGACCGCCGGGACTCGAATCGCTCATGGCGCGGAAGCTACCCCCGCCACCGGTCGCGAAACAGCACGGTCGCGGGGCTCAGAAGCTGATGCCGATGAGGGCTCCTGCCAGCAGGTAGCTGTCGTCGGCGGTCGTAAGCCCGGCGTACGGCCGAACGAGGATCCTGCCGATCTCGACCGTGATGCCGCCCCGGATCACAGCGCTGACTTCCCTGCCCCCTTCTACGATGTCGTCGTAGAGCCGATCAACCGCATAGTTTTCGACGCTCACGATCAGCGAAGGGATGATCGCGAGGCCGGAGCCCGGTGCACTGAAGCGCTGCCCCACGGCCACGCCGCCTCCGTATACGGTTTCGCTCTTGTAGGGGAGGTCGGAGAAGTTTCTCGACAGGACGCCTCCGGTACCTACGGTGACGACCGGGCACACCGACAGGAGGGGGATCGGTAGCTTCAAGGCGAAGTTCGCCCGCGAATCCGCGAAGTCGAACTCCTGGTCGAACTCATCCGCGCCGGAGAACTTCAGGTAGCGACCCGTCGCGGCCACCGGACCCAGATCGAGCCCGACGGCTCCCCCGATTCCCCGCGTGTCATCGGACGATTCGCGCCACACGGCTCCCGAGGCGCTCAAGAACCCATTGCCGCTGAATCCGAGGCAGGCCTGTGCCTCGAGCACCGCCGGAGTCGTGGCTCCCAGCAGGGCCAGCCATGTCAACAGGCGCAGCGCGGGCTCCGGAAGCGACCCGCGGGTCTGTATCTCTTTCTCCGGCTTGTTGTCCATCCTCTTCTCCCTGGCGTTCGGGGCACACGCAGCGGAGAACGGGCACGAGACCAGCGGTCGCTGCGCCATCTGAACGGTTTACCCTGCTAGCCGGACCGCGTTCAGTTGTGGCGAACGGGTTCGAGGAAAGGGCGCGGAAGGTGCTGTTTAGCCCTCTCCGTAGGCCGTAGTCTCCCCCGCCTCGAGTAGCGCGTCGAGTTCCGGTGCTGTTTCCGCCAGCGCGGCGTCCAGCCGGGCGGACGCGGCCTCGGCCTCGGCGCGGATTTGCTGCAGCCTTCGCCGCTGGTCGTCGGACGGGCCCGTCAGCGAGCCGGTAGTGGAAGGGCCTCCGTCGAACTTGCCGCGCAGGCCAGTCCACCAGCTGCGGATGTCGCCGTTGATCGAGCGCCACTCGTCGGCGACTCCCTCGATCTCGGCCACGAGTTCGCGCGCGCGTTCGAGATCCTCGGCAGCCACGTCCTCGGCGCCCTCCAGCGCCTCGAGCGACTCGGAAGCTCGGCGCTCCAGGCCGTAGGCCGTGATACCCCGCTCATAGGCCGTCCTCTGCAGGTCGAAGAGGGCCATGGTGAACTCGTAGCGGGCCAGTCTCTCCTGCGCGGATATCGGCAATTCGGGATCGGGACGTACCTCCAACGACTGCTCGCGCGTCTCGCCTCCCACGGTCAGGCGCACCGTGAATGTCCCCGACAGGACGAACGGACCCTCGGGGCCCGCGTCCAGGTTGGGCACTGCATACTCCGTGGTGTCGTGCGGCAGCGGATCGTGCCGCAGGTCCCACGTTACCCGGTTGAGGCCGGAGGCACCCGGGCCGTCGAGCGTGCGGACATCTTGACCAGCACCATCCAGCACTTCGATTGAGACGCCGCCAGCGCTCGACTCCGCCAGGCGGTAGTCGAGGTTGGCGCCGAACGCGGGGTTCGCCGCGCGGAAGGACCCCTGGCCCATCGAAGGCACGTCGTTTCGGTACAGGAAGAGGGTCGCCGGGCGCGGGGCGAACAGCTGCACGGCGTCTCCGGCCGCCGCCGAACCCTGCGAGAGCGGCGAGATGTCGTCGAGGCTCCAGATGGCGCGGCCGTGCGTGCCGAGGACGACGTCGTTCTCGCGAGGATGGAGCTCGATGTCGTCGACCGGGACCGCCGGCAGCCCTGAGCCGAGCGGGGCCCATGTCGCCCCCTGGTCCAGCGAGGCGAAGGCGCCGTTCTCCGCCCCGACGAGAAGCAGATCCGGGTTGTCGGGATGCTCGCGGATCACGTTCACGCTCGCCATCCCGCCGCCCGTCGGCCGATCGGTGGCCGTCACCGCTGCCGCACCGTTCAGCCCCTCCGCGAGCGAGCGCCACGTGGCGCCGTAGTCCTCCGTCACCACCACGTGCGGGCCGTAGTCGTTGTCCCAGTGGCCGTCCAGGCTCACGTAGGCGCGGCCCGCCTCCGCATGCGAGGCCTCGACCCAGCTCGCGTAGTACGGGAACGGGAGCCCCGCCGCCGCGGCCACCCGGTCGGTCAGGTCCGCCCAGCTCGCCCCGTCGTCCCGGCTCAGCCGCACCGAGCCGTCGTCCGCGCCGACCCACAGTACCCCCGCCTCGACCGGCGACTCCGCCACCGCCGTGATCTCCCCGTACCCCGACGCCCCGTCGTGCTTGGAGAGCGTAGTCGAGTCCGGCCGAGCCCCCATGATCTCCAGACTGTCCTGATGCAGCTGCCGCGTTAGGTCCTCGGTCACGCGCCAGCTCTCCCCGCGGTCGTCCGAGATGAAGAGCCGGTTCCCGCCCAGGTACACCCGCGCCGCGTCGTGCGGCGACACCAGGATCGGCGACTTCCAGTCGAAGCGGTACTGGACCGTCGTGTCCGGCGGGAACGGCTTGAGCGCCTTGCGGTCGCCCGTCGCCAGGTTCACCCGCACGATCCCCGCGTTCTGCGACGTCACGTACACGGTCCTCAAGTCCCCCCAGTCCGTCTCCGCGTACATCCCGTCGCCATAGTCGAGGACCTGCCAGTCACGGTTCATGATCCCCTGATAGCGGCGCGTGCGGCTCGGACCCCGGTAGGAGTTGTTGTCCTGCAGCCCGCCATAGACGTAGTACGGGTCCGCCAGATCCAGATCGATGTCGTAGAACTGGGCGATGGGGATATTCCCGATGAAGGTCCAGTTGTCCCCGTCGTCCCACGTCGAATAGAGCCCGCCGTCGTTCCCCAGAATCATGTGGCGGGAATCCTCGGGGTCGATCCACAGGTCGTGGTGATCCACGTGGACGCCGGTGTTGTATTCGATCTCCATGGGGAGGGCTTCGAAGCTGTCGCCGCCGTCCTCGGAGCGGTGCAGGCTCCCCGCCACGAGCCAGACCCGTTCCTCGTCGTTGGGGTCGATGCGTAGCTGGCTGTAGTACATCGGACGCTGGTTCAGTTCGTTCACCCGCGCCCACGTCTCGCCGTAGTCGCGGGAGGTGAAGATGCCGCCCTCCTCGGCCTCCACCACGGCCATGACGAGGGCGGGATCCCGCCGCGAGACGGCGAACCCGATCCGCCCCTTGTCCCCCTCGGGCAACCCCTCGCTCACCTCCGCCCACGAGTCGCCGCCGTCCGTCGACTTGTAGATCCCGCTCCCCGGCCCACTGCCCGCGAACCCCCACGCGCGCCGCCGCCTCTGGTACGCGGCCGCGTAGAGCATCGACGGGTCCGCCGGGTTGAGCGCGAGGTCCACGAAACCGGTGTCGTCGTCGATGTGGAGGACCTTCTCCCACGTCTCGCCGCGGTCCGCGGTCCGGTACACGCCGCGCTCGGGGTTGGGGCCGAAGAGGTGCCCCAGCGCTGCGACCCACACGATGTCCGGGTTCGTGGGGTGGACGACGATCCGGCCAATGTGGCGGGTCTCCTCGAGCCCGGTGAGCCGCCACGTCTTGCCGCCGTCCGACGAGTGATACACGCCCTGCCCCCACGGCGAACTGTTGCGGTTGTTCGCCTCGCCCGTTCCGACCCAGATCTCCAGCGGGTCCGATGGAGCGAGTGCGATGTCGCCGATCGAGAGGTTCGCCGCGTCGTCGAAGACGGGCTCCCATGTCGTCCCGTGATTGACGGTCTTCCACACGCCGCCCGAGGCCGCCCCCACGTAGATGTGCGACTGCGTCCCGGGCACGATCTCCACGTCCGCGATGCGCCCGCCCGAGATCGCCGGGCCGATGGACCGCCAGGTGAACCCCGCCGCGATTCGCCCCGAAGACTGGGCCTCCGCGTGGGGAGGGGCCGCGAGGAGTGCGAGTTGTAGCGCCGCCAGCGACACCACCGCGCGGAACGAGACCGCGAAGAGAAGGGCCGGAGCCCGCATGGGGTGGAAAGTCATGGTCAGCTCACCTTCTTCTTCTTCTTGAGACCGTCCTTCTGCTCCAGATAGGGGACGCCGCTTGTGATCCACTCCGGCGCCGGCTCGCCCTTCAGATAGTGGGCGAACCACTGCAGGATGCGGCTCTGATAGTCGCGCTGGTTCGGTTCCTTCGCCAGTCCGTGGTTCTCGCCCTCATAGACCAGCATCACCATCTGCTTCCCGGCGCGGCGCGCGGCGTTGTAGAACTCGACGCCCTGGTTGAACTCGACCGCCCCGTCCTCCGTCCCGAACTCGATCAGAAGCGGCGTATTCAGATTCTCGATATGGTGGAGCGGGGAATTGGCGTGGTAGGAGTCCCAGTCTTCCCACCACGGGACCTGCATGCGGCCCTGGCTGATCTCGAAGATCCGCGCGTCCGTCCCGCCGCTGTTCCAGTAGAAGGACAGATACATGCTCATGAGGTTCGTGAGCGGGGCCCCGGCCACCGCGCCGGCGAAGAGATCGTCCTGGGTCACGAAGAAAGTAGTCTGGTACCCGCCCCACGAGTGGCCGATCAGGCCCACCCGCTCGGGATCGATCATCCCCGTCTCAACCGCGGCGGCGACGGCCGGCCGCAGTGTCTCCACGTTGGACTGTCCGGGCCGCCGGTCACGATAGACGATGTCCGGCATGAGGACGAAATAGCCTTCCTGGCTCCAGATCTGGACATTGTAGTACCGCGTGGGGTCGGGTACCTGGTACTGGTGCAGCGTCTGTGAAAGTAGTTCATAGTGATAGACGATCATGGGATACGTCTCGTCCGGATCGTAGTTCGCGGGATAGACGAGCGACCCCTGCAGGCGGCGTCCCCATTCGTTCTCGTATTCGATGAGTTGCGTCGTGCCCCAGGCGTGGTCGTCCTGGAACGGATTGGTGCGGGTGACCTGCCGCGCTTCGTCCAGCCGAGGTCCGGCGACGTAGTAGTCGGGGGAGTTGTCGAACTGCTCCTGACGGAAGGCGTAGACATCCGCGTCTTCGGCCTTGAGCAGCCCTCGGGAGAAACTCGCATCCGCCCAGATCAGCGGCTCCGGCATTTCACCCCGCGGCGAGAGAGAGAACCCGGCCTGCTTCGTCCACTCCCCGTAGGTGGAATAATAGAGGGGCTCGTCCGGGTCGAACGCGTCGGCGTCGGGGTCGAGGGTGACCACCCGGTGCCGCACCTCGCCCTCCGCTCCGGCCGTGAGCCGTCGGCCTCCCGCACCGTCCGGACTCACTTCCCACACGTCGAAGCGGTCGTTGACGAGGAGGGCCGCGTCGTCCTCCAGCCAGCCGGCGATGCCGAACGGGCCCATCTGCTCGCGGGTAGGCGTCCGGTCGAGATCCACGAACGTGCCCCCGAGTCCGGTGGTCACATTGCGCGTCTCTCCGGTGGTCAGGTCGTGCGTCCAGTAGTCCGCCCCCTCGAACCACACTGCGTAACGCCCGCCGGGGCTGGCGCCCATGTCGATCGTCACCCGTTCCCGGACGAGTTCCCGGCCGCCGGTCCTCGCGTCGACGGCGTAGACATCGTGGAACTGCTGGCGGAACATGGCGTCCATGTCGTAGGGGGTCTCGTCGCGGGCCAGCACGTGACGCCCGCCCCCGGCGATCTCCGTCCGGTCGGCGTGATCACCGCCCAGGAAGAGGAACTCGCCCTCGCCCGGATGCCACGCGCCGATGTCGTGTTCGCGGCGAAGCTGGTCCTCGCGGACCCGCTGCTGCGGCACCGGATCGACGTCGAGCGAGTGCCAGATCTCGACGCCGGGGCTCTCCTCGTCGCCTCCGTCTTCGCCGTCATCTCCGCTCGCCGCGTCTCCTTCTTCTTCTTCTTCCGAATCACCGGCGGCAACCTCGACGGGAACCCGTTCCTTGACGCCGAGGAAGAGGGTGGAGCCGTCGTCCGACCAGGTGGGCGCGCGGTGCTCGACGATGCGGGTGCCCGCGGGCAGGTCGGACGACTCGCGAGGATCGAGGCGGAACGCGCGGGGGGAATCCGTGTCCAGATCGCGCCACGCCAAGGCCACATGCGCCGTGTCTTCGTGCGCCTCGTCCTCGTACGTCTTGAGGACGGCGAGGTCCGGGGCGTCCTCGCGCCACGACAGCTCCCGGTACGTCGCCTCGTCCGCGTCGAGCGACCGGATACGGCCTGATTCGGCGTCGTACAGCCGCACCCCGTTCCCCACCCGATCGGACGCGTCGACAAGCATGGCCAGCAGGTTCCCGCCCTCCTGCCACGCGAGCGCGGAGACGTTGCCGAAGCTCATGGAGCCGCCCCCGGCCAGCTGCCGCACGATCACGTCTGTGCCGTCGCTCTCGCTGTCGGGTGCTCCGTAGCGGCGGAGCGCGACATGTCGGCCGTCGTCGGAGAAGGAGAACGACTGCACCGCCTCGATCTCTTCCCGGTCACCTGTCCGGAGGTCGAGAAGTCCCACTCCGTTGCGGACCGGATCTCCCTTCTCCTCGAGGTCGTCGCGCTCGTCGGGAGACACACCGATGGCGTAAGCCAGCCAGCCTCCATCCGCTCCGAACTCGGGGCGCGATCCCTCCGGGACGATCACGACCGAGTCCGAGTCCGTGCGGTGAACCCGAAGCTCCGAACTCTCATCCACGCGCCGGACCACGACCGCGAGCCAGAGTCCGTCCGGCGAAAGCGTCGCCGAGCCCAGACTCTCCCACTGGTCGTAGTCGTCCGCCCCGAGCGTCGGTTTGTCCTGGGCGGCCGCGCCCGGGGGGGCCGAGGCGACGACGGCGAAGAGGGTGAAGGCGAGGACGGATCCGACTCCCCGGGTGGCGTTCCTCATGTCTCGATTCTCCTGATCTGCGGCGGCCTCCCCGGCGGCGCCCGGCCGGCGGCGAAGATTTTCCGCGACCCCCCAACATGCGCAGGCAGCCGCCACTCCGTGCAAGGGCCCGGGTCGCAGCCGCTCGGAGGCGGCGCCGACTTGGCCGATTCATTGCGATAACTAAGCAGAAACATAAAGTTATGAGCATGACATTTGCGGAACTTCTCTGGATCGTGGGAGACGAACCGGTCTTCGAGACGGGCCTTCTCATGGCGGGCGCCGACCGTGAACCGAGCCTGTACGGACAGCTCGGCCGCTGGCGCCGGGCGGGACGCATCCTGCAGCTTCGGCGTGGAGCGTACGCCCTCGCCCCGCCGTACCGGAAGACGATCCCGCACCCGTTTCTGGTCGCCAATCGTCTCGTGCCCGGGTCCTACGTGAGCGGCCTGTCGGCCCTCGCCTTCGCGGGGATGATTCCGGAGTTCGTGGCCGAGGTCACGAGTTGTGGCCCCGGGCGGCCGCACATCCGGTCGACCCCGCTCGGCCGCTACTCCTTCCGCTACCTGAAACCGGCGATGCGGTGGGGCTACCGGCTCGCTGAAATGGGCGGCGAACAGACGGCGTTCGTGGCGACCCCGGCCAAGGCGTTTCTGGATCTGGTGCATCTGCAGCCGAGGGGTGACGACCCGGCGTGGATTGACGGGCTCCGGCTCGACGCGCACGCGCTTGGTGACGCGATCCTGGAAGAGGCAGCGGCCGCCACGGGCAGCCGGAAGCTGATGCGTGCCGCCCGCTACGTTCGCTCGCTGGCCGACGATCCGGCGCTGGCCTGGGAGGAACTGTGAGGGACCACCTGCGAAGCCTCGTCCGCGACGTCGACCCTCTCCGCGGCCGCAACATCCTGCGCGAGTATCTGCAGGCCCGGATTCTGGAGGGACTGCAGCGCGCCGGGGCTTTCGTCACGCTCGCGTTTCAGGGCGGGACCGCGCTGCGCTTTCTTTACGGGCTGCCGCGCTACTCCGAAGACCTCGACTTCGCGCTCGAGGGCGACCGCGTCCGCTACGATCTCCGGGCATGGCTGAACTCGGTCGGCCGCCAGTTTCAGCGCGAGGCGTATGACGTGAAGACGGCGATCCGTGACCGCGGGACCGTCCACACCGCCTCGCTGCGGTTCCCCGGCCTCCTGCACGAGAACGGACTCTCTCCGCACGCGCACGAGGTCATCACCATCAAGATCGACGTGGACTCGAACCCTCCCGCGGGGGCCGCAGCCGCGACCCGCCTCGTACGCCGGCATGTGACGTTGCGGTTGTGGCACCACGATCGCGCTTCGCTCCTCGCGGGGAAGCTTCACGCGGTCCTGCAACGGCCCTTCTTCAAGGGGCGGGATGTCTACGACCTCGCATGGTATCTCAGCGATCCGAGTTGGCCATCGCCCAATCTCGTGCTCCTCAACGCGGCGCTGGGTCAGGGTGACCCGGACGCGCCCGCGCTCACGTCCGTCACCTGGCGAGCCGCGGTGGCCCGCCGCCTCGAGACGATGCCCTGGGACCAGCTGGCCGCCGATGTGCGCCCCTTCCTGGAGCGCGGAAACGAATTGCCCGGACGGGAGGAGGTCGTGGGACTGATGAGCAGCTGGGACCGCAGTTGAGCGGGCCGTTCCGTCCAAGTGCCACGCGGCTCCGCGTGGTCCCCCGATCCGTGGACCTCGGGAGCAGGATCCGCGCCGGTCACCGCGCCAACTTGGCGGCGCGGACCCAGACGGCGTCGAACATGGGCTCGGTGAGCGTGCCCGTGAAGGTGTTCTGTTGGCTCGGGTGGTAGGAGCCGATCATCAGGCGGGTCCCGATCTCGACTTCCACGCCGTGGGCGAAGCGCGGCGCGGGGCGCGGCACCGCTTCGCCCCGCTCGCGGAAGATCCTCAGTAGCGCGGAGAAGGAGAATCCACCGAGCGCGACGATGACAGGGGCGTCGGCGAAGAAATCCAGCTCGCGCTCCAGGTAGCCCCTACACCGTTCGCGCTCCCCGGCGGTCGGCTTGTTGCCGGGTGGGGCGCAGCGCACGGCGGCGGTCACCCAGGCGGCCCGGAGTACCAGCCCGTCGTCGCGTCCGGTCGAGTCGGGCTGCGAGGCGAACCCGGCTCGGTGCAGGGCCCGGTAGAGCCAGTCGCCCGACCGGTCGCCGGTGAACATGCGCCCCGTTCGGTTGGCGCCGTGCGCGGCCGGGGCGAGCCCTACGATGAGGAGCCGCGCGGCGGGGTCCCCGAAGCCCGGCACGGGACGCCCCCAGTACGTCTCGTTGCGGAAGGCGGCCCGGCGTTCCCGCGCCACCCGTTCACGCCATTCGACGAGCCGCGGACACTTCCGACACGCCGTGACCTCGCACTCGAGCGCGGCGAGGGTCGGATCGCTCAAGCGAGCCCGCGCCCGGGAAGGCCGTACTTCAGCCGGTACAGCAGCCCCTCGAGCCGCTGCGACACCCGCACCGGAGACGGGAAGCTCGCCCGGTGCAGGGTCGTGACCTTCACGGAGCGGATCCCCGCCAGGCTGGCCGACGCGATGTCCGTGAAGTACTGGTCTCCGACCATGAGTGCGGCCTCCGGGCGATCCGCGAAGTCGAGGACGTCAAGCGCGGCCCGCACGAGACGGAGACTCGGCTTCCGAATCGGCCGCAGCGCTCGTCGGCCCGAGGCTCCCGGCCCGCGCCATTCCTCCACGGCACCGCGACGGACTCGGAACGCCGCCCCCGCCTCCGTCTCGTAGCCGAGCACGACCGGCATGCCGGGGAAGATGCGGCCCAATTCGGCGAAGCGTTCCTCCTGGCAGTTGGAGACGATCGCGTGCCGCAGCCCCGGCGCGGCGAGCAGGGCCTCGAACGCCGACGTCAGCGCCGGATCGACCCGGTCGGCGTGGTGCGCCATCAGCGTCCCGTCCACGTCCCAGAGCACGGCTTCGACCCCCAACTCCTGGAGATCCCCGGGGCTCAACTCGCTCACCGAACCGAGATGGAAGGTGGGCCGGATCTCGCGGGTCAGCCTCGCGAGCCGCGGGAGGAGCCGCCGCGACGTCTGAACCCAGGTCGCGCTCATGCCGTGGCTGGCCCGGCCCGCACGCGTCAGCTCGCCTCCAGGATGGCGTCCTTCTGGCCCGTCATCTCCCAGCGCGTGAGGACGATGGGGATGACGCCCGCCTCCTGGAAGGCGTCGAAGAAACGCTTCACGCTGTAGTCCTCGCCTTCCTCGATGGCATACTCCGCCAGCAGCTCCTCGATCTGCACCTTGCCGGTCACGTAGCTGGTGCCGTAGCCCGGCTGCCGCAGGTAGAGGCTCTGCTCGCCTCGCACGAGGTCGCCATCGGGGAGCCAGCCCCGCGGCGTCCATTTCATCGCGTGGGCCACCGCCTCCTCCATGTCGACCACGTCTCCGTGCAGGTAGAGACCGCTGAGCGCACGCGCGGCTCTTTGGGCCAGCATGATCCAGGTGAGTTCACGCGAGCGGGGCGACCCCTCGAGCAGACCCAGATGCATGAACATCTCCTCGACACCGGTGGCGAGCCCTTCGGAGCGCGAGTCGAAGATGTTGTAGAGCGAGGGCGTGGCCCGGATCGGGCTCGGGTGCGGGTCCACGCGCATGCGGGCGAGTTCGATCCAGTGGTGCATGTGCGGCCGGAAGGAATCCGGGTCGCGGTAGTTGACCTCCGAGAAGAAGTTCCGAATCTCACCGGGCTCCGCCGGGGTGAAGCTTCCGTTCACCGCCCGTACGGCCGGATCCATCCACTCCGCCGTCGTCTGGACCTCCTCCTGTTCGAGGAATCGCATGTAGCGGTCGACCGACTGGTTCAGGCGCCGGTCGAACTCCTCCGCCGAAGCGATGCGTTCAAGTTCCGGAAGCTCGCGGTTGCGGTTCTCCTCCAGCCGCATGGAAGCATGGGCGCGGGCCAGTTCCCGGCGCATGATCGTCACCTGCTCTTCCCAGGAATACGGGACGAGATGGACGTTGCGCATGTACCAGGTGTAGTTCTCCCTCCCCACCCCGGAGGGGCCCGTTCGGGAGGGCGCCTCATCCTCCAGCCACGCGACGAAAGCCTCCGAGGCGGCGCGCGCGTCGGCGATGGCCTGATCAAGATCGGCACTGGTGCCCGCGACCCGGGCCGCGAAGTTGTCCAGATCTCTCACCTGCCCCCGGAAAGCCCGGACCCCGCCTAGCCAGAGATCGCGGGCGTTGGAGTCCGCGAGGTTCTCCCGCGCCTGCTCCAGCAATGCCGGGATGGCGCCGACGCTCCCGGCGAGTTCCGCAGCGTCGGCCTCCGACAGCGGATAGTCGTACGTCCACAGATCGATCCAGCCGTGGATGACGGGGCCCTCGTGCGCGGGCACGTCGCTCTCTGCCGCGAAGATCGTCACGTAGAAGGCCGGGTCGCGGGCCCACGGACGACGCACGCGGTGGTCGAAGTCGAGCCCGTTCATCTCGGCGCGCGCGAGGTGCCAGTCGATCTGTTCCGCGACCGGCCAGTCCGCCGGGGCGAGACCGCGCAGCCGCATCTGCCACTGCGGCAGTTCCCGTTGCTGGCGTGCCATGGCGTCGGCCGAGTAGTCGGGCACGCCGTCCACGAACTCCGGTCGCTCGAAATCGCGCCATGCGTCAAACAGTTCGACGAGATCTTCGTGCGTCCCGGGACTCCCCACCGTAGAGTCCATGGGGTCGTTGGCCACCTCCACGAAGAGATAGCCGAGGACGAATACCGCGATCGCCACGAGGATGAAGGATGGACGGAGTCGGCTGCGAGCCATGGCGCCTCCCGGACGCGGTACGTTCCGCTCCCACTGCGGGGTCGTGCGTGGATCGGCGGAATTCCGCATAATCATACCCTGAACGTGACAACCTGCCGAGGGGCGATCGCCATGAGTTTGCCCGTTTCGTCGTGCGTAGAGAACGCCGCAGTGCCTCTCTTGACATGGAAACCACTCGCTACTGTTGGCAGAACGGAGTGATCATGAAGGCTTCTTCATTCCTCGCCCCGGCGGTCCTCGCAACCCTTGCTTCGACCGGCTCGACATCGGCCCAGGAACGGCCGGACACGGTCTTCGTGGTCGAGGAACTCGATGTCGTGGTGGGTTCACGGGCAGGTGTCGCGGATCCCGCAACGCTTCCCGTCCCCGTGGACATCTACAGCGCCGAGGAAATCGCACGCCTGGGGAAAGTCGACCTTGCCGAGGTGCTGGGAAGCATCGCTCCGTCCTTCAATTCCACGCGGTTGTCCGCCGGTGATGGCGCGGCCCTCCACGTAGCTACGTTGCGCGGCATGAACGGCGACCAGGTGCTCGTCCTGGTCAATGGCAAGCGACGGCACGGAGTCGCATTTGCGAAGCTGCTCGCGGCGGCCGGGCAGGGGACGACTGGTACGGACCTGCGTGCCATTCCGGTCCACGCCATCAAACGGATCGAAGTCCTGCGCGAGGGTGCGGCTTCGCAGTACGGCTCGGATGCCATCGCCGGCGTGATCAACATCGTGCTCAAGGACGACGCCAGCGGTGTCAGCGCGGCCACCTTGCTCGGCCGAACATCGCGTGGTGACGGAATGAGGCTGTTCACCTCGGCCAACGCCGGGGTTCCGCTCGGAGACGGCTTCTTCAACATCACGATGGAGGTCGCGCGGCAGGAGGTCACGAACCGGGCGGGCGCCGCACCCACCTGCTTCGGTCCCGACCCGTCCTACGGCCCCTGTGCGGATGGTGGAAAGGTCATCCAGCTGCAACGAAACGGCGAGCCCGACTACAAGGGCGCGGCTTTCATGGCCAATGCCGCTGTCCCTGTCGGCGAATCGGCCGAGTTCTATGCCTTCGGGGGATACTCCGGGCGCGAAGCGGTCTCGGACGGCCTGTACCGCAAGGCGGACTGGGTGCCTCGGTCGGTCAGCTACGTCTATCCGGATGGCTTCTTCCCCGTCGAGGAGTCGGACCTCATGGACAAGTCCGCCGTAGCGGGACTGCGCGGCGACATGGGCGAGTGGTCGGGAGATCTCAGTCTCGGGTTCGGACACGGCCGGTTCGCCTTTAACGCTGCGAATTCGATCAACCCGTCCTACGCGGCCGAGTTCCTGGCAAGGAACCCCGGGGCCGACGGAGCCTCCATCGCTGCCAACGCCGGACCCAGGAGCACGTTCAGCGGCGGGCTCAACGTGCGCCAGTGGACGCTGAACGCCGACGTGACGCGGGAGGTTGAGGTGGGTTCGACCCCGGCGTTTCTGGCTGTTGGCGGAGCTTTCCGGAGGGACTCGTACTGGATGGAAGCTGGCGACCGGGCCTCGTGGGCGTGTGGACCGAGCGATACGCCCGGCAGCTTTCCGGCGGCCCATCACCAGAACGACGGGACGGCCTACGCAAGCTGCGGGATTCAGGGCTACCCTGGCTACAGCCCGACCTCGGCTTCACTGAGTGGACAGGACCGTAACAGCTTCGGAGCGTATGCGGACATGGAGTTGCGCTCGCCGAGCGGGCGCACCCTGGGTGGCGCCCTTCGTTTCGAGAACTATACCGACGCCGGAAGTTCGCTGACCGGCAAGCTGGCTGGACGCGTGGAGTTGGGCGAATCGGGCGCCGCGCTCCGCGCCGCAGTCTCCACCGGCTTCCGGGCACCGCGACTTCCGCAGCGGGGCTTCAACACCATCGGTTTCGTGGGCGGCAGCGAGGGTCTGGTGAGCGCCGGATTCCTGCCCGAGGGCGATCCGATAGCGTGCTCCGACTTCGGGGCCTGTTCGCTGAGCCACGAGACGTCGCTCAGCTTTACGGGCGGGCTCGTCTATTCCAACGATGCCGGGCTGCTGGTGACGGCGGACTACTACCGTGTCGCTGTCAAAGACGCGATTGCCCTGACCCAGAGCCTCAATCCGAGCCACGGGCTTCGGCCCGGCGCGCAGTTTCAGGGTCGGCCGGTGGACGCCGTGGCGTTCTGGACCAACGCGATCGACACGCGCACACAGGGCTTCGACGTGGCAGCGAGCTGGCGCTTCCGCGGCATGGACTGGGGGGCTGCGGACCTGTCGGCCAGCCTGCACCAGAACAGCACCAGGATCACCGCCAACCGCAACGACAACTTCATCGGAGACACCCAGCAGACCCTGATCGAGGACGCCCAACCCGGACGGCGGATCGGCGTCAGCGCCGACGTACGTTTCGCACAGGGTCTCGGTGCGAGGTTCAGCTTGAACCATATCGGTTCCGTCACCACCCCGTTCATCTTCGAGGAGAACGTCACGATCGACGCGGCGGCCATCGCCGACCTGGAGGTCAGGTTCCAGGTGGGCGACCGCATCCAGGTGGGCGTCGGGGCCAACAACCTGCTTGACCGTCTGCCAAACCGGCTCCCGGACGAGGCCGTGGCTCAACTCTGGACGATGGAGTACCCCTCGGAGTCACCCTACGGTGTTGCGGGACGAATCTGGTACATGCGGGTTAACGTGGTTGGAAACTGAGCGCGGCCGTGGTAGGCTGTGACACCACTGGATCGACATGCGGCGATACGGGCGGCTGAGCGAGCTGCCGCTCGACCTCCCGACCCACACGGTGGCCGAGCGCTATCCGATTCCGATCGAGGAGACATCCGCCGGCGGCGGCTGAGAATGACCCCGGCTGGACTCGAACCAGCGGCCTCGGGATTAGGAATCCCGCGCTCTATCCACCTGAGCTACGGGGCCGGAGCGGAAGCGAACGGTTACGCACTATAGCCACACGCGGAATCTAGCGGACGGGTCAGAGCGTGGCCAAGCAAGAGCCGCCTCGAGATCCCCGTGAGTTTGAAATCCCCGTGAGCGGCGGCGAGATTGCGCCGACCCGCGCGGCAGAGACGTCAGCTCGCCGCGCCAGCGACGGTGCCCGCTCCCGTCTTCATCGAACGGTCAATCTCGCGGAACGCTTATGCAAGCTGTGGACACACTCATACTCGGCCCGCTCGTCGTCACCATGGACGTCGGCGACCGGATCCTCGACGTCGGCGGCGTGGCGGTGCGCGACGGCGAGATCGTGGCCGTGGGGACGCGCGAGGAGCTCGAGGGGCTTCCCGCCGCCGAGACGATCGACGCCACGGGACAGCTCCTCATGCCCGGGCTCGTGAACGCGCATACGCATCTGGGCGACTCGCTCTTCCGCAGCCTGGTCGAGGAGCTGCCGCTGGAAGCCTGGCTCGAGCGCCTCTGGATTTCCGAGCGGGAGTTCGTCAGCCGGGAGAGCGTCGAACTGGGGGCGCGGCTGTCCATCGCCGAGATGATCCGGGGTGGCACGACGTGCGCGCTCGACATGTTCTGGTATCCGGAAGCGGCCGCCGACGCGGCGATCGGTGCGGGCTTCCGGCTCGTGACCGGCCCGATCTTCTTCGATTTCGAGGGACCCGACGGGGTCCCGGTCGAGAGCCGGATCGCCATCGGAGAACGCTGGCTGGAACGCTACGCGGATGAGCCGCTGATCACGCCGTGCGTGCAGCCGCACAACCAGCTCACCGTGTCGCCGGAGGGTCTCCGGGCGGCGCGCGACCTCGCGGATCGGGCCGGGGCGCTGTTCCATACGCACTGCTCGGAGACGGCGACCGAGGCGCGGCAGACGATCGAGCGCTTCGGGCGCACGCCGGCGGCCCACCTCGATGAACTCGGCATCCTCGACGGGCCGACAGCGCTCGCGCACTGCGTCCATCTGACGGACGATGATTTCGCCCGCATACGGCGGAAGGGGGCGGCGATCCTCCACAACCCGCTCTCCAACCTCAAGCTCGGGTCGGGGATCGCGCCGGTCGCGCGCATGCTGGACGAGGGCATCCCGGTGCTCATCGGTACGGATGGTCCGGTGAGCTCCAACGATCTCGACATGTGGACCGCGATGCGTTTCGCGGGGCTGCTGCAGCGCGGCGTCCACCAGGACCCGGTACTCACGCCCGCGCAGGAAATCGTGCGCATGTCGACAACGGTGGGAGCCGAGGGGCTGGGCCTCGGAGATAGGGTGGGTCGGCTGGCGGAGGGTTTCCGGGCCGACCTCATGCTTATCGACCTCGCCCGTCCACACCTGACGCCGATGTTCGACGTCTACGCGCATCTTGTCTACGCGGTAGGGCGGGACGATGTCCGTTCGGTCATGGTCGATGGCCGCTGGGTCATGCGCGGCCGGACGCTGGAGACGATCGACGAGGCCGCCGTCCTCGCCGACATGGGAGAACTAGGCCGCAGAATCGAGCATCACGCCGCGACGCTTGGACCGGCCTGAGTCGAACTCAGAGAGAGAACACGAGGCCCGCGAGTATCGAGAAGACGCGGTTCGTCGTACCCTCGCTCAGATCCTGCAGACCCAGATCGTAGAGGGCCTCAAGCGTCGCTCTCACACCGCTCGAGACGCCCACTTCGACGCCGACGCCACCCGAGACTCCGAAGTCGACCGTTGACAGATCGCTTTCCGCTTCGTCGCAGTCGACATCGATGCTCACACCCGACGCCGCGATCGACGTGGAACAGGCCGTCCTGAACCCGACGAACGGTCCAGCCAGGAGGTAGACGGCCACCCGACGGCCTTCCGTGGGCCCCCCGGCCCGTGCCATGGCCGAGAGACGCAAATAGTCGAGATTGATCAGGGCTTTGGCGCGATCATCAGCCCCGACATTCGTCGCAGCCGGCGGAGCGACGTGGTCGAAGCTGGGCGAGAAGTCGAACAGGTTTGGCACGGAGAAGCCCGTGCCCGCCTGGACGTAGTTCCCTTCGAATCGGAGACCGAGGCTTCGAGAGACCGGGACGGTCGCGGACACACCGAAGCGAACCCCCGTGCGCGAGCTCCCTTCTACTGTCTCGTTGAAATCGGAAAGCGCGTTGAGATCGGAAAACTTTGCACGCGTGAGGCCGCCGTGGATCCCCACGGTCATCTGCCCGGCCAATGCGGGGACTGGCGAAACACAGACGATCACGACGAGAGCTGCCAGGAAACGAGGTCTGGGTCTCATGGTATGCTCCGGACGAAGAGAACCAGAACTCAGAGAGAGAATACGAGCCCCGCCACAATCGAGAAGACACGGGTCTTCGCGCCCTCCAGATCCTTCAGACCCAGGTCGTACAAGGCCTCGAGCGCCACTCCCATGCTGTTCGACACGCTGACTTCGACGCCAGCCCCACCCGAGAGCCCGAAGTCGGTGGTCGACAATTCGACATCGGCTTCGTCGCAGTCAGCGCTGATGCTCACTCCCTGCTCGGCGATCGACATGGAGCAGGCCGTCCTGAATCCTGCGAACGGTCCGGCCAGGAAATAGATGGCCACACTGCTGCTCTCCAGAGGTAACGCGGCCCTCGCCTGAGCCGAGAAACGGAAGTAGTCGAGGTTGAGCCCGGCGGTGACACGACGGGCGACCGCGGCAACGGTGCCATCCGGCGAATCGACCGGGGCGATGCTCGGCGCGAACTCGAAGATGTTCGGGAGGGCGAAGCCGCCGCCGGCCTGCACGTAGCTCCCTGCGAATCGGAAGCCCAGGCTGCCCGAGACCGGGACGGTCGCGGACACGCCGAAGCGGATCCCGGACCGAGCTTCCTGTTCTACCGGCGCATCGAGATCGGAGAACGTCGCCCGGGTCAGCCCGCCATGCAGGCCGACCGTGGTCTGTCCAGCGAGGATCGGAACAGGTGAAACGCAAGCGGCCACGAGAAGCACTCTCAGCAGACGGCGGGGGAGTTTCACGGCATCCTCCGAGGTGGGCGAGCGGGGGGTGATCCACGAATCGTGCCCGAAGCTGCCTTCGCGTCGTGGGGGCGGCAACAGCTAAGGAAGATCGCCCCCTGCAGGAGGAAGACCTCCGGGGTTTCCTGACCATGCCTTTGGATGTGCAGATTGTCATTCCGATTGACAATCTGCACCACGATTCCGAGGATTGTCTTGATCACCCGCCTGTCATCTCCAACTGGAGGACGGGAAACGGCGCCCCTTATCCATCGCCACCTTGCGGACTCGCTTTGCCGACGATTGCGGCACTACCCGGTGGTCATGGTCACGGGCCCGCGGCAGTCCGGCAAGACTACACTCTGCCGCACCCTGCTCCCCGACCGGCCCTACGTCTCGCTCCGGGGGCTTGACGCGCGCGCCTATGTGCGGGAAGACCCCGTCGGTTTTCTGCGCGAGTATCGCCACGGTGCAGTGATCGAGGAGGTCCAGTGGGCTCCGGAGTTGGTTCCCCATCTGCAGGAAGTCGTCGACGAGGACCGAACTCCAGGGCGCTTTGTGCTGACTGGGTCGCGACACTTCGGCTTGAGTCCGGTGATGAGGCAGTGGCTTGCGGGTCGCGTGGGCATCCTGCACCTGCTGCCCCCCGGACTCGACGAGTTGGCACGGCGGTCTCAAGCGGTGAACGCAACATCTTGGCAGCGGCTGTTCAACTGCCGGGAGGTATGCGATGCGCCAACGGGAGAAGTACGGGAGGCTGAGCGAAGCGGACCGGGTCGAGATCGGGGACCGGATCAAGAACGGGCAAACACACGCCGAGATCGCCGCGGCGGTCGGGTGTTCGACCAAGTCGATCCAACGGCTGTTGATACGCACCGGCGGACTCGCGCCCCGGGGTCGAAATCGTTCGCCGCACCACCTTACGGTTGCCGAGCGAGAGGAGATCTCGCGGGGCCTGACGGCGGGAGACTCGTACCGGGCGATCGCCAGGCGTCTGGGCAGGGCGCCGTCGACGATCTCGCGCGAAGTTGCCGCCAACGGCTCGAGAAAACGATACCGGGCCTGGAGGGCGGAGCGACGGGCGTCCGGGAAGGCCCGGCGCCCGAAGGTGGCGAAGCTCGCCCGGTGCCCCCGGTTGCGGCGGAAGGTGGAGCGTCTGCTCGCCGAGCGCTGGTCTCCGCAGCAGATTGCCCATCGCCTTCGGCTCGATCATCCCTCGGATCCCGAGATGCGCGTGTCTCACGAGACGATCTACCAGTCGCTGTACGTGCAGACGCGGGGAGCGCTCAGAACTCACGGCCTGCCTGCGCACCGGCCGGACGCGACGACGATCCCCGAGGCACAGGCCCGGAGAGGGGCGGCTGAAGGACCTCCATCTCCGAGCGGCCCGCCGAGGCCGCGGACCGGGCCGTCCGGGCCACTGGGCGATCCTTGGGACGATCCGTGCCTCGTCGAGCGCCGCAGCCGCTACGTGCTCCTTCTGCACCTCCCGGCGGACGGACGGCCCCGCATGTGCGCCGCGCGCTTGAGCGGATGGTCACGGCCGGACCAGCTCAGATGAGGGCAAGGAGATGGCCGAGCACGTCCGCTTCGGCATCGAGAGCGGCGTCGGTCTACTTCTGCGATCCGGGAGCCCCTGGCAGCGCGGGACCAGCGAGAACACCAACGGCCTGCTCCGCCAATACTTCCCCAAGGGCACCGATCTCTCCACGCACTGCAGGCCGACCTCGGAGCTCAACGGCCGCCCTCGACAAACCCTCCACTGGCTGAAACCATGTGAAGTCTTCGCCAGGACCGTTGCGTTCACCGGTTGAGACGCCCACGGTTCGGAGGACCGCCCCCGAGTCTGCTCGGTGTCCTGTGGACCGGCGCCTACCCGAGGATTCACCACCGTAGCATCCCGCCCGACGTCTGGCTCAGGGACTATCTCGCGACGTATGTGGAGCGCGATGTCCGGCGGCTGCGAAACATAACGAACCTTGAGGCGTTTTCTGCCTTCGTGAGGTTTGCCGCGGGACGGACCGGGACGGAGGTGAACCTTTCGGCGCTGGCGGCCGATGCCGGTATCCGACACAACACGGCCAGGGCCTGGCTGTCGGTCCTGGAGGCCAGCTTCCTCATCTTTCAGATCCCCGCGTACCGCCCGAACGTGCGCACACGCCAGATCAAGGCGCCCAAGTTCCACTTTCTGGACTCAGGGCTCGCCTGCCACCTGCTCGGCATCCGTTCGCCGGAGGAACTCCGTCATCACCCCCTGCGAGGACAGATCTTCGAGAGCTGGGTGGCGTCGGAGGTCTTCAAGGCGACGGTGCATCGCGACGAAGAGCCCCGTCTGCGGCACTATCGCGCCGCGGGTACCGAAGTGGACCTCATCGTCGATCGGGGATCACGGCTCATACTGGCCGAGGCGAAGTCCGGCGGCACGGTCACCCCGCGCTTCTTCTCCGGCATGCGCACGCTCGGGGAGGCGCTGGAGAAGGCGGGGCTGGCCGTCGACCGGCGGCTCATCTACGGCGGCGACCTTCTCCACCGGCGCGGCGCCGCCGAGGTCCTCCCATGGAACCGCATGCTGGAGAGGGCCTGGAACTGAACGACAGCTTCGGTCAGCGGAGGGCGGCGGCCACGTTGCCGCCGTCGACCGTGAGGACGGCGCCGGTCGTCACCCGGGCGACGGCCAGGGAGACGAACGCCTGGCCGACATCCTCCGCCTGAACTTCGCGGCCGAGCAGGTTGCCGCGCATGTAGCCCTCCTCGGACACGCCGCGCGCCTCGGACCGAGCCGCGATCATCTCGTCGGTGAGCACGCCGCTCCGGATGCGGTCGGCGTTGATGCCGTTCGACCGGATCCCTTCGCGGCCGTGTTCGATGGCGTACTGGCGAACGAGTCCGAGGGTCGCGGCCTTCGGGAGTCCGTAGGGGCCGAACTCGGGGCCCGGGTTGACGGCCTGCTTCGACACGTTGAAGAGGAGGCAGCCGCCCGTGCCCTGGGCGCGCATGATGCGGACGGCAGCGCGGGTCACCCGCTGGTGCGCGAAGAAGTTCAGCTCGAAGCTCTCCCGAAGCACCTTGTCGGGCACGTCCGCCATCGAACCGCGCCAGGCAGCGCCCGCGTTCGAGACGAGGATGTCGACGCCGCCGAAGCGGGCGGCGACCGTGGCGAACGCGCGGTCGACGGACGCGTCGTCGGTCACGTCGCAAGGGACGGCGAGCCCCGCTCCGGCCTCGGCGGCGGCGTCCAGCGAGGGGCCGGGCAGGTCGAACAGCGCGACCTGGGCGCCGGCGGCCCGGAACGCGTCGGCCGTGGCTCGGCCGATGGCGCCCGCGCCGCCCGTCACGACGACGATGTGACGGGCCAGCGCCTTCTCCGTCGCGCCGGCCAGCTTCGCCTGTTCGAGCGACCAGTACTCGATGTCGAACAACTCGGCTTCGGTGATGCTCTCGAAGCGGTTCATGCTCTCGGCGTCCGTGATGACCTCGACGGTCGTCTCGGCCAGGTCGGCGGCGGCCGACGCGGCCCGGGCATCGCGGCCGCTCGCAAACAGCCCCACTCCGGGCACCAGCACGACGCGCGGACTCGGGTCGAGCATGCGCTTCGTCCCGCCGTAGCGTGGATTGTGGCGCTCGAAGTAGGCCGTGTAGGCCTCCCGGTAGGCGTCCACGGCGGCCCGGGCCTGCCCGGTCCAGGTGGCGAGATCGCCGGCGGGCGGCGCGGGGAGCACCAGGGGCAACGGCTTCGTGCGGATCGCGTGGTCGGGCGTCACCGTGCCGACCTGGCTGTACCGGGACAGTTCGGCGCCGCTGACATAGGCCAGAATGGCGGGGCTGGCCCGGTGCTCGAGGACGAAGCGCTCGGCGTCGTCGCGTTCGTTGCCCGGGCGGTTGGCGAGCATTCCGCGAATGGCAGGTGCGATCTCGCTCGCGGAAGCCACGGACCCCGGCAGTTCGGCGGCGGCGAAGACTCCGCGGCGCCCGCGCTCGATCCGCGCTTCCGCGAGACTCACGAATTCGATCATCCGCTCGTACGCCTCGCGCGCGGTATCCCCGAAGGTGAACAGCCCGTGCTTGAGGAGCACCAGCCCCTCGGCGTCGGGATGCGCGTCCGCCGCCACCTTCGCGGCCTTCGCGAGGTCGAATCCGGGCATGATGTACGGCACGATCGCGGCACGATCGCCGTAGACCTCGCGGCAGATCTCCTCGCCGTGAGGCTGGTCTGTCAGCACCAGGGCGGCGTTGGCGTGCGTGTGGTCGATGAACGTGCGCGGCACCCACGCGTGCAGCAGCGTTTCGACCGAAGGGTTCGGTGCCTTGCTGTCGAGGAGGTTGCGACGCTGGAGGTTGACCATGCCCTCGTCGGAAAGGGCGTCGATCCCGGCCAGCCCCAGGAGCGGGTCGAGCTGGACGGCCGGAAGCCCGGCCGGCTCGATCGTCCCCATGTCCCACCCGCTCCCCTTCACGTACAGGACATCCAGGTCGGCACCCGTCACGTCACGGGCTCTCGACTTGACCGAGGTGTTCCCTCCCCCGTGCAGCACGAGTCGCGGCTCGGAGCCCAGGAGTCGAGTCGTGTAGACGCGGAGCGCGAGATCCCTGCCGACGCCTTCGGCCGCGTACCGTTCGACGAGTCCGGCGGCCTCCTGGTCGTTCCACGCGCTCTTCATCTCGCTCTCTCCAACGTCGAGTATCTGTCCTGCGGCCGGCGGAGACGGTACGGATGTCGGCGAAACGCGTCCAGCGCGACGGGTGCGGTCGCGGTGCGGTGTCCCGATTCGCACCGTAGGATTGTGTGGTCCCGGCGCCTGACCGGGCCGTCCGCGGAGATCCGATGACCTGCCGTCGCAGCCCCGTCGTCCGTGTCGTGTTCACAGCGTCGTTTCTGGCCATCCCCCTGGCGGCCCAGGACCCGCCGGGCCGCGAGGGGGCCGCGACCGGCGTGGCGGCTCTCCCCCGCCCCACCCTGGTCGCACGGCCGCTCACGACGCCCATCCGGCTGGATGGAGTTCTGGACGAGCCCGCGTGGCAGGCGGAACCCGCCACCGGCTTCATCCAGGCGGAACCGGACGAGGGACTGCCGGCGACGCAGCACACTCATGTCTGGGTGGCACACGGCGACGGCAACCTGTACGTGGCCGCCCGGTTGCACGACGAGCAGCCCGATCGTCTCGTCGTCAACGACATCCGCAAGGACTTCGACAACCGCGTACAGGATGCGTTCGCCGTCATCCTCGACACCTTCCACGACCGGCGGAACGGCTACGTGTTCGTGACGAATCCCGCCGGAGCCCGGGCCGACCGCCAGATCGCCAACGAGGGCCGCGAGATCAACGCGAGCTGGGACGCCATCTGGCGCGTCGAGACGGCCCGCGTGGACGACGGCTGGACCGTGGAGATGGAGATCCCCTTCCGGTCGATCCGCTCCGCGGCCACCGGCGACGTGTGGGGGATCAACTTCAGCCGCCGCATCCGGCGCAACAACGAGATCGCCTTCTGGGCGCCGGTGCCGCGGGCCTACGGCCTCACCCGGCTCTCGCTGGCGGGCACCCTGTCCGGCCTGCCGGGCACGCGTACCGCGGGCCGCGACCTTCGATTCACCCCGTACGCGCTTGCCAATACCGTCCGCGGCACCGGCGGCCCCTCGTTCGACAGCGAACTGCAGGGAGGCTTCGATCTGAAGTGGGGTCTGACACGCGGGCTCGCCCTGGACCTGACGGCGAACCCGGACTTCGCCCAGGTCGAAGCGGACGAGCAGCGCGTGAACCTCACCCAGTTCAGCCTCTTCTTCCCGGAGAAACGGCGGTTCTTCCTCGAGAACTCGGGGCTCTTCTTCGTGGGCGACCAGGCACGGAACACCCGCGGCAACCTCCTGCCCCGCGTGGACGAGGATCTCCTCCCCTTCTTCAGCCGGCGCATCGGCCTCACGGAGGATGGGAGGACCCAGCCGATCCGTGGCGGCGTCCGCCTCACGGGCAACGCGGCCGGATTTCAGCTCGGCGCGATGGCGATGCGCACCGGCGATGTGGAGGGGGTACCCGGCAGCGATTTCGGCGTCTTCCGGGCACGCAGGAATCTGTTCCGGTCGTCCGACATCGGCGGAATCTTCATGTTCCGGCGCGCGACCGACGGGGGCGGGGAGAACTTCAACCGGATCTACGGCGGCGACACCAACATCCGCTTCCCGCGCGAGATCGATCTCAGCGTCTACTATCTCGCCTCGGACGCGAAGGGGCCGGGGGGACAGGAGGGGGTCACCCCATCGCCCGCCGACGAGCGAGGCGGCCACACCGTCCGAGCGTCACTGGGCCACGACGGCAACTTCCTGCACTTCAAGCTCGCGTACATGGAGATGTCCCCGGACTTCCAGAACGATCTCGGCTTCCTCCGGCGCACGGGGTTCCGGAAGTATTTCGTCGACTGGGGCGTCCGGCCCCGCTTCCAGTTCATGCGGCGGCTGGGCGTGCGGGAGACCCACCCCCACCTCGAGTGGCACTATTACGATGATCTCGACGGCCGGATGCTCGCCAAGTGGCTGCACACCGGCGTCACATTCTTCATGAACAGCGGGGGCAACGTCCAGATCCAGGTGGACCCGCGCTTCGAGCGCATCGACCGGCCGTTCAGGCTCGACCGCCGGATCGACCCCATCCCGCCGGGATCCTACAGCTGGGCCCCGTGGTCGCTGACGGGGGGGACGGACGCGAGCCGGATGTTCTCGTTCCGCTGGCGGGGCACGCTGGGTGAACTGTGGAGCGGGACGCAAAAGACGGTGTCGCTGACGATGAACTTCAAGCCATCCTATGCCTTCCGGGCCTCGGCCGGGATGACGCGGACTCACGCGACGCTCGACCTGCCCGACGCCAGCTTCGTGCGGACGCTGTGGACGGTGCGGACGAACTACTCGTTCAATCCCGACATGTTCATCGACGCGCTGGTTCAGTACGACGCGGCGCACAACGTGTTCAACTCCAACGTCCGCTTCAACCTGATCCACGCGCCGCTCAGTGACCTGTTCCTCGTCTGGAACGAGCAGCGGATCACGACCGGCGACGGCACTCCGCCGGGCCGCAGCCTGACCCTCAAACTCACCCGCATGCTGGCTTTCTGAGACGGATCCCCGGTGAGACCGTCACCAAAGGACGGGCGCGGGATATGCGGAGATCGCCTCGTCCGGAGTAACGATCGTCAGTCCGTTCAGAATCGCCTGCGAGACGAGCCCGCGGTCAAACGGATCGGTGTGCAGAGACGGCAGGAGTACATCGTGGGCCGCCGAAGCCTCGTCGAAAGCGAGCGGCTCCAGCCCCAGCCACTCTCGCCGACTCGGTACGTAGCGGACGGGCGGCTCGGGGAGCGGCAACCGGCCGAGCCGATGCTTGATCGCGATTTCCCAGCCCGAGAGTGCGCTCAGGTAGACCGTGTTGTCCGGGTTCGCGCAGGCAGACCGCGCTCTCGCCGTCAACTGCGGGTCCGCCGCGGCCAGCCACAAGAACGTGCACGTGTCTACGAGCAGTTTCACGGCTCGTCGCCGACGCCTCCGAACGCGCGCAACAAATCATCGGGGAGAGGCTCGAAGAAACTCGCCGGCACCGTCATGCCGCGGTCGATCCCGATCGGTCGTTCCTTCGCGGGCGCGGCGCGCACCGGACGGATTTCTGCGATGGGCACGTTCCGACGGCACAACGTGACCGTCTCGCCACGCTCGACCCGGGCCAGGTAGCGAGACAGATCGGCTCTCGCCTCGGCAATGTTGACCTTGATCATGTACAAGAAGCTATACAACTACCTGTACATATGCAAACGTAGCCGCCAGGGTCGAGGTGCCCCCGCTGGGCTCACCCGCCGGCCGTGGTGACGGCCTCCTTCTTGTCGGGGTGGACGGGAGAGGCCTCCCACTCGTACTCCTCGCCCAGCACCCACTGGTAGTACCAGTCCAATTCCACGTTCGCCTTGAACAGCCGTTGCTGGAGTTCGACCCAGCCGTGGCCCTGTTCCGGCGCGACATAGAGGTGCGTGGGCACGCCGTTGTGCTTGAGGCCCTGGTACAGTTCGACGGACTGCGGCATGGGCACGCGCTCGTCGTTCTCGCCTACCAGAACCAGGGTCGGCGTCACGACCTTGTGGAGGTCGAACAGCGGAGAGTCGGCCATGTACTGCTCGATCGGGGCGTCCTCGGACCAGGGCGTGCCCCCGAACCACGGCGTGCGGTAGATGCGGACGTCGGACTGCGCGTACATCGACATCCAGTTCACGGCCCCGGCGCCGGATGAAGCGGCTTTGAAGCGGTCCGTATAGGTGATGATCTTGTTCGTCATGTGACCACCGGCGCTCCAGCCCATTTTCGCCATGCGGTCGCCGTCCACGAGCCCGCGATCGATCAGATAGTCGACTCCGGCCATCACATCCTTGTGCGCCTGGTCGAAATAGTTGCCGATCATATTGCGCAGGAAGGCGTCGCCGTACCCGGTCGACCCGCGGTAGTTGGGCTTGAACACGAACCAGCCGCGCGCCGCGAGCACGGCTTCATAGTTGCTCGAGCGCGAGAAGCGGAACTTGTCGGACGACGGCGGCCCGCCGTGCGTCTGGACGACGAGCGGGTAGCGGACGCCTTCCTGATAGTCGATGGGAAAGAAGATCAGGCCCTCCACCTCGACCCCGTCCTCGCCGGTGTACTGGACCGCCTCGATCCGGGGCAGGAGGAACTCATCGGCCAGATAGTCGAAGAGATGGGTCACTTGTTGCAGCGACCCGGACCCGGCCATCGCCCGCAGGTCTCCGGCGTTGGTGGAACTGCTGACCGAAACGAGGTGCGTGCCGGAGCCGGGGTGATAGTCCCAGGCGCCGACGGAATGATCCCCCTCGGTGATCGGCTCGGCTCTTCCCGCGTCGGTGGCATCGGCTGGGACGGAATAGAGTTGCTGGCGAACCCCCGTGTTCGCGCGGAAGTAGATGGAGCGGCCGTCCCGCGACCACATCGCCGCGTTCACGTCGAAGCTCCCTCCCGGGAGGACGGAGACGGGGTCCCCGCCGTCTGTCGGGACGACGAACAGGCGCTGGTTGAAGTAGAAGTCGCTCAGTTCGTCATTGGTATTGGAGATGAAGAGCGCATGGCCGTTGTCGGGTGAGAGAGCGGCGTTGACCTCGCCGACGCCGTTGTCCGTGATCTGACGGGCGCCCGTCCCATCCGGAGCCATCGTCCACAGTTCCGACGTGAGCAGGTCGTCGTACAGGGCGGTCGGCGCCAGCTGCGCGAGGAGCATCGTCCCGTCGCGGGAGAGGGAGTATCCGCGCACCATCATCCCGGCCTCGGTTACGCGCTCGGCCGGGCCGCCCGCGCTCGAGACCCGCCACAGTCCGGTGGGGCGTTTGTCTTCCTCGTAGCGGAAGACATTGTCGTTCACGGCCTCCCTCGCCTTCTCCGCCTCGGACTTCTCATCCACGGCCATGAAATAGATCCACGCGCCATCGGCGGACCACGAGATCGAACTGACGGGCATGGGGTGCTCGCTCACGGCCCACGCCTCGCCCCCGCCGGTGGGCATCACGAAGACCTGGTCATGCTCGGTGTCGTGCCGGTCCGCCACGAACGCGATGCGTGTGCCATCCGGCGACCAGCGGGGGTTCGACTCGCCGCCCTCTCCGTTGGTCATGCGTGCAGTGCCGGAGCCGTCCAGGGCGACGCGCCAGATATGCGATATGGTCCCGTTGGCTTCCCAGTCGGTATCCGTCCTCGCATACAGCACCTCCGATCCATCCGGCGAAATGCGTGGATCGGCGAGGCCCGGGATGTCCATGAGGTCGACGATCGTCATCGCACGGCGTTGTGCCGTGAGAGAGGTGGCAAGGGGGAAGACAGTGAGGACGGCGAGGATTCCGAATCCGAGGATGCGGCGAGACATGGCAGACTCCTTCGGTTCGCGGTGGCCCAGCGCAGCCCATCGATGTTGGTGGACCTGTCCCCGAGGGACAAGAGGGCGACCGTGCTCTTGCTGCGAACTGCTTAGACTGTCGCGTCTCTCAGGGCCGCGAGGTGTGCGTCGGTGAGGCCTTCCATCTCGAACATGGACACCCCCGACGCGCCCGCGGCCCGGGCGGTAGCCACGGCTTCGGCGAGCTGGCCGGGATCGAGGGACGGCAGGTAGAGTCCGGCGTTCAGAGGCCGCACCTTCCCGGCGCCGCGGCCTCCCCCCAAGTCAGCGGCCCCGAGCGCAGCGACGCCCTCGCGCACGCCGGCGCCGATCCAGTCGATGTCCTCCAGATAGAACCCCTGGTAGAGCATCGGGAAGAAGCGGTCGAGCGGCCAGCGATCCCAGTCCTGCCGGACCAGCCTTCGCGCGATGGAGGGCGTGGGGAAGACGGCCGCGGAGATCGGCTTGCCGTTCTCGTGCGCCGCGTCCGCGAGTTCCCTGACGACGCGGGTCACGCCGTCCCAGCGGAAGCGTCGCCAGGCTTCGTCGGCCGGAGGGTCGGGAATGTCGAGCGGATCTCTGCCGTCCAGGGCGGTGAACTGCTCGCGGCAGACATCGCAGTAGCAGTAGTCGAACTCCGGGTGCTCGACATCCTGCACGAGGTCGTACGTCTCCCACAGGGCGCGCGGGAGGATGACGTCGCAGTGGCGCACATAGTCGAGATGCACGCCGTCCACCGCCGGGTTGGCGGCCAGTTTCGCGATCCTCCCGCCCAGATACTCGCGCACGGGTCCGCGCGAGGGGCAGACCCACCGGTAGTATCCGACGTAGGGCGGCCGATCGAGCGAACTCGCGAGGTTCCGGCTCACGGTGAACCACTCGGGATGGTTCTCCCGCACCCAGGCGTCGCCGTTGCGGTTGAGCGTCCAGAACCAGTGATGATACTCGAGTCCCGCAGAGCGGGCGGCCCCCGAGATCCTGTCGATGTCGCCCCCGCCCACGAGGACCGCGTGGAAACCGGCCTCCCGCAGACGGGCGAAGCGACGGCCCCACTCGCCGGCGTCATGGTCCCGGTTCCCGTGCACCCACGCCCACACTGTGAAGGACGGTTCCTCACCTTCGCGGGGCGCGCAGGCGGGGAGCGTCCCCAGAAGCACCGCACTCCCGGCGGTCCGGACGAAGTCCCTGCGTCTCATCGGGGCTCCACGAAGCGCAGCAGGCCCCACCTCTCCGGAATGTGCATGTCGATCTCGCCCTGTGGAGACCAGACCCAGTTGTGTTCCGGATGGTCGCTCCAGTCCACGGGTTCACGCTCCTTGCGGTATTCTCCGTCCACGACCACCAGGGGCCATTGCACGCGCGAGAAGTTCACGCGCCAGACCTCTCCCGGCCGAGGCGCGCCGGCCGCGGCATGCCGCGGGGCTTCGGGAGGGCGGAACGCGGACCAGGGGATCGCGATCTCGACGGACCAGCCGGCGTCCCCGTCGGACGGGTCGTTCAGCGTGCCCTCGAGACGAACCGCCGTACGCAGGCCTTCCATGTCCCACCCGACGTTCGCCTTGCCCTTGCGTCGATACGGCTTGTCGAGAAAGAGATCGAATTCGGTGCCGAGGGCGTTGATCTCGAGTTCGTAATAGGCGAGGCCATCACCGTCGGGATCGAGGAAGACCTCGAAGTCGTTCTCGCGGTACACGATCGCGTCGCGGTCGGCCAATGTGGCCCACAGGTGGGGCTCCTCGAGTTCGGCGCCCACGTACAGGCCGTGCTCGTCCCATGTGATCTTCACGCGCGTCGTCCGGCTCGGATCGGGCCAGCCTTCGCCGCGAATATCGACGAAAGACTGCGTCCACGGCGCGACCCGCCATGCCGGGTCGTCCAGGGCTCCGTCGAGGACGACGGGCGTAACGGTTCGTGGCGCCTCGTATTCCCGCACCTGCACCGGGGTCTGGGCCGCCAGGACCGCCACCGTCGGGATCGCGGCCGTCGCGAAGGCCGCCAACGTCGCGGAGAGCCTCAACGTCACGAGCCAGTCGATTCCGGTCCGAACGCTGCGTGTGGCCCGGCGGGCGGCGCGGGTCATGACAGCTATTGGGCCGAGGGGAATACTTCGAAGATCCCGCTGGGCGCCGGAGTTTCGGCCACGAGACGGCCTTCCGCGTCCAGGATCCACACATGCGCGCGATAGTAGCCCTGGAAGGCGAACGACTGGAGCGTCAGGGCCTCCTCGAACGACGCTCCGGGCCCGATCTCGACCATCCGCTCCGCGATGTCCGCCAATGTGACCCCGGCGCCGCAATGTAGCCGCGGATCATAGAACTCCTCAAAGTCCACCTCCAGGTTCGTCACGCCGACGAGTCTGGTCGCGCACACGTCCTTGAAGATCGGGTCGCCCGAGACGTTGCGCGTGGT
Source organism: Candidatus Palauibacter sp. (assembly GCF_965197445.1). Lineage (GTDB taxonomy): Bacteria > Gemmatimonadota > Gemmatimonadetes > Palauibacterales > Palauibacteraceae > Palauibacter. Next base: position 932,760 of record NZ_CBDANE010000005.1, on the reverse strand, counting down.
GATGGTGACGGACTGGGTGGGCCGGTACTGGGGTCGGTCGACACACACTTCGGCCCCGTGCCGGGTGGCGCACAGGGCGGCCAGGGGTCCGGTGGCCTCCGCGCCGCAGGACACGGCGAGCGCGGCCGCCAGTATCGTCGCCGTGAAACCTCTTGCCATCATTCGTCTCCGCGTTACTCCAGAGTTCGGTGAGAGCGGAATATACGTCGGTACACGCGCGCGTGGGACGGTTGCCGCCCGGCGCGTCGCGACGGAGTGTAGGCGTTGGCGGGAGGAGCCGCAGCGGGCCGAGTGGGAGTCACATCTGTCTCACGGAGTGGAACGGATGAACCGAAGCAACAGGCATGCCGGTTGGTTCACGGGTCTGGTCCTGCTGTGCGTGGGGCTGCCGGGTGATCCGCATCCGGTGGCGGCGCAGGCTGGCGCCCAGGACGGAGAATGGACGTACTGGGCCGGAGACGCCGGGTCCACGCGCTATGCGCCGCTCGACCAGATCGACGCCTCGAACGTCGAGGACCTCGAGATCGCGTGGCACTGGCAGGCGCGGAACTTCGGCCCGACGCCCGAAGCCTACTACCGGGTGACGCCGCTGTACGCGAATGGTACGGTCTACGCGACGGCGGGATTTCGGCGCGCGGCGGTGGCGCTCGACCCGGAGACCGGCGAGACGCTCTGGATGTATCGGCTCGACGAGGGGGAGCGTGGCCGCAACGCGCCGCGCGGCAACTCCGGCCGCGGCGTCGGCTACTGGACCGATGGCGTCGAGGAGCGGGTGCTTCTCATCACACCGGCCTACCACATGGTCTCGCTGGACGCGAAGACCGGCGTCCCCGACCCGGCCTTCGGCGAGGGTGGCATCGTCGACCTCAAGCTGGGACTCGGACGGGAGATCGATCTCGTGAACGACCGCATCGGGTCAAGCTCGCCGCCCGTGGTCGTCGGGGACGTGATTGTCGTCGGGGCAGCGCTTCCGCAGGGGGGACGGCCTCCGACGAAGGAGATGCCGCCGGGCCATGTGCGAGGGTTCGACGCGCGGACGGGCGAGCAACTCTGGACGTTCCACACCATCCCGCAGCCCGGCGATCCGGGGCACGAGACGTGGGAGGAAGGGTCCTGGGACTACACGGGGAACACCGCGGTCTGGACGCCGTTCACGGCCGATCTCGATCTGGGCTACGTCTATCTGCCCGTCGAGTCGGGGACCGGCGACTACTACGGAGGGCACCGACCCGGAAACAACCTCTACTCGCAGAGCCTCGTGTGCGTGGACGCAAGGAACGGCGAGGTAGTCTGGTACTTCCAGACGGTGCACCACGGGATCTGGGACTTCGATCCACCGGCCGCGCCGATTCTGATGGACATCACGGTGGACGGGCGCGAGATCCCGGCCGTGGCGCAGGTGACCAAACAGTCCTTCACCTACGTCTTCGACCGCGTGACGGGCGAGCCGGTATGGCCGATCGAAGAGCGGCCGGTGCCGGCGGGCGATGTCCCCGGCGAGTGGTACGCGCCCACCCAACCGTTCCCGACGCTGCCCGTGCCGTTCGACGTGCAGGGCGCCACGGAGGACGACCTCATCGATCTCACGCCGGAACTCAAGGCGCAGGCGGTCGAGATCGCGAAGAACCTCACGCTCGGAGAGTTGTTCACGCCTCCCACCGTGCTCGTGGAGGGAGGCAAGCAGGGCACGCTGATCACGCCCGGCAGCCTCGGTGGGGCAAACTGGCCGGGCGCCGCGTACGACCCGGAGACGCAGCGGTTGTTCGTGGGGTCCGCGACGCGGCCCACGGTGATCGGTCTCGTGAACGATCCCGAATCGTCGAACATGCAGTATATCGCAGGACGCCCGCGCGGCGTGGGCGGGCCGCAGGGACTCCCGCTCATGAAGCCGCCCTGGGGCAGAATCACCGCGCTCGACATGACGACGGGACAGAAGGTGTGGGCGATCGCGAACGACCACACGCCCTCGTTCGTGGAAGAGCACCCGGCGCTCGAGGGGGTCGAGATCCCCAGGACGGGACGACCGAGCCGGGCCGGGCTCCTCGCGACGCGCACGCTTCTGTTTGCGGGCACGGGCGGCGGGACGATGTCCGCAGACCTCACCGGGCTCCTGCGCGCTCACGACAAGGCCACGGGCGAGATCCGGGCCGAGATCGAGCTTCCGTCGCACCAGACGGGCGTGCCGATGACCTACATGCACGACGGGAAGCAGTACATCGTTGTCGCGGTGGGGGGACGTGGCGTGCCGGGGGAACTGGTCGCGCTGCGGCTCCCGGGCTGAGGGCGTCCGCAGCGGGGGTCCTTCGCAGGACTCCCTTCCACGAGCGGACCGGCCCGCTCTGCCAGGCGGGGAACTGGCGGCGCTGGGCCGGGCACCTTGCCGCCGGTTCGTACGAGCCCACGCACGAGCACGAGTATCACGCCATCAGGTCGGCGGCCGCGCTCATCGATGTCTCCCCGCTCTACAAGTACCGGCTCTCGGGTCCGGGGGCGGCGGCGCTCGCCGACCGCGTCGTGACGCGGGATGTAGGCCGGCAGGCCGTGGGGCAGGTGTACTACACGGCCTGGTGCGACGGGGCGGGCAAGGTCCGGGACGACGGAACCCTCCACCGGCTCGGTGAGACGGACTTCCGGCTCACTTCGGCGGAACCCACGCTCGGGTGGCTGCACGAGAACTCCCGAGGGCTCGACGTCGAACTCGTGGAGGAGACAGAGCGCCTGGGCGCACTCGCGCTGCAGGGGCCGCTCTCGCGGGAGCTCCTCCAGCGGATCACGGACGGGGACGTGGAGGGATTGCGCTATTTTGGCGTGATGTCGGCGCGGATCGCCGGGTTCCGTGCGGAGATCTCCCGCACCGGGTACACGGGCGACCTCGGGTACGAGATCTGGGTGGACGCCGGGGACGCGATCCCGCTGTGGGACGCGCTCACGGCGGCGGGCGAGCCGTTCGGCCTTGCCCCGGCGGGCATGCTGGCGCTCGACATGGCGCGGATCGAGGCCGGCCTGCTCCTCGTCGACGTGGACTACGTGCCCGCGCAGCGGGCGATCATCGCGGACCAGAAGTCGTCGCCGTATGAGCTCGGCCTCGGCTGGACCGTGTCGCTGGACGCGTCGAACTACGTGGGCCGGGCAGCCCTCCGCGCGGAGTCGGCCCGCCCCGCCGAGTGGCGCTTCCGCGGGATCACCCTCGACTGGGAGTCGCTGGAGGAGGCGTATGCGGAGGTCAACCTGCCGCCCCAGCTGCCCGGGACGACGCTACGAGACAGCGTGCCCCTCTACTCCGGCTCTCGTCAGGTCGGGTACGCCACGAGCCAGGGCTGGTCGCCGACCCTCAAGACCTACCTGGGGCTGGCGCATCTACGAGCGGACTTTGCCTTGGTCGGGACCGAAGTCGAGATCGAGGTGACGGTCGAGCACCAGAGGCGTCGGGCGCGGGCCACCGTAGTGCCGACGCCGTTCTTCGACCCCGACCGCAAGCGCGCCACCCGGCGTTCGACCGCATGACCGCAACCAATACGTACGATGTCATCGTCGTCGGCGGCGGGCACAACGGACTCATCAACGCGGCCTATCTGGCCCGGGCCGGGTTGCGGGTCGTCGTACTCGAGCGCCGGCACCTGGTCGGCGGGGCCGCCGTGACGGAAGAGATCTTCGCGGGCTTCAAGTACTCGGTGGCGTCCTACGTGGTCAGCCTGCTCCGGCCCGAAATCATCCGCGACCTCCAGCTCGCGCGACACGGGCTCGAGATCCTGCCGCTTGGGAGCACGGTCACGCCGCTCCCGAACGGCGACTACCTGGGGCGCTGGGCCGATCACGACCAGACGCGACGCGAACTGTACCGCCATTCGCCGAGAGACGCTGAAGCTTACGACGACTTCGCGACGCTCATGTACCAACTCGCGTGGGCGGTGAAGCCCCTCCTCGGGATCGTACCGCCCGACCCGCTCTCTCCGGGCGTGCGGGACCTGCGGACGCTGCTCGAGTTGGGCAGACACGTACGGGGCCTGGATGAGCGGCAGTTCCACGCGCTCTTCAAGCTCGGCACGATGAGCGCGGCCGATTACCTCGATGAGTGGTTCGAGTCGGATGTGCTCAAGGCGACGATGTCGGCGAGCGGGATCATCGGAACCTTCCTCGGCCCGCGATCACCAGGGACGGCATACGTCCTCCTCCATCATTACATGGGGGAGATCGACGGCGTATTCCGGGCCTGGGGGTTCGCGAAGGGCGGGAACGGGATGGTGAGCGAATCCATCGCCTCCGCGGCGCGAGCCCACGGGGCCGAGATCCGGACTCGGGCTACCGTCGATCGAGTCCTCACGCGCCATGGACGTGCGGCGGGCGTCGTTCTCGAGGACGGCGAGGAACTGCGGGCGACGACCGTCGTCTCCGGGGTGGATCCGAAGCGGACATTCCTCGACCTCCTGGACCCTGAAGAGTTGCCGCGGGAGCTGGTGGACGCGATTCGGCGCTTCCGCATCCGCGGGTCCTCGGGCAAGGTCAACCTCTCGCTGGCGGAGCGGCCGGAGTTCGCCTGCCTGCCGGGCGACGGGCCCCACCTGCGGGGCGCGTTCTCGATCAGCCCGAGCGTCGACTACCTGGAACGAGCCTACGACGACGCCAAGTACGGCGGATTCTCGCGGCGGCCCTACATGGACATCGTGATCCCGTCGATGATCGACCCCGGGATGGCGCCGCCGGGGCGGCACGTGATGTCGATCTTCGTACAGTATGCGGCGTTCGATATCGCAGGAGGCTGGGACAACGCGAAGAGGGAGGCGTTCGGGGACGCCGTCGTGGACACGCTGGCGGAGTATGTGCCGAATCTGAGGGACTCCATCCTCCACCGGCAGGTGCTCACGCCGCTGGACATGCAGGAGCAACTCGGCCTCACCGAGGGGAACATCTTCCACGGCGAGCTGACGCCCCAGCAGCTCTTCTTCTTCCGTCCCTCTCCGGCGTGGGCCGACTACCGGACGCCCGTGCGCGGATTCTACCAATGCGGCTCGGGCACCCACCCGGGCGGCGGCGTGTGCGGCGCGTCGGGGCGGCTCGCGGCGCTCGAGATCCTGAGAGACCGGCGGCGGGGGCGCCGGTGAGCCGCTACGACGCCATCGTCATCGGGGCCGGGCACAACGGGCTCATCGCGGCCACATATCTGGCGCGCGCCGGGCTGCGAGTCGTCATCGTCGAACGGCGCGAGGCGGCGGGCGGGTGTGCCGCGACCGAGGAGCTGTGGCCCGGCTATCGGGTGGACACGGGCGCTCACAGCCTGACCGGGCTCGATCCGCGAGTCGTAGAGGATCTCGACCTCGCGGGCGCCGGGCTGCAGATCCTGTCCCCCGACCCGTGCGTCGTGTCGCCGCAACCGGAGGGCGAGGCGCTCATTCTGGAGGCGGATCCGGCGCCCACGGCCGACCGGATTCGGCGCTTTTCGGCGCGCGACGCGGCGCGCTGGCCCGACTTCGTGGCGGCGATGTCGCGGGTGAGCCAGGTGCTCGCGTTGCTCTACCGGACGCTGCCGCCGCGGATTGCCGGCGCGGACCGCGCGGACCTTTGGGAACTTCTCCGCCTGGGCGCGAGGCTGGGCCGCGTAGGCCGGCGCGACGCCCTGGAGCTCATGCGGCTCATCCCCATGACGGTCGAGGAGTTGCTGTACGAATGGTTCGAGAGCGAGGCGCTCAAGGGCGCGCTCGCGGCGGACGGGGTACGGGGGATGTGTCAGGGGCCGCTGGCTTCGGGCACGGGGTACATGTTCCTGCACGGAGTGGGCGCGGACGGCGTCGTTCGGCGCCGGCGGCAGGTGCGCGGCGGGATGGGCGAACTGGGCAGTGTCCTTCAGCGGGTCGCGGCCGCTGCGGGCGCGGAGATCCGCCTCGGTCACGGGGTGGCCTCGATTTGCGTGGAAGATGGGCGCGCGACGGGCATCGAACTCGCCGGGGGCGAGCGGATCTCGGCGCCGTGCATCGTATCGAACGCGGATCCGGGCCGAACCCTGCTCGGCCTCGTCGACCCCGGCGAACTGGCACCCGAGTTCGTCCGCGCGCTGGACAACATCAAGTACCGGGGCGTCTGTGCGAAGGTGCACCTCGCCCTCGGCGAGCCGCCAAGCTTCCGAACCGGCGACAGCGCAGCCCGGGCCGCCGTGCTGGCCGGCTCGTCGATCACCATCGCACCAAGCGTCGAGTACATCGAACGTGCCTACGACGATGCGAAGTACGGACGAACGTCGTCACGTCCGGTCGTCGATGCCGTCCTGACGAGCGCGCTGGATCCCGGCCTGGCTCCGGAAGGCCGTCACGTCCTGTCCGCGGTGGCTCAGTACGCGCCCTTCGACCTGGCCGACGGACCATGGGACGCGACTCGGCGTGAAGCGCTGGGCGACGCGGTCATCGCGACGCTGGCCGCGCACGCGCCCAATCTCGAGGCGGCGATCCTCCACCGGCACGTACTCACGTCCGCAGACCTCGCCGACCGCTTCGCGCTGCCCGAGGGGAACATCTACCACGGCGAGATGACGCTCGACCAGGTCTTCTTCGGTCGACCGGTCGGAGGCTGGGCACGTTACCGCACGCCCATCGCGGGCCTCTACCTGTGCGGCGCCGGCACGCACCCCGGGGGCGGGCTCAACGGACGCCCCGGCGCCGCGGCCGCGGCGCGGATTCTCCGCCACCGAAAGCGCCGCCGATAGCCAAGCCACCGTACGACCGTCAAGTTGCGGGGAACCGAGGCGGCGACCACCTCCGCAGGCACGCACGCAACATGCACCGTTTCGAGAACTTCAAGAGCTTCCGGGACGCCCGGATCGACTTGTTGCGGCGGCCTCTTACCATCCTCATCGGCCCGAACGGCTCCGGGAAGACGAACGCGCTCGATGCGATCGAGGTGCTCTCGACCATCGCGTCCGGACGACACCTGCACGAGATCGCGGACCTCGGCCGGAGGGCTGCCCTCAACGTTCGCGGCGGCCTCCAGGCCTGCGTTCGACACGGCAGCGAGACGTTTGGTCACGCTCGACTCCCTGAGATGATCCGGGTGTTCCCGCCACGCGGCGTGTGGGCGATAACGACCAGCCGGCCCTGCAGAACCACCGCCGATGACATGAACGTGCCGCCGTAATAACTACAAACGTAGCTACATTGCCGATCATGTCGAGGAGGAACGGTCGTGGTGGCGACCTGCCCGTACCGGGCGCGGCGGCCAAGGCCCGCACCTTACTCGAGGTCAATGCCGCGGCTGATGCGGAACACATGCCCATCGGGGTGCCGGACGTGCATTTCGCGCACTCCCCAGGGCATATCCGTCGCGGGCCATGTGATCTCCAGGCCCTGTTCGACACAGCGTTGCTGGACGGCATCGACATCTTCCACCCAGACCGACATCCACACGCCCTTGTCGGCGGCGTCATCGCCCCCCGGCCCGAACGTGCTCTCCAGGGCACTTCGGCCTCTACCGCCCTGACAGCCCTGACACAGGAAGATCTGGTGGTCGCCGGAAGTGACGCCTCCGAAGTCGGGTGGACTGCCCCACTCCCATCTCTTGTTCCATCCCAACCGTTCGAACCACGCGAAGCTCTTCTGGAGGTCGGAGACGTTCAGGATGGGGGTCAGCCCCTTGGCGACCATCCCGGGGGCCGTCACCCGAGAAGGTTCGCGACCGCCTCGCGCTCCTGCCGCAACTCGGCGTCGGTGACGCTCATGCGCTCGCGGCTGAAGTCGCTCAGCTCCAGACCCTCGACGACGGAGTAGTCACCGCCCGCGCAGCTCACCGGGTGTGAGTAGACCACGCCGTCGGCCACGCCGTACCGGCCGTCCGCGTGGATGGCCATGCTGGCCCAGTCGCCCTCCGGCGTGCCGTGCGCCCAGGTCCGCATGTGGTCGATGGCAGCCGAAGCCGCCGAGGCAGCGGACGAGGCGCCGCGTGCCTGGATGATCTCGGCGCCGCGCTTCTGCACCTTCGGGATGAAGGTGTCGCGATACCAGGCCTCCTCGACGAGGTCCCCGGCCGCGGAACCGGCCACCGAGCAGTGGCTGATGTCCGGGTACTGCGTGGCCGAGTGATTGCCCCAGATCGTCATGCGCCGGATGTCCGTAGCGTGCGCTCCCGTCTTCTCGGCCAACTGGCTGATCGCCCGGTTGTGGTCGAGCCGCGTCATGGCCGTGAACTGGCGCCGGTCGAGCCTGGGGGCGTTCGCCGCCGCGATGAGGCAGTTCGTGTTCGCCGGGTTCCCGACTACGAGGACGCGCACGTCGGGTGATGCGTGGTCGCTCAGCGCCCGGCCCTGCGGACCGAAGATCCTCCCGTTGTCGGCCAGCAGATCGCCCCGCTCCATCCCGGGCCCCCGCGGCTTTGCGCCCACAAGCAGGGCGTAGTCGACGCCCTCCAGGCCTTCGTTCACGTCCGCGGTGCCCGCGACCCCGTGCAGTAGCGGAAACGCGCAGTCGTTGAGTTCCATCTGGACGCCCCGCAGCGCGTCGAGCGCGGGCGCGATCTCCAGCAGTTGCAGGGCGACGGGCTGGTCGGGCCCGAGCATGTCGCCCGCCGCAATCCTGAAGGCGAGGGCGTATCCGATATTGCCTGCGGCCCCCGTGATGGCGACCCGCGCTGGTGCAGTCATGGCGTCTCCACGCGATTCTCTGGTTGTGCTGGGCTGAGCGTCGGCCCCGCCGCCCGGCGGTCGGGGAGCGGCAAACTCACAGCACCGACCCGTCAAGTCCAGCGCGAAGCGGTCTCGCGCCACGGCTCACGGCGTGGCAACTTCGGCGCTTCACACACCGAGGGGGGATCCGGATCCGCGATACGGCTCGCATGAACCGCCTGATGGCGCTGCTTCTCGCGCTGTGCTCGGTCCTGCTCGGGCTGCTTGTGATCGCGGTCGCGGCGGGAGCCGGGCGGGACACACCGCTCCCTCACCCCGAGTTCGGCCCCATGCAGGTGGGGATCGACGCGGGCGAACTGGGCGCCCCCGTTTGGGCCGCGTACGTCGCCGGCATCGTCATGCTCGGCACCATGTGGGTCACGATGCTGATCGGGTTCCGGGCGGGACACTGGATTCACCGGGCGGTATCCGCGTGGACGGTGGGCTACGTCCTCGTCTTCGTCATCCTCATGTGGAGCTTCGGCGCCTACGTCACCGGCGACACGACGATCGTTCTGGGTTTCACGGCATCAACGTCTGTGCTGGTGTACGGGCTCTCGCTGGCGCCGTGGATCCCGCTCATCGCGATCACGTGGAAGTTCGAGGACGCCTACTTCGGCCCCGAGGAGCAGGCCCGCTTCGACGAGATCGTGTCCGAGGCGAAGAGCCGGCGTCACCCCCCCCGCGACGGCGAGGCCTAGCGGTCCGTGGAGGCGAATCGCGCCCTGATCACGCTGATCGCCGTGATCGCATACATGGCGCTCTGCGTCGCCATCGGGCTCTGGTCGCTCCGTCGCACCACGTCTGCGCAGGACTTCTTCGTGGCGGGGCGCAGGCTGGGGACGTTCGTCACCGCATTCGCAATCTTCTCGAGCACCATGAGCGGGTTCGGGTTCGTGGGAGGACCCGGGCTCATGTACTCGATGGGAACGAGTTCAATCTGGATTCTCGGTACGATCGTCATCTCCAACATCATTGTGCTCAACCTGGTGGCGAAGCGCATTCGACTGGTGGCGGAGCTTCGCGAATGCGTATCGCTCCCGGACGTGGCCGCGGCGCGCTATGGCGCACAGTCGGTGCGCGCCTCCGTGGCCGTCGTGATCCTGCTCGGCGTGCTGGGCTACCTCGCGACGCAGATCCTGGCCATGTCGATCGTGCTGCAGGGCGTGTTGGCCGAGGCCGGCGTGCTCCGGGAGCCGAGCCTCGCGCTCTGCGTCGCCATCTCCTGCTCCGTCCTCATCTTCTACTCGGTCACCGGGGGCATCGTGGCCTCGGTCTATACCGACGTGATCCAGGGCGCGATCATGATCGTCGCTTCCACGCTCGTCTTCGTCACGGTGCTCGGGACGTTCGACGGCGGACTGGCCGAGATCAGCCGGATCGTGGCGGCGGACGACCGGGCGGCAGGCGGGCCCTGGGGAACGATCGGCATCATGGGTGCGCTCGCCTGGTTCTTCGTGTTCGGTATCGGCGTGGCCGGGCAGCCTCACATCATCACCAAGTTCATGATGCTCCGGCGCATGAAGGAACTGCGGTACGTGATACCGCTCGGTGTCCTCGCCTACAGCGTCGCGGCGCTGCTCTGGATCGGGATCGGCTTCGCGATGCGCACACTGGTGATTACCGGGGGACACCCGGCGCTCGCGACCCCGGACGCGGCCTCGCCGGAGTTCCTGCAGACCTTTACGCACCCGCTTCTTGCCGGCGTCGTCTTCGCCGCGCTACTTGCCGCGATCATGTCCACCGCGGACGCGTTCCTGAACATCGGCGCCGCCGCCGTCATGCACGACCTCCCCATCGCGATCCGGGGACGCTCGCTCGGGAACGAACTCGCCTGGGCCCGCATCATCACCGGCCTGCTCGCGGTCGCGGCCGCCCTCGTCGCGCTCTCTTCGGGTGACCTCGTGGCCCTGCTGGGCGCATTCGGCTGGGGGACATTCGCGGCGGGACTCGTCCCGGTCATCGCGATCGGACTCAACTGGAAACGGGCCAACGCCCTGGCGGCGAACGTCGCCATCGCCAGCAGTCTGTTCGTCAACTTCGGACTCCGGCTCGGCGGGATCCGTCTTCCCTACGGGGTGGATCACGGAGCGGCGGCGCTTCTGGTCTCGCTCGTCCTCTTCCTCTCGATTTCCCTCCTCACGAGACCGGAGCCCGTTCCGATGGACATCGAGGGGGTCATGGACCTCTGATTCTTGAGTCCTGACCCTCCCCTTGAGGAACGGTAAGAATCGCCAATTTCATCGTTTGCGAACGATCCGAGGCGAGACGCATATTTTGGACATATCGATGGACACATCTCGGTACGTAATCGTCTTGACATCGGCCCGTGGACATGATGATGGATGAACGCGCGTACGAGCGGAGTCACCCGTGGATCCGTTTCCGCCCAGGCCTCGCGAGGGCCACGCCGCAGCTGTGGTCCTTGCTCGGTCAGACGACGGCTCGCTGCGAGCAGGTCGCCCGGGCCGTCCTGCCTCCTGCCGCTGCGGCGGAGATGCACAAGCTCTACCTGATCAAGGGTGCCCGGGCCACCACGGCGATCGAGGGTAACACGCTGAGCCAAGAGCAGGTTCGGGACAGACTCGAGGGTCAACTCGAACTTCCGATATCACAGGAGTATCTGGGCCGGGAAGTCGACAACATCCTGCGAGCCTGCGAAGACATCTTCGAGCGGGTCATAGCCGGCGAACCTCTACGCCTTACCCCGGACCGGATTCGCGAGGCCAACCGCCTCGTCCTCGCGGGATTGGAGGAGCACCTGGAGGAAGGCGTTGTCCCGGGGGAGGTGCCCACGTTCTCCGTCGGGGTCGCAAGATACTCGGGAGCTCCGCGAGAGGACTGCCGGTTTCTGCTCGAACGGCTGTGCGAATGGTTGGAGGAAGACGCGGCCTGGCCGGACCTTGAGGAGCACCTGGGGAGTGCGGTCGCCGTGGCGCTCCTGCGTGCGATCCTCGCACACCTGTACATTGCCTGGATCCATCCCTTCGGCGATGGGAACGGCCGTACGGCGAGACTCGCGGAGTTCCTCATCCTGGCGCGCGCCGGCGTGCCCTCTCCCGCCACCCATCTCCTCAGCAATCACTACAGTCTCACGCGCGCCGACTACTACCGGCAGTTGGACCGTTCGAGCCGCGCCAACGGCGGCCGTGGGAACGCACTCGGGTTCATCGTCTATTCGCTGCAGGGTTTTCTGGACGGCCTCGAGGAACAGTGCCGTTACGTGGAAGGGGTGCAGTCATGGCTGGCATGGGAACACTACGTCTACTGGAGGTTCCGGCTCCATCCTCGTTCACCCGCCATGAATCGGCGCCGGGAGGTGGTCCTCGTCCTGGGACGGCACGCGGAGCCGGCGAGGAAGCGCGACATTCCCGATCTCGCTCCCGTCCTGGCGCGTCTTTATTCCACGAAGACCGCGAAGACGCTCACCCGAGATCTTAACTGGCTCCTGGCCGACGACCCTGCTCGAAAAGGACGGCGACGAATACCGCGCTCCCGTCCACATGATGCAGCAGTTCCTTCCCGTTCGAGCTTAGCATCCCGGGTCCCGAAACCTCCGGCCGAGGCGTTCGTAAGCTCTGCGGAAGGCCCGGTCCCCGCCGGGTCGTCCAGGACGAAGAGGATCTGCGAAGGATGTCTGAAGAACCCATCGCCCGTCTTTCGGGCGTGACCCATCGATACGGATCCGTGGTCGCGTTGGAGGAGGTGGATCTCGAGGTCCGGCGCGGCGAGGTGCTGGCGGTGCTGGGTCCCAACGGGGCGGGCAAGACGACCGCGATCCATCTGCTGCTCGGGAGCCTGCCCGTGCAGACCGGAAGAGCGACCGTCTTCGGGCAGCGACCCGACGCTCCCGAGGTTCGAGCCTGCCGAGGCGCGATGCTCCAGATCTCCGGCGTACCCGATACGCTCACGGTAGGCGAACACATCGACCTTTTCCGCGCCTACTACCCCGCTCCGGTGCCGGCTTCCCGTCTGCTCGCCATGGCGGGGATCGAGGGACTCGCGGGACGCAGGTTCGGCAAGCTCTCCGGGGGACAGAAGCAACGGGTCATGTTCGCGCTCGCCCTCTGTGGCGACCCGCAGCTTGTATTCCTCGATGAACCTACCGCGGGCCTCGACGTGGAAGTCCGGCGCGGGCTGTGGGAGGAGATTCGTCGCCACCGCGAGTCCGGGCGGACCACGGTTCTGACGACGCACTATCTTGAAGAGGCGGACGCGCTCGCGGATCGAATCGTCGTCCTCCATCGCGGGCGCGTCATCGCGGAAGGCGCGCCGTCGACGATTAAGTCCCGCACCGCCGCGCGCCTGGTCCGCTGCGTGACCCGCGTTACGGGAGACAGCGTGACGTCCGTGCCCGGTGTCGTCAGGTCCGAGACCAGAGGCCAACACCTCGAGGTCCTGACCTCCCGCCCCGAGGCGCTGGTCCGCGAACTCTTCGACCGGGATCCCGACCTCCGCGACCTGACCGTGGTCGGCGCCGGACTGGAAGAGGCCTTCCTCGCTCTTACGCGAGCGCCGGACGCTTCGGAGCCTGTTTCGTGACGGTGGCGACGCTCGCGCGACGTGGGCGCATCTACGTGCTGGAGGCCCGGTACCAGTTCCTGATGGTGCTGCGGGAGCCCGCCTTCGCGATCCCGACGCTGCTCTTCCCCCTGATCTTTTACCTGTTCTTCGGCGTGCTCATGGGGGCGGGGAGCTTTTCCGCCGCCGCGCCCACGTACATGCTGGCGACGTACAGCGTCTTCGGAGTCATGGGCCCTTCGTTGTTCGGTTTCGGTGCCGGGCTCGCCATGGAACGCGACTCGGGCGTCCTCCTCCTCAAACGGACCACGCCGATGCCGGCGGCAGCCTATCTGCTCGCCAAGGTGGCGATGGCGATCGCCTTCGGAGCGGCTGTCGTGCTGGGGATCTTCCTTCTCGGCGCCTATGGGGCCGGCGTGATGCTGTACCGCTGGCAATGGTTCGCCCTCGCCGGAGTCGTGCTCGCCGGAGTGATCCCCTTCTGCGCTCTGGGGCTTGCCGTCGGAGCGTGGTCGAGGGGGCGTGCCGCAGTGGCCATCACCAACCTCGTGTTCCTTCCCATGGCCATGCTGTCCGGACTCTGGATCCCGATCACGATCTTCCCGGCGGCCCTGCAGGATGTCGCCAACGTGCTGCCAGCCTATCACCAGGCGCAGCTTGCGCTCAAGATCATCGCCATGGATGGGGGACAGACCACGCTACTGCACGTCTCGGTGCTCGGTGTTCAATCGCTCGCCTTTCTCGCCGTCGCCGCTTTCGGGTTCCGGCGGGCGGGGACCGGCGCCGTCTCGATTCGCCCGGGAGGCATGTCATGAATGCGGGGAACCGATCCGGTATCCGAAGCCTGTGGATTCTTGTAGCCGCGGCCGGGGGATTCGTCGCCGCATTGGCAACGCTCCCGGTTCCGGGTGACGCGGCCGCCCCGGGACAGGAGCTGCCGGAGGAGAGCTTCGCGATTGTGGACGTGACGCTGTTCGACGGCGAATCGTTCGGACGGAATCAGGATGTCTGGATCGAGGACGGTCGGGTGCGCGCGCTCGGACCGAGGCTCCGGCTGCCGGACGACCTGCCCCGCGTCGACGGGCGCGGCCACACACTGCTCCCCGGCCTCGTAGACGGCCACGTCCACACGTTCGGCGGGACGCTGGGGGACGCGCTCCGCTTCGGCGTGACCTCCGTACTCGATCAGTTCACCGACCCTGCCCTCCTGGCCGGTGCGAGAGCGGCCCGAGACGAAATCGCGCGTACAGACGAAGCCGACCTCTTCTCGGCGGGGATGCTGGCGACGGCGCCCGGCGGTCACGGCACGCAGTTCGGGCTGGCCGTGGAGGCCCTGACGGACCCCGCGAACGCCGCCGCCTGGGTTCGGGCGCGGAAGGCGGAAGGCTCCGACTGGATCAAGATCGTTTCCGAGGACGGAGGCACCTACGGCAGGGAGATCCCGACGCTCGACCGCGAGACGATCGCGGTCCTGATCGCGGCCACCCATGCCGAGGGGCTGCTGGCCGTCGTGCACGTCAGTACGCTGGAGCGGGCACTCGAAGCGGTCGCGATGGGCGCCGATGGTCTGGTCCACGTCTGGCACGACGCCGTCATCTCCGAGGAGGATGCCCGCCGGATTTCGGTGGCGGGGACGTTCGTCGTCCCCACGCTGTCCGTCATCACCGGCATGTTCGGGGATTCCACCGGCCTGCGGGTCCTCGCCGAGGCAGACGAGGCGCTGGTCTCGCCGATGCAGCGGCAGATGCTGAGCGATCGTTCACGGGTGCGCGCGGGGCCGGATGCCGGCGTCGCGCTCGAGAATGTACGGCGCCTGCACACGGCAGGCGTCCGGATCGTCGCGGGCACGGATGTCCCGAATCCGACGACGGCCGCCGGGATCTCGATGCACGGGGAACTTCGGCTGCTCGCGGAGGCCGATCTGGAGAGCGCCGATGTGCTCGCCGCGGCGACCTCGGCCGCCGCCGAGGCTTTCGGAATCCCCGAGCGCGGGCGGATCGCGGAGGATTATATCGCCGATCTCCTGCTGGTGCGGGGCGACCTGGAAGGTGACGTGTCGCGCACGACCGACATCGTCACGATCTGGAAGGACGGCTACCCCGTCTCGCGCGAAGCCGCCGCGACGGGGTCCGCTCCGGAGATCGCGGTGGCACCCGAGGGACCGATCATCGTCGACTTCGAGGACGGAATCGACTCCGGCTTCGGATTCGGCTGGCAGGTGACGACGGACGCGATGAACGGGGGCGCTTCCACGGCGGACCTGGCCGTGGAGGAGGGCGCGCTCGTCGTGAGCGGCGAAACGAAGGTCGGATTCGCGTTCCCATGGGCGGGCGCCATCTGGTTTCTCGGCGCTCAACCGATGCAGGCGGTCGATTTCTCCGGCCGTGTCGTCCTGCGCTTCCGCACCCGCGGGGACGGACGGAGCTACACCGTGATGCTGTTCGGCGCGGGGGCCGCGGCCACCGTGCCGCCCATGGTCCCCTTCGTCGCCGGACCGGAGTGGACCGTCGTCGAGATCCCGCTCGAGAGCTTCGCCACCGCCGACCCGTCGATCATCGCGGGCCTGGCCTTCGTGGCGCAGGCGCCGCTCGGATCGTTCGCCTTCGAACTGGACGACGTCGAGATCCGCTAGACACGCAGGTGTGACCGCATCTCTTAGTTTCGTGAAAATCAGTTGTTGAGATGCGGATTTTCAAGTATTATTGTTCGAAATGTTCATCGAACGACCGATACCGACACGTCGCATTCGCGAAGAATTCTCGGTGCATCCCTGCGTCGCGCTGACCGGTCCGCGCCAATGTGGAAAATCTACCCTCGCCGAGCGGATCGTGGCGGACGCCCCGGCGAGTTCCTACTTCGACCTCGAGGCCGGGGTCGACCGCCGCCGTCTGGCCACTCCCGAGCAGACGCTTGGCCCCCTCGAAGGACTGGTCGTCATCGACGAGATCCAGCGCTTGCCGTCCCTCTTCGAGACGATCCGCGTGCTCGTGGACCGGCCCGCGAACCGTGCGCGGCTCCTGCTCCTCGGCAGCGCCTCGCCCCGGCTGGTCCGAGGCGTCTCCGAATCGCTCGCGGGCCGGGTCGGACTCGTCGACCTGGGCGGATTCCACCTGGGAGAGGTGGACGCGAAGGAGTGGCAAAAACTCTGGACGCGCGGCGGCTTCCCGCGCAGCTACCTGGCACGCGATGACCGTCGCGCGAGCCTGTGGCGACGGAGCTTCATACGCACCTTCCTCGAACGAGATATCCCGCAGCTCGGGATCACGATTCCGGCCGAACGGCTCAGGCGATTCTGGACCATGATCGCCCATTACCATGGACAGACGTGGAACGGAGCGGAGTTCGCCCGCGCCCTGGGAACCAGCGAGGCCACGGCGCGCAGGTATCTCGACATCCTCACCGGAGCCTTCATGGTGCGTGCGCTTCCGCCGTGGCTCGAGAACCTGAGGAAACGGCAGGTGAAGGCGCCGAAAGTGTATGTGCGCGACACCGGACTCCTGCACGAGTTGCTCGGATTGTCCCGCGAGAATGAACTCGCGGGGCACCACAAGGTCGGGGCGTCCTTCGAAGGGTTCGCAGTGGAACAACTGCTCGCCGGCCTCGACACTCGGGACGCGTATTTCTGGGCGACGCACGGAGGTGCCGAACTGGACTTGCTCGTCCTCCGTGGCGGCAAGCGGTACGGTTTCGAGTGCAAGTTCGCGGATGCGCCCGGCACGACGCGTTCCATGCGCGTGGCGCTTCAGGATCTGGACCTCTCGCACCTCTGGATCGTCTATCCCGGAGAGGAGGCGTACCCGCTCGACGACCGGATCTCGACGCTTCCGGTCTCGCACGCGGGCGATCTGGCGGCCACGCTGGCGAAGGGTGGCGGGTGACGGGAAGGGTGGCGCCCGCCTCTCACATTGACAGGCCGCACCCTCCCACGCCGCATCTACCTCCACGCGCGCAATCTTCAGCGACGCATGATTGCATCATCCAAGATATTTTAGATCAATGCTATACACGAACCTCTTGATCGCAGCACAGCGATGAATTATCAATTCGTGGTAAATTGACATTCCGTGAAGGAATCTGACATTGAAGATACCGCTCAAGCCTCCGGACATCTTCTCGTCCCTTGGCGACACGCCTGCGGGGCAGAGGCAGCGGGTCATCCGTGAAGGCAAGATTCTCGCCGCAGGTGCCTACCTTCACTGGGACCAGTTGCGCCATCGCGAACCGCCTGCCGGCCTCGCGCCCGAGGAGTGGTGGGCGGGAACCAAACTGGCCCGCCTGATGGCGAGGGAAGAGACTCCCTTCGTTCAGAAGTGCGGCCGGGCCTTCACGATGGTTCACACCGCGCCGATACGGAAACGGCTACACGAGATCGACCAGACGTTGGGTATGGTCGGCCCTCGATCCGATGTCCACGACCTCGTGGACGCCCACGGGCGCAAGTACCTGCTGGCGAACTCCATCGTCGAGGAGGCGATCTATTCCAGCCAGCTGGAGGGGGCCGCCACCACGCGGGCCGCAGCCCGGGAGATGGTCCGCGCGGGCCGGAGGCCGAGGACGCGCGGCGAGCGGATGATCCTCAACCACTACCGGGCGAACGAGCGGATCGAAGAACTCGCCCGGGAGGATCTCACCGAGACCGCCGTGTTTGAACTGCACCGCATGCTCGTCGACGGGACGTTGGATGACCCGGAGAAGGCCGGCGTCTACCGGCAGGCATCGGACAAAACCGTGGTAACCCTCCTTAACTCGCCGGAGGACGAGATCGCCCACGTCCCGCCGGAGGCGAGCGAGTTGCCGGAGCGCATGAAGCGGCTCCTGGCCTTCGCCAACGGCCGAACACCCGACGAGTGGCTCCATCCGGTCCTTCGCGCCATCACCCTCCACTTCATGATCGGCTACGATCATCCATTCGTGGACGGGAACGGACGCGTGGCGAGGGCGCTCTTCTATTGGGCGATGGCTCGGTACGGCTACTCACTCGCTCGCTTCCTCACGGTCTCCCGGATTCTGAGGGAGGCCCCCGCGCGGTACGCCACGGCCTACCTGCATACGGAGACCGATGAGGGAGACCTTACCTACTTCATCGATCACCAGCTTCGCGTCATCACCCGGAGCATCGATGCCCTGAGGGACTACGTTCGGAAGAAGGTTTCGGAGGTTAGGACCATCGAGGATCGGTTGCGGGACGGCGGGGAATGGAATCACCGGCAACTCCGCCTGCTGGGCCACGCGCTCCGGCATCCCGGCTTTCGGTACACGGTCCGGTCGCATCAGACCAGCCACGGCGTCACCACCAACACGGCCAGGGCCGACCTGCACGGCTTGGCTGCGGCGGGTCTGCTCGCCCTCACAAGGCGAGGGGCCCGTCACGAATTCCTTGCGCCGCATGATCTCGAGCTGATGCTGGATTCCCTCGAACGCCGATGACGCCGGAGGCCTGCCTGGCCTGCCCGGTTGGGCGGGGCGTCTACTCGAGTGCCGGCACCTCCAGACTCGCGGCTCGCGCGGCGGCGGCCAAGGCTCTGTCGAGGGTGGCGAGCGGTAGCTGCATCCGCATCGCCAGCTCGAGATAGGCCGCATGAATCATCGGACGCCGACCTGGCCGGCGACGGCGGCCGTGAGCCTGTCCGGGTCGTAGCCCAGCCCGTCCTTGAACACCAGGCGCACGTTGCGGATGTCCGAGGGCCGGAGTTCGATGTCGCCCTCGATCACGATGAGGTCGGCGAGCTTGCCCGCGGCGACCGTGCCCAGTTCGTCGTCGAGGCCGAGGATCCGCGCCCCGTTCGCGCTCACAATCCGGACGGCGGCGGCAGGTTCGAAACCCGCGTCAACGAGGATCTCGAAGTTGCGTTGATCGCCGTAGCCGGGGAGCGCGCCCCAGGCCGGGTCGACGCCGGCGGCCAGCACGCCCCCCGCTTCCACGAACGCGAGTTCGAACTCGAGCATGTTCTCGAACAGGTCGATCATCCACGGCATCTCCGTCGTCCGGAAGATCGAGCGGCGCTCCATTTCCGCCTCCACGACGTGTTCGGGGAGCGCCCCGAGGTCGCGCGGCGTGAGATCGGGCACGAGCGGCGTGGCCTGCTCGGCGACCGCCAGCGTGGAGGTCATGCCGACGCCCGCGGCAACCATCTCGTCGATCGTCTCCGCCACCCTTGGGTCGTCCATGTCCAGTTCCGCCACGCTCCTCTGGTAGTTCGGGCTGCACCTGTCGGGTTCGCGCGTCGTGTCGTACTCGGAGTTCGCCCACAGACCGTGCTCGAGGTTGTCGATCCCCATTGCGGTGGCTTCGAGGAACCCCACCGAGCACAGGTGCGCCGTCACCTTCATCCCCTGCAGGTGCGCCTCGTCGATGATCGTGCCGAGCGCTTCCCGCGTGATCTGGGTGTAGGCCTTGATCCACTCGGCCCCCTCCGCGGCCCAATAGCGCACATACCGCCGTGCCGCCTCCTCGTCGCGGATCGCGTACATCCCCAGATCGCGGAGCCGCTCATCCGGTCCCGGACTGATGACGTACGGGGCGGTGATCAGAATCCGGGGCCCCGGCGTCTCTCCCCTCTCGATCGCCCCCTTGAGCGAGATGTCCTGATAGGGGGACACGCTGCCGGTCGTGCGAACGGTGGTGACGCCGGCTCCGAGGTACAGGCGCGGACCCGAGTACTGCATCTGCGACGTCCGGGGCGTGGACTGGTAGTAGAACATGTGGTTGTGGAGGCCGACCATGCCGGGCATCACCGAGTGGCCCGCGAGGTCCAGCCTCTCCGCGCCGGGCGGAATATCGATGTCGCCCGCCGCGCCGACGGCTTCGATCCGGTTTCCGCGGATGAGGACCGTCTGTCGGGGTCGCGCGGGGTCGCCGGTGCCGTCGAAGAGGAGGACGTTTTCCAGCGCGACGACGGGGGCCGAGACGCTCAGGTAGGACCGTACTTCGTCGGATAGCGAGTCGCGCTCCTGTGCGGCGGCACCCTCTCCACCGAAGCAGAGGATCGCTACCGCCGCGAGGATCCGCGCTCCATTGCGCGCTCCGTTGCGCCTCCGTTGCCCATCGCGCCCTCCTTGTGTCGAACCGGGATCTTTCTCAGCGTAGACCCGGGCGTCGGGGCCGGAAAGGCCCGCGCCGGCCAGGAAAGCGACCTCGACCACAGGAGTTTCGCCGTGCGTGCTGCCAGGGTTTCGTTCGTTCTCTGCTGGATGTTGGCCGGACTCGCACCCCTCGCGGCCCAGGACCGATGGCTGGCCATCGAGGGGGGTACGGTCTTCGATGGGACGGGAGCCGTACACGAGAACGCGACCGTGCTCGTGCGAGGCGACCGCATCGAAGGGATCGGGCCCGCGGGGCAGGTGGAGATCCCCGCCGGAGCCGAGAGGATCGACGCCACGGGCAAGTTTCTCACGCCGGGATTCATCGACCTCCACTTCCACTATTCTCCCGGGCCCCACGCATCGGTCGACGGGACGGGGACCGACGCGAACCCGGAGCTTCCGCTTCTCTTCCTGGCCAACGGCGTCACCACGCAGCGCGAGATGGGGCAGTGGATCTCGGACAACGAGGACTGGCTGGCCGCGGTCCGGGCGGACGGACTCCCCACGCCTCGCCTCCTGTATTCCGGTCCCATTCTCGACGGGCGGGATACCGCCTATCCCGCGATCTCGCGGGTCCTGCTCGACGACATGGACGCGCGGCTGGCCGCCAACGAACTCATGGACGCCGGGGCTACGTCTCTCAAGGTCTATTTCCGGCTGTCGGTCTCTCAGGTCGCGGCGATCATCGAGGAGGCCGACCGTCGCAACGTGCCCGTTCACGGCCACCTCGAGATCGTCGACCCGCTGGCCGCCATCCGGCTGGGGCTGGACGGGATCGAGCACACGAGGTCGGTGGGCCGGGCGCTCGTCTCGCCCAAGCGGGCGGAGGAGTTCCGCCAGGCCGTCCTGCGGGAGAGCATCCACCGCGGCGAGGGAGGGATGGCGCTGTGGGCGGCTCTGGATCCCGCCGGCCCCCGCGCCGACGCGCTCATCGAACTCATGCTGGAGCGCAACGTGAACCTGGACGGCACGCTGGCCGTCTTCGAGCCCGCGTTCGACGAAGAAGACCGTGACGTGCAGTGGGCCGCGATGCGGAACATGGCGGCGTTCACGGTGCGCTATGCGCAGGCTGGCGGACCCGTCACCATGGGATCGCACGGCCTCGTGGCGAACGCGCCGCCGGGGCTCGCGTACCAGCGCGAAATGGAGACCCACGTGGAGGCCGGCATGACGCCGGCGGAGACGCTGGTCGCCGCCACCCGGACGGGCGCCGAGGCCCTTCGTCTCAGCGACCGGGGGACCCTCACGCACGGCATGCTGGCGGACATCGTGCTGTTGGACGCCGATCCGCTCGAGGACATCTCCAACACCCGGCGAGTCCACGCCGTGATCCTCGGCGGGCAGCTCCTCGATCGCGGCCGGCTCCTCGCCACCGCCGACGGCCTGGTCCCCTGAGCCAGTGTCCGCCGGACCCTCCTCGCTCCTCGTGCAGGATACGGCGGATCGAACGGCAGACCGGGCCCGGATCGCCGACGAGGCTCTTGTCGCCGCCGTTCCGCTCAGCTTTCGGAGTTCCGCGCGTAAAGCGCATCCGGACCCGACGTCGACCCCAGACGCAACGTCGGTGTGAAGGTCCAGTTCAGAGGTGTATCCGCAGTGGCCTCGGGCACCTCACACGCGTTCAGCGAGAGGAGCGCCAGCACAGCGACGCCCGTACCCGGCGCAGCCGGGATCTTGCGCACAGCTAGCCTCCCCGCCCGGGACCTTCGATGTGGAGCGTCACGATGTCGGCGTCGTGGTATTTCTGGTGCCTCACGGACGTGGCCAGGTGGCGGAGAATCCGGAGCGAGAGTTCGTGTTCCTGCGGCTCCGCCGTGCCGTGACTGGCCAGGACCGCGATCTGGTCCTGGATGTTGCCCTCTCCACCCGCGGCGATGAACTCCAGTTCGGCGCCGCTACCCCACTTCCTGGCGAGAAGGCGCAGGCGCCGGTCCCCGCTGTCCTCGTCCTGTTTGGCCTGCTCTAGCATGAGGAGGAGCGTCTCCTCCGCGGCCTGCAGCAGTCGGTCGCTCATCTCCATGGGCCACTTGCGGCGGATCGAGAATTTGTCGAGGAAGTTCCGGATGTTGGGAAGGGCTTCCACGTTCAGCATCGTCTCGACGCGCAACGGCCGTGACCCCGTCAGTTCGAGCAGGGCCGTGAGGAGGATCGCCACCAGCCCTCCGGCCGTCATCCCGTTCTCCAGCAGCGGGGCGAGACGGGGACCGAGGTTCTCGGTGAAGAAAGCCCCCTCCTGGAATCCGACCCCGGCCCAGAACGACACGCCGACGATCGCGGCCTTCCGATAGTCGATGCCGTCCTGCACCACGACCCGCATCCCGATGACGAACAGGATCGCGATGAGGACGAGGCCGTAGGCGGCGAGCACGGGATCGGGGATGGCGAGCACGACCGCGGCGACCTTCGGCAGGAACGCGAGCACGCAGAAGATGACCCCGATGCAGACGCCCACGCGACGGGCCGCGACGCCGGTGATCTCGGCGAGGGAGATGCTGGTCGAGTAGGTCGTGTTGGGGACGGTGCCGAGGAGTCCGGAGAGGAGATTTCCCAGGCCGTCGGCGGCGACCGCCCCCTGCACCGCCCCGAAGTCCGTCGCCCGCTTCTCGCGCCACGAGACGCGCTGAATCGCGACCCCGTCCCCTACGGTCTCGATCGCCCCGACCAGGGTGACGAACACGAACGTCGGGAGCAGCGTCCAGAAGGCGGGGCCGAAGGTGAAGTCGAAGCCCGGCCACCCGCCGCTCGGGAGCCCGATCCAGCTTGCGTCCGCGATGCGGCCGAAGTCGTAGATGCCGAACGCGATTCCCGCGCCGCAGCCGACGGCAATCCCGATGACCGGACCCCAGAGCCGCATCACGCCGCCGGCCCGCAGGACGATGAGAAGCGTGGTGAGGATGGTGATGCCGGCCGTCAGCGGAGCGGCGGAGGGGCTCGCGCCCTTGGGCACCTGGCGCAGAAGGTCGAACAGGAGCGGCATGACCGTCACCGCGATGAGCATGATCACGGTGCCCGCCACGACCGGCGTGATGATGCGCCGGAGGAGCGCGAGCTTCCACGAGAGCCCGAACTGGAAGAGCGAGGAAGCGATGACGAGCGTCGCGAGCAGGCCGGGGCCGCCCTCGACGAGCGCGGTCACGGACGCGGCGATGAAGGCGCCCGACGTCCCCATGAGCAGGACGTAGCCAGCCCCTACGCGCCCGAGGCGCCGGGCCTGGACGGCCGTCGTCACCCCGCTCACGATCAGCACCGCGAAGCTCGCCCACGCGAGGTAGGACTCTGTGCCGCCGGCCGCCCGCACCACGATCGCCACCGTGATGACGATGGCCGCGATCGTGAGCACGACGTACTGAAGGGCGAGTCCGATCGCGACTCCGTAGGGTGGCGTCTCGTCCGGCTGATACCGGATCGCCTGCCGGGTGTCGCCTGCTCCTGCTGCCATCGGTCACTTCCGTCGCTGGAGAAACGCCGGGTCCGAACGCACGCCGTCGAAGCTCAGGCCGGTATCGAGCGCCCGCAAGGCGGCGCCCGCCGCCTGACCCGCGCGGCGACATGATCCATATTGTACTAGTTTATGTTAGACTAGTATTGGACAGAACGTACCGGGTCAGGGAAAGGAGGCGTGCCCATGGATGATTCCGGCCTGGCCCGCACATGGACGGTTGCCGAGGCGAAGGCGCGCCTGTCGGAGATCCTGCGCCTCGCAGAAGAGCAGGGGCCACAGCGAATCGGCATCCGAAGACCCTTCGTCATCGTTTCCGAACGCCTGTGGCGGGAGAAGGCTCCGGCCCGCGAGCCACTGGGCCGTTGGCTGATCGAGAACGTGCCTCGTGGACTGAACCTGGAGCCGCCCCGTGAGAGAGCGTCCCGTCGCGAGATCCCCTTCACTTCGGACGACACCGGGTGAGGGGCGTGCTGCTGGACACCAACGTGGTCTCGGAGTTGACGAGGCCGACTCCCGCCCCACCCGTACTCGCGTTCCTGCGCGTGCAAGACGACCTCTGGATGTCCACTGTCGTGTTGCACGAGCTCGAATTCGGTCTGCTTCTCCTGCCTCCGGGACGACGGCGAGACGCGCTCCGCGACGTGCTGTCCGAATTCATGCAGCGATACGACGATCGCATTCTCTCTGTGGACAGGACGGCGGCCGCCTGGGCCGCCCGGTTTCGAGCGGACGCCCGTCGGCAGGGGCGCCCGCTCGACCTGGGAGATGCCTTGATCGCCGGAACGGCCAAGGCCGGGGATCTGTCGGTGGCGACAAGGAACGTGACGGACTTCCGGGGCCTCGACCTCGTCGTCACGAATCCGTGGGACTTCGGCTGAGCCGCTGCCAACGGGGGAAAGCGGGCGACCGGGGTCGAACCGGCGACCTTCAGCTTGGAAGGCTGACGCTCTGCCAACTGAGCTACGCCCGCGAGGCCGTCGAATCTGGCGACGGGCCCCGCGCCGGGGCAAGTTTGCGGGCCGCGCGCCGAGTCGGGCCACGCCGCGCGACCGCGTCGTACAGGACTCCAGGAGGATGATCCAGTGAGCGTTCGACATGTATCGGAGTTCGGACTCACGCCCGTCGCCGCCGGGGCGGAGACCGAAACGCAGGTCCTCATCGGTCCGGACCAGGGGCCGAACTTCGCGCTGCGGCGCTTCGTCATGCAGCCGGGTGGCGGGATGCCGCGGCACACCAACGCCGTGGAGCACGAGCAGTACGTCCTGCGCGGACGGGCGCGGGTAACGATCGGAGAAGCCGTGCACGACGTGAAATCCGGGGACGTCGTCTACATCCCGGCCGGCACGCCGCACTCGTACGACGCGGTGGGCGACGAGCCGTTCGAGTTCCTGTGCGCGGTGCCGAACCAGCCCGACCGGATCGAGATCGTCGACTGCTGATCCGCAGGCAGATGGGCAGGCCGCAGGCAGGCGTTACGCACACGCAAGGCTGCTGTCATTCTCCCGGGTCTCCTATTGATATCGCACATCGCTCGGCCCTTGTGGCGGTTGTCCGGGCGAACCCGCGGAGCGCCGCCCCATTCAGTCCCGGCATCATCAGCGCATCGGCGACATTCGTCGCGCGCTGCATCACGGCCTCTGCGATCTCGGTGACCCGTCGCCGGATCAGAGGGAGTCCCAGGGTCGCTTCCCTCGAAAAGGCGGCCCAACCGCGCAGGTCCATTTCGGCCAGCCTCGCCCGTCCGCCGATCGACATGGCAAGAGCGGACGCCAGTTCCGGATAGGCGGTCGTCATCACCAGGTCGTAGAGCGGTGCGAGACGCGGTCCGGCCGCGTCATGGAGGATGGAGAAGTTCTTCCCGTGTGCGTCGGCGTTGCCCACGATCAGATTGAAGACCACGGCGTCGAGGAGCTTGAGGATCTCGACCGCGGGTCGGGCCGCGACCTGGCGCAGGAGCGCGAAGGCGTCCCCCAGAGTCGGCCCGCCCTCACCCGCGTACTTGATTTCGGGGGGTACCGCGAGGGCCTGGCAAAAGTCTTCCTGATGGATGCGGCGGACACAGCCGTCCGGGCCGGCCGATCGATCGTACCGCTCGACCAGGAGCAACGTCCTGTCCCCCACCTTTCGAGGCTCCACGGCGGCGACCGGCAGGCCGACGGCGCGCGCGAGGCGCATCGCGAAGGCTTCGTTCTCGGTCGTGTGGGGGAAGTCCGGGATCGCCGGCTTCAGGATGTGGGTCGTGGGCTGACCCGGCGCCGGAAGGGCGATGGCATCTTCGACGATGACGACGGGCAGTTTCGACTGGGCTCCGGCGAGCGAGAGGCGCAGGCCTTCCGCGCCGGCGAGCAGGGGACGCCACGGCAGAGTGTTGAGGACGTCGATCAGTTCCGCCTCGTCGAGCGGTTTGGGCGAATAGTCCGCGTCAGGCTCCGGAGCCGATTCTCCGGCCGGCAGCAGCTGGAGCGCCCCGGCGACGTCGCCGCCGAGGCGATCGAGGAGGGCGAAGTCGTTGCGGGAGGATACCCCCAGCGTTCGCGCCACGCGGTCCCGCTGGCTCTCCTCCGGCAGGAGGCCGGCGAAGAAGGGACGGCATTCGCGGCGGGGAAACGGCTCTGCGCGTCTGGGCAGCGACACGGACAGCGGCGGGGCCTGGTCGTCCCGCAGCCAGTCGTCCGCGTACCCGAACTCCAGGGCGCCGGGACGGGGCTGCATCAGTTGGCCGACGATTCGCCCATCCCACCAGATGTCGAGGACGCGGTTCATGTATCGCGGACGTTTGCCGGGCCGGTCGCGTCGATTTCGAGTGGGGGAACGATGTCGACCGAACAGCCGAGCGCCGCAAGAACCTGAAGGACCTTTCCGATCTGCGCGGTCGGTTTTCCCGCTTCAAGGTCTACGATGAAGCGCAGGCCCACCCCCGCTGCGCCCGCCAGTTCATGCTGGCGTAGCCCCGTGTCCTTGCGCGTTGCCCGGACGATGTCACCGATATCGGCAGGCGTGACGTTTCGTTTTCTCATGATATATTCCCGCTCGGGAATATCGCCTGCTCTCGCGCCCCGTGTCAACATTCTCGTTCCCGCTCGGGAATATATTCGGCTGTTGGGGCCGGAGGACGGCAGTAGTTTACCGCTCGGGAACGCGAATCAGTTCGTGAGGACCACCCTCCCCACCACCCGACCCGCCTCGAGGTCGCGCAGGCTCGACTCCGCCTCTTCCATGGGCCGCGTCGTGTAGGGGATCGGGTCGACCCGACCGGAGCGGACGAGTTCCATCAACTCCCCCATCTCCTTCAGGCTCCCGAGGTCGGACCCCTGGACCGCGAGATCCTTGAGCACGAGCAGGGGGAGGGGCACGGAGAGGGAGCCGCCGAGCAGCCCCACCACCACGAGTCCGCCGCTCTTGGCGACGGTCCGAAAGCCGAGCCCGGCGGACGCCGTGGAGCCGGCGAAGTCGACCACCGCGGCGCAGCCGCCGTTCGTGAGCCGCTTGAGCTGCCGGGCCGCGTCGTCCTGCCGCGCGTCGACGACGTGCGCGGCGCCCGCCCCCCGGGCCGCATCCAGCTTCGCGTCGTCGACCTCGACCACGATCAGGTCGGCGTCGAACAGCGCCCTCGCGAGCTGGATGCCGGCGAAGCCGACCCCGCCCGCGCCCACGATGACGAGCTGATCCTCGAGCCAGCGCTCGGCCTTCCTGAGCGCGCTGTAGGCGGTGAGGCCGGAGCACGCGTAGGTGCAGGCCAGCTCGGCCGGGGCGTCGCCATAGTCGAACAGGTAGCGCGGATGCGGGACGATCACATGGTCGGCGAACCCCCCGTCGAGGTGCGTGCCGAGGGCGCGGGGGCGGTTGCACAGGTGTTCCCGCGCGCTCGAGCAGAAGCCGCACGCGCCGCACCCGATCCAGGGGAAGACGACGCGGCGGTCGCCAATGGAGACGCCGTCCGCCTCCGGTCCGGCGGCGGCAACCGTGCCCACGATTTCATGCCCGAGCGTGAACGGAAGGTCGCGCACCGCCCGGACATCCAGCTTCCGGCCGCCGCCCATCTCGAAGTAGCCTTCCCACAGGTGTACGTCGCTGTGGCAGACGCCGCAGGCGTGGATGCGGACGAGCACTTCGGTGCCCGTCGGTGCCGGGGTCGGCGCCTCGGCCAACTCGAGCGGCGCGCCGTAGGCGCCGAACTGGTAGCTCTTCATCGGTTCTCTCCGCCTGGGGCTGCCGCCAGGATCTTCGCGAACGCGTCCACGACATCCCGCATCTGGGCGGCGCCGGCGAGCATCACTTCCTGCTTGATCCAGATCGTCGCGCGGCACAGCGCCTCGCATACGGGCAGACCCCGCTGCAGCGGAGTCGTGTAGCCGGGGTGTGCCGGGATCCCCTCCGCCCGCAGCGCCTCGATCACCCAGCCTTTGTCCGCCCGGACTCGCGACTCGTCGAGCCGGACCATGAAGACGTGGCACCCGTGCGCCGTGATCCGCTCGTCGGGATCCGGCACCCGCACGCCGTCCAACTCGCCCAGCCCCGCGGCCAGCGTGTCCATGGCCTGCCGGCGGATGGCCTGCTCGGCGGGCAGGCGTTCCAGCCCGCACAGCAGCAGGGCCGCCTGGAACTCGGTCATCCGCAGGTTGAGGCCGTCGGCTGCGTACGCGTGCGGCGGGCCCTCCGGCTCGCGGCCGCAGTCGTGCCACGACCATGCCCGCCGGTACAGCGCTTCGTCGTCGGTAAGGACCATCCCGCCCTCGCCGGCGGTCAGGTTCTTGCTCGACTGGAAGCTGAACGCGCCCGCCTGGCCCAGCGTGCCGACTCCGCGGCCGCGCCAGCCGGCGAGCCACGCCTGCGCGGCATCCTCGACGACCCGGAGGCCATGCCGGGCGGCGATCTCGTTCACGCGGTCCATGTCGGCCGGACGCCCGCCGATATGAACGGGCAGGATCGCCGTCGTGCGTTCGGTGATCGCGGCCTCGATCAGCTCCGGGTCCAGGTTGTGCGTACCCGGTTCCACGTCGACGAAGACCGGGACGGCGCCCATGGCCCGGGCGGCGTGGGCCGTCGCCACGAAGCTGTACGGGCTCGTGATGACCTCGTCGCCGGGCCGCACTCCCGCGGCGATGAGCCCGAGCTGGATTGCCACCGTCCCGTTACAGCACGCGACCGCGTACCGGGCTCCGTGCAGCGCGGCGAAGCGCTCCTCCAGCTCGGGCACTGCCCGGCCGCCCCTGCCCCAGCGCCCCGACTCGAGCACCTCGAGCAGAGCGCGTCGCTCAGCCGCGCCCCAGCGCGGCCACGATGGCCAGGGGGCGGTGCGGACCGGGGGACCGCCTTCGATCGCCAGCCCTCCGGCGGCCACGCGCGCTCTCCTCTTTCGCGCTACGGCCGCTACGAGACGGCGCGCGGGCGGTTCCGTGTGATGACGGCCGGGACGCCCGATTCCCGCGCAAGCTGGTTGAACGCGTCGAGCATGTCGCCAAGCACCCGCGACAGTGCCGCCTCCTCCACCACCCATTCCGCCTGAAGGTCGCGCCACCGCTCGAGCACTCCCATGCGCGGCGGCAGATCGGAGCCATCGACCTCTCCGATGAGCGAGGTCAGCTGCATGTTCAGCAGCCCCTCGTAAGCGACCATGTCCTGCTGCGCCGCCCGCCGCTTCTGGAACAGGCGGTCCTCCAGCGCCGTGATCGAGTCCGCTAGCATCGTTCCCGCAGTCTCGAGCGCTTCCGCGCCGGCGAGTCCGGCCTCCGCCGCCTGCGCTACGACCCCGTCGACCTGGGAACGGACATCCCGAACGTCGTTCACGCCGCCGTGGAGCGCCACGACCACTCCGAAGACCGACTCGAGGAAACGCCCGTTGGCCGCGAAGTCGGTCTGCTCCGCGGGGATTCTCGGATCCCCCCGTACGTCGAACGACCGCGTCTGCGCCGGTCCCTCTCCGACGGTCAGGCGCGCGCTGTATCGCCCGGGCATCACGCGGTACCCCTGCGCGTCCCCGAAGAAGGCATAGGACTCCGTGATCCGGGGCCCGCTCTCCACGCGCAGATCCCAGAACAGGCGGTTGTGCCCCGGCGCGGCGGGGGCACGGTCGTGCCGGATCCCGTCGGCGGTCATCGTCGTGTCCGTCGAGAAGGTGCGAATCACCGCGCCGGCCGCGTCGAGGATCTCGAGTGACAGCAGCTCATCCTCGAGCGCCTCTCCTACGACGTAGTCGATGGCGACCCCGGTCGCCTTGTTCTGTCCCGAGGTGGTCGGCCCGACCGGTCCTCCCAATCCCTGGTTCACGCGGTATGCCGTCGATGGCGTGTACAGGTGGTCGTCCTCCGCCGCCTCGGCTTCGGCCCGCTGTCGCAGCGCAGAGAGGTCGTCGAGCACCCAGAACCCGCGTCCCTGCGTCGCCGCGGCGAGGTCCCCCGCCTGCACGCGCAGATCGGTGATCGCGGTCAGGGGCATGTTCAGATCCAGGCTCCGCCACGAGGCCCCGTCGTCGAAGCTCACGTACATCCCGAGTTCCGTGCCCGCGTAGAGCAGCCCCCGCCGCTCGGGGTCCTCCCGCACCACCCGCGCCCACGCGTCGGCCTGGTTCGCGGTGATTCCCGCGTCGATGCGCTCCCAGTTCTCGCCGTAGTCCGTCGTCCTGTAAATGTAGGGCGTGAAGTCGTCGAACTTGTAGCGGCTGAGCGTGATGTAGGCGCCGCCGGGTTCGTGCGGCGAAGGGTCGAGCGAGTTCACCAGACCCTCCGGCATCCCGGCGGGCGTGACATCGGTCCAGGTCGCCCCGTCGTCCCGCGTGACGTGGACCAGCCCATCGTCGGCCCCGACCCACATCGTCCCGGCCTCCAGCGGGGACTCGGCGATGGTGAAGATCGTGTTGTAGACCTCCCCGCCCGCCGCCTCGTTCGTGAACGGCCCCCCGGCCGCGACGTGCCGCGCGGGCTCGTTGCGGGTGAGGTCGGGGGAGATCTCCTCCCACGTCACCCCCCGGTCGCTCGACCGCAGCAGGTGCTGCGCGCCGTGGTAGATCACGCGCGGGTCGTGTGGTGACACCACGACGGGCCCGTTCCAGTTCCAGCGGTAGCGCATGTCCTCGGCGTCCATGCCGAGTTGGAACTGCGGGTACGCCTGCACGCTGCGCGAGGACCACAGTTCGGTGTCCAGCTCGCCGATCATCCCCTGAATCGAGGTCGCGTAGAGGAAGCGCGGGTTGTCGGGGTCGAACGCGACCCAGGCCGATTCCCCGCCGCCCGCGTCGAACCAGTCCTTCCAGCCCAGCCCGCCGGAGTGCGTCGCCCAGCCCAGCATCGCCACGCTCGTGTTGTCCTGCTGGCCGCCGTACAACCGGTACGGGAACTGGTTGTCCACCGTGAGCCGGTAGATCTGGGCCGTAGGCTGGTTCTCCTGCGTGGACCAGGTCTCTCCCCCATTGAATGTGATCGTTCCTCCCCCGTCGTTGGCGGAGAGCATGACCTCGTTGTCGAACGGATTGATCCACAGGTCGTGGTGGTCCACATGCGGCGTTTGAATCGTCTCCCAGGTGCGCCCGCCGTCGATCGACCTGAGGAAGGGCGAGTTCATCACATAGACAGTCTCACGATCCTGCGGGTCGGCGTAGATCTCGATGTAGTACCAGGCCCGGCCGCGCAGCTCACGCTCCGAACTCATCAGCGCCCACGTCTTGCCGGCATCGTCAGACCGGTACACCCCGTCTACGTCCTCGTCGGCCTCGATCAGGGCCCACAGCCGGTCGGGGTCCGCCGGAGACACATCGATCGCCGTCTTCCCCATCATCTCGGGAAGGCCCTGGTTGATCTCCTCCCACGTATCCCCGCCGTCCGTCGACTTCCAGAAGCCGGAACCGGGGCCGCCGCTCCGGATGTACCAGGGCTCCCGGTCGTGGTCCCACATCGAGGCGTAGAGGATGCGCGGGTTGGTCCGGTCCATGGCGAGATCCGAGGCGCCGGTGTTCTCGTCCACGTGGAGCGCGAGTTCCCAGTTCTCCCCGCCGTCCCTCGACCGGTAGATGCCGCGCTCCGGGGTGGGGGCGAAGGGAGAACCCTGCGCCGCGACGTAAACGAGATCCGGATCGTCAGGGTGAATCCGGATGCGTGAGATGGCTCGCGTCGGGGCGAGCCCCAGATGCGTCCATGTGCGGCCCGCGTCGGTGGAGCGGTAGACCCCATCTCCGTGCGAGGTCGTGACGCCGCGGATCGAGTGCTCGCCCATCCCGGCGTAGACCACGTTCGGGTCGGACTCGGAGACGGCCACGGCGCCCACGGAAGAGGTGGCGACGAAACCGTCCGTGACGTTGCGCCAGCTGATGCCGCCGTCGGCGGTCTTCCACACGCCGCCGCCGGCCGTGCCCATGTAGTAGGTGAGCCGGTCGTCGGGCACACCGGCCGCGGCGACAGCCCGCCCGCCGCGGAAGGGGCCGACGTTCCGCCACCGCATCGACTTGTAGAGCGAGGTCTCGTCGTCACCGTCCGTCGCCTGCCGGGCGAGAGCGACGGTGCGCGCCTCCCCCGCTTGCGGCACAAGGATCAGCGCCAGAAGCAGCAACCACGCGCTTTGCGCAACACCTGTTCTCACTTCGATCGACCACATGGGAGCGGACCTCCGAGTTGGGATGTCGGCACCGGCGCCGACCCGTTTCATATTGGGCGCGAAGAATAAGCCGTGCCGCGGCGCTGCCGACAGAAGCCCCAACCCCCGGGATCCCATGGACGTACTCCTGAAGCGCTTCGCCGGACGTCTCGCCCTCACCTTCTCGTTGGTCGTGCTGGAGGCCGCGGGCTGGATCCTCTTTCCACTCGTCATCGGGAGAGCCATCGACAGCGTTCTCTCGGACTCGGCCCGGGGCCTCTACGAGCTTGCCGGGCTCGGCATCATGACGATCGTAATCGCGATCGTCCGGCGTCTCGTCGACAGCCGCGCATACGCACGGATCTACATCAGGCTCGGCGAGGAGATGGTGGCCCGGGACGAGGAGAGCGACACGTCCACCCGAACGGCTCGGCTCGGGATGCTCCGGGAGATTGTCGAGTTCTTCGAGAACTCTCTTCCCTCGCTGATCAACGCCGTGCTGGGGCTGGCCGGCACGATACTGATTCTGTCGGCGCTCAACTTCCCGGTCTTCGTGGCGTGTCTCGTGGTCGCCTGCGCCACAGTGACCCTCTACTCCCTTACTGGAAAGCTGACGATGCGCTACAACGAGGGGCTCAACGACCAGTACGAGCGGCAGGTCGATGCCGTCCACAGCGGCGATCCCCGGCGACTGCGCGAGCACCTGCGCGCAATGATGCGCTGGAACATCAGACTTTCCGACCTCGAAGCCGCGAACTTCGGGATCAACTGGGTGTTCATGATCTGCCTGCTGGTCTTCGCGGTGGGAGCCGCCGCCGAGCAGACGCTGGAGTACGGCGTAGTGTTCGCCGTTGTCATGTACGTGTTCCAGTTCGTGGAATCGATGATGGGGATCCCCTTCTACTACCAGGAGTGGCTGCGGCTGCGTGAGATCTCGGGCCGGCTGGCGGGGGCCACGGACTAGCAGCCCGTGCTAGTCGCGACGGATCGCCTGGCCAGGGAACACAGTCTCGACGAGTTCGGCGTCCCGGACGACGAACGTCCCTCCGACGATCACGTGTTCGATCCCCGATGAAGGCTGAGTGGGCGCCTCGAAGGTCGCGTTGTCGATCACGGTATCGGGGTCGAACACCGTGATGTCGGCGTCCGCCCCGACCCGTATCCGGCCCTTGTCGGCCATCTGCGGGACGTAGGCCTCGAGCCGCCGGGCCGGCATCAGCGTCATCTTGGAGAGCGCGTCCATCAGGCTGAGCAGGCCCTGCTCGCGGACGTAGCGCCCGAGGACGCGAGCGAACGTACCGGCCCCGCGCGGGTGTCCGCGACCATCCACGAACGGGACCCCGTCGCTCGCGACCATGACCATGGGGTGGGCGAGCGCCAACTCGAACATCTCCTGCGGGATGATGTGGGCGATGATCCGTCCGCCCTCGGCCCGGCGCTGGTTGAACGTCTCTTCCGTGAGCCGCGCTCCGGTCGCGCCCCATTCGATGTCGCCGTAGTCGGAGCCGAAGCGCTCCCGCCAGCCGGGGTCGAAGATCGCGGCGCGGATGTCGGTGGAGGCGGCTGTGTAGGGATAGACTTCGGTCGTGACATCGAGCCCGCGCTCATGCGCCCCCTCGATCATCGAGAGAAGCGACGGCACCTGGTGCAGACCGCTCGATCCGAGGTGAACGATGTGCACGCTCGCGCCGCTCCCGGCCGCGTTCGCGATCATCTCGTGGACGGCCTCGATCGAACTGCCGGGTTCCACGACCCCCGCGTACCGGATGTGGACGAAGTTGGTCACGCCCTCCTCCGCCGCGAGCTTGAACAGCCGGTGGATCTCCTCGCGCCGGGCGCCGGGAGTGTACTGGATGCCGTAGCCGATCCCGAGCGCCCCGCGTCCCAGCTCGTCCCGCAACCGGTTCTCCATCACCGCGACCTGCTCGAGATCGGCCGCCAGTCGGACTGCCTCCTCGCGCCCTCCCAGGGCGAGGCGGCGGGCGGCCCCGTGCGAGGCGGTGGCGCCGTAGTGGATGACGGCCTTCCCTTCCCGGCTCCCGTACCACTCCTCCACGTCCCCCGTGCCACCCTCCAGTTCGAGCGCGGTCGTCACCCCGTCCCGCGCCTGCAGCTGGCTCGAGTAGAGGTCCTGGCCGTGCGCGTGCAGGTCAATGAAGCCGGGTGCCACCACGAGTCCGGCCACATCGACCACGGTCGCGCCGTCGAGCGGGGACTCGGAGATCGCCGCGATCGTCCCGTCGCGGATCCCGACGTGGCGGACCGCCTCGAGCCCGGACTCGGGGTCCATCACGCGGCCGCCGGAGAGGACGAGGTCGTAGCTCTGGGCCGTCGCCTCTGAACCTGTCGCGGCAAACACGGCCACGGCGGTGATCAGCGTTCGGTACCGCATGGCGAATCCCTTCATCCGATCA
Organism: Candidatus Palauibacter sp.; assembly: GCF_965197445.1. GTDB lineage: Bacteria > Gemmatimonadota > Gemmatimonadetes > Palauibacterales > Palauibacteraceae > Palauibacter. The sequence continues at coordinate 898,100 of NZ_CBDANE010000005.1, read as the reverse complement.
ACCCCGGGAGCACACGTGCAACCAGCAATCCGAGGAACGTGCCGAGGGCGTTTCCCAGCGACCCGATCAATACGGCCGGAAGCACGAGATCACCGCGCCCAAGGCTTCGCGCCAGTGCCAGCGCGGAAGTTCCGCCGCCCACGTTGGCCTGGGAAGCCACGGCGGCGATATCCACATCGAGGCGGAGGAGTCGGGCCGCGCCAAAGGTGATGAGTCCGTGCACGACGACGATCGTGAGGGTGAACGCCAGGAGCGCGAGACCGAGGGGGCCGATGTCGGCCAGCGCCCGCACGTCACAATGTGCCCCGATCACGCACAGGAAGAGGTAGACGGAGAACAGGCCCAGCGTCCGGCTGCCGGCGAGGTCCGTGATGGCCCGAAACTGGGCGAGGATGAGCGCGATCACGGTGAGGATGAGGATGTCCGGGATCGGGACACCCAGTGAGACGGTCCAGGCCTCCAGTCGCTGCGACGCCCACAGCGTCCCGAACCCGATGGCCAGGACCAGGGCCAGATCGACCGGATGCACGCGCTCGGTGTCCTCCGTGATGCCGAGATCCGGAGCCCGGTCGCCGGAGCCCGGTACGGCATCGGCCAGCCCGCCCCAACTCCAGCCGGACTGCGGCCAGTGCGGCCGGAGCAAGCGAGGGATCGCGATCGTCGCGGCCATCCACACCGTCGTCATGATCGAGTCCACGGCGGACGCTCCGCCGAACAGCACGCCTTCGCGCATGACGTCGTACTCGAGCGCGACCGCGTTGAAGTTCACGCTCCCGCCGGTGTAAGTGCCCGTGAACATGCCGCCCAGCGGCCCGAACAGCGGGCCGATCCGCTCCGGTCCGTCCACGATCGCCATGCCGGCGATCACGCCCGCGACGGTCCCCAGCGACCCGATGAGGAAGAGGGTGATGATCGGCAGCCCGGCCCGGAGGATATCGCGCAGGTTGACCTTGAGGAGGAGCCACACGATGGCCAGCGGAGCGACCGTGCCGAAGATCGCGTCGTAGGCGGGGACCGGATCCACGTCGGTCGACGAGGTCGGGAGCAGGCCGAAGTTCGCGATGACCGCGGTGAAGATGATGACCATCAGCGCGGTGCCGCCGTGCCGCAGGAAGCTCCGCCGCACGAGCCATTCCGTGCCCGCGATCACGAGACACAGGACGGCGACGATGTACAGCGTCTGCGCGGTCACGGGGTTCGGGCGGGCGGGGTCTCGCGCCGGGCGCCGCGCGCGCGATCAGTCACCGGCATAGAGCGACTCCGCCTTCACGGCGGAGGTCGTGATCCCCTTGATGAAGGCGGAGGAGAAGCCCCGGTGCTCCATCTCGTTGAGGCCGGCGATCGTGCAACCGCGAGGCGTCGTCACGCTGTCGATCTCGCGCTCGGGGTGCCGTCCCTGGTCCCGCACGAGGGCCGCGGCGCCGAGCGCGGTCTGGGCCGCCATCTGCAGCGCCTCCTCGGGGTGGAAGCCGATCTCGATGCCGCCCTGGCAAGCGGCCCGGACCGCCCGCAGGAAGAAGGCCACGCCGCAGGCGCAGAGCGCCGTCGCGGGGACCATGTGCTCCTCATCCACCACGAGCGTGGCCCCCACGGCCGAGAACAGATCCGCCACTCGGTCGAGCGCCCCCGCGTGGGCCGGCTCCGCCGCGAGACAGGTCATCGATTCGCGCAGGGCGACCGCCGTGTTGGGCATCGCGCGCACGACCGCGACATCCGGCCCGACGTGTCGTCGGATCGCGGCGATCCCGGCCCCCGACACCACGGACACCAGCAGATGCCGCCCGGAGTCCAGGGCCGCGGCGATCTCCATCAGCACATCGTCCAGGTGTTGTGGCTGGACCGCGATGACGACCGTGTCGCACGCGGTCACGGCGGCCGCGTTGTCCGCCGACACCCGGAAGCCCCGCTCCGCGAGGTCGTCCAGCCGGTCGGTGTGTCTGCGAGTGACATGGATGTCCGCGGGCGCACGCGAGCCCGCGGCTACGAGTCCCTCGGCGATGGCGCGCCCGATGTTCCCCGCTCCGAGTATGGCGACGCCGTCCGCCACGGTCGTCAATGCGGATCCGGTTCACCCGAGGGGCGGAGCGTCGGGTACGTGATCCCCAGCTGTTCGAGATACGTGCCGTACTTCGTCTCGTCGAAATAGAACGGCTCCAGCAGCGGCCGGAACTGGGCCATGATGTCCGTGTTCAGGTCGGTCGGGGGAGGATCGTCCGCCGTGATGAACGGCTGATACTGCTGGTCCTTGCTCTGCACGTCCCGGAAGTACGTCCGGGCCTCCTCCACCAGATCGGGCTCCACGAACAGCTGAAGCGCGGTCCGCGCGAGCACCTTGGCGCCCGCCGTCGCCCCCTTGTGCGCGATCGGCGTGGCCATCGCGATCGCGTTCGACCAATGGTGTCCCTGGAGGCCCGGGATATTGGACGGGAAACGGAGCGTGACCGTCGGCACGGTCCAGCCGATGTCGCCGATGTCGTCCGAGCCACCGCTCCGCCGGTCGTTCTCTTCCTCGGGCGGAGCCCCGATCTCATCGAGTTCCGTATTCAGACCCGGCGTCGAGTCGTTCCCGACCTCGGCCTGCACGGCGCGCGCCAGCGCCTGGTCGTCTTCGCTCCACTCCGGGAGACCCACATGCTCGATGTGCTCCCACATCGCCTCGGCTACGACCTTGTTGAAGTGTCGCGGGGCAGCCGCGCCGCGCACCCGGTACGTCATCTCCGTGTCCGTCATCAGTGCCGCGCCCTCGGCGATGTTCTTCGCGATGTCGTAGTTCCGGAGGATGTCGTCGAAGTCCATCTCCCGGATGTAGTACCACACCGACGCGGTCTGCGGGACGACGTTCGGCTGGTCTCCACCATCGGGGATGATGTAGTGGGACCTCTGGTTGGGGTGGAGATGCTCACGCCGGAAGTTCCAGCCCACGTTCATCAGCTCCACCGCGTCGAGCGAACTGCGCGCCCGCCACGGGGAACCGGCGCTGTGCGCGGCCTCGCCCGCGAAGCTGAACTCCACGGACACGAGGCCGGTCCCGTTCGCCTGCCCCCAGCTCACGCCGAGGTTGTTGCCGACGTGCGTGAAAATCACGAGATCGATCTCGTCAAAGTAGCCATCGCGTACGAACCAGGCCTTGCTCGCGAGCTGCTCCTCCGCCACGCCGGGCCAGAGTACGAGCGTGCCTTCGATCCCCTCCTCCTCCATCACCTTCTGGAGGGCGAGCGCCGCCGTGACGTTGACCGCCTGCCCGGAGTTGTGCCCCTCCCCGTGTCCCGGAGCACCCGGCACGAGCGGATCGTGCCACGCCACGCCCGGCTTCTGGTTCGCCTTCGGAATCCCGTCGATGTCGCTGCCGAAGGAGATCACGGGCGAACCCGATCCCCAGCGCGCGAACCAGGCCGTGGGGATGCCCGCCGAGCCGCGCTCGACTTCCCACCCGTGCTCCTCGAGGATGCCCGTCACGTAGGCGGAGGTCTCGAACTCCTGCTGCCCCAGTTCGGAGAAGGAGAAGATCTTGTCCACCATGACCTGCGTGAGCTTCTCCATCGACGCGACCTCCGCCTGGACCCGGTCGAACGCATCCTGGGCCCCGAGCGAGGCGGGGAGCATCGCGGCAAAGCACACGGTAAACGTGGCAATCGCCTGCCTGAGTTCCGGAAGTTTGGCGTAACGCATACCTGACCTCTTCGTGAGTACTGGGAACCGGTCGCGCGGGCCCGCGTAGCGGTCGAGCGCGGCGCGAGGCGAATTGTCGCCCGGGGGCCGCGCAACCCGCAAGGCATTCGCACCAAAGCGGCATGCCTCCCGCCGTAGCCAACAGGCCCAGGAACCCGGCTCCGGGCAGGACGACGCGGCAGCTGGGGGAGGCAATGACGCGTGAAGGTCGGTCTCGGCGCGATGCGCGTAGATCAGGACGTTCGTATCGACGGCGATCACGGGCGATCCAGAACGTCGTAGAGCGCCTCTCGATCGGAGATGTCGACGTTTGGCGGGGCCTCCCCGCGCACCGTCGTGAGTTCGAGCTTGAAGGCCCGATCCCTGCGGCTCTCGTCCATGTCCACCTGCCCCCCGACCCAGGGGCGATAGCGGAGAAGCCGCCAGGTGTAGCTGCTAAGGCGTTGTTCGGACGGGGCCGGCGACGGTGCGGGCTGCGGTTTCGGCTTCCCCCAGGACCCATTTGCGGAACGCCTGGACTTCGGGCCTGCGCCGGGAAGCCGCGGTGGTGATGAGACAGCAGCGTGCGGGCGCCTCGGCCTGCCGGTTGAAGATCGGGACCAGCGTTCTGCTCTCCAACTCGCGGGCGATCAGCATAGGGCGCCCGATGGCGGCTCCGATCCCGCTCACGGCGGCGTGGATCACCATGCTGTAGAGGCGGAAGCCGGAGGCCTGCGACAGGTCAGGCGTGACCTCTCCCTGGCGTGTGAACCAGTACGACCAGTCGGCATCCCATCCGAGATCGTAGAGCAGGGGCCAGTCGTGCAGGTCGGCGGGACGCCTGGGCTGTCCGCGCGCCGTGAGGAGGGCGGGACTGCAAACGGGAAGGAGTTGCTCCTCGTAGAGCGTCTCCTCCAGCAGCGTGTTCTCGCGTTGTGACAGCGGGCGCGCCGCCGCGGTCTCGTCGGTGTAGGCAAGCCAGCAATCGAAGCCGGACCGTTTCGGATCGACGCCGCGATGGTTCGTCTCAAGCTCGATGGCGATGTCGGGGTGAGCGACCCTGAAGGAGGGGAGTCTGGGCATCAGCCACGTCTCCGCCACCGCCTCGACCGAGACGATCCCGACCCGTGGCGGTTGCCGGCCGGTCCGTTGTGAGATGGCATGCACGTCGGCGAGGATGCGCTGCACGTCCTTCAGATAGGCCCGCCCGCGACGGTTAAGGCGCACGCTGCGCGCGCCGCGGTCGAACAGCTCGGCGTCCAGGTGCTTCTCCAGCGTCCGCACGCGGTGCGCGACGGCGGCCGGCGTGACGTCGAGTTCGTCTGCGGCGACGGTAAAGCTCTGATGGCGCGCCGCCGCTTCGAAGAATCGCAGGCTGTCGAGCGGCGGTAGTGGCAGCACGGGATCGCGAACCTCTAAGCAGTACGTCTATCAGAATGTTACGGCAGCATGGCTGCCGACGGCAAGCCCGTACGCGGCGCTGACTCCGGTCAGATGATTGCCGTACATATATTATCCGTACCACATAATATATGTATCGATCCCCGCTCGTTACCGTGACCCTGTCGAGTCATGGAGTCAACCGGCAAGGCAACGCGACCCTGTTCCAGCCATAGCGTAACTATATTAGGGCATTGAGATAAAATATTGTTCGTATTGCCGAGACATCTGTCTCCGGTTAGTTGCTCTTGCAGCCGGAAACCACACCGAAGGGGGAGCATGAAATCGAACATTTGACCTGGTGCCTCGAGTCGATAGCGTGATTACCGCCACTCAGGAGCGGCGATTGGCGCGCGGGGCGGCGCGCGGCGATCGCCGGGCGCTACGCGTCCTGTATGAGGAGTATTCGGAGCAACTGTTCGCCGTCGCATATCGTTTGACGGAGTCATCGGCCGAGGCTCAGGATGTACTGCACGATGTGTTTTGTCGGCTTCCCGCCGCTGTTCAAAGCTTCGATGGCAAAAGACCGCTCGGGCCCTGGCTCCGTGCCGTGACAGTTCGCGCGGCCCTCAAGCACCTCCGGTCGCCGCGCAGACGACGCGAGATCCCGATCGTTTCGATTCCGCACGAACGCAGGACCGGGGAATCACCGGAGCTCTCCGTCCTGGATTCGATCACGGCGGAACGCGCGCTGTCCTCGCTCCCGGAGGAGCTTCGGATCGTGGTCGTTCTCAAGGAGATAGAGGGGTACTCGCACGCTGAGATCGGCGAGCTTCTCCAGATATCACGTTCAACCTCTGAGGGGCGGTTGTACACGGCGCGCAAGCTGTTGCACTCCGAGCTATTGAGGTAGTAGGGAGATGTAGACCGCCGCACTTCTCGGAGGACGCGCGTTTGAAAATGTCACACCTCGGGGGAGGGCGGGGCGGAGGGGTGCGGCGGTCATGAGGCGGTCGCTCCAGGCGGGGAGACGTCGCGGGCGGCGCCGGGGTGGATGGCCTTGGAGAGATCGGCGTGGCGGCGCATGCGGAGGTCAATCGTCACAATGGTGGGGTGTCCAGGATCTGGGGGTCATGTCCGGACCACCCGGTACGAGTCGGTCAGCGAGATGCAGGCGGACCTGGACGCCCACATCGAGAGCTGCAACCGGAACCGCCCGCACCGCGGCCGCGGCATGGAGGCGCTGACGCCCTATCAGGTCTTCACCAAAGGGTACGTCGCCTCATTCTTGCACGCCTCCTGGACCGACCTCGGTGCGGGATCACCACCTTCGGGCCCTTCGGACTACCTCACCGTACCCGCCCGCATTATGCCATAGACATAAAAAAGATCGCATGTTGCTGCGGACACGGCCTTCGCCCTAAGTGTTTCCCGATTAGAAATCTCTCGGTTCGTAGGCAACTGATGACAGCAAAGGCGAAACCGCGCGACGATGAGCGCTTCAACGGGCCATTCATACCAGTGCGCCATGGCGGCCTTCTCCATCGCCTGTGCGCTCCTGTTCGGGTTGGCAACGGCCGCACACGCCCGGACGGAGACGCCGACGGCACCCAGCGGCGGCATCTGCGCCCGTACGGAGGCGGTGCGCGACGCCCTCGTCGCCCGGATCAGAGCCGCCCGCGACTGCACGCAGGTCACCGCCGCCCACTTGGCCAGGCTTAGGGGCCAACTCAGACTTGACGACAAGGGGATCAGCTCGCTGAAGGCCGGAGATTTCGCCGGCCTGCCGAAGCTGACGGAGATTTGGCTGAACAACAACCAGTTGACCAGCCTGCCATCGGATCTGTTCGACGGCCTGTCGGCGCTTGAGATCCTCCAACTGGGTGGGAACCAGCTCGACACCCTGCATTCGGACGTCTTCAACGGTCTGCCGGCGCTGTGGTTCCTCGATCTGAGCAACAACCACCTCACCAGCCTCTCGGCGGGAGCGTTCAACGGTCTGCCGGCGCTGGAGAAACTCGTACTGGGCGCGAATCCGTTGAGCACGCTGCCGGCGGAGGTGTTCGACGGCCTGCCGGCGCTGTGGTTCCTCGATCTGGAGGCGATCCAGTTGAGTTCTCTGCCGGCGGAGGTGTTCAACGGCCTGTCGGCGTTGGAGGAGCTCAATCTGGAGGCGAATCGGCTGAGCACCCTCCCGGCGGGGGTGTTCGGCGGATTGTCGTCTCTGACGGACCTCACGCTGATGGGAAACCAATTGAGCAGCCTGCCCGACGACGTGTTCGGCGGGCTGTCCTCGCTGACGACGCTGCGTCTCGACCAGAACCGGTTGAGCAGCCTGCCGGCGGACGTGTTCAATGGGTTGTCCTCGCTGGAGGAACTCACACTGATGGCAAACCAGTTGAGCAGCCTGCCGGCGGGCGTGTTCGACGGGCTGTCCTCGCTGTACTGGATCAGTCTGCCAAGTAACCAATTGGCCACCCTGCCGGACGGCGTGTTCGAGGGGCTTTCGGCGCTGGGAATCCTTGAAGTGCAAGACAACCCGGTGGATCCGATGGTCCTGACCGTTTCGCTGGAAAGAGTCGGGAACAACGGGTTCAAGGCCACGGTACCCGCGGGTGCGCCGTTCACGATGACGCTTCCGGTGAGCGTCGAGAACGGGAGCATCGACGGCGGGGCGACCACGCTCAGGATTCCCGTCGGCGCGGTGGAGAGCGGTACCGTGACCGTGACTCGCACAGCCGGCACGACGGCCGCCGTCACGGCGGACATCGGCCCGTCCTTGCCGCCGCTGCCGCCGCGCCATCTCGGCTACACGCTCGCCAGGGGCGGGGCCCCCGGTCTGCCCCTGGACGTTCTGCCCGAGCTGCCCCCGGCACTCTCGGTGGCGGACGCGCGGGCGACGGAGGGCGTGGACAGTGCGCTCGTCTTCGTGGTGACGCTGGACCGGTCGGCGTCCGGGGAGGTGACGGTGTCCTACGCAACGTCCGACGGGACGGCGGCGGCGGGCGAGGACTACGAGGCCGCGTCGGGGACCCTGTCGTTCGCGGCGGGCGAGACGGAGAAGACGGTCGAGGTGGCGGTGCTGGACGACGCGCACGACGAAGGTGAAGAGACCCTCGCGTTCGCCCTGAGCGGCGCGGCGGGCGCGGCGATCGCGGACGGGGAGGCGACGGGAACGGTGGCGCCCGCCCCCGGCATCTGCGCCCGCACGGAGGCGGTGCGCGACGCCCTCGTCGCCCGGATCGGGTCCGCCCGCGACTGCGCGCAGGTCACCGGCGCCCACTTGGCCGGGCTTAGGGGCCAACTCAGACTTGACGACAAGGGGATCAGCTCGCTGAAGGCCGGAGATTTCGCCGGCCTGCCGAAGCTGACGGAGATTTGGCTGAACAACAACCAGTTGACCAGCCTGCCATCGGATCTGTTCGACGGCCTGTCGGCGCTTGAGATCCTCCAACTGGGTGGGAACCAGCTCGACACCCTGCATTCGGACGTCTTCAACGGTCTGCCGGCGCTGTGGTTCCTCGATCTGAGCAACAACCACCTCACCAGCCTCTCGGCGGGAGCGTTCAACGGTCTGCCGGCGCTGGAGAAACTCGTACTGGGCGCGAATCCGTTGAGCACGCTGCCGGCGGAGGTGTTCGACGGCCTGCCGGCGCTGTGGTTCCTCGATCTGGAGGCGATCCAGTTGAGTTCTCTGCCGGCGGAGGTGTTCAACGGCCTGTCGGCGTTGGAGGAGCTCAATCTGGAGGCGAATCGGCTGAGCACCCTGCCGGCGGACGTGTTCGACGGATTGTCGTCTCTGACGGAACTCACGCTGATGGCAAACCAATTGAGCAGCCTGCCCGAAGACGTGTTCGACGGGCTGTCGTCGCTGACGACCCTGCGTCTCGACCAGAACCGGTTGAGCAGCCTGCCGGCGGACGTGTTCAATGGGTTGTCCTCTCTGGAGGAACTGTTTCTTCATACGAACCGGTTGACGTCGGCCGGCCTTCCCCCGGACGTGTTTGAGGGGCTTTCTTCGCTCTTCAGGTTGAATCTGCGAACCAACCGGTTGACGACTCTCCCGGACGGTCTGTTCGGCGGGCTGTCGGCCCTGACGACCCTCGAGCTGTACGGAAACTCGGCGGACCCCATGCTTGTGACTGTTTCCCTGGAACGAGTCGGGAACAACGGGTTCAAGGCCACGGCGCCCGCGGGCGCACCGTTCACAATGACGCTTCCGGTGAGCGTGACGAACGGGAGCATCGACGGCGGGGCGACCACGCTCAGGATTCCCGTCGGTGCGGTGCACAGCGGCGCCGTGACCGTGACCCGAACGGCCGGCGCGACGGCCGCCGTTACCGCGAACATCGGCACGTCCTTGCCGGCTCCGCCGACGGGCCATCTCGGCTACACGCTTGCCAGGGCCTCGGGTCTGCCTCTGGAAGTACTGCCTGAGCTGGTCTCGGCGCCGCGGATCGTCGGGGTGCCGCAGGTCGGCAACGTCCTTGAGGCATCGTTCGCGGAACCGCCGAGTGGCGCTTTGGCGTATCGGTGGCTGCGCGGATCGGAAGTGATCGCGGGAGCGACCGCGAGCGCCTATGTACCGACGGCGGCGGACGTGGGCGCGCGGCTCTCGGTGCGGGTTGAGCGTGGAGGTGACTCGATAACGAGCGCGGCAACAGCTCCGGTGTGGCCCGCACCCGCCAATCCGCCGCTCGCAGGCGGCGAGGAGGAGCTACTGTCGGCGACCGTAACACTGGGCTGGCGTCAGTTCCCCCTTTGGGTCGCGGGGTACGGCCGGGTGCGAGGCGAGTCGTTCGGAGAGATGGACATCACCTCCTTCGAGTACGGCGGCGCGACTTACGTAATCGATGCGTTCTTCGTGAATTCGCGCGGGCTGTTTGGGCTGGCGACGGGTTCGACGCTGCCCGACGCGTCGGGGCTGGTGGCGTACTGGAACGGATACCGTATTCCGGAGCTGGAAGCGCATGCGGGGAACGGGGGCACATCGCCACCGATGCTGGTGGGCCGCACGCCACAACCGAGTACTGAATATTCGCGCTACGCGGGCGGGGTGTCGGACGGCGTCCGGGTCGCGGTGTCGCTGCGCCGGGCCGGGCCGCCGGAGGAGTCACCGATGGCGACCGTGGCCGATGCGCGTGCGAGCGAGGGCGACGCGGTCGAGTTCACGGTGTCGCTGTCGGCGGCGAGCAGCCGGCAGGTGACGGTCCGGTACGCGACCTCGAGCGGCACGGCGGCGAGCGGGACGGACTTCACGGCGGCGGCGGGGACGGTGACGTTCGGGGCGGACGAGACGTCGAAGACGGTGAGCGTTGCGACGACGGACGATTCGGCGGATGAGGAGAACGAGACCTTCACGCTGACGTTGTCGAACCCGACGAATGCGACGCTGGGCGACGCGGCCGCGACGGGCACGATCGTCGATAACGACGATGAGTCGCCGCCGTTGACGGCGAGCTTCGAGGACATGCCGGCGTCTCACGACGGGGCAAACGCATTCACATTCGGGTTGACGTTCAGTGAGCATGTCCCGATCAGCTACAGGACGCTGCGCGACCATGGATTCGATGTCACGGGCGGCGCGGTGCGCAAAGCCGCACGCAAGCAGCGGGGAAGCAACCTTCGGTGGATGATCACGGTCCGGCCGGATTCGAGTGCCGCGGTGCAGATCGAGTTGCCGGAAACGACCGACTGCGATGCAAATGGCGCCATCTGCACCCGCGATGGCCGACCGCTGTCGCACTCGCTGTCGGTGACGGTCAATGGTCCGGCAGCGAGTTCGGCGACGGGCGATGCCCGCGTGGAGGCCGATGCCCGCGCCGGGGAAGACCGGGCCGCGCGCCTCTGCTCCGCGCTGGACATTGGAGAAGAGATGACCCGGGCATCATTGGTCTCAGCGTTGTGGGAGGACGGCGACCTGAACAGCGCTCAACTCACCGCCCTCGACAGTCTGGGCAACGGGAACGGAGGGTATGACCTCGGCGACCTGCTCGCCTGGACCGCCCGCTGCCGCGGGGGCGAAGCATCCGGGCCGGCCGCCGGCTCCGGACCGCCCTCCCCGCCCCCCGCACTGCCTTCGGCACGGCCGGAGGCAGGGCCCAGCCGCCGGCGAAAGGGCGCGCGCGGCCCTGCTCGCCGCCGCCGGCCGGCTCCGGACGGGCCCGCCGGCCCGCGCTCCGGGTGGCTGTCGGCGGCGCTTCTGGCTGCGGCGACCTCGGCCTGGGGCTGCGGTATCGGCGACGGCATCGCCGGGCCGCCGGACGACGACGCTCTCGATGGCGGGGCCAACGCGGCGGTCGTGGATCCCGGCCCTCTGTACGTCCGGTTGACGGCCCCGGCCGGTGCCCGAGACATCGGAGCCATGCTCGTCGTCGAGGGTCCGGCCATCGACTCGCTGCAGGCGCCGGGGCTCGAGATGTTCGAGAGGGACGCGTCCTCCTCGACACGGCGCGAGGTCGTCATCGCCGGTGCGCTGCCGGACGGGCCCGTATTGCGGGTCTGGGTGCCCCACCGGGAGGACCACGCCCGGTATCGCGTGAGGCTGCTGCAGGTGGCGGGCGAGGACTTCACGCTCAGGGACCTGACCGTGTACGGGACCGTGATCTCCCGCTGAGCGGAGGGGGTGGGATTGGGTCGCCTGCTCCGCAGGCTCCCCGAGCTCGCTCCCTTCGGTCGCTCGGTTCGAACCCACGCGGGCGTAAAGCCCGCCGGTTTTCAAGACCGGTGCATTCAGCCGCTCTGCCACCCCCCCGGGTGAGGCGCCGAGCTACTCTCGCGCGCCGCGAACCTGCCGGGCCGCCAATGCGCCTACTCGCCGTCCCAGCGGCGGATCGCAAGACAGGCGTTGTGTCCGCCGAAGGCGAAGGAGTTTGACAGCGCCACCGAGACGGACTGCTCCAGGGGGCCGCGGTGCGAGTACTCGAGATCGCACTCCGGATCGGCCTCCTCGAAGTTGATCGTCGGAGGAATCACACCGTGCTTGCAGACGAGCATGGAAATCACCGCCTCGATCGCTCCGGCCGCCCCGAGCGGGTGGCCCGTCATCGACTTCGTCGAGCCCGCCACGACCGATCGCGCGTGGTCGCCCAGCACGTCCTTTATGGCCTTCGTCTCGGCGGCGTCACCGGCGGGAGTCGAAGTACCGTTCGCGTTGACGTAGTCTATGTCGGCCGGGGTGAGCTCCCCGTCTTCGAGCGCCTGCCGCATGGCCAGACAGGCGCCGACTCCGTCCGGAGCGGGAGCCGTCATGTGGTACGCGTCCGCGCTCTGCCCGAAGCCTACGATCTCCCCCAGAACCTCCGCGCCGCGCGCCCTCGCGTGCTCCAGCTCCTCGAGCACTAGAATCGCGGACCCCTCCCCGAGCACGAAACCGTCCCGACGGGCGTCGAAGGGGCGGCAGGCACTCTCCGGATCGTCGTTGCGCGTCGACATCGATCCCATGGACGCGAAACCGGCGACCGCGAGCGGAGTGATAGCGGACTCGGTGCCCCCGGCGATCATCACATCGGTCTCTCCCCTCCTGATCGAGCGGAAGGCGAGTCCGAGCGAGTGGCCGCTGGAAGCGCAGGCCGATACGGTCGCGAAGTTCGGGCCCCGCGCCCCGTACAGGATGGACAGCAGTCCCGTCGTCATATCCGGGATGAACATCGGTATGAGGAGGGGGGAGATGGCGCGGGGTCCCCGCGACAGGAGCTTCCTGTGCTGGGCCTCCAGCAACGGGAGCCCCCCGATCCCCACGCCGACGATGACTCCCGTCCGGTCCGGGCGCAGGTGGGCGAACCCATTACTGAACCCCGCCTGTTCCATGGCCTGGGCCGCCGCGGCAATGGCGAACTGCAGGAACCGGTCCGCGCGGCGCGCTCCCTTCTTGTCCAGATAGTCGAGCGGATCGAAGTCCTTCACTTCACAGGCGAAGCGAACGGCCTGGTCGGACGCGTCGAACAGCGTGATCGGACCCGCGCCGCTCACGCCACGGAGAAGCGCGTCCCAGGTGGCGTCCGTGTCGAGGCCGATGGATGTGATCATTCCGACGCCGGTGATCGCGACACGCCTTTTCGCATCCGTGTGGATCAAGCTGATCGTCTCCAGCCACCCTGGTTTGGCTTCAAGACGGAAGGAGCCCGTCAGGCAATCGTGGGATCGACCTCGTTCCGCACCTCACCGCGTTGGGGGGAGATAATACTGTGAGGCGGAAGGCCTGACACGGCCCGCCGGGGACACGTGGGCTTTCGCCCTACTTCTAACGGAGGGGGTGGGATTGGCTTCACACGCTACGCGTGCTCGCCGAGCTCGTTCCCTTCGGTCGCTCGGTTCGAACCCACGTGGGCTTTCGCCCTACTTCTAACGGAGGGGGTGGGATTCGAACCCACGTGGGCGTAAGCCCGCCGGTTTTCAAGACCGGTGCATTCAGCCGCTCTGCCACCCCTCCGGGTGCGACCCCCGGGAAGACTGCGGGTGCCGCCACGCTTGATCAAGGTAACGGGGTAGCCCGTCCTCAGGTGCCGGATTCGAGAGTGATTCGGTATCGAACCACGCTTTGGATTCCCAGGTCGTCCCCGCTGACGGCCCACACGTAGTCGCCCTCGAAGACGGGCGAGGGGTTGGCGTAGAAGTCTTCGGGCGGATTCACGGCCCCCAGGTAGGCTCCGTTTGCTTCGAACACGTCGAACCGGAGAGGAGATCGCCACTCGACGGGCGTGGAGAATGGGTTGTCCGGGTCATGGTCCTCGTTCTCGACCTCTTGTGCCTCGGTTGAGACTCGCACCCATATCCGACCATCCCGGCCGGTGTAAAGCCCGGTGAAAGGTGGCTTCGTGTCCGGAATCGACGGTCGGTCCCACGTCCACCCCGGGAAGGTCATACCGATACCCCGCTCGGTCCTGGCGCGCTCATGATCCGCCTCGCGGGGGAAGACGCGAACGGGCTCAACGGCGCGCTCGATGCGGAGGACCCCTTCGGGCAACTCAAGGTCGATCCTGTAGTCCGACGAGATTCCGCTGACGAAGTGTCCGCTGGGGTGGACCGCCCAGATCGCACTTGGAGCAAAGGGTACTCCGTAGGTCACCCTGGCGCCGTCTCTTTCTTCGGTGACCGTTTCAGCTTCGAACTCCGCGTAGGGTGGTGCCACGGTGTCGCCGGGCGTTCCGTCAGAATCGAAGACGGCGAGGAGATCTCCGAAAGACACCCCCGGCCGAGAGAGGTCACGGGCCGCCACATACGTCCTGCCCTGATTGTCCGTCCACAGCCGATAGTTCGAATAGAAAGCCGGGATATACGGCCACTGCTCCGACGACTCCTCACCGGGGCCATAGACTTGCAGGCGCGTATTGCCCGGGTCACGAACGACCACTCGGCCATCAGGAAGCACGGCCATCGCCTCGGGCTGCTGCAACTCGCCGGGACCTTGTCCGGGCCCTCCCAAAGTTCGCATGTAGCCGCCCTCGGGGTCATATATGCGCACGTTCTGAGCCTGCTGATCGAAGACGTAGACGTTACGGTCGTCGTCCACCGCCACCGACGCAATACTGCCAAAGAGGTATTCGTCCGGCCCGTCCATCTCGCCGATCGAGAGTTCGGGAACCAGCGTCGCGTCGGCGCCCCACTGACTCCCTGACACAGTTCGGACGACGATGGTGTTTCCGATCGTGTCGGTCACCACTTCCGGGCCGCCCGCAACCTCCCTCCCGGTTCCGCACGCCACCCAGGTAACCGAGAGGGCCGCAAGCCACACCTTACGCATTGCGTCTCCTTTTCGCCCGCAGGGCGCGCTGGTGGTCCGGCGTCCCCGGCAATAGGCGCCGAAACCGTGTCAGCATGCGTCGCGTACGACCGAACACCACGCGGCGAGGAGGCTTTCGGGGGACTGACGCTTCCCGAACTCCCGCTGCGATGAACGTCAAACGTCATATGTAAGGTAAGGAGGCCGTCCATGACGAGCACCAGACTCAGCGTCGTGCGGATTGGAGCCGGGCTGCTGGCGGGGCTGGTCGCTATCACCGTGAAGGTCCCTGCCGTCGCGGCCCAGGAGGAGGCGCTCGTTGGCAGTTGGGAGGTCACGGCCGAGTCGAACATTCCGCCCTCGATCGCCATGATCTGGACCTTCGGAGCGGAGGAAGACGGTACGGTCAGTGGGACGTGGACGGGAGAGGCCGAAGGAGAAAGCCGTACTCAGGATGCGAGCGAAATCTGGGTCGACGGCGACGGCTTCGGCTTCAAGGTCCGTATCGTGGAGGATGGGCAGACCGGGGTGTTCACCTTTGAAGGGACGCTGTCCGGAAACGAAGTGGCCGGCACTTTCGATGTGAGCGTCGAAGGCATGCCGCAGATGATCACGGGCACCTTCTCCGGCGCCCGGGCCGACGGGGCTCTCTCAAAGCGGGCGACCGGTCTCGAACCGGCGACCTTCAGCTTGGGAAGCTGACGCTCTACCAACTGAGCTACGCCCGCGCGTTGTACATGTAGTGGGGCGGGAGGGACTCGAACCCCCGACTTCTGCGATGTGAACGCAGCGCTCTGGCCAGCTGAGCTACCGCCCCGAGGGACAGCGATGTTACCCGGCGGCCCCGCTCCGTGTCAAAAGCCGGAGGCGGAGAGAGCGCGGGCGTCAGTTGCGCCAGGGGGTGAGGATCTTGAGGAAGGCGTCCGAGTTGTCCTGGACGAACTCCTTGAAGCTCTTCTCGGTGTTGGCCCGGGTCGAGATGTAGCACTGCTCGCAGGTGTTCTGCTTCGTGAACTTCTCGAGCATGTCCTCCTGCCGGTCGAAGTATGCCATCACCATCGCGCACGGCGTGAGGCGGCCATCGGGGTTGATGACGAGGAACCGGCGCCCGGCCTGGCATCCGCCGATGCCGCCTTCGGTCAGGAAGCGGTGGAACTTCCACAGCACGCGCGGCGTCGTGTAGACCGGATATCCGGCGTTTCGGAGGTCGATCACCTCCTGGATGCTCTCGGCGAGGCCGTCGAGCCCGTCCCCCTCGATGAGACCGGCGCGGTCCTGAACGCGCAGGTGGGTGTAGACGGAGAAGTTGATCGGCACGCCCCAGTCCTTCGCGACGCGCACCATGTCCCCGATGTCCTTGTAGTTCCACGCGGTGATGCAGACGTTGAGCAGGATGTCGTCCGTGTCGCTGCTCCGGCGGGCGATCTCCGGCACTACCTCCGCCATGCGGTCGAACAGTCCGGGGATGCGGCGGAACTCGTCATGCCGTTCGTCCGGGAAATCGAGCGATGTGGACAGCTGGTGCATCCCGCTGTCCTTGAGGCGGAAGAAGCGTTCGGGCGTGAGGTTCGAGGAGTTGGTGACGACGATCATCCAGGGCAGGCCGCCCTTGTTGGTCATCGCGTCGACGATGTCGTAGACGTCTCCGCGCGCCAGCGGCTCGCCTCCGGACGCGTGCGAGACGACCGGCCGGAGTTCCCGGCAGATCGCGGCGTATTCCTCCGCGCCCAGCCGCTCTTCCTTGATCGGACCGCCCCAGTTGCAGTGCCAGCAGTTCGCCGTGCAGGCGTGCGTGATCTCGAACGAGACCGACAGCGGCTTGTTCTGGATCCGGTTCCGGATCCCCCGCGCCAGCATGCGTGCCGCCATGGCCCCGGAGATGTTAGGCATCCGCCCACCTTGTCTGTTTCGAAGACCGGCTCACATCCCCGCCTGACGCCTTGCCTTCAGGCGCTTGTAGCCTGCGGGGATCGCCTTCACGAGGTACAGTCCGAAGACCACGGCCACGCTGGTGATCAGAATCCAGTTCGGGACCGCGATCGTCGCCCCGAGGAGGGCGAGAAGGTAATAGCGCGGAAAACGCGCGACCACCAGCGCGGTCACCCATTTCCACATGGGATATCGGATCGAGAAAGCCAGGAACTTGAACGGAAAGAACGGGATCGGTGTGAACGCGGTGACGACGATCGTGGCGAACGGCCACCGCATGAAATACGAGATCGCCTTCCGGTAGAACCTCTTCCGCTTGTACGCCTGGATGTTCTGCAGGTTGAGGATGGGAACGAAGACGACGTGATCCATGATCGCGGCCACGATCGTACCGGCGGTGGCCGCCGCTGCGGCAAGCCTGAGGTCCGCGACCTTCCCGAAGTAGATGAGTACCGGCTCGTGGGGAAAGACCGAGATGGCGGTATTGGCCGGGATCGAGTAAAAGGCCAGATACAGGTAGCTGTCGGACTGGAAGTCGCGCAGCATGAGGATCGACGTCACGAGGCCTATGACGAACATCAGCCCGCCGAAGAACCAGACTGCCGGCCCGAGGTGCGTTTGGCCCTCCGCTTCGAACGCCCCGCCTCTGTCGATCTGATCCTGCCCCAATCAACTCTCCGGCGTAGCTTGTGTCTCGGGATGCGGCCGGGCGCCGCCCAAGGTATCGTTGCGGCGGCACCGGCGCTCCGGGTCCGGCAGCGGGCGTCTCACGAGATTCGTGGTGAGGAGGATCCCATAAACGACAAGCGGATGGATTGCCCGGACTGCGGCGGGCCGGTGGGGCTGGCCGACCAGACATGCCAGAAATGCGGTGAGCCGTTGTCGTACGGACCGGACGAAGTCGGTGTGCATTGCGCGGTTTGCCGGACCGAGATCGGCGCATACACCGAAGCGTGCCCAAGCTGCGGTGAGACGGGCTATCCCGCCCTGCGCCCCCGTCGCGGCAGGAAGTGGAAGGGCTCCCGCCCCGAGGGCCTACCGAGGGCGTGAGCGCGGGAGGCACCCAGCTCGACCGGACGGTTATCGTCCTTCACGAGCCGCAGGATGTCGTCAACATCGCGCTCGTGGTCCGCGCCATGAAGAACATGGGGTTCACGCGGCTTCGCCTCGTCAACCCGGCCGAGTTCGACGCCTGGCGAATCACCGGCATCGCGCACGATACGAGGGATGTGGTCGAGCGGATCCGGGTCTTCGAAGACCTCCCGTCCGCGCTGGCGGATGTGGGATATGCGCTGGGCGCAACGGCCCGGCGCCGTTCCACGCGACAGGACTGGTGGAACCCGGAGCAGGCGGCGACCCGGCTCACCGCCCGAGGTGCGCCGCTGGCTGTGGTCTTCGGCCGCGAGGACCGGGGCCTGTCCAACGAGGCGCTGGACCTGTGCCACGGACTGGTGTGCATCCCCACCAACCCGGATCACAGTTCGATGAACCTCGCCCACGCGGCCGTCATCCTCATGTACGAGCTTCGAAAGGCCGCAATAGGTCCGGAGGACTGGACGGACCGCGATCTGTCGCTCAAGAAGCGCCGGCAGACGCCCCCGGCCCTGCACTCCGAACTCGAAGCGTTCTTCGGTAAGTGGCAGCGCGCGATGGAGGAGATCGGTCTGTTCCACGGCATCGACCCGGTTCCCAAGATGCGGAGCTTCCGGAACATGTTTCAGCGGGCGGATCTCGATCGCCGGGAACTGGGTTTGATCCTGGCGGCGGCGTACGAGGTATTGCACTTCGCCGAGAGAGAGAAGAAACGAGCCCGGGACCGAGCCGAGGCCGGTGGCTAGGGGCTGCTAGATTCGCCGTCTCAGCTTCGAGACCAGTTCGTCGTTGGACTCGGTCTGGCGCATCAGGCCGAGGACCTCCTGCATGGCTTCGACGGGGGGGTAGGAACTCAACTCCCGACGCATCGCCTGTGTTACGAGCAGTTCGTCGTCTTCGAGCAGGCGTTCCTCGCGGCGCGTCGCGCTCGAGTTGAGGTCGATGGCGGGGAAGATCCGGCGATCCGACAGGTCGCGGTCGAGCACCAACTCGCTGTTCCCCGTGCCCTTGAACTCCTCGAAGATGACCTGATCCATTCGCGAACCGGTGTCCACCAGCGCCGTCGCGATGATGGTCAGCGAGCCGCCGCCCCGGCTCTCGGGCACGGAGCGGGCGCTGCCGAAGAAGCGCTTCGGCTTCTCGAGCGAGGTCGCGTCGATGCCCCCCGTGAGGGTACGGCCGCTCCCCTCTTCCGTCGTGTTGTACGCCCGTGCGAGCCGCGTAATCGAGTCCAGGATGAGGACCACATCCTGTCCCATCTCCGCTCGCCGCCGCGCGCGCTCGAGCGTGATCTCGGCGACCTGGACGTGGCGTTCGGCGCGATGGTCGAAGCTCGAGGCCGTGACCTCGCCGAGGCCGGTCGCTTCCATCTCCGTCACTTCCTCCGGGCGTTCGTCGACGAGGAGGATGAGGATCTTGCAGTCCGGGTGGTTCTTCGCAATCCCTTCCGCGATGGCCTGCAGTACCATTGTCTTCCCGGCCTTCGAGGGGGCGACGATGAGCGATCGCTGGCCTGTGCCCATGGGACAGATGAGGTCGATGATCCGGTTCGTGTAATCCGGCTGTCCGCGCCGTTCGAGCCCGCACTCGAGACGCAGGCGTCGATCCGGGTGCTGCGCGCCCAGCCGCTCGAACTGCCTTCGGTTCCCGAGTTCTTCCGGCGGTTGACCGTTGACCGAATGCAGATGTCGCAGGGGAGGGCTCTTGCCGGGGCGCGGAGGGCGACCGGCTTGCCCGCAGATTTCGTCCCCGGTCCGCAGGTCGTAGCGGGAGACGATCTTGGGGCTGACGTAGATGTCGTCCTGGCTGGGTGTGTACCCGGCGTGCCTGCGGCGTACGAAGCCGGTCCCGTTTCCGAGCCTCTCCAGGAGTCCGAGATAGCCGTCCTTCGGACCTTCGGGCGCCTCCGCTACAGGCTGCTCACCCCGGGGCTTCGGCGACTGGCTTCCCTGGTTCTGGTTCCGGCGTCCTCTTGAGCGCCTGCGACGGCCCCGGTTCTTTCCGCCACGGCCGCCCGGCCCCTTGCCGCCGCGGGATGGCCCCCCTTGAGGGCGAGATCCACCGGAACTGTTTCGGCCGCCGGAGCCGCCCTTCCCGCCGGAGCCGCCCCGTCCGCCGCGAGGGGTTTGGCCGCCCTGAGATTGGCTGTTCGTCAATTCACCGCTCTGTGTCTGGAGCTTCCCGGGGCCGGATTCGATCCCTTGGGCGACGGAGGATGTGGAAGAAGAATGATCTCGCGACGCGGACCGGAATCAGGCAGCCTCCGGGATCCCTCGCCAGCGCGAAAGCGATGGCGACATTCGAAAACGGGTTCGTTTTGGGATCGTCCCTCCGAGCCTGGGACGAAACGGAACCCCGCCGTTAGTATGGGGGCTCACCCTGCTTTCGCGCCAGCTTCAGGCGCGACCTGCCGGCATGGCGCGCATGTACACACGCTCGGCAGGGGGCCCCGGCGCCCTCGGCCCCGACGTGGCCCACGGTTCCATATCCTGTATATTCCCGGCGCTCCCCGTATGGTCCGATCCTGCCGACGGGAGCCTGATGTTTCTGGATCCAACCAACCAACGAAGACTTTGGAGCGGAATAGAATGATGAAACGATCAACGATTGCAGCGATGGGTGCCATCGCCCTCGCGGGGTGTGGTGGCGGCGACGCAAGCGACCGGCCCTCGCCCGCACCCGCGCCCGCGGCGGCCCCCGCGGCCCAGCCTGCGGAGACCAGTGCCCCGAGCGTCACCTCGGTGGACTGGATCGCCGTCAATGAAGGGGCCGGCACGGTCACGATCGATCTTGTCGCCGGCTCGACGGATGCGAACAACCGCTGGAACTTCAACGGCTACGCGAACGGCGAGGCCACCGTCGTGGTGCCCGCCGGATACACCGTCACGGTGAACTTCGAGAACAGAGACCCCGTCATGTACCATAGCGTCGGAGTGCTCGAGCGTCAGGCGAGTTATCCGGCGGTCTTTGACGAAGCGCCGCCGGTGTTCGACGGCGCCATCACATCGAACGCCACCTCCCTGACGGAGGCCACGGCGCCCGGTGGCGGCACCGAGACGATCAGCTTCACGGCCGCCACTGCCGGCGAGTACGCTCTGGTGTGTCCCATCCCGGCCCACGCGGTGACGGGGATGTGGATCGGCTTCGATGTCTCCGAGTCCGGCGAATCCGGACTGCGGACCTAGCCACGCTTCCGGATGGAGATGATGCGGAGGACGTTCCTGTGGGCCTCCACGAATCCGTGGCTCTCCCGGCGCCTTCCGGAACGGCGTTTCGTTCGCCGGGCCGTCCGGAAGTTCATGCCGGGAGAGACGCTGGAGCACGCGCTCGGCGAGGCCGACCGTCTGGGTGGGGAGGGCGTTCCCACGCTCATCACGATGCTCGGCGAGAACGTCGAGACGGTGGAGGAAACGCGCGGGACCGTCGCCGAATACACGCGGGTCATGGAACTCGCGGAAGAGATGGGGCTGGATGTTGAGGTGTCGATCAAACCCACCCATCTGGGGCTCGACCAGGGCGCGGACGTCGCATGTGACAACGTCTCTGAACTCGCGGCGCAGGCCCGGGGACGCGGCACCCTGTGGATCGACATGGAGGGGTCGGAGTACACCGAGGCGACGCTCTCACTGTTCCGGGCGGTCCGGAGCCGGCACGAGAATGTAGGCCTCTGTCTCCAGTCGTATCTGCGGCGCGCCGCCGAGGATCTCGAATCGCTGATCGAGCTGGGGCCGCGCATCCGGCTCGTGAAAGGGGCCTACTCCGAGCCGCCCGATCTCGCCTTCCCGACCAAGAGCGATGTGGACGCGAACTACCTGGCGCTTGCAAGGCGCCTGATGGATCACCTGGCCGACGGAGGGGACGGCTTCCTCGGGCTCGGTACGCACGACCCGGCAATGATCGGACCTCTGTCGGAATACGCCGCCGCGGCGGGCCTCGACGGCGGTCGGTTCGAGATCGAGATGTTGTACGGGATCGGACGCCGGGATCAGCGGAGGCTCGTCCGGAACGGCACGCCCCTCCGGGTGCTGATCAGCTACGGGGACGCGTGGTTCGCCTGGTATATGCGGCGGTTGGCCGAACGTCCGGCCAACGTGTGGTTCGTCGCCCGCAGCATGTTTCGCTAGGGAGGCGCGGGATGGATGGCGAGATGGATGGCGAGATGGATCGCGCGCAGGAGACGGGCGCGCTGTTCGCGCCGGCGATTCTCGCGGGCCGAGCCGCGTTCATCACGGGCGGTGGCAGCGGGATCGGCTACGGCATCGCCGAGTGCCTGGCCGCGGCCGGAGCGTCGGTCGGCGTGTTCAGCCGCAACGAAGAACGGGTCGCACAGGCGGCGGACCGCCTGGCCTCGAAGTACGGGGTGCGGACGCTCCCGACCGTGGGCGACGTCCGGGAGCCCGCCGCGCTGGAACGCGCCGTGCGCGAGACGCGGGAAGGACTCGGCTCCGTCGACATCCTCATCAACAATGCGGCGGGCAACTTCTACGCGCCGACCGCCGAACTCTCCCCGAACGGCTGGCGCGCGGTGGTGGAGATCGACCTGTTCGGGACCTTCCACGCCTGTCGCGCCGCGTTTCCGGTGATGGCGGAGCAGGGATACGGGCGGATCGTGTCGATCTCGATGACCCTCCATTACCGGGGCTGGCCGCAGATGGCCCACGCCACGGCGGCGAAGGCCGGGGTGGACGCCCTGACCCGCACGCTGGCCATCGAGTGGGCGCGCCACGGCATCAACGTGAACGCGGTCGCGCCGGGCCCCATCCCGACCG
The DNA here is from genome assembly GCF_965197445.1 of Candidatus Palauibacter sp. GTDB lineage: Bacteria > Gemmatimonadota > Gemmatimonadetes > Palauibacterales > Palauibacteraceae > Palauibacter. The sequence goes on along the minus strand of NZ_CBDANE010000005.1, from coordinate 875,561 downwards.
AGGGCGTGAGAAAGGCGTTCCGCGCGCCTCCGAGCGAGGACGTCGACATGTTCGGTGCGCGGGCGGGCGCGGGGTTCGCGGATCGGTTCATTCCGGCCGGGCGACTCGGTCATCCCCACGACATAGGACGGATGGTGACCTACCTGTGCTCGCCAGGCGGAGACTGGATTACGGGCGCGATCCTCGTGGTGGACGGGGGGGAGTCTCTCGTGAGCCCGCGCACGGTCCCCGACGCGACGGAATAGCGGCGACCAGGCGTCCCACCCGTCCCTCCAGGACCGCCGAAAAGCGGTCTCCGGGCACCGCGTGGCCGAGGAGTTCGACCCGCAGGTAGTCGCCCGTAAGGCCGGCGACCCTGTCTTTCCGGCCTTCCACGATGATGTCCGCCACCTCGCCCACACGCGCATCCGCATAGGACTCTCCCTTTCGGAGTCCCAGTTCCCGCAGTGTGCGCGACCGGGCCGCCGCCACGTCGCCGGGAACTCGCCCCGGAAGCGTCGCCGCAACGGTGCCGTTCCGCACCGAATAGGGGAAGACGTGTAAATAGGTGTACGGCAACTCCTCCACGAGAGCGCGCGTCTCCTCGAACTCCCCCTCGCCCTCGCCAGGGAAGCCGACGATGATGTCCGCGCCGAGCCCGAAGGCGTCGACACGATCGGCGATGGCGAGCAACCGCGAACGATAGGCTTCCCGCGTGTGCCATCGTCGCATCAACCGGAGGACGCGGTCGGACCCGCTCTGAAGCGGTACGTGCAGGTGCGGGGCCAGACGCCCGTCCGACTCGGCGAGCAAGTCGATCAGCCGATCCTCGATCTCGGTGGCCTCGATTGAAGAGAGACGAAAGCGGGCGGGGACCTCGTCGAGCAATCGTTCACAAAGGCCCGCGAGTGTGACGCCCGGCCCGAGATCTTTCCCGTAGTGCCCGATGTGGATGCCGGTGATGACGAGTTCCGGGTGTACGCGGGCCAGCGTCGCCGCCTCCGCTATCACGTCGTCGGTCGGGCGCGAGACGGAGGCCCCGCGAGCGATTCGGGTCGCACAGAAGGAGCACTTCCGGTCGCAACCGTTCTGGATCTTGAGCCAGGCACGCGTACCTCGCGCGTTGCGCACCAGCGGAGCATTGGCCGCTGCCCGGGGTAGCTCTCCCACAGCCGGAAGCTGTCGGGCCACGGCGGCAGGGTCGTGTCCCGCCACGACTCCGTCCACTTCCTCCAGGGAGAGGTATTCCGCCTCGCGAAACGCAGTTGAGCAGCCGGCGACGACGATGCGGAGACCCGGGTGGCGACGACGCAGGCGGCGAACGAGATGCCGCGCGTTCGCGTCGGCCTGGTTCGTGACCGTGCAGGTATTGATGACTGCTACGTCAGCCGCCGCGGCGTCAGGCGCTGTCGCGGCTCCGCGCAACTCGAGTTCCTGGCGGATTCGCTCGGTGTCGTACTGGTTCGCCTTGCACCCGAAAGTGTGGAACCAGACAGCGGGACTGTCGCTCACAGAGGGTCTCGTACGTTCTTTCGATGGGATCCGTGCCGATGGAAAGATCGTTGCAGCGCGAGCGCGACGCCACGGTGTCGCCATGGGGTGGAGGCGCCTTCGGCCGGTCTTCCCAAACCCGGGTGGACTCCACCCGGAAGCGGTGTATCTTCTCTCATAGCTACTACCCGGCCGGGGGTGGGGTCGAAAACCCCACGGATGGCGGCCATGGAGGATTCCAAGATGTGGTGCGTGAAACAAATGCGGTTCGCGGTGTTCGCGGTTGCAGCGGTCGCGTTGTCTTTGGCGGCGTGCGGTGACAGTGATCCCACGGTGCCGGAGCCGATGTTCGAAAATCCGTCCACGATACGGGTGGTGAATCGGCTGACCGGACCCGTGATCTTCGTCTATGCACGGCCGTGCGGGACGTCGGATTGGGGTGCGGATCTGTTCGGAACGAATGATCCCATCGACGGGACGATCCAGCCCGGAGGTTCGAGGGACTTCACCGTGGAGGCCGGCTGCTATGACCTGCGGGCGCGTCACCTGGAGTCCACAGAACCGGGTCCCCTGTTGGAAAAGGTGACCTTCAATCAGGCGGTTTCTCCGATCACCCCGGTGACCTGGACCCTCGAGGACGACCCCCGAGACCCGACCTGATCGGTCGGAGGAAGCCATGAGCCAACAGCTCGTCCAGGTTGCCGAAGCGATGGGGGCCAAGGGCAAGGGAATCCTTGCCGCCGACGAGAGCTCCGGTACGATCCGGAAGCGCTTCGACGGTATCGGCGTCGAGTCGACCGAGGCCAACCGGCGCGATTATCGGGAGATGCTGTTCCGCACGAGCGCCGCCCTGCGCGACTGCATCTCGGGTGTCATTCTCTTCGACGAAACCCTCCGACAGTCGGCCGCCGACGGGACACCGCTGGTTCAGCTCATTTCCGACACCGGTGCGATCCCGGGGATCAAGATCGACAAGGGCGCGAAGGATCTGGCGGGCGCGCCGGGCGAGAAGGTGACCGAGGGACTGGACGGACTGCGCGAGCGGCTGGCCGAATACTATGAGCTCGGGGCGCGCTTCACGAAGTGGCGTGCCGTGATCGACATCGGCCGGGGCGGCGACCGCTCGATCCCCGGTTCCTACTGCATCGGGGCGAACGCGCACGCCCTCGCCCGCATGGCCGCCCTCAGTCAGGAGCAGGGACTCGTCCCCATCGTCGAGCCGGAAGTGCTGATGGACGGCGATCACGACATCGACCGCTGCTTCGAGGTTACCGAAGCCGCGCTGAAGCAGGTCTACATGGCCCTCTTCCACCAGCGGGTGTTGCTGGAGGGTTCGGTCCTCAAGCCCAACATGGTCCTGTCGGGGAAGCTGTGCGCCGAGCAGGCCGGGGTCGATGAAGTGGCCGAGAAGACCGTGCGATGCCTGAAGCGGGCGGTGCCGGCGGCGGTGCCGAGCATCGTGTTTCTGTCAGGCGGCCAATCGGACCTCGAAGCGACGGCGCACCTCAACGCGATGAACGCGGGCTACGACACTCCGTGGAATCTGAGTTTCTCCTACGGCCGGGCGTTGCAGGCCGCGCCGCTCAAGGCCTGGGGTGGCGAAGTGGACAACAAGCCGGCGGCGCAGGCTGCGTTCGGGCACCGCGCGCGCATGAACGGCCTCGCGACGCACGGCCGGTGGTCGATGGAGCTGGAGCAGGCCGCCGCCTGAAGTCCCGGCGGCCCCCGCACGGGCTGCTAGGACCAGATCTCCCGCATGGCGCTCGCGAACCCCACCTCAATCTCGGCCTCGAGGGCGATGGAGCCGCGTTCGACGCGGCGTTCCCCGCCGACATACACAGCCTGGATGTCGCGGTCGTCGCCCGCCACGAGCCATGCGTCCATGAGAGTCTCCAGCTCATGTCCGAGCGTATTGGGCGCGTCCCGACCCAGCACCACGAGATCGGCCCGGTAGCCCGGTTCAATCCGCCCCACCCGCGAACCGGCAGGGCGGGATCCGGCGACCGCCTCGCCGCCCCCGCGGGCCAGCCAGGACCAGATGACCGCTCCGGCGCCGCCTTGCGTGGCCACGCGGGCGCGCCGCCGATCCCTGAGACGCTGGCCGTATTCGAGCTGGCGCGCCTCCTCGATGGAGGAGAGGCGCACGTTCGCGTCGGTCCCCATGGCCGCGGCGCCCCCTGCGAGGAAGTGCTCGCGCGCGGGGAAGATCCCGTCACCCAGATTGGCTTCGGTGAGGGGGCAGAGGACAATGTTCGCTCCGGCCGAGCGAACCCCGGTTCGCTCGGCGGCCGTCGCATGCGTCGCATGCACGAGGCTCCACCTCGGGCCCAATTCGACCGTGTCGGCGAGGAGATCGATCGGCGTGCAGCCGAGCGCCGCCAGACACGCCTCGACCTCGCGTTCCTGTTCGCTGATGTGGATATGAAGGGGAGATTCCGGGCCGAGCAGCGCGTCGACGCCGACCACGAGTTCGACCAGGTCGGCCGACGGAACCGCGCGGAGCGAGTGCGGGGCCACCCCGGCCGCCTCGGCGCCCAGCGTCTCGACTGCGGACAGGAAGTCGCCGACGGACGCGTGCGCGAACCGGCGTTGCTCGGGCAGGATATCCTCGTTGCCGAAGCCTGATGTGCGGTAGTAGACGGGCAGAAGGCTGATCGGAAGCCCGACATCCGCCGCCGCGGCGAGGACCGCCCGGGTACTCTCGGGGCCGCGATCGCCATCCGGACCGTGGTGGAGGTAGTGGAACTCCGCGACATGCGTGAAGCCCCCGCGCAGCATGCGTGCGTATCCGTGGCGGGCCACGGCGAACAGCTGATCCGGCGTGATGGACCCGGCGAGCCGGTACATCGCCTTCCGCCAGCTCCAGAACGAGTCACGGCCCCGGGCCTCCTCCCCAACGCCGGCCAGCGCGCGCTGGAAGATGTGGGAGTGCGCGTTGGGCATGCCGGGGATCGCCAGGAACCCATCGTACGGCGCGTTCCCCGCACGGACCGCCCGAATCGTCCCATCCGGGGCGATGTCGATCGACCGGTTCCGCTCGAGACCCCGCGGGCCCAGGATCGCGTGAAAGGTCAAGGTAGTACTCACGGCCCCGACAATACGCGGCAGGCCCAGCGAGCGGGTAGCCCATCTTCCGGGCCGTCCACAACATGGGGCGCTCCAACGTTGTTTGTTGGGGTATTACGCCTTCGAACCGGAGCTTCCGAATGAGCGCGGGGATCACGGCAGGTCGCTTCATCGGTTGCGTGTTGGTCGGCCTGGCCGTGGGGCTGGCCGTCTCCCCGCCGGGCCTCTCGGCGCAGGGTGTGACGACGGCAGGCCTCTTCGGGCGCGTGCTCGATGACAACGGAGGGCCGGTCGCGGGGGCGAGGGTCGAGTTCCGCCACGTCGCTACAGGCGCGACATATGCCACCGTCAGCGACGAGGCGGGCCGTTTCGGTCTGAGCAACCTGCGGCCCGGCGGGCCCTATACGCTGGAGGTCACGCGCATCGGCCTCAGCCCCGTCACTCGCGAAGATCTGACGCTCAGCGCCGGGCAGCGACTTCGCCTCGAGGTCCGACTCTCCGAGACGCCTGCCGGAGGGCTTCGTCCTCTCGCTCGAGGGGATCTATACGCGCGCGGTGAACCAGATCTCGTTCGAGGACATCAACATCGGACTTCCCATCCTCGAGAGCCAGCGAACGGCGCCGAACGGATACACGTACGGCTTCGGGTACAGTCGCCGCGAGGTGTTCGGGAACCCCGGCGCCGGCGACGAATACGTCGACCCGCCGCCGGGCTCCCCTCCCGTACGGCGGGAGCCAATCTTCATCCCGCGACGGCGGGACGCGGCGTTCGGACAGGTCATCAAGATCGGCGACCGGGCGCGGAACTTCTCCTACGCGTTGAGCGCCCGGCTCCGCAAGCGGTTCGGCGACCGGCTCTCCGTGGATGTCGGATACGCCTTCAACCGCTCCGCCGACGTGCGCAGCCTCGGGTCGTGGCGAGCGCGACCGCCGTCCTTCCGCGACCGCTTGGAGGCGGCAGGCTCTCGCTGCTGTATGTGGGGCAATCGGGGAGGCCCTACTCCTACGTGTACGCCGACGACATCAACGGCGACACGTACCCGGGATTCGGACGGGCCCTCGACCTCGCGAACGACCTGATCTTCGTGACGGAGAGCGCGTTCGACTTCCCCGGCGGAGGGCGGAGCCCGGTCAGCGGCATCCTGTTCGAGCAACTCGTCGCCCAGGAACCCTGTCTCGAGGAGAGCCGGTTGCGGATCATGCACCGGAACTCATGCCGGACACCCTGGTCAAACGAACTGGACTTCCGGTTCAGCCAGCCCCTCCGCCTGGGCGGGGCGGAAGTGACCCTCACGCTCGACGTGCTCAACGTCCTGAACCTGATCAACCGCGAGTGGGGGCACGTCCAGACGGTGAACCCCGTCGTGCAACTGCTGAGCGTCAAGGACCGCGTCTCAGGCATCTTCAACCCGGGCGGCCTGTTCCCGGAGGACCCCAACCCGCTCCGGGCACGCTACGCGGGCCCGCTCCAGTTCGGAGACACCGGCGGTGTGCGCGCCGCGGTTCCCTACCTGCCGCAGATCGGGGCCTCTCAGTGGCAGGCCCCGTTCGGCATCGGCATCCGCTTCCGCTAGCTTGGGCGCTGTTTCTCCGGTCTTGAAAGAGGGGACATGATGAGAAGGGTGCTTCCGAGCCGCGCCGCGCGCTTCGCGCTGGCCACCGTCGCCCTCGCATTCCCGGCGGCGCCGACGGCCCTCTCGGCGCAGGGGGTCACGACGGCCGGCGTGGCCGGCCGCGTGGTCGATGCCGCCGGCGGGCCGGTCGCCGGCGCCCGCATCGAGTTCCTCCATACCCTCACGGGGGCGAACCATACCGCCCTGAGCGACGCCGACGGCCGTTTCAGCCTCGCCAATCTGCGGCCTGGGGGTCCCTACACGCTCGAAGCCACGCGCATCGGGATGCAGAGGGTGACCCGGGAAGGCCTCACGCTCAGCGCCGGGCAGCGGCTCCGACTGGAGATCGAACTCTCCGAGGAGGCTGTCCCCCTGCCGGAGCTGTCCGTCCGGGTCGAGACGGATCCCGAGTTCGATCCCGCGCGGATGGGGTCGACGATGATCGTCAACCAGGAGACGCTCGAGAACCTGCCCACGATCTCGCGGGACTTCACGGCGTTCGCCCAGCTGTCGCCGCTCGTGACGATAGACGAGATGGGCGTCTCCGTCGCCGGTTCGAACATCCGCTACAACAACATCCAGGTCGACGGCGCCCTCAACCAGGACGTGTTCGGCCTCTCGCCGACCGGCGTCGCCGGCGGCCAGGCGCGGGGCCGCGTGATCCCGCTCTCGGCGATCGAGGAACTGCAGGTTCTGGTCGCCCCCTACGACGTGCGGCAATCCGGGTTCACGGGGGGCGTTCTGAACGCGGTCACCCGGACCGGCGGGAACGAGTTCCGTGGCTCCGCCTTCGGGTTCATCCGCGACGACGCCCTCGTCGGCGACGCGGTGATCGGAGGTTTCGCGCGGGAGCCCGGCGATCTGGACAACCTGTTCGCCGGTTTCGACATCGGCGGTCCCATCGTGCGCGACCGCCTGCACTTCTTCGTGGCCGGCGAGGTCGAACGACGCGCACGGCCGCCCGACGGTTTCACCGTAGGCGTCGACGAGGCGGTCCGCTCGCAGCTCGATCCGGATTCGATCGCCCGGGTCTCGGACATCCTCGCGGGCTACGGTGGGGACGCCGGCGAGGCGGGGTTGTACACGCTCGAGAACGACCTCGCGAACCTGTTCACGCGGTTCGACGCGCGCCTCGACGACGACAACTCGCTCATGCTGCGCTACAACCTCGCGTTCGCGGCGGACGATCCCGCGCCCAACCGGCTACCGGGGGACGCGTATGAGATGTCGTCGAACGGGACCCATATCGAGTCCCGGAATCACGCGGTCGCCGGACAGTGGCTCTCCACCCTCGGTCCCCGGCTGTCGAACGACCTGATGGTGAACGTGCAGTTCCTCCGCGACCGGGAGACGGCGAACGCGGCCTACCCGCGTGTGGAGGTGCAGATGCAGGGAGGCGCCTCCGGCCGCGGATACCGGCGCGAACTGCGGCTGGGCTCGAGCTTCTCGGGGAACGACAACGAACTCGATCAGGACATCGTCCAGATCTCCAACGCGCTCTCCCTGTCGCTGGGGAGCCATCATCTCACGTTCGGGGGTGGGTTCGAGCGCTTCTCGATCCGGCGCGAATACCTTCCGGGGACGGTCGGGAGCTACCTCTTCAATTCGATGGATGACCTCGCGGCCAACACGCCTTCGGAATACGTCGTCCACGTCCCGCTGACGGACGACGCGGCCACGGCGCGCTTCTCCGTGAACCAGTTCTCCGCCTTCGTACAGGAGGAGGCCCGCGTCGGGGAAGCCCTGAGCGTTCGGCTGGGCCTGCGCATGGACGTGCCGGTCATGCCCGACTCGCCCGCCGAGAATCCGGCGGTCCGGAACTCCTTCGGCGTAAGCACGAGTGAGCTCCCGGGCGGCACGCCTCTCCTCTCGCCACGGGCCGGCTTCAACCTCGGGCTCGGCGAGGACCGGAGCACGCAGATCCGCGGTGGGGCCGGACTGTTCACGGGGCGGCCGCCGTTCGCGTGGCTCGCGAACGCCTATCAGAACACGGGACTCACCTCCGCCTTCCTGACCTGCCAGCGGCGGAACATCGGGGTCCCCGACCCCGAGATCGTCCCCGCCTTCGATCCGCGGGCGCCCTCTCCGACGAGCTGCCCGGACGGGAGGGGGCCGGAGTCCGCGACGCCCATCGTGACCGTGTTCGATTCCGACTTCCGGTTCCCGAGGGACTTCAAGGCGTCGCTCGCGATCGACCAGCGTCTCCCGGCGGGATTCGTGCTGTCGCTCGAGGGGATCTACACGAAGGCCGTGAACCAGATCGCGTTCGAGGACCTCAACATCGGTGCGGCCGTCGGCGCCGGTGAACGGACGCCGGAGAACGGTTTCACTTACGGATACGGGTACGGGACCCGGGTGACGTTCGGCGACCCCGGTGCCGGGAGCCAGTTCGTCGATCCGCCGCCGGGCAATCCGCCGGACGCGCGGGAACCGATCTTCTACCCGCGCCGCGTCGACGAGGCGTTCGGCCAGGTCATCCGGATCGGCGACCGGGCGCGGAACTTCGCGTACGCACTGAGCGCGCGCCTCCGCAAGCGGTTCGGCGAGCGGCTCTCCGTGGACCTCGGGTACGCGTTCAACCGGTCGGCGGATGTCCGGAGTCTCGCTTCGCGCGACGCGATCTCGAATTTCGGGTTCACCGCGATCCAGGGCGACCCGAACGACCCAAGCCGCCAGAGTTCGCTCTTCGACCGGCCCCACAAGCTCGTGGGGAGCGCGACGGCGACGCTCCCGGAGAAGCTGGGGGGTGGCCGGATCTCGGTCCTCTACGTGGGACAGTCCGGGAGGCCGTACTCCTACGTGTACGCCGACGACATCAACGGCGACGCCTATCCCGGGCTGGGACGGGCGCTCGATCTGGCCAACGATCTCATCTTCGTGACCGAGGGGGCGTTTGACTTTCCGGGAGGAGGAAGCGCACCGATCAGCGGCCTGCTCTTCGAGGGGCTCGTGGGCCAGGAGCCCTGCCTTCAGGAGAACCGGCTCCGGATCGTGCACCGGAACGCGTGCCGGACGCCGTGGTCGAACCAGGTGGACGTTCGCTTCAGTCAGGACTTCCCCGTGGGCGGCACGGAGGTGGTCCTCACCTTCGACGTCCTCAACGTCCTGAACCTGGTCAACCGGAACTGGGGTCACGTCCAGGCCGTGAATCCGGTCGTGCAGCTTCTCAGCGTGGAGAACCGGATCGAAGACGACCCCGAGCCGAGCAGCGTCCTTCCGGAGTTCGATGACCCGCTGCGGGCCCGCTATGTCGGCGCACTCCAGACGGGCGAGACGGGCGGCATCCGGGCCGCGGTCCCCTATGTTCCACAGATCGGCGCGTCGCAGTGGCAGGCCCAGTTCGGCATCGGGATCCGCTTCCACTAGCCACCAGCCATACCTTTCAACAGCTCGAATCCCGGAGTTCAGGATCATGCACACACGTTCCTTCGCGATTCTCCTTCTCCTGGCCGCGGCGGCGGGTCCGGCGGCGGCGGGTCCGGCGGCGGCGCAGACCCACGCCGGCAGCCTCGACAATGCCGCATCGGCCCCGATCATCGGCTTCGGGGCGGCGGCGGTCGTCTCGGGCGGGGAGATCTTCGTCTCACGGCCGGGTGAGTTCGTGGCGTTCCCGATGCCCGGGTCGGAAGCCGGCAGCGTCCACGTGTTCCGCCGGGGCGGGGGCGGCTGGTCGGAGGTCGCCACCATCGACGCACCGAGCGGCCTTTACGGAGACGGCTTCGGGATGGCGCTGGCGGTTGTGGGCGATGTCCTCGTCGTGGGCGCACCGAAGGAGAACGAGGGCCGGGGAGCCGCATACATCTTCGTCCGCGAAGGCAATGCGTGGGGTCTCTGGGAGCGGCTGGAGGCGCCGGACGCAAGGCCGGGCGACGCGTTCGGCTCCTCGATCGCGCTCGGGGCCGATGCGGAGAGCGGGCTCATCGGCGCGCCGGGACGCGGGGCCAGCGGCGCCATCTTCGCCTACCTGGGCGGCGGCGCCGACCTGACGCCGGTCGAACTCAGCGGCTCCGGCGCGCCCGCCGACGGCCGTTTCGGGGCCTCCGTGAGCATGGAGGGGGATCTCGCGCTGGTCGGCGCCCCGGGCCCCTTCAGTCTCAACAGCTATGGTCCGGCTCCGCAGTTCCAGGCCGGGACGGGCTACGTGTTCCGCCGCGCAAACGACGGGTGGGACGAGGTCGCCCGGCTGACGCCCGCGGGGGGCGGGGCGGCCGGCCTGTCGACGCTACTCGTCAACGGCGAGGCGCTTCTCGGCGCGCCGATCGCCAGCCAGGGACGCGGGGCGGTCTTCCGATTCGGTGCCGACGTCGACGGATCCTGGTCCCACACCGGGACGGTCGCGGCCACCCCCGCGCCGGGTGCCTTCTTCGGCTACTCGCTCGGCCGGGCCGGAGACCAACTTCTCGTCGGCGCCCCCGGCACCGAGGGTCTCATCGGCCAGGCGCACGTCCTGGCCCCCGACGCCGGCGGGACATGGCGCGAGGAAACCGTACTGCGGGCAAGAACCCGGGGCCTCATGGGCTTCATGGGCAACTCGGTGGCGGCAGACGGTGGCCTGGCGGTCATCGGCGCCCCGGGGTCGGAGTTCTTCGAGGGCATCGGCTTCGTGTTCGAACGCGACACCGACGGTGCGTGGAGCGAGGCCACCCCGTTCCACGAGGCCGAGTCCGGTATGGACGCGGTCACCGGAGAGGAGCGGCGCTGCTCCGACGACGGGATGGTGGCCGGCTTCGACTGTGCCGATGTGGATCTCGTCTCCTTCCTCCCCGCCCGCGAGGTGGGAGGCTCGCGCGGGATCATGGTGAGCGACATCTGGGGCTGGGTGGACCCGCAGACGGGCCGCGAGTACGCGATCCTCGGCCGCTTCGACGGGACCTCCTTCATCGACGTGACGGACGCCGGGAATCCGGTCTATCTGGGCAATCTTCAGCTCACCGAAGGGGCGACCCCGAACCTGTGGCGCGACATGAAGGTCTATGCCGACCACACGTTCATCGTGGCGGACAACGCGGGCGAACACGGGATCCAGGTGTTCGACCTCACCCGTCTCCGGGACGTGACCAACCCTCCCGTCGAGTTCGACGAGGATGCGCATTACGCGGAGTTCCACTCGGCGCACAACATCGTGATCAATGAAGAGTCGGGCTTCGCCTACGTGGTGGGCGGGAGCGGCGGCGGCCAGACGTGCGGCGGCGCACTCCACATGGTCGACATCCGGGATCCGCTGAATCCCATCTTCGCTGGCTGTTACGCGGATCCTGACACGGGAAATGCGGGATCGGGCGGTTACACGCACGACGCGCAGTGCGTGACCTACCGGGGCCCCGACGCGGATTACGCGGGCCGGGAGGTGTGCTTCAACGCGAGCGCGACGAAGCTCGGCATCGGCGATGTGACGGACAAGGACAATCCCACGCCGATCTCGAACGCCTCGCACCCCAACGTGGCCTATTCCCACCAGGGGTGGTTGTCGGAGGACCAGCGGTATTTCTACCTGAACGACGAACTGGACGAGATCCAGGGCCTCGCGATGGGGACCCGGACGCTGGTGTGGGACGTGCAGGACCTCGACGAGCCGGTCCTCGTCCGGGAGTTCGTGCAGGACAATCCGGCCACCGACCATAACCTGTATGTCCGCGGCGACTTCATGTACCAGTCGAACTACGTGAGCGGGCTCCGGATCTTCGACATCTCGGATCCCGAGAACCCCGTCCCGGCGGGCTTCTTCGACACGGTGCCGGGGAGTCCGGACCAGCCGGGTTTTGCGGGATCTTTCAGCAACTACCCGTTCTTCCCCTCCGGCAACATCATCGTGTCGAGCATGCGCGAAGGCATGTTCGTGCTCAGGAAGCGGGAGACCGCCCTGGTGCCCTAGCCGGGGTTGGCTGCGGCGCGGGTGACGCGGCGGAAGGCGAGGGTGGCGAGGAGGCCGATGGCGCCGAAGCCCGCGACAGCCGCGAACACGTGCTGGTGCCCGGCGAGCCCCGGTGAACGGTCGAGCAGGACGCCCATCAGCGGTCCCATGAACACGTCGGGCGTGAAGCCGAGCACGGACACGACCCCGACTGCGCTCCCGGTATAGGCGAGCGGCACGGCGCCCTCGGCCAGAAGGGCGAAGTAGACGCCGCGGAGTGCGTAGATGCCCACGCCGGTGGTCACGACCGTGGCGATGAGCACCCACGCCGGGCCGGGCACGAGGACGCCGGAGGCGATCAGCAGGCAGCCGGCGATGAGGATTGCGAAGCCCCATGCGATGACGCGGGAGGCGTCGATCCGGTCGCCGAGGTATCCCGCCGTCACGGCCGCCGCGGCCCGAACCCAGAACGACAGCGTGCCGATACCCGAGGCCGCGACTTCGTCGAACCCGAGCGCGTCTCGCGCCAGCAGCGAGAAATCGTCCGTGGCCTTGTATCCGGTATAGGCGCAGATGACGATGACGGCCTGCAGCCACACGGCCGGCATGCGGCAGACGGCCCTGACGCCGTACAGCGACAGCCTCTGCCGACCGCCCGTCCCGCCCTGAGGCGTGGTTTCGGGAACGATGAGCCAGACGAGTACGCCGATGCCGAGCGTGAGCCCGGTGAAGACCCAGATCACGCCGCGGAAGGCGGTGGCTCGCTGCTCCGGCGTAGCCGTGGGCACCTCGCCCGGCAGGAGGGCGGCGAAGACCGCCAGGGCGAGGGACGCGGCGAGCGCGGCCATCAGCCCGCGACCACCGTCGAGCAGTCCGTAGGCGCGCCCCTGCATCGAGCGCCCGCCCCATTCGCGGGTGGCCCGGATCATGGCCGCCCAGAAGAGGAGTACGCTCGTCATCCCCCAGAATGCCCACAGCACGTTCATCGCCCGAGGCGAGGGGAAGCCGGCCAGCACGATCCCGCCCAGACCGGTCGCGAGCAGCGCGAAGGCCATCAGCCGGCGGGCCGAGTACCGGTCGGCCAGAGGGCCGCCGGCGAAGTAGGCCACGATCGCGACGATCCCGTACAGCGAGAACGCGGTTCCCAGCTCCAGGTTCGTGATCCCGAACACGTCGAGCAACGTCGGCCGGAAGACGCGGGCGAGGACGAAGGGGAGGAAGTAAACGGCTTCTCCGGCCGCCATGAGGGCGAGGATGATGAGCCCTCTCTGCCCCGGGATTCCCCCGGTCACGTCGGTCCTTGTTGGGTCGGCCGGCGCCCCGTCCCCGGACCCGGCCATGGGGTCTTCGGGTCGGCGGTTCAGCGTTCGGGTCGGCGGCTCGGCCAGGGACGCGCCTCGACCCGCCCGAGTGGCTGCAGCTGACGCGTCGCGCGATAGGCCTGGCGCTCCGCCAGGTCGAACTGATCTCCCGGCGCGAGGAAGTAGAAACGGCCGCCGCTGTCGAGCATGCTCTCGTTGTCGTAGATGACCACGTACGACTCCCCGATCACCTCGAAGCGGTCACCTTGCACGACGATGGCCGTGTTCTCGTCGATCCCGATCCCCAGCAGCTCCGGCCTGGCTTCGATGATCTCGAGCAGGTCGAACTGGCGGTTTCGCTGCAGAAGGTGCTGGTCGATCGCGGTGTTCCGCAGAAAGCCGAGACCCTGCTCGTGGCTCCCCATCATGATCGTGTTCGTAAGGGTGTCTCCACGGGCCAGGTACGACCCCTGGATCGTCGCGCCGGCGGAGGAACCTCCGATGACGCCGCCGCGCTCGAGGAGCGCCCACAGCTCTTCCTCGGTCCTCGTTCCCATGTAGGAATCGACCAGGCGCCACTGCCGTCCGCCCGTGAACCAGACACCGCCCGCCTCCCGGATCGCCGACACGAAGGCCTCGCTGTTCGCCTCGTCGCGATCGTTCGTGTGCCGCAGTGTGAGGTGCTCGACCCCGGCGGCCTGGAAGGGCAACAACCCCCCGAACGACTGGCCGTACGAATCCTGTCCGCCGGCCGTGGGGATAACGACGATGTGCGCCGAGGGCCCGCCGGCCAGCTGCACGAAGCGGTCCACGATCTCCGGGCTCCGCATGGCGCCCCCCACCACCACGAGAGACCCGCTGGGCGGGCCGACTTCCTGCGCTTCGATCTCGATGGCCCCAACCGTCGTCAGGGACATGAGTGTGGCGGCCGCGCTCACCGCTCGCCGTGTTGTTCGCATCGTTCGACCCTCTCGCTTCGGTTACGCCGTGCTCTTGAACCTCACGGTAAGCGGATCGGACAGCGCGAGCGACCCCGGAAGCGGGCGCTTGTCGCTCGCTCCGAGCCGCGCCACGTTGCGAGTCGAACCCCCTCCGGAGGCTTGGTAGCCCATGCACGCATCCGTCGTCACGCTCGTCGGCTCCGCCACCTGCCTGGCAGGGCTCGTCGCGGGCATCGCGACCTTTCCCGCTCCGCCGGGCGACACCACGCTCTTGCGGCAAGACGACGCCCTCGCCGGCGCCTGGGCCGCTCGTGAGTACGTTCTTGCGACCGGCGCGCGACATCCCGTCCGGGGACGGATCATCTTCACGGACGGAGAGTGGCAGGTCCTCTTCTTCGTCATGGACGGAGAAGAGCCGAAGCGGGGCTCCGGAGAAGGCGGCCGCTACACGTTCGATGGCGAGACTCTGACGTTCGAGCACCTCCACCACCTCTCGGTCGGGCGCACGATGGAGGGCCTGCCGGCGAGTCCGCTCACCATGACCGCAAGAGCGGGCACCGGACCGCTCGAGCCTACGCGGGTCGACATCGAGGGCGACGCGCTGACCCTCCGTTTTCCCAGTGGAAACGCGATGTCCTTCGTGCGCGTTTCGAACTGACGCCGATGACCGAGTCCACGGGAGCCGGGAACGGGATGCTGGACCGGAGGGAGTGGCTTCAGCTCGGGGTGGCCGGGGCCGCCGCGCTGGGCCTGCCGGCCTGCGCCGCATGGGACGGGGAAGAAGAGGGGCAGACCGAGGCTCCGCCACTCCACCCTCCCGCCGGGGCGACGGACGCCGACTGGGAGACGGTGCGCGCGCACTTTCTCGTGGAGCCCGGCACGGCATACCTGAACAATGCGAGTATCGGCATGCCGCCGAGGCAGGTCGTGGACGCGGTCGCCGCGGGCTATCGCGCCATTGCCGAGCTCCCCGCCCGCGGTCGTTCGGAGCTGACCGCTGAGATCACGGACCGCGTCATCCCCGAACTCGCCGACTTGTTCTCGATCTCCGCGGAGGAACTCGCGCTCACGCGAAACGCGTCGGAGGCCCTCCACCTGCAGACCATCGGGGTGACGCTCGACCCCGGCGACGAGGTTCTGATCACGAGCCAGGAGCACCCGGCGGGGCGACGCCCATGGGAGTTCCGGCAGGTGCGCGAGGGAATTCGAGTGAGCGAGGTCTTCATCCCGAGCCCCCTGCCCGCCGAGGAGGAGATTCTGTCCCGGATCGAGGCTGAGATTGCGCCTCGCACACGAGCGGTCGCTTTCTGCCATGTCACGAGGGGCGGACACCTGTACCCCGTGCAGGCGATCTGCGGGCTGGCGAGGGACCGGGGACTCGTGAGCCTGGTCGACGGCGCCCAGGCCGTGGGGCAGTTTCCCGTCGATCTGTCATCGCTCGGGTGCGATGCGTACGCGGTCAGCCTCCACAAGTGGATGCTTGCGCCGGCCGGAACCGGCTTCCTGTTCGTTCGGCGGGACGCACGCGACCGCATCCGAACGGCGTTCGCGCCGGACGCTACGCCGGAGCGGCCGCAGTTCGGCCCCGTGGGCACCGCGGCCTTCCCGGTGCGGGCCGCGATCGGCTCGGCCGTCGACTTTGTCACGACCCTCGGCCTCGAGGCAGTGGAGGCCCGGTGCCGCTTCCTCTCGGACCATCTGAAGGGACGGCTCGCGGAACTTCCCGACGTCACGCTGCTCAGCGGGACCCTCGGCCAGAGCGCGCCCGGTTCGACCATCTTCGAGAAGGACGGTCTCGACGCGGTCGCGGCGGTGGGGGCGATCGAAACCCTCGCCTCGGCCCATATCGACGAGCACCAGCGGGACGGCCACAACGCGATCCGGGTTTCCACCCACATCTACAACACGACGGCCCAGGTGGACCGCTTCGTCGAAGCCCTGGCCCGGACGACAGGCTGAGGATGCGACCTCATTCATCTCCGGAGGCAAGCATGACTTCGTTCACACGTAACGCAGGGATCGCGGCCATCGGCGCGGTCTTCCTCATGGGTGCCGCGGCCTGCGCAGGTGGCGAATCCGCCGACGCCGGTTCGGTGCCTGTGGAGTCCGCCACCAGCGAGTCGGCCAACGCCGAGTCGCAGGCGGAGGCGATCTACGAGGTTCGCAATTATCACTTCGATCCGGCCCGGTTCGACGAATATGCGGAGGTCGCGCGGGGCGAGTATCTCCGCTATCTACGCGAGCACCTCGATATCGTCGGTTTCTGGGTCGACGCCGGGATCCCGGCCGAACTCCGGGGCGCGGAGCAGGACGACCTCGGCTCGGCGAACATCACGTGGGTCATCCGCTGGGCCTCCAAGGCCGAGCGCGACGAGAAGCTGCCCCAGGTGCTGGGCACGCCCGAGTGGCGCGAGATCTTCGCCGAAGTTCCGGGCGGCGGCGCG
Organism: Candidatus Palauibacter sp.; assembly: GCF_965197445.1. GTDB lineage: Bacteria > Gemmatimonadota > Gemmatimonadetes > Palauibacterales > Palauibacteraceae > Palauibacter. The sequence goes on along the minus strand of NZ_CBDANE010000005.1, from coordinate 858,875 downwards.
AGCTACCTGAGAGTCGAATCGCGCTTCATGGAATCGCTCTACTGAGGCGACGGACGCCACGGACGCCACGGACGCGCCGATCCCTCAACAGCGGTCTCGTCTGAAGTCGGCGGGGCGGCAGGTGAAGCCCCACGCCGCCCACAGCCCCCGCCGGGCTTCCGCCGCAGAAGCTTCCGCCGCCAGCATGCGGTCCTCGTAGCGGCGATTGGGCGGGATCACGTACGCCACCGCGTACCCGCTCGCCACCATGTGCTCGTTGAGCAGGACACCGCCCGGAAGGTGGAGGTAGGCGAGATCCCGGTCGAACACATCCACGCGTTCGAGGTCGTACTCGACTCTCAGGGACGTGTTGATGGGCGCGACCCGCAGCAGCTCCGCGCGGGCTTGCTCACCCCAGGGTTCCTGGGCCAGCTCGGGGGCATCGATCGACAGGAGACGGATCTCCCGGCCGTCCGCGCAGCGGATTGAATCGCCATCGATCGCGCGGGAGAGGACGCACTCCGCGCTTGCCACGGGAGGCGGAGGGGGAGGCGCGGGCGCCGCCGACTCGGAGCACTGTACGGCCGCGAAACTGGTGAGAACGAGGGCGGCGGCCGGGAGGCGCCGGCCCGTCCTGGTGGTCACGAACCGACGCGGATCATCCCCGCTTCGTCCGTCCCCAGATGCCGGCCATCGGCGTTCACATACCAGGCCCTCATCCGCGGCAATCTGAGTCCGTCTCCTTCGCTCAAGCCCTCGAATACGATGTACTCGCCGTCGTTCGCGCTCTCGTCGTGGAAGAACCGGCAACCGGCGAGTTGCGCCGTTTCGGGCTCGAAATAGAAGTACCACGTATCGCCGCCAACTTCGGCATCATAGGTGATCCGGACGGCGAGGACTTCGCGGTCCATGAACGTGGTTTCGATGATGTCCGGGGCCACATGTGCGCCGGGGTCGGCGATCTTCATCGGAAGACCGGCGAGAAAACCGTAGTAGCTGCGCCAAAACATCCCGTCCTCGCGGTGCAGGCGCATGCGCTCGCGGTCCGCCTCCGCAAGATCCGCCTCCGCGATCCCGTCCACGCTCGCGGACCAACCATCTACGGTGGTCGCGTATTCGATCGTCGAGCCGCGATACCGACCGGAGAGCGCGAAATCGCGCTCGTCCGCGCCGAACTCGAGATCGACGGCGACCCGCTCCGCCCCCTCGCCGTCGGTGCCCACCCAGGACATCGAGACCTCTCGGCTCCCCCAGACGCCTTCCGGGTCGTGGAAGGCGACGGATCGCGCGACGAGATCGAGGGCGGGAGTGGCCTCGGCCGGCTCCGCGGCGGCGGCACCTGCCTCGGAAGAGGGTCGGGCGTCGCCACAGGCGGCGGCAAGGAGGAGGGTCGAGAGCGGGAAGACGAGCTGGAATGCCGGACGTGTTTTCATGTCACGATACTAGCAGGCCGTGTCGAATCGCCGCTACATTCGGGCGATCCGACAACTCTCCGCACTCTGTCCCGCGGCGAATCTCCCGAACTCGGAGGACTCTCATGCAGCGTGATCGAGTATCGACCTGGCTCCCCGCCCTGCTGCTGCCCCTGGCGGTGGCGTGCGGAGGTGACGCCGCGGACGACTTGGAGACCGAAATGCGAGAGGTGGAGGCGGCCGCCGCCATGGAAGCGTCGGACCTGCCCGAGGACGTGATCACGGATCTGCGGGAATTCACCTTCGCGGGCGAACTCGGGGTCGACCTCGACGCGATGGAAGAAGCGGAAAGCGGACTCTTCGTGCAGGTGTTGCAGCAGGGGAGCGGACCGCCGGCCGGCTACGGCGACGAGATGGGCGTTCACTACACGGTCTGGCTTCCGAACGGGACCAAGGTCGACTCGAGTCACGATTACGAGCCAGCGGAACCACTCGACATGGTTCTCGGGTCGACCCAGTTGATCGACGGCTGGGTCGAGGGGGTGACGGGGATGAGACTGGGGGAACGGCGGCTGCTGGTGCTTCCCTACCACCTCGCATATGGGGCTGAAGGCTCTCCACCTCGGATTCCCGGGTATAGCCCGCTCGTGTTCGAGGTAGAACTCGCCGAGCATGTCCCGACCGGGGAAGGCTGAGTGGCGCGGGGCGGCCGATGACCGCGTACGTCCGGTACGAATCCGAGGGGCGCGCCTGCTGGGGCGTCGTCGACGATGAGGTCGTGGCGGAACTCGCGGCCCCTCCCTTCGCGGGCGAGGCTCGCACGGGGCGGAGGCTGCCCCTCGAACGCGTCCGGCTGCTCGCGCCGACAACACCATCCAAGGTCATCGCAGTCGGGCTGAACTACCGGAGCCACCTCGGGGAGCGAAACGCGCCCACAGAGCCGGGTCTCTTTGCCAAGCTTCCGTCATCCATTGTCGGACCCGAAACGCCCATCCGGATCCCGCTCGATGCGCGAACCGTGCATGCGGAAGGAGAACTCGTCCTTGTGATCGGGCGCACCGCGCACCACGTGCGCCGAGAAGACGTTCATCACCACATCTTCGGCGTTACGGCGGGCAACGACGTGAGCGAGCGGGACTGGCAGCGAGATGACCTTCAATGGCTGCGGGCCAAGGGGAGCGACTCGTTCGGCCCCCTCGGGCCGCGGATCGTCACCGGCGCGGGTTGGGACGACCTGCGCCTGCGGACACGTCTCAACGGTCAGGTTGTACAGGACGCACGCACAAGCGACCTCATCTTCTCCGTCCCCGAGATCGTGGCCTACGCCAGCCGCTACTTCACGCTTCTCCCCGGCGACGTGATCTACACGGGGACTCCGGGGACGACGGCGTCGCTGTCCCCCGGAGATCGGGTGGAGGTCGAGGTGGAGGGCGTCGGGGTGCTGGCGAACCCGGTGGAGGCTGGCCGGTAACCGGACAGGAAACATGAAGACTCTCGCACGACGACGGGTGCTTCCCGCCAACCTGGCTCTCGCGGTCGCGTTCACGATCTCTCCGCCCGCGCCGGCCCCGGCCTGGGGCTCTCTCTCTGCTCAGCAAGCTCCCGATCTCGCGTCGCTGTTCGAACTCGGGACGCTGGTCCTCGACACGAACGGCGACAGCGTTCCGGATCTCGTGAACGCCGCGCTGATTCTGGGGGACGATCCGTCGACGGCCGTCCTGGCGGCAGCGGGCGAGATCGCGGCGCGGCTGGGGTTCGAGACGATGGCCATGGATCTGCCGCTTGCACGCGGGCCCGGGAGCGCGGAGGTCGCGATCGTCATCGGGCGAGATGGCCTTGAAGCCGCCGGGCTGGGGTCCCCGGGGATCGACCCGGCCTCGCTGGACTCCGGAGAGGGCGCCGTGGCGGTGCGTCAGGAGGGTGGGCGCACCTGGGTGCTCGTCGTCGGTGGGAACGACGAGGGGCTGACGGCGGCGGCCCGCCTGTTCGCGGGCGTACTCCCGCATACGCGGACGCTCTCGACGGCAAGGCTCGATCGCGTCCGGGATGATCTGGCCTCGGCGCTCGAGGACGGAGGCGTGTCGAGCGCGGCGGTACGCCTGACTCAGGCACGCGTCAGGGCCGACCAGGCGGGCGTGGGGCGTGTCATCGCGGAGATCGCGGTGGCTGACCCGGACATCGAGGCGGCGACGGAGGCACTGCGCACGTTGGCCGCCGGGGACGACGTGGGCGAGGAGCCGGAGGACGAGCGGGAAGGGGAACAGGAGGCGGAGAGCGACGGCGATGCTCCGCAGACCCGACTGGCCTACCCGGGCCTGGAGTCGGTGGAGGCGCGGCTGGCGAACGGCCCCACCATCCGGATCGACGGGCGGGCCCCGCCGGATCGACCCGGGCCGATCGCAGGCCGGCCGGGGGGCGGTGGCAAGGACGGAATGGACCTCTCGAACCTGTACACTTCCGACGGCCTGCTCGGCGGAGGCCTGATCCCCGACCGGGTCGACGCGATGCTCGCGCCCGGAGAGAACGGTGTCGGCGGCCTGCCCGACCTTGCGGGCCGGCTCGGACTCGAGTCGACCGGGCTCGTCGTGCCCTTGACGGAGCCCGCCGCGTCGATCGAAGGGGCCGGCTCGCGGCCGACGCTCGTGCTCGCCGGCGTCGACAATGCGCTCACACAGCAGCTCGCCGACAGCGCGCGGATCGACTTCGGGGCGCTGGCGGACGGCGAAGGGCTCATTCAGGTAGTCCCGAAGGCGTTCGGGTCGAAGCCGGCGCTCGTGGTGACGGGCGCGGACGCCGCCGGGGCCGAGCGGGCGCTCGATCAGCTGGCCCTGACTCTGCCGCACCTGGCGGAGCGCGGAAGCGACCGCCCCACCATCGACGATGTCGAAGGGGGGCTGTGGGACGCGTTGTCCGGACACACGCCCGCGGGCCAGGCGGCGGTCGGCCTCTACAAGCTCGGCCGCATCGCCGACGAGCTTGCCGATCGGCAGATCGCCCGCGCGCACGTGCTGCTGTCGGTCGAGAAGGCCGACCCGGGCCTGGAGGCGTACCTGGCCGAGCGGGCGGCCGACGCACTGGGCATCTCCGACATCGGCGTCACCATCGACGAACGCGATGTTCAGCGGGCGGCGACGGTGTTCGCCGACACCCTCACGCTGCCGTCGGAAGTCGACCGGTTCCGGGAGCTGTTCAGGACACAGGTTCTGCCGGCGGCGGGGTCCTCGGGCCCCATCCGGGTCGAGGCGCGCCTGAGCGAACCCCCCGACATTCGACGCCGCCTGGAAGAGGAAGCGCGGGACGCTCTGATCGAGGCCGGCGCCTCCCCTTCGGCCGTCGAGGTCCGCGTCCTGTCCGCATTCAAGCAGGGGTACTCCTGGCTCGAGGAGGTCGTCCTTCCGCAGCTCGAGGACCGTGCGATCGGAGAGATCGTCATCCGTTTCCGCCGCAACGATCCGCCGCCCGAGTGGCCTCAGCAGGCCATCCATACGCCCGTCCGGTGGCTGCACGAGATCTTCCCCATCGACGAGGTCCTGGCGCGAGACCTCGACCTCGACCTGGAGCAGATCCGCTTCGAGGAGACACGCGAAGGACCGATCTACGAGGTCGCTGTCTCCGATCCCTCCGGCGGGGAGATCCTGAGCGATGAATTTGAGCCCCGCTGGGTGACGCGACCGTACTTCGATCGCTTTCGGGACTACGAGCACGTCCGCGTGACGACGGGCTGGATTCGCGCCACCGACGGTGACCGCGCGCTCGTCGACGAGCGGATCGTGACGGACCCCGAAGCCTTCTGGGACCACTACCAGAGTACGGTTCTCCCGGCTGTCTACGACTACGTGATGGACCGGCACGACGGGATCCCCGACGGCGGGAACGCGGATGCGCCCTATTTCGGCGAGCTGACGGTCGAACTGGAGATGAGCGAGCCCAACTATCGGCTCGAGATCGACAACGAGATCCACGCTCCGATGGACGCCCTGCACGAGGAGATCTATTTCGGCACGATCGAGTTCTTCGATGTCCTGGGGCGGAACTCGCGCGGCCAGGGCCTCACCTTCCCCGGGCGCATTCTCCCGGTCATGCGACCCCGCGCGGACGGCAGTGCGGCGGAGCTCCGGTTGCGCTTCACCGGGTTCGCCACTTCTCGGCCCGCCGTGGTCGTCGCGTTCGAAGACGCGGCAGGCGCAGTGGACACGACGCGGCTCGACATCCCGAAGACCGGCCTCGAGCGGCCGTCGGCGAGGCTGGCCATCGTGCGCGCCGGCGAGCCCGGGATCGCGCATCTCGGCCTGAGGGTGCGTGTCGATACCGACGCCGACATGCGCGACAGTCTGCTCAACTATGCGCCGGCGGGGCAGGTGGACCGGAGCATGGTGTCCGCCGAGCAGGTCGAGGCCACGATCCGCGAACTCGAAGCGCTGCGCGAGGCCGGTCTGTACACCTCCTCCCTGGCCTGGCCGGGACTCGGGTCACTGGAAGTGTGGGCCGAGTGGACGCACGAGCAGGACCCGGAAGCCCGGCGCACGGCGCATCTGGCGGCGAACGGAACGCCGGCGGAGCTGCCGGATTGGCGATCCCTGCTTCCGGAGGGCTGGAGTTACGGCGACGAGCGTCTCGTGCAGTGGGAGACGCCCATCCCGCCCCCCGAGGGCCACGAGATCCTGGCCAAAATGGCGGCAGGGTTCGACGAAGCCACCATGTACAAGGCCGGCGAGTCCTACCTGGGCAAGGACATCTGGGCGCTGGACCTCATGCCCCCGATCACGGCTTCGCACTGGTCGCGCGTCAAGGCGACGACGTTCAAGCCCACGATCATCTATTCGGCGCGCCAGCACGCAAATGAGGTCTCCTCGACCAGCCATGTGCTCCGGCACGCCGAACTTCTTCTCACCGACCCCGGGCAGCGTGCCAGGCTCAGGGACGTGAACGTCGTCATTCATCCCTTCACCAATCCCGACGGAGCCCAGCTCGCGTACGACCTCTACCGAATCACGCCGGACTTCATATTGCACGCCGGCTACCTCGGTTCATTGGGAATAGACGCGACCACGGGCTCGAGGGACGACCATCCCATCTATCCGGAGGCCCCCGTTCGAAACCGCCTCTGGGGTCGCTGGCTGCCCGACATCTTCCTGAATCCGCACGGGTACCCCTCTCACCAGGTCGTACAGTTGTTCAGTGAATATACGGGGCTCGTGCGGCGCGGTCGGGTGACCGAACGCAACTGGGGGTTCAACAAGGGCTGGTTCATGCCGGGGTTCGGGTATGTCGACAGTCCCGAATTTCCCCGGCACCGGGACGCGGCGTTCGAGATTCGCGACTATATCACGCGCGGAATCAATTTCAATCAGGATGTCTTCGAGATGAACCAGCGCAACTATGCGCGCTACCGGAGATATGGGGCCGAGTACGATCCCGACGTGTTCCGGATTCCGATGACCGACAGTGTGCTCATTCAGATGCCGCTGAAGGGATCCACCGGTGAGAGCCGTTTCGGGTTCGACTCCGGAATCACGATCTGGAGCGGAACGACCGAAGCCCCGGATGAGACCGCCTACGGACCGTGGATGGAACTGGTCGCGAAAGCGGGGCTCTCCTGGGATCAGGCGCTCCTCGACTACCTCTACGAGGGTGAGCACGAGGTGAAGCGCTCGGGCTCCTCGTTCTTCGGGGGCGTATCTCTGCAAATGAACCGCCCGCGCCCGCCCGAGGACGCGGAGACCGCGGAAGACGAGTCCGTGACGACGGAGGGCGGGGCCCGGTGAGCGCGCGTACTTGCCCCGGGCTTGGTCTCGAAATCAGGTTTGGGGCCGTCCGTCGGGCGATCGAAACCAGAGAGGAAGTCTGAATGCGGATACTGGCAGTGGGACCGTGGCGAAACCTCCGCGGGTCGGTCATGGCGGCCGCGATCGCAACGATCTTCGGCGGGGCGGCTCTCGTCGCCCAGGATGATGGAGGCGAGGAGGCCGAAGCCGAGGCCGCGGTCAACACGACCCAGGGCGTGTTCACCGAGGAACAGGCGACGCGCGGCGAAGATGTGTTCTGGAACATCTGCGCGGAGTGCCACTTCGAGGAAGACTTCGGGGGGCCGTTCATTCAATCCTGGACCGGCGCGTCGGTGAAGGATCTTGTCGACGAGATCATCGCCACGATGCCCGAGGACAATCCGGGAGGGCTGCCGACGGAGCAGTACCTCGACGTCGTCACCTACATGTTCAAACTCAACGGCATGCCTACGGGCGACGACGAACTCCTGGCAGACGACATGGACGCGGTGGAGATCGAGGTCGAGATCGATCCCTGATCCCGGGAAGCCGCCCCCGCCCCTGACGACGGAGCCGGACCCGAGTTCGGAGGCCCCGGCGGGCAATGGTCTCCGGATGTCGCCGGAAGCCATGCTCGACCTGGCCCGCCAGGCCGCGGAAGTGCTCGTGCAGCGGAACGGGAACCTGGGACGGGAAGGTGCCTGGGACGGGGAATTCCACGACGAACTCGCTGACCGGCTCATGGAGGACCCTCCGGAACAAGGCAGGTCGCCCCACTCCAGGGCGGCCGGTCCAGCCGGTCTCTGAGGCGGCTTGAACAACCTCTCGGACGTCTACGCGGCGGGGGACTCGCTGGCAGGGGTCCAGGCCGGGATCGACAGTTGCCTCGCGAGGGCGCTGGACCGCAGGCGCCTCTCCCTGTCCGCGCCCGACGTATCGGCGTGGAGCGTTCAGGAACACCTCGAGCACCTGCTTTTCTCCGACCGGAGGGTTCTGGGCTGGGTGTCTGACGTGTTGGCTCTCCCGAACCCCGAAACGCGGGCACAGTCCCCTCGGGAACTCGGGGTGGCGCTGCTGGCTCGCGGCTCGATTCCGCGCGGCCGGGGACCGGCGCCGGATTTCACGCTGCCCACTGGCCTGGAGCAGGGCCGGCTTGTGGAAGGTCTCGAGCGGCTCCGCGACCTGGCCGAGGGGCTGGTTTCCCGGGCGGTGGAGATTGATGCCTGCCTCCATACCCACCCGCACCATGTGCTCGGCCACTTCACTCCAGCGGAGTGGCTACGCTTCCTCCACCTCCACCACCGGCATCACGAAGCGATCATGAGCGATGTCCTCGCCGCCTGAAGGCACGCCGCCCTTGGTGCGCGAGCCATCATTCAACCTTAGCCCTTACAAGAACAGCCGCATACGCTGGTCGAGGACGGTGCGCGTGAGAATGCCCGTGGCGTTCAGAACCTCCGGGTTGAACGATTCCCGGGAGCTGCGGGCTCGCCACTCTTCGGCGACCCACACGAGATCCTCGGCCGAAATCAACGCCACGTCAGTATCACTCCCGCACTCGGACTTCAGTCGAAGGGCGTTTGCCAAGGCTTCATCCGCCACGGCCGGGACGATAATCAGGAAGCAGGAGACGCGTTTTTCGGCGTCGCGGATGTATCGCTTGAATTGTCTCAGGTGGCTTGGGGGGAAAGCGTAGACAGTTTCCTTGCTCTTGTTGTCCCAGAGAAGCAGTTCGTTCGTCTTGCCGAACGCAATGCAACCGTCCGCGTGATCGGTTCCCTCCATGTGCTGGAGTTCGAGTCCGAGTTTCTCGCCGAACAGAAAGCGGGTGCCCTCTTCAAAGGCGCCCTCAATCTCCCGATCTTTCGTGATGATCCGATTCGTCAACAGGTTCGCTCGATCGCGGGCTGCCAACTCCACGAGATACTGATAGTAGCGCTCTCCGGGTGGTGTCTCCTCCGCCACGTCCCTTATCACCAGGTTGGCGAAGTGACGAATAATCCGCTTGATTTTCGTCGGCTTGCTACCGCTGACCTTCAAGCCAGGTACTGATGTGCAGAGATGATACAGGTCCTCCTTCGAGAGACGTGCCAACGCGGTACTCGGCTTGACACCAGCCAGGACGACTCTCTCGATGCGTGCTTCCTTCTTGCCGGACTCAGGCATGCCCTCCGCTCGGAGGATCGTCGCCAGCTGGGCAGCCGTAAGGTTAGAGAGCAGTTTGCCCCACGCGTGCGAGCTTAGCTCGATACCGAGGACGCGTCGCACCGATGGAGCCACCTCCTCGGGTATCACATACAAGCCACCGTTCGCGCGGTTACAATAGAAGACGATGCCGCAGCGCTGCAGATTGAGCAGGGCAATAGAAGACGATGCCGCAGCGCTGCAGATTGAGCAGGGCTTCCCGGCACTCCGCTGCGGTATGCAGAAGGTTCCCCTTGCGGGGAAAATGCTCCAGCTGGGCCTGGATGATCCGCATGGTCAGCGGAGACAGACCCAAGCTCTCGCGCAGCACTCTCAGGAGTTCCAGCTCCTGATTGGTGACGATGGCGTCTTTCAGGGCGACTCTCATCACTGCACGCAACACTTCGACGGAGCGCGCATCTTCGTATCGGAGGGCCTGAGGAGAGGCCGCAGCGTCAAGCACTTGTTGCTGGAGCTGGGTAACGTTCTCGACAACATCCAGTTCTGACGCGGTGCAGTCCGGGGAACCTATGAGAGCTTCAAGCACGCACGTCTGACGGATCTGATCTTGAAGGCGGCCGTCGAAGGCGAGAACCGCTTCGATTCTTTGCGGATCGGTCAACTCACCGCTGTTCCGCAGAATGATCTCCCTCGCCCGCTCCTCATCCGATTTCGGGAAGTCCTTTGTAAAGCTGTCGACCACACGTTGCAGCATGGCCTTCGTCATCAGTTCTATCGCGTCGGCAACCCTCATCGCATCCGCTCCACCCAGTCTGTTATTGCCAAGACATCACTTCGGAAAGCCAGCTCGTCTAGCTTGACGCGTTACGTCTGAGCGCCTCCCGCCCGCACGCGCCGGATCGCGACGGCGCCCTCCAGCAGGAGCCAGATCTCGAGGATGAAGATCGCGGCCCCGATCAGCAGCAGCATCCACTGGTTCGTCCCGAAGAAGCGGTCGAGGTTGATGACCATGGCCCACGTCGTCATGAGGAGCAGGAACGCCATCGGGATCATCGTGATCCAGAACGGGCGCCCCTTCCGCATCAGGTAGAGCGAGACGATCAGGAGTGTGAGGCCCGCGAGCAGCTGGTTCGTGGTCCCGAACAGCGGCCAGATCATCATACCCCCGGCGCCGCGGTCGACCGAGAGCGCCAGGACCGCACAGCTGACGACGGCGATTCCCGTCGCCACCCAGCGGTTCTGGATCGCCTTCACGTTGTATTCGACGCCGAGCTCGCTGATGATGTAGCGCTGAAGTCGTATCGCCGTATCGAGCGTGGTTGCCGCGAAGCTGATCACCACGACCGAGGCGAAGATGACGGCGACGCTTTCCGGGATCCCGATGCCGCCCGCGAGCACGCCCACGCCGTTGACGAAGGCCGTCGTGGCGCCCGCCGTGGCTGCCTCGAAGCTCCCGTAGTGCTGCTGCCAGAGGGCGAGCCCTTCCGTCGCCCCGACGTCCCGGCTCAGGAAGATCGCGAACCCCGCGGTACACGCGATGATCGACGTGACCGCAAGCGTTCCCTCCCCGACCGCGCCGCCGTAGCCCACGTAGCGGGCGTCCGTCTCATTGGCCAGCTGTTTTGAGGATGTACCCGACCCGACGAGCCCGTGGAACCCGCTGATCGCGCCGCAGGCGATAGTGATGAAAAGCAGCGGCAGCCAGCTCGGCGTATCCGCGGGCAGGTTCGTGTTGACCGTGGGCGCGACGACCTCCGGGTTCACCACGATCACGCCGAGGCTGATGATCCCGAGCGCGACGAACAACTGGTGGCCGTTCACGTAGTCGCGGGGCTGGAGGAGCAGCCACACCGGCAGCACCGAAGCGACGAAGGTGTAGGCGAAGAGGATGGCGATCCATCCCACGCGGCGCCCATCGGAAGCCGCGGCCTCTCCCGCGACGGCCGCGTCTCCTCCCGCGGCCGCGAGCTGCGCCTCGGTCGGGCTGAACCCGATCACATCGGGCAGCGTGAACGGCATGTCCTGCCCGAACCAGATGAGCACATACAGCGTGGCGAGCGCCCCCAGCGACGGGATGAGGATCCCCGTCCCCGTCCGGTAGATGAGGAAGCCGACGATGAGCGCGACGACGAGCGACCCCCACACCGGAACCACGGCACCCGGGTTCGCCATGAACAGGTTCGCGATGATGACGGCGAACACGGCGTTCACCATCAGGAGCAGGAAGAAGATGATGAGGAGGAAGAGGACGCGGGCCCGCTTGCCGAGGATGGACTCGGTCAGCGTTCCGATCGACCGCCCCTTGTGGCGGGTCGAGATCCACAGGGCGGCGAAGTCGTGCACCGCTCCCGCGAAGACGGTCCCGAGGACCACCCACAGGAAGGCCGGCAGCCAGCCCCAGATGACGGCGATCGCCGGTCCCACGATCGGCGCCGCTCCGGCCACCGAAGTGAAGTGGTGCCCGAACAGCACATGTTTGTTCGTGGGCACGTAGTCGACCCCGTCCTGGAACTCGTGCGCCGGTGTCACGAAGTCTGGGTCGAGCTTGAACACTTTGCCCGCGATGAAGCGCGAGTAGATGAGGATTCCGGTCAGAAAGGCCGAAAGACCAATCACCAGCAGGACGATCGCGCTCATCGGGTTACCTCCGCCTGGAAGTCCGCACTACGGTTCGGATACGGGAATCCGTCTCAGGGCGTCCACCCCCACCGGATCGGAGTCCTGGAGGTCGACGCGGAGGACAGGCCAATCTCCGAGTTTTTCGGAGATCCTCGCAAGATGGCCTGCCTGACGCTCCCGTCTGGCGGCGAGAAACGGATCCTCCGGCGCGCCGCCGCCTCGGGTCGGCAAGAGCTGGTTCACGACGATGGCCCCCACCGGGACCCCGTGCTTCGAGAGCGCCTCGACCGCCTTCTCGGTCTCCCAGATCGGGAGGCGTTCGGGGATGACCACGAACACGAACGCCGTCCGCCCCGGGTCGGTGAGGATGCGCCGCGCCGCGCGGAAGCGATCACGCCGCTCCTCCAGCGCCCGCAGCAGGGGGTCTTGCTCGAGATCGGCCGCCTCGGTTCCGGCCACGTTCTTCCACATCTGCGCCAGCGCCCCAACCTTCCGCCGCCGCTTGATGAGCCCGCCGATCCAGGTCGTCATCAACTCGGGCAGGGACAGGAGCCGCAGCGTCTGCCCCGTCGGCGCGGTGTCGAAGACGATCCGGTCGTAGTCCTCGCCTTCATCCTCGAGGATGCGCGTGAAGCGGTCGAAGAGGGCCGATTCCACCGCCCCGGGAGAGACGCGCGCGATGTCGATCTGGCGGTAGACCTCGCCCAGCAGGCGCGGGGGCGCCGCCGACTCCACGCGCGACTTGACGGCATCGATGTAGCGGTCCGCCTCGCGCTCGGGATCGACCTCCATGGCCCAGCAACCCTCGGCCACCAGGCGCGGCCGGTCGCCCAACTCCGCCTGGAGCACGTCCGCAGTGGAGTGCGCCGGATCGGTTGATACGAGCAGCGTCCGGTATCCGCGTACGGCCAGATCGAGCGCGGCCGCAGCGGCCATCGTGGTCTTCCCCACCCCGCCCTTGCCGCCGAAGAAGAGGATCGGCCGGTCGGGAAACGGAAGCCGCGAATCCGCGTCGTTCAGCAACAGCGGAAGCCGCCCTCGGGCGGGTGTTCCATCCCGACCCGGACGTGCCACTCGTGAAACTCCTCGATGAGCGACGGATAGAGTTCGAGCATGTAGAACTGGATCGGGTTCGGCACGCCGAGCAGGTCCGAGAACCCCATCAGCATGAACGCGTCATGCTGGCGCAGGTACTCGCGGTGGATCGTCGCGCGATACGGGGCGATGTACAGTCCCTCGTAGATGTCGCGAGCCTCCCGAAGCCAGCGCCGCCAGCGCGGTGCCGGTGTTGTCACAACCATGCCAGGGTCCTCTGATCCAGGTGATTCCGAAATCGCTCGCACGGCCTTGCACGTCAAGACACGGTCGGGCACGGCACTATCGCTCACTTCAGGGTCCAAGCGCACCGATCGGAATCACGGCGACACCGTCCTTGCGAGTGTACCCGTACCCGGTACCGACGATGACGCCGAGGGCAGCCGGTTCCCCGCAGCGTTCCGTGTCGACCCTGTCCGCGAACTTGAGCAGGCTGCGCGCGGCGTCGTCGATCCGGCCCGTCCCCAGCTTGATCTCGAACGCGGCCCACCGATCCGGCCCGGCGTCCACGATCGCATCGACTTCGAGACCGGTGTTGTCGCGGTAATGGAGCACGTCGGCGTCCATGGCCTGAGCGTACACGCGGAGATCCCGTACGACCATGGACTCGAACAGAAAACCGAACCACTCGAAGTCACGAAGGAGGTGCTGAGGGCCGGCCCGCAACGCGGCGACCGCGAGAGATGGGTCGACGAAATGCCGCTTCGGCGCACGTCGCATTCGCGACCGCGAACGCAGCCGGGGCGACCACGGCGGCTGGTCTTCCACGACCATCAGACGTTCGAGGGCAGTAAGGTAGTCACGGGCAGTGCCTTTCTTCATCGCCTGGTCCGGTCCGGCAACATCTCGCTTGATGGTCGAGATCGTGGCGCACGTGGCGACGTTTCGAGCCAGCGATTGAAGGAAACGGCGGACCCGATCCGGATTGCGCCGGACGCCATCCACACGCCGCACGTCGCTACGGCAGATGTTCTCCAGATAGTCCCGGCAGGCACTCATCGCCTTGTGCTCGGTGGAGCCGTGGTGCTCCGGCCACCCGCCGACGCACACCAGTCCCGCAAGCCGGGCGGCCGACAATGCCACTTCCGGACTTCGGATGGCGGAGCGGTTGAGCATATCCCGGAGTGAAACCATGCCCGTCGAATAACCCAACTCGAACAGTGACATGGGGCGAAGGCGAAGGCGGCTTATCCGCCCGGTCCCGGGGTGTCGGGTTACATCGTCCGGGGGGATCGCCGATCCGGTGAGAATAAAGTGTCCCTTGCCAACGCGTTCGTCGACGACGCGGCGAACGTGGTTCCAGATCACGGGCTCCACCTGCCATTCGTCGATCAGCCGAGGGGTCTTCCCTTCCAGAACCAGCCGGGGGTCGACCGCGATCATGTCCTGAGCCCGTTTGTTCGTATCGAGGAACACCGTGCTGGCGGCCACTTGCTGCGCCAGCTCGGTCTTCCCGCAGGCCCTTGGACCCTCGATCAAGACGGCCCCGGACCAGGAGAGGCGCTCCTTCAGTTCCCGATCGGCAATGCGGGGAAGGTAGGTGTTGATCGTGGACCTCCAGCGGTTCGGTGCGTCGCGCGACGGGGGCGGGATCAAGTCACGATGACCGAACGATATCTTGCGGGGAACCCTTTTGCAACTTTTTTAGGGTGCCCTTTTGCAACATGACGAGAGGCCCCTTTTGCAGCGTAATCAGGGGCCCGTATTTCAATCTTCGGAGGGATCGGATCCGGGGCTCAGCCTCCGGTACGGTCGGTCAACTGGCGCTGCTCCCAGGCGCGGACGCGGGGGATGGCCGCGTCGAAGATGCGCTCGTAGTTGAGCCGCTCGACCTGGGCCCGTACTGCGGGGTCGAGACGCTCCCACAGCGGCGCGTAAACCGTGTAATTGGCCACGTAGGCGTCCCAGCCGGCGGGGGCCACGGCGTCGGTGCCGAACAGGAAGCGCGTCGAGTGACGTTCGATGAGCGTGGCCCACGCTTCGAGGGTCGCGTCATCGCCGACCACATACTTCGCGACTTCGTCCCACGAGATGTCGAGGGCCACATGGTCATGGCGTGGGTCGGAGAGCATGCGGTCCAGCCAGGCGACGTGCCCTTCGGACGGCGCAATGAAGCGGCCCAGGCCGGTGTGGGCCCAGATGATCGTCGTCTCCGCATGACGCGCGAAGATGTCCAGCAGTTCCGCAGCGTGATGCGGCGGCTCGCTGGGGCGAACATGGTCGATGTCGTTGTGGAAGATGACGACCAGGCCGATTTCCCCGGCGGTGGCCAGGATCCGGTCGAGAGCCGGGTTGCGCAGGCTTGCCGCGTGGCCCGAGACCTTGGACGACACGAACTCCTTGTGGATGCTGAACTCGCCGATGCCCGCGAAGACGCCGGGGAAGGTGAGCAGGACGCGCTCGATGTGGTCGGAGGCGTACATGTCCGCCGGGTTGAAGCCCGTGATCATGGGGTCGACGCGGCTGCGATCCTCCTCGGGCAGCGACAGATACTCTCGCGCGATCACGGCGTCCACGAACGAGTAGTAGTACAGGTCGGCGTTCGAACCCAGGTAGTAATCGGGCGCCTCGTCACCCGACAGGAAGTAGTCCCATTTCTGCTGCAGCGGGATCCCGAACATGGCCACCCGCCCGACGCGGCCGGCTGTCATGTCCAGGAACTCCCGCGCCGTCCCGCCTCGCTGGATGTAGTTCAGCAGGTGGAAGTGGGAATCGTTGAAGAGCACCGTTGGGGACCCCGATACCGCGGCGGCCTCAAGCGCGGACGCTGTCGTTTCGGAAGAAGATGTCGCCGCGCCGGCGACGGATGCGGCCGTGGATGGATTCTCGATCGCCGGCATCCCGACCGGACGCGGCCCCGCCGCGCAGGCGGTGAGCAAGACGACCGTCGTGAGCCCTCCCGCCGGCCGAACCCTCTGGCGCGCCCTCACCAGGCCACCGCGGCGCTGTTGTTGCGGTTGTGTGACGCGGCCCGCAGCTCCCCCGTCTCCGGATCCCGCTGGATCGCGACCCACAGTCCCTCACCGCCGAAGCGCGCCTCCTCGGGGTAGATCTCCTCGTACGCATAGCCCGTCCCGTCGAGGACCTCGCGCGGAAACTGCCCTCCGGGCACGCGGAACGTGAGCTGGCCGGTGGCCGGGTCGGCGTTCGGCATGAAGAAGTCGGGGGTGTCGATCGCCTCGTCCACCGTCATTCCGAAGTGCATCACGTTCAACAGCCCCTGGAAGGTCCGCTGGTGAAGTCCGGACCCCATCGAGGCGAAGCCGAGCACGGGCTCGCCGTCCCGGAACAGGATCCCGGTCTGGGTGGGCGCCGGCAGCCGCGAACCCGGCGCGAGGCGGGCGATCCGGGTCTGCTGGAACGACGCCGGATCGCCGATCGTGATCCCGTCCACGACGATCGCGGTCTTTCCCCACAGCACGGCGTTGATGCTGTGGGTGATCGCGGCGATGTTGCCGTCCGAGTCGATGGCCACGACGTCGTCGGAGTGGCCGGGCCGGGGCTCGGCCCAGTTGCCGAAGGGCAGACCGGTCTCGATGACGTTCCAGAGCCGCTCCGCGTGTTCCGGCGTGACCCGCGTCGCCGGAGTGAACTCGCCGCCCACCAGCGATGCGGCCAGTTCAGGCGGCACGAAGTCGAGCAGCGAGGCGCGGGTCACGTCGAGCGCCTTCCGTAGGGCGCCCGGCGCTTCCGTCCAGTGGCCCTCCTCGAGCAGCCCGGCCGTCGCCGCGAGCCGCTGCGCCTCGATCATCACGACCCCGCCACCGTTCGGCGGAGGGTTCGTGTGGATCTGCCAGCCGTCACCGAGGTCCGCCGTGAGCGGCTCGTCCCAGATGACGTCGTAGGCCGCGAGGTCTTCGACCGTCATCAGGCCGCCGTCCGCCTGGACCGCGGCCGCCGCCTTCTCCGCCCAGGGGCCGCCGTACATGTAGTCGGTGCCCTGCCCGGCCACGGCGCGCAGCGTCGCCGCCAGCGCGGGCTGCCGAAGCACATCCCCCTCGGTGTACGCCGAACCGTCTTCCTTCAGGAACGTCGCCTTCGTCTCGGGGAGACGGGCGAGGTCCGCGGCCCGGCCGCTCCAGTAACCCTCCACTTTCTTCGAGATCGGAAAGCCCTGTTCGGCGACATGGATCGCGGGGGCGAAGACCTCTTCCCAGGGGAGGCGCCCAAAACGTTCGTGTGCGGCCCCGACGCCCTTCATGAACCCGCCGACCAGCGCCGTGCGGCCGCTCACCGCGGTGCCGTAGATCCCCTGCGGAGACGACAGATTCACGCCTCCCGGGATGCTCGCCGGATCGTCTTCCCCGAGGACCGTGTTCCACTCGGCGTTCATGGTGTAGACCTGATCGGTCTCCGCGTCGTAGTACACGAGCGACATGATGCCGAAGTAGCTGATCGGCGCCCCCGCGGTGAGGGCGACCTGCGTGAGCGCGGTCGTCATCGCCGCGTCGACCGCGTTCCCTCCCTGCTTGAGCGCCTCCAGCCCGGCCCGCGCCGCGAGCCCGTTGTAGGCGACGGTGACCGCGCCGTTCTCGCCCGTGGCCACGCCGGCTTCCGTCCGGTCCACGAGTTGCGCCTCCATGAAGCGCTCATAGTCGGCGGCCCAGCGCTCCGGCGAGAGATCCACCTCCGCCTGGCACCCGACCAGGAGGAGGGAGACCAGAAGAACCGCGCGACTCATTCTTCGGATGTCGCGGAGGGACGCAGCCACTGCTCCCACCATTCGAGCTGCACCCACATCCGGTGCACCATGCGCCATGGGGTCCATCCCCCGTGATAGGAGTCGGGATAGCGGACGAACTTCGCGGGCACCTGCTGCTTCCGGAGCGCCACGTACATCTGCTCGGCCTCCTCGACCGGGACCCGGTGGTCCGATTCGCCGTGTACGAAAAGGGTCGGCGTCGTCACGCCCTTCGCGTAGATGATGGGTGACGAGCGCAGCAGGTGTTCGAGCCCGCGCTCCTCCCACGGCGGCCCGAAGAACTCGCTCTCCTTCGTGCGGGGGATGTCCGCCACGCCGTAGTCGCTGACCCAGTTCGAGATCGAGGCCCCGGCGATGGCGGCGGCAAAGCGGTTCGTCTGCGTGATGACCCAGTTCGTGAGATATCCCCCGTAGGAATAGCCGGTCACGCCCATGCGCGCGGTGTCGATGTCGTAGTGCTCGATCGCATGGTCGACGCCCGCCATCACGTCGTCGTAGTCGTTGAAGCCCCAGCCGCCCCACGTCCCCCAGCGGAAGTCCTCGCCGTATCCGGTCGAAGCCCGGGGGTTGGTGAACAACACCATGTAGCCCTGGGCCGCCAGTAGCTGCTGGTCGAACGAGAAGGTGTTTCCGTACGCGCCGTGCGGTCCGCCGTGCATCTGGAGAACCATCGGCAACTCGCCCTGCCCGGCGCCGTAGCCGCGCGCCGGGAGCATCCAGCCCTCGACCTCCGTCCCGTCGGGATTCCGGAAAAGGAGACGATCCGGGCTCGACAGTTCGATCCCCGCGAGCAACTCGCTGTTGACCTCGGTAAGGCGGACCTCCTCTCCTCCCACCTCGGTGGTCCAGATGTCCCCTGGCTCGGTCGGCGAGGTGAGACGGAAGGCGACGCGCGAGAAGTCCTCCGAAAACGAGAAGCCGCCCAGCCGGCGGTCGCCAGCGGTCAGCTGTTCGACCGCGCCCCCGGCTTCGGCGACGCGGAACAGATGAGTGTTCCCCCGGATGCCCGCGGAGAAGTAGACGTGTCGGCCGTCCGAGCTCACGTCGGGTCCGCTCGGAATCAGATCCCAGTCGGTGGTGAGGTTGCGGAGTCGTGTCCCGCTCTCCGCGTCGAACACGAAGAGGTCGGACGGCGCCCCGCGGTCGCGTCCCTCACCGATGACGATGTCGAGGCCCTCGTTGCCGCGGACCACGAGCCGCGCGCCGCCGACGGACCAGGCGGGGGACGAGTAGTTGTACCCGTCGTCCGTGAGTCTCCGCGCGTCGGCGTTCACGGTCACAACCCACAGATCCGACCGCTCGTACGTGTGTTCGTCGCGCTGGTGGGCGTCGGCCGTGAAGGCGAGCCGCCCGCCGTCCGGGCTCCAGGCCAGGCCGGAGGCGTCGACTCCCAGATCCGTGAGTCGCCGCGGTTCCCCGCCCTCGGCCGGGAGCAGGTAGACCTCCCGGGGCGGCGTCGCACTCGGATCGCGCGGGTCGGCCAAGTAGCCTCTCCGGTCGAACCGGTAGTTCATCCAGTCGTATGTGCGTCCGTCGAACCGCTCGACCGTACGCCGCTCGAAGTCGGAGCCGTAGGTCGGCTCGGGCGGAGGCGGGGGCGGCGTCGGGCGGGTGAACGCGATCCAGCGGCCGTCCGGACTGAAGACGGGCGAGCCCCCCAGCCCCTCGAGCTGGAACGCCTCCCCGGCCGGCCGGTCCATGCGGAGGAACCACGTGCTCCCGGCGCCCGAACCGCCCGGGTCCGGGCGATTCGACGAGAAGACGAGAAAACGGCCGTCCGGGGTCCAGCGGGGCGAGGAGGCGCTGAAGCTCGGGCTCGTCACCCGCGCGGCTTCGCCTGACCCGTCGGCGTCTACGAGCCAGATCTCGCTGTGGCGACGGTTCTCTTCCTCGAGGACCGACGTCACGACGTAGGCCACGCGAGATCCATCGGGGGAGAGGGCGGGACTCCCCGCGTCCTTCAGCCGGTAGTAGTCGGCGAGTTCGAGCGGTCGCCCTTCCTGCGCGACGAGACCGGGCGGCGCGAGGAGCGCGGCGAGGGGAATCCAGGCGAGCAGTTGAGCGTTGCGAACGCGCATGGCGGCCTCCGATATCGGGCTGGACTAGCGTCGTAGTCGATAGGCGAGAAGCAGATTGCCGGGCATCTGGCTGAACAGGTCGTATCCCGAGTTGACGAGGACGTAGCCGCGCGCGACGACGGGTCCTGGTCCGTCGATCGCGCCGCCCCGGCCCGGCACGCCGTTGACGGTCTCGAACTCGCGGGCCGTGTCGACATCCCAGAGCACCGACCCATCCTCCGTGGAAAAGGCGCGCAGGTGGCCGTCCAGGCTCCCGGCCAGCACCGCCCCTTCGATCGCGGTGGGCGCGGCCGAGAAGAACGGCATGCAACCGGCCCGGCCAGCACAGACCGACGGATCGGGCGGAGCGTGCCACAGCACCTCCCCGGCGGCGAGTTCAAGTGCGTAGACGCCGGGCGTGGGTGGATCCTCCGCGTTCATCTGCGTGGAGGCGCCCGACCGCGGGTCCGAGATGATGGCGAACGGGTTGTCGACATTCGGCACGTAGGCTCGGCGTCCGTCGGAGGTGAGGCCCCAGTGGATGCCGCCGAGAGAGCTTCCCCTCCCGACCCGGCGCGCCCACACCAGTTCGCCGTCTGAATCGGGATCCAGCGCCCACACCATGCCGGATTTCTGGCCGGCGATCAGGAGCTGGGACCCATCCTCGGCGGTGACGATGATCGGCGCCATGCCGAAGTCGTGATCCGGCCCCGTCGGCGCGGGACAGTTCTGGAAGCGGGGCGACAGGCAGGACATGTTCCACGCGTCGTCCTCCCGCCCCTGGAAGGTCCACGCGGCCTCGCCCGTCTCCATGTCGAGCGCCGTGATGGCGTCACTCCCACCCGTTGTCGGACGCGTGTAGTTCTCGCCGGTCCCGATGTAGAGGAGGCCGCGCGTGGCGTCGACGGTGGGACTGGCCCATACCGGTGCGCCGGAGGGCGCGAACAGTCGCGTCCCGGCCTCGTTCTCTCCCACGTGTCGCGGTTCCTCGGCCACGGTCCGGAACTCCCAGAGCGGTTCAGCCGTCTCGGCGGAGAAGGCCGCGACGCCTCCGCTCGATGTGCAGCACTCGTGGGTCGGATCGCCAGCGGTGATGATCTCCATCGACGAGAGCGGGACGAAGACGCGGCCACTGTGGACGGCCACGCTCCCCGTGACGACGTGGTCCGCATGGGTTCCTGCGGTCGCGCGCCAGTGGAGTGCACCGGTGGTCGCATCGATCGCATACACGTTCGTCGCGAAGTCCCCGAAGAAGGCGGTCTGCGTCCCGTCGGGGCCGTCGCCGATCGCGATCGCCCCGCGCACCGCCGCGTCGGCCGCGAAGACCCAGTGCACGCAGCCGGTCTCGAGATCGATCGAGTACACCTCGCCGTACGCGGAGCCGACGATGACCCGGTCGTCGACGACCGCCGGCTTCGAGCGCACTTGGCTCGCGTCGGGGAAGCCGAAGGCCCAGGCGAGTTCGAGATTCGGCAGGTCGGCGGCGGTGAGCCCCGCGCGGGCCGCGTCCACGAAACCCGTCTCGCCCTCACCTCCGCCCCATCCGGACCAGTGCACCTCGCCTGCTAGCTGCGGCGGGCTCGCGCAGAAGGCCGACGAAGGCAGCCGGGTCTCGACCAGCGGCTCGCCCGTGAGCCATTCCGCCACGGTTCGGCGCTCCTCCGGCGTCAACTGCTCGCCGTGCCTACGCATCCGGCCGCCCTCAAGCGAACTGAGCACGGCACGCGGCGTCATCGCCCCGAGCGTCGTGAGGCCGGGGGCGCGCACCGTGCGCTGCCCGGCATGGCACTCCGCGCACGAGGAGACGAACACCTGCATGCCGGGGCTGTCGTCCATGGGGGGCGGGTCGAGCAGCCCACGTCCGGGGTATTGGGCGACTGCCGGAGCTGCACCCGCAGTGAGGGCGATTCCGGCGAACATGGCGGCAGCGATGCGCATCGATCGGTTTCTCCTGACGAGACCATGACAGACTCCCCCAAACATAGGCCCCTGCGTCTCGCCGCGGGACCGTGCTCCGGCCGATTCAACACGTTGGCGACGTTCGCGCGCGAAGCGTGTGCCGGTGGCGCTCTGCTCGGGTAAGGCGTCACCGGCACGATGCCCGGTGCCGGTAGGCCTGGTAACCGAGGCGCGTTGTCCGTGGAGGTTATTCCGCCTCGGTGGACATTAGGATGCCTTCGCGCATCATCGTCGCCAGAACGACCTTCCGGCCCTCCCAGTCGAGGGTGTCTTCGATGGCACCCGCCGTACAGGCCTCCCCGGTCAGCACCGCCCGGACGGTGGCGGTCGCGACCTGCGGGAAATCCAGTTCTCTCCCGGCAGCGGTGACGACCACCCGACCGTCTCGCACCTGGGTGCGGGTCCCGAGGTGGGGACGAAGCTGGATCCGGGTGTCCGGGGACAACGCCGCGACGGCGCCTATGGCCTGGGACAGGTAGTTTGAACAGGATGGCCGGAAGGCGCGTCCGATATCATCCAGCTTCGCGACCAAGGTGGACTTGATGTCCAGGCTGTCGGGCAGGTCGCGCAGTCGGCACCGCAGTTCATTGCGCACCTCCCGTTTGGTTTCGGCCCCGGTCCCGAAACCAAACGGGAGGTTCTCGCGCCACGCGCGCGATCGCAACGCGAGTTCACCGACACACTCCAGCAGGAACTCGGCCCATGTGTACGCGATCAAACCGAGCGTGATATGAAGCGAGGTCTCCGGTCCGGATTCGGCGGCGTGCATAACCCCTCGAGGGATATAGACGACATCGCCGGCCGACACAGTGAACTCTCCCGCCACGACGCCTGGTTCGTGCTCCTCTGAGCAGGACCGCTGACCTGCGAGCGGGAAGTCCTCAGCTCCGTCGTAGATCTGCCAGCGCTTGGACCCCTCAACCTGCAGCACGAACACGTCATGCGTATCCCAGTGTGGCTGAAAGCCCTGCGAATCAGGCGGCGTTAGGTAGATGTTGGTCTGGGTGCGGGCGCCGGCCTGGGCGGCGAACGAGGCACACAGCCTCCGGAGCGGTTCGTGCCGATGGTGGAGCGACTCGAAGATCACCGTGCCGCCTTCCGCGAACAGCCGCGCGACCTTCATCGCATCGATCAGCCCCCCATGCTCGTACGCCGAACGATTGACTGCGGAGTCGCATCGAACCACGCGAATATGTGGCGGTCCCAGTCCGTAGGTGCCGAGAACCGTGTCCAGGACCTCCGAAGACACGAGTCCATGGAATCGATCCTCACGTATGTCCTTGCAGTGCAGAACCTGCTTGCCAAGTACGGAATGGAGGAACGATACGTGCGCGGGATCAAAGCCGAGAATCCAGGACAGCGGATTGGTGGCGTCCAGACCTTGAATCGCCGGATCGGTCTGTGCATGACTCACTATGGTCGCCACTGTTATCGGCTTCCCCTTACACTCCCAGGATTCCGTCGTCATGGTCGGTCCGAGGATCATACGCTAGATAGTCACGATCCAACCTCGGCCTCCCGTCCACGTCCACCCCATCCCCGAATACGACGTCACCCCCTAACACGAAGTCGCTAACCGGAGTGTATAGCCTACCGTGATCGCTCTGGAGGTGATCTTCGTCCCCCACCGGATCGCCAACCAGCTTCGCGCATCCCCCCAGCGCCGCGCCGATCGTGCCCAGCAGCGTGCTCCGGCCGAAGGCCGTGACGAAAGTTCGCCGGGGTACGTCCCGAACTCGCACATCCTGCCCTGCCACCGTACCCTGCCGTGGTGAAGAAGTCATATCCCCGTCGTATCTCTCGTCCTGATCCACTGGATCTCTGCTCTTCGGTAGGAGTTGGTACGCTATTGACGGCGGTGCGTTCCCGAAAAAGGCCTGAAGACCGGTAACGATAAAACCTTCGGGCAGGAGAGCGAGCGAACCAAGGTAAAGAAGGGAACGCCGTAGATCGTTGCGGAGGGAGTCCGCATCACGAGCGGATCGGGCGCGCGGCCTCGATTACGCGGCGTACGACGAGATCGGCCACTGCGTCAGCCTGTCTCCCGTCGAAATCGCCGGTCCCGCGCCAATGGGTCTGGGCCACGACAACGAGTTGCCGATCCGGCACAACCCACACGAACTGGCCGCCGTAGCCCCACATGGTGAACGCGGACACATCGTCGCCGCCGCCCTGGCGGTCGCTCCAGGTCTGGTAGCCGTACCCCGCGTCCCGGAGCACGTAGCCTATGTCGCCCAGCGCGACGAGCCGACCGATCTGTGCCTCCACCCAGGCCCGGGATACGATCTGCCGGGAGCCGGACCGGCCGCCCTGCAGGAGGAGCTGTCCGATCTTCGCGGCGTCGCGCGCACGAAGCGCCAGTGCCGCCCCGCCCACGATCACGCTGTCCTGCATGAGCGGCCAGCGCTTGTTCGTGATGCCGAGAGGTTCCAGGAGTTCCCGCTCCGCGAACTCCAGCGCGCTACCGTCGACCACGTTCTCGACGATCGCCGTCAGGAGGTGCGATCCACCGGTGTTGTAGATGAACCGCCGACCCGGCGGGGCGATGACCGGGAGGTCCAGCACGTACGCCACGGGCCGGCCGGAGCGGACCCATGGACCGAAGTGCTCATCGTCAGACCATTGCATGCCGCTCGTCATCGTGAGGAGGTCCCGGACGCGGATGGCGTCATGTTCGGCCCGCAGCGACGGATGCGGCAGCCGATCCCTCATCAAGTCGTCCGGATCCAGGAATCCCCGGTCCGACGCGAGGCCGACGAGCAGCGCCGTGACGGTCTTCGTGACGGACCTCATGTCGAAGGCCGAGTCCGGGTGCATGCCACCGAAATACGCCTCCTCGACGAGCCGTCCGTTACGCACCGCGACGAGGGCCCGGAGGTTCGGCACGGCCTCGTCGGCGTCGGCGAAAGCGGCCTCGAGCAGGTTCCCATCGAACCCCTCCGCCGCGGGCGTCGAGGTCGCCCAGACCTGCGACAGATCCACGGGCCGCAGGACCGGGTCGGGTCCGATGCCACGATCCCCGGGTTCGACCGGGGCGACCGCATTGTCGCACGCCCCGAGCGCCGCTGCGCAGAGGAGGGCGGGCAGGCGGGGAGAGCGCGCCCTCCAGCCTCGCCCTCGTGAAGCCCGCCGCCTACCCGCGGCGCCGACGCCGGAACGGCATGACGAGGATGCCGCGCAGCGTGCCCCACTCCGAGCGGTCCAGATTCTCGAGGCCGAGCCGGATGTCGCGCGGTTCCCCCCGCAGCCGGAAGCTCCCGAACACCCGGTCCCAGAAGGAGAAGATGCTCGAGTAGTTGGAGTCCGTCTCCGGCTGGTAGTCGGAGTGGTGGACCCAGTGCATCCAGGGCGTGACGATGAGCCAGCGCAGCCGCCGGTCCACCGCGCCGGGGAGGCGCACGTTGCTGTGGTGGAAGAGGATGATGGGAAGGAGGATGGTCTCGTAGATCAACACCTCTCCCACCGTCAGGCCCAGGAGCGGCAGCACCGCGAGACGGGCGAGCGAGGAGAGCACGATCTCCCCCGTATGGAAGCGGAGTCCCGAGGTGGCGTCCAGTTCTGCGTCCGAGTGGTGGACGGCGTGGAAGCGCCACAGGAACGGGATGCGGTGGTTGAGGCGATGCCACCCATATTGCCACGCATCGAAGATCACGACCGCGAGCGCGATCCGCGCCCAACCCGGCAGGTCGAGCAGGTGAAGCAGCCCGAAACCGCGTTCCCTCGCCCCTTCCGTCACGAACAGCGTCGCTGCGGCGAAGATGACGGCCGTAACCGCCGCGTTCCCCATTCCGAGGGCGAGGTTTCGCGCCCCGTGCCGTGCCCGCGCGCTCCGGCCCTCGAACATCGGGAGGACGCCCTCGATCAGCCACAGGGTCGCAAGGGCGAGCGCGGCGCCGGCGGTCTTCAGCGTATTGGGATCGTCGAACACGGGAGCGAACATAGCGCGGCGGGCCGGATTCGGGCATGACCGGCGACCCTTATCGTTCGGGGCCGATGGCCGTCTCGTATCCGAGAGTCGAGACGCGTATCGAGTAGCGGCCCGGGACCAGCTCGATGGAGTAATACCCGAAGCGGTTGGTCGCGATGGAGAATTCGCGCTCGACGATCTCGAGCCGCGCGCTTCGCAGCACCTCCTCGTTCGCGGCCGAACGCACGTATCCCGACAGACGCACGGACTCCGGCTCCTGGGCGCGTACCCTTTCGGGCCAGGCAATCGCGACGGCCAGCTGAACCAGGGCCAGGATGGCCGTCGTCGGTCGCAAGCCGAGACGGACGTCGAGACTGATGCCGAGACTGATGTCGTGTCTCTCGAGTTGAAGTGGACAACCGCCGGAGGGCGACGCTGTGGCCGCCAGTCGCCGGGGGACGCAGTTTCCGGGGCCGAAGCTGGCGCCCACAGCAGCCTATCCCCTCGGGAAATAACATACAAAGGAATCGGCACGATGAACCGGATACTCCTCTGCACCCTCCTGGCGCTCGGCGCCGCAGGCACGCGGGACGCGGCCGCTCAGACCTTCCCCACCGACGACCCCGTAATCCGCCATATGTGGGAGGAGGGGATGGGAGACGGCTCGCAGGTCTTCGACCTCGCGCAGGCGCTGATGGACTCCATCGGGCCGCGGCTGATGGGATCTCCGAGCTTCGACGCGGCCGGCGACTGGTTGCTGTCGCGCTACGAGGCCTGGGGGATCGAGGCGGAGAAGCAGGAGTACGGGACCTGGATCGGCTGGAATCGGGGCTACAGCCACATCGACCTCATCTCGCCGCGCGTGCGCTCGCTCGAAGGGATGATGCTCGCCTGGAGTCCAGGCACGGAGGGTCCGGTCGAGGCGGATGTCGTGCTGATGCCGGGATTCTCGTCGCGCGAGGCGTTCGATGCGTGGCTGCCATCGGTGGCCGGCAAGGCGGTCGCGATTTCGTTCCCCGAGCCGACGTGCCGGGAGGACCAGTCCTGGGAGGACCACGCCACGGCCGAAACGGTGGAGCGCATGCGGGCGAGCCGGGACGAGGCCCGGAGCGCGTGGTTCAGCGGCATGCGTAACCTTGGCGGCGATTTCGCCCAGCGGATCGCCGACGCCGGCGCCGTCGCGCTGCTCACGGGGCGATGGTCGCAGGGCTGGGGGGTCGACAAGATCTTCAGCTCGCCGAGTCGTACGGTGCCCGGCCTGCACCTGAGTTGCGAGGACTATGGGCTCCTGGCCCGAATCGCCGAACGGGGCCAGTCGCCGCGCGTGCGCATCGATGCCCGGGCGGAGTTCCTCGGCGACGTGCCCGCGTTCAACGTGGTGGGGCGAATCCCCGGTGTGGAACTGCCGGACGAGTATGTGCTGCTGAGCGCGCACCTCGACTCCTGGGACGGCGCGTCGGGCGCCACCGACAACGGCACCGGCACGATCATGATGCTGGAGGCGATGCGCCTCCTGAAGACGGCCTACCCGAACCCGCGGCGGACCATCCTCGTCGGGCACTGGGGCGGCGAGGAGCAGGGTCTCATCGGCTCGACCGCGTTCGCGGCGGACAACCCGGAGGCCGTGGACGGCCTGCAGGCCGCGTTCAACCAGGACAACGGCACGTGGAGGATCGACTACATCCGGATGCAGGGCTTCACCGGCGCGGGGGCGCACTTCGGCCGCTGGTTCTCTAAGATCCCCGTCGAGATCACCGGGCACATCGAACTCGACATCCCGGGCGTGCCCGAGACGGGCGGAAGCGACCACATGTCGTTCATCTGCAAGCCGGCTCCCGGGTTCCGGCTGCAGTCGAACTACCCCGACTACCGGCAGTACACGTGGCACACGAACCGGGACACGTTCGACAAAGTCGTGTTCGACGACCTGCGGAATAACGCGACGCTCGCGGCGATGCTCGCCTACCAGGCCTCCGAGGATCCGGATCGCGTGCCGCGCGACACACGCGTCTTGCCGCCAGGCCCCCGCGGCGGACCGGGCCAGTGGCCGCAATGCCGTCCCCCTCGGCGCAGCGCCGGAGGTTAACCGGTCAGCGGGAGGGTCAACCGGGGAGTGTGAGCACCTGGCCGGGATAGATCCGGTTGCCGTTCAGGTTGTTGGCGGACCGGAGGCGCGTCACGGTCGTCTCGTGCCTGCGGGCGATCTCCCACAACGAGTCGCCCGGCCTCACCTCATAGCGCCCCGCGCTGGCGAGCGAGATCCGGTCCACGTACGCGGCGTATTGCCGCGGGAAGAGGGCCACGTGGTAGTGTGGCGGCCGGCGCTCCATCGAGACCTCCAGCACCCCTGACCCCTCGAGCTGGAGCAGAACGCGCTCCAGCCACGCGCGACACTTCCCGGCGGGCCGGCGGAGATCGAGCGCCATTCCCGTCGGGTGGACGGAGCGGGGAGAGGCGTTTCTCGGCTGCTGGTTCCTGGGTCGGGTCAGACTCGTCACCACGAGTTGCTCGCCGCAGGCCCGCGTGTACTGCGGCCCGAGACGGGAGATGAACAGCTTCACTTCCGGCCGCGCGTAGGGGAAGGAGAGGTTGTGCAGCAGGTAGTCGGGCGACTGGGGTACGCGCACGAGATAGCCCGCGTTCACGAACCTTTCGACCTGCGCCGGCGTAGCGATGTACGTGAAGTCATGCTGGCGGGCGGCGCGGTTCTGCCTGTCCAGCGAACTCGTGGATCCGCGCAGACTCTGCCCCGAGATGTCTCCGGGGACAGCCATGGGAAGAAGTACGGCCGCCGCCACCAGAGAAAGATGTGAATATCGAAGAGATCGCGCGCCAAGGCGCGAATACGCCGACCGGATTGTCACGACCGCCTCCCCCGCTGCTCCACCCCGCCCGAACGACATATGCAGTAGCAATATACGGAAGCAGGATGCCGACGTTCAACCCCGAGCCGAAAAAACCGCTTCAGGACGCAAGCCGGGAGTTCCGGTCCACGACGATGTCTCCGCCCTTCATGACAAACGTCACGCGTTGATGAGCTCCGCGGCTACGCTGGTGCCGGCCCGAATGGCGTCCATCTCAGCCTTCGTTGATCGCGTTCCTGAGCGCGACGTCGGAGAAATGGCGAGCCCCTGCGTCGCGTCCCGATGTGAAACCGCTCTCGGGCACCTCGCGGGCGTGCTGCGCGCCGATCAGCGCGAAGTCCGCCTGGGTCCAGAGGACCAGTGCGCTCTCCCACCCCGGGGTCCCGGTCAGCGGATAAGTCAGATGCGAGTGCGCGTCGATGAAACCCGGGAGCAGGGTCTGGTCGGACAGATCGATCACCCGGGCGTCCGAGATCGGCGGGGCGCCCGTCCCGTCGATCAGCAACATGACCGTGGCCGCAACGCTCGGGGACGGTCTGTTCGTACGCATGTTCACCTCGCGGGACTGAGATCCGGGATTCGACACCCGGAGGCTGAGAACGGGGACGCCTCCAGGCAAGGTTCAGCGGACGCCGAAGAAGGACTCGCGGCGAGCCATGGCGCGCCGAAGCGCCTCCGGCTCCGCCGAAACGAAGCGGACGGTTGTCCCGGGCCGGGCCTGCGCGAGAGCATCGAGCGCGATGGGATCCACGGCGCCGAGCTTCGCGTAGCCGCCGATCGTGGGCCGGTCCCGCATGAAGACGAGTGGGCGGCCGTCGCCGGTGACCTGGACGGTGCCGTCAACGAGGGGTACGGAATCCAGCACGCGCGGGCCCGAAGCCAGTTCCGGGCCGGCCAGCCGGGTCGCGGTGCGATCGCTCGCCGGGTCCACCGTCCATTCCGCGGCGAACGTGCAGTCGCGATCGGCTCGCGAGAATTCCGGCCACTCGTAGCCGACGATCAGCGGAAGCGCGAGCGCGGCGGCGGGCGGCGGTACGAGATCGGCGGGCACGCGGCGGATCGGGCAGGCCCGGTCGGGGTCGCTCCAGCGCAGCGTTTCGCCTGCCCGGAGCGGTCGGCCGAGCAGCCCGGGCAGTCCGTCGCGGGCCACGGCGGACGCCGAGCCGAACGCCCGGTCGACGTCCAGACCGCCGGGGAACGCGAGGTAGGCGCGCATGCCCGTCGCGCTGTACCCGAGCCGCAGCACCTGGCCCCGGCGGGCCCGGATGGTCCGCCAGGCGCCCGTCTCGACGCCGTCGAGCGAAGCGGCGCAGTCGGCTCCCGTGAGCGCCACGGCCGTCTCGACGGCGAAGCGGAGCGCGAGACCGCCCAGCGTGATCTCCAGCGCGGCCGCCGCGGGGTCGTTGCCGAGGAGCCGGTTGGCCCACAGGTACGCCCGCTGGTCCATCGCGCCCCCCGGCGCGAGACCGGCCCGCCGGCCGCTCCGTCTCCCCAGGTCCTGGACCGTGCAGTAGGGCCCGGGCCGATCCACGACCGCGTGCGGCTTCGCACCCCCGCCCGCGGCGGTCACCGGCACTCCGCCTCGTAGTCCTTCCGCCCGATGCGGCGGAACTCGGCCGAACCGCCCGCGGTGAAACGGGCGATCCGCTCGGCGGCATCCTCGAAGAACGGCGACGGTACGCGGCCGACCAGGCACCATCCGCCCGGCCCGTCCGCCGGATACACGCCGGTTCGCCGGTCGGCGATCCCCACTGACCCCCGCGGCACGGACGCCCGCGGCGATGCCAGGCGGGGCGCGGCGATTCGCGCATCGAGATCGCCCAGGTAGGCGAACCCCGGGGCGAAGCCCGTCGCGAGCACCATGTACGTCGTGCCGCTGTGGACGCGCGCCACGTCGTCGGGCGTCAGACCCGCGATCGCCGCCACATCCTCCAGATCCGGAGCCAACTCCCCGTCGTAGCACACCGGCAGCGTGACCAGCGCAGCGGACGGCGCCTCCGGCTCGCCCTCCAGCGCGGCGCGAGCGCCCGTCTCCAGCCTGGCTCCGACCTCGGACGGGTCCCAGAGGCTCGGCGTTCCCTCGACCAGGAGACGGTTGAAGGCCGGAATCGTGGCCCGGAGGCCGGGCAGAGTCTCGCGCGCGAACCGCTCGAGGCGCAGCACGCGGGCGATGCCGTCCCGGTCGGGCGCGACCGGCAGCGTGACCAGGGCGCTGGCGGGCCCCGGAAAGGCGATCACGCCGCGCGCGGAATCAGCTCGCGAATGCGGCGCAGCGCTTCCTGCGCCACGGGGTTGTCGCCGTGTACGCACAGGGTCTCCGCCGCCACGGCGAGCCGGCCCTCCGGTGTTGCCACGAAGCCTTCCAGGAGACGCCCCACGTGCGTCGCCACCGCATCGGGGTCCGTCAGGACCGCCCCCTCGATCGACCGCGACCGCAGGCGTCCGTCCGGCGCATAGCCCCGGTCCGCGAACGCCTCGAACACCAACTCCAGCCCCGTATGCGCGAGCAGCGCCGTGTGCCGTTCGCGATCGGGCGTGGCCTGCAACACGAAGGCGAGCGAGTCATCCACGGCCGCCACTCCCTCGGCCAGCCGCTCGAGGAGCCCGTCGTCCGACATCATGGCCAGGTACAGAGCCCCGTGCGGCTTCACATGATGGAGCGTGATCCCGAGCGCGGTCGCGACGGCCTGGAGCGCGCCGATCTGCGCCTGGACCTCGAGCACGAGCGAGTCGACCGGCCAATCCAGCCTCAGACGCCCGAAATTTCGCCGGTCCGGATAGCCTGGATGAGCCCCCGTCTTCACGTCGTACTCGGCCGCCAGCGAGAGCGTTCGGGCCATCGTATCCGGGTCTCCGGCGTGTGCCCCGCACGCGATATTGGCCCAGTCGATCAGCGGCATCACCGCGGCGTCGGCGCCCTTCTCCCAGGGCCCGTAGCTCTCCCCCATGTCGCAGTTGAGAAGCATGCCGGAACATATCTTGCGCGACCCCGCTTCCGCACCCGCGACGACCGGAAGCCGCATGGCTGGCGGCGGACTGAGTGGGGCGCGAAGATTCGGGGGTAGCCAAGACACCCTTACACCTGGAGGCGTGACGAATATGCAGGTTCCCGCCCGCTCGATCCTGCGAGTGCTCCTACCCGCGCTGGCGTCGGGATTCGCAGCGCTGGCGTTCGCGCCGCCTGGTCTCCGGGCGCAGGACACCCACCTCGAGATCGCGAAGCGCGTCCTCTCGAGCGTCCCCCTCTTCGACGGACACAACGACCTCCCCTGGGCGATCCGGAACGCGGACGCGCCGATGGACGTGCGGGCCTACGACATCGCGCGCCCCACGCAGGGACACACCGACCTCGCGCGTCTCCGGGCCGGGGGCGTCGGGGCCCAGTTCTGGTCCGTGTATGTGCCCGCCTCCGTCATGGAGGAGGGAGGCGGCGCGCGCATGCAGCTCGAGCAGATCGACATCGCGCACCAGATCATCTCCGATCACCGCGAGGACCTGGGGCTCGCGCTCACCGCCGCGGACGTGATGGACCAGTTCCACCGGGGGAAGATCGCTTCGATGCTCGGGATGGAGGGCGGGCATGCGATCGAGAACTCGCTCGGCGCGCTGCGGGCTTTCTACCAGCTCGGCGTCCGGTACATGACGCTCACGCACAGCGCCAACGTCGACTGGGCGGACTCCTGCTGCGAGGCCCCGGAACTGGGGGGACTCTCCGCGTTCGGCGAGGAGGTCGTGCGCGAGATGAACTGGCTGGGGATGCTCGTGGACATCTCCCATGTCTCGCCCGGAACCATGCACGACGTGCTCGATGTGGCGGAGGCGCCGGTCATTTTCTCGCACTCCTCCGCCAAGGCGGTGACGGATCATCCGCGGAACGTCCCCGACGACGTGCTGCGGCGCCTGCCGGAGAACGGCGGCGCGGTGATGGTCACGTTCGTGGAGTCTTTCGTGAACCAGGACGTGGCCTCCCATGACGGCCCTGATGGAGAGGCGCCGCGCGCCACACTGGATGACGTCGTGGAGCACATCGAGCACATCCGCGCGGTGGCCGGCATCGACCATGTCGCGATCGGCGGAGACTTCGACGGCATCGACCGGGGGCCGGTGGGACTCGAGGACGTCTCGACCTACCCCGCCCTGTTCGCTGAACTTTCCCGCCGCGGGTGGACCGAATCCGAACTTCGGGCGCTCGCGGCCGACAATCTGCTTCGCGTGATGCGGGTCACCGAGGCGACGGCACGGCGGCTTCAGGCCGAACGCGGTCCTTCAACGGCCACAATTGAGGAGATGGACGGGCTGGTCCCCTGATCCCTCAGTACCCTAACCGAGAGGAAAGTCCCATGAGATCGCCACTGAGCTCAACACCGAAACCTGCACTGCTCGTACGAACGCGGATCGGATGCGCGCTCGTAGCTGTCTTGATCGCGGGCCTCTCCTCCGCTGCGTCCCTCACGGCTCAGGGCGAGCCGGATGTCCCGATCACGGAACCCTTCAAGGTGGGGACGTTCGAGGTCCGGGGCCTCCGGACCGTCGGACTCGTGCTGCGCGACCACTTCATCGTGGACATCGCGGCGGCGAACGCGGAACTCGAGCGAGATCCCGCCTATCCACGGGTTCCGGCGCCCGTCGACATGCTCGACCTCATCGGCCGCTACGAGTACGGGGTTCGGCTCCGCCTGTATGAGATCGTCAACGGCCTCGTGGCCAACGGGCGCCTGACCGGACCCGGCAGGGCGGAATTCGTCCACGACGTAGAGGAAGTGCGGATCCTCCCGCCCATCATGTATCCGGGCAAGATCCTGAACGCGGCGACCAACTTCTACAGCCGCGTCGCCGAGACGGGCACCGGGGCGGAGAGACGCGAAGCTCGCCGGCAGCGCCGGGAGAACCGGGGCGTGCCCTACCTGTACCTCAAGCCGTCGCGCGGCGTGGTGATCGGGGCCAGCGACCGGATCGTCGTTCCCTTCGGCCGCGACCGGACCGACTGGGAGGTGGAACTCGGCACGGTCATCGGGCGGGCGACGAAGTACGTCTCCGCGGAGGACGCCCCGGACCACATATTCGGATACACCGTGACCATCGATGTGTCCGACCGGGGCGGGCGACCGCCGGGCGGCAACCCCACGGTTTCGGACTGGCTGGTCGAGAAGGGGCACGACACCTTCGCGCCGATGGGCCCGTGGATCATCCCGAAGGAGTTCTACGGCGACCCGATGGAGATGCTCCGGCAGACGCTGGACATCGGCGAAGAACGCATGCAGGAGGCCACGGCGGGCGACATGATCCACTCGCTTTGGGAGCTGGTCGAGTACGCCTCATCGATCGTGACCCTCTTCCCGGGCGACGTGATCAACAACGGCACCTCGGGCGGCGTCGGCGAGGGCACCGCGGTCCGCGGGGAGACGCGATTCCTGCAACCGGGCGAGGTCGTGACCGCTACCATTGACGGGATCGGTACACTCCAGCTCCCGGTAGTGGCGGGGACGGCGCCGTTCGGCCCAATGGGCGTCCGACTGCCTCCCGCGAGCACCTACAGGAGGGACCCCGGCAGATGAGACAGACCACTTCGGCCGCTTCGGCCAGGACTCGAGCGGCCCTCGTCCTTGTGGCGGCCGCGGCCCTCGTTTCCTCCGCTCCTCTCTCGGCCCAGCGGGGGCCGGAGATCCAGATCGCGGAGCCGTTCAAGGTGGGGACGTTCGAGATCGCCGGCGTTCCGCGTGTCGCCCTCGTGCTGCACGACGCCCTCGTCGTCGACATCGAGCAGGCGAACCAGGCCCTCGAGCGAGATCCCGCCTATCCACGGGTTCCGGCGCCCTCCGACATGCTCGACCTCATCGGCCGCTACGAGTACGGGGTTCGGCTCCGCCTGTATGAGATCGTGAACGACCTCGTGGGCCGCGGCCGGCTGACGGGGAGCGGAAGGGCCGATTTCGTCCACGATCTCGAGGACGTGCGGACCCTTCCGCCCATCATGTACCCGGGCAAGATCCTGAACGCGGCGGTCAACTTCTACAGCCACGTCAACGAGGCGGGCGGCGAGGAGGAGAGACGCGAAGCCCGCCGCCAGCGGCGTGAGAACCGCGGCGTCCCCTACCTCTTCCTCAAGCCGTCGCGCGGCGCGGTGATCGGTGGCGGCGACCAGATCGTGATCCCCTTCGGCCGGGACCGCACGGACTGGGAGGTGGAACTCGGCGTCGTGATCGGGCGCAGCGCCAAGTATGTCTCCGCCGAGAACGCCCAGGATCATGTGTTCGGGTATACGGTGACGATCGATGTCTCCGACCGCGGCGGACGGCCGCCCGGAGGCAATCCCATGACCTCCGACTGGTTCGTCGGGAAGGGTCACGACACGTTCGCGCCGATGGGTCCGTGGATCATCCCGAAGGAGTTCTACGGCGACCCGATGGAGAGGCTGCGCCAGACGCTGGACGTCGGTGAGGAGCGCATGCAGGAGGCGACCGCGGGGGACATGATCCACACGCTGTGGGAACTGATCGAGTACGGTTCCTCGATCGCGACCCTGTACCCGGGGGATGTGGTCAACAACGGCACCTCGGGCGGCGTCGGCATGGGCACCGCGGTCCGCGGTGAGACGCGGTTCCTGCAGCCCGGCGAGGTGGTCTCGGCCTCGATCGAAGGGATCGGCACGCTGCGGCTCTCGGTCGTGGCGGAGATGGAGCCGCCCGGCGGGACCGGGGCCCGGCTCCCGCCTGTGCGCAGCTATCGGGGGAACCGCTAGCAGCCCTTTGCATGACCTGGCGCCGGCGCCGAGCGCGGGATGACGCGGAGACCCGCGCTCGGGCTGTGGATGTCTACGGCCCTCGTCGTCGGGAGCATGGTGGGCTCGGGCGTGTTCCTGCTGCCCGCCTCTCTCGCCTCCTACGGCGGCATCAGCATCCTCGGCTGGCTGGTGAGCGCGGGCGGCGCCATGTGTCTGGCGCTCGTGATGGCGCGGCTGGGTGCGTTGATCCCGAGGGTCGGAGGTCCCTACGCCTTCGCGCGGGAGGGGTTCGGCGACTTCATCGGATTCTGGGTCGCGTGGGCCTACTGGATCTCTCTGCTCACGGCCAATGCGGCGCTCGCCGTGGCGACCGTGAGCTACTCGACCGTCTTCTGGCCCGGGCTGGGCGACTCGCCTGTCGCGGGAGCGGTCGCGGCGCTCGTCGTTCTCTGGGGTCTGGTGCTCGTCAACGTCCAGGGGGTCCGGACCGCGGGGCAGGTGCAACTCGTCACGACCGTGCTGAAGCTGCTGCCGCTCGCCGCGATCGGGACGATCGGCTTCCTGTATTTCCGGGCCGGCCATTTTCGACCCTTCAACGCGTCGGGAGGCAGTCCCCTCGCCGCCGTCACGGCCACGGTCACCCTCACGCTATGGGCCTTCATGGGACTCGAGGCCGCCACCGTCCCCGCCGCCGATGTCCGGGACCCGGCCCGCACCATCCCGCGAGCCACCATCCTCGGCACCGTGATCGCCGCGGCGATCTTCATCGTGAGCACCTTCGCGGTGATGGGGATCATCGCTCCGGCGGAACTCGCGGTGTCCACGGCGCCCTTCGCCGATGCGGCCGGATCGATCTGGGGCGACGCGGGCCGCTGGGTGATCGGCGCGGGCGCCACGATCGCCTGTTTCGGGGCGCTCAACGGCTGGATCCTGATCTCCGGACAGCTTCCGAGAGCCGCGGCGCTCGACGGCCTCCTCCCCGCGGCCTTCGGGAGGCTCAGCCCACGCGACACACCGACGTTCGGGCTCATCTTCGCGGGGGCCGTCGCCACCGTCCTCATCGCAATGAACTACACGCGCGGCCTCGTGCAGGCCTTCACCTTCCTCATCCTGCTCTCTACGCTGTCGACGCTGCTGGCCTACGTGTTCGCCAGCGCGACCGGGCTGCTCTTCGCCCTCCGCGAACGCTTCGCCTCGACCGGTACGACGACGGTTGCGGCGCCGCTCGGGCGCATGGCCGTGAGCGTCCTGGCGTTCGGATTCTCACTGTGGGCGATCGCGGGGGCGGGGCAGGAGACGGTGTTCTGGGGGTTCCTGCTCCTCGTCGCCGGGGTCCCCGTGTTCGTCCTCATGCGGGTGCGAACGTCCGAGTCCGAACCGGGCTAGCAGCCGCGTCTCAGGCGGCGGCCCCCTCCAGGAGCGAGAGGAACTCGTCGAGGGTCGTGCGGCCTTCGTCCCGTGCGTAGTAGCGGCGGACTTCGCGGTAGCGATCCTTCACGTCCAGCTTCATGCCCTCGGTCATGAACCATTCCTGAATCGGAGCGGGCCGGGGGCCCCACCACCCGCGTTCCTCGAACTCCGCGTCATAGACGATGAGGACAGGGATCGAGCGGCTCTTCCCGTTCGTGAGATGGGCGTCCATGAGATCCGGATTCTCATCACGGAGAAGCACCCGCAGTTCGATGTTCTCGACCAGTCCGGCCAGTCGATCGAACACCGGCAATGTGTTGATCGCGTCGCCGCACCAGTCCTCGGTAAGGGCGAGGACATGCCACATCCCCGAGATGGCGCGGGCGCGGGTCAACGTCGGCTCGTCCACGACGGCGCGGCGGGCGAGGCTGAGCCATCGCTCCCGGTTTTTCTCGACCGTCTCCAGGTACCTGGAGAACGTGACGGCGGTGCGAAATCGCTTTTCGTCCAAGGGGCTGAGAGTCCTTCTCGGCGGTTCCGGATCGGGGCCTCGAGGCCAGCGAAGCTACCGGCGGCAGGGTAACTTGGGCCAGAAGCCCGGCAGCCGATCCGCTCACAGGGGAGCGCGCATGACGCTGGAAACGGGACGCCACCCGCAGCGCGTTGAGGCCGCTGGCGCCGCGAGTTTCGGCGTCGCGAGCATGGTGGCTCCACTTCGGCGGGTGGCGATGCGCCGCCCGGGCAGGGCGACGCTGGAAGCCGACCCGGCGCTCTGGCACTACGCGAGGCCGCTCGAGCCCGACCGGATGGCGCGTCAGTACGACGCGTTCGCGGGATACGTCGCGGAGGCCGGGGCGGCGATCGAGTGGCTCGATGGGGCGACGGACGACGGACTCGCCGACTCGATGTTCACGTTCGATGCGTCCTTCATGACCCCCGGCGGCGCGATCCTGCTCCGCCCCGGGAAGCCGCTTCGGCGTCCGGAAGTCAAGCTCCACGCAGCGCTCTACACGAGGCTCGGCGCACCGGTCATCGGCACGATCACGGCGCCGGGAACGGCGGAAGGCGGCGACCTGATGTGGATCGACGAGCACACGCTCGCCGTGGGGCGCGGCTTCCGCACCAACCAGGCGGGCATCGACCAGCTTCGCGCGATCCTGTCGCCGCTCGGGATCGAACTCCACGCGTTCGACCTGCCGATGTGGAACGGAAGCACCGCCTGCCTCCACCTCCTGTCGCTGGTGAGCCCGCTGGACCGAGACCTGGCGCTGGTCTATCCGCGTCTCTTCCCCGTCGCGCTTCATGGATTGATGCGCGAACGCGGCATCCGGTGCCTGGAGTCGGACGACGAGGAGTTCGCGGCGTCCGGCGGATTGAACCTGAACGTGCTCGCGGCAGCCCCGCGTCGCTGCATCGCCATCGATGGATTCCCGCGGACGGCGAGGCTCATGCGGGACGCGGGTTGCGAAATCACCCTCTTTCACGCGGACGCATTGTGTCTTCCGTGTGAAGGGGGTCCGACCTGTCTGACGTTGCCCATCCTCCGCGGAGAGCGCTACGACGGAAGAGGAGCGACCCCATGAAGCGCATTGTCATCGGCATGCTGGTCGTCATCGTGGCCGCGTTCGGCATCGTCTACGGCGTCGGACTCTCCCTGCCACAGGACCACGTCGCGGCCGTACACGCCGAGTTCGCCGCGTCTCCCGAGCAGATCTTCGCGACCATCACCGATTACCGCGCGCACCCGGAGTGGCGTCCCTCCGTCGAACGCGTCGAGGAACTACCGGCTCGGGACGGGAAGCAGGCCTGGGTCGAACTCGGAGCCACGGGCCCGCTCCCCATGGAGCTGACCGAGAGCGCGCCCCCCGTCCGGCTCGTGACGACGATCCTTTCGGAGGGACTGCCCTTCGGCGGACGCTGGATCTACGAGATCGAACCCACCGCGGCCGGTGCCACCGTGACGATCACCGAGGAGGGGGAGGTTTACAGCCCCATCTTCCGCTTCGTGAGCCGCTACATCATGGGCCACCACACCTCGGCTTCGCTCTTCCTCAGCGACCTCGGCGCGCACTTCGGCGAGAACATCACCGTCGACATCGTTCGCTAGTCGACGCCACCCGGACTCCGGAACACGCGGACCTCAAGCCCGGTAAGACACTCACTCGCCGCGGAAGAAGTGGGGCGGGTCGTACACGACCTCGTTGCTCCGCTCCGCTCGAACTGGAGGGTGTCCGTTCGGATGGGGCGGGCGGATGAGGGCGTGACGCCGGTACTGTTCCTGAGGACGACCGATGCTCGATTCCCTCTGTATCGACTGGACATCGGACCGGCCGTGGTCAACAACGAACCCGCGAATTACTGGTTCGGCGTCTTTGACATGGCCCAGCGATCCTGGCTGGTGCTGACGTCCGGGCAGACTCCCCCTTTCGAGCGGCCTCGCCGCACGCTCATCCCGGGCACCACGGGAACAATGGGACCCGGGAACCCACGGACCCCAGGGGTGGTAAGCGTTGTCACTCGCGCTCGACTGCGTGAGTGATGGGCAGCCGGGGATGCTTCCCCGGCCCTCCCGCAACCCCTATTCGGGAGTCAAAGATGAAAGCAACACGCATTTTCGCGCCCTCGCCGGGGCGTCGACATAGTCTTGCGGGGCTCTTGCTGATCCCCGTCACCACCTTGGCGCTCCTCGGGGCGGCTGCCTGCAAGGATTCGATCACCATTCCCGGTCCTGCGGCCGGGCCCAACCGGGCCCCCGAGGCCCGCGATGAGATCCAGCCCCAGCTTGTCAGCGTGGGAACCGAAGTCGAAGTGGATGTGTCCCCGTTCTTCGTGGATCCGGACGGCGACCCGCTGATCTTTAGCGTGGGGTCGTCGGACGTCAGCGTCGTTACAGCGCAGGCGACTGGCAGCAGGGTGGCCATTGCGGGCGTCATGGATGGCATGGCGACGGTGACCGTGACGGGAACCGATGCCGACGGATTGCAGGCGACCCAGATCATCCAGGTGACGGTCGGGGCAGCCTCGGCGGTCTCCCGGGAGGAGTTCGGATCGAAGAGCAGCCTTTCGAAGTGGGCCGTCTCGCAGGCGGACGCGACCGCGGACGGGGGGCTGCGGGTGACCAATCGCTCCAGGGGCCAAGTAGGCCGGGTAGGACGCGACCTCGTCGCGCCGCTCGATT
The DNA here is from genome assembly GCF_965197445.1 of Candidatus Palauibacter sp. GTDB lineage: Bacteria > Gemmatimonadota > Gemmatimonadetes > Palauibacterales > Palauibacteraceae > Palauibacter. The sequence continues at coordinate 819,062 of NZ_CBDANE010000005.1, read as the reverse complement.
CAGATTGGAGAGTGGCGGTGCGCATGGGGCGGGAGGATGAGGGTGTGACGCCGGTGCTGTTCCTGCGGACGACCGATGCCCGATTCTCCTTGTATCGACTCGACATCGGACCGGTCGAGCTGGACGAGAAAGCCGTGAACTACTGGTTCGGGGTTTTCGACATGGCCGAGCGATCCTGGACGGTTCTGAGGTCCGGTATGTCCGAGGCCATCGACGACGAGCCGGGTGAACTCACCGAGATCGCGCTCGTGTTCAACCGCGGACAATACCGTGCCGAGGCGGGGGGGGCGCTCCTCTTCGGGGGCGTTGTCGCCGATTGGCTGCCCACAGCCATTGCATCCGTCTGGCTGGCCGGACGGTCGGCGGAAGGTGCTGTCGGCGTAGCCTGCCTGTTCGACTGGGTCGAGATCGACGGTCAGCCAGCGGACCCGAACTCCGTGGCCGACCCCGTCGTCCCGGTGGACGAGGCGTTCTCCAACAACATCAACTAACCACAGCTAGGGGGTGGATGAAGCTCGTTCCGCTCCGGCGGAACGAGCCCGTCCTCCTCCGACTCTCCCCGGGTCCGAGCGGCGTCATTGCGGCGCCCGCATGAAGAACTCCTGGATGCCGCCGAGGGCCATCTGGCAGCCGATCGCGAGCAGAATCAGGCCCGAGAAGCGCTCGAAGATCCGGACCGCCCGCCGGCTGAGCGCGTTCGACAGAAAGCTGGCGGCGAGGAGCACCGCGAGCACGCCCACGGCTGCCACGAACACCGCGATCAGCGTGGCCACGGGAACCACGATCAGCACGCCGGGTTCCTCGAGGGCCAACGTGATCACCGCGGTGATCGCCGCCGGCCCCGCGATCAGTGGCATGACCAGAGGAACCCAGAGGTGGTCTTCCGTCTCGCCGGGGGCGCGACGCACACCGGTGATCCCGAACCCTGCACCGCGGAGCATCTCGAGCGCCGCGAGGATGATGACGAGGCCGCCGGCCGCCCGGAACGCGGCGAAGCTCACGTCGAAGAGGCCCAGGATGCGCGCGCCTGCGACCGCCGAGACACTGAGCACGATGAGAACCCCGAACGCGACCTTGACCGCCGCGCGGCGCAGTTCGGCGCGAGAGAAACCGTCCGTTGCCGCGAAGAAGAAGGGCAGCTCGGCGAGCGGGTTCGTGAGCGCGATGAGCGCAATGCAGCCGTAGAGTATCTGGTCGATCACGGGGACACGATATTCGCGGTGCCCCGATCGCGCGAGCTTCCGACGTACCCTTGGCCAGACCGGTGGAGGCGGCGCATGTTGGGACGGTTCCAACGCATCTCGTCCAGCCTTCGGGGGAAGTCATGAAACGCCTCACCGCCGCGGCCATCGCGCTCGTCCTGCTCCCGCCCGCCACCGTCCAGGCCCAGCAGGGCCACTCCTACGACTACTTCGCGCCCCAGCGGGAGATGATCCAGCGGGGCGTCCAGGCCATCCTCCAGTGCAACGGTCTCTTCACCGGAGACCGGACGCCGGAGCAGGTCTTCGATCAGGAACTGGCCTACCTGCAGAATCCGGTCGGTACGGCGGAGGGCGGCGACTACGTCGTCGACTGGGAGAGGAAGGCGGTCGCGATCGGGGCTCCCGGCGCGGTCCCGGTGATGCGGGCCGCGTTCCGCGAGGGGATCGGGTGCGTGATCATGTCGCCGGACCAGACCTTCGATGACATCGACGATCTGCCGATCCAGACGGCCCCGCCGCTGGCGGGCGACGCTTCCACGATGGCGTGGCCGGACGGTGACGTCGTCGAGGACCGGGGACTCCCGCCGGGCGTCGACCCGGTCGCCCTGGAGGCCGCCTCCGACTGGGCCTTCGAGCGCGAATCGGCCGAGCAGGTGACGCTCAGCCTCATGGTCGTGCAGGACGGCCGCATCCTCCATGAGCGCTACGCCCCCGGCGTGAACAGGTTCACGAAGACGAGGACGTGGTCGACGGCCAAGAGCATCGCGTCGACGCTCATCGGCATGCTCGTGGACGAGGGCAGGCTCGCACTCGACGAGCCGCTCCCGTTCAACTGGCTTCCCGAGGGCGCGGGCTCGCCCGAGACGGATCCGCGCCGCCACATCACTCTCCGCAACGTGCTCAACATGTCCAGCGGGCTCTATCCCGTGGACAGCTGGGGCATGGAGTACTCGACCGGCTCCGGCTTCTCCTACTGGGCGGGCGCGAGTTCGGTCCACGGGGCGCGCAACCGCTCGCTGATGCGCGAGCCGGGAAGCTTCTGGGACTACGAGAACTACGACACGCTGCTCGGTGTGTACGCCATGAAGCAGGTGATCGGCGACCCGCAGGCCTACCTCGAGTTCCCGCGGGACCGCCTTCTGGACAGGATCGGCATGCGCAACACGTTCCTCAGCACCGATCGCTTCGGCGACTTCATCCTCAGCAGCCAGGTCTACACGACGGCCCGGGATCTGGCCCGGTTCGGGATGCTGTACCAGCAGAAGGGGATGTGGAAGGACGAGCGGCTGCTGTCCGAGGAGTGGATCGAGTTCGTGCGGACCCCGGCCCCCGCGACATCGGAGACCGGCAACTTCTACGGCGGCCAGTGGTGGCTCGTCCCCGACAGCCGCACGGACGTGCCCGCGGACGCCTACTCGACGGCGGGCAACCGCGGCCAGTACGTGGTCGTGGTCCCCTCGCACGATCTGGTCATCGTCCGCCGCGGCCTCGACTACGGCCGACAGGGGTTCAGTCAGTGGGACCTGACGCGCGAGGTGCTGAAGGCTTTCGATCCCGTGGCCACCAACAACCGCTAGCCGTCGGGACCGCTAGGCCCCGCGGCCGCCGTTGAGGTGAAGGAGGAAGGGGTTGGTGCCGCGCTCCAGCCCCACGGTGGTTTCGGGGCCGTGCCCCGGGTAGAGCACGGTCTCGCTCGGGAGCGTCAAGACCTGTGAACGGATCGATTCCATGAGTACGCCGTAGTTCGCGCTCGGAAGATCCGTCCGTCCGATCGAGCCGCGGAAGATCACGTCCCCCACGATCGCCACGGGTTCCGAGGTGGACACGAACATGACGTGGCCGGGCGCGTGGCCGGGGGCGAAGACCACCTCGAACTCGGACTCTCCGAAGGCGACGTTCACGCCCGGGACGAGATCGGCGTCGGGAGGCGGCGGCTGTTCGCACGGCACCCCGAAGAACGTGGCCCACTCCGACACGTTGTCGTAGATGGGCCGGTCCAGCGGATGGAGATGGATCGGCGCACTCGTCTCTGCCTTGGCCAGCGCAACGCCGTCGACATGATCGACATGCGCGTGGGTCACCAGTAGCGCCGCGATGTCCAGCTTCCGGTCGCGTGCCGCGGCCAGGGCGGCAGGGGTCGCGGCCCCGGGGTCGACCAGGAGCCCGGTGCGGCCATCGTCACAGGCCACGAGAATGGTGTTCTGGACGAATGGGCCGCCGGCGAACGTGAGAATCTCGATCTCGTCCCCCTTTTCTTGAGAGGGGCGGAGTCTACCCGCGGCGCCTCGGACGGGCAACGGATTTGCCAAGCCGGACGTCGGGAGCAAAGGATTGCGCGATGAATCTCGTCCCCCGTCGCTCGGACCTGGCTCGGATGTTGCGCCTGGCCCTTCCCATCGTGACCGTCCAGGTCGGCATCATGATGCTGGGCGTGGTGGACACGCTGATGGTCGGCCACCTGTCCGCGACGGATCTCGCCGCGGTCGGCCTGGGGAACATCTACTTCTTCCAGATCGCCATCTTCGGGATCGGCATGCTGATGGTGCTCGACCCCATCGTGGCGCAGGGCGTGGGTGCGGGAGACCATGAAGCCGCGGCGCGGGGGATCCAGCGAGCGCTCATCATCACGCTTTTCCTCACGGTGATCGCGTCGCTCCTTCTCCTTCCCGGGGCCTGGGTCTTCCGGCTTCTGCGGCAACCTCCGGATGTCGTCCCGGTGGCCGGCGGCTACGCGATCGGATCGATCCTCGGGATGTTCCCGTTCTTCGCCTTCGTAGTGCTGCGCCAGAGCTTGCAGGCCATGGGGAAAGTGGCGCCGATCGTCTGGACGATCGCGGGCGCGAACGTACTGAACGCCTTCCTCAACTGGGTGCTGATATACGGGAACCTCGGCGTTCCGCAGCTCGGAGCCGTGGGGTCGGCGTGGGGGTCGAGTCTGGCCCGCTGGTGCATGGCGGTGGCGCTGCTGGCGCTTTCCTGGCCCTCCATGCGTCCCTATCTGAACCGATTCAGACGAGAGGCTCTCGATCGGCGGGCTCTCCTGCGCATGGCGCGGCTGGGGACCCCGATCGGCTTCCAGCAGCAACTCGAGTTCGGGGCCTTCGGAGCCATCGGTTTTCTGATGGGCCTGCTGGGGACTTCGGCCATGGCCGGCCATCAGGTCGCACTGAACCTCGCGGCGCTGACGTTCATGGTGCCGCTCGGGATCGGCGCGGCGTGCGCCGTGCAGGTCGGTCAGGCCGTCGGACGGAACAACATGGCGGGAGCCCGACGCGCCGCCGGCACCGGCATCGTCCTCAGCGGTTGCTTCATGTTCGTGACGGCGGGTGCTTTTCTGGCCGTCCCGGGGTTCTGGGCGGGTCTCTACTCGCACGATGCGACCGTACTCGCCATCGCGGCCGCCCTCATCCCGATCGCCGGGGTCTTTCAGGTCGCCGACGGGCTCCAGACTGTCGCCGCCGGCATCCTGCGGGGTGCCGGGGACACGCTCTCGCCGTTCCTGTTCAACCTTCTCGGCTTCTGGCTCATCGGCCTGCCGGTGAGCATCCTGCTCGCCTTCCGTGCCGGTCTCGGCCCGCGCGGGCTGTGGTGGGGTCTGGCCGCGGGACTTGCCGCGGTGGCCGTCCTGCTCTTCATCCGCGTCCGGCTCGTCCTGGGCCGGGATGTCCGGCGAGTGCTGATCGACACCCCCCAAGCCTAGCGCCCGCCGCTCCCATCTCGACGCTCTGGTCCTGACCACGAGGCCCGGGCGGTTCAAGGTACAACGCGGCCGCAGCCCCGTGTGTCCCATCTAACAGAACACGCCGGGAGCACAGTCGCGCGGATGACCGCAACCTCGGCGCACGGATCGACAGCCGAGATTCCATGAAGACGCGACGACGAATCAATCTCTTTCTCCCGGCGGCCCTCCCGCTCGCCTTTCTCTTCGTTCCCGGGACGATCCGCGCCCAGGAGGGTCGGATCCACTTCCTCCGCTCCGTGCAGTACGACTTCCATGTGCCGGAGCGGTGGGCGGAGTTGCGCGACCGGATGCCGGCGCAGAGCACGACCTCGATGGTCCTGCTCTTCGACGGGTCGCGATCCGTCATGGCGCCGATCCCCGAGGAGGACGAAGAGCAGCCTGCAAGGGGCGGTTCCGACCAGCCGAATCGACGCGCGCTGGGGATGGCGCTTCGGCTCATGAGGCAGTCGGCCTCACGGAGCGATCAGGAGAATATGCTCCAGGCCTACGTGGACTTCGAGAGCGGAACGATCTCCGAAACGCGCGAGTTCATGGGCCGCACCTTCCTGATTTCCGGCGAGCGGCCCGCGTACCGGTGGAAACTCGGGACGGAACAGAACGAGTTCCTCGGCTACATGGTGCAGAAGGCCACGACCGTCCACGAAGGGGCCGAGATCGAAGCCTGGTTCACACCGCAGATCCCGGTTCCGGCCGGGCCGGGCAACTTCGGCGGACTCCCGGGGCTGATTCTCGTGCTGTCACAGGACCGCGGACACATGGTGTTTTCCGCGACCGAAATCGACCTGACGGGATTGGGAGACGACGAGATCGTGCCGCCCCGGGACGGTGAAATGGTGACGCGCGACGAGTACGAGGCGATCGTGGCGGAGAAGCTGGAGGAAGTGAGAAGCGTACGCGGGGCCGGACGACGGAGGCCCCCTTTTGAGAGGTCGTTCCGATGAGGCGGTCCTCGGTCCTCGCTCCGCTCGCGGTGCTGGCCCTGATCGGAGCGGCCCGGCCGGACGCCGCGCTCGCGCAGTCCGATTTCGCCGTGAGCGGCGTGGTGGCCGACACCGCGGGTGCGGGTCTGAACGGAGCCATGGTCGTGGCGCTGGCCAAGCCTGACTCCGTGCTGACCCGCTTCACCACCACGAACGGCGAGGGCGTCTTCGTCCTGGGCAACCTGCGCCCCGGCGAATATGTCCTGCAGGTCACGCTCATCGGCCACGGTACGATTCGTCAGGATCTCACGGTCACCGGCGAGAATGTGAACGTCGGCACCATCCAGTTGGAGGTGATGGCCGTCGAGATGGACCCCCTCGTCATCACCCTCGATCACGTCCCGTTCCTCAACCGTCGGGACACCCTCGGCTACAACGCCGGAGCCTTCCGGACACGGCCCAACGCGACGGTGGAAGACTTGCTGCGCCAGCTGCCCGGCGTCGAAGTCGAGACGGACGGATCGATCAAGGCGCAGGGAGAGGATGTCGAGAATGTCCTCGTGGACGGGAGGGAGTTCTTCGGAAGCGACCCCAAGATCGCGACCCGGAACCTTCCCGCGGAGGCCGTGGACCGCGTGCAGATTTACGACAAAGAATCGGACATGGCCGAGTTCACCGGCATCGCGGACGGCGAAGAGGAACGAACCATCAACCTCGAGCTCAAGGAAGAGGCGCGGACAGGCTACTTCGGGCGCATGGCCGGCGGACTCGGAGCCGATATGCAGGGCACGCCGGTGTCCCCCGGATTCGGCGAATCCGTCGCCGCACGTCTTCCGGGCGATCCCGGCGCGGCGCCCGGAACCGGCTTGCCGTACGCCGGCGCGCTCACGCTCAATCGTTTCTCCCCCACCACACAACTCGCCCTCATCGGAAACGCCAACAACGTGAACCAGGCCGGGTTCGGCTGGGGAGATGTGATTTCCTTTACGGGCGGCATGGACATTCTTCGCGGGGGCGGGGGCGACTTCGTGGGCGGACGTGATGACGGCCTCACCGAAACGGTGGCTCTGGGACTGAACGCCAGCCGCGATTTCGGCGAGGACAACTGGGTCCGGACGAGCTACTTCCTCAGTACGGTGGACAACTTCCAGAACGAGACGCGCAGGCAGGAACAGCTTCTCGGCACCGACGTGTCCTCTCTCGTGGATCGTGCCACCCGCACGGAGACGGACAACGCCTCGCACCGCGTCAACCTCAATTCCCAGTTCACCTTCTCGGAAGGACACGATCTCCGCGTGCGCGGGAACCTCAACGCGCGCAACTCCCTCATGGACCGGGTCGATTTCCAGGACACCCGCTCCGGGACGGGACAGTTTCAGACCACCGCGTCCACCGACTATGAGGTGGACAACAGCAATCTGGGCGGCAACGCCCGGCTGACCTGGCGAAAGCGTCTCAACGACAACGGGCAGAGTCTGGTCGCCGAGGCCCGGGTCAACCTCAGCGATTCGGATCGGTTCACGGATCTGGCGTCGATTGTCGAGGGCACGCAGCGCAATTCCCGCGCGCAGTCGGGTGACCTCTTCCAGGAACAGACGAACACCGGACAGACGCTCACGCATTCCGTGCGGCTCTCGATGACGCAGCCGCTGGCCGAACGGGCGGTGCTCGAGATCTACGGGGAGCGGAGCGCGACGGCCGAGGACGAGGACCAGTCGGTGTTCGATATCGGACCGACGGGGCGGACGCCGAACGACCTGCTCAGTTCGGGCTTTGAGAGAAGCTACAGCTATTTGCGCGGAGGCTTCCGGTTCAACCGCACGAGCGAGGCCGGGCGGCTGGTGCTCGGCTTGCGGGTCCAGAATTCGGACCTGCACGGAACGATCCTCGACCGCGACGAGACGATCGCCAACGGGTACACGCACATCCTGCCCAACGCGGACTATCGCTTGCAGGTGAGTGACACGCGCACCGTCAACTTCCGGTACTCTACGTCCACGCGCGAACCGCGCATGACCGATCTCCAGCCTTTCGTGGACAACCGGGACCCGCTCCGGATCAGGATGGGGAATCCGGACCTTCGGCCGGAGTACACGCACCGTCTGCGCGGCGAGTATCGCTTCTTCGACACGTTCAGCTTCGTCAACCTGTTCACCTTCGCGAACGTCAGCTACACGACGAACGACATCTCGCAGTCTCGAACGGTGACGGAGCGTGGCGTCCAGACGATCTCGCCCGTGAACCTCGGGCAGTCGTTGTCGGCCTCCGGCGGTGCGAGCTTCGGCACTCCACTGCGCTGGATGGGCGCACAGCTGGACCTGAACTACCGCCTCTCCTACTCCAGTTCGACCGAGTTCGTGAACCAGGTCGAGAACCGGAATCAGACGCTGGGGCATACGGTCGGGATCGAACTCGAGAACCGCGCCAAGGAAGATTTCGACGCGCGCGCGGGCGCCAAGCTCTCCTTCAGCAACGTCACCTACTCGTTGAACGAGGAGTTGAACGAGGACTACCTCAACAGCACCCTCTACGCGAGCGCCGACGTCTATCTGGGATCGTGGACCCTCGGGACCGAGTTCAACTATCGCCTCTACGATCAGGACCTGTTCGGGCCGGGACGGAATGTCGCGCTGTGGGAGGCGTCGATCCGGCGCATGATCCTGAACGACCGGGCCGAGATCCGGCTCGTGGCCTTCGACATGCTCGGTCAGAACCAGGGCGTGACCTACACGAACTCGCCCGGCTTCATCCAGGAGCGGCGCGTGGAGTCGCTGACCCAGTACGTGATGCTTAACTTCACCTGGTATCTGGGGAGCCGTTCCACATCCGGCGGCGGGGTCGGGGGTCGTTCCGGAGGCCGATTCCGAAGGTAAAGCCGGCAGAGTCCAGCCCGGGGAGCCAATGACGGAACCGACGGCGGGCCGGGTCGTATCGCTCGACGCGTTCCGGGGGTTGACGATCGCGGCGATGATCCTCGTCAACAATCCCGGAAGCTGGTCCCATGTCTACGCGCCGCTCGCGCATGCGGCGTGGCACGGGTGGACGCCCACGGATCTCATCTTCCCCTACTTCCTCTTCATCGTCGGCGTCGCGATGCCCTTCTCTTTCGCGCGCCGACTCGCGGAAGGCGCCGGCAGGGGCCTCCTCTTCCGGCACGTGGTCCGCCGCTCGCTCATCCTCATCGGGCTCGGGCTCGCGATGCGGGCAATCCCCGACTTCGACTTCGCCGACATGCGCCTCTACGGCGTGCTGCAGCGGATCGGCCTCGTGTACTGCGCGGCGGCGGCGATCTATCTCTGGGGCTCCTCGCGCGTTCGGTGGGCGGTGGTGGCAGGGCTGCTCCTGGGGTACTGGGGGATCATGACGCTCGTCCCGGCCCCGGGGTCCGCTGCCGGCGATCTGACTCCCGATGGGAACCTCGCGGCCTGGCTGGACCGTCTCGTCATGGGCGACCGCCTCTGGCAGGGCACGTGGGATCCGGAGGGACTCCTCTCGACGCTGCCCGCCATCGCGACGTGTCTGCTGGGCACCTTCTGCGGTGAGTGGCTGCGGTCGGGCCGCTCCGGAGGCGAGATCTCGCGCCGAATCTGGCTCGCCGGCGCTGTACTCGTCGTCCTGGGGCTGCTGTGGGATCTGGCGTTCCCGATCAACAAGAACCTGTGGACGAGTTCCTATGTCCTCTTCACCGCCGGAACGGCGTTGCTTCTGTTCGGCGCCATGTACTGGGCGATCGATGTGAAGCGGCTGCGGGGCGCCTGGGTGACGCCTCTCGTCGTGTACGGAATGAACTCGATCGCGGTCTTCGTCGCCTCGGGGATGTTCGCGAAGACTCTGGCCCGCATCCGGGTGGGAGGAGGGGACGGCGTGCCGCTCAGCGGGTGGCTGTACGAGGAGGCCTTCCGCTCGTGGGCCGGGGACTACGGCGGATCGCTCGCCTTCGCGCTGGCCCAGGTCGGCTTCTGGCTGGTCCTGATGTGGATCCTCCACCGGCGCGGCATCCACATCAGGATCTGACCCGCCGGGTGGCTACAAGCCCCTGGATCATGGCCCAGCTGGCCGCGCTGTGCCACGGATACATCTCCCGGAGTTGGAGCTTTGCGGGCGGTCAAGAAATCCGCGAAAGGGGCTACTGCGTGACGGCAACAATCTCAGGTTTTCTCAGGGGCGCGATTGACGACGGCGACGTTGAGGCACGGGAACGACGAAAGAGCGAATACCAGAACTTCGTCAAGCTCTATTTCGATCTGGTGACTGATTTCTACGAGTACGGTTGGAACAGGTCCTTTCACTTCGCGTCGCGGGCCGGGAACGAGAGCCTTGCGGCTTCGCTCGCGCGCCACGAGCACTACCTCGCCCACATGCTCAGCCTTCGCCCGGGAAAGGTGGCACTGGATCTGGGCTGCGGGATCGGGGGCCCACTGCGCCAGATGGTTCGGTTTTCCGGGGCCCGAATTGTGGGCGTCAGCATCAGCGGATACCAGATTGAACGAGCCCGCAAGCAAACGGAAGAAGCGGGGCTGAGTCACATGGCGGAGTATGTCGAGTGCGACTTCATGAAGATGGACTTCCCGGACGCTTCGTTCGACGCCGTCTTCTCCATCGAGACCACCTGCTGTGCGCCGGACAAGGTCGGCATCTTCGGCGAAGCCTTCCGCCTCCTCAAGCCCGGGGGCTGCTTCGGAGCCTACGAGTACTGCCTCACGGATCGCTTCGACTCACAGGACCCGCAACACCTGCGCCTCAAGGCCGATCTCGAATTGGGTGGGGGCCTGCCCGATATCGCGTATCCGCGCGAGGTCGACGACGCGCTGCGGGCGGTGGGGTTCGAATTGCTGGAAGCGAGGGATCTGGCCGCGGAAGAGCCTTCTGGCATCCCCTGGTACGAGCCGCTGGCCGGTTCGGGCATGTCTCTGGCCAACTTTCGCAGTTCCCGGTTTGGGCGCGTAGTGACTCACGGCTCGGTCTGGACGCTGGAGAGGCTCCGAATCGTTCCGCAGGGCACCCTGCGAGTGTCGAAGCTCCTGAACATGGCCGCGGCGGCGTTCGCCAAGTCCGGCCAGCTGGGGATCTTCACGCCCATGTACTTCGTGCTTGCCAGAAAGCCCGAACGCCCGGGCGGAACCTAAACCTCCGCGGCCGCGAGTTCCGCGAGCACACGCTCGGGGCGCAGGGGAATGCGCCTCATGCGAACTCCCGTCGCATCATGGATCGCGTTCGCGACGGCCGCGGGGACCGTGCGGTGCGAGGGTTCGCCCGCTCCGTAGTGAGGCAGGTCCGGCCGGTCGGGATTCGGGTCTCCGTTCACGATCACGACATCGATCCGCTCGGGGGCATCGGCATGCGTCAGCGTCGGGTGCGTGCGCCAGTCGACGCTCGTCACCTTCTCGCCGTCGAACTGCACTTCCTCGTAGAGCGTGCGACTGATCCCGTGCAGCAGGTTGCCCTGGACCGTGCTCTCGAGACCGTCGGGGTTGATCACGAGGCCGCAGTCGTGCGCGCAGACCATCCGCCTGACCCAGACGCGCCCGGTTTCGCGGTCGACCTCGACTTCCGCGATCGTGGCGACCGTCGTTCTGGCGCGGTAGGCGTACGAGATGCCGCGGCCCGTGAGGATGCGCTCGGCACCTGGGGACGCGGGTGAGGGTCGCGGGTCCCAGCCGTACGCCTCGGCGGCCGCTTCGACTACGGCGATCGAGCGCGCTCGGCGGAAGGCCTCGTCATCCTCGGTCGAGCCGCGGAGGAGACGCAGACGGAACGCCACGGGGTCCGCCTGTGCGGCCGCGGCCAGCTCGTCGATGAACGACTCTCCGGCGAAGGTCGTCTGCGGGCCGTTCGGATCGCGCAGGTTGCCGGTGCGGAGCGGCGTCTCGAACGCGAGCGGGAAGCGGACCGGCCGGGTCTCCTCGCGCCGGTTCGGGATGTGGTACATCTCGTCGGGGCCGCCGCCGCCCCCGGGCGACGGCCGCTCGGGCCGGATCCCCATGAGCTGGGCAATGAGCACGGTGTCGGCCTGGTTGTATCCGAGGTGCGCGTAGTTGGCGATCCGGGCACGGTAGTCGAGCGCGACCAGATTGCCTTCGGCGTCGAGACCGCCGCGGAGATCCACGGCGAAGGCCGGGCCCTTGGTGTCCCAGGCCGTCTCCTCGTGGCGCATCCACTGGACCCGGACGGGGCGTCCCAGTTCTCTGGCCAGATACGCCGCCTCGAAGCCCGCGTCGTCCGCCGCCGTGCGGCCGTACAGCTGCGGTCCGTCCATCCAGATCACCCGTACCTGCTCCGGCGGCATCCCCAGGAATTCGGCGATCCCGGTGCGGTGGCTGTAGGGCTTCATGTCGTTCGTGTAGACCGTCATCTGCCCGTCGGAGGGATCGGCCACGCCATGAGCGGGCCCGATCGCCGTGTGCCCCTGGAAGGGGATGTCGTACGCAGCTTCGACGACCGTCGACGCGCCCGCCAGCGCCGCGTCGGGGTCTCCCTGCACCCGCGCGCGCGGCGCTTGCCCGGCGCCGTTCGCGTCGGCGGCGGTCGCGTTCCGCATGTGATCGAAGAGGTCGTCGGACGAGGGGAAGGGCGCCGTCTGCGGCTTCTCCCACTGCGCCTCGAGGCGCTCCGCCGCCTGGATCGCCTGTTCTTCGCGCTCGCAGACGACCGCGGCGTAGTTCCCTTCACTGACGACTCGAATGAAGCCGGGGATGTCGCGTACCGATGCCTCGTCGATGCCGACCAGCCTCGCGCCGGCGAAGGGGGGCCGCACGTTCCGGGCGTGGACCATCCCCGGAAGCCTGACGTCGACCGCCCACTCGAGCGATCCGTCGACCTTGGCGGGGATGTCGTACCGCGGAATCGGCTGGCCGACGATCTTCAGTTCCTGGACCGTCTTGATGGCTGCCGCCCCGGTCGTCTCGTTGACGTTTCTCCCCGTCAGAGCGACGTCGAAGCGGCTGCCCCCGATGAGGTCTCCATAGGTGACCGTGCGCGAGGGATCCACGGCCACGGAGATGACGCCTTCGCTCACGGCGAGGTCTTCCACCGGCAGCTCGAAGCGCTCGGAGGCCAGCTCCAGAAGGACGCGCCTCGCCTCCGCCGCGACCCGGCGCGCGGCCACGGCGTCGCGTTCGATCGCGTCGGAGCCGCCCGAACCGCCCTGGTCGACGGTCATGTCGGTGCGGCCCATGACGAGCGTGGCCCGGTCGTAGGCGATGTCGAGCTCGTCGCACATCATCTGCCGCATGGCGGTGCCCGTTCCCTGCCCGCCATCGGTCTTGCCGACGTAGAAGGTGGCCGTACCGTCCTCGTGCACGACGAGCCACGAATCGAGCTGGAGAAAGTCGGGATCGGGATACGGGTTGGCCTCCGACGGTTCGGTGCCGGAGCCCCACCGGCCGATGCCGACCATGCCGGCCCCGCTGAAGCCGAGAACGAACAGGCCCGAGGTCCTGAGGAAGTCCCGGCGGGAGGTAGTCCCCTCCCACGGCGCCAGGGCGTGGTCGATCGCCGACGGAAGCTCCCGGCCGCGGCTCACCGGTCCACCTCCCCCGCGGCCCCATTGGCCATAGCGTCCGCGGCGCGTCTCACGGCGGACTGGATCCGGTAGTACGTCATGCAGCGGCAGAGGGCGCCGTTCATCCCCTGCCTGATCTCTTCGTCGCTGGGCTTCGGATTCCGATCGAGCAGCGCCTTGGCCGTGAGCATCTGTCCGTTCTGACAGTAGCCGCACTGCGGCACCTGCTCGTCGATCCAGGCCTGCTGGACCGGATCCAGCTCGCCGTCGGAGGACAGCCCCTCGAGCGTCGTGATCTCGCCGTCGGCGCGGGAGACGGGCCGCATGCAAGAGCGGATCGCGCGGCCGTCCATCAGCACCGTACACGTCCCGCACTGGCCGAGTCCGCAGCCGAACCGCGGCCCTCGGAGTCCGAGATCGTTGCGGAGGATGTACAGCAGCGGCGTCGAGGGATCGACGTCGAGCGCGTGCGCCTCGCCGTTTACCCTCAATGTGATCTCGCTCATCGATTCACCCCCTTCTTACGGCGCGACGCACTCGAAGCTGTCTTCGCGTTTCGGGTCCCCGGAACCGTCGTAGACGGCCTGCGCCGGCCACGCGCAGACAGGTCGCTGCATCTCGACCTGGCCCTGGTTCACCTTGGTCGCGACGAGCCGTTCGGGCGCCTCGTCTTCCTCGACCCACTCCTGAATGGCGCCGATCCATTCGACGAAGTCGGGGCCCGGGCCCCCGGCGCAGTGCAGCACGCCCGGCAGCATGAACATCCGCACGTAGTCGTCCGCGTCTTCGTCACCGGCGGCTACGCCTTCGTAGTAGCGAAGCGTACCGCTGGCGGGGATCGCGGGATCGGACCACCCGTTCCAGAGAATCAGCTTGCCGCCCGCCGTCTTGAATCCGCTCAGGTCGGTATCGGTCGCGTTGAGGATCTTCCCCGCGCCCCGCGTCTGTTCCTCCCAGGCATAATAGTCGTCGAAATCGTACGTGGAGTAGTCGAACTCCGGAGCGTCGTAGATGATGTACTTGTGCATCTGCGTGCCGAACGCGTAGTGGAGGTTGGGGATATCGGGGCCGATCCCGTCCCCGCCGCCCGTGATCCACTGCTTCCACCCGCCTGCGTCCGTCTCGCCTCCGAACGGAAACCCCGGATAGATGTGCCGGTCGCCCGCGTACGCGCCTCCGTAGATCACCTCCGCGGCCCGCCGCTGCTCGGCGGTGAGCCCCGGTATCGACAAGATGTCGATGTCGCAGCCGAGCGGGTCCGTCATGAACCCGTCCTCGATCCCGTCGTTCCCGTCACACGCCCCGAGAATCGCCGCCTCCAGCGTCTGCGCGGCCTCGTCCGTGAGCACGGGCGCCGAGAGGTCGGTCGGATCGGGATAGAGCGCCTGCTGGGTCTGGAGGAAGAAGGCTCCCAGGCCGGTCCAGTCGTATGCGGGCGCACCGGACACGATGCCGTCGAAATCGTCCGGATAGCGCTGCGACGACATCATCCCCTGGCCTCCGCCGCGCGAGCAGCCGAGAAAGTAGGAGTAGCCGATGTCGCGTCCGTAGTAGAGCCGGATGATCGTCTTGGCCGCCTCCGCCGTCACATGAACCGCCCGGTGGCCGAAGTTCACCTCGCGGTCGGGCCGGTTCAGGGCCCAGCTCGCGTCGATCCCCGATCCCTCGTGGCCCGTGTCGGTCCCGACCGTGGCGAACCCTCGACTCAACACGGACCTGGGCCCCGCGAACTGGAGGGCCTGGTTCTGGACGCTGCCCACGTATCCGCCGCCGCCCCCCATCAGGAAGCGACCGTTCCAGTCCTCGGCCAGGGGGAGCAGGAGCTCGAAGTGGATCTCGTCATCGATCGTGCCGAGCACCCTGCAGTGCGCCGGGTCGTTCGCGGCGGCCGCGACCTCCGACACCTCGTCCAGAACCAAGCCGCTCCAGGACATGGCGGTCAGCTGGTCACAGGTGAGGGCGGGAACGAGGTCGGCGGCGGGGGCGGGGGTGAAGGCGGCCAGAGTCAGTACGGCAGCGAACGAAGCCGTGAGGCGACGCGACGGAGTCATGTGTTTTCCCCGGGTCGGAATGTCCCGCGACGAGCACCTCCGGGCCCGATCCGCGGATCATGGCTCGGAGGCGCGACCGAACAGAGTTACGGTGCCGTCGGGGAGGCCGGGCCGCAACGGTCTCCGGCCCCGGGGCGGGGGATCAGCGCGGGGGATCTTTCGAGTCCAGACGGGCCCGGAGAGTTCGACCCGCCTCGTCTCGCGTCATCTCGCCTGCCTGGACCTTCGTGGCGAGGCGGCGGACCTCCATCGCCAACTCATTGGCTACTTCGGCTATCTCTCGCCTGCTTGACACCGACTCCGCCCCGGATCCCAGCGCGATCCACAGATCCTCGGGGACGGGGATCTTCTCTCCCGTCCTTGCGTCCGTCGCCCGCAGGCGCGCTCTCTCGGACTCCAGAGTTGTGCGGAGGCGGTCGAGCGTCCTGCGGATGCGCACCTCAACTTCCGGGTCGACCACCTGCAAGACTCCATCCTCGTCGAAGTACAACCCCTCACCTGCCGAGTCGATCACCTGGTAGCGTCCATCTCCGTCCACGTACCCGACCTCTGCTTCCAAGCCGACACGTGCTTCCGGGCCGACGACCACTCCTGCTTCGGAGCGAGAGAGACGCTCGGGCTCGTCCAGGCTCTGCGGGATCGGGGTATCGCAGGCCAGGGCGAACAGCCCCAGCCCGACCGCGCCGGCAAGAATGGAAGTTCGGATTCGGGGCTTCCTCGTCGCAGTTCTGATCATCATGAGTCTCCTTTCGATTACGGAGTGGCCGCCGCGGATCAGGGCCGGCACCGGATCCGGCGTCCGCCGGGACCCGGCGGCGACCGTCAAGAGAAGGCGCGCGTAGCTGCGGGCCGGTGTGCCGCGGGCCAGGACGCGCCGGTCGCAGTCCCCCTCCACGGCGAGGCGGAGCCTTGTGAGCGACCACCAGATCGCGGGGTTCCAGGGCGACAGCGAGGCGAGCAGGAACCCCGCCGCCAGGAGTGCGGGATCGCGCGCCCGCACGTGCTCCCGTTCGTGGCGCACCACCATCTCGAGCTCCCTCTCGCCGAGACCGAAGGTCCACGACGGAAGGACGATCCGGGACCGAGTCAGCCCCACGACCGCCGGCCCGAACTTCTCCGACCGAAGAACTTGCTCTCCGCAGACGTCCTGAGGCTCCCACGTCGCCCGCAACCGCCGCAGACGGAGGCAGATCAGGGCGAAGAGGATGAGGACGAGGATGGAACCCAGGATCCAGAGCGCTCCCAGGGAGTTCTCCAGCCCGACCCCGGCGAGAAAGCTCCCGCTGTGCTCGGGAAGCGGGGGGGCCGGCGTTCCGAGTTCATACAGGGCGCGAACGGGAAGAACGAAGGATCCCGGACCGCCCTCGGGCGCTGCGGCGGGAAGGAGTCGCGGAAAAAGCGGTGCAAGCCCGCCGACCCCGATCGCGCCGATCCAGACCCACCGGGTCGGCCGTCCCAGGGCCCGGAGACCCCGATCGAGGAACCACGCGGCCCCGCCGACGAGGGCGGCGACAATCAGCCCGTAGATCATCGTGGCCAGAGTCACGGCTCACTCTCCTCCAGTTCATCGAGGATCCGCCGCATGCGCTCCAGCTCTTCCGGCGAGACCTCCCTGTCCGAGATGAGTTGGGCGAGAACGAGTTCCGCCGACCCGCCGAAGATCTTGTCCCGGATCCGGGCCAGAGCCGTCTCTCCGGCCGTCTCGGAGGCGACGAGCGGGAAGTAGCGATAGGCGCGACCCTCGGCCTCGTGCCGGACGGCGCCCTTCTTCTCCAGGATCTGCAGGATCTTGAGGACCGTCGTGTAGCCGACCCCATCCTCGAGCGCGTCCAGGACCTCGCTCACGGAGCCGGACCCCGTGCGCCACAGAACGCTCATGATGTCCAGCTCGCGGTCGCTGAATGTCGGATCCCTCAAGGCTTCGCCCCCTCTTGGATACGTCCCGTCCCGGTAGATACGAACATCTTCGTACGAAAGAATACGTGGTGTGGCCCGCGCTGTCAACGAAAGTGTTCGTAAGAGGAGAAACTTCAGGAGCCGATTCGGTTGTCCGGGGTGGTGAGCCAGCCTTCCCGCTCGAAGGCGGGGGACGGATAGGAGTAGAAGCCCTTCCCCGATTTCACGCCGCATTCTCCGCGTGCGATCATCCGCTCGAGGAATTCCGGGGGCTGGTCGGATGGGTCGCCCGACGCTTCGTGGTACACGTTCTCGATGTCGCGGATGACGTCGAGTCCGACCACATCCATCAGGCCGCACGGTCCGATCGGCGTCCCCCAGTCGAGCATCCACGCGCGGTCGATCTCCTCCGCGCTCAGGTACCCGCCGGCTATGAGTTGTAACGCTTCCTTCTTGATCGCTCGCCAGATGCGGTTCGTCGGATAACCCTGGATCTCGCGGCGGGCCACGATCGGTACGAGGCCGAGTTGGCGGAGTAACCGCTTCGCGGCCCCGGTCGTTTCCGGAGCGGTTCCGGGGTGCCCCATCACTTCGACCTTGAGGTGCTCCGGGGTGCCGAAGTTCATGTTCGTGAACCGCGCCGGGCACCCGGTGGATTCCGCCAGCCACGAACCCGGCAGGGATGATGTGTTCGAGGCGATGAAGGCGGTGGACGCCGCCGCCGCGCCGATCCGGGCCAGGACGACGCGCTTGAGTTCGAGATCTTCGGGCACCGTTTCGATGACCCAGTCCGCATCGCGCACGCACGACTCGAGGTCGTCGCATGTCTCCACCAGCGAGCATGCCTGGGCGAGCGAGAGGCCGGAGCGTTCCTCATCGGCTTCGAGCAGGAGATGTACGGCCGGCAGCGCCTCCGCGAGCGCCGCGCCGGAGACATCATGGAGTCGCGCGCATACCCCCTGCGCCGCGCACCCGTAGGCGATCCGGCGCCCCATGGTGCCCGCGCCGACGATGGCTACGGTCCGTACTGCACCCTCCGCTTCGGACATGACATCCCCCGGGCTCTTGTGAATCCGTGTCCTGCGACCAAGGCTCCCGGGACGATCATGAGCCTCCGACGAGGCGACAGCCAGCGGTTCAGCCCAGACCCCGACGCACCGGATGCAGAGGAATCGAGTGAGTGAGACAGCGAGCGAAACGTGGAATTACGGGGACCCCTACGCCTACATGGAGCGGGTCTCCGGCGGGATGCCCCCCGTCATCATCTGTCTGGCTTCGAACGGCGGCATCCAGGGCAAGGAATACAACGACGCGCTGCCCGAGACCGCGGAGGAACTGGCCGAATCCGTGGGCGAGGCGTACGACGCGGGCGCCTCGATGGTGCATATCCACGCGCGGAACCCCGAGACGCTGTGGAAGGGCGCGACCACGCCCGAGGTGTGGCTGGATGCGAACCGGCGGCTGCGCGAACGCTGCCCCGAGATCATCATCAACAACACGACCGGCGGCGACCTGTGGATGAACCATGAACAGCGCCTGTCCTGTCTCGACGCCAACCCCGAAGTCGCGTCGCTGAACCTCGCCCCGGACATGGGGAAGTTCAAACTCAAGCCGCGCAGCGACGAATACACACACCCGAGGCCCGCGATCGACTACGACGACTGCATGCCCTTCTCCTACAAACAGATCGCGCACTTCGCGGCGGAGATGAAGGCGCGCGGGATCAAGCCGGAACTCGAGACGTACCACCCCGGCTGCGGGTGGGTGATCCGGGATCTGATGGCGCAGGGTCTGATCGAACCGCCCTACTGGGTGCAGACCGTGATGGGCTACCAGACCTCGAGCTGGCCCACGGTGGACAACGTCGTGAACATGGTGCGCGAGTTTCCCGAGGGATCGGTGTGGCTCTGCTCCGGGATCGGGCCGCACCAGCTGCCGATGACCACGCTTGCGACCCTCATGGGCGGACACGTTCGTGTGGGACTCGAAGACAACATCTACTACCGCCGCGGAGAGAAGGTCCGGAGCAATGGCCAGCTCGTCGAGCGGGCGGTGCGGATCGCGCACGAACTGAACCGGGAGGTCGCCACGCCTGCCCAGGCGCGCGAGATGCTCGGCCTCTCGCTCACCCCGTCGCAGTACAGCTGAGTTCATGACCGATCCCATGAACTCCGACTCCGGCCGGGAGCGGGAGGTACTCGGGAGGGGGATCCGGCTTCGATCCCTCTTTTCGCTCGCCTTCGGCACGATCATCGGCGTGGGCTGGATCACCGTCATGGGCGCGTGGCTGAGCGGAGCCGGCCTGATGGGGGCCATCATCGCGTTCACGGTCGGCGGCGTCGGCATGCTCGCCATCGGTCTCTGCTACGCGGAGATGGCCGCCGCGTACCCGGTCACGGGGGGCGAGGTCGCGTATGTGTTCGAGGCGTGGGGGGCGCGCTGGAGCTTCGCTTGCGCGTGGTTCCTCGGCTTCATCTACATCTTCACCACCTCCTTCGAGGCGATCTCCGTCGAGTGGGTGGTGTCCGCTCTCGTCCCGGGGTTCGGCGGTCCGGTCGTGTACACGCTGCTGGGGCAGGAGGTGCGGCTGTGGAGCCTCACGCTCGGGCTCGCGGTGATGGCCGTCATCGCGATCATCAACTACCGGGGCGGGAAGACGGCCGCCTGGTTCCAGGATCTGATGACGGCCGGGCTCATCCTCCTCACCCTGATTTTCGTTGTCGCGGGGGTGGCGGGAGGCAGCATCGCCAATCTCGAGCCCATGTTCACGGGGACGACACCGGGCGCCGCCCTGGCCGGCGTGGCCATCGTGCTCGCGACCGCCGGGTTCTGGTACGCGGGGTTCGACACGATCCCCCAGGCCATGGAGGAAGTGCAGGAGGGCGCCCGGTTGCGGCTCCTCCCCCGCGTGATCGGCGCCTCGATCGTGTTCGCGCTCGTCTTCTACTGCCTCGTGATCCTGGCGACGGCGATGAGCCTCCCGCGCCCGCAGCTGCTCGCATCGGAACTTCCCGCCGCCGCGGCGATCGAGGCGGCCTTCGCGTCGCCGCTCCTCGGACGCGTCGTCCTGTTCGCGGGGCTGTGCGGACTGATTACGACGTGGAATGCGCTCTTCTTCGCGGCCACGCGCATCGTGTTCGCCATGGCGCGGGCCCACATGATCCCGCACCGCCTCGCCGCGGTGCATGATCGGTACGGCTCGCCGTCCGCCGCCGTCATCTTCGTCGCCGTCATGGGGGCCGTGGGCGCCCTGTTCGGGCGGAACGCGATCCTGGTGATCGTCGGCGCCGCCTCGATCTCGGCCGGAGTGGTCTTTCTCGTCGTCGTGCTCGGCGTCCTCCGGCTGCGGAAGACTCGGCCCGATCAGCCGCGCCCCTACACCGTGCCCGGAGGCCGGGGGTTCCTGTACCTCAGCGCCCTCCTCGCGCTGCTGCTGGCAGGAGTCGCCGCGTGGGAACCCTTCCGCGCCGCCGGGGGCCGCATCCCCGCCGAGTGGATGGTGCTCGGCGTCTGGGCCGCGCTGGGCTTCGCCTTCTACCGGGCGGCGGCCCCCCTGCGGAGGACCGTGAGCGAGAAGAGGCTGCGCTGGCTAATCCTCAGCGAGAGAGACCCGGGGAGCGAGCCATGAACACGAGTCGACGTCACTTCCTCCGCCGGTCGGCGGGCGCGCTGGCCCTGGCGCCGATCATGCCAGTGGGACGGCTCGCCCTGCAGGGTGGGCGGGACGGCGCGCTCCGCGACGCTGCCGGCCGCTCGCCAGTCGGTCAGGGGAATCCCCAGGAGGCGTGGGTGGCCCGCGCGCGGGCCGAGATCCCCGCCTCGACGGAGAGCCTGTACTTCCAGACGGGCGGGATCGGCCCCTCCCCCGAGGCGGTCATCGACCACGTTCACGAACGCCTCGCCTTCCAGAATGAGGGGCCGGCGGATCCCCGCATTGCGACGGAGATGGCCCGCATCGAGCCCGATCTTAGGGCGCAGCTGGGGCACGTATTCGGCGCGGAGACCGAGGAGGTCGCGCTCACGCACAGCACGTCCGAGGGGATCGCGATCGTCGCCTGGAGCCTGAACTGGGAGCCGGGCGACGGATCGTGATCTCCAACATGGAGCATCCCGCGAACGTCGTCCCGTGGTACGTCCTCAGGGACCGGTTCGGGATCGTGATCCGCGAGATCGACCTGAGCTCGGGGACCGGGCTCATCGATCAGGTCCGCGGCCAGCTCTCGGACCGCACGCAGATGGTGAGCATCAGTCACGTGTCGCGGAACAACGGACGCGCGCTGCGGACCGGCGAGTCCGCCGAACTGGGAGACCTCCTGCGTACCCGAGGTGTGCGCTACCACCTCGACGGCGCGCAGGGCCCCGGCTGCGTCGCCACCGACTTCCGCGCCCTCGGCTGCGACTGCTACTCGACCTGCGGCCACAAGTGGCTGCTCGGCCCCAAGGGCACAGGCGCGCTCTTCGTCCGCCGGGAACGGCTCGACGACGTGCAGCTGAGCTGGGCCGGCTCCCACAGCCACGCGACGATGGACTACGCGGGCGCCTACACGCTGCTACCCAGCGCCGCGCGGTACGAGTTCGGGACCCGCGCGCTGGCGGACTTCGCCGGCTTCGCCCGCGCCGTGGCGTGGATGGAGAACATCGGCCTGGAGAAGGTCGAAGAGCGGATCCAGTCGCTGGTCGACCACGCGATCGAGACGGTGGACGCCACGGACGGGCTCGGCGTGTCGTCCCCCCGCTCGCGCCCGGACCGGTCAGGCGTGTTCGTCGTTCAACTCCCCGAGGGATGCGACGCCACGCAACTCTACAACGACCTGCGCGAAGACGAGGGGATCCTCGCCTCCCCGGTCCGGGAGGAGCGCGACTTCCGTCTCTCGATCCACTTCTTTAACACCCGCGACGAGATTGACGCCGCGATCGCGGCCATCGCGGAGCGCTGCAACTGATCGGATCATCTGTCCTACACCACCCGTCTCGGGAGCCGCGGATTCATGGACTGGATGATGCCGAGAAACCCGAGCCCCGTCCGCTCGGCGACGGTGTGGGGAAGCACGGCGGGATGATCGGGGCCGATGAGGGTGGCGACATCGCCGACCTCGACCGTCTTCTCTTCCCCGATGTCGAGAATGGTATGCGCGGAGTTGACCCCTCCGGCGACCGGGTACAGACGGCCGTTGATCAGCACCTCGCAGGTTCCATTCGCTTCGGAGGGATAGCCGTCGGTGCGGCCGATCGGCAGCAGCGCCACCCAGGTGGCCCGGTCCGGCATGAAGGTGCGGTTGAAGCCGGCGCTGTCGCCCGGTTCGAGGTGTTCGACCCGCACCACCCGGGTGTTCAGGCGGAACACGGGCTTGAGGTCGGCCATGTCCCTGGCGCCTTCGCCGCCGGGGTGGTTTCCGAACAGCGCGTTCCCGGGCCGCACCATGTCGTAGTGCGCCTCAGGCAGGTGGAACAGTTCGAATGTGGGTGAAGCGTGGAGGGTGCCAAGCGGAAGGTTCCTCCCACGAGCCCAACCGAGGATCTCCTCGAAGCGGGCGTGCTGCTCCCGGTCGAAGTCCAGGTCGTGCGTGAACATGGTGTAGGTGCCGTTCACGTCGACGTATTCGCTTTGCACGAGCTCCTCGATCCAGCGGCGCGCGCGTGCGTACGGCATTCCCTCCCGGTTCATCCCCGTGTCGATGAAGAGCTGGACCGGTACGGGACGACCCAGTCGCCTGGACACGCTCCGCAGCCGCCCGGGCGCATCGTCCAGCCAGACGGACGGGAGCACATCGTGCCTCGCCAGCTCCTCGATCTCGTCCTCGGATCCCTCGGCCATGACCACGATGGGCTTGGTTACCCCTTCCTCGCGCATGGCAAGCGCTTCCTCGACGCGCACGGTGGCGATGCCGCCCACCTGGGGCATCTCGGCGAGGAGCGGCCCGACCGTACGGTCGCCCAGGCCGTACGCGTTGTTCTTCACGACCGCGAGGATGGGGCGGCCGCTCGCCAGCCGCGCGGCCTCGCGGACGTTGTGGGTCCAGGCGGCGCGGTCGAGTTCGATCCACGGGTCGAAGCGCCGGGGAGCGTAGGTGCGGTCGGTGGTTGCACCGACAGGTAGCCGGCCGGTGCCTGCACTGCGCGTCCTCGTGGCGGTTGCGCAGCCGGAGGTTGCGGCGAGGCCCAGGGCGGCACCGGTCAAGTGGAGGAAGCGGCGGCGCGGGAGAGGGGATGACGGCCGATCCATGGGCCCTCCGGGCTCAGCGTGGTGATGCAGGTTGACCTCAGCGTTGCCATCTTTTTCCTAAAGGACACTACGCTTTGGCCATGAGCACCATCAACATCTCGCCCTCCGCAAAGGATTGTCAATTCTTGCCAACGCCGGTACGCTCAGAAACATGAACACCATGAACATCTCGCTCCCCGCCCCGATGAAGTCGTTTGTCGACGAGCAGGTCGTCGGCCGTGGCTACGGCAGTTGCAGCGCGTACATCCGTGAACTGATCCGCCACGACCGGGACCGGCAGCACCTTCGAAGTCTATTGCTGGACGGTGGTGAGTCCGATCCCGCCGTCACCGCCGATACGACGTACTTCGAGACGTTACGCGCCCGGGTTCGCCGACACTCGACGGAGTGACGCCGGGGTCCGTGGTCCTGAGGGAGGCGGCCAGCCGGGACGTGGAGGAGACGGTCGATCACTATCTGGAGGAAGCCGGATCGCAAGTCGCACTTGGCTTCATTGACGCACTCCAGGGGGCTTTCCGGCACCTCGCCGACAACCCGCGATCGGGTTCGCCCCGGTACGGCCACGAGGTGAACCTGCCCGGACTGCGCTCGTGGCCGCTCAAGGGATACCCCCACCTCGTCTTCTACATGGCAGGGCATGGCCGGATCGATGTCTGGCGCGTCCTGCACAGCCGACGCGACATTCCGGATTGGTTGCAGGGGTCCTGAGCGAACCGCCCCGCCATCGTGGACCGACCTGGCTGCGGCTGACGCGCAGGGTCCCCACGTATGTGTGGACGTTTCTGGCTCTGGTGGCGGGTCTGGCCGCGGGCGGCTTCTTCCCCAGCGCGCTCGCGCCCGTAGCCGACGCCACGTCGACGCTCATCGCCTGGGTCGTCGCGGTCGTGCCGCTGCTGATCCTCGCGGCGCTCAGCCCGGCCATCGCCACGCTGGTGCGCCGCGGGCTCGCCGGACGCTTCGCCGGCGCGGTCGTCCTCTGGTACGTGTTCACGTCGACCGTCGCCGGGCTCATCGCGCTCGTCGCCTCCGCCGCCATCTTTCGCATCCCCCTCACCACCGGGGGCCGGGGCGTGTGGACCGAAGCCGCCGTGATGCTGCGGAGCCTCGGGGAGGGCGGGGCCTCGTGGCCGCTGCTGGCGATCCTCGCCGGCGTCCTGCTCGGATTCTTCGGTGCTCGCAACGATCCCACGTACCGTGTGCTCAAGAGAGTCGCCGACGCCATCGAAGGGATGGGCCACCGGCTGGCGTACGTCATGCTACCGCTCATCCTCGCCTTCGGTGTCACCCTGGGCGTGCGCTTCGGCGCGAGACTGGGCCTCTCGCACTACCTCACCATGACCGCCTATACGGCCGGACTCGTTCTGGTGTGGTGGGCGTTCTACACGTTCGTGCTCGTACGCAGGGTCGGACGCCGGCCGGTGGGGCCCGTCCTGAGCGGCTACTACGTGCCGACTGCGGTTTTCGCCGCGGGCACCTGCTCGTCGCTGGCGACGCTTCCCGTCAATCTCGCGAACGCGAAGAAGGTCGGCGTGCGCGACGAGGTGGCCGACTTCGTCCTCCCGTTCGGCGCGGTCGTGAACCTCGACGCGAGCGCTCTGGCCTACCTCGCGTACGGGCCCTTCGTCGTGAGCTACGTCTTCGGCCTTGAACTCAGCTGGATGATGATGCTGGCCGCCTGGCCGGCCGTCGTCCTGTTCACGATCGCGGCACCGGGGCTGCCGGCCGGGATGGGGACCGCGCTGTGGAGCGCGACGCTGTTCGCGAGCATCCTCGGGCTCGAGGGACAGGCGCAGGGCGAGTTCATCGCGAGCTGGATCGCCCTCTCCGGCGGCCTCCCCGACATGCTGCGCACGGCGACCAACACGACCGGAGACGGCTACACCGCGATCATCTTCGACGGCCGTTTCGACCAGTTCTTCGCGAGGGACCGTGGCTGACGGGAGCGTGGGCGACGTGCACGCGGGCGGGGCGGGCGTGGACCTGTCGCCGGGCGCGCGGCGGCTCGTGCGCGTCAACGGGCGGGTGCAGCCGGGCGAGGTCGTCGTCATCGTGACCGACCCGACGATGCGGCGCTACGCGGAGGCCGTCGCCGCGGCCGCCCGCAAGGCCGGAGGCGCCGTCACCGTCTGCATCATCCCGATGCGCGAACAGGACGGGCAGGAACCGCCCCCGCCGGTCGCGCGCGCCATGTCCGAGGCGGCCGTCATCTTCTCCCCCGTGCGCATCTCGATCACCCACACGCGGGCGATGCGGGCGGCCCTCGAGGCCGGGGCGCGCGCGTGCATGATGACGGCCTACACGGACGCGATCATGACCAGCTCCGCCCTGCTCGAGACCGACTTCGCGGCGCAGGCGGATGTCTGCCGCCGCCTCGGCGCGGCGTTCACCGAGGGCGAATCCGCGCGGCTCACCTCCCCGCGCGGCACGGATCTCCGCTTCGGGATCGAGGGCCGCGTCGCCAACGTCCTCACGAACATCCCGGAGCCCGGAGAACTGGCTCCGGTCCCCGACATCGAGGTCAACGTGGTGCCGGTGACCGGTTCGGCCGAGGGAAGTCTGATCTTCGACGCCTCGGTGCCCTACCTGGGCATCGGCATCCTGGACGAGCCCATAGTCTGCGCGGTGCGCGACGGCGCCGTCGTCGAGATGACCGGAGGCGCGCAGGCCGATGTCCTGCGGGAGCACCTGGAGTCCTTCGGGGACCCGCACTGCTTCAACGTCGCGGAACTGGGAGTCGGCCTGAACCCGAACGCACGCCTCACCGGAGAGATGCTCGAGGACGAGGGGGTCATGGGCACGATCCATATTGGAATCGGCACCAGCCACACTCTCGGAGGGGAGATCGTGGCGCCGACGCACTACGACCTGCTCATGTGGGAGCCGACCATCGCCGTCGACGGCCGCATCGTGCAGCGGGACAGGCAGGTGCTGGTATGAGATTGGTATGAAACGCCCATGAGAGACGGCGCGGAGATCCTCGTGCGGACATGCGCCAGCGTCCAGCCGCTCGAGGACGTCGTCATCGTGACGGACCCCGAACGGATGGCCATCGCCCGGGCCCTAGCGGATACCGTTCGCGACAGCGGGGCCGTCGCGAGCGTCGTGCTGCCGCCTGAACGGTCGATCGACAACGAGGAGCCAGGACCGGCCGTGGCCGCCGCCCTCTCGGCCGCCGACGTAGCCTTCCTGCCGGTGACGCTCGCGCTGGCGCACACCCGCGCCGTGCGCGAGGCCATCGGCGCGGGGGCCCGAGTTCTCTCGATGACCGCGTTCACGGAGCGGATGATGCGCGAAGGCGGGCTGTTCACGGACTTCCGCGCGCGCAAACCGCTATGTGACGCCCTCGCGGCGCGGCTCACCGCCGGCGAGCGGCTGCGGGTGACGAATCCCGCCGGTACCAACCTCACCATGAGTCTCCAAGGCGTAACCGGGAACAGCCACGCCTGCCTGCTGGACGGCCCCGGCTTCTCGGCCGTCCCCAACATCGAAGCCAACTGCGCCCCCGCGCAGGGCACCGTCGAAGGCGTGTTCGTCTGCGACGGGAGCATTCCCTACTACGGAGTGGGCCCCATACGCGAACCCGTGACCTTCCGGATTGCTGAGGGCTTCGTTACCGACATCGAGGGCGGCGACCAAGCCACATTCCTCGCCGACCTGCTGGCCCGGCAGGACGACCCGTGGGTCTACAACCTGGCCCAGTTCGCGTTTGGCCTGAACCCGGCCTGCACAGAGTTCACGGGGGAGATGCTCAACGACGAAGGCGTGAACGGCACCGTCCACATCGGGATCGGCACCTCTGCCAACCTCGGTGGCACCGTCTCCGCCAAGACGCACTTCGATGCTGTCAACCGCGCACCGACGGTGTGGATCGACGAGGAAGTGGTACTCACAGCGGGGAAGTTTCTGCCCGAGGCGTGATCCTTGGGGCACCGATGAACGCTAGTATCGTTCACCCAGGTGTGGGCTGCTTTGCCACGAGACCTCGACCGTGCGAAGGTGTCACCCCTCTTGAGCAACTCCAAGGCACCGGATTGCATGCGATACATCGGCAACAAAACCAAGCTGCTTCGCTTCATTGCCTCGTACCTCGACGATCTTGACCTTCACGGCGGACGGGCGCTCGATGCGTTCGCCGGCACCACTGCCGTGGCCCGCCTACTGAAGGCCCGCGGGTTCGCCGTCGACACCTGCGATATCATGAGTCTCAGCTACGTGTTCCAGCGGGCCTACGTGGTCGCAGATGAGTACCCAAGATTCCGCGGGCTCGCGGAGGACTCCGATCTGCGGGCGGCCAAGCTCACCCCTGAGTTCCGATCGCACGTTGAGTCTCGTTTTGGAGGACAAGGCGACCTCTTCGGGGGCATCGCGAACCTCCAGCCCTTGGAGGAGACCCTCGTTTATCTTGATTCTTACCTCGAACCGCGATCCTCGTTCATCGACGTAAACTTCGCAGCTTCAGAGTCGCCGGCCGAGGGTCAGCGCATGTACTTCTCGCGACGGAACGCGCAGCAAATCGACGCGATTCGACACAAACTCCAAGATTGGCGCGCCGCGGACCTCGTCACGGACGACGAATTCTTCATACTCCTCGCAGCCCTATTGGAAGCGGCCGATTCTGTTGCCAACACCGCTGGCGTTTACGCCGCATTTGTGAAGGCCTGGCAGAGCAACGCGGTTAAGCCCCTTCGCCTGAGCGTGCCCGATCTGGTAGTCGGGACGGGGTTGTCGTGCGTCGCACACCGAGGTGACGTCGTGGACCTCGTGGGCGACCTTGGGCACTTGGACCTACTCTACCTCGATCCACCCTACAACACGAGACAATACAGTGCGTATTACCATGTCCCCGAGTTGATCGCCGAGGGTTGGTTCGGTGCTAAGCTGCCGACCCTTAGGGGCAAGACGGGATTGATCAAGGACTCGCACAAGAAGTCGCAGTGGTCAACACGTGCCGGCTGCGGACCAGCTCTGGAGCAGCTGCTGGAGGCGGTTGACGCGACCCACGTGCTTCTGAGCTACAACAACGAGGGTATCATCCCAGAGCGGGAGATCGACAGATGTTTCAGGCACTATGGTGTCGCGTCGACGTATCGTCGGGTGGGAAAAGAGTACAAGAGATATCGGGCCGATCGGGACAGCGAGGCTCGCCAGTACTCGGGTGACCACGTGACAGAGTACCTCTACTACGTGAGGTTGCGATAGTACACCGCCGCCACGCCCTCCTTGGATAGGTGATCTTCATGGCAGAACAGGCAATTACTCAGGAGCAGCTCTTCCTTCCGCTGCTGCACTTCATGGCCGATCACGGCGGTGAGATAGACCGCCAGAAGGATGACCTGCTCAACGCTCTTGCTGATCGGCTTGGGCTTACAGATGAAGAACGGGACCGGGTGACCGAAGGAGGGCGAAACCAATGGCAGTCGACCGTTGAATATTCTCGCTTGAAACTCCTTGCAGTATACGACGCGATTGACGAGGACAGTCCTCGCGGCACCTGGCGCCTTACGGACCGTGGCTGGACGATAGTCAAGTCTCCTCCCGCCGAGATGGAAGAGTACTTTCGGGAGTGGTGGGAGCAACGAGAAACCGAGAGGCCGGCGGGCACTCTTCCACCGCCTTCTCGACCGTCCGGGCTCCCGTCGGCCCGACTCGAAAACATGACCCAGGGGCTCACCCGCGAAGTCACGGAGGAGCTGCGTGTCAAGCGCAATGGTGAGCTAGCTCGAGCACTTCGTGAGGAGTACAAGTACCGCTGCCAACTTTGCGACCTCAGCCTTCCCAGCTGCCCCCGGATTCCAATAGCGGACGAGCGGTACTACGTAGAGGTTCATCATCTTGAAGGGTTAGCCGAGATCGCGACCCGACACGAGCACGGGCAGCTCTCTGACTCGGAGTATGTGAACCTCACATCCTGGCATAACGTCATAGTTGTATGCCCCTACCACCACATGTTGGTTCACCACCATCACCCGCCTATCGAGTTCGTGCGCGGCGAACTCGTGTTCCGCACCGCAGATAGAGCAACTGCGTTTCCGATAGTAGAGCGCTTAGAAGCTCATCTTGCACCGCTCGTTGGTGGCGGGGAGGAGGGATGAGAGTCGGAAGATCTTCCGTTACGCGAAAGCGAGCCACCCCGGGCCCGCGTTTGTCGATGGGCTTCCGAACTACTTGAACGCGGTTCACTGCCCCGGGCGTCGTGCAAAGCTGGACAGCGGCATCAGCAGGATCGCCTCGCTGATTCCCGCATCGCCCAGCGCCGACCGGAGGAGATCCTGCTCCAATCAAGTCTTGACGTCCTGGACCAGCTCCCATGCGTCGCTTCGTGGTTTCGTCCGGGAGGCGGCCGAAAGCGGTCCCGATGTTCTCTGCCATATGGTCCGGGTTCGTCGTCTCGGTGAGGGCGCACGTCACGGCGGGGTGCGCGAGGATGTACATGGGTGAGAACTGCGCCCAGTTCGGGCAGTCGAACTCAGAGGTCCATTCTGGGAGCGCCTCGTCAACCGCTTGATCCTATAACATAAGCTGCTTATGATATGTGGATGGACGAGAGTACGCGAAAATACCTTGCCGAAATCGGACGACGGGGAGGACAGAAGAGCCGGCGGCGCCTCGACCCGGAGACGGCGCGGGCGATGGTGCGCGTTCGCGAGGCAAGACGAGCCTTCCGCGAGTTCTACGCCACCTGTTTCTGGTCGTACCGCCCGGATCTCGAGATCGGCTTGAACGATGTGGATTGGGTGGCCGAGACGCTCAGGAGTAACGGGAACCTGGCGGCTTGGCAGGCCGCGAGTCGGCTGTGCCCCTAACGGGCTTTCAGCGCGAGGTGCTCTCCGTCCTCGCAGCGGCGCGCACGACTGACGGTTACCTGGCTGGCGGGGCTGCGTTACACGCTCACGAACGATCGGTTCGAATCAGCCGTGACCTCGACTTTTTCCACGATGCACTCGAAGAGGTGGGCGCTGCGTTCGATGAAGACCGTGCGGCGCTGATCGAGGCCGGCTACTCCCTGCGGGTGCTCATGAGCCAGCCCGGGTACGTCCGCGCGTTGGTCGGGCGCGAGGGGCGGCAGACGCAGATCGACTGGGCCCACGACTCGGCGTGGCGCTTCCTGCCCACGGTCCGGACTCCCGAAGGCTTTCTGGTGCTTCACGACGTGGACCTGGCCCTCAACAAGACCCTTGCGCTGGCGGGCCGGGACGAGCCCCGCGACTTCGTCGATATCCTCCATGCGCACGAGCGGATCCTTGTCCTTGGCGCCCTGGTCTGGGCGGCCGTCGCGAAGGATCCGGGGTTTACTCCCTTCTCGCTCCTCGCGCAGCTGAAGCGGCGCGGACGCCATCGGCACGAAGACATCGAGCGGCTGGACCTCACGGAACCCTTCGATCTTGCCGGAGCGAAGTCGATCTGGCTGACCGCGTTGTCCGAAGCGGAGGACTTCGTGCGCTCACGACCCGCCGACGAGGCGGGATGTCTGTACTACTCTCCCGACCAGGACCGCTTCGTCGCGCCCTTGCCGGATACGCCACTGGATGAACAGGGCCTGGTCAAGCACTTAGCGCGCGCCGGTGGCGTGCTGCCTCGTCCGGCCGGGTTGGAGATCGAGCGGCCGGACTAGGACGTTCCCGCGGGAACGTTCCCGGCACGGATCCCCTCTCAGAAGTCCTGGACCAGTTCGCGCATGCGGCGCTTCGTCGGCTCGTCGGGGAGGCGGCCGAAGGCGGTCCCGATGTTCTCGGCCATGTGCTCGGGGTTCGTCGTCTCGGTGAGGGCGCACGTCACGGCGGGGTGGGCGAGGATGTACTTGAGTGAGAACTGCGCCCAGCTCGTGCAGTCGAACTCGGACGCCCATGCGGGCAGATCGCGCCCGCTCACGCGGCCGAAGTAGGTGCCGTTCATGAAGGGGCGGTTGATGAGGACGCCGAGGCCGAGGTCCTGGGCGAGCGGCAGGAGGCGGTCCTCCGCGTTCGGCTCCATCACCGAGTAGTTCATCTGCACGAAGTCGAGGGGTTCCGCCCTCATGAACGCCTCGAACGCCTCGTGCTGGCCAATGCTGGAGGTGGTGACGCCGATGTAGCGCGCCTCTCCCGAGTCCTTCCACCGGCGCACGTTGGGCCAGTGCAAGTCCAGATCGCGCATGCTCTCGACCTGGAGCAGGTCCAGGGTGCGGTTGCCCACGACCAGCTGCTGGTTCTGCCGCATCTGTTCGATGCCCGACGCTTCTCCGTCCGTGTTGATCTTCGTCGCGACGAAGAGGCGGCCGCTGAACTCCGGTGCCGCGAGGACCTGGCCGAACTCCTCGTCGATCTCCGGTGTGCGGGGCGAGGTGTCGACGACCCGTCCCCCGTACTCGAGGAGCATGCGGATCACGCCCGCCACAGGCTCGGTCCCCTCGGTCGGGATCTCGAGCACGGGCTTCGAGGAGCCGAAGCCGACGATGGGGAGCGTCTCTTCGGTCCCCGGTATCGGCCGGGTGGGGAGCATCTCCTGGAGCGACAGCGTGCGCCCGAGCACCGGGGCCCGGGTGGCCAGCAGCGCTCCGGCACCCGCCAGACCAATCAGGAAGTCGCGGCGCGTGGTATCGCTCGGGATCGTCATAGGCCCTCCTTCGAGGCTCCTCGCTGTTCGGGGTGGATGAGGGGCGGTAGAGTGGCGGTGCCGGCGGCGTCGGCCGGCGGTGCCCTTGCCGGTCCGCGATGTGCCCGGTGGTCTCCGGGGGTCGGCCGGGGCGGTTGGGGGGACTCGGAGCGGCTGGGCGGGACGGCGGCATGGCGGAGCGTGGACTGTTCGAGCGGGCGCTGGGACTCGAGTGGCCGTGGCGGGTGAAGCGGACGGAGTTCGACGCGGCGGAGCGCCGCCTGGACCTGCATCTGGACTTCGAGCCGGGCGGGACGTTCGACTGCCCCTCGTGCGGGCGGGAGGGCTGCAAGGCGCACGACTCGAGCCCGAAGCGATGGCGGCACCTGGACTTCTTTCAGCACCGGGCCTACCTGCACGCGCGGGTGCCGCGGGTCAGGTGTCCGGCGTGCGGGGTGAGGCAGGCGAAGGTGCCGTGGGCGGAGCCGGGCTCGGGCTTCACGCTGTGGTTCGAGGCGCTGGTGGTGGCCCTGGCGCGGGAGATGCCGGTGCGGGCGGTGGCCCGGCTGGTGGGCGAGCACGACACGCGGCTGTGGCGGTTGCTGAAGCGCCGCGTGGGGGAGGCCCGGGCGGAGGCGGACTTCTCCCAGGTGCGCGCGGTGGCGGTGGACGAGACGGCGTGCCGGCGGGGCCACGACTACATCACGCTGTTCGCGGATCTGGACCGTTCGCGGCTTCTGTACGCGACGCCGGGACGCGACGCTTCGGTCGTGCGCCGCTTCCGGGAGGACCTCGAGGCACACGGGGGGCGCGCCTCGAGCGTCCGAGACCTGTGCATGGACATGTCGGCCGCGTACATGAAGGGGGCGCGGGAGGCGTTCCCGGAGGCCGGCGTCACCTTCGACCGCTTCCACGTGCAGCGGGTCATGAACCGGGCGGTGGATGAGGTGAGGCGCGCCGAGCGCAAGGAGCGCCCCGAGCTGAACCGCACCCGCTACCTGTGGCTCAAGAGGCGCGGCGGGCTCACCGCCTCCCAGCGCGAGTGGATCGGCGAACTGCTCGATCCGTCGCGGCGGAGCCTGAAGACGGCCCTCGCCTACCGGTTCAAGCTCGCCTTCGAGGCGTTCTGGGATCTCCCGCCCCGGCTGGCCGAGGTCTACCTCGAGAGATGGTGTTTTTGGGTCGGCAAAAGCGGTCTCCAGCCCGTCATCGACACGGCGAAGACGATCAAGAAGCACTGGGACGGCATCCTCCTCTGGTTCGCTCGAGGATCACCAACGGCATGATCGAGGGCATCAACTCCTTGGTCCAGGCCGCCAAGGCCAGAGCCCGAGGCTACCGGACCACCGAGAACTTCATCACCATCGCCTATCTCGTGTGCGGCAAACTCCACTTCAACCTACCCACCTGAAACAGCGAGGAGCCTCCTCGATCGGTCCAGCGGCAGATTCGGCATCAATCTAACGGCAGGAATGGCAACGCTACAGCGGCAGGAATGGCGCTGGGGCTCAGCATGCAGGTCTTGGAGGGACGGGCAAGCTACTCCCTCATGTAGGGGATGTCGGCGTCGCGCGATGGCCAGTGCCGCCGGACATACCAGACGAGCACGGGGAGCGTCACGGCCAGCATGGCCACACCCGGGAGCGCCATCGCCTCGATCTCCTCGAGCTTGGCGGCGGGAGCCAACGCTTCTTCCCACGCGAGAGCGTCTCCAACCACCTTGCCAACCAGGTTGTTGGCGGCGTGGAAGGCGATTGGGACAATCAGCGTACGAGACTGCGCGGGAAGCCAGTTGTATCCCGCCGGGACACGTCCGATGAGCCGGCCCAGATCCACATCGGCCTTGCGGCAAGCCCACACGATCCACGCCCACGGGAGGCCATAGAGGGCGAGACCGGAGATGAGAGCCCTGATCGGGGAGTCCAGGGGAGCCATCGCCGACGGCGAGCCTGCGAAGGCAAGGACCAGGCCGAGGCCCATGCCGCCGACGATCACCCACGGAATCAGCGTTCGGCTACGCAGCCTCCGAAAGGGGTTGTCGGGCGCATCTCCCGCATCGTGAGAGCGTTCAGGACCCATTTCGCCGTCCTCTCCATGCGGATTGACCGTCAAGGCGCTCGCATATCGCTTCCCACTGGACCCAGTGACCTGTCTCGGGTGGCGTGCGCACGGTCACGTCCTCGTGGGGCTGCGCTACGAAAGCAAAGTCATCGCGTGCCAGGGCGTGCAGTTCGTCGCGCGCAAAAAAGTGGACGGGAAGACCCTGCTTGGGACCGGCTTCATAACGGATCGTGAACCCGCCAAAATCATTCTGCTCAATGACCGTATGCGGTCGACGTACCTGAGTCGATGCGGCGTTGGCCCGGAGGAAGAAGAGGCCACCGGGAGACAGGAGGGACCCGACTCCCGCGAAGTACCTGGCGACGTCGGCGGCAACGCCGTGCTGAAACACCTGAATCGCGATGACGTAGCTGAAGCGGCGTCGGCTGACGAACGTCCGGAAGTCGGCGCAGATCAGGCGCGTAGACAGCGCAGGCTCCCGAGCAGCCAACTGGCGAAGCGCTTCGGCAGACAGATCCAGTCCGTAGAGATGAAGTCCCGATCGCACGAGCGGAAGATAGTTCCGACCGTTTCCGCACCCGATGTAGAGCCCCCTGCGCTCGGCCAGCGAACTGGCACGTATCGTGGCGAGGATCTTGTCTACGAAAGGCAGGGGAGGCTCTCCGGCGTATCTCCCGTTGCGGTACTCCGCGTCCCAGCGTGCCGAGACCAGAGATGGGCTCATCTCCTCCAAGGGGGCCTTGATCTCCTTCTGTATCGGAGCTTCAACAACCTGACAAATCTTACATCGCGTATTAGATTTGCATGGTTATGATGCGAATGATCCCACGCGAGAGCAAGTTGCGGGTAGAGCGCCTGCTGGCGCGGGCCCCGGCTGTTGTGCTAACCGGACCGCGGCAGGTGGGCAAGACGACCCTGGCCCTCGAT
Source organism: Candidatus Palauibacter sp. (assembly GCF_965197445.1). Classification (GTDB taxonomy): domain Bacteria; phylum Gemmatimonadota; class Gemmatimonadetes; order Palauibacterales; family Palauibacteraceae; genus Palauibacter. The sequence continues at coordinate 783,968 of NZ_CBDANE010000005.1, read as the reverse complement.
ATCGCGCGCGAGCGGGGCGCCGCCTACCTCGATCTGGAGCGCCCCTCGGATCGGGCCAAGCTGGCCGATGTCGACGCGTACTGCCGCCGGAACGCCGAGCGGATGGTCGTCTTCGACGAGATTCAGCGGGTACCGGGTCTCTTCGAGCCGCTCCGCGGCGTCATAGACCGGCGCCGCCGGGACGGTCGCCGCACGGGTCACTTTCTCTTCCTCGGTTCGGCCTCCATTGAGCTGCTCCAGCAGTCCGGCGAGACCCTTGCCGGACGTGTGGCGTACTGCGAAATGACCTCGCTGAGTGTGGGGGAGGTTGGCGCGGAGCGTCTCGATGATCTGTGGTCTCGCGGCGGATTCCCGGAGAGCCTGGAGGCGGGAGACGACGCGGACAGCTTCGAGTGGCGGCTCGATTTCATTCAGACCTATCTCGAACGCGATATTCCGGCCCTGGGCCCGCGGATCCCGACTGAGACGCTGCGGCGCTTCTGGACGATGCTCGCCCACAACCAGGGACAGACGTTCAATGCAGCCGGCCTGGCCAAGTCTCTGAGTCTCAGCGGCGTGACCGTCGCCCGCTACCTGGACCTGATGGTCGACCTGTTGCTGGTGAGGCGGCTGGTCTCATGGCGGGGGAATCTGGGCCGACGACTCGTGAAGGCGCCCAAGACGTACCTGCGGGACAGCGGAGTCTGTCACGCTCTTCTCGGAATCGAATCGCTGGATTCTCTCCTGGGACACCCCGTGGCCGGGAGCAGCTGGGAAGGGTTGGTGATCGAGAACATCGCGAGCGCCCTCCCGGCGCACGCCTTGCTCGGCTACTACCGGACCGTGGGCGGGGCGGAGGTCGATCTCGTCATCGAGCTTGGTGCGGGCGAGATCTGGGCGGTGGAAATCAAGCGAAGTACCGCACCCAGGGTTTCGCGTGGTTTCCACAGCGCCTGTGAGGACCTGCGGCCGGCCCGCAAGCTCGTCGTCTACCCGGGTCGCGAGAGTTTCTCGCTCGGTCGGGACATCGAAGCTGTCCCGCTGAGCGAAGTCCGCACGGCATCAATACGACGGCACGAATGACATATGTTCAGCGACGCCCGGTGCACGAACGGGACAGCCATCCGGCCGCGTTCGCCAGGCCGCCGAAGGTGAACAGGTGAATGTCGACGGCAGGCGCCTTCTCACGGTCGGCCAGGTGCGAGGCCAGCGCCAGCGCAATGGGGGTCGGCGACCATCTGCCCGCCAACCGTGCGACGCCGGGCCTGCGCCTCAACGCCCGCGCGGACGCCCCGACGCCGCAGCGGACCGCGTATCCGATCAGCGTGCGTAGCGCGACGGGCCCCGGAACCCCGATGCGAACCGGCAGCGTGCAGCCGGCCTCTCTCGTCCGCGCCAGCCAGGCGAGAGCGGGGGCGGGCGAGAACACGAACTGCGTCACCAACCAAAGCTCCGAACCCGTCGCCCGGGCGTATTCCGTTTTGCGCCGAAGTGCTTCATCCAGATCGGCCGGGCCGACGAAGGGATGCCCCTCCGGATACGCCGTGACGCCAAGCCGCCGCAGACCGCGCTCGGCGAGCAGCCCGGAATCCAGCAGGGCCGGCGTATCGGGATACGGGCCGGCGGGCGCGGTGCGGTCTCCGGCCACCAACATCAGGGAATCCACCCCTGTCTCCATCAGCGCGTCCAGCCAGTCACCGAGCTCGTCCGGGCTCCGCACCGAGCGCGCCGAGAGGTGCGGCACCGGCTTCATGCCCGCCGCCAGCACCCGTACACAGGCGGCGATCGTGTCCGGCCACCGGCCCTTCGGCGGGAACGGCACATAGACGGCGGCACCGCGGGGCAGGTGGCCGGCGAGGACTTCCGGCGGCGGCACCCTTCGCGCCAGAACCTCCACGGATGCTGCGAGGGCCAGGTCGCGGAGCGCGGCCCGGGTCCGGGTCTCTGAAGGAGGCGGCATGCGGCCGGCTGCGGCCGGGCCCTCAGATCCGGCCGGTGCGGCGCAGCATCCTGGGGTGGTTGCGCACATTGTCGTGCTCGAAGTAGGCGTCCTGCAGGTGGCGATGCCCCTTCGAGCGCAGCGCGGTGCGGCCGTGCAGCACCCGGTGCCCGGCGCACAGCAGAATCTGCCCGCCCTCCAACCGGAAGTTCACCTGGGCGCCCGGGTCATTGACGCGCCTGGACAGCTCGTGGTAGGCGGCGTAGAACTCGCCCAGCCGAGGCTCCGACAGGGGAATCGCCTGCATCTGCGCGGTATTGAAGCGCACCATCCCGACCTCACCGTCGCTGTCCAGCGCGACCATGGGGTTGACCGCGTAGCACTCGTATTCCTCGCTGAAGATGCGGGACGGCACCGGCACCGCGCACAGCACGTCGAACTTGTCGGGGTGATGGCTGCGTAGCTCGTTGAGCAGGCCGAAGCCGTCCACGACGGTAGATTCCCCGCCTTCGCACTCGTTCACCAGCATGTGCAGGGCCTGCACGCTCGGCGGCCAGCTGTAGCTGGTAAAGTCGTTATGCGGTGCGACGGCCAGACCCGTGTGCGCGATGTTGTATCCCTTCGGATCGAGCACGACGTTGTGGATGCGCTCGAACAGCACCTCGCGGACCGGGCCCAGACGGGTCGCGAGCTGCTCCAGCGAATCCGGTTCGGTGGGGGCGTCGACCAGTACGCAGACCCCCGTCCGCAGAAACTCCTCGATCATCTCCGCCGCCGCGCGGTCGCTCGCCTGGAACCGCCCGTAGTCGAACCTCCGCGGCTGGAACCGGCCGTCCCAGTACTGCAGGTCTAGACGAGGTGGGCTCAGGAGGCCGTGGATCTCGCTCGACCGGTAGCGAGTATGGTGCCCGTCCGGCCAGGCGATGGAGATCGCCTCGTCCTCGGACCCGGCGTCTTCGATGCTGACCGTCTGCGGTCTCAGGTCCGTGGGGACCTTGAAGATGTGGAACCGCTTCTCCGTGGTCTGCTCGACGCAGCACTCGCTGCAACCGCAATTGTCGCGCAGCCAGAGATAGGGAAGATCGGTCCGTTCGCCGCCGCTCCAGACCGCGGACAGGGCGTCGGCACTCCGGGCGACGCTGCTGATCGAGTGATGCATGGTCGATCCCCTCAATCCGTTGTGACCGGCCTGAAGCATGCGCTACCGAGCATCAAGCGCGCTTTTCCTGTGCGTGTCAAGCACCGAGCCGGGCGGGGCGCGTTCAGGCGTCCCGCCGTTGACAATGCCCTCCGTTTCTACCGAGCCTGCGTGGCGAAGAGCCTTCATCGGGGGAGTGACAAGCATGCACCCTATGGCAACGCCGAGCGGTCCCGTGGTGAGCTTCACCAGCATGGCGGACGGCACCCGCGAGGACTACGAGCTGCTCGCGCACCTGGAGGAGGAGTTCGCCGCCGGCACCGCCGACCGGGTGTTGGCACATCTCCGTGAGCTGTCCGGTTCGCTCTCCGGCTACCAGGTCGACCGGCTGGAGCATTCCCTGCAGAGCGCGACCCGCGCCCATCGCGACGGCGCGGAAGAGGAGATGGTCGTAGCGGCGCTCCTGCACGACATCGACGACCTGCTGGCCCCGCACAGCCACGGCGAGCTGGCCGCGCTCCTGCTCCGGCCCTTCGTGACCGAGCGCACGCACTGGATCGTCCGGCACCACGGCCTGTTCCAGCGCGTCTACTACGCCCACCACGTGGGCGGCGACCCCAACGCGCGCGACAAGTACCGCGACCACCCCTGGTATCAGGACGCCGTGGACTTCTGCCACCGCTGGGATCAGTGCTCGTTCGATCCCGACTACGATTCGCTGCCGCTGGAGTTCTTCGAGCCGATGGTGCGCCGGTTGTTCGCGCGCGAACCGTTCAGCCTCGCGCCGAGGAGGCGGTCCTGACCACGCACCCGCGGAGCGTCGGCCTTCATTTCATCGGCGCCGCGGTCCTGGGCGGCGCGCTCACAGGGTGCGCCCCCGAGGGCGACGGCGGGATGGCCGCCCGGGTCGACGCGGTCTTCGCCGACTACGCCAGCGCCGACGGGCCCGGCTGCTCCGTGGGCGTGATCCGGAACGGCCGCCTGGTCCACGCCGCCGGCTACGGATCCGCCAACCTCGAGTACGGCGTCCCGAACGGGCCCGCGACCATCTACCGCATCGCGTCGGTCTCCAAGCAGTTCACGGCCGGCGCGATCGCCCTGCTGGCCCTCCGCGGAGAGGTGGATCTGGACGCTACCGTCCAGCGCTACATCCCCGAATTCCCCGACTACCCCGACCCTCCCGCCGTCCGGCACCTGGTCCACCACACCTCCGGCGTGCGCGACTACCTCGGACTCTTCTCCCTGGCGGGGAACCGGAGCGAGGACTTCATCACCAATCGGGACATCCTCGACGCGATCACCCGGCAGCGCGAACTCAACTTTCCTCCGGGCTCCGAGTACCTGTACAGCAACTCCGGCTACGTCCTGCTCGGCGAGATCGTGGCCAGGGTTACGGGGCAGAGCCTGCGGGAGTTCGCCAAGGCCGAGTTCTTCGACCCCCTGGGCATGCCGCACACGCACTTCCACGACGACCACAACGAGGTCGTCCCCAACCGGGCGACCGGCTATTCGCCGACCGAAAGCGGTTTCCGGATCAACATGACGACGCTCGACGTGGTCGGAGACGGCGGCATCTACACCTCGGTGGAGGAGTGGGCCGCGTGGGACCGCAACCTGACCAAGGGCACCGTCGGCGGACCCGATTGGGTGGCGCTCATGCACGAGCGCGGCGTGCTCACCTCCGGCGATACGATTCCATACGCCTTCGGTCTCTCCCACGGCGAGCACCAGGGGCTGGCCACGGTCGGGCACGGCGGATCGTGGGTCGGCTACCGAACGGGAATGTCTCGCTATCCCGGCACCGGCCACTCCTTCGTGGCCCTGTGCAACCGGTCGCGGATCGATCCCATGTCCCTCATCGCAAGCACGGCCGAAATCTATCTGGAAGACGCGATGGACCCGCCCGAAGACGTCGCGGCGGGCGAGGCGGAGGAGGCGGCGGACGAGGACGCTCCCGAGGCTCCGCCCGACCACGACATCCCGCATCGCACGCGTTACGCCGGATCCTTCCACAGCCCCGAGTTGGACGCCACGTATCGGATCGTGGAGGAAGGCGCGGCGGGGCTCACGCTTCACGTCGGTCGGCGGGACCCGGTCACGCTCGCGGCCGAAGCGGACGGGCAGCTCACCATCGAGGGCGGAACGATCTTCCGCTTCTCCGAACTCGTCGGGGGCCGGTACGGGGCGATGATGGTCGACGCAGGGCGGGTCAAGAACCTGAGGTTCGCGCGGACGGAGGGTTAGCGGACCCCCGGAGAGGACGTTTCTGATGATTGAATGGCTTTGGCATCGGCCACCTGTTCGAGCTGTCCGGGACCGAAGCGATCGCGGGTTTCTTCACCCCGCTGGTGATCTGCACCGTGTTTTGCCTGGCGCAACTCGTGCTCCCGGGAAGGCGGGTTCCCGGTTACGTCATCAACCCGGAGACCGGCGAACCCCGCAACTATCGGCTGAACGGTCTTCTGGTGTTCGCGCTCGCGCTGATCGTGTGGGCGCTCGAACTCACCGGGATGCCGCGGGACTGGTTCTACCGATCCTCGATCTATCAGATGGCCGGCGGAACGGTCCTGTGCCTCATCCTCGCCATCCTGGTGGCGTTCGGGCGGTCGCGAGGCAAGATAGAGCGTCCCTTCGTCGCCCTGTGGGAAGGGCGCGCGCTGGAGCTGTCGTTCTTCAACGAGCGCTTCGACGTGAAGATGTACCTGTACGTCGTGGGCGGGACGATGCTGTCGCTGAACGCCCTCTCCGGAGCCGCGTACCACCAAGGGCTATTCGGCGCGGACTCGAACCCCGGCGTCTTCCTGTATGCCGGGTTCCTCACGTTCTACGTCTTCGACTACTTCATCTTCGAGCGCGTCCAGCTCTACACCTACGACGTGATCCACGAACGGCTCGGCTTCAAGATGATCTGGGGCGGCATCATGGTGTACGGGTGGCTCTACATCCTGCCGCTGTGGGGCATGGCCGTGTACCCGGACCCCGGCTTCTCGACGCCGTGGAGGCACGTCTGGCTCATCGGATCGGCCGCGCTGTTCCTCGTCGGGTGGGGCATCGCGCGCGGCGCCAACATGCAGAAGTACACCTTCAAGCGCTGGCCCGACCGCAAGTTCCTCGGCCTCATCGAACCCGAGTACATCGAGGCCGGTGACCGCAAGATCCTGTGCAGCGGCCTGTGGGGCGTCGCCCGTCACTTCAACTACCTGGGCGAGGGATTCCTTGCCCTTTCAATCGCCCTCGTATTCGGTCACTTCGCCAATCCCTGGGCCTGGACCTACCTCGTGTTCATCGTGGGACTGTTCATCTCCCGTCAACGCCTCGACGACCAGTTCTGCGCCGAGAAATACGGCCCCGAGAAGTGGGAGGAGTATCAAGCACGGGCCAAATATCGGATCATTCCCGGCATCTATTGAACCTTGCCTTTTTTTGCGGACGCGCTGGTGCTTTCGTTGGGAGACTACAAAGGAGAGTGTACGCTCCACTAAACAGTATCTGCAAACATCGCCATTCCATCCGACAACTCTACAGATCGGACCTCGGGCTCGGACCTGCCAAATTCCACAGCAGGCATAAGCGACATAAGATCGGCGAAGAATTGGTTAGCCTGCTCATTTATGTAGAAATACTCCGGCATCCCACTTGCTCGATCTCGAACTACCTCAATGAGTCCTGATTCCCGATCAATCTGTGATGTCACAACTTTTCTGAACGGGATTCGCGCCGACTTGTGACCAGAAAAAAGAATGTGTTTGTTGGTCACAGCAAGTATTCCGGGGCCATGCTCTACGATCTCATGATAATCAACTCCATGCCCCGCAAATCCACCTGTGCGTACCGATACGCCCTTCATTACTCGAACACTAGTACCACTCGTACGACCCACTGTCTTTCGGCGTAGTTTCTTCTCAGCGTAGACCGCTTCGCTGGCCGCATATAGGCGCTCGGACTTTAGAAGACGGAATGGGATATCTACACCCCAATTCACATCAGGAACTACGCCGTCCTCTGCCATTTGAAGCACTTGCTCAAAAACTCGGGCCAAATATGCGCGTTGTTGCTCGGCAAGATCAGCCTGACGTTGGGCTTCTTGTCGCTTCTGTTCTCTACGCTCCTTGAGCCACCCCACAGTCTTTCCTCCTTGGTTACTGTCGGTTACGTAGCGGAGGAAACAGCATCCGCGCCAATGCCTGCGGTGTTGCGCCCTCGAAGCCCGGCGCTTGCGACGGCTGATCCCACTTCGCCGACCACTCGTTATGGTCCGTTGACGACTGGCCGTCTACCTCTCGTGTCTCCTGCATCTCTTCCGCTGTCATCTCTGTTTCCCCCAACTAACGGTCTTGCTGCGTAGGTGAACGTACGACCCGACGATTGCCTTCTTGATCCACAACGATGATGGGACCTTGACGAACATCGTCACCATAAGCCACACCGGAAACATCCATATCCGGCCCGGTTTCAGTCGGAAGGGTGTAGGTGTCGGCTTCCGTTACATCAACCTCGTAGCCCAAATCCTGAAACGCCCGCACCGTGACGAGGCTCAGTTCGTCATCACCCGACGTAGCGTAAGGCGTCATCCCGGATCCTGCGATCGTGGACGCGGGCTTCGTCCGGGAGGGCGGCCGTGGCCGGGCCGTGGAGGCCTTGACGATAGTGAGATCATAGTGTCGGACTATGGAAAAGCACCACCCGGGGCCCTCGCCATGGTGGACTGGCGAAGGTTCACCGCGTCACGGAGGACACCCGAATGGTGCGTGGAAACGACTATACCGGATGGCGCCCGCACGTGCAAGGATCGCCGGCCGCGCTGAGGGTCCGCGGGGGCGGCGGGCGGATCACCGACGCCCACCTGTCGTGGTCCGGAGCTGTGGGACGCGCTGGGGCTGGGCCGGTGGATCGACGACCGGGCCCGGAACGTCCCCGGCCGCTACCGGCCGTCGCTGTGGTCGAGTTGTGGGTGGTGCCTCCTGTACGGCGGCGGGGTGATGGACGACCTGCCGCTTCTGGAACGGCGGGGCGTCGAATCTTCGCTGGGCGCGATGCCGCACCCGGCCACGTGGGCGCTGGCTGCGGTGCTCGGCCGCGGTGATGTCCCCCCTGCTCGACGATCTGCTGTGGCGGATGGTGCGGCGGCGCTGGGAGCTGGCCGGCGGGGCGCCCCGGTCGGCGACGATCGTGATGGACTCGACCGTCGTGGTGCGCTACGGGCTGAAGCAGGCCGGGGCGGAGCGGGGCTACAACCCGAAGAAGCCGGGCCGTCCCTCGCACCACCCCCTGCTGGCCTACGTCCTGGAGACGGGCGACTGACGGGGTGCCTGGCGGCCGGGCAACGCGCACACGGCCCGGGGGGCGGAGGCGTGGCTGGCCGGGCTGGTGGCCCGCCTGAGGGGGGCGGGGGTGCGGCGGATCACCGTGCGGCTGGACAAGGGGTTCTTCTCCAGGTCCATCGCGCGGCACATGGAGGAGCTCGGCGTGTCCTATCTGCTCAAGGTGCCGCGGCACGCCTGGCTCGGCGGCTTCCGGGGCGCCTGGGAACCGCCGCCCGGGACGAGGCCGGGGACCGGGAGCTGAGGACCGCCTCCGGCGAGCTGTGGGGGACCAGGCTTCTCTCGGTCGAGAGGCGGAGACGGACCGGACCGGAGGAGGGGGAACTCGATCTCGCGACGTGGGAGACCACGGTGAGCGCCGACGTTCACCAACATCGAGGGCACCGGCCCCGTGGAGGCGTGGCGCGCCTACAACGCGGGCGCGGTCGTCGAGCAGCGGATCGGGGAGCTGGGCCAGCTCTCGGCCGGCCGCACCGCGGTGGACGACCTCGGCGGCAACGCCCTGCTGTGGCGCCTCGCCGCGCTCGCCTACCAGCTTCTTCACATCCTGCGCGCGAACTTCCTCGGCGGCCGCTGGCGCGCCGTGCAGCCGCGCGGCATCCGGCTGCGCCTGCTGCGCGCGCCCGCGAGGATCACCTCCCACGCCCGCCGAACCTCGCTCGGGTTCGCCCGCGGCGAACCGGCCCTCGGCCTCCTGCGACCAGCCCTCCGGGCCATCGGGACCGGTCTCCCGCCGCCCGCGCCCGCCTGAAAACGTACGCCACGTCGCCACAACCGCCGGTCATAATCGTCCCGGCCCCGGCCTTCCGGAGGCGCCGCGCCGCGGCGCCCACTCCCCGTCTTGTCTCCGCGAGCCGCCCGGGACCCCTCCCGAGCCCCGCCCATATCCGGCCCTCAGTCGGAGGGTGTAGGTCCGGCTTCCGTTAACATCAACGCTCGTAGCCCAAATCCTGAAACGCCCGCACCGTATCAGGGTCATCACCCGACGTAGCGTAAGGCGTCATAAGCTCCGACACCATCGTGGATTCTCGCCAATGCGCAGTGAAACGTAGGCCCACGTTGTCCAGCGGGACTTTGTTGCCGCTGTAGGTTCCCCCACCCACGGAGTCGAACGCCGCGATTGCGTTCTTTCCCAAGAAGTAAGTATCGTGATAAAGCGCCGACCCCGGAGGACGTGCATCGCCCACCAGATTCAGCACGGCCAGCCCCACGGTTCCGAAGCCAAGCGCGTGCCCCATCTCATGAAGAACAAGGTCATAAAGTTCATCGCTTGTCATGTCTGGAACATCTGCCTCGTCCAGCCAGATAAAGCTGTAGGCAGGTAAATAGTCCACCGTTATGGGTCCAAACGGCGGCAAGAGACCTCGTGTCCGAACGACACAAGACATGGCCTGTCCCCAAACACCGCCCGGACCATCAATCTCGCTCTTACGAATTCCAATGGATATATCATCGATGACGGTACCCATTGCACCAAAGTTTATTGTTGTGCCGGGGACGCTCGGGCAGTACAAGGTTCCTGCTGGCACTTCCCAAGGATCGGATGGTTCGAGAACGTCCTGCCACTTGCTGACGGCACGAGTGATAATGGCTTTTTCGGTCGCAGCCAAGCTGTCCGCTGGCCAATGCCACCACTTAATCTCAAATCCGTTCGGACCCCCGATGCTATTTGACACAGCACTCATGGTCAATGGTGCAGTCTGTTCAGGCAACTCAGTCTTGGGGCCAGTGCTAGTACCAGCATCACATGCAACCATCAGCATCAAGACAAGCGGTACACTCAACCGCTTCCGGTAGATTCTACGAAGCGAATTGGTCATGCGTCTCCCTTTCAATGAAACAACCATGCGGTTCCCACATGGAAACGATGTCACTGGCAGCGTAGCACTCCAGTCTGCCAACATCAACCGGCTTCCTCTGCCGTCAGATCGCGCCAAAGCAGCCCGCTTGCCGACCAGACCCGCCACCACGTCATGCATCTGCTCGATGGTGTCCATGTCGCGGATGTTGTGACGGCCCGCGTACTCGTTCACGTAGCGGTGCAAATGCTTTGGCGACATGACGTGGTACACGCCCTTGTAGCCTCGCTTCAACATCCCCCAAAAGCTCTCCATGCCGTTCGTGTGTGCCATGCCGCGTACGTACTCCTTCGCGCCATGCTTCACCGCCTCGTGGTTCTCAAGGCTCTGGTAAGCGCGAGACTCGTCGGTATAGGCCATCGCGCCACGCCTGCGGTGCGACTCCACGAACGGGACCAGCGTAGCGGCGTCCGTCCGATCAACCACCTTCGCCTTGACGCGCTTCGTCGCCCTGTCCTTCACACCCACCACAGCCGTCTTGCCTACGGGACCGCGACCGGCGTTCAGCTTCTTGCTGGCATGCTTGTTCTTCTCCAGCCCGCCGATATGGGTCTCATCTACTTCAATCGGGCCGTCAAACTCTTCGGGCGTATAGCCCCACGCCTCGCGAATACGGTGCATCATGAACCAAGCGGTCGGCTGGCTCACGCCCAAGTCGCGCCGGATCTTAAGGCTGCTCACACCCTTCAGGTTCGTCAGCGAAAGGTAGATCGCGTACACCCACTGCTTGTACGTCACCTTCGACCCCTCAAGCGCCGTGCCCATCTTGGCTGAGAAGTACCTGCGGCAATCACGGCATCGATAAGGCATTGACGGGTGCTTGACCTCGTAGGTGTCCAGCCCCCCGCAGCGCGTGCAGCTATTGGGAAGGGTGAGGCCGCCGCGATGACGCAGAACTCTTCGGGCGGAGTCACGAGCGCAAACGCCACCCCGGTGGCAATCGCACCGGGGAGTAGCCCCAGCGCCGCGGCCAGAAACCGGGCCGTGACCAGGTCGGAAACGGTCACGGGCAGCGACAGCAGGAACTCAAGTGTGTGATCGAGCTTGTCTCGCATGACGGCGAAGGGCATGACTGCGGCCGCACCCATCGTCACGCCCATGATGACGACCAGAACATTCTCCCCGGAGCCCCGACCCAAAGCGAAGAAGAGAGCAAGTCCTGCCGCCCCTGCCAGGTACAAGCGACCCAGCAAGGGTTTGGCGCGCTGGATCTCTACGCGAGCCAGGGTTCCAACATGTCGCGGGCTCATTTGGCAACCATCAACGCGTAAAGGACACCCGTCAGAGACTTTCCATCGGTGCGCATGTCCGGCACCGGGCGGTCGGCTATCAGGCTTCCGTTCCTGAGCACCAGGACACGCTCGGCCAGCCATTCCACGTCCTCAAGGATGTGGGTCGAGAACAGGACGATCCTTCCCTGATCGTTGTCCAGATTCTCGACGACCGCATTGATGAGATGCTTGCGCATCACGGGGTCCAGACCGGATGTCGGCTCGTCGAGGAGCAGTACCCGAGGCCGAAACGCCTCAGCCGATACGAATGCGACCTTGGCCCGGTTACCGCTTGAAAGGGTCCCCAGGCAACCTTCCTCGCAAATCTCAAGTCGGTCCATCAACTCGGCCTCGTAGTCACGGTCCCACCTGTCGAAGAACTCTGCCAGCAGGTCGAAGTGCTGTCGAACCGTCATCCAGTCGAATCCGAGGAGTCGTTCCGGCATGACACCCACGTGGTTTCGCAGGCCCGGAAAAAGAGCGCGCGAATCGGTACCGCCGAACAGTACCTTGCCACCGTACTCTGGAAGAGAACCCGAGAGCGCCCGCAAGATCGTTGTCTTCCCCGCTCCATTCGGGCCGACCAGGGCCACCCGCTCGCCCGCCATCATGCGGATGTTCAGCGGCTCAAGTTCGAACAGCGGATACTTCACCGAGAAAGAGCACAACTCGATCTCGAAATCTGCGGAGGTATTCGTCCCCGCAAAGCTGGCAGGTTCAATCACTGGTCCAAGATGCGAAGATTAACCGACCTTGCAGTTTACGCGGCGACCGTGACAAGCCCTAGTACCCGAGCAGATTCGGAAGGAACAACACCACGCCCGGCAGGATGGCGATGGCGACCGTGAGCGCAAGCATGAGCGCCAGGTAGGCCAGAGCGGGCGGGCGACTTCCGCTGGCTCGACCCCTCCCACGGAGCAGGCCACCAGGAGGCTCACAGGGATTGCGGTGAGTCTCCGCCCGAGGTGGCGAGCGGCGCACGGACTCCACACGTTTGCAAGTTGGAGGTAGTCACCCGCGAGGAGGCAGTGAAGGGGATGACATCAACGCGCGGCTGGTCGCGGAGACGGTTCCTGGAGAGTGGATCGGCGGCCGCGGCGGTCGCCGCCGTTTGGGGATGCACGCCGGAGGAGGGGACACGAGTGGACGAGGATAGGACGTCGGCGCCGCTCACCGGGGCTCGCCGTTCGCTTGCGGCGGCGGGCCCGATGCTCCCGCCCGTCCCGGCGATCCTGCTCACCGTGAACGGCCGACCCGGCGACCCCGACGAGATTTCGGTGCTGTGGACGTTCGTCGTGAGCGGCGACCCGCCCCAGATCGGGGTGAGCGCGGGGCTCGAGCATCAGGCGAGGGAACTCCTGGAGATTCACGACGAGTTCGTGCTGAACGTCCCGCTCGCATCGATGGTCGAGGCGTTCGACACCGTCGACATGAACTCCGGACGCGTGGCCGACAAGTTCGAACTCTCCGGTCTGACGCGGGGCGCGGCGACCGTCGTCGATGCGCCCACGGTGGAGGAGTCCCCCATCCACTGCGAGTGTCGGATCTTCGACTCGCTCGAGATGCCGCCCGAGCGGAAGCTCTTCTTCGCGGAGGTCGTGGCCACGACCGTCCTAGAGGGCGCGGTCGACGACGCCGGTCGCCTGATCGTGCCCGATGTGGACTTCTTCGGGATGACCGCCGGGAGCGGCGAGCACTACACGATGGGTCGCCGAGTCGGAAACATCGGGATGACGGTCGGCCGAAGCGACATCAAGTACTGACGGCCCGACGCCAGCGTCTGGGGCACCCCGCATGCAGGAGTGGTGTTTGGCGGAACCTATCCCCGTGTACTATATGTCGATACGTGATTAACGGACGTAGGAGCGGTAATGACGTATCATAATATAATAAGCCTCAGCCATGCCGAAGCGTCATTCCTTACCAGCTTGGCAGCAAGTGGGAAGCAGATCTTCGCAACGAAGGATGCGTACGAAGTACTCGGCGAAGGCAGGGCGACCAGGGATGCGTTGGCGCGACTCGTCGACAAGGGCTGGCTGGAGCGCATTGAGAAGGGGAAGTACCTCATCGTCCCACTCGAAGCCGGCCCGGACCGCACCTGGACCGAGGACGCCTACGTCATTGCGGGGCACCTGGTGAGTCATGCCGTGGTGGGCTACTGGTCCGCCCTCAACTACTGGAAACTCACCGAGCAGGTCCCCCGCGTTACCTACGTGCAGACGACCGCACGCAAGGAACGCCGCACACCACAGGTTCTCGGGATGCGGTTTCGGATCGTCCGGGTGAAGCCTCGGAAGTTCTTCGGTTGCCACGTATACCGCGCCGGGGAATTCCAGGTCGAGGTCACGGATCGGGAGAAGACGATCGTGGATTGCCTCGACAGGCCCGAGCTGAGCGGAGGAGTGGGCCAGGTCGGCGAGGCGTTGCTTGCAGGAGACGGCGACTTCGACTGGGACCGAATGACGGATTATCTGCACCGCTTTGGCTCCGGCGCCGTTGTGAAGCGGCTCGGGTTTCTGGTCGAGAGCGTTGAGCTGACCCATCCTCCGGAGCGGGCGGTGCTGCATGGATGGCTGGATCTCCTCACTGCCGGAATCAGCAAACTCGATCCGTCCACTCCAAGGAAGCCCCACCGGATCGCCACCCGCTGGCGAATTGAAGTCAATCTCCCGGAGGAAGGGCTCCGGAGGCGGACATGATTCGGGACGGGGAGATCCGCCGGCGCGCGCGGGTGGCGGGTGTCGAACCTCGGACCATGGAGCTGGATTACGCGCTAGGGTGGGCCCTCCGAGGCATCGCAGAACACCCGTTCCCGGCCGGGCGGTTGGTCTTCCAGGGTGGGACCTGCCTGCGGAAGTGCTACTTCCCGGACTACCGGTTCTCGGAAGACCTCGACTTCACCGCAACCGAGTGGTTTGGCTGGGAGGAGTTCGAGAAGGCGGTCGGCGAGGCATTCGCAGCAGTTCAGAGGGCCAGCGGTATCAACTTTGCGGCCCGGAACTCGAGGTTGCGAGTCATTGATGATCAGTACGGGCGAGAGAGTCTGCAGTTCACTCTTTACTGGCGCGGACCGCATGCTTCCGGTGGATCCCCACGCGGCCTTCGCCTCGACATCACGCGGAACGAAGTACTGGCGTTCAGCCCCGTGTTGCGCCCGCTATTCCATCCCTTCTCCGACGCCGACGATCTGGGGGAGATCCAGTTGACGTGTTATGCCCTGGAGGAGGTCATGTCCGAGAAGGTCCGAGCCGTCCTCGGTCAACGCATCTACGCCGTGTCGAGAGATCTGTACGACATCTTCTCGCTCCTGGAGCACGTAGATGAACGGAACGTACGAGCCAGCCTGCCCCGGAAACTGGATGCCAGAGAAGTAGATTGGGAGGGTGCGCACCTGGATCGTATGACGGAGCGCGAGGACGAGTTCCGGACCGACTGGGAGCGGAATCTGGCTGCCCTGCTCCCTCCGGGTGCTGAGCAGGAGTTCGACGAAGTATGGGTCAGGGTAGCGGAATATGTGAGACGGATCGCCGCAGGGCTGCGTGATAGGCGCGTTTCGGAATCGCCGTGAAGCCTGTGCTGCGCCGCCCTACACCCCTGCGGCGCCCCCCCCACCCCGTCGATACCCCAACACCCCAGGCAGGAACACCACCATCCCCGGTACCATGGCGATCTTGACGATCTTGCTCCACAGATCCACGACGAGTTCGTGCTGAACGTCCCGCTCGCATCGATGGTCGAGGCGTTCGACACCGTCGACATGAACTCCGGACGCGTAGCCGACAAGTTCGAGCTCTCAGGTCTGACACGAGGCGCGGCGACCGTAGTCGATGCGCCCACCGTGGAGGAGTCCCCCATCCATTGCGAGTGTCGCATCATCGACTCACTTGAGGTGCCGCCCGAACGGAAGCTCTTCATCGCGGAGGTCGTGGCGACGACCGCCAGCGAGGGCGCAGTCGACGACGCCGGTCGCCTGATCGTGCCCGGTGTGGACTTCTTCGGGATGACCGCCGGGAGCGGCGAGCACTACACGATGGGTCGCCGGGTCGGCAACATCGGGATGACCGTCGGGCGGAGCGACATCAAATACTGACCTGGTTCATCGCATTGATAGCGCCCGCCTTACTCGCCGTCTCCCCGCCGACGCGGGGTCTGCTGTGCCGAGCCAGCCCCGTAGGCATGACTTGAGTCGGGTCTGTCGGTGAGGGGACCTGACAAGTCTCCGTCCGATTGACGTTGGAGATAGCTGAGCGCCGCGCAAGCCAGCAGGCCGGACCGTGACTGGCCTTCCCTCGCCGCGGCCCGGTCCACGATGGCCAGTACCCGCTCAGGCAGTGTGATGTTGATTCGTTTCGTCTTGCTCGAGAGTTTCGAAATATCCACGTCGGCAATCGCCCACACACCACCTCGGTAGTCGTCGTTCCCCTGGTGTGCTTCCAGCGAGGTCCTGGCCGGGACCGGTTCGCCGTCCATCAGCAGCCCCTCGATATGGCACGCGATCGCCTCCCGGGCCGACTCGATCACTTCGTCGAGGGTGTCACCGGCTGAGAAACAGCCAGGAAGATCGGGCACGGTGACTCCATACCCGCTGTCTGCGTCCTTGTGAACCACGATCGGAAAGCGCATCAGCGATCCTCCCATTCCCAACCGGCCTGCCGATAGATGCTGCGAAGCGTCCCGATCGGAATGTCTTTGCTGGGGGTGCTTCACCGTCACTCGACCGGGCTTGTCGGGAGGGACGAACTGGTGGTGGCTTCCGCGAGTGTTCCGAAGCGTCCAGCCATCTGCCACCAGTTTGCGAATGATCTCCCTGCTCGACATGGTGTGTATTATACACACTATATGTTACTTTGACCACTCCGCCCTCAATACCCCAGAAGTTCCGGCAGGAACAGCACCACGCCCGGCAGGAACGCGATGACCACCGTGAGCCCCAACATGAGCCCCAGGTAGGGCCAGAGCGGACGGGCGACCTCCGCCGGCTCGACTCCTCCCACGGAGCAGGCCACCAGAAGGCTTACGCCCACGGGCGGCAGGAACACGGAGATCCCCTGGGTCGCCACGATGACGGCGCCGTAGTGCACCGGGTCGATTCCGAGTTGCATCGCCAGGGGCAGCAGGATCGGCGTCAGCAGGACGACCGCGGGCACGCCCTCGAGGATGGCGCCGAGCAGCAGGAAGATGAGAATCGTGAGGAGCATGAAGCCGGTTTGGCCGCCTCCCATCCCGACCACCGATGACGCCAGCGTCTGGGGCACCTGCATGACCGCGAGGACCCAACCCAGCAGGCGGGCGGCGCCCACCACGAACAGCACCATCCCCGACACCATGGCGGTCTGGACGACCCTCTTCCACAAGTCTCGAGCGCTGAGGGACCGGTACACGGGCCCGGCCAGGAGCAGCGCGTAGGCGACGGCGACCGCGGCGGCCTCGGTGGGCGTGAAGAGTCCGAAGCGGATGCCGCCCAGGATGACCACGATCATGAACAGGGGGAGCACGGCGTCGATCGCGGCGCGGCGGAGTTCCGCGAACGAAGCACGCTCCCCGCGCGGCCACCCTTCCCTCCGTGCCTGCCACCCGATCTGCGTCATCAGGCCCACGGCGATGAGGAGCGCGGGTGCGATCGAGGCGACGAACAGGGCGCCGATGGAGACGTTGCCGATGACGCCGTAGACGACCATGACGATGGCTGGCGGAATGAGAATCCCCATCCCGCACGCGGCCGAGACGATCGCGGTGGCGCGCGCCCGGCTGTATCCGTTCGCCGTCAACTGAGGCACCATGATGCCCCCGACGGCGGCCGCGTCCGCGGACGTGGAGCCCGACACTCCCGAGAAGAAGATCTCGGCCATGATGACCACCTGCCCGAGCCCTCCCGGGAGGTGTCCCACGAGCGACCGTGCGAGCGTCACCAGGCGCCGGCTGATCCCCCCCACGTCCATGACGAAGCCGGCCAGAATGAAGAGGGGTACGGCAAGCATGGGGAAGGAATCCATCCCCGCGACGATCTGCTGCGGGATGATGACGAGCGGGAGGTCCGCCACCACGATGGCGATAACGGCCGCGAGCGCGAGCGCGAACCCGATGGGCACGGCAACCAGCACCAGGACGCCGAAGATGCCGAGGAGGAGGCCGCCCATCAGCCGGTCTCCTCGGCCGAGTGGTCGCCTTCGGCCGAGTCATCGCCCGCCCGCCCCGCCAGC
The DNA here is from genome assembly GCF_965197445.1 of Candidatus Palauibacter sp. GTDB lineage: Bacteria > Gemmatimonadota > Gemmatimonadetes > Palauibacterales > Palauibacteraceae > Palauibacter. The sequence goes on along the minus strand of NZ_CBDANE010000005.1, from coordinate 766,261 downwards.
ATGTGGATCACCATCAGCGCACCGGACACCGGCACCGCGGCATAGACGAGAGCGACGGGCAGGTTCAGGGCCGCGGAGCGCTCTCCCATCGTGAGGTCCATGAGGGCGATGCCCGTGGCGATGAGGAGGAGCGAGAACATCAGCACGACCGCTCCGGCGAACGCCTCCACAATCCTTTTCGCGCGCGGGGCCAACCGCCCGGTGACCTGATCGAACCCGAAGTGAGCCCGACGTGCCACCGCCAGCGAGGTCCCGAGCAGCGACATCCAGATGAAGCAGAAGCGCGAGGCCTCCTCGCTCCAGGGATTGGGGTAGGCGAACAGGTAGCGCATGAGGACCTGCAGGAGGACCACGACGGCAACCGCGATCACGAGGCCGCCCACGGCGTACGTCTCGAGCGCGATCAGAACTCGGTTGAGCGCCCGCAGTCGCTTCGTCATCCGGTCACTCTTGGACCCGCCGGGTCTCTGACGATTTGCATTACTACTTCAGATTATCATGATAGATTGAAGTACAGGTTCAAACGATCACTCATTCCACGTTTCGGGGATCGTTCTACCGGCCACCCGGAGCCGCACGCGCCGTCTCCGCCACCAGCTTCGAGATCAACGCCTCGCCATCTGGCAGCCGAGCAGCCAGGTCGTCCCAGACGCGCGGTCTGACGGCCGGGGCGAACGGCGCCAGGTTCGGTCGGGAGATCTCCACGCCGGCCGCGCGCATTTCCTCCACCGCGTCCGCTTCCATCCGGCGCGCGACTTCGCTCTGGTAGGCGAGCGCGTCCGCCGCGGAGCGGTCCACGGTCTCCCTGATGTCCGGGGGAAGCGCCGTATAGAACGGCTCGTTCACCAGGAGGGTGATCGGGTTGTAGGTGATGGACGTGAAGCTGTAGAACTTCGCCACCTCGTGGAGCCGGCTGCTCACGAACCCGATGGCGTTCGCCTCCCCGCCGTCGATTACGCCCTGCTGGAGCGCGGAGTAGACCTCGCCGTAGTTCATCGGGGTCGCCTGGACGCCCAGCGCGGAATAGGCCGCCAGGTACGTCGCGTTCTGGAGGACCCGAAGCTTGAGGCCGACGAGATCCTCGGGCGCCTCGACCGGCCGGCGCTTGTTGTAGACGTGGCGGAACCCGTAGTCGAGGAAACCCAGCGAGCGGACGCCCGTGCGCTCGAGGAGGAGATCGCGCCACCAGTCTCCCATGGGACCGTTCATCACCGAGAGCCCATGGTCCCGGGTCTCGAACAGGAACGGGAGATCGAACATCTGCCCTTCGGGCACCCAGCCCGAAAGCACGGGAGTGCCCGTGATGGCCATGTGCACCGCGCCGACCTGAATCTGCTCGAAGGCCACGCGCTCGCCCCCGAGTTGTCCCGACGGATAGATGATGACCCGGAACCGCCCATCGGTGCGCTCGAGCATGAGGTCCCGGAAGCGCTCCGCCATGAGGTGGAACTCCGAGTTGGTCGAGAGCACATGGGAGAAGCGAACCTCCCAGGTGGGCAGGTTGGTGGGCGGGTCGGAATCGCCGGGGCCGGGGCCACGGCACGCCACCACCGGGAGTATCGCTACCACCGCCAGGCCGAAGCGGAGCCTGAGGAGCGCTCTAGGCACCCCAGATCGTCTGGCCGGCGTCGATGAACAGGGTGGCGCCCGTCACGAGGCGCGCCTCGTCGTTCGACGCGAGGAAGACGACGGCCCCCACCACGTCGTCAGGGGCGCCGATCTCCCCGAGGGGGATGCGGGCGAGGCGGCGCTCACGGAAGTCGTCCTGTGCGATGTCGGCCCGGTTCATGTCGGTCTCGATCAGACCCGGTGCGACGGCGTTCACCCGGATCTTGTGGGGCGCGAGCTCGAGCGCCATCTGCTTCGTGAGCATCTCGACCCCTGCCTTCGACACGCAGTAGTGGGTGAGGGTCGGGGCAGCCACCGCCTGCCCGGCGGACGACACGTTGACGATCGCGGCCGGCGTCCCGGCTTCGACCATGCGGCGTCCTGCCGCCTGACCGACCAGGAAATAGCCCTTCAGGTTCACGTTCAGAATGGCGTCCCACTCCTCCTCGCTGATCTCGAGGAGGGGCGTACGCTTCAGGATCCCGGCGTTGTTCACCAGGATGTCGAGGCCACCCAGGAAGTCGTGCGCCTCGGCCACGAAGCGCTCGACATCCGATCGGGAGTCCGTGGAGCCCCGCACGGCGACCGCGCGGCGCCCCATGGCCTCAATCTGACGGACGACGCTTTCGGCATCCTCGCGGCTCCGACGGTAGTTGACCGCCACGTCCGCACCCTCACGGGCCAGGCCCAGGGCGATGCCCCGCCCGATGCTCCGCGAGGCGCCGGTGACCAGAGCACGCTTGCCTTCTAGACGCATGGCCCGCGAATGCACGGTTTGCCGCCTCTCTTCCCCGGCTCCAGGGTGATGCGATCCAAGTGGTTCATGCCCCAGAGTATCCGTTGGCCAGATGGGAGGGTCAAATCCCGCCCGCTGGCACGGCTCTCTGTGACCGCCATCGAGCCCAAGCTCATTCCGCAGCCTGCTGGCCACCTCTACCTTCGTGGCGGTGGTGCGGTATCGGGTGTGACAGGTCCTATCCTCTCCCGGAGCGATCCATGAAGCCCTCGGTTCGAGTCGGACTCGCCTGCTCGTTGGCATTCGTCGCGACCCAGGCGGCAGTTGCCCAGTCCTTTCCCTCCGACGACCCCGTCATCCGGGCGATCTGGGAGGAGGGCGTCGAGCGCTCACAGGTCTACGAACTCGGCCAGGTGATGATGGACTCGATCGGGCCGCGCCTTACCGGCTCGTCCGCCATGGCCGGCGCCAACGACTGGGCGGTGGCCAGGTACGCGGAGTGGGGCATCGAGGCGTACAAGGAGAGATACGGCACATGGCGGGGATGGGAGCGGGGGATCAGCCACATCGATCTCGTCTCGCCGCGCGTGCGATCGCTGGAGGGCATGGCGGCCGCATGGAGCCCGGCCACGGACGGGCCCGTCGAAGCGGACGTCGTGGTTCTGGCGGACGCGGGCGGCCCCGAAGCGTTCGAGGCGTGGCTACCGGAGGTGCGCGGCAAGTTCGTCCTCATCTCGCGACCCGAGTCGAGTTGCCGCCCGGAGGACAACCTGGAGTGGTTCGCCCGGCCCGAAACGCTGGCCCGCATGACCGAGGAGCGCGAGCGCGCGGCCCGAGAGTGGCGCGAACGCGAGGAGAACACGGGTCTCGATCGGCGCCTGCTGCCGGAGGCGCTGGACGCTGCCGGGGCCGCCGGGATCATCCGCTCGCAGTGGTCGGAAGGGTGGGGCGTGAACAAGATCTTCGGCACCGGGGCGGAGCGAGCGCCGGTCGTCGACCTGAGTTGCGAGGCATACGGGCTCGTGTACCGGCTGGCCGAGAACGGTCAGGGGCCGGTGCTGCGCGTCGACGCCCGGGCTCGTTTCCTCGGCGAGGTGCCGGTCTTCAACGCAATCGCCGAGATCCCCGGCACCGCCGAACCCGAGGAGTACGTGATCCTCGGAGGTCACTACGACTCCTGGGACGGCTCCGACGGCGCGCTGGACAACGGCACCGGCGCGGTCGCCATCATGGAAGCGATGCGCATCCTGAAGCGGGCGGTCCCGAACCCCCGCCGCACCATCATCGGCGCCCTCTGGAACGGCGAGGAGCAGGGTCTGAACGGGTCACGCGCCTTCGTCGAGGACCACCCCGAGATCCTCGCGCGCACACACACGGTGTTCAACGTGGATCACGGGAACGGGCCGGTCACCTTCATCCCCATGCAGGGGTTCGCCGGAGCCGCCGGGCGCTTCGGCGACTGGCTCGGGAAGATCCCGAGCGAACTCGCGGATCTCGTCACCCTCGAGATCCCGGGGATGCCCGAATCCGGCGGGACGGACCACGCGTCCTTCCTGTGCGCGGGAGTGCCGGCATTCAGCTTCCACGTCGGAGCCGGCCGGGGCGACGACTCCCCCATGGACATCAACCGCTGGGACACGAGCATCTACACCTGGCACACCAACCGCGACAGCTTCGACAAGATCATCTTCGAGGACCTGCGCGACGACGCCGTGATGACCGCGCTGCTCGTCTACCTGGCCTCCGAGGACCCGAACCGGATGCCGCGGGACCAGCGCGCGATGCCGCCCGGCTCGCAATGGCCGGACTGCCGCCCCCCGGCGCGGAGTTCCGGGGAGAGCAACCGCTAGGGAGCCGCCCACCAGGCCAGCGGAGGGCGAAGCCCGAGCGCACCGAGACGTCTGCCCGACACCTGTGCTCACACAGGACGTGCCCGGGAGAATTTGGCCAGCGAAGGGGGCGAAGCCCACGAGCGCACCGAGAATTCTGCCGGGCGCAATTTGACTTCCGAAGGAAGGAAACATGCGCCCGGGAGAATTCGAATCCCCAACCTCCTGATCCGTAGTCAGGTGCTCTATCCAGTTGAGCTACGGGCGCTGGGACCGGTCGACTGCGACCGGCGATGTCGTGCGCGCGAGGCCGGAAGCCCCGCGGTGCCGCATGCCCAGGAGAGGATTCGAACCTCCACGTCCGTAAAAGGACACTAGCCCCTCAAGCTAGCGCGTCTGCCAGTTCCGCCACCTGGGCCGGTGATGCTCGGGGGGGGAGTCGAACCCCCACGGGAGTTAAATCCCACAGGATCCTGAATCCTGCGCGTCTGCCAGTTCCGCCACCCGAGCCTGCGCCCCTGAACCCTCAGGTCCGGGAGTTTCCCCCACAGACCCGGTGCTGCCCGGCTCCGTCGGGACGAGTGCGCCCGACAGGATTCGAACCTGTGACCTCTTGCTCCGGAGGCAAGCGCTCTATCCAGGCTGAGCTACGGGCGCAGACACGAAACGCGTCGCCGGAAAAAGAGGCGACGCGCCGTGGACGCAATCTAATGGGGTGGGGACCCGGAGTCTACAAGGCCGACGACGGCTCCCCCAAGGTTTTAGGCCTCGGCGCATGTCTGCCACGTCTCGTTCGCCAGGGGCTCCCGGGCCAGTGCGTCGAGCCGGTGGCGCCAATTCGGCAGCACGCGGTCGAGGATGCTTCGGAAGCGCTCGTTGTGGCCGCGCTCGATCAGGTGGACCATTTCGTGTACGACGACGTATTCCAGACACGACACAGGCTTCTTGGCCAGCTCCGAGTTAAGCCAGATGCGGCCGGCCTCACGGTTGCAGGTGCCCCAGCGCGTCTTCATGCGACGGATGCGCCAGTCCGCCACGGTGACGCCGACACGGGGTTCCCACTTGGCGACGATGTCGGGGATTCGCTCCCGCAATCGGCCCCGATACCAGTGGTACAGCATGGCCTCGCGCGCGTCGCGGCCCGTGTCGGGTCGGATCCGCATCTCGATCCAGCCGGCATTGCGCAGACGTGTGGCAGTTGGGCCGTCCGACACGACCACGTCCAAGCGGTAGCGACGACCCTCGAAATAGTGGCTCTCGCCGCTGACAAACTCGCGTTGCGACTGGCGGTCCTGCCGCTGAAATTCGTCGCGGCGGCGGCGAATCCAAGCCAGCCGGGAGATCACGGCCAGCCGCACCCCGTCGTCGTCGAGCCGCAGCGGCGCCGCGACCCGCACTCTTCCCTCCGGAGGGTAGACGCCCACGTGCAGGTTCTTGATGTCCTTGCGGACCACCTCGACCGGGATGCCGCGGATCTCCATCCGGGCGTGGTCAGTACTCATGCTGCGCCTTCACGATTTTGAAGATCGCCTGCGCGTGTTCCTCGCCGTTTGGGCCGAGGGCATCGCGGATCGCTCTCAAGATCCTCCTCTCCTTGATGGGGTGGTCGCGCCAGCCGGCCATCAGGGTCTGGCGAACCGCCTCATCGATGGCCAGCGCTGCGGCTTCGCCGGGATCAGGCCAGGGTTCCGCGCCGGGCTCGGCCACGCGTTCCGAAAGCAACTCGTCCGGCAGGTTGTCGTAGATGGCCCGGAGCGCCGGCTTGTTCATGCTGGGGGGATACGAGCCGCCGCCTTCCCCGCGCTTCACCTTCTCCGCGAGTTCGATGACCTTCCTCAGGTAGGCTTCGTACTCGATCGCTTCTTCCCTGCGTTGGTTGACCAGCGCCTCGAGCACGGCGGACATCTTCTCGTAGTACTTCGGATTCACGGCCATCTCGTCTACGATCAGGCGGCGCACGTTGTTCTCGATCGTCTCGGCGACGGCGCGCCGGCTGCGCCGGATCCCTTCCGGGAGCGAGTCGATCGCGTCGCTGCCGTTCCTGATGAGCAGGTCAACGAGCGTCATGTCGTCGAACGCGGTAACGACCTCGCTGTCCTCGGCTCTGATGTAGTTGTCGAGGAGGTGCCTCATGGCGGGCTCGAACAGCTTGAGATCGACGTAGTCCCCGCTGGCCAGCTTGACCTCCTGGCGGACCTTCTCGTAGTGGCTCACCTCCTCCCGGATGGCCTGCCGTTCGGCCTCGGTGTAACCGGCCTCGATCATCTCGTTGGCCAGGTTCGCGTAGGCACGCAGGCAGGCCGCCACCATTCTGTACAGCGTGAGCCGCTTCCGTTCGTTGGCGGCAAGCTCCCCGGCGGGGTCGCCTGTTCCGTCGTGACAGAAGTAGCGCAGGTACGCCTCCGTGTCCCGGGGCGGCTCAACGGGTTCGCACAGCGCCTTCACTGCTTCGCGGGTCTCCTCCAGCCGCTCCCGCCCCTGTTCGAGACGATCCTTCAGCAGGCCTTCCACGTCCTCGCGGTCATAGCCCTCGAACGCTTCGCCCGTGTAGTCCCTGATCGCGCCTTCGAGCGACCGGAACAGGTCCTTGTAGTCGATGACGTAGCCGTACTCCTTGTCCTCTCCGTGCAGCCGGTTGACCCTGCAGATCGCCTGGAAGAGACCGTGGTTCTGCATTCTCTTGTCGATGTAGAGATACGTCGCCGGCGGGGCGTCGAAGCCGGTGAGCAGCTTGTCGACGACGATCAGGAGCTTCATCTTCCCCGGCTCGTTCACGAAGCGCCCCTTGACGTCCTTCTCGAACTGCTCGGCCTTGTGCATGGCCTTGTCCGCGGGCTGACCGAAGTAGTCCGCCAGCATCTTCCGGTAGACATCGTACTTGAGCAGCTTCTCGGTGAGGCCTTCGCCCGTCTCTTCGCCCTTGATGTCCCCAGCCGCCGGGCTGTATGAGGTGACGATGGCGCACTTGCCCTTCAGCTCGGATTCGCTGAACACCTCGAAGAAGCGGCAGGCCGCGTAGACGCTGTCCGACACGAGCATGGCGTTGCCGCGGTCATTCTGCAGGCGGTCCCTGGTCTCCATGTCCATCAGGATGTCGGCCGCGATCTTCCGAATCCGGTCCAGCGAACTCGTGACCTTGCGCATCGTGCCCCACTTCTGCCTGAGTTGCGCGCGGGCCAGGTCACTGAGGCCCTTCGTCTTCGCGTCGAACCACCGGTCGATCTTCTCTTCCGACGTGATGTTCTGGTCGATGTCGCGTGCCTCGTAGCGCAGGTCCAGAACCACGTTGTCGTCGACCGCCTCGTCGTACTTGTAGGTGTGGATGTACGGGCCGAAGGTCTCGATGCTGCGCTTCTTGTCGGACTTGAGGAGCGGTGTCCCGGTGAAGCCGATCAGCGTGGCGCCGGGAAGGATCGCCTTCATGGCGGCGTGCAGCTTGCCGGACTGGGTCCGGTGACATTCGTCCACGAAGACGAAGAGCTCGCCCGGGGCCCGGAAACCGCCTGACACTTGGGCGCGGAGATCGTTGACGTAGCGGTCGATGTTCCCTTCCTCGGAGCTCCCGAACTTCTGGACGAGGGAACAGATCAGCGAGTGGGCGGGATCACGAAGTGCTTCCACGAGGTCGGCTCCGCTCTTCGTCCGGTAGATGTCCTCGTCCACACCCATGAAGACCTTCTCGATCTGCTCGTCAAGCTCGGTGCGATCGGTGACGATGAGGATACGGCCGTCGACGTCCTTGAGTTCGCGGATCCACTTCGCCAGCCACACCATCGTGAGGCTCTTCCCGCTGCCCTGGGTGTGCCAGATGATCCCGCCTTCGCGGCGGCGGACGTAATCCCGGGCCGTCTTCACGCCGAAGTACTGGTTGTGGCGGCAGATCTTCTTGACGCCGGCGTCGAACACCACGAAGTCGTGGATGACTTCGAGCAGACGGTCGGGTGCGCAGAGGTGGCCGAGATCGGCAAGGAGGGGAGAGGTGGCGTCGTCGTGGTTGAGAGCGTCGGCTTCCTTCCAGCGGAGCCAATACTTCTCGCGGGTCTCGATCACGCCGTAGCGCAGCCCTTCGGTGTCGTTGCCCGCCATCACGAGCTGCACCGTGGAAAAAAACGGCTGGATGAATTCCTTCTTCTGATTGTCCAGATTCTGGCGGATTCCCTCCGCCACCGAGACGGTCGAGCGCTTGAGTTCGAGTACGCCGATCGCGATCCCGTTGACGTAGAGCACGATGTCGGGCCGCTTCGTGTTGTGGCCGAGCACCGTCACTTCTTCGGCGATGGCGAAGTCGTTGGCGGCCGGATTCTCCCAATCGATCAGGTTGACGGTGAGCGTGGACTCGCCGAGCGCGGGCCGCACCTTCGCACCGTAGCGGAGAAGGCTGTAGACATCGCGGTTGGCGTCGTAGAGCGCCCTTCCCCCGCCCAGAGCCGCAGCCTTGTCGAGCCTGTCCAGCACTTTGGTCGTGATGGCCGGGTCGTGGCCCTGGCGCGTGAGAAACTCCGTGAGGATTTCGGGTTCGATGTTCCGGTTGTTCGGGCGTTCGTGCCACTTGCCCAGGTATCGGTAACCGAGAGTGTCGCGGAAATGGTCGATGACGCGGCGCTGGGTCTGGATCTCGAGTTCGCCGACGGCGGTCATCGGGGGCCTTCGGGGTCGGGGCCGGCAGGTTTCTGGTTGTTTTCTGGTTGCTTTCTGGCTGAACCAGAAATTCCGGGTTCAAGGACCTGCCAGTGGCCTGCTCGCGACGATCCGACCCGAACGATCGCCCCGGATGCCTTCAGGCGGCGCATGTGGTACTTGATTCCATCCAGCGTGAGGCCGACGCGCTCCGCAAGCTGCTTCCGAGTCATCCGGGGTTCAGCGGCCAAGAGAGCCAGGATTCGTTCCGGGACGGTTTTGGGGTAGTGATTGGGGTAGTCTGCCCCGGTTTTGGGGTAGTGATTGGGGTAGTCGAAGCAGCTTTCTGGGTAGTCTGCTCCGTTTTCCGGCTGGTCTCCGCCTTCCGCCAGATCCGGGTCACGAAACCCGCGCCGGCCTCGAACTCCGGCTCCGGCAGGCCCGCCTCGGCGCAACGCCGGATCATGTCCACCGTCCCGGTGCCCATCCTCTCGATGTAACGCAGCAGGTACATCGACTCGGCAATCAGCGGATTGGCAGGCAGCGACTGGTGCGCCACACGGAGCTTCTCCACGGTGAGCGAAGGAGGCAACCGGCCGGAATTCATGACTTCCAGCCGGTCCGCGAAGAGCATGACCTGAACGCTGCTGTTATCGGTGTAGTCCCGGTGCGCCACCGCGTTCACGATGGCCTCGGTCACGACCTCCGTCGGGATCTCGTAGGCCACGGGCGCCTGGACCGTCTCCGCTCTCGTGCCCACGGCCAGAGCGATCTTGCTCATCACGAAGTCCACCGCCTGGTCGACCAGCTCGAAGACCGTGCCCTTGTACACCTGGTAGGAAGGAATCGGCTTGGCGACCTCGGTCCCGTGGAAGTGCGCGCACTTGACTTCCGAAGAGATGAGGAAGCGTTGCGGGGCCTTGCCGAACAGCAACACGGCGGCGTTCGTGAGCCGTCCCCGGTTCAACAGGTTCAGGTGCCTGAGCAGGTCCGCCGGGGGCGTCTCCTCCGGCAGCGGGAACTTCCGCGACCTCCGCGCTATGCGAATGAAGCGGTACATGCCCTCGACATTCAGGTCGTCAAGGGTGGCGCCCGAGCAGCGGGCGGCGTCGAACGGCCCGAAGCGCAACAGCTTCGTGAGCCGTCCCCGGTTCAACAGGTTCAGGTGCCTGAGCAGGTCCGGCGGGGGCGTCTCCTCCGGCAGCGGGAACTTCCGCGACCTCCGCGCTATGCGAATGAAGCGGTACATGCCCTCGACATTCAGGTCGTCAAGGGTGGCGCCCGAGCAGCGGGCGGCGTCGAACGGCCCGAAGCGCAACAGCTGCTTCGCTTCCAGATACTGGACGAGTGCGGCGTAGCCCGCCACCAACTCCGCCGGGGTAACGAAGCGCCTCCTTACCAGTCCGCCCTGTGCTCCGTTGATGAGCGCACGCATCTTCGGGTGGCGCTCGCCTCCCTCGGCGCCCTTCACGAAGATCAGCCGGTGCTTCTCCAGCTCGGTGGCCCGGTCGAACTCGCGCTCCGTGGGCGAGATTCCATCCGCGTCCTCGAACCCGTAGTCGGTACCGAACAGGCCGACGTAGATCTCGCACCGCTCGACTTCGTCCAGATAGACCTCGTCGGGCCGTCGGTCGGAAGCCGGCGCGTCCTCGAAGAGAAAGACCTCGAAGAAGCGTCGCATCAGCGGATCGCCGCGCACGTAGTCGCGCAGATGCTCCCGCTCCCGTGAGAACTCGCGCTGGACGCTGCTGACGAAGATGCGGATCGGCGTCATCCGCCCGGATCGTCCTCTGGAACCGCTTCCGGGATGGGAAGGCGGATGGAACCGGTGAGGAGCTGCTGCATCATGCCCTGTTTGAGGGCGCGGGCCTTGTCGAGGCGCCGCTCCAACGCTTCGATCTCGGCGTCCATGTCGGAGAGGACGGCGGCGATGGCCCGCTGCTCCCGGACGGGCGGGAGGGGAAGCTCGATCTCAGCCAGATGATCGGCGCGAATATGGACGACGGCATCTCCCTGAGCCATGCGCGCCTTCTGGCGGGCTGCGACCGGGGCGTTCAGTAGGTGCGCGAGGTAAACCGGATCCTGTCCGGGCGCCCTCAGGACGATGATGTCTCCACCAGCATAGGCGGGCTCCTCGCCGATGTACGCAACGCAAATGCCGATTTCCTCTGCCGTCTCCCCCGAACCAGCAAACAGCAGTTCACCCTTCTCGATTCGCAACGCTGTTGCCGCTACGTCCTTCGGGATCCGGGATACCGGGTTGACCACATAGTTCTGATATCGTGTGTAGAGTTCTCCGTACCGCACACAACGGGCTCCGGTTTCCCGCAATTCGGTTCGTCTGATCCCCTTGCCTTTGCGGAATGCTCCCAACTCTCCCAGCCGCCTCCCCGCCCACTCGCCGCCAAACCCCGGCAGCCGGGTCCTTCCAGTCAGGAGTTGCTGCATCGTGGCTTGCTTGGTGGCCTGCTTCTTGGCAATCAGCGCCTCCAGTGAGCGGATCAGTTCGTTAGAGTCCGATAATGCAGCGGCGATGGCGCGCTGCTCGCGTCGTGGCGGCAGCGGAATTCGCATGCCGGCGATCGTCTCCATCCGAACTGAATCGACGGAGGACTTCGCCGTCATAGACATGATGCGATGGCGGAATCGTTCACTGAACTGGAAGAAGAAGTAGCGCCCATCGAGGCGGTCCGAGAAATTGGAAATCCGATAGACCCGTTGATGCACGTCAAACCGGCCATGGATGTAGTGGAACACCTTGCCGGTCCCGACTCCGTCACCCGCCGTCAGTACGGCTTCACCATTGTACGAATAGGTGTTGATGCGCTCGACTTCCTGAGATCGAACAAAAAACGGGTACTTTCCGCCCTCTCGCTTGTCTTGTGTATTCTTCGAGCCAGTCTTGATCGACGCATGTCGATCAATCCTGTCCACGTTCCAATCCTCCGGAATCACTCCCGCCGCGGTGCGTTTGTACCCCCCCAAGGGTACGTCCGGCGCGTACAACGCACGATCCGGGCCAAGAGCCGCGCCGCGCATACATCTCTCACCCATGGTTTCCCCCGCCGCATCCGCCGATAACGTCTGCGGAATCGGAGCGAAAGCCTCGTCTCGGCGGTCCGATTCAACCGGGCAAGTCATACCCACAGCCCCATCCGCTGGAGGTGGGCCTCCACCTTCGAACCCTGGTCCGCGACGTGACGAGCAAGTTCCGGCAGGGCCTCGGCATACCGCGCTTCAAGCACCGTGACCCGGTCCACGAGCCCGGTCGTCAGGCTGTCAACCTGCTGGGTGATCGCGTCCTCGATGCTGGCCATCCACTTACTGCACACTACCATGTCGGCGACCTCTGACTGGCCAAGGGTCGCGTATCGCGTCAGAACCTCCGCATCCAGCAAGGCCTGCGCTTCCTTCGCGACCTTCTTCGCCTTGGCCAGCGCCTTCATCAAATCAAGACAGACCTCCAGAGAGTCGCGCTCGTGGGGGTCCCCGGCCCCACCACAAATCTCCTTGAGCCGAGCCGTCACGGCTGCTTGCGTCACCTTTCCGGCTTCCGTCGTTGCGCCGTCTAGGAGCCCATCCTCGCCCGTGTTCTCTTCGATAAACTCCTCCACCTCGCGTCCGATCCTCTGCTGCTCGGCCCGGAGGAACTCCACTTCGCGCTTCTCCTCCGCGAAGTATCGCACGGCCACAAGATTGGGTGGAAGCAGGTCCATCTTGTACTTCGTTCGCTTGATCGTCAGGTCAGGAGACTCGCCCGCCTGCCCCTTAGCGCGCACCAGCACTCGCGGCTGCGCCGCCTCCAACCAACCATCGGTCACCACCAGGTACACGTCGTCCTGCATGACCTCGTCCCAGTAGTCCATCAGGCACTCGTAGACGTCGTAGCGGTCAACCAGCGGAACACGGGCGAAACGGCACAGCAGGTCCTCGGACAGATCCCGAATCAGCGGTTTGGGCGAATCTCCCGCACTGAGCTGGCGGAGACGAGGCGCATGCTCTTGCCGCCAGCTATCAAACACCCGGCGGACTCCGTCCCGATACGCACGGAACTCCTCGTGTTTGAGGACAACCGTCCTCACCTCGCCCGCTTCAACCCGCGCCTCGCTGTATCCCGGCCGGGCATCCGGCGCGAATAACACCCGCCGCAGGCCCGGGAACACCTTCCAATAGCGGTCGAGAGCGTCAATGTCGCAGTTCGGGATGCCCCCGTGGAGGTGCGCGGCCAGATCGTGCAGATCCTCGGGCACGCTGGAGTGGATGTAGCGGGGGATGTTGAGGTTGTAGTCGTTGGTCTCGCTGGCGATCTCGGCCAGCGGCACCAAGCGCGCGTATCCGGGCGTCTCCCTCTGCCGGTTGAAGATGTCCACGATCCGGTGGATGTCGCGCTCCCGCAGCCGGTTCTTGGCGCCGTCCTTCCGGAAGCCCCTGCTGGCATCGACCATGAAGACGCCGCGGCGGCCGACCGCGTTCTCCTTGTCGATCACCACGATGCACGCCGGAATTCCGGTCCCGTAGAAGAGGTTGGCGGGAAGCCCGATGACTCCCTTGACCAGGCCGCGCTTGACGAGGTTGCGGCGGATGTCGGCCTCGCGGTTGCCCCGGAAGAGAACCCCGTGGGGCATGATGATCGCGCCCTTGCCGGTGCTCTTGAGCGAAGCGACGAGGTGGAGGAGGTAGGCGTAGTCCCCGTTCTTGGCGGGCGGAATGCCGTACTCGAAGCGGCGGAACTCGTCGTTGGCCGGATCGAGGCCGTTCGACCAGGCCTTGGTGGAGAACGGGGGATTGGCGACGGCGAAGTCGAAGCGCGTCAGGCGTCCCGGTCCGTCCGTGAACCGAGGGACGGCGAGCGTGTTGTCGCGTTTGATCTCGGCGGCCACGCGACCGTGAAGGATCATGTTCATGCGCGCCATCGTCCAGTGAGGACGTAGTCCTTGTACTGGGAGGCGTCCATGCCGCCGCGCAGCTGGTCGCAACTCTGCCACAGCGAGGAGTAGAGGTGCGATTTCCTAAGGGCCATGAGGTTGAATCACTCCAGTCAGATAGATCGGGTAGGGGATGGGCCGGGCAACAGAAGTGGAACCCACTGCCGCCGGCCCCTGCGGTCCCAGAGGTCCGGATTTCTCACCATACGTTGCTGGCCCATTCGCGGAATCGAAGTTCGACCGACTTGATGATTCGGGCGACTTCAGGTTCGGGCTCGTTGAGGACCGCCCTCGAGACGCGGCGCGGGTTGAACACGATCAGGGGATTCTCGGGACACTCGGGCGGTATCGTGAGACCTCCCGACCCGTGGTCCGCGACGCGTTCGAAACTACGTGTGCCTACATCGTAGAACCCGACGCCATACAGCAGCGGATCGTGCCGCCGTAGACGGTCGTGATCATTCCACCACGCCGCGGCGAAGGACCAGGATCGTTCGAGGCGATCGCGAACCACAACGGGATCAAGTCGGTGCATGCGGACCAAAATACGGTTTGGGTCTCGCGAACTCGGGCCCGTGACGTTCTGCGCGACGGTCAACGTGCCGTCACTGTGGATCGTCCCGAGCGTCGCGTGTTCGTCCGGCATCGATCCCTGCACTTCTCCCTGTAGGATCCGCAGCCGAGCGAGGGTGGCCTCTGTCTTCTTGCCTAGTTCGTAGTTGAGCAGAGGTGGGTCGCAGTTGTGAGCCAATCGTTGGAGTCGCTGCTGTAACGCTCCATCGTCCAGGTCGACGGGATCCACGACCTCTTCGTCACGTGGCGTGGCCCAACACGTCTTCATCCATACGCTGGACTGGGTGTTTTCCGGCTTTCGATCCAAAGCCGCCCGAATCCTCGCTTCCGCCCCGATCTGTGGTCCGGGGGCTTTTCCGAAGTCCGCCGCCACAACCGCCTCCGATACTAGTCGTCTCAAGTCGTTCGCATCCTGAAATGACTTCCTAAAATGCCCGCCGATGTAATCTTCGACCCTCCGCACGAACTCCTCTTGCGGCGGTTCACGCACCGCACCGTCCTGAACGAATACGAGGATCGGCAGGTGCCTCCGACGCGCTTCTTCGTATTCCTCTTCGGTCGCCGAACGGCCCGACGGGGCACGCCAACCGTACCGTGCACCGAGCAGCACCACGAGGGCGTCCGAGCTCTGAACCCCGTCGAGACAGGCGTTACGAGGGGAAATCGCTTGAGCCGCGAAATCCTCGGCCAGAACCGGATCGCAGCCAACCTGTTGAATGCCGAGCCGAGCGGCCTCACGGTAGTCGCCGTAATCCTCCATCACCGAACTCACGAATACCCGCAGGCGGATGTCGTGCCGTCCGCTGTTCCGAACATCCATTTCGTCTTCCACCCTGTGTCATCGTCCGCCATGCGGCCCAGGTTGGGCTCCGGATCGTCTCCGTTCGGGAGCTGGACTGGCCTCCTTACAGGTCGCGGAACAACTCCTCGGCGCTGCCGAAACGCTGGCCCTTGCCGTCGTCCAATTCCTTCATGGCCTCGATGGTGGACGGATTCGGCACCTGGACGGCGAAGGGCAGTCGCTTCTCGTCCGCTACGCGCAGCAGCAACAGCCGGATGGCGTCGGACACAGTCAGGCCCATGGCCGTGAGTGCCTCGGTAGCACGTGCTTTCGTGTCGCTGTCGATCCGGGCGCGCACAACGGTGTCGGTGCTCATGTGGGCCCTCCTCCTCGTCGTGGATTCGAACCTCCACGTCCGTAAAAGGACACTAGCCCCTCAAGCTAGCGCGTCTGCCAGTTCCGCCACCCGAGCCTGCGCCCCTGCCTCAGGTCCGGGAGTCGCCCCACGGACCGGTCCTGCCAACTCCGTCGGGACGAGTGCGCCCGACAGGATTCGAACCTGTGACCTCTTGCTCCGGAGGCAAGCGCTCTATCCAGGCTGAGCTACGGGCGCAGACCCGAAACGCGCCGCCGGAAGAGGCGACGCGCCGCGCAGATAATCTGACGGGATGGCAGCCCGGCGTCCACAAAGGAGTCTGGACCAGGTCAGTCCGAAGAGACGGATCCGGGAGCCTCGGTCCAGCGGTGCTGGGGAGGGGGCTGCAAGCGCCGGTTCCAGAGAAGGTTGGCCGTGAGCCAGGAGTTCACCTAGAGTAACGCCGCCACCGAACATGGGATTCGAAAACAGTGAGGCGCACGATGACCATTGACTACGACATCATCGTCCAAGGCAACAACCTGGGCCTGCGCGAAGGCTTCCTCGGGCTGGCCAATGTGACGCTGATTTCCGCGCCGAGCGGCCCGATTCTATTCGACACGGGTCACTACTGCAATCGACTCCAGTTGCTGGCCGGCTTGAAGCGCCACGGGCTGACACCTGCCGACATCGGGACCGTATTCCTGTCACACCTGCACTTCGACCACTCCAACAACATCGACCTGTTTCCGGACGCTCGCGTCCATGTCAGCCGGCGCGAATGGGATTATGCGCGCAAACCCCACGAGCAGGACATTTTATTGCCTTGGCTGATCCACGAGCAGCTCGAGAAGCACGATGTCACGTTCGTGGAAGGCGAAGGAGAATTGACGCGCGGCGTGCGCTATTTTCCGGCACCCGGCCACACCCCGGGCTCGTACGCGATCGAACTGGACAGCGACGCCAAGGGTCGGGTAGTCATCGCCGGCGATGCGATCAAGTACATGAAGGAAGTCATCCTGCGCCGAAGCGATCTGGTATTCGACACCGCCGAGAACAGCGCGCGCACGATCAACCGGATCCTCGACAGCGCTGACCGCATCGTCCCCGGGCACCATCCGGAACTGATCAAATGCGATGGCGGATTCGTATCGGACGATGGCGCGGAATTCACTCTGGTGGTTCGATGACACCGACCGATGGCGTCATCTTGTCGGAGGCGACCGTTCGCGCCCTGATCGACGACATTTTCGGTGCACTCGGCTTTGCCGCGGGCGAGCGAGCATTGCTGGCCGACGCCCTGATAGACGGCAGCCGCGCAGGCCATCCCGCCCATGGCGTGAGCCGCATTCCGGTCTACGTGGACGACTTCCGCGACGGTATGATCGAGCCCGCGGTCGTGCCTCTGGTCACGCACGAGATGGCGGCGGCCGTGGCCGTCGACGCGCGCGGTTGCCTCGGCCAGGTTTCGACCGTTTTCGCCATCGAGGCAGCCACGGCCAAGGCCCGCCAGGCGGGCATCGGCTGTGCCACGGTGCACAACGGCAACGACATGGCATGCCTCGGGTATTACGTTGTCGGCCCGGCGCGCGAAGGGCGGATCACGCTTCTCATGAGCAACGGCGCCGGTGGTGCCGCCAGCGCGCCGCCCTTCGGTTCCGCCGCCCCTTTTCTCAGCACTAACCCGATTACCTGCGGCATCCCGCGCGCACCCGGCAAACCACCGCTGGTGATCGACCTTTCGACCAGCGTCGTGTCGCAGGGCAAGGTGAGAGCGGCCGCGAATCGGGGTGAAGCCGTGCCGGAAGGCTGGCTGGTTGACCGCGATGGTCGCCCGGTTACCGATCCGGCCGCGTTCTTCTCGACACCCCGCGAAGCCGCGCTCCTCCCTCTGGGCGGCGTATCGAGCGGATACAAGGGGTTTCTTCTGAGCTTGATGGTCGAGACGTTTGCCGGGGCCCTGGCCGGCGTCGCCATGAGTTCGGGTGCCGAGCCCCGGCGAGCGCGGCGCGGTCTCTTCGTCCTGGTGGTCGATCCGGATGGCCTTCGGGGAGGCCCGGGTCTCGCCAACGAGATGGAGGCTCTCGTCACCTCCCTCGAGGCGCTGCCCGCGGTCGGCGATAGTGGCGGAGTGCGCATGCCTGGCGCGCCGCGTGGCGACCCGCCGGCCGGAGGGATTCCGGTAGACGGGCTCACCTGGGCCCGCATCGCCACGGTCCTCGAGGAGCTCTCGCTTACCGGCGACTATCCGAAGATGGACACGGTCGCCTGAGCTGCGGGGGCGGAGGACTACGACCTCCGGAGCGCCTTCTCGATCTTGATCCTTACCGTCACTACGTCGGTGTCGTGGTATTGCCGGTGGCTCACCGACGAAGAAAGGTGTCGCAGCAGTCGGAGCGACACCGCATTCTCCATGGCCATCTCGGCCTCCGCTTCCTCCAGAACGGCGATCCGGTCTGCGATGTTGGTTCCGCCGACCGCGGCAACGAACTCCAGGTCGATGGCATCCCGGCGGACGTCGGCGGCTACGCGGAGGCGCCGCGCTTCATCGCGAGTTTCGTCCTGCCGGACCAGGGTCAGAAGAGTCTCTTCGGCAGCCAGGCACAGACGGTCGTTGGTTCCCGGGCCCCAGCCCTGGCGCGCGCACAGGCGTCCGAGAAATCCTCGAATCTCGGACAGCGCCGTCATGTCGAGGTCCGTCTCCATGTCCCGGGAGCGGCGGACCCCCATGGCCATCGTCAGGAAGATCGCGGTGAGGCCTCCGGTCGTAATGCCGTTTCCCAGCAGTCCGTTCCACCTCCCCAGAGCGTCGGCAAGGATCCAGCCGTTCTGAAACCCCATGCCGATCCAGAAGGACACCCCCGCCACGGTCGCCTTGCGGTAGTCGAGGCCGCTTTGCGTGACGATGATCCTCACTCCCGCCGAAAAGAGTATTCCCATGAACACGATCGTGTAGGCCGCGATCACCGGGTTGGGAATCGCCTGAAGGAGGGCTGAGATCTTTGGCAGGAACGCCGCGACAAGAAAGATGATGCCGCCGCACACACCGACGCGGCGGGCAGTTACCCCGGTGATCTCGGCGATGCCGACGCTTAGCACGTGCACCTTGTTGGGCACGGTGCCGGCCAGGCCGGACAGGAGAGTGCTCAACCCGGTGGCGGAGACCGCACCCTGCACCGCGCGATAATCCGTCGCCCGCGGCTGACGCCACGAAACCCTCTGGATGACGATGGCGTCGCCGCATGTCGCCATCCCGTCGACCAGGGCGACGAAAACGAACGCCGGGAGCAGTGACCAGAAGGTAACGCCAAAGCCGAAGTCCCAACCCGGCCACCCGAGCTCCGGCAGACCGAACCAGGAAGCCCCGATGATCCCTTCTACCTCGTACAGGCCGAAGCCCGCGGAAACGATGCAGCCCACGAAGATCGCGATGACGGGTGTCCAGATCCGCCAGGGGCGCGGGGCCCTCAGCACGAGAACCAGGAGAGTCACGAAGGTTGTGGCGGCGACCACGGGAGCGGCTGCCCCGTCCGTGCCAGCGGGAACGTCCGTCAGCAGGTCGAAGATGATCGGCATCACCGTGACGGTAACCAACATGACCGTGGTGCCGACCACGGTCGGCGTAAGTACCCGCCGGAACAGCGCCAGCCGTGCTCCGAGCGCGAACTGCAAGAGCGACGAGATGAGAACGAGGACCGCGAACATGCCCGGCCCGCCCACGGCGATGGCGGTTACCGAGATCGCGATGAAGGACTGGGAGGCGGCCATGGTGAGGACGTACCCGGACCCGACCCGTCCAACGGGAACGGACTGCAGCGTCGTCACCAATCCGCAGATAACCAGGGCCGCGAAGGTGGCCCACGAGAGATAGGCGTCGCTGCCGCCCGCTGTCCGGATGACGATGGCGGAGATGACCACCACATTGATGACCGCCAGGAGCGTCGACTGCATTCCCACTCCCAGGGCCAGGGCGAAGGGAGGGGATTCGTCGACTTGATAGCGCATGCACACTCCGGCTGGGAACCGTTCCGTCACGAGCGCCGGCACCGAGGTGGCTTCCCGAGTCTGCGGCTAGCGGACGAACCGCGAAACTGCCCGTTTGCCGTCGGAGGGCGCAAGAAGGAGGGCTACCTGCTCATGGACAGCGAACGGGGGCCGGCGGCGAAGATCTGCTCTGTCGCCCATGGACGACCACACCGGCTCGTCAGGCCTTACGCGCTTCCCGCGTGGAACCGCCGACCTGGTGTTCCATCGGACACGCGGCGCGCGCCGTTGGGGGAGGCTCTTAGGGGTCCTAGCGGTTGGGCGACGCCGCGGCCGCGTCATCGATCGAGCCGATGACAAGATTGAGCAACCCGTCGATCGCGCCGCCCGGGATCCAGCGGGCTACCACGACGAGATCGTTCACCGGGTCGCAGTAGATCATGTTCGTCCCGTTTCCGAGGTGGGCCCACGCCTCCTCGGGGGCGCTCGGATAGCGCTTGTTCCCCTCGGCGTCCGCGACGTTGAGCATGAAGTTCATGAACCCGTAGGCGCCGTTCGCCGGGCCCGGCGTCGTTGCGAGGTCGAACCACTCCTCGGAGAGGAGCTGCCGGTCCCCCCACTTCCCGCGCTGCAGCGTGAAGAGGCCGAAGCGCGCCTGGTCGCGGGCGCTGATGAACATGCCGCCGCCCCAGTGGCCACCGCCGCTCACGGATTGGACGCGGCGGCCGTCGATCGTGACCCACGAGTTTTCGTAGCCGTTCCAGCGCCACGTCGGGGAGGCGCCGATCGGCCCCATCACGCGCTCGTGCAGGACCTCGGGCAGCGCGCGCCTGAGGACGCTCGCCGCGGCGAGCGCGAGGAGGTTCACCCGCGTGTCGTTGTACTCGTAGACCGTGCCCGAGGGATGGCGGTCGCGCGTCATCCAGGTGGAGGGGTCGCCGCTCGGACGATCCGCCCAGTCCGGCTTGCCCCACAACGTGCCCTCCCAGTCGGACGTCTGCCGCAGAAGGTCGTCCCACGTGATCGTGCGGTTGTGCTCGGACTCGAACATCGTCGTCGGATCCGGTTTCCCGAAACCGATGCGGTCCACGCCGGGCTCCCCGTCGCCCGCGGGCACGTCGATCGGGGCCATGTACTCGCGCACGGTGTCATCGAGCGAGCCGATGAGCCCTTCGTCCCAGGCGAGCCCCACGCTCGTCGAGAGGAAGGACTTGGTCACGCTGTACGTCATGTCGACGCGCCGCGTGTCCCCCCACTCCGCCACGATGTAGCCGTGGCGCACGATCATCCCGGCCGGCCCGCCCCGCACGCTGAAGGGCCCGATCCCCTCCCCGAGCGGTTCACGCCCGAAGCTCCGGCTGTGCTGGAACTCCCGGTCGCGGGCCTGGGTCGTCTCATGCGCGAGCGCGTACTCGACCGCCGCCTGGACGCCCTCGGCGCTCATTCCCGCCTGCTCCGGACTGCGCGTCTCCCACCCGTTCGCTCGCGCCGGCACGTACTGCGCGGCGAGCACTGCCGGAAGGGCGATGGCCGCGCAAACCGCGAGAACTCCCGCCCGCAGCGCACGACGCTCGCTCCTGACGATCACGCTATTCATGAAGACCTCCTGATCCTGTCCCTAGGGAGAGCGACCGCAAACCACGACGCCAAGGCGACGCTCGGGTCGACCTCGTGAGGCATCGTAACGACTGAGACCGCGCGGGTACACGGCCCGGAGGCTCTCGGCGTTGTTGACGGCCCGTTGTCGTCGTCCCGCAGTCTCACTAGAGACGATTTCCCTCACGGGAAGAAGTATGTACATTATATTTGTACAAACAGAACATGGACACAGCGGAGTTGTACAGGGTGAGCAGGACCATTGGTGTTGCGGCCTTCCGGAAGGCGTGCGCACGACTCATCGCGCGGGTGAGCGAGGAACGCGAGCCGATCACGATCACGAAGCACGGCCGGCCGGTCGCGCTGCTGACTCCGGTGCCCGCTCCCGACGACGGCGGTGGCCGGATTATCGGTGCGTTGAGGGGCTCCGTATCGGGTTACGATGACCCGTTCGCGCCCGCCATCGACCCCGCTGAGTGGGATGCGGCGCAATGATCGTCCTCGACACCCACGTCCTGGTGTGGGCCGTCAACGGAGATCCACGGCTGGGCCCCGCCGCGGGAGCCGCCATCGAACCGGAAGGTCGCGACCACAGGGTCGGCGTGTCCGCCATCACGCCCTGGGAGATCGCACTATTGACGCATAGGGGGCGATTGCGCCTGGAGCGCGAGGTCGGCGAATGGATCGACGCCGCGCTCCAGCTCCCGGGTATCTCGCTGCTGCCCATCAAACCCGCGATCGCCGTCGCAAGCGTTCGCTTGCCCGACTCTCTCCCCGCGGACCCCGCCGACCGGCTGATCGTCGCCACCGCGCGATACCATGGGGTCCCGTTGTTGACCGCCGACCGGAAGATCCTAGCCTACGGCGCGGAGGGGCACCTCGACACGCTCGACGCGCGCAACTGACGAGCCCCCCCTTTCTCCCGTGAGCGTACGGCTGCCCCGCTACCGAGTGCGGCGCCACCTTCCGATCCACCGCCGTACCCAGCGTAGCGACACGCTCGAACCAACCGCCACTATACTCGCCAGCAGATCGAACCCGATGTCGAACCAGTCGAACGTCCGGCTGGGCAGGAAGAACTGGATGCACTCATCGACCACGCCGACCAGCGTCGCCCCCGCGACGGCCAGCAGGGCCGGGATCGGGACGCGCCTCCCCTGGCCCCGCCGTTCCAGGAGGGCTTCATGGACGATGAGCGCCAGTACCGTGTACTCGATGAAGTGTGAACGCTCGGCCGCGCTGATCGTGCGCGCAAAACCGAGGAGGGCGATGGCCGTGACACCCACCGCAAACCCGATTTCGACGCCGCGCGAGCCTTCCCTCAACCCCTGAATCAGGATCATCACGCCGATCAGAAGCATCCCGCCCCAGAAGAGGTCGGAGGCGGACTCGAGCAGGCCGCTTTCCCGCAGCGCGTCGGCCACGGTCCGAGCCAGACCGAGCGTCGAGTAGATCGCCACGACCACGACCAGCGCCCAGATCCAGAGGCGCCGCTCCCGGGGGGAGGAGAAAAGGGGCATGGACACCTCCAGTATCGTCAGTCGGGGCGTACGAAGTCGTAACGAACGAGGTACAGGATATCCAGAGCGGCTACCGCTCGCGGAGCAACCTGCCGATCCACCTCCGTGTCCAGCGGAGGACCACGCACGAAGCGACCGCCCCCAGGGCCGCCATGAAGTCGAACACGATGTCGAGGAGGTCGAACGTGCGGCTGGGCAGAAAGTACTGGATGCACTCGTCGAACACGCCGACGAGGGTCGTTCCCAGGACGGCGAGCACGGCGGGAACGGGCACGCGAAGGCCCTGGGCGGTTCGTTCCGTCAGGGCCTCGTGAACGATGAGGGCGAGCACGGCGTACTCGATGAGGTGCGAGCGCTCCTCCGGGGCTCCCATCCGGGCGAAGCCGAGGAGGCAGATGGCCACCACGCCGATGGCGAAGCCGATCTCGACGCCGCCCGAACGTTTCTTCAGCCCCTGCACCACGATCATCACCCCGATCAGGAGCATGCCGCCGGCGATGAGGTTGGAAGAGAATACGAGCAGGCCGCTTGCCCGCAGCGCGTCGGCCAGCGTCCGCGCCAGGCCGAGCGTCGAGTAGATCACCACGACCGCCGCCAGCGCCCAAGTCCAAAGGCGCCGTTCGCGATCCGACGAGAAGAAGGGCTTGGTCACGATTTGCGACGATCAATCCGGACGTATGAAGTGATAGCGCGCTATGTACACCCGGCCGTTTCCACTTACCACGCGTCCAGAGTCCCCCGGGCTCCTCTCTTCGTCGGGGCCTTCTCCGATGACGGCGGCGCGCTCCAGCGTCCAAAGCTGAGCTTGGGCGGCCGCCGCGCATGACTCGGCCGCGACGATGATGGCTCCCAGCGCCAACGCGAAGTGGAAGTTGCGGGACATTGGTTGACGGGTCGTTGCCATGTCCTCCCCATACTGAATTCGTGCCGGGGCTGTAGCCCCCTTCGGGACTCACGGGCGCTTTCCCTGAGCCAACGTGTAACGTCGCTTCTTCAAGACATCGCGAGCCATATGGACATGACAAGCGACCAGTCATATTATACGTCCATATCAAAGGAGGGACCATGAGCAAGACCATAGGGGCGGCCAAATTCAAGGAGCGGTGTCTCGCACTACTGGACGAACTCGGGCCTGAAGGGCTGGTGATCACGAAGAGGGGCAAACCGGTCGCGCGCGTGCTGCCCTACGATCAGGAGTTCGCGAGCCTGATCGGCAGCTTGCGGGACAAGGTCAAGGTGCGCGGAGATCTGCTGAGCACGGGACTCAGATGGGACGCCGATGCTCAACCTTGATACGCACATCCTGATTCACGCCATTCGTGGCGAACTCAAGGCGGGGGAGGAGTCGTTGCTGGCCCGACACCGGTGGTCGGTTTCCTCCATCGTGTTCTGGGAGATCGCGAAGCTGGTCGAACTGGGGCGTATCGAGATGGACTTCGACGACCGGGAGATCACGGGCACGCTGAGCCGACTCCATGCGTGGCCGATCGACCTCGCCGTGGCTCGCACTTCGACGCGCCTTGACTTCACGGGTGATCCGGCCGACGAGATCATCGCCGCGACCAGCGTGGTGTATCAGATTCCTCTGGTCACCCGGGATCGCGTGATCCGCGGGTCGGATGTCGTACCCTTGGCTCTGTAGCCATCGAGCTTTCGAGGAGATCGTCGATGAAGATTCGCACCGAATCGCGAGCGGCCGCCGCCAGCGTGGCCGGGGCGACCTTGGTGCTGGCCGTGGCCGCCGTCGCGCTGGTACCCGGCTTCGGGTCGCCCACGGCAGCACGGGCGCAAGACCAGGGGACGGTCCCCCGCACTCCCGACGGACGCCCCGACCTGCAGGGGAACTGGACGAACGGGACGATCACCCCCATCGAGCGCCCCTCCGGGTTCGAGGCCGTGCTCACCCCCGAGCAGGTCGCCGACATCGAGGGCGGCAGGCAGGAGTGCATCGAGGCCCACTCGCAGGCCAGCGATCCCGACCGCGACGCGCCGGCGGCGGGCGGCGTCAGCCTCGGATGCGACTTCGTGCTCGATGCCGCGGCGGGCGGTACCGGCGGCTACAACGTCTTCTATCTCGACCGCGGGGATCAGGTCGCCGTCGTGAACGGCGAGCCTCGCAGTTCCCTCATCACACGGCCCGAGGACGGCCGCATCCCCGGACGCACCGCCGAAGCTCAGCAGCGCCTGGGCGGGCTGCTCG
Organism: Candidatus Palauibacter sp.; assembly: GCF_965197445.1. Taxonomy (GTDB): domain Bacteria; phylum Gemmatimonadota; class Gemmatimonadetes; order Palauibacterales; family Palauibacteraceae; genus Palauibacter. The sequence goes on along the minus strand of NZ_CBDANE010000005.1, from coordinate 741,537 downwards.
CGATCCGTGGCCAGCATGGCGAGTTCGACAACCCCGAGAACCGGCCCCTCTCCGAGCGCTGCATCGTCTCCTTCGGGTCCAACGCCGGCCCGCCGATGCTCCCCAACTATTTCTACAACAACAACTACACGATCGTGCAGACGCCGGATCACGTCGTGATCATGACCGAGATGGTGCACGACACCCGCATCATCCCGATCGGCGACGCTCCCGGCTCGGAGGAGGGCGCCGCAACCGGTAGGCCGACCCCGTTCCCGACCGAGATCCGACCCTGGTTCGGGGACTCGCGGGGCTGGTGGGAAGGCGAGACCCTCGTCGTCGAGACGACCAGGCTCAATCCCGACCAGCTCACCGGTTACCGCGAATTCTTCGGCGCGACCCCCAACATCAAGATCATGGAACGCTTCACGCGCGTGGACGCGAACACGATCAACTACGAGTTCCTGGTCGAGGACCCGGACACGTGGGAGAGCCCGTGGGGCGGCGAAGTCCCCTTCATGAAGATGGACGATCTCCTGTACGAGTACGCCTGCCACGAGGCGAACTACGCGCTGGAGAACGTGCTGCTGGGCGCGCGGGCGCAGGAGCGCGGCGGGAACCGCTGAGGGAGCTGCCGAGGGGGGGGAATGCGCCGTCAGGGAGTCGAACCCCGAACCTACTGATTAAGAGTCAGTTGCTCTGCCAATTGAGCTAACGGCGCGCACAAGAATGGAGCCGAGGGGATTCGAACCCCTGACCTCTGCAATGCCATTGCAGCGCTCTCCCAGCTGAGCTACGGCCCCGCGCTTCCGCGAACGGGCTGTCGGCGTTCCCGTCCGGGTCTGTCTCATGCCCCCAAGGGGAATCGAACCCCTATCTCCACCTTGAAAGAGTGATGTCCTGGCCGTTGGACGATGGGGGCTCGTCCCAATGTCGTTCGTCGTCTCCCGACTACCACGCGCCCGCCAGGACTCGAACCTGGGACCCCCGGCTTAGAAGGCCGGTGCTCTGATCCAACTGAGCTACGGGCGCCCATCCCTCGTACTTCAAGCTCGCGGCGGGATTTGAACCCGCGACCTCATCCTTACCAAGGATGCGCTCTACCCCTGAGCTACGCGAGCGACAGGGGCGGAGGGACTCGAACCCCCAACCGCCGGTTTTGGAGACCGGTGCTCTACCAATTGAGCTACGCCCCTCTACCGCTTCCCGCGAACCGCGGCTCGTGGAAAATGGCTGGGGGCGGAGTCGAACCGCCGACACCGGCGTTTTCAGCGCCGTGCTCTACCGCCTGAGCTACCCAGCCCTTGGCAGCGCGTGGCCACGCGCTGCTACTCCGGGGGTGGGATTCGAACCCACGACCTAGTGGTTAACAGCCACCCGCTCTGGCCACTGAGCTACCCCGGATTATACCCCTTTTCCGCGCCATGGGTCGGAGAGCAAAACGCCTCGCCCCGCAACTGTGCGAGGCGAGGCGAATGATAGCGGGGGCAGGATTCGAACCTGCGACCTTCGGGTTATGAGCCCGACGAGCTACCAGACTGCTCCACCCCGCAACGCGACCCGCAGGATACAGGAGGGGGGGGGAAGTGTCAACCTCGAAAACGCCGGTGGTCGGGGGGGTTCGTGTGCTTGGCGCATGGTGGAAGAATTACGCCGCAGGGCGGCCGCAAATCGTCGATAGGCGCTTGCAGACCAAGTTGCGCTTTCAGGGGGTGCTTTGGCGACTTGGCCATACAGCCATTCCTGTGACTATTCGCCTGCCGGTTCGTCGACCGATTCTTCCGGCGGGGACTTGGGCAGAGAAGGAGGTTGACCCGGATCTTCCGTTTCGAGCATTTCTTCGACTGCCTCGATGTAGGGTGCATACTCGGGGTTCTTCTTCTTCCAGACCTGTCTCCCATCTACGATGAAGCTGCGGTATCCGTTGGGGAGCGTAATGACACCGATGATCTGACCGTCGCTGAAGTGGAATACTTCCTCCCCGGGACGGTTTCCAGAAAAACTGAAGACCACGGTCCCGTCCGGGAATGTCGGCAATTCCTTGGAGGCACGGCGATACCGGCGGCGGTCACGGAGCCACTGGTTTACATCGAAGCGGATGGTAACTCTCATGCCGAGAGCGCGAGCGATAGCGAGCAAGAGGAATAGGGTAATGAGCCATGTGCTCATCTCCATGGCAGATTAGGGCACCAGCGTCTTGCTGTGGTTCGCATACTCTCGGACCGCAAGGTTTACCAATGCATCCCAAGTAGGCAAGTTGGAATTGCGGGAAATAAAGCCGTCTCTCACGGGGGCGGGGAGGGAAATAAACGCCTCAGCGCTCGTGACGCCGCCCGGGCTTCTACCGATCATGTCGTCCAAGCTGGAAAACGTCGTATGGTTTGTTAGAAAACGGGGTGTAAGAAGCTGGCGGAGGGCAACGGCGTGCTGCCCACGCACGCTCTTTTCCACGCCTGTGAGAATGATCCTCCTAGCTTGTAACACGGCCCAACTCCCTTTCCTCGGATCGGCTACGGCAAACATGCCGCCACGGCTCAACCTAGCACGGAACGATACGCCGAAGCCAGGAAAAGAGTTCCTATAGGGCAATCCCGGAGCCTTACCTCACGGTAAGCATCCGATAGCGGACCCGTCGACTTGCCCCGTCTTCACGGACACCTTTCCATTGCCAGCGTGGCGGCAAGAGCGGGGCGGTACCCGCCGGAGTACCGGGAGCGGCTCGTCGAGCTTGCGCGGGCCGGTCGTAGCCCGGGGTCGCTGGCTCGGGAGTTCGAGCCCTCGGAGCAGACGATCCGCAACTGGGTCAGGCGGGCGGAGCTGGACGAGGGGGAGCGGAGCGACGGTCTGACGACCGAGACGCGGCAGGAGGTGTCGCGCCTGAAGCGGGAGAACAAGCGGCTCCGGATGGAGCGTGACATCCTAAAAAAAGCCGCGGCCTGGTTCGCGCGGGAGAGCGGCTCGATCCCCGGCGGGGGTACGCGTTCATGAAGGCGCACCGGGCCGAGTTTCCTCTGGCGGCCATGTGCCGGGTGCTGGGTCTCTCCTCCAGCGGCTACTATGACTGGCTCAAGCGTCCTCCCTCGGCCCGCGCGCGGCGGGACGCACAACTCGAGGCGCGGATCGGGTCGATCTGGACCGGCAGCGGCGAGACGTACGGCCGTCCGCGGATCCACGCGGCGCTCAGGGCCGAGGGCGAGCGGGTGGGCCAGAAGCGCGTGGGGCGGCTGATGAGGGGCTTGGGGATCGAGGGCGCGACCAGGCGGCGTTTCAAGACGGCGACGACGAAGAGAGACGTTACGGCCCGGCCCGCACCGGACCTGGTGAACCGGGACTTCTCGGCCTCGGGGCCCGACCAACTCTGGGTGGCCGACATCACCTACGTGCCCACCTGGGCGGGCTGGCTGTATCTGGCCGTCGTGCTCGACGTCTGGAGCCGCCGCGTCGTCGGCTGGGCCATGGCGACGCACATGCGGACCGAGCTCGTCGAGGCCGCGCTGGCGATGGCTCTCGCACGTCGTCGTCCCGAGGGTCGTGTCGTGCATCATTCCGACAGGGGCTCGCAGTACACTTCTCTCGCCTTCGGGGAGCGCTGCCGCGAGTCGGGCATCGCGCAGTCCATGGGCTCGGTGGGCGACGCGTACGACAACGCCATGTGCGAGTCGTTCTTCGCGACGCTGGAGTGCGAGCTGATCTGGCGGCGCTCGTTCCGTACGGCGTCCGAGGCCCGGCGAGAGGTGTTCGGCTTCATCGAGGGCTTCTACAACACGCGCAGGCTTCACTCGGCCCTCGGCTACGAGTCGCCGGCCAGCTACGAGAGGAACCATGCAGCCTGAGGCGCACCGCAGGCGCGCACCCCGAGCCGCTCTCTCTCGTCTGAGAGGGACTGACGGGAGCAGCACCGGAGGTGATCAACCACAGAAATCAACCGTCCGTGAAAGCGGGACAGCTCCAACTTGCCATGCCAGCAACGGCCGATTCCCTTTGTAGATTGCGTCGTGGTCACGGAAGTTGTGACGGTCAGCGAACTCGGCTACTAGACCGTGGCCGATCCTCCCCCCCATCCGCGCGGGTCCGGACCTCCCGACAGTCGGCCGGTATCTGGGTCGATTCCGACCGCGTGCAGTTGCGCGACGAATGCATCGTTCGCGACGTCCAGACCGCGCCCTTCGAGTTCCTCCTTGAGGTGATGATACAGCTGTGGCTCCATCTCGAGCAGGCGATCCTCCCAGTGCCAGCGCGGGACGGACACGGCCTCGAGGGCCGACATGTCGAAGTCGATCGTATTGCTGATCGTGTGCTGGACGGCGCCCAGGATGCGCGTGCCGCCCGCCGCGCCGGTCACCAGGATCGGCTGTCCGTCCCTGAGGACGACCGCCGGAGAGATCCCCGTGATACGTGCCTTTCCGGGTGCAATGCTGTTCGGCCGTCCGGCGACCGGGTTGAACTGGAACATGCAGTTGTTCCAGGTGAACCCCAGGCCTTCGGTGACGACTCCCGAAGCGGATCCGAGCGTGTGTGTGAGAGCCACGCAGTTCCCTTCCCGGTCCGCCGTCGAAAGGTGCGTGGTGTCGGGCCCCTCCGGGGGCTCTTCCACGATGTCGGGGGGGAGTTCGCGGCGGTCGATGAACCCTCTCAGCTCGGCGGCACGGTCCTTCGACACCAGGATGTCCGTCGGGTCGTCGATGAACCTGGGGTCCCCGTGGTATCGACGTCGGTCGATGAAAGAGAGAATCTGCGCACGACCCAGGAGTTCGACGTGGTCGGCCTTGCCGTGTTCGAGAGATGGAAGATCGTAGCCCTCCAGCAGGTTCAGGATCTCGATCACCTGGGCCCCGCTGCCCGGCAGGGCGTTCGACAACACCTCGTGCCCGCGGTACGTGCCTCGCACCGGGTCGTAGACGTCGGCCGTGTAGGCTTCGAGGTCGGCCAGCGTGATGAGGCCCCCGTTCCGCTTGAAATCCGCGGCGATCCGCTCGGCGATCTCGCCCCGGTAGACGACGTCGGCGCCGCCCTCGGCGATGAGTTCGAGCGTGCGGGCGTAGTCCCGCTGCACGAGCAGTTCTCCGGCTCGCCACGGAACGCCGTTGTTGAGGAAGATGCGCGCGGAGGCTTCGGTCGTCTGGACCTTGGTGAAGAACGGAACCACCCCCGAGGACGACTCCGTCCGGGTCGTGAAGCCGCCCGCCAGGGAGCGGGGGATCTCGAAGCCGTCGTATGCGAGCCGAATCGCCGGCTCGACGAGTTCGGCCCACGGCCGGGTCCCGAACCGGCTCCAGGCCTCCCACAGGCCGGCGACCGTGCCGGGGGTGACGACGGACCGGTAACCGATCTGGTTGATGTCGCCGCGCACCTTCCAGCGATCCGCGTGTCCGTAGATCCGCCCCTCGAGCGCGCTCCGGTAGATGTCGGGCGTAGCCTTGCTGCCCGCCCGCCCGTGGAAGTCGATGGAGACGGCGCGTCGGGTGCGCGCGTCGTACACCACCATGCAGCCGAATCCGCCGACGCCCGCCGAGAACGGGGTCGTGATGAATTGCGCGAAGGCCGTGGCGACCGCCGCGTCGATCGCGTTGCCGCCGCCCCGCAGGGCGCCGACCCCGGCCTCCACGGCGATCGGTCCGCGCGCGACGACGATGCCGCCTTCGGCCCCTGGCGTCCCCGTGCTCGAGGCGAGTGCGGCGGCCTCCTGGCCACCCGGACCGCACGCGCCGACCGCCCCCGTGGCGACGGCGCCCACCCCGGCCGCCGCCGTCCCGATGAAGGCCCTTCGCGACCGAGCGTCTGCAGGTCGGAGGTCAGTCCCGTCAGTCTTCACGTCACGACTCCCTTTCTGGAGTCCGGAACGGGGAGGAGCAGTTCACGCCTCATGGAGAACGTAGCCCCGGTCGAGGGCCTGTGGGATATGGCGGTGCCTACGGACTGTATGGCCGCCCGCTTCTCAAAGCCCCAGCGTTCCTATCAGCTTGCGCAGTTCTTCATCGTGACGGGCTGCCCGTCTCAGATCGGTCAACCCAAAACGTCGTTTCAACTGCTGAGAGGTCAGCGATCCCTTGTGGTATCCGGGCCACAGTCTGCGCAACTGTCCCTCGGCCTCGTTTGCCGCAATCGTGCGTGTTTCGTGACCCTCGTGCAGTCGAACCAGCAGGCCTTCCAGTTTCGGTATCATCAGCACAACTTCGAGTCCCCACTTGGATGCCGTCGCCCGAGCATCCCGGCCCGCCATCCGATCTGTCTCAATGCGATCCGAGTCAAGCAGAACTAATCGCTTTCTGATTGAACGCCGGTCAGTGTGCCTACTCAGGCGGCGCCCGGCTTCGTCAACGACCGCCGCGGAATCACCCCCGCTGCCCGGCTTGACGTCCAAGTGGAGGTGAAGACCATGATCATCGCAAACGCGCCCGAGAAAGTTGACGAAAGCCCGGTCGCTCTTCCCTTCAACCCCGATGAAAACAACCTGCCGTCGCTGAATCCCACCCCGCCGACCCATCGCCCCTCAACCGAATCTCGGGAGCCCACCGAGGACGCCGGCCCGGTACTTGGAATACAGACGGACGTCACGCCGCAGGCCCTGCACATCCTGAGCACCGTAAACCCGGGTGGCCCCGCTATCGTCCTTCTCGACGATGAAGACTTCTTCCTTCTCAAGATCGTCGAGCAAGCCGACGTGATGTGAGGACACCAGCAACTGGGCGTTGCGAGGATTGCTTTCGCGGGATCGGAACCAGCTGAGAATCTCCCCCAACATGTCGACATGCAGGTCACCATCGATTTCGTCGAGGACCGCCAATCCGGTCACATCCAGCGCGGACTTGATCAGTGGCAGGAGGTGAAACAGACGTCGAGTTCCCTTGGATTCGAAATGGAGGACAACCGGTGCGTCCAGCCCGCTGTGGCTAAACCGGATGTGCTTGACGCCGAATTCGTCGGCGATCTCCATGTCCTCGATCCCCAAATCGCTCCGTTGGATCTGGGCTTCGGCCCATCGTCTAGCGTCCTGGCCGGCCTCCAGCCAACCGATGACGGTTGACGTATCCGGAGTGAACGTCTCATTGCCTGAGATGTTGCTCGCGCTAACCAGCGAATCTCGCATGAAGGCTGCGAAACGGGCCGCTACGGGCACGTTGAGGAGTCCGAGCGTAGCCATTGCGGACCGGTTGGGCTCGACCCCCTTCAGCCGATCGTCACGAGCCCTCAGGCCCAGATCGCGAGACACGTAGATATGTGCTCCGGGGGCTCCCCGCTCGAGTAGCCGGCGGCGCCGTCCCCTGGGAAAGTGGACCAGTGCTTCATGACTTACGAAGAGTTCCGCCGTCCCGTTTTCCGTCGCCTGCCGTGCGATCACGAGTTCGTACCGAAACCTTTGCGGAGTCTCGCCCGGCGCCAGGAAGTTCCCCTCGCCCTCGAGGGCGAACCGTGTCGGCTCCCATCTGGCTTGATTCGACAGAAAAGGCAGCAAGTGGACGGGATTCGTGGGAGACGATACAACCCGTCCCAGATCCACCAACGCCCTAAGCAGGGTCGTTTTTCCCGACCCATTGGGCCCCATCAAAACAGCGACGGACGGTAGACGGACACCCGGCTTGGCCTCACTCTGCCTGAAGCAAGCCAAGTCCGGCGCCGTGCCCGGGATCCGCAGATCGAGGGTCACCTCATCACGTATCGATCCGTAGTTGGATACTGAGAATGTGTGAATCACAGAGCTATGATAACGTTTTTTCGTTGAATGGCAAGATAATGTGATGTGGATCTCCTTCGCTTTACGCAGAACCGATTCGGGGATGGACCACTTGGAGACGGTACCAGATGGACGCGGGCCCGGGCCCCGGCGGACACGAGCACGGGACAAGTGTCACCCGTGAGACCGCCGGTGGCGGGGGTTCGCCACGGGCTGTTAAGGTTCGCGCGTCAAGCGTGGCGCACGGTGCGTGGCCTACAGCCCAACTCGACTACGGCCAATCTCGATTGAAGATATACACGAAAGGCGGGGACGGAGGGGAGACCACGCTCCTCGGCGGCGCTCGGGTCCCGAAGGACGACGCGCGGGTCGCGGCGTATGGTACGGTCGACGAACTGAACGCCGTGATCGGGGCGGCGCTCGCCTTCGACGCGGACGGCGGAGCGCTCGACGATTCGGCGGCCGCCCTCGGCGTCGTGCAGGAGGATCTGTTCACGATCGGGGCCCGGCTCGCCGCCTCCAATCCGGCCCGGTCGATTCGCGTGGGATCGATTCCGGTCCTCCCCTCGGACCGCATCGACGCGCTGGAGGCGTGGATCGATAGGCTGACCGACGAGCTTCCCGCGCTCGAGGCCTTCGTTCTGCCCGGCGGCTCGCCGGTCGCCGCGCAGCTGCATGTCGCGCGCACCGTCTGTCGGCGCGCGGAGCGGGGTGTCGTCGCTCTCCTCGAGGACCAACCCGACCTCGGAGAGGCCATTCTCCCCTATCTGAACCGGCTGTCCGACCTGTTGTTCACGCTGGCCAGGTACGCGAACCGGCGAGCGGGGCGCGAGGACATGCTGTGGCTGCCCCAGCGGCAGCGGGACGATTCCTCATGACGCGGGTCATGACGCGGACTGTACGCCGGACATCGTTTCGGCTCACGCCGCCGGGGGCGGATCTGCGCGGCGACTACTGGACGAGCGATGCCCCGGTCGAGGACGCGGCGCTCGTGGTGTGCCACGGCTTCAAGGGGTTCAAGGACTGGGGGTTCTTTCCCTGGCTGTGCGAGCAACTCGCGGGGCGCACCGGTGTCGCCGTCATCTCCTTCAACTTCGATGGCTCCGGCGTGCGCGAGGTGGACTTCGACGACCTGGACGCGTTCAGCCACAACACCTTCTCCCGCGAACTGTGGGACCTCGAGGCCATCCTCGACGGGCTCGCGGCGGGCCGGCTCGGGGACCTCGAGGTTGCGCCCGCGTCGCGGTTCGGCCTGCTGGGTCATAGCCGCGGAGGCGCGACCTGTCTCCTCAAGGCGGGCCTCAGATCGCAGGTCCGCGCCCTCGTCACGTGGGCCTCGATCTCGTCGGTTGTACGCTACGAAGGCTTCGTGGAGCGGTGGGAGGCCGGCGAGACGGTCATCATCCCCAATGCGCGCACGAAGCAGGACATGCCGCTGGAGCGGAACGTGCTCGACGACGTACGCGCGAACCGGGACCGGCTCGACGTGCTGGCCAGTGCCGCGAGCCTCACGATTCCGGTGACGGTGGTGCACGGGACGGCGGACGAGTCCGTGCCCTTCAACGAGGCGCGGCTGATCGCGGACGCGGTGGGAGACCTCGGGCGGCTGGTCGGGGTAGAAGGGGCGACGCACACGTTTCAGGCCGGGCACCCGTTCGCTGGACCGACCCCCGAACTCGAGGCGGCCGTCGAAGCGTCGGTCGATCTTTTCGCGCGCGTCTTCGGCTGAAAGGGTTCACACACATGATCCGCAATCAACCGCAACGGACGCGACCTTCGGTCGGGAGGCGGGCGCCCGGGGCGGCCGTGCTCATCGTGCTCATGGGGTGCATGGGGCTGGCGTTCGGCGGCTGCACCCTGGAGCGGGTGGACGGAAACGGGGGGTCGGCGGCGAGCGAGCCCGACTTCGCGACCCAGGTCGAGTCGCTGCTGAACGTACAGGCGGCTGCCTGGAACGGCGGGGACCTCGAAGGGTTCATGAGCGGCTATTCCCCGTCCCCGACCACCACCTACTTCGGATCCGGCGGACTCATTGAGGGCTATGACGCGATCCGCGAGCGATATGCGCCCGACTTCGAGGCGGGGGCGACGAGGGACAGCCTGCGCTTCGAGGCGCTGCAGGCGCGTGAAGTGGACACGCGGGTCGGAGTGGCCACGGCGCGGTACGTGCTCGAACGCGACGGGACGGTCACCTCGACCGGGCCGTTCACGCTCGTCCTGCTGAACGTGGAGGGCGTCTGGATGATCGTGCACGACCAGTCGGCCGAGGACGCGGGGAGCTGACCGTTCGATGAGGGCGTTCGACTATGTCATCGTGGGTGGGGGACTGGCGGCGGTCTCGGCGGTGGACGGGATTCGCGAGTTCGACGCGGACGGCTCGATCGCGATGTTCACCGATGAGCCTGACCCTCCCTATCACCGGCCCCCGCTCTCGAAGGAGTTCTTCCAGGCGGAGGGCGCGCCGCGAGACCTCCTGCACGTGAAGCCCGCCCGATGGTTCGACGCCCAGGACAGGCTCTCGCTCTTCACCGACAGCCCCGTGACGCGTCTGGACGCGCGCGCCATGACCGTCTACACGGCCGATGACCGCCGGGTAAGGGGGGGCCGGATTCTCATCGCCACGGGCGGACGGCCGCGGCGGCTCGCCGTGCCGGGAAGCCACCTGGCCGGCGTGGCGACCCTGCGCACCGCCGCCGACTCGGAGTATCTGCGGGAGGCGGCCCGCTGCGCGACGCGCGTGGTGCTCGTCGGCGCCGGGTTCATCGGCATGGAACTCGCGTCGACGCTGTCGAAGATCGACGTGGACGCGGTCGTGGTGGAGGTCGCGCCGCGGGTGTGGGGCCGCGTGTTCCCCGAAGCGGTGTCGAGCTTCCTCCGGCGCTACTTCGAGGAGCGCGGCGTCCGCTTCATGCTGGGCTCCGCCGTGACGGCGCTGGAGGGCGAGGGACGGGTGTCCCGGGTCCTGCTCGACAGCGGCGAGGAGGTCGCCGCCGACCTCGCGATCATGGGGGTCGGGATGACGCCGAACGACGAACTGGGGGCCGAGGCCGGCCTCGCGGTTCACGACGGCATCGTGGTGGACGGGTTCGGAGAGACGACGGCCGCGCACATCTACGCGGCGGGCGACGTGGCGCGCTTCCCGGACCCGGTGGCGGGAGGGCTCGCGCGGGTCGAGCACTGGGATCACGCCCGGGCCCACGGGCGGCACGCGGGCCGCAACATGGCCGGAGCCGGCGAGCCGTTCGACCACCTCTCCTACTTCTTCACGCACGTGTTCGACCTGAGCATCAACGTGTTCGGGGAGACGGCGGACGTGGACCGCACCATCGTCTCGGGCGAGATGGGATCGGGCCGGTCGATCGTCTATTGCGTCACCGGGAACCAGCTGACCGGGACTATCCTCATCAACGCGACCGGCGCCATGGATGACTGCAGGGCGCTGGTGCGCGCGCGCCCGACCGTAGAGGATCTGTTGAGGGAGTTCGAGAAACCCGGCGCCCGTCCGGGGGAACTGGTCGGGTGAAGGGGCTGACTGTCAGATAGAAGCGAGAGGTGATGGATATGATGGAACCGACGGAACCTGTGAATTCGAGCGAGCAGGACGGGGCGGCAGCGGAAGGCGGCGTCGAGGAACAGGTGAGGACCGCGCTGCGCACGGTGACCGATCCGGAACTCGGCATCAACATCGTGGATTTGGGGCTGGTGTACGATGTCGAGGTGGAGGATGGCGCGGCGCAGGTCACGATGACGTTGACGAGCCCCGGCTGCCCGGCCGGAGGCCAGATCCTCGGCGGGGCCAAGGACGCGGCGGAGTCGGTGGACGGCGTGGAGGAAGCGGTGGTGAGCCTCGTGTGGAAGCCGTTCTGGACCCCCGAGAGGATCGACCCGCAGGTGCGGGCGATGCTCGGATTCTAGTGGTACCCGGATTCTGACGATGCTTCTCCGGCTGTTCCTGCTGTTCACGATCGTACCCGTCGTGGAACTCGCCCTCCTCATCCGCCTCGGCGGTTACCTGGGGCTGGGGCCGACGCTGCTGCTCGTCCTCGGGACGGGCGCCGCGGGCGCGTGGCTCGCGAGGCGTGAGGGGCTGCGGAGCTGGATGGCCGTGAGGGACGAACTTCAGGGGGGCCAGCTTCCGGGCGAATCGCTCATCCACGCGCTCCTGATCCTCGTGGCGGGAGTCGTCCTCATCACCCCGGGCGTGCTCACGGACCTCGCGGGGATCCTGCTCCTCGTCCCGCCGGTGCGACGCGGTCTGATCGCGCGCGTCCGCGATCGGCTCAGCGCCCAGATCGAGAGCGGCGCGATCCGCGTGGTGGGCGGGCCGGGCGTCCGGTTCACCGGCATGCGCGGCGACTTCGGAACCCGCCCCGGCGCAGGGCGACCGGACCGTCCGAGCCGGGAGCGGAGGTCGGGACGCGAGATCGTCGTTGAGGAGCGCGAGCCGGACGCCGACTGATCCGGCGGCGGGCGGGCGCTGGAACCGGGGCCGGGAGCGCTTGCGACCGGGGCCGGGAGCGCTTGCGACCGGGGCCGGGAGCGCTTGCGACCGGGGCCGGGACGGAGCTTTCGAAGTATGAGACACGTGCTGAACGTCAGTTCCATCCGGGCGACCGCCGTCATCGGCGCGGCCGCCGTGCTTGGGGCCGCTGTGGTCGCGGGCGAGACGAGGGCCGCGGGAGCGTTGGCGCCGCCGCTACCCGACGCCTGCGTCTTCACTCCCGAGGTGGTTCCGCTGTCGGGCACGCAGAGCGCCCCGGGCGGACGCGGGTCGATGACGCTCACTCAGCCCGGCTCGCCGTTCGAGGTCACGGTGGACCCGGGCGGCTTCCAGACCTTCGACCTCGAGATCCAGGTCGATCAGCTGCGGCGGCGGCGCGGAGCGGTCTACGTCGTGTGGGCCGCGAAGCCCGAACTCGACGAATACGTGCAGCTCGGGACGTTGTCCGAGGACAACCGGCTCGTCGGGCAGGTCGCCTGGAACCAGTTCCTCGTGTTCGTCAGCGAAGAGGTGACGGCCGACATCGAGCGCTGGCAGGGACCGATCGTGCTCACCGGGCTCTCACCCTCCGGCCGGCTCCACACCATGGCCGGGCACGGTCCGTTCGAGGCCATGAACTGCCAGCTCTACTACTGAGGCGCTGGTCCGGACGGTGATCCCGCGAGGGCCGAAAAGCCGACGGGGCGCGCGGATGGCGCGTCACCTTGCCGCCATAGCGGCCCTCCCCGCTGTGGTGGGGCTGACGGGCGCACCGGCATCGGGGCAGCAGCACGCGGGCCACGTGATGGCGACGGACAGCATGGGGGTCGTGTGGCGCATGCCGCCGCAGCCGATCCCGATGCCGATGATGCTGCCGGGCCTGATGGGCGCCACGCCCGGAGTGACCCCGTTCCTGCCCGACCCCGGCCACGACCCCGCGATGCTCCCCGAGGCGGTGTTCCGCGAGGTCGTGGAGATGGCGGACGGCGACACGCTCCGTCTCGAGGCCGGGTTCGTCCGGCGCACGATCGGGATGCGCACGTTCACGATGTACGGGTTCAACGGACAGTACCCCGGGCCCCTCATCCGCGTCCCGCAGGGCGCGGAGATCGTCGTCCTCTTCACCAATCACATCGACCTCCCGACCGCCGTCCACTGGCACGGCGTCAGGCTCGACAACCAGTTCGACGGGGTGCCGGGCGTGACGCAGGACCCGGTGGAGCCGGGCGAGTCGTTCATGTACCGGGTCCATTTCCGCGACGCGGGCCTCTACTGGTACCACCCGCACCACCGCGAAGACATCCAGCAGGACCTGGGCCTGTACGGAAACATGCTGGTCGACGCGGCGGCGCCGGACTACTACGGCCCGGCGAACGGCGAGGACTTCCTGATGCTCGACGATCTCCTCGTCGACGAGGGGGGGCTCTTCCCCTACGGGCGCGAGGCCGCCGTGCAGACCCTCATGGGCCGGTTCGGGAACCAGATGCTCGTAAATGGCGAACCGCTCTGGGAGGCCACCGTTCGGCGGGGCGAGGTCCGGCGTCTCTATCTCACCAACGTCGCGAACACGCGGACCTTCAACCTCGTCCTCGAGGGCGCGGACCTGAAGCTCGTCGGGGCGGACGTGAGCAAGTTCGAGCGCGAGAGCTTTGTCTCCAACGTCGTGCTGGCCCCGGCGCAGAGGTACATCGTCGACGCCCGATTCGGGGAACCGGGAACGTACGCTCTCCTGAATCCGGTCCAGGCCATCGACCACTTCAACGGCCGCTTCTACCCGCTCACGGACACGCTGGGGCTGGTCACGGTTCTGGAAGAGCCGGTGCCGGAGGACCACGGGGCGGCCTTCTCCACCCTGCGCGAGCACGCCGACGTGATCGAGGACATCGACCGGTATCGCGCCGAGTTCGGCCGGCCCGTCGACCACGAACTCGAGCTCACGGCCCGCGTGGGCGATCTGCCCAGCGACATCGTGGCGGTGATGGCGCTCGACACCCTCTACTTCCCGCCCGTGGAGTGGACGGACGCGATGCCGATGATGAACTACCTCTCGACCTCGCGGAACCTGACCTGGGTCCTGCGCGACACGCGCACGGGGCTCGAGAACCGGGACATCGACTGGCGCTTCACGGTAGGGGACGTTCGGAAGATCCGGATCCACAACCAGCGCCGCTCGTTTCACCCCATGCAGCACCCGATCCACATCCACGGGCAGCGCTTCCTGATCCTCTCGAGGGACGGGGTGCCGACCGACAACCTCGCGTGGAAGGACACGGCGGTGATCCCCGTCGGGTCGACGTTCGATATACTGCTGGAGGCCTCCAACTCTGGCCGCTGGATGGCGCATTGCCATATTGCGGAACATCTGGAGGCCGGCATGTCCATGGTGTTCACGGTGGATCCCGGCTAGCTGTCGCATGCAGCCGGGCGTGGTCTGAAAACGGAGGAAAGAATGAAGGCTGGAAATCGGACTCTGACGGTCGCCGTCGTCGCCGCCTTCGGGGTGGCGCTCGCCGCACCGGTCGCGCTCGGCGCCCAGGTGATCGACGTCGTGGAACGTGGCAGCGGGAACATGGAGGTGCTCGGGCACGTCCCGCTCGGACCGCGGCTCAGCATCGCGGACATGGACATCGAGCAGGAGATGCACCGGCCCTACGCCTACGTGGCCCGCATGCAGTACGGCCCGGTCGGCCCCAAGGGGCTGGACATCGTCTCGATGGCCGACCCCGAGAAGCCCGAGGTGCTCTACGAGTGGCGGATCGAGGACCAGGATCTCCACCAGCGCACCGGGGGGATGGACGTCAAGCACTTCAAGTGGGGAGACCGATACTACGTCGTGCAGTCGCTCCAGTTCGGCCAGGGCGGTCCGGACTCCGACATGGGCGCGGTCGTCCTCGACGTCACGGGACTGCCGGACGCCTCGACCGTGCGTGAGGTCGCCCGCATCAAGGAGCCCGATCTCCCGGGCGGGTTCCACAACATCTTCGTCTACAAGCACTCCAACATGAACGTCTATCTCGTCGCCACGGTCTCCGGACCGTACGCGGCAGTGTACGACCTCGGTGCGCTCGTCGAGGGGCGGGGCGAGGAGATGGTGGCGCAGATCCCGATCCCGGATCAGGGGATGCCGGAGAACCGGCGGCGCGGATATCACGACTTCTACCTGGGCTACCACCCGGACACGGGGACCGACCGCTTCTACGGCGGCGGCTTCGGCGGCTACTACATCTACGACGTGTCGGATCTCCAGAACCCCGAGCTTCTGACGCAGATCGTCCAGGTCTCGGGGATCCGAAGCGGACACACGTTCACCCCCACGCCGGATGGCAACTTCGCGATCGCCGAGACGGAGTATCAGTACGCCCCGCTCAGGATCTTCGACCTCAGGCCCGGGCTGAACGGCGAGGTGCCGGCCATCCGGAGCCCGATCGCGGCCTGGACGGCGAACTGGAAGAACCTCGTCCACAATCACGAGGTGCGGTGGCCGCTGGTGTTCGTGTCCGGCTACCTGGACGGGCTCGTCGTGTTCAACATGATGGATCCGACGAACCCGATGACGGTGGCGCATTACGACACTTACCTCGGGCCGCCGAACCACGACCGGACGCCGGTCTTCAACGGCACGTTCGGGGTCGACATCCGGAACGAGGACGGGCTCATCGTGGTGAGCGACATGACGACCGGATTCTGGACCTTCAGGATGGAGGGCTTCCAGGGCTGGAACGGCGAAGACTGGGGCATGCCGAACATCTCGAGCGCTCAGGACTGGGACAATGGCCCGGCCGGCGCGTCCGCGCGCATCACGACGGATCAGCAGGGGGGCTGACCCCGCCGCTGTTCCCCGCCGCCTGCGAATGACCTCCCGGCCACGGCTCCTCGTGGTCGGGAGCCCCTCTCTGGACCTGCTTCACTTCGGGGGCCGGTCCGTCCGTTCGGCGGGCGGGGCGGGGCTCTACACCGCGTTGGCCGCGCAGCGGGCCGGCGCCGAGGTCACGGTCGTCGCGCCGCGGCCCGATCCCATGCCGCCCGAACTCGAGCCGGCGGACCGCCTGCTCGACTGGCGGGGTCCGCGCATCCTTCCCGACGCCCTGCCCCATTTCGAGATCGAGTACCTGCCCGGCGGCGAGACCGTCTATCACCAGGCCGTGCGCGGTTCGGAAGGCGACATCCGGTTCGATGACGTGCCCGACGCGGGACCGGGAGCCTTCGCTTATGTGGTCCCGCTTCTCGACCCCGAGCTTCAGTTGTGGTTCGCCCGGCGGCTGTCCGCTGCGGGGGTACGCGTCGGGTGCGGGACGTACGCCCCGGGGGTTCGTCAGCACGGTGACATCGTCGCGCGGGTGGTCGAGGCGTCCGACTACTTCTTCTGCAACGAGGAGGAAGCCGGCCTGCTGTGGGGGTCGATCGACGAGGTGGGTGTCGCACCGGGACGTGTAGTGTTCGTCACGCGCGGCGCGCGGGGTGCCCGCGTCGTTCTGGGCGACCGCTCGATCGACATCGCGGCGCCCACGGTGGACGAGCTGGATCCGACGGGCGCCGGCGACACCTTCTGCGGGACGGCGCTGGCCCGTATCGCCGCCGGGGACCACCCCGCCATCGCGGCCCGCGGCGCGGCGGCCTGTGCGGCACAGACCGTGACGGCGGTCGGCCCGGCGGCCCTGCTCTCGGACGAACCGCCGCCGCTCGCCCCGCGCGCTGAGCGTGTGCGTCTCGATCCGGACCGCATCCGGCGCGTCGCGGAGATCATCGCCTCGGCCCCGGAGGCGATGGCGTCCGACTTCACCGGTCCGCCCTTCCCCGAGCCGGGCAACCCTGTGGCGCTCGATTTCTTCTTCGCCGGCACCCTCCAGCAGTTCGGCTTCTGGTCTGAGCGGGGCGGGCGCTACGAGGCGCCGATGATCGCGTCGCTCGGGGGCCGTGCGCTCAAGGGCAGCGACTACCTGTGGACCGCCTTCCGGCGCTGGGCGACCGAGGCACCGGACGAACTTGCCCCCGCCGGCCAGGCCGCCCTCGCCGACACCGACTTCAACTACCGCCTCCGGGACGAGGACGGGGTCAACCCGCTACCCGCGGGGCCCCTCCACCCGGCGTGCGCGCGAGCGTACGGGCGCGACATGCTCGCCCTCGGACTGACGCCCGCCTCGCTTCTGGCCGAAGCCGACGCCACGGAGCGGCCCCTGGTCCGCTTTCTGCGCCGGCTGGATCAGCTCGGCGGCTACAAGGAGGATCCGTGGCGCAAGAAGTCCGCCCTCCTCGCCGCGATCCTGAGCCAGCGGCCGGAGCGCTTCCTGCGGTTCGGGGAGGGCGATGATTTACCGCCGATCGTGGACTACCACTGCCAGCGCAGTTGCCTACGGCTCGGCCTGGTCTCCGTTACGGATCAGGTGCTGGCCCGGAAGCTCGCGGCGAGGGAGGTTGTGAGCCGTGCCGAAGAGGAAGCCGTGCGCGCCGCCTGTCATGAGGCGGTCGCCGAGGTCCACCGGCTCAGCGGGCGTCCGATGGGGGCGGTGGACTGGTTCTTCTTCCAGAACCGGACGCGGTGTCCGGAGATGAGCGAGCCCGACTGTCCGGCCTGTCCCGCGGATCCGGGCTGCGCCCATCGAACGGAGCTGTTCCAGCCTGTGTTCCGTACGACAGCCTATTGAATGGAGAATCCCATGAGAAAGTTCGGAGCGACGTTGCTTCTCGCCGCGGTGGCGACGACCACGCCTGCCTATGTCGTGGCACAGGATGACGCCGAGGCCGGAGCGGTCGCGGCGGTGCAGGCCCTGTTCGACGCGATGGCCGCCCGGGACGGCGAGGCCATCCGCGACCTGCTCACCGACGGCGCCGTCTTCACGGCCACGGCGGAGAGCGCGGACGGCGTCGAGGTCCGGGAGAGCACGGGCGCCGAATTCGCCGCCTCCATCGGCCAGCCGGGTCCCGCCCTGCTGGAGCGGATGTGGGAGCCGCACGTGATGGTTCAGGGTCCGCTGGCCGTCGTATGGACGCCCTACGACTTCCATGTGGACAGCCAGTTCAGCCACTGCGGGATCGACGCGGTCAGCCTCGTGCACACGGATGAGGGCTGGAAGATCTCGAGCATCGCCTACACCCGCGAGCGGGACGGCTGCGCCCCGAGCCCCCTCGGCCCGCCCGGCGGCTGAGAGCGCGGCCCGGCGGCCCTCATGCCGCGCGAACAGCGCTCAGGAAATCTCGGCTCACACTCCGCCCGGCGAAAACTCGAGGCCGACGGTGATGGCCAGCGAGGTGACGCCTGTCCAGCCATCCAGTTCCTGTGGCGCATCGCCTGGCCATCCCGGAGGGTAGTTCCCATCGCTTTTTCTCGTGAACATGCGGTGGAGTGTGACATCCGCCACGAGGGCCGTGGGAGCCCCCAACGCGAGGCCGCCACGGGCTCCCAGCCCGAGTACAGGGCCATCGTACCCGATGTCGGGCTGCAGGAGTTCGACGGATCCCATCCTCTCGGAACGTCCATATCCCGCATGTACCAGGACTTCCATCCACGGCTCCCCGAAGCCTCTCCATTCGCGCACTCGGTGGCCGGCTCCCACGAGGAACTGTGTCACCAGCAATGCCCCCAGGGAGAAACCGCGAACTCCGACCTCAACCCTCGATGATGGGGACGTCCGGCACCCCACCCGAGCCGCGAGTTCGGGTCCGTTGTCAACCGAGACCACGCGCACCGGACTAACCAGGCCCTGCAACCCGATGGCCACACCCCCACCTAGTGAGATGTCGCACCGCTGGCCGATGAGTGGCCCAGGGCACAGAGCGATCGCACCGGCCACGGCGCCGGCAATGAAGGCGGTCGATCGTGAGGAGGATCCGCCCCAAGTTGCAGCGTTTGACATCCTTCAGCCCTTCCGAACAGCGTGCAGGAACTCTCTGACGAAAGCTGCGACGTCAGCGCGCAGGGCCTCGTCCGGGATCCCGGCAACGAAGCTTGCGGCGCGAACTGACCCGAGGCCCTCGTGATCCAGGAAATCCCGCTCCAGGATGCCCAGGGCTTCTATCGCTTTCTCGTTTGACCCGACTAGGCCGAATCGACTCGCCACATCCCGGGAGCCGCTCCCGTAGTTCCGAAGTACGTAGAAGAGGTCGTATGCATCCTTCGGATACCCTCTTCCCGCGAAAGCCAGTGCCTTGAGCGCCACGAACGCGGCCGGACCGCACACCCAAACGTCTCGCTGAGCCACTTCATCGTCGAGTGTTCTTCCGTTGAGCCGTACGGACACTCGATCCGCGAAGGCCATTTCGACGCCGGGGGTGACGAACGCCGCAAAGTCGCTCTCGAAGCCGCGCGGAGATCTCTTGATATCGTTCGTCAGCCAGCAGTTCGAGGCGCAGACCAAGGTCGAGATCCATCGTTCCGGGGTGGACTTCGGCGCCCGGAGGCAACTCTCGATCAGGCGGGTGGCGTTGTCATTGTAGTCCGCGGCGGTTGGATGCAGCTCTTCCCTCATCTCATCGACCACGGTAACGCGGAGCGCCGTAGCTCTTGAGCGGCTTCGGCGGCTCGCTCAGGCTGGGCCTTGAGGTCGAGGAAGGTCTGAACAGCTGAGACGCACCGCGTTCCGTCCAGGACGTTCGATCCATGGAAGACGCCATCATCGTTCGGTACTACGATCCAGACGTTGGCTCCCGCACTCTGTTCCCGTACACCCGCAGTCTCCAGCGACGCAACGGGCAATGAGTCCTTCACGTACGCCGTGACAAGGCGAAAGCTGGCATACGAAGAATAGAGCCACGCGGCGACTAGTCCGGTGAACGCATGGACCACGCGTAAGTTGGTCAGTGTTTCGCCAACCCTTGTAAGCGTCTCTTCGCCAGATCTTGACGCCATCGCGCCCCGCCAAATTCGGTGGTCCTCGAAGCGATAGACCTCAGCCCAGACATCCAACAGCAGGTCGGGGTCTTTCGCCCGGATTCTGTTTGTCTTTCGGTCGCTAGACCCGCGCTCGCGAGTAACCAGCCCTGCCTCGGCCAAGCTCCTCACGTGACGGCTGATATAGCCCTTGTCGACCCCTGTTGCGCGCCACAGTTCCTGCTGAGAGAAGTGCTCGTTCGGATGCAGGAGGAGGTGACGTACAATCCTCGAGCCGCGCGGTGCGAAGAGCGTTCTTGGCTTCCCCCTCCGCGGGAACCGGTTCGGTCGACCGAGCAGCCTGACGTTGAGGCCTGTGGCGCGGATGGATGCGTTCCCGGAGAGATCAAGCCAACTCAGACCCGCGTTCTCCGCTATCCGGCGGCCGACATCGCCCATGTAAGGAACAACGAGCAGTGGGATGGTGAGGTCATCGGCAACAGTGCGGTATCGTGCGAGCGTACGAACGCCGGCACCGACGGCTTCTGCGGTGCCCGCGTGCTTGAACTCGACGACGAAACTGTATTCGCCCAAGCGAACTCGCAGGTCCGGGCGCGGGTTTCCAGGCGGCTGCGCCTGGACACAGTCAATCGGCAGACCCATGGCACCGGAGAGGAGTTCAGGGATCAGGGAGGAAATCTCTTTGAATTTCATGGTTGCACAAAATAGCATGGTTGTTCACGTGGTCAACTAGGATAATATACGCAACCATCGCACTCGCTGATGATTGACGATCGGGACCGCTCTCCGGGCTGCACTCCGGGAGAGGTCGGTTCAAGACGCCGGCAGGGCGGTCGCCTAACGCGGCTTCAGGCGGGCCAGCCTCATGGCGTTCAGCGTCACGGCGAGGCTGGCCCCCATGTCGCCCACGAGCACGGCGACGATCAGGCTCACGGAACCGGTCACGGCCCCGATCGCAAGGACCGTCTTCAGTCCGAGGGCGAACGCGATGTTGAACCGGACGAGCCGTCGGGCCATTTGTGACACGCGACGGGCGTAGGGGAGCATGCCGAGGTCGTCGCCCATGAGCGCGATGTCGGCCGTCTCTATGGTCGCCGGGGATCCGGCGCCGCCCATCGCGATCCCCACGTCCGCCGCCGCGAGGGCCGGCGCGTCATTCACGCCGTCGCCGACCATGGCCGCGCCCCTGTGCGCGCGGACGATTTCGCGAACCGCCTCCACCTTCCCTTCGGGTCTGAGTTCCGCCCGCACCTCGTCCATGCCGACGGCCTCGCCGATGGCCCGGGCGGCGTGGGGCTGGTCGCCGGTGAGCAGGACCTGGTGGTGTACACCCTCGTTCCGGAGCCGGGCCAGGACCCTCGGGGCCTCCGGGCGGAGGGCGTCCGCGAGACCGATCAGGCCGAGCGGAACACCGTCCCGGGAGACGACGACGACCGTCCTGCCGGCCCGCTGGAGGGCGTCGAAGTGGTCCCCGAACCTTCGGGCGTCGTCGGCAGGTGCGAGCAGTTCGATCGTTCCGACCGCGACCCGGGCGCCGTCCACGGTGGCCGTGACTCCGAGGCCCGGATGCGCCCGGAATTCCTCGACCGTCCACTCATTCTCGTGGAAGCCGCCCGTCTCCGAGGCGTGGCGGACGATCGCCTCCGCGATGGGGTGCTCGGAGCGTCGTTCCATGGCTGCCGCGAGCCGCAGCAGCCGATCCCCCGACATATCCCCCAGCGGAACGACATCGGTGACTTCCAGTTCGCCGAGCGTCAGCGTTCCGGTCTTGTCGAACGCGATGGCGCACGTCGCTCCCAGCGACTCGACGTACTCGCCTCCCTTGATGAGGACGCCGTGCCTCGCGGCGGAGGTGATCGCGCTGACGATCGTGACCGGCGTGGCGATCACGAGCGCGCAGGGACAGGCGATGACGAGCAGCGTCAGTCCACGCTCGAACCACATGAGCCCGGTCCCGAGACCGAGGAGGGGCGGGACGGCCATCACGAGCACCGCGGCGGCCGTGACGGCCGGCGTGTAGTACCGCGCGAACTTCTGCACGAACTGCTCGGTGGGAGAGCGCTTCGACTGGGCCTCGCGGACGAGCCGCGCGATCCGATGGAGCGTGGTGTCGCCGGCATCGGTCGTGGCCTCGATCTCGAGGAACCCGTCCGTGTTCAGCGTGCTCGCGAAGACGGGATCTCCGACGCTCTTGGCGACGGGGACCGACTCCCCCGTCACGTTGGCCTGGTTGACCCCGGACTGGCCTTCGACCACGACGCCGTCGATCGGCACCTTCTCGCCCGGGCGGACGCGCACCCGCTCACCCGCCCGCAGATCCGATGCGGGAACGGTCCTCTCCGACCCATCCTCGGCCACCAGCGTCGCGACCTCGGGGGTGAGCCGCAGCAGCGCATCGATGGAGTGCCGGGCACGCACGACCGCGCTCGACTCGAGGAGTTCGGCCAGGGAGAACAGAAAGGCGATCGCCGCCGCCTCCAGCGGCTCCCCGATCAGGACCGCACCGGCGATGGCCGCGGTCATCAGGAAGTTCATGTCGAGCCGGAGCGTCCGCGCCGCCCGCACGCCCTTGGGGAAGAAGTTCCACCCGCCCACGAGCGCGCCCGCGAGGAAAGTCCAGCCGGCGGCGTCCGTCCGGATGCGCCACCAACCGGCCTGATCCGGACCATGCCCGATGACGAACACGAGCACGAGACCGGCCGTCCACAATGCTCCCGATGCGTAGGTCCGGATGGCCTCGGACGTCGTCCACGGCGAAGGCCGCGCGTTCCCGTTCATGACGCTAATGTTGCTGCCTTCCGCGGCGGCCCAACGTTCCCGCGGGAACGTCTCGGGTCAGAATACTTGAATGTCCTTCTGGAAACGGCTCGCGAGGGTCGCGATGCCGGAACCGGTGAGCAGCAGGGTCAGGAGGCCGGCGATGAGGAGCAGGTTGAACTCGATCCCCCCCTGCCCCCGTCCGATGACGTAGAACCCGTTCGGCAGATGCACGAGGAATATGCCCGCCAGCATATGCGCGATCAGGAGCAGGGCGACGGGGGTGACGAACAGGCCGACGATCAGGAGCGCCCCGCCCACGGTCTCGAGCAGGGAGAGGCCCCACGCGGCCACAAGGGGGAGCGGAACTCCAAGCGACCCCAGGAAGGCCGAAGTCCCTTCGATCCCGCCGGCGAGCTTGGGCCAGCCGTGCAGCAGGAAGATCAGTCCGAGAATGACTCGGAGGATGGCGAGGCCGAGGCCGGGATTTCTGCCACCGAGCATGCTGCCTCCTCTGTGGAGTCTACGCCGTCACCATGAGGGCGGTTCCGTACATCACCAGTAACCCGAGGAGGAGGCCCGTGGCATTGAGGGGGGTGAACAGGCCGCGGGGCCAGCTTCTCTGGACCAGCTTCGTTACTTCGACGATGACCTGAAGAATGGCCCCGGTCCCGAGCGCCAGGAAGAGCGTCGCCAGCGTCGGCGAGTAGGAGAAGCCGCCGGCCCAGGCGCCGAGCACGGTGGGAAGCCCCGCGATCGCGCCCATGAACGCGAAGTGCCGGAGCGCGGGCCGCTGCTCGGCCACGGGCGCGACGATCGCGAGGCCTTCGGTCGTGTTGTGGAGCGCGAACCCGATCACGAGGAAGCTCCCGAGCGCGATCTCTCCCAGCGAGAAGGCCGCCCCGATGGCGAGGCCCTCACCGAGGTTGTGCAGTCCGATGCTGGTCGCGATCAGATAGGCGACCGTCAGCCCGCTGCTCGCGCCGCTCTTGCTCCGCCCAAGGTTCCCCAGCGCCCTCAGGCCCACGATGGCGCCGATCACGCCGACCGCGATGAGGCCCGCAGCCTGGAACCCCGCAGGTACAAGCGCCGACGCCTCCAGCGTGTCCTCGAACGCGTCGACCACGAGGAAGGCGAGGAGCCCGACGGTCAGGCTCAGGTAGAAGTGGATCCACTTGCGGTCGATGCGGCGCAGAAACGGATACCACAGCAGGCCGAGCAGGACGGGGATTACGCCCGCGTAGATGCCCAGCAGTCCGAACGTCGTCAGGTATCTGGCGTTCGGTCGCGGGGAAAGCGTCGCCACCGCCACCTCGTGCTCGAACGTGAGACCGGTGGAGGTGACCAGCCTCACGACGTGTGCTTCGCCCTGGACCCAGGGGTAGTCCAGTTCAAGCGTGGCCCCACCCAGGCGGGGGAGGGTCGGGTCCCTGTCGATCCTGAACTGCCAGTAGGCGTCATCCACCACCACCTGCGCGATGGTGACCGCTTCGGGCCCTCCGTTCACGACGCGCACTCGCATGATGCCGTGTTCGGGGAAGCTCACGCGTTCGATCGTGAGATCCTCGACAGGCGGGAAGGCGGCACGGAAGGGGGCGGTGGGGTCGGCGCCGAAGAAGAAGGCTACCAGCCCAGCGAGAAGCGCCAGCGGCAGGAGTCCCAGCACCCAGCGCGACGGGCCGTGGCGACCCGGAGCGCCGGAGGGTCGGTCGTCAGACATGGCCGCGCACGGGAGCACCTTCGTCGGAGGCGAGGCGTTCGACGGCTTCGAAGAAGCCCATCCACCCCAGCTCCGCGAATTCGCTCTGGTGCGCGTGGAACATGTGCATGCCAGGGTTCTCGAGCCGGAACTCGAGGACGTGCCTCTCTCCCTGGCACAGCATGATGGTGTCCGTGAGATCGTAGCGGTCCAGCTGCGTCCCGGTGCGGAAGACCTTGAACATGCCCGCGTGCAGGTGGAAGGAGTTGATGAGGTCGAACTCGGTCGCGTTCACAAGGTATACGCGACACAGATCGCCCACGCCGACGCGGACCGGGTGATGCTGGTAGTAGAAGGCGGAGGTGTTCACCGCATACACCTCGTTGTCTCCGTCCAGGTTGCTGTCGAAGGCGTTCATCACCATCACCATCTCCCGCGCCGGCTCACGGCCTTCGGGCGGATCGACGATGAACGTTCCGTACAGACCCTTATGGATGTGCCGCTTGAGCGGCATCGTGTGGCAGTGGTACAGGTGGAGCCCGAACGGCTTCGCCTCGAACTCGTAGGTGAACCGCTGCCCCGGCGCGACGATGGGCTCGAAGCCGTCCATCTCGGGCGGATGTGTGCCGTGGAAGTGGATGGTGTGGGGATGCGTGCCCGCGTTCGTGAACTCGACCTGGAGGATGTCCCCCTCGGTGCAGCGCAGGGTCGGGCCCGGTACCTGTCCGTTGTAGGTCCAGGCCGGAAAGAAGACGCCGGGGGCGATCTCGATCTCCCGATCGAGGCCCACGATGCTCCACCGCCGCACGGTGCGCCCGTCCGCGCGGGTCGTCACCTCGCCGTAGTCGAAATCCGTCAGGAACTCGGTGGCATCGAAGGTGCCGTCGCGACGGGGCACGCCGACGATGCCCATGGCCTCCTGGTGCGCCGCATGGCTGCCCGCCGGGGCCGTATCATCTCCCGGCCCGCGCGGCGCCACGCCGCTGGCCGCCAGGGCATGTCGCGCGCCGCCCCGGGAGGCCAGATCCAGCACTGTCGCCCCCGACACGCCCGCAACGCCCGCGGCACCGAGCTTGAGCCAATCGCGCCGACTCAACTTCTCCGGCTTCACGTCATCCTCCACATCCTTCAGACGAACGATTTTTAGTCTAGGCTAAAAATTACTCCGCAAGATGCACCGGTACTGCACCGTTCGTCAACTCCGGCATGTGGAGGTCAGTCTGTGGCGGGTTGTCGCTCGAGGGTGATGGCTTCCACGGCGCGGAGGATCCGGGCGCGGGCGGCCTCGCGAGCGCGGTCGAGTTCTGTGCGGGCTTCGGCCTTGGCCGCGTCGAGGCGACCCAGCTTCCCGGTTTTGATGCGATCGAGCCGGGCCCGGCTCTTCTCGGCGGCACGATCGAGGCGCACGAGACACTCCTCCTTGATCCGATCGAGGCGCGCGCGTCGCACCCGGCCGCGCTCGGCGCGCCCACCGGTCCGCAGCGTCTCGAGCCGCGACCGGCCCTCTTCGCGGGCACGCTCGATGCGCCGCACCCCGGCCTCCCTCGTCCGCTGAATTCGGGCCACGGCCCGCTCGAGCCGCCGGCTCACCTTGTCCGCGGAGTCTCGGTAGAACTGCGTCGCGAACTCGCGCGGCGTGGCCGTACGGGCGTAGAGCACGTCGGCCAGCTTGAGGAGTTGCAGGATCCGGATGTAGGACCAGCCGATGTCGACCTCCCACCAATGCGCCTTGAACTTCGCCGAACGCGGATCCGCGTGGTGGTTGTTGTGCAGCTCCTCGCCGAGGATCCAGATCCCCCACGGATACAGGTTGTGGCTGTCGTCGCGGGTGCCGAAGGTCCGGTATCCGAGCGCATGCCCGAGACCGTTGATGATGTTCCCCATGAGAGGGACCCAGAACACCATGCCGGTCCACACGATCAGCCCGGGGATGAGGCCGAACAGGAAGATGTCGAGGAGGAGCATGAGCCACAGCCCCCAGCCCCGCCGCCTGGTGTAGACGTTGCGCTCCACCCAGTCGTCCGGCGTCCCCTTGCCGTACTTTTCGAGCAACGCCTGATCCTTCGCGGCCTTCCGGTAGAAGGCGAGGCCGCCGAATGCGATGTTCGCGAGACCCTCGACGGTGGGCGAATGGGGGTCGCCCTCGCGGTCGGCGTACGCGTGGTGCTTTCGATGCACCGCGACCCATTCCTTCGTTACGATCCCGGCCGTGAGCCATAGCCAGAAGCGCATCATGTGCTCGACCAGGGGACGGAAGGCGACCCCGCCATGGGTGGCGGAGCGGTGGAGGTAGAGGGTGTTGCAGGTGTTGGTGACGTGACCCACGACGATGATCCAAATGACGGGGATCCACCAAGGGTCCCCCAGGATCGCGTAACCTGGCATGCTTTTTTCTCCGGATTTCTGGGTCCCACCTGGCGTCCCGGTCCGCAGAACGCATACACCAGGTCGCCACCTTCATCTGCGACAGCCAAAACTAACACTCGATCGCGTTCTCCGCGGGGGGGGGTCGCGAGCTTGCCGCTATGCGCCTCCGGTGGATTCCAGGCGCGCGAGCGCCCAGCGCGCGTGCTCCCTCACGAGCGCCGACCCGTCGGTCTCCAGGCGCTGAAGTACGGGGCGCGCGAGGGGGCCTCCTGCGTTGCCGAGGCCGACGGCCAGGTTACGGAGCAACCCGTCGCGGCCGGGGCGCCGGAACGCCGTACCTCGGTAGCGGGCCCGGAACTCGTCGGCATCGAGGGCCGCCACTTCCTCGGCCCAAACGGCCATGTCCGCCGGGGGCATCGGCTGCCCGGGGCGCGGCTCGAACGGCCCCGGAGCCGGTGAGGGCGCGTCCGAATTCCAGGGACACACCTCCTGACAGATGTCACAGCCGAAGACGCGGGTCCCGATCGCGGGACGCAGCGCCTCGGGGATGGGGCCCCTGAGTTCGATCGTGAGGTAGGAGATGCAGAGGCGCGCGTCGAGGAGACGGCCATCGAGGATGGCGTCCGTCGGGCACGCGTCGATACAGCGCCGGCAGGTGCCGCAGCGGTCGTGGACAAAGGGCGGGTCGGGCTCGATCTCGAGATCCGTCAGGAGTTCTCCCAGCATGAAGTAGGATCCGAAGTCGGGGTGGAGCAGCATCGTGTTCCTGCCGATCCAGCCCAGGCCCGCGCGCTGGGCGTGGTCGCGTTCGAGGACGGGACCGTAGTCCACGTACCGCTTCGTCCGGGCGCGGGGTGAGAGGCGGACGATCGCTGCGGAGAGTTCATCGAGCTGTTTCTCGAACACGTCATGGTAGTCGCGCCCCACCGCGTAGCGGGCGACGACGGGCAGCTGGCGGTCGCGTACGGAGGCTCGGGCGGGGGAGGCCACCGGACGAGCGGGGCCCGACCCGTAGAACAGGCTGACCATGATGAGGGTGCGGCAGCCGGGCAGGGCCTCCCGCGGATCGAGGCGCCGGCGCACGGCGTCTTCCCGGGCGAGGTAGGCCATCTCACCGTGGTATCCCCGTGCGAGCCAGGCCTCGTACTCCTCCGCGTGCAGCGGCGCCGCGGCGGGGGCGAAACCGACCTGATCGAAGCCGGCAGCCTGTGCCGCCGCGCGGATCTCGCGCTTCAGTCCGCTCGCGTCAGCCATCGGGGCCGGCGGGGGTCACCCGAAGTTCCCCGCGCTGACGCAGAGGTCGGCGACCGGACACTCGGCGCAGCGCGGCTTCCGGGCGTGGCAGACCGTCCGTCCGTGCAGGATCGACCGCCAGGCGAACGGGTGCCATTCCTCGCGCGGCAGCACCCGCATCAGGTCGGTCTCGACCTTGGGGGGATCAACCTCGTTCGTGAGGCCGAAGCGGTGCGTGACGCGCTTCACATGCGTGTCGACGACCACGCCATCGTGAATCCCGAACGCGTTGGAGAGCACGACGTTCGCCGTCTTGCGCGCCACGCCGGGGAGCGTGAGCAGATCCTCCATCTTCGACGGCACTTCGCCGCCGTAGGCCTCGACCAGACGCTGCCCCAGGCCCTTGAGGTGACGCGCCTTGTTGTTGAAGAAGCCGGTCGGGCGCACCGCCTCCTTGAGCTCGTCGAGGGGCCCGTCGGCGAAGGCACGGGCGTCCGGGTAGCGCGGGAAGAGGGTACGCGTGACCTGGTTCACGCGTTCGTCGGTGCACTGGGCCGAGAGGACCGTGGCGACGATCAGCTGGAGCGGCGTCTCCCAGTCCAGCGAGATCGCGAGGTCCGGATAGAGGGCGGCGAGCCGCGGCGAAAGCGCCGCTCCCAGCTCGGCGCGAGCCTTCCAGGAACGCGGCCGGCGCACGGGGTCAGGCGCTCTTCGCAGGCGGCGACGGTACGTACGTCCCCACCTGGTCTCCCGGCGCGGCGGCACCGCCCGGCGACACGAGGCCCAGACGCTGCATCCGCCGCACCCGGACCGCAACCTCGCGAGGATCCAGCACACCGACGACGTAGCCATTGTGGGTGACGAGCAGACTGGAGACACCGGCCTGTGCCCGGGACAGGGCCTCAACCAGCGCCTCGTCGGGACTCGCAGCCGGAAACTCGTCGGCTGGCCGGGTGACCGCGGAAACGGGGGTCCCGGGGCGAAGGCTCACCGAAATCTCCGACACCGCCCGCATGTCGACGATGCCGATCAATCCGCCGTCTCGTTCCACCGGATAGGCCTCCTGGTTCCCTCTCAGGAAGTATTCGGAGATGGCGCGATCGACGGGCAGGCTCGCTTCGATGGTGCGGGGGCGGGGATCCATGACCGCCCCGACCGGGATCTGCCGCAGTAGATGGCGCAGCTCGAAGTGGTGCAGGCTCGATGTCGCGGCGTTGACCACGAACCAGCCGATTAAGGCCGCCCACAGGCCCGAGATCATCTGGCCCCGGCTCAGGTTGAACACCCCGAGGACGATCAGGGCGGCGCCGAACAGCCGGCCGCCGCGGGTCGCCCATCGCGTGGCCCGCACGAGATCGCCGGTCGCGGCCCACACGATGGAGCGGAAGATGCGGCCGCCGTCGAGCGGGAATCCCGGAATCATGTTGAAGATGGCGAGGATGAAGTTCAGCAGCGCGAGGAAGCCGAGCACCGTGACCACGGGCGGCGGGGCCGCTACGGCCTCGGCCGCGATCCGAGCGCCGAGGAAGAGGCCGGCCAGCGCCAGGCTTGCGAGCGGGCCCGCCGCCGTGAGGAGAAACTCGTCCAGCGGACGCCGCGCCTCGTCGCGGGCCTGGGCGATGCCGCCGAAGATGAACAGCGTGATGCTCTCGACCGTGACGCCCCGCATCCGACCCACCAGCGCGTGGCCCAGTTCGTGCAGCAATACCGAGAGGAAGAAGAGGATCGCGGCCGCCGTGCCCATCGCGAGGTACGTAGAGGCGGGGTAGAACGGCAGCACGCGCGGAAACTCGCGCGTACTGAACGTCCAGATCACGAGCGCCGCGACCAGGAACCACGAATAGTCGATCCGGATGGGGAACCCGAACCAGCGCCCGATGCGGAAGCTGCCGAACAGCGGCATGGCTAGCAGCCCATGGCGGGCAAGGGGCGCGCCCGGCCGGAGAGCTCCACGGGCGGGCGGCCGGTTCCCAGCCCGAAACGCCACCAGGGATGGCGGCGGCGAACGACCACGCACAGGCGCCCACCCGCCAGGTTCGTCACCTCGACGAACGCGCAGGGCGAAAGCACCGGCACCTCCACGGCGTAGCGCCTTCCACGCCACTCGAAGACAGCTTCCAGCGCGCGTTCCGAAACGGTCGATTCCACGAACAGCTCCGATTCAAGCTTCACGACGCCGTCCGGGCCGGCCGGCACGGTCCGGTAGAAATCCGGATCGAACGGCTCTCCCGCCAGCCGGCGCAGGTTCTGCTCCTGCGCCCAGTCCACCTCATCGAGACCTGACTCTCCCGCCGCCGACTCGCGGTGATGCAGCAGCTCGTGCAGAATCGTTTCCCACAGTTCGCCCGCCCAGTCGAAATCGGGGTCCTCCTCCGCGAGGGCCCGGAAGGACCCGTGGTACAGTACGAGTTCCGAGAGGACGTCTCCATCGCCGCCGACGCCGCTCGGCCACGTTTCCGTCAGGCACTCGCCCATCGTGTACACCCAGTCGAAGTCCGGGTGTGCGGCGACCTCCGTCTCGATCGTCAGGCCGTCGACCCCTTCTCGCGCCTGCTCGGGAATCTCGTTCCACAACCGTCGTGCTTCGGCCTCGAACCGCTCGAAGTTCAAGGTGCGATCGAACGATATCCGCCCCGAAAATAGAGCAGAGGGGGCCGCTCCTCGTCCTTCTCATAGCCGACCTCCAAGACCCGTCCGATGTAGATGGTGTGGTCGCCGGCATCCACAGCCCGCTCGACCTTACACTCGCAGTGCGCCATCGCGTCCGCGAGGATCGGCGCGCCGGTCTCACCCGTCTCCGTCCTCAGGCCATCGAACTTGGCACGCCGACTCGATGCGAAGCGCCGTGCGAGGTCTTCCGACCGCGCCGGGAGCAGGTTGAGCGCGAACGCACGAGAGTGGCCTATCGCCCTGTGGGTCGCCGCCTCGCGATGCACGCACGCCATGACGAGCGGAGGCTCGATGGATACGGAGCACACCGCCGTCGCGGTCATGCCCCTCGGCTGCCCGCGCCAGTCCGAGGTCGTCACGATGACGACCCCGCCCGCCAGGTTCGCCAGCGCACCCCGGTAATCCCGGGCCGAGACGGACATGGGTCCGCGCGGTCAGGCGTCGTCGGGCGTCGCCGGCAAACCCGCGGCCTTCGTGGCCAGCCAGCGATTGAGGCCCAGGAAGGCTGCGATCGCGATGGCCCACTGGACGAGGACCGTCCCGACGTTGAACTCGGAGATCGGCGTGAAGGACCCGGCCAGGTCGTTCAGGTCGATGGCCTGCCACAGCCACCAGCCCGTGATCACGACCGCCTGCACGGCGACGAGTCGAATGACGACGTTCCACCACCTCCCGACCACGAGATCGCTTCCCTCGCTGTTGACCAGCTTCGTGCGGAAGCGGTCGACGCCGTGCCGCATGACCATGATCGAGAAGAAGAGGCCGCTCAGCATCAGCCCGACGCCCCATACCCAGTCCTGGTTGCGGAAGACCTCGATCCAGATCGCCGACGGGAGCCCGAGCACGAAGCCGAGGCCGCCGATCGTCAGCACCGCCTTTCGCCGGTCGATCCCGGCATCGGTGAGAACGCGGGTGGCCAGTTCGATCATCGCGATGAGGCTGCTCCAGGCCGCGAACACGAGCGCGAGGAAGAAGAGAACCATGAACACGGAGCCGCCCGGCATGAGCCCGAACAGCTGCGGGACCCAGATGAAGGTCAGTCCCTCGTTCCCGGCCCCCACGATCTGGTCGGCCGCGCCAGGCAGGATCGCGAACACCGTGCACAGCACCATGATCCCGGCCAGCAGCGACACCGAGTTGTTGCCGAATCCGAGCATGAACGCGTTGAGCGTCGTGTCTTCCCGCTTCCTCATGTAGATCGCGTAGGCCGTGATCAACCCCCAGCCCGCGCCGGTGTCCCACGCGTTCTGCGTGAGGGCCTCGAGCCAGATCGAGGCCTCGCCCAGCCTCCCCCAGTCCGGAGTGAACAGGAACGCCAGACCCGCGCTCGCCCCCGGCAGCGTGACCGCCCGAATCGCCAGCGCCACGACGAGCAGGAGGAGGCTCGGGATCAGGACACGGGCGGCCCGCTCGATCCCGCGTACGCCGCGCAGCACGACAAACACCGCAAGCCCGATCGCGAGGGCGTGTGTGAGGACGGGCCACGGCGATCCGATGAAGCCGTCCCAGAACTCCTGGGGCCCCACGCAACCCGCCGCGCCGGGCTCGCAGGCGGCGGTGGGGACGGTCCCCGTCACCGCGCCGAACAGATAGCGCAGGGTCCAGCCCATCACGACCGTGTAGTAGAACATGATCGCGGTCGCGACGAAGGCGACCCAAGCGCCCATCCAGCTGTATTTCTTTCCCGCAAGCCTCGCGAAGGCTCCGATCGGCCCCGAGCGGGCTTCCTTCCCGGCAGCGAACTCTACGAGGATCAGCGGCACGGACCAGAGGAGGAGGAAGACGACCCAGGCGACGAGGAAGGAGCCGCCCCCGTTGGACGCGGCGATGCGCGGAAAGCGCCAGATGTTGCCGGTTCCGACCGCCATCCCGAGCATGGCCAGCATCATCCCGGCCCGGGAGCTGAAGACGGGTTTCGTCATGCGTCGCCTCCGTCCGACTCGTGTGGGTGGTCGGGGTTCGGTGTCCCGTGTGTCCCTCGCGCCCCCTGCGCCTCGGCGAGCTTCTGCAGCCAGCTCTCCAGAGCCTCGTTGAACGCGGCCGGCCGGGAGATATGCGAGCAATGCCCAGTGCCGGCGACGGGGACGTACTCGGCGTCGGGCAGCAACTCCGCGATCTCCATCGCCCACTCCACGGGACAATACACGTCGTGTGGACCCTTCACCACGAGCGCGGGCGCCGTGATCCCGCCCAGATCGGTCAGGATGTCGAACTTCCGCAGGCGGCCGACTCGACGATCGGAGACGCTGGGGGGTACGGTCCGCGGCCCGGTGAAGAGCGCGTATTCGATGAGGGCGTCGCGGCCCGGCGAGTCGTCGAAGATCCACACGCCGAGGCGGCTCCAGCTGCGCGCCAGCTCGCGGGCCAGATTCGTCGGGAGGTACCGCGTCGTGGCCATGGCGAGCGGGGTCAGCACGGCCCGGTTGAGTCCGACGTGATCGTAGGAGACACGCGCGACGGGATTGCAGAGAACGAGCCCCCGAAGCCGTTCCGGAAACCTGCTCGCAAAGCGCAGCGAGATTGCGCTTCCGAGGCTCGTTCCGATGAGGACGAAGCGATCCAGATTGCGCGCGTCGACCAGTTCGGCCACGTCATCGACCAGACGGTCGAATCCCTGGTTCGAGGCGAACTCGCGGCGGAGATCGGCGCAGACCACGCGATGGCTGCGGGCGAAGCGAGGCAGCTGATAGCGGAACGTCTCCTTCGGCCCGTCGGCGCCCGGAACCCAGACGAGCACGTCGCCCGACCCGACGTCTACGTACTCGACGGTCTCGCCATCAGAGTATTCGATCGTCCCGGCGGGCAGCGCTGCGCCGGAGGCGTCTCGTATGGCAGGCCGTACGAGAGCCGCGTTCCGGCGCGTCATGGCCGACCACCAGGCGACACCGGCGAGACCCGTCAGCGCGCCGATGGCGAACTTGCCGGGGAGACCGGGCCCGCGCAGCCCGCTCAACGCCAGCGCTCGACGCGCGCCAGCAGCGGATCGACCGTGAGGCCGTCCGCGCCAAGCTGGGTCGCAAGCTGCACCGCGTCATCGCGCTGCCCGGCCGACAGTACCTCGAGCACGAACTGGCCCGCCGCGGGGTTGCGGAACCATTCCCCCCCGAAGCGCTTCTGCAGACGGTCGAGCATGATCGCGCTCAGCATCCAGCCGCGCAGCCGCCGTGCGGACCGGAAGCCTCTGAGGTGGTCCGTCAGGTAAGTGACCGGCTGGTGCGCAAACCCAGTGGCATCGCTCAGTATTTCAGCGTAGCGGTCCGCCAGTTCACCGGGCCGATCGGAACTGGCCAGCTCCAGTTCCCACAGGAGCCGCGCCGCTTCCCGCCGCAGTCGGTACAACCGCAGGAAACCCGCCAGCGATCCGTATTCCTCCAGAGCGTCGCCGCTCAGGCCGGTCGCCGACTCGATCCAGCCCAGATCCAGCGTCAACTCCTCGAACAGCAGAGCGAAGCATTCTCCGACCGAATCGTCGCCCAGCGCCCGCTCTTCCCAGGCGAACGCGGGAGATGAGAAGGCATGGTGAAGGGTGTGTCCCAGTTCGTGGAGCAGTGCCCGGGCGTCGATCCAGCCTCCCAGTGGACATACGACGAGGACGATATCCCCCGGGACTTCGATGGCGGCGGTAAACGACCGTTCGTCCTTGAGGGGACGGCGGTCGAAGTCCGTGGTCACGGATCCATCGCGTGCCAGCGGAAGCCCCGTGGCCTCCAGAGTCCGCCGCACCTGAGGGTAGAGCGGCTGAACCTCGAACGGTCGCCCCAGCCAGCGCATCCCCATGAGCCAGAGCGCATCGGAGGGCGACGCGGGTCCCGCCCCGGTGTCGATCCGGCGGCCCGTCTCCTCCGCGAACGCCTTGCGGTAGAGCGACTCCGTACCCTGGAGGATCGCGCTGGCGGCGCGCCCCGTGTGCCGGAAGTCGAGGCCGGCCAGGCGTTCCCGCGCCTCGATGTAGTCACCCAGTCCGAGCCGGGCCACGGCCTCTCGCTCCCGGTGCGCGACGTCGAGGCGGAGCGCCGCCGCCTCTTCAATGCGGCGGTGCCGCGCCCTCTCCCAGGCGAGCCGCTCCCCCCGGTCATCCGCCCGTACGATCCAGTCGGGCACACGTCTGAGAGGGATCTCGCGCTCGGCCAGCGTCACGGTGGCCCCGGTCTCCCACGACCGAAGCTCGTCCTCGAGCGGGGCCAATGCGGCCTCGATCTGTTGTCCCGCCACCCAGCTGAACAACGCCTTCAGGCGTCCGCGCTCGTCCCCGTACGCCTCGGACAGTTCACGCTGGATGGCCGGCAGCACGCCGGGATTGAGCAGCAGTCGATGCTCGCGGTACAGCTCCGCCAACGAGGAGCGCTCTTCGCGTCCGCTGCGGAGCCGGTAGTGGGCGCGCACCACGTCGCTCCGCAGACGCTGCGCCCGATCGCGGATCTCCTCGACGCGGAACGGCATGGGCCGCCTAGCAGCCCATCAGGAGCCGGCGCCGTTGATGGCGGCCCCCAGCCAGGCCGCGACCCCCGACAGCGGCACGCGCGTCTGCTCGAGCGAGTCCCGGTCACGCACCGTACACGTCTCGTCCTCGAGCGTCTGCCCATCGATCGTCAGACAGAACGGCGTCCCGGCTTCGTCCTGCCGCCGGTACCGCCGGCCGATCGACCCCGCAATGTCGCAGAAGACGTTGAACTGGCCACGCAGGTCGCCGGCCAACTTGTCGGCGACCTCCGGCATTCCGTCCTTCTTCACCAGCGGGAAGACGGCCGCCTGGAACGGCGCCAGCGCCGGCTTGAGCCGCAGCACGACCCGCTTCCGGCCTCCGACTTCCTCCTCATCGTAGGCATCCGCCAGCACCACGAGCAGGGTGCGGCTGAGTCCGGCCGACGTCTCGATCACATACGGGATGTACTTCCGGTTCGCCGGCTGGTCGAAGTATTCCAGCTTCTTTCCGGAGTGCTCCTGATGGCGGCCGAGGTCGTAGTCCGTCCGGTTGTGGATGCCCTCGAACTCCTGCCATCCGAACGGGAAGCGGTACTGGATGTCGGACGCGTCCTTGCAGTAGTGCGCCAGCTCGTCGGGCCCGTGCCTGTGGAAGCGGAGCCGGTCCCGGCGGATCCCCAGCGACTCGACCCACGCCATGCGGCGCGTCTTCCAGCTCTCGAACCA
Organism: Candidatus Palauibacter sp.; assembly: GCF_965197445.1. Classification (GTDB taxonomy): domain Bacteria; phylum Gemmatimonadota; class Gemmatimonadetes; order Palauibacterales; family Palauibacteraceae; genus Palauibacter. The sequence goes on along the minus strand of NZ_CBDANE010000005.1, from coordinate 705,707 downwards.
CTCGTCCTCCGTGCCCGGCGCCACGAAGAACTGCATCTCCATCTGCTCGAACTCACGGGTCCGGAAGATGAAGTTCCCGGGCGTGATCTCGTTACGGAACGCCTTCCCCACCTGCGCGATCCCGAACGGGATCTTCTGGCGGACGGACTCCTGCACGTTCCTGAAGTTGACGAAGATTCCCTGGGCGGTCTCGGGACGGAGGTAGACGGTCGCGGCCTCGTCCTCCACGACCCCCATGAAGGTCTTGAACATGAGGTTGAACTGGCGCGGGTCCGTCCACTGGCCCGTGGTCCCGCACACCGAACACTGCTGCGCCTCGGGATCTCCCGCCTCCAGCCGCGGAAGGTCGTCGGCCCGGAAGCGGCGGTGGCAGTTCCGGCACTCGACGAGCGGGTCCGTGAACGCCCCCACATGCCCGCTCGCGACCCATACCTCGGGGTTCATGAGGATGCCGGCGTCGAGGCCCACGATGTTCGGGTAGCGGTGCACCACCTCCCGCCACCAGAGCTGCTGGATCCGGTTCTTGAGTTCGATGCCGAGCGGCCCGTAGTCGTAGACCGACCCCACGCCTCCGTAGATCTCGGAGGACTGGAAGATGAACCCGCGCCGCTTGGCGAGAGACACGAGCTTGTCCATCAAACCGGGCGGATGGCCTGAATCGGCGCCGTGTTCCGTATGCGTGTCGTCGGTCATGGATATCGATGGCAGCCGCTCACGTCGGACGCGGCGGCGGAATCGGCTGGAATCGCCGGTGCCTGGGGAATCGCGAAGGTGGCCCCGGCCACGAGCGGCAACGATAGCCGTGGCCGGCGGCTCGTGGCAAAACCCCACAAGGCCGCGAATCTTCCATTTACGCGAGACATTGAGTAGTTTTACTCATTATGTTGAGTAATCTGACGTACGCCCGTCCCTACGCCCAGGAACTTCTCGACCGCCTGCGGGAGCCTCGCCGGTTTCTTCAGATCATCACCGGAGCGCGGCAGGTGGGCAAGACAACGCTGATCACGCAAGTCGCCGCCCGGTTGGCACTACCCCACCGGTTCGTCACCGCGGATGAACCGACGTTGCGCGGCCCCGGGTGGATCGCGCAGCAGTGGGAGGCGGCCAGGCTCGAGGCCGACGACGCGGATTCGGATGGCGCGCTCCTCATCATCGACGAGGTCCAAAAGGCAGCACACTGGGCTGAAGCCGTCAAGCGTCTGTGGGATGAAGACACCCGGGCCGGACGCAGGCTCAAGGTGGTCTTGTCGGGTTCGGCGCCCCTCCTCATCGAACGTGGCCTCACGGAGAGTCTCGCCGGGCGCTTCGAACGGCTCCATCTGCCACATTGGAGCTTCCCGGAAATGCGAGCCGCGTTCGGCTGGTCGCTGGAGCAGTTTGTCTTCTACGGCGCGTATCCCGGCGCGGCGCCGCTGACTCGGCAGCCGGACCGGTGGTCCCGCTACATCCGTGACTCCCTCATCGAAACCACGATCGCCCGCGACGTGCTGTTGCTGACCCGTGTGGACAAGCCGGCCCTGCTGCGGAGGCTGTTCGCCCTCGGCTGTTCGTATTCGGGGCAGATCCTGTCCTACACCAAGATGCTCGGACAGCTGCACGACGCCGGAAACACGACGACGCTGGCCCACTATCTCGAGCTGCTCGCCGGTGCGGGCATGCTGACGGGTCTGCAGAAGTACTCCGCCGCCGAGGTACGGCGGCGAAGCTCCAGCCCGAAGCTGCAGGTCTTCAACACGGCGCTATTGACCGCCGGGTCCCGTCTCACGTTCTCTCAGGCACGCGCGGACCGCGAGTGGTGGGGTCGGCTGGTCGAGTCTGCCGTGGGCGCGCATCTGGTGAACGCGGCCGACATGGATCTGTGCGAAGTCTTCTATTGGCGTGACCGTGGCCGGGAGGTGGATTTCGTATTGCGCGCCGGACCGGTCGTGACCGCCATCGAGGTAAAGAGTGGTCGGACGCGCGGGACACCGCCGGGCCTCACCGCCTTCGCCGATCGCTTTCATCCGACCCGCAGTCTGCTCGTCGGCGGTGACGGGATCCCGCTGGACGAGTTCCTCTCAAGACCGGTCGAGTATTGGGTGCGACCTTAAGCTAGCGGTTCTCGGTGAGCTGTCGCGCTGGTCCCTTGAGCACCTGCCCCGGCTTCGCGCCCGTGACGGAGCCGTCGAGGATCACCGGAACACCGTTCACGATCACGTGGTGGATGCCGACCGAATAGCGGTGCGGGTCCACGTAGTCGGCCTGGTCCATGATGCGGTCGGGGTCGAAGATCGTGATGTCTGCCCACATGCCGTCCGCGATCCGGCCCCGCTCGGACTGCCCGATTTCGTCGGCCGACATCGAAGTCATCTTCCGGATCGCCTCCTCCAGCGTGAGCACGCCCATCTCGCGCACGTAGCGGCCGAGGATGCGTGGGAACGTCCCATAGCTGCGGGGATGCGGGAACCCGAGACCGTAGCCGACCGGATCTCCGTCCGTCTCGAACATCGCCTGTGGGTGCTGCATGATGCGGACGACGTCCGCCTCGTCCATGAAGTGGTAGATGGCGCTGAACCCGCCCGCCAACTGGAGTTCGATCGCGAGTTGGACGCCGGTCGCGTCGTTGTTCGGCAGCCCCCGGTCCCCAGCGAGATCCGACATCCGCTTCCCGTTGTATTCGGGGAAGGCGCGGAGGGTGCGGAACTGGATTCGCGACAGATCGCCGCCCGTCCAGTCTCGGTGCATCCACTCCTCGGTCTCACGCTCGACACGGGCCCGCATTTCGGGATCGGTCACGCGCACCCGGAACGAGTCGGTGCCGCCGGCGAGCACCCATTGCGGGAAGAGCACGCTGGAGCCGGTACTTCCCGCCATGTACGGGTAGAGGTCGACCTTCACGTCGATCCCTTCGGCCCGCGCGGAGTCCACCAGCGCGAGCGACTCGACGGTCTGCCCCCAGTTGTCGACCCCCATCGCCTTGAAGTGATTGATGTGGACGGGAAGCCCGCCCTCGGCGCCCACCCGGATCGCCTCTCGTACGGCCGGCAGGAGCCCCCGCGCCTCGTCCCGCATGTGCGTGTAGTAGATGCCGCCGTATTCCGCCGCGACCTTGGCCAGTTCGATGACTTCCTCCGTCTCGGCATAGTTCGCGGGGACGTAGAGGAGCCCGGTCGAGAACCCCAGCGCGCCGTCCTCCATCGTCTCGCGCACGAGGTCCCGCATCTCGTCGAGTTCCTCGGGCGTCGGGGCCCGGTCCTCCATCCCGATTACCTGCTTGCGGGTCCAGCTGTGCCCCGCGAAGAAGCCGATGTTGGGCGCGACCTCGAGGTCGTCGATGTAGTCGCGCAGCGGCCACGGCTGGTCGCCGCTGTGGAGCGAGGGGAGGATGGTGGTGATCCCCTGGCGGATGAAGTTCTCGGCCAGCGGCCGCCGGTGAACCTGGTTCTGGACGTGGTTGTGGTGATCCACGAACCCGGGAGAGACGATGAGACCGGCCGCGTCGATCTCCTCCCCGCCCTGGCCTGACAATCCGCCGTCCCGCGCGATCTCGACCACGCGGCCGTCGCGGATCCCGAGGTCGGCGGTGAAGCGGTCGGCCCCCGTCCCGTCGACCACGGTGCCTCCGACGATGACGAGGTCGAAGCTGTTCCCGCCGGCAGCGGTCGGCGAAGCCTCGTCCGTCGACTCCGGCACCACGCCGCAGGCGGCGAACGCGGCGAGCACGAGCCCGGCCGCGAGCGTCAGCGCACGGTGGGTCATCGCCCGCTCGTGCTGGGCCGCCCGGAGCTCATCTCCCACACCGGAACGCCGTTCCGCTTGTAGATGATCCCGTCCTTGATCACGTCGGTCACGTAGCCGAGCACGTTGATGTCGAACAGCGGGTTGCCGTCGACGACGATGATGTCGGCGAGCTTGCCGGGCTCGATCGTGCCGGTCTCGCCGAGCCCCAGGACCTGGGCCGAGACCTTGGTCGCCGCGGAAATCGCCTCGATCTCCGTCATTCCCATGTCGACGAGGGCCGACACCTCGCGCCACGCCGACTCCGCGTGGAAGTTGAGCGGCGATCCCGTGTCCGTGCCCATGGCCATGAGGGCGTCGGCGTCGATGAACTGGCGCGCAGCCCGCTCGCTGTTGCGGATCTGACGCGGCGTGCTGCGGAAATAGGGCTTCCGCCAGAAGTCGTCCTTCGTGTAGCTGCTCAGCACCTGCTCCCGGATTGGAGGCGGGAAGCTGTTGATGATGTCCGGGTCCCAGAGACGCTCCGGGAACTCGAGCGTGGCGGGGTAGACCCAGATCCGGTGCGAGATCGTCTGCACGACCGGGATCCCCTCCATGGCAATGTAGTCGACGAGTTCCTGCGAGTACGCCGGGACGCTGCCTCCGGAGCCGGCGTGCTGGAGTACGTCGCAGCCGCCCCGGATCGCCGCCCACACCACTTCCTCTTCATAGACATGGCAGTGGATGGGGACGCCGGCGGGACCGGCCACGGACTTGATCGCCCGCATGTCCTCTTCCGTCGTGCCGATCCACGTCTTGATCACGTCGACGCCCGCATCGATGAGCATCTGCGTGCGTTCCCTGGCTTCCTCCGGCGTGCGGTGCCGGACGCGGAGTTCGTCCGGGAGGAAATCCCACGCGTAGCGCGTGACCCAGGGGCCGCTCACGAGGAGTCGGGGACCCGGCACTTCGTTGCGGTTGACCTTGTCGCGGAACGCGAGGCTCGACATCGGCGCCGAGAGATCGACCCCCGCCGTGACTCCGGCCGCGAGCAACTGCTTTGCCGACGTCTCGTACACCAGATCGTCGTTCCCCTCGAACCATGGGAACCAGTCGGCGTAGTCTCCGTGGCCGAGGATCATGATGTGCACGTGCGCGTCGACCATCCCCGGCATCATCGTCTTGCCCCGGGTGTCGATGACCTCGGCATCGGGCGGGATCTCGATCTCGGCCGCCGGTCCCACGGCGACGATCCGGTTCCCCTCGATCACGACGGCCGCGTGATGGATGGGGTTCGCCTCGTAGCCGTCGAGCAACTGGCCGCCGACGAGCGCGATCGTCCGGTCCTGGGCCGTGGCGGCTGGGGCCGCGATGAGCGCGGCGAAGGCCGCGAGCGCGAGAAGCCCGGTCATCCGGGCGGAGCGGCGGGCGGAAACCATCGTGTCCTCCTCTGCCTGCACAAGCTGCGTCGATGAGTCCGTCAAACGTGTGGCGCGGCCAGGCGGGGCGGCAATGGCGGCCGGGCCGTTCCCGGAAACGTCCCGGGTGTGATGAATCTCCGTTGACCAGCGCCGCCATTCTGTGCTCAGGCAGCGCGGGCGGCGCGTGTTCGCGCGGAAGAACGCCCGGGCCCTACGTTGCGTCGACGATCACGGAGATACGATGAAACGTCTCGATTGCGCTGCGCTGCATCCAGGGCGAGGAAGCACCTCGCCCGATGCGGAGGAGGCACGCCCATGAGTGGGGATATGATCGCCATCATCGCGGCGGCCATCGCTCTGGCCGCGGTACTGGTTCCCGGCCAGCGCGGCATGCGGAAGGACATCAAGGACCTGCTGACGAAGACCAGCGGGATGGAGGGGCGGCTGGACGGCGTGGACGAAGGCCTCGGCGCCGTGGACAAACGCCTCGGCGCCGTCGACAAACGCCTCGGCGCCGTCGAGGAACGTCTCGGTACCGTAGAGCGGGAGGTCGCCGCGGTGCGGACGGAGGTGGCGCGAGTGGAGACGCGGCTCACGAGGTGCATCGGCAAGCTGGAGGCCGAACTCAAGGAGCGTCTGGCTCGGCTCGAAGGCTACTTCGAAGCCATGGCCGGGGAACGCGTGATCCGGAAACGAACCGCCAAGTAAGCGGAGCGGTTACGGGGTCACGTCGCCAATGTGAACAGGCCGCTGCGCGCCGCCCGACGATCAAGGGTGTAGGTCCGGGCGCAACCACATGCACGATGGGCACGCCCGATCAGGTAGTCGGCGAAGTCGGCTGTGCCCGACTCGTAGTCCCGCAAGGCGAGTTGAACCACCTCCGTGCTCTCCACGATCAGTTCGGCCGCGCCCAGAAGCTTCCGGATGACCTGTATGACGGCGGCCTTCTCGTAGCGATAGCCGCGCCTCAGCACCCATACCAGTTCGACGAGCACGGGCACGACGACGTAGCCGGGCGACTCCGGCGTACAACGGTCCTGGATCAGCCGTGTGGCCACGGCGGCGAGTTCAGGGTCATCCCCGGTGATGAAGCGCACCAGGAGGTTGGTGTCCAGCCCGATCAACGCCGGAGCGTTCGGCGAATGGCCGCCTGGGCGATCACTTCGTCCATCTCATCCTGGCTGAGCGGAACGGCGGGTCTCGGGAGCATGCCCGCCAGCTCCATTACCGACCCGGTGATGGGTGTCACCCGCAGGGTCCCGTCGTCCTCCAGCGCGAAAGCGATCCTGTCACCCGCCTTGAGATCGAGCCGGTCCCGGATGGGCTTCGGCAGCGTGACCTGACCCTTGCTCGTGATCGTCGCTTCCATGGCTGCTCCCCCCCAACAAAACGTCCTTACTGCAAGTAAGGTACGGAGGTCTGTACTCCGTGTCTACGCGTGGGTCCTTCGTACGGCTACTCCCCCCGGTAGGCGGGGTCGCGCTTCTCGGCGAAGGCCTCGAGGCCTTCGCGCCAGTCTTCCGAGGCCATGCAGGTGAAGAGCGCTTCCGACTCGAGCCGCAGCGCTTCCTCATGGTCGACCGATTCGGCTCGGTCGAGCAGCCGCTTGGCGAGGCGCATCGAGATCGGCGCGTTGCGGGCCAGCCGCCCGGCCAGTTCGCGTGCGGCGGGGAGCACGTCTTCGGCGGGGAGCATCTCGTTGGCGAGCCCCCAGGACAGGGCCTCGGCCGGCGTGAAGTAGCGCCCCAGCAGGATCAGCTCCGTCGCGCGCGCGTGCCCGACGCGCCGCCTGAGCGTGTATGCCGTGCCGCCGCCGATGAACGTCCCCAGCGCGACCTCGGGCATGCGCAGCTTCGCCTCCTCCGCCACGATCACGAAGTCGCAGGACAGCGCGAGTTCACACCCCGCGCCGATCGCGTGTCCGTTCACCGCCGCAACCACCGGCTGCGGCAACGTCTGGAGGGCGCGATGCACGCGCTGGCTCGTGTCGATGTAGGCGTGGCGCTGCGCCTGCGACGCCTCGTGGTCGCGGTGAGCCTTGAGGTCGGCCCCGGAGCAGAACCCTCGTCCCGAGCCTGTGAGGATGACGGCGCGGGTCTCGAAATCCGCCCCGATGTGCGCGAGTTCGGCCTCCAGCGCCTCGTACATGGGGAGGCTGACGGCGTTGAGGCGGTGGGGACGGTTGAGGCGGAGGATCCGGACGGGACCCTCCGCCTCGACCAGCAGCGGAACTTCGACGGGGACGCTCAGCGTTCGGCGTCGTCCGTCGTGGTGACGGGCTTCGCGGGCTTCACGTGCATGTCGAGCCAGCGGTCCGTCTCCCACAGCACATGCAGCACCGACTCGCGGGCCGCGTAGCCGTGGCTCTCGGCCGGCAGGAAGACGAGCCGCGCCGTCGCGCCCAACCCCTTGAGCGCCGCGTAGAAGCGGCGGGACTGGATCGGGAAGGTGCCCGAGTTGTTGTCGTCCTCTCCGTGGATGATGAGGATGGGCTCGTTCACCTTGTCCGCGTGCATGAACGGCGACATGTACAGGTACAGGTCCGGATCCTCCCAGAAGAGCCGCTGCTCGCGCTGGAAGCCGAACGGCGTGAGCGTCCGGTTGTAGGCGCCGCTTCGCGCCACGCCCGCCCGGAAGATGTCCGAGTGGGCGAGCAGGTTGCCGGTCATGAACGCACCGTAGGAGTGTCCGCCCACGCCGACTCGATCCGGATCCACCACGCCTCTCCGGACGCCCTCGTCGACAGCGGCCTGGGCGTTCGCCACCAGCTGCTCGCGGAAGCTGTCGTTGGGCTCGGCGTCTCCCTCGCCGATCACCGGCATCGACGCGTTGTCGAGCACGGCGTAGCCGCGCGTGACGTACGGCACGGCGCCTCCATAGGGGATCCGCGTGAACTGGTACGGCGAGTCGCGGCGCTGGCCAGCCGCCGCGGCGCTCTTGAACTCGGTCGGATAGGCCCACACGAAGGTCGGGAGCGGGCCGTCGCGCTCCTGGTCGTAGTCCGCCGGGAGGTAGAGTGTGGCGGATAGCGGCACGCCGTCCTCGCGCTCGTACTGGATCGCTTCCTTCCGGACGCCGGCGAACTGCGGATACGGGTGCGGGAAATCGGTGACTGCGCTGAGCGTGCCCCGCTCGAGATCGCGGAGGAAGTAGTTCGGCGGCTCGTCCACCGACTCGCGGCGCGTCATCAGCCGCCCGTCCTCGAGCAGCGTCACCACGCCCTCGTAGTACGGAGCCTCCGAGCGGAACAACTCCTCCTCCTCTCCCGTGTCGAGGTTCCGCTTCCTCAGGAACGGCCGGTTGCCTTCGGGGGAGGCACCCTGCCCCGCCAGGTAGACCGAGCGCCCTCCGTCCGCGGTCTTCAGCACGCCCCGGCCGCGCTCGTTGGTCGTGAACATCGGGAAGCCGGGGTCATTGTACCGATCCTCCGTCTGGAGATCGAAGATCAGTTCCATGTCGCCGGGAGCGTCCGGGTCGACCCGGTACGTGCGCTGCTGGCGGGTCGAGAACCAGTTCTCGCTCACGAGCGCGTAGCCTTCCTCCGCCCACATCACGCCGCCGTAGCGTAGTGGAAGCTCGGCGAGTTCCATCGGCTCAGCGGAGAACGGTGCCGCGTGCATGAACACCTTGTCACGGATGTCGGCCTCGGCGAGGGCGTCGCCGCCGTCCTGCGCTTCGACCCAGTAGAGGGTCGCGTCTGCGTCGGCGCGCCACGAGACGGAACGGACGCCGGTCGGAACCGACCCGAACGAGGTCGGGACCCCGTCCTGAAGTGGGAGTTGCGCGACCTGGTGAACCGCGTTCCCGTCCGTGTCCCACACCTCGATCGTGCTCGGGAAGCGCGAGGCCGGGACCTGGTACGAGAACGGCCGCTGCGTCGTCTGCGCGAGGAGGAAGCTGCCATCCGGAGAGGGAGTCGCCCCGCTGAAGATGGCCGGCTTGCCCAGCATGGTCGTGGATCCGTCGAGTGCGACCCGCGCCAGTTGCGCCGTGGCGTAGTACTCGTAGAGCGCCTCGTCGTGCTGGTTCTGGAGCAGGTCCTGATAGGTGCGGGCCGGGGCCGCTTCTCCGGAACTCTCCTCGATCATCGGCGCGGTCGGGACCATCGGTTCGGCGGGCGCCGGGCCGCGCCCGGGGGGCACCGCCATGAGGTAGAGCGCGTCACCGTCCGGCAACCAGTTGAACGGAGCGCCGAAGCCTATGTTCACCGCGTCCAGATCGGAGAGACGCCGGGCCGCTGCCGAGGCGACATCCAGCACCCAAAGCTGCACGGCCGAGTCGGTGTCGTGCGTGAACGCCACCATGCTCCCGTCCGGCGACCAGCGCGTGTTCCGGATGCGCGGGTCCGCGGGGAGTCCCGTGACCGGGCGCTCGTCGCCGTCCAGCGTCCGGAGGGCCAGACCGTTCGACGGCCGGGACCGACTGGGGCCGTTGGTGCGCGGGTTGATCCGCAGGCCGGCGATCTTCAGTTCGGGCGCCGAGACCTCGGCGATCGAAGGGAGGCTGGGCCGCATCGTGAGCAGCATTATGGATTCATCCGGGCTGAGGCTGATGCCCGGAGTCACCGGTGCATCGACCAGCGCGGTGAGCTCGGCGGCCGGCGTCTGGTAACCGTCGGCACCCTCCTGCGCGGCGACATCCGTCGTGGCCGCGAGAAACACCAGGGCGAGAGGGAGGGCGAGTCGAGAGACGAGGGGCTTGAAACGCATGGTACAGGCTCCGGCTAGTGACCTCGATCGGGACGACCGTGGCATAGTCCTAACCGCCCGTAGCAGGCGCAAGACGACGCGGATGCCGCGGAATCCCGCGTGGCTCGGGACTGCTGCCGTGGGCTGCTGTCGCCCGGGACACCGGATCGATAGCGTTGCGGGACCTGCGGACGGGAACTCCGGTCGCAGGTGGAACACTCGAAAGGGAGCGACGGAATGTTGGACGCACGTTACCTCCGGCTTCTCGTAGGGGGCGGAGTTCTTGCCATAGGGCTGGGCGGCTGCGCGTCGGGGGAGGAAGCCGGCATGGAGGACGAGGCGCCGGCCGAGGCCGCCGAAGCCACCCAGGTCGCGCTCGGGCCTGCGGACGGACATGACATGCCGCCGGCGGATCTCGGACGCGTGAAGACCGGCGATGCCGCTCCCGACTTCACGGCTCTGGCGAGCACAGGCGAGCCGATCACCCTTTCGGACTACCGCGGAGAGAAGAACGTCGTCCTCTTCTTCTACCGGGGCCACTGGTGACCCTACTGCGCAAAGCAGCTCGGAGAGCTGCGTGAATTCCTGACCCCCGAGCAGCGCGAGCGGACGGAGCTTCTGGCGATTGCGCCCGACACACCCGACGAACTCGTGATGATGGCCGACCGCGTCCTGGAGGACTACGACTACGCGCTCGACTTCCCCCTGCTGGCCGACGAGGGTTCCGCCGTCATCTACCGCTACGGACTCCTCAACGAGGACGACGGGCGTGGACGCCAGATCCCGCACCCGACGACCTACGTCATCGACATGGACGGGACGGTGCGGTGGAGCTTCACCGAGGTGGATTACCGGATCCGCCCCGAACACGCCGACATCCTCGCCGCGCTCGAGGCCTTGGAGCCGTAGACAAGGTCAGTCGCAACCTTCGCGCCGCAGACGTCCTGCTACTGTCTCGTTTCAGGGCCGGACAATTGCCAGGACCTCTCCGCTGCTCGTAAGCGGGTCGGCCCGAGGCCAGACCGTGGCGTATTTGCCCACTCGGTACAGAGCCTTAAAGGCCAGCACAGGCCGGGCAATTCTCCACTCGCGCATCAGCCATCGATCAGGCGCGACGTGTTCGGGGAGGCGTTCGAAGTAAAGCACGCCGCCAAAGCGGGACTCGTCTATTTCGATCGGGTGGAATGTGTAGCGGTACCGAGAGCCTCGGGATTGCCGGGACAACTCCCACACCCGGAACACCGGCTCCAGATGCCGTCGCAGGAATGGACGCAGAGACGTGTACCGGAACTCCAACTGTTGTGGTCGGCCGGAGGGGGTCTCGATCCACAGAACGCCCTTGACGTCGACGACCTGGCGGCCGGGTTTCGGCTCGAACCCCAGTCCGATCCTTGACCCATCCGCGTCCTCGACCGTGACTAGGCAATGCGTCGCCAGGAAACCCGGCGACGCCAGCGCATCCCCGTCCGGCGCGTAGAACGTCGTCAGCGAGTCATTGAGCACCTCGGCGTACCCGTGCGTTTCGAGATACTCGGGCACAGCGTTGTTCAAGGAGTTTCGCGCATCGACCGTCACCGTGTCGTACGTGTAGCGATGCGCGCCGCGTCTCCACTCGACGGTGGGCCGTATCATCCGCATCCGCAGGTCGCCGAGATCCGCCGTGAACGACGACGAGGCCAGCATCGGGAGGACCGATTCGTAGAGTTCGAAGGCCCTCCGCCTCTCCTCGGGAGTCGTCAGGCAGGCGTTCTGTTCCGAGACGGACAGCTCCGGCAGTGGTATCGGCCGCACGGGCACGTTGAGACGCAGGTTGCGTGACCCCGAAGCGGCTGCGACGTGCAGCGTGTCCGAGGCCCAGGACCCATACCCGATCCGCGTCACTTGGACGCGGTATACACCCGGTGGCGGCACCGGCAAGCTGAACGCCCCCCGTTCGTCCGAGAGAGTTTCCCACTGAGTGCTGCCCTCACTGCCCATCAGGGCGATGACCGCCCCCTCGACAGGCGTCCCGCTGCCCTCGGTCAGAAGGAGTCCCGATATGCGCGCGCCAGCCTCTTGGGCCGCGAGGGGAAGCGCCATTAGCGAGACGCCGAGGCTCGCAATCCACGCCATGTGGATGTGCCGATGGGTTATTTTCATGCAGGATAGACGTTCAAAGCTCCGCCGAAGTCACGAGTCGCCATGGCCCGGACAGCTGCCCCCGCACGAGAGCCCGCCAATCCATCATCGGCCCGATGGCTGGATCTGGTACACGTGAAGGCTCGGCACACCGAAACCGTCTCGCACCTCACCCCACACCAGCTCACCGTGGACCGCAAGCAGTCGGATGCCACCGGCAACTGTCACGTGCGACACGTTCCCCCCATCCGACACTACGATCCAGTTGCTAACGCGGTCGGCTGTCTCCGAGACCTGGAACCACATGGCGCCCTCGGAATCGACCAGCACGGCCTCGTCCTCGATACCGCGTCCCAAGTTCCGAACGGGCGGGTAGTAGTCGGGTTCGTCGAGGGCGTCCAAGACGGCGTCGATCCCGGCCGTGAGGCTGGGGAACAGGCCGAAGTGGACCATTTGTTTCACCGCTCCGAGATCCGCCGCCCATGCGCGCACCTCCCTGCCCGCAAGAGTGCGGGGCGCATACGGGACGCTGATCGAATCCGTGCGACCCGCGAGCACGCTGTGGCGCTCCACTGTGAAGAAGGCGGGGGTGCCGCTCGGGCGGGGCCGCCGAACGACCGAGAAGTGCCTGCCAAGGGGATCGATGGCCAGCATGTCGCCGTGCGAAAACGGGTTCCGTAGCTGAAGGCCGCGACCGGCGGCGGGCAGCGGGACCACCGACAGCCGATCCTGTACGTTCAGCACGGCGAGCGGAGCCCCCGAAGGATCGCGCTGGCGTCCCATGACATGGTGGGCGCGCACGTCGGCGAGCACGTCTTCGTGACCCCACTTCACCGTAACGACACTGTGATCCGCCAGGACTGCGAACCGTCGGGGCAACTCACCGCCAGCCGACGCGCCGGTCCATGTGTCGGGACCGAGATCCGCCAAGCTCTCTCCGGTCGCAGCATCGTACAGGCTTATGCGGCGCTGCCTCGCGTCAACGACCCACAGCGTGTCCTGCCCGAGTAACCCGAGGCGCCACGGAGAGAGCAACTCCCCGGGACCTTCTCCCCGCCGGCCGATCTGTCGCCGGAACGTACCATCCGGCTGGAACGACAGTACGCGGTCCGTCTGTGCGTCGAGGAGAAACGCCGAGCCGTCCGGGCTCGGAACCAACTGCTCCACGAAGGTGAGAGGTACGCTGTCCGGGACGGTCAGACTCGACACCAGAGCAAGCGTGTTGGGCCTGTCCTGAGCTGCAAGCCCCCCGGCCGCAAGGAGGGCCGGTACCAGCAGCCCCGAGCCAGGCAGCTTCACGCTGGCTCGAGGCATGTCACTTCCTCGGGTCAGGGGACGAGTTCCTCCTGGACGAGGTGGGCGATCCACAGCCCGGAGTGGAGGTCGGAGGTGTAGATCCGGCCCTTGAACAGCTGGGCGCCCCAGGTCATCGACCAGTTGGGCACGGCGGCCTCCGGCGATGAGGTCTTGATGGCGCCGATCTCGCGTCCCTGGCGGTAGAGGTCGCCGCGCAGTTCGCCCGAGATGTCGAGCACCCGCAGCCCCGCCTGATAGTAGCCGACGTACAGCCGGTCGCGATCGTCGCTCCACAGGTTGTGGGCGCCCGCCTCCGGGACCGTGTAGTGCGCGACCTTCACGGGGTCGTCCATATCGGTCATGTCCAGGACCTCGACGTAGCCCCGTGCCTCGATGGGACCGAACGCGTTCGGATCCCAGTCCGAGGGATAGATCTCCGCCGCGACGAACAGGTACTTGCCGTGCCGCCAGGCGACGTGCGTGTTCCCCTGCCCCGAGACCCACCGCGACACGAGCTTCGGATCGCGGGCGGTGCCGCCGTGCGTACCGGCCCCCGCATCGAGAATGTAGATCCCCTGGTTCCAGAATGAGGCGTAGGCGTACCCGTCCTGGACGATGACGTCGTGGAGGCTTCTGACCGGTTCGTCATGCACCCAGCGGTTGATCTCCCTCGGGTTGGCGGGATCGGCGATGTCGAGGATGACGAGCTCGCTCGTCCCGTTGTGGCAGGCGTAGACGAGGTCCTCATCCCCCAGGATCCACACGTTGTGCACGCCTCCGGTCACCGTGTCGGTGTACTCGGAGAGGATCGTGGGGTGGGCGGGAGTCGAGAGATCGAGAAAGACGATCCCGTTTCGCCGGCTCGAGGCGCCTTCGCGCGTGACGATCCCCAAGCGGTTGTTGGGATGGATCTTGACGTCGTTGATCCGGCGGGCGTCGAGCTGGACCGAGTCCGTGAGCACCGGCTGCGTGGGATCCGTCACATCCCACACCTTCATCCAGTCGTGGTAGAAGGTGCCGATATAGGCGTAGTCGCGCCCGTCCACACCCTCGAAGACCCACGTATCGCCGGCCCGGTGGGTAGTCGTGATCCCGCTCCCCACGATTTCGAGCCGCGCGGTGTGGCGGCGAGGCTCGACCCGCACCGCCACTGTCCGGGTGATCGCCGGACCCACGATCGCGGTCACGCTGTACGTGCCCGGTTGCTCGGCGACGAAGAGGCCGCGGCCGTCGACGGGGTGGACCGCCGCCCCGCCCGGGGTCACGCTCCACAGCGGCTGGAAGCCGATGTCCCCGCCCTGGCCGTCGCGGCCGATGACCTGAAGCGCGGCGACATCTCCCGTCGAAAGCGAGCTGAGGTCTCCGGAAGCGACCAGCTCGTAATCCTCAGCCGGGTTCGGTTCGACGGTCACCTCGACCTGCGCCTCGGCGTCTCCGGCGGAGATCGTCAGCGTGGTGCGTCCCGGCTGGTGGCCCAGCACCCGTCCAATGGCGTCGACCGTGGCGGTGGCCGGTTCGGAGGTGGCATGGCGGAACTCGGCGTTCTCGACGCGGTCGCCGAGTTCGGTATAGGCGGCGACTTGGAGGGGAGCCGTCGCCCCGACGTAGACGGGGCCGGCGACGCCGGCTTCGATCCGGGCGGCCCGAAGCTGCGGTACGCGGACGGTGACCCAGCTCGGCTGGCCACGGAACATCGCCGCGACGCGCGACTCACCCGGCCGCACGGCCGTCACGAGGCCGTCGTCCGACACCGTCACGCCGTCCCCGGGGGCGAACCACTGGACTTCGGCGCGCAGGTCCTCCCCCTCGGCGCCGTGGATTTCCGCAGTTAGCTGAATGGACCCTCCGACTTCGAGTTCGAGTTCCGTCGGGGAGACCACCACCTGGACGCGCTCCTGCGCGTAGGCGGCCGGCGTTCCGGCGGTGGCCAGGGCGAGCGCGGAAGCCAGGAGAGGTGAACGAAGAAACATCGTATCTGCTCCATCTGCGAGTGGACCGGGCTCGAAAGCTCGGTTCGGCCGGCGCGAGCGGCAACAACCCGGCCCTTCCGAACCCGGTTGACCGGGGATGAGCGGGGTGGGAGCTTCGGCCACCATGGAGACGCTCGACAGCGCGTACGCGGCAGGGAGGCCGTCCGTCTCGGAGGCGGCCGCAGCTCGGCTCATGCTCGAACACTGGGGTGTGAGCGGGCGAGCCCGGGAATGCCCCAGCGAGCGCGACCGGGTGTTCGAGATCACGGACGCGGCCGGTGTCGCCGGCTTTCTGAAGGTCTCGAACGCGCTCGAAGAACGGGCGGTACTCGATGCCGAGGCCGCCATGTTGGCAGCCCTGTCGAAATCCCAGTCCTGCTACACGCTTCCGACCTGGCGTGCGACCCCGGAGGGCCGGCCGCTCATTGAACCGCTTCTCGAGGAACGCACCCACTTCGTCCGCTTCCTGGAGCCGGTGCCGGGTATCCCGCTCGATCGTTTCCGCCCGCAAGGGCCCGAACTCCGGAGACAGATCGGGCGTCTCGCCGGGATTCTGGACCGCTCGACAACCGGGGTGACGGCCGCGAATCGGCCGATGGTCTGGGACCTCCGCGGCGCCGCGTTGCTCATCCGGGAGAACCTGGCCGCGATCGAGAGTCCCGCGCGCCGCGAGATCATCGAGGCAATCCTCGCACGGTACACGGCCTCCGTGGCGACACGGGTCGCCGAGCTGCGGGAGAGCGTGATCTACAACGACGCGAACCCGGCCAACATCCACGTAGATCCGGGGCGAATGCGGGACGGGGCACCGCACATCGTGGGTGTGGTGGACTTCGGGGACGCGATCCGGTCCTGGACGGTGGCCGACCTGGCCGTGGCCTGCGCCTACGCTGGATTGCAGACCCGCGATGCGCTGGGCGCGTTCTGCGACGTGGCGCGAGGCTACGCCGCGGAACGCGACATTACCGAGGCCGAAGCCGACGTGTTGTACGAGCTGGCGCGCCTGCGGCTCGCGCTCAGCGTGACCGTGTCGTCAGTTCGCGGCGCGCAGGAGCCGGACAACGACTACCTGCTCGTCAGCCACGCCCCCGCGTGGGAGGTGCTCGAGCGGCTGGACGGGACGCCGCCGAACCTGGGCCGCTACCGGCTGCGCGAAGCGTGCGGGCACCCGCCCTGCCCCGAGACGGCGCGCGTGATTGCGGCGCTGGAGCGCGCCGCCCCGGACGTCGCGCCCGTGCTCGATCCGGACCCGCGGGTGGTACCCACGGTCACGCTCGATCTGAGCGTCGAGTCGGGCGACGGCGGCGGGAGCTTCGATCCAACGGACCATGCCGCCTTCTCGCAGCGGTTGTTCGACCACATGCGGGACGCCGGCGCGGCGGTCGGGATCGGTCGTTACGACGAGGTCCGGTGGTGGTATACGGGCGAGGCCTTCCGGTCGCCGGGAAACGAGGTGGACGAGTGGCGCACCGTTCACCTCGGGGTCGACCTGTTCGCGGAGCCGGGGACGCCGGTCGTCGCGCCGCTCGGGGGCCGGGTCGTGTCCGTGCACGGCAACGCCGAGCGCCTGGACTACGGCCCGACGATCATCCTGGAACACGAAGTGGAAGACCCAGCGAACGGTTGGAACGAACCCGTACGGTTTCGGACTTTGTTCGGACATTTGTCTCCCGAATCTCTGCGCGCCGTCGAGCCCGGGGAGATCGTGGAGCCCGGTCGGACGATTGGCTGGATCGGCGCCCCTCCCGGAAACGGCGACTGGGCGCCGCACCTTCATTTCCAGATCCTCGTCGACCCGCTGGGCTACGAGGGGACCTTCCCGGGCGTCGCCGCCCCGAGCGCACGCGACACCTGGACGGCGGTGAGCCCCGACCCGAACCACCTGCTCCGGATTCCGGGCGAGACGACGGCTTCCCGTCCCCGCACCCACACCGCGCTCGTCGAGGACCGTGACCGCCGCCTCGGCCCCTCGCTCAGCCTCTCCTACCGGAGGCCGCTCCACATCGTGCGGGGGCGCGGAAGCTGGCTGTACGACATCGAGGGCCAGCCCTTCCTCGACTGCGT
The DNA here is from genome assembly GCF_965197445.1 of Candidatus Palauibacter sp. GTDB lineage: Bacteria > Gemmatimonadota > Gemmatimonadetes > Palauibacterales > Palauibacteraceae > Palauibacter. Next base: position 688,454 of record NZ_CBDANE010000005.1, on the reverse strand, counting down.
GAACAACGTGGCCCACGTCGGTCACTCGCACCCGCGCGTAAACGAGGCGGCGCGCCGGCAGATGGCGGCGCTCAACACCAACACGCGCTACCTGCACGAGGCCATCCTCGAATACACCGAGCGGTTGACCGGCCTCTTCGCGGCCCCGCTCGACGTGTGCTTCCTCGTCTGTTCCGGCACCGAGGCGAACGAACTCGCCCTCCGCATGGCGCGGACGTACACCGGTAAGGTCGGTGCGGTCGTCCTCGACGGCGCCTATCACGGGAACTCCAGTTCGGTCGTCAACCTGAGTCCCTACAAGTTCAACGGCCCCGGCGGGAAGGGTCTCCGGCCCTGGGTCCGGATGGCACCCATGCCGGACACCTTCCGGGGTCTCCATCGCGGACCGGACAGCGAGGTCGCGCCGCTCTACGCGGCGTACGTCGGCGAGGCCGCGCGAGCGCTGGAGACCGAGCCCACCTGGTTTGGCGATCAACCCCCCGGAGCTGCCGCCTTCTTCCACGAATCGATCCTGAGTTGCGGGGGCCAGATCCCGCTCCCGGCCGGATACCTTGCGGCTTCCTACACGGCGGCCCGCGAGCACGGCGCCGTGTGCGTGGCCGACGAGGTACAAGTCGGCTTCGGTCGCGTGGGGTCCCACTTCTGGGCCTTCGAGGAGCACGGCGTGGTCCCCGATATCGTCACGCTCGGCAAGCCGATCGGGAACGGGCACCCCCTCGCCGCGGTCGTCACGACCCGGCAGATCGCCGAATCCTTCGCCAACGGGATGGAGTACTTCAACACCTACGGCGGGAACCCCGTCTCCTGCGCCATCGGCTCGGCCGTCCTCGATGTGATCGAAGAGGAGGGCTTACAAGAGAATGCCTGCGTCGTCGGCAAACGCCTGCTGCGCGGGCTCGAGTATCTCTGCGACCGCCACGGTCCGGTCGGCGACGCCCGGGGCCGCGGCCTGTTCACGGGGATCGAGTTCGTACGCGAGGGAGACGATCTGGAGCCCGCCGCCGACCTGGCCGACGCCGCCGTTCAGCGCATGCGCGAACACGGCATCCTCCTGAGCACCGACGGCCCCGACCACAACGTGATCAAGATGAAGCCGCCGCTCGTCTTCTCGGAAGCCGACGCGGATCTGCTGGTCTCGAGCCTCGACGACGTCCTCTCCGAAACCGCCTTCCTGAGCTAGCTCGCGGGAGAGAGCGTCGGCGCTGGAGTTGGCGGGTTGGGGGAGTCTCTTGATACCGGACGTTGCACCCTAAATATGTTCTGTTACGTTAGATAGTCCATGAACGAACAAATCGACTCGGTCAAGCCGAGACGGGGACGCCCACCGCGCCGCGAGTTGTACCATCAGCTGCACGCCGAAGTGGTCGAACTCCGCCAACGTCTCGGTGGCCTCCCCCGTCCGGAGGAAGCGGCTGACATCTGGCGCGGGATCTGGTACGAAGAGGCACATCACTCCACCGCGATCGAGGGCAATACGCTCCTGCTCAAGCAGGTCGAGCGGCTGCTGGCGGACGGGGTCGCGGTCGGCAACCGGGAACTGCGCGAATACCTGGAGGTGCGTGGATATGGTACAGCGGCCGAGTGGGTGTACCGGCAGGCACTCGACCCGACCGGACTGTTCCACTCCGGAGAGATTCTCAGCTTGGCGAAGTTACGCCAGATTCACCACACCGCAATGTCCCCGGTGTGGGAGGTCGCGCCGCATCCCGACGCCACCGACAGGGAAACGCCCGGCAGCTTCCGTGAACACGACATCAGGCCGTTTCCCGGAGGGATGATCGCGGTGGAGTGGCCGCTTGTGTCTGCTCGGATGGAAAACTGGATCGCCGACGCGAACTCGCTCGACCCGGACATCGTCGGATTCCCCGAGGCGCTGGCGGAACTCCACTGCCGCTTCCAACAGATCCATCCGTTCCTCGATGGAAATGGCCGGACGGGTCGACTCGTTCTGAACCTGATTCTGGTGCGGCTCGGGTATCCGCCCGCGATCATCTACAAGCGAGACCGCTCCCGGTACCTCGCCGCCCTGCGGAGGGCGGACGGCGGCGACAGCGGTCCGCTCGGCGAGATGATCGCGCGGGCGATTCTGGATAACCTCTACCGCTTCGTCATACCGGCCGTAGCCGGCCCGGCCAGACTGGTCCCGCTGGCCGCGCTGGCAGATCGAGACCTGAAGGCACCCGCCTTGCGGATGGCCGCCACCCGGGGCCGGCTCAAGGCGGTGCGGGGCCCGGACGGCCGCTGGCGCAGTTCCCGTCGCTGGGTCGAGGAATACCAGTCTACCCGTTACCGCCGGGACCGCGCGGGATGACCGTCCGTTCAAGGCCAGATCCGGGGGAGGACGGCGTTTCGCCGCGGAACCGTTACGGGGGGATCGAGCACCATCCGAAAGGGTTGGCCGGCATCGGTGCCGTACGCCCGGAATCCTCTAGGGTCGAGCGTCAGGACCTCGTGCACGTCGAGTCGCTGCGCGAGGAGGACGCAGGTCGCGTCGGCGAAGTCCATCGGAGTGCCGGCGTAGCGGTCCATCAGGAGCGCTGTGCTCGTGACCAGAGAAGGCTGGCAGGCATCGTGGACGCACATGTCGCTGTCCGCGAGAGCCGTGGGGCCGGTCCACTACCGCCTCTCGCTGCGCGACGGGGTGGTAGGGCGCAAGCGTGGATCCACCTTGCGTGGCCGGGCACAGGGCGTGGTGAGTACTCCGGGGGTGCGAGCCAGCGATTCTCTCGTACACGTGGGTAGAACAACGGCGATTCTACCCAGATATGAGGAGAATCTGCCGATAAGCGCGTACCGGATCCGCAATCAGGGAGCGATCTCTCTGAGGCGCTCGGCAATGAAGGAGTTCATTGACATCCGCTGCCTGCCGGCCTTGGCGGCGAGCTCGCGGTGAAGTTCCGGGTCGATTCTGAGCAGGACCCGACCGGAATAGGGCTTACTGGGCTCTCTCCCCTTCTCCTCACAGAACTCCAGGTAATCGTCCACGGCGCGTCGCATCGACTCCTTCAACTCCATCACCGACCTGCCCTCGAAGTTGATGCCGTCTCGGGTATCGATGACGTGGCCTGCAAAAAACTCGTAGTCCTCGTCGTACTCGAAGACGCCGGTGTATCCCTTGTACTCGATCATGGCGCGACTCCTGCCCGTTCCAGGAAGCTACGCATCCGCTTCACGAGTCCTTTGCCGCATTCCGGACGCGGGTGAGGACGGTGGACGGTCTCCGCTTCGCCGTTCAGTTCGATGATCACCGATGAACGGCGCCGTTCGTGAATCTCGGCTCCCAGGCTCCGAAACATCGCCTCGACGTCCTTCCACTTCAGATTCCCTCTCGTTTTCTTGTCAAAGATCGTGGCGAGGGTTCTCCGGTGACGTCGGCGCATGGTATTATGATATCGATATTAGATATCGTCGAGCAAGCGGAGCGGGGCCCTGAGTCGCTGCTGGGGGCAGAGGCGGGCAAGAGCCGCGCTCCCCTCGAGCTCCTCGTTCCCGTCGGCCAACTCACACGGAGACCGGCCGCGAGCGTCAAGAACGCGAGTGTCCGCACCGGCGTCCAGCAGGGCCGAGACGACCTCGGGTCCTGCTCGTTGCGCGGCGTAGTGAAGCGGTGTCCTTCCGTCGTCCCTCTGCACATCAACATCCGCGCCCGCCTGGAGGAGCGACCGGACCACGGCGTATGGAGTGCGGTCTGGTCGACAACGTTTCGCGCATCGACTTCCGTACCGGCCTCGATCAGTGCCAGCACGGCGTCCGCAGCGATGGACGGGGTCCGGGGCCAAGTCGTCTCCGCCGCGTAGTGGAGGGGCGTCCGCCGCTCGACGGTACGGGCGTTTGGGTCCAGGACCGCCTCGAGAAGTGCCCGGAAGACCTCCGGGTCCTGATCGTAACGGGCCCAGTGGTGAAGGGGTGTCAGGCCGCGACTGTCCGTAGCATTCACGTCCGCGCCCGCCGCAGACAGGGCCCGGAAAAGTGCCGGCGGATGCCTCACGGCGTGATGAACCGCGCGCCTTCCGTCGGCCTCTTCAACGTCAGGATCGGCACCCGCCCTCAGCAGTGCCGTAACAGCTTCTTCTCGGCCGCACAATGTGCATCACGCTGGCCACCGTTCGTGGCATTTCCTTACCTCCCTGGGTCGGGGCAGGCTTCGCGCCCACAGCCAGAGAACGAGCGGCTGCCCCGACTCAGGGACAGCGACGATCAGGGCATGGTGGCGGCCGTCCGGTCGTCGTCGTGGGTGCCCCAGCGCTCGAACCACTTCCGCAGGATGAGTTGGGTGCGGAGGAAGTTCGACGGCAGGCGCGAAGTACCGTGCCACTCGCCCTCGAAGCGGACCATCGCGGTCGGCTTGTTCTGCGCCTTCAGCGCCTGGTAGAACTGCTCCGTCTGCGCCATCGGCGTGCGCAGGTCGAGGACGCCCGTCATGAGCATGGTCGGCGTCGTGACGTCACCCACGTACGAGATCGGCGAGCGCCGGATGTGCTCGCTCGGATCCTCCCACGGAAATTGCTGGAAGTCGGCGTACCAGCGCAGGTAGTTGCCGTCGACCTCGTTCGGGAAGTTGAACCAGTTCACCACGGGGCAGTTCGCCGACGCGGCCCGGAAGCGGTCCGTGTGCCCCACGACCCACGACGTCAGCACGCCACCGCCCGAGCACCCGTAGACGAACATGTTGCCGTCGTCCACGTAGCCGCGCGAGATGACCTCGTCGACGCTCGACATGAGGTCGTCGAAGTCGTGGTTCGGATAGTCGTACTGGATCGCGTTGCCGAACTCCGTCCCGTACCCGGAACTGCCGCGCGGGTTGGTGTAGAGGACGACGTAGCCGTTCGCGGCGTGCTCCTGCCACGAGAAGTTGAACCCGCCGTTGTACATGCCGTGCGGGCCGCCGTGGATGATCAGCATCATCGGATACTGCCGCGACGCGTCGAAATCCGGGGGCTTGATGACCCAGCCGTGAATCGGGAGTCCGTCGTAGGAGGACTCGCTCCAGATCTGCTCGACCTCGCCGAGCCGGACGCCGGCGAGAACGTCCGCGTTCACGTCGGTAAGTCGGGTCCGCCGGTCCGGCTCGTCCAGCGGAAAGGCGTAGACGTCGCCAGGTTCGTGCGCGTCGCCCCACATCCCGACCGCCATGCCGCCGTCGCTCACATCATTGAGGCCGAACATCTGCGGGCCCTCTGTCATCGCCCGCACGTCCCCGCCCACGGACGCGTAGTAGATGTTGCGATAGCCGTCCGCGGTGAGGTCGAAGTAGAGGCCGCGGCCGTTGGGGGCCCAGTGCAGCGCCCCGGGGCTGCGGTCGAGTTCAGCCGTCAGCACTCGGGGGTTCGACCCGTCCGCGTTCATCACGTAGACGGCGGATTCGATGTAGTCGAAGGTCGTCGTATCGTGCCCCACGTAGGCGATCATCCGCCCGTCCGGCGATGGCACGGGCCGATTGTCCGGCCCCTTGCGGGTCGTTACCTGGCTCAGCTCGCCGGACTCGGCGTCGAGCCGATAGATCTCGCTCTCCTGCCAGCGATAGTCGGCGTCTTCAATGATGAGGCCGCTGAAGAGGAGTGACCCGCCGTCGGGCTCCCACGCCGGGACGCCGTAGTTGAAGTCGCCCTCTGTGAGCTGGCGCGGGGTCCCGCCGTCCGCGGGCACCGCGAATATGTGCTGGTACTTGTCCCCCAGGAATCCGACGCGGTCCTGTCGATAGACGAGACGCTCGACGATGCGCGGCCCCGGCGTCCACGTCGCCCCCTCCGGCTTCGGGAGCGAGAGGTCCCAGTGACGGGCGGTCGGTTCCTCCGCCACCACCCGCATGGTGAAGGAGAGCCGGGTACCGTCCGGCGACCAGGCCAGGTTCGAAGGACTGTCCGTGAGCCGCGTGACCTGCGACAGCGCGCCCTCGGCATCCATCCAGCGCACGAAGATCTGCGTGTTCCCCTCGTCGTCGGGGGCGAGGAAGGCGATGCGGCTGCCGTCCGGAGACCAGCGCGGCGAGGAGCCGTCCACGAGATGCCGGGGGCGGGTTCCGTCCCGGTTCACGATCCAGATCGAGGTCTCCCACGAGTCGTTCATCTTGTCGACCCACTCGCTCTCGTAGACGACAGAGCCTCCATCGGGCGCGATCTGCGGATCCTGGACGCGCTCCCAGTCGAGCCACGTCTCGAGCGGCAGGGCTCCGTCGGCCTGCTGCGTCGCGAGAAGCGGAGCGGGCGCGGCAACAGAGAGGAGTACAAGAAACGGGAGGAAAAGGCGGGCGCGGGTCTTCATGATACCTCCAGGTGCGAGAACCACCGGCACGTCCCGAAACATGGCCAACACCTCACCGCCTGTCTATCGGCCCGTGATGGACCACGTGGTTGCGCCCCATGCCGGTGTCAGTCCGGCGTCGTATGTTGATTCTGGAACGACTGCGGCTGCCGCGCCGGGATCGCACCGCGCTGCGACGGCCCCCAACACGGGAGGTTTCCGTGACGACTCGCACGCCCACCGACGCGTCCCACCTGCCCGACCGTCGTCGATTCCTGAAGCGGGCCGCGGCCGGGGCGGCGCTCGCGGCGACGCCCGCGTGGACTCGGGCGCCCTCGAAGCTCGGCCTCACCATCGAGGAACTGTCGGACCGCCGCGACTTCCCGGGTACGGAGGACGAAGCCTTCTGGGAGATGGTGAAGTCCCAGTTCCCGCTGCGTCCCGGGCTCATCCTCATGAACGCGGCGAACCTCTGCCCGTCGCCCTATCCCGTTCAGGAGGCGGTGTTCGGGTACACGCGCGACATCGATCAGGACGCCTCGTTCCACAACCGGGCCAAGTTCAGCGCGCTCGCCGCGAAGTCCGTCGACGCGCTGGCAGAACTACTCGGCGCTTCGCCCGAGGAGGTCGTAATCACCCGCAACACCTCCGAGAGCAACAACGCGGTGATCAACGGTCTCACGATGGGCGCGGGCGACGAGGTCGTGCTGTGGGACCAGAACCACCCCACGAACAACGTGGCCTGGGACGTCCGGGCCGACCGCTGGGGCTACAAGGTGATCCGCGTGACGACGCCCCCGGCGCCCGAGTCGGAGGATGAACTCGTCGACGCTTTCGTGAACGCCTTCACCGACCGGACCCGGGTGCTCTCGGTGACGCAGATCTCGAACATCTCGGGCGTCGAACTTCCGGCGAGCCGTCTGTGCAGTATCGCCCGTGACCGCGGCATCTACGTGCACATGGACGGGGCGCAGAGCTTCGGCGCCGTGGAAGTCGATCTGCACGCGATGGGCTGTGACTCGTACACGGGGAGCGCCCACAAGTGGTTCTGCGGGCCCAAGGAAGCCGGCGTACTGTACGTTCGAGCCGACCGGGTCGCCGAGTTGTGGCCCAGCGTCGTCGGCGTCGGCTGGGACGGGGCGAGCGCCGGGGGCGGGGCCGACAAGTTCGGCACATTCGGACAGCGGGACGACGCCGCGGTGGCCGGCGTGGGGACGACGGTCGAGTTCCACCAGGCCGTCGGGCCGGCGGCCATCGAGGCTCGGACGCGCGCCCTTGCGGCCGCGCTCAAGGCGGCGATCCGCGAACGGGTGCCCGACGTGAGCTTCCACACCTCGGACGTGCCGGGACTCAGCGCGGGCGTGGTGATCGCGGAGCTGCCGGTCGATGACCATACGGAGATCTACAACCGTATCTACGAGGAGCACGGCGTTGCGGGCGCTCTACGCACGGCCGCGTTCCCGGGCATTCGCCTCTGCCCGCACATGTACAACACAATGGCCGAGGTCGAGCAGGTGGCCGACGCTCTCGCCCGTTCCGTCTAGCCGAGGCCTGGCGGGGCGCTGGTCGAGCACTGCTACTGCGCTCCTTCCCCAAGCGCCGTCGCTGCAATCATGCAGTCGAACGCCTCGGCGGTGGTCCTAGAGCTCGCCGCGGTTCTTCGCCCACAGCGCGTAGTGGCAGGCGCGGGCGGTGAGGGCCATGTAGGTCAGTGACGGGTTCTGACAGGCGGAGGATGGCATCGCCGCGCCGTCGATCACGAACAGGTTCGGGGCGTCCCAGGCCTGGTTGAAGCCGTTGAGGACGGAGGTCGCGGGATCCCGTCCCATCCTCGCCGTCCCCATCTCGTGGATCGTGAGGCCCGGCGCCGTGAGCTTCGTCAGCAACTCCACGTCGACTCCGCCGCCAGCTTCCAGCATTTCCGCGGCGCGGTCCGCGCTGTCCCTCATCATGACGCGCTCGTTCTCGCTCCACTCGCAGTGGATGCGAAGCGCGGGGATCCCCCAGGCATCGACCCGCTCGGGGTCCAGTTCGATGTAGTTCTCCTCGCGCGGCAGACACTCGCCGAAGGCGCCGAGTTCGAACTCCCACACGCCGGGTTCCGTCAGCTGGCGCTTGTACTCCGCCCCGAACCCCGGCATGTCGAGCCCCCGGCTCCAACCCTGCCGCGTCGACCAGCCCTGGTAGCCGTAGCCCCGGATGAAGTCGGGAGAGGGCTCGGTCACGTTCCGGAAGCGCGGGATATAGATGCCGTTGGGTCGCTCGCCGGTGTATCCGTGGTCCTCCCAGCCGGGGAACTTCGCCTTGGCGCCGGTGCTCATGGTGTGGTCCATGAGATAACGGCCGAGGGCGCCGCTCGAGTTCGCGAGGCCGTCCGGGAAGTCGGCCGACTTCGAGTTCAGAAGGATCCGCGTCGACTCGAGGGCCGAGGCCCCGAGCATGACGATCTCGCCGAAGAACTCCAGAGCCTCACCGGATTCACGATCGATCACCCGGACGCCGGTGACGCGCCCGCGGGCGGGATCCCAGATCACGCTGTGCACGACGCTGTCCGGACGTAGCGTCATCCGGCCCGTGGCCTCCGCCGCGGGGAGCGTGGCGTTGAGAGAGCTGAAGTAGCTTCTGGTGCTGCAGCCGCGGTGGCAGGGGCCGCAGTAATGGCAGGCGCTCCGCCCCTTGTGGTCGCGGGTGAGGACGGCGGTGCGTCCGATCGTCATCATCCGCGTGTCGCCGAAGTCACGCGCGATCGCCTCCTTCACGGCGTTCTCGACGCAGGTCATCTGCATGGGAGGCAGCAATACGCCGTCCGGCAGCTGCGGGAGGCCCTCGGCCCGGCCGCTGATGCCGACGAATTCCTCGACGTGAGCGTACCACGGGGCAAGGTCCGAGTAGCGGATCGGCCAGTCGACGCCGATCCCGTCGCGAAGGTTGGCCTCGAAATCGAGGTCGCTGAGGCGGTACGACTGCCGCGCCCACATGATCGAGCGTCCGCCCACCTGGCGGCCCCGGATCCACAGGAACGGCTTGTCGTCGTCCGTCGTGTAGGGGTTCTCGATGTCGTTGACGAAGAACTTCCTGCCCATCTCGTCGCAGGCGTAGCACTCGCGCTGCACGGGCTGCTCGGCGGCCAGCGCCTTGCGGTCGTTCCAGCCGCGGTACGGCATGCGGTACGGGGGCACGTGCTCGACGTAGTCCCGTTCGGGGACGATCATCGGTCCCGCCTCGAGAACCAGTACTCGGAGTCCGAGTTCGGTGAGTTCCTTGGCGGCCCACCCGCCGGTGATGCCGGAGCCGACGACGATCGCGTCCCACAGCTCCTGGCGGTTCACCGTTGCCCACCGGTTCCGTACTGGTCGAGGAGGACGCAGCCCTCGAACGCGCCGGGGATGATGCGGTATCCCAGCGTCCTGAGTCCGACCCTGGACGTGAAGTAGCCGGCGAGTGTGAACCGCTTCATGTCGTAGAAGAAGGTCCGCGTCTCCTCTTCATCGGGATCCTGGCGGCGGCGGTCGAGGTCCCCGTCCATCTCGGCGACCAGTGCGGCCTGCTGCGCCGGGGTGCAGTCGGCCAAGTCGTCGCCGTGGGCTGCCCGGGCGACGGGGTTCACTTCGTCGATGCCGGCCAGGAAACGGTCGCGGTCCGACGCGTCCAGCCAACCGGTCAGGAGGGCATCGACGAATGCGGTCACGCCCGCCTCGCTCGCGCCGGGCGTGTCGGTGCGGGGCAGAATGACCTCGGCGAGCGCCGTCACCGTCCGGGCCTGCGCGGGCGTGAGCGTCGCGGGCGGCGCGCCGCCGACCGGGCCAACCTCCGCGCGGATGCGCTGCCCGAGCGCCAGTGCCTGCGCCACGGCACCGCCCGGCATGAGCAGCGGCGCGCTGGTTGCCGCGCCCATGATCTTGAGAGCCCTGCGCCGTCTCACAGCCGATCCTCCAGAGTGCCCGTCGTCGATCGGACGCGGCGAGGCTTCCGCCGCGGACCGTCATAATATCCGACACCACGGCTCGTGCGAACCCCGCCGTTCGACGGAGACGGTGGCGAGCGACATATTCCGGGCATGAACAGACGACGATTTGTGGAGCATTCTCTTGGCGCGGGATTACTCCTCACGTGCGCCGGGCGCGCGGCCGCGAGCGGGCGACTCCTCCCGGAGGCCTGGGGGCTCCAGCTCTACACCGTGCGATCGCTGATGGCGCGCGACGTGGAGCAGACGCTCGCGGACGTGGCGCGCATCGGCTACGGGGAAGTGGAGTTCGCGGGCTACTTCGGACGTACCCCCGCGCAGATCCGGGCGTCGCTCGACGCGGAAGGACTCGCCGCCCCCGCCGTTCATCTGTCGCTGGACGAGCTGCGGACCGGCTTCGAGGCCCACGCCGAGGCCGCGGCGGAGATCGGGCACCGGTACCTGGTCCTGCCCTACCTGTCGGGCCCCGAGCGGCCGGGCAGCGGTGGCGGCGCGGAGCCGACCGCCGTCGTGGACGGCTACCGGCGTCTCGCCGACGAACTCAACCGGATCGGAGAGCGGTGCGATCAGGCGGGTCTCCGCTTCGCGTACCACAACCACGACTTCGAGCTTCAGGCGGTGGAAGTGGACGAGGAAGAGGTCCGCCCCCTCGACGTCATGCTTGAGCACACCGACCCCGACCTGGTGCGCTTCGAGGTCGACCTCTTCTGGCTCGTTCACGGCGGCGGCGATCCGCTCGACTATTTCTGGCGCTTTCCGGGTCGGTTCGAACTCTGTCACGTGAAGGACCGCACCGCGAGCGGCCAGATGGTGGATGTGGGCGCGGGCGTGATCGATTTCGCGGGGATCTTCGAGCGCGAAGGCCAGGCGGGCCTCCTCCACTACTTCGTGGAACACGATACCCCCGCCGACCCCCTCGCCTCGGTGAGCGCGAGCTACGGACACCTGGCGTCCCTCGATGGCTGACCCCAGCGCTCGGCGAAATCCGAGAGCGGTCAGCCGGCGGGACGCCATTCGCGCGGCGGGCGCCGCCTCACTCGGGCTGCTCGTGCACGGCGGAGCCAGCCCTTCGCCGGCCCACGCGGACATCGCAAGTCGTGGCGCGCAGTCCGTCCCGGGGTCGACCGGCGCCGTCACGCAGTCCGTGGCGCGCTGGTGCTTCGAGGACATCCCGCTCGCGCCCTTCTGCCGCGGCGTGGCCGACATCGGCCTCCCGGCGATCGACCTCCTCACGCTGCCCGAATGGGACGTCGCGCACGACCACGGCCTCGTCGTCTCGTGCGGCGATGTCGCGGCCGGAACGATCGAGGACGGCCTCAACGAGCCGCGCAACCACGCCGGCATCATCGAGGCGTTCGAGCGCCACATCCCGCGGGCGGCGCGGGAATCGGTGCCCAACGTCATCTGCTTCTTCGGCAACCGCCGGGGCATGGAGGACGGGGTCGGGACCGAGAACTCCATCCGCTGCCTCGAGGCGTGCGCCCCCATCGCCGAATCCGAGGGGGTGACGATCCTCGTGGAGGCCCTGAACTCGAAGCCGGGCGGACACGTCGACTACATGGGCGACCACATGGACTACGCGCTCGAGATCATCCGGGCCGTCGATTCGCCCCGCGTGAAGATTCTGTACGACATCTATCACATGCAGATCATGGAAGGGGACATCATCCGCACGCTCACGGATGCGAGTCCCTGGATCGGCCACTACCACACCGGCGGGGTTCCGGGGCGGGCCGAGATCGACGATTCGCAGGAACTGAACTACCCCCCGATCGTGCGTGCGATCGTGGACACCGGCTTCGACGGCTACATGGCGCACGAGTTCATCCCGCGTAGCGGCGATCCCATGAGGTCCCTGCGCGAAGCTGTGGAGTTGTGCGCCGTCTGAGCGGCTATCCGGCGCCGACGGCGTCAGGCCGGGCCGAAGCCTTCTCCGCCAGCACCGCCTGCTTCGTCCCCAGCCACAGCGAAACCACCAGCCACAGGCCGGCCAGTGGAACCATGGTCAGCGCCAGGGCTGCGCTCCCCAGCCCGAGCGCGCCCAGTCCCGCGAAAGACCACACGCCGATCTGATCTCCCGCCCGGTAGACGAAGAGGTCGTTGAAGTTCTTGGCCTTGTACTTGTCCCGTCGCGGGAGGACGGTGTAGAGCACCTCCCTCGTGGGCACCGCCAAGGCGAAGTTCCCCGCCCTGCGCAGCACCTGGAAGACGACGAACACGGCGAACACCGGGACCGCGCCCAGCGCCAGGAAGCCGAGGATGCTGATGAGAGGGAGGATCGCGAGGGTCAGCCGGACGCCGAACCACTTCAGAAGTCGTCCCGTCAGAAACAGCTGCGTGCAGAGTGTGAGCACGCCCACGGAGAGGTCGATGCGGGCGAAGACCGAGGTCCGTTCCGCGGCCGTGGCGAACGCCCGTGAGACGATGTCCGCCTGGATGTTGTACAGGAAGGTCGAGCCGATCGTGAACAGCAGCATGAAGGCGCCGATCCCGAGCAGGTAGGGCGATTTCAGAACGCGTTGGATCCCTTCCAGCGCGGAGCCACCGATCACCCGCTCCGCTTCCCCCGACCGGGAATCGGATGTCGGCCCGGCCGCGCAGCGCGTATCGAGCGCCTTGAGACAGAGGACGGCTCCCTCGAGCAGCACGACCGAGAACAGGAGAAGGGTGGCCGGCGAGAGGAACCCGACCAGAAATGCCGTGATGGAAGAGCCGACGATCCCTCCGACGGTTCCGCCGACCCCGATGAGGCCGAAGAGGCGCCGACTCTGGCGCTCACGGAAGATGTCGGTCATGAACGACCAGAAGACGGAGACCACGAACAGGTTGAAGACGCTGATCCAGACGAAGAACGTCCGGCCGACCCACACCGAAGCGACGCCCTCGGGCACCAGGCTCAGCAGGACGTAGTAGACCAGCAGATTGAGCATGAAGAAGCGGTACGTGACCGACACGAACCGCCTCCGGGTCCACCGGGACACGACCGCGGCGAAGATCGGGTGCACGAGCAGCATCGCCGTCAGCGTCCCGGTGAAGAGCCACGGGATGTTCTCGACGCCGCCCGCCACGGCCATCTCCTCCCGGATCGGCCGAATCACGTAGTAGGCGGACAGGATGAAGAAGAAATAGCACGCGGAGAGGAGGACGAGACCCGCTTCCTCTGGACGCGCGCCGGTCATGCGAGCGGCGAGCCTTGACGACACACTCCGGGATGGCGGGTTCATGAGCGGGCGAATCCAGGGTGACGGTTCACGGAAGCTTGCCGGTCGATGGAGAATGGGATTCTCTTCAGAAACGTCAATGGCGGCGCACTTGATGAAGAAACACGGAGAGGACACCAACGTGGCGGGTTTCGCGGGTCGGATCCTGAACATGAGACGCGGCGAGTTCGGCCTCGCGATCCTGTCCGCGCTCTTTTTCTTCCTCGTTCTGTGCGGCTACTTCTTCCTCCGTCCGGTTCGGGAGGCGATGGGGGTGGCCCGCGGGATGGGCGAGCTCCGCTGGCTGTTCGCCGTGACCTCCGTGGTGTCTCTCTTCGCCGTCCTCGCCTTCGGCGGGGTCGTGGGGGCGGCGCGCATGAACCGGCGCCGCTTCATTCCCTTCGCGTACCTGTTCGTGATCGCCTGTCTCATCGGATTTGCGACGCTGATCATCCAGGATGTGCGGGCGGGCGGCGGCCTGATCGGCACCGACGCGGAGACAAGCCTCTCGCGGGGGGTCGGGTACACCTTCTACGTCTGGTTGAGCGTGATCAACCTCTTCTCCACGAGCGTCTTCTGGGTCTTCATGGTGGACGTGTTCGACGTGGACCAGGGGAAGCGCCTGTTCCCCTTCATCGGGATCGGGGGCACGCTGGGAGCGCTCGCCGGCGGACGGGGCGCCAGCATCATCAGCGGTCTCACGGACAGTCCCTACCTGCCCGCCGGCCTCATGCTCATAGGCGCCGGCTGCTTCGCCATGGCCATCGCGGTCATGCTCATGCTCGATGGTCGTGCGGGGCGACCCACCGCTTCCCGGGCGATCGAAGCCGAAGAGGGTGGCGACGACCGCGCCGGCAAGGGCGGGGCCTTCTGGGAGGGAGCCGCCGCCGTGGCGAAGTCGCCCTACCTGCTCGGGGTCGGACTCTGGGTCGTGTTCATGGCCGTGTCCAACACGATGATCTACTTCGCCCAGGCGAACATCATCCTCGAGAGTACGGACACGTTCAGCCAGCGGATCGGGAGCTTCGCCGACTTCGACTCACTGGCCCAGATCGCGACGCTGCTGACGCAGATTTTCGTGACGACGCACCTGATCCGGAAACTCGGCGTCGGGTGGACGCTGGCCATCCTGCCGCTCGTCACCGTGCTCGGTTTCGTCGTGCTGGCGATCTGGCCCCTGTATGGCGTCATGCTGCTTTTCCAGGCGGTGCACCGCGCCACGCGCTACGCGGTTTCCCGGCCCTCCCGCGAGACGCTGTTCTCCGTCGTCGCGCCGTCGGAGAAGTACAAGGCGAAGCCGCTCGTCGATGTCTTCCTCTACCGGGGCGGCGACCTGGCGGGCGCCGGCATCGATGGCCTCTTCGCCATGCTCGGTCTGGCGCTGGCGTGGGTAGCGATGTCGACCGTGCCTCTGGCCGGGATCTGGATCGCGCTCTCGATCGTGCTCGGACGGGCGCAGGCGAGGAGGGCAAAGTCCTGAGCGGCCGGTTTCGGGGCGAGTCCTCGCGGCTCCAGCGACGCGACCGTCCGTGACGCGCCTGCCCGACGACCTGTTCGGGCCCGGCTCGCGCCTGCGGGTCATCGGCCACCGGGGTGCGGCGGCGTTCGCCCCCGAGAACACGCTCCCCTCGTTCGAGCACGCGGTTCAGGTCGGGGCCGACGCGGTGGAACTCGATCTGCACCGCAGCGCGGACGGCCACCTCATGGTCATCCACGACCCGAACCTGCCCCGCACCACCGACGGGACGGGCCCGGTGGAAGAGCGGACGCTCGACCAACTGCGGGTGTTCGATGCGGGCTATCGTTTCACCACGGACAACGGGAAGACCTTCCCCTTCCGGGGGAAGGGTGTCCGCATCCCCACTCTCGAGGAGGTGCTGGAGGCGCTCGGGTCGCTGCCGGTGGTGGCGGAAATCAAGTCGGCCGCGGCGGGTCAGGCCCTGGGGGCATGGCTGCAGAAAAGCAGGGATCGGGAGCGGATTATCGTCGGCGGGTTCGAGCGCGAGGAGGTGGAGCCCGCGAGCCGCCACGCGCGCTGGCACTGCGCCTACCAGGACGAACTCCGCCCCTACGTGCTTCTCGGAAAGGTCGGGCTGGGCCGCTGGTTCGCCCCGGCCGGGTGCGACGCCGCCATGCTTCCGGAGCGGCAGGGCGCCATCCGCATTGTCACGCGGCGGTTCGTGCGGCGAGCGCACGCGGACGGCATAGGCGTGTTCGTGTGGACCGTGAACGACCCTGACGACATGCGCCGCCTACTGGCCTGGGGCGTCGACGGGCTGGTGAGCGATGCGCCCGGGCGCGCACGCCGGATTCTGGACGAAATCGAGGTGGGGGGAGATGCCACGGTCTGAGCCGCAGAGACGCACCGTCCTCCACGTCGACATGGACGCGTTCTACGCCGCGGTAGAGATCCGCGAGGATCCGTCGCTGCGGGGGAAACCCGTCGTCATCGGATCGGACCCACAGAAGGGCAGCGGCCGCGGGGTCGTGTCGACGGCCAACTACGAGGCGCGGCGCTATGGCGTCCACTCCGCGCTGCCGATCTCGCAGGCGTGGCGACGCTGCCCCCAGGCCGTCTACATACGGCCGCGCATTCGGCTCTACGCAGAGATCTCGGCGCGGATCTTCAACATCTTCCGCTCCTTCACGGATCAGGTCGAAACGCTGTCGCTGGACGAGGCCTTCCTGGACGTCACCGCGAGCCGGCGACTGTTCGGCACCGGACCGGAGATCGCCGCCCGCATCAAGCGACGGATCACCGAGGAGGAGAGGCTGACCGCATCGGTCGGCGTGGCCGTAAGCAAGTACGTCGCCAAGGTCGCGAGCGACCTCGAGAAGCCGGACGGTCTCGTGGTGGTTCCGGCGGGGTCCGAACGTGAGTTCCTGGCGCCGCTGGAGGTGTCGAGGCTGTGGGGCGCCGGCCCCAAGGTTCAGGCGCGGCTGGCGCAGCTCCGGCTGCGGACGATCGGCGAGGTGGCGCGGCAGGATCCGTTGGCGCTCGAACAGTCGCTGGGGCCGAAGCTGGGTCGTCGACTGCACGACCTCGCCAACGGGCGGGATGCGCGGCGGGTCAACCCCGGGGCCGGGCGGAAGTCGCATGGCAAGGAGATCACGTTCCCGCAGGATGTCGCGGACCGGGATCGCGTCGAGCGCACGCTGCTGGGGCTGTGCGAAGGAGTCGCGCGGGGGCTCCGGCGGCAGGGGATCGCGGGGCGCACGATACATCTGAAGCTTCGCTGGGACGGCTTCGAGACGCATACTCGACAGCGGACGGTCGACCGGCCCACGGATACGACGGAGGCGATCTGGCCTGTGGCGAGAGCGCTGTTTCGCGAGGCGGACGACCCTCGCCGGCAGGTGCGGCTCATCGGGGTCAGTCTGTCCGGCTTCGGGGCGCCGGCCGCCGAGCAACTCGCGCTGCTCGACGCGGACAACACGCCCGCCCCTGCCGACACCGAACGGATCGAGCGTCGGCTCGCCGAGACCGTGGACACGTTGACGGAGCGATTCGGGCGCGACGCCCTGAAGCGGGCCGCGCTCCTCGACTCCCATCCGAGAGGGTCGTAGCCATGCAGGTATTTCCGATTCCGCCGGCCGGCGGACGCGGCATCATCTGGTTCTTCATCATCATCATCGTGGTGTTGATGGGCGTCACGCTCATGCTGGGGTGGGCGGCCTGGTCCACGCGGAACAGCCGGGCCGAAGTCTCGCCGGAGGGACTGAAGCTGGTGGGAGACCTGTGGGGACGGACGATTCCGCTGGACCAGTTGCAACTCGACGACGCACGAGTCGTCGACCTTCGCGGTGAACCCGATCTGGTCCCGCGGCGGCGCACGATGGGGACGGCGCTCGGGGGCTATTCGGCGGGGTGGTTCCGGCTGCGCAACGGGGAGAAGACGCTCGTCTATCTCACGGACCGCCGACGCGTGGTGTACATTCCCACCCGCGACGGGTACTCGCTCCTCCTGAGCCAGAGCGCTCCGGGACGATTTCTCGACGCACTGCGGAACGCAACGAGGGGGGGATGACGACGATGGTCCCGACTCGGGATGAGGCGCTCGCGCTCGTCCACGAATACACCGAGAGCCCCGGGCTCAGGCGCCACATGCTGGCCGTCGAGGCCTCCATGCGTGCCTACGCGAGGAAGTACGGCGAGGACGGGGAGCGCTGGGGCATCGCGGGGCTGCTGCACGACTTCGACTACGAGCGCTGGCCCAACAACGACCACGCTGCGGACTCGGAGCACCCCTCCACCGGGGTCGCCATCCTCCGCGACATGGGAGTGGACGAAGACATCCTCGAGACGATCCTGGCCCACGCGGACTATACGGGCGTCGAGGCCGTCTCCCTGATGTCGAAGACGCTGCGGGCCGTGGACGAACTCACGGGCTTCATCACGGCCTGCGCGCTCGTGCGGCCGACCCGCCTCGCGGGGATGAAGACGCGGTCGGTGCGAAAGAAGATGAAGGACAAGGCGTTCGCCGCGGCGGTCAGCCGCGATGAGATGATGGAAAACTGCGCCGAGCTGGGGGAGGAGATGGGCGATCACATCGCCTTCGTGATCGGCGCGATGCAGCTCGCGGCCGATGATCTCGGCCTTAATGGCCCACCCCCCGGCTGAGCGGCCGCAGGCCGCCAGCCCGCATCGGAGAGTCAGACCATGACCACGACCACGATCGTCATGATGATCGTCATCCTCGGATTCGTCTGGGGAGGACTCGCCGTTCTCGCATCGATCGCCTGGCGGAAAGAAGGCGCCAAGCGAGGCGGCGAGGGCTAGCAGCCCTGTGAACAGGACCCGCGTTGCCGGGATGATGTTGGTCGTGAGTCTGGCGGCGTTGGGGTCTGCGTCGTGCTTCCTCCCGCGTTTGATGAAACCACCCGAGCCCCTTCCGGGCGACCCGCCAGCCGTAGAGACCGAGCCGCCGGAGGCCGCCGCCATCATCGATTCGATCGAGGCTGCGGTTCAGGACTCGATCGCGGAGGCCGCACGACGGGACTCGATCGCCGCAGCACGCCGGGACTCGATTGCCGTCGCGCGACGGGACTCCCTGGAGGCCGTTCGCCAGGCCCGGATCGCCGCCGCGGCGCGGAGAGACTCCATCGCGGCCGCGCGTCGGGACTCGATTGCCGCCGCGCGGCGGGATTCGATCGCCGCGGTCCGGAGAGCGGCCGCACGACTTGATTCGATCGCCGCAGCGGAGCGCGACTCACTGGTGGTTGCCGCACTCCGTGACTCGCTCGCCGCCGTCGCCCGACGCGACTCTCTCGCGAGCCCGGAAACGGCACTGGAGCGGCTCCGGACTGCGGGCCCCGAGTATGTCTCCTACGACGAGGGAGCGCGCCTCGTCTGGGACACCGAGGCAGAGGCGTTGCTCGCGACGACGCTCCTCCCGGTGATCCGCGCGGAGGGACTCGACGCGGACGTGACGACCAATTTGTGGCTCCTGGTCCGATCCAACGGGCGGGTCGAGGCGACCGTGGTCCAGACCTCATCCGGCAACTCGACGTTCGATTCGGTCGCCGGACGGGCCGCGCGAGCACTGGTGTTCGCCCCCGCCCTCCGCGATGGCCGTGCGGTACCCATCTGGGTCCTGCGCGAAGTGTCGCTCCTCATGCGGTAGGTGCCCCGCCGAGGGGGCTGCAATTCAAGGTCTGATCGGATAGCTTGCGCGCCCGATGCCACGCCGCGACGACATCTCCTCGATTCTTCTCATAGGCTCCGGACCGATCGTGATCGGCCAGGCCTGCGAGTTCGACTACTCCGGGACGCAGGCATGCCGTGCGCTTCGCGAGGAAGGATATCGAGTCGTCCTCGTGAACTCGAATCCCGCCACGATCATGACGGACCCGGACATCGCCGACGCGACCTACATCGAGCCGCTGACGGCGGACTGGATCGAGCGAGTGATCGAGGCCGAGAAGCCCGACGCCCTGCTCCCGACCATGGGTGGCCAGACCGCCCTCAACGTCGCTCTGGAACTCGCGGAACGCGGCGTGCTCGACGAGCACGGGGTGGAGCTGATCGGCGCCGATGTCCGCGCGATTCAGCTGGCCGAAGATCGCGAGCAGTTCGCCGAGGCCATGACGCGGATCGGGCTGGAACTGCCGGCGGGCGGGTTCGCCCGCTCGCTCGATGAGGCGCTTGCTCTGGTCGATGAGACCGGCTTCCCCGCCATCATCCGTCCCTCGTTCACGCTCGGCGGCACCGGCGGCAGCACCGCCTACAACCGCGAGGAGTTTGCGGATCTCGTCCGCGCCGGCATCCGAGCGTCACCGATCGGGGAGGTGCTCATCGACCGCAGCGTCATCGGCTGGAAAGAGTTCGAGCTGGAGGTGATGCGGGACCGGGCGGACAACGTCGTCATCGTCTGTTCGATCGAGAACTTCGACCCCATGGGTGTCCATACGGGAGACTCGATCACCATCGCGCCGGCGCTCACGCTGTCGGACAGGGAATACCAGGCGATGCGCGACGCGGCGATCGCATGCATCCGCGAGATCGGGGTGGACGCGGGCGGCTGCAACATCCAGTTCGCGGTTCACCCGACGACGGGTCAGATGCTCGTCATCGAGATGAACCCGAGGGTGTCGCGAAGCTCGGCGCTGGCCTCGAAGGCCACCGGGTTCCCGATCGCGCGGATCGGGGCCAAACTCGCCGTCGGTTACCGGCTCGACGAGATCCCGAACGCGATCACGCAGGTGACGCCCTCCTGCTTCGAGCCGGTGCTCGACTACATCGTGGTCAAGATCCCGCGCTTCGCGTTCGAGAAGTTCCCGAAGGCGGACGCCACGCTGGGCGTGCAGATGAAGGCTGTCGGCGAGGTGATGGCGATCGGCCGGACGTTCCAGCAGGCCTGGCTCAAGGGGTTCCGCGCGCTCGAGAACGGGCGGGCGGGGTGGCTGCCCGACCCGGATCCCGACGGAGACCGTCTCGAGGACGACCTCGTCGATACGGTGCGGGCGGCGATCCGGACGCCGACGCCCGAGCGGCCGTTCCAGCTCTATCGCGGCTTCGCCGCCGGCCTTTCGGTAGCCGAGATCAGCGAGATCACCGGGATCGATCCCTGGTTCCTCTCCCAACTCGAGGAAATCGTCCGTGAGGGGCAGGCGTTCGCCGCGGCCGGGAAGATGACGCCCGCGAGCCTCGAACGCATGAAGCGCAGTGGCTTCGGCGACGCGGAACTCGCCTCGTTGCGCGGTATCCCCGAGGCCGACGTACGGGAGGCGCGCCAGGCCGCCGAACTCGCGCCGGTCTACAAGACTGTGGACACCTGCGCCGGGGAGTTTCCCGCCGCGACGCCCTACCTCTACTCGACGTACGAGGTCGAGAACGAATCGGAGCGCTCGGAGCGACGGAAGATCATCATCCTCGGCAGTGGCCCGAACCGCATCGGCCAGGGGATCGAGTTCGACTACTGCTGCGTCTCGGCCTCGCTCGCGCTCCGCGAGGAGGGGTTCGAGACGATCATGATCAACTCGAACCCCGAGACCGTCTCCACCGACTTCGACATCTCCGACAAGCTCTACTTCGAGCCGCTGACGGTGGAGGACGTGCTCGCGGTCGTCGAGCAGGAGAAACCGGAAGGGGTCATCGTCCAGTTCGGAGGGCAGACGCCGCTCACGATCGCCCGCAAGCTGGAGCAGCTTGGCGTCCCCATCCGCGGCACGAGCGTGGAATCGATCGACCGGACGGAAGACCGGCGACGGTTCGACGAGCTTTGTCGCGAGCTGGGCGTTCCGATGCCGCCGGGCGGAACCGCGACGAGCATCGATGAGGCGCTGGGCATCGCGGAGAGCACCGGGTATCCGGTCCTCGTCCGGCCCAGCTATGTCCTGGGCGGCCGCGCCATGGAGATCGTCTACGATCCGATCTCCCTGCGGGAGTATTTCGCCCGTGCCGTGCAGGCCTCGCCCGAACACCCGGTCCTGCTGGACCGCTTCCTCGAGGACGCGTTCGAGGCGGACGTCGACGCGGTGTGCGACGGGGAGACCGTCGTGATCGGTGGGATCATGCAGCACATCGAGGACGCCGGCGTACATTCGGGCGACTCCGCCTGCGTCCTGCCGCCCTATCTGCTGCGCGATGTCGACATGGAGGCCATGCGGCGCTTCACGCGAGCCTTCGCGCTCGCGCTGGATGTCCGGGGGCTCATCAACGTCCAGTTCGCGGTGCATCAGAAGACGGTCTACGTACTCGAGGTCAACCCGCGAGCGAGCCGCACGGTGCCATTTGTGAGCAAGGCGACGGGGGTCCCGCTGGCCCGAGTGGCCGCCCGGGTGCTGGCGGGCGTGAAGCTCGCGGACCTCGGCCTCGGGGACGAACTCGTGCCCCATCAGGTCTCGGTGAAGGAAGCGGTGCTCCCCTTCGACAAGATCCCCGACGCGGACACGGTGCTCGGGCCGGAGATGCGCTCCACCGGCGAGGTCATGGGGTACGCGGACAGCTTCGGACTGGCGTTCGCCAAGTCGCAGATCTCGGTCTATCAGGGGCTGCCGACCGAGGGGGCCGTCGCGATCACGGTGCACGATCAGGACAAGCCGAACATGGTGCCGATCGCGCGGCGCTTCCACGAACTCGGCTTCACGATCCTCGCAACCGAGGGAACGGAGACCTACCTGCGAGCGCGGGGCGTGCCCTGCGAGCGCATCCTCAAGGTGCATGAGGGGCGACCGAACCTGCTCGACCGCATCGTGTCGGGCGAGGTCCAACTGCTCGTGAACACACCGCTCGGCAAGCACGCGCAGCACGACGACTACATGATTCGCCGTGCCGCCGTGTCCCGTCGCGTGCCTTACACGACGACGCTCTCCGCCGCATCGGCGGCCGCCGACGCGATCATCGGACTTCGGCACCGTCGCCACACGGTGCTGAGCCTCCAGTCCCGGGATATAGCGGTGGACGGCCTCCCCCGAGCAGCCGGATCCGCCTGAGCCACACCCTCCTGACGTTCCCGCGGGAACGTGCGGCTGCATGTTATTGCATGTTTATGCATGGCACTGTATTTATTATCGTTTACGCGAGCTGGTTGCATGGACTGGGCAAATCGGGATCGACGAATGACCAAGGTAACCGCGAAGCGGGTCGCACTGGCGTACTCCGGCGGCCTCGATACGTCGGTGATGATCACATGGCTGAGGGAGCACTACGGCTGCGAAGTCGTCGCGGCCGTCGTGGATGTCGGCCAGAGAGAGGACTTCGAGGCCATCCGCGAGAAGGCGCTGTCGACGGGCGCCATAGGGTGCCGCGTGGTCGACCTGCGCGAGCGCTTTCTGACCGAGTGCGCCTTCCCGGCGCTCAAGGCCGGGGCGGTGTACGAAGGCCGCTACCTGCTCGGGACCTCGCTCGCCCGGTCCGTGATTGCCGCGGCCCAGGTGGAGGTGGCGCGGGAGTTCGACTGCGACGCCGTCGCACATGGCTGCACCGGCAAGGGCAACGATCAGGTCCGGTTCGAACTCGCCTACCAGGCCCTCGCTCCCGACCTGACCGTGATCGCCCCCTGGCGCGAGTGGGAGATCACCTCCAGAGAGGATGCCTTCGCATACGCCGCGGCGCGTGACATCCCGGTGCCGGGGAGCCCCCGCAAGCTGTACAGCATCGACCGGAACCTCTGGCACACGTCGTTCGAGGGCGGGATCCTCGAAGACCCGTCCGCGGCGGCGCCGGACGAACTGCGCGAGCTTACGGTCGCCCCCGCCGAGGCCCCGGATGAGCCGGAGGACGTGGTCATCTCGTTCCAACAGGGGGTTCCGGTGGGACTCGACGGTGTGGCCCTCGATCCGGTGGAACTGGTGCAGCGTCTCAACGAGCGGGCCGGGGCGCACAGCGTGGGGCGGGTCGACCTCGTCGAGAACCGGCTCGTCGGGATGAAGAGCCGCGGCGTGTACGAGACGCCGGCCGGGACGGTCTTGCTCGCCGCACTCGCGGACCTCGAATCGATCACGCTCGACCGAGACACGGCGGGCTTCAAGAGAGGCGTGGCCGACCGCTACGCCGAACTCGTCTATCAGGGCCTCTGGTTCTCGCCGCTGCGCCCCGCCTTCGACGCGTTCCTGGATGAGGCCCACGCGACGTCGACCGGCGACGTGACCGTGCGCCTGTTCAAGGGGCTCGCGACACCGGTGGCCCGCACGTCTCCCTTCTCGCTGTACCGGGAAGATCTCGCCACGTTCGAGGAGGATTCCGTCTACGACCAGGCGGACGCGGGCGGGTTCATCCGACTGTGGGGACTCCCCTCGAGCCTGGCCGCTCGAGTCCGGGCCGGGGCGGCGGCGAGCGTTACCGAGCTGGCGGCTCACTCGGTGGCGACCCCGCCGCAGCGTGTCGCGCGACCGATGGCCGCGGTTCGAGGCTAGGAAGAGCTTCGTGGCGGGCGATGTCCTCTGGGGGGGACGTTTCGAGAGTCCGCTCCACCCGGTGATCCGCGAGTTCACCGGCTCGCTGCCCTTCGATCGCCGGCTGGCCTGGCACGACCTTCTCGCGAGTCTCGCGCATGCCCGGATGTTGCGAGAGACAGGGATCCTGTCGACGGAAGACAGTGACCTGATCCTGTCGGGACTGTCGGAGATCCTGAGCGAGGTGGAGACCGGGCGGCTCGAGGTCGCGGGGCCCGACGAGGACGTGCACAGCTGGATCGAGCGCACGCTGGTCGAGCGGGTGGGGGAGGCCGGCAAGCGACTCCACACGGCGCGGAGCCGCAACGACCAGACGGGGATCGCACTGAGGCTGTATGTGCGTGAGCGGCTCGAAGACATCCTCGCCGGAGTGGCCGGGCTGCAGCGCGCGCTGACCGGGCAGGCGGCTGAATATCGCGAGACTTTCCTGCCCGGCTACACGCACTTGCAGCGGGGTCAGCCGGTCAGCCTCGCGCACCACCTGCTGGCTCACGTGGCCTCGCTGCGCGCCGACGCAGAGCGGCTGCGGGCCGCACACCG
This sequence comes from Candidatus Palauibacter sp., assembly GCF_965197445.1. Lineage (GTDB taxonomy): Bacteria > Gemmatimonadota > Gemmatimonadetes > Palauibacterales > Palauibacteraceae > Palauibacter. The sequence goes on along the minus strand of NZ_CBDANE010000005.1, from coordinate 664,115 downwards.
CGCGGCGGGCGAGTCGCCGCTCGGGGCCGGGGCGCTGGCCGGCTCCTCGTTTCCCATCGACCCCGCTCGCTGCGCGGCCCTGCTGGGACTCGACCGCACGTTCGCGAACAGCATGCACGCGGTCGCCGACCGCGACTACGCGCTCGACGCGGCCTATGCCTGCGCCATGCTGCTCGTGCACCTGTCCCGCTGGGCGGACGAGATCGTGCTCTGGTGCACGCGGGAGTTCGGTTTCATCGGACTCGACGACGCCGTGGCCCAGGGCAGCAGCATCATGCCGCAGAAGAAGAATCCCGAGGCGGCAGAGATTCTGCGCGGCAAATCCGCGCGGGCGATCGGCAACGTGACCGCGCTGCTCGCGCTCGTGAAGGGACTGCCGCTCACCTTCAACAGCGACTTTCAGGAAGACAAGGAGCGGCTGTTCGACTCGCTCGACACGGCGGACTGGTCGCTGGCGGCCGCGATTGCGATCGCGCGAGCCGTGGAATACCGGACCGACGTCATGGAGGCGGCGCTGTCCGGCGGTATGCTGACGGCGACCGAACTCGCCGACCACCTCGTCCGGCGCGGCGTCCCGTTCCGGACCGCGCACCACCAAGTGGGCGAAGCGGTGCGTATGGCCGAAGAGGCGGGCCTTGAGCTGTGGGACCTGGACCTCGAGACCCTGCGGAGCTGCTGCCCTTCGGCGGGGGACGACGTACACGAGGCGCTCCGACCTGACGCCGCGGTGGCCGCGCACGACTCGCCGGGCGGGCCGGCTCCCCGGCGTGTGCTGGAGCAGCTCGAGACGGCCGAACGCGAGGTCGGTGCGCTGGAGGCCTGGCTCGACGGTCGCCCCACGGCGCCGATCCGGCAGGCCCACCTCCAAGAGCGGTTGCTGGAGGAGGGGCTGGAATGAGCTCCGCTCGCCGCCGTACGCGGGAGCGTGCGATTCTGGAGATCATCGAGGCGCAGCCGATCCGCACTCAGGCCGAACTCGCGACCGCGCTCGCGCGGCGGGGCTCCGAGGCGACCCAGGCCACGCTGTCACGGGATATTCAGCGCCTCGGCATCGTCAAACTGCCTGGCATGAACGGCCCTAGATACCTCCGCCCCGCCCCGGAGACGGCGCCGCCGAACCCCCGCCGCGTACTGGAAGTGGCACTGAGCGAGTTCGCACTGGAGGTCGGGTCGGGCGATGCGCTGCTCGCGATCCGGACGCTGAGTGGCTGCGCCAACGCCGTCGCGGTCGCAATCGACGAGTCGGGCCTCGATGGTGTCGTCGCGACGGTCGCGGGAGACGATTCGATTCTCGTGCTGTGCCGCGACGTGGACATCCGCTCCCGGCTCACGGCCGAGTTGAGGTCGCTCGCCGGTCTCTGAGCCGTCCTACCGCGTGCCGCTGGTGATCGGCTGACCCGGGTAGACGCCGGGCACGATCTCTCCGCCGCGCACCACCGCGGTCCCTCCGACGAGGACGTACATGACGCCCTCCGAGGGCGCCGCCGGATCCGCGTACGTCGAGCGGTCGATGATCGTCTCCGGATCGAACACGGTGAGGTCCGCGTCCGCGCCGGCCTGCACCCTCCCCTTCCGCGCCATGACCGGGGCAAACCCCTCCACTCGCTGGGCCGGCAGGATGGTCATCTTCGCGAGCGCGTCCATGAGGCTCAGCGCGCCGCGCTCGCGGACGTAGTGTCCGAGGACCCGCGAGTAGGTTCCGGCACCGCGCGGGTGGATCGCGGCGTACAGGTACGGGATCCCGTCGCTCGCCACGATCACGTCGGGCTGCGCCACGATCCACTCGTTCGTCTCCTCGTTCCTCCCGTGGATCACGACCCAGCCGCCCTGCTCCCGGTACCGCCGGAAGCTCTCCGCGTTGAGCCGCTCCGGCGTCCCCGACCACTGCAGGCGGCTGTACTCCTCGTCGGTCAGACCCTCCCAGGAGTCGAACAGCGCGGACTCGATCCGGGTCGAGCCGGCCGTGTAGGGGTAGGACTCCGTCGTGATGTCGATCCCGCGCTCGCGGGCCCCACGGATCATCTCCAGCGTCGTGCGCGCCATCTCGTCCGCGCTCGAGTTCATGTGGACGATGTGGAGCGAGGCCCCCGTCGCAAGCGCGTTCGCGATCACCTCCTGGAACGCTCCCAGCGTACCGCCGGAGTTCTCGCCGCGGATGTGGACGTAGGCCGGGGCCCCTTGCGCGGCCGCGAGTTGGAAGGCGCGGTAGATCTCCGTCCGTGACGCGCCCGGCGTGTAGGTGATGCCGAACCCGATCCCGAGTCCGCCCTCCGCCAGCCCCGAGGCGATGAGCCCGTTGAGTTCGAGGATCTGGTCGTCGTCGAGCGCCCTGTAGACGGCCTCGGACTCGAAGGCGCTGGCTTCCCCGGGCGGCGTCATCGTCGAGTGGCCCACGTCCACGCCCGTGATCAGCTTCACGCGCGCCCCGGGATGGCTCACCGTCGCTCCGAAGTGGATGGGCGCGCTCCCCTCCCGGGAGGCGACCCATTCGGCCATCGGATACACCCCGATTTCCATCTCGAGGGCCGTGGTCACGCCATCGAGCGCCTGGAGCTTCGCGCTGACCGTGTCCTGTCCGTGCGCGTGCAGGTCGACGAACCCCGGCGCCACTACGAGACCCGACGCATCGATCGTGTCCCGTCCCGCGACGCCTCCCTCCGCTACGGCCGTGATCCGGCCATCGGTGACCGCCACGTCGCGGACGGCATCCAGCCGCGTCTCCGGATCCATGACCCGGCCGCCGAGGATGACGAGGTCCGCGACGGCTTCCACCCCCGGCGTTCCTTCGCCGCTTTCGGGGGAAGCGCACGCCGCGAGCGCGACCGTCACCAGCCACGCGGACCCGAGCGCAAACATCGAACGCCGGCCGCGGCCGACACGCCTGTCGCTGATCATTCGACGACCTTTCCCGGATTCATGAGGCCCTTCGGGTCGAGCGCCTCCTTTATGGACCGCATCGCGTCGACGGCCTCGCCATGCTGCGCCCTCAAGTAGGGGATCTTGCCGAACCCGACCCCGTGTTCGCCGGTGCAGGTCCCTCCGACCGCAATCGCCTGCTCGATCATACGCGTGTTCACCCGCTTGGCCCGCGCCATCTCTTCCGCGTCATCCGGATCGATGATGAACAGGACGTGGAAGTTGCCGTCTCCCGCGTGCGCGACGATCGGCGCCAGCAGGCCTTCGGCATCGATGTCCTCCCGGGTCTTCAGGAGGCATTCGGCCAGCGTTGAGATCGGGACGCAGACGTCCGTCGCCCAGCCGCGGGAACCCGGCCGCAGCGCGAGCGACGCGTAGTAGGCCTCGTGCCGCGCGGCCCACAGCCGCGACCGTTCCTCGGCCAGCGTGGCCCAGGCGAAATCCGTCCCGCCGAGTTCCTTCGCGATCTCGGCGACCTCGCCGGACTGCTCCTCGACCCCCGCCGCCGTCCCGTGAAACTCGAAGAAGAGCGTGGGGCGAACCGGATAGTCGAAGTCCGAGTAACGGTTCACCGCGTCCATCTGCACCTCGTCCAGCAGTTCGACCCGCGCCACCGGCACGCCGGTCTGAATCGTGTAGATCACGGCGTCCACGGCGTCGGCCAGCGTCGGGAACGAGCACACGGCCGAGGCGATCGCTTCCGGAATCCCCTGTAGCTTGACCAGGACTTCCGTGATGATGCCGAGCGTGCCCTCCGAGCCCAGGAAGAGCCGGGTGAGGTCGTAGCCCGCCGAGGATTTGCGCGCCCGCCCGCCCGTGCGGATCACCGTCCCGTCGACGAGCACGACGGTGAGTCCGAGCACGTTCTCTCGCATCGTCCCGTAGCGGACCGTGGTCGTCCCCGAGGCACCCGTCGCGGCCATGCCTCCGAGGCTGGCATCGGCGCCCGGGTCGATGGGGAAGAACAGACCCGTCCCCTTCAGGTGCTCCTCCAGACCCTTGCGCGTCATCCCCGCCTCGACACGGCAGTCCATGTCCTCGGGGTTGAGTTCGACCAGCCGCGTCAACCCGCTCGTCGCGATCGTCACCCCGCCGCGCAGGGCGGCAACATGCCCCTCCAGCGAGGTCCCCGCCCCGAACCCGATCATCGGGACATCGTGCCGGTGGCAGGCGCGCGCGATCGCCGACACTTCCTCGGTAGACTGCGGGAAGACCACCGCATCGGGCGGCTGATTTGCGTGGAACGACTCTCCCTCGCCGTGCTGCCGGCGCATCGCCTCGGCGGTCGTGAACCGGTCGCCGAGCAACTGTTCGAGTTCGTCCTCCAGTGTCGCGGGGAGCGGTGTCCGGGTTGTCTTCGTCGTCGTCTGCGTAACCGTGCTCATGCCGGACGTTGCCCGCCGACCCCGTCGTTCGTCAAACGCGGTCGGTCGCCACGGTCCCTTGACCCCGGCGCACGGGGCCCGGACTTTGCGCGCATGGATATGCGTGGAGTCATGCTGTTTCTGCACCTGATCGGGCTGGCGTTGTGGTTCGGCGTCACGCTCACGCTCGCCCTGCTGGCCGTCCGCGCCAACCGGACGGGCGACCGGGCCGTCATCGCGTTCACCTACCGGGCCGGCCACCGGGTGCTCATGGGTCCCGGGCTCATCGGCATGCTGCTGACCACGATCGCGGGCTTCGGCCTCGCCGGGGTGGGCGGCTACGGGGTCCTCCAACCCCAGCCGCACCACTGGCAGTTTCAGATGCAGGTGCTCGGCCTGATCGCCTTTGTACTCGCGGTGGCGATCCAGATTCCCAACTCCGGACGGCTCGCCCGCGCCGCCGACGCGTCGGCCAACGCCGAGGAGGACAGCGCCTCGTTCGTCAAGTTCCGGAAGACGAACGCGATCGTGGGCTCGATCAACGGGGTCCTGATCCTGATCGCGACCCTGCTCGGCGCCCTTCGCCCCTTCTAGCCGCCGGCGAGCCGGGCGAAGTGGCTCGCCCGCAGGTAGGCCCGCTCGGCGGCCTCCAGATTCCCTCTTAGTTCCTCCGCCACCCCCTGAAACGCGTACGCCAGATAGTACGCGGTTGGGATCGAGGACCTCGTGGACGGCTCGGGCCACTCCTCCCATTCGAGGAGGGCGTCGACCAGAAACACGTCATCGATCAGTTCACGGGAACGCTCCCGCTCGTTCCACGGGGGCCAGAACGAATTCGGGAAGTGCTCCCCCACGTTGACCAGGGTGTCCGAAGGCTCGAGCGGCCGGTCCATGAGCTTGAAGGCGAGCCCATGCCGCACGAGGTGTGGCTGAAGTCCCCACGCGTCCCAGACGGGCCAGGCCGTCGCGGCGAAGTAGACCGGCCGGTCTCCGAGTGACTGCCGGGCGATCTGAAACACCATGATGTCCCAGCGCTGCACCCGCTCGCCTCCACGGACGGCCGCCGTGACCCAGTCCGAGACCCGGTACGCCGAGTCCTCCGGGACCTCGCGAACCTCCGGGAGGGCATCGATCTCCTCATCACTCAGGGGAACGACCGAACGCGTCGGCGGGGCGACGGCCATTCTCCGGTAGAGACTCGCCGCAGTGTCCGGATCGAACGGCCGCTGGCACACGATCGTCGTCGGTGAGTCCGCCGGGGACTCGCCCGGCTCGCAGGGCGTCGTCAGCTGGCGCAGCTGTTTCGGATACCACGGCAAGCCGAGATAGGACTGCACGATCACGGTCACGTCGCGCCGGATACCTTCCACCTCCTGGAGATACCAGAGCGGGAAGGTGTCGTTGTCGCCGCCGGTGAACAGCACGCCGTAGGGTTCGACGGACTGCAACACGTTGTAGGCCCAGTCCCGGGCCGCCCGGTCTTCTGTCCGGTCGGCGGGCGAGAAGTTGAAGAAGAAGGGGATGAGCCCGATGGCGAGCAGCGGCGCCGCCTTGAGGTGCCGCCCGCTGAAGCCGGTCTGCTGCGCGGGCAGCGGCCACCGACCCCACAGCGCGACGAGTCCCAACCCCGCGTAGATCCCCCACAACTGGAAGCCGATGATAAAGAAGTAGTCGCGTTCCCGGACCTCGTGAGCCTGCGGATTCGGCACTTCCTCCAGGTAGAGAGAGTAGCCGTGCCTGAAGTTGAGATAGTAGACGAGGAGCAACGTGACCGTGAACAGGAGAGTTCCCGAGTAGACGAATGTCTTCCGGTGACTCCGCAGGTGCGTCCAGAGGCCGACCAGCGCGAGGAAGAGGAAGAGCATGCTCGCAGCGAGCCGCGCGCCCGGGGGCAGCGACCGCGCCCACTGCCAGTCGAAGTACTGCCAGTAGTTGGCCATCTGGGCCGACAGGGGAGCCTGCCGCTGCGTGATCGGGCCCGGCGCGTACTGGTCGCGGATCAGCGAGAGGGCCAGGGCCTCGCACGCCACCGCGATCTTGCTCTGCCCGTAACGGTCGTCGATCCGTTTCGGCGTAACGGCCGAGACGAGCGCAGGACACTCGGGATCGGCCTCGTCGATGATCGGGTTCTGCGCCGAGCGGATGGGGACGACGAGGAGCTGCACCGAGTAGCCGACCGCGAGGAGCGTGACCCCGAGGCCCAGAACCAGCGGATTCAGCGCCGCGCGCCACCGGTGGAAGAGGACGAACGCCGCAAGCGCCAGCCCCGGCAGCAACGACATCGTATGGTTCGCCCACCCCAGGCCGAGTACCAGTGCGATCAGCAGGAGCAGGCGATTCCCGCGCGGTGTGTCCGCCTCGTCCAGCCACATCATGGCCAGATAGCTCACGAGAGCGACGACGAACAGAGAGAGCGTGTAGACCTTCTCGTTGAGGTTGGACTGGCTCCACACCGTGAAGGCGGTCGCTCCGATCCACACGGCCACGATGGCGGCCACCAGCACATCGTGCCGGTTCTGACGGAAACGCGCCACCATGCGTGCGACGGTCAGGAACCAGAAGAAGCTCGCCCCGGCCGAGAGGGTGGCCGCGAGCGCGTTGATGCGCAGAGCGACGGGGAGGCCGGTGAAGCCGAGCAGCAGGTCCCACACGCGTCCGACGAGCACGAAGAACGGATTTCCCGGCGGGTGCGGCAGTCCGAGGATGTGTGCCGTGGTGACGTACTCCGACGTGTCCCAGAAGCCGATCGTCGGCGCAATCGTCAGCAGGTAGAGGATCCAGATTGCGAGGGCGGTCAATAGCGCCCACGCCCACAACGGCAGGCGCCCGATTTGCTCGCGTTCGATCCCGGACGTCACTCCGATGGCGACTCCGGTGGCGGCCGCAGGCCGGCGAGCAGCCCGAAGTGATCCGCGCGCTGATAGGCCTGTTCCGCGGCCTCCACATCTCCCAGATGCTCCTCGGTCATACCATGGAGGTAGTACCCCAGGTAGTACTGGGCGGGGATGCTCGACTCCGTTGACGGCTCCGGCCACTCCTCCCAGTCCAGCAGATCTTCGACCAGGAACACATCCCACAGCAGTTCCCGCGTCCGGACGCGGTCGTTCCAGGTGGGCAATGCGGTGTTCGGCATGTACTCGCGCAGGTCGACGAGGTCTTCCGAGGCTTCCAGCGGGCCATTCACGAGCTTGAACGCGAGGCCGTGCCGGACGAGGTGAGGCTGGAGTCTCCATTTCCCGTAGACCGGCGGAGCCGTCGCCGCGAAGTAGACCGGCCGGTCGCCGAGAGACTGCTGGATGATGTGGTACACCATGATGTCGGGATAGGAGAAGCTCTCACCTGCGAGAGCGTTCGCCCCGATCCACCGCGAGATCTGGAAGGTAGTGTCGGCCGCCACCGCGAATCCGGGGGGCAAGCCGTCGATCTGAGCGTCGTTCCATGCCATGATCGAGCGGGTCGGCGGCGTTGAGGACATCGCCGCGTAGGGGCTCGCCGCGGCGGCCACATCGAACGGTCGCTGGCACACCACGGTCGTGGGTGAATCCGCAGCCGACGCCCCCGCCTCGCACGGCGCCGTCAGTTCCCGCAACTGTTTCGGATACCAGCCCGTGCCGAGATACGAGTGAACGATCACGGTCACGTCGCGCCGGATCCCCTCCACCTCCTGCAGATACCACAGCGGGAACGTGTCATTGTCCCCGTTGGTGAACAGCACCGCGTACGGTTCGACGGACTGCAGAATGTTGTACGCCCAGTCGCGGGCCGCCCTGTCTCCCGTCCGGTCGGCGCGAGAATAGTTGAAGAAGAGGGGGATGAGACCGATCGCGAGCAGCGGCGCCGCCTTCCGGTGCCGCGCGCTGAAGCCCGTGGGTCTGTCGTCGGAGAAACTCGTCGGGTAGTCCCGCGCCTGGCTCGTGCGCACGGGCACGGTCCACTGCCCCCACAGCGCGGCGAGTCCCAACCCGGCGTAGATCCCCCATAGCTGGAAACCGATGATGTAGAAGTAGTCGCGCTCGCGAACCTCGTGTTCGAGGTAGTTCGGCACCTCCTCCAGATAGAGGGAGTAGCCGTACTTGAAGTTGAGATAGTAGACGAGCATCAACGTGACGGTGAACAGCAACGTTCCCGAGTAGACGAACGTCTTCCGGTCGCTCTTCAGGTGGGTCCAGAGGCCGACCAGCGCGAGGAAGAGGAAGAGCATGCTCGCGACGAGTCGCGCGCCCGGGGGCAGCGCCCGCGCCCACTGCCAGTCGAAGTACTGCCAGTAGTTCGCGTACTGGGCCGACAGCGGCGCCTGCCGTTGTGTGACCGGGCCCGGGCCGTACTGGTCGCGGATCAGCGAGAGGGCCAGCGGCTCGCATACCACCGCCCACTTGCTTCTCCCGAAGCGGTCGTCGACACGCTTCGGCGTGATCGCCGACACGACGGTAGGGCACTCCGGGTCCGCTTCATCGATGATCGGGTTCTGCGCCGAGCGGATGGGGACGAAGAGGAGCTGCACCGAGTAGCCGACTGCGAGCAGCGTGACCCCGAGCCCCAGAACGAGCGGGTTGAACGCGGCGCGCCAGCGGTGGAAGAGCACGAAGGCCGTAAGCGCCAGCCCCGGCAGCAACGACATGGTGTGATTCGCCCACCCCAGGCCGAGCAGCAGCGCGATCAGCAGAAGCAGCCGGTTCCCGCGGGCGGTGTCGGCCTCGTCCATCCAGACCATCGCCAGATAGCTCACGACGGCGACGACGAACAGCGAGAGCGTGTAGACCTTCTCGTTCAGATTCGACTGCGTCCATACGGTGAACGCCGTGGCGCCGATCCACACGGCCACGATGGCGGTGACCAGTACCTCGTGCCGGTTCTCGCGGAAGTGCGCGACCATGCGCGCGACGGCGAGAAACCAGAAGAAGCTCGCCCCGGCCGAGAGGGTGGCGCTGAGCACGTTGATCCGCAGGGCGACAGGGAGGCCGGTGAACCCCAGCAGAATGTCCCACACGCGTCCGATGAGGACGAAGAATGGATTCCCCGGCGGGTGCGGGAGCCCCAGGATGTGCGCCGTGGTCACGTACTCCGACGTGTCCCAGAAGCCGGTCGTGGGGGCGATCGTCAGAAGATAGAGGGCCCACACGGCGAGGGCCGTCAGCAGGCCCCAGAGACGCAGCGTCAGCGGGCCGATCTTTTCGCGCTCGATGCCGTTCATCACGCCGTTACCAAGCCCCTCCGGTCACTTGGTTCGCGTGGGAAGATGCCGCCACGAACACCGGACATCCGAGGCGGTTCACCTGCGCGCCGAAACTAGCCGCCCGTCGCGGTGGGAGCGAGCCGTCCCGCAGCCTGTCGGGACTCCGAGCGCTCGAGCGGCCAGAGCTGTACGCGCTCGATGCCGAGATCGTCGGATACGCTCCCCAGGATGTAGTCTTCGCCGATCTCGAAGATCCTCAGATCCGGGGGGAGGTCCATCAGGCCGAGCACCCGGCCGTCGGCGTCCAAGACCGTCCACGCGGGGGTCGGCTCGCCGGGCAACTGGTAGTCCTCCACCCAGAGACTGCCGCGAGAGTCGGTCAGAATCCGACCGAACGCGGGGAATCTCTCCGGCAATGGCATGTCCTCCAACTCGGCGAGCACTCTCGCTCGCTCCTCCTCGGTGCGGTCCGCGTACTGCTCGTCGAGATGGTCATCGAGGTCGGACTGGGTCGGACTCCGAACGTCGTGCGCCCGCCGCACGATCCGCGCCAGTGCGCCGTCCGCCGTATAGGCCCGGATCTCATAGAGGTCGTTCGAGCCGATGACGATCAGATCCCCCCAGACGTGAGCGATGGCGGAGTGGCGGAAGGGCTGTGGGTACGGGGCCATGCCCCCGCCTTCGGCGAATATGTACCACTCCGACGCCGGATACGTCCCGAGCGCCGCATGCAAGTTGCCGTCCGGCACCGCGATGGCGTATTCGACCTCCCTGCGAACCAGTCCGGTCCCCATGGTGCCGGCGACGAAAGCGGGCACGGTACCCAGGAACATCTTTCCGTCGGGCAGCACGCCCATGAGGCGGTAGTATTGATCCTCCAGCACGAAAGTGCGCCCGTGCACACCCTGGGCGTTGAAGATCGAGACCCTCCTCGCATACAGGTCCGACGCCGCGATGGAATCGCCGGGCCAGGGCTCGACGCTCCAGGGAGCGGCGAAGTCGCCGAACTCGCCCGGCCCTTCGCCCCGGCCTCCCCACGATGCGAGGTGGGTCCCCGACGCGTCGAACACCCGCAGTTCGCCGGATCCCGCGTTGGCGACGACGATCCTCCCGTCCGGAAGCCTCGCGGCGTCCCTGACCTGATACAGCTCGTACGCCGGGATCCCCCTCGAAGGCGCCGATCGAGAGCGCGGGCGCCTCCGCGATGCGCCATCCGAGCCGGGTCTCCGGCGCGGGTTTGTCGTTCTCGACGATCGTCACGCCCGCGCTGTCGCGGATCACCGACTCAAGGCCCGAGCGTCCCTCTTCGGCATCCCCGCACGCGGCGGCAGCGGCGGCCAGGATGCACACCCCCGCCAGAGTCATGGTTCTCATGGTGTACCTCGGTGCGCTGGCGTGATTCGAGCGCGGATGACGTAGGGTACGTCCAATTCATCCGTCGCGACCAGCCAGACCAGATCGCCGCGCACGACCGGGGTGACCTGCTCGAAGAGTCTGAGGCCGGAGCCCAGGCTGGCCGTGCCGAGATAGGCCACGTCCCTCGAGTAGACATCGAACAGGACCCCGCCGCCGCTGAAGGGGGTCCGGATCCACAGGTTGCCCTCCGCTGATTCGAAGATGTCCTCGACGGCGGGTCTGATGGCGGGGACCCGGGACCAGTCCCATTCACCCACGCCCATGTTGGAGAGCATTTGCCGCATCATGTCGATGATGGAATCGCGTTCCACGGCAGGGACGGGGACGGGGGGTCTTCGGGTCTCGACCAGAAGCGTCGTGTCACCGCCCGGCTGCCACCGCTTGATGCGGTATTCGGGATCTCCGGGCTGGGTCGACCATACCGCGCCTCGCTTATCGAGGTAGGTGACCTCGTGCGGGTAGAACGGGATCGAGTACGCCATGTAGCGGCCGCCCATCTCCTGGTAGAAGGCACCGGGCTGGCTTGCGGGATCGAACTCTTCGCCTTCCGGGCCGTCGCTCGGCAGCGGCAGCGAGTCTATGAGTCTCATGTTGAGATCGTAGACGCGAAGCAGCATCCGGTTCCCTGACACCGACGATGGCCGGTAGATGCGGTTCCCCTCTACCATCGCACCGTTCCAGGTCGCATTGAAGTTCGCGTCGGCGAACGGGAAGGATTCCACGAACCCCTCTTCGGGATCGAAGACGGACATGCGCCCGTTGCGGGTATCCGGCACCCACAGCCGCCCGTCCTGATCGAGCATGAGACCGTTCGCATCCGCGAACTCACCGGGTCCCTGCCCCTTGCGGCCGTGGGTCGCGATGTGAGCGCCATCGGGACCGAAGACGCGGAGTTCCTGCGCCTGGGATTCGAGGACGGCGAACCCTCCGCCGTCCAGCGCGACCAGACCCTTGAGGTATCCGAACACGTCCAGCCCGTCACCCTCTACGGAGCCGACGCGCAGTTCCTCCACCAGAGTCCACGTGGGCAAGGTCTCCGGCGGCGGGATGTTCGTGACGCGGACCGTCCCGGAGGGCATTGTGTCCCGTTCGGCAATCCAGCCGCTCGTCGACGTCGAGCCGCCACAACCTGTCGCGACCAGACAAGCGGCAGCGAGAATCGCTGATCTTCTACTTCTCCCATCCATCGTACAGCTCCTCGCTCGAAGTTGGTCTTTTCGCACCGCCCCTTCGGGTCCGGTGGGGGAACAGTACGTCAGTAGATGCTGAAAAATCAACACTTGATCCGCGTGGCTCTCCCATGAGCTGGGTTGTGGCGGTTAGCTATCGTTTGAGGCGGCCAGTTCCCTGGGCAGCGAGTAGAGGGATACGTACTCGATGTCGAGGTCATCTCGCTCACTGAGGAGGAGATGGTCTCGGCCGACTCGGGTCAGATTCCCTCCCGGCGGCAGCGCGATCCGGCCGAGGAGGCGCCCTTCGCCATCGAACACGAGCCAACGCTCTCCCTCGGGATCACCGGGCCGAGGCATCTCTCTTGCCCAGAAGCCGCCCTCCGGGGCGGCGTGAAGTCCGGCGACCGTCCCGAACTGGTCGGCGACCGGCCTCGCGTCGAAGCGCCGCAGCACCTGCTGGCGACGCTCCTCCGTCGTCGCGCGGCGGCTCTCCGTCTCGCGTGCCGCCGCCACATGCGCCTGGGTGACGGTGCGGTCGCGCCCGATCCAGCGGATCAACCGTTTCAGCCGACCATCGAGATCCAGAAGGCGGACTTCGTACGCGTCCCCCAGCGTCAACGCGATGGCGTTCTCCAGGGCCCTGGCTCCGGCCAATCCCTCGAAGAGCCGGTCGACGAACATTGTCTCGCCCTCTACTTCGACCGGCCCGAGATTCCAGCCGGGGACATTGAAGACCGTGTCCTGAAGTGCCCCGGATCCGTCGTACCGAAGCCCTATGAGCGGCGACCACTCGAACTGGGTCGATCTCACCATCAGCAGGCTGGCGACGAGGAGACTGCCGTCCAGGAAGCGCCCGCCGGGGAGCGGGGCGGCCGGGAGCGGGCGCATGGGGCTGACCTCGAGGAACCTCCCGCCGGCAGTCCAGTAGGCGAGCCTTCGATTCCGCCAGTCATAGATGACGAGAGAATCGGCCCCGGCCTTCCATACACGCTGCGGCAGCCCGAACTCCCGCGGCCCCTGACCCAGCGACCCGAAGAACGCACGGAGTGTGCCGTCCCGAGCGAAGATGCGAATGAGGGGCTCGATCTGACTCACGACGGCGATCGAACCGTCGTCCAGTTCCACGGCGTCGGTGACGCGAAAGAGCTGGTGTTCGGGCGGACCGTCCTGGCGGCCCAGACGAAGTCTCGGTCGGGAGGGCAGCACAAACTCGGAGATATTTCCGCGGTTCTCGACGATTTCGACCCCCGCGCTGTCTCGCACGGAGAAGTCCGGGCCCCCGCCGCCGGGAGACGCGTCGCACCCGATGTACAGAAAGACACTCACCAGGATCGTTGCGCGGATCGTTGTACCACAGGCGGTCATTGATCTCTTCCGGGGACTCGATTGAAGCGAACGCGTGCCGCGCGCCGGACGTCGAGAGAGTCGCGTGTCGTGCCATAGAGTGTCGTCTCGGTGACCCAGAGAGATCCGCGGTGGCTGACGCGTCGCGGCCATCGATATCGCGCCACCAGGGTGTCCCGGCGGTAGACGTCGGCCTCACGCATCTCCTGCCCGTCGACGCCCGTTTTCTCCACCCACAGCCGGCCTGCGCGATCAAAGAAGAGGCCGGCCAGAACCGGTTTGCGGTCGGGGATCCCGAATGGGTGTTCCCGCACGTCGAATCTCTCCTTCTCCCGGTCGATCTGGGCCTGCGCACGGCGGCGTTCATCCGGGGTGAGCTCTGGTCCCCGCAGTGGATCTTCGATCGCTGAGGTGCTTCGGTCGGGATGGTGAAGCGTGACCGAGTACGCGGAACTGACCGCCGTGGCCCACCGACCTTCCGGCCCGTGCCCGTGAAGCCATAGGGGACCGAAGGGCTGGTAGACGAAGAATGAGAAGGCCTGATCTCCCACCATGACGTCGATCTGGCTGCTGCCGGTGGCCTGCTGCCCGGACGCCGACATCGGGACCGTATCCACGGCCGTGCCCGGACCCAGATGAAAGCGCGTAAACCTGGTCTCGCCGGCCGGCATCCCGAGATCGACGAGCCGACCCTCCGCGTCGAAGGTCACCGGAGCGATCAGGTTGATGGCGGCGTTGACGCTTCTGAGGCTACGCACGTACTCCGCGCCCGCGGCTCCGAGGCTGAACGCGCTGTAGCGGTAACTCTCCCGTACCCACAGGAGGCCGTCGGGCCCGAACGTCATGCAGCAGGGATTCGTCGTCTCGCCGGGACCCTCCCCCTGACCGCCGAAACGAAAGGCGAAGCGACCGTCCGGCTCGAACACCCGCACCTCGTGGGTCTGATAGTCCGCGACGATCAGCCGCCCGCGGTCGTCCGCCACCACGGAGCCGATGGTCGTGAAGAGGTAGGGATCTTCTCCCTCGACCTCGCCGACCTCGAGGTCGATCGACCCCTCGTAGACCGGGACCTCCCGCGACGCCGGGAAACGGCCATCCGCACACGCGGCAACCCCCAGGAGCAGCGCGATGCTCACCGGAATCCCGTTGAACATCCCCGCGTTCCTCAGGATCGCCGGTCCGGGCTTCATGAGCCGGAGCGGGCGAGGGGCCAGGACTCCACGTACTCGATGTCGAGGGCGTCTCGCCGCGTGCCGAGGATGTAGTCCTCGCCGATCTCCGTGACGGCGAAGCTCCCCGGCATCTCGAAAAGGCCGAGGGCGCGGCCCTCCGGATCGAACACGGTCCATAGCCGGTGCGTTTCCCCGGGCAGCCGGTATTCCTCGACCCAGAGGTAACTCAACCGGTCGACGAGCACCTGGGCGAAGGCGGGGAAGGCCTCGACGAGCGGCATGTCGGCAACCGCGTCCAGCGCCTCGGGCCGATCGGGATTCTGCCGGGCCACCCAATCGCGCAGGTCGGCCCGGGTCGGTCCGCGGGCCTCGTGGTCGCGACGGACGATCCGCGCCAGCGACCCGTCCGGCTGATAGGCGCGGATTTCGTAGCGGTCGTTGGTGGTAATCACGACCAGATCCCCCCAAACGAAGTCGAACGCGCGGCGATCGAAGGGATAGCTGCGGGGCCAGGGCGGCCCGTCGGCCGTGTTGACGAGGTACAGTTCCGATCCGGGGTACGCACCCAGGTCCCGCTGCACGCTCCCGTCCGCTTGGAGGATCCCATACTCCAGATCCGGCCGGATGAGCTCCGAGGTGCCCGGCTCCCCGCGCTCGAACGTCGTGAGCGTGGCGGCGAAGACTCTGCCGTCCGGGAGCGGGCCGACCACCCGCTGGTAACCGCCCTGCAGCCTGAGGGCGCGACCGAAGGTTCCATCGGTGGAGAAGATGGAGATCCGGCTGCTGAAGGAGTCCGTGGCCATCAGCGAGTCGCCCGGCCACGGTTCCACCCCTCCCGGAGCCATGGCGCCGAACTCGCCGGGGCCGTCGCCCTGGCCGCCCCACGATTCGAGGTGGATGCCGTCCGAGTCGTAGACGCGAAGCTCCCCGGTCCCCGCGTTGGCGACCACGATCCGCCCGTCGGCGAGCCGCATCGCACCGCCGACCCGGAAGAGTTCGTACGCGGGGTCCCCCCCGGCCGTCCCGATCAACACCGTCGCCTCCGGGCCGACCCGCCAGCCCAACCGCGAATCCGGAAGCGGGCGCCCGTTCTCGACGATCGTGACCCCGGCACTGTCCCGGACGGTGCTTCCTAGCCCTCCGTCGCCGTCCGGGCCGCCCGCGCACGCCACAAGGAGGACGCCACAGAGGACACCGGCGAGGACCGCCGGCAGGAACCCGGGAATCCGCATCGTTCGGGGCGTTCGGATGGTCATGGCCTGTCCAGGGAATATAGGCGGACGTATTCGACGCCCTGCGCGTCACTCCACACGCCGAGCAGGTAGTTGTCACCGATCTCCAGACCCGGGGCGAAGTCCGGGATGAAGCCTCGCTCCAACCCGGCTGGCACGGAGACGCTGCCCAGCCAGGTGCCGTCGGCAGCGAAGACCTCGAAGGGCCCTACCTCTATCCCTGCGCCGAAGAAGGGCTCCACCCAAAGGGTCCCCAACGCGTCCAGGCGAATGGAGCGCAGGATGGGGAGCGTCGGGGCCCTGGGATCCTCTCTCCGACTCCGCGCCATCTCCTCGGCCTGCGCGCGCGAGACGCCGCCGTACGTGACGTTCGTCTCGATGTACTCCTCGATCTCGGCATCCACGTGGGCGCTCGTGACGGGAATCGGTGCGATGTCGCGACGAAGGATCCGAGCGGTGCTGCCCTCCCTGAGGGAGATCGACCGTACATGGAACGCCTCCGTATCGACGGCTGCGAGCGTCCCGGGAGCGACGGCGAACTGTGGCCCCTTTCCGAAGTCGTAACCGATGTGCGCGACGCTCTCGCCGTAGCGCCGTATCACTCCCTCTTGACCGGGAAAATCCGACACCGCATGGATCGTCCCGTCCGAGAGATCGAGGGTCCCGATCCTGATCCCCGGCCATCTGACGACGCCCTCCACCTCCGGCCAGGCGCCACCGTAGGCACCGTCCGTGAAGTTCATGATCAGTTGGCGCCCCGATACTCCCACAGCCGATCGAGGTCGAGATTCGCGCCAGGGTGGCTCCACCCGGATTGTCCGGGCGAGTTCACCGTCCGCAGCGAAGATCTGCACGCGCCAAAGCCGGTTGTCGTAGGAAACGAGGGAGTCGCCCGCGAGCACGCCCAGGAAAGACAGGGAACGGTGTTCGCCCGGCCCTTCGCCTTCACCGGCCGCGCACCATACGAAGGTCCCGCCCCGGTCGTAGCGGCGAAGTTCGCCTGAGCCCCCGTCCCCGAGCACGATGTCGCCCGTGCTCAGGCGTACCGCCCCCACGACACCGTGGAGTTGGTATTCGGGATCCCCGATGGCCGTCCCGATCTCGAGCAGCGGCTGCTCACTCACGATCCAACCCTCGTCAGGTCCCCACACCGGCTCAACAGCGGTGGCGATCGCCACTCCGGCCGAATCCGAGTGCAGCGTGCCGGTCTGCGACCCCGCCACACCACAAGCCGGCAGAGCGAACAAGGCCAGGAGTGGAGAGACGGCACCTGTGCGGACCCACCGCATCAGGAGACAACCGCGGCCGCCGTGATCCATGACTCTCTCCCCGTGGTCTGTTCAGTTGTGCCGAACCGGGGACACAGTCAGCGGCGGCTTGGTTGCGCGGGGATCGAGGATCCCTCCACCAACGCGTAGACCACGACGCTCTCGACATCCATCTCGTCCCGGAACACCCCGAGGACGAACTCGCCGGTCACATCGAGGATACGGAATCCGGGCGGAGCCTCGATCCTTCCCAGCCACTCCCCATCCGGGGAAATGACGGTGTACGGCGACGCGCCTTCCTGGAATCCGCCCGGTCGGTAGGAGGGCAGCCATACGCGTCCTTCGGCGTCGGTGAACGCGGAACCGAAGAGCGGCATCGGCCGACCGACGCTCGCGAGGTAGGTGGCCATGTCCTCCTCCAGGATCTCCTCGAACCGGGACTCGGGAACACTGCGGTACTCAGCGCGGGTCCTCCTTCGTTGGGCGGCCTCGACGGACTGCACCAGTTCCGTGGTCAGGTGGGCGGGTTCGGCTTGCCAGCGTACGATCTGCGTCACGGTGGCGTCCGGCAGACGCCAGGTCACCTCGGGCCGGTCGGACCTCGTGTAGACGAACCGTCCGGCGGCGACCACGACCTGGCCCACCGCCTCGATCGGATCCCACCACTCCAGCTCCGGCGGCATCCGCGTCAAGAAGTCGTACGACGCGACCGTGTCGAGGGCGGCGGTCTCCATGTCGACGCGGGCCATGTGCCCAGGGCGCCATTCCCCTTCGAATCCGGTCCGGAAGTTAGGAGCGGTGAACAGCACCGAAGTCGCCAGCAGCAACTCGCCGGATGCACCGATGCCCGCCACACGGAGACCGCTTGACCGATGGAGCTCGGCGGCGCGCGCGATCGAACGGCCGGCGAAGAGCGTGACGCGGCCCAGGCGCCGGTCGGCCACCAGGACGCTGTCCTGCCCCGGCGCGAACAGGGCGTCGACATACCCGACTTCGCCCGGTCCCTCTCCCCGTCCGGCAAGCACCTCGTGCGTCGTGCCATCCGGGCTCAGGACGACCAGTTCGCTGCTCCACTCGTCCGAGAGAACGGCGCCGCCATCGGGAAAGAGTCGGCCGAAGTTGATTTGCTCGAATTCGTAGTCGCCAGGGTTCGCCCCGTGCCGGTACAGCGGTTCCGGCGCAAGGGCGAAGGGCGGCTCGACCTCCGGCACCCCCGCATACTCGACGATCCGCACCCCGGCGCTGTCCCGCATCCGGACCTGGGCATCGCCGGTGAGTCCGGTGTCTCCCCCGCAGGCAGCGAGGGCTGTCGCCAGCATCAGTACGCGGCTTGTCACCGGCCGAATGGCAGGTCTCCGATGTCGTACCAGTCGAGCGCCCGATCCGGAATCCCGTCGCCATCGTCCGGCCCGACCTGCCGCTCGACCAGCGCGACCAGTGTCGACCCCAGGAGGTCGAAGCTCCTCAGCCGATCCCTGACCCGCACCGACCCGACGTATTCGGCGTTCTCGTACACGTCCAGGTAGGACCATTCGCGTTGGTCGCGCTGGGTGGCGATCCAGTAGCGGTTGGCGTCGTCGAACAACTGCTCGCCCGTGGACAGATGGTAGTTCTTCGGGGTGGCGCGATAGCTTTCCAGCCGCTCCTCGACGCCCTCGGAGATGGGGAAGCCCCGCCGCCTGTTGAAGCCCCTGAGCATCTCCTCGAGCCGTGCCACGTCGCGCTCGTCCGGGAGTTCCGGGACATACATCGGCGCGCGGAGCACGGTGGCGTCGCCGGTGTCACCGACGAAGATCAGATGACCTTCGCAGGCCACGAAGGCCCAGCCCTCCTCGCGGTTCGGGATGCCGTAGATGACTTGCCCACACTCGACATCCCACGTCGCCTGCGGAGACCCTTCCTCCCGCACGACCTGCCCGGAGGCGAGGTCCACGTCGTACCGGGTCACCAGCGATCCGGAAGTCTCGCGGCCGAGCATCACCATGTAGTCCAGCGACAAACCCGAGACCACAGCGCCGAACGACGGGAGGGGCTCAAAGAAGCTGCCCGGCAGCATCACGTTCGATACGTAGGCGCCCGATGCCTCGAAGACCGTGAAGCGGCCCAGCGCCGGATCCACGACCCCAACCGTTCCCTCATCTCCGCGAGCGAGGTACTCGGGATTGCCAAACTCCCCGGGACCTTCCCCCTCACGCCCGAAGACTCCCGCGACGGTGCCTTCCCCGTTGACGCAGCGGACCTGGCCCTCGTAGGAGTCGATTACGCAGGCCGTGCGCCCGTCCGCAAGAAGCGCGACTTCGTTGCTCTCGCTCAACGGCACGGCTGCCGTTCGGGTTACCTCGGGCGTGAAGATGCCCTCACCAACGGCCCCACCCTCACCGCAGGCCCCGGCGAAGGCGAGGAGTGGTAGGCACGTACCTGCGCGGACCCACTGTATCAGAAGACAACCGCGGCCGCCGTGATCCATGACTCTCTCCCCGTGGTCGGTTCGGGCGATACCGAACCGCAGACACAGTCAGCGGCGGCTTGGTTGCGCGGGATCAAGCGGCGCTCCGAGACTGAGGGCCAGCTACACGACGTAGGCCTCCGGGGCGGCGACCGTGAGCCGTCCGGCTTCCGCAGCGAAGATCGGACCCTTCCCGAACTCGTAGCCCTTACCGAGCCGGACGACCCCGACCACGCCGTCAAGTTGATACTCACTCGCGCCGAACGCAGTCCCGATCTCCACCAGGGGCTCGTCGCCGACGATCCAGCCTTCGCCGGGTTCCCAGACGGGTTCGAGAGCGGTGGCGATCGCCACGCCCGCCGAATCCGAGTGCAGGGTTCCGACCCGCGCCGCCCCCGAGTCACAGGCCTGGAGGATGAGCGCGGGCACGAGCAGCAGGCCCGGACCGGTGAGCCTCAGCGTTGCGGAACGACCGTTACGGCGATGCTGACCTTGCGTCAGGAGGAGGGCTCCCGCGACAACGACCGGAGCTGCACGTATTCCACACCCAGCTCGTCGTATACCCATCCCAGAATGTAGTCTTCGCCGATCTCGAAGGTGCGGAGCCCGGGTGGGGTTTCAATGAGGCCCTGAACCCGTCCTTCCGGGTCGAAGACCGTCCACGCCGCAACCCGATACTCCCGCACCCAAAGATACCCGGCACGATCCGACAGGATCTCCGCGAAGGCGGGGTAGGAGTCCACCAGAGGCATGTCCCGCACTGCATTCAGGTTGCTGATTCGATCCTCGTCCGGCAGGTCCGCGTAGCGCCGGGCGTAGTACTCGTCCAGGTCGGCCTGGGTAGGGCTCTCCAGGTCGCCGTCCCGGCGGACGACTCTGACCAGCGACCCATCCGTGGCGAATGCCTTGATCTCGTAACTGTCCTGCACCCCGATCGCGACGAGTTCTCCCCATACAGCTCCCATGGTGCCGCGGCCAAAGGGGTGGGGCATCCCGCCCTCGATGCTTCCGTCCGCCGCGAAGATTGCGTAGAACTCGCTTCCGGGAAATTCGCCAAGTGAAGCCTGCAGCGCGCCCTCCGCGTCCAGGATTCCCCATTCCGCGCCCCGGCGCACGAGTCCCGAGGATCCTGTCATATCCCCGCTGAGTCCCCCACTGCCACTCGTGAAGATCTCCCCGTCGGGCAGCAGGTCGACCACGTTGAGCAGCCTTGTGTCGAGGTGCACGTCGCGACCGTGGTTCCCGTCCGCGTCGAACAACGACAAGCGGGTTCCCCAGGGATTCGCTGCGGCGATCGAATCGCCGGGCCAGGAGGTTACGGCGGTCGGGCTGTAGCTGACGAACTCGCCCGGGCCCTCGCCCCGGCCTCCCCACGTCGCCGCGTGCGAGCCGTCCGCGTTGAAGACCCTGAGTTCATTGCTGCCCGAGTTCGCGATCACGATCCTGCCGTCCGCGAGTCGCGTGGCATCGGTGACCCGGAACAACTGGTCGGCTTCTCCGCTGTCGACGGCGCCGATCGAAAGGGATGGCTGCACGCCGAACTCCCACGGCAGCCGCGAGTCCGGTGCGGGCGCGTCGTTGTCGACAATGATGACGCCGGCGCTGTCCCGGACCACCACCTCAAGCCCGCTGTCGGCGTCTTCGCTCGTGTCCTCGCACCCCACACAAAGGGTCAGAGCGAGGATCCCGGTTGCGAGGCATCCCCTGGTGGTCGGCTGGCTCAGTCCCGCGATCAACGTGCGGGCGGTGACTGATCACGATCGTCCGACTGACCGTTGATCCATGCTGTCCAGGCCTGGAGATCTGTTCCGAAGTCCTCGCCGCTCACGGTTCTCAGAAACGCGATAGCCGGCTGCCGCGTCCCGCGATGCTCGGCGCCGGCATAGGCAAGCAGGAGGTCTGGCCGTTCTCGGGCCAACTGCCGACCGAACTCCGGATCGACTTCGGTCGCAACCAGGACCCGCAGAACCAGATCGAAGGACCACGGATTCGTACCACCGAAGTGCGCCAGCAAAGGCTCTCGCGCCGCAGACCATTCGACAGGGCGCCTGCTATCCGAGTAGATCAACCCCTGGAGCAGGCTCTGCGCTACGTGCGTGACTCGGTCTTCCGGATCGGTCAGTGAGAGCACCAGGCCGTGCCACGACGTATCCCGGTCCATGAAGTTGCCGAGCACGAGCGTCGCGATCGCGCGCGCGGACCACGAGACATCCCTCGCCAGGAGTTCGTGTGCGAGGCGGTGATCTCGTCGGCCGTCTGCGCGGTCGATCCGGGTCCATACCTCCTCGAGGACTTCCGGGTCGGCACCAATCCATTCGGTGTCCTCGCGAGAGTGGAGCGTGCGCGCAGCCGAAGTCAGTATATAGAGGTCCTCCTCGGCGGTCGCCTTCAGTTTCCGCCAGGTGTCCGGCAGACCGAGGGTTTCGCTGCCTACCGCACGGTATCGGACACGTGTGAGGTCTTCCACGCCGACCACGACGGTGTAGACCTCGTCGGATCCGCGGGTTCTGTACGACATGGCAGCCGCCTCGGCGAATCCGAGTTCGAGCTCCATGACGGCCGCACAGGCGTGAAACGGCTGGTCGGGAGCCAATTCCTGGATGGCCTCGAACAGGTCGCGCGCGCGCCACTCCTTCAACCCGACGAACTCGACCGGTCCGTCAGGCCCTTCCATAACCTGGCCGGCGCCCGGCGACGCAGTCGTGAGCAGGAGCACCGCGGCGCAGAGCATTGATCGCGTGTTTGTCATGAAGCGCATCTCTACTCTCCCCGGAGACCTGGCGGCAGGTGCGTCGTTCGCGTAGGGCGGTCAGGAACCATCGGCGTTCAAGCTGCGCCTCAATGTCGCGGGCCACCGGGGCGATGCGCCGCTGTGTCGGCCGGGGGCGTACGCAACAGTTGGAGAAGGAAGTCCACGGCTTCTTCCGATCCCGTCCGACCGAGCCAGTAGATCCCCCGCTCCCGTACCTCCTCGTCCCGCTCGTCGCGGATGAGCTCCATCATCGTCGGGGCGGCGTTCGGATCGGAATCGGCTCTTTGGTAAATCGCGTATAGCGCGTGCCTTCTCATGAAGGGCTCCGAGAGACTATCCCGGAAGAGGCCGGCGAGACGTGGCACATCCACTGACGGGGCGGCCGCCCACGCGCCGAACGCTTCGCCGCGCACGTCGGCGGATTCCGTCCTCGTGAAGGCGATTTCGAACGCCCAGGTAGCGGAGTTCTCATCCCCGGTTGCACTTATCTTCGATTCCAGCGCGTTCAGCAGGCTCTCCTTGAGCCCATCAATCTCGATATTAGGGTAAATGCCGGTGAGGACTGCACCCTTCACTGCAGTGCGCCGGCCAAGCGCACGAATGGCCTCCCGGCGGATGCGCGCCTCTTTCGATGTGGAGAGGGCTGTGTTGATGAGTTGGTCTTGTATCGCGGTGGCTCCTGACGGTCCCGCCCAGTACCGACTCCTTCGGAGCGCGTTGATCGCGGCCACCTGGGTGCGATAGTCATCCGATTGCGCGAGCGTGGTCGACAACCTCGTAAAGGCGGCCGTCGAGTCGAAACGCCACAGTTCCGAGATGGCTGCGATCCGCACCGACTGCTCCGGATGGTATTCCACCACACCGATGAGCAGGCCTGCGGCCTCGGCCGTCTCTTCCCTCGCAATGAGGACGACGGTCTGTTCGTGGAGCTTCAGCGAGCATTCATCCATGCGGTCCAGGACGCCGCGCAGGACCTGCATGCGATTGACCTCCTCGAACCGCATCAACGCCTCGAGCGCCGCCAGCTGAACCGACACGTCTTCGCAGGCCTCCTGTTCCTGGCCCTGAGAGCGGGCGGCTACCTGCGCAGTGAATTGCGTCAGCGTTTCGGACTGAGTGGGCTGCGCCCGGTCCGGTCGGGTGACATCCCGCGGGTCCGGCCGCGTCCTGAGCAGCGTGTCGGCCAGGCCCTGCACATCCGCGAGCGCCACTGGCAGGTGACGGATCTCACCCCCCACTTCAACCGGCATCACATCGAATCCGGTCATTGGGTCGAGCGTCGCCTCCGCCTCGCGCAGAAGCTGCTCCGCCTCGCCGGCATCACCGCGGGCTGCCAACTGGCTTCGGATCTGTAGGTGGAGGTTCCTGACATCGGCGTAGAGGCGCCCGTGCCTCTGAGCCTCGTCGTGTCCAACCATCAGGACTTCCAGGAGGAGCCGGGCATCCTCCAGGTCGCCCTGCCGGTAGCGGGTGAATGCCTCCCAGTAGAAGGCGTCGGCGACATACCGTTTGTTCTGCAAGCGGCCGCTTCGGATCGCGGCGAACAGCTCGGCGGCGCGCTCGAAGTCCTCGGCACTTATCGCACGCCGGGCTTCGACGAACATGTTTTCCTCTTGCGTATAGGTGCGAGGTGGTCGAACGGCCGCCGAGTCAGGTGCAACAGTCGTCGAGTCCTGTGCCGCGAGCGACCTGGCTCCGAGCAGCGAGAGCGATCCCGGCAGTACAGCCGTGTCCACGGCCGCGACGCCGATCAAGGCCATTCCGAGGGCCATGAGGCTCCTCTTGCACTTATTCATCGCATACCTCCGTGATCATCTTCCTAGGTTCCGCTGGCGGAACGAAGCCGCATCAACATGCCCTGCTGCTCCATGCTTTCACGTGCCAGCTCTCTCTCGAAATCGGGCGCCTCCGGACCCAGACGCGCGATCTGGACGAGGACGAGTTCGAGATCCTGAAGCAGCGCCCGTTCACGCTCGCCTTCCGCAACGGGTGTATTGAGTAGCGAACGGGTTTCAACGAGTGTCTCGCGTGCCCACCTGGCCAGGTCGCTTTGGGATTCGGCGCCTCCGGGATCCGTCCGGAACATCACAAGCAGGTCGGCGGCCCGGTTGAGGTGCCGGAATGTGTCGGATTCGTCGGCCTGGGCGCGCGATGGCGAGAGGCTGGTGGGTCGCTGCGGCGGCGAGGCGACGGCCTCGCGGACGGGCGGATCCGCTTCAGAGCCGCCCGGCGGGACGGCCGGATCGGGTGCCGCCGGGGGCGTGGCCACGGCGAATTCGCGACTCGTCTCCAGGGGCTCCTCGATAAGCGAGGGCACCAGCGTCTCGCCGGCGACAGCCGACGCGATGGGTCCGGAGTCGGTCGCGGCGACCGACTCCGGTGCCGCGGTCGCGACCATGTTCGTACCGGCAGGGACGGGGAGCCGCCCCCCGCGGCCGAGCGCCACGGCCAGGACGACCGATGCGGCGGCGGCTCCCGTCAGCCAGACGACCGCCCGGCGCGGACGCCGCCCGAGCCTCCGGGCGGCGGTGAGCCGAACGGGTCCGTGCGTCGCTTCGCGAGCCTCCGACACGACCGGCCGCTGCCTGGCCCATTCGGCTTCGATGGCCTCCCACATCGCCTCGCGCGGCGCGGGCGGCGGCTCGTGATAGCCCAACGCTTCGAACGGCTCCTCGGCCGAGTCCACGGCCCGGCTCGCCGTGCCTCCCACCTGGAGCGCATCTCCGGCGAGGCGGATCTCGATCTCCGTCCACATCGCGTCCGCGGGAGCGTCCGGGGGGGCGTGGTAGCCCGCCGCCTCCCTCCGGAGGAACTTCGCGAACCGGTCCGCGTCGTCCATGCGATTCTTCAACACGCCCACTCCCCCGCGAAGTCCGCGAGCTCTTCCCGCAGGCGACCGCGGGCCCGGAAGAGCTGTGACTTGGATGTACCGGCCTTGATCCCGAGCATTTTCCCGATCTCCTCGTGCGTGTATCCCTCGAGATCGTGGAGGAGGAACACCGTCCGGTAGCCGGTGGGCAGTTCATCGATCGCCCGGTGAAGCCGAGCCTTGACGTCCGGCTCGACCCCGCGCGGCCCGCCGCTCGCGCGAAGATCGTCGTGCAGCACCGTCTCGCGGCCGCGGAAGCGCTTCACTTTCCGCAGTCCGTTCAGCGACACCGTCGTCGCGATGGACCCCAGCCACGTTCCGAACGCGGACTCGCCGCGAAACGTGTCGATCTTCGTGAACGCCCGCACGAACGTCTCCTGAGTGAAATCCTGCGCGAGATGATCCTCGCCCGCGAACCGGTAGCAGATCCGGAACACACGGTCGATGTGCGCGTCGTACAACACGCGCGCAGCGTCCTGATCCCCGTCCTTAAGCCGCTGGATGAGTTGTGGTTCCGTCACCGTGGCAGGGTCTCCGGGTCCACGCCGGTTCTTTCGCTTACAGACCGGTGACACAGCCAACGGGGGATTAGTTGCGCGGGGATCGGCCGGCCCGCGGGGTGCGGGCCGGGCCGATGAAGGGGCAGGGGCCGGGCGGGAGTCCGCCCCGGCCCCGCGGGGGTCAATCAGGCGACGGCGACTGCCGCGCCCTCGATCACCTCGGCGATGTGTTCCAGCGCCCATTCCAGACTCGCCTTCTCGATCGTGAGCGGCGGGGCGAAGCGGATCACCTGCTCGTGCGTCTCCTTGGCGAGAATCCCGCGCGCCTGCAGCGCCTCGCAGAACGGGCGAGCCGACCCGGACTCATCCCGGATGACGAGGCCGATGAACAGGCCGCGACCCCGCACGTGATCGACGTGAGGCGAACCGATCGCTTCCAGCTCTCCCTTGAACCAGGAACCCAGCTCGTTCGACCGCGCCGGCAGATCCTCATCCCGGATCACATCGAGCGCCGCCATGCCGACCGCGGCCCCCAGCGGGTTGCCGCCGAACGTCGACCCGTGGTCTCCCGGGTGGAAGACGTCCATCACCTCGGAGTTGGCGAGGATGCCGGAGACCGGGAACACACCGCCCCCGAGCGCCTTCCCGACGATCATGATGTCGCCGCGATCACCCTCCCAGTCGGCGCAGAACAGCTTGCCCGTCCGTCCCAGACCCGTCTGGATCTCGTCATTGATCATGAGGACGTTGTTCGACCGGCAGATGTCGAGCGCCCGAGCGTAGAATCCCTCGGGCGGGACCACGACCCCCGCCTCGCCCTGGATCGGCTCGACGAGGAAACCAACCGTGTTCGGCGTGATCGCGGCCTCGAGCGCGTCGGAGTCACCGTAGGGGACCGGCACAAACCCCGGCGTGAAGGGACCGAAGCCGAAGGTCGAACCGGAATCCGACGAGAAGCCCACGATCGTGGTGGTCCGGCCGTGGAAGTTCTGCTCGCAGACGATGATCTCGGCCTGGTCCTCGGCCACGCCTTTGACCGTGTACCCCCACTTGCGGGCCGCCTTGATTGCCGTCTCGACGCCCTCGGCGCCCGTGTTCATCGGCAACGCGCGCTCGAACCCCGTCGTCTCGCACAGCTGCTGGAGGAAGGGTCCCATGCGGTCGTTGTGAAAGGCACGGGAGGTGAGCGTGAGCTTCTCGGCCTGCTCACGCAGGGCCGCAATGATACGCGGATGACGGTGGCCCTGGTTCACCGCCGAATAGGCACTCAGCATGTCCAGATACCTGTTGCCCTCGACGTCCCATACCCACTCGCCTTGCCCGCGCTCGAGCACGACGGGGAGCGGGTGGTAGTTGTGCGCGCTCCACTTGTCGACCTGAAAGAGATATTCGCTGGTGTTCATCGCTTCCTCATAGGCGGTCGAGCGATCTCGACCATTGGTTGTGCCTTGGCAGTCCGTGGCGGACCGGAACCGGTCTCACCGGATTGAACAGGACCTGAAACGGTAGGCTCAAACCCCGCCGGCGGCAAGATGATCCGGGACCCGCGTTTTCCCGTGTCCAGCCACGGGCTGCTACCTTGCCCGGATGAGCGATACGTCCGTCATCCCCGACTTCACGGAGTTCTCCCGGCTGGCCGAATCCGGCCGGATCGTTCCTGTCGCGATCGAGATCCCGTTCGACCTCGACACGCCGGTCACCGCGTTCTCCAAACTCCGCCGCGGGCCGTTCTCCTTCCTGCTCGAATCGGTCGAGGGAGGGGAGCGCTGGGCGAGGTTCAGCTTCCTCGGCTCCGCACCCCGCGAGGCCTGGCGCCTGGACGGATCGGAGATCCGGCGCTGGAGGCCCGCCACGGGCTGGGGCGATCCTCAACCGACGACCGATCCGTTCGCGGCGTTCGAGGCCTGGATCACCCGCTACGAACCGGTCGAGGTTCCCGCCCTGCCCCGGTTCTGGGGAGGGGCCGTCGGCTTCTTCGGCTACGACACCGTGCGCTGGCTCGAGCGATTGCCACACGCGCCGCCCGATGACATGTGCGTGCCCGACGCCTGCTTCATGGCCACGGAGCAGGTCCTGATCATCGACAACCTCTATTCCCGGGCCTTCGCGGTGGCAGCGGTGCCGATCACGGAGGCCGACGAAGACCTGGCCGGGATCTACGGGGATGCGCGCGATCGGCTGGCCGACTGGGTTCGCGGGCTCGAAGAGCCACATGGGCTGGGACGGCTCGGCGCGGAACCGGCGGGTGGGCCCGAGGTCTCGGGAAATCGCTCGCGAGAAGACTACGAATCGGCCGTCGATCGGATTCGCGAGTACATCGTGGCCGGGGATGCGTATCAGGTCGTGGTTTCCCAGCGCGCCGGCGCCCGCTTCGGGGGCGACCCGCTGGAGTTGTACCGCGCGCTTCGCCGCAGCAATCCGTCGCCCTACCTCTTCTTCATCGAACTGGACGGAATGCGCCTCATCGGCTCGTCCCCCGAGACTCTGGTCCGGGTCGAGGACGGGGGCGTGACCGTGCGGCCGATCGCCGGCACACGCCCGCGCGGCGCCAACCCCGAGGAGGACGAACAGCTCGCTCGGGAGCTGCTCGCCGATGAGAAGGAGCGGGCGGAGCACCTCATGCTCGTCGATCTGGGTCGCAACGACGTGGGGCGGGTCGCCCGGCCCGGCACCGTCGAGGTCTCGCGCTTCATGGAGATCGAACGCTACAGCCACGTCATGCACCTCGTCAGCGAGGTCGCCGGGTCGCTCAGAGCGGGAGTCGACGCCGTGGACGCGTTCCAGGCCTGCTTCCCGGCCGGCACCCTGACGGGCGCTCCCAAGGTGCGTGCGATGGAGATCATCGACGAACTCGAGCCGACGCGGCGCGGGCCGTACGGCGGGGCGGCGGGATACGTGGGCTACGGCGCAACGAGTCTCGACATGGCGATCGTGATCCGGACGCTGCTCTCGATCGAGGACCGCGTGTACGCCCAGGCAGGGGCCGGAGTCGTCTACGATTCGGAACCCGCGCGCGAGTGGGAAGAGACTCGGCACAAGGCCCGCGTGCTCCTGGAGGCGTTGGCCGACGTATAGCGCCCCCGCGGGAGTTTCACCACGCTGCTAGAACCGGGCGACCCTCTGTTCGCGCGCCACGATGGGGTCGATCTCGGCCGCGTTTTCCTTCGCGTAGGCGAGCGCTTCCTCGAGAGCTTCCGTCCGGGTGCCCGCGAACCTCTGGCCCACTGCCGCGCTCATCGCGCACGCCGGTCCCGCCGCGGCGGCGACTTCCCACACTTCCGGCCCGCCGCGCAACGCCGCCCGACGACCCGCCCGAGTCTCCCGGAACTCGATCTGCGGGTACTTCTGAGCACCGAGCCATTCGTGGAGGATCTGCCGCAATCCCTCCGAGGGACTCCACTGCTGCTCGCGGAAGACGCGTTCGAGTTCCGACTCGAGTTCCCGCGACAGGCGCGTACACAGGGGACGGGGTAGCGGCATGTATACATAGTATACCATTTGCCGTTAAGGTGCCAGTCCCATGGGTTTAGCCCCTTCCGCACAGAGGGGATGTCACCTTTTCGCGACTCGCGGCGTCTAAGGGTGTACGTGGGGCCGCCGCACAACGGGAACGATTCGGTTGGCCCCTCCGACGAATCGAGGGAGCGATACGACCATGGACGTACAGAGGATTTCAGCCCGGATCGGCCTTGTCTTTTCGCTGACGCTCGCGATCGCGCTCCCCGCCCCGGTGAGCGCGCAATCGGCGACCGGAACCATCCAGGGGAAGGTGGTCGATACGGCTGGCAACTCCGCCATCGCGGGCGCCCAGGTCTTCGTCCCGGGAACCCTCATCGGGACGCTGACTGACGCGGCCGGCGCCTATACGCTCGAGAATGTACCGGCGGGAGGGCAGGTCGTCGCCGTTCGACTCATCGGATACCGGGAGACGCGTAGGAGCGTCACGGTCGTCGCGAACCAGACGGCGGTGCTCGATTTCTCCCTCGAGCAGACCGCCTTGAGGATCCAGGATCTCGTCGTGACGGGTGTCGTCGAGCCCACCCCTCAGGTCAAGCTCCCCTTCACCGTGGAGCGACTGAGCGCCAGCGCCTCGGCAATGCGAGTAGCGCAGGCGCATCCCGACTACAACACCGAGTCATACGCACGCATCGACGAGAACGACTTTCGACTGGTTAGCGCGTCGCCCCTCTCCACCTTCTCGATCGACGTGGACCGCGCCTCTTACGCCAACGTGCGGCGTTTCATCCAGGCGGGTGAGCGGCCGCCCGCCGACGCGGTCCGGATCGAGGAGTTGATCAACTACTTCCCCTACGAGTGGGACGACGTGTCGGCAGACCACCCCTTCGCGGTGGAGACCGAAGTGTGGGACGCGCCATGGAAGCCGGAGCATCGGCTCGTCCGCGTCGGGCTGCGGGCCCCCTACGTGGAGACGGGGCACCTGCCGCCCAGCAACCTGGTCTTCCTGATGGACGTGTCCGGGTCCATGTCGTCACCGGACAAGCTGCCCCTGCTGAAGAAAGCGTTCGCTCTGCTCGTCGAACAACTGAGGCCGCACGACCGCGTCGCGATCGTCGTCTACGCGGGGGCGGCCGGCCTCGTGCTCCCCTCGACGCCCGGGAACCAGCGCGGGAAGATCCTCCAGGCGGTGCAGCAACTCGAGGCCGGGGGAAGCACGGCCGGCGGGGCCGGCATCGCGCTCGCTTACGACGTAGCCCGCAAGAACTTCATCGAAGGCGGGAACAACCGCGTCATCCTCGCGACCGACGGCGACTTCAACGTCGGCGCCTCCAGCGACGGGGAGATGGTGCAGCTCATCGAGAAGGAGCGCGAGAGCGGGACCTTTCTGACGGTCCTGGGCTTCGGCACCGGCAACCTGAAGGACTCGAAGATGGAGCAGATCGCCGACCACGGAAACGGGAACTTCCACTACGTGGACGGCCTCCTCGAGGCACGGAAGGTACTCGTGGAGGAGATGGGCGGGACGCTCCTCACGGTCGCGAAAGACGTCAAGCTGCAGGTGGAGTTCAACCCCGAGCGGGCCGCCGCGTACCGGTTGATCGGCTACGAGAACCGGCTGCTCCACGACGAGGACTTCAACGACGACACGAAGGACGCGGGCGAACTGGGTGCCGGACATACTGTGACGGCGCTCTACGAGGTCGTGCCGGCCGGGCTCCCGGTGCCGCGGGGCAGCGTGGACCCGCTGCGCTACCAGCCGACGGCCGATCCGCCACCGGTGGAGGAGGCGGCGACGAGCACCTTTGAGGACGAGTTGCTCTACGTGAAGGTCCGCTACAAGGCGCCGGACGGCACGGAGAGCAAGCTGCTGGCCCATGCCGTCTCGGACCGAGTGACCTCCCCGTCGGGCGGCTTCCGTTTCGCCGCGGCGGTGGCCGGGTTCGGCATGCTGCTGCGGGACTCGCCACACGCCGGCGATTACACGCTCGACGACGTGATCGGCCTGGCCGAGCTCGGCAGGGGGACGGACCCGCGCGGGTACCGGGGAGAGTTCATCCGTCTTGTGGAGACGGCTCGCGACCTGAAGCTGCTCGGGACGGCAGCGATCGAGGACCGACAGCGTTAACCTTGCGGCTCGTCCCGCCGCCGCACCGGGGAGGAGCCGCCCGAGTTGAAGCTGAACCGACGCATCTCCGGCCAGATCGAACGGCCGGCGGACAAGAGACGCTACGTCCGCCGCCTGTTTGCGGGCGTGGCCGACCGCTACGACCTGACCAACGATGTCATGTCGCTGGGCCTTCACCGCCGCTGGAAGCGTCGGCTCCTTCGGTTGGCCGACCTGCGCCCGGGCCACCGAGTGCTCGACCTTGCCGCCGGCACCGGAGACCTCGCCCGCGGCGTACTCGAACTCGCCTCCCGGGAGACGTTCGAGATCCAGGTGTTCGCGGCGGACCTCACGCCGGAGATGATGCGGATCGGCCGCGCGAAAGCCGACGCGACCGTCGATGGGTGGATCGGGGCCGACGCCCAGCGGCTGCCCTTCCCCAATGGCGCCTTCGACCGCGTGCTCGTCGGCTACGGCCTTAGGAACTTCCCCGACCTTGACGCCAGCCTGGCGGAGAGCTTCCGCTGCCTGCGTCCGGGAGGCCGGTTGATCTCGCTCGACTTCGGGCACCCGGATTGGGCCGCGCTCCGCCGCGTCTATTTCGGCTACCTGAACGCCTCCACACGCGTGGTCGGGTGGGTGCTCCACCGCGACCCGGAGTCATACGTCTACATTCCGGAGTCTCTGAGGAGGTTCCCGGGTCAACGGGAGATCGTCAGGAGGATGGAAGCCACCGGCTTCGAAGGGTGCGGCTACGAAGACCTGATGATGGGGACGATGTCCGTGAACTACGGAGATCGCCGCTAGCGATTGGGGTTGGTTTCTGCTTTCCACACGGTGAACTGGCGCTGGCCGGCCTCGCTCTCCTCGAGCCGGACCCTCAGCGCGTCGCCATCGGTGAGACGCAGATCGTCCCTCATATCCTGGGGAATGGTGATACGCCCGCCACTGCCTACGTTGATATTTCGGTAGTACATGACGCGGAAGATCGCCATCTAACCTCCCTGTAAAGGGCTGGGATCGGCAAAGCGACGGAGCCCATGATAATGGCGATTCGATCGCTCTCGCGGTAGGCCGGAGTTGGATCGGCGACTCGCAGGGGCGGTGCCGGCGCCGACGGAGCTCACGACGTTGGCGACGGATGGGAGTGGCCGATATGATCGGAGCCGTGAATACACCGGCGATCCGCCTGCAGGGCGTCACGAAGCGTTACGACAAGAAGACCGCGGTCCGCGATCTCGACCTCGAGGTTCCGACGGGCTCGATCTACGGGCTCATCGGACCCAACGGCGCGGGAAAGACCACCACACTCCGCATGATCCTCGACATCATCGGGGCTGACACCGGCTCGGTCGAGATGTTCGGGTCGAGCAACATCGAGGAGATGCGGCCCCGCGTGGGATACCTCCCCGAAGAGCGGGGACTGTACCAGAAGATGACGGCCGTCGACCACCTCGCCTTCTTCGGCCAGCTCAAGGGAATCCGGCGAAAGGAAGCGCTGGCTCGCGCGCGGGCCGGGCTGGAGGCGGTGGGTCTCGGCGATCGGGCGGACGACAAGGTCGAGACGTTCTCCAAGGGGATGGCCCAGAAGACCCAGTTCCTCGCCGTGATCCTGCACGAGCCGGATCTGCTGGTGCTCGACGAGCCGTTCAGCGGCCTCGATCCGCTCAACGTGGAACTGTTCAAGGAGATGATCCTGGAGCGCCGGCGCGCCGGGGCAACGATCCTGCTGTCGACACACCTCATTGAGGACGCGGAGCGGCTGTGCGAGCGCGTCTGCATGATCGCGGGCGCGACCAAGGTCCTGGACGGCCGGCTGCGTGACATCAAGGCGGCCGCGGGGCGTCAGGCTGTCGCGATCTCGTTCGAGGGCAACCCGGAGTTCCTCGGCGCGCCCCACCTCATCGAACGCATCGCTTCGCATGGCCGGTACGTGGAGGTCCGCATGCACGAAGGCGCGGACCCCCAGGAGCTTCTGCGGCTGGCGGTCCGCAGCGGAGCCCTGATCTCCCGCTTCGAGCTGATCGAACCTTCCCTCCGGGAGATCTTCATTGAGAAAGCCACGGAGGCCGGGCTATCGCACCAGGACGAGAGCGAAGGCGACGAGGCAGCGGCATGAACCCGCTCACGCCAAAGGTCGCGGCCGTGGTCCGCCGGGAGTTCATGCTCCGTGTGAAGTCGAAGTGGTTCCTGCTCTCTACGCTGGGCCTTCCCGTGCTGATCCTCGGCCTCATGGTCCTTGCCGGTTTTCTGGTGGTCCGGGGGGCGACGGATGCGGGAGAGACGCGGAGGGTCATCGGGATCGCGGATCCCGCGGACTTCATCGGCGACCTGCTCGTGGAAGAGTTGGTGGCGGACTCGATCGACGCCGTGCGGGCCACCGACATGGAGGGGCTGTCGATCGACGAAGCGAGGGCACGGCTGTTGTCCTCCACGTACGACCTGTTGCTGATGATCCCGCGCGTGGCGGGTACGCGGGCGGCCGTGATGCCGGACTCGGCGTCGGGGGAGAGCGCGGCGGAAGCCGCCGGGCAGGACGCGGAAGATCGGGAGACGACGCTGCTGGCGCGGGACAACGTGCCCTCCGTCGTCGAAAGTTCAATCCGCTCGGCGCTCCAGAGGGCTTCGGTGAGGGCACGTTTGCGGTCGGTGGGCGTGCAGAGCGTCGATCCGGGGGCTCTCCTCCGGCGGATGTCGTTCGACGTCGTGAACGTCACGGAGTCCGGTGAGGCCCGATCCCAGGATCTCTACCGAGGGCTGAGTCTGGGCATCGCGTTCTTCTTCTACTTTGTTCTGCTCATCTACGGACAGATGGTCGTGCGGGCGATCCTCGAGGAGAAGCAGTCCGACATCGTCGAGGTCATGGTCTCCTCGCTGCGCCCGTGGGAGCTGATGCTGGGCAAGATCGTGGGTGTCGGCGCCGTCGGCATCGCTCAAATGGCGGTCTGGAGCTCCGTGTTCGCGATCGGCGCGATCTATGGCCTCACGGCCGGAGCGTCCGCGCTCGCCGAGGCGGGGATCGACATCGCGAACCTCCCGATCCCTTGGGGGACTCTCGCACTCGTGCTCGTATTCCTGGTTCTCGGCTACCTGCTTTATGCGGGGATGTTTGCCGGGGCCGGCGCGACGATCAGCAACGAGCACGACGCGCAGCAGGCAATGCTGCCTGTGATGATGCTCATCATCCTGCCCTTCATGGCGGTCCAGGGGGTGATCCAGAACCCGAACGCCGGATGGGCCGTCGTCGTTTCGATCATCCCGTTCTTCAGTCCGCTGGTGATGACCGCCCGGTTGTTCATTGCGTCGGTGCCGGTCTGGCAGTGGCTCGCAGCGGTGGTCCTTCTGGCCCTGTCCGTGCTCGGGGTGGCGTGGGTCGCCGGACGCATCTATCGCGTGGGAATCCTCATCAAGGGACAGCGCGCCAACCTGCCGCAGGTTGTGCGATGGATACGGCACGGCTAGCAGCCCGTACCCGCAGGGCGCCGGGGCCCGTCTTCGCTCTCATCCTCGGGGTGTGCGCCGGGGCGTGCCGGGCCGACCCGGATGCCATCGTGCTCGGAGCGACCACGTCCACCTATGACTCCGGCCTGCTCGAACACCTGATCTCCCGCTTCAACGACGACCACCCCGGGGTGCGGGTGCGTACCGTGATCGCGGGGAGTGGCGAGGCGCTCGAACTCGGTCGCACCGGCGACGTGGACCTCCTGCTCGTACATGCACCGGACGCCGAAGCGCGCTTCATCGCGGCCGGTCACGCGCCGAGACTGCGCCCCGTCATGTACAACAGCTTCGTGATCGTCGGTCCGCCTGGAGACCCGGCGCGAATCCGGGAGGCCGAGTCCCCCGCGGAGGCCTTCGCGACGATCGCGAGGGATGGGCACCGGTTTGTCTCTCGGGGGGACAGTTCCGGCACGCACTATCGGGAGGTCGCTCTCTGGCGCGAGGCCGGCGTGACGATGCGCGGCGCATGGTACGTCGAGTCCGGACAGGGGCAGGCGACCACCCTCCACGTGGCGAACGAGCGGACTGCGTACGCGCTCACGGACGGTGCCACCCTCACCGTGCTGTCGGACGTGCTGGAACTCGAAGCGCTCGTGGCGGACCACCCCGCGCTGCGCAATGTCTACTCGCTTCTGGAGCCGCGGGCCGCGCTGCGAGCGGGGGTGGCGGCCGTCCTCGCCGACTGGTTTCTATCCGAGACCGGACGCCGTGCGATCGACGAGTTCCGGGTTCGTGGTGGGGACGAACCCCTCTTCATCCCGTGGACTTTCGAGGATGCCGCGCCTCCCGACGGCGCGCCCGCGCTTGAAGGGGACTCCCTTTCCATCGCAGATTCAGGTCGTGGATCCGCTGCTCGAGGCTCTCCGGCTCATCACGTCGGGTGACCTGTACGTCTGGAACGTCATCCTCCGCTCGTTACAGATCAGCGGATCGGCGCTCCTCGTGGCCATGGTCATCGGACTTCCGATCGGGATCGCCGTCGGTCTGGCGCGGTTCCGGCTCCGGCTACCCCTGGTCGCGGTCATCAACGCCGGGCTCGCCTTCCCACCCGTGGTCGTCGGCCTCGCGGTCTTCCTCCTCCTGTCGCGCTCCGGTCCGCTGGGAGACCTTCACCTCCTCTATACCCCCGCCGCGATGATCGGCGCACAGGCGATTATTGCGGGCCCGTACATCGCCGCCGTGAGCCTCGCCGCCGCCGAGGGCATCCCGCCCGACATCGCGCTCCAGGCGCGCGCGCTCGGCGCAAGCCGTTGGCAGGCGATCCTCCTCCAGCTGCGAGAGGTGCGGACTTCGCTGGTGGCGGCGGTCGCTGCGGGGTTCGGAGCCATCATCAGCGAAGTGGGCGCGGTGATGATGGTGGGCGGCAACATCCTCGGTGAGACCCGAGTGATGACGACCGCGATCGTGCTGGAGACGCGCCGCGGCAACTTCGATGTCGCGATCGCGATGGGGATCGTCCTGATGGTCATCGCCCTCTGCGTGAACGCGCTGCTGCTGCTGTTCGGGCGGCGGTCGCTCCGCCGCGGCACGGTAGCGTGAACGCCCGGCCCGCACCGCTTCTCCACGGAACCGGGCTCCGCCGGGTCTACGGTGGGAAGACCGCGGTCGAGGTGGACCGCATCGAGCTCAGGGAGGGGGAACTGCTCGCCGTGTTCGGCCCGA
This sequence comes from Candidatus Palauibacter sp., assembly GCF_965197445.1. Classification (GTDB taxonomy): domain Bacteria; phylum Gemmatimonadota; class Gemmatimonadetes; order Palauibacterales; family Palauibacteraceae; genus Palauibacter. The sequence continues at coordinate 627,765 of NZ_CBDANE010000005.1, read as the reverse complement.
ACGGCGCCGGAAAATCGACCTTGCTGCGCGTACTGGCGATGCTGGAAAAGCCCGACGCCGGCCGGGTGGCGTTCCGCGGCGAATCCGGCCGGGCCGGCGAGCGCGCGCTCCGCTCGGCCTCGGCCGTCGTGTTCCAGCGCCCGCACTTCTGGCGTGAATCCGTCGAGTACAACGTGGGGCTGGGGCTCGGGCTGCGCGGCGTGTCCCGCTCCGAATCACGCGCGCGGTCGCGCACGGTCTGCGAACAACTCGGGATCTCGCACCTGCTGGCCGCGCATGTGTCCGAGCTGTCGGGCGGCGAGGCCCAGCGCGTCGCACTCGCCCGGGCGCTGGTGCTCGATCCCGAGATCCTCTTCCTCGACGAACCGACGGCCAACCTCGACACGGATTCCAGGATCGATCTCCGGCAGGACCTTGAACGCGTGGCGCGGGAACGGGCGACGAGCGTCTTTCTCATCACCCACGACCGGAGCGAAGCCTTTCACCTCGCGGATCGGGTGGCCGTGATCAGGGACGGCCGGCTGATTCAGACCGGCACGCCGAAGGACATCTACGAGAACCCCGCCGACGTATACACGGCGCGCGTCACCGGAGCGGAGTTCTCGATCTCGGGCACCGTGACGCAGACTCAGGAGCGGATGGTCACGGTCGACGTGGGGGGAGCTTCGCTCCTGGCGCTCGGGGACGCCGCCACGGGAGAGCTCGTGAAGATTGCCTACCGGCCGGAAGATCTGGTTCTCGGTGCTGCCGACGTCCCTCCGGCCGAGCTGAGTACACGGAACCTGCTCTTCGCGACGGTCACGGAGCGCCGCGACATGGGCGGGTTGGTGAGGCTGCGGATGAACGGTCCCCTGGAACTCGTTGCCCTCGTCACGCTTGACGCGGCCGAGGAACTGGGCGTCGATCCCGGAACCCGGGTGGCGGTGCGGATGAAGGCGACGGCGCTGCACGCGTTCCCGGTCGCCCCGAGCGGATCACCGCGCGCCGACACCGGGAGCAGCTAGCCCGAACCTCCCGCAATCGCGGGCCCCGTCCAGATGACGATGGCCCCGCAGCGTCCGACCGAACCCCCGAATTCCGCAGGCAACTCGCTCGGGCCGCGATAGACCTCGATTCCGGCGACCTCCGAGGGTGTAACGAAGTTGTCGATCGAGTCGGAGAACCCCCCGCCGTCGCGGATCACGCGCACCCCATCCACATAGACGTTCGCGTTCATGCACCCGTACTCGGCACGATTGTTCAGGCTGGGGGCGCCCCGCGTCATACGGATGACGCAGTTGTTGTTACCACTCCCCGTGCACTCGGTCCGCAGCCCCGGGAGCCGTCCAAGATAGTGCGTGACCCTGATCGCGCCCGCATCGTGGATCTCGTCTCGCGTGATGAAGACGCCGGCGCCGGCCGCCTCCCCCAGTTCACGCCGATCGTAGAACCCCTGAAGCTCCAGCCTCTTTTCCCGAACCGCGGTGACAACGAGCGGCGCGAGTTCGATTGGGTCGACGCTCAGCTCGAAGTCCACCTGAACCGTCCGGTCGCTCGGCAGGTTCACGACTTGATCAACCGGCTCGAACGCGAGGTGCTCGACCTGGATGCGATACGCCCCGGGGTCGAGGTCGGTGAACATGTAGCGACCGTTCCCGTCGCTGAGCCGCTGTCGGTTCTCGTCCAGAAGGGTGTCCGCCAGGGTGATGCTCGCCGCTTCGACCGGGCGACCCGAGTTTCGGTCGATGACGCGACCCAGTATGCGGCCGGGGACTCTCAGCAGACTTACCAGGACGCCCTCTTCTACGCCCACCAGGATGTCCCACCCGGCGGGCGGTCCCGGCTCGATACTGAGCAGGACCGGCTCCGTGACGAAGGAGGGGAACCTGGCCCGGACTGTGAGGCCCTTCAGCGGCGGGAGGCCGCAGAGTACGTACACGCCGCCTTCATCCGCTTCCACCGACAGCGTCCGGCGCTGGCCCCCGTCGTCTCGCCAGGCTGCCTGAACCGTGGCTCCGGGGATGACCATGCCCTGGAGCGTATCGCGTACGATCCCCGCCAGACCGGTGAGGGCCGGATCCATCTCGGCGGGGCAGGTCACCAGATCCTGGGCTGCCAGCGAGGCGCCGGCCGGGGACGTCACGATCCCCGTCGCGAGGGCAAGAAACACCGTCCGGACCCGGTTCCGTCCGCCCGCACGCGTGTCACCATATGATCGCATGTCGCGGCCTCCGCTCCCTGCGTCGCATCGCTGCGTCAGCCGAGGGTTCCCGAACATCAAACGTAGCGGATCTTCGCGTCGCGCACACGACGCAGTTGGCCTCGTGCGCGGCGGGGACCGTAGTATTGCGGGGAGGGTCGGAATCCTGTCACTCTGTCCCGGAGTTCATCCGCCGTGGGGGACGTGGAGACCATCATGCGCGACAAGCAGGTGCGCGACGCAGTGGGCGTCGTTTGTCTCCTGTTCGGCCTGTCCGGCTGCCTGAATCTGGGAATCGGATTGGCCCCGACCGTGGGGAACCTGCAGCAGTCCGTGGTCAGCGAGGGAGAGGCTCTCCCCGAGTTCGCGCGCGCCGCCGGGGGAGTCGGCGTCGTCTATGTGTCCGGCCAGATCGTGGGACGGCTGCGGTGTGACTATCTGGTCAGCGATCTGAAGGAGGTCTCCGGAGGGCTGGAGATCTCCGTGACGGTCGTTTCGGGCCGGCAGGGCTGCAACAGCCGGCAACCATCGACCCTGTCCTATCTGGGGAACATCTTCAACCTCGACCCCGGCCCCATGACGGTCGTCGTCAAACACCGCTACCAAGGCGTGACCGGCATTGCCGGCGAACGCTTCAACTCCGTAGTCAACGTCAACTAGCAGGCCGGCACCAGGCGTTTGCCGAACCTTCAGGCGAGGGGCGTGGAGCGGCCGTGCAGTTCGAGGAGATCCGCGTCGCTCATCCCTGCCAGTGCGCGCGTCGCTTCCGCCACGTTGCGGCTCTCGTGCGTCACCCAACGCGGGGTCTCGAAGGGATCCTCCAGACAGACGAAGTAGATACGTGCCGCCGCAGCTGTGTTCGGCTGTCCGCCGGACACGTAGGCCTCCCACTGGATCATCCCGTCGTCGAGAAACGTACGGGACAGCGCCCGCGTCGGATCCGCCGACATGCCGCTCATACCTTCACCGAGCGGGCGAGCAGCTCGCGCAGTCCCGCTTCGTTCATGGCCGCGACCGCCTCCTTCGGCACCTTCGAGATACCCGGCGGCGCCTGGTTGTAGCGCTGGGGCACCGTGACATCGTCCTGGTTGCGGAACATCACGAGCAGCCGAGGCGACTGCTGCGTGGTACCGGAGAAGATGGAGAACTCGGCCTCCCAGGTGGCGCCCGATTCACTCGTGAACCGGGTCCGGGCGCTGTCGGCCGCCCCGTCCAGCCGGAATATCAGTTTCTTCAGCAGCGACATGTTGCGCGTCGGGTTCGTTCGGGTGCGCGTAACGGCGGATTATCGGCGCGGAGACACTAGGCGAGTCGGCGGCGACCCGCCAGCCTGCACACTTCCGATGGGCTGCCGAATCTGCGACCTTGGATCGGACTCCGGCCTGTCCGGTGTTCAAGGGAGTCAAGGAGAAAGCCATGTCCGTTCCCCGTCGCTGGTCACGTACCGCCCCCGGCCCCCGGATCCACCCCGGCGCGGTCGCTCTGCTGCTGGTCGCGATCCTCATGCCGTTCGCGGCCGCCGGCCAGGATCCGGACGTCATCGACGCGTTCTCGCGGCGCATCGCCGCCGACGTCGAGGCGGACGGCGTTGGAGGCATTACCGCCGCCGTGTTCAAGGGAGATCAGGTGTTGTGGGCTCAGGGCTTCGGCTGGGCCGACCCCGAGAACCGGGTCCCGGCCGGCGTGCGGACGATTTACCGCACCGGTTCGATCTCGAAGTCGGTGACGGCGGTCCTGATGGCCGACCTCCTGGAGAACGGCATCGTCGCGCTCGACGACGCCCTGCCGGACCACCTGCCCGAGGCGGCCGGCTTCGGCGATCCGCCCGAGGGCATGGCGCCGGTGACGCTGCGGCAGCTGGCCAGCCACACCGCCGGCCTCATCCGTGAGCCCGAACTGGAGGGCGCGGCGGCAGGGCCGATCGAGGACTGGGGCTACAAGATTCTCGCCTCGATCCCCCATACGCGCTTCTACACGATGCCGGGCACGCGCTACCAGTACTCGAACATCGGGTACGGCGTGCTCGGGTACGCCCTCCAGCGAGCCGCCGGGACGTCGTTCATGGAGCTTGTGGAAGACCGGATCTTCGAACCGCTGGGTATGCGCTCCTCCACCTTCATCGTCGGCCCCGACCTGTGGCGCCGCGTGGCGGTGGGCTTTGCCAACGGGGACGACGGCCCCGTGGACGCCGACTTTCCGGCGCTGGAGCACGCGGGCCGCGGCTACAAGGTCCCGAACGGCGGCGTCTACTCGACGGTGGGGGACCTGGCCACGTTCGGGGCCGCGGTCATGGGCATGACCGAATACCAGCTCCTGGAGCCGAGCACGCGCAAAGAGGTCATGACCGTCCACACCCCTGAAGATCCGGACGACGGATACGGACTCGGATTCTCGGTCCGCTCCGTCGCGCTCGAGGATGGGACGGTGCGTTTCGTCGGCCACGGAGGCTCGGTCGCCGGGTACAACATGTACCTCGTGTTCGAGCCGGAGAGCGGGTATGGCGTGGCGCTTGGACGCAATTACAACAGCGGTGCCACGAATCTGGGGGGGGCCGGCGACGAGCTGCTCCGCGCGCTGCTCGAGGTTGGCCATTGAACCCGGTGACTTGTGCCCGGTACCGTGGGGTCACGCCGCTCCTCGCCGTGCTGGCGCTCCTCCTTCCTCCGGGGGCGCTTGCGGGGCAGGAAGAAGAAGAGCGCGAGCTCCGCATCTGCCGGCAGTTCGGAAACTCCGATCTCGAGGTCGGCATCGAAGGCATCATCCGCGACCAGGACAGCGATACGCCGCTGCCCGGCGCCACCGTCGTGATCCGGTATGAGTCCGAACGCGGGATGGCGACGCCCGACGACGTGCGGGTCGAAGCGGACGCGGAAGGACGTTACCAGGCATGCGGCCTCGTCGCGTTCCGCGAAGCGCGGGTCCGGGCCCTCTATCGCGCCGAGCGCGGGAAAGAGCGCAAGGTCGACCTGGACCGGTCGCAGTTCGTCGATCTCGAGGTCGATCTCGGGAACGCGGCGTTCGTAGTCTTCTCCGTCCTGGCCGCGGAGACCGGCCAACCTGTACAGGGCGCACGGCTTCAGATCTCCCCCCTCCCGATCTCGGGCGTCACGGACTCGCTCGGCCGGGTGACGTTCCGCACCATGCCTCCCGGCACCTACGACCTGCACGTGCAGCACATCGCGTTCTCGCCGCTCGACGACGAGGTCAACATTCTCACGGACCAGAGCGCCGAGTTCCTGGTTCAACTCCAGACGCGGGCGATCGCGATGGCCCCGCTCAAGGTGGAGGTGACCGCCCGCGACGCGTGGCTGGTGACCTCGGGCTTTTATGACCGCCGTGGATCCATCGAGGATGGCTACTTCGCGACCTACCCGGAGATCGACGACTTCACGCACCTCGGGCAGGTCTTCCGGTTCAAGCGGGAACTCTCCATCAAGTTCCGCCGGAGACAACTCATCCTCCTCAACGGAAGGCCGGCGAGTCGTCTCGGGTTCAACGCGCGCAACCTGCGCGAGTTGAAGTTTGACACCGTCAGGGGCATCGAGGCGTACAGGTGCAGCGACGCACCGCCGGAGATCATGAACCAGGTGCCGAACACCATGGCCTTCGGCGACTGCAACCTGATCGCCATCTGGACGCGCTGAAGGTCCGACCCGACCCTTCGACCTGACGATTCGTTGAGCCAGGACACCCACAAGGCAGGGGAAGCTGCGGCCGCGCCCGAAAGCGGGTTGTGGCGGGCTGCGCGCGATGCGGTGTGGGGCACCGAGGAGGACTTCACTTCGGGCAGTCTGAACCGCGGTGTCCTGCTGCTCGCCATCCCGATGGTGCTCGAGATGGCGGGCGAGTCGCTGTTCTTCCTCGTGGACATGGCCGTGGTCAGCCGGCTCGGAGCCGACGCCCTGGCCGCCCTCGCGCTCACCGAAGCGATGCTGGCCGTCATCTACTCCGTCGCCGTGGGGCTCGCGATGTCCACGACGGCGATGGTCGCGCGGCGCACGGGCGAGAAGGACGAGCGGGGCGCGGCGGACGCGGCGGTGCAGGCGATACTGCTCGCGACGGGTATCGCCGCCGTCCTCGGGCTGACCGGCGCGATCCTGGCGCCCACGCTGCTCCGGATCATGGGCGGGTCTCCCGAAGTCGTCGCCGTCGGCACCCCCTTCGCGCGCATCCAGCTGGGCGGCATGGTCGTGATCATCCTCCTGTTCGTGAACAACGCGATCTACCGCGGGGCGGGCGACGCAACGATGGCGATGCGATCGGTGTGGCTGGCGAACGGGATCAATATCGTGCTGGATCCGCTGCTCGTGTTCGGGCTCTGGATCTTCCCGGAGTTCGGGCTGATGGGAGCCGCCATCGCGACGACGACCGGGCGCGGGATCGGAGCCCTCTACCAGCTGCGGCACATGTCGCGCGGCGACCGGATCCGCGTGCGCCGCGAGGACCTCCGCCTCGACCTCCCCGTCATCGGCCGGCTCGCGCGCGTGTCGATCGGCGGCATAGGGCAGATGATGGTGACCCAGGTCAGCTACATCCTCTCGATCCGCTTCCTGTCCGCGTTCGGGACCGTCGCCCTCGCCGGCTACACCATGGCGATCCGCGTCGTCATCTTCGTGATCCTCCCCGCGTGGGGTCTCGCGAACGCCGCCGCCACCCTTGTGGGACAGAACCTGGGCGCCGGGAAGCCGGACCGCGCGGAGCGGTCGGTCTATCTCACCGGCCTCTGGAACATGGGGTTCATGGCGGTGGTGACGGTCGTCTTCGTGGCCTTCGCGTATCCGATCCTCGCACCTTTCGCGCCGGATCCCGAAACACACGAGGTGGGAGCGCGCGCGCTCCGGATCATCAGCTATGGCTACATCTTCTACGCCTGGGGCATGGTCACGATGCAGGCGTTCAACGGAGCCGGGGACACGGCGACGCCCACCTGGATCAACATCGGGGTCTTCTGGTGCTTCCAGCTTCCGCTCGCCGCGTGGCTCGCGTTCAGCGCCGGCTGGGGTGAGACGGGCGTATTCTGGTCGTTCGCGGTCGCCTACTCGCTCTCGGCCGTAGTCGGTCTGTGGCTCTTCCGCCGCGGCCGCTGGAAGAAGAAGATCGTCTAGCCACTGTTCCTATGGGGAGCAACGCCCTCGTGCCGCGGAGCCGATCCGGCGTAGAGTGATCACGACGGCGGCATTCGCGCCCTCCGTCAGCTGGACCTCCCGCACGGGACCGGTGAAGCCCCGGCATTGGGCTCGCACCAGGTAGCGTCCGGGCGGGAGTTCCTCCAGCGAAAACCTTCCGTCCTGGTCCGTCACCGCCCGGAACTCCGTATCGATCAGTGTGACACGTGCCGTCCGGATCGGTTCAGAGGTGCCCTCGGTGATGACAACGCCGCTGATCGCACCGGGGGAGGTCACCGGCACGGTGAGGCTTACATCCGGGCCGGTCGCATCATCGGGTGCCGCAGCATCGAAGACGGTCGGGACGCCCGACTGGGGGCCGTACGTGGCCATGAGTTCTACTTCCGCACCCGATGGCAGATCGCACACCCGATACCTGCCAAGCGAATCCGTCCGCACTTCGACCTGTTGTCGATCGAGGCCGTCGGGGGCCGCGTATGACGCCATCACGTACGCGGCCGGCAGCCGGACATCCGTGATTTCGTCCTCGACGAACCCCTCGAGGACCACTTCACCGAGACGGCCCGCGTGTTCACATAGCTCCACTTCGATCTCCGGTACCTCCGCCAACTGCACAATCCAGTCGGACCAGAGGATGATCGCACCGCAGTACATCGTGGCCGCGTTCCAGGCGAAGAAGGGGAGCTTGCTGTGAGGCGTGTAGAGTTCAGCGGCCCCGAGATCCGAGACCGACAACTCCTCCAGAAGTGTGGGCGGGGGCTCATCCCGGGGCCGGTCCAGGCCCGCCGGGTTTATGGAATAGGGCCTGCTCGTCCCCCACCCGGACGTCGTGCCGATCAGCCTTCGATCGAAATAGACCTGCAAGCTGGGACAACGGCTCAGAGGGGAGCGGAGCTGCAGGCTCGACACGAAGTGATCCAGCGTCGTGTAGCCGGCCGCGTTCGCCTCTATCCAATCCCGCTCGAAATACGTGCCCCAGCCCTCTTCCATACGGTCGTAGAAACCGGTTTCCACCAGGCGCAGGGGTCGTCCTTCGATGTCGACTTCCAGCGGCTCCAGCGGGATCGCCCGCGGCGTCAGCCGTATATCCAGGGACGTCACCCCATCGGCTCCGATCTCCAGCGACGTGGGGAGATCTTCGTAGCCGAGGTGGCGGGCGCCGAGCACATACGGACCGGGCGTGACTCCCTCGAAGGCGAACGTGCCCTCCGGTCCGGTGATCGCTTCGCGCACCGAGCCGGATGGGGCGGCAAGACGAACCGTCGCGCCTTCGACCGGCGCACCCGTGCCACCATCAGTGACGATCCCGGCCACCCGCGCCGCTTCCTGAGCCGCTAGCGCCACCGGGCCAAGGCCCCCGCTCGCTGCAAGAACGAGCGCCGCGGCCCGCAGCGACGCCGGGACCGCCCTGGCTGGCGACCGTCTTGGGTTGCGTGTACGCGTCCTCGGCACCTGACGCAGTCCCCTGTTTGGCGATAACCCTGAAGCGAGGCCCGGGGGGGCAAGAATGGAGTACACCCCGTCAAGAGACGCCCCAAACCCACCCAACGTCACTATCGTCGCGGGAACCCCGGTGACGTCATGAGGAGCCGCGACCGGCCCTCAGCGATCCGTGGTCGAGTCTCCGGCCTCCAGCGCCGCGGCCGGCACGAGTTGCACAACCCGGACGATCGGGAAACCCAGTTCAGCCGTATCCGAGTAGGCCAAGAGGCCGTCCGGGCCGAACGCGTCCGGGATGCGCAGGCCACCCGGCTGGATCGTGCCCAGATAGCGGGCGTCGGGCGTCACGATGTCGATCGGACCATCCTCCGATGGAAGCCCCGACCGCTCCACCCACAGGCGGCCCTCCGCGTCCACGGCAAGCTCGTCGATCGCGGGGATGACGTCGGCGAAGGTCATCTGTTCGATACCCGTTTTTCTCGCCGCGTTGATCTGGTCCCCGAGGTTATCCGGCAAGGAGACGCCGGCCGGGAGGGCTCCCCCGAACGAGAAGCTGACCCGGTTCTGCCCCCCCTCGAGCGCCGCCAGCTGGCGTTCCCGCTCCGCGTCCTGTACCGACTCGGTCACCGCGATCGGCGTTACGGGGCGTTCCAGAACACCTGCCACCACACTACCCTCCCCGATGAGCTTGATCCGGTATCCGGAGGAATCGACGACCGCCAGCCGACCGTCCGACAACGCCACGAAGGAGAGCCCGGGGTCGAAGGCCCTCGTGGGGCTCATACGGAGCGAAATCCCACCTCCCGCGGCCTCCGCCCCGTCTCCGGTGGGCGGTGGCGGCTCCCATGCCGTGTACAGCAACTCTCGGGAACCGTCGGGCCGGTATAGAGCGATCGGACGCCCCGTCTCGTCACCGCTTCCGCCGACCGAGCTCCGGATGGACATGCTCCGCGACGTCCCGGTGACCTGCATCTCGCCGTCCGTGATGATGCTCCCGTCCGGCAGCCACGCGTTTACCCGGGTCGGCGTACCCTGCTCGAGGTCGAACGGCGCCGAGTCCAGGTAGTCCCCCTCCTGGGTGAAGAACTGAATTCCGTTGCGCCCGCGGTCGAACACCGCGAGGCGGCCATCCGCGAGGACGGCCATCGAGCGCGGCTGGACCAGTTCTCCCGGACCCTCGCCCTGGCGGGAGATCGTCCGCAGGTAACGCCCCTCGCGGTCGAACACCACCACGTGCCCGGCCTGTCCGTCGAGCAGAAAGAGATCGCCCGCGGCGCTGAAGACCAGATCCGTGACGGAGCCGATGATTTCCCAGTCCTCGCCATCCAGGGCACCGACCGTCCACAATGACCGGGACTCGGGAGCGATGGTGAAGTCGGGACTGTCCATGCCCCCCGACCCGCCGGCCGGCCGCCCGGAGTCGGCGTCGCCGCAGCCGGTCACAAGGAACGGGGCCAGGATGGGTACCCCGAGAGTCCGTAGCTGACGCGAGATGATCATGGGCGGCCTCCCTTGGGTTGTACCGTCACGTCTACGGAACCGCCCAACCCACGGAGGGTTGCCCGGTATTGCGGGCGCTCGAAGAGATCGTGAGGCCGCTATTCGCCCCGACTCTCCTTACCTTCGCGCGCCACGCCCGCCCTTGGTCCGGATCTCGATGACGCCGTTCTGCGCCCGTTCGCCGTACTTCGAGGCGGCCGCATCGCCCCTGATGATTGTGACGTTCTCGACGTCGAGAGCCCCTATATCCGATAACCTCGCGTCTTCGGACTGGATCACACCGTCGATGACGATGAGTGGATCCATTCCTCCGCCAATGGCCGTCCGCATCAGGTCCGGGTCCCCGTCGTCGTCAACATCCCTGACGACTCCGGTAACGAGAAAATCACTGAGTTCCAGACCCCGGTCGGAGCCGGCGGACGGTACGACCGCGAACGTCATCCACTGCGAGACCCACACGGCGGTGGCCTCGCCGCGATTCTTCGCTGGCTCGAACCGCATGACCTTGACGACCTCCGTAGCGGCGCGATCCAGCGCCTCGTTTCCGCTGGTCGTCTTTATCTCATGCTTTGCAACGACGCCCGACTCATCGACGTAGACCCACAGTTCGACGCGGCCGCCAACACCCGCGGCCTTCAGGTCGGCGGGATAGGCCTCCTGGAGCGCCCGCTGAACCTCGCCTCCGTTCTTGAGCACGGGATTCGTGTCGAAGGGGACGAACGTCGGCCGCTCCGCCTTCGGAGCGCTCGGGGGAGTCGGCGGAACAGCCTGGAACACGATCCACTGCGAGACCCAGACGGCGGTCGGCTGATCGCGGTTCATTGCGGGCCGAAACCGCATCACGTCGACGACCTCCATCGCGGCACGGTCAAGCGCCTCGTTGCCGCTGGTCGTCTTTATGACGCTGTTCCGGACGACGCCCGTCTCGTCAACGTACACCCAGACTTCGACTTTGCCCCCGATCCCCTCGAAGTTGAGGTCGGCGGGATAGGCCTCGAGCAGCGCCCGGTGAACCTCCGGCGCGTTCTTGAGCACCGGGTTGGTGTCGAACGGGATGAACGCCGGACGATCCGACGCCGTGCCGCCCGACGCGGGTGGCGCCAGATCCTCGCGCGAGGTCGCGTCTCGCCACTCGATGGCCTCAGAAGGCAGGTTCAGCGCCGCGGCGGGGGGTTCCGGGGCATCCATCGAGGCCTCCGGCCGGGGGGCGCCCATCACGAGGATGATGGCCAGCGCGGCCACGCCCGACGCGCCGAGGGCACGGGTGAGGCGGAGCCGGGCGAGCGGCTCCGTCATGCGGCGCAATCGCCGCTCCACGGCGGGCTTCCGCTCGGCGAAGGCGGCCGCGGCCAGCAGCGGCGCGGAGACGCGGCGCCCCACAGTGATGAGGGCATCGGCATAGTCCCGCGGCGACTCACCCCGCTCCAGTACGCGGCGGTCGCAGTCGAACTCGATCGCAAGCCGCAGGCGCGACACCTGCCACCACAGGAACAGGTTCCACGGCATCAGCACGAGCGCGGCAATCCCCACCATGAACAACCGATGGTCTCCCGCCCGCTGGTGCTCCCGCTCGTGCAGGAACACGAGCCGCAGCAGCCTGTCCTCGAGGTCCGAAATCCACCTGGGCATCACCACGACGGAGCATCCGACCCCTACGACCGCCGGGCCACGGTTCTCCGACAGCATGACCGGCGACCCCAGGACCCGACCGGACTCCCACGTCCGCATCTCCGACCGCAGGCGTCGGTACGCCCGTGCCAGGTGGAAGCCCATCGCCGCCACCAGGAGGACCCAGCCCCAGCCCAGAAGCGCGCTTATCGCCCCGGCATCGAAACCGGAGCCGGCCTCGGTGCCGGCCACGGTCGTAGCCGCCGCCGGTGCCGCGGCTACGACCGGCTCTCCCAATCCGACGAGAGGCGAGAAAGCCGTGCCTCCGGCTTCCGGAAACAGCCCGGGGGCGAGGAAGGCGACGACCGGCGCTGTCACCGAACCGGCGATCGCCGCGAACCACGCCCAGCGCACCGGCTTGCGGAAGTGGCCCAGAGCCCGCTCCGCCGCGAAGGCGGCCAGTCCCAGAAGTGCCGAGATGAACAGGCAGTACCCGATCCAGGCGGTGACCATATTCCTGCTCCTTCAAGTTGAGGCGTTCGCGCGGCCTACAGACCTATACCACTTCGAACGTGACCCACTGCGAGACCCAGACGGCCGTGACCGCGCCGCGGTTCCTCGCGGGTTCGAAGCGCATGATCTTCACGACTTCCGTAGCGGCGCGATCCAGCGCCTCGTTTCCGCTGGTCGTCTTGATCTGCGGGTTTTGGACGGCGCCCGTCTCGTCGATATGGATCCACAGCTCCACTCTGCCGCCCACGCCCGCATCCTTCAGGTCGGTCGGATAGGCCTCCACGAGCGCCTGCTGAACCTCGCCTCCGTTCTTGAGCACGGGATTCGTGTCGAACGGCACGAACGTTGGCCGGTCCGATTTCGGAGTGCTCTCCGGCGCTCCGGCGGACGCCGTTTCAACCTGGAACGCGATCCACTGCGAGACCCAGACCGCGGTCGGCTGGCCGCGGTTCATCGCCGGCTCGAACCGCATGATCTCGGCGAGGGCCCCGGCGGTTCGGTCGAAGGCCTCGTAGCCGCTCGGCGTCTTGACCTGCGAGTTGCGGACGATGCCCGCCTCGTCGATGTACACCCAGAGTTCCGTCTTGCCGCCAATCCCCTGGGCATTGAGGTCGGCGGGATAGGACGCCCGAAGTGCCAGCTCGATGACGCGCGCGTTCGTGAGCACAGGGTTTGTGTCGAACGGGATGAACGCCGGACGATCCGACGCCGCGCCGCCCGCCGTGGGCGGCGCCAGGTCCTCGACCGAACTCGCCTCCTGCCCGTCGCCGGCTTCCGAGGGCGGGTTCATCGTCGCCTGCGGGCGGGGCGCGCCCATCACGAGGATGATGGCCAAGGCGGCCACGCCCGAGGCGCCGAGAGCGCGGGTGAAGCGAAGCCGGGCCAACGGCGCGGTCATTCGGCGCAACCGCCGCTCCACGGCAGGCTTCCGCTCGGCGAAGGCAGCGGCGGCCAGCAACGGCGCGGAGACGCGGCTCCCCACGGTGATAAGCGCGTCGGCATAGTCGCGCGGCGACTCGCCCCGCTCCAGGACGCGGCGGTCGCAGTCGAACTCGATCGCCAGCCGCAGGCGGGACACCTGCCACCACAGGAAGAGGTTCCACGGCGTCAGCACGAGCGCGCCGATCGCCGCTGCGAAGAGGCGGTGGTCCCCCGCTCGCTGGTGCTCGCGCTCGTGAAGGAACACAAGGCGCAGCAGCCGGTCCTCGAGATTCGAGATCCACTTCGGCATCACAACAACGGAGTGCCCTACCCCCACCACGGCCGGGCCCCGGTCCTCAGACACCAGTACCGGCGATCCCAGCACCTGCCCCGGCTCCCACGTCCGCATCTCCGACCGCAGACGCCGGTACGCTCCCGCCAAGTGGAAGCCCATCGCCGCCACCAGGAGGGCCCAGCCCCAGCCCAGGAGCGCGCTCACGGCCCCGGCATCGAATCCGTGGGCGGCCTCCGACCCCGCCACCGGATCAGCCGGCGCCGCGGCCACGACCGGTTCTCCGAGTCCGCCCAGCGGCGAGAAAACCGTGCTCCCGGCTTCCGGAAACAGCCCGGGGGCGAGGAAGGCGACGACCGGCGCCGCCACCGAACCGGCGATCGCCGCAAGCCACGCCCACCGCACCGGCTTCCCCAAGTGGCCCAAGGCGTGCTCGGCCGCGAGGGCGGCCAGTCCGAGAAGGGCCGAGATCAACAGGCAGTACGCGATCCAGGCGATGAGCATGGTCCTACTCCTTCGAGCTGAGGCGCTCGTCCACGAGGCAGCGCAGGTTCTCGAGGTCCTCCTTCGAGAGCGCGCGATCCGAGACGAGTTGCGTGAGCAGCAGTTCTGGCGAGCCCTGGAACATCTTCTGCACCAGGCGGCGCACGGCGCTCGCGCCGGCGCAATCGCGCTCCACGAGCGGGTGGTAGCGGTAGGCCTTCCCCTCCTGCGTGTGGCCGACGTACCCCTTCTCCTCGAGCGTTCTGAGGATCGTGAGCACGGTCGTGTAGGCCAGATCGTCGCCGAGGCGTTCCTGAACCTCGGCTACGGTGGCGGCCCCCATCTCCCAGAGCACCGCCATGAGGTCGATCTCGCGACTGGTGAACCGGATCTCCATGTGCCTGATCCTTTCCGTCTCCGGAGTTCCAGCGTCGACGGCCCCTCGGGTGCGCGTGACGAACCCACGAACGGCAGCGTGGGCGGGCACCCGGGAGACACCTCCCCGGTAACCCTAGGCGCGGTGGCCCACGCTTGTCAACTAGGTTCGTAGTAGAACGCGCGAGGGGGAACCGTTCGGACATGTTGCGGAGATTGGGGCCGCGGGATCGCCGAAGCGTGGACCCGAGCGGCAGGACCTACATCTGATCTCGGGACCAGTTGTTCGCGAACCTTACGAACCAGGAGGCACCAGCCGACCGCAGAAAGCCGCGCGCCTCAGGCTGATCTCCCGGCCCATTCGGCGCGGAGAAGGCACCGGCCAGAACTCTGAGCTTCTCCGCGCTCAGCCTGTCCACCGCGACGGTTCGATTCGCGGCATCGATCAATTGGTCGATGGCGTCTTCCCGGCGGCCGGGGCCCAGGGCTGCCGCAAGAAACCAGTTGACCAGATATTGGTCGTTGTCCCCCCCACCCTCCGCGCAGCCCTCCAGTCGCTGCAGGCAAGTCTCGATCTCGCGTTGATCCTGATCGGTCAGCGCCAACAGTCCGTTCAGCGCCCACGCCTGCGGACTGAGAAGGTGTGCCCTCCCCTGATCGGGTCGGAGGAGCATTTGTTCCGTATACCCTCGGCAGCGCGCGGCATCTCCCTGGAAGAAAGCGCACAGGGCCTGGTTCAGCAGAGCGTAGACCCGATCTTCGACTGGGCTTTCCAGCGCTTCATCCAGATCGCGACAGCTGCGGAGGCGGACGAGCGCTGCGTCGAAGTCGCCGAGCTCCAGGAGCACTGCGCCGAGGTTGTTCAGGGTCGCGGATTCATGGCGATTCTGATCCGGCGGCTCCGGGAGCTTCTGCATTAGCTCGAGCGCGTCGCGGAGATGCGCACCGCGCATGGCGACCCAGCATTCTGCCGCCTCGACGGTTCTGCTGCCTTCGTAGCCCAGGCGGCCCAGAGCGTGGCGGTTGGTCTCGAGGAGTAGGCGGGCCTCGCTTCGCGTGCTCCGACGGCCGACTTGATTGAAGAGCAGCCGAAACGCGTCACACCAATTGCCGGCATAGGGTGTGTCATCCGCGACGAGTGAACAGAGCGTCCCGCGGATCGCATCGAACGCCGCGTCGCGCGTTCGGCGCGAGCCATTGTCCATCGCCTTGAGAACGGCGAGCTGGATCGTAATCGCACGGTCGAGTGCTTCGTTGGTGGTATGCTCGCGGGACTCGGCCAGACGCTGGCCGTGAATGCTGTGCGTGAACCGATCTCCGGACGCCACGGCCGCTCTCGCAAGTGCGAGGTGGACTCGACTGAGGTCGTTGCCGGTGCCGGCGAGGGCCGCGAGTTGGTGGAGTACGCCGGCGGCCCGGCGGAACCGGCCTCGCTGTAGCTCCGCCTCGGCGAGAAGGAAGCCGGCGCGCAACCGGTCGGAGCCGGCCGCGGCGCGCTCGAACGCCAGCGTCGCCGCCTGACCGGCGACCGGGGACCGGCCTCGGCGGAGAGCTTCGAAGGCTACATCGCACCCCAGGTCGAACACCCGGGAACTACGCCCGGCCGAGGCGAATTCGGAAGCGGCCGCCGCCCTCGCACCGAGGCCTCCCCTTTCCAGGACGCGGGCGGCTTCCAGATGGATTCCGGCCCTCTCCCCCTCCGCCAGGCTCCAGGTGAGCACCTGTCCGGCCAGCGGTCGGGTCAATTCCGCGGCACTGCGAAGCGAGCGAATCCAGCCCTTGGCCCTCAACTCCTCCAAGTCCGCGCGGCTCGAGCATTCGGCCACGATGGACTCGGCGTGAGCGCGCGCCGCAGGCGTGAGTAGCGCCAATGTGGCGGCAAGCTCTCGCTCCCCAGGCGAAAGTGGCTCCAGTTGGAGGTCGACCAGTGAACGAACCTCCGCCGACTGCTCGTAAGCCAGACGCCCACCATCGTTCCCGGCGCTGATTTCCGGGGGGTCGTATGCGACTCGGACCCACGCCTGGGCAATCGCGCGCGCCAGACTCGGGTTACCCCCGGCGAGCCTTGTGCTCGTGGCCGCCTGCCGGGGACTGCAGCCGCGATCGGCTCTGTAGACGAAGGCCGCGCACGTCTCATCGTCGAGTGGGTCGAAGGTAAGCACGACGTCTACCAGCCCGGCAGCCTCGGCCCGTCTGGCCACCGGGGCCTCGGATAGACCGATGACCAGCGCACGCGACAGGTCCGATGTCCGAAGCACGGAGTCCACCTTGAACCAGTCTTCGGTATCCGCCCGGAAAAAGATGAGTCGCAGCTTGCGAGGGTGTCGCTGCAATTCCCGGACCAGGTCCAGGGGCGTCTCTCGGGAATTGGACGGCAGCCATTGTACCAAGCCACCCGCGCTATCTACCACTCGGGCGAAGGCTCGCATGACCACCCTCTTGCCCATACCACGCTCTCCTACGAGCGCCACACGTACGGGAACCGGACCGGTGGCTCGCAGCAGTCCGCTCAACTGGCGAAATTCGGCGTCACGACCGGACAGAGCAGCTTCGGCAGGCTCGCGAACGACGAAACCCGTTGAGCCGTACCTCCCCTCCGCCCACTCGGCCAGTTCCGCCAGCCTCAGCGCGCTGCCGAGCCAACGGGCGTCACCGAGAGCCCGGTAGTGAGCGAGCGCCGAGGCATGGTCGCCCTTCATGCAGAGTCCGCGCATGAGGGCGCAGTGGGCCTCCTCGTCGAACTCGTTCTGCCGGACCAACCGGAGCGCGGCCAGGCACGTCTGGTCCCAGTCGCCCCTCTCCTCCGCCGCGTGCTGGGCGTTCTTGAGAGCCATCGCAACGAGAACGCGACAACGCTCTCGCTCGCTGTCCAGCCACCGGTCGAACTCCTCGGCACCGAGATTGAGCAGTTCGGAAGCGAACTCCCCACGGTAGAGTTCCATTACCGACTCGTGATCTCTGGCCTGGAACGCCCGTTCAAACTCGTCCAGTTCGTAGGAAATCCGGTTGGGTACGAGGCGAACCGTGTTTGTGTCGACCGCGACCAGCGGACCCAGACTGGACCGGATGTCATAGAGTGCCTGGCTGAGCGAATGTCGTGCCTTGCGGTCGTTACGGTCCCATAGCAGGTGAGCAAGCTCCTCCCGCATGTGCACCGTCCGGGCGTGCGCGACCAGGTAGAGCAACAGCCCGGTGTGCTTTCGGGATCGCAGCGGAATCCTGACACCACGTTTGTCCGAGGCCGTGACCTCCCCGAAACAGCGTAGCGTTAGCATGTCTTCCCTCCCCGACCGGATGACCTGGTGCCCGACGGTGGTGGCGGGCAACCATCCTAAAGGACAGGTGTCAACGAGCTATCAACACGTGCTGCGGCAACAGGATAGCAAGGGTTGTCAGAGCTCGTCGGGGGCGTGGAGGGCTTCGAGGATCGCCTCCTCGATCTCGTCGAGGAGGTCCGGCCATTCGAGTCGCTCGGTCTTGGTCACGGTGATGAAGTTCTCCACGATGAGTAGAGCCCGGATGCCGTCGACCTCGAACAGGCGCGCCGCGAGACGATCATCGGCGGCGGATTCGGGATCGAAGTAGCTTCGGCTGCCTTCGCCGGGGACGTCATGCTCGAGGACGAACTTCGCCGCGTGCGGGTTGGGTGTCCCCTCGACCGTGATCTGGATGTCGGATTCTGGCATCGGGTTCCGGCTGGTGTCCGCGGAGGTGATCCGCTTGAGTATCGTCGGCGCGGGCTCACTCGCAAGGGCCGCCGCCGCCGGACACGCCTTGCTTGAACGCGGGCCCCCGGGCACGATGAGTGCGGGGACCCGGCCACCTGGATAGTCGATGATCGCTCGCAGGAAGCCAACATTCGGTGTCGTCCTCCCGGTGGTGGCCGCGGGCGCGTTCGCGAGTCTACCCCCGCTGGCGGCACAATCGGCCCCTCCCGGGCCGCCCGTGGACCGCGTGCTCGCCTTCCCGGCTCCGGTGGGGGAGGAACGGCTGGATGTCGACCGCGGCGCCATGGGCGCCTGGCACCGCATCCGGAAGCTGGCCACCACCGCCAGCCTGCTCCACATCACGGCGCACCCCGACGACGAACATTCCGGTATGCTGACGCTGGCCAGCCGCGGGTGGGGGGCGCGCACCGCCCTCCTCAGCCTCAACCGCGGCGAGGCCGGGGCCAACGCCATCGGCCCGGAACTGTTCGACGCCCTTGGCCTCATCAGAACCCGCGAGTTGGTCCTCGCGGGGCGCTACTACGGCCTCGACGACCTCTACTTCACGACGGCGGTCGACTACGGCTACTCGAAGTCGGTGGGTGAGGCCTTCCGCAGCTGGGACCGCGAGGCCGTTCTCGAGGACATGGTCCGGGTCATCCGCCTCAACCGTCCGCTCGTGGTCGTGAGCCGATTTCACGGTTCGACGCGTGACGGACACGGCCACCACCACGCGGCGGGCCTGCTCACGCCGGAAGCTGTTGCGGCGGCGGCGGATCCGGCCCGCTTTCCGAGTCAGATCACCGAGGAGGGTCTCAGGCCGTGGAGAGTCCTGCGCACCTTCCGGGGAGGCGTGCGCGCGGACGAACCCTTCGACGTGGAAGTGGACGCCACCGGGGCCAGCCCGTGGCTGGGCGACACGTACCAGCGCTGGGCCAGCCGAGGGCTCGGCCTCCAGCGCTCCCAGACCGCCGGCCGCGTGCGCACCGGGGGCGGGCGCACCCGCTACGAGGGCGGAGACACCGGCGCGGCGGGAAGGGGCGGGGCTTCCTTCTTCGCCGATCTGGACACGAGCCTGAGCGGGCTGCACGTGCTCCTGGGAGAAGAGACGGCGCCCCGGACGGACTCGGCGCTCGCCGAGCTACAGGGACTCGTGGAGACGCTCGTGGCCGACTTCGACTTTCGGGCCCCGGAGCGCTCGGTTCCCGGCCTGGTGCGGGGCCTCGCGTTGTTGCGTTCGGCGCTTGGGGCCTCCGCCACCGCGCCCGAAGCCCGCTTTCATCTCTCGCTCAAGGAACGGCAGTTCGAGGGAGCCATTCTGGCAGCGAGAGGCATCGACATCACGGCCGAAGTGCCGGCTGCGGCAGCGACCGCCGTACTGGTCCCGGGACAGGCCACCACCGTTCAGGTATCGGTCGCCGCACCGAGAGCCGAGGACCTGTCGGTGTCCGCAGTTCAGCTCGCGGACCGCGACGGACGGGTGCTGGCCCGGACTTCTGATTTCACACCCGAGAGCGGTCAGGTATCAGCGGCCATGAGCCTGCGCGTGCCCGGGAGCGGCAGGGACGGCGCGACCGCCGCCGCGCGCCGTACTTCGGACGCGAAGGCCTGACCCGTAACCAGTACACGGTCACGGACTCGGCGGACATCCACCTGCCGTGGCGTCGGCCTGCGCTGTCCGCCACCGTCGAATTCTCCGTGGAGGGGCAGCGTGTCGCGCACACCGTCCCCTTGACGGCCCGGGTGCCCCGCCTTCCCTACGGAGCCGTGACGCGGGCTGTCGAGGTCCTGCCCGCATTGTCTGTGTCGTTGGAGCCTCGCGTCCGGATCGTGCCCGGCGACGGCTCGGGAGCCACGGGGACCGTGCGGGTGCGGATCAGTGCGAACTCCGGGCCTCTCGCGGTGGAGACCCGACTCGAGTTGCCGGACGGCTGGACGTCGACACCCGGCACCGTGCGCCACGAGTTCCGCGACGCCGGCGAGACCGTCGAAACATCGTTCGCCGCGACTCCGCCGCCCGGGTGGCGAGGTGAAGCGGAGATCCGGGCCGTGGCCCGCGTGCGGGCCGGCGCAAGCGAAGCGGACTATGGCGTGGGCTACCGGACCATCGAGCACCGTGATCTCCCGCTGGCGCGGCTCTGGGGTCCCGCGCTCACCGTGGTCCGGTCGGTCGCCGTAGATCCCCTGCACGGCGCCCGCATCGGCTACGTCATGGGTGTCGGTGACGAGGTTCCCGCAGCGATCGAGGCCCTGGGAGCCACTGTCGAACTCCTCGACGAAGACGCCCTCGCGAGGCTGGCGCCCGGCCCGGTGGACGGCGACGCGAACGCGGGGTTCGACGCGTTCGACGCGATTGTGGTCGGCACCCGGGCCTACGCCGTGAGGGCCGACCTCGTGGAGCACAACCAGCGTCTCCTGGATTTCGCGCGCCGGGGCGGACACCTGGTCGTGCTCTACCAGACCCAGGAGTATGTGCCGTCCTCCATGGCCCCGTACCCGGCGTCTCTCCCGAGGGGTGCGGAGGAGGTATCGGAGGAGGACGCCCCGGTCCGCCTGCTTCAGCCGGACCACCCCCTGATGACCACACCCAACCGCATCACCGAAGCCGACTTCGAGGGATGGGTCGAGCAGCGCGGCTCCAAGTTCTTCTCCGACTGGGATCCGGCCTATACCCCACTGGTGGAGACGCACGACGAGAACCAGGACCCGCAGGAAGGCGTGTGGCTCACCGCGGCGGCGGGAACCGGACGTTACACGTACCTGGCGCTCGCTCTCCACCGGCAGCTTCCGTACGGCGTCCCCGGCGCGTACCGCATCCTCTCCAACGTTCTGGCACCCCGGAGCGAGAGCCCGCCGGCGCCGGCCCGGGACCCCTGACGGGTGGCGCTGACTCCGCTCGACTGGATCGTCGTCGGCATCTACGGAGCCATCGTCCTCGCGATCGGATTCGGACTCGCGCGGCGCGCCGGGGGCAGCATGGAGGACTACTTCGTCGCCGGCCGTTCCCTCCCCTGGTGGCTGGCCGGGACGTCGATCGCCGCCACCTGGTTCGCGACCGACGCCCCGCTCGCCACCGCGGCGCTCGTGCGGCGGCAGGGTGTGTACGGGAACTGGCTGTGGTGGTACGAGGCGGCAGGGATCCTCATGCTCACCTTCTTCTACGCGCGCCTGTGGCGGCGGGCGGGCGTGCTCACCGACGCCGAGGTGATCGAGATCCGCTACGGGGGCGCCCCGGCGCGGGCCCTGCGCTGCTTCTCGGCGGTGTACCAGGGACTGCTCAAGAACGCGGTCGTCATGGGCTGGGTCATGCTCGCCATGGTGAAGTTCAGCCGCGTGCTCCTGGGCTGGGACCCCGCGGTGACGCTGGCGGTCTGCATCGGACTGGCGCTCGCCTACACCGTTGCTTCGGGACTGTGGGGGGTCGTGGTCACGGACCTGCTGCAGTTCGTGGCCGGCATGCTGGGTGCGACGACCCTGGCCGGGATCGTGCTCACCCGCTTCGGCGGCCCCTCGGCGATGGCGGAGGCCATCCGCGCCGTCCCGGGAGCGCCCCCGGGGGCCCTCGATCTGGTGCCCACCGCCGCCAACGCCTCGTCGCTCGAGATCGTGTCCTTCCTCTGCCTGATCCTGATTCTATGGCTGCGAAGCGGACAGGGAGACGGCTACGTGGCGCAGCGACTCTTCGCGACCCGAGACGAGCGGCAGGCCGTGAAAGCTTCACTCTGGTTCGCCTTCGCGGGAACGGTGCTGCTCACCTGGCCCTGGATCGTGGTGGGACTCGGGTCTCTCCTCGTCTTCCCGCCCGGGGCCATGGACCCGCTGCTGGCCGCCGACCCCGAGCTCGCGTACCCGATGATGATCCGCGAACTCATGCCGGCCGGGCTGAGGGGACTGATGGTCGCCACCTTCCTGGCCGCCTTCATGAGTACGATGGACACGCACCTCTGCTGGGGCGCGTCGTACATGGTCAACGACGTCTACCGGCGCTTTCTGCGGCCGGACCGCTCGGAACGGCACTACGTCGCGGCTTCCCGGATCGCCGTCGTGCTGCTGGCCGCGGTCGCCGCCGCCGTGGCCTGGCAGATGGACTCGATTCAGCGGGGCTGGATCTACATCATCGAACTGACGGCGGGGGTCGCGCTCGTGTGGCTGCTCCGCTGGTACTGGTGGCGCGTGAACGCCTGGGCGGAGATCGCGGCGATGGCCGGGTCGGTGCTCCTGGCCAACGGTCGGGTCCTGCTGGCCGCGATCGAGCCGGTCCTGCCCGCGTCGATGATCCGCGCCGCCGACGGCTTCTACGCGCCGGAAATGGACCTTGTCCGGGGAGTGATCATCCTGGTCGCATGCACCGCGCTGTGGCTGGCCGTCGTACTGGCCACCCGGCCCGAGTCGGACGAAGTGCTCGACGGCTTCTACCGCCGCGTGCACCCGGGCGGCTGGTGGGGCCGGGTGGCCGAGCGCACCGGCGTGACCACGGCTGACCCGCCCGCGAGCCGCATGTGGCCGGGTTTCCTGCTCGGCGCGCTTTTCGTCTACGCGAGCCTCCTCGGCCTTGGGTACGTGCTCACCGGCCGGGCCGCCATGGGCGTGCTCCTCCTCGCAGTGTCGTTCGGCGCGGGGGCGATCACCGTGCGCCTCGCGCACACGAACACCCCTTCGACGCCGGCAGGAGTGTCGCCGTGAGCGGAGGAGTGAGGATCGTCCTCGTCGGGGCGGGTAGCCGCGAGTTCGGCCCCGCGTCGATACGGGACCTGCTCCTGAGCGACGCCCTCTGCGACCGCGGCCTCGACATCGTTCTCGTCGACATCGACCCATCGGAGTTGCCCCGGACCCAGGCATACGCGGAGTCGGTGGCCGTGCGGCTCGGGCGCTCCGTTTCGCTGTCGGCGACCACGGATCTCGCCGAGGCGCTCCCCGGCGCCCACGCCGTGGTCATGGCCATCGAAATCCGCCGCTACTTTTACTGGGCCCAGGACTTCCACGTCCCCCGCACCTTCGGCTCCTCGCAGATCTACGGCGAGAACGGGGGGGCGGGCGGTCTCTTCCACGCACTCCGAAACATGAGTCCCTCGCTGGATGTCGCGCGGGCGATGGAGACGCACTGCCCCGACGCGTGGCTCGTCAACTACACGAACCCGCTCACGAAACTCTGCGAGGCGCAAAGCCGGCTCTCGTCGGCGCGCGTGGTGGGACTCTGCCACGGCGTGTTCCATGGCACCGAGCAGATGGCCCATCTCCTCGAACTCCCGGCGGAGCGGCTCGAAGCCCGGGCCAGCGGGCTCAACCACTTCTCCTGGTTCGAGTCCGTCCGGGACCGGGAGACGGGGGACGACCTCTATCCCGAGCTCGAGAGGCGGGAGCGGAAGGCGCACTGGCTGCACGACTGGGATGAGATCGCGCTGAGCCGGATCCTGTTTCGGGTGTTCGGCCGATACCCAAGTCCCGGGACGAACCACATCGGCGAGTATCTGGGGTGGGCGCAGGAATTCCTGGGCAGCAGCCTCCTCCAGTTCTTCTACGACCCCGTGCAGGGCACGCCGTGGGAAGCGGGGGAGGCGCCGACCTGGATCTACAACCTCGGCGACCACCCCACCGATGTGCCCGCGTTTCCGGACTCGCCGCTGCACCGGGTGAAGCCCGGGAAGGAGGACGAGGCGGGCGACGGGCTGGTCCCTTCCGGCGAACTCGGGATCCCCCTCCTCGAGGGAGTGCTGTGCGGTATCGACACGCGCCTCGCCGCGGTGAACGTACCGAACGCCGGATACGTGCCCGGCCTGCCCGACGGCGCTGTGGTCGAAGTCCCGGCTCGTGCCGACAGCCGGGGTCTCCATCCCGCCACCATGGCACCTCTCCCGGAGGGGATCCTCGGGCTCCTGAGGACACAGACGACGATCAACCGGCTGCTTGTCGACGCGTTCGCCCAGGGTTCGCGCCGGACTCTGCTCCAGGCACTGCTGCTGGACCCCACGACGCACTCATATCGCGCCGCGGTTCAAACGATCAACGAAATGTTCCGGCTGCAGAGCGATGTTCTGCCCGACATGGAGTGGTAGCGCCTGGTGCCGCCGGGGCGAGCGGGTTGTCGGGGTCGGGCCTCCTACCAATTGTAAGCGGTCCACGCGGCGCATTCGGAGACCGGGCAGGCGAGTCGGACGCGGAAGGGCGAATCGTCGGACCGCGGTGCCGGGTGCTGCTCGACGCAGCGCACCATGCGGGTTTGGCACCGGGGGCACTCCGGTTCACCTCCCGGGCCGGCGTGCTTGCGGTCGTGCCGTTCAAGGGTTTCACCCGTCTCGAAGTCGAGGAGGGGTCCCGGGGCCGGGGATGACTGCGGCGGCTCGTTCATGGAAAGGAAGGATATTCTGGATCACCACGGAACGGCCAGTGCGGCCCGCGTTGCCGGCGTTACCGGCGTTACCGGCGTAGCGGGTCTCCCGCTCGACGACCGCATCGATGAACTCAGGCGGCAGTTTCCAATCCTCTCCGGCAAGGCCTACCTGAACTCCAACTCCCTCGGCGCTCTCTCTCTCCGCTCGATCGAGGAACGGCGGCGCTTCGAAGAACTCTGGAACGAAATGGGGGCCGGCGCGTGGTATGAGATCTGGGTCGCCAAGCTCGACGAAGTTCGGGCTTCGTTCGGTCGCACGATCGGAGCCGGCCCGGACACGATCGCGCTGATGTCGAGCGTCTCGGCCGCCGTCGCCGTCATATGGGGGGCCGTGGCGGCAAGTGCCCGGGCCAGCGGACGGAACAGAGTCGTGCTCACCGAACTCGACTTTCCGACCGTGGGCCACCACTTCCTGTCCCAGCGCGTGAACGGTCTCGAGGTCGAGATCGTTTCGAGCCCGGACGGAATCCACGTCCCGCTCGAGGCGATCCGGGATGCCGTCGACGAGCGCACCGCCCTCCTCGCGACCTCCCACGTCTTCTTCACCAGCGGCAACACCCAGGACGCTGCCGAACTCACCCGGATAGCCCACGATGCCGGTTCGTTCATTTTACTGGACGCATACCAATCAAATGGACAAGTGGAGATCGACGTCCCGGCGCTGGGGGTGGACTTCCTGGTGGGCGGGGCGCTCAAGTGGCTCTGCGGCGGACCCGGTATGGCGTACCTCCACGTGAACCCGGACGTCCGTATCGACCCGGTCACGCTCTCATGGTTCGGTGTTGAGAACCAGTTTTTCTTCGACATCCGGGATGCGACGCCCCGCTCCGACGCGCGTCGGTTCGAGCTGGGGACGCCGGCCACGGGTGTCGCCTACACGGCCGCCGGAGGGTTGTCGGTGGTTCTGGACTGCGGCATCGCGGCGATCGAACGTCGCAACCGAAGGTTGGCAGAAGATCTGAGAGACAGAATCTCGGACCTGGGCTACACGCTCCACCAGGCGGCTGATCCCGCCGCCCGGTCTGCCCTCGTCCTCTTCCGGCACCAGGACGCGGCGGCGGCGGTACGCCACCTGGCTGCGCGGGACGTGATCGTCGACCACCGCGGGCCCCTCGTCCGGTTTTCCCCCCATTTCTACAACACGATCGAGGACAACGAGCGCGCCGTGGCGGCGCTGGCCCAGACCTAGAGACTCCGGCGTGCTCGCTTTCGGGACCCTTACGATAAGCGGCAAAGCGAGCTAGTAGAGCAGACGGGCAAAGCGAACGACAAGACAGAGGGAGACGGAAGAATGGAAGATCTCACCACCGCAGTCGAGGTGTTCGTTTCGATCAATCTCATCGCCCTGGGGCTGTCGTACATGCTCCGGCCCGAAGCCTGGAAGGAGCTCCTGTCGCGCATTCAGTCCAGGGGCCCGTCGGGCAGTTTCGGTTTCGCCTTTCTCGCGCTGGGGCTGGGGTCGTTCATCGTGGCCTTCCACAACGTGTGGGGCGGCGTCCCGACGATCGTCACGGTTTATGGCTGGGGGGCTCTCGTGAAGGGTGCGCTCTACCTGCTGTTCCCGGGATTCGGCTTGAAGCGCATTGCGATGGCTCTCGGCATGGGGGCGGGGCTGTGGAGGACCGCGGGCGCGCTCGCAATGGTGCTGGGAATCGTTGTCCTGCGCTACGCCCTCCAAGCCTAGCAACCCACGGAGGACATGGCACCGCTGCCGGGCGGCGCGCTGAGACCGGCCCCTGCCGACGTTCGGGTGGCGGTCGCCGGCGAATTGCTTTCGTCTTTTGTTCGGCTCAGGACAGTAAGAAAGATGGAGTGGCACGGGTGACACAAGTAGCGACAACCGTCTTCGACCGCATTCCGATGGATGGGCCCGAAGTCCGGCGAGCGGTCGTTCGGACGCGCCTTCGCGCCGACGCGGGGGGCCGGGCCGAGATCGCGGAGGCTTCCTCGGTGGCGGCGACTCCGGACGGTTTCGTTGTCGTGGATCGGACGTCGTCGGAGATCATCTTCTTCGATCACGATGGCGACCGGCTCGGGTCCGTGGGCGGGCCCGGGTCGGGACCGGGGGAGTTCTCGAAGGGGGTCTTCCAGGCCGTATGGATCGGCGACCGGCTGTGGGTGCCGGATCTCGTGAACCGGCGGCTCAGCGCGATCGACGTGTCGAGCCGGAAGTGGCTCGACTCCAGTCCGCTGCGTCTGCGCACCGGCCTTCCCTGGTACTGGATGGCCCTGCCCGGGGGAAAGCTGGGAGCGCTGGTTGCAAGCGGCCGCGCCGCGCTGGACGGCAGTCCGTTCGATCTCCGCTATTGGACCGGTCGGGAGCTGCGGACTGCCTTCCCGTTGAGCGAAGGCGCAGGGGAAATGATCCGGGGGCTGGGAAGCTGGGGGGCTGGAGTCTTCGTGCGGGGCGGGACCCGGGATGAGACGTTCGCCATTCTCGACCCCGGGGCAGGCACCGTACGCGTGCACGATCTCGCCGGAACGGTCGTGGAGCGGTACGCATTCGATCCGGACGACTCGATGGCCCTGGCCGGCGCTGACCTGGCGTACCTGACCAGGCTCAGCGCGCGATATCGCAGGACGCAGCGGCAGCAGCGAGAACGCTGGGCGGAGAAGATTCGGCAACGGATCTCCGAGGTGTTCCCGGTTCGCGGGCCGGAGTCCCCGGCCCCAGGACTGGATCCGGGCCCAACGTTCGGCGACCGCTACCCGTTCTTCCTGAACGGAAGCCCCGATCCGGCTACCGGCAGCATCTGGTTTGCACGCCCCATGACCGCCGGTGAGATGAGGGATCTCTCGGACTCTCTCGGATGGGAGGGGGTACGGCAGTCGGCAAAATACTGGGACCGGTACGGGGTCGACGGCGCCTTCCGTGAGCGCCTCGAGTTTCCCCCGGGCGTTGTCGTTACCGAAGTCCGCGATGGCCGCTTCTACGGATACGAAATGGACGAGTCCGGCCTGCAACACGCGATCGTGCTGTCGCCGCCTTGAGGCCCGCTGGAAGTCCTGTGCGCGATCTCTCAAGCGGAGAGTGGCGAAGATCGCGGCGAGCTTCAGGCCAGCGTGGCGGCGGCTGACATCGTGAGGGCCCCGGTGTCGTCCAGCGCCCTCAGACTCACGTCTCGATCCGTCTGCCGACCCTGAAGGGTGATCGGACGGTCGACGAACATCGGGCGGCGCGCCCGGAACGCCAGCGTCCGCAACGACCGTCCGGCGCGGCGGGTCGCAAGATCAGCGAGCAGGAGCGCTGTGAACGGGCCGTGCACCACGAGATCGGGATACAGCTCGACCCCGCGCGCGTAGTCCCGGTCGTAATGAATCCGATGCGCGTTGAAGGTGAGAGCCGAGAACCGGAACAACGTGGCGGCATCGGGCGTCACCGACTCGGACCACTCCATCTCGTCCTCCGGGCCCGCAACCCGCGGCAAGCTCAGCGGCTCCGTGGGCCGCTCGAGGAAGACGAGATCCTGCTCCTCGATGATTTCCCCGCCTTCCCCGGTGATCCGGTGTTCGACCGTGACCAGCACCAGTGGGCCGCTCCGGCCCTCTTTCGGCGTGATCGCCCGGATGGTCGACCGCCGACGAACGAACTCTCCGATCCGGACCGTTCCCTTGAACCGGAGCCGTCCCCCGGCCCACATCCGGCGCGAGAAGGGAAGCGCCGGGAGGAACTCGCCACGCTTCTGGTGGCCGTCCACGTCGAGCCGGCTGCCGGGCGCCAGCTCGCGGCAGTACATCCAGTGGAAGAGCGGTGGCAGCGGGTCGCCTTCGTCGAGCGACCCCGGATCCCGGTCAAGCGTCGCCAGCATCGCGCCGGCGAGCGTCGCCGAGGCCCGATCCGTCACCTCATCGGTGCGCCCCACCCAGGCGGCCCAGTCCTTCATGTCCGCCATGTCCGCTAGAACGACTTCGGGAGACCCAGGACGTGGGTCGCCACATGGGAAAGGATCAGGTTCGTCGAGATCGGCGCGATCTGATACAGCCGCGTCTCGCGAAACTTCCGCTCGATGTCGTACTCGGTGGAAAAGGCGAACCCGCCGTAGGTCTGCATGCACATATCCGCCGCGGCCCACGACGCGTCGGCCGCGAGGTACTTGGACATGTTCGCTTCGGCCCCGCACGGCGCGCCCTCGTCGAACAACGTAGCGGCCCGTTCGACCATGAGGGCGGCGGCCTCCGTCTTCATGTGGGCTTCCGCGATCGGAAACTGGATCCCCTGGTTCTGACCGATCGGGCGCCCGAACACCTCCCGTTCCTTCGCGTATCCCGCGGCGTGTTCCACGAAGAAGCGCGCGTCGCCCACGCACTCGGCCGCGATGAGTACCCGCTCCGCATTCAGGCCATCGAGGATGTAGCGAAACCCCTTCCCCTCCTCACCGATCAGATTCTCGGCCGGCACGCGCAGCCTGTCGAAGAAGACCTCCGTGGTCGAGTGGTTGATCATCGTCTCGATGGGACGGATGGTGATCGCGGCTCCGACCTCATCCCGCAGATCTACCAGGAATACGGACATCCCGGCCGTGGGTTTACCGCTCTCCTCCCGAGGCGTGGTGCGGGCGAGCAGGAGCATGAGATCGGAGTGCTCCGAGCGGGAGATCCATGTCTTCTGGCCGTTGATGACGTACGCGTCGCCATCACGCGTGGCCGTAGTCCGGATCCGCGTCGTGTCCGTGCCGCAGGTGGGTTCGCTCACGCCGAAGGCCTGCAGGCGCAAGTCGCCCGCGGCGATCCGGGGCAGGTAGTGCCGCTTCTGCGCTTCACCTCCGTGCCTGAGGAGCGTGCCCATGATGTACATCTGCGCGTGGCAGGCGGCCCCGTTGCACCCCGCGCGCTGGATCGTCTCGAGGATGACACACGCCGCCTTGAGGTCGAGTCCGGCGCCACCGTATTCCTCCGGAATGAGAGCCGCGAGATACCCCGCGTCGGTCAGAGCCTCGATGAACTCGGTCGGATAGGCCTGTTCGCGATCCCGGTCGCGCCAATACTCGCCGGGGAAGCGCTCGCACAGGCTCCGCACCCCGTCGCGGATCGCCTCATAGCCGTGTTCAGGGTCCGAGAACACGCTCCACCTCTTTTCTCCGTGGTTCCGCGGTTCCAGGCACGCCCGGACGGTACGAGGTGCCCGCCGGGCCGGCGATGGCTCCCGCCGGAATCCGGCAGCATATTGTCAGGAGCCGTGGTATTCGTCTCGTGGCGACCGTACCTGACGGCGGGCTCGGGCGCTTCCACGAACTCTGCGAGGCGGACCCCGACATACGTCTCGTCACGCTCACGACCGAGGAGGAGGGCGTAGCGCTCGCCTGCGGGAGCTGGCTCGGCGGTGAGTTGGCGGTCGTCGCCATGCAGTCGGGTGGGACGGTTCGGCGCGGCAGCTGTCAGGCGGTGCCCAGCACCTCGGAGGGGTCGTAGCCCGCTCCCCGGATTATGCGCTCCACCGCCTCGCCAAGCTTGGAGTCCGGTGTCGATGCGCCCGCGGTAAGACCGATCTCGACTTCGCCCGACGGGAGCCACGCATCCTCCGTCAGAATCTCGTCCCCACCGATCCGCTTGTGCGTGATGCGCCCCCTGACGGTGTCGATGCAGGTCGCATCCTCGACGTGATACGTCTTCGTATGCAGTGAGCAGAGGTGCGCCAGCTGGTTCGTGTTCGACGAGTTGTAGCCGCCGATCACGATCATGAGGTCCGGCGGGACCTCCATCATCTCCTTCACGGCATCCTGCCGTTTCTGGGTGGCCGAGCAGATCGTATCGAAGCTGCGGAACCGGTTGGGCAGCTCCTCCGGACCCCAGCGATCCGACATCGCTTCGCCGAGCTGGGCGGCGATGGACAGCGACTCGGAGGCCAGCATCGTCGTCTGGTTGGCGACGCCGATCCGTCCCAGATCGCGATCCGGATCGAACCCCGGCGACCTGGATGGATCGAACAGCTCCATGAAGTCCTCCCGGTCGCCGTCTCCGCGGATGTAGGAGCACACGACCTGGGCCTGGGCCATGTCCCGCACGATGAGGAACTTCGCCCCGTCGTACTTGTTGACCTGCGAACTGGTGGTGCGCGTCTCCTCGTGCCAGTACTTGCCGTGCACGACGGTCGTGAATCCCTCGCGCGCGTAGCTCTCTACGCGCTTCCACACGTTGAGCACCGAGCCGCACGTCGTGTCGATGAGAATGCAGTTCAGCGCCCGCAGCGTCTCGAAGTCGTGCAGCGTCACGCCGAAGGCCGGAATGATCACCACGTCTTCCGGAGTGACCGAACTGAAATCGAACTCGCCCTCTTCGGTAGGATAGAGGAACTCGATCTCCATCTCTTCGAGACGACGGTTCACATGCGGGTTGTGGATGATCTCCCCGACAAGGAAGATCCGCCGGTCGGGGAATTTCCGGCGGGACTCGTAGGCATAGTCCACGGCGCGGTCCACGCCATAGCAGAAGCCGAAGCTCTTCGCGAGACGCAGGTGGAGCCGGTTCACGCGCAACTCGAAATCGCGCGCGCGTATGAGCGCCACGAGCGCGCTCCCGTACTCGAAATCGAGCACCGGCTGGATCTCTTTCTTGAGCCCCAACCCGCGACGGAAGTAGCGTTCCTCCCCGGGCGCCGCCTTGCGTCCGGCCTGACCCAGCGCCTGTCTTGCCATGGCAGGAAAATGGCACGGCGCCCGCAGTGACGCTACATGCACCGCGGGAGTCTGTCCCGAGCCGGGGGAGCGCCCGGACCCTGCCGCCTTGACGCACGGCGTCCGCATCGGCAGTCCTCTAGGAGTGCGATGCGCCAAATCGGCCGGCGTCGCCAGCTTGTTCGCCGTTCCAGCGGGCCCGAAACCTGCATCTAAGGACGTAACCCTCCCCTTCGGATGGAACGGGGAGGGGGTTCGCGAGTTACACCAGTTCGGCGGAAGCGACGCGCGCCTGACGCGCGAGAGGAATAGAGACCACGCGACTATGAGCGATGAGAACGGACGCAGGGACCAGCCGGATGCGCCGCCTTCCGTGAATGGCGGCGTCGCGCTGGAGGTAAGGGACACGGAGCAGGCGGAGTCCGAGCCGCAGGTCGCTTCGCAGCGTCTGCGGCTGCCGGTCCTGCCGCTCCGGGGCACAGTCGTGTTCCCGGCGGTCGCGGCGCCGATCGCCGCCGGCCGTGACAAGACGATGAAGGCCATAGACCGGGCGATTGCGGGCGACAAGCTGCTCTTCGCCGCCGCGCAACTGGACGCCGAGGTCGAGAAGCCGGACCCGGAACACCTGTACCGCATCGGCACGGTGTGCCGAATTGCCCAGATGCAGAAGGTGCCAGGCGGCATTCAGATGGTCATCCAGGGCGATGTCCGCGCCGCCGCGCTCGAATACACGGAGCGGGACGGGTATCTGGAGGTCGTCGCGCGCCAGATGGACGACATGGATCCGCTCGACCCGGAGGAGCGCGCGTTCGCCGCGCTCTACAAGGAGGTCCATGAGCGCGCCGCCGAGGTCAGCCGTCTGCGCGGCGTACCGAAGGAGATCGTGGACCACCTCCTGGGCGGCGTGACCACGCCCGGCGAACTGGCCGATCTCGTCGCGTTCTACACCGAACTCGAGGTCGAACAGAAGCAGGAGCTTCTCGAGACCCTCTCGGTCGAGGCCCGCCTGAGATCGCTTCTCGTCCACCTGCAGAAGCAGATCGGCCTGCTCGAAGCCCAGGAGGAGATTCGCGAGCAGGTCCAGGAGGAACTGGGGGAGCGGCAGCGCGAGATCTTCCTGCGCGAGCAGATGAAGGCGATCCAGAAGGAACTGGGCGAGGACATCGACTTTCAGGAGACGAAGGATCTCCGCGACCGCATCGAGGCTCTGGAACTGCCGGAAGAGGCACGCCAGGAAGTCAACCGAGAACTCAGACGTCTGGAGCGGATACCGCGCGAATCCGCCGAAGCACAGGTCGTGCGGACCTACCTCGAAATCGTCGCAGACCTTCCGTGGTCCGAGACGACCGAGGAGCAGCTGGACATCGCGCGTGCCGAGGAAGTCCTCGAGCGGGACCATTACGGGCTGCGCGATGTCAAGGAGAGGGTCCTCGATTTTCTCGCGGTGCGGAAGCTTCAGGATGAGGCGAGGTGCCGTGAAGTGTCCGAGCCGGAAGCCGAGAGTGCAGCGGCGCCCGAGGCCACCGACGAGGCGGAGACGGACGCCCCCGCGGACGAACCGGCCGAGAGTGAGCCGGCCGAGAGTGAACCGGACGCGGATGAGGGCGACACGGAGGCCGTGCGCGGACACGAGGACGACCGGGCCGGAGAAACGCTGCTCTTCGTCGGGCCGCCGGGCGTCGGAAAGACGTCGATCGCACGCTCCATCGCCGATGCCATGGGCCGCAAGTACGTCCGCGTGTCGCTGGGCGGGGCGCGCGACGAGGCGGATATCCGGGGACACCGGCGGACCTACGTGGGCGCGATGGCGGGCCGCGTCATAGAGGGGCTCAAGCGTGCGGGGACCAGGAACCCCGTCTTCCTCCTGGACGAGATCGACAAGCTCGGGGTGTCGTTCCAGGGCGACCCGTCGGCGGCCTTGATGGAGGTGCTCGATCCGGCGCAGAACGGCTCGTTCGTGGACCACTACCTCGGCGTGCCGTTCGACCTCTCGGAGGTGTTGTTCATTGCGACGGCGAACGTCTTCCAGCAGATCCCCGGACCGCTGCGCGACCGCATGGAGGCGATCGAATTCCGGGGCTACACCGAAGCCGAGAAGCTGGAGATCGCGAGGCGGTTCCTGCTGCCGCGGCAGAAGCGGCGCAACGGACTGCTGCAGGAGCAACTGGAGGTGGGAGAGGACGCCATCCGGTCGATCATCACCCGCTACACACATGAGGCCGGGGTCCGCAATCTCGAGCGCGAACTCGGCTCGGTCTGCCGGAAGTCCGCTCGCAAGGTCGCGACCGGCGCGGCAGAGGTGGCGGTGGGGGCGGATGACCTGCGCGAGTTGCTGGGTCGCCCCAAGATCCATGCCGCGAAGAAGATGGAGGAGAATACGGTCGGGGTGGCGACCGGCATGTACTACACGCCCGTCGGCGGCGACATCATGCTCGTCGAGACCCGTGTGCTGAAGGGCAAGGAGGGGCTGGTCCTCACGGGGCAGCTGGGCGACGTCATGAAGGAGAGCGCGCAGGCGGCGCTCACGTTCGCGCGCAGTCACGCGAACGGCCTCGAACTGACGGAGGAGCGGCTACGGGATCACGAGATCCACATCCACGTGCCGGCGGGCGCGATCCCCAAGGAGGGGCCGTCCGCGGGGATCGCCATGGCGGTGGCACTCGTCAGCGCGCTGGGCGACCACCCCGTGCGGCACGACGTGGCCATGACGGGCGAGATCACGCTCTCCGGCCGCGTCCTCCCGATCGGAGGGGTCAAGGAGAAGGTGCTCGGCGCCGCGCGCGCCGGCATGAGCGAGATCATCCTTCCGGCGGTCAACGAGGGCGATCTGGACGACCTGCCCGATCAGGTCTGTGACCAACTCGAGTTCCACCCGGTGGAGACGCTCGACGAGGCGCTGGCCGCAGCACTGGTCAATGGATCGCTCGAAGGCGGGGCGCTCGCTTTCTCGGCAGGTGGCCGCGACGCCTCGGGCTGACGGCTGGAGTTCCTCAGAGCGACGGCTGCGGCACTTCCGGCGGGGCGATGTAGCGTAGCACTTCGTCAATCGTGTCCAGCATGATGTGCGGGCGTTCGATGGCCAGTTCCCGCTCCGAGAACGGACCCCACAGCGCGGCCATCGTCGTCACGTCGGCCGCGTGCCCGGCGCGTATGTCCCACACCGAGTCGCCCACGTAGGCCGCGGTCTCCGGCGACGCGTCCAGGCGCTCGAGCGCCAGCCGAATCGGGGCTGGGTCGGGCTTGTGCGGTACGGGCTCATCCGAGGTCACGATCACGTCGAACAGGGCCTCATCGAGCGTGCAGGCCGCCAGGCTCCGGGCCGTTCCGGCGCTCGCCTTGCTGGTCACGACCCCGATTCGAATCCCGTTCGCGCGCAACTCGACGAGTGTCTCGGAGACGCGGGGGAAGGGACGGATGAGGCGCTCGTGTTCCCGGAAGTTGTGCTTCAGATAGGTCTCGACCATGGCCTGCACTTCCTCGGCCGTGTCGACCAGGTACCCGAACTGGGCCCGCAGTGGCTGACCCAGCGTCCGCAGCCACACGTCCTCGGCAGGGGGCTCCTCGAAGTGAGCGTCCATCGTGTGGCGCCACGATGCGAGGATGAGATCCGCCGAGTCGACCAGCGTGCCATCGAGGTCGAAGAGGATCGTATGCAGGGGTCCGTGGTTCGACATGGCAGCGAGGGTGCCCTCCGGCGGGCGTAGCGTCAAGCCCTCGTGACCCCGATTATCGGGCCATGGACGAGACCAGGGAAATTCGGCGGATCGCGATCAACACCGGCGGAGGAGACGCGCCGGGGCTGAATGCGGTCATCCGCGCCATCGTGCTGAGCGCCGTCAACCGCGGCTGGGAGGTCGTGGGGATCGAGCACGGGTATGGCGGACTGTTGCCGGACGACACAGGCGAAGTGATTTCGCTCGGTGGCGACGCCGTGCGCGGTATCACGCACCGGGGGGGGACGATTCTGGGGACGACCAACCGATCCAACCCGTTCGCGTGGCCGGCGCGGTTGCCGGACGGCACGATCGAGGAACGAGACCGATCGGGCGAGATCATCGAGAGCGTGCGCCGGCACGGGATCGACGCGCTGATCGCCATCGGGGGCGACGGTAGCCTTCACATCGCCCTCAAGCTCTTCGAACGGGGGCTTCCCGTGGTCGGCGTCCCGAAGACGATCGACAACGACCTCCACGGGACGAGCCTGACGTTCGGCTTCCTGACGGCCGTTGAGACGGCCACCGATGCGATCGGAAGGCTCCATTCGACGGCGGAGAGCCATCGCCGGGTCATGGTCGTGGAGTTGATGGGACGGCATGCCGGGTGGATCGCGCTCTACAGCGGACTGGCCGGCACGGCTGACGTGATCCTCATCCCGGAGATCCCCTACCGGATCGAGAAAGTCTGCGACAAGATCCGGCAGCGGGACGCCGCGGGACGTGACTTCAGCATCGTCTGCGTCGCCGAGGGCGCCATGCCGGTCGACGGCGCGGCGATGCTCAAGACCGTGCATGGCGGTGCCGGCGATCAGACTCGCCTCGGCGGCCTGGGCGACCTGGTCGCACGGGAGATCTCGAGCCGGACGGGGAAGGAGACGCGGTCGATCGTGCTCGGCCACCTGCAGCGCGGCGGCGCGCCCATCTCCTACGACCGCGTCATGTCGCTGCGCTTCGGCGGCGCCGCGGTGCGCTGCGTGGCCCGCGGCGAGTTCGGGACCATGGTCGGGCTCGACCCGCCCACGGTGAAGGCGATCCCGCTCGCGGAGGCACTCGCCAACCACAAGTCGGTGCCTGTCGACGGTGATATCGTGGCGACCGCGCGGGACCTCGGGGTCAGCTTCGGCGACTGACCCCGGGTCCGGCGGCTGAGGACAGCTTCGGCCGTGACGCTAGCCCGTGGCGGCGGCGTGGCGGGCGGCCACGTCGGCCCAGTCCACCACGTCCCAGAAGGCCGCGAGATAGTCCGGCCGGCGGTTCTGGTAGTTCAGGTAGTACGCGTGCTCCCAGACATCGACGCCGAGAATCGGCGTATCTCCCTGCATGAGCGGACTGTCCTGGTTCGCGGTGGAATACACGCTGAGATCTCTTGCGCCGCCGACTACGAGCCACGCCCAACCGCTGCCGAAGCGGGTGGCTCCCGCCTTCTGGAACGTCGCCTTGAAGTCATCGAAGGAACCGAACGCGCCGTCGACCGCGGCCGCGAGGTCGCCTGACGGACTCCCCCCGCCGCCTGGAGACATCGAAGTCCAGAACATCGAGTGGTTCGCGTGGCCGCCGCCGTGGTTCCGCACCGCGCCACAAATCGACTCGGGCACGTTGTCGATGCCGCGCAGCAGGTTCTCGACCGAAAGGCTCGCAAGCTCGTCGTGACCGTCGAGCGCGGCGTTGAGCATGTTCACATACACCTGGTGGTGCCGGCCGTGGTGGATCTCCATCGTGCGCGCGTCGATCGTCGGTTCGAGCGCGTCATGGGCGTAGGGCAGATCGGGCAATGCGTGCATCCTGCCTCCTCGAATTCAGAGCCCCCGGAGGGGGGATTCGGGACGAATCCCGTGAACTTCACGGGCGAGTCGTCCGGGTTTCCAAACGCTTCGCCAAGGTATGCGCACGGTGGGGATCGTGACCAGCGGTGCGGCCTTCGGGCGCGGGCGGCTTCGCGCCGCGGTGACTTCGCTCGCGGCTGTCTCGTCTTGTTTGTGTCGCACCCGCATGGACCCCGAGGATGGCGAGACGGTCATGACAGCGTTTGGAAGGTCGCGTGAACGAGGAATTCGCGGTCGGTCGGCCGGAGGTCGGGCCGCTGTGGCCGTGAGGTGTCGAGGCTTCGCGGCCGGGCTGCTCGCTCTGCTGGCGGTCGGGTGCGTCGAAGACGGGAGCGTCATCGGCCCGCCGCCGGTCGACGTCCCCTTCGACCCGCAGGCGACAGCCAACTCGATCTTCTCGCTCCGCTTCGCCGCAGACAACGCGATCGTCGCGCAGGTGCGGACGATCGCGGAGGTTCTCGGCCTGTCCGATCCCCCCGCGAACCGGGTCGCGCATTCCCGTGCGCGTGCCACGGACGACCGTCTGAATCTGTTGCGCGTGCTCGAGCCGCGGTCTCTCGAGCGGGCCGTCGCGAACATCGCGGCGGCACGAGCGAGTTCCCGGATTCCGCTGTTCCCGATCAACTATCTGGGCAAGGAGTTCGTCTTCGACCCGAACATCGACGCGTACGTAGAGCATGGAGACAGAGGTCCGGAGAACGGCGTCCGTTTCGAACTCTACGTGGTGGATCTCTCATCGGGACTGCCGGCGCTCCCGCTGCGGCCGTTCGGCTTCGTGGACCTCATGGACGAGAGCGACGCGGTATCCACGCGCCTGCGGGTCCGGGCGTTCGACACGAGCGCCGGGGGCGCCCTGCCCGTCGCCGACTATGTGGTGGACGGGGCCTTCGCCACGGGTGGAAACGGCGTGTCGGTGAGCCTCCTGTCGGAGGGGTTCGTGGAGGACCGGAATGGCCGCTTCGACTTCGAACTGGACGAACTCCTGGAGTCGGACGACGGAGCCCGGATCACGCGGGTGACCTCGGACCACCGCGTGGTTTCGGCGGAGGGCACCGAGGTGCGGCTGCTCGTCGACGGTGACCTTTCCTTCGATGGTTCGCACGCCGACCTCCTCTTCCGCATGGACATCGACGGTTCGGCCGGACTGACGCTCGTGGACCTTGGTGTGCTGAACGGCTCCCAGGACGGAAAGATACGCCACGGCGGGCGAGTGGAAGCCCTGGTCGGAGGTACCGTCAGCACGCCCACGTTCGCCGATGTCGCGGGCCGGGGGTTCACGAATGCCGAACTGGCCGCTCTGGACGAGATCCTGATCGGCATCGACGACGTCCTGGTGTTCGTCGGCGAGGCCTACGTTCCCCTGGCCGACCTGTTCGCCTTCTGACGGTCAGGCCGTGGCGATTTCGTTGAGGGCGCGGCGTACCAGGACGGGGATCATCGCGCGCCGCCACTCAAGGTCGACGGTGATGTTCGCGAGGGGGTGACACTGGCGGAACGCCTGCTCGGCCACGGCCTCGATCACGCTCGAGCCGAGCCGGTTCCCCACGGCGGTCTCCTCGACCTTGCCCACGTGGCGCGGATACGAGCCCATCGCGGAGACGACGAGGCGAAAGTCGGACACGCGGCCGTCGCCGTCGCGGCCGACGCGCACGGCAAGGTTCGCCAGCGGGAAATCGATCGCCTGGCGCGGCCGGAGCTTCTGAAACGCGACCTGCGTCCCCTCGGGCGGCCTGGGGACCCGGATCGCGACGACGAGTTCGCTGCGGCCGGTCGAACGGTTCCAGATCCCGTCCGAGGTGAAGAACTGCCGGATCGGTACGTCGCGCGTCCCGTCCTCCCCCGCGACTTCGAGAATCGCGTCGAGGACGCTGAGCACGGGCGGGGTGTCCGCGGAGTGCGCCGCGACGCAGCGCGTACCGCCCTTCACGACGTGGCAGACGTCTCCATCTTTCTTCAGGCAGTAGCCGAGCGCCTTCCGCCAAAAGCGCGTCTGGTTGTAATACGCGCAGCGGGTGTCGAGGCAGACGTTGCCCCCGATGGTGCCGACGCGCCGTAGCTGGGGACCCGAGACAAGTCGTGCGGCGCGGGCCAGACTCGGGATGGCGGCGAGGACCTCTGGGTGCGCCGCGACCGATGTCAGCGTCTCGGCCGCTCCGATACGAACCTCCGTCGCGGTGGACGTGATCCCCCGCATCTCCCGGACCCGGCTGAGGGCGACGAGGTGGCCCGGCGTGAACAGCCCGTGCTTCATGTTGGGGACCAGATCGGTCCCTCCGGCGATCGGCATCGCGTCGTCCCCATGGATGGAGAGCAACGCCAGCGCCTCGTCGAGCGCGGACGGCATGTGGTATTCGTAGGGATGAAGCCTGAGCATGTCCGATAAACTATCCTGTGAGCCGGATCGCGCCCAAACCGGAGGAGAAGGTTGGATCCTGATTCGTTGAGGGGATTCGCGGGAAAACTCGCCGAGGAGTCGGGCCGCGCCATTGCAGGCATGTTCCGCCATCCCGACCTGATCGTCGAGTCCAAGAGCGACGACTCGGCCGTGACCGTCGCGGACCGCTACGCCGAGACGCTGCTCCGGGACCGGATTCTGGCCCGTTTCCCCGACCACGGAATCATCGGCGAGGAGTTCGGGACACAGGACGAGGACGCCGAGTATGTGTGGGTACTCGATCCCATCGACGGGACGATCTCCTTCGTGGCGGGCGTTCCCTTGTTCGGTACCCTCATCGGACTGTTGCACGAGGGCGAGCCGATTCTCGGGGTTGTTTACCAGCCGATCACAGAGGAACTCATGATCGGGACGGCGTCGGGCACGACCCTCAATGGCGAGCCGGTCCGGGTTCGTGAGGACCGGTCGCTGGCGGAGGCGACCCTGCTCACGACGGATCCCGGCGCGGTCGGAGAGCACAAGGACGCGGCGGCGTTCGAGGCGCTGTGGTCGCGCGTGGCGCTGTATCGGGGCTGGGGTGACTGCTACGGATACCTTATGGTCGCGTCTGGGAGGGCGGACATCATGCTCGACCCGATGATGCATCCGTGGGACATTGCGGCGCTTGTCCCGGTGGTGCGCGGGGCGGGCGGCGTGATCACGACCTGGGAGGGAGATAACCCCATCGGGGGCACCTCGACGGTCGCCGCGCCGCCGAAGCTCCATCGTGAAGTGATGGAGCTTCTGAACGGGACTCGATGACTGGAACACCATGACGGAAACGAAGGGATCCTCGACGTGGCTGGCGGTGCTGGCGCTCGGCCTCGCGGCGTGCGGCGGGCCCGGGTCGATCGTGATCGACAACGCGAACATCCTCGACGGCACGGGGGCCGCGTGGCTGAACGGCCGACTCGTCGTGGTTGACGGCGTGGTGACGTGCCTGGGCGCGGGAGCGGACTGCGCCGGTCCGGCGGGTGTGGACGTGATGGACGCCGATGGCTTCTGGGTGGTGCCCGGGCTGATCGACGTGATGGACGCGGCGGGAGAGCAGAGTGATGAGCAGGCCGCCTACCTGGCCTTCCTGCTCGGGGTCACGACGGCCGCCGTGCCGGAGGTTCCGGCCGCGCCCGATGGTGGGCCGCGACCGCCGACGGGCAGCGAAGATGCGCGCATCCCCGCTCCCCGTCCGGCCATCCCGCCCGACCCAGCGCTCCGGCCCTTCGGCGTCTTCGGCGACGCCATCGCCGCCACCATCCCGATGGCCACGAGCGGGCCGCCCTCGCGCACGCCGCGAGATCTCCGGGTCTTCGCGCGGTCTCGATGGGTTCAGGCCGACCGCGAAGCGTTGCTGGATTCCGCTCGCGCGATGGGCGCCCGGGGCCTCGCGTTCGCACCGCAGTTGCTCGAGCAGGAGCGCTGGGCCGCGCCGTACCGGCTGCCGCACGGGATGAACCGCCTGCTCGAACACCCGATGGTGACGGAGCGGATCCAGGACCGCCTTCTGCCCGGCCGGACGCCCGCGGAGGCGGAGCAACTCGATGCCGCGCTCGACGTGCTGCGGGATTTCGTGCGGGAGTTTCACGCGGCAGGCGGGTCCGTCTCTACAGCCACGGATGGTGCGCTCGCGCCCGGTCTCGCGCTGCACGAAGAGATGGACGCGCTGGTCACGGCCGGGCTGTCGCCGGAGGATGCTCTCTACGCCGCCACACGCGAGGCGGCCCGGACCCTGGGGCTCGAAAGCTCCCGGGGCACGCTGGA
This sequence comes from Candidatus Palauibacter sp., assembly GCF_965197445.1. Lineage (GTDB taxonomy): Bacteria > Gemmatimonadota > Gemmatimonadetes > Palauibacterales > Palauibacteraceae > Palauibacter. Next base: position 586,891 of record NZ_CBDANE010000005.1, on the reverse strand, counting down.
GCCGGGCAAGCTGGGGGACTTCCTCATCCTCGAGAGCGATCCGCGCGTCGACATCTCACTCACGCAGACGGTCTCGCGCATCGGAAAGGGGGGCGTGCTGTACGATCCGCCCACGCTGTTCGACGCCCTGCTCGACAACCCGGGGAGCCGCGTGTCGGACAACCCGCTCCGGCTCTTCGTGGGCAGCGGCGTGTTACTGCTGACGCTGCTCCTGTTCTGGCGCGGAGTGCGGCGGCACCGCCGTTCGCTGGGCCCCCGTCTGCTCTGAGGCCTGCCAGAACGGCTTCGTCTCGGCAAACTTCAGCCAGGTCTTCCGCAATCGCGGTTCCGCGGACCGTGCCCACCGGCCGGACCAGTCGCCGACGAGCGATGCTCCTGCTGCGATGTCGGGGTCGTCCCCGGCCACATCCAGCGATATCCACCGCGCGACGGCCGCATCGTTCATGCGGCCCAGATCGTCCTGCAGTTCGGACAGGCAGCGCAGGTAAGCACCCGTCGCCGGATCCGGAAACAGCGTGCGGGAATATTCACACGCATAGCGCAGCTTCTTGAGCGCGATCCGCACCCTGTGGCGCTGCGGTTCCGCGAGCCCGTCGAAGCTCCTCCCCGACTTCATCAGCGCCCGATATCTCCTCGCGAGCATCCGCGTCGCCGTCGCCGTGAGGGGTTCGTCCGCCTGCCTCACGACCAATCCACCGGACTCCGCCACGCACATCAGGTCCAGCAGGAATCGGTTGAACCTCGGATCCGCAATGAGCCGGTGAACATCTTCGTAGGCCGGCCGACGCCGATCTTCGGCACCCTTGCGAAGTCGAAGCAGCGCGAACTCCTCCACGTTCGCGTCGATCACCGGAGGCAGCGTCTCGAGGAGGAACACATCGAAGTCTCGCGCGGGGCCCAATCGCTTGAGCGCACGTCTCCCCTCGACGTTCAGTTCGGCCGCGCGGGACCCCAAGTGGTCCTTGAAGAAGAGGAGGGCCGAGCGCAGCCGCCGCAGCGAGACCCGCAGCTGGTGCACACCCTCCGCATCCGAGGCTTCGACGATGGGGGCGAGATTCCCCATGAGCTGCATTGAGGTGGCGCGCGCCACCTTGGCCAGGGCCCGGTCGACGGTGTCCGAAGCGTCGAGGTATACCTTCGTCCCCCTGACCGCCACCGGCGAGGCGCCCCGCGACAGATCCATGCCACGCTCGGCCTTCGAGCGCGTCCCGATGGACAGACATCTCTCCCCCAGGACGGATCGGACGCCGGACAGCATGTCGGTCACGGGGCCGTTCAACAGCTCGAACTCCAGCTCTTCGACCGGTTCCTGACGGTCGCCCGCCACGATCCGACCGGTATCCAGACACACCTCCACCCAGGCGTCGCCGGTCCTGGTCTCCTTCTTACTGCGTTCGATCTCGGTGAGGAACTTCGGCTCGAGCGCGGCGGGATCACTGATCCCGAGGGCGTCGCGGGGGGCGTGCCGGGGGAGGATGTCCAGGTCCACCGACGGTCCGTCCATCGGGGATGTCCACTCACCGCGTGTGAGGCCGTCGCCGCGATCCTGTTTGAGAGTCAACTCCCGGCTGCCGCTCTCTTCGCGCACTCTCAGCGCAAAGCCGCGGCGGCGGAGATGACCTTCGGGCGTGTCGTAGTAGGTGCTGAGGAGGGTCTGCCGGATCGGGGGGTCGCCGCTCAGGTTCTCGAACGCAGCCGAGAGTTCGCTCGGATCACCGACCAGCTTCAGTTCGACTTCCAGCGCGGCGGCCACGCCGACCCCCTTTCGGCTACGCTACCGGCGCGCATGCCTCCTCGAGCAGTGACGCCACCCGCCCGAGCGCTTCCTCGAGTTCCGCGGCCGGGTTGCCGAAGCCGACGCGCAGGTATTGGTCCATGCCGAAGTGGTCTCCGGGGACGACGAGAACGCTCTTCTCGGCCCGCAGCCGCTCCGCCAGCTCCGTGGAGTTGATGTCGAGGTCGTAGCGAACGTAGCAGATCGCCCCGGCGTCCGGCGCCCGGTACGAGAACATGTCTCCGCGGTCGTCCAGCCAGCCGGTGATCGCGGGGAGGTTGGCCCGGATGATCCCGCGGGTCCTCTCGAGCAGCCGGGGCCGCATCTCGCGGCTCAGCACGCGGCGCGCCATCACATCCGACAGCGTGGCCGGGGTGATTGTGGTGTAGTCCTTGTGGCCCCAGAACTCCTCGTGCCGGTGGGCCGGCGCTACGATCCAGCCGAGCCGCAGCCCCGGCAGTCCGTAGGCCTTCGAGAGGGATTGGGTCACGATCACCCTGTCGTACCGGCCCCAGAAGCTCGGGGTCTCCGGGCCCTCGACTTCCGCTCCGACGTATACCTCATCGGAGAGAATCCATGCCCCGACCGCCTCCGCCGCGGCCACGATCTCGTCCATGGCCGAGGAGGTGAGCACGGCGCCGGTCGGGTTGTTGGGGTTGGTGACGACGACGAGACGCGTCCCCGGCGTGATGGCCTCGGCGGCGCTCCCCGGCTCGGGTTGCCAACCGAGGTCTTCCTCGAGCTTCCACGAGACGACGTTCGCGCCCAGCCCGCGCGCCAGACCCGGCGTCTGGCCGTACGTCGGCTCCAGCGCCACGACCCTGTCACCGGCGGAAAGCAGGCTCCAGAGCACCACGTAGTTCGCCTCGGCCCCGCCCATCGTGGCGAGGATGTTGTCGGGATGCGCCCCCTCATAGAGCGCCACGATCGCGGACTTGAGGGCATCCGAACCGTCGCTCTGGCCGTACTCCAGGCGCACGTCGCCGGGATCCAGGCCGATCAGGTCGAGAAGTTCGGAGAGGGTGGGCGGATGCACGCCGCTCTCGGAGATGTTGTAGTCGACGCGATGCTCGAATGTCGACTGCCACCGCTCCATCGCGAAGGGTGGGACGCGCATGCCTATCTCCTCGGTCGCTTGACCTCGCTCGTCGCGGGCAGGCTTCATCTACTCTTGAACCCACGGCTACGCCACCCTGGCGGAACGAGCCGGCGGCGGTCCAATCGGTGACCACCGCGTCGCGCGGGCATCGGCCTCGGGTTACCATCGCCGCCGCAAGAGCCCCGTTGCTTTCGCCCACTTCCAGCCTGGGAGATGCCTGGATGACGCCGGACGCGTTGGTCGCGCTGCTCGACTATCACTATTGGGCTCGAGATCGTCTGCTCGATGCGGTGGAGCGAATCACGCCGGAGCAGTTCCGTGAGGATCTGGCGAACAGCTTCCCGTCCATCCGCGACACGCTGATCCACCTCGTGTCGGCCGAGTGGGCGTGGTACTCGCGCTGGAATGGTGAGTCGCCAGGGCAGCCGCTGCCCCTTGCGGGTCTGGAGACTGTGGAGGACATCCGCACCCGCTGGATGCAGGAGGAGGGACGAGTGCGGCGGTTCGTGGGTGGACTCGGCCCCGACGGCATCAAGCGGACGTTCCGTTACACGCTGCTCGACGGGTCTCCGGGAAGCTCCGTCTACGGGCAGTCCGTGCAGCACGTGGTAAACCATGCCTCGTACCACAGAGGGCAGGTTGTGACGATGCTGAGGCAGCTCGGTGCGCAGCCTCCCGAGAGTCAGGACCTGGCCGCCTTTTACCGTCGTTGAGGTAACAGTCTGGTCACGACGGTTGCCCGGCTTCGAAATCGGCCTAGGGTTTGGCCCGGACATGGCCGACGCGGGGCACGTGACCGCGACGGCTCACGGGCCGTGGCGGCACCCAATCAGGGGTTGATGCCCTTGTTCGAGACCATCGCTCTCCTTCTGATCCTCGCGCTCGCGACGTTCGACCTGTGGGTCGGGGTGGCGAACGACGCGGTGAACTTCCTGAACTCGGCATTCGGGTCCCGCGTCGCGCGGCGACGCGTCATCATGATCATCTCCACGGTGGGGATCCTGTTCGGGGCCCTCACCTCGAGTGGTCTCATGGAGGTGGCGCGGCGCGGGGTGTTCGACCCCAGCCACTTCGTCGACCCGCAGGGGGCGATTATCCTGACGTCGATCCTCGCGCTCTACCTCGGCGTGATGGCGGCGGATGTCCTTCTCCTCGACCTCTTCAACACCTTCGGGCTGCCCACGAGCACGACGGTATCGATCGTGTCCGAACTGGTGGGCGCCTCGATCGCGGTCGCCCTCTGGACCAACGGCGGAGGCATCGACGGGGCGCTGGAAGTGATCAATAGCGGGCCGGTGCTGGGGATCTATACGGCCATCGTCCTGTCGGTCGTCACCGCGTTTGTGAGCGCGGCCGTGGTGATGTTTGTGGTGCGCGTCCTGTACGGGCACGACCTGAAGTCGAGCTTTCCGCGCTGGGGCTGGCTGTGGACGGGGGTATCGTTCGCTGCGATGACCTACTTCGTGCTGTTCAAGGGACTGCAGGGCGCGGCGATCCTCGACGACGAGACGATTTCGATGCTTCGCGACCGGATCGTCCTGATTCTGGGGAGCGTGTTTGTTGTAGCGGGCGGATTGGCGATGGCGTTCCGGCAGCAACCCTCGAGGGTCATCGGGGCGATCGTGCTCACGGGGACAGGGGCGCTGTCGATCGCGTTCGCCGGCAACGACCTGGTGAACTTCATCGGCCCGTCGGTCGCAGCCTTCCAGGCAGTACTCGTCGAAGGCGTGGATCTCTCCGGCCGGGTCGGAACCCCGCCGTGGGCGCTGCTGCTGGCCGGCGCGGTCATGGTCACAGCGCTCACGAGGTCGCGGAAGGCGCGGCGTGTCACGGACACGGAGATCCGGCTCGCCGCGCAGGGCCACACGAAGCAGCGATTCAGGACGAGCGGGCTGGGCGCCGCGCTCGTCGCTCTGGGTCACGCAGGTCTGGGCGCGGCGCGGCGCCTGACGCCGGGCGGCATCCGGTCGCGGATCGAGGGCCGCACCGCCCCGCCGCCGCTCGATCCCGCGGCCCCTCCCTACGATCTGCTCCGGGCCAGCGTGAACCTGACGGTGGCCGCGCTCCTCATCTCGATCGGGACGGCCAACGGGCTGCCGCTGTCGACGACCTACATCACGTTCATGGCCGCGATGGGCGCCTCGCTGGGCGACCGCACCTGGCGCGCCGCGGATGCGGAACAGCGCGTCACGGGCATCCTGGTAGTGCTGGGAGGCTGGCTCATCACGGGGCTCATCGCGGCCGCGGGGGCGTTCGTGATGGCCTCGCTGATCGTTCTCACCGGCACGGCCGGGCTACCGATCGTCGCCGTCCTCGTCGCGGTCGGCGTGTGGCGCCTCGGGCGCATCCGGCAGCCCGAGCCGGAGCACGGCTGAACCGTCAGCCCGGGTTCAGCCTAGTCGGGCGTCCACCGTCATCTCGTCCTCATCCATCGTGCCCCAAAGGACCATGGCGCCGGCGAACACGATGATCGACGGGTAGAAGAGGACCTGGGACCCGTCGAGCATCCAACCCCACGGATCGAGGATCGACTTCCACACGGCGAGCGCCGTCACGAGCAGGACGACGAACATCACCGGGTAGGTCCGCTTCCTCCACAGCCCGATCACGACCAGCAGGCCGAGGAGTGCCTCCAGCCCGCCCAGCACGTTCTGCACGATCGCCTGGGAGCCGAGTCCGAGGTAGAAGCTCTCGGCCACGCGCTGCCCATGCTCCACGTTGAAGATCTTGTCGAGCCCCCACATCACCAGTAGCCACCCCGTGCTCACTCTCAGCAGCAACAGACCCCAACGTTTCATGTCGGCCTCCGGATTCGGTGTCGCGGGACGCTCCAGACATCCTCAAGTGTGGTCCGCGGCTGCTACACACGTCAATCGTGGCGGGTGTTTTGACGGGGGACACGGACAACTACTCTTCGTAACGAGTTGTCGTCAGTTCGAGTGGGGAGATCGAAACGAATGGACGTCGGTTTACAGGGAATAACACCGGAAGGACGAATCCGCGGGACGCACCGGGCGCGGCTGGCGCTTGCGGGGTTGTTCGCCATGGTCGCGGGACCCTTCCTTCCCATCATGGGGACGGCGCAGATCCCTCGGCAGGGGGTGCTGGATCTCGAGAAGGGTGACATCTCGGTCGCGCTCGATCGCACCGCCTACCTCGCGGGGGAATCGGCGGAACTCGCGGTACGCCTGACGATCGAGGACGGCTGGCACACGAACAGCAACCAGCCGACGTACGACAACCTGATCGCGACCGCGGTCGACATCGAGATGCCGCCGGACTGGGCGGCGGCGGACGCACTCCGATATCCGGTCGGCGAGATGAAGCGGTTCAGCTTCGCGGCCGACGCCATCTCTGTCTACGAAGGCGAGGTCTTCATCCGGGCCTCCCTTCCGACGCCGGCGGGGGCGGCGGCGGGCACCTACCCGATCCGGACGAACGTCACCTACCAGGCGTGTGACGACAAAATGTGTCTCGCCCCGGTCACGACTCCGACGACCGTGGGACTGACGGTGGCCGCCGGTGGCCAGGCGGCGAACCCGGAGTTCTTCGCGGCGGATGTCGGCGCGGCGGCGAGTGGTGCCGGGCAGGCGGCGGGCTCGGGGCGTGGCTTCCTGTGGTTCGTGCTCCTGGGGTTCGTAGGCGGGCTGATCCTGAACGCGATGCCCTGCGTGCTCCCCGTGCTGTCGCTCAAGGTGTTCGGTCTGGTGAAGAGCGCGGAGGGCGGGCGGCGCGCGGTCACGGCGGGCGGGCTCGCCACGGCGGCCGGGATCATCCTCTCCTTCCTGCTCCTGGCAGCGGCGGCGATCGCCGCGCGTTCGGCAGGCGTCGCCGTGGGCTGGGGCATCCAGTTCCAGGAACCGCTCTTCGTCGGGGCGCTCGCCGTGGTGATGCTCCTCTTCACGCTCAACATGTGGGGGCTGTTCGAGATCCCCCTCCCGGCGGCCTTGGCGAAGGTGGGCTCGACCGGACCGTCCGAAGGGCTACCGGGACACCTGGTCACGGGGTTCTTCGCCACGCTGATGGCGACGCCCTGCTCCGCTCCGTTCCTCGGCACCGCGCTCGGCTTTGCGCTCACGCAGGACTCCGGTACGACGGTGGCCATGTTCGGCGCGATCGGGACCGGCATGGCTTCGCCGTACCTGCTGCTCGCGGCTTTCCCCGCTATCGGCCGCGCACTGCCCCGACCGGGCGCGTGGATGGCGACGTTCCGTGTCGTGATGGGCTTCCTGCTCGCGGCGACGCTTGTGTGGCTGCTCTTCGTGCTGTCCGGCCTGGTGCCGGCGCCGCGCGTGGCCTTCTTCGAGGTCGGGCTTCTGGCCGTCGCGCTTGCGGTCTGGCTCGCGAGCCGCAGGGGGAGCGGGCGGCCGTTTCGCCGAGTCGCCGGGCTCGCCGCGGCGGCCCTGGCGGTGCTCGCCGTCGCGACGGTCGCGCAGGGCCGCTCCGAATCGGGGGCATCGACGCTGGGCGTCGCGCCCGAGGACCGGCTGATCGCGTGGCAGCCCTTCGATCGCGACCGGGCCGAGGAACTGTCCGCCGCAGGCACCTATGTGTTCGTCGACGTGACGGCGGACTGGTGCTTCACCTGCAAGGTCAACGAGGCGCTCTTCCTCGAGACCGAGGAGGTGGCCGGAGCGTTCGAGCAGCACGGGGTGGTTGCGATGCGGGCCGACTGGACCCGGCGTGATGAATCGATCGGGCGTTATCTGGCCGACTTCGGCCGCTACGGCATCCCCTTCTACGTGCTGTACCGGCCGGGCGGGGAACCGCACGTCTTCTCGGAGCTGATCTCGAAGTCCGCGATCCTCGACCTGCTCGGGGACTAAGTCCCCCCTTTGGCCTGCTCGGGGCGAAGCGGAGTAACCACAACCTGGTGAGCGTCGAATGCATCCAATCGGCGCAGCAACACTACGTCGCCTCGCGCGTCGAGCAACCTGTCCTCACCATCCATGCTCACCGTGAACAGCAGCCGCTCCCGGTCGATGTCCCACACTCGCCACGTTACGCTATCCTGGCCGGGAAGCCGATAATCTCTCACCCAGAGTCTCGAATCGAAGTCCGTTAGCATCGCATCGATCGGGGGCGCCACTTCGTTTGCCGGCCGGTCCGGCATAAAGGAGAGGAGTCGCTCCTCTACTTCCGACGGCGCGAACGGGAACCCGCCGTCCGACGCGGCTTCCATGAGCCACCCCCTTTGCTGCCGCCGCTGCGACGCCGCGGACTCTCGCCCCATCCGCACTTGGTCTGCGGACAGCCTAACGCCGGCCGGCATCGGAATACCGGCGACCGGCACGCCGCTCCAGTCGAGTACCGAGATGGATCCCCGGTCAGTTTCGGCGACGACGAGACGGTCTGCGGTCGCCGCCTCCAATGTCCGGTGACCAAACAACACGGGACTGTCGTGTCTCGTGTCGGAGTACCGTTCGTTGCCTTGTGTCTCCGCGACCACCCGAAGTCCGCCGTCGGCATTCACCGCCACGTACCGAGCTTGCCGCCAGTATCGACCTTTGGATTTCCGCACGAGCGCGCGTCGCCGTCTCCGTCGCGGAAGACCGTGCTGCCGTCTGGATGACGGGCTACCAGCCCCGGTTGAAGGCTGTTGAGCGGAACATCCGAGTAGCTTTGTGAGTGGCCAAAATCGCCATCGTGGCCAATCGACACGATACGACGCCTGAGGTAGTCCAAAACGGTGACACCCTCCGACGTGCGAACCGCCCGCTCTATGTGGCCGAATTCCTCCGGCCCCCCTCCCTTGCGCCCCACCACTCGATGCTCCCCGGACGCCATGTCGATGATGTAGATCTCGGTGCGGTCCACCACAACGAGACCGCCGTCCGGCGTGAAGAAGCCACCTCTGACGGACAGCAGCCGCTCGGAAAGATCCCTGTGCTCCGACGAATCGAAGACCGGGTCGGTCGAGGGACGACGCGGGGCGCGCTGCCGCGTTGGGGCAGCTGCCACGTCGAGGAGCACGATGTCGTCGCGCTTCCGGAGTTCGCGGAGGAACGGCCCCTTGTGTCCCGCTCCGTAGGTGAGGAGGAAACGGACGCCCTCCCCCCGGTGACGGTCCAGCCCGGCCTCGATGTACGCCCAGTGCGAGGCGTTGATCGCCTCCCAGCCACCGGGGCCCAGTGCCGGGTCGAACAGGCGGGCGTATGTCCGCATGCGGATGTCGTAGGCTTCGTCGTAGGCATCGGTGTGGATCCAGCGCGGGTCGTCCGCCGCGCCCGCGGCCAGCGCCTCGGCTGAAGCCTCCGCGGCCGCCCGGTATTCCGCCCATCCTTCGGCCCGATCCGGGTCCCGCGAGTAGGCGTCGAGATAGGCGGCGCGGAAATCCGACATCGGCTCCGTCCACCCCGCCGTGGGGATGACCTCGAACTCCAGTTCGCGGGAGAGGGGGAAGAGTCCCTCCATGTACTCGGGGAAGCGGCGGACCCGGGGCTCCGCGACCGTCCCGGTGGCTTCGAACTCGGCCCACGCCCGGTCCCAGCGGTTGGGCGGAATCTCCGTCAGCCAGTAGTCCGGATCGATCTCCCGAACCAGGTCTCTCACGACTTCCAGACTGAACATCTCGCTGGTCTCGTGGCCCGAGTGGATCATCCCGAGCACGACGACCTCGTTCAGCGTCGTGTCCGCCTCGGAGGGAGCGGGCGACTCCGGCGCTGCCGCGGCCGGGGCCAGTTCAACCAGCGTACCCGAGATCTCGTTCGCCACGAACACGCGCTCGCCGTCCGGGTGTGCGCGCAGGACGATGGGCTGCTCGCCGACCTCCAGTCGCTGCACGACGGCGCGGGATTCGAGGTCGACGACGGAGACGGTGTTCCCGCCCGCGTTGTTGACCAGCGCATGGCGACCGTCTCCGGGCACCACGACCGAGAACGGCCGGGGGCCGATGCCCTCCGAGACGCGGCCCGTGATCGCGAAGGACGCGGTGTTGATGAAGGCCACTTCGTCGGATCCGCCGCAGGCCACGACGTACGTGACCTGGTCGGGCGTGAGCGCGCCCCCCGGCGGCCCCGGACACGCCTCGACCGTGGCGTCCGTTTCCCGGTTCAGGAGGTCGATGACGGAGACCGAGCCCGCATCAAGGTTGGGCACGAAGGCGTAGGACCCGTCCCACATCACGTCCGCCGGATAGGGGCGATCGCCGGTGGCATGGAACACCCGCGGCACCCCCTCGCGAGTGTCCACCGTCCACAGCCGGTCGGAGAACTCGGTCGTGATCCAGGTCTCTCCGCGCACGGTCCCGGGCGTGAACAGCGACGGACCCGCCCCGACGCCCCACACGGCGCCGGGGACGAGCCGGCCCTCTTCGTCGAGCCGGATGAGCGTCGAATCCCGGAACTGGCTCACGAGCCAGCCGCCCTCGACGCGGACGAGGTCGAGCGGCGTGTCTCCAGCCTCCCAGCGCGCCACCACGGCGGACTCGGAGAGGTCCACGACCGCGATCCGGCCTTCGCCGCTCAGCGCTACCCAGGCGGTGTCCCCATCCGGACTGAACCGGATGCCGTGCGGGGCCGCCCCCACCTCGATCGTGGCGCCGATGCGGTAGGGAGCGTCGGCCCCGCCGGCCTCGCCCGGCGATTCGCTGCAGGCGGCAACCCCCATCGCCAGCGCGGCCATTGCCTGCCCCAGCGCGAGGACCGCGACACGTGAGCCGGTGTTGGCGGTCCGGGGGCGGCGACCGCGCGGGCGGGGCGTCTCCATGCGGCGGGTCAATCCCCGCTCTGCTGGAGATCGGCGGCGACCTCCTCGCTGGCGCGCCAGATGCGGAGCGTGTTCCCGCCCCAGAGCTGCCGGATCTCCTCCTCGGAGTAGCCGCGGCGCACGAGTTCGATCGTGACGTTGAGCGTCTCCGAGGCGTCGCTCCACCCGTCGATTCCGCCGCCCCCGTCGAAGTCAGAGCTGATTCCCACGTAGTCGATGCCGATCAGGTTGACGGCGTGGTCGATATGGTCGACGAAGTCCGCCACGTTCACGGCCGGGTAGCGCGACCGGATTTCGGCCATCCCGTCGCGGAAGGCGACGCGCTGCTCGTCCGCCATCTGCGAGAAGCTCGTGAAGCCGATCGACTCGCGGAGCGCGGTGACTTCCGCCTGCTGCTCCCCGGAAGGCGACTTCACGAACGAACCCAGCGCGACGGCCTGGATCACACCGCCGTTCTCGCGCAGGGCGTAGAGCTGCTCGTCGTCCATGTTGCGGGGATGGGCGTTCACCGCGTGGGCGCCGGAGTGCGACGCAATGACCGGAGTCCGGGAGAGCTGCATGGCCTCCAGGCTGGCGGCCTTCGAGATGTGGGAGACGTCGATCATGATCCCGAGCCGGTTCATCTCGGCGATCACCTCCTCGCCGAAATCGCTGATCCCTCCGTTCTCCTCCGGCGTATCCCCGTACGCGGGGTTGGGTTGCGCCGAATCGGCGATGTCGTTGTTCCCGTTGTGCGCCAGCGTTATGTAGCGGGCGCCGAGTTCGTGGTAGCGCTCGAGCAGCGACAGATCCTTCCCGATCACGTACCCGTTCTCGATCCCGATCGCGGCCACGAGCCGGCCCTCCGCGTGGATCCGCTCCGCGTCGGCGGCGGTGTAGGCGAGCCCGATCTGGTCCGGGTACATCTCGTTCGCCATGCGGTGGATCGCCTCGAACTTCGTGATCGCACCCTGCTTCGCCGCCTCGTAGTTCTCCGGCGTGCGCTCCGTCTGGCCCACGAAGACAATGAAGAACCCGACATCCAGCCCGCCGGCTCGCATCTTCTCGAGGTTCACCTGGCGGTCCGCGTTGAGCGGATCCACCTCGGGGGTGGCGAAGTTGAAGGGGATGTCGTCGTGCGTGTCGATCGTCAGCACGCTCTCGTGGATCTCACGGGCACGCTGCTCCATTTCGGCCTCGTCCATGGAGGCCTCCTCCCCGACCGTCCCCCCGGCATCGTCGGCCGGCCCTCCGCAGCCGACCGCCAGCAACGGGGCGAGGAAAAGGGACAGTGTGGGTAGGAGGGCTTGGTGCGGGCGGGCGGGGTGTCTCATCTTTAGCTCCCTCGTGGGGTCCTGATCGGTCTGGCGCAAGCTCGTCCGCGTCCCGGCGAGACGCAACGAGGGAACGATCCGCGCGACAGCTCCCGAAATGAGGACGGACGAACGTCATGTACGCCTGGAAGGTGCCCGGCTGGCTGCCTCGCGCGGCGCTCGTCGCGCTGGTGGCGCTCGGATGCGGTGACGCCACGGGTCCCGAAGCCCCCGCGGCGGGTGAGATCGTGTTCACCTCGATCCGCGAGAGATACATGCGCATCTGGGTGGCGAACGTCGACGGGACGGCGCAGAGGCCCCTGACGGTGGAGGGAGAGACGAACCTCGAGCCCAGCTGGACGCCGGACGGGTCGGAGATCGTGTTCACGAGCTGGCTCGACGGAAACCCCGACATCTTCCTGATGGACGCGGACGGCTCGAATTGGAGGCCGGTGACCCGGGACACGGCGTACGACCGCAGCGGTCGCGTGTCCCCGGACGGGAAGCGCGTGGTCTTCGTCTCCGAGCGGACGGGGGATCCGGATGTCTGGGTGATCGACGTGGATGGGTCCAATCCGGTCAACCTCACGCGGAGTCCATCGTCCTTCGACGTGGACCCGGACTGGTCCCCCGACGGCACCCGGATCGTCTTCGCCTCGGACCGCGACGGGGGCCGGCGGTTCTCGCTGTGGACGATGGGGGCCGATGGGACGGGGCTCTCGCGGCTCCCCGTCGAGGGCGGGGCGCGTTCGCCCTCCTGGTCGCCGGATGGATCGCGGATCGTGTTCACCTCCTACCGGGATATCGGTGACGCGGAGATCTACGTGATGCGGGCGGACGGGAGCGGCCGGACCAACCTCTCGGGACGCGCCGGCGTGGATGAACTGCCCCGCTGGTCGCCCGACGGCGAGTTCATCCTCTTTTCGACGAAACGGGACGGGAACTCCGAGATCTACGCGATGCGGGCGGACGGATCGGGGCCGGTGAACATCACGCGTTACCCGCGCTGGGATGCCATGGCCGCATGGAGGCCGTAGTGTGCGACACGACACCAGGCCCGGGTTCGGGGCCGCCGTCAACCCTTGCGGGGATCAGCCGAATAATGTGCATGCGTGACGTTGCCACGACTCTCGTCTTCGCCGTCCTCCCCGTGACCGCCGCCGCGTGCGGCGCCGCGGATGCGGAGACCCTGCCGAATCCGTCAACGCAGGAGGCCGCGATGAATGCTCCGGGGTCCATGGCGGGACGATCGACCGCCTACGCTCCGAACGGGATGGTCGCGACGAGCCAGCCCATGGCGTCGAGCGTCGCGCTCGGCGTGCTGCGCGACGGAGGCAACGCCTTCGACGCTGCCACCGCCGCCTCCGCCGTGCTCTCCCTCGTCGAGCCGCACATGACGGGGCTGGGCGGCGACCTGTGGGCGCTCTTCTGGTCGGCCGAGGAGGGTCGGCTGGTCGGGCTGGACGCGACCGGGCGGGCCGGGACGAACATGACGCCGGAACGGATCCGGGCCGACGGGTTCGACCGCGTGCCGGGCTCCGGACCGGGGGCGGTGACCGTACCGGGGGCGATCGCCGGCTGGGGCGCGCTGAACGAGAAGTACGGGAGCCGCCCGCTCGCCGAACTCGTGGCGCCGGCCATCGCGCTGGCCGAGGAGGGCTTCCCCGTCACGCCGATCATCGCGGGCCAATGGCGCGGGCAGTTGAGCAAGCTGCAGGCCGACCCCGGGGCCGCGGCGACCTACCTGATCGACGGTGAGCGGGCGCCCGAAGCGGGAGAATGGTTCCGGAACCCCGACTTTGCGCGTTCCCTGCGCACGATCGCGGCGGAAGGCCCGGCCACGATGTACGGGGGCGAGTTGGGCACGCGCGTGGCCGAGGGACTGGCGGAACTCGGCGGCTATCTGACGCCGGAGGACATGGCCGCGATGGAGGTGCGCTGGGTCGAGCCGCTGTCGATGGACTACAAGGGGTGGACGATCTGGGAACTGCCGCCCGCGGGCCAGGGAGTCGCCGCCCTGCAGATGCTGGGGATGCTCGAGCCGTTCGATCTGGCGGGCATGGGGCACAACTCGCCGGAGTACCTTCACCACCTCATCGAGGCCAAGAAGGTCGCGTTCGCCGACCTGGCCCGGCACGTGGCCGATGCCGACCACATGGAGATCGACCCGCGTGAACTGATCAAGCCCGACTACCTCGCGGCGCGGAGAGCACTCATCAACCCGGCCGTGGCCGCCGAGCGGGTCGAGCCCGGCGAGTTCGCGACGGCTACCGAGACGATCTACCTGTCGGTCGCCGACCGGTACGGCAACATGGTCTCCTTCATCCACTCCATCTACGGCGCGTTCGGCTCGGGCGTCGTCGTGCCGGGGACAGGCTTCGTGCTCCAGAACCGGGGCGCCGGCTTCACGCTCGAGGACGGGCACCCGAATCAGGTCGCGCCGGGCAAGCGGCCCTTCCACACGCTCATCCCGGGGTTCGTGACCCGGGACGGAGAGCCGCTGATGGCGTTCGGAGTCATGGGCGGGTCGATGCAGCCGCAGGGACACACGCAGGTCGTCCTCAACATGGTCGAGTTCGGGATGGACCCGCAGCAGGCGATCGACGCGGCCCGGTTCCGGCACATGGGCGGGCTACGGGTCGCGGTCGAGCAGCTGACGGACGGACTCGAAGCCGGCATGGGTGCGCTCGGGCACGAACTCGTCGACTGGGAGAGCGCGTCGTTCGGTGGCGGTCAGCTCGTCATGAAGCTGGAACGCGGCTGGGCCGGGGCGTCAGACCCCCGCAAGGACGGACTCGCCATCGGCCACTGAGACTACTGCGAACCCTTCGCAGCCCGAAGTGGCGTCACGGCGAGCGGGCTCTCTCTCTCGACATCGAGATCGTAGCTGGTCTGGAGATTGAGCCAGAACCTCGCCGAAGTCCCGAAATAGACCGAGAGCCGCAGCGCCGTATTCGCGGTGATCGCGCGCTTCCCGTGCACGATCTGGTTGATCCGGCCGGGAGCTACGCCGATGTCCGTGGCCAGACGGTACTGGCTGATCTCCAGCGGCTCGAGAAACTCTTCCAGCAGCACCTCGCCGGGATGTACCGGCGCCAGCTTGTTCACGGACATCTCACTCACCCTCAATGGTAGTCGACGATCTCCACGTCGTACGCGTTACCCGAGCGCCAGCGGAAACAGATCCGCCACCGCCGGTTGATACGGATGCTGTACTGATCGCTTCGATCGCCCTTCAATTTCTCCAGGCGATTGCCCGGCGGAACCCGGAGGTCCGCGAGGTCAACGGCCGCATCCAGCATTCTGAGCTTCCTAAGCGCGACTCGCTGCACCTCGGGTCCCAATCTCGGAAAGCGGTGCCGCTGGAAGAGCCGCTGGGCATCACGGTCGTGAAAGCTCTTGATCACCCGGCATAATAACGCGTCGCGTTATTGACGTCCAGCGTCCATACCGGGGCGTGGATCAGCAGTCCCAAGGGCCCATGAGGGGTCGCCCCGCAAGTAGCTCGCGGGCGTAAGCGCTCACGTCGGAGGCCTGGGTCCGATCCAGACCCAAGGCCTCGACCGCAGCTACATCGGTCACGAGACGATTCACTCGATTGGAGAGACGCTTGTCGGCCGTGGCCACTGCCAGGTAGAGAGCCGCCTCTAAGATCCCCATCCGATCCTCAGCGGTCACGGAGGCGGAGATCGTTCGCGCCCCACCGTCCAGGAAACGGCTCGCGGCAGCAAGTACCAAGACCTGCGTGCACTTCGGAAATCTGCGAAAACCTCCACCGGCGCTCTTGATCCCAAGTTCGGTCAAGCCCTTTTCGGTGAACCAGGGAGACGCGGTTTCTCCTATGACCGTGCGAGCCAGTTCCTCGGCCGCCGGAAATGACGGACACCGCATGGTTCATGGCCGCACGGAGCGAGTCGCTCACCTCCGAGACAGGCAGCCGGGCTGCAAGGATAGCCGCGGTTGTTTCCTCGCCAGTGGGCCCCGGACGCGAGGGGATGCCGGAGAGTGCCGCCGCCAACGCGTTCGTCGAGTAAAGGGGCGCCAGCAGATTCTCCAGCGTATGCTTCACACCCTCGAACTCCTGCCGTCCGCGCATGACCACGAACGCCTCCGCCATTGCGGCTCGCAGATCCGCGTCCACCTCGCCCGGTTCGATGGCCGCGATCTGCCGGAGAGCTTCCTCTTGTTCGGGTCGAGCCTCCCCGATCGTAACCGTGCGGATCCTTGCCGCCAGCACCTCCTGCGTCGCCCCCGGCTCCGGAGTCTGCGGCGCGGGCGCGCTGGCACAGGCCCACAAAACTATGGCCAGCGCGAAGACGACCTGTCCGAGCCGGCGCCGTGCGCGAGGGCCGGTGGTTCTCTCCAAGAACTCCATTCCTTCATCCGTCGTCAGCCGCCGGGGAGCTGGCGGCCGGGGGTCCAGGGGGCGCCGGCGGCCTCGAGCGCAGTCTCGGCCCGCATGAAGTCGCCTCCCATGAAGCCCTCGAACTGCGCGAGCCACACGCCGAAGTCCGCCTCGGCAATCTCGAGGTTGCGGCGGTGCGTTGCCGTCGGCGTCTGGCGGGTGCCCCAGTGGCCTCCGATCACGCGTCCCACCCGATTCGAGATCGAGGGCACGGTGGACTCGTTCAGGCGCTGTCGCGCCGGGTCACCCGAGATCCGGATCTGGAACTCCTGCAGCCGCGCGCCGAGCGCGTCGAGATCGCCGAACAGATCCAGAGGGGCGGCGGGCGCCTCGAGTAGCGCGGCCCGCATATGACGGAACCGGCCCCGGGCGCGGCCGAGTTCCTCACCCGCGGACAAGATACGGCGCGACAGCTCCGACGCCTCGTTCTGGAACGCGACGACGGCCCCAAAATCGGTGCCCGGATCGGCCGTAGGCACCGCTCTCACGGCAAAGGTTCGCGCCAATCCGACCTCCCGCGCGCCTTCAGCCGTCACGACGACGAGCTGCGCGGAGTATTCACCGGGGGCGGCGAGCGGCCCCTGTGGCGGCCCGACCCACGGCGGCGTGAAGCCGGGCACCGAGAGGTCGATGGGATCGGGCGCCGGGGTACGCAGGTCCCAGCTCACGCGGTGCAGCCCCTGGCTGGCGGGGCCGGCGACCCAGCGCAGGGTCCGGCCGGAGGCGTCGGCGATCGCGATCAGGGCCCGCGGCCCGCTTTCCGTCGCCTCCGCGTGGAGTACGTCGTAGCCCGGGAATGGGACATCGCCGCCACCTTCGCGCACCTCTCGCTCGGCGTCCCGACGGGCCTCGCCGGCCGTCGTCAGCGTCTCGGGCAGGTAGTATCTCAGCGTCGCCCCGAAGTCCGGGTTCGGCGCCGTGTAGTCGTCCGACCCCAGAGTCGGCTTGCCGCGCGCCTGCATGGGAACCGACGGGATGTACCACCACGCGTCGCGAGCCGGGAACAGCGCTCCGCCGTCCGCAGCGGCCATGGCCGTGTTCATGCCCTCGGCCAGTTCGCGCAGCGGGGTGTAGTCGTCGAGCACGTAGAAGCCGCGCCCGAAGGTCGCGCCGACCACGTCGTTGTCGCGGCGCTGGATTTCGATATCCCGGTGCGGGATGGTGGGACCGGGCAACATGTGCCAGTTCGCGCCGCCGTTCACGCTCGCGTACATCCCGAACTCGGCCCCGAGGAAGAGAAGGTTCGGATTCAGGTGGTCCTGCTCGATCGCCCACAGGGTCGTCCCGGCGGGCAGATCTCCCGCAATCGAGCGCCACGTCCGGCCCCCGTCGTTGCTCTCGAACACGAGCGGCCGAAAGTCGCCCTCCTTGTGGTTGTCCGCCACGGCGAACACGGTCCCTGCGTCGAACTGCGACGCCTCCACGTCGTTGATGAACGCGCGCTCCGGAACGCCGGGAAGCTCCGCGGCCCGCCGCCAGGTGGCACCGGCGTCCTCGGTCACGTGGATGAGTCCGTCGTCGCTCCCGGTGTAGATCACGCCTTCGGCGACGGGGGACTCCGAGATCCCGGTGAGCGTTGCGTACTTCGACATGGCCCCGTTGTCGATGAGGTCGTCGACGCTCCATACGCGGCCCATGAACTCCAGTTCGTAGCGGTTCACGTCCGTCGTCAGATCGCCGCTGATCGCCGTCCACGAGTTGCCCCGGTCGTCGGAGCGCCACACGCGCTGCGAGCCGTGGTAGATGCGGTCGGCGTCGTGCGGGCTGATGAGGACCGGCGCGTCCCAGTTCCAGCGCTCGGGCGGGTCGCCGGGCAAGGGCTGCGCCTGAATGTCGAGCGCCTCTTCGCTCTCCCGGTCGTAGCGGTAGAGGTTCCCCTGCTGCGTCTGCAGGTAGAGGATATCCGGATCCCTCGGGTCGATCTGGACCGCGTACCCGTCCGCCCCCATGGGCGCGTACCAGTCCCGGTTCCGCACGCCCTCGATGTTGGTGGTGCGGGCCGGACCCCACAGGGTGCCGAGATCCTGCGCCCCGCCGAGCACGTTGTAGAACGGCTCCGCGTTGTCGAGCGCCAGCTTGTAGAACTGCGAGATCGGCAGGTTCGGGAAGTGGCGGAACGTCCGGCCGTCATCGAAGCTCTCGTACAGCCCCGCGTCCGTCCCCACGAGCAGGTGCTGCGCGTCCTCCGGGTCGACCCAGAGGGCGTGGTTGTCGCTGTGTTTGTCGCGCGCCGTCTCGAGGTTACCGAAGGTCGCGCCGCCGTCGCGCGTGACCTGGATGAACACGTCCATCTGGTACACGACATCCGCGTCGTGCGGGGAGGCCTCGATCTCCTGGTAGTAGTGGGGACCGGTGCCGCCGGAGATGTAGGAGTTCCGCTTCTCCCAGCTCTCCCCCTTGTCGCGGGACCGGTAGAAGCCGCGCTCATCGTCGTTCGCCTCCATGGTCGCGTACACGACTTCGGGGTTCGCGGGGGTGACGGCGAGCCCGATCTTCCCCACATCGCCCGTCGGGAGTCCCGCCGTGATCCGGCGCCAGCTCTCCCCGCCATCGGTCGACTTGTAGATGCCCGAGTTGGGGCCGCCCGCGAGGTGTCCCCAGATCTTCCGCCGGCGTTCGTAGGACGCGGCGTAGACCATGTCCGGATTGCCGGGGGCGAACTCGATGTCCGTGACGCCGGTGTTCTCGTCGATCTCCAGCACGAGCGTCCACGAGTCGCCTCCGTCTGTCGACCGGTAGACGCCCCTGTCGCCGCCCGGGGCCCAGAGCGACCCCTCGGCCGCCACCAGGATGACATCGCTGTCGCGGGGGTCGACGAGGATCTTTCCGATGTGCTGCGAGTCGCGGAGTCCGACGTTCTCCCATGTCTCGCCGCCGTTGCGGCTGCGGTAGACGCCGTCCCCCCAGCCGACGTGGCGCCCGCTCACGTTCTCCCCCGTCCCCACCCAGATCACGTCCGGGTTGTTGGGATCGATCGCGATGTCGCCGATCGAGTACACGGACTGGTCCTCGAAGATGGGATCCCACGTCACGCCCGCGTTCGTCGTCTTCCACACGCCGCCGGAGCCGACCGCGATGTACCACGTGCTGCTCCGATGCGGGTGCACGGCGATGTCGGCAATTCGGCCGCCCATGACCGCGGGCCCGATTTCCCGCAGGGGGAGGCCGGCGACGACCTCCGCCACCAGCGCCTGATCGACCTCCTGAGCCCGAACTTCCGCCATCACCGCAGGAAGGAGGCCGGGAACTCCCATGAAGACGCCCCAAACGACCAACGACCGTGCGCGCGGCAGGTGCCGCCTCGACGAATCCCTCATTCGATTCTCCTCCTCCGACCTCTCCTGTCCGCCAGGAGCCACCGATAGGCTATCGTTGGCGTCGAGACGTAAACAGCCCCCCGATCCGCATCTCCAAGTGGCTTGTGCCATCGGTCCAGATCTGAGCACCTTCCTCGCTCTTGTAGAGGTCGGAACGAGAGCCGAGAAGTTGCGGGATTCCGAGAGGAAATGGTCCGGGTCCCCGGGTAGACACCAGATCGCCCGCGTGGAGAGTTGTTGGAGGGGAGGAGCCTTGGTGAACAAGCCGTTCGCAGCCGCACTCACTGCCGCGTTGTCCGGGCTTGCATGCTCGGGTTCTGACACCACGGCGCCTCGGTTGACACCACCGCCGCCGCCACCGCCCCCTCCGGTAGCCACGTCAATGACGGTTACCCCGGCGACGTTGAGCTTCGTCGCCCTAGGCGAGACCGCGAGAATAAATGCCACGGTTAGAGATCAGTACGACAACTCCATGGCAACGGCGATCGTTGCGTGGGCGTCAAGCGATGGGGCCGTGGCCACGGTCAGCGAGGGATTGGTAACGGCGGCAGGCGTAGGTACCGCAACGATTACTGGCACCTCCGGAGCAGCGAGCGGCTCGGCCGCCGTGACCGTAAACCAACAAGCAGCTACGCTGACGGTCTCGCCGTTAGATCTCAACTTCGTGGCGCTGGGCGAGACGGCAGCCCTCTCCGCAGCCGTCTTTGATGCCCGCGGCAATGCAATTCCGGACGCCTCGGTAGATTGGCTTTCGAATGCACCGGCCGTGGCGGCGGTTGACGCGTCTGGACAAGTGACAGCCGTCGGGAATGGGAGCGCGACTATCACGGGCTCGTCTGGCGTGGCGAGCGGCGTCAGCTCCGTTACCGTGCGCCAGGAGGCCGCTTCCGTGAGTGTCTCTCCCGAGAGCGTGATTCTTTGGGCTCTGGGAGACACGGTGAAGCTGTCGGCGATGGTTCTGGATGCAGGCGGCAACGCGATTGTCGAGCCGTCTCTCTCGTGGATTTCGAACACTCCAGATGTCGCGTCCGTGGACGCGTCTGGACGAGTGAGAGCTATAGGATTTGGAAGGGCGGTCATCACCGCTCGCGTCGGAGCGGTAAGCGACGCTGCCGCCATCCGAGTGTCGACGTGGCGGGTCTACGAATCTGAGGATCCGTTCACCAACGACACATGGTGGGTCGCAAGCAGCATCCGGGTCGAGGCGCGGCCTCGGATGAACTTCCCGTATGAGGACGTGACCAGCGACATGTATTACCTCTGTGAAGAGGGGGACTCCGATCACGAGTCGACGCTGGCACTTTTCTTCACGTCCGCACCTAACCTGACGAACGACACGCCCCACACAGGTGGATACAGCACTTCCACCAATCGCGTCCGCTGGGGAGCCGAGACCACGAGTGAATCCTTCTCCCAAGAATGGGGCGCCAAGTTCCTTTTCTTCTTCTCGGTAGGGGCCAACTCACGGCGTGCAGCGTCAGGTGTCTCCGAAGTTGCCGTCGAACTGCATTGGTTCGGTTCTGGGCGAACCGTCTTCACGTACCCGTTGGGCGAAGACGCTCGCGATGCGATCAACGCGGCGCGAGGGCTATGCGGGCAGTCCAAGATAGGGGGAGATGCGGGACAGCACTCCTTCTCCGAGTTCGGTATTGGGTTAACTGTAGAAGTCTCGAAACGGCGGGTTAGGAAGTAGTGGACACTTTGCGGCGGCAAGCCCATGAGGGGGGCTCGGCACGCGGTTTTTCGCCGAGTGCGTAGCGGCCAGCGGACCGGCTAGCTGTCGTTGCGTCGGTTCCCGCGCGGGGCGACCGGGAACGCCAGGCCGCAGCCAGCGCCCGGTCGAAGGTCATGAGGTCGTCGGGCTCCCGCCGGATGCAGCAGGCGAGGTGGACGAGATCGCGGGCTTCAAGCCCCGGATGTCTCGTCGCGAGGTTGCGGGCCAGTGTGACGTCCGACTTTTCCACGGCCCAGACCTCGTCGAGGCAGGCTTCCACGAGCGTGAACGCGTCGTCCAAGGCGGAAACCCGTCGGCTCCGGAGGTAGAAATGGAGCAGTTCCTGGAGGACTTCCGCCGACGTGACAAGATGGTCACCCTCACGCAGGGAGTGAGAGATGCGTTCGCGTGCCTCCCGGCGCAGCGGATGCTTCCGACCCACGTGGTGAATGAACACGTTCACGTCAACGAAGATCACATGATCTCCAACCCGGAGATCTTCGATTCCGCGATCATACGCTTCACTTCGGGCCAGTCGGGCTCCGGCTCGTCGGAACGTCGTGCATCGCACTCTGCGTTGAATTCGCGGAGTTCCTCGACGGTGAACAAACGTGGGCGCGCGGCGGCGAGTTTCTCGTCGGCCGCATCCCGTAGCCATTGCCCGAGGGACTTCCCCTCACGCTCCGCCTCGGCCTGGTAGCGGATCTTGGCGCTTTCCTTGACGACGAAGTGAATCCGCGACATGCGTTCCCCACGATGTGCGAGTTGATTGTGCAAGATAGTTGTGCAAGCACAAATTAGTGATGCAGGATGATGATCTCAACCACTGAGAGGCGGTGCCGTGGACGGCGGACGACGGTGGTGCGTCGCCTGCTCGAAGGCGTAGCCGAAGCGCAGGAGCATGGCTTCCGTGAAGGGGCGGCCCAGAAACTCGAGACCCACCGGGAGACCGTCCGCCGTGAACCCGGCCGGGACCGTGAGAGCCGGGAACCCCGTGAGCGGGCTCAGCGAGCGGTTGTCTCCCAGCGCGTAGCGGTCATCCGGGGCCGGGTTCGTCTCGACATCCCCGGCAATCAGGTCCGGTGGGTGGTCGAAGGTCGCGTAGACGAACGCGTCGAGGTCGTGCTCCGCCATCGTCGCGATGACGTCCTGCCGGATCTGCTCGCGCGCCAGCAGGTACTCGAGATAGCCGGGGTCGCGGGTCGTCTTCCCCAGGAGATCACCCATCCCGCGGGCCCGCCACGGGTTCACCCGTCCGGTGAGCAGGATCGAGGCGAGCGTCTGGTAGGGGGCATCGGGAAGTTCGGCCAGATAGGCGTCCGTCGCCTCCTCGGTCTCGTAGGAGTTGAGGCCGAAGACGGCGGCCACGCGCTCGATCCCGGGGATGTCGACGTCCACCACTTCGGCCCCCAGGTCGCTCAGGGCGCCGATCGCCGCCTCGATCCGGGCGCGCACCTGCTGGAACCCCTCCGACGTCGTATCCACTGACCGGTCCATCGGATCTCGGATGACGCCGAGCCGGACCCCGGTCAGACCATCGGCCGCCAGCCCCTCGGTGTACGAGTTCGGCACCTCTCCTACGGAATACGCGGTCACCGGATCGTTGGGGTCGTAGCCGGCGATGGCGTCGAGCAGGAGGGCCGCGTCCATCACCGTGCGGGTCATCGGGCCCATGGTGTCCGTGGTGGGGTTGGCGGGCATCATCCCGAAGCGGCTCACGAGCGGGAGCGTGGGACGGAGACCGACGAGCGAGACCACGGCCGCCGGTCCGCGGATCGAGCCGCCTGTGTCCTCGCCGATGCCGATCATGCCGAGGTTGGCCGCCACGCCGGAGCCGGTGCCGCCGGAGGAACCGCTCGGGTTGCGCCGTGGATCGTAGGCGTTGCGGATGATCCCGAACCCCGAGCCGACGTAGCGCGAGGCGAACTCGCCCATGTTCGTCTTGGCGATGATGAGAGCGCCGGCCTCCTTGATGCGGGTGACGATGGTCGCGTCACGCCCCGACACGTAGCCCGCGAAGAGCACCGACCCGAAGGTCGTGGGCATGTCCCGGGTCTCGACCTGGTCCTTGAGCAGGACGGGGATGCAATGCAGCGGTCCGATGAGGCCGCCGGTCGCGAAGGCGGCGTCGAGGCCCCGGGCCTCCTCGAGCGCCTCCGGGTTGACGATCGCGATCGAGTTCAGTCGCGGCCCCTGTTTATCGTAGGCGTCGATGCGGGCCAGGTAGCTTCGGACGAGGCCCTCGCAGGTGAGGTCACCCGCTTGGAAGGCGGCGTGCACCTCCGCAATGGTTGCCTCTTCGACCGTGAAGGTCTGCGCCCGCAACGGGAGGCGAGCCGCCGTGAACGCCAAGGCGAACAAGAGAGCAAACCTGATTCCAACCGACGTTCGAGCAGACATGGCAGCACCTGTCCTTGGGGGAACTCGAATTGAGCACCCGTTGATAAGGGTACGTAGCCTGAACTTTAGCGAGACGTGATCCGACCGGAAGGCGTACCCCACTTCTTGATCGCCGCACTGTGTGCATGCATATTATGACAGCATACGCAAGCATAATCTGACATCACATGGAGATGGCCGGTGAAGACGTTGACAGTACGAGGCGTGCCATCCGAGTTGGGGCGTGCGCTGAACGAAGAGAAACGGCGGCGGGGGACATCCCTCAACCGGACCGTGCTGGACCTTCTCAAGCAGAGTCTCGGTGTCGGAACTCCTCGATCGAACGGATTGGGACGCTTCGCGGGGGGCTGGACCGACGCGGAATTCCGTGAGTTCGAGGCCGCAACCCGCGACTTCGGGAAGATCGACCCGGAAATGTGGGAGTGAGCCGCTACTGCCTGGACACCTCGGCCTACAGCCGCCTGCGGAGGGGTAGCGCGCGGATCGCGAACATCCTGGACCGGGCCATCTGGGTGGGCGTACCGGCCGTCACGCTGGGGGAACTCCGGTTCGGTTTCCTCGGTGGCGCTCACGGAACGCGCAACGAGACGGAGTTGTCGGACTTCCTCGCAGCGTCACCGGTCGAGGTCGTGCCGATCGACGATGCCGTCGCCCGCTGTTACGCCGAGATTGTGGCCGACCTGAAGCGGGCGGGGACACCGATTCCCACGAACGACGCCTGGATCGCGGCCTGCGCGGCCCACACGGGGTCCACCGTGCTGACGAGCGACGGACACTTCGAGCAGATCGCCAGGATCGGCACCCTGCTCGTGACCTGAGCGGAAGTATGCGAGCCGATCAACTGGCCGCGCTGCCGCAGAAGCGGATCGCGGCGACGGCGAGGATCCGGGCGGTTTCGACGAGATCCTGTGCGCGGATGCTCTCGTCGGGACGGTGCGACCGGCGGACGTCGCCGGGGCCGAAGAGCACCGTGGGCACATGGCCCTGGTTGACGAGAAGCCGCATGTCGGCGCCGTAGCGCATGCCGCCGAGACGTGCCGGCGTGCCGCTGAGCGTCTGCACGGCGCCGGCCAGAGTGCTCACGACGGGGTCGCTCTCGTCCGTGCGGGCGGCGGCGAACTGCGCCCCGACCCATTCGACCGCAGGGGGGTGGTCGAGTAGCCAGGCGTCACCGTCGGCCGCCTCGGCCACGGCGTCCTCCAGCGCCCGGCGGGCCTCGGCGAGGTCCTCCCCGGGCGCGACGCCGAAGCGGCCCTCCACGACGAGACTCTCCGCCACCGTCGAGGGCCAGATGCCCGCCTGCAGCCGTCCCATCGTAAGGGCGTAGGGCAAGGCTTCCGCGCGAAACAGCGGGTCCGCCACGTCATGATTCCGGGCCGCTTCCAGGGCCCGGAGCCGCTGGAAGACGGGGATGAACTTCTCGACCGGGTCCACACCCTCTTCGCGCAGCGCCCCATGGGCGGCGAGCCCCGGGACGGTGAGCCGGAAGCTGAGCGCGCCGGCCTGGGCGGGGGCGATCACGAACTGGGTCGGCTCGACCACGATCGCCCCGTCCCCGGTGTGGCCCCGCTCGATCGTCGCCAGCATGCCCGCCCCGCCGTCCTCCTCGCCGATCACGCTCTGGATCTGGAGCGCCCCGTCCAGTTCCACTCCCGCGTCGCGCAGCGCCCACGCGGCCTCCAGCGCGCTGCACAGACCCCCCTTCATGTCCACGACGCCGCGACCGAACAGGCGCCCGGCATGGCGCGTCAACTCGAACGGCGGGCGGGTCCAGCGTTCGGTTTCTCCCGCGGGGACGACATCGATGTGACCGTTCAGGATGAGCGTGCGGCCCTCACTGCGGCCCTCGGTGTGACCCATGATCCCGACCACGCCGAGCCCTTCATGCCGCTCCACGTCCGCCGTGTAGGCGGGATGACGGCGCAGCCGCTCGAAGTCGATCTCCCACACGTCGGTCTCGAGACCGATGTCCCGCATCTCCATGGCCACCCGCTCCTGGGCCGGAGTCTCGCGGTTCGCGACGCTCTCGATCGCGATCAGGTCGCCGAGAAGCCGGAACAGGCGCTCTGCATCCACCGCCTCGGCGGCCCGCCGTTCTTCGGGCGTCATCGCGTCGCACGTCCTTTCACTTTGGTTGCCCCGGTGGTCTCGGGATGTGCGGAGTATGTCACGAGTCATGCCGTCCCGGCGATCCGGCCGGAGGCGGTCTCGTCCCCGATCTTCCGCAATGGCTACCGTACGGCAATGCCGGCCGCGAGTGGCCAGGCCCTGTCGAGACCATGAGTACGACACAAGGAGCACGACCCATGCGCCTTCGCACATCCCTCGCCATGGCGACGCTGGCCGTGGGACTGCTTGCCCGCGAGCCCGGTCGCCGCGCAGTCCGCGATGCCGGCGGGCGATGCCGGACTCGGCCGCCTCCTGGCGGAGATCGAGCGTCTCGCCCCCAACAGCGGGGGCACGGTGGGCGTGGGCGCCGTCCACGTCGAGACCGGACGCAGCCGTGTGGTTCAACGAGGACGAGCGCTTCCCCATGGCGTCCACCTACAAGGTCCCGATCGCGGTGCAACTCCTGACCCGGGTCGACCGGGGCGAGATCTCGCTGGCAGACATGGTCGAACTCGAGTCGACGGACATTCACCCGGGCAGTGGCACGATCTCGAACCTGTTCGACGACCCCGGCGTGGCGCTCTCTCTCCGGAACCTGCTCGAACTGATGCTCCTCATCTCCGACAACAGCGCGACGGACCTCACGCTGACCGCCGCCGGCGGCCCGGACGCGGTGAACGCGCGCATGAGTGAGCTGAATGTGGAGGGCCTGAGCGTGAACCGTCCGACTTCGGTCCTCATCGGGGACTATTCCGGCGTCGAGACGCCGGCGGACGGGCGGATTTCGATGGCGGAGTTCCGCGACCGCGCGGGCGGGGTCTCGGCCCCGGAGCGGGACGCGGCCCGGGAGGCGTTCTCGACCGACGCGCGGGACACGTCGACGCCCCGCGCCATGGCGCACCTGCTGGCCATGACCTGGGCCGGGAAGGCGCTGGGCTCGAAGAATACGGAGGTCTTCAAGGACGTCATGCTGCGCGTGCAGACCGGCACCGGCCGCATCAAGGGCGTGTTGCCTCCCGGTACGCAAGTCGGCCACAAGACGGGAACGATCGGCGGGACGACGAACGACGTCGGGTACATCTATCTCCCGGACGGGGCCGGGCACGTGATCACGGTCGTGTTCGTGAAGGATTCCGGGCGGCCGGTCCCGGCGCGCGAGGCGATGATCGCCCAGATCTCCCGCGCCATCTACGACTACTTCCTGTTCAACCCGGGGAGCCCGGCAGCTGCATCCGCCCAGCGCGGCAACCCCCGCTACGGCGTGTGGAAGCTGCGCTCCGACGCGCCGTCCCCCTCGCTCAACGTCATGACGTACGAGCCCTGGGGGGACGGCGGGATGAAGATCACCGTCGAGTCCACGAACGCGCGCGGTGGGGAGTCGAAGTGGAATTACGACACGATGTTCGACGGCGCCTTCCGTCCCGTGACCGGCCGGGAGGGCGTCGAGACGGCGGTGGAAGTCGTCGACGAGTTCACGAACCGGATCACGAGCCGGCGGGACGGGCGGGTGACGCAGGTCATCATCAACGTCCTCTCGGAAGACGGTAACCGGATCGACAACGAGTATCGCAGCACCGACGCGGACGGGAACGAACGCGTCTCGCATGCGGTGTACGAGCGCATCGGTGAGGTGGACGGCCGCTGAGCGTAGCGGCCGCCCGTCAGGCGAGGAGGCCAGAAACGAATGTCCAGGGACTACGACGCGATCATCATCGGGGCTGGAGTCATCGGCTGCTGCACCGGGTTCGAGTTGGCCAGGCGCGGATTCAGAACGCTCAACGTCGACAAGCTCCCCGCGGCCGGATACGGCTCGACCTCGAACACCTGCGCCATCATCCGTCTCCACTACTCGACCCCGGACGGCGTGGCCATGGCGCGCGAGTCCTACTTCTATTGGCTCGATTGGGGAAAGTACGTCGGCGTCCCGGACGAGTCCGGGCTGGCGCGCTACGTCAACACCGGCTGTCTCGTCACCAAGACCGAGAAGAACCACTACCTGACCAGGGTGATGGAGAGTCTCGACGAGCTTCACGTCGCCTATGAAGACCTCGACGCGGACGGGATGCGGGCGAAACTCTCCTTCCTCGATACTCGGCAGTTCGGCCCCCCGGTTACGGAGGAAGATCCGGGGTTCGGCCGGCCGACGGGAGATGATGTGGCCGGCGCGCTCTATATCCCGGAGTCCGGCTATATCAACGACCCTCAGTTGTGCTGCCACAACGTGCAAAGGGGCTGCGAGGCCCGGGGCGGCGAGTTTCGCTTCAACACCGAGGTAGCGGGAATCCTGCGGGAGGATCGGAGGGTCGCGGGGGTTCGGCTGAAGGACGGATCCGCGATCCGGGCGCCGGTGGTGGTGAACGTCGGCGGGCCGCACTCTTTCGTCATCAACCGGATGGCGGGCGTCGAGGAGGGGATGAACATCAGGACGCGCGCGCTCAAGCAGGAGGTGTGTCACGTCCCCGCGCCGGAGGGGGTCGACTACAACGTGGTGGGAATGCTGATCTCGGACAGCGACATCGGGTGCTACTCGCGGCCGGAGGTCGGCAACCACATCCTCATCGGCTCCGAAGATCCGCCATGCGACAATCTGGAGTGGGTGGACGATCCCGACGACTATGACAACACGTTCAGTTACCAGTGGAGGACGCAGGTGCTGCGTGAGGCGCAGCGGGTGACGGGACTGCCCGTGCCGGAGGCGCGGCAGGGCCTGGTGGACCTGTATGACGTATCGGACGACTGGATCCCCATCTATGACAAGTCGGACCTGCCCGGCTTCTATATGGCGGTGGGGACGTCGGGGAACCAGTTCAAGAACGCGCCCGTCGCCGGCCAACTCATGGCCGAGCTGATTCAGGAGGTCGAGGACGGACGGGACCACGACGCCGACCCGGTCCGGTTTCATATGAAATATACGAGACGGGACTGTGATCTCGGCTTCTTCAGCCGGCTCCGGACCATGAATCCGGACTCCTCCTACTCGGTCATCGGCTGAGCTGACTTGGGCCTCGCTCCGGGGTTCCTCCGCTACGGTCGACTGTGGGAAGAGAGGCCGCTCCGCCGCGACTATGAGGTCGTGATCATCGGCGGCGGAATCCACGGACTCGCCACCGCCTACTATCTGGCGAAAGAGCATGGCGTCCGCGATATCGCCGTCCTGGAGAGTCAGTACATCGGGTTCGGGGGGTCGGGCCGGAACACGGCCATCGTGCGGGCGAATCAGCGCACGCAGGAGAACGTCCCGCTCAATGACGAGGGCCTGAAGCTGTGGCGGGTCCTTACGGACGAACTCGATTTCAATCTCATGTTCTACAACTGCGGCAATCTCAACCTCGCCCACAGCGAGGCGGCGGTGGCCTCGTTCCGGCTCGCGATCAATACGGCAAACTTCTGCGGGGTCCGCTCGGAGCTGTTCGACCCGCAGCAGTGCAAGGAGCTGATCCCGGCGCTGGACGTGTCCGACCGAGCCGCGCATCCGATCCAGGGGGGGATGTACCACCCGCCGGGCGGGGTGGTGCGGCACGACGCGGTGGTCTGGGGACTCGCTCGCGGCGCCAGCCGGCACGGGGCCGCGATCCACCAGGGGGTCGAGGTCCAAGGGATCGAGGTGCAGGGCGGGCGGGTGACGGGGGTGCGGACGAACGCGGGACGGATCGGGTGCCGGAAGCTGGGGATCATGGCGGGCGGGTACGGGCCGGCGATCGCGGCGATGCTCGACATCGAGCTGCCGGTGAACCCGCTCACGATCCAGGCCATGGTGACCCAGCCGCTCAAGCCGTTCCTGCACCACGTCGTGAGTTCGGGTGCGTATCACGTCTATGCGAGCCAGACATTGAAGGGGGAGATCGTGACGGGCGCGCATATGGACCCGCAGGTCAATTACACGACGGACGTCACGGCGCGCTACTTCAAGCACCAGGCCGAGGCGCTGACCGACCTGATGCCGTGCCTGAAGGGCGTGCGGTTCCTGCGCATCTGGGCGGGGCTCGCCGACATGACGCCGGATATGGCGCCGATCCTCGACGGCAACTTCGCGTACGAGGGGCTCTATCTGGATGTGGGGTGGGGATATTTCGGGTTCAAGTCGGGACCGGTGGCGGGCAAGTACATGGCCGAGTTCATGGCGCGGGAGGAAGCGCCGGAGATTCTGAAGCCGTTCGCCCTCCGGCGTTTCCTCGAGAACCGGTATATGGGTGAGACGGCCACGACGATGAAGTACGGACAGTGGGACTGACGCGGTGGGTCTGACGCGGTGGGTCTGACGTCGTGACGTTCCGGTTGACGTGCCCGGTGTGCGGGAAGCGCGACGTGTACGAGTTCACCTACGGGGGACCGGAGCGGGGTCCGAGGCCGGATCAGGAGAATCTCTCGGCGGAGGCGCATTTCCGCTGGGCGCAGTTCCGCATGAACGATCCGGGACCGCGAGAGGAATGGTGGTACCACGGTGCGGGCTGCGGCGTCTGGTTCTCGACCCGGCGTAACCCGGCCACGAACCGTGAGGAACCGTCGTGAGCCGGCTGGTTGCCTCGTCGACGCAGCGGATCGACCGATCGCGGCCGCTCGGTTTCCGGTGGTGCGGGCGTGCGCTGGAGGGGTTCGAGGGGGACACGGTGGCCTCCGCGCTGTGGGCCGCGGGCGTTCGCACGTTCGGGCGGAGCTTCGAGTATCACCGACCTCGGGGGCTGTACGATCTGGAGGGCGAGGGGTCGAGCCAGCTGGTCTCGATCGACGGTGTGCCGAACCAGTCGGCGGGCACGACCCCGCTCCGCGAGGGCATGTCGGTCGGCGCGCAGAACGTGCGCGGGGATCCCGGGTTCGACGTGTTCGGGTTTCTGGACCGACTGGATCGCTTCATGCCGGCGGGCTTCTACTACCGGCTGTTTCACCGGCCGGCGTGGGCCGCCCGGTTTTTCCAGGAACGGATGCGCGGAATGGCGGGCCTGGGCGTCCTGCGGCTCGACCTGCCGGACGGCGGGGACCGCGGGGAGCGGGCCGAGCGCTACCTGAACGCGGACGTGGTCGTGGTCGGCGGCGGGCCGGCGGGGATGTCCGCGGCGCTCGAGGCGGGGCGTCGCGGCTTGCGGGTATGCCTGTTCGAGCGCCGGCCGCGGCTGGGGGGGCACCTGGACTGGCGCGTGCGGAAGGGGCGCTCGCTTGCCGCGGAGACGGACGCGCTGGGCGAACAGCTTGCGCGCATGGATTCGGTGCGCGTGTTCTCGCACGCTCCGGTTACGGGCATCTGGGGCGAGAATCTCGTCACGGGCTTTCAGCGCGGGGGGGCGGAGGAGGCGGTCTCCGAGCGACACTGGGAGTGCCGGGCGCGGGCGGTGGTGGTTGCGACGGGCTCAATCGAGCGGCCGCTGGTGTTCGAGCACAACGATCGCCCCGGGGTGGTGCAGGTCGATACGGCGATCCGGCTGGCCCGTACGTACGGGGTCAGGCCCGGGAAGGCCGCCGTGTTCAGCGTCGGCGATGACCTCGGGCTGGAGGCCGCGCTCGACCTCGCGGCGCTGGGCGTGGAGGTGCGCGTGGTCGCCGACGCCCGGCGCGAGGGTCACGATGCCGCGCTGGTCGAGGCCCTGGCGGCGGCCGGGATCGACTTCCGGCCGGGCTGGGCTGCGAGCCGAGTTCGGGGAGGACGCCGGGTGGGGGGGGTCGACCTGACCTCTCGGGACGGGGGCGATTCCGGTTGCGATTCGGTGCGGGTCGGGTGCGATCTGCTGGTGGCGAGCGCCGGACGCCAGCCGGACATCGGGGTCCTCTCGTGCGCCGGCGCCCACTTCAGGCACGGCCGGCACACCGGGACCTTCGAACTCGAGCGCCTCCCGCCGGACGTGTTCGCCGCGGGCGGGGTCCTGCGGCTGACTGATCTCGATGCCCTCAAGTGCTCGGGCCGCAACGCGGGGCTGGAGGCGGCCGCGGCCTGCGGCGTGGATGTCGCGGAACCGCTGGCCCGGGCGGGCGCCGCTCTGGCCGACCGGCCTGGGCCCGCCCGGGGTGCCTCCATCGTCCGCGGACCGGCCTCCGGCCCGGGCCGCAAGACGTTCCTCGACTTCGATGAGGACGGCACCTGGAAGAACGCGGCCCAGAGCGCCGCACTCGGGTTCGATGTCCCCGAACTCGCCAAGCGCTACGGCAACTTCGGTCTCGGCCCGGGGCAGTACCGGGTCCCGGGTCAGAACCTCGCCATGGCGATGGCCGAAATCGCGGGGCGGCCCATCGGCGACTTCGCGGCGACTACGGTGCGGCCGCCGGTCATCCCGCCGTCGCTGGCGACGCTCGCCGGGCCGAACCATGACGTCCACAAGCGGACGCCGCTGCACGACGACCTGGCCTCCCGCGGGGCCATCTTCCGCCGGGCCGGGCCGTGGAAACGCGCACGCTACTTCAGTCCGGATCCCAGGTGCCTCGAGGAGATCCGCAACGTTCGAGAGAACGTCCGGCTGCTCGACAGTTCACCACTCGGGAAGTTCAGGCTCTGGGGACCCGACGCCATGCGGGCGCTCCAGCGTGTCTACATCTCCGACATGACCCGGACCCGGTCCGGCCGCTGCACTTATTCGGCGATGTGCAACGACACGGGGAACATCGTTGACGACGGCGTCGTCATACGCACGGGCGAGGACGAGTTCTACGTCACGACGAGTTCCAACCGGGCGGGGGCGACCGTCGAGTGGGTCCGCTTCCACACGCGATACGACGGGTGGGACTACAACCTCGTGAACCTCACGGACACGCTCGCGTCCATCAACCTGGCGGGACCCAACGCGCGGCGGGTGCTCGAGAAGATCACGGGCGCGGATCTGTCGAATGACGCGTTCCCTTATCTGGGCTACCGGCAGATCGAGGTCGGCGACGGCGTGGCGGCCCGCTGCCTGCGGCTCGGGTTCGTGGGCGAACTGTCCTACGAACTGCACGTGGGCGCGAGCTATGCGAAGTACGTGTGGGACCTGCTTTGCGAGGCCGGCGCGGAGTTCGACATCGGGCCGTTCGGGCTGGAAGCGCAGAATTGCCTGCGGGCCGAGAAGGGACACGTGATCATCGGGACCGAGTCCGAGCAGCGCGTGACCCTCCTCGACATCGGCATGGGGTGGCTCTGGGACCGCGAGGATACGGCCTCGCGGAAGGTGGGCGCTCCGGCGCTCCGCGCATGTGAAAACCAGGACGGGAGGCTCAAGCTCGTCGGGCTCCGGATGGACGGGGCCGACGGTCACGGTGGCCAGCGCGCCGGCCACTGTCCCGAGGACGGCACAATCGTGGTGGACGGCGACCGCATCGCCGGGTTCGTGTGCACGACGCGCTTCAGCGAGACGCTGGGCTGGCAGTACGGCCTGGCCCTCGTCGAAGACCGGCTGGCGAAGCGCGGCGGAACGCTCGATCTGTACGAGTCGGAGGGCCGGCGGGCACGGCGATCGACGGCGACCGTGGTGCCGCCGCACTTCTACGATCCGGAGGGCGAACGGCTCCGCGCCGGTGCGGGCGGGGTGGCCGCCGCGTCCGGGCCCGGCGGCCCAACGTCAGCGGCTGCGTCCCCGGCCCGTCGGCGGTCGCCGGTTCGCTTCGACGCCGTGCCCTCACGCGTCGAGCTCCGGGCCGGCTGGGACGTCGTGCTCGACTACGAATCGGACCGCGCGAGCGAGGACGGCGCGGGCCGGGTCCGCTTGATCGACCTCAGCCACCGGGCGCGCTGGGACCTCCAGGGCCGCGACATCCGGACCGTGCGGCCGTTCGGCCTCGACGTACCACCCAACCCGGGGGAGGTCACGGTCGAAGCCGGGATCATGATCAACCGCATGAACCGGACACAGGCCTCGCTGTGGCACGTCGGCCCCGGCGCGACGCCCTCTCCCCCGACAGGGCCGCACTACGCGGACACGACGGACTCCCATTGCTGGCTCGCCATCGTCGGCGACGCAGCGCCCGCCGTGCTGGAGTGCGTCACGGACCTCGACCTGTTCGATCCCGGCCGGAGGCGTCCCTTCCTGACGCAAGGGCCGATCCTGCACGTCCCCTGCCAGATCGTTACGTGGTGCGAGGACGTCGTCCTGATCGCGTTCAGCCGGGGGTACGGGCAGACCTTCGTCGAGGCACTACTCGCGTCCGCCCGCCGCGAGGGTTTGCGTCCGGCCGGTGAGCGGATCCTCACCGATCGGGTTCGCGGACTCGACAGCTGAGACGTTCCCGCGGGAACGTCCAGTGACCTAGCGGACGGCGTGGGCGAGGGCCAGGGCCAAGTCTTCCTTGAGATCCTCGGGATGTTCGAGTCCGACGGACATCCGGAGGAGGTTCTCCGGCGCGCGGGTTGTCGGTCCCTCCACCGAGGCCCGGTGTTCGATCAGGGAGTGCGTCCCGCCGAGGCTCGTGGCCCGGGCGATGACGTTCACGGCGGCCGCCACCGCGAAGGCTTCGTCCCGGCCACCGACGACGTCGAAGGCGAGCATTCCGCCGAAGCCCGACATCTGACGCGCGGCGAGCGCATGTCCGGGGTCGTCTTCCAGGCCCGGATAGTGAACGCGCTCCACACCGGGGTGCGCGTCGAGAAAGCGGGCGAGTTCGAGCGCGTTGTCGCAGTGCATGGCCATCCGCGCCGCGAGCGACTCGAGTCCGCGTCGCGTGAGCCAGGCGTCGAAGGGAGACGGGATCAACCCGCCGTCGCTCTGCATTTTCCGCAGTGCCTCGAGCGTTGCTCCCGGCTCGCGGACGATCACCGCGCCGCCGGTCACGTCGCTGTGGCCGCCGAAGTACTTGGTCGTCGAGTGCATCACGAGGTCTGCACCGAGCTCGAGCGGCCGCTGCAGGAGCGGCGTCGCCCACGTGTTGTCGCAACACGACAGCGCCCCACCCTCCCGCGCGATCCCGGCGAGGCCTTCGACGTCGGAGATCCGGATCAGCGGGTTCGACGGCGTCTCCATCCACACGAGCCGCGTGTTCGGACGCATGGCGGACCGGACCTCGTTCAGGTCGGTCATGTCGACGAAGCTCGCCTCGATCCCGCGCTCCGAGAACTGGTCGCGCAGGAGAACTCCCGTTCCGTAGTAGGCGTCGTCCGCCGCGACGACATGGTCCCCGGGAGAGAGGGAGAAGATGACCGAAAACGTGGCCGCCATGCCGGACGGGAACGCGACCGCCTCCGGCCCGCCCTCGAGCGCCGCCAGCGCAACCTCCAGCGCCCGCCGGTTGGGGTTCCCGGATCGCGAGTAGTCGAACCCTCCCGGGTACGACCCGTCCTCCCCCCGCTCGAACGTGGTCGAGAGCGTGATCGAGGGCGCGATCGCGCGACTCGCCCCCTCCGGCTCCAGCCCCGCCTTCACGGCCACCGTCTCTATTCGCATGCGTGACCTCCTCCGCGGCAAGGCGGGATCCCCCGGGGCGACCCCATTACCGGCGCCGCCGGAGGGAACCGCCGGCGATGACGCCGACCGGGCCAATGAAGAGCGTTGCGATCGGATACCAGGACGGACCGACCGGGTCGCCCGACCGCGTGAGCCCGGCGATGGCCGCCAGACTGAAGAACGTCAGCACCGCTGCCAATACGCCGGCGTGAACCCGGGGAGCACGAGGCGCGACCTTCGCGGTGACGAAACCGGCAAGAGCGGCGAGAGCGAGCCGAGACCCCAGGCTCGCCGCGATGAAGCTGTCCGTGAGGGTGAGACCCGACCCGACGTCCGTGACCGAGATGAGCAGCCGGCCCGCGATGACCGAGCCGAACGTCAGCACCAGGAACCCGAGGATGACGGCCGCGACCCCACGAAGCAGCGAGGCGTCCCCCATCCGGGACCACGTCTCGACGGCCTCGTCGAGGTCGGGACGCGGCGATCCGGCCGGGGTCATCTCGCCCCCGTCATGACGGGAAGGACGACGTGCGAGGCATGCTCTCTTGAGTGATGGATGGTGTTGCGGGCCACTCTCCACTCCGTCTCGTCGTAGTTGTTGCCGCCGGTGTTCAGGTTCCGGTCGAAGCGGGGGAAGTTGGAACTCGAGACCTCGATCCGCACGCGGTGGCCGGGGGCGAACCAATGCGCGACCGAATGAAGGTCGACTCGGAGTGGGTAGATTTCACCCTCCTCCATCATCACGGGTTCCTCGTAGCCGTCGCGATAGCGTGCCCTGGTGATCCCCTCCACGATGTTGATCGCCCGGCCGTCCGGATGGACATCCAGAAGCTTCACGGTGAAGTCGGTGTCCGGGGCATCCGAACTGACATGGAGTCTCGCCTCCAGCGGGCCCGCGACCTCGAGCCCGCCATCTCCGATCGGATCGCCCGTATAAACGAGCACATCCTCGCGCCCTTCGATGTCGGACTGGTCGAACGCTCCCGGCTGGTCGGCGGGGTTCCCTGTGCAGCAGACCGACCCGCCCCGAGAGGGAACGGGATCGCCGGGATCGTAGGCGTACCGGTCCGCGGGTTCCTCTCCGGGCGTGTCCTCGGTTAGGGTCCCGTCGCCGAATCTCGTGTTCGCGCTTCCGCCGCTGTGGAGGTAGAGGCGCGTCGGCTCGGCCCCGGGGGGCGGCCACGTGTCGGCGGAAGCCCACTCGTTCCGGCCCATCACGTAGTAGTGGACCTTCGGAATCCGCGTCACTCCGTTCTCGTCGCCCCGGAGCCAGTAGTCGAACCAGGCGAGGTAGAGCGACCGATACGGAAGCCGGGCGTCGCCGAAGTCGATGTCCCCGACCACGGTGTGTTGGGTGGCCCGCTCGGACATGCAATGGCTGGTGGGCGAGAGGATGACGAACTGGTGCGCGCCGCCCCGCTCGGAGACCGCGTGGTCCTGCATCATCCGCCACTGCTGCAGCGTCTCGTTGGCTCCGAGGTCGTACCATGAGTTCACGTGCAGTGCGGGTGTGTCGAAGCGGTCGTCGTCGCGCAGATAGCCGAGCTGATCCCACCATTCATCGGCAAGCGGGGTACTCAGGATCTCTTCCCAGTCCGTGTCGCGATCGGGGGGACCGTACTTCCGCATGAGATCGATGGTCGGAAGCTCGCGAAGGGCCGCGAACATCTCGACCGCGGGGGACGGCTCACCTCCCGGCAGCTTCCGTCCGTTGCCCCGGAACCAGCCGAAGCTGGCGGAGAGCCCGAAGGCGCCGCCCTCGAAGATTCCGAAGTAACCGTATCGTCCGCCGGCCGAGCCGATCGAACCCCCGGCCGCGAGGGGGATCGCGGCGGCGTGCGCGGGGTGCCGCTGCGTCATGAGTTGTGTCTGGTTCTCGCCCAGATAGGAGCAGCCGAAGGTGCCCACCTTCCCGTTCGACCAGGGCTGCGTCGAAGCCCACTCGACGGCATCGTAGCCGTCCTCTCGGTCCGCTGCGGACAGGAGGTAACGCCCTTCCGACGCATACTTGCCGCGCACGTCCTGGACGACGACGGCATAGCCCTGTCCCGCGAAGAAGCGAGCGGGCTGAATCGCACCGCCCCGGTAGGACGCCTTGTCATAAGGCAGCCGGATCAGAACGACGGGCAGGGCATCGCCGCGATCCGCGGGCTCGACGGGCAGGTAGAGATCGGTCGCCAGGCGCACGCCATCGCGCATCGGGATCATGAGGTCTGTCTCGACCCGGATCTCGAATCTCGCCTCGGGGTCCGCGTACGGATTCTCGTGGTTTGCGGCGAATCGATCGAGAGCGACGGCTCCGGTCGTCACGCCGTCCTCGGCCACCTGTCCGGTGGACGTCCCTGGGTCGGAACAGGCAGCGAGGGCGACCCCGGCGGCGAGAGCCAGCCCGGCCCTCGGCAGCATCGAGGCTGGCGGCGTTCGCGTCCATCGAGATTTGTCCATCGGGTCCTCTCTCCCGAGATTCACGTGCCCTGCCGGTATAGTACCCGGACGTTCCCGCCTCCGCCGAATGAGTGAGTGATGAACCCTGCTGAAACCGACATCGCGAAACTTCAGAAGCTGCAACGGATTCCCGGGGTTGGACCCAGTATCGCGCGCGATCTGGCGGGACTCGGGATCGGCCGCTTGCGGGACCTAGAAGGTCGCGACCCGAACGAACTCTACGCGCGTCTCTGTTCCGGACGCGGACAGCACATCGACCGGTGCGTGCTCTACGTCTTCCGCTGCGCCGTGTACTTCGCCGAGACCGAACGCCCCGAACCCGACTTGTTGAAGTGGTGGAACTGGAAGGACCGCCTCCACGTCAACGAACGCGGCCGTACTCCGGCCTGATCGACGAGCCGGCCATGCCTTCGGACCTCCACGAGCGTATCTGCGATGTCGTCGCGCGCATCCCTTCGGGACGGGTCGCCACCTATGGCCAGATCGCCAAGCTGGCCGGACTCGGGGGGCAGGCGCGCCTGGTGGGCTACGCGCTCTACGCTTCCGACCGGCCCCTACCCTGGCATCGGGTGATCAACGCGCGGGGCGAGGTCAGCCGCCGCGGAGATTCGTACTCGGAGTTGTTCCAGTATCAACTTCTGGCGAGCGAAGGGGTCGAGTTCGACGGACAGGGTCGGATCTCGCTCAGACGCTTTCGGTGGAACGGGGAGGCGCCGCCCGCCGCTGGCGAGTCTTCCTGAGCCCCCGCACCTTGGGTCTCCGTCAACCCCATTCTGTACAGATCCGGAGTAGTCACATGCGTCCCAGTCTTCGCTCGTCGGTATTGGTCGGCGTCCTCGTCGCGAGCCTCTCCGCCGACGTCGCCGACCGACCGCTTTACGCGCAGGACGGCCTCGTCCAAACGGCAGCGGGGAACATCGAAGGCGTGGTCGAGAACGGCATCCGGGTGTTCAGGGGGATTCCGTTCGCGGCTCCGCCGGTGGGCGAGTTGCGCTGGAAGCCGCCCCAGCCGGTCGAACCGTGGGGACGGGCCACACTGCGAGCCAACAGTTTCGGGCCGCGCTGCATGCAGGAGTCCTTCCCCGCGGGATCGGTGTTCCGAGGTCCGCCGGCCCCCACCGCGGAGGATTGCCTCTATCTCAGCGTGTGGACGGGGGCCACCGATGCGGAGGAACGCCGGCCGGTCATGGTCTGGATCCACGGGGGCGCGCTCACCCGGGGGTCGGGTTCCGTGGGTGCGTACGATGGCGGCGCGCTGGCCGCGCTGGGCGCCGTGGTGGTCACGATCAACTACCGCCTCGGGCCGCTCGGCTACCTCGCGCATCCCCTGCTCACGGCGGAGTCGGAACACGGGGCGTCCGGCAACTATGGGGTGCTGGACCAGATCGCGGCGCTCGAGTGGGTGCGCGACAACATCGCCGTGTTCGGCGGAGACCCTGACCGCGTGACGATCTTCGGCGAGTCGGCCGGCTCCTGGAGCGTGAATACGCTCATGGCGACGCCGCTGGCCGCAGGCCTCTTCCACCGCGCGATCGGACAGAGTGGAGGGCGGTTCGGTCCGATGATGCGTCTCTCCGATGCGCCGGAGGAGGGCCGTTCCGCCGAGGAGATCGGCGATGCATTCATCGGTGCGCTGGGCGCTGCGACGCTGGAGGAGATGCGCGCCGCCTCCGCGACCAGCGTGATGGCGGCCCTCGCCACGCCGGCCGGCCGGCTGTTCAGGACCGCGGAGAACGTGGACGGCTGGGTGTTCCCGACCGACGTGACGACGGCATTCTCGGAGGGGCGGCACCACAACGTCCCCGTGCTCATCGGGTTCAACGCGGATGAGATGACGTCGCTGACGGGCCCGAATTCAGTCCCGACGACGCTCGACGCCTGGCGCGAATGGGTCGCCGGACGCGTGGGCGACGATGCGGAGCGCTTCGAGTCCGTCTATCCGGTCGCGGAGGAGGGGGAGCTCCGCGACGCGTACATGCGCAGCCGCGGTGACGCCCTGTTCGGCATCCAGATGCGGACATGGGCGCGCGCATCGGAAGCGGCGGGCGCGGACGCCTACCTCTACTACTTCACGCACGAGCCGCCGGGGCGCGCGCGGGCGTATCTCAAGTCGTATCACGCGGCCGAGATCGTCTACGCGTTCGGCAACGTCGGCCCCGGCGAGCGGGAGGCCGAGGACCGGCGGCTGGCCCGGACGATGTCGTCCTACTGGGTGAACTTCGCCGCGACCGGCGATCCGAACGGCCCCGGACTGCCGCCGTGGCCCGTCTACTCGCGTGGCGACGGGGCCTACATGATCCTGGGGGCGACCGTCGAGTCGGCCAGCAGACTCCGAACAGCCCAGCTCGATTTCTGGGACCGCCGGCTTCGGGCAGGCACCCCGTGACGGGACCGCTCTGCCGCCGCCTCGCCGAGATGCGGGCGGAGAAGGAAGCCGCGCGCCCAGCCGCGGCGACGGCCATCATGAACGCCGGCACCGAGTCGCTCCGGGCCTCCGGCATCCTCGAGCGCGTGCGCCGAGCGGGCGACCGCGCCCCGCTCTTCGCGCGTCCGAGCGTGGCGGGGCCTACGGTGCGCCTCAAGACGCTCCTGAAGCGCGGCCCCGTCGTGCTGAGCTTCTTCCGCGGCCGCTGGTGACCCTACTGCCGCGAGGAGCAGGCTGCTCTTCAATCCGTGCTTCCCGAGATCCGTGCCAAGGGCGCGCGGCTCATCACGCTATCCCCGCAGCTCGCCGAATTCGCCCGCGGCTGGATCGAGGAGGATGGAATCGAGTTCGACGTCCTGCTCGACCTCGGCCTCGGTGTGGCCCGCGACTACGGGCTTACGTTCGCGGTCGAAGGTGAACTGCGGACGCTCTACCTCGACGGACTCGGCATCGACCTCCCCCGCTTCAACGGCGACGAGTCCTGGGAACTCCCGCTCTCCGCCACGTTCGTGGTCGATCGATCGGGCACCATCGTGTACAGCCACGCGGACCCGGACTACACCGTGCGCGCCGAACCGAGCGAGGTCGTCGCCGCAATCCCGCCCCCGCAAACCTAGGCGGAGGGCGTCGGCGTTGACCTCATGGATCCCTGGAGGGAGAGCTGACGCGCCAGAGGCCGCCGCCCTGACCGGGGTGCGGCTGCTGCACGGACTTCGCGGCAGGGTGCGCGACGGGGTCCGGCTCTCCGCGGACGTGTATGTGCCCGCTTCCGGTGGCCCCTTCCCCACCATCGTGACCCGGACGCCGTATGAGAGCGGGCGAGACGCGTTCATCGAGAACGGCATCTGGTGGGCGCAGCGCGGATACGCGTTCGTCGTCCAGGACTGTCGCGGCCGCTTCGAATCCGAGGGCGTCTTCCACGCCTACGTCCCGGAGATCGAGGACGGGCACGACACGCTGGAGTGGGTCGCGGGCCAGGCGTGGTGCGACGGGAAGATCGGGATGTGGGGCCGCAGCTACGGCGGGCTCACGCAGTGGCTCAGCGCCCCTCTCGGCAGTCCCCACCTCACCTGCATGGCCCCACACGTGATCTGCGACGATCACTTCGGAGATTGCCATTACCTCGGCGGCGCCTTTCAGCTCCTGCTCTCGCTCGGTGCCGCCGTGATCTGGGAGACGAACCTGGCGGCGGTGACGGGGCCGCACGCCGCCCATCTGTTTCAGAACGCGAACTTCTGGGCCCACCTGCCGCTCATCGAGATGGACGAGCGCGCGATCGGACGAAAGATCCCGTACTGGCGCGAGTGGCTCGAGCATCCGACTCGAGACGACTACTGGCGGCCACTGAGCGTGACGGATCGCTATCACCAGGTGTCGGCGCCCGTGTTCCAGCAGGGTGGCTGGTACGACGCGTATCCGGGCTCGTGTCTCCGCATCCAGGAGGGAATGGCGAAGGAGGCCGCGACCGCACGGGCGCGTGAACAGAGCCGCAGTCTGATCGGCCCCTGGTCCCACGAGATCCCTGAGAAGACGACGGTCGGAGACGTCGAGTTCGGACCCGACGCGTGGGTCGATGTGCGCGAGGAGGAACGGCGCTGGTTCGACTGGCAGCTTCGCGGCCGGGACGACGGGATCAGCGAGGACCCGCCGGTGCGCTGGTTCACGACAGGCGCGAACCGGTGGTGCAGCGGCGCGGAGTGGCCGCCACCCGACACCGAGACGGTGCGCTGGTATCTGCGCAGCCACGGTCGCGCGAACCGAGACGACGGCGCGCGGCTCGGCCGCGAGCCACCGGCAGACGAGCCGCCGGACCGCTTCGACTATGACCCGCGCGACCCGGCGCCCTCGCTGGGGGGCAACCTCTCCTCGCGCCTGATCACGACCCACGCGGAGACACCGATGCGGGGCGGTCCCGTCGAACAGGCGCCGATCGAGCGCCGGCCCGACGTGCTCGTCTATACGTCGCGGGAGTTGCAGCGCGACCTGGAGGTCACGGGGCCCATTGACCTCGTGCTCTATGCGGAGTCGTCGGCGCGAGATACGGACTTCGTGGCGCGGTTGACGGACGTCGATCGTGCAGGACGGTCCTTCGTCCTCACGGAGGGTATCCTGCGCGCCCGCTATCGCGGCGGGTTGAGCCGGACGGATCTCCTCGAGCCGAACGTGGTGGCCGAGTTCCGGATTCAGCTTTATCCGATGAGCCACGTATTCCGCGCGGCCCATTGCATCAGGCTTCAGATCACCAGCAGCTGCTTCCCCCGCTTCAGCCGCAACCTCAACACAGGCGAGGACGTGGGGACGGGGACCCGCATGCGGACGGCGCGAAACACGGTGCTCCACACCGCGGCGTACCCTTCGCACCTGCGTCTGCGAGTCGCGGCTCGGCCGCGCGACAGGGCGTGAACGCTCTGGACTGGCTGATCGTCCTCGGACTGAACGGGGCGATCATCGTCTACGGTCTTCGCCGTGCGCGCGGTACCTCCACAAGCGGGGAGTGGTTCCTCGGTGCGCGCGCGCTCCCGTGGTGGGCGGTCGGCCTGTCGCTGTTCGCCACGAGCATGGACAACTCGGAGTTCGTCTCCGCCACGGGGACGATCGCGAGCGAGGGCCTGCACTTCCTCTCGGCCCACACCTTCGGCGGCCTGTTCGGTGCGACGCTCGCCACCTTCGTCATCGTCCCGGCGATCTACCGCGCCGGACTGTACACGAACTCGGAATACCTCGAGCATCGGTTCGGGCCGGGGACGCGCGTTCTCGGCGCGTTGATCCAGATCCAGTACCGGACGTCCGTGCTGGGGCTCATGATCTGGTCCGTGTACCTCACCCTCGTCGGCGTCGGCGATCTGAGGCCGGGCCTGGCGTGGGCCTTGATCATCTTGCTCGTGGTCCTGTCCGGCCTCTACACGGCCCTGGGCGGTCTGCGGGCGGTGGTCGCGACCGACGTGCTCCAGAGCGTACTC
Source organism: Candidatus Palauibacter sp. (assembly GCF_965197445.1). Classification (GTDB taxonomy): domain Bacteria; phylum Gemmatimonadota; class Gemmatimonadetes; order Palauibacterales; family Palauibacteraceae; genus Palauibacter. The sequence goes on along the minus strand of NZ_CBDANE010000005.1, from coordinate 543,915 downwards.
GTGATCGCCGGCGGCCTCGCGGTGTGCGCGGCGGTCTGGCACGCCGTCGGGGGGTGGGACGTGATGATGGCGGAGTTGGCCGCGCTTGGCACCGCGGCCGAGGGGCTCGCACCGGGTCTCCAGGCGGCCGACCTCGCGCATGTGAGTTCGTTCCGCGGCCGCGACGGCCAGACCTCGCCGTTCGTGATCTTCTTTGCGTGGATCCTGATCTCCGCCGGCTGGTGGACCGCGAGCCATACATCGACCCAGCGGATGATGGGCGCGCGTTCGCTGTGGGACATGAAGATGGCCGGGGTCGTGGGAGCTGGGGTGAGCATCGTCATCTTCGTATTCACGGACATGCTGGGGCTGTTCGGGAGGGCGCGCTTTCCGGACTTCGCACAGCCCGACGCGATGTACCCCCATCTGATTTCCACCTATCTGGGCGTGGGCGCCAAGGGGCTCGTCGTGGCCGGGGTGGTGAGCGCCGCGGTGAGCACGTTCGACTCCATGGGATCGTCAATGTCGGCCGTCTTCACGCGAGACATCTACGCGCGTTTCGTGGTGCGCGACCGCGAGGACGCCCACTACGTGCGGGTGGGGCGCATCGCGACGGTCGCGATCCTGGTGCTCGGATTCGCCTATCTGCCGTTCATCGTGCGTGCGCCGACGATGCTCGCCGCCTTCCGGTCGGTCACGTCGGTCTTCGTCACGCCGCTGCTCTTCGTCTACCTGATCGGCGCCGTGACGCGCGCGAACCGGCGGGTGGGCATGGCCGGCCTCGTCAGCGGCGGGCTGTACGGCGTGATCGGTCTCGTGGACCGCGAAGTGGCGGATGTCTCGTGGCTGCCCGGCTGGCTGACCGGGCAGTGGGAGGCCTTCCTGTGGGCCATCGTCTTCACCGCGGCGGGCTGCGCGTTCGCGGCCCTTCACCCTCGCTGGCGGAAGCTTTCCGCTGCGACGGTGACGGCGGAAGGCGGCGGATGGCTGGCGAAGAGCTCGGAGGAACTAGGCCCGATACGCGCCCACCCCTTCGACGGGCGGGTCCCCCTGCTGGCCAGTCCGGCGCTCTACACAGGAGTCCTTGCGGCGATTTCGGCGTGGCTTGTCTTCGGGCTCTTCTGGTGACACTGGCGCGCGGCCGAATCGGGCCGCAGCCTTGGACGTCGCCGCAGCCGCCGATCACGCCGGGCTGAACACTGGAAGGCACATGAACGACTATTGGCGCCGTAACCTCCGCTATGTGTGGGCGCTCCTCACGATATGGGCCGTGGTGTCGTACGGGGCCGGCATCCTGTTCGCGGACGCGCTGGACGCGGTCCGGATCCCGGGAACCGGCTTCCCGCTCGGGTTCTGGTTCGCGCAGCAAGGGTCCATCTACGTCTTCGTCGTCCTGATCTTCGTCTACGTCTTTCTCATGAACCGGCTCGACCGGGAGTTCGATGTCGATGAGCGTGACGAGGAGGTTGTGACGTGACGGTACTCCAGTGGACGGCGACGCTCGTCGGGTTTTCGTTCACGCTCTACATCGGCATCGCGATCTGGTCGCGGGCCCACACGACGAGCGAGTTCTACGTGGCCGGCAAGGGGGTCCATCCCCTCGCGAACGGGATGGCGACGGCGGCGGACTGGATGTCGGCCGCCTCCTTCATCTCCATGGCCGGGATCATCTCGTTCCTCGGATACGACGGGTCGGTCTACCTCATGGGGTGGACGGGCGGGTATGTGCTTCTGGCGCTGCTCCTCGCGCCCTATCTGAGAAAGTTCGGCGCCTTCACCGTGCCCGATTTCGTGGGCGAACGCTACTACTCCCAGACCGCGCGCGTCGTGGCCGTGATCTGCGCCATCTTCGTTTCCTTCACCTATGTCGCGGGCCAGATGCGGGGCGTCGGGATCGTCTTCAGCCGCTTTCTGGAGATCGACATCTCGCTGGGCGTCGTCATCGGCATGGGCATCGTGTTCTTCTACGCGGTGCTGGGGGGGATGAAGGGGATCACGTACACCCAGGTGGCGCAGTACTGCGTGCTGATCTTTGCGTACACGGTGCCGGCGATCTTCCTGTCGATGCTCATCACGGGCATTCCCATCCCCCAGATCGGGTTCGGGGCGGCGGAGCAGGAGACCGGGACCTACCTGCTGGACCGACTCAACGGTCTGCATCAGGAACTCGGGTTCGCGGCCTACACGGACGGCACGAAATCGACGCTCGATGTGCTCGCGATCACGGCCGCGCTGATGGTCGGAACGGCGGGGCTTCCGCACGTCATCATCCGCTTCTACACGGTGCCGAGGGTGAGGGACGCGAGGATCAGCGTGGGCTGGGCGCTGGTCTTCATCGCGCTCCTCTACACCGCGGCGCCGGCGGTGGCGGTGTTCGCGCGGACGAACCTGCTAAACACGGTGACGGACGAGCCGTATGCGGAGATGCCGGACTGGTTCACGAAGTGGGAGGCGACGGGTCTGATCTCGTACGAGGACCACAACAGCGACGGGCTGATCCAGTACGTGGGGCCGGACGCGGTCGACGCGGCGGGCGCCCCCGTGCAGAACGAACTCACGATCGACCGCGACATCATGGTGCTCGCGAACCCGGAGATCGCGCGACTGCCCAACTGGGTCGTCGGGCTGGTGGCGGCGGGCGGGCTCGCGGCCGCGCTCTCGACCGCGGCCGGGCTCCTGCTCGTACTCTCGACGGCGATCAGCCACGACCTGCTTAAACGCAACTGGCGGCCGGACATCAGCGACAAGGGGGAACTCGTCGCGGCGCGGGTGAGCGCCGGGCTGGCGGTCGTCGTGGCGGGCTATCTGGGCATCAACCCGCCGGGCTTCGTGGCGGAGGTCGTCGCGTTCGCGTTCGGACTCGCCGCGGCTTCGTTCTTCCCGGTCATCATCCTGGGCATCTTCTCGAAACGGCTCAATCGTGAGGGGGCGATCGCGGGCATGGTATCGGGCATCACGCTGACGGCGGCCTACATCGTCTACTTCAAGTTCGTGAATCCGGCCGCGAATGTGGCGGAAAACTGGTGGTTCGGGATCTCCCCCGAGGGCATCGGCTCGCTGGGCATGGCCGTGAACTTCACCGTGGCGAGCATCGTCTCGCGGTTTACGCCGCCGCCGCCCCCGGAGGTGCAGGGGCTGGTCGACCGCATCCGGGTGCCGCGCGGGTCGGGCGAGGCGCACGAGATCAACGCCTGACGGATGGCTGGGCAGTGGGCGTGGCTGCCGAACCGGCACCGGGCGTTCCTTGGGTCCACTATCTCACCGACAAGATCGAGTCGCGGGTCCCGGCTTTCGCCTCGGAACTCGGCCGAACCGTCGCTTGCAGGGACGCAACTTCCTGCCTTGAGAGCCTCGATGCGGCGGTGGACCTTTATGCCGGGCTCCGGGAGGCAGGGCCCGCGGCCGGAAGAGGGCTGAGCGACGTGGAACGGGAGGTGCGCGCGTACCTGGCCGGGCTGCCGGGGCGGTTGGGGATCGAGAGGCCGTAACGGTAGCGTCTTTTCGGGGCCGGAGTCCGCCGACATCTTGCATCCGTTTCGTGTTCGACTCTGTTCCGCGGCTGGACCTCCGGATCCGGCCTTGCACCCGGGAGGCTGCATGGCGACTGCAAGATGGACGACCCGCCGCCACCTGGCGCTTCTGGTCGGCGTCTTCGCGACCGGATGGCTGGGGGCGGGCTGCGGCCCGGGAGGCGAAGCAGGTGGCGCGGACGAGGCGGGGATGGACGACGGGCCCACCGGCGAGGCTGTCCATTTCGAGTTCACCGAGGTCGTGCCGGGCGTCTATCACGCGCGGGGAGCGAGCGACCTCGTCGTGGGCTCGAACGCCGGCGTCGTCGTGAACGAAGCCGACGTGCTGCTCGTCGACTCCCACATCTCCCCCGCGGCGGCGAACGCTCTCATCGAGGATCTGCGCAGCCTCACCGACAGGCCTGTCCGCTATGCCGCGAACACGCACTGGCATTTCGATCACGCCCACGGGAATCAGGTGTATCCGCCCGAGGTCGAGATCATCAGTCACGAGGCGACGCGCGCGGCGATCGCGGAGGGGCGGTCGAATTCCGGCCGGTCCTACGACCTCTTCGTAGGCGGTATCCCCGACCGGATCGAGCAGATGGAGGCCACGCTGGACACGCTGAGCGACGCGGCGGCGCGCGCGGAACTGGAAGCCGCGCTCGAAGCGCAGCGTACCTACTACGCGCAGCTGCAGGAGGTCGTCCCCACAGCCCCCAACACGACGCTCTCGGAGCGGCTCACGCTCTACAGGGGCGGACGCGAGATCCAGTTCCATTTCTTCGGACGCGCGCACACGGAAGGCGACGTCATCGTGTACCTGCCCGACGACGGCGTGATCATCACCGGGGACATGCTCACCGGGGGCCTCCCCTACATGGGCGACGGCTATGTGAACGAGTGGATAGAGACACTCGAACGCGTGAAGGCTCTCGACTTCGACTGGATCATCCCGGGACACGGTGCGCCGTACCAGGACCGGGAGCGGATCGACCACCTGCAGGCGTACCTCCGGGACCTCTGGGACCAGTCCGTGGAACTCCACGGCCAGGGGGTGAGCCCGGAAGACGCGGCGGCGCGCATCGACCTCACGGCGCACGCGGCCAACTTCGGCGGGATCAGCGGCCCCGGCGCGAATCCGGTCGCGGTGCTCCGCATCTTCGAGCTGCTGGACGGAACGGCGAACTGAGACGCAGCGGGAACGACCTAATCAGCCACGACCAGGAACAAGGAGTCACGATGTCCACCGATTCGAACCGGCGCGATTTTCTGAAGATCACGGCCGCCGCGGGCGCCGCCCTCGGGCTCGGGGTCCCGGCCGCCGCGTGCTCGGGCCCCGCGGCCACACCCCAGACCTCGGGCGGCGGGGGGAAGCTGCTCATCCTGGGCGGGACTGGCTTCATCGGCCCTTACCAGGTGAGGTCGGCGCTCGACCAGGGACTCGAGGTGACGATCTTCAACCGCGGCAACCGCCCCGGCATGTTCGAAGGCGTCGAGGAACTCGTCGGGGACCGGAACGGAGACTTCGAGTCGCTGCGGGGTCGGACGTGGGACGTCGTCATCGACAATTCCACCTCCCGCCCCGACTGGGTGACGAGCATCGCGGAGTTCCTGCGTGACTCGGTCGAGTATTTCTACTACGTCTCGTCGCGGTCCGCATACGCGAGCCACTCCACGGTGCCGATGACGTCGGAGGTGCCGTCCTATACCTACGAGACCGCAGGCGTGGACCGCGCCACGGCGGACATCACGCAGCTCCCCTACGGCCTCGCGAAGGCGGAGTCGGAGCGCGAAGTGATGCGGATCTTCCCTGAGCGGTACGGGATCTTCCGTCCGGGCCTCATCATCGGACCCGACGACCCCACCGACCGCTTCACGTACTGGCCCGTCCGGATCCATCGCGGCGGCGAGGTGCTGTCTCCCGGCGACGGGACGGACCCGGTCCAGATCATCGATGTGCGCGATCTGGGCGACTTCATGGCGCTCTCCTCCGACCAGGGGCACACGGGCATCTTCAACCTCGTGGGTCCCGCGACGCCGCGGCCGATGGCGGAACTCCTGTACGGGATCCGCGCCGTCACGACCGCCGAGGCGACGTTCACCTGGGTGCCGCGTGAGTTTCTCGCCGAGCGCGGGGTGCGGCCGTACGCGGAAATGCCGGTGTGGCGGCCCCCAACGCCGGGGTCCGAGGGCTTCGCGCGCTTCGATCTCTCCAATGAAGTGGCCCACGGCCTGACGTTCCGGTCGCTGGCGGACACGACGCAGGCGACGCTGGACTTCCATTTCTCCCGCACGCCCGAGCGCCAAGCGGAGATGCGGCCGGGACTCCCGGCGGACCGGGAGGCGGAGATCCTGCAGGAGTGGCACGCGTCCCAGTGAGGACCGGTCGCCCTTGCTGCCCGGCCTGAACGGGACGACTCTCGTCGGGGCCGCCGTGCGGCGCGGTGCACGAGGTGGCGGCTGAGACCGATGGCAACGGAGGCGATGTGAAGGACCGAAACGGAGAACGCATTCCCGAGGACGGACCCCGGGACGACCTCGAGACGCCCGAGGGTTCGGGCCTCACCCGGCGAGCGTTGATTGCCGGGGCGGCCGCCGCCGCGGGTACGGCGATCACCGCGGGCGCCACACGCGGGCTGGTCGTTCAGGACGCGCCCGATCCGACGAAGGTCCCGGGCGCACGGCCGGTCGTGGTCGGTTCGCGGTCACCGCACGAGACGCCCCGCAAGCTCCTGTCGGGATCGATGGGCGGCTCCTCGCGCACGCCGCTTCAGGACCTGCACGGGATCGTGACGCCGGCGGACCTCCACTTCGAGCGGCACCACCACGGGATCCCGCAGATCGACCCGGCAAGCTATCGCCTCCTGATCCACGGCATGGTCGACCGGCCCACGCTGTTCACGCTCGACGATCTGAAGCGCTTTCCGCAGGTCTCAAAGCTGCTCTTCATCGAGTGCTCGGGGAACGGTGGCGGCGCCTACGCCCCGTCGCCCAATCCAGAGAACACGCCGCAGTCGATCGATGGCCTCCTGAGCACGAGCGAGTGGTCCGGCGTTGCGCTCTCGACGCTGTTCGAGGAGGTGGGAGCGCACGCGGACGCGACCTGGTTCCTCGCGGAGGGCTCCGACGCGGCGGTCATGGGCCGCAGCATCCCGATGGAGAAAGCTTGGGACGATGCCATGATCGCGTACGCCCAGAACGGCGAGGCGATCCGGCCCGAGCAGGGCTACCCCGCGCGGGTGTTCCTGCCCGGGTGGGAGGGGAACGCGAGCGTGAAATGGGTGCGGCGGCTGGAGTTGTCCGACCGGCCCTCCATGTTCCGCGACGAGACCTCGAAATACACCGATCCGCTGCCGGACGGGACGGCGCGGCAGTTCTCGTTCGTGATGGATGCGAAGTCGGTCATCACGTACCCGACCTATCCGCGTCGGCTGTCGGAGCCCGGATTCGTCGAGATCTCCGGCTACGCCTGGACCGGCAGGGGTCTGATCGAGCGGGTGGAAGTGAGCACGGATGGCGGCGACTCGTGGCACGACGCGGTGCTCCAGGAGCCGGTGTTGCCCAAGTGCACCACTCGATTCCGCTACAGCTGGGAGTGGGACGGCGGCCCGGCCCATCTGCTGAGTCGGGCAACCGACGAGACGGGCTACACGCAGCCGGTGCGCCAGCAGGTGCTCGACGCCCGCGGCCCCGGCACGCGCTACCACTCCAATGCGATCCGGGGCTGGCGCGTCGCCCGCGACGGCTCGATCGCCTTCGCGCCGGTATGAGCCGCGCAACGACGGTACGGCGGCTAACGGCGCTGGCGGCCCTGCTCCCGGTTCTTGTGGCCTGCGGCGCGGGCGATGGCGCGGACGGCAACCCAGCCGACGGCCCGACCGTAACGATGGTCCCGGCCACTCCCGGCGAGGGGAGCGCGGGCCGGGCCGGCGCGGCCGAGGCCGTGTACGGCTTCGGCACACCCGCGGCGGAATCGCAGATCGCCGCGTGGGACATCGACATCGGTCCCGATGGGGCGGGCCTGCCGCCTGGACAGGGCACGGTGGAGGAGGGACTCGAAGTCTGGGTGAGGCACCGCTGCATACTCTGCCATGGGCCGACGGGGCGTGAGGGACCGAACGACATCATCGCGGGCCGGATACCTGGAGACGAGTTCCCGTTCGCGAACGACCGGAGCCTGCGCTCCACCGTCGGCAACTACTGGCCTTACGCGACGACGCTATTCGACTACACCCGTCGCGCCATGCCCTTCGACCTGCCGGGAACGATGACCGACGAGGAGGTCTACGCGGTCGTGGGTGCCATGCTCTACTTCAACGACCTGCTGCCGGCCGACGCGGTCGTCGACTCCGCCACGGTCGTCGACACCCACATGCCGGCCCGGAACCGCTTCGTCCCCGACAACCGAACCGGCGGCCCCACCATCCGCTGACTCCCCGGGAAGCCCGAAGCCCATCGCCAGAAGACGTTCCCGCGGGAACGTCCCGGAGACTGGCGAGACTCTAAATCTGAACGAGCTCGATTCGGAGCCGCCGCCCGAGCGCCTCGGCGGCTCCGATCAGCGTGCCAAGCTGTATCCGATCGTTGTTCGGGTCCAGGACCCGCTCCAGCTGACGCAAGATTCCGAAGCAGTGCCGTCACCGTCGCTACAGTTCGGTGGCCAGCTGGGCGCGGTAGTCCTGGAGTTCGGCACGTTCGTCGTCCGGGAGCGTGGGATGTGTGAGGTCGAGGGTGGCAAGTTGGTCGCGCACCAGCCGGGCCACGAGCAACCGCATCCAGGGCTTCGAGTCGGCGGGAATCGCGTACCACGGGGCCCAGGGGCGGGCGGTCGCGTTGATCGCGTCCTCGTATGCGGCCATGTAGTCGTCCCAGTGCTGCCGCTCCTCGATGTCGGCGCGGCTGAACTTCCAGTTCTTGTCGGGGCGATCGATGCGGCGCAGGAAACGGCGGGCCTGCTCCTCCTTCGAGATGTTGAGCCAGAACTTCAGGATCACCGTCCCGTTCCGCGCCAGGTGGGTCTCGTGGTCCCGGATCGACTCGTAGCGTTCCTCGCAACGCTCCATGATCGGCAGACGCCGGGGGAGCTTCTGCCGGTCGAGGAACTCGGGGTGGACCCGTACGATGAGGACTTCCTCGTAGTAGCTGCGGTTGAAGATCCCGATCCGGCCCCGTTCGGGGAGGCGGAGCGTCGTCCGCCATAGGAAATCGTGGTCCACTTCCTCGTTTGAGGGGGCCTCGAAGTTGTAGATCTGGAACCCGGCCGGGTTCACGCCGGTCATGACCGCCCGCAGCGTCGAGTCCTTGCCGGCCGCGTCCATCGCCTGGAACACGAGCAGCATCGCGTAGTGCTTGTGCGCGTAGAGACGCCGCTGCAGCCGCGAGATCTCGCGCACCGTGCGCTTGAGCTCCGCTCTCATTTCGGCTGTCTGCGGCGCATCGGGCGGCGGGGCCGTCACCGCCCGGGAGATGTCGAAGTCCCCGTCGCAGCTGATTCTGAGCGGACTCTCGGGCGGCGAGAAATTGATCATGCGGTCGCGTCCGGGATCAGAACCGCGAGCTTCGCAGCCACGTGTCCGCCCGTACCCAGTGACGGTCGAACTCGCGCCGGGCCTCCTGCGCCTGGGCTGTCTTCTCCTGTGCATCCAGCGCCTGTATGAGGCCGAACCAGGCCCAGCCCTGATTCGGCAGATCGTTCAGCGCATCACGGTACACCTGCTCCGCTTCGGCCACGCGGTCGTTCTCGAGCAGGATCGCACCCAGCGTGTGACGGACCGGCATGTGCCACGCCCGCGGCTCGGAGTAGATGAGCCCGTCCTCCTTCATCACGCCCGTCTCGAGGGCCGCGATCGCCTCGTCCACCTTGCCCTGGGCGTGCAGGATCTCGCCTGCAAGGATCGAACGCGGCAGCGCGACGACGTCGGCGAGCGGGCTGTAGCGGAACGTGGCCCCGGGGTCGGCGTCCGCCAGGACGTCGTCGATCTCCTGGAGGTGGTCGGCCGCGACGTCGATGTGCCCCATCCGGAGGTACGCGAGCCCGCGCGAGAAGCTCCACGCGACAAGCTCCATGGCTTCGTCCGACGTCGGGCCGTCACCGGCGAGGATCTCGCTCCAGCGGCCGAACGCCGCGTAGGTGAGGGGGATGTAGGCGGCCCACGGGCCGCGATGCCGGGCCAGGTCCTTCGAAGCCTGAATCGCCACCGCGCTCTGTCCGTCCATAACCGCTGCGTTGAGCAGCATGTGGAGGTTGTGGGACGGGTACACTCCGGGAGGCCCCCCGTGCTCGGCCTTCTGGTCGGCGTGCCACGCCTGCTGGTTGCCCCGCACCGCGTCGCCCCAGCGGCCGATGTTCATGTAGATGTGGGTCGGCATGTGGTGGATGTGGCTCACCGCGATCTGGCTCCCGAGGTGATCCGAACACTCCTCGGCCAGTCCGGGATTCGGCGACGCCTCCACGAGGTGGATGTAGAGATGGCACGCGCCGGGGTGGCGGATGTTGCGCGCCAGCACGGTCTCGAGGATGGGCAGAATCTTCTGCACGTCGTCCGCATCGAGATCGACGTCGCCGCGACGGGGCCGCAGCAGCAGCCAGGCCTCGCCCTGCAGGGTGAGAACGTCCAGGTCGTCAGGGTACCGCGCCGCGACCTTGTCCATCTCCCGTGCGTAGAGCGTGTCGAGCATCTTGCGGCGGGAGCGCTCGGGGTCGGCCTCGAAGCGCACGGCGAAGGCGTCGATCAGCGCCTGTTCGACCTCGGTCGCGCTCGACTTGTGCTCTTGCGCCTTCTGGATGGCGGCGTGGGCGGACCGCTCGTTGCCGGGAGACATGCCGCCGTTGAGGTACGGCGCGAGCGACCACGCCTCGCCCCAGTAGCAGGCCGCGCACTCCGGGTCCTCCACCTGTGAGGCCCGGAACGACTCCTCGGCGATCGACGTGCCGAAGGCGTACATGAAGAGCAGGCCCTCGTTGAAGTAGGCCTGCGCCTGCTTGGACTCCGTGGCGATCCGGCGCGAGTGAGGGCCCAGGTTTCCGTACAGCGGAGTCGGGTTTCCATTGCCGTTACCCGCCTGGACGGCACCGGTCATCGAAGCGCTCGTAAACTGCGGGGCCTCGCGCTGCCCGCTCGTACACCCGGCCACCAATACGGCCAGGCCCACCATCAACATCCAGCGACATCGCCGCATGACGTCCTCCTTAACTCGTGGGGACCGCCGCACACACCTCCGGTGGGCTGTCGTCCTCGTATTTTCTGAAGTTCTCATGGAACAGACGGGCGAGGTGGCGGGCCTTCTCATCGTACGCCGCACCGTCAGCCCAGGTCGCGCGCGGGCGCAGGATCTCGCGCGGCACGCCCGGCACTTCGGTCACGACGTGGATGCCGAACACCGGGTCCGGCTCGGTCGGCGCGTCACGTAGCGCACCCTCGTGAATCGCATCGACCATGCGGCGCGTGTAGGGCAGATCGATACGGGAACCGACACCGAACGGCCCTCCGCTCCACCCCGTATTCACGAGCCACACCGCCACTCCGTGTTCCCGCATCCGGTCCGCGAGCAACTCGGCGTACTTCGCCGGGTGCCAGACGAGGAACGGTCCACCGAAGCAGGGCGAGAACGTCGCCTCGGGATCGGTGACGCCGACCTCGGTGCCCGCAACCTTGGCGGTGTATCCGCTGATGAAGTGGTACATGGCCTGCTCGGGCGTGAGCCGGCTCACCGGCGGCAGCACCCCGAAGGCGTCCGCGGTGAGGAAGATGACGTCGGTCGGGTGTCCGGCCACGCACGGAACCCTGGCATTCGAGATGAACTCGATCGGATAGCTGCCCCGCGTGTTCTGCGTGATCGACGAGTCCGACCAGTCCACGCTGCCATCGTCCCGCAGCACCACGTTCTCGAGAACAGCCCCGTAGCGGAGTGCCCGGTAGATGTCGGGTTCCTTCTCCTCGGAGAGATCGATCGTCTTCGCGTAGCAGCCGCCCTCGATGTTGAAGATTCCCGAATCGGTCCAACAGTGTTCGTCATCGCCGATGAGCAGGCGGTTCGGATCGGCCGACAGCGTCGTCTTCCCCGTCCCCGACAGACCGAAGAGGAGCGACGAGGCCCCGGTCTCCGGGTCGGCCGTCGCCGAGCAGTGCATCGAGAGCACGCCCCGCTTCGGCATGAGATAGTGCATGACCGTGAAGACGCCTTTCTTCATCTCTCCCGCGTACTCCGTGCCCAGGATGCAGGCCTCGTTGTCGGCGAAGGAGAGGTCGACGCTCGTGGGAGACGTGACGCCGTGTACGGACTGGTCCGCCGCCTCCTGGCCCGCGTTGTAGACGACGAAGTCGGGCTCGCCGAACTCCGCCAGCTCCGCAGGCGTGGGGCGGATCAGCATGTTGTACATGAAGAGGGCGTGATACGGACGGCTGCAGATGATCCGGACGTGAAGCCGGTACTCGGGATCCCAGCCTGCGAAGCCGTCGATCACATAGAGCACGTCCTGCGCGTTCAGGAAAGCCCGCGCGCGTTCCCGGTTCCGCCGGAAGCTCTCGCGCTCGAGGGGGAAGTTGACCGGACCCCACCACACGTCGTTCGCGGTCTCCGGGTCGCGCACGACGTGCTTGTCCCTGGGCGAGCGCCCCGTCTTGGCCCCGGAGAAGGCCACGAGCGCCCCGTTGGCCGCCTTCACGGCACCGGGCTCGCGTCCGCTCAGGGCATCAGCGTAGATCTCATCGACGGAGGGGTTCCGCTTGATGCGGGTGACGGTGATCCCGTGTGCACTCAGGTCCAACGATCTGATTTCTGTTTCTGTAGTCGCCATAACTCACAGCCGCCATATTCAATGGAGGTCGGCTCCCGGCGACGAGCCACGGATACAGGGACGGGCTCCCGCGCCGAACGAAATCGGCGCCGACCGCCCGATTCGTAAGCAATCTGTAAAAATAAGCGTCAAGACTTGAGATGACCACCGAAACCGAGGAAATGCGATGACCGCCCAGACCCGACCCATCTTCCGGGGCCTCGCCCTGGCGCTTTGCGGTATGGCGGCGCTTTATGGGACTTCGCCGCCGCCACTCGTCGCGCAGGAGGCGGACGACCCGCCGTGGCGCTGGTCCGAGGCGCGCGTCAACGAGGCCGTGAACCGGGTACGCGCCGGCCGCGACCTCAACCCGGATTCGTGGCCGGGAGGCAACCGCGTCGCCGTACTGCTCTCCTTTGACGTGGACAACGAGACGGTGTGGCTGAGGAACGGCGACACCAACGTGGGCGGGCTTTCGCAGGGAGAATACGGGTCGCGCGTCGCCCTCGGCCGCGTGGTGGACCTGCTCGACGAGCACGGCATCGCGGCGTCGTTCTTCGGCCCCGCGCTCAGCTTCAGCCTGGCGCCGCATCAGATTCCGCGCATCCAGGCTTCGGGCCGCCACGAGATCGGCATCCACGGCTGGATCCACGAGCGTAACGCCACCCTCCCCCGCGAAGAGGAGGAACGACTCCTGCGCATGGCGGTCGAGCGCATGACGGAACTCGTGGGTGAGCGCCCGGTCGGCTACCGCGCGCCGTCGTGGAACTTCAGCGACGCGACGCTCGACCTGCTGCTCGAGATGGACTTCCTGTACGACTCGTCGCTCATGGCCGACGACCGGCCCTACGAGATCAACGCGAACGGCCAGCCCACCGGCCTCGTCGAACTCCCGGTCGACTGGATTCTGGACGACGCGCCGCTCTTCAACCCTCTGGGCGACCGCTACGCGAGCCCGCGGGAGGTACTGCAGGTCTACAAGGACGAGTTCGACGTCGCGTACGAGGAGGGGACGATGTTCCTCCTCACCATGCACCCGCACTACATCGGGCACCGTTCCCGGATCGTCATCCTGCGCGAGCTGATCGAGCACATGCGCTCGAAGCCGGGCGTGTGGTTCGGGACGCACCGCCAGGCCGCGGAGTGGGTCCGGGCCCAGGCGTCGATGCCGTAGCAGCCCGGGGTCACCGCGGCGTGGGGGTCTCTCCCAGCAGATCCAGGATGAAGGCGTACTCGAACGCCAGTTCCTCGTACTCGCGGTCCCGGCCCGAGCCGCCGCCGTGCCCCGCGTCCATGTGCGTCTTGAGCAGGAGCCGGTTCTCGTCCGTCTTCAGCGCGCGCAGCTTCGCGACCCACTTCGCCGGCTCCCAGTACTGCACCTGCGAGTCGTGGAGTCCCGTCGTGACGAGCATGTTGGGATAGTCCTTCGCCTCCACCTGATCGTAGGGTGAGTAGGAGAGCATGTAGCGGTACGACTCGAGCTCTCCCGGATCGCCCCATTCGTCCCACTCGAACGTCGTCAGCGGAATCGACTCGTCCAGCATCGTGGTCACGACATCCACGAACGGGACGTGGGCGATCACCCCGCGAAACAGTTCCGGCCGCATGTTCACCACGGCCCCCATCAGCAGCCCTCCCGCGCTCCCGCCGCGAGCGAACAGCTTCTCGGGGCTCGTGTAGCCCTCGGCAATCAGGAAATCCGCCACGTCCACATAGTCGGTGAAGGTGTTCTTCTTGTTGAACATCTTCCCATCCTCGTACCAGGCCCGGCCCAGCTCCTGCCCACCCCGGATGTGCGCGATCGCGTAGACGAATCCGCGGTCGATGAGGCTGAGGCGGGTGGACGAGAAGGTGGGCTCCATGCTCGCCCCGTAGGAGCCGTAGGCGTAGAGGAGGAGCGGATTGTCGCCGTCCCTCTCGAGGCCCCGACGATAGACGAGGGAGACCGGTACCTCCACGGCGCCATCGCGGGCGGGGGCGTGGAGCCGCTCCACCACGTAGTCCGCGCGGTCGTAGCCGCCGAGCACCTCGTCCTCCTTGAGCAGCGTGCGCTCGCGGGTGGACATGTCGTAGTCGTAGACGGCGCGCGGCGCGGAGAGCGACGTGTACCCGAAGCGGAGGACGTTCGTGTCCAGTTCGGGGTTGGCCGACAGGTAGGCGAGGTAGGCCGGCTCGTCGAACGCGATCTGGTGCTCGTCCCCGTCCCACGCGCGCACGCGCAGCCGGGTGAGTCCGGCCTCGCGCTCCGAGATCACGAGATGGTTCCGGAACAACTCGAACCCCTGCAGGAACACATCTCTCCGGTGCGGCACGACCATCTCCCACTGGTCCGTGGAGGTCCTGCCGACCGGGGTCCGCATGAGCTTGAAGTTTGCGGCCCCGTCGAGATTCGTCCGAATGTAGAAGTGGTCGCCGAGGTGATCGATCCCGTGCTCGTGGCTCCGGTCGCGAGACAGGAAGAGGGTAAACTCGCCCTCGGGGTCGCGCGCGTCGAGGAAGCGGTGTTCGTCCGCCAGCGTGTGGGAGGAGGAGATGACGAGGTACCGGTTCGACCTGGTCTTGCGGACGCGGCAGCTGAACTCCTCGTCGTCCTCCTGATAGACGAGTACGTCGTCGGCGGGGTCGGTCCCGGCCCGGTGCCGGTAGATCTGGTATGAACGGAGGGTTCCGGGATCGCGCCGCGCGTAGAAGAGCGTCCGGTTGTCTTCGGCCCACACCATGTTACCGGAGGCGTCCTCGATCGTCTCCGGGTAGGTCTCCCCGGTGTCGAGATTCCTGATCCGGATGGTGTAGATCCGGCGTCCCCGCGTGTCCTCGGCCCACGCCATCATGTCGCCGGCGGAGCTGACCTCCGGGAAGGCGGCGAAGTAGTCGTGGCCTTCCGCCAGCGCGTTGACATCGAGGATCACTTCCTCTTCCGCGTCCGGCGACCCGCGCTTCCGCGCATGAATCGAATAGTCGCGCCCCTCTTCGGTACGGGTGTAGTAGAAGTAGTCACCCTCCTTCACCGGCACGGACAGATCCGTCTGCTTGATCCGGCCCTTTATCTCGTCGAACAGCGCCTCGCGCTGACCTTCCGTGTGGGCCATCAGCGCGTCGGTGTAGCCGTTCTCCGCCTCCAGGTACTCTATGACGGCGGGGTCCTCGCGCTGGTTGAGCCAGTAGTAGTTGTCGATGCGAGTGTGCCCATGCGTCTCGAGCTGCTCCGGGATCACGCGCGCGACGGGGGGCGTGACCCCGGCCGGGGCGGCGGCGGGTTCGGACCCGTCCGCCGCGCAGCCGGCGGTTTGGACGCTCACGGCAAGCAGCGCCGCGACGAGGTTCGAACGGGCACGGTACACTGCCTCCAGTCGCGGCATCGCCAACTCCTTCGCTTCATGTGGGTCATGCGGCCTCCGGTCCGAGACCGTCATGCAACTCCTCTCCGGCCGGCCCGCCTTCGCCCGGCCGGTCGATGTTGTCCGGCTTGCCGGTGAGGTAGCTCCTCATGGCGATCTTGTAGTTGCGCTCCCGTCGGCGGGTACGCTCCAGTAGTTCGCAGATCCAGTCGGAGACGGTGAGGTCATCTTCCGCAGCTTTTATTCGCAGCCATCGCTCTATACTATCGGGCAATCTGATGGTGATGTTCTTCACGGTCCACATCCTTCCCGTTATCTATATCGGTATCATATGTCGTGAGACACGGAAACCGCGCCGAAGTTCGCGCGACGAGAGCGTCGGAGGAGGTCTGCGATGTTGAACCGAGGCGGTCGATCGGGGCATGTGGCCAGAAGACGGACGGTGCCGCTGTGGACGCTTGTTCTCGCGCTGGGCGTGGGGTTCGCCTGCTCGCCGGCACCGGTCGTGGAGAGCGGCGCGGAGGCTGTTTATCCGGGCGCGTCGTGGGAGCGGATCGCGGATCCGGCTTCCGCGGGGTACTCGGCCGAGGGGCTGGAGGCGATCCACCCATATGTGGACGGGATCAACACTTCGGCCGTCATGGCCGCGGTCGGAGGGCGCGTGCTGTTCGAGCACGGACCCGTCGACTCGCTCAGCTATCTGGCATCGGTCCGGAAGAGCATCCTCGCCATGCTGTACGGCAACTACGTGGAGGACGGGACGATCGATCTCGAACTAACGCTCGATGATCTCGGGATGGACGATGTGCAGGGGCTCCTCCCGACCGAGAAGCGGGCTCGCGTCCTCGACCTCGTGACCGCCCGTTCCGGCATCTACCATCCGGCGTCGAACGCCGGGGACAACCTCGCGGACGCGCCGCCCCGCGGCTCGCAGGAACCCGGCACCTACTACCTGTACAGCAACTGGGACTTCAACGCGTCCGGGGCCGTCTTCGAGCAGCTCTCGGGCCGCAACATCTACGACGCGCTGGAGACCGACCTCGTGCTGCCGCTCGGGTTCGAGGACTGGGACCGGTCGATTCATCGCAAGTCGGGGGACGCGTCGCGGTCTCGGAACCTCGCGTACCACATGACGCTCTCGACACGGGACATGGCCCGCATCGGCCATCTCATGCTCCGCGGCGGCGTGTGGGAGGACGAGCGGGTGCTGCCTCAGGGCTGGGCCGAACGGATCACGAGCGTGGTCACGCCTTCGGAGGAGATGAACCCGGAGGGGCTGCGCGGGGGTGAGTTCGGCTACGGCTACATGTGGTGGGTGTGGGACGGCCCCGCGGTGCCGGAGGGGTTCGAGGGAGCGTACAGCGGCCGGGGCGCCTACGGGCAGTTCATCACGGTCATCCCGTCACTGGACATGGTGGTCGCGCACAAGACGGTGCCGGACGCCCAGACGCCGTGGGGCGACTACATGGGAATCCTGACGCGCCTCGTCGAGGCCCACTGCGGGGCAGACTGCTGACGACCGTCAGGCATCCCACTCCACCCAGAGGGTGTTCGGCTTCCTGAACTCGTAGCCGCAGGGGGCGCTCGGGCGCTCCGGGTCGAGGCGCAGCCCGGGGCAGTGGGCCCACAGCGTCTCGAGCACGACCCGGGTTTCGAGCCGCGCGAGGGGGGCCCCCAGACAGAAGTGCCGGCCCACGGCGAACGACAGGTGGTCGCCCGCGTTCGGGCGTCTCACGTTGAAGAGGTCCGGGGCCTCGAAGTGCGCCGGATCCCGGTTTGCGGCGCCCAGCATGCAGTGGACCACTTCCCCCTTGGCGATGCGGACGCCCCGGATCTCCGTGTCGCGGGTCGCGTGGCGGGCGGCCGACTGGACCGCGGGTTCCCAGCGCAGCGTCTCCTCGAGCGCCCGATGCAGGGCGTCACGGCTCGAGCGCGTGCCCGAAGGCGTTCGCCGCTCGCTTCCCGGCCCTCCGCACGTCCGGATCGCCCTCGAAGTTGGCCAGCGCCCGGGCGAAGTGTTCGTACCACTCGTTCACGCGACGGGTCTCGGACAGCGGGATCCGCCAGCAGGGGCGGCAGCGAGGCCGTTTCCATTCGGGAAGCGTGGAACGGGGGCAGACACTTCCGCTTGTAGCGGATCTGCGTCGGACCCTCCGTCGTCATCATGTGGGCGCCGAACACGTCGCGGATCGTGGACGGCGCATCCGTCGTGAACAGATCCGGATTCCGGAGAACGGCGAGGATGTCGTCGCGGCGTGTCAGGAACCAGCGTTCGATCTCCGGAACCCAGGTGATGGGCTCGGCTCCCCGGAGTTCCGCCAGGATCGGATAGGGATCGATCGCGAGGTCCGCGAGTCGCACTCGCGCCCCGAGCGGGAACCGACCGATTCGGCTCAAGTCCCCGACCACATCACGATTGCGAAGGCGATGAAGAGCGTGTAGATGCCGCCGACGGCTCCCACGATCCAGCGGCCCCGCCCCCGATATCGGCGGAACAGGAAGACGGAGACCGCCAGCACGAGCACGACCTCGCCGAGCGCCGCATACCCGCCGTAGTGGGCTTGATCCCAGTACGACACGGGGCTGGTGAACTTCCACTCGCTGAAGGGGAAGAAATGCCGATGCGCATCCTCGCGGTGCAGCGGGAGGTCGGCCAGCGCGTGGATGATCATGCTCGCCACGAAGAGACCCGGAGCCGTGAGAGGTCCTCGCGGCGGGGCAACCCCCGATCCCGGCCGTCCGGAGGTCGGGCGCCTGGAGACGAGCACCACGACTCCCAGGGCGAAAACGAGAATCGCGATCGAATGCGGGATGTCGAATACGATCTGCCAGCCGGGATCGAAGTACCGCTCGGTCCAGATCCGGCCCTCGGACACCCCTCGGCCCAGTCTCTCCCAGACATAGAAGACGAGCATCGGGAAGTCCGGGGCGACGGCCCCGAGGACGACCGGCAAGGCGTTGCGCTCGGATCGGCCAAGTACGAGCAGGCTGAGAGCGGCGTGGGCCGGAGTCGTCACCGTGGAGCGGTTCCCGACGCGGCGGCTGCGGTCAGACGCCGGCTCCGCGCTTCAGGCGCTGCAGGTGCTGGCGGCGGAACTTCGCGACCTTCGGCGCCACGACGGCCTGGCAGTAGGGCTGGGTCGGGTTCCGGCGCAGATAGTCGTCGTGATACCGCTCCGCCGGATAGAACGTCTCCAGCGGCGCGATCTCGGTCACGATGGGGTCCGGCCAGATCCCGGCCGCGGTGATCTCGGCGATCTTCCGCTCGGCCGCGACCCGCTGCTGCTCGCTCTCATGGAATATCGCGGAGCGGTACTGGGTTCCGATGTCCCCGCCCTGCCGGTTCAGCGTTGTCGGGTCATGGATCGTGAAGAAGATATCCAGCAGATCGTCGAAGGTGATCGTGTCCGGATCGAAGCTGATCCGGACGACCTCGGCGTGCCCGCTGCGCCCCGTGCAGACCTGCTGGTACGTCGGGTTGTCGCTATGCCCCCCGGCGTACCCGGACTTCACCGTTCCTACACCGTCAAGCAACTGATACACGGCCTCGAGGCACCAGAAGCACCCCCCGGCCAGCGTTGCCGTCTCCGTTCTCTCGTTCATCTATCCTCGTTGTCGGTCGCGGTGGTTCGGGCGCGCTTCTGCTCTTCGACCATCTCGGCGACGTCGGCGAGCAGTTGCTTCGCGTCGTAGACGATGCCGTCCTTGATCGTGTAGAGGATCCCGCCCACCGTGTCGACCTCTCCGGTCTCATCATTCAGGCGCCGCGCCCCGGTGCCGTACAGGACCTTGAGATTCCGGATCGGGTTCTCTTCCACGATCACGAGGTCGGCGAGCAGGCCCGCCCGCACGACGCCGAACTCGATCGGCCGGCCCGTCGGCTTGAACAGCGTCTCGGCGGCGTGCATGGTCGCGGCGCGGATGACCTCCAGGGGGTGAAACCCGGCGTGCTGGAGAAGTTCCATCTCCTGGATCGTCGAGAACCCCATGAGATTGTAGATGTAGCCGGCGTCCGAACTCGCCGTGACGCGGCCGCCCATGTTCTTGTAGTCGTTGAGCAGGTCGTGCCACACCTCGAGGAAATCGCGCCAGGCGACCTCTTCCCACGTCGTCCAGTCGAAGTAGTAGGAGCCGTGGTCCTCCCGGTTCGCCTCGTAGAACTCCCACAGCGTCGGGAGCGTGTAGTTCTCGTGCCACGGCGCGTACATCTGGTCGTCCACGTCCCAACTGGCCTGATATGCGGTCATCGTGGGGTCCAGGGTGACGTCGTACGAGAGGAGTTCCTCCAGAAAGGCGTTCCATTCGGGGCTGCCGCGCTCGTGGATCAGGTTCCACTGCATCGGCACCTGGCCGAAGCGGTGCTGCTCGTCGTTGTAGTTCATCTCCGGGGGCCACGGCTGGACGTCGTGGTCCCTGTACAGCGACTCGAACAGTCCGTAGAAGTGCGTCACGGTACCGAGGCCGATGCGGGCGGCGTCGATCGCGTTCATCTGCGCAACGCCCATCTGGTTCAGGTGCGCCGTACTCCCCAGGCCGAGTTGGGCGGCCTCGTCGAGCAGCGCCTCCATGATCTCGGGCCGGTGCGCCCCGAGCTTGAGCCCGTCGCCGCCCGTCTCCTTCACGTAGCGCACCCAGGCGCGCGCGTTCTCCGGCGTGTCGATCCTGCGATCCCAACCCTCACCACCCGCGCCGGTGAAGGGGTAGGCCCACATGCGAGGGGCCACGGTCTCGTTCGCCGCGCTGCGTGCCTTCTCCTCGATCGTCCAGTCATAGGGACCGAAGCCGACGCCGCGGCCGGTCGTGATCCCGTGCGACATCCAGAGCTTGTACGTGTACTCCGCCTCGGGTGCCTTGGGGACGCCGCCCGTGTGCAGGTGGAGATCCACGAACCCCGGCAGGACGTACATGCCGCTGGCATCGATCTCGTACACCGTCGCGTCGGGGTTCCCCTCGACGGTGAGTCCCGGCCGGCGCTCCTCCGAGATGGGTCGGTGCGGGACGCCGACGCCGACGATATCGACGATGCGGTTGCCTTCGATGACGATATCCATCGGTCCGATGGGGGGCGCGCCGGTGCCGTCGATCACGGTGGCGCCGCGGATGATGAGCCGGTCGTACGGCCCGTTGCCTTCCTCCGGGCCCCGATCCGGCCCTCCGACCATCTGGCCCGCCTGCAGGGCCTCCGCCGCTGTAGACAGGAGAATCAGCGCCGAGAGCGCGGTCAGAGCGCTTCGGATGGCGCGGGCGATCGTCTTCATGTGTCCTCCGCTGATCTTGCTGCGATCGTTCAGGTGCAGTCAGCCGTCGAGATGGTAGAGGCGGCGGTTGTTCTCGTGCAGGATCATGCGCGCGCCCGCCACGGCCTCGTCCCGATTCAGGATCCCCGCGTCAACGTAAATGCCGAGCGCCTGTGCGAGGAACCGTCGTCCCCACTTGGCGGCCAGCCAGTAGAACTCAGGCAGGTGATAGGCGTCGCTCCCGAACAGGATCTTCGAGAAGGGGACCACCTCCATCACCTCGAGGAACATGCGCAGCATGCCGTGGTGGATGAGCGGCGCGGCGAGAGACAGCTCGAAATGGCAGTTTGCGTAGAGGTGGGTGAGCCAGGCGGCGCGGCCGATGAGGGGGTAGCCGGCGTGGATGAGGATGACCTGGGGCATGCGCATGACGTCGTGACGCTCGAAGCGGACCATCTCCTCCATGAGGAAGGGGTCCTGATTGCGCATGATGCCGCGCGGCGCCTCGCCATCCCCGGCGTGGAACTGCATCGGCATGTCGCGCTCCAGGCAGGCCTCGAGCGCCAGTGAGTGGAGATAGCGCAGGGCTTCGCTCTGCAGCTGCCAATACTCATCGCGGTCGACAGTGTCGCCGGCCGGCACCTCCCCGCGGGCGCGCCGTGCGCGGAACTGGTCCCACGAGCGGCGGGCCGGAGCGGGGTCGAACAGCGGCTTGAGCAGCCCGAGCCGCGGCAGCAGGTAGGACTTCATCCCGTAGGAGGGGGCTCCAAGATTGCCGTCTCCATCGAGGCCGGCCTCGATCTCGGCCATCATCCGGGTCTCGATCTCGTCGAGGTCGAGGTCAAGGTCCTCGCTCATGAGCCCGCCCAGGATGGTGTCCACGCGCAGAATGTGGCGGCCGCGCGTGGGTGAGATCGCGGCTTTGAAGCGGGCGACGCCGTCCTGATCCATGCCCTCGCGATAGCCCATGTCCAGCATCGCGTTCTCGATGTTCGCGTCGGCGAACATGGCCCCGAGATAGCTCGCGTAGTCCCGGCCTCGGTCGTTGCGAGCCTCCAGCACGGCCTCGAGGGTCGCGTCGCAATCAAGGAAGGCGGCGAGTTCCTTCACGAGATAGCGGAGAAAGACGGTCTCCCCCGCCTGTTCGATGACGCGGGCCCGGATGGCGGCGATATCGTACTCGGCGTCGAGCTCGCTTCTCGCCGCCGCGTCGGAGGACCGCCAGCGCTGGTAGACGCCGACCGGAAAATAGCGGTCCATGGGGAAGGCGGAGAGAGCCAGCCGTTCCACGAACTCGTCCGGATCCGTCTGGGCGTCGTCGAACGTCAGCGGGTGACAATGGGTGTCGTCGACCGGAATCTCGCGCAACTCATTCAGCAGGGCGCGAGCGGTCGGGTCGAGGCTCTCGCTCCCCGCGCTGACGGTCCCGAATCCGGCGCCCTGCCCGGCGCATGCGCCGAGGAGCGCGCTCCCGCCTCCGACTCCGGCCAAGCTCAGAAACTCCCTGCGATCGGGCACTTGGGACATCTCCTTCCCCGGCCGTCGTTGGGACGACAGCGGCGGCGCGGTGCGGGAACAGGCTCCGGGATACAAGGCCACGTTCGATCCCGGATCGCGACGGCGCAAGGCGAGGCGCGGGACCATCTCCCGAGTGTCAGTCGTCGCAGACCCCTGTGTTCGACCGTTGTCGGTATGGACTGCTGATGCAGGGACACCGAGAGGATTCTGATGGTCTCCGGTCGGCCAAGGCGTTGGAGAAGCGCGAACATTCGAACCGTCAGGACGGCGAGCTTCTGGCTGTTGGTGGGCGTCGCCCCCCTGGCCGGGCAGGGCGTGATTAGCGGCACCGTGACCGACGCCGGGTCGCTGCTTCCGGTGGTTGGGGCGCGAGTGTTCGCCGAGGGCACGTCTGTAGAGACACACACCGGGATCGAGGGCGGATACCGGCTCGAGGGACTTGAGGAGGGGTCGGCCACCGTGTCGGTACGGTTTGCGGGGTATCAGGAACTTTCGCAGTCCGTGTCCGTGATCGCCGCCCGGGTCGTCACCGTGGATTTCAGCCTCGACCAGACCCCGCTTCCGTTCACGGTGGAACGGCTCTCGACGCAGAACCTTCCCGTCTCGGCGACCGATGTCTCCTCGTTGCTCGCCGGCAAGGTGGCGGGCCTGTCGGTGATTTCCGGCAACGGCCAGCCCGGCGAGGCGTCGTCGATTGCGCTGCGCGGGCCGGGATCGATCAATACAGAGGGTCGATCGATGGCACCCCTCGTGGTGATCGATGGCGTAATCCAGTCCGACAACGCCACGCTCGCCGATATCGGGACGCTGGACGTCGACTACGTGGAGATCTTGAAGGGAGCAGCCGCAGCGTCGTTGTACGGATCGCACGGACAGAACGGGGTGATCCTGGTCGCGATGAAGCGCGGGGCGGATCTCCCGCCGAATTCGTCACGACTCACGGTTCGGGGCGAGTACGGCTTTGGCGATCTGGTGGGGGACGTGGGCCTGGTGCGTTCCCATCCGTACCAGATGAACCGCGCCGGGACAAAGTTCATCGACAGTGAGGGCCAGCAGGTAGACTTCCGTGACCTGAACCGTCCCGGCTTCGGTTCCGCTCAGCTAACCAACCAGATAGACCCGGACGAGCCCGCGACGACGGCGACGGCGTTTGCGAACCAGCCGTTTCCGCACCCACTGAACGACCAATTGGCGGCGTTCTTCGACCCCGGCGAGACCCTGGATCTCTACGCAGCCCTGTCGGAGCGAACGGCTTCCTCAAGCTTCCGGATAAGCCTGGACCACTTTCGGGAGAGCGGCATCGTGAGCTGCTCGGAGTGCATCGAGAACCTGGCCGAACTCAATGCGGATCGTGTCTCCCGGCGACTCCCGGCTCTCGAAGTTGGTGTCCCCCACGATGAGGGCTATGAACGCCAGAACGTACGCCTGAATGTCGACAAGCGGTTCGGCGATCTGGACATCGCGGTCAGCGGTTTCTACTCACGTGCGGACCAGGACGACAGGGCGGCGGAGGCGCGCGCGTTCTCACGACTGACTTTCATGTCGCCGGCGGTGGATCTCACCGTGATCGACCCCTGGGACGGCTACCCGGATGCTCGGGCGGACCCGCATGCCATCGAACACAACCCCCTCTATCTCCTCGCCGTGAACGACAGCCGTGACCAGCGGACGCGGACGATGGCGTCGCTTGCCCTCGACTATTCTCCAGCGGGCCTCGACTGGTTGACGCTCGAGGCCGACGCGTCGTTCGACCGCACGGACTTCCGTGATTACACGATCCGACCCTGGAACGAGCGCCCGCCGCCGGCCGGCGCCACACCAGGTCCGTTAAACCACGGCTACCTGCGCGAGTTCAACTTCACCGCCGAGGCCGTCAACGCTTCGGCGGGTGTGGGCACACGCAAGACGTTCATGCGCGGCGACTTGTTGGTCGGCGCGAGCGCTCGCTACCTGCTCGAGGATCAGCGCTACGAGTCGCACGGGGCGTCGGGTTCCCGCTTCTCCGTGCCTGATGTACCCAACTTCGGCGCGATCCTCGGAGAGACCACCGCACACAACGAGCTTCGCAGGATCCGAGGGAAGGGGGTACTCGGCATCGCGGGCGTCGACTATCGGGGCCTCTACATCCTCGACGGCCTGGTCCGGCGCGACGGTTCGTCGCTGTTCGGATCGGACGAGCGGTGGCACACGTACTATCGTGGCTCGATCGCCTGGCGCGTTTCAGAGGAGGGTTTCTGGAGCAGCGACGTAATCGATGAACTCAAGTTGCGTTTCTCACTCGGCACGGCAGGGGGGCGGCCCAATTTCGCTGCCCAATACGAAACATACAACCTCTTTACGGGCTACCGGAACCCGCCCAACTCGCCGCTCAACCTCGGGAACCGATCCCTGCGACCGGAACTTTCTACCGAGCGTGAAGCGGGCCTTGATTTCGTGCTCTTCGGGGGTCTGGGTGTCAACCTGACGTATGCGTGGAGGACAACGGACGGCCAGATCCTCCTTGCCCCGCAACCCGCATTCAAGGGCTTCCGGACCCAGTGGACGAACGCAGGAGAGATCGAAGCCGACTCATACGAGGTATCGCTTCGGTACATGGCCATCGATAACCGGGACATCGGCCTGCAATTCCGCCTGGATTGGGCCCGAACGCAGCATGTGATCTCTCGACTGGACATCCCTGACTTCACTCAGGAGAGGATGTTCCGTGTCTCCGAGGGGCGTCCGCTCGGGGAAGTATGGGGGGACTCGTGGGCGGCGAGTTGTGCCGATCTCGCGCCGATCGGCGTCAGCGGACCCGTTTGTACTTCTGACTTCCGAGTGAACGACGACGGGCTCCTCGTCTGGACGGGGGGCGCCGAGTTCACCGATGGGTTCCGTAACAGGCTGTGGGGTACGTCGGGAGCCGTGGCCACGGACGACGGCGAGGAGGACTATCGCTGGGGCTTCCCCATCAAGGTTCGTGATTATTCGCCGGTGTGTGTTTCCAGGAACCCGACCGACTATTCGGACAAGTGCAACCTGACGGACATCCTGCCGCTGGGGACCACTGCGCCGGACTTCAACGCCTCCTTCGCGGCCAATTTCCGCTACAGGGGACTGAGCGTGTACGGTCTGCTCGACGCCTCCGTCGGTCAATCGATTTACAACCGGACGGCGCAGTGGGCGCTACGAGAGTTGCGTGGTGAGGATGTGGACCAGACCGGCAAGCCGCTGGAATTGAACAAGCCGGTGGGATACGCGTCCGCACTATATTCTGTGGGCCGCACGAACTCATGGTTCGTCGAGGACGGAAGCTGGCTGAAGATCCGCGAACTTTCGCTCGGGTACACGCTTTCCGGGACGGTTGTCGAGCGCCTGCTCGGTGGCGCCGTCGACCGGGTCACCCTCAATCTGATCGGACGCAACCTGTTTACGATCACCGACTACCGTGGCTACGACCCGGAGGTCGGTCGGTCGGCCGGACCACTCCTGGATCCGGGCATCAATCGCGTCGATCGCTTCGGCTATCCGAACTTCCGAACGATTACGTTCGCGGCGGAGTTCGTTTTCTAGTCCCAACCGCCGTCAGTGGCGGACCTCCGTATCCACACCCTCCTCACCCTCGGAGCGGGCGATGATCGCGGCGCCGCACGAGTCGCTGAACACGTTGACGGCCGTGCGGTACATGTCGAGCGGTCGGTCGATCGCGAGCATCGCGCCCACGATCATGATCGCCTCCGGATTGCTTCCGAGGCCGATCGCGTTGAGCACGATGAAGATCACCACGACCCCGGCCGAGGGCACCGCCGCGGCGCCGATCGAGGCGAGGAGCGCGGTCAGAACGACGATCGCCTGCTGGCCGATGCTGAGGTCGATCCCGAGCACCTGCGTGATGAAGAGGGCACCGGCGCACTCGAAGATCGCCGTGCCGTCCATGTTCACCGTGGCCCCCATCGGCAGCACGAACGAGGAGACCTTGTTCGAGACGCCGACCTTCTCCCGCAGCGTCTTGATCGTCACCGGGAGCGTCGCGCCCGACGAACTCGTCGAGAACGCCGTCAGGAGCGGCTCGCGCATGTTCGCGAAGTGGACCAGCGGCTTGATCCGGCCGACCACGAACAGGAGCAGCGGCAGGGTGATGAAGAGATGGATCGTGAGACCCGATCCGATCGTGGCGAAGTACTTCGCAAGCGCGGCAAAGCGATCAAAGCCCGTTTCTCCCACCATGGCGACGATGAGGGCGAAGACCCCGATGGGGAGGAACTTTATGATCCCCGACGTGAGCGCCATCATCGCCTGGAAGAAGGAGTTGAAGATGTCGGTGACGATGGTGCGGGGCTTCTCCGGAAGCGTTGTGATCGCGGCGCCGAAGACGATGCAGAAGAAGATGATCGCCAGCATGTCGCCAGCGCCCGCGGCTTCGATGAAGTTGTTCGGTACGATGTCGAGCAGGAGTTCGGTCGGAGAGTCCGGCGTATTGATCTCGGGTATCTCGCTCTGTGCCGCGGCGCCCATGTCCGCGTTCCGCCCGGGCCGGATGAGGTTCACCATCAGGAGCCCGGTCATGGCGGCCAGGAAGCTGGACACCACGTAGTAAGCCATCGTCTTGCTGAACAGGCGACCGATCGCCTTCCCCCCGCCGACGGACGCCACCCCCGACACGATGGAGGTGAGAACGAGCGGCACGATGATCATGCGGAGCAGCTTCATGAACAGGTCGCCGATCCAGCCGAGCGCTTCGGCTGCCGGCGCCCCGAAGATCGCGCCCGTGGCGGCGCCCAGGCCCATGGCGGCGAGAACTTGCCAGTGAAGTCGCCGGTACCAGGGGAGGGAGGGATCGTATTCCATGGGCGTCTCCGGTGCGGCGCCGTCGCGCGCGGCGCCGTTGATCTGGGGCGGTCAGACCTTCAGGCGGTCCGCTCGCCGGTCGAGTGATCGGTCCATCGGGGGTTGATCGTGGTGTCCCAACGCCGAACGGGCAATGGGGCGGCGGCAGCCCGGCTGCCCTGTGCGGCGCTACGCCTCTTTCTCGGACCCGGCTTGGATGGCTAGTGCCCCGCCCCTACCTTTCGGGCAGAGGCCCAAGGCGTAGCAGCAGCCTTGAATCCTCCGAGACGCTACCCAGCTCAGGAGCGGCGATGCCACGTATCATCCTTGGAGACAACCTGCACGTGCTGTCGGATCTGCCCGACGGCCACGCCGATCTCATCTACATCGACCCGCCGTTCAACACTGGCAAGACCCAGCGCCGCACGCGCATCCAGACCCATCGTGCCGCAAATGGCGATCGGACGGGATTCCAAGGGCGCCGCTACGAAACTACCGTCCTCGGTACGCGGCGCTTCCGCGACCAGTTCGACGACTACATCGGTTTCTTGGAACCTCGGCTCGTCGAAGCTTACCGGATCCTGGCTTCCCACGGATCGCTATACTTTCACGTGGACTACCGAGAGGTACATCATTGTCGACTCTTGCTCGATAGTCTGTTTGGGCCCGAGAACTTCCTGAACGAGATCATATGGGCGTACGACTACGGGGCACGCCCCAAGACCAGATGGCCCGCCAAGCACGACAACATTCTATTCTACGTGAAGGACTTGTCCAACTACATCTTCAACATAGACCAGATCGAGAGAATCCCCTACATGGCGCCCGGCTTGGTCGGACCCGATAAGGCCGCACGTGGGAAGTTGCCGACCGACACCTGGTGGCACACGATCGTCCCTACGAATGGCGCCGAGCGAACGGGCTACCCGACCCAGAAACCGTTGGGGATCCTGCGACGTATTGTCACGGCGTCCTCACGACCCGGCGACATCGTCCTAGATTTCTTTGCGGGGAGTGGGACGACGGGAGCGGCCGCTCATGAGTTGGGACGAGATTTCATCTTGGTGGACAACAACCCCGAAGCCCTAGAAGTGATGGCGAAACGATTCGAGCAAGTGTCCGGGGTGCACTGGGAAGGGTTCGATCCCTCTGGCTTCCAGAACGCTGACGCTCAGCAGCAGCTGTTCGGAGGGGAACGCGACTGATGATCGGTTCGCGGAAAAACACAAGGGACGGAGAGGTCCAGTCACTGATGTCTATCGCTCGTGACCTCGAGAAGGACTATCTAAACCAAGAAGAGGGCGACCCGTGGGCGGGTAGCCCGTTCCAGTGGATCAAGTCACGACCTTCACGGCAGGTGGGGAAGATCGGTGAGCAACTGGTGGCGGAGTGGTGTACAACGAAGGGATTCGACGTAACTGCAAGCGGGGACTCCGAAGCAGATCGGATCATCGTTGGCAAGCGAGTAGAAATCAAGTTTTCTACGCTATGGAAATCTGGGGTTTTTCAAGTTCCAGCAACTGCGTGACCAGAACTATGACTACGCCATTTGTCTTGGCATCTCGCCGTTCGATGCCCAATGCTGGGCTATTTCGAAGACTCTCCTGCACGAACACGTCATCGGAAAAACACCACAGCATGCGAGCTAGTGGAACGGACACCTTTTGGTTGTCCTTCTACCGTGAGGCTCCTCCCAACTGGCTTACCGAATGCGGAGGCCGCCTCGATCAGGTTCACGAGATCATAAAGACTTGGTAGCGAGGGCTGTCGGAGCCTCCCCTTTGGACGCACGCGGATTGGGCTGTTGCCTAGTGGGCTACTCTGCGTCGCGGTGGACGGTGTCGGGTGAGAAAGCGGGGAGGCAGACGGCAACGTATTCGGCCCCCTCTGGACCGGGCGTGCTGTAGCGAACCCATTCACCGGCGGGGGTCACGACCGCCTGCCCCGCCTCGACGTGCATGACGCCGCCCTCGTGCTCGACGCGTAGCGCCCCCCGCAGGACGACGGTGATCTCCTCGAACTCGGGACGCTGACCCGGCTCGACCCAGCCGGACGGCGATACCATCCGCGCCACGCTGACGCCGTCGTGCCCCGACCGGACCCGGCCCGCGTACTCTTCGATCCGCTTGGGTTTGTTCCCGGCCGCCTCGATGACGGCCGGGGCTTCGATCAACGTGGGCACGCGGTCCTACATGCCGGCGTCCGCGAGGGCCCGGACCGCGTCGGCCAGCATGCGGACCTTCGCGGCGTCGCCCGATCCGGCGGCGTCACGGCTCACGGCGTCGGCCAACGAACGGAGCGCGCCACTGCGCGAGGACCCCGTCATCTCCCCGGCTCCGGCCAACTCGTCCCGAATCGAGCCGATTCTCGCGGCGGAGAGCCCGCGGTGCCGCTCCAACTGGTCCAGATAGGCGTGGGCCAGCGCGAACGTCGCGGGCCATTCGAAGATGGGCTGGCCCTGGGAGTTGAGATGCGTGAGCTGGACGGAGTTGGCCGCGTCGATCTCGTTCTGCGTCATCACCTCGCTCGGGGTCAACTCGAAGATGTCGAGGCCGCGCGCGATCTCGGAATTGACGATGACCCCGTTGTACCAGTACACGGACCAGCTGCCGCCCATCTGCATCCGGTCGGGGTTCACGGGACCACGGTCGAAGTAGGCGACCTCGACCGGGTTCGCGGGGTCGGTCCAGTCGATGAGCGAGATCCCGCCCTGATACCACCCCTGAATCATGATGTCGCGGCCGGGGATCGGGATCAGCGACCCGTTGTGGGCCACGCAGTTCTCCTCCGGCGTCTGCGGGGCGGGTATCTTGAAATAGCTTTGGAAGTCCATCTCGGTGCCCTCGATGGTGAAGATCGCGTTGGCGCCCCACTCCATCGGGTCCGTCGCCCGGCACTTCGGCGAGCCTCCACCGCCCCATTCGTCCGTGAACAGGATGGCGCTGCCGTCGTTGTTGAAGGTGGCCGAGTGCCAGTAGGAGAAGTTGGAGTCGGCCACGGCGGCGACCCGTCGCGGGTTCTCGGGATCGCTGATGTCGATGAGCAGGCCGTACCCCCCACACGCCCCGCCGGCGAGGCCGATGGCCGGATAGACGGTGATGTCGTGGCACTGCGTCGGACCGGCGTTCGGATCGATGCCCCCCATCTGCTCGGCGATCATGTTGTTCACGAACTCGTGTAGCGCCGCGGTGTCCTGGGCCATCGGCGGACCTTCTCCGCCGCGCAGAACCACCATGGAATCAAGCATCACGCTGACGAACTGGGGTGGAAGGGCCATCTGCTGGCCCATGACCTCGACGACCATGGCGCCCTGTGCGCGAGCGTCATCCATCTGGGCGCGGTCTTCGGGCGCGGGGCCGTGCTGCGGCGGCGCGACGAGATCTTCGAAAATGCGGGGCGAACTGACCACCGCGGCGCTCGCCGGATCGGCCAGAGGTACCCGAATGACCTCGATGCGGAAGAGCGCTGAATTCGGATCTTCACTCGGCGGGGCACCGGAGCAGCCAGAGAGTTCTTCTGCCGGGCGCACCGGGGCGGAACCCGACACGTAGATGTAGACGTTCTCGTCGTCACCGGGGTGCTCCAGCACCGTATGAGTGTGCGAGCCGCGGCACGTCTGAACGTTGGCGACGTACTCCGGTGCGGTGATGTCGGAGATGTCGAAGATGCGGATCCCGCGCAGCCGGTCGTGACTCACCTCCTCCTGGACTCCCTGCTCACCGCAGTCCAGCCGTCCGCCGAAGCCTTCCCCGGACACGAAGAGCAGGTGCTCGTATACGGAGACGTCGCTCTGGGAGGCCGGACACACGTACGTCACGACAGAGACCGGATTCGCCGGGTCGGAGATGTCCCAGATCTGGATGCCGTCGTAGTTGCCCTGAATCGCGTACGGGCCGGTGAAGGCGAGGTCGGAGTTCGTCTTGCCGACAAACGGCTCCGTCGGCGGCGTGGCCGACACCAGCCTGAGATTCCAGGCCGCTTCACCCGCATCGAAGAGGCCGGGCGCGAGGCCGACTCGCGGATCGGGCGTAGGCGGATTCGCGCGCAGACCGACGAGGATGGGGCTCGGGTCGGCGGGAGCGGCGCCCATGCCGGACTCCGCCGACCGGTAGGCACATGCCGTCAGTCCGCCCACCGCCGCCACGCACGCGACGAATGCCGCGAGGCGCGCGGAGGTTCGGATGCGGTCGGGTACTTTCATCACAGCGCTCATTTCGGATCCTTCGATTTGAGTGAACTTCAGGAATCAGCCGCCCGGCTCCGGCGCGGCGAGCGCCTCGAGCATCAACTCCATGCGGGCGATCTCGGTGGCCTGATCGACGTGGATGTCGGAGGCCAGTTTGAAGACGAAGTCGTCCTGCGCCGCGCCGTCCGTGGCGAACAGGTCGCGCACCATGGTGACGGCGCCCTTGTGGTGCTGGATCATGTATACGAGGAAGAGCCGGTCGAAGTCGGCGCCGCGTGCGGCTTCGAGTTCCGCGAGTTGCTCCGGCGTCAACATTCCGGGCATGAGCATCGGCTCGTCCGGCAACGGGAGGCCGCGGTCGGACAGCCAGCGGCTCATGATGGCGATCTCATCCGTCTGCGCGTTGATGATTCGCGCACACAGCGTCCGGATTGGCGGGCTGGCGTCGTTGGCGGGAGCGAACCCCGCCATGACCAGCGCCTGCGCGTGGTGCGGGATCATGTGGGTCATGAAGCGGATGTCGGCCTCGTTCGCGCCACGGAGGCCGGCCTCGGCCCGCGCCCGGTAGATGTCCTCGAGTTCGGCTACCCGCGCCGCGTCCGGCCGCACGGCTGTGTCGGCTGGGCCGCGGCCCGCGCTGGCGCACGCCTGGACCGCTACGAGCAGTCCGATGAGCAGAATGGACGGGTTCTTCATGCCTGGCCGCGCGGCCTCGTCGGTTCACGGGGGTGTCACGCTTCGGATATGCCAGCGGAGGCATACCGAAGCAGCCGTACGCATGCAATTGTGGATGGTTTCAGGCTGAAGTGCCACGGGGCGCCGAGAACCGGGGGGTGGAACGCTGGCGGCTGGCGACCCTGCTAGTAGCGGTAGAGCCGGACTTCCTCCTCGTCCAGCGCGTCGCTCTGGAGCACGACGAAACGGTCGGCATCGACGGCAAGCACGCTGGCGTCGGCGGGGAGATTCAGCCGTCCCCGCGGTTGTCCGTCGGGTCCGATGACGAGCCAGTCTCTCGTCTCCTCGGCCGGGCGCGTCGCGAGCCCGATCCAGACGAGCTCGTCGGGACCCAGTACCCCGGAGTGGAGGGCCGGGTGCGTCTCCCTGAAGGGGGCGTTCTCGACCATCTGCGCATACCAGTCAGGTGCGTCCGAGCCGCGCAGGGCGAGTCGTGCCGCCCTCGATGTCTCGATCTCGTCCGCCGTGACCGGCCAGCCACCGCCCGAGCCGCGAATGCGACGCGTCAGATCCCCCCCGGCAGTATGGATGGACAACTCGAAGAGGTCCGTATCGCCGAGTATGGCTCGATCCCGGAAGCCGCCAGCGACGATGTCCCGCCCGAACCCCGGCTCTCTGCGGGTCAGGCCTCCGCCGGGGACCTCCCCATAGCTCCATTCCTTCGCGGGGAGCATGGCGAGCGTGTCGGGCTCGGTCCCGGGATCCGCGAACGCGAGCAGCGGCGTGGTATCGCGTTTGGTTCCCTCGGGCATGAAGAATCGCTGCTCGCCCAGGATCGCCAGCATGCTCCCATCGGCGGCTATCGCGAGGGGTCTCAGATCGACGATGGCGCTCTGCGCGGACAGGGGCCACGAGTCGAGGAATTCACCGCTCGCGGAGAACTCGGTGAGGCGCGCCAACCGCGCGTCATAGGCCACAAACCCCTCGGGCGTCCCGATCAGGGTGGTGATGGCGCTGAACTCGCCCGGCCCCTCGCCCTGCCCTCCCACCGTGGTCGCCAGCGAGCCGTCGCCGGAGAAGAGCAGCACCTCGCTCGCGCCCGTATTCGCCAGCGCCACGCCGCCATCGCCGAGGAGGATCGCGTCCCCGACGTAGAACAGTTCGATCCCGCGCTCCTTCGTGGAGAACACCAGGTCCACCGCCAGGCCGGCGACGGAGAGTTCCTCCACGTTGCCGAGAGAGATGTTCATCACGCCCGCCGAGTCGGAGACCAGGACGGCACTCCGGGCCGCATCGTCCGGCCGGTCCGCCGGGGAGCGAGGACCGGTGCACGCGACGACGGCGCACAGGAGTCCGACGGAAAGAATGCCGCGGCAAGCGTTCATCGTGACCGTCCCCGGTTGAGTCCCCTGCGATGGCGACCGGTGTCCGCAGACGGCGGTGCCACCCTATAGAGGCGTGATCCCGGCCGTTGGTTGTCTTCGGCCGTCGCTAGTCGGACCCCGACCGCACCGATACCGGAAGCGACTCGGGGTTATGTTGGAGACGAGCGGTTCTTCGAGATGGCAGGAGGTCACCGGGTTCAGGCTGTGGACTTCGTCCTGAGCAAGATCGCGCTCTCGGTGGGCACCAGGGCGGAGAGCATACAGGCCCCGGTGGCGTACGAGATTCCGAAAGAGGTCGTAACCGAGGCGATTGTCAACGCGGTGGCTCACCGGGACTACACGGACAACAGCAGCGTTCAGGTCATGCTGTTCGCAGACCGGCTGGAGGTCATGAATTCCGGTCGGCTGCAGCCGCCACTCACGGTGGAGAAGCTGCGCGTGGCGCACCCGTCGCTACCCGGCAACCCACTGCTCGCGGAGTCCATGTACCTGCTCCGGTACATCGAGCGAATGGGAACCGGTACCGTGGACATGATCCGGCGCTGCGTAGACGCGGGATTGGCGGAGCCGGAGTTCGACGCCAACGGCGGCTTCGTGACGAGAATCGAGCGGGGCGGGGCAGGACCTGACGGCGCGCCGTTGTCGGGTAGTACCCAAGAAACTACCCAAGAAGACCGAGGCACTACCCAAGAAACCACCCAGGAACGAATACTCGCTCTGCTGCGTGAGGACCCTGGGCTAACTCGCAGGGCCTTGGCGACCCGCATCGGAATCACCGCCGACGGTGTCAAGTACCACCTCGACAAGCTCAGAAATGCCGGTCGCATCCGCCATGTGGGCGCGACCAAGAAGGGACACTGGGAAATCCTGAATGATGGCTAACGGCTTTACCGATAGCGGTAGAACCGGACTTCCTCCTCGTCCAGCGCGTCACGCTGGAGCACAACGAAGCGATCGGCATCGACGGCCAGCTCACTCGCCTCAGCGGGGAGATTCAGCTGTCCCCGCGGTTATCCGTCGGGCGCGATGACGAGCCACCTTCTCGTCTCCTCGCCGGGGCGGGTCGCGAGCCCGATCCAGACCAACTCATCGGGACCCGGCACCGCCGCGTGGAACGCCGGATGCGTCTTCTTAGTAGGGGGCCTCTTCAACGGATCGGACCCACCAGTCCGATGCGTCCGAGGGCACGCGGGCAAGCCGTGCGGCCTTCGATGTCTCGATTTCGTCCGCTGACACCGGCCAGCCGCCGCCCGAGCCCTGGATCCGTCGTGTCAGATGTCCGGAGGCGGTGTAGATTGGGCCGGCCTGGCGGGCGCCCTGAGTGCGCGGCGAAGGGCCGCGCTCCCCCCGACAACGGGCAGCTCGATGCGGGTTTCGTCCAGATCGACGTTCAGGGTCGTGCCGGGGTCGGGGTGAAGGGTGAACGACTTGTCGCTGGAGAAGATCATGAGGCCGATGCGGGCCCCGGCGGGGATGACCTGATCGTCGGGTTGAAGATCGAACTCCAGTTCAACGAAGTCTCCCGGCTCCAGCGGTGTGCCGCTGCGAGGCGAGGCGATCTCCCCGGCGCCCGCGTTGGCCGGGTCGGCCCAACCTCTCGTGATGACGTTGTCGTTGAGATCGTCGCTTTCGGTCCAGGGCAGGGAGACCAGCCATACGGAGAGATTTGCCGTCGGTGCGTCGGTCGATACACGCACGCGGACGGTCGCCACGCCCGAAAGATGCACGTCCTCGCTGAGTTCCGGCGTCGCGTAGAGCAGGCGGTGGTTCGACCATTCGGCCGCGGCGAACTGGTCGCCCGTAAACGAGAAGTTGTCGATGATCGTTCCGCTTCCCGCGGCCGCGCCGCGGCCATCGACCGGACCCTCGAGCGAGAGGGCACCCGTCCACTGCCCGTCGCCTCCCGGATGGAGCGCCACGGACTCGGCTTCGGGGTGAGGATAGCTCGGGTAGGGCGTGGGCTGCTGGGGGTCGTCTCCCTCTCGGACGATCCACGCCCCCGGGTCGTCTTCCACGCCGTTCTCGACTCCGACCACGTAGCGCGTGAACCACCGATTCACGACTTCCAGTGGCGGTGGACCGCCGTGCCCTCCCTGGTGATAGAAGATCTGCAGCGGCACGCCCCGCTCTCGTAGCGCCATCGAGATGCGGTAGCTGTGCTCGGGCATGACGTTCCAGTCGTTGAAGGCATGGCTCATCAGGGTGGCCGCGTGTACGCCGCCGATGTGGTTCAGGTAGTCCCGGCTCGCCCAGAAATCGCTGTAGTCGCCGGTCATGCGGTCCAGGTTCGCCGTCATCTCGTCACGCACGGTGGTCAGGCAGTAGTCGCGCACGTCGGGGAAGCCGCTGAAGATGAAGTCGAACAGCACATCGATGTCCTCGCCCGGATATCCTCCCGGCGACCTCACGAGCCCGTTGGAGCGGTAGTAGTGGTAGTAGGACGTGTTGGGGGCGACCGGAACGATCGCCTCGAGCCCCTCCACGCCGGTGGTCGCGGCGGCCAGAGGGAGCGTGCCGTTGTAGGAGGTTCCCGTCATTCCGACTCCTCCCGTCGCCCAGTCGGCTCGCACCTCTTCGTCCCCGTCCACGCTCGTGAAGCCGCGCGCCCGTCCGTTGAGCCAATCGATCACGGCCTTGGGCGCCAGCGACTCGTTCGCGCCGCCCACCGTCGGACACCCCTGCGACTGGCCCGTCCCCGGGGACTGCGAGTGGACCACGGCGAAACCTCTGGGCACCCAGGTCGCAACATGCGAGTTGGAGATCCTCGGCTGGCTGGGGACGTGGGCAATCGTGGGGGGGAAGGGGTCGCGCGCCCGGGGCTCGCCCCCTACCTCCTGGCGGATATTCCAGAAGTGCCGGAAGTCGACACCGGCGACACCCGAGTAGTAGGGACTGGTCTCGTAGATCACCGGCGCCTTCAGCCCTTCGTCATCGGTCTGTGCCGGGCGCGTGACATCCGCGTGCACCCGGTCGGGCCGGCCGTCGCCGTCGGAGTCGAACTCGGTCTCGACCCACAACTCGTGGCGGATCCAGCTGGACGAATCCGCGAAGGCCGGGACGATCTGCGCCTGCCCGTCCTCGATGACGAGTCCCGTCTGGGCGGTCACCGCCGCAGGAGCGAGGGCAAGTGCGAACGCCGGCACGAGGCACCGTGGTGTGCGGGGGCGAGTCATGCCGCCTCGATGTCGGTTAGGGCAAAGTCCTCGCCCTTGAACAACAGCGGCTCGCCGGCAACACGCGCGAGTCCGTACGCGAAACAATCGCCGAAGTTCAACGCTGCCGGATGACGCCCCTTGCCGAAGCGACGCCAGGCATCACGGGCTGCGGAGGCATGTTCGAGCGAGACGGGAACCAGTTCGATTTCCGCTCGTTCGACGAAGAGGTCCAGTTCCGTATCCGCCGCGCGGGCACGAACTCCGATGACGATTGACGCTTCCAACAGGTTGGCGACCGACAGTCGGCAGCGTGAGGTCTCCGCGATCTTCCTCGCGTAGCGTGGCGCGTCCGCCTCGCGAAAGAGCACGGCGAGAATTGCCGATGTGTCAACAATCATTTGGGCAGTCCGTGCGCATCATAGAGAAAATCGCCGTGTTCGACCGCGGACGGTCCCGGATCCAGCCGCGTCGCGCAGCGTTCTCCGATGGCGAGCAACTCCCGGACCAGCGTATCGGCGTTCCGCCGGCGCTTCTCGGCCCGCAGGCGGTCGCGCAACGCGGCCGTGATCGCGCCCGTCTTGGTTTCGCCGGTCAGCCGGGCCAACTCCGCCGCCAACCGGCACGTTTCCGCGTTCTTGATATTGAGGCTCATCCTTGCACCGCCGAAGGTAGAACTCTGCCAGAGATTCTACCCTGAGGTTAACCGCCGATCAACGGTGCCACCGCACTTATTGGGGGAGATCAGGGTCGTCGGATGGGGCGGCCGGCAAGCTCGCCGGTCACCTCGTCGTCCCGAATCGCGAACCGGCCGTTCACCAGCACGTGTACCACTCCCTCGGAGTACTGGTGCGGGTCGTCGTACGTCGCCCGGTCCGTGAAGCGGTCCAGGTCGATGACGGCAATGTCGGCGATCAACCCCTCCCGGATGTACCCGCGGTCGCCCAGGCGGAGGAAGTCCGCCGCGAGACCCGTCATTCCGCGGATCGCGAAGGGAAGCCCGATCGCTCCGTCCCGGTTGACGAAATCATTGATCTTCTTGGGGAATGTGGCGTAGACCCTCGGGTGGACGATCTCCGCCCCCGGCGTCGGCGTCACGCCGTCCGTGCACGTCATCATCCACGGCATTGTGGCGAGGTAGCGCGTGTTCTCCACGTCGTAGAGATCCCGGTTCATCACCCACGGGTTCGACTCGGACATGATCTCGCGCACCGCCTCGGGGACGGTCAGTCCGCGGTCCTCCGCCACGTCGGCCAGCGTCTTGCCGTTGAATTCGGGCCTCGCGTCGGCGAACACGATCTTCTCGGGGCCGCCGCGGATCTCCAGCATCTCCATTGTCTGCACGTCGAGAACCCGGGCCGTGTCGGGGTTCTGGAATCGGCGCACCATCTGCTCCGGGCCGCCGGCCTGCGCCCAGCGCGGGATCGTGTAGGCGCGCAGGCTCGACATCGTGGACGTGTGGACATGCTGCGCCGCCGCCACCTCGAGGCCTTCCGCCCGCGCCGAGTCGATGATCGCCGCGCCCTCCGCGGCCCGTCCGTAGAGGTGGGCGCCCTGCGCGTTGAAGTGGCTGAAGATGGTCCTGAGTCCGGACTCCGCCCCGATGTGGATCGCCTCCCGGATCGAGTTGTGGTAGCCGACCCCCTGGTAGGAAGCACCGAGATCGCGGTCGTGCGTGTCGTAGACCGGGGAGTGCTCGCCGCCGATCGGGTATTGCGCCGCGGCCCGGCCCAGTTCGATGACTTCGTCGGCCTCCGCGTAGTAGCCGGGCGTGTAGAAGAGCCCCGATGAGAGCCCGAAGGCGCCGTCTTCCATTCCCTTCCGGACCAGCGCCTTCATCTGGTCGAGTTCGTCGGCGGTGGGGGCGCGGTCATCCATCCCCATGACCGCCTCGCGGACGGAGCCGTGGCCGATATAGGAGATGATGTTCTTGCCGACGCCGAGATCCTCCAGCTCGGCGTACAGCGCGGCGAGATCCGTTGTGCTGGCCCCATCGACGCCGATGACGCCGGTCGTGATCCCCTGCGTCAGGAACTCGACCGCCGGTCGACCGTACGCTTCGTTCAGGGTGATGTGGCTGTGCATGTCGATGAAGCCGGGCGTCAGCAGGAGGCCGTCGAGCGCAATCGTGTCGCGCAGTGCGAAGTCCGCGGGCGCGGCGTCGCCAACGAAGGTGATCCGGTCGCCCTCCACCGCCACGTCGGCCGTGAACGACGCTTCTCCGGACCCGTCGATGACCGTCGCCCCGGTGAACAGCACGCTCGTCGCCAGCAACCCCGCCTCCGCTTCGGGAGCATCGCCCGGCCCGCAGGCCAGAGTCACGCCGGCGAGCACGGGACACATCGCGAGGATCCGCCGTCGCAGCGGGCTGGCGGCTGGCGTACTGTCAACGCGTTCGACGTTCATCGCTTCTCCCTTTCGACCTTTCGACCGAGGCTGCCCCATGCCGGCACGTCCACACGGACGGGCGCTGGACGCCCTGCGACCGACGACCCTGGAGACGGGAACGGCCCCCTTCGCCGAGGGATCGTGCACGATCACGATGGGGATGACGCGCGTGCTTTGCACGGCTTCGGTCGAGGAGCGCGTCCCGCCGTGGCGCGAGGGGCGGGGCGGCTGGGTCACGGGAGAGTACGCCATGCTGCCCCGGGCCACGGCCGAGCGCACCCGTCGGGAGCGCCGTGGCGCACGGGGTCGTACTCAGGAGATCCAGCGCCTCATCGGCCGATCTCTGCGGGCGGCCGTCGACCTCGCGGCGCTCGGCGAGCGCACGGTGACCGTGGACTGCGACGTCCTCGTCGCCGACGGCGGTACCCGCACCGCCTCGATCACGGGGGCCTGCGTCGCGCTGGAGATGGCGTTCCAGCGACTGGTATCGGAGGGCGCCCTCGAGGCCAGCCCGCTCCACCAGTGGGTCGCCGCGATCAGCGGCGGCATGGTGGACGGTGAGGCGAGGCTCGACCTGGAGTACGTGGAGGACGCCGCGGCCGACGTCGACTTCAACTTCGTCTACCTCGAGGACGGGCGCTTTGTCGAGGTACAGGGGACGGCGGAGGGCGCGCCCTTCACGCGCCACGAACTTGACGTACTCCTGCACCTGGGCAACACGGGAGCCGATCAACTGGTCCGACTTCAGAAGACGACTCTCGTCGACATCTAGACCCGTAAGCGAACCAGCGCAGGCGATCCCGAGGGCGGCGGAGACCTGCCCCTACTAACCGGCCTCCTCGGTCCTGCAAGGGGGCCGCCCGTTCGATGGTGTGCCTGCTCGAACAGCATAGAGACGGCACTGGTGAACAAACCACCCGGATCCGTCGCGGTGACCTCGACGCGTGCCGTGGAGCCGGATCGACCCTCTCAGGCGAGCGCGTCGGTGTCGGGGTCGTTGAAA
Source organism: Candidatus Palauibacter sp. (assembly GCF_965197445.1). Lineage (GTDB taxonomy): Bacteria > Gemmatimonadota > Gemmatimonadetes > Palauibacterales > Palauibacteraceae > Palauibacter. Next base: position 503,960 of record NZ_CBDANE010000005.1, on the reverse strand, counting down.
TAGGTCGAGAGATTTTCGCGAAGCCGGGTCTGCCAGGGGATGATCTTCGGACGGGGACACCGGAGCACCACCGGCCACTCGTTGGGAGGAGCCGTGGCACCCTTGGACCGTGGACCCTTTGGACCGGCATTCGCCGTGGCTCGCCGGTGCCGCCCGTTCATGCGAAACGAGCGAACTTATTGTCCGTCAGAAGGAGACGGTCACGGTCATGGATACCGTCCGTGGCGCGCCCAGCCAGGCTGCGTTCTCGGTGATCGCGGACAGATAGGGGTTGTCGAGTACGTTGTTCGCCACGATCGAGAACTCCGTCGACCGGAACAGATCGCTCAACGCCTCGCCGCTGAAGCTGACGTATGCGTCTACCACCCAGTAGGCGTCGGTGTACCAGTCCGCCGTCAGACTGACGCGGCGCGATGCCGTGTATTTCGCGGACAGCCCGCCACCCAGGGGTCCGGTGCGGTCGAGGGACACGACCCACAGCCGAGGCGGCACGCCCGTAACGTCCGTGCCGGGCACAATGCCTTGGCTGGCGTCAACGAGCGGATCGTCGGTCCCAAGGTACTCCGAGTCGTTGAGCGTGAGAGCGGTGTAGAGCGATGTCCGACCCGGCAACGCCACCGTGGCGGCCAACTCGACGCCTTTTGTCTCGATCCCGCCCGCGTTGAAGTAGGCCCCTCCTCCGGGGATGAGGTAGTTGGGTCCTGCGGGCGTCTGCGGGCCGAGGTAGAAGATCCGGTTGTCAAAATCGATGGAATACAGGGTGGCGCTCAAGGCGAGCCGCTCGCTGGAGTATTGAACTCCGACATCGATGTTCGACGCGGTCTCGGGCTCCAGAAGGTCCAAACTGCGTCCCGGCACCTCGAGCAACGTGCTGCCGATCGCCCTGAAGTTCTCGGCGTAGCCGGCGAACAGGTCGAGGCCCTCGACCGGCGTCTCGTACGTGACGCCGCCCGAGAAGAGCAGCTCCGAATCGGAATCGACACCAAGATCCCGATCGATGCCGAACTGGTCCTCGCGCGACACGGAGACAAGATACTGCTTGACGCCGCCGGCCAATTCGAACGGGCCGAAGTACAGCGTCTCCTCCACGTACCACTTGAAGACATCCTGCGGAAAGTCCCACTCGTACTGGTGCCAGTAGGGCTGCTCGTCCCACTTGAAGTTGAGCGCCGGGTCCAGCATCCGGTGCCAGTCCCGGCCGAGGTCGCGCCGCGAGTCCTCGTACCAGATGCCCGCGCGCAGCGCGCTGCCCCCTCCCCCGCCGAACGGTGCGGACCACTCCCCGTCGATGTTGACACCGAGACGACTCTTCCCGTAGTGGCTGTGGCGGTACGACTGAACCGCGGTTGCCCCCGGGTGGCATGCCGGGTCGACCTCCGGACCGCCCGACCCGTAGTAGTTGAAGATGTAGGACGACGCGCATCCCGGCACCGGTCCAACGGCGACGCCATTGCCGTCCACGAAGCGGATCACCCCGAGCTGGCTGCCGCCGCGCGCCGGCGCGAGGCCCGCCAGCTCCGACTCCGGTCCATCCCCGTCGTCCACCATGTCGACGATGTAAGGGGGCAACCAGTCGCCACGCCCCGAGTTGCGGTGGCGGTATGCGCCCGCGCTCAGGGAGATCAACTCGGTGACGGACCAGTCGGCCTTCACATAGGCGAGCGTGTTCTTGCGCCGGGTCTGCCAGCCGGGCCGGTAGAACTGGTTCAGGTAGGGCACGCCGGGCCAGTGGCCGACCAGCCGGTCCCAGCGCGGGTCGGCCCTGAAGTCGGCCTCGCCGTAGAGCCTTTGGTACACGTCCTCGTGGATGTCGTCGTACGAGAGGTAGCCGGTGAGATCGAGAGGTCCGTGCGAAGACACGATCTTGGCGGCGAGGTGCTCCCGCTCGTTCCTTGCGGAGCCCTCCATCCAGTCGGTCGCCTCCTGCCGGATCGCGGCGACCCAGGCCCGCGTCGTGCCGCCGAACAGCGATCCGGTCTCGACCCGCGCGGCGAACCGCTGGCCCTCGTTCTCGCCGATCGTGACGGAGGCCGTGTGGATACGCTCCGCCGTCGGGTCGGCCGTCAGGAAATTGAACGTGCCGCCCAGCGCCTCGACCGACCGCGAGGCGATGTCGGCGGTCCCCTGCGACACCTCGACGCCGCCGAGGTTCATCGGGTCGACGAACCGGTTGGCCTTCGCACCGCTCCAGTAGTCCGACGTGCCATTGGGGAATCCGTCGATGGTGGTGCCGATCTGCACGTCGTTGATGGTCGACTGGAACCCGCGCATGACGACGTTGCTCGACCAGTCGTCAAAGGCGTACGCGTCCCCCTCCTGCACCGAGACGCCGGGAAGGTTGTCGATCACCGACGTCACGGCGGTGATGTTCGACTGCTGCCTCATCATCGGCTCCGAGACGAAATTGCGCGCGAAGACCGTGGGCTCCTCCGCCACCACGCTGAGCGGATCGAGCCGGAAGGCGAGCTCCAGAACGATCCGGACCGTTTCGACGGCACCCGCGCGGACGGTGACCCGAAGCTCCCGGGGCGCATAGCCGAACAGGGTGGCGGTCACGACGTGGTCTCCGGCCGCCAAACCGGTGAATTCGTAGACGCCTTCGGCATCCGTGACGACCTCCGCGTCCACGCCGGAACCGGCCGCCATCACCCGGACACCGGGCAAGGCGTTGCCGAACGCGTCCACGACCGTGCCCCTGATGGTTCCCCCCGACTGGGCAGTCGCCGGCGTTGCGGCCAGCAGCAACAGCAACGCGGCGCCGCCGCAAAAGGCAGCGATGAGGCAAAGGCCCCTTGACGAAGTTGGCATGGCGACGACTCTCCCCTCGGCTGTAGGATCCCATCTTGGACGGTCGGTTGTCCGTCTTCGATAACGTAGCGCCAGCATCAGCGAATGGGATGAGCTCGGGGGCGGTGTGCGGGGTGACGGTGCAACCGACGACAGGCGGCGACAGCCGCTCGCTGCCGAAGACGCTGGAGGAGGCGCGCAGGCAGCTGGAGCGGCTGGGTCTCGGTGCGCGGGAGGTGGTATGCGACAAGGGCTATCACTCGAACGCGACGGTGAAGCACCTGGCCGGCCTGGGCGTGCGCGGTTACGTGAGCGAGCCGAACCGCGGGCGGCGGAGCTGGAAGCGGGACCGGGCCGCGCAGAAGCCGACCTACGCGAACCGGCGCCGGATCCGGGGTGAGCGGGGCAAGGGTCTTCTGAGGGCCCGCGGCGAGAAGCTGGAGCGCGCTTTCGCCCACCTGCTCACCACCGACGGCATACGCCGGACGCACCTTCGCGGGCACGAGAACATCCGCAAGCGGCTGCGGAGGGGGCATCTGGTGAGCTCGGAATCCGGTTCAACGTTTGCGAGCCCGCATCAGGCGGTCCAGCAGCGGGTATTCGAGGTCGAGGTGGAGGTTGCCCTCGGCGACAATCCGGCTCTGGTCGCCTCGCCGCAGGCCGCCGCCGGAGTCCTCTCCGTACCCCGAATAGAGCGCATCCACGACCTCCATCCCGCTCACGACCTCGCCGAAGGGCGCGAAGCCCGTCGAGTCGAGGCGCACGTTGTCCACAAGGTTGATATACACCTGGGTGGCGCGGGTTCCGGGCTCGGTGAAGGCGAAGGCGATGCGGCCGCGCATGTTGGAGGCGACGACGGGATCGTCGGGGATGTAAGCGTTCATCCACTCGGCGGTGAGCCCGGGGTCGCCGGCCAGCCCCCACTGGACGATGAAATCCGGGACGACGCGGTGGAAGCGGGCGTCGTCGTAGTAGCCGGATTCGACGAGAGTCAGGAACCGCTCGGCTCCCAGCGGTGCCCACTCGGGGTGTACGGCGATCAGGAACTCGCCCTGGCTCGTTTCGATGGCCACTTCAACCGGGCCCACCGCGGCGGCCGGGCGGGCGCCACCGACTTCCGGGACAGTCTCGATGCGCTCACATCCCGCGAGGATGAGAGTCGCCGCAAGGAGACGGCTGAAGCGCGGAGCGACCTTCACTTCAGGAACTGCTCGAAGAAGTCGAGCATGTCGAGGAGCATCTGGCGGCGGTTCGCCTTTCCGTAGACGTAGTAGTTCTCGTTCGGGTACGTCTTGTACTGGAACGGCTTGTAGTAGTTCTCCAGCGCCCGCGCGAAGATCTCGGACTGGTCGGAGCCCGGATAGCGGCCGACGCCGTGCACGAGGAGGATCGGCGTGGACACGTCGGCCACGTTCGTGATGGCGGAACTGTGGCGCCACGCGTCCTCGCTCGTCTCGAAGGGGCCGAGTTCGTGATCCAGCAGTTTGACGTGCCGGAGTTCATTCTCCCCGCGATAGAAGTGGACCCAGTCGGCATAGCCGGAACCGGGGATCGCGGCGCGGAACACATCGGGGGCGAAGGCCACCGCGTACATGCTCATCACGCCACCGTAGCTCGTTCCCGGTGATCCCGATCCGCTCCGGGTCGACCTCGGGCAGCGCCCGCAGATAATCGGCGCCCGCCACGACATCCTCCAGATCGCAGTGCCCCCAGCAGCCGTTGTTGGCGTCGGCGAAATCCTTCTCCGTAGCCCGAACTACCGCGGATGTTGGGCAGGAGTACGACGTATCCCCGCTGGACGAAGAACTGAACGTGCTGCTGGAAGGTGTCGTTGAACTGTGACGTGGGACCCCCGTGGATCCACATCACGCCGGGGAGGCGGTCCCCGGCCGCGGCCCCCGGCGGCCGATAGAGGTAGGCCGGGATCGAATATCCGTCCGTGCTCTCGTAGTGAATCTTCTCCGGCGTCACGAGTCGGCGAACCAGGTTGCCGGCCGGCATGGAGGAGGTGAGCTGCCGGCTGCTCCCGTCGTCCAGCGAGACGACGTACAGGTCGCGCGGCCTCGTGAGATCCTCCTGCAGGTAAGCGATCGCGCGGCTGTCGGGGGACCACGAGGGACGCGACGCGACGCCACCCTTCGGTGACACGAGCACCCTCGGCTCTCCGCCGTCCGCCGACACGACGCGAAGGTCGTGGTGCCCGTTGTGGTTCTCCGTGTAGGCGATCCAGCGCCCGTCGGGGGACCACACCGCGGCGCTCTGGTCGGCTTCGGCTGCGGCGATCGGGCGGGGCTCTCCCCCGTCGCGGGGGGCAAGCCAGTAGTTGATCCAGCCGCTCCGGTGGGAACGGAAGAGGATCGAGCCCCCGTCGGGAGACACGCTCGGGTATCCGAACGTCGCGCCCGCGCCGTAGTCGAAGAAGTCGCGGTCCTCGAGGACGGTGCGGGCGTTGCCGTCCATGGCGTCGATCTCGATTACGTCGTGGTCCTCCCATGTGTCGTCGAGGCGGACGTAGAGGATGTGACGGGAGTCGGGCGTCCAGGTGGGGAAGACCTCGTAGCGCTTGTCCTTCGTGAGGCGATCCACACCCCGCGTGGCGACATCCACCTTCCAGATGTCGTAGTTGCCGTAGCGGTCGCCCGCGAAGACGATCGAGCGCTCGTCCGGGGACCAGCTCATCGAATTGATCCGCGCCCCGAGGTCGGTGAGTTGGACGTCGGCCCCGTCGCTCGTGGACCAGAGCCAGATCTCGGGGGCGCCGCTCTTGTCCGACACGTAGGAGATCCACGTCCCGGAGGGGGACCACCCCGGCATCTGCGATGTGAGGAAATGGCCGGAGCCGCCCATGTCCGCCGGCACCCGGGTGGGGAACCCGCCCTCCGGGGACAGCGTCATGAGCCCGCCCGTGAGCGCCGACTCGAACAGGATCGCGGAGCCATCGGGGGACCAGGCGGGGGCCCCACCGACGACGGATTCGATGGAGAGAAGCTGATCGATCGTAAGGATGCCGGGGTCGGCCTGCGCGTGAACCTCGCTGCCACCGCCAGCCGTGGCGCCCAGAGCGAGGAGAATCCCGGCGATCGCCGCCGGATGCGGGTCGCGAGCCATCAGTCTTCCTTTCAGGGCCTCAGGGCCCCGTCCGTTCGTCAGTACCCCGGCTCCTCGGAGGTCGTGCGGCGCAGCGGGTCGCCCTGGAAGCGCCACACCGACTCGAAGTCCTTCGGCGGCGCCTCCCCCAGAAGGCGGGCGCGCACCATCTCGATCGGCATCCGGCCGCCCCCGAGGATCGCGTCGTGGAAGGCGCGGTTCGTCATCTCCCCGGACTGCACCAACTGCTCGTGCAGCGCGCGGATCTGGAGGCCGCCGATCATGTAGGCGACTTGATAGAGCGGCGAGTAGGAGCCGTTGAAGCTCCGCCGCACCTCCGCTTCGGCGTTCGCGCGCTCGTGCCCCACCCGCTCGACGAGGAAGTCGATCGCCTCCTGCGGGGTCATGCGCTCGAGGTGGAAGGAGAGAGAGAAGATGATCCGCGCCGTGCGATGCATGCGCCAGAACAGCATCCCGATGCGGTCCTCGGGTGTCGACGGGAAGTCGAGGTCCCAGAGCAGCATCTCCCAGTAGAGGGCCCAGCCCTCGCCCCAGAACGGCGTCGAGAACGCCCGCCGGTGCGAGTTGAAGCGGGAGGTCATGAACCCCTGCAGGTGGTGCCCGGGAATCAGCTCGTGGTGCACCGTCGCGCGGGAGAAGTGTTCGTTGTTCCCCCGCATGCTCATGAGCTTGTACTCGTGCTCCATCCCGTCCGTCGGGAAGGAGACCTGGATGACTTCTCCGCCGAGGAAGAAGGGCGACACCTTCTGGCGCTCCGGGGACATCATCTCGATGCGCCAGATCTCGTCGGCGAGCGGCGGCACGGTCACGAGGTCGCGTTCGGTGACGAAGGCCAGCGCCTCGTCGGCGAGTTCCCGGATCATCTGCGGCTGGTCGCCGGGATCTCGGTGCAGCATCTTCACGTACTCGAGCGCCGCCCGCCAGTCGTCGCCGTAGCCGAGTTCGCGCGACGCCTCGATCATGCGCTCTTCGCACCAGGCGTATTCCTGTTCGGCGATCGCGATCAGCTCTTCAGGCGTGTAGGGGATCATCTCGCGACTCAGGTCCGCGGCCAGACCTTCGGCACCGATCGGATCGCCGACGATCGGTTCGTCCTCGCCCTCCCGGTAGCCGATCACCGTCTCGCGCAGGAACGTCGCGTAGTCGTCGAGGGCGGTCTTGGCGCGGGCGTACGGGTCCTCGTTCCACCAGGTGAAGACGGGGTCGTAGCCGGCGTAGTGCTCGTACCAGTCCTCGAGCAGACGCGTGTGCCGGGCGAGCGTCGTCACCGCCCGCAGCGCGACGATCCGGGACACGTTCTCCCCGCTCTCCATCCGGGCTTCGACCGTCTCGCGCGTCGCCTGGACTTCGTCCGGGAGGGCGGCCAGTCGTGCCGCCGCGGACTCGGACTCCACGGGCTCGCGCCGGCGTCGGCGCTCCTCCAGTTCGACGATGAGCGCTGTGAAAGGGATGAAGCCGTTCATCTCCGCAGTGAGTCGGGCCTCACGCTCGATGAGATCCAGTTGATACCGCAGTTCATTGATGAGGAGGACGTAGTCCACCCGCCCCTCGAGGCTCAGGGCCTCGAAGTCGAGCGCGTCGATGCGTCGCTGCCAGTCGGAGAAGAAGCCGCGAAAGCGGCGGTTGCGCTCCGGAGAGTAGGGGACGCTCCACCGGCGTCCGAGGGCGGTGCGGTCGGTCGTATAGCGCTCCACGACGGCCGCCAACTCGCTCGGCTCGGCCTCGATGAGCGGCTCCAGATCCTGACCCGAAACCGGTGCGGCTGCTGCGAAGACCAGCGCGATGAGGGAGATCAGAGCTCGATTCGTTCTCATGGGTCGACCCTCCGGAGGACGTAGTGGCCGGAGACGACATCCATCCAGAGTTTGTCGACCGCCCCGCTATCGTCGCGCACGAAACGGAAGCGAGTGTTCCCCTGGCCGAAGGTGTCGCCGCCCAGCCACGTGAGGGGATCGCCCGGGCCCGAGCCCGTGCCGATCGCCAGCTGCCCATCCTCGACCCCCACCGTGGCTACCATCGTCTGGCCGCGGGCGGGGCCTTCGTACCGTCCCGCGTACGGGGCCGGATCGCCCTCGAACGGGACGGGCGAGACTTCTGCCGGCGGTCCCAGGATCACATCTTCGACCTCCCCCGCGATGTCGCTCGACGCGGCGCCCCCGGCCGTGTTGATGAGGACGGCGATCGAGAGATCCTCAGCCGGGAGGTAGCGAAGATCGGTGACGAAGCCGAAGATCCCGCCCCCGTGCCGGATCCCCGTGGCCCCGTCGCGGTCCGTGATCGCGAGCCCCTTCGCATAGCGGAGTTCGGTGCCGTCGAGCAGCGGCTCGGGCGTGATCATGAGACGGTAGCTCTCGGGACTCAGGATCTCACCTCCCTCTCCGTCGCCGTGTAGCGCCTCGTTCCACGCCATGAGATCCCGGACGGTGGAGCAGAGCGATCCCGCGGCGTAGGGCCAGAGGTGGTTGAGGTAGGGGGCCGGCTGCAGTCCTTCTTCGCCCGGTTCGTATCCCTTCGCGCGCCGGGGGACGAGTTCCTCCTTGTGGCAGTAGCGTGAGTTCGTCATCCCGGCCGGGGCGAAGAGCCGCTTCTCGACGAAATCCTCGTAGCTCATCCCGCTCGCCGCCTCGATGATGAGTCCGGCCAGGAAGTACGCGGAGTTGTTGTAGGTCATCGCCGTGCCGGGCTCGAACTCGAACGGCTCCGCGGAGAAGAGCGTGACGAGCGTGTCCCGGGGAAGTTCCAGCGGGGCGATTTCGGCCCACAGGTGCCGCATCTCGGTGTAGCCCTTGATGCCGGACGTATGGTCGAGGAGCCGGCGAACGGTCACGGTCCGGTCCCCGGCGGGGTAGTCCGGGAGCCACTTCGTCAGTGGATCGTCGAGCGACAGCTTCCCTTCCTCCTGGAGGAGGAGGACGGCGGCCGCGGTGAATTGCTTGGTCACGGACCCGACCTCGTAGACGGCGTCCGGAGGCGTCAGGACGCCGAGTTCCAGGTCCGCGTGACCGAACTCTTCGATCAGCAGGGTGTCGCCGCCGCGTACCGCCGCGATCGACATGCCCGCCGCGCGGCCCGCCTCGATGGGGGCCATCGCGATGCCCTGGATCGCATCGAGCTGTTCCGGCGTGAGCTGGCCCGCCGTGTGGGCTTCTCCCGGCACGGGAGATGGCTGGGTACACCCCCCGAAACCGGCGGCCAGGGCCGCGACAGCCAGCCTCGCACCCGGGAATCTGTTTCTCATCACGCGCTCTCCTGCGTTTAACCTTCGCCAAACCTATTTTCGAGCGACGGGGTAGTATGTGTCGATAGTCCGGCTGCCCGCAGGCGCCGGGCAAGAGACCGGCAAGAGACCGCCAAGAGAAAGGGGTTCGATGGAATCGACGGCAGCGCCGGCCCCGGGTGACCGTATCCCGTGGTTTCTGACCGCGATCCTGTTCGCCTCGGTGAGCGTGATCGTGGGCATCACGTGGGACATCTCGTGGCACCGTACGATCGGCCGCGACACGTTCTGGACGCCCGCCCACCTGATGGTCTACGCGGGCGGGCTGGCGGCGGGACTGTCGTGCGGGTGGCTCGCCCTCAAGACGACCTTCGCCGGGACGGACGCGGAGGTGGGACGCTCGGTGCGGCTGTGGGGCTTCCGGGCGCCGCTGGGGGCCTGGGTGGCGATCTGGGGCGCGATCGCCATGCTCACCTCGGCGCCGCTGGACGACTGGTGGCACAACGCGTACGGCCTCGACGTCCAGATCCTGAGTCCGCCGCACGTGGTCCTCGCGCTGGGGATATATGCGATCCAGATCGGCGCTCTGCTCATGGCGCTCTCGTGGCAGAACCGGGCCTCGGAGGCCGGGCGGCGCAAGCTCGCGTGGGTATACGTGTTCAGCGCGGCGGCGGCGATCATGTCGGTCTCCGTGCTGCTGCTGGAGTTTACGTTCCCCAACCAGATGCACGGGGCGACGTTCTATCTGATCACTGCGGCGGTCTTCCCCGTTCTCCTTTTCCTGGTGGGGCGCGCCGGACGGTTGCGCTGGCCGGCGACGTACGCGGCCCTGGTGTACACGGGGATTTTGCTGCTGATGATGTGGGTTCTGCCGCTCTTCCCGGCGGAGCCGCTGCTCGCGCCGATCCTCCGTCCGGTCACCTCGATGCAGCCGCCCGAGTTCCCGCTCCTCCTGTTCGCGCCGGCGATCGCGATCGACCTCCTGTTGCGGCGGTATTCCGCGCCGGGCGAGGGGCCCGCCCGGGCGTCGACGGACTGGTGGGTCGCGGCGGTGGGGGCCGTCGCCTTCGTGGGCATCTTCGGCGTCGTGCACTGGTACTTCGCCGAGTTCATGCTCTCGGAGGGGGCGCGGAACTACGTCTTCCAGGGCGACACGTGGGGCTACACGAGCCGGCCGGGCGACTGGCAGTACGTGTTCTGGCACGGCGGTCCCTTCATGGGCGGCGAGTTCTCGGCGGCGCGCTTCGTCGCCGGGGCCTGGTGGGCGCTTCCGATCGCGTTCATCTCGGCCCGTCTCGGTCTGTGGTGCGGCAACTGGATGTCGCGCGTCCGCCGGTGAGGCGCGGTCGGACTGTCCGCCTCCTGCGCGCGGCGGCGCTGGTAGCGGGGCTCTACGTCGCGACGGCCGGGCACGTGGGGAGCAATAACGTCTTCTTCTCCGGCGAGGCAGGTCCCTACCCCGTCTCGGTCGTCATCCGCCCTCCCGAGGTCATCCCCGGATTGGCCGAGATCTCGATCCGGGTACCGGGTGGCGGCGTGGACCGGGTGACCGTGCGCCCCGTGCACTGGGACGCGGCGCCGGAAGGCGGGGCTCCACCACCGGACATCGCCGCCCTTGTGGCGGGCGACCCCGAACTGTACGCGGCCGAGCTGTGGCTCATGACGGTGGGCGCGTACCGGATCGAGATCGCAGTGGCGGGAAGCCTGGGGACCGGCGAGATCTCGGTCCCGGTGACGTCCGTCATGCTTGGGGTGCGCGATCTGCCGCCGGGGCTCGGGTGGATCCTGCTCGGACTCGCGATCCTGCTCGTCGCCGGCGCGGTCGCGATCGCCGGGGCCGCAGTGCGCGAGAGCCAGCTCCAGTCCGGAGAAGCGGCGGGTTCACGCCGGCGGCGCCGTGCCTGGGTCGCCATGGGGGCCACGGCCGTGGGGGTCGTGGGCTTCCTCTACCTCGGGGACCTGTGGTGGGAGGCGGTCGACCGGGAGGTCCGCAGCGGCATCTTCGAGCGCCTCGCCGTGGAGGGCGCGATCGTCCACACCGGGGGAGGGCCCGCGCTCGAGATCGCGATCACGGACCCAGCCTGGCGGGGTCGGGACTGGAGCCCGCTCGTACCCGATCACGGCAAGCTGATGCACATGTTCGTGGTCGGGGCACCGGGCATGGATGCCTTCGCGCACGTGCATCCGATCCCCGTGGACTCATCCACGTTCCGCGTTCCATGGCCGGATCTGCCGGCGGGCGAATACCGGATCTACGGCGACATCGTGTACGAGTCCGGCTTCGCGCAGACGGTGGTCGATACGATCGCGGTCGACGCTGCTGTACTCACGCCCCCGGAGACGCGGGATGTCCCGCCGGGGGCGACCGCGGGCCTGCCGCGAGACGCGGACGACTCGGCATGGACGGGCGTTCCGATGGCGCTCTCCGGGCCGGGCTCCGAGACGCGGATGGACGATGGCTCGATACTCGAATGGCAGGGCGATCAGGAGCTTCGGGTCGACGAGGAGACGGTGCTCGCATTCAGGGTCTGGGATCCCGACGAGAAACCGGCGAGACTGGAGCCTTACATGGGCATGCGCAGTCACGCCGCGCTCACGCGGGATGACGGCGCGGTCTTCGTGCACCTGCATCCGGCGGGCACGATCTCGATGGGCTCGCTCGCGGTGCTTACGCCGGACACTCCTCCGATGGCAGATGAAGGTGTCGGGGCCCGGGGCGAGGCCGGGGTGGTGGAGTTCCCGTTCGCGTTCCCGCAGCCGGGGGAGTACACGATCTGGGTTCAGGTCAAGCGCGCGGGTCGCGTCCTGACGGGAGCGTTCCGGGCCCGGGTCCTCGAATGAGCGAACGGATCGCCATGTGCTTCAGCGGCGGCAAGGACAGCGCGCTGGCGCTGCACGCGCTGCAGCAGTCCGGGACCTATCGGGTGGAGACGCTGATCGCGACGGTGACCGACGCCTACGACCGCGTGAGCATGCACGGGGTGAGGCGTGCGCTGGTGCGCGACCAGGCGGCGTCCATCGGCGTCCCGCTGGTCGAGGTGGTCGTCCCGCCACAGTCCTCCAACAAAATCTATGAGCGCGCGATGGGCGAGGCGTTCGATCGACTGTACGAGGACGGCATCCGACGCGTGGCCTTCGGGGACATCTTCCTGGAGGATCTCCGGGAGTACCGCGAACGCCAGCTCGCGGCGTCCGGGTTGGAGTGCGTCTTCCCGATTTGGAAGCAACCGACGCCGACCCTCGCGGGGTCTTTCATCCGGGAGGGGTTCCAAGCGGTGGCGGTGTGCATCAACCCGGCGGTGCTGGACGCCTCCTTCGCGGGGCGAGCATTCGACGCCGCCTTCGTCGCCGATCTCCCGGAGGGGGTCGATCCCTGCGGAGAGAACGGTGAGTTCCATACGTTCGTGTGGGCCGGGCCGATCCTGCCCCGGCCAATCCCCGTGGCGCGCGGCGAGGTAGTAGAACGGGACGGTTTCGTGTTTTGCGACCTGCTCGCGACGGCGTCCCGAGGACAAACAGAGACGAGGTTATAGAAGATGTTCAGAGTATTCGGACTCATGCTGGGGTTGACCGCTCTGCTGGTGCTGGCGGGCGGAGCGCTGTTTGGTCAGCAAGGGGCGATTCTGTTTCTCATCATTTCGGCGGCCATGAACTTCGGAATGTACTGGTTCAGCGACCGAGTGGTGTTGCGCATGTACCGGGCGCAGGTCGTCGACCGGTCGCAGGCGCCGGAGCTGTACGACCGCGTGGACCGGCTGCGGCGGAGGGCGGATCTGCCGGCGCCGGTCGTGGCCATCTCGGCTCAGCCTCAGCCCAACGCGTTTGCGACGGGGCGCGACCCTCAGCACGCGGTCGTGTGCTTCACCCAGGGTATCCTCCGAGCGCTGCCGCCCCGGGAGCTGGACGGCGTGATCGCCCACGAACTCGCGCATATCAAGCACCGCCACATGCTCGTGGGCACGGTCGCGGCGACGATGGCGGGAGCCATCGCGATGATCGCCTCCATCGCCCGCTGGGGCCTCATCTTCGGCGGCGGACGGGACGATGGCGACAACCCGCTGGGCGTGCTCGTCATGGCCATCGTCGCGCCGCTGGCGGCCGTCATCATCCAGATGGCGATCAGCCGCCGGAACGAGTTTCAGGCGGACCGCACCGGGGGCCAGATCACCGGCGACCCGATGGGTCTGGCGGGCGCGCTGAAGCGCCTGGAGTCGAACGCGCGCCGCATCCCGATGGAGGTGAACCCGGCCGGCGCCTCGCTGGCGATCGTGAACCCATTTACAGGCCGCCGCCGGGGTCTCAGGTCCCTGTTCACGACCCACCCGCCCACGGAGGAGCGGGTGGCCGCGCTGAAAGAGCAAGCCGCCGGCCGGAACTAGCCGGCGGGCTGCACTACCCTCTGAGCAGGGCGGTCGCTTCGTCGATCTTGTCGGCGAGGCGGGTGAGGATCCCGGCGAGGCGCTCCACCTGCTCCGAGGCCTCATCCCAACCTCGCTGTTCGATCGCCTCCCGGATGCCCGGGAGCGTCTTCACGCCGTACCCCGTGTAGAAACCCGGCGCGTAGATCTGGTGCCGGAACCAGCCGCGGCGTGGGAGCCCGTCCTCGTGCGTCATGAGGCGCTCGGTCTGGATGAGGGCTGCGTTCAGGCGCTGCTGCACGTCTCCATGTTCGGTCATGTCGTCGCCTGAACCGCCGCCGTCGCCACCGGCCGCCGCTGCGGCGTGCGCGGCCCACATCGCATCGTAGGATGCGTCGTACGCAGCGGCGCTCGCCTCGAGCCGGGTGATCGCGTTCTGGAGCGGGGCGAAGTTGAGGAACGGCACCTCTTCCTGCGCTTCGGGCGGCATGTACGTCTTCGTCGGGTCCGCCGCGAGCGTGTACGCGTCCGACGCGATCAGCGCGTTGCGGCGCTCCGTCTGCTCGCGCGTCTCGTCGAGGAGCACCATCACCTCGTCACGATAGGACTTCACGTTGGTCGCGAAGGGTGAGAATCTCAGCGGAATCACGCCCGCGTTGGCCAGTCGCAGCGTGGCGCGGGCCGTCGTCTTCGCGAGCGCGGCGCCGTACTGGAAGCCGGGGTCGCCGAAGCGCGTGTAGTGGTCGAACGAGTCGTACTGCGAATGGTACGAGCCGCCGCCGCCCTCTCCCCCGAACCCCAGGTTCAGGGACGCAATCCCGAGGTGTTGCAGGAAGGGCGTGTAGTCCGAGCCCGAGCCGAGCGGGCTGATCTGGATGTCCGAGGCATCGTCCGCCCGCCGCCCGCCGCCCACGGCACGGGAGGCGTGCAGCCGCTCCCACACGGAGACGCCCGTCTGCGGATCCGTGACCGAGCGGGCGACGCCGTTGATGAAGCTCTGCAGCGTGTGTGACCCGCCCATCCCGAGGAAGCCCCGGCTGCTGCCGTCGGTGTTGATGTAGGCCACGGTCTTCGCCCGCAGCTCGTCGGCGTGGTGCTCGACCCACTCCGTCGAGCCCAGCAGTCCGGGCTCCTCCGCGTCCCACGAACCGAAGATGATCGTGCGCCGGGGACGCATCCCCGCCTGGGCCAGCTCTCCGATGACGCGGGCTTCCTCCATCATCGCCACGTGCCCGCTGATGGGGTCCGCCGCGCCCATGGCCCAGCCGTCGCGGTGATTGCCGCGAATCACCCACTCGTCGGGAAAGTCGGAGCCGGGCAGTGTCGCCATCACGTCGTAGGCGGTCTCCAGCCCCCAGTCGAACTCGAGATGTACGCGGACCTTCGCCGGCCCCGGGCCGACGTGATACGTGAGCGGGAGCGCGCCGCGCCACGACGGCGGCGCCACCGGACCCTCGAGCGCCCGAAGCAGGGGCAGCGCGTCACCCCAGGAGATCGGAAGCACGGGGATCTTCATCACGGTCGGCGACTCCTCCGGCGTCATCCGTTCGGCATCCGCCGTCGCCCCCACACCGGGGGTGAGCGGGTCTCCCGGATAGAGCGGCATGTCCTGCACCGCCCCGCGCTGGACCCCGAACTCCGCCCGATACGGGCCCTTCGGGTACGCGTCCCCCTGGAAGAAGCCGTCATCTCGCGGGTCGGAGTAGAGGATCGTCGCTATGGCCCCGTGCTCATGCGCCACCTTGGGCTTGATGCCGCGCCAGGATCCGCCGTAGCGGGCGATGACGATCTTCCCCGCCACGTCGATCCCCATGCGTTCGAGTTCCTCGTAGTCGCCGGGGATCCCCTGATTGACGTAGACGAGTTCCGCTGTCACGTCGCCATCCGCCGAGTACGCGTTGTAGGTCGGGAGGCGGCCCGCCACGCCCGACGTTCCGTCCTCGGGGATCTCGGGCTCCTCGAGCGAAGCCACAAAGGGCTCGGGCTCGAGCATCTCCACATGACGGACGAGCGGCTTGGGGAAGAGGACCTCGTACTCCGCGATCTCCACCTCGTAGCCCCAGTCGCGGAACTGCTCCGCGACCCACATCGCGTTCTCGTAGTTGTAGGGCGCGCCCACGAAGAACGGCTCGCGCGTCATGCGCTCCATCCACTCCTCGAGGTTGCTCGCCCGCACGCTCTCATCGAGCCGGGCCTCGGCGACCAGTTGCGCGGCGGACGACTCGGGCCCGAAACCGAGCAGCGTCCGTTCCTGGGCCCCGAGGGGGCCGGTGTAGAGCGCGGCGCACGCGGTCAGCGCGACCATCGCGATCCGGTTGGAGATCATTCTCCGCAGATGGGTCGGCATCGGATTCCTCTCCTGTTTCACCATTGGGTGGCGCCGTCGAGGCACCTTACCTCGCAATCGAGGAGTCTGTCTCCCTCGAAACGGGCGAACGCCTCGAAGGCGCGGTTCTCCAGCAGATGCGGCAGCCAGTAGCGGTCGTCCGCCCACATCCGATCGTACGGAATCTCATCAACGGGCGCCCAGAGGGGGACAGCCTCGTCCGTCTCCGAAGGCTCGCCATCGAGCGCGTCCGCGCGGAAGACATGGATGAGGATCGATACGCCGTCCACCACGTCGAACGCCACCTCGCCCAGCTTTCGCGGCGCCACGGGATGCGCCCGCAGTTCCTCCTCGAACTCGCGCACGGCCGCCTCGAGGCAGCTCTCGCCGGGATCGACCTTCCCCCCGGCCCCGTTCAGTTTGCCGGCGCCGATGCCCCGCTTCTTGTGGATGAGGAGGATCTCGCCATCGCGCACCACGTAGAGGAGCGTCGCGTCGATCTCGGGTCGCCAGTCGCCCCGGATCATCTGCGGCTCTCGATATGTGCAGCATGTGCAGCCCGCATTGCTGAACCGTGCTCGTTACGCCGTGCGCCGGGAGAGGTGCGGGACGTTCCCGCGGGAACGTCCCGGTCCGCCAAGGGCTGATATGCTCTCCACCGCACGATCGCCCCGCAACGGGTGGCCGAGGGCGCGAAGAGCAGCGCGCTACTTCGGGATCCGCGCCACCTCGACTCTCGGATACGGCGCCTCCCACGAGAACACCACGAACTCATCAGTCACCGCCAGCATGGAAGGCAGGGAGTCTCCCCAGAATTCTCCCTCGCCCGTCTCGGGGTCGAGGGCGTAGGTCTCGAGCGTGTAGTGGCCGGTCTGGTCGCGGAGGTCCCGGCTGAGGTAGAAACGGTGCTGGACGAATACGGGTGCGCTGCGGCCACCTGCGATCCGCTCGAGGAAGTGCAACGCGTCGTTGTCGAAGATTCCCCTCCGGACTCTTCGCTGGCCACTCACTTCTTCCCGGATCTCCGTGGCCCAGAAGTCCTCGATCCGGGCGTGCCATACCCCACGACCATCCGCGACCCGATACCCTTCGATGGCGTTTCGCTCCCGGTACGCGATCACCGCCACGCCACCGGGCGAGCTGCAGGCGATCTGTCCCCTTGAGACTGTCCCGTAAACCAGCGGGTCCGAGTGTCGATACGGAACGGCAAAACCCAGTTCCGGTGACCGTTCGGTGAGCACGCGATAGAGGATTTCCGGCTCACGCTCCCGGCGCATCGCGTGAACAACCAAGTCTTCCCCGGCTAGGCACGCGTCGTAGACGACGGCCTGAAACCGCGTCCGATCCTGATACTCGAAGCGACCTTCCTGCTTCGTGAAGCGGTGTATGAGCTGCGCCTGGTCCACGACGATCAGATCTCCCGCGGGGGAAATGAGAACGGCCTCCGGGACCTGGAGTTCACCCGGGCCCTCGCCCTGTCCCCCGAGGGTGTAGAGGTACTCTCCCTCGACGGTGAAGACCCGCCACGACGGTCTGGATTCGATCGAGGATCAGGACTTCGCCCGCCTCCGTAAGTGCCGCGTCCCACAGCAGCGCGAACGTGGTCTCCTCGCCGCCGTCGAGATCCCCGATCCTGCCAATCGTCTCGCGACGCTCGAAGCGCTCTCGGAAGGCGCGGATCTTCGCGGCGGAAGCAGCCGAGGCGGGCCCCCGGGTTCGGGACAGCGCGGTCGCTGCGCCAGGCGGTGCGGTCAGGCTGTCCGCGATAGGATGGATGATGTCGCCGCGACCCCCAGGGGAGTCGCAAGCCGACAGGAACAAGACGGATGCCATTATCCCCGGGAGCACCCGGGAGCCGCGGACGGTCATCCGGCTAGCCGCAGTCGGGCGAATCGTTTCGTTCGTCCCTCGCCCAGGTCCACTCACGAATCACGACTCGCGGTACGGGGCTGCGTCAGCGATCGAGCGTGAGAGAGCGGTCGAACACGACCTCACCGTTGAAGATGGTCATCTCGCAGGACATGTCACGCAGTTCGATCGTCGGCACCGTGAAGGGGTCGCGGTCCCAGACCGCGAGATCGGCGTACTTGCCGGGTTCGATCGTCCCCACCTTCTCCTCGAGGAACATCTGGTGCGCGGCCCACGTCGTGAACGAGCGCAGCGCGGTCTCGACGTCCACGGATTCCGCGGTACCGTACGGGTCGCTGCCGTAGACGCCGAGGAGCGGCTGGCGGGCGACGGAGGCCCACACGCCGTAGCGCGCGGGATACGGGGTGACGAAGTAGTCGGAGCCGCTGGCCCAGATCATGCCCCGATCCTGATAGGAGCGGAACGGGTTCAGCCGCAGGGTGCGCTCGGGGCCGAAGTTGCCGGCGTAGGTGTCGCCGATCCACCACGTGAAGGTGGGGGACGGTTCCGGATAACCGGCCTCCCACTCGCGCTGGAGTTCGGCCATCGCGTCCAGGGCGCGGTCCGTGGGGATGTTGGAGTGGATGATCCCGTGGCGGAGGCCCCGGGTGGGCGTGGCCTCGAGCGCTTCGCTGAAGCTGTCGACGGTCCAGTCGATCGCTCGGTCTCCGATGGAGTGGATGGAGACGTGCAGGCCCGCGTCGTGGTAGGCCCGGAAGCGCCGGCGCAACTCGTCGGGGTCCATGGTGGGGTAGCCGCGATTGCCGGCGTCGGTGCCGGTGTGGTCCCGGTTCCAGTCCTCGTACAGCCAGGCGGTGCGGGCGCCGCCGCTGCCGTCGATGTAGAGCTTCACGCCGCCGGGGATGAGGCGGTCGTCCCCCGTCGACTCGTACGGGCGGGTGAAGGTCGCGAGGCTGTCCGCGTAGGCGCGAACTTCCTCGAGCGTCCCGCCTCGCCCCCGCCAGAGCGCGAAGATGCGGACGGTCAGGTCGCCGTCGGCGAGCACGTCGCTGTAGGCCTCCCACGCGCCGCGCCCGATCCCGGGGTCCTTGCCGCCGGTCATGCACTCGGCGTTGAACGCGTCGGCGAGTGTCCGGATCCCCTCGCGTTGCTGCTCCGGGCCGAGGGAGGGGATGAGCCGCGTGACGAGGCCCATGGCGGATTCCTTGAGGACGCCGGTCGGCTGCCCGGCCTCGTCGCGATCGATGGTGCCGCCCGGCGGGTCGGGCGTGTCCGCCGTGATGCCCGCCATGTCGAGGGCGAGCGAGTTGGCCACGCCGTAGTGGCCCATCGTGTGGGCCAGCCACACGGGCTGCCCCGCGGCCACGGCGTCCAGGTCGGAGGCGTAAATGTAGCGCAGTTCCTCGAGCTTGCCCTCGTCCCAGCCGCCGCCCCGTACCCACTCGCCCTCGGCCAGCCGCCCGGCCTGCTCCGCGACCATGCCCTGCACGTCCGCGATGTTCTCCACCTTCGGATAGCTGAGGTCGAGGCGGTACAGCCGATTCGCCCCCCCGTTGGCGAAGTGGACGTGCGAGTCCATGAGGCCCGGCGTGACCGTGCGTCCCGCCAGGTCGATGCGCTCGGCGCGCGGGCCTGTCAGCGTCTCGATCTCGGCGGTGGATCCGACCGCTATGACCCGCTCGCCCCGCACGGCCACGGCCTCGGCGAGGCGACTCTCCGCATCGAGCGTGATCACCCGCCCGTTCACGAGCACCAGATCCGCCGGGTCGGCGGGCCCCGCCTCCTCGCAGGCCGTGATGAGCGCGGCCGTGGCGAAGACAGCGATGATCTGTTTCATGATGCCCTCCGACGGGTCTGGCAGCCGGACGCTCCGGCCCTGGTCATCGCGCGTGACTGTAGGCTCGAAGTGAAGGCCGCATGGCGAAGAGCGCCCCGAGCAGCAGCAGCGGCATCGACCAGGCGGCCGCAGCCACGGGCCCGAATGCGTCCGCGAAACCGCCCACCACCGGAATCCCGAGCGTGCCCACGGCCCATGCGAGCCCCATCACGATGCCCGAACTCGCCGCCGTCCCCGAGGGAAGGATCTCCTGCGCCATCACGACGATCGGGGGCAACAGCGCCATGTTGAGGAAGCCCGCGCACACCGCCATGACGATCGCCGCCGAGCTCGCGGGCGCCAGCGTGAGGGCGAGGATGTGCGCGGGCACGGCGAGCACGCTGACCACGGTCAGGAGGTGCTGCCGGTTGAGCCGGTCCGTGAGGAAGCCCGAGGTCAGCGTCCCCAGCCCCTGCGCGCCAAGATAGACGCTGAGGACCACGGCCCCTGCCGTCTCGCTCACGCCCGCGCGGTGGGCGATGATGGGGATGAAGGTGAGGATCGCCTTCTGCGCGAAGGATCCGACCACCGAGATCCCGAACACGAGGCCGAGCGGTCCCTTCAGCATCCGGATCACCTCCATCGGCGGAGGCGGCGGGGTGCCGGGACCCACGCGGGTCCGGCCCTTCACGCCGAACCAGAGGGCGATCCCGAAGAGGACGCCGGGGATCATCGCCACCCACAGTCCGGGGAGACCCAACAGGCCGACGATCGCCACCGCGCTGATCGGCCCCAGCGCGAAACCAGCCGCGCCCCCGAACGAGAACACCGACATCCGCACACCGCTTCCCCGGCCATCCCCCGCGCGCGCAACCAGCGAGGCGCCCGGCGGATGAAACGCCGCCGATCCCAGTCCCCCTACGACCAGGAGGAGCACCAGGATCAGATAGCTCGGTGCCATCCCCATGAGGGAGAGGAAAACGCCTGCCACGATCGGGCCCGCGGCCAGGAAGGCACGCCTCCCGAACCGGTCGGCCAGATAGCCGAAGGCCGGCTGGGGAAGAGCCGTCGCGATCGAGAGTGCGGTCGACAGCGTGGCGGCCAGAGCGATCGAAAGGCCGAAACCGTCCATGATCCGGGGCAGGAGCGGCGGCAGGAACGCAGTGTACGCGTCGATCGTGGTGTGCGAGACGACGATCAGCGCCACGACCGCGCCTGGCCGCAGATTGAAGCGGGGCGCGACGCCGGCGGACGGGTTGGCGAGTGCCGCGCTGGGTTCGTGCAGCGTAGGCTCCGATCCGGTTCCGATGACAGGCGCTTGAGGACCGCTCACAGTAACAGAATCGAGCCCGTCGTGGATGATCGCCCGCCTGCTATCTTCATCGACCTCGGGTGTCCTGCGATCTGGCGACTGACTGAGTGGTGAGGTGGACCATGGTTCGGAGACGGCGCGCGCGGCGGGGATCGATCTTTTTCGTGCTGGCGCTGCTCCCGGCGGTGGCGGGGTGCCCGAGCGCCGACGAGTTCCTTGCCTCCGGCGACGGGTCCTTCCTGATCACGGGCGGCCGCTGGCTCGACGTTCATACCGGCGACCTTGTGGAGAACACAGGCATCGGCATTCGCGACGGGCGCATCGTCTCCCTCGGCGTCCCTCCGGACACGGTCGAGTACAGTCGGGAGATCAAGCTCCAGGGTGACGTAACGATCCTGCCGGGGCTCATCGACCTCCACGCGCACTATGCGGTCGACCTGTTCGGGGAGGGCCGCGTGGATGAGACAGCCGCCTACCCCGAGCTTTTCCTCGCCAACGGCGTGACGACGACGTTCCCCGCCGGCGAGATGGACCCGGCCCGCATGCGGGAGCTTCGGCTCGCGATCGAGAGCGGCGAGCGGATGGGGCCGCGGATTCTCAACTCCGGTCCCTATTTCGGGTCGTGGAGACGGGGCTGGGACAACGACGCCATGACGGCCGACTCGATTCACCGGGAGGTCGACCACTGGGCCGAACTCGGCGCGGCCGGCTTCAAGGCCAAGGGGATCCGGGCGGAGCACCTCTCCGCGCTCATCGAACGGGCGCACGAGCACGGACTGACGGTGACCGGCCACCTCGACTCCGGCTTCGGCGATAGTGTGAATCCGCGAGACGCGATCCTCATGGGGATCGACCGCGTCGAGCACTTCCTGGGCGGCGACATGATGCCCGCCGACCGCACGGCCTACGCGTCGCTCCAGGAGTTCGACGACTTCGAGGGCCCCGAGCTGCGCGACATCATCGACCTCTACGTCGACAACGACGTGAGGTTCGATGCCACGCTCTCCATCTACGGATACTGGGGTCCTCACGACCCCGAGATGACCGAGTACTGGACGGACGAACTTCGCTTCCTGACGCCCTACATGCGCGCGATCGTCGAGGCCCGGCCGCGTCGTCCGGTGTCCGAGTCGTTCGCGAAGATGTCGCCGATCAAGCGGAAGACGCTGAAGGCGTTCCACGACGGCGGCGGGCGGGATCTGATCACGCTCGGAACGGACCACCCCAGCTGGGGACGCTACTGGTCCCCGTTCGGCGTCCACCGCGAGATGCTGGCGTTGGCGCGCGCAGGAGTTCCGCCTGCGGACGTGTTCCGGATCGCGACGCTTAACGGGGCGAGGGCAATGGGTCTGGGCGATGACCTCGGCAGCATTGAGCAGGGGAAGCTCGCCGATCTCGTCGGCGTCGCCGGGAACCCGCTCGACGATGTGCGGGCCGCCCGGACCGTGCAGTTCGTCTTCACGCGGGGCCGCTTCCACTCGGCGTTCGACCTCCTGGCGGCGGCCGAGGAAAAGATCGGCCCGGCGGACGCCTCGGAGGAGTCCGCCTGGAAACCGGGCCGGTGAGGTGATCGCCCCCGCAGTACGCGCTGGTGGGCGTCTTGCTCTGACGGCTGGATAGGACCGAGCTTGTGTGCAGAAGGCGTCCGCTCCAAACCAAGCCCGAGGTCCGACATGAGCCAGCCACATCCGATTCCCCGACGACAAGTGCTGATTCAGGGAGGCGCCGCGGCCGCGGGCCTCGCGGTCCTGCCGACGGACGTCTTCCGGGGCTGGCTCTCCGGGTTCGAGCAGGAGGCCGTGATCCCCTGGGTCCAGCGTCCACACCCGGGGCTGACCGAGCGGATGAACATCCTGAACTGGGAAGAGCTGGATTCCTGGATCACGCCCGTCAGTCAGATGTTCCGCGTGGGACACTACGGGTCGCCTGTCGTCGCGGAGAGCGACTGGAATCTCGAGATCGGGGGGCTCGTCGACCGGCCCCGCACGTTCAGCCTGGCCCAACTCCGGGAGCGGCCCCGCCAGGAGGTCGTGTTCACGCTGGAGTGCTCCGGGAACCGTGGCCGTCCCTCCTTCATCGGCGGCGTGCACAACGCGCGCTGGGCGGGGGCCCAGCTCGCAGATGTCCTCTCCGACGCGGGCGTGCAGGACGAGGGCATCGAGGTCGTCTTCTTCGGGGCCGACGAGGGCGAGGAGGAGATCCGGGGCAACACCGTGACGCAGAACTTCGCGCGCAGCCTGTCGCTCGAAGACGCGATGGACCCCGGCATCATCCTCGCGTGGGAGGTCAACGGCGAGCCGCTACCGAACGCGCACGGGTTCCCGCTGCGCGTCATCGCGCCCGGCTGGTACGGTATCGCGAACGTGAAATGGCTGACGCGGATCGAACTCCGCGACCGGCGCTTCATGGGCAAGTTCATGGCCCGCGACTACGTCACGCTGCGGGCGGAGGAGCGCGACGGGGCCACGGTGTGGACGGAGACCTCGGTGGGCCGCGTCAACATCAACTCGGTCCCCGCGAAGGTGACGAGGAACGGCGATGCGTACGCCATTCACGGCGCGGCGTGGGGCGCCGACATCGCCCGGGTCGAAGTTCGCGTGGACGAAGGACCGTGGCGCGAGGCGATGCTGGGCGAGGGTCAGGGCGACCCTGACACGTGGACGTTCTGGCGCATGGACTGGGACGCGACGGCGGGTGAGCACACGATCGTCTCGAGAGCGATCGACACGGACGGAAACGTCCAGCCGGCGGCCGATGATCCAATGCTCGTGAACAAGAAGACGTACTGGGAGAGCAACGGACAGCTGAGCCGGACCGTCCTCATCGACTGACGCCCCCGAGGCGGAGGCGCCGGATCAGCCAGCCGTAGGCGGCCAGGTTCAACGCCAGCACGGCGACCCCGAGCCAGATCTGGATCTCCCGGTCCAGTGCGCCGGGATAGATGATCGGCAGCAGATAGCGCTCGATGAACCCGCCGGAGTAGCCGGCCTGACCGCTCGCGACCCGAAGGTTGTTCTCGAGCGGCGTGAGCGGACAGATCCAGCCGGCGAACTCGATCAGCGCCCCCCACACGAAACAGGGCACGTGGACCCACGCGAGTCTCGGCCAGCGGACCGCCGCGAACCCGCCGGCAACCACGAAGGCGATGAAGAGGAGGTGTGTGACGAGGACGATATCCGCGAGCAGCCGCCACCCCACGACGCGGAGTTACTCCACCTCGATGGGGTGCGGAAGCGGGACGTTCAGCAGGTAGCCCTTCTCGTTCATGAGGGGCTCTTCCGGCTGCGTATTTCCAGCCGCATCGGTGGCGCGGGTCACCAGAGTGTGCGACCCCGCCGTCGCTTCCCATTCGAACTCGAAACGCTGCCAGGCCAGGGGGACGATCGGCTCGACGATCGTGGCCTCCAGCCAGGTGGCGCCGCCATCGGGGCTCCATTCCACCGCAGCCACGGGACCGGCGGGGGCGTGCGCGAAACCGTGGATGGCGTGGGGACCCGGCGGCAATTGCGCGGGTCGCGGGAGGGCGAGCGCGCTCTTTACGACCAGTTCGTTGATCACCATCCCCTGTGCGGGCGCATAATCCTGCTCCGGCCACTGGTCTCCGATGAGGACGTAGGAACTCGTGTTGTTGCGGTTCCATACGCGCTCGGTGGAGACCTGTATGCGGCCCAGCCACTTGATGCTGTTGGAACCCGACCATCCGGGGACGACGGAGCGGGCCGGAAACCCGTGATCCGGCGGGAGCGGTTCCCCGTTCATGCGAAGCGCGATGAGAGTGTCCGGGTCAAGCGCCTTGGCGAGCGGCATGGCGCGCTCGAAACCGGAGCTGTCCAGGCCCACGAGGTTCACGTCGACGGCTTCGGGTCGCACGCCGGCCAGCTCGAGGACGGTGGCCAGGGAGGGCCCCGACCACTCCGCGCATCCAACCGCGCCGGTGGACCACTGCCCGCCGCTGGCGCGGGTGCCTGTGAGTTCCGGGTACAGACCCCGCCAGTTGCCGGCACACTCGAGGTAGGCGGTGATCGTCCGCTGGGGCAGAGACTCCAGCGTGGACAGATCCAGGCTCAACGCGGTCTCGGCGCCGTCGCCCTCGACCCGGAGCGAGTAGCTGCCGGGGTCGATCCTCGGCGTGGGAGAATGGTTGCGGACGAAGAAGAGTTCGTTCGGTGTGATGAATCCGTCGATCAGTTCGAGCCGGGTCTCCAGATTCGTGACGCGCTGGACGAAGGGCGACGGGTCCTTCACCCACCGGGGCGCCTGTGCCGTCTCTCTTCCCGTGGCGGCCGACGCTGCCTCGGCCGACGACGATTCCCCGTCGCCCGCCCCGTCACAGGCGGCCAACCAGGCGGCGGCCGGCCCCACGCTGGCAGCGCGGAAGAAGTCACGACGTGTAAGGCGGAAGGTCCCTTTTTTCGGCTTCATCGGCGCATTCTCGCGGTTCGACGCTTGGCTGGGCGCGCTCTCGACGCTTGGCAGGGCGCGTTCTCGACGCTTGGCAGGGCGCGCTCAGAGAGCATATTAGGCGTATGCGACCGAGGAGCAACGCAGCCGGGACGACTGGGGCGCGGCGGAGAACGGGCGGCGTCCACCGGAAGCGACACTCGATCCCGGCGCTGCTGCTAGGCACGCTGGGAGCGGGATGGGTCTCGTGCAGCACGGAGACCAGCACGGGCTTCGAGGTCGTCGAGACGACGATCGCCGAGGTGCAGGCGGCGATCCGCGACGGGACCACGACCTGCCGAGCGGTCGTGGAGCGGCACCTCGCACGGATCGCGGCCTACGAAGACCTCATCAACGCGATCACCGTGCTCAACCCGCGGGCGCTGGAGCGCGCCGCCGAGTTCGACGCGTCGCTGGCCGCCGGCGAAGAGATGGGACGGCTCTTCTGTGTCCCCATGCTGGTCAAGGACAACTTCGACACGCACGACATGGTCACGACCGGTGGCTCGATCGCGCTCGCCGACAACCTTCCGCCCGACGACGCCTTCATGGTGCGGAAGATCCGTGAGGCCGGCGCGATCGTGATCGCCAAGACCAACATGGCCGAGTGGGCGTTCAGCCCGCGGCAATCCGTCAGCTCGTCCTTCGACACTACGCGCAACGCGTACGCTCTCGACCGTGTCCCCGCCGGTTCCAGCGGCGGCACGGCCTCCGGCGTGGCCGCCGGCTTCGGAGTCATCGGGCTGGGAAGCGACACCGGCAATTCGATTCGCGGGCCCAGCTCGCACCTGGCTCTGGTGGGGATCCGGTCCACGATCGGCCTCACGAGCCGGGACGGTGTGATCCCCCTCTCCTTTGACCGGGATATCGCCGGGCCCATGGGCCGGACCGTGGAGGATGTCGCGCGCGTGTTCCAGGTCGTCGCCGGCTACGACCCTGCGGACCCATACACCGAGGCCGGGCGGGAGCGCGTGGAGGAAGACTACACCGCCTTCCTCGAGGCGGACGGCCTGCGCGGAGCGAGGCTCGGGGTTCTGCGCGCTCTCGTTGACCCCGAGGAGACGGACGACGAAATCCTCGCGCTCTTCGAGGCGGCGATCGGCGATCTGCGTCAGCTGGGGGCGGAAGTCGTCGACCCGTTCGAGTTCGATGTGGAGACGGAGTTGCAGCGGGAAGGGATGTTCTGTCGCCGGTTCCGCTACGACATGTGGGTCTACCTGCAGTCACTGGGTCCGGGGGCGCCGATGGCCGATGTCCTCGAGGTGCTCGAGGACGGGCGCTTTTCGGACTACGCCGAGGCGTCGCTGCGGCGCAACCAGGGCGCCCCTCTTAGTGTCCATCCGTCGGGTTGGGATGAGCCGTGCCCGGACTACGCGGAGAACGAGGGCAGGCAGGCGTACCTTGCCGACCTCGTGGCGGCGATGGATGCCCAGGGCCTGGACGCCATCGTTTACCCGTCCTGGCTGTGCGTCCCCGCCCATATTGATCGAGGGGACGAGGACTACTGCGGCGACAACAGCCAGCGCGTGGCCCCCGCGACCGGAATGCCGGCCATCACGGTCCCGATGGGTTATACGTATGGCTCGCTGCCGGCGGGCCTGCAGATTCTGGCTCGTCCGTATGATGAAGGCCTGCTCTTCCGCCTCGCCTTCGGCTACGAGCAGGGTACGCACCACCGCCGTCCCCCGGACGGCCTTCCGGAGATCAGATGACCGACGCGGCTGTTCGATATGCCCTGTGCGGCCGACGCGCGGCCTGGGTTGGCGAGATTCTCGTCACCGGGCCACCAAGCGAGGAGGTGGTAATATGTTGAGCAGAACACGCCTCATGGCCCTTCTCGTCTGCGCTTGGCCGGCGGCGGCTGTGGCACAGGACGGAGCGATCAGCGGAACCGTCACCGACGAAAACGGGCTCGCCCTTACGACGGTGAGCGTGACCGCGACGAGTCCGGTCCTCGGCGACGAGTCGCGCACGACGCTGACGAGCCCACAGGGACTCTACAACCTGACGGGGCTGCCGCCGGGCACGTACTCGCTGCGCTTCGTCTACCCCGGTTTCACGGTCGAGACGCGCGGCGGCGTGGCCGTCGGGGCAGGCGATCGGTCCGTCGTCGATGTCGAGCTCGTCTCTCTCAGGACCTCGGCGCTGCAGGAACTCACGGCGGTGGTCACGGGAACGCACTTCGCGGCACCCCCCATTGGACTGCCCTACGCGGTGTCCGTGGCGAGCCGGGAGTCGATGGAAGAGCAGGGTTCCCCGCTGGTCGTGGATTTCTTCAAGAAGCTGGGGGCGAACCACGGTACCCTCGGGGAACGCAACAGCTGGTACAACCGCAGCGGGGCGCTCATCCCCGAGACGGTGGCCAGCGTCAACCTGCGGGGCCTCGGGGCCTCTCGTACGCTGGTGCTGCTGAACGGACGCCGGCAGGTGTACACGCCGTCCCGGCTCCCCGGGGGCCGGTTCGTGGATGTGAACGCGATACCAACCATCGCGCTCGACCGCATCGAGGTGCTGAAGGAGGGGGCGTCGGCGATCTACGGCTCCGACGCGGTGGCCGGCGTGGCCAACTTCGTCACCCGGCAGGATTTCGAGGGCTTCGAGGTCACCGCAGCACACGACTACTTCAGCGGGGCCGGCGACTCGAACGCGGGCGCGATCTGGGGCGGCCGTCTGGGGGCGTCCACGAACGTGGTCCTTTCGGCGGAGTGGGCGGCGCGTCAGGAACTCAGGCCGGAGGAGCGAGACTGGGGCCTGCGGCCGTACCCGGGACCCGGCGGTGGGGGATGGTCCTACTATGGGAACCCGGGCGCTTTCCTCATGCCGAGCCTGACCGGCAACGAGACGCCCGACGAGTTCGTGAGCGCGCTCATCAACTCGCAGTTTGGCGACAATCCGAGTCTGTTCGTGGATCCTGACTGCGTGAACTTCGGCGGCGTGGACGAGGGCGTCACCTGCCGGTTCCGCTACCAGCCGTACGACAACCTGGTCGAGAAGCAGACGCACGTCCGGGCCTTCGGCGAACTGAACAGCGAACTGGGCACCGGCACGACCCTGCACCTCGAGGGACTGTGGGCCGAAGCCACCATACCGGACTGGAGGACGACGCCCTCGTTCCCGCCGATCTCGCTCTACGACGGCCTGCAGGCGGTCCTGCCCGAGAACCCGGGCCGGCAGGCGTTCTGCGCGGCCAACGCCGCCGCCGCCGGGTTCGGCTCCGCGGCGGACTGTCTCCAGGACGACTGGTACTTCTACGGGCGTCTGGTCGGCAACAGCGGCCCGGGCCGGAACCTGCGACGGTCGTCGCGCACGCAGCGCATCGCAGCCTCGCTGGACCGCCACTTCGAGTCGTTCGGCGGCGGCGACGGCCATCTGGACATCTCGGCCAGCTACTCACGGGCCACAGGCAACGTGAACCAGCCCGCCGAGTACGCCTACCGGAAGTATCTGGCCTATCGCGGGTTCGGCGGCCCGAACTGCGGCGTCGGGGTGGTCGTGGACCCGACGTCGGCGGCCGGCATGTCGCTCGGCTCGACCGGGGGAGCGGTGGCCGGGCAGGGCGACTGCATGTTCTACAACCCGTTCAGCAACGCGATCCAGCGCGCCGAGCAGCCGGGGACGAGGTACACCGACGCCAACAACCCCGGCTACGTCGCCGGCGCGGTCAATTCCCCCGAGTTGCTGGGCTGGATCAACGAGGAAGTGGACTTGTTCAACACGGCCGACCTGTTCGTGGCCGAAGCCACCTTCACCGGTAGCGCCATCGGAGACGTCCTCGATTACGCCCTCGGTTACCAGTTCCGCCGCTTCGACGTGACGGGGACACCCAACGACGCGGGCAACCAGGCCCTCAACCCCTGCCAGGTGCCGGGCGACCGGTCCTGTCTCGAGCAGGCGGGGCCGTTCACGTTCACGACCGGGTATTTCCCCTATGAGGACGCACAGACGGTGCACCGTTTATACGGCGAGATCCCGATCAATCTGGGCGATTGGCTCGATGTGCAGTTTGCCGCCAACTACGAGTTCCACGACATCGCGAGCAGCTTCAACCCGAAGTTCGCCGCGCGGCTCAACCTCACCGAGTCCGATAACCACCAGCTGTCGCTGCGCGGATCGCTGCAGTCGACCTTCCGCGTCCCGTCGGTGGACGACGTCAACACCGACAAGGTCACCGCCCTCGAGTACGTGCAGGAAGTGGACGTCTACAAGGCGGTGGACACATACGGGAGCGAGGGTCTCGATCCGGAGACGGCGCTGACCGGCAACGTGGGGCTCATCTTC
This sequence comes from Candidatus Palauibacter sp., assembly GCF_965197445.1. GTDB lineage: Bacteria > Gemmatimonadota > Gemmatimonadetes > Palauibacterales > Palauibacteraceae > Palauibacter. Next base: position 474,449 of record NZ_CBDANE010000005.1, on the reverse strand, counting down.
TTCCACTATCCGAGCCGCACGCAGGCCACGTTCGATTTCTGGAGCTACGACTTCAAGGACGTGATCAATGTGATCCCCCACGCGAGCATCACGCGACTCTATCACGAGGGGGGCGCCAGCCGGGCCGCGGTTCAGGAGCTGGTGAAATGCCCGGACGACTGGGGTACCGGGACCTGCAACGCAGCCCTGATCGAGCGCATCCGCATCAACCTCATCAACTGGCCTGGCATGCAGACTTCGGGCTTCGACTGGAGCGTGGCGACGAGACGCTCCCTTGGGGGCGGGGAACTCTCGCTCGGCATCGACGGCACGTATACGCGCACGTACGACATCAAGGCGCTCGACTTCAACGGCGTGGAACTTCAGGCGGCGACGGAGGGAGTGGGAGCGCTGAACCGCTACAATCCGATCGCCTGGCCGCTGCCGCAGTGGAAGTGGTCAGCGGTGGGCTACCACCAGGAGCGCTACTCGGTGATCGGCAACCTCCACTACATCTCGTCCTATGACGATCCGGACTCGGTCGACCCGGCGCACCGCGTCATCGGCTCCTTCGGGACGTTCGAGCCACGGTGGATGAAGTGGAGCCTCGGTGGGCTACCACCAGGAGCGCTACTCGGTGATCGGCAACCTCCACTACATCTCGTCCTATGACGATCCGGACTCGGTCGACCCGGCGCACCGCGTCATCGGCTCCTTCGGGACGTTCGACGCCACGGTGATGATGAAGTTGACCGACAGCATCGACGCCTTCTTCACGGGGTTCAACCTGCTGGGTACGGCGCCGCCGCTGGTCAACCAGGAAGGGTCGTACGACGGCCTCACGCACGATCCGAAGGGGAGGCGGATCAAGGCCGGCATGACCTACACGATCAACTAGGGGGCAACCAGGCCCGCTAGCGCGGGGGCTCGACGGGGCGCGCGACCATGATGCCGTCCTGGGAGTCGATCGAGAGGATCCGGTCGGAGAGGGGGCGTTCCGAGATCTCGACCGACCGGCCGACGAGCGGGGCGTGGAGCAGGTGGAGCGCCCCGTCGCGCCACACGGCGAATCCGGTGTGGGCGACGTCCAGCCCGGCGACGGTCGACGTGGCCGCGATCACGTCGCCGTTGCGGATCCGGTCCGTCACCTGAGCGATCCGGTCCTGGGGCACGTACAACCGGTCGGGCCCCTCGTCGAGCCTCTCTTCGATGGCGGTGATGGCTTCCAGCACGCCGGGATCGGCGAGCTGGCGATAGGCTCCGGGGTGCTCGGACATGAAGCGTGCCGGCTCCGGGTCGGCCGACGGATCCAGTTCGCCGGTCACGACGCGCAGCAGGCCCCGGGATTCGTTGTCCGCGAGCCACTCCGAGAAGTAGTGGAGCCGGCTCGGGTACCCTTCGAGAAGGCCGCCTCGGTACCGCAACGCCATGAGGTTGGCCTCGTAGCGGGCCAGCGCCGCGCGTGGGTCCGCGAGCGCCTCCGCTCCCCCTTCCCGGACGAACCGCGTCAGGGCGAGGACCGTCTCGACCAGCGTCACGCAGTCCAGTTCACGGAAGTTGATCACGAGCCGCTCGGATCCCGGTACCTCGAGCGTCCCGGGTTCGTACGTCGTGCCGACGAAGGATTCCGCCAGCCGCACGATGGCCTCGCCCAGCTCCATGTCCGCCAGCCCGCGCTCGTCGGCAAAGCGGACCTTCTCCTCGAAGACGGCCCAGTCCTCCGCTGCCCACGCCGCCTCGCCGGGTGCGGCGGCGGACTCCGCGCCCACGCCGGCCGTCTCGTCGACGACCGTCGATGTCGGCGGCTGTATCGGCCACGACGTGAGGACGGCGATCGCGACGACCGTCACGAGGATCGTGGCCGTGACCTTCGCCAGCGTGAGGGCGTTGCGTGCGTTCATGTAGCACTCATGTAGAACTGAGGTTGAGCACCACGCGCTCCTCCCCTTGCCTGTATTCGACCCTGAGGGAGCGGTTCACGCCCGCCCACAGGTGGGGGTGCGCGCGAAACGCCTCCGTCAGATAGACCCCGAGTGCGCGCATATGGAATGCGTGCTCCCAACCCCGGCTCATCAACCGGGCTGCCTCTCGAACTTCGGTATGCGGGCCCCCGCCCGCGATGGCCTCGTTCAGCCGCCGGGCCCCGCACGCCAGCTCTCGCCAGCAGCCGCGGGTGTCCCCGTTCTTCTCGGCCAACCGGCCCAGCGTCCACCAGTGCTTCGACCGGCGCTCGAATCCGGCCAGGCCCGCATGGCCGGCCCGCCGGGCCGCCTCTGACGCGGCGCCCCCAAGATCTTCCGCCGAGAGCGAGGCGTCTTCCAGATACTGCCGCCAGAGCGACCCGTACAGGAGCTGTCGGACCAGGGGCGTGTCGCGACCGGGCTCATCGGCCAGCCACGGGACGGCCCGCCCGAGCGCGACCCCGATCCCCCGTGAGTCGTCCGCGCCGAGAAGGGGGAGCAGAACGGCGAAGGTCGACTTCCTGAACTTGAGGTGAAACGAGACCTCCACATCGCTGTGCGCCTCCCCCATCCGCTCGAGGCGATCCCGCGCGGCCCGCGCGCCGCCCGCGGTCACGATGCCCCATATGACGCCAAGATCGACGAACCGCCCGGCGTCGCGGCCTGTGAGTCGCCCTTCCTCGTATTGCATGAGAAGGTGCAGTGAGTAGTCGAGCGCGTCGGCTCCCGGGGCGGCGCCCGGAGTCCACCGCCGGGATTTCGCGCTCAGCGTCGTCTTCCATTCGCAGCTGTCCCGGCCCCACTTGCCGGCGTAGCCCTCGAGGGCGGTGAAGCTGAAGCGGCTTCGGTCCAGGCGGCGGTCCCTGCGCATCGTCTCCCGCACGTAGCTTCGTGCCTTCCCGCGTACCGAGAAGAGGTCGCCGAAATCGAGCGACACGCCCCACGATTTCCTTGTCTTCACCGTATCCTGCTGCAGGAAGCGGTGGAGGGTTACCCCCGTCGCCTCCGCGGAGGAACCACTCTCCAGCACTCGCTCGAAGTCACCGCCCAGCATGGCGCGGTGCAGCACGTTGAAGTCGTCCCCGAGATGCGTCTCGTCGAATGTGGCCTCGATCAGCGCGTCTTCGCTGCGCGTGCGGCTGTAGTCGAAATCGACCGCGAACTGGGCCTTTTGCTTCGCGATCTTCTCAAGGAGTGCGGCAGTCTCCGTCTCTAGCGTCTCGACCCGTTTCCTCAGCGCGGACAGCCGAAGGCGTGCGCCCTCGATCCGCAGGCGGTCCACCAGCCTCTCCGCGGCGGCTCGCTCGCGGGGGTCCAGGTCGGCCACCCTCGGCTTCGCTAGAAGCTCCCTGACCTGCGCGAGGGGCTCTCCGAGCAGTGCTTCAATCGCGGCCCGAAGCGCCTCCTCGGTCTGCGCCTTGTCGGCGAACCGCACGCTCACGCGGGCCGCCGCGCGCACGGCGAACCCCTTGCGATCGGACTTTCGCACCGCGACTTCGACCTCGCCCGGCCGCCGCCTGGAGAACACCACGAGGAAGTGGTCTTCGATGTCGACCTTGAAGCTGGCCCGAAGTCTGGCGCCGACCTTGACCCCGAAATCCTCCCCGGGCGCCAGAAGCTGGCCCAGAGCGCCGATGTGGCTGGTGAAGACATCCGACCACTTCAAGCTGACCGATGCGCCCAGCGTGCCGTTCACTTCGAGTGCCAGCGCCTCGCCGGGCGCCAGCGAGCGCACATCCCCCGCGGAGACGGCGAACCGCGCCGTGGCAAGATCGCGGGCAACCGACGGGCCGACGAGATCTTCCGCATCGTGACGGCGGTAGTCGTGGAAGCGTACGGACACCTCGCCCCCGGCCTTGCCCGCGAACCCGAACTTCGCGGCCTTGAACCCTCCTGTCGCCTTGACCTCGGCGGACGTCCGGTAGGCCAGCCACGCCGAGTTCGCAGCAAAATGAACCGGTGTCCGGAGTTCGAGGTCCCGGGGTTTCGCGCCGGGGTCGGGGGCGTCCGCGAACAGTCCCGCGGGATCCTCGTCCTCCGGCTGATTGAAGATGTCGATGGTGGCCTCGCCCCCTACGGTGAACTCGAGATCATCCCGAGCGATCGGCACTTCCCTTTCGACGGACCGTGTGAGGAGCGTCGGGTTGGGTAACTCGGGATCTCCCAGCCGCCGGGTCACGTGTTCGGCCAACTGGAGGTCGACATCGCCGAGGATGTCGCCGAGATCGAGGTTCCGGGGCATGCGGGGTCTTTCGCAGCGGGTGGGCTACCGGACTCCGAGCTCTGTGGCTCGTCGGCAAGATCCGCAGGATGGCGGCGCACACGGGCTGCAACGATCCCGCGACGTCACCCCCGCAGCAAGTGGACCTCGCTCGCCGCCCCACCGGGCGAGGCCTATTTTCCCCTTTACTTCGCCACGCAATGGCCCTTCTGCCGAGAGTTACCGATGAAGACTTCCCGCCCGCTCCACCTCGCGCTCGTGCCGCTTGTGACCGCGATGGTCCTCTGCCCCGTCGGTGCCGCGGGACAGGCCCCCGATCCGAACGATCCGATTCCTTCGGACCCGTCGGTGATCAGGGGCACCCTCGAAAATGGCCTCCGCTACTTCATCCAGGAGAACGATCAGCCGGAGAACCGGGTGGAGCTGCGGCTCGTGGTCAACACCGGATCCATCCTCGAGGACGAAGACCAGCTCGGACTCGCGCATTTCGTCGAGCACATGGCGTTCAACGGGACCCGCAACTTCGAGAAGCAGGCGCTCGTCGACTACCTCGAGTCGATCGGGATGCAGTTCGGGCCCGACATCAACGCCTACACCAGCTTCGACGAGACCGTCTACATGCTGCAGGTGCCGATGGACGACCCGGAGGCGCTGGCGACCGGATTCCAGATCCTCGAGGACTGGGCCCACGGCGTGCTCTTCGAAGCCGAGGAGGTCGACAAGGAGCGCGGGGTCGTGATCGAGGAATGGCGTGGCCGGCGAGGGGCCGGAGCGCGGATGCAGGACCAGCAGTTCCCGATCATGTTCGAGGGATCGCTCTACGCCGAGCGGCTCCCGATCGGTAAGCCCGAGATTCTCGAGACCGCCCCCGCCGAGCGGCTGCGGAGCTTCTATGAGGACTGGTATCGGCCGGATCTGATGGCAATCGTCGCGGTCGGAGACTTCGACGGGACCGAGATCGAAGCGGCAGTCCGTGAGCAGTTCGGCGGGCTGCAGGGCCCCGCGGATCCACGCCCCCGGATCACCGCTGAAGTCCCCATCGACCATCCGCCACGCGCGGCCATCGCCACCGACACCGAGGCCCCGCAGAGCCAGGTCGGCGTACTCTACAAGCAGCCGCCCGCCCCGCGCGGCACCATCGGGGACTTCCGCCGCAGCCTCGTCGAGGGACTCTATTCGGGCATTCTGAACGCCCGACTGGACGAACTCCGGGTGCAGGCCGACCCGCCATTCCTGTTCGGGTTCTCGGGCCAGGGCCAGTTCGTGCGGGGAGTGGACGCGTACCAGCTCGTTGCTCTGGTCCCTGAGGGGGGGATCGAGCGCGGACTCGACGCGCTGCTCACCGAGGCGGAGCGAGTGGTGCGGCACGGGTTCACGGAGACGGAACTCGAGCGGCAGAAGACCTCTGCGAGACGTTCGTACGAGCGCCAGGTCGCGGAGAAGGAGAACCAGGAATCGGGTGCGCTCGCGAACCGCTACATACAGGTCTTCCTGCAGGACTATCCGTACCCCGGCGTAGAGACGCGGATGGAGCTGGTGGACGCGTTCCTCCCCGGGATCACGCTCGCCGAGACCAACGGCGTGGCCCAGGGGTGGCTGGCCGAGCGGGGCCGCGTCATCCTCGTCAGCGCGCCCGAGAAGGAGGGGCTCGAGACCCCGACCGAGGAGGACCTCGTGGGCGTGTTCGCGGCGGTCAGCGGGAGGGAGGTCGAAGCCTACGAGGACGCGGCGGCCGACGCCCCGCTCCTGCCGGTCGTGCCCGAAGGCTCACCGGTCGTGACCGAGGCGTCGTTCCCGGATGTGGGGGTCACGATGTTGACCCTCGAGAACGGTGTGCGCGTCGTGCTCAAGCCCACCGACTTCAAGGACGACGAGATTCTCTTCTCCGCGACCAGCCCGGGCGGCACCTCGCTCGTACCCGACGACCAATATGCGAGGGTTTCGTTCGCCAGCGCGGTGGTAAGCCAGTCCGGGGTCGGCGACTTCGACCAGACCGCGTTGCGAAAGAAGCTCACCGGCAAGGCGGCGAACGTCCGCCCGTCGCTGGGGTCCCTCTCCGAGGGACTGGGGGGATCGGCCTCGCCGAAGGACATCGAGACCGCCTTCCAGCTGATGTACCTGTACTTCACCGCGCCGCGCCGGGATGAAACGGCGTTCGCAGCCTTCAAGGCCCAGCAGTTGGGCTTCCTGGCTAACGCCGGTGCCAGCCCCAACGCCGTGTTTTCCGACACGATCTCACACACGATGTCCCAGGGACATCCGCGCGTGCGAAGTCTTTCCCAGGTCGTGGAGGACCTCGCGCAGGCCGACCTCGACGGGGCCTACAGTCTCTACCGTGAACGCTTCGCGGACGCCAGCGACTTCACTTTCTACTTCACGGGCGCCTTCGAGCTCGCCGGGATCCGGCCGCTCGTGGCGCAGTACCTCGGCGCGCTCCCCGATCTGGGACGTGTCGAGACCTGGCGCGATACCGGCATCGATCCGCCCGCGGGCGTGATCGAGAAGTCCGTGTACAAGGGGCTGGAGCCGCAGAGCCGCACGCAGATCATCTTCTCGGGCGAGGGCGAGTACTCGCGCGAAGAGGCGAACGTGATCTCGGCCATGGCCGACATCCTCGACATCCGGCTGCGTGAGGTGCTGCGTGAGGACCTGGGCGGAACGTACGGCGTGGGTGTCGGCGGATCGCTGAGCTACCGGCCGGACGAGGAATACAGCGTGCGCATCGGTTTCGGCTCGGCGCCGGAACGCGCGGAGGAACTCTCCGCCGCCGTGTTCGAGGAGATCGAACAGCTCAAGGCGGAGGGACCGGACGCGGAGACGGTGGACAAGGTGCGCGAGACCCAGCGACGGACGAAGGAAACGAACCTGCGCGAGAATCGGTACTGGCTGTCGCAGCTGGCCGCTTTCGAGCGGATGGGGCTCGACCTCAACCAGATTCCGAGTTATGAGTGGATCGAAAGCTGGACCGCGGAACAGGTGCAGCAGGCCGCGATCCGCTACCTCCGCACCGACCAGTACGCCAAGTTCGTGCTGATGCCGGAACAGAAGGTGCCCTAGCAGCCCATGACCACCGGCAACCCGTGACCGTGACCGGCGCGAACGGTTCCGTCTACGCGCGGCGGGAGCGCCTGCCCGTCCGCGTCATGCCGGACCACGACAGCATCGCCGCCGAAGTGGCCGGCCGGATCGCGGACCTGATCCGCGCGCGGGCCGAGGAGGGCCGACACGCCGTCCTCGGCCTGGCGACCGGCTCCACCCCCGTCGGGGTGTACCGGGAACTCATCCGTCTGCACCGGGATGAGGGGCTCGACTTCTCGAATGCGGTCACGTTCAACCTCGACGAATACTTCCCCATGCGGCCCGGGAGCATCCACAGCTACCACCGCTACATGCGGGAGAACCTGTTCGATCACGTGAACATCTTCCCGGACCATCGACACATCCCGCGGGGAGACGTGCCCGAAGGGGACGTGGAGGCGCACTGCGTCGAGTACGAGCGCCGAATCCGGGAAGCCGGCGGGATCGACTTCCAGATCCTGGGGATCGGGCGCAGCGGCCACATCGGCTTCAACGAGCCGGGGTCCGCGCGGGACTCGCGCACCCGGCGGCTGTACCTGGACACCGTCACGCGGGCCGACGCCGCGGGCGATTTCTTCGGAGAGGAGAATGTCCCTCCGCAGGCGATCACCATGGGCGTGGCCACGATCCTCGAGGCCCGCGAAGTGGTCCTGCTGGCAACCGGAGAACACAAGGCCGAGATCGTACGGCGAGCCGTGGAGGGGAAGGTTCATGCGGATGTCGCGGCAACGTTTCTCCAGCAGCATCCCGCCGCAACCGTCTACCTCGATCCGGCTGCGGCCTCGGAACTCACCCGCATCCGCACGCCATGGCAGGTCGGTGACGTGGAGTGGACTTCCGAGCGCGAGACCGCGGCCGTCATCTGGCTGAGCGAGCGCACCGGGAAGTCGATCCTCCACCTCGCGACCGACGACTACCGCGCCAACCATCTCGCCCCGCTCACGTCCCGTCACGGGTCGGCCGAGCCGCTCAACGGGCAGGTGTTCAACGCGCTCATCTCCAAGATCCGGGGTAAGAGCAGGCTCCCGCGCGGCCAGGACATCCTCGTCTTCTCACCCCATCCGGACGATGACGTGATCTCGATGGGCGGGCTGCTCAGAAAGCTCGTCGAGAACGGCAACCGGGTGACCGTGGCGTACCAGACCTCCGGCAACATCGCCGTCTTCGACCACGAGGTCCGGCGCTACCTGGACTTTCTCCGGCGCGCGGCCGACGTGATCGACCTCGGGGCGGCAGAGACTCTCGAAGCGACGCTGAGTTCCGTGGAGGACCGCCTCGCGCACAAGGAACCGGGAGACGTGGACCCGAAGGTGGTGCAGCAGCTCAAACGGATCATCCGAGAGAGCGAGGCGGTCGCCGCCATCGAGTCGCTGGGACTGTCCGCCGAGCGCGCCCGCTTCCTGAACCAGCCGTTCTATCAGACGGGGAAGGTGATGAAGAACCCTATCTCCGCAGCCGACGTGGAGATCGTCACCCAGCTGCTGGAGGAGGTGCGGCCGACGATCGTCTGCGCCGCCGGTGACCTTTCCGATCCGCACGGGACGCACCGGATGTGCCTCGAGACCGTCGAAGCGGCCCTGGCTCGCTACGACGGCAACCCGCCGTGGCTGTGGCTGTACCGGGGCGCGTGGCAGGAGTGGAGTCTGGTCGAGGCGACCGTCCTCGTACCGCTCTCCGAGGGCGAGGTGCGCGGAAAGGTGCAGGCGATCTTCCAGCACGAGTCGCAGAAGGATTCGGCGCCCTTCCCCGGGCCGGACCCGCGCGAATTCTGGCAGCGCGTAGTCGACCGGAACCGCGGGACCGCGGATCTGCTGCGCGCCCTCGGGCTGCCCGCGTACTACGCGATGGAGGCATACGTTACCCTCCGCGAGGGACGGCGGGTCGAAGGACCGGAGATCCCCACGTCGTCGCTCGCCGATCCGGACGGGTGAGGCGGCGCGGCGGCGCCGCGGACCGCAACATGTGAGGGGCTGACATGGGCCAGTTCTTCGGCACCGAGCTTCGGCCGCTCGATCTGTTTGGCCCGGCGCATCTGGTAGCGACCGGCGTCCTGGCCCTGCTCGGGTTCTGGCTGATCCGCGCCGGCATGGCCGCCGACGAGCGCGGGCGACGCCGTCTGCGAGTCGCGATGATCGCCACCATCCTCCTCTTTCGAATCACGAAGCATGCGTGGAAGGCGTCGGTGGGATTGTGGGCCGTGGAGACCGACCTGGGCCTGCACCTGTGCAGCGCCATGTCGCTGGTCACCGTGTACGGGCTGTGGACCCGGCGCCCGTGGGTCCTCCATCTCATGTACTTCTTCGGCGTCGCCGGCGCGGTGCAGGCCGTTCTCACCCCGGACGCGATCTTCGGCGTTTGGCACTTCACCTTCTTCGAGACGATGATCTCGCATGGGATTCTCGTCATGGCGGGGATCTGGGCGGTGAAGGTGGAAAGCTACCGGCCGACGGCGCGCGATCCGTGGCTCGCGCTCGGCCTGCTGAACCTGTATGCCGTCGTGATGTACCCGCTCAACCGGCTGCTCGGGTCGAACTACCTGTACGTCATCGACAAGCCGGCGACGGCGTCGATATTGGACTACTTTCCGGGCTGGCCGTGGTATATTCTGCTGCTCGAGCCGCTGGCGATCGCGCTCTTTCTCGCTCTGTATCTTCCCTTCCGGAACTGCGCGTCCGACTGACGGTTCACGAGTTTTCGTCATTCGATCTATTTTGTGCAGAAGTATGTTGAAAAAGGGGGCGCGACATTCGCACATTCGTCCGTCAGTAACGTGTGTGTGGCCGGACTGTATCGGTTCTGTCGACACCGGATGACGGCGGCCCGGAATCCAGCCGGACGGTCGCTGCGGAGCGGCCCTCCCCATCAGCAAACTCCACCCGAATCACGCCGTTCCCGCGATCCGAGACGAGGGCCGTGCCGCTTGTGACGGCGGGGCCAACGGGGGTGCCGAACAGCTGGATGTCGTAGGTGCGACCGGCCGTCCCCTCCACGGAGAGGGTCCAACCATCCGCTTCGGACGCGAAGTCGAGGATCCGGAGGCCGGCGCTGCGCCCGCCGGGCTGCAGGTCGACCCGGGGCGGTGCCACCGCGAGCCCGCCCTCCCAGCTCACGACGATTTGTGCGCGGTCCCCACCCGGCGTCTCGGCACCGACGGGCACGGCCAGGCTCCCGTCGGATGAGGGTTCCGTTTCGACGCCGTTCACCCACATGGACACCTCCTGCGCACCCACCGGCACGTCGGGGACGAAGTCGAACGTCAGCGGCGGCCCGGTGGTCGTCAGCGTCGTGCGCCGCTCCCCACCCGTCGCCGTCCAGGTCTGGCGGATTTCCACATCGGTGGCGGTCGCTCCGGCCCGGAGCCGCTTGACCGTCACCTCCGGCCAGTCCGGCGGCAGCTGCGGAGCGAGCCGGGCCCGGCCCAGCGGTGCATCGGGTTCCCACCCGAGCACGCCACGCAGCAACGGCGTGGCCAGCATCGAGGTCGCGAAGAACTGGTGCGGGACGGTCTGGTCGAGAGGCTGGTAGAAGCTGCCCGACAACAGCTCCGGGTGGCGCCCCAGGCTCCAGTCGAAGGTCATCTGCTTCACCGCGTCCATCAGGTGGAATCCCGCCCACGGACGCCGGTACCGGTACTGTCCCCAGGCCACGTACCCGGTCACGAAAGGCCACACCGTGCCCATGTTGTACTGGAGCGGATCGTACAGATCGCTCTCCGTCGAGAGCATGTGCGCGCCCCAGTCCGAGGACACGCGGTCGCCTGCGAGGTGGGTCAGGGTCGATTGCGCGCGCGCTTCGTCGAAGAGACCGAACGCGGCCGCTGTGGCGGGCCACACGGTCAGGTTGTCGTTGGTACGGCCATCCGAGAGGATCCCGAACGCATGATGGCCCGCTTCCTCGAGCCAATACGCGTCGTCGAGGGTCGCCCGCGCGACGGGCGCGATCTCCCCTGCCTGGGCCGCGAGTTCGGCCTCGCCCATATGCTCGGCCAGCACCCGGGTCCCCTCGAGGGCCGCGACCCACACCCCTGCCAGGTAGATGTCCTGATGGAGCGCCGCCCCGAGGCCGCCGACCTCGACCGCGGCCAGCCCGCCCACGGTGTTCTCGATGATGCCGTCACCATCGGTCTCGGCCGTGAGGCACCACTCCCACGCGCGCCGGTACGCAGGCCACAGTTGCCGCAGCAGTTCGTCGTCGCCGCTGGCGCGCCAATATTCGTACACGGCGGTCATCCAGTAGGGCGTCGTGTCGGCATGGTAGTACGCGTACGGGTAGGTGCCGAACCAGTCGATGCGCGCGGCGGCCTGCGAGATTTCGTGCGTGATCTTGCCGTCCTCGCGCTGGTACCGCGCCAGGAAGGCGAGTTCTTCCGCCACCAGCGCCCACTGGCCGAGCGCGTCCATCGCGAACGTGTTCATCGCCGCGTCGCCGCCGAAGAACCAGCCGAAGCCGGGGCGGGCGCCGTTGCCCGAGAGGCCCCAGCCGGCCACGAAGCCGCAGCCGAGATCGGGATTGCAGACGCGCTGCTCCTCGAGATTGATCTTGGCCCACTCGAGGGCGAGGTCCAGTTGCGGATCCGGCGACTCGATGGAGACCGTGGATGCGAGCACCGAGTCGGCCCAGGCTCGTTTCGCGTCGTACAGCGAGCGGGCCTCGGAAATCAGCCGCTCGTAACTCTCGAAGACCTCCTCGCGGGGCGTGGTCCCGCCCGCTACCGCGATGGGGATGAACTCCCGGCGGGCCCGCTCCGGGTCGACCGGGATCACCATCGTTCGGGGCGCCTCCCCCAACTGGTGGGCCGGGTGTTCCACCGAGTTCGCGGCCCACGGCGAGCCGACCACGGCGTTCTGCGCCTGCAGACTTTCGGACAGCACGAAGACGCGCCGGCCGGCATCCCAGTAGGCGTACTGCCCGCCGATCGACGCCGGCCACATGTAGTTCAGCACCGGCTCGAACTCGGCGATGATCTCCAGCGGCTCCGGGCTGTCCACTTCGAGCAGGAGGAGGAGGCCGGGAATGTCGGCCGGTGCGAGGATGTGCTGGCGCACCTGGAAGGCGGCGTGGCTGTAGGTGATGGTGGTGATTTCCGGGCGTACCTGTACGCTGCGGGCGAGCTGCTCTCCCGGAATCGGCGACCCGTAGCTGGGGGTCGAGAAGCCCAGCCGGAACCCGCTCCCGACCTTGAGGGGATGGACCCACAACTCCGCCTCGCCCGTCTCGAGGCCGAGCCAGGCCGACCGCGGTCCCGTCACGCCCAGATACTCTCCGGGGCGCACAGGTCCGGCGAGTTCGATCGCGGACGCCTCGATCTCGAAGCGGGGGACCGAGAGCGTGGCCCGATCAGGTGGAACTTCCCCGGGTGCCTGCGCGGAAGCCATCCGCGGCGCGATTGTTGCGACCACCACGAGGAGGTGAAGAAGCGAGATCATGCGTGGGATGCCGTCGAGAGTCATCGCCCGGATTCCTGGTCTTTTTTGGAGTCGGTGCCCGCCGCCCGACGCCTTCCCGGGAAGTGGTCGGCCCTGCGGACATTCATGGAGCGGCGACCTCGCGTTGGAAACCCCCGGGGCATCTGCGGTGCCTCGATTCTGGTTGACTCTCCGGCGCCATGGGAGCGACGTTTGCGTCGGAGCCGCAAGAGCTTCCTCAGCTCGTCCCCGTACCCCCTTTTTTCAAGGAACTCCCCCTGAGGCTCCACCCGCATCGTCATCTCCCCCAGCTTCGCACGCGTCCGCATCAGCTCCCCGTCCGGAGCGTTCTTCGCCTTCAGGCCCTCACGAGCCCCCTCCAGGAACCACCGCCGCCGGGTGCGCTATAGCAGTTATTCCCGCCAATCCGATCCTGAGCTTCAAGGAGCCGGAAATCGAATCGGTCGCGATGCAGCGCCCACGCGGCCCCCAGCCCTGATATGCCTCCGCCAACAATGGCTATCCGCCGCCGCACTGTCTTTTTCCCACCGGCGGCCATGTCCTCGTATCCTGGGTTAGCGGCTGCGGAGCACACGAACGACACGCCCGGCCGCATCGACCACGTGGAGCGGACCCGTCAGCACGTCGTCGCCCAGGTCGACCACGCGCCCGGGCGTCTCGTCCGGGGCGGCGCCTCGGGCGGGCAGCGTGTACGGCTCCGCCAGCCCGGCATCGACCGTGTAGCCGAGATCGGCCATCGACTGGATGGTGATCGCGCTGAACGTTTCCGGCGCACCGAGTGCGTTGAGCGGTCGCATGAGTTCGCCTCGCAGGACGGAACCCCGCCAGTGGAGGTTCGCGCTCCCTCCCCCGCCGAGATTTTCAACGGGGACCTTCGCGCCGCCCGTGTAGTCGGTGCCGCCCGCCTCGTCGAACGCCGCGAGCGCAAGGGGACCCACGAAGTGAGTGTCGATGGACCCCACTCCGAAGGAACGATCGCGAAGCAGGCCGACACGGGGCCAGAGCAGACCGAATCCCAGCGCGTGGGCGATCTCATGGACGGCCAGTTCCATCGCGTCGCCCGACCCGATGAGATCATCGAAGTCCGATGCGTCGAAGAACGCGACGCCGACGGCAGGCAACATCGACCCGTCCCGAAGCCGACACATGCCCGCCTGGGCCAGGGTCCGTCCGGGACCGTCGATCTCCCGGACTTCGACGAGGATCATCAGATCGTCGATCGCGCCCACCGGCTCCGAGGTGCGCGCGCCGTGGCACTCGAGCTGTTCGCCGACCGGCACGTCCGGAAGCTCCGTATCGGCAAGGACGGACATCCAGAGTTCCGCGGCTGACCGGACCACGGCCCGCTGCGGCTCCGTCGCTGTATCGCCGAAGCTCAGCGTGATGTCGAATCCGCCGCGGCCGGACCGGACGTCGACGGAGAAAGACAGCTCGGCGGTCAGGCTGCCGGGGTCGCGGGCCGTCACCGTCACTGTCGCAGTCCCCCGCGCCACGGCCATCAGCCGTACCGTGCGCTCCGAGGCGGTGGCTGTCGCCACGTCCGCGTTCGAAGACGCCGCTTCGTAGGCGAGGGTATCGCCGTCCGGATCGGAGAAATAGGCCAACACCTCGACGACGGCGGTGTCTCCTGTCATGAGTTCGAGATCGGGGGGCGCGCCAACGGCCGTCGGCGCCCGGTTCGGCACCGTCACGTCGAACCGCAGGGCGGCGGCCCGGCCTTCGGGATCACGAGCCGTCACGGTCACCGTCGCAGTCCCCCGCGCCAGGGCGACCACCTGCACCGTGCTGCCCGACACCTCGACCGTCGCGACACCCGACGCCGACGACCTCGCTTCGTAGGAGAGGACATCTCCATCCGGATCGGAGAAGTAGCCCGACACCTCCAGCAGCGCCGTCTGTCCGCCGGCCAGTTCGAGGTCCGGGATCGTACCGACCACCATCGGGGGTCGGGTCAGCGCGGGTTCCGTGCTCCCGTCGCCACATGCCGCGGCCCACGCGGCGGCGAGCACCGCGAACGCCCGGAAGACGGCCTTTCCAAGTGCTCGCGCTCGCAACTGAGCACACGGGTAGTACCGTCCGTCTCGATCCCTGGTTCGAACCCCTTGTAGCTCGCTCAACCGCACTTGATACCGATCATCCCGTCCCCTGGGTGGCTGGAGCGAACGTAACTGGATTAGGGAAGATGTGGCGGCAGGATGGTTACTTGCGGCTCGAACCAATCGTGTGCAGATGCTGCCATACAATTGGTCATAGAAGTAGTGGAGTTAATTGGCATATACAGTATATCTAAATATACATCAACGTATTATGTTGTCAAACAAGCTGTCAGACAAGCTGTCACAAAAGGTGTCGCGAAAACATGGATTGGCAGACGTTCAGCTTCGAGTACCGCCTCGACCGAGGCCGCCTGGCGACCCGCTTGATAGAAATCGAGGCAAGCAAGAAGGCCGTGGAGAACCTTCTCTTGCCCCTGGATTGGAAGGACCAACTCGACAGACTGAATCGCATCAGAACAATCCGGGGGACGACCGCCCTCGAGGGCAACCCGTTGTCGGAGGCGCAGGTGCGCGAGTTGCTCGATCGCGAAACCGACACCGAGCCGCCAACAAGGGAATCCCGGCAAATCGACAACGCAAACGCCGCCCAGAACTGGGTTCGGGAGAGATTCGGACCTGGTGAGGCGCCGCTCACCGTTCGGGACATCCTCCGAATGCACGAATTGATGACGAGGCGTTCCGACGAGGTGAACAACGTCCCCGGCCGCTTGCGAGCACACGGCGTGCAAGTCGGTACGGAGGCGCTGGGGGGCGTTCACCTGGGCGCACCCCACGAGACGCTCGCGCAGCTGCTGGACGACTTCGTGGCCTGCGTCAACTCTCTACGCGTACGTGATGAACATCCTGTGGTCAGGGCTCTGCTCGCCCACTTCTTCTTGGTGACGATCCATCCGTTTGGAGACGGAAACGGCCGCGTGTCTCGGCTGATCGAGGCCGCCATTCTCTTCGAGGGGGGCTACAACGTCCACGGTTTCTACGGGCTCTCGAACTACTTCTACCGCAACAGAGACCTCTACAAGAGGCGCCTGCAGGAATGCCGCAGAGAACAACCGTTCGACGTGACCCCTTTTGTGGAGTTCGGGCTGCGGGGCTTCGACGCCGAGCTGAAGGGCATCAACTCGTTCATCAAGTCAAGACTGAACCGCCTGGTCTACCGCTCGATGCTGACTCGCGCGCGCGACACGCGAGTCGGCAAGCGTCGCCGTCTTATCAACGATCGGGAGCATGGTCTTCTGGTTTTTCTCCTTGAGGAAACCGAACCGAGGGACCCCTTCTCGGAGAGCCCTTCGAGTCGGGTTTTTCTGAGGGACTTGACCGACTCCCCGTTCGTTCGAACGGTCTATCGCACCGTCACCCCAAGAACCTTCGTTCGAGAACTCACGAGGCTTGCGGAACTTGGCTTCATCGTCTTCGAGCGCGACCCGGAGTCGCGTGAGTTCGTCGTCGACCTCGACTTCGGGGCCATCGGCAGGTACGGCTCCACATAGACCCACTATGCGCCGAGCACGTGCAGCACGACCGTCCTGTGGTGCGGGCGGCGGCGATGCTCGAACAGGTAGATCCCCTGCCACGTCCCCAGAGCGGGCGCGCCATCGACGACGGGGACGGCCAGATGCGTCTGGGTCAGCGCCGCCCGGATATGCGCCGGCATGTCGTCCGGTCCTTCCATCGTGTGGCGATACAGGGGATCGTCCTCAGGCACCAGCCGGGCGAAGAAGCCCTCGAGGTCGTGCAGGACATCGGGGTCCGCGTTCTCCTGGATCGTCAGGGACGCCGACGTGTGGCGGATATAGACGGTCAGCATGCCCGTCTCGACGGCGAGGGAGGCCACCCAGTCGAGGATCGGGTGGGTGATCTCGACCAGGCCCTTTCCCCGCGTTTCGACGCCCAGTTGCCGAACGAACTGGTTCATTCAGCCCGTGGGATCCCGGACGGCCCGTGTCGTCCCGGTTTCAGGCCACGTCCTCGCGGCTCGCGGCGGCGGCGTGCGCGCGGAGGGCTCGCCACACGCGCTGCGGCGTGAACGGGAGCGCGTCGATGCGGACCCCGACCGCGTCGTAGATCGCGTTCGCGATCGCGGGGAGCGAAGGATGGAGCGGCCCCTCTCCTGCTTCCTTGGCGCCGTAGGGTCCCTCCGGGTCCACCGATTCGACGATCAGCGCCTCGAACTCCGGGCAGTCCATGGAGGTGGGGATCCTGTAGTCCAGCAGGGAGGGCGCGGTGTGCAGGCCACCCTCCACCTCTCCCTCCCTGAACCGCTGCTCCTCGAAGATCGCCTCGGCGAACCCCATGTAGGCCGAGCCCTCGATCTGGCCTTCGACGAGCGCCGGGTTGAGCGCCCGACCGCAGTCGTGTGCGACCCAGATGTTCTTCACGTCGACGACCCCGGTGTCCATCTCCACTTCGACCTCGGCCACGTGCGCCGTGAACGAGTAGGCGGGGGAGGATCCGATGGTTCCGCCGCGGTACTCTCCGTGGACATCCTTCGGGGTGTCGTAGGAGCCGACGGCGCCCAGCAGCCCGAACTTCGCTTCGGCCAGGTTGAAGGCCTCCGAAATCGAGAGCCGGCGCTTCGAATCCTCCGGAGTCTCCGCGTCGAAGGCCCAGCCGCGAGCCAGGCGCACGCGACCGGCCGGAACGCCCCACTCCTCCGCGAGTGCCTCCATGACCTGCGCGCGGAGGGCGCGGCAGGCTTCGAGACAGGCGTTGCCCACCATGACCGTCTCGCGCGAGGAGTAGGCGCCGAGATCGACCGGCGTCAGGTCCGTGTCTGCCGAGAAGACGCGCACGTAGTCGAGGGGCACGCCCAGTTCCTCGCACGCGATGTATGCCATGGTGGAGTCGGAGCCCTGGCCGATCTCCGACGCGC
This sequence comes from Candidatus Palauibacter sp., assembly GCF_965197445.1. GTDB lineage: Bacteria > Gemmatimonadota > Gemmatimonadetes > Palauibacterales > Palauibacteraceae > Palauibacter. The sequence goes on along the minus strand of NZ_CBDANE010000005.1, from coordinate 456,858 downwards.
CGTGCAGGACGGTCACCCGGCCGGAGCGTTCGGCCTGCACCTGGACGGCCGCCTGCGGCATCTCGTTCGGGTAGATGGGATAGTTGGTGCCGGAGATGTAGGAGGACGCCGCCACCCCGAGCCCCCGCCCGCTCGGCAGCTGCCGGTAGCGCTTCTTCCAGTCGCTCGCTCGCTCGACCGCCTCGAGGCACTCCATGAACCCGTTCGAGCGGACCTTGAACTCGTTCACCGTCCGGCCCGTACCCATGAAGTTGCGGCGGCGGAGTTCGAACGGATCGATGCCGAGCTTCGCGGCGAGCTTGTCGAGCGAGATCTCGTAGGCGAAGCGGGGCTGCACCGAGCCGTGGCCGCGCTTGGGGCCGCACGGGGCGACGTTGGTATAGACACGGGTCGAATCGAACCGGTAGGACTCGATGTGACAGGGCGAGGTGAGGAGCTGCCCGGAGTAGTACGTGGTCACGAGGCCGAACGACGCGTAGGCGCCGCCGTCGAGGACGGTCTCCGCGTCGAGCGCCAGCAGCTTCCCGTTCCGCGAGGCGCCGAGCCGGTACTTCATGTGCATGGGGTGGCGGCCGCGGTGCGAGTAGAACACCTCCTCGCGGGTGTAGAGGATCTTCACCGGCCGCCCGGTACGCATGGCGAGCAGCGCGACGCAGAACTCGAGGTCGAACGGCTCGGACTTGCCGCCGAAGGCGCCGCCCACGGCCGGCTGCACGACCCGAAGCTTCGCCACGTCGTGATCGAGCACCCGCGCCAGTTCCCGCTGCAGGTAGTGCGGCACCTGCGTCGACGACCACACCTCCAGCAGGCCGTCCTGATTCAGCTTGCCGATGGCGCAGTGGGGCTCGATCGGCGTGTGCGTGGTCCCGTGGAAGAAGTACTCGCCCTCCACCGTGACGTCGGCGCGGGCCATGTTCGCGTCCACGTTCCCGAACTCGAGGTGGACGTGCTTGAGAACGTTGCCGTTCCGGTCCGGCCTGCGCGGCGCATGGATGGGCTCCGCCGCGGCTTCCGGGCTCAGCGCCTCCTCCGGCGAGAGATAGACAGGGAGCGGCTCGTATTCGACCCGCATCAACTCCAGTGCCGCGTTCGCCGTATCCTCGTCCACCGCCGCCACCGCCGCCACGGCATCGCCGATGAACCGCACCTTGTCGAGGCAGAGCGCGTGTTCGTCCCGGGTCCACGGGATGATCCCGTACGGGACCGGCATGTCGCGTCCGGTGATGACCCCGTGCACGCCCTCGAGCGCCTCGGCGGCCGACGTGTCGATGGAGACGATCCGGGCGTGCGCCTCGGTGGAGCGCAGGATCTTCCCGTGCAGCATCCCCGGCAGAATGATGTCGTCCGTGTAGATCTCGCGCCCGGTCGCCTTGCGCAGCCCGTCGACCCGGCGCGCACGGCGACCCAACGCCGTGAACTCGGCGTCGGCGAGCCCGGGGAGCCTGTCCGGATCCTCCGCGGCCTCGAGCTGCGCGGGCGTCAACTCGTGCGGGTGCATGGCTCTAATCTACGTTCCGCCTGCGGCCCGCGCCCCTGCACGCGGCAATAGAGAGAGAGGACCGGGATGAGGAAGATCTGCTACAGCTGCGCCGTGAGTCTGGACGGCTACATCGCCGGAACGGGCGCCGGGAAGTGCTCGGGGGAGGCATTCCGCTCCTCGCCGGATCAACCTCACGGATCGAGTTGAAGCTGGCGGGTCACAGAGTCTACGAGAAGACGGGCACGGTCGGTCTCACCTACCAGGGTCCTCCGGACACGCGAGTGACCAGGCGGGACGGTTCGGCGTCAGTTCATTGGTGCTCGATGCTTAGGAGGATCTGCCATGGACGAGGGACGAGGACGAATCACGCGGCGTCTGGTCGCGTGGCTGGCGCTGCCCGGGACCTTCTTCCTGCTCCAGCTGGCCGGCGGATTCGGTCGTGTCGCAGGCCAGGAGGAGGATTGCGGCGTCCGGGCCTCCCTGCAGGTCGCCGTTCTGGATGAGTCCGGCCTCATTTCGATCCCCTATGCGACGGTGCTGCTGCGTTGGACCGCCCCCGACTCTGTCTGGAGTCCGGTACGGCTGGAAATCGAATCCTCTGGTCGTCTGTTCGTTTGCGCCCCTCGAACGGCCACGGAGGCCAGTCTAAGGGCGGAGTTCGGTGACGCCGCCAGCGATTTGGCGACTGTCGCGCTCGAGCCCGGGATATCGCGAGAGATCGAACTCAGGCTGCTCGTCGCTTCTGTAAGCGATGGGCGCGTCGTCGGCTCAGTGCTGGACGCTCTTTCGGAACGTCCAGTGGTAGCGGCGGCGGTGTCCCTTGCCGGCCGCCCGCAGGAGGCCGAGACCGACCGGCGGGGCGGATTCCTCTTGGACGGTGTCCCAATCGGAGACCACTGGCTCTCGGTGCGGCGCCTGGGGTACGCTCCGCTTCGTCATCGGGTCACGGTCGCGCGCGGAGCCACCACGGAAATCGAGGTCGGCCTGGTTCCGGATCCGGTGGAGATGGAACCGCTCGTGGCGACCGCGGTGAGACTCCGGCGACTGGAGATCAAGGGCTTCTACGAGCGCAAGCACTGGGGCGAGCTGGTCAGCGGGGGCACGTTCTTCACCGTCGCCGACATCGAGCGCCGCAACCCCTTGCTCATCTCACACATGATCGCGGAAGAGGCGGGGATTCGCCTCCGAAACTGCGGCCTGAGGATCACCAGTTGCGAGTTGCATAGCACGAGGCTGTCGACCGGGTTCTCGGACACAGGCTGCCCCATGCCAATCTTTCTGGACAGTATTCGCGTCGGCACCGGCCGGGTTGACGATTGGGTGAGACCCGTGGAGATCGGAGGGGTCGAAGTATACAAGGGAGCGGCCTCACTTCCGGCGGAGTTCCTCGACTTCGATTCCCGGTGCGGGGCCGTCGCGATCTGGACGAAGTGATTCGAGGTATGTCACGCGTGTCCGGACGCTGGCGGAGGGCTGTTCTCCTCATAATCGCGCCGCTGGCTCTTCCATTCTCAGCCACTTCGGCCAGCGCTCAGACATGCTCGATGACGGCAGGTGCGGGGGCCGTGATCCCGACGTCGAGCGTGCCGTTGGGGGACCAGGTGGCCCTCGATCTTTCGGTCGGAGCGACGGGACACCTCGGTATTGGTTGTGGCGCGCACCCGGCAAAGTTCGGAGTCAGCGTCGACTACCAGAGTTTGGGAGGCGGATTGCGGCTGTTCAGCCTGCTGGGGCAATTCGGCGTTGAGTTGCCTCTGTCAGACCGGGAACCCGCCCCCCGGGTCGCGCTTCTGGGTATGGCCGGATTCCTGGTTCACGAGCGTGGCGGAGACTATGTGGCTATCGGTTATCCGGGTCGCGGAATCAGGGACCCCGGAACGGGATTCGCGGCCGGTGCCGGCGTGCGCCTCGGCGTCCCGTCGAGACTCGGTGGCCTTCTGTTCGTAGACATCTCGATCCGCGCCAGCTTCCTGGCGACGCAATGGGATCTCGCCGGGATCAACGAACGGGAAACGCTGGTCACCGTACCGGTCACCGTCGGGCTGGAATTCCCACTCTGACGGGTGGAGGTTCCCCAGGCATCAGTTGCAGGTGAAGGGGTCCACCGTGATCGTGACGGCCTTCGCCGTTAGCGTCGCCCCTTCCCGGTCCCAGTTGATCAGCGCGTTGGCGCCCAGCCGCTTCGCGTCCGCCATCAGCTTGCCGACAGCCTCGCGGAGTCCCGAAACGGAGCCCGCCCCCCCATACGGCCGGCTGGGTCCACGCGGGAGCCGGGACAGGCCCACAGGCGGTCGTCACTGCCGGCATCCGCCAGCGTGAAGCTGAGGTCCACCCTCAGGAAATCCTTCGTGAGAGTCGTGACGACGACGACCCCGCCCAAGCCGATGCCCGCTTCCTCGTCCGCTACGAGACCCCACAGCGCACCCGTGCCGGGCTGCGCGTCCGGGCAGACTTCGCCGAGCTGCTGGGCGATCACGCCGCTCGCGGCGAGAGCGAACGCCGGCACGGCCCCCAGGAGTGCGGCCCCGAATCGTCTCATCGTCTCCCTCTTTCTGGCGATGGCGGGAATCGGATCATCCCGGTTCGCCGGGGCGGGGTGGCAACCAAACCACTTTAGCTGATGTTCAGCGAGAGGTCACGCCACTCCACAGCACCTCAATTCGCCGCCACAGATCCCACCGTCCTGAATCCGGGATCTTTCAGCGGGTCGAAGGTCAGCGCCCTGCGGTCCAGTACGACGCCGGAGGGGTCGCGGGCGGGCCGACCGCCAGACAGCGGCTCACACCCCGCTGAAGGCGCCGAGCACATCGGTGAGCAGCCACCAGGCGCCGACGGCGAGGATCGCGGCCGGGATGACGAACCGGAGCCAGTAGTAGAGCCAGATCGGGGGGACGCCCCGCTTCGGGCGCTGATCCTCGCCCGCCGCGAGTTGCCGCAGCACTTCGGAGCGGTCGAGCGCCCAGCCCACGGCCACGACCGAGAGGAGCACGCCGAGCGTCTGGAAGCCGGACCCGAAGGTCAGGTCCCAGGGCGTGAACACGCTCATGTTGATCATCGGGGGAAGCGCGAACACGAATACGACGGCCGTCGTCAGGGTCACGGCGCGCGACCGGTCGAGGGCGGTGTTGTCGGTGACGCCGGCGACGAGCACCTGGAGCGCCGCCACGTCTGAAAGGTAGGCCCCACCGAACAGGGCCAGGAAGAAGAGCGTCCCGAACACGGCGCCGGCCGGGATCTGCGCGAACACCTGGGGCAGCGTCGCGAACAGCAGGCCGGGGCCGCTCCCCGGTTCGAGGCCGAACGCGAACACGGCGGGGAAGATGACGAGCCCGGCCAGCAGCCCGGCGCACAGGTCGCCGCCCGCCGTGAACACCGCGTTGCCGCGCAGCGGATCGCCGCGGTTCAGGTACGATCCGTACACCACCATGAAGGTCCCGCCCAGCGAGAGGCTGAAGATGGCCTGGCCGAGCGCCGCCAGCATGACGGGCGGGGTGAGCGCTCCCGGATCGAACGCGCCGAGGTACCAGCGGAGCCCCGCGCCGGCGCCCGGTAGTGTGAGGGAACGGACGATGAGCACGAGGAGCCCCGCCAGGAGCGCCGGGACGATGAACCGGCTCGCCTTCTCGATCCCGGCCCGCAGTCCGCGCCGCAGCACCGCCGCACACGTGAGGAGGACGACCCCGGTGCAGGCGCACTGCAGGAGGAAGGAGCGGAGCGAGAAGCCCTCCTCTGGAGGGAGGATCGCCGCGGCGTCGAGTTCGATGCCGACGCCGGACAGCAGCCCGGCCAGGGCGTGGTACAGCACCCAGCCGAGCGCGTTCGAGTAGTAGCCGGTGGCGGCGGTGACGCCGACGAAGAAGATCCAGCCCAGGGCGCGGCCGAAGGGGAGACCGGCCGACTCGAACGCGCCCACCGGGCCGCGGCGGGTGTGCCGGCCCAGGGTCCATTCGGCCATGAGCGCGGGGACGCCGATCAGCACCACGGCCAGAACGTAGAAGGCCACGAAGGGCGCCCCTCCGAACTGCCCCACCATGTACGGGAAGCGCCACACGTTCCCGAGGCCCACGGCCACGCCGATCATCGTCGCCAGGAGCCCGAAGCGGGAGCCGAACGTCTCGCGTCTGTCTCGTTCCATCCGCGGCCTCTAGCTTGGTGCGCCTGTGGCAAGCCGCTGCCCGGCGTCCCCGTGAACGCGCTGAACGCGTTGAACGCGCTGAAACGTTGCGGGACGGGCCGGCCGAGAGAAAGGGACGTCCGCGTGAAAGCCCCCTGGTTCCGCCGCTACCTGCTCCCGGGGCTCGTCTTCCAGTCGGCCGTCATCGCCGGCGGATACGGCACGGGCCGGGAGAACGTGGAGTTCTTCCTCTCGATCGGGCCGACCCCCGGACTCGCGGCCATGGCGCTCTCGACGGCGATCTGGAGCGCGGTCTGCGCCGTGACGTTCGAGCTCGCGCGGCAGTACCGTACCTACGAATACCGGAGCTTCTTCAAGCGACTGCTCGGTCCCTCCTGGACCCTGTTCGAGGTCACCTACGTGCTGCTGACGCTCCTCGTCCTGGCGGTTATCGGGGCGGCGGCGGGCTCGATCGCGGATGAGACGTTCGGGCTCCCGTATGCACTCGGCGTGATCGTGGCCCTGGGGGCCGTGGCGCTCCTCCTCTTCTACGGGAGCGTGACGATCGAGCGCTTCTTCGCCGGCTGGTCGTTCGCGCTCTACGCCGTGTACGTGGGGCTCGTCGTGTGGTCGCTGATGCGCTTCGGGTCGAGTCTGGGCGAGAGCTTCGCCGCGAGCAGCCTGGAGGGAAGCTGGATCGTGAACGGGATCCAGTACGGCGGCTACAACCTCTCCGCGGCGGCGGTGGCGCTGTTCACCGTGCGCCATATCCAGACCCGGAAGCAGGCCGTGTGGGCCGGGCTGCTGGCCGGCGTCATCGGGATGCTGCCGGCCTTCTTCTTCTACCTCGCCATGGTGCCGCACTATCCCGGGATCGTGGACGCGACGGTCCCCTCGAACCTCATCCTCGAGGCGCTCGGGTCGAGGACCTTCCAGATCGCGTACCAAGTTATCCTCTTCGGTACCCTCATCGAGACGGGCACGGGGATGATCCACGCCGTCAACGAGCGGCTGGCCGCCACCCGCCGTGAGCGGGGCGCCGGGATGCCCGGTTGGGCGAGACCGGTGGTCGCGGCCGTCTTCCTGGGGGTCGCCCTATCCCTCACGCCGCTCGGCCTCATCGATCTCATCCGGCAGGGCTACGGGACGATCACCTGGGGGTTCATCGTCTACTACGTCGTGCCCGTCCTCACCGTCGGCGCCTGGCTCGCCTTCCGGAAGCGGGGCGGGACGCGGGGCGCGGAGAACGCCTCGTGAACACGCGCGCCATCCTCATCGGACTGGCCCTCGGGCTGGGGCTCGGAGTCACCGCTTCCGCCACGGGATCTCCGGCGCTCCTGCGGGCGGCCGAGGCCGCGGCGCCGCTCGGCCAGGTGTTCCTGCGCGCGATCCAGATGGTCGTGATCCCGCTCGTGGCGGCGATCGTGTTCGTCGGCGTGGGCCGGATCGGGAGTCTGCGAAAGCTGGGCCGGCTCGGGGGGCTGGCGGTGGGCTTCTTCTGGGTCACGACGCTGCCGGCGATCCTCATCGGTATGGGCGTGATGAAGCTCGGGCTCTCATTCACCGCGCCGGTGGCACCCCCGGCCGAGGCCGCGGAGGTGGCGACCGAGGCACCGGGCGTCGTCGACTTCCTCGTGAACCTCGTCCCGAGGAATCCGATCGAGGCGGCGGCGGCGGGATCCCTCCTTCCCCTCATCATCTTCATCGTCCTCTTCGCCGCGGCGACCACGACTCTCCCAAGAGAGAAACAGGAGTCGCTCACCTCCCTCGCCGAGGCGGTCAGCGACGCCCTCATCAAGCTCATGCACTGGGTTCTGTGGACGGCGCCCGTGGGCGTGTTCGGGCTCGCCGCTCCCGTCACGGCCCGCACGGGCCTGGCGATGCTTCAGAATCTGGGCGTCTTCATCCTGGCCGTGGTGGTGGGCCTCTTCCTCATGAAGGGTCTCATCCTGCTGCCCCTCGTCCGGATCCTGGGCGGGATGTCGCCCGGCCGCTTCATCCGCGGAACGCTCGGCACCTACACGGTGGGCTTCACCACGACCACGTCGGTGGGGACATTGCCGATGATGCTGCAGGAGGCGGAGCAGTTGGGCCTGTCCAGGAGCAGCTACAGGCTGATCCTGCCGCTCGCGGCGTCGATCAACCGCCCGGGGAGCGCGCTCTTCCAGGGTGCGTCACTCGTCTTCCTCGCGGCCATGTACGGGGTGCCCCTCGGTCCGGCGGCGGTGGCGGTGGCGGTGCTCGCGACCTTCCTCGCGGCGATGACGGTGGCGCCGGTGCCCAGCGCCAGCATCGTGTCGCTGGTGCCGGTCCTGAACGTGGTGGGCGTCCCCCTCGCGGGACTCGGCATCCTGCTCGGTATCGACCGGCTGCCGGATGTGTTCCGCTCGGCGGCTAACGTCATCGGTCACATGGCGGCGACGACGACGGTGGATGCGATGACCCGGAACGATCAGGAGACGGAGGACGGATGACGAGACTTCCCGCCGGCGGCCCGCTGCCCAGACCCAGGAACCCGGAAGAAGGACGGGAAGTGCTGCGCGCGGAGGCGATTCCGGCGCCGGACGTCCAGCGGGTCGCGCTTCAGGCGCTGGAGTTCACGTCGCTGTGCCCGAAGACGGGACAGCCGGATTTCGGCCGGGTGACGATCGACTACGGGCCGGGCAAGCTCTGTCTCGAGTCGAAGGCGCTCAAGTTCTACCTGTGGTCGTTCCGGGACGAGGGAGAGTTCTGCGAGACGCTCGCGGCACGGATCGCGGATGATGTCGTGTTCGCCATCGCACCGCGCTGGGTGCGCGTGGAGGTCGAACAGAACGTCCGCGGCGGCATCGAAATCGTCGCGATTGCGGAGCGGGGAGAGCCCGCTCCGGACTGAACCCGCTGCGCCGACGGGTCAGCGCATGCGGCGGAGGGCGCGGCCGGGGCGGGCCCCGGTGGGCTCCCCGGCCGACCAGGTCTCGACGCCGCCGAGCCACACGCTCTCGATGCCCGTCGCCTGCCGCGTCCCGTAGTCGAAGGTCGAGCGGTCGATCACGCGTTCCGGGTCGAAGATCGTCAGGTCCGCCCGGGCGCCGGCCCGCAGCACCCCGCGGTCCGTGAGGCCGAGCCGCCGCGCCGGCATCGAGGTCGCGCGCGCCACCGCCCGCTCGAGCGTGAGGACGCCGCGGTCCCGTGCGAAGTGACCCAGCACCCGCGGAAAAGTCCCCGCGCCACGCGGGTGCGCGCTCCGGACCCCGCCATCACTCGCGGTCATCACCCACGGCGATGCCATGAAGGTGTCGACATCGGACTCGTTCATGGTGTGGCCGATGAGCCCGGAGCCGCCGTTCTCCATGATCCACATGTAGGCTTCGACCTCGGTCATGTCCTTGATCCGGGCGATCTCGTCGAGTCTGAGCCCGTTCAGTCCCGGCTCGGCGTCGAACCCGACGATCTGCAGCCGGCTGCCGCCCCCGGCCGCCGCGATCCCCTTCGCCACCGAGTCGGGGTTCGAGAACATCCGCGAACGGACCACGATGGCGAGCCCCGACTGCCAGGCCGCGTACGGGTACTGGTCCGCCGTCACATCGAGGCCCTCTTCGTTGGCCCGCCGGATGCGCTCGAGCACGTCGGGCGCCTTCCCCCACACGGAGGCGTTCCCCGCCTTGATGTGCGAGATCTGGACGGGGAGCTCCGCCTCGCGGCCAATCCGGATGGCCTCGTCGACGGCTTCGAGCAGACCCTCTTCCTCGTCGCGCATGTGGGACATGTAGAAGCCGCCATGGCGCGCGGCGGCCCGCGCGAGGGCGATCAGTTCGCCGGTCGAGGAGTAGAAGCCGGGGTCGTACTCGAGCCCGCTGGAGAGACCGAAAGCGCCCTCCCGCATACCGCGTTCCACCCGTACCGTCATGTCCACGATCTCGGCGTCGGTCGCGGTGCGGCGGAAGCTCTCCCCCAGCACCGCCGCGCGTACGGTCCCGTGTCCGACGAGCGTCGCGACATCCACCGCGGGCCGGAGGTCGTCGATCCGCTCGAGGTAGTCGGAGATCGGCCACGGTGAAGAGCCGTCCGCTCCGACGACGATCGTCGTGATTCCCTGGGCGAGCTGGGTGATGGCCAGCGGCGAATCGAACAGGCGGCTCGTCGAATGATTGTGGATGTCGATGAATCCCGGCGCGAGAACGAGCCCCGTCAGATCGCGCCGCTCGACGCTCGCAGGGGCCGTGACGGAACCCGGAGGGCCCAGGCCGGCGATGCGGCCCGCTTCGATGAGCAGGTCTCCCACGAAGCGGGAGGCTCCAGTCCCGTCGATGATCGTCGCGTTCATGAACAGGACGGTATCCGGAGCTGCGGGGACCTCCGGTGCCGCCTGAGCCGCGAGTCTGTCCGCGACCCCGGGACCGCCCGGGGACCCGAGGATCAGCGCGGCCAGCGCGTATGGGCCGTGACCCCGAAACGGGCCCCGCTTCGTTCGATCAACCATCTAGCATTACCTTCTCCGAATACACCGAACACCGAACCGGACCCGGTCACCGGACGCGATCCGGGGCCGGCGGCAGATCACAATAGAGGGAGAACCGATGGCAAGATATGCAAACCTGGCCGAGTCTCCGGCCCTGGCCGGATCCGGATCCGTGCGCCTGCTTCTCGCGCTTGCCGTGGCGACGATCGCCTGGGCGCCCGCGACGCTGGCCGCGCAGGCCGCGGAAGCTGAAGACGCGCCGCTCAAGATCGGCGTCATCAACGTTGACGCGGTGGCGCTCCAATCCCCGGCGGGACAGGCACTCCGGCAGCAGCTCACGGACTTTCAGGCGGCAGTCACGGCGGAGCTTCAGACGCGCCAGACAGCCGTGCAGGCGATCGAGGAGCGCATCGGAGCAGCGGACAGTCTTTCAATCGACGAACGGCGGCTGCTCGAGCGTGAGTACCAGGACGCGCTCACCGACTTCCAGCGCTATCAGCAGGACAAGCAGGAGGAGGCGACCGCCCTCCAGGCCGATGGTCAGAACCGGATCCGAGCCGAGATCGCTCCGGTGATCGAAGGGATCCAGGCCGATCTGGGATACGACCTGATCCTGAATTCGACGAGCAACATCATCATCCTGTTCAGCGATCGAATGGACATCACGCAACTCGCCATCGATCGCCTGGCCGGCGCACCGTAGGGCCCTCCCCGCGGGCAACCCCGCGAGGAGTGGGCTCGTTACCGCGGGAGGGGACGGGCCAGCTTCACGAACAGCAGATTCCGGACCCGGCCGCCGCCGACGCGCATCCCCGTGACCGCACCGCCGGGAGCGCGCTCGAAGCGCACCTCGCGCATGAACCAGCGATCCGTGACGAATTCGTCGCGGGAGCGGGGCTCGAAGGCGATGTTGCCGTGGCGTATGTGGTGCGCGACCAGCCCGTCCTCCGTGGCTTCGAGGTGATACAGGGCGTCGACTTCGGAGCTGTAGTAGCTGCCCGCGTATCCCGCGAGCGTGGCCGCGTCGGGTGGGGGCGGCGCGGCATCGGCGGCCGGTGACGACGGATCTTCTTCTTCCTCGTCTTCGGGAAAGCTCCCGGCCAGGACGACCTCCGCCACTCTCCGTGCACGACCACCGGGATTGCCGTTCGCGGCGTTGGTCAGGACCACGACCCCCACGTTGGCCTCGGGATACCAGTTCACCTGAGTCCGGAACCCTGCGTCGGCACCCCCGTGCCCGATGGTTTGCAGCCCCCGGTGCTCCCCGATGCCAAGGCCGTGCGCGTAGGGGATCGTGTCTCCGCTGTTGAGGATGCCGCGGGTCTTCATCATCTCCATCACGCGGGGCCCGCCGATCGTCTCGTGACGGAAGTTGTCGAGCCAGCGCGCGAGGTCGTCGGCCGTTGTGAAGAGGCTGGTCGCGCCCGCGTTCGCGTAGCTGAGGACGGACTTGGTGTACTCGGCGCGGGCCTCCGCCCGGCTTTCCTCCTCCTCGCTCTCCTCCTCCGTGGGGACCGGCGCGTAGGAATAGGCCCGGTCGGGAACCATGTGTTCGTGGTCATCGTGGAAATGCGTCCGCTCCATCCCGAGCGGACGGAAGATCCTCGACGCGGTGAATTCGGCGAAGGACATGCCGCTGACCGCCTCCGCCGTCTGCGCGAGGAGGGTGTAGCCCATGTTGGAGTAGAGGTACTCCGAGCCCGGCTCGAAGTTGAGTTCGCGCTGGCGCGACATCAGACGCAGGATCTGTTCAGTGGTGATGACGTCGTCCAGCCGCCACCCCGAGATGCCGAGCAGCTGCCACTGGTCGCGGATCCCGCTCGTGTGGTGGATCATCTGACGGACGGTGACGGGATACTCGAATTCGGGGACGAAACCGAGGTGTGCCTGCACGGGGTCGTCCAGGGAGAGCGCTCCCTCGGCCGCGAGCATGGTCACGGCCATTGCGGTGAACTGCTTCGACACCGAGGCGACGTGGAACACCGTGCGCGGGGTGACGGGGACGCCGTGCTCGATCTGGGCGTAGCCGTAGCCGCGCGAGTAGAGGATCTCGCCGTCCCGGATGACCGACACGGAGGCGCCCGGCGAGCCCGGACGGTCGAGGTCGGCGAATACGGCGTCGATCCCGCTCGTCAGATCGGACGCTTGCGGCGGCGCGCAGGCCAGGAACAGTGAAAGGAGGGTGGCGAGGGATGCCTGGCGCATCGGTGTCTCCTGCTGTTCAGGTCTCAGGGATCGTGGAGTTCCACCACCATCTCGATTTCCACGGACTGGTCCCGGGGGAGCGAGGCCATCCCCACAGCCGCGCGCGCATGCTTCGAGATCGCGGGGCCGAACACCTGCTCCATGAGGTCGGAACATCCGTTGATGACCTGCGAGTGCTGCGTGAAGTCGGGAGGAGTATTGACCATCCCGAACACGCGGACGATCCGCTTTACGCGGGAGAGGTCGCCGATTTCGCGGGCGAGCGAGGCAAGCAGGCAGACGCCGACCCAGCGGGCGATCGCGTAGCCCTCCTCGACGGTGTGGTCGAGTCCGACCTTTCCCGTGTTGGTCTCGTTGAGGCCGCCGCACGGGCCGTGGCCGGCGAGGAAGACGAGATTCCCGGTCGTCACCGCCTTGACGAAGTTGGCGGTCGGCGCGTCCGGGGTGGGCAGCTCGATGCCGAGTTCGGCGAGACGGGCCTCGGGGGTCTGGCCGGCCGCCCCGGAGGCCGCGAGCAACAAGCCGAGGGCGGGCACGACGACGCCCGACATCACGCGCGACATCACGGGGCCTCCGCGGGGTCGCGCCGACGGGCGGCGATCGCTTCCGGCGTCACCCCGGTACGCAACGCCTCCGCCGCGATATCCACGGCCTCGAAGATCTTCGTGTAACCGGTGCAGCGGCACAGATTCCCGGACAGCGCCCTGGCGATGTCCTCGCGGCCGGGGTCCGGTTTGCGTGCCAGCAGTCCATGAGCCGAGCAGAGAATGCCCGGCGTGCAGAAGCCGCATTGCGCCCCTCCCGTCAGATCCAACGCGTCCTGGAGCGGGTGGGGCGCGGAGCCGTCTGCGAGACCCTCGACCGTCGTGATCTCGTGGCCGGCGGCTTCGTGCACCGGCATGATGCATGACAACACGGCCTCGCCATCGCGCAACACCGTGCAGGCCCCGCAATCGCCCTTGTCGCAGCCCTGCTTCGATCCCGTAAGTCCGAGCCCGTAGCGCAGGGTTTCGAGAAGGGTGTAGTGGGACGGCACGCCAACGGTGCGCCGGTCCCCGTTCACCCGCAGTTCCACCACCGTATGCATGACGACCAAGTTGTCCGGGGGACTTCCGGCCGGCAACTTGGTACGATGGTCCATCGGTATGTGTTCGCGATTCTCCTCTCCTCTTCGGCGCTCGGCGGCCTGGCCCCGGCCGCCGCGGGGGCGCAGGAAATCCTGGTCGATCGCTGGCTGGTGACCGGCGCGGAAGTCGAGACCGGCGTGAACCCGTTGTCGGAGGACGCGGCCCGATTCCCCGGCCGCAACCTGGAGACGGAGTCCGGCGTGTGGACTCTGGTCCGCCGTGATGGAGAGGTCCGCTTCGACTTCTCGGACCTGGTCGAGCCGGACCGGGCGACGCTCGCGCACGCGTACCTGAAGTCCCTCTCCGACGCCGACGTGCGCCTCGAGTTGGAGGTCGAGGCGTGCGTTCGGATGGAAGCCTGGCTGAACGGGCAGCAGCTCGTCGACGCGGGCCGCCCGCGGGAGGTGCGGCTGGCGGGCGGCTGGAACACCCTGCTCGTCGTGCTGGAGGGTGAATCCGGGTGCGAGCGAGCGGTCTCCGCGACGCTTTCCACGAACACAGGTCCGAACGTCCGGGACGACCGTTCCGGCCAACGGCCGTTGGTGCAGGCATCCCGTCCTCCGGGTGTGCGGCCGAACTACCCCGAGGGTGTCGTGACCGTCTCCGTTCCGCAGGTGACGGCGCTGGCATGGAACCCGGGCCAGGACGACCTGACGGCCTCCGTCAGCTATGAGCTCGCGAGCTGGGGTCTCGACCCCGGCCAGCGCGGAGGTGTGAATGCTCCGGGAGTGCAGCGCCCGGCGGCCCGCCCCCCGAGTCCGCTGGACGCCCCGCGACGCGGCGGAGGCAGAGGTGACCGGGCCGGCACAGGGGCTGGCGGCGATGACGACACGGGACCCACGGATCCGGACGGGATGCGGGCCGCGATGGTCGCGCAGTTGCTGGGGCGACCGGAAATCAGGGCGCCGGCGCCAACCACCGGATCGGTCGAACTGCGCCTCGCGGGAGAGTCGTTCGTGGGCGCGGCCAACGACCTCCGACCCGGCGTCCCGGTCTCCTTCGATGGCACTCTTCCGTTTCGGAAGCTTCGTGAGGCCGCGCTGCGGGAGGATGGGATCAAGGCCGAGTTCCGCTGGGGAAGGGACGACGGGGAAGGGGAAGGTCGCATGCCCGCGGCGCCGGTGCTGCTGGCCCTCCACGCCCCGCTCCAACTGGGACTCGCGGACGGCGCGGACGGCGCGTGGCGCGGCGAACTGCGGGTTCCCGATGCGCTGGCCGGCTTCACGGTTCGGGGCCTGGAGGGTTCGTGGACCGTGGACGGGACGGTAGTCGAAGGAGGCCTGCTGTGCGGTCCCTGCGAGCGTGGTCGGCGGCTGGAAGTCGAATTCAGAGGGCCGGGGGATGAGGCGCCACGCGCGCGGATCGTGGACCGCGGCTTCCCCGATCTCGCCGACGCGGCCACCGTCTCGCCTCTGGACCTGCTCCGGGCGCTGGAAGGGGACAACCGCCGCTACCGCGCACTCGTCGGCGGATAGCCGCCGGTTCAGTCCTTCGAGGCGTCTTCGTCAGCGGCCTCTTCGGCCGCGGCGGGCGCTTCTCCGGGCGGCGACGCCTCGGCTTCCGGGCGTTCGGCGGGTTCGGTCGTGGGAGGGGCGATGACCGGTTCCTGGCGCGGCTTCGAGTCGAAGGTCGGACGCGAGGAGTCCGTGGCCCAGGGGTCGACGAACTCATCGATCGTCTCCCGCGGGACGGGCGGTTCCTGTTCCGAGGCACCGGCGGCATCGGCGGCGACGGCGGTTCCGGCGATGGTGGCCTCGGCGGTGGCATCGGTGGCGGTCGTCGCGGGCTTCGGCGGAGCGGGCGGGGACTTCCACTGCGTCTCGCGGCCGGCCGCCTCGAGTTCCCGCTGGATCTCGTTCATCCCCTTCCGGAATTCGCGGATGCCCTTGCCGATGGTGCGGGTGATCTCAGGGAGGCGGCGAGGCCCGAACACGATGAGCACCAGCATCGCGATGAGGACGACCTCGCCGAATCCGAATCCGCTCACCACGCCGAGTCAGGGACTCAGGGCTCGCAGCACGTCCTCACCGTAGAACATGCCGATGTACTTCGCCTGCACCGGCGTGACCCGGCGCACGGCCCAGATCAGCTCGACGTGATTGGGCTCCCTCGGCTCCATCCGGAGCGCGAAGCCGCACTCGCCGGGGAGGCGGTCGGCTTTCTTCAGGTTGCACTTGCTGCAGGCCGTGACCACGTTCGACCACCCGTTGTCTCCTCCACGCGAAATGGGCGTGATGTGATCGCGGGTCAGCGACTCCCGGTAGCCCAGCTCCCTCCGGTGACGGCCGCAATACTGGCAGCGGTACGCGTCGCGCGCGAACAGGAACGTGTTCGTGACCTGGCGCCGGAAGCGGCGGGGGATCTGGATGAAGCGGACGAGCCGTATGACGACGGGGGTGTCGATCCGGACGCGCTCGGATCGGATGGGACGCGCCGAATCCACTTCCAGGGCGACGGCCTTCCGGTCGATGATCAGGCGGATGGCGCGCCGGACCGGGATTATCGTCAACGGCTCATATGAAGCGTTCAGGGCCAGGCAGCCCATCAGCGACCCTCCATTGGATTTGGTGGCGAAAACAAGCAATCCGGCCGCAGCGTGTCAAGCACTGAGCGGCGCCGCGAGGGTACGCGGGCGGTGAGTTCCGCCGGCGTGTGCGAGGTGGCGGTCGCGCGGACCTTCCTGGGCACGCTCGCCTACTCGATTCCCGCGGGCCTCGTCGGCGCCGTGACGCCGGGGGTCCGTGTGCAGGTCCCGCTCGGCGGGTCGGTCGTCGTGGGGGTGGTGGACCGAATGGGTCTGCGAGAGGACCGGGAGCGGAAGCCGAGGCTTCGCGATCTGCGCGGTGTCCTCGACGAGGAACCGGTGGTAGACGCCGATCTCCTGAACCTGAGTCGCTGGATCGCCGACTACTACGTCGCGCCGCTCGGGGCGGTGCTCAAGGCGGCGCTCCCACCGGGTCTGCTCGGCGGCCGGGCCGCGCGAGGCGCGAGTCCGAGAGCCAGAACCGAGCGTGTGCTCCGGATCTTGCGCGAGTTGCGGACCCTCACCGAGCGAGAACGCCTGTTCGGCCGAGCGAAGCGTCAGCGCCAGCTGTACGAGACGCTCGAATCGGTCGGCGGGCAGGCGGCGGTGCGACACCTGACGAAGCAGCTCGGATTCAGCTCCGCGGTGGTGAACGGTCTCGTCGCCCGACAGGTGGCCGAGATCGTCGAGAGGGAGGTGGACCGGGACCCGTTCGCCGGACCGGTAGAGGCGGAGCCCCGATTCGCGCTGACCCCGGCGCAGCAGCACGTCGTAGCCGAGCTGGCGCGGCTCGACGCTCCGGGGCGGGTCGCGCTGCTCCGCGGAGTGACCGGTTCGGGAAAGACCGTGGTCTACCTCGACGTTCTGGAGCGCCAACTTGCCAGGGGGCGATCCGGGATCTGTCTCGTCCCCGAGATCGCCCTCACGCCCCAGACCGTTCAGCGTTTCCGGGCCCGCTTCGGCGACGCGGTCACCGTACTGCACTCCGGCCTGTCGGGCGGCGAACGGTTCGACGCCTGGAGAAGCCTGCGCGAGGGCCGGAAGCGTATCGCGATCGGGCCGCGGTCGGCGGTCTTCGCCCCGGTCAGGAACCTCGGCGCGATCATCGTGGACGAGGAGCACGAGAGCAGCTACAAGCAGTCCGATGTCCCGCGCTATCACGCCCGCTCCGTCGCCGTCATGCGCGCGAAGATGGAGGGGTGCCTCTGTCTCCTCGGCTCCGCGACGCCCGCGCTGGAGAGCTGGGAGAACGCGCGGACGGGCCGCTATCACCTGCTCGAGCTTGACGAGCGCGTCACCGGCCAGGGGCTTCCCCCCGTCGAGCTCGTCGACCTGCAGGACGCGACGGGCAGAGAGGCGGAGGCTGAACCTGCGGCGGGCCGGGGCGGGCTCCGGGTCTTCTCCAGTCGACTGCGTGACGCCATCGCCGTCCGCCTGGAGCGCGACGAGCAAACCATCCTCTTCCTCAACCGGCGGGGCTACGCCTCCTTCGCGGAGTGTGCCCCGTGCGGTCATGTGTGGAGCTGCGACGCCTGCTCCGTGACGCTCACCTACCACCGGAGGCGGCGGCGACTGGTGTGCCATCACTGCGGGTCGACGGCCCCGCTGCCGGAACGGTGCGGTGAATGCGACGGCCCCGCCCCGCGCTACACCGGCGTGGGGACCGAACAGGTCGAGCGTCGGGTGGGCGAGCTGTTTCCCGATGCGAGCATCGCACGCATGGACCTCGACACGACCGGTTCGAAGTGGGCGCACGTGGAAATCCTCGAAGCCTTTCGGCGGCGGGAGGTGGACATTCTCCTCGGCACCCAGATGATCGCCAAGGGCCTCGACTTTCCGCACGTGACACTCGTCGGCGTGATCAACGCGGATGTGGGTCTGCACCTGCCGGACTTTCGCGCCAGTGAGCGGACGTTCCAACTGCTGGAGCAGGTGGCGGGCAGGGCGGGACGAGGCAGCGAGCCGGGCGAAGTGCTCGTCCAGACCTCCCGCCCGCGACACCACGCGCTTTCCGCCGCCGCCGCCCACGACTACGTCGGATTCGCGACGCGCGAACTCGCGGATCGCGGCGAACCGGGGTATCCACCCCATCGGAGGCTCGCGAATCTCGTCGTGTCGGGGAAGCAGGAGTCGCGGGTGATCGACGCGGCCGAGGAGTTGTCGGAGTGGACGCGCGAACTCGTTCGCGATCAGCGGCTGGGCGGGATCGAGGTCATCGGACCCGCTCCCTGCCCCATTGATCGGCTTCGGGAGCGGTGGAGGTGGCACTTCCTTGTGAAATCCGACCGGGCGCGGACGCTGGGCGGGGTCCTCCGGTATCTGGCCGAACGACGGGGGCGGCCGGGCACGGGTCTCCGCCTCGAGATCGACCGGGACCCGGAAGCGCTCCTCTGAAGCGGGTGCGGGGAGGTACCGCCCTCCCGCGCGGTTCTTGTTGGGGGGCCAGTCATGGTACAAGTTGCGCGACTCGATTCAATCGACCGTCACAGAGGAGCGGCTATGAGCGAGGCAAGCGCCCGGAGAATCAAAGTTACGGTTCGGGCGGTCCAGATCCTCGAGAGCCTGGACGTGGACAAGACCGGCGAGTTCGTGTTCCGGTCCAGGGTTTCGAGCCACAACCTTGATGGCTCCCCTCGTGAGGGACGGTACCCCGCCGAAGGGCACATGAAGATCTCGGAAGATCCGGTCTACAATCGGGTCATCCTCAACTGGGAGATCTTCCAGGGAGAGGTCACCGATCACCTGGTCATCGAACTGACGGGCGAGGAGGAAGACCGGTTCAGCGGGAACGACTTCCTGACGTCCTACCAGCGCGAGTTCCGGGGTCCGGTCGCGGAGTGGCTCGGCACCTACGGGCCGGGTAAGGACACCGGAGCCGCCCACGATGACGACCCCGAGATGATGAGCGATTGGCGCGTCACGCTCTTCATCGATCCCGCCTGAGACCCTTGATTCGCCGCCTGGCACCGGTGCTGGCCGTGGGCGTCGCGTTCGCGGCCTGCGGCGGACGCTCCCTCCCGCCCGGGGCCTCGGCCGAAGCCCGGGCCGCCTACGAGGCATGTCGTGACTTCGACTGGGAGGAGAAGCAGGCCTGTTACGAGGCGCGTCTCATCGAGGAGCTCGATCAGGACGGGGTCGGCGCGGCACTCGAGATGCTGGAGGCAATCGCCGACGCCGACGTGAACGTCGAGGTGCTGGGCCATGTGTTCACGCACGCGATCGGGATCGAGGCGTATTCCCCCGACACGCCCTTCGCGGATGTATTCAGCGAGTGCACGGTGCTCTTCCAGTCGGGGTGCTACCACGGCGTCGTGCAGGCCCACTTTCTCGACACGGGCACTCCGGACGCCGATCGAATCGTAGAACTCTGCGCGCCGTACGAGGGTGATGACGCCGACCGCTGGATCCTGTTCCAGTGCCTGCACGGTCTCGGACACGGTCTCACGATGTACCACGGCCACAATCTCCCGATGGCGCTCGAGGGCTGTGACTTCCTGACGAACCCGTGGAACCGGGAGTCGTGCTACGGCGGGGCGTTCATGGAGAACGTGGTCAACGCGACGCACCCGCATCATCCCGCGGCGGCCCTCGTCTCGGGCGCGGCTGAAGGGGGCGGCGAGGGACAGGAAGCAGAGGCAGGGCACGGGGCACACGACCACTCGGACGGAATGTCCGACGGGGTCGAACCCTGGGACGCGCTTCGGGCCGATGACCCGCACTACCCCTGCTCGGTACTGGACGATCAGTATCTGAATGCCTGCTACATGATGCAGACTTCCGGCATGCTGTGGCACAACGAGGGCGATATCGCCGACGCGGCCGCCTCCTGTCTCCAGGCGCGGGAAGGCTGGCAGGGACACTGCTTCCTAAGTCTGGGCCGCGACATCAGCGCCCGGACGCTGCAGGACGAGGACGATGGTCTGCGCGAGTGCGGGAAGTCCCCGGAAGAGTTCCGCGAATGGTGCTACGTGGGGCTGGTAAAGAACTTCGTGGATCTGACCGCCACGACCGGGGCGGCGTTCGGGTTCTGCCGTCGCGTCGAACCGTGGGCCAAGGACCGCTGCTACCAGGCGGTCGGCGAGCAGATCATCGCGCTGCACGCCGATGCCGAGGGGCGCCGCGAGGAGTGCTCCGGGGCCGAGTCGGAGGAGTTCGCCCGCGTGTGTCAGCGCGGCGCTCAGGTCCCGATCGAATAGCTGTCCCGTTCAGGCTCCCGCCGGGTGCCGGGGGTCGCCGCCCTCATCCACGCCTCGCATGAACCGCCGCAGGAGCCTCTCATCGAGTCGGCCGTCCGCGCGCACTCCTGAGCAGACATCGAGACCGAACGGGCCCACTGCGGCAAGCGCAGCCTCGGCCGGACTCGCGATGCAGCAGATCTTGACCGCGGGTCTCAGAGGGACGCCCCGGCGCCGACCCGCTCGACGCCCAGACCCGGCCGGTCAGTCAGTGCGATCCGCCCGGCCTCGACGCACGGGCCCGTGAACGGATCCGAGCGGAGAAGCGCGGCCCCGTCCAGGTCGGCGTAGTCCACGAGCGGGGCCAAATGCGCCGCCGACGCGATTCCGAGACTCGTCTCCAGCATGCAGCCGAGCATGACCGAGAGGCCGCACGCCCGGGCCGCGTGGACCATGCGGATCGCCTCCCGCGGGCCGCCGCACTTCGCCAGCTTGATGTTGATCCCGTCGACCACGCCGTCCAGCGCGGGGATGTCGCGGGCCACGATGCTCGATTCGTCGACCACGATGGGCAGCGCGGCGCGCGAACGGACGAAGGCCAGTTCGTCGTTCTCCGATGGCGGGAGCGGCTGCTCGACGAACTCCACGCCGTATTCCGCACACATGGCGATCCCCTCCACCGCTTCCCGTGGCGTCCACGCCGCGTTGGCGTCCACGCGCAGGATCTTTCCGGGGGCCGCGGCGCGGACCGCGGCCAGCCGCGCTTCGTCATCCTCGCTTCCGAGCTTGATCTTCAGGATCGGCCACGCTTCGGCCGCGCGTGTTTTTTGGGCCATGACGTCGGGATCGTCGATGCCGATCGTGAACGAACTCAAAGGCGCCTCGGCGGGATCCAGACCCCACAGTCTCCAGAGCGGGAGTCCGACGCGTTTGCCGACCCAATCGTGGAGCGCGGACGAAACCGCGCAGCGCGCCGACCCGTTGTGCCCCAGCAGGCCCGCCAGGTCACGCTCGATGCTCTCGAGCGCGAACGGATCCTCGATCTCCTCGATGCGGGGGGCCAGCCTGCGCAGCGCGGCCTCGACCGTATCGGCCGTCTCTCCGTAGTACGTGGACGGATCGGCCTCCCCCCATCCCTCGATCCCCTCATGCTCCAGACGTACCCACACGAGATCGTCGCCGGTCTTGACGCCGCGGCTGATGCGGAACGGGTGCGCCGTTCGCACGTGGAACTGCTCCCAGGTGACCTTCATGCGTTCTTCATGCTTTCGTCGTCCGCCAGAGGTTGTACTGGATCCGCGACGGGGTCACTTCCGGCCCGTCCTCCCGCATGTAGACGTCGATCTCCGTACGGTGGCCGAACCGCCCCTCCAGATAGACACCGGGTTCGACGGAGAAGCCGACGCCCGCGGAGAGTCGCCGGTCGTCCCGCATCTCGATGCTGTCCAACGTGGGGCCCACCCCGTGAAGCTCACGATCGATCCCGTGCCCTGTACGGTGGAAGATGGCGTCCTCGTACCCATGATCGATCAGCGTCTGCCGAGCCGCCCGATCCGCGTCGGCCCCGGTCGCGACGGGGTTCTCGCGAATGAGATCCACGGCTGCATCCCGCGCCGCGACGACCGCGTCCCAGGCGGCGGTCACGTCGGTCGGCGGCTCCGGTCCAAGGAAGCCCATCCAGGTCTGATCCGCGAAAACGGCCTCGGGCTCATCGGCCGTGCGCCCCCACAGATCAACCATGAACACATGCCCGGCCGCGAGCGTCGAGGACCCTTCCGCCTGCGGTTCGTAGTGCGGCTTGGCGGCGTTCGGCCCCACGGCCACGATCGTGTCCGCCTCGGCGAGACCCTCGGCCCTCAGCCGCGCCCGGATCCACTCGGCGAGATCGTGCTCCGTTTCGGGCGTCGGTTCGCCGGACGTGTCGAAGCCGCCCGCCGTACCCGGATCGACCTCGGGACTGAGTCCGGCGGCCCGGGCCGCCAGTTCGAACGCCGTCCGCGCCGTCCGCGCGAGGATCTCGGCCGCCTCGTGGTGCGTTTCGTGGCCGCGTGCCCCCCATTGGGCCGCCGTGCCGGAGATCAGGTCCACCGAACTCACGACCCGGGGGCCGAGCGACTCCACGAGTTCGACCACCCCGGCCGGGACATTGTCCACGTAGGGGATCGAATCCCGGGAGCTCACCTCCATGGCGACCGAAGCCATGCCGTCCAGCATCCCCCGCAGTTCCGCCTCCATCTCATCCCAGCCGACGTAGCTCGTGAGCCGGTGTGGCCACCCGGCCCACCCCGACACCTCGATCTTCTGTACGAGAGCGTGTGGCTCTCTCCCCGGCTCGACGAGCACGAAGTAACGGCGCTTCTGGCCCTCGGGAAGGCCGACGAGATGCGCCGCCAGCGGATTGCGGGCCCTGAAATCGTACAGGAGCCAGGCGTCGATCCCCCGGCTCTTCAACTCGCGGGCAGCGGTCTCCATGAAGGCGGCGTCGAGGTCGGGCAAGGGCAGACTCCTGTGGTTAGGCCGTGGCGTCGCGGAGGACCTTCAGGTGGGAGACGACGTTTCGTCCCAGTTCGTCGGGATTGTAACCGCCCTCGAGGAAGGAAACCACGCGGTTTCGGGACGTAGGGCGCGTTCGTTCCACGACCTCGTGCGCAAGAGCGGCGAAGTCCGCTTCGGTGAGGGTGAACCCGCCCAGCGGATCCTCGGCTCCCGCGTCGAAACCGGCGGAGACCAGCGTCAGGTCGGGCGCAAAGCGGTCGAGCGCGTCGTCGAGGCCGTCGAGCAGCGTATCGACGTAGCGCTGCGGCGCCAGACCCGCCGGCATCGGGAGGTTGAGCGTGGTCCCCTCGCCCGCACCTCGTCCCCGCTCGTGGGCCGGACCGGTGCCCGGGAAGAGAGGGTGCTGGTGCATCGACAGGAAGAAGACAGACGGGTCTTCGTAGAAGATGTCC
This sequence comes from Candidatus Palauibacter sp., assembly GCF_965197445.1. Taxonomy (GTDB): domain Bacteria; phylum Gemmatimonadota; class Gemmatimonadetes; order Palauibacterales; family Palauibacteraceae; genus Palauibacter. Next base: position 433,844 of record NZ_CBDANE010000005.1, on the reverse strand, counting down.
TGTGTCCCGTTCCCGTGGTGAACGTCCCAGTCGACGATGAGCACCCGCTCGATGCCGGGCCGGGTCAGCGCATGACGGGCCGCCAGTGCGATGCTGTTGAACAGGCAGAAGCCCATGGCCCGGTCCCGGGTCGCGTGGTGCCCCGGGGGACGCACGACGCAGAAGGCGGCACGGTACTCTCCGGCCAGGACCGCATCGACCGCCGCGACGCCGCATCCGGCTGCTGCGAGCGCGGCGTCCCAGCTTCCCGGTGAGACGGGTGTGTCCGGGTCGAGCCGCAGAATCTGTCCCGTCTCGATCGCACGCTCGCAGGCGGCCCGCACGCGTTCGACGTGCCCGGACGAGTGGACGAGTTCGGTCAGCGCGGGGTCGGCCGACTCCGGCACTACGGGCGTGACGTCCTGGTGCAGTTCCGGGAGCGCCCGCTCCAGCGCGCTCATTACGGCGCGCAGCCGGCCCTGGTGCTCGGGGTGGCCCGGGAGGCGGAGTGGAAACAGGCCGACCGTCTTGAGGGCCATGGGCTGCTAGCAGGCCGTGGACGAGTTCGGTCAGCGCGGGGTCGGCCGACTCCGGCACTACGGGCGTGACGTCCTGGTGCAGTTCCGGGAGCGCCCGCTCCAGCGCGCTCATTACGGCGCGCAGCCGGCCCTGGGATTTGCTCGGGGTGGCCCCACCCGGTTCGCGGCGTCACGCCGACGTGGCGGCTGCAGTCCGGGATGCTGCAGTCCCCGCTCCTTCAACAGGTCGACCGTCTTGAGGGCCAGGGCTGCTAGGTCGCACGACGCGCGTCGCGCGGTCGCTCGCGAGGATTTTCCCCTCGGGGCCGTCCCTCAGTTCCCGGAGCGCCCGAGCCCGCAGCTCCGCCGCGTCACGCGTCACGATCGCGCGCAGCCTGGGCGTGCTAGGTCAGCACCTCCAGCGAACACTCGCGAGGCCTTGCCGATCTCCGGCGGCCGTCCAGACGTCAGAAACGGCTCGAGTCCCGGCACCGCCACGCGATGCGCCCTGGCATCCGCCGCCCGGTGGCAGTGAACTCCCGCAGCCGACCGCACGCGCAGTCGCGCGTCACGCCGAGCAGCCTGCCGCAGACAGCTCGGCCCGATGCTGCCAACCTCCCGTGATCTTGCTCCAGGCGCGGGACATCGCGACTTTTTCCACGGCGCTAGGTCGCGAAACTCGCGAGGATTTTCCCCTCGGGGCCGTCCCTCAGTTCCCGGAGCGCCCGAGCCCGCAGCTGCCGCACGCGTTCCTCACGCCGAGCAGCCTGCCGATCTGCTCCAGCGTCAGCGGCTCCTCGCCCTGCAGGCCGTAGTAGAGCCGCACGACTCGCGCGTCGCGCGGTCGCAGGCGCCGCAGACTTTCGGCGATGTGCCGGGTGAGCAGGCGGGCTTCGACGACCTCCTCGATGTCGGTCTCGTCCACCAGAAACCGCTCCGCGAGCTGGCTGTCTTCACTGGCGCCGACGTGGGCGTCGAGTCGTACTTCCGCGACGTTGACCCGCCGCAGCAACTCGACCGTGGCGGTCGAGAGGCCCGCCCCCGCGGCGATTTCCTGCTTGTTGGGCTCGCGGGCAAGCGTCTGCCTCAGTTCGCCGCGCACGCGCACCATGCGCGCCAGTTCGGTCGCTCGATTGAGCGGCAGGCGGACGGATCGTCCCTGCTTCGCGAGGGCGGACAGGATGGCCTGGCGGATCCACCACACGGCGTAGCTGATGAACTTTACGCCCTGCTCCGGATCGAACTTCCGCGCGGCGACGACCAGACCGACGTTGCCCTCCTGAATGAGGTCGATGAAGCTCACGCCCTGGTTGCGATAGCGCTTGGCCACGGTGATGACGAAGCGAAGGTTCGCCCGGACGAGACGGTCGATCGCGCCCTGATCCCCCTGCCGGGCCGAGCGGGCCGTCTCCTTCTCTTCGCGGGCGCTCAGGAGGGGATAGCGGCCCAGTTCCTCGAGGTAGAGTTCGAGGACCGTGGGCGAAGCATCCGAGACCTCCATCGGGAACTTTCCGCCGTTTCCGAACATCCGCCGGTCCTGGACCGAGGCTCTGGCAGCCCATGGCAAACGGCCCCACGGGCGACCGCTGAGCGGCTTTGGCAAGCTAGACAGGGGCGGGAACGGCTGCAAACGAAGGCCGGACACCGACGGGCCGTCAGAAGCGACCGCGAGCCCGTTCGCGGGCGGGGAGCACCTCCAGGCACGTCGTCCACCAACCGGTCAGAATCGTTTCCACGAACTCCTCCGGCAGCCCCTCGTCCCGCATCTCCTTCGCGAGGCGATCGTGGTCGTACGCGACGGGGACGAACTCGGCGGCGGGCGGCGTCCCATCGGTGGCGTCGAAGTCGAGCAGCGTGTACCAGACGTCGGTCCGTCCGTCGTTCGCGGGGCGCCCCAGCACGCCGACGTTGGCGAACAGTCCGCCTCCAGGCAGTATCCGCTGCCAGGGGATCCCGGTGTGGGTCGCCAGTACGACATCGGTCTCGTACTCGCGGGCGAGATGGGCCAGGAACTGTGTTGACGTGGCCGACTCCCAGAGGAACTCGTTCCTCCGCCGCGGGCTGCCGTGGCACATGAGCAGCCGCGTTCCGTTCACCTCGAGGCGTATCCCGCCGGGCAGGCGGCCCAGCCATCTTCGCCACCTCTCGTGCGTGTTCCGGAAGGTGTACTGGTACGAAAGCCGGGCGAAGTGGTTGTCGCGCGGATCGGTGTACCCGCATTGGCAGTCGTCGAGGCCGCGAGCGATCGAGTCATCGTAGTTCCCGCGCAGGACGTGCACGCCCGCGTCGATGAGGAGCGGGAAGACCCGGTCGGGGTGAGGGCCGAACGCGCCGAGGTCGCCGAGGCAGTAGAGCGCCTCGGCTCCCCGGGCCGTTGCGTCGTCGATCGCGGCCTTCAGCGCGAGATGGTTACTGTAGATGCCGCCGAACACGGCGATGCGGCGTGGTTCAGGAGACATCCTGCCCGATGCCTGCGTAGTTGGAGCAGATCGCGCCGTGCAGCCAGCAGGTGTAGCACGCGGACTCGCCGAGCCGTACCGGGCGCGACGCCTCCTCCAGCGTCGACCCCAGTCGAGCCTCCGGGGTCTCGATGAGGATGGGACACGCGTAGACACCGCGACTCGTGACCACACGGCTCGACGAACAGAGCAACTGGTTGGTCTCGTATCCCTCCAGCATCCCCTCCGTCACCCGTTCCTCGTCCGCGTAGGGGCGGACACGCTCGGCTTCGCGTCCGATGCGCAGCGAGGGGAGGATCTTGAGACGCGGTTGCGCGTACCCCAGGGCCCGGAGTCGCGCGACGAACGCCTGGCGCACTTCCTCGTCGCGCTCCGGTTCCCACACCTGGGTGGCGGTGATGATGGGGAGGAACCCCTGCTCGAGCAGCTTGCGGACCCCATCCATGGCGCGGTCGAAGGTGCCTTCGCCGCGGATCGGATCGTTGGTCTCGGGCGAAGGCCCGTCGACCGAGACGCGGATCTCCAGCGAATACGCCGCGTCGCGAGCCGCCCGCACGATGGGCTGGAGCGCTCGCTTCGGGAGCAGCGTGCCGTTGGTCAGCACCGAGGCCGGCCCCCTCTCCAGCGTCCGTTCGAGCATGGCGGGCAGTTCGGGGTGCATGAAGGGCTCGCCCCCGGTGAAGTAGTACTCCTTCACCCCCCAGCGCTCGGACCGCGCGAGCCAGTCCTCGACCTCGGCGAGGGTGAGGAACTCGAAGCTGTGGTTGTCGGGGGCGCAGCTGATGAAACAGTGGACGCATCTCAGATTGCAGATGGTCCCGGTCACCTGGAACCACAGCGTGTCCAGATGGTCGAGCCGCACCAGAGGCGCCTCGTCGGGCGCGCCGGCGCCATTCGACGGGTGGAGCTGCCGCGCGAGGACGACGCCTCGCTCGGTATCGATCGGCAACGCCGCTCCGGACATAGTGAACCTTTGCGGGTGGTCTGGTGCGTGACGGTCTCTGGTAAGACCCCCGCCACGGGCTGTTGATCCTACCGCGTCGGCGGTGAGATGCGCGACCGTCCGGCGAGGCACACCTCGCCTGGCCGTGCGGCGGCGGCGAGATGCCGGCTTTCAGGCCAGGAGCGGGACACCTGCCTCCAGCCGGGCTTCGACCTCCGCTTCCGGCGCTTCGATCAGGGCCAGAACCGGCCTCGGGTCGCGGGGCGGCGAGGGTTCGAACGAGAAAATGCGGAGTACGCGCGCGGAGTGGTGCAGGGAACGTCCCAGTCGCGGGATGTCGATGAGGCCTCTCTCGCCCAGCGTCGTAAGGCGCCGCACGACGCCGTCTTTCCGCACCAGCAGCAGGTTGAGCTCGAGCATGCCGGGATAGCTCGGATAGTCGAGCATCACCGACCCTTCGGGGAGACCCCACTCGCGGTCCAGCCGGCGTTCGAGGGCGGCCACGAGGTCCACGCGCCGCGACGGCCACGAAGACAACTGGTCGGGGAGCTGATCGCCGGTCAGCTGGACGAGCCGCTTCGGGAGACGACGGTCGACGAGCGCCCGTAACAGTTTCGCGGCTTGGCCGAGCGTGGATGCCGGATCGTGGCCCCGGACCGCCGACGACCGTTCGATCCGTTGATCGATGAGCGACAGCAACTCCTCATCGCTCGGGCCCGCGAGGTCCTCGGAGGAGAGCAGGCCGCTGTCGAGCGCTGTCTGGACGAGGCGGACGAACGTCAGCGTCGCGGCGCGGACCGCGTGGTGCCAGTAGACGTTGCGGAACATCTGGTACTTCGAGAAGAGGAGCGTCTCCAGCGCGCTGATTCCCTTCTCGCTAACCGCGAGTTCGAGCGGCTGTCCGTCCTTCTCGCGGGCGATCGTGAGCGCCGGCAGCAGGCGATCCACATCCACCGCCCCGTATGGCACGCCACAGAACAGCGCGTCGCGCCGCAGGTAGTCGATCTTGTCGAGGTCAAGCGAGCCCGAGATCAACCCCTGGAGCGGGTGGCCGGAGCGACCGCGTATCAGCGCACCGATGCGGGCGGCGGCATCCGGGCCGTAGCGCTCGAGGACCCGTCGGATCGGACCCGCCGCCATGAAGCGCAGCGCGATCTCTTCGTGGTCACCGGGGATCGATTTCGGCCCGAGTTCCTCCACCGCATGCGAGAAGGCGTAGTGCCCGACATCGTGGAGCAGCGCGCCGAGACGCACGATCGGCAGTTCGTCGAGGTCGGCCGCACCCAGGGTCTCGAGGTGTCCATCGCGCTCGAGGCACGAGATCGCCCTCGACACGAGGTGGTACACGCCGAGTGCGTGGAGGAACCGGTTGTGGACGCCACCAGGATACACGAGATGCGCGAAACCGAGCTGCTTGACCCGCCGCAGCCGCTGGAACTGGGGCGCGTCGAGGATTTCAGCAGCGTCGGCGTCCAGGCGGACGTTCCCCCACAGGGGATCACGGATCGTGCGTACTCTCGTCATCTGTCCTGGGAAGATGTTCCGATCCGAGGTCAACGGGCAATCAACGCTCGCGGCCGGCCGGGAGGGCGGCGGTGTTGCGGCGCGGACGGGGCGTTCGCGAGCTTGGCACTCGATGGCTGTCAAGATGGCTGTCAGGGTCCTCCCGGCTGCGGGCCGGCGTCTCGGGCCTCGGGAGGGGGAGCAGGCTGAACTGGAGGCGGCGGTGGAGATCAAACGCGACCGAATGGTCCACCTCGGGTACGCACGGTACTGGCGCTCCGACCAGATCCTGGGCCTGCTCCCGATCGAGGAGGGGAGAGGCCCCGGACGACGCACGGAGGTCTTCGTGTCCACCCGATCCGAACCCGTGACGGCCTCACGATCCGAAGGTTCGATCCTTCGGGACATGGCGTCGCTTCCGGACGAAGCCCGGGCGGCCGAGGTCGGTTCCATTGCCGAGGACCTTGTCGAGGCGTTGCGCGAACTCTCGCCGGTCCTCAAGCGCATGCTGAAGAACGAAGAGGCGTTCGACGTCGAGTACTGGGTCCGCAGGCTCCGCCACGCCGTGGAACCGGGCGAGGAAGGCGAGGGGCAGGAGGACCTTTTCGGCTGACCGCCGGAACGGGGCGCGATTCAGGCGGGGTTCCCGCTCCGTGAGGACTCCCGGGCCTCTCTCGTACAGGGCCGTCGCGGCCGCGGTTGCAACGCTCTGCTGCGCCGCCTCTCCGACTGGAGCTCAGGTCGCTCCGGACGGCTGGAACTCCGACGCCGCGCTCCGCCTCATCGACCGAGCGATCGAGGCACGCCGGCATGCATGGGTTGACAGCTCGCTCCAGCGATTCCGGGCCGATGCGCAGGGCCACCTCTACTACCTCGGCGACTTCCAGGGGAACCGGCACATCATCCGGGCGGACCAGATCGCGCTCGATGTCCGCTGGCAGGCGCCGGACCGCACGATGCAGACGATCGTCGGCCGTCGCCACGAAGTCCGGCTTCCGACGAACATCGAATATCACGTCGACCATCTCTTCCTCGTGCTCGACAACTTCGGGGACCGGATCCGTCTCGGAGACGGCTACGAGGTCGAGAACGTCCTTCACCCGGCTGCGGCCGGGGCACGTCACTTCTACGAATACCGGCTGGCGGACTCGCTCGAGATCCGGATCCGGGGCCGGACCGCCCGGGTGTTCGCAGTGGAGGTCCGCCCGCGCGTGGCGACGGACCCGGCAGCTGTCGGTTCGGTGTTCGTCGATCGCGAGACGGGCGCCATCGCGCGAATGCGGCTGACCTTCACCCGTGCCGCCTATCGCGACCCTCAGCTGGTCCGGATCGTACTCGATCTGCGGTCGGCCCTGTGGGAGGGACGACACTGGCTGCCCATCGAGCAGGATGTCGAGATCACGCGTTCACTCCCCTGGTTCGACTTCCCGCTCGAGACCCTGATCCGGACCCAACTGCGCGTCCTCGACTACCACTTCGACGAAGAGCCGGCGTTCCGCCTCAGTCCCGGGCAGTACGTCTACGCATACCACGAGGACGATCTGGCCCGGTTCGACGCCTGGGAGTCGCCGCTGACCCAACCGGCGGAGGGAGCCGACCGCGATCTCGAGCGGGTCGTCTCGCACGCCCGCCGGCTCCTGCGGCGACAGGGTCTGTTCGGCGGCCGGCGGCTGCAGCTCGCGCTCCCGAACGCGTCGGCGGGGATCCGGGCCCGACGGGCCGAGGGCCTGTTCGTGGGGGCGGGGGCTGCCTACCGGGTCGATGACCTGACGGGGCTCTCGTTCTGGGGAGGCTACCCGACAGGTGAGGCGCGGCCACAGGCCAGCCTTGGGCTCCGCCGCAGTCTGGGCCGTCTCGAGCTGGAGCTGGACGGCTGGCTGCGCGCGAACCGCGACGCCGGGCCTGTCGCGGCCGCCGGAGCGTTCCAGACGCTGGCCCTGCTCGCCGAGGGTGAGGACTACCAGGATCCCTACTTCGCCAGCGGGGGTCGGATCGGAATCGCTCGCGAGACCGGTTCGGCGCGGTGGCGGATCGGCGTGTCGGTCGAGAGCCATGAGGCGGCGGATCTCGTCGTACGGACGGCGCCGTTCGGGGATCGGCCGCTCCGTCCGGTCCGGTTGATCGACGAGGGGGAACTGGCGGCCCTGGACGTCGGACTCGAGGTGGATCTCGGCCGCGGACTGGGCGCGCTCTGGGGGCTGGATCTCGCCGGCGAAGCGGCCACCGGGAGCCTCGGCAGTTTCGGGTATAGCCGAGCCCGCGTCGCGGTGGGCGGTGCACGGCAGAGCCTCGGTGGCGCGTGGACCTGGGCGACCCAACTCGAGTTCGGCTTCTCGGGAGGCGCACTTCCAGCTCAGCGACTCTTCCTGCTCGGGGGACGGGGCTCGCTGCCCGGCCACCCCTTCCGCGGCTGGGGCGGCGACCGGATGGGCCTGTGGCGGGCCGAGGTGTCGCACGCCGCCGCGTCGCCCTGGGTCCGGCTTCGCGCGCTCGGCGCCGTGGGGTGGGCGGACCTCGGGGCGGTGGGCGAGGACGCCGCGCGGCGTTTCGGCGCCATCGGGAGTTCCGGTCTCCGCGCCTCGGCCGGACTGGGGCTGGGACTCTTCTACGACCTCCTCCGGGTCGACCTCGTGCGCGGCTTCGGCGGCGACTCGACCCGGCAGGGAGACTGGACCGTCCTCCTCTCGCTGGATCCGAGACTGTGGGGGATTCTCTAGCCGCAGCTTGTCTTGCCGGGCGGGGGATGGCAGGATTCAGCTTGGGCTGTCGCACCCCGGAACCGGGGTGACGCGCACGGTATGTACAGATCTCCCGCTTGAGGTTTTGCCCATGAGTGACGCCGAGATCCTGACCGCGACTCCTTCGGGTCCCTCCGCCGGTCATTCCCGAAGGAGTTTCATCAAGGGGGTCATCGCGACGGGCGCCGTCGCCTCCTCTTCCGGCTACCTGTTCCGGGCCCGGGGCTCGCTGTCGGCCAGCACGGTCGTCAAGGCCTCGATGCCGCGCATGATCTCGCTGCAGGTCAACGGGGTTTCGCGTTCGGTGGACGTGAACCCGCAGGAGACGCTGGCGATGACGCTGCGTTACAAGCTGGGGCTCACCGGCACCAAGTTCGGGTGCGACCGCGCCGAGTGCGGCGCCTGTACGGTGCTGATCGATGGCGTCTCGCACTATTCGTGTTCGGTGCTGACGAACACGGTGCGCGACCGGTCGATTACCACGATCGAGGGGCTCGAGAGCGCGGACGGAACGCTGCACCCGGTGCAGGAGGCGGTGATCGACGAGGGTGGCTTCCAGTGCGCGTTCTGCGCTCCCGGGTTCATCATGAGCATGGTCGCGCTGACCAACGAGAATCCGGACCCCACGCGGGAAGAAGCCGCGCACGCCCTGTCGGGCAACCTCTGCCGCTGCGGCGACTACAACAAAATCCTGAACTCAGCCATGCGTGCCGCCGAGTACGCGCGGCGCATGGTTTGAGGGGAGGGCTGAGATGGCGCTGATTGGACAGGACATTTCGCCGCCGGACCTGCGCGCGAAAGTCACGGGACGGGCCAAGTACTCGGAGGACTTCCGCGCGGAGGGGATGGTCTTCGCCAAGCTCCTTCTGAGTCCGATGCCGCACGCACGTGTGCGGAGCGTAGACGCGAGTCGAGCGCTCGCCATGCCCGGTGTATTCGGCATCCTGCGCGCGAGCGAGGTCAACCAGCCGGACGCACCCGGCGAGGCGGCCCTCACGGATGAGCCGAAGTACGTGGGCGAGCCGATTCTCGCGCTCGCGGCGGTCGATGAGACCACGGCGGCGGACGCGATCGAGGCGATCGACATCGACCTCGAGCCGCTCCCGTTCGCGATCGACCCGCTCGACAGCCTGCGTCCCGGCGGGCCGGACGCCCGGCTCGATGGCAACGTGCTCCGGTTCGGCGAGAGCGGACGCGAACTCGTTACCATGAAGTGGACGCGGGAAGACTTCGCACAGGCGGAGGCCGAGGGTCGCCTGCCGATGGGCGAGCCGACGGACGATTGGTCGCATGGAGACCTCGAGGCCGGATTCGCGGCGGCGGACTATGTGCTCGAAGACACGATCGTGCATCAGTCGCTGACGCATCACCCGATGGAGCCGCGCAGCTCCATGGCGTACTGGGACAACGGTCGCTGCTACCTCTACGGATCCACGCAAAGCACGCAGCAGACGCACCGCGCGCTGGCGGGCCAGCTTGATCTGGACCCCGCGGACGTCGTCTTCGTCGGCCAGTACTGCGGCGGCGGTTTCGGTTCCAAGATCCGGGGCGCGCCGATCTACCAGGTCACGGCGCTCCTCGCCAAGAAGATTCGGCGCCCCGTGATGATGCGGATCAACCGCTACGAGGAGAACTACATCGGGCGCGCCCGTCCCGGGTTCCAGGCCTGGACGAAGATGGGCTTTCGCAGCGACGGGAAGATTACGGCGATCGATCTCTATATCGTCCAGGACCACGGGCCTTACGCGCGCTCGGGGGACTACAGCACGGCCGGCGCGGTCACCGACCTCATGTACCAGCCGGAGGCGATGCGCTTCCGGGGAATCGGGATCTACACGAACACGCCGCCGCGGGCGGCGCAGCGGGCGCCGGGCGGCGCGCAGATCGTCGCCATGCTCGAACCCCTGGTGGACAAGGCGGCGCGGGAGTTGGGCATCGACCGGGTCGAGATCCGGAAGACGAACGCGCCCACGCACGACTCGCCGTTTGGTCCGCAACGAGGCACGACGACGAGCGCCTTCGTTCGGGAAGCGATCGAGGTCGGCGCGGAGAAGTTCGGCTGGGCGGAGAAGCAGCAACTCAGCGGCCAGCGAAACGGCACGAAGGTCACGGGGGTCGGGGTGGGGGTCAGCCCCTATGTCGGCGGCTCCTCCGGGTTCGACGGCCTCCTCGTCATCCGTCCCGATGGCAAGCTCTACATCCACCAGGGGATCGGTAACCTGGGGACGCACTCGATGGCCGACACGGCGCGCGCGGCGGCGGACGAGCTGGGACTGGAATGGGAGGACTGCGCGGTCATCTGGGGCGACAGCTCGCAGCACCTTCCTTACAGCTCGGTGCAGGCGGGAAGCCAGACCATTCACGCACACACGCGGGCCAACTACGCGGCGGCGCTGGACATGAAGCGCAAGCTGCAGGAGGTAGCCGCGTCGAGCATGGGCGGTGCCGCAGGCGCGTATCGCGTTGCCGGCGGCCGAGTGACGGGGCCGGGTGGCGCGATGAGCTTCGCGCAGGCGGCCGAGCGGGCCATCGCCATGGGGGGCGAGTACTCCGGGCAGGAACTGCCGGAGGACATCAACGACGCCACCGTCGCGTCGGCCACGGCCCTCGCCGGCCAGGGTCTGATGGGCGTGGCGAGAGACAACTTCGCACATGAGGGGTCGACGTGGTCGTGGGTCGTCGGCTACGCGGTCGTCGAACTCGACGTGGAGACGGGCGACGTGACGCTGGTGGACTACACGGGCTCCACGGACTGCGGCGTCGTGGTCCATCCGCGCAGCCTCGCGGCGCAGATCCACGGTGGCGGCGTGCAGGGATTCGGCCAGGCGCGGAGCCAGAAGTGGGTCTACGACCCGAAGTGGGGCGTGCCCTTCGCACACCGGCTCTACACGGCGCGGCCACCGGGCATCCTCGATGTCCCGCTCTCCATGGACTGGGTGGCCGTGGGAGAGCCCGATCCGCAGACGCCGATCGGCGCCAAGGGGATCGGCGAGCCACCGGTGGGCGCCGGGTCGGCGGCTGTGACGTCGGCCATCGCGGACGCGCTGGGCGGTCGATGCCTGTGCCGGATCCCGCTGACCACGGATGTGATCCTGGCTGAGTTGGAGGGGAGAGCGCAGCCCCACGAACTCACCGAGATTCATAGCTGAGGGGGAGAAGAACGATGGCTGTAATTCGCGACATGATGCCCGCGTTCGAGCTCTTCCAGCCGACGAGCGTGGACGAGGCGGTGGACCTTCTGGAGCGCCACGACAACACCTGGGTGCTTGCCGGCGGCCTCGATTCGATGGACTGGTTCAAGGACCGGATCAAGCGGCCCGATGTCGTGGTCGAACTGGGCGCCGTGAACGAACTGGTCGGCATCCGGGCGACCGGCGACGGGCTGGAGATCGGCGCCATGACCTCGCTCCGCGACGTAACGGCGAGCGAGGAGGTGCGGTCGCGCTTCGGCCTGCTGGCCGAGGCCGCCGCCGAGGTGGCGACGCCCCAGATCCGCAACCAGGGCACGCTGGGCGGCAACCTCATTCAGGACACGCGCTGCTGGTATTACCGGGGCGGCTGGCCCTGCTACCGGGCGGGCGGAAACATCTGCTACGCGGGCACGCCCCGCTCGATGAACCGGGAGCATGCCGTGACCGGGCAGAGCCGCTGTGTCGCGGTCAACGGCTCGGACACCGCCGGGGCCCTGATCGCGCTCGGCGCGCAGATGATGGTGCGCGGTGCGAACGGTGACCGGGTCTACGAGGCGGAGGACTTCTTCATCGGCCCCGCGATCGACATCCAGCGCATGACCGTGCTGGAGCCGGGAGATCTCCTGACGCACGTGCGCATCCCGGACGACTGGGCGGACGTGCGCTTCTACTGGGAGAAGGTCCGCGACCGCAAGTCGTGGGACTGGGCGCTGGCCAGCGTCGCCGCCGCCATCGTGGAGTCGAACGGTACCATCGAGCGGGCCCGGATCGCCGTCAACGGCATCGCTCCGACCCCCGTACGGCTCCCGGAGGTCGAGAACCTTATCCGGGGGATGCCGGCGAACGACGATACCGGCCGCGCCGCCGGCGAACTCGCCACGCGCGGCTTCCGACCCCTCCGGCACAACGACTACAAGGTGCCGCTCGCGCGGAATCTCGTGCGGCGCGCCGTCCGAGGAGACGGAGGAGGCAACGCCTAAATGGAGATTCTCAGAACGGCGCCGAATCCCTGGGGCCAGCAGGTACTCGTCGGCGTCGCCTGGGACTTGCTCTGGGTCGCCCTCTTCGCCGGGATCCTCTTCGTCGTGGGACACGCGCTGTATGTGTCGATCATGGCGCCGAAAGCTCCCAGGACCGCGGCGGAGTCGGCACCCGACGTGCCCGAGCGGGTCGAGCGCCATTCAGCGGCGTCGAGGACGTTCCACTGGCTCAACGCGATCTCGATGTTCACGCTCCTCATCACGGCCTTTTTCCCCGTAATCGGGGTCCAGTTCGCCTGGGTCACGATCCACTGGATCGCCGGGATCGCCCTCACACTCCTCATCATCTACCACATCGTGCACGCCACGACGAAGCAGGACTTCTGGTCGGTGTGGATCGGGAAGAAGGAGATGAGGCAAGCGCTGGAAGCGGTCGGGAAGTTTCTCCGGCGCCAGCCGGCCAAGGAGGAACGGTCGGGCAAGTATCCCCTGGACCAGCGCGCGTATCACAACGCCGTCACGGTCGTCGCGGTCGGCGTGATTGTGACGGGTCTGATCATGATGGTCGGGGTGGATACCTGGTTCTGGGCCAGCAACCCCTACTTCCTGTCGGATTCGACGTGGGGGCTGGTCTTCGTCCTGCACGGCCTGTGCGGTGTGGCGCTCGTCACGATGGTCATCGCCCATGTGTACTTCGCGATCCGGCCCGAGAAGCGCTGGATGACCCGCTCCATGATCAAGGGGTGGATCACGCGCGAGGAGTATCTCGAGCACTACGACCCGGCGATGTGGACGCTGGGAAGCGGAAGCGCCGGGGCCGAAGCAGGTGCTGACGCTGCCTCCGCGGACTCCGACGCGGTCGCGCACGCTTGAGCCGCGATGATCTGAAGGCCCACATCGACGCGCTCGAGAAGGCCTACGAGTTCTTCCTGTCCTACGCGGCCCTCGGCGCCGCCGGAGAGGAGGCTTCGAAGGTCGGAGCCCAGCTTCGCGACTATCTGGGGCGGGCGGAAGGGGCGCTGAGCGCGCTGGAACACGACCTTTCCGGCCTGCTCGAGGCCGAGAACCTGGAGCCGGCCGGCGCCTATCGGGACGTGATCGCCGTGACCTCGGCGGACGCGGCGAAGGCTGGCGCGGCCGTGCGGCTCGTCCTCGCCCAGGAAACGATCAGTTCACAGCTGATCGACAACCTCAACGCTTCCACCCACCTGCGGGCGCTCCTCACCGACCTGTTTCTGCTCGACGACGTCGTCTGACCCGCGAAGGATTCCGGCCAGCGTGCCCTAACCGTCCGTGCGCGTGAAGGTGAAGGTGCCGATGGGTTCGTCCGAGAAGGGGCGTTCGCCCTGCAGACTGCGGATGGGCTCCTTCGGCGAAGTGTCGTCGTTGGCCGAGTTGTAGGCGGGTCCGTCGTCCGTCCCCGCGTCGAGGGGATACAGGATCACCTCGAGATCGTCGACCCAGTCGCCAGCGGCGTCCCGCAGAGACAGTCCCGACACGCCGACGAACCAGTCGGGGCTGGGGGCGATCATCGTGACCAGCGTGACGAGCGGGAAGTCCTCCCGGACCGTGACCGCCTGAATGGTCGCACTGCCAGGGCTGCGGGTGCCGGATCCATTGATCACGGCCAGCGCACTCCCCGGGATTTCGGCGCGGATCTCCGCGGCCAGAGTGCTGGTGCCGCCCGTCTCGGCCATGCTCTCGATCCCCGCCGTGGCAGTGCCCTCCAGGGCCCAGAAGGTCACGCTGTCGTTGTGCGCGGCGCCGATCAGCGGCGAGAAATGGGCGCCGCCCGGGAAGTTGGTCGGGTGCGTGGAGGCGCTCCACGTCGCGTCGAAGACCACGCGGTATGTCGCCGTTGTCACCGCGGGAGGAGGCGGCGGCGGTTCGGGCTCCGGGTCCGGCCTCGAGACCGGTTCGGTTCCGGAACCACCGCAACCGGCCGCGACGAGGGCCAGGATCGTGAACGCTCGAGCCCGGCGGAAGCGCATTCTCATGGGGGTTCGCGCACCATCGTCTTCAACGCCGTCCTCAGTCGGTGGCGTGCCAGGCGGCGAGGACCTCGGTCTCCCTGGCGGAAGGCAGGCCGGCCCGCGGCTCGGCGCGACGCTCCTCGGGAAGCGAGTTCCACCATTCGACCGTGTCGCGGGCGGTGTCGGCGAGCGGGCGGAAGTTGAGGCCGGCCTGGATGGCGGCGGCCACCGAGACCTGGTTCATCCCGACCGTCTCCCTTTCGGGCGGCGTCCAGTTCGTCATGTGCATCCACGGCGCGACTTCTTGCGCCCGCATGAACTCGGTCGGCACCCAGGTGAAGGTCGCGTCGGCGTCGAGCGCCCCCCGGATCTCCTCAAGCATGTCGCCGAACTGCTGCACCTCGCCCGTCGCGTTGTACGTCCCGCCCTGCCCAGGCGTCTCGACGAGGCGGACGATCCACTCCGAGAGGTCGCGGGCGTCGATGTTCTGCACCGGGTCAGCGGGCGTGTTCGGGGCCAGCACCTCGCCGCCGCGGGCGACCCGGACGGGCCAGTACGTCCAGCGGTCGGTGTTGTCTCCGGGCCCGATGATCAGCCCCGGCCGTACGATGATCGCGTTCTCGCCGAAGGCGTCGCGCGTGTACTGCTCGCACCGGGCCTTCCTCGGTCCGTAACCGCCGTCGTCCTCGGCTTCCGTAGGCGAAAGCTGTCCGACGTGATAGTCCTCGTCGATCCCGACCTGGGCGAAGTCCGCGTAGGCGGAGATGGACGAGACGAAGAGGTAGCGGTCGACGTGGCCGCAGAGGAGTTCGGTCGTCGAAGCCACCCAGCTCGGATAGGAGGCCGAGTTGTCGATGACGGCGTCCCACTCTCGGCCCTCGAGCGCCGACAGGTCACTGGTGCGGTCTCCGATGAGGTGTTCGACGCGCTCGAAGTAGTCGTGGTAGAAGGGAGGCTCGGTTCGCCCGCGCGTGAAGATCGAGATCTCGTGACCCCGGTCGAGCGCGTACTTGACCTGGTGGGGGCCGATGAAGCGCGTCCCGCCGAGGATGAGGATGCGGAGAGGGTCTCCGGTTCCACCCGCGCAGGCGGCCGAGCCGAAGGCGCCGAGCACCCCCAGCGCGCCGCCGGCGCGGGCGGAGGACTTTACGAACTCTCGCCGAGTCGGATTCCACGTCATTGTAATCGTCCCTTTCTTTCGTTCCTTCTCTCGCTAGCGGCGGATCGCGACGATGTTGCCGACCCTGACCGTCATCTCGTCTCCATCGTCGCTGAAGTGGGCCTCGCGCCCGCTATCGGGATCGAAGAAGGAGGAGTCGCTCAGCGGCCACAGGACCGTGCGTCCGGGGCCTTGGCGAAGCGTAAGTCCTCGCCCGTCCGGCTCGAAGCGCAATTCGGCGCCCAGTTCGGGCGCGACATAGGTGCCGACGTACCGCTCCCGCACCTCGGCCGGCACCTCCACCGGCACCTTCTCTTCGGAGAGGGGTCCGGACCACCCGTACGCGTGGGCAACCGTGGCCGCGATCTCGGCCGCGAGCTGGCTCCCCGAGTCGGAGTTCGTCATCACGAAGACCCCGTCGTCTCCATCGATGTACGCCGCGAAGGTGGAGCGGAAGCCCTGGTTCGAGCCCCCGTGCCGAAACCGTTCGCCGTCCTCCGAGATCGCAGGGCCGAGGCCCCAGTCGTCCGCGTCGGGAGTCAGCATCGCGCGCGCGAGCGCTTCGCCCAGGACGCGGGTCGACTCGCCCTTCCACGCGCGCTGTATCTCCCGGGCGTAGAGCGCGAGTTCGCTCGGCGTCGTCCAGAGCCCCGCGGCGGCCTGCTCCGGGTACGTGTGCCACCCGCCGGGGACGCGTTCGCCGTTCGGCCGGTAGCCGGTCGCCATCTCGTCCTGGCGCTCGGCCGGGATCGGCTGCTCGTACGTAGAGCGGACCATGCCGATCGGGTCGAGGACCTCCTCGCGCATTACGGCGGCGAACGGTTTGCCGTGTACGTCCACCACGAGTTGCTGCATCACAGTGTATCCGCCGCCGGAGTACCTCCAGCTCTCGTCCGGTGCCTTGTAGACGCGCACGGGGTCGGTGTTGCCGACGCCGTCCAGCACCCCTGGCCCGTCGGGCACCGCTTCGTCCGGTCCGTACCCGGGGAAGCCCCATACGGTGAGGCCGGCCCGGTGCGTGAGGATCCCGCGCAGGGTGACGAGCGCCTCTCCCGTGAACCCGTTCTCCGGCACCTGCCAGCTCGTGAGGTACGCGTTGACGTCGGCGTCGAGCTCCACCCGGCCCGATTCGACGAGTCGGAGCGCGGCGAGCGCGGCCACGGGCTTGGAGATGGACGCCGCCTGGAAGAGCGTGTTCGGCGTCACGGCCCGTCCGGACTCGATGTCGGCGAGTCCGTAGCCCTCGGCCCACGCGATCTCGCTGTCCACGAGCACGGCGATGCTGACTCCGGGCACGTCGAGTTCGGCCATGCGGTCCGCGAGCGCGGGTCGCGCGACAGGCTCGCCGCGGATCGTGAAGGTCGGCATCAGCGCCGACTCGACGATCGCCTGCGGGGTCCCGTCGGGCGTGGGGGCCTGCGAGCAGGCCGCGGCGAACGACGTCCAGGCGACGAGGGTGATCCGGGTTGTGTTGACGGCTCCCCTCCCATCACGGGCGCGACACGGGGCGATTCTCGGTACGGCGATTCTCGGGTCTACAACGATGACTGTCGCGAGCGTCGGAGACCAGACCGGATCGCCCCGGTTCGGTTCCCTCTAGGTTTCCTTGCCGAACTTGCAGTCGTACCAGCTTCGACCGATCCCGAGATCGACTCGGAGCGGGACCGCGAGTTCGACGGCCCCTTCCATCTCCTCGCGCACCACCCGGCCGATGTCCTCGACATCGGTTTCGGGCGTCTCGATGAGCAGCTCGTCGTGCACCTGCAGGAGCATCCGCGCGTCCGTGTCGGCGAGCCGGCGGTGGAGCCGGATCATCGACACCTTGATGAGGTCGGCGGCGGAACCCTGGATGGGGGAGTTCGTCGCCGTGCGCTCGCCGTAGCCGCGGATCCCGGGGTTTCTGGAGTTGATCTCGCGGACGTACCGTCGGCGTCCGATCAGGGTCTCGACGTAGCCCTGACGCCGCGCCACCTCCTTCATCTCTTCGAGGTAGGCCGCGACGCCCGCAAATCTCTCGAAGTATCCGGCGATGAACTCGCTCGCCTGAGCCCGCGAGATGCCGAGTTGCTGGGCGAGCGCGAACGGTCCCTGACCGTAGATGGTGGCGAAATTGATCGTCTTCGCCTGCTCGCGCATGGTCGGCGTGACGGCGTCCGGTTCGACGCCGAAGATCCGGGCCGCGGTCTCCCGGTGGATATCCCGCTCCGCCCGGAACGCCTCCACGAACGCCTCGTCCCCGGAGAGATGCGCCATCACGCGAAGTTCGATCTGGGAATAGTCCGCGCCCACGAACGCCTGGCCGGGTGCGGCGACGAACCCCTTTCGAATCTCGCGTCCCAGCGCCCTGCGGATGGGGATGTTCTGGAGGTTGGGGTCGGAGGACGAGAGGCGGCCCGTCGCGGCGACCGTCTGGTTGAAGCGGGTGTGGATGCGGCCCTCGGCGTCGATCAGCCGCGGGAGCACGCTCACGTAGGTGCCGTCGAGCTTGTCCAGCTCCCGGTGCTCGAGGATGAGGCGCGGCAGCTCGTGACCCATGGTCGCGAGTTGTTCGAGCACGGACTCGTCGGTCGAGGGCCCGGTCTTGGTCTTCTTGAGCACGGGCAGGGCGAGCTGGTCGAACAGGAGGGCGCGCATCTGAGGCACTGAGCGCAGGTTGACTTCGGCTCCCGCGATCTTGTGGATCTCCTCGCGCACCGCCTCGAGGTCGCGGCGCAGGCGGGCCCGCAGATCCGCGAAGAAGTCGAGGTCGATCGCGAT
The DNA here is from genome assembly GCF_965197445.1 of Candidatus Palauibacter sp. Lineage (GTDB taxonomy): Bacteria > Gemmatimonadota > Gemmatimonadetes > Palauibacterales > Palauibacteraceae > Palauibacter. The sequence continues at coordinate 415,644 of NZ_CBDANE010000005.1, read as the reverse complement.
GCCGGCGCGTTCCATGCTGGCGAGCACGGAGAGGAGCGGCATCTCCACCTCCCTGAAGAGGCGGCTCATCCCGGTGCGTTCGAGTTCGTCCCCGTCGACTCTCGCGAGCCGGTGCAGGAGCGCGGCGCGGGGTCCGGCCCATTCGGCGGCCTGAGCCGGCTCGACCGAAGCCATGGGGAGGCGATTCCGGCCCGTTCCGGTGACCCCGTCGCGGGTCTCTACGTCCACCTGCGCGCGGGCGGGGGCGAGTGTGGACAGGGCGCGGTCGCGTCGGGCCGGATCGATGCAGTACGAGGCGATCCGGGTGTCGAAGGATGCGACGGCCCCGAGGCCTCCCAGCTCGACGCCGTGCCGTCGCAGAAGCTGAACGGCGTACTTGAGATCGTGGCCGATCTTCGGCGTGTCGGAGGAGAGCACCTCGCGTAGCTCCCGCATTTCGGGCGAGTCCAGACCCGGCAGGCCGACCGGTTCGCCGGCATCGAAGGCGAGGGTCGGGTTCCCCGCCGCGTTACGCTGGACCTCCGGCGCCCGGTGGCCGAGGGGCAGGTAACACGCCGCCGCATCCGAAGCGGCGAGCGCCACGCCGACGAGTTCGGCGCTCAGCGGATCGTCCGAGCTACCGACGACGAAGAGTCCGATGCGGGCGGTCCCGGCGAATCCGGCCACGACCTCGCCGAGACGACGGGCGTCGGCGACCAATTCGATATCGGGGGAGAATCGATGGTCCTCCGCCGCCGGTGCCTCCAGCTCCCGGAGCAGGTTGTGGAACTCCAGCGTGCGGAAGACCGCGGCCGCCTTCCCTGCGTCGAGCGGCCGCGCGCGGAAGCTCTCGAGGTCGAGCGCGACAGGCGCGTCGGTCCGGATAGTCACGAGCGTCTTCGAGCGCCGCGCGTCGTCCGCGTGCTTCAGCAGAGCGTTGCGCGCCCGGGTGGCGGTGACCTCTTCGGCCCGCTCCAGGATGGATTCCAGATCTCCGAACTGACGGATGAGTTCGGGCGCGGTCTTCTTCCCGATCCCCGGTACGCCCGGGACGTTATCGGACGAGTCGCCGAGAAGTGCCAGGAAGTCGGTCACGCGTTCCGGCGGCACGCCGAACCTCTGCTCCGCGTTCTCGGGGGTCACCCACTCCTGATCGACGCCCGCGGGCCCGCCGCGGCCCGGATTGAGGAGGACGGTGTCCGGGTCGACCAACTGGTGGAAGTCCTTGTCGCCGGAGACGATGACCGTGCGCAGGCCGCACCCGCCGGCCTCGACTGCGAGCGTGCCGATCACGTCGTCCGCCTCCCAGCCTTCGGCCTCGACCACGGGTACGCGAAAGGCGTCGAACACCTCCCGGCACCTCGGCAGCGACGCCCTGAGTTCGTCGGGCATCTTCTCGCGTGTCGCCTTGTAGTCGGGATATAACTCGGTCCGGAAACTGTCGCCCGCGTCGAACACGACGCCCAGATAGTCGGGCGCGTGGTCGTCGATCAGACGCATCAGGAAGCGCGCGATCCCGTACGGCGCGGAGGTATTCTCCCCGCTCGAAGTGGTGAGCGGACGGTTGATCATTGCGAAGAACGCGCGGTAGATGAGCGCGTAGCCGTCGAGCAGGAACAGCGACGGGCGAGCAGGGTGTTGCCACGGGCTGCTGGGGGTCGACATGGCCTACATGTAGTCCCGCAGGGGGGCTCGTGGCAAAGTCCGGCTCAACAAAAACGCCCCGCCGATGGGGCGGGGCGCCTGGAGTCGTGGTCTTGGCTCGGGTCAGGCGGTGCGGGTCACCCGGGTCGCGTGCAGACCCTTGTCACCCTGGGTGAACTCGTAGTCCACCTCCATCCCCTCGGCGAGCGTCTTGTATCCGTCCATATCGATGGACGAATAGTGGACGAACACGTCGCCGCCGCCGTCGGGCTGCTCGATGAAGCCGTACCCCTTGGAGTCGTTGAACCACTTTACCTTGCCTGATGGCATCCTGCCTCCCGCGAACCTCTGTGGATGGGTGGGTTTCGGGCGATTGGCCCGCGTTGGCCGCGCACGGTTACCACTCCGCCGAATTCGAGTCGGAGCCTATGCTATGCGCGCATTTTGTAACCGTCAACAGGCCTTGGATCAGGGCCGAGCGGTGGCCAGCTCCGGGTAGACGAAACGGTAGATTTCGGCCAGTTCCGTGACCGCCCGTACGTACTCGCGCGTCTCCCGGTAGGGAATCCGTTCGACGAGTTCCTCCTCGTCCGCGAACTCGGGGAAATCGCGCCAGCGCGCGTAGCGATGGGGTCCGGCGTTGTACGAGATCATCCCCGCGATGTCGAAGCCGTCGAAGCGGGCGAGCACGTCCGACAGGTACTGGGTTCCGAGCAACAGGTTCACCTGCGGAACCGTGAGCTGGCTGCGCTGATACCCGGAGAGTCCGGCTCGGGAGGAGACTCGTTCCGCCGTCTCCGGCAGCAGCTGCATGAGGCCCACCGCGTTGGCGACGGAGCGGATTTCGGGGTCGAACATCGACTCGCGCCTCGACAGACCGGCCACGAAGTGGGGTGAGAGCCCTCTGAGTTCGGCGGCGGCGGCGAGGGCCTCGCGGAACGGCAGCGGATAGATCGCCTCGAGGAGCGGACGGCTCCATCTCCCGCGGACGGCGTGGGCCCTCCAGCCCTCGCGAATCCCTTCCCGGGTCCACCTCGCCTCATTGAGCGCGTGAGCGAAGGCGAGCACCTGCCCGTAGTCTGACGGCCCGCGTTCCCGGGCCCGACGGTATTCCCTGCGCGCCCGCTCGGGCCACCCCAGCTCCCGCAGTACCTCCATCCGTTCCAGTGCCGTGGCGTGGACGATGTCTAGTTCGGGAAGGGGTTCGGGCTCCGGTAGTGCCAGTGCCTCCCAGCGGTCGCGGTCGATTCGGGGGGCGGCGAGGATGGCGAAGTAGTCGAGTGGGTTGTACTCGAAGGCACGGTTGTAGAAGGTCCGCGCGGCGTCGAGGTCTCCGCGCGCTTCCTCGACCTTTCCACTCCAGTACAGGGCACCCTGCACCCAGCCGCCGTCCGGATAGCGGGTCCGATACTCGGCAAGGTGCGTGTGGGCTTCGTCGTAGCGGCCGGCCTGGTACGCGAGCATCGCGAGCCGTTCGAGCGATCGCAATCCGTAGTCCGAACCGGGGAACGCGCGGTAGGAGCTGTCGAACCCCTGGGCGGCGGCATCCGGCCGACCGGCATCGTGCTCGAGATCGGCGAGCAGGTAGGCCGCCCGGGCGGCCACATCGCCAGCGCCTGTGGCGGCCGTCTCGTGCGCCCGCGCGGCCGCGTCTGGGCGCCCCAGCGCCGTGTAGATCCGGTTGGCCAGCATCCACAGGGAAGCGCGAGGTGTGGCCGCAGGCGCGGGGTCGTCGATCCACGGTCCGAGCGCGGCGGCGGCCCGGGTCGGGTCGGCCAGCGTCAGGTAGACTGAGGCGAGCGACTCCGCGATGGCGGCGCGTTCGCCCTCGGGGGCGAGTTCGAGCGCTTCGGACAGATACGCGGCGGCGCGGGTGTGCCGACCGGCGCGGCTGTCCGACCGGCCCACGTCGAGGAGGGTGCGCCAGGACCGGTCGAGTTCAAGCAGGGTGGGGCCCGTCTCGGCCGTATGCCGTCCTGCCCTCAGCGCATCGGCGAAGGCCGACCCGGCCCCCGCGTTGTCCCGGTTCGCCAGCAGGTACGGTCCGATGTGCCGTGCGGCGAGAACGTTCCGGACCCCCTTTCCGGCGCGGCGTGCCAGCGAGAGGCCGCGTGCCGGATCTTCGAGCCGGAACGCCAGGCGCGCCGCCGGCAGAAGGGCGGAATCGGCCGGTACGCGACCCTCACGCACGAGGGAGTCGGCGAGGGCGAACGTAACGTGGTCGTCCGCCTGGGCGAGCGCGTAGAGGCGCGACAGCCGCAGCCACGCCGCCACTTTCGGGCGCTCGCGTTCGGCCAGGACGAACTGGTCCCGCGCTTCGGACCAGCGTCCCAGCTTGCCCGAGACGCGGGCGAACTCGACCCGTACGGCGAGCGCGGGCGTCCCTTCGACGGCCTGAAAGTACGCGCGGTAGAGCTCGGCGGCCCGGGTCGTGTTGTCGAGCCCCGCGGCGGCGCGGGCGAGGAGGATCGTGGCCTGCGTACGCGCCGCCGAAGTGGGGAGGTCGCGTCCGGAGAGGAGGCGCTGCACGGAGCCCCACGCCCGCTGGGCCGCGAAGGCTTCTGCCGCCAGCAGCACCGCTCCGTCTCCCTTCAACTCGCCCGCGGAGAGTTCCCGAGCCAACAGGGTCGAGGCCGATACCGGCATCTCGGCCTCGAGGAATCGTCGTGCGCGCTTGAGTACATCGTCAGCCGTCGTCGAGGCCGCGTTCTTCTCGGCGCCCGAGTCGCTCGCAGTGTCTCCCGCCTGAACTCCCGCCTGAGCAGACAGGAAGGACACCGCGATCAGAGCCAGGATCGACCCCGACCCCGACCCTCGTGTCAAAATGATGCGCTGGCGAACATGCACCGGAAGACCTCCTTCCACGTCGTCCCCACCCCATACCATCGGGCCCGGCCAGCAGGCCCTGGAACCAAACTTCGATCATCGGGCGGCCCGGATGCAAGATGCGGATCGGATCCGACCCGGCCTCCACGCAAAACGGCCCGCCGGGAGGGCGGGCCGCGTTTCAGGCCTGAATTCCACTGCGCGCCAGGGCGCGCCCGGTGTTCAGCCGGTTGCCCGGCGAGCCTCGCGCTCGTGCAGCGCGTCGATGAGGCGCTGGGCGCTCTCTTCCATATCGATGACGAGGCGGTCGATCTTCGTCACGAAGTAGTTGTGGAAGATGTTGATCGGAATCGCGATCGTGAGACCGGTGGCGGTCGTGATGAGCGCGACCTTGATCCCGCCGGCGACGAGCGTGGCCTCCACCTCACCGGCGATCTCGATCGCCTGGAAGGCCTGAATCATCCCGATCACGGTCCCGAGGAAGCCGAGGAGCGGCGCGACGTTCGCGAGCGTCGCCAGCCAGACGAGACCCTTTTCCAGTCCGGCCACCTGGATGGCGCCGGCATTCTCGATTGCCTGTGTGGCACGTTCCGTGCCCTCGTCGTAACGGGAAAGTCCCGCCTGGAGGACCATCGCGGCGGGGGCACCGGAGTTGTTACAGAGATCGAGCGCCTCATCGAGGTTGCCGACGCTGATCAACTCGTCGGCCGCGGTCAGCACCTTCTTGTTGCTGCCGCCCTTCAATTGGAGGTCGACGAGCTTCCAGACGATGATCAGGACTCCGGTCGCGAGGGCGGCGCCCAGAGGCCACATCATAAACCCACCGGCAACCCAGATCTCCCCGAGGTTGAGCGCCTGGTCTTCGCCCAGCCTCAACGCAGTATCCTGAAACCAGAGTATCGACGCGATCAAGGTGGCCCTCCCGGTAAGGTTCATCGATGTCGTCGCCGGGTGCACGCCAGCGCCGGAGACCGAGCGGAACCAAGCTAGAAGCGGTCTGGGGGACCGTCAAGCGCTTCGGAGCCAGAGCCAGGCAGCTGATCGGTGGAGGGCTTCGTAATCGGGCGTCAGGCGGGCCAGTACCGCTTCGGCCTCTGCAGCCGCCCCGGCCGGGGCAGGGGCGCCAAAGGCGCTCGAAAGGCCGGTGGCCAGGCGTGCGACGATTGTGCCGTGATCCGGGGCCGGATCCAGCGTTTCTCTCAGACCGATCGCCGGGGACGCCGGACCACGCTCAGACGCCGCACCGGGTGCGTCCAGGTCTCCGAGCGCCTGCCGATCCTCCAGGAGGATGGACCCGTGCTGGAGCAGGCCTCCCTGGCGGCGACACTGCGCGCTCCCCACCAGCTTGCGGCCGTCCACGGTGACCTCGCTCGGCGCGGGGTCCCGAAAGCAGCCCGCGGACGAGAGTCCGGCGGCCTGTGCCGAGCCTGCGGCCGATGCCTCATCGACCGCGACCTCGTGGACATCATCGACCGGGATCCCGAGCGAACGGAGCCCGTCGGCCAGCGCGCGGTGGATCGTCCGCAGCATGGACTTCGGCCCACCCCAGGCGCGATCGGGACACGCGAGGGCATAGGTGATCTCGGGTCCGTGAAAGACCGACCGGCCGCCGGTGGGTCTGCGGACAGCGTCCACGCCGGGACGGAGCTCATCGCGGGATCGGCCGAGCAGCCGCTCCGGAGCGCTCTGGTTGCGACCGAGCGACAGACACCACGGGTCCCATCCGTAGAACCGGAGGAGCGTCCGGCCCGCGACGGCGTGCGCGAGCATGGCCTCGTCCAGCGCCATGTTGCGGGCGCCGTCCGCCACGGTGTAGGGGAACACGATGCAGGGTGGCCCCTCGGACCGAGGCCGACCGCCCCGAACGCTCAAAGCTCCAGAGCCTCCCCAGGCTGCAGGATCACCACCTCGGCGGCATCGCCGACTGCGTTCACGAACCTGGTCGGATCGACGTCGATCAGCTCCCACGTCCCGTAGTGGTTGGGGATTGCGATACGCGGCTCGATCATGTGGATCGCGCGGCCGGCGTCCTCCGGCCCCATCGTGAAGTTGTCACCGATCGGCACGAGTGCGACGTCCACCTCGCCGTGCAGGAGCTGCATGTCCAGGGTGAGGCCCGTGTCCCCGGCGTGGTACACCCGCGTCCCGTCCACCGTCAGGAGGATGCCGGCAGGGGTCGTCGTGTACCCTTCCGCACCGGGCGCGTCGATCTTCCCGCCGTGCAGCGCCGGCGTGAGCTTCACCCGCCCGAACGGAAACTCGTGCGCGCCTCCGATATGCATCGGGTGCGCGTGCTCGTGCCCCTGCACTGCGCCCGCGTAGGCGACGATCTCGTAGGTCGCGATCAGCTGGGCGTTCGTCGCTTCGAGTATGTCCCACGTGTCGGCGATATGGTCGCCGTGGCCGTGCGTGAGCAGGAGATAGTCGAGCCGATCGGTGAAGTGCTCCGGTCCGACATCGGCGACGGGGTTCCCGGTCAGGAACGGATCGATCAGGATCCGCGTTCCGTCCGCCGTCTCGATCTCGTAGCAGCTCTGTCCGTGGAATACGAGTCGCGCCATCTCGGGTTCCTCCCTATGTGCCTACTGTCTCGTAGCTCTCGATCGGGGGACACGCGCACACGAGATTCCGGTCCCCGTGGGCATTGTTCACCCGCCTCACCGGCGGCCAGAACTTCCACTCGCGGGTCGACGGGGCCGGGTAGGCGGCCTCCTGCCTGGTGTAGCCGTGGCCCCATTCATCCGCCGTGACCATCGCCGCCGTGTGGGGCGCGTTCTTGAGCGGGTTGTCCGCCTTGTCGAAAGTCCCCAGTTCGATGTGCCGGATTTCTTCCCGGATGGAGATGAGGGCATCCACCAGGCGGTCCAGTTCGCGTTTCGACTCGCTCTCGGTGGGTTCGATCATGATCGTGCCCGCGACCGGGAACGACATGGTCGGAGCATGAAAACCGTAGTCCATGAGCCGTTTGGCCACATCCTCGTCCGTGACGCCTGTCCCGCGTCTCAACGGCCGCATGTCGAGAATGAATTCGTGGGCCACGCGCCCGTTGTCGCCACGGTACAGGATATCGAAGTGCTCGCTCAGCCGCGTCGCCATGTAGTTCGCGTTGAGCACCGCGGCCTCCGTAGCCGCCCGTACGCCGTCGCGGCCCAGCATGGCGATGTAGGCCCATGAGATGAGGAGGATGGATGCGCTTCCCCAGGGGGCCGCGGAAACGGGCGGGATCGCGACGTCACCGCCCACGTCGACGAGCGGATGTCCGGGCAGGTAGGGCGCCAGTTCGTCCGTCACGCAGATCGGACCCATCCCGGGGCCGCCTCCTCCGTGCGGAATGGCGAACGTCTTGTGGAGATTGATATGGATGACGTCCGCGCCGTAGTCGCCGGGCCGACACAGCCCGACCTGGGCGTTGAGGTTGGCGCCGTCGAGGTACACGAGCCCTCCGTGCTCGTGCACGATGTCCGTGACCTCCCGTATCGCGGACTCGAATACGCCGTGGGTCGAGGGATACGTGATCATCGTCGCGGCGAGCCGGTCGGCGTGCTGCGCGGCCTTCGCCCGCAGGTCCGCTACATCGATGTTCCCGTTCTCGTCGCACTTGACGACGACGACCCGCATCCCGGCCATCACCGCGCTCGCCGGGTTCGTCCCGTGCGCCGATGAGGGGATCAGGCACACATCCCGATGCCCTTCACCCTGATCCTCGTGGCGCGCCGCGATGACGAGCAGGCCGGTGTATTCGCCCTGGGCGCCGGAGTTGGGTTGCAGCGAGCAGGCGGGGAGTCCGCTCATCTCGCACAGCCAGCCCTCCAGTTCGTCGAACAGGCGCCGATAGCCCACGACCTGGTCCAGGGGCGCGAATGGGTGGAGCGATCCGAATTCGGGCCACGTGACCGGGATCATCTCCGAGGTCGCGTTGAGCTTCATCGTGCAGGAACCGAGCGGGATCATGCTCGTGTTCAGCGACAGGTCGCGCGTCTCCAGCCGGTGGATGTAGCGCAACATCTCCGTTTCGGAGTGGTACCGGCCGAAGACGGGATGCTGCAGATAACCCGAGGCGCGTGCGAGGGTTGCGGGATAGGTCGGCTCCGGCGCGTCGGCCGCGACCCCCTCCGCGGTCAGTTCGGGTCCGTCTTCGCCGCGGAAGACTGCCAGGAGGTCGTCGAGATCCTCGCCCCGTACGGTTTCGTCGAGCGAGATCCCCACGGTCCCGTCCTCGAAGTCCCTGAGATTGATCCCCCTCTCCCGGGCCCTGGACAGAATCTCGGCCGACGTATAGCCCGAGGGGATGACCTGCAGCGTATCGAAGAACTCATCGTGCACGATGATGTGCCCGAGCCGCTCGATCCCTCTGGCCAGGGCCCAGGTCAACTTGCGGACGCGGCTCGCGATGGCCCGGATGCCCGCCGGGCCGTGATACACGGCGTACATCCCCGCCATGATCGCCAGCAGCACTTGAGCCGTGCAGATGTTGGACGTGGCTTTCTCGCGGCGAATGTGCTGCTCCCGCGTCTGGAGCGCCATCCGGAGCGCCGGGTTTCCGTCCGCGTCGATCGAGACCCCGATGATTCTCCCCGGCAGCTTCCGCTTGAACGCGTCCGTGGCGGCGAGATAGGCCGCGTGCGGGCCGCCGTAGCCCATGGGGACCCCGAAACGCTGCGAGTTGCCGACGGCGATGTCCGCTCCGAACTCTCCCGGAGGCACGAGCAGCGCGAGCGCGAGCAGGTCCGCCGCCACGACCACCCCGGCCCCTTGTTCGTGGAGCGCCGTGCACAGCGCGCGATAGTCGACGACCGCGCCTTCCGTCGTCGGGTACTGCAACAGGGCGCCGAAGGCCGCTGCCGGGCTGTGCTGGGCGATGTCTCCGTGCCGGAAGAGCCGAACATCGATGCCCAGCGGGCGGGCGCGACCCCGTACGACAGCCACCGTCTGGGGATGGCAGGCCTCGGAGACCAGAAAGATCTTCCGGTCCGCGCTCCCTTTGCTGCCCCAGAGCATGAGCATCGCTTCCGCCGCAGCGGTTCCCTCGTCCAGCAGCGAGGCGTTCGCTATCGGAAGGCCGGTGAGGTCGATCACCATGGTCTGGAAGTTGAGCAGGGCCTCGAGCCGTCCCTGGGAGATCTCGGCCTGGTACGGAGTGTACTGCGTGTACCAGCCCGGGTTCTCGAGGATGTTTCGGAGGATGACGCCGGGGGTCAGTGTCCCGTGATAGCCCAGTCCGAGGTAGGATCGGCAGGGCTGGTTGAAGCGTGCGAGTTCAGCCGCGCGATCGAGAAGCCTTCTCTCGCTCACCGCCTCGGGCAGCTCGAGGTCGCGGCCGAGCCGGATCATTTCCGGGACCGTCTGCTCCACGAGCTCCGACATGCTCGCCGCGCCGACCGCCTCCAGCATCTCCTCGATGTCCGCTTGCGACGGGCCGATGTGGCGTCCGGCGAACTCGCCGAACGGCTCCATCTCCAGCTGCATGTTCAAGGAGCGGGCCGTCAGACGTCGTCCGCGTCGGCGACGAGGGCGGCGTACTGGTCGGCGGAGAGAAGTTCCTCAAGGTCGTCCGGTGACTCCAGCGCCAGCCGGATCATCCAGCCCTCCCCGTAGGGGTCGCTGTTGACGAGCCCGGGGTCGGCCTCCAGGGCGTCGTTTACGGCCACGATCTCTCCCGCTGCGGGGCAGAAGAGTTCGGACACGGTCTTCACGGCCTCGACGGTACCGAACGCCTCCATGTGCCCGAAATCGTCGCCGGGCGCCGGAAGTTCGACGTACACCACGTCGCCAAGCTCGCCCTGGGCATAATCCGTGATCCCGATGAAGACCTCACCGTCGACATCCGATTCGCGCACGTACTCGTGTTCGGGCGTGTACTTCAGGTCTTCCGGGATGTCCGACATGCATACCTCGCCTGGTTCGTATCGGGTGCTCTGCTGGCGGCGGCGAGGGGAGAATACCCGAGCCGCGAGCCGGGCGTCAAGGAACCGGCCCCCGGCGGAGAAAGTGGCGGCCGGTCATGTGCCCGAACCGAGTCGATGGCGGGCTTTCCTCGCCCTCCTGATCCGCTTCCGCGCTTCCCTCGCGCTCTCGCCCGGAAGACGTTCGACGATGTCGACGCCCCCCATCAGGACCAGGCCGCTGATGCGGATGACGGGAGCATCCTGAGCGGGCGGCGCACTTGGCTCCGGCGTAGTCACGCCGCCCATGAGGGCGACCCCGCGCCATTCGACACGGACACCCGGCGGGATGAGGATCTCGACACCCCCCATCACCGTCAGGAGCCGCAGCGAAGTCTCCCGCGTCGCGAACACCGCCTCGCGGAAATCCAGCTCCGCGCCACCCATCACCGATACGGAAGTCAGCTGCCGGGGCGGGATCCAGCTGCCCTTGCGTTCCGTGGCGCCCCAGACGGACACGATGAGGTCACTGTCCTGGACGGTTCGGGTCGGATCCACCGCCACGGATGCGGAGGCCGGCGAAGGCGGGCCGGCAGGACGCCCTTCCGTTTCGAGCGCTGGGAGGTCTCTCTCCAGGGAGATGAGTTCGGCTCTGGTGCGAGCGGCGTATGCGAGATCGAGCCGGCGCTCCAGTTCCGTGTCGGTCATGGCGTCCCGCGCGAAGTGTGCGCAGAGACGGTCGACCGTCGCCTGCCGTTCCGCGGGGGACAACGCTCCGGCCGGGAGTCCGGACCCTGTCCTGTCGCTGCCTCTCATCGCCCCCCTCACCGCTCGTGACGGTCTGATTCTCTTCTGACGTGAGGGGGCGAGCAAGGGAAAAGCTTGCAGCTTCGACGGAGGTGCGGCATCATTTGCGTGGTGTTCTGTTCGGTGCCCTTTGTGTGAACTTCTTGAGAGGAGGTGATCTAGTGTCTGAAGGATGTAGAACCGGGTCTGACTCGGCACGGGCAAGCGATCGCCTCGAGGCAGCGTAACCGGTCCTGAAACCGGTGGCGCTCGAGACATGCGCCGACCTGAAGCTTGCGGTGCCTTGCCGGCGTCGCGTCGAGTCAGGTTTCGGTCGACACAAGAACCGGCCGCGGGCTTCACGCTCGCGGCCGGTTTCCTTTTTCACCCCACCCCGCCTTTGAGATGTCGCTATTCAGCAAATACAGCGGAGCCGGTAACGACTTCGTGATCGTGCGAGGCGAAGAGCTGGGACTTCGGGACGCCGGAGCCCTGGCCGCTGTGCTTTGCCCCCGGGCGACGGGGGTCGGCGTGGATGGCCTGATCACCGTCCGGAGTCTCAGCGAGGCACTGGTCCGCCTTCGGTTCTTCAACCCCGACGGCTCCGAGTTCTCTACGTGTGGCAACGGGTCGCGCTGCGCTGCGCGTTACGCGGTGGACCGTGGTCTGGTGCCGGCCGAGCACATGCTCGTCACGGACGACGGGGAGATTCTGGCCCGGGCGGGAGACGACGGCGTGGCGCTGGAGTATGCGCTCGACGCCCGTGTGGACCGCGAGATTCTGGTCCGGGTCGGCGTAGAGGACCAAGCCGCCTGGCTTGTGCAGATGGGGACAGCGCACCTCGTGGTGCCGGCGTCCTCGGTGAAGGTGGATGACTTCGATGAACTCTGCAGGCCTCTGCGATGGATGGAGGAGCTCGGTGACGACGGTGCAAACGTCCACCTGGTCTCCCGCGAGGACGGGGCGACGTTCATCCGAACCTTCGAACGCGGGGTCGAGGGGGAGACCCAGGCCTGCGGCAGCGGATGCATGGCTGTCGCGTTCGCTCTCCGGGCCGCGGGAGAGATCGGCGAGCGGGTCGAGTTCATCACCCGCTCTGGAGCCACCCTTATGGTGGAGTTCCTCGAGGCCGGACGGATCCGGCTGACTGGGCCCGCCGTGTTCATCTTCGATGGCGTCTTCCCCGAAGCGATGCGCTGAGGCCGCCCGGCCCGCGGACGCGGTCGCCCTGCTGGCGTGGTTTGACGGGCGCCGACGCGAGGTCCCCTGGCGCGGCGAGCGGGACCCTTATGCCATCCTTGTCGCCGAGGTCATGGCCCAGCAGACGCGCCTGGAGACTGCCGTTCCCTTCCATCGAAGGTTCATCGACCGGTTCCCTGACCTGCATGCGCTGGCGAAGGCGGACGAGGACGAGGTGCTCCGGCTGTGGGAGGGTCTCGGATACTACGCCCGGGCCCGCAACCTGCGCCGGGCGGCGAGACGGGTCGTCGCCGAGTACGGGGGCCGGCTTCCGGAGACGGCGGCGGAGTTGCGCCGGCTGCCAGGCGTGGGTCCGTACACGGCGGGCGCGGTGGCAAGCCTGGCGTTCGGACAGCTGGAGCCAGCGGTGGACGGGAACGCGCGCCGCGTCCTCGCCCGGCTCGCGGATCTCGAGACACCGACTCCTTCGCGGCTCGCGAGCGACGCGCGCAACCTGTTAACGGGTGCCCCGGGTCGGCCCGGCGCCGTGAACCAGGCGCTGATGGATCTCGGAAGCCAGGTGTGCACTCCACGCCGCCCGCGCTGCGGGGAGTGTCCGTTGTCGACCCGTTGCCTGGCCCGGCGGCGGGGCACGATCGCTCGCCGTCCGGCCCCGCGGCGGCGGGGACGTTCTCCGGAGCGGCTCGAGGCGGCTGCCGTCGTTGATCGGGAGGGGCGGCTACTCGTGCTGCGGCGCCCGAGTGTCGGGCTTCTCGGGGGCCTGTGGGACTTCCCGTCCGTTGCCCTCGGACCGACGACGACTTCGGAGACGGCCCTCTCGAAGGGGCTCCGCGAGGGCTTCGGCCTAGACTGTCAGGTGGGCGTCCAAATGCGCGTGCTGCGGCACACGTTCAGTCACTTCCGGTTGCGTCTCGCTGTACACCGAGCCTCCTGGCTCAGCGGCGAGATGCCGACGGAGGTGGTTCACCGGTGGGCCCGGCCCGCGGAACTGTCTCGCCTTGCCTTCCCCATCTATCACCGGCGTCTCATCGACCGGGAACTCAGCTCTCCTCGAGATAGGCGAGATAAGCCCGGAGCGTGACCTCCGCGGCCTGGTGATGTGAGGCGGGCAGATCACCGTAGACCGCTTCCCGAATCTGCTGGAGGCTGCGCGCGCCGGACTTCCGCGCCCGACTGACCTGGGCCACCCGCTCGATTCGGTGGGCGCGGCAGGCGTCGAGATACGCGGGCGCCCTCTCCACGGCGGAGCCGTGTCCCGGTAGCAGTAGCGTAGGCCGAAGCGCGGTGAGCCGGGCCAGGCTCTCAAGGTATGCTCGCACGGAACCGTCCGGGTGGACGATCATGGTGCTCCCCTCACCCAGGACGAGGTCTCCCGTGAACAGGATCCGGTCAGGTTCGAGGAGGTAGCACACGTGGTCGGCGGAGTGGCCCGGCGTGGCCAGCGCGCGGAGCTGTAGTCCGCCGCCCAGAGCGATCTTCTCACCATCGGCGAGCGGCCTTCCCTCCCGTTCCAGCCGTGAGAGGGTCTCGGCGGATGCGCGGAGTTTCGCCCAGCGCGCGGCCGCCTCCTGCGCGGCCGCCGTGTGGTCGCGGTGCGCATGCGTGAAGCAGACCGCAGCCACCGGCCTCCCTCCGATGACCCGATCGACGCGGACGAGGTGGGTGTCGTCTCGCGGCCCGGGATCCAGGATGACCAGCCGCGAGGTACCGATCACATAGGTCTGCGTACCCGTCAGCGTCAGTGCGCCGGGATTGTCCGCCCGGACCGCCGTGACCGCTGCGCCGTGCCGGACCACGTGCGGCGGGATCGGACCGCGGTTCAAGAGATCTCATCATAGCCCGGGTCCCCGGGCGCCAGCGAGCGCGCTTCTTTCTCGCCCACGCTCGCGGCGAGTTTGACCAGCACCGGCTCCACGCGCACGTCGCGTAGCGCCTCGAGCGCGGCCGTGGGCGAGCCCAGTCCGGCCAGCCGCTCGATCGTCCTGACCGTCGGGAAGAGCATCGGAAGCTCTCCTGCCGCGAAACGCCGCAGGGCCGCGGCGGGCGTGGTCCACAGCGCCGCGTCGTGTTCAGGGCTAAGGCTCACCGGCCCGATCTGCTCGTCGGCCGCCAGCAGAAAGAAACGCGTGTCGAAGCGCAGGGCGAGATTCATGGGCGTGATCCACCGCGCGAAGTACACGATCCCCGCAGCCGAGAAATCGAGCTTCATACGCTCCGCGATGCGGGAGAAACTCGTTTGGTTCGCCAGCAAGGCCTGTCGCGCAGCCGCCAGCCGCCCGGAATCGACCGGACCCGCGCAAGCCGGCACGATGCCGGTCTCCTCGAACAGCTCCCGCAGCGCCGCCGCGCACGCGGTCCGCTCTCCCACGGGGGGGAGCCGGCTCTCCCACACCGCCGAGGCATCGTCCCCGTCGATCGCACCCCCTGGAAACGCATACGCGCCCGCCCCGAATCGCGCAGCCCCGGGTCGCTGCAACAGCAGGATCTCCAGCCCCGGTGGCGCCGGACGCGCTACAACGATGGTTGCCGCGGGCCGTGGGCTTCGGCGGTCCAGGCCGGTACTCACGCTCCGGCCGCCCCCCTTGTAATTATGAGGATCACGGTAAACGCCAGGAGGGCCACGGCGATGGTCGCCGCGAGCAGGAATGCCGCGAGCGCCTTGCCGGTGCTCATCCCGTGCGCCTCACGGAGGCCGATCACGGTGAGCACCGCCACCCAGACGTACGCCAACAACCCGCCGACGAAGGGAACGACACCGAAGAGCCCCGGCCCGGAGGCATAGCAGACCGCGCGCACCGTGGCTCTGAGGGGTCCGGCTTGCCGACCCAGGATGAGGATGAAGAAGTGCAGGAGCATGCTCCACAGGACGAGGTAGAACACCGCCAGGAAGGGTGTCAGGAAGAAGTTGACGAGTAACAGGGTGGACCTCATCGGTCCCGGCACGGCCGAGACGCCGGACGGATCGAGGAGTTCGTAGAGTTGGCCCATGAAACCCGAGGAGGACGCCGAGAGGATGGTCCCCCACGTCAGCAAGAGGCCGGCGCCCAGTATGCTGATGATGAGGTAATAGAGGATCGGGCGGGCCACGGACCGGTCGAAGCGGAGGCCCGCGAAGAAGGCGCCGGGTTCAAGGACACTCCGGCGCCAGGTCTGGAGCAGATTCCCGGGGAAAGCCGCCTCGGGGTCTTCCCACGCCGGGACGTTGGCACTCTTCTCGCGATCCGAAGGGCCCCTTTCGTCAGGCTCCTGAGGCGCGGACGACGCCCCGCAGAACGGGCAGGTCTCGAACGCGATGCGCTCCTGGCCGCAAGTCCCGCACGTTACCACTCCCCGGCAAATCCTTTAGTCCAGGATGCGCAGGGGCATCACGAGGCAGAGGTAGTCCGGCTCACCGCTGGCCGGGGAGAACGTCGCCGCTCGCTCAGGCGCCTTGAACGTGATACGCACGTCCTCGTCCGGCATATGTCGAAGAACCTCGAGCAGGTACGTGGCATTGAACCCGATCTCGATGTCCTCTCCCTCGTAGTCGAGCGACAGCGTGTCCTCGGCCTCTCCCAGGTCGGGAGTCTGCACCTTGAAGTTGAGATCCCCTTCCGTAAACGAGAGACGGACCCGTTTCGTGGGATCATCAGCCATCACCGCCACTCGGCGCACCGCGGTTTCGAGCGCCGCACGGTTCACCGTAGCAGACTTGTCGTTGTCCTTCGGAATCACCTGCTCGAAGTTCGGATACGGTCCCTCGATCAGAGAGGTGAACACCTCCCGGTCCACGGATCGGAAGGCCAGATGGTTCTCGGAGCGAGCGATCTGCAGCACCGCATCGGAAGGATACAGCTTCTGCACCTGGTTCAGAGCCTTGGGCGGGATGATCAAGTCCGCCTCCGCCGCCGCACCGCCGTCACCCAACTCCTGTTGCATCTTTGCGAGACGATGCCCGTTCGTCGCTACCATTACGGTCCCGCCACCGTGCAACTGCCAGAGGATCCCGTTCAGGATCGGCCGGCTGTCTTCCGTCGACACGGCGAAACTGGTCCGCTCGATGAGAGTCTGAAGGTCTCCCGCCGACATCTCCCAGCCGGTGGCGAAATCGACCTCCGGAAAGTCGGGAAACTCGTCGGGGGCCTGTCCATAGAGCGTGAACTTGCTGCGCCCACACTCGATTTCGACGCCGGTCCCGGACCCGCCTGCCTGTGCATCGGTGGCCGAAAACCTTACGGGCGCGTCGTCGAGCACCCTTGAGATTTCCAGTAGCTGCCGCGCCGGCAGTGCGACGACCCCGGGTTCCGATACTTCGGCCGGAACCGCGAGCGAAACGAAGATGGACATATCCGTGCCGCTGAGCCGCACGGCATCATCCTCCGCCTGGATCAGGATGTTGGAAAGCACGGGGAGGGCGGCCCGGGTCGGGACGGCGGATGCCGTCGCCCCAAGACCCTGCTGAAGCGCCTCACGAGTGATCGAGAATCTCATTTCAACTCCGGCAATGCTGTGTCAGGGTTTTCCACCGTTGTTTCTACGATGGCGTATGATATACCTCTCAACGCAGTAGTAGTAGAGCCTGTCGAAGTGTCCAGAACCCCCGGTTCTTGCGGTATCACTTGACTTCCCGGGGCTTGGGTTCTGTGGACGGGCTGACGAGGAATGTCGAAGACGTGGGCAAACTCCGCTCGCCTTGTGACGACTCGTGAGTTGCAGCGACGTCGACGAGGAAGTTCTGACGTTTTTCGACACGACGATCGACGGACGCCGCATTCAGGATCTGAATAGCTCCTGCTGCAGTTGGCCGATACGCGTGCGGAGCCCCGGATCCGAGGCCATCTCGGCCTCTACCTTGTTCACCGAGTAGATGACCGTGGAGTGATTCCTGCCTCCGAAGAGGTGGCCGATGTCGGAGTAGGGCAGATCGAGATTCGTCTTGATGAGATACATCGCGACGCGCCGGGGTACGGTGATGGTCCGATTCCTCCGTTTTGACATGAGGGCCTCGACTGAAACGCCCCACAAAGAGGCCGTGCGGGCGCGGATCTCTTCCGGCGATATCTCCAGGGGCTCGTCTTCGGAGTGTACAACCTCTGGTCCGAGGGCGTCCTGGGCCATCTCCAGCGATATCTCACGGCGTGTGAGCGAGCTGAAGGCAAGGAGCTTGATCAGTGCGCCCTCGAGCTGACGGACCGATGTGCGCCGGTTCCTCGCGACGTACTCGATGACATCATCCTCGATCTCGATCGCGTCTTCGTCAGCTTTCTTGCGAAGGATAGCGGATCGCGTTTCGAGGTCGGGCGGCTGGATGTCGGTCACCAGACCCCACTCGAAGCGGGAGACGAGTCGTTCCTGGAGTCCCGGGATCTCCTGCGGCGGCCGATCGCTCGTGATGACGATCTGCTTCTTCGCGTCGTACAACGCGTTGAACGTATGGAAGAACTCTTCCTGGGTTCCTTCCTTGTTCGCGATGAAGTGGACGTCGTCGACGAGGAGTATGTCGATGCGGCGGTAACGCTCCCTGAACAGGGCGGTCTGCCCGGTCTTGATCGCGTCGATCATCTCGTTCGTGAACTGTTCCGAGGGAACGTAGGCGATCTGACGGTCCGGCCGACGCTCGATGATGGTGTTACCGATCGCGTGCATCAGATGGGTCTTGCCCAGGCCGGTGCCCCCCCAAATGAACAGCGGGTTGTAGGTGGTCGCCGGCGCGGCGGCCACCCGGTCCGACGCGGCGGCCGCGAGTTCGTTGCTTCGACCGATCACGAATCGGTCGAAGGTATACCGCTCATTGAGCGACGCGACCGCGGGCCGCACGCCCCGCGCGGCGGAGTCCGGGGCCAGGACATGGCCCGGTTCGCCCGGAAAGGGTTCCGTGATCTGCGGAAACTCGATGCGTTTCTCTCCGCCCTGATGCTCAAAACGGAGCCGCAGCCGTGCGCCCAGCTCGCGCTCGGCAATGTCCCGCAGGAGGGTGCCGTACTTATCCTCGACCCACTCGACGGCGAACTTGGTCGGAGCGGAGACGACGAGTGTGTCGTCAGACAGGGAAAGGGCCTCGGTGGAAGCGAGCCACGTGCGATAGGTCTGCTCGGGCAGCACGCCCTGCGCGGACGCGCGAATCTTGACCCAGGCCTCGTGTGCAGTCAGCTCCATTCGCGCCGCGCTGGCAAAGAAAAACGGTGGGTGCGGAAGCCCTGATCTTAGACGAGTTTGCGGGCGAGTGTCAACGAACGGAACGGCTGCCGCAGCGTAAGCCCCCACCCACACCAAAATCCGTCAGCGAGAGAGCTTTGGAGTGGGCCCGGGCTACGGCTCCTCGCAAGCGGAATTGACACTAACCCGCTTCCCGTCTAGACTTTCGGGCTGGCCGTGAAAGTTAGCGGAGACCAGGAATAGCCTCGGGTGATGCGAGATGGGGAAGCCCACATACAGCAAGCCGACCAACAGGAAGCGCCTCAGGGATCACGGGTTCCGGGCGCGCATGAAGACAAAGGCAGGCCGCAGGGTCCTGTCGCGCCGCCGAAGGAAGGGTCGGCGTCGACTCACGGTCAGTGACGCGTTCCGTCGCAAGCGACGAAGCCGCTAGCGGGCCCCGTCCGCGTGCGGGCTTTCGCCTGCCTCGCGCGGCGCGGCTACGGAAAACCCGGGAAATCCGCCGCACGATGCGCGAGGGGCGGCGCAGCCGGGGCCGTTTCGTGGACGTTTTCTCCGCCCCGTCCCTCCCCGGTCGACCCAGGGTCGGGATCATAGCGCCGCGCCACGGACGCACCGCTGTCGAGCGGAACCGTGTGCAGCGCCGTCTCACGGAGATCGCCCGCCTCGACCTGCTCCCGGCGCTCGAGACCGGACGGCTCGACCTGGACTTGATCCTGCGTGCGAAACCGGCCGCCTACGAAGCCTCGTACCGAAAGCTACACGTCGCCCTCTTAGCCCTTATGGATTCGTTGGAGGCTGTATGCGCGCGGTGATCCTGGTAGCCATCCGCAGCTATCAGTTGGTCGTCTCTCCCTGGTTGCCGCCCTGTTGCCGCTACCAGCCGAGCTGCTCCGAATACGCGTTGACCGCGGTGCGGAGATTCGGCGTCCTGCGGGGATCGTGGTTGATGGCCTGCCGTCTGCTTCGCTGTCGCCCACTCGGATCGTTCGGGTACGATCCCGTGCCGGCGCGTGAGGTCTGATGGAACGGCGTCTCCTCCTCGCGATCGCGCTCATGGTCGGCGTCATGATCCTCTCGAATGTCGTGTTCCCGCCGATCGAAAGGCCGCTGGATCCAGTGGGGCCCGGCGACGAGACGGCGATCGATACTCCGTCACCGTCGCCGGCGGCCGAGGAGCTTTCTGGCACGGAAAGAACTGCGCAGAGGGTGGCGGAAGTGCTGGCAGAGCCGGACGACCTCCCGGCAGCAGCACCGGAAGACGACGAGCCATCCCGTACCGGACAAATCGTCACGGTCAGGTCGGATCTGTACGAATACCGATTCGATACACGCGGGGCGCGGCTCGTCGGCGCTTCGATGCTGGAGTACGAGAACTTCTCCACCCCCGGTCATGGCGGTATGAACGTGGAGCTGATCCGGCCGGAGGATTCGATCCTCACGTACGGTTTGACGCTCCGGGGCGACACCGTCTCGCTTGCTTCCTTCGTGTTCGATGCCTCGGCATCACGGCTCGACGTGACGGACGAGGCCGCAGAGCTGCGGTTCGAGGCGGCGATCGGGGAGGTCACCTTTGACGTCACGTATCGCTTCTATCCGGACGACTATCGGATCGAGGCAAGCGGCGGCCTGCGAGGGCTGGGCGACGTAGGACACGCGGTCCTGATCGGGCTTGGCCGGGGCATCGAGCTGAACGAGGCAGTACTCCGGGAAGACAGGACGGCGATGTCGCTCGTCACACGGAGCCGCGCCGGCCAGATTGCGGCCGAACGCCTGGACCGGGTGGACGAAGGAGAGTCGAGGCCGGCGACGGGTGGACCGTTCAGCTGGGTCGCGTCGAAGTCCAAGTACTGGCTCGCGGCGGTGGTCGCCGCGCCGACCGGCCCGGGGATCGGTGGGGTCATGCTGCGAGGCGTCGCCGACGCGGACGCCGCCGACATGCAGGCCACCCTGCCGGTCCCGGCTGGCAGCTCAGGGTTCGACTACGTGGCGTACATCGGGCCGCAGGATTTCGCGCGGCTGCAGGCCATGGGGCAGGAGCTGCACAACGTGAACCCCTACGGCTGGCGCTGGCTCCGGTGGTTCATCCGGCCGTTCGGCAATCTCATCGTCGCCGTGCTGATCTGGCTGCACGAGTCGTTCGCGCTGGCCTACGGATGGGTTCTGATCGTGTTCGGGGTGGCCTCGCGGATCGTTCTCTTCCCGCTCTACCAGATCTCGATGCGCCAGCAAATGAAGCAGATGGCGATCCAGCCCGAGATCAAGCAGCTGCAGCAACGCTACAAGAATGACCCGCAGCGGCTGCAGCAGGAACAGATGAAGCTGTACCGGGAACACGGCGTGAATCCGCTCGGCGGCTGTCTGCCAATGCTTGTGCCGCTCCCGATTCTGATCACGCTGTTCTTCGTATTTCAGAACACGATCGAGTTCCGCGGCGTTCCGTTCCTGTGGCTTCCCGACCTCTCTCTGCGGGACCCGCTGTTCATCGTCCCGGCCCTGATGGGTGGCTCGATGCTGTTCCTCAACTGGATCACGCAGAGGGGCATGGAGACGAACCCGCAGATGAAGATCTTCTCCTACGCCTTGCCGGTAGTCTTCACCTTCATGTTCGCCAGTTTCGCGGCCGGTCTGAACCTGTACTACACGGCCTCGAACATCGCGTCGCTGCCGCAGCAGTTGTACCTGTCCCGGGAGCGGAGGAAGGCACAACCAGCTGCCCGCTCGGCTCAGCGTACATAGGAGATCGTAACCCCCAGCAGTCGTTCGGACTCACGAAAGAACTGCTCGGCTCGTGATGGACCAAGCCCGAACAGTAGCCCGAGCCGCGCGCCCCGGCCGAGTGCAGCCCCCAATTCGGTCGCAAGAGCGGGCTCCCACTCCGACTCGGCCCAGGTGAACAGGTCGACGGAGGCGTAGAATCGCGCGTGCGCGGCAGGCGAGGACTCCCAGTCCGCGCCCGCTCGGAGTGAGAGCCGGTCCAGGTCGCGTGAGGTACGCAACAGGACGCCGGGCCCGCCGTACACCGTGATGCCGGGGAGCGGGGACCCCTGAAGCAGGAACTCGAGCCCCTCGCGACTCGTGCTGATAGGCCTCACGCCGCTGTCGAGCAGAAACTCGTCCCCCAGATGGGAACTCACGTGATAGAGCTCGGCGCGAGCGGCGAGCCCTCCGAACCGGGCCCGCAACAGTACTCCGATCCTGTAGTGCACTTCGATAAGCGCCTGATCCGGGCCACCGAGGTCGAAACGGGAAAAAACGCCGCCGTGGATCGCCCCAGCGTACTCTACCGCCCCGTCCGGGTCGCGACGGATCCAGAACTGGAGACGGTCCCCGAGATCGGCGGACGCGATGCCGTCGCGGACGGAGTCTCGGCCCGCGCTGAACAGGGCGATCCGGTGCACCGGCTCGAGCGGAGATCCGGCAGGGGTGCGAAAAGGGTGACCATTGCGGTCCTGGATTCGCCCGGCGGAGCTCTCAGCTTGTCCGAACAGCATTCCCGGAGTTGCCGAGGCCAGAGACAGAAGGGCGCAAGAGAACAACGCCCGCCTCAGGCCGGTCTCCGGGGAGAACCGCCTGGTGGGTCCGCGGACCCGGTGAAGGCGGATCGTCAGGCGGCTCTCTGGCACCTCGGGCAGATCACGGTCTTGCGACCGGTCACGCGCAGAGAGGTCAACTCATGGCGGCACCTCGGGCAGGCGCTCCCGTTCGACCGCGAGTTGATCAGCCATCCGGGATCGGAGTGCGCCGCACTCCAGTGGAGCGTGGCCCGTCGCAGGACACGCCTCAGGTAGCGGTGAAGCCGGTGCGTCTGATCCGGCATCAGCTGCCCGACTCGCATATCCGGGCGGACGCTTGCCTGAAAGCAGATCTCGTCGGCGTAGTCGTTGCCGATGCCGGCGATCGCCTTCTGATTCAGCAGAAACCCCTTGACCGTCGAGCGGTGGTTCCGCGCTGCGAGGGTTTCGAAGCGCTCCACGGTGAGATCTTCGCTCAAGGGGTCGACCCCGAGGCTCTGGAGCGCACCCTTGTCGTTGAACTGACTCCCCGGTAACGCCTGGACGGTACCCTGGGACCCGGACGAAGAGAAGCGGAGTTCCCGCCCCGCGGCAAACTGGAATCGAATCCGGGTCCGTTCCGTCGGCGGCGCAGTCTGCGATTCAAGCCGCAGCAGACCGTCGTCCCCCATGTCGAAGATGAGACTGTAGTCGGAACGAAACCGGAGGACGACGTAGCGGCCGTGTCGCTCGACGGAATCCACCGCGTGGTGTTCGAGATGATCTGTGACAATCTCGGACTCGATCGGCACAACGTTCGGGTCGTCGATACGGATGGTCGAGATTGTCTTGCCGGTCGTATATCCGGCAATACTCTCGATCATCCGCTCGACATCGGGGAGTTCTATCATTGCGTTACAACTCCGGTGGGCAAATTCGGGTGTGCATGAATGTACACCTATACGCAGGAAATGTGCCTCTTGCTTCACGGACGACCCCCCGCCCGCTCGAAGCCCGTCGGCAGCGGAGGGGTGTCCTAGGGCCCTAACATGTTGTGCACCAACGTGATATGTCCTTGTCGTCGTGCTGTTCCGGTGCTTCAGCCGCCGGACCAGATAACATGGCGGCAGGAACTCAACCGATCGTCAACCAGGGCCCCACGGACGACGAGGCTGGCCGCCCGAGACCATTTGACAGTGAGGATAGTATCCGCCGTAACATATTGTCAATACATATGTTACATGGAAGTGGCACACGGGCGGCCGGGATAGGGTCGGCCTATCCGCGCTGGCTCGAGACAGCTCGCAATCCGATCCTGGATGGCCGCGGCGGCCGCGGCCGGGTCCGAAGCATTCCGGATGGGCCGCCCCATGACGATGTAGTCCGCCCCGGCTCCGAACGCCGTCTCGACATCGACCGTACGCTTTTGGTCATCGGTTCCGGACTGGACGGTGGCCCGGATCCCCGGAACGACGATGCGGAAATCGTCCGAGACGGCGGATCGAATCGAGGCGGCCTCGAGTCCGGAGCTGATGACCCCGGCACAACCGATGGCCTCTGCCCTGCGGGCGCGAGACAGCACAACGGCGGAGACATCAGCTTCGAAACCGAGATCTTCCATATCGGCTCGATCGAGACTGGTCAGAACCGTCACCGCAAGAATCCCGGGCGTCCCCGCAGCCGCGTCGCAAGCGGCGCGGAGAATGGCGTCGTTCCCGTGCACGGTAACAAAGTCCACGTCTCGCCTTCGCAGTTGCCCGACAGCGGAGCCGACCGTTTGCGGTACGTCGAATAGCTTCAGGTCGGCAAAAACCCTCTTGCCACGAGCCCGGAGCCAATCAGCGAGTTCGAAGTACTCTCCGGAAAGAAAGAGTTCGAGGCCGATCTTGTAGAAGGAGACGGTGTCGGCTAGCGCTTCGACTAGTTCCCGAGCGTCGCGGGCGGTCGGCACGTCGAGAGCAAGGATAAGGCGGTCAGTCGTGTGGAGTGGGGTTGTGATCAGTACCTCCCGGCAACTCTGGCGTAGATGGCGACGCGAAACCTGGCGGCCCTCCCGTGGGGCCGACAGTCGATGGTGGCCTCGCGGGGTCTGTGGAACGAGGAAGCCAAGCGCCGATGGTCCTCGACTAAAGGCGTCGACGGAAACAGTCGCCAACAAAGGGGGGACGCGGCAAGAGGGTTGGGAATCGCACGTGCCTGCGCAGAGAGCGGGGAAACCAGGACGGGAACGAGTTGTTTCACGTGAAACACTCGCATTCTGCGAGGGAGCCGTTCGCCCGCGTCATGAGACCACGGTATATTGCCGAGGGTCCCCGAGCGGCGTTCTCAAGGGGCCGGGAACCCGCCGCCGCGCAAGGCCGAAGTCGAGCTGGCGCGACAATGACCAATGCTGCTAACCGATTAGGCGACATAGAGTTACGTGATCTTCTATACCTGCCGCGGATCCGCGAATCCGCAGCATCGCTGAGGAGCGAATCGTATTGGGCCGGGTGATTGCAATCGCCAACCAGAAGGGCGGCGTCGGGAAGACGACGACGGCGATCAATCTGGGTGCGTCGCTGGCGATTGCCGAGCGGAAGACGCTGGTGATCGACTGCGACCCGCAGGGTAATGCGACATCAGGCTTTGGGCTCCGCAAGGACCTCAACACTCCGAGCGTGTACGAATGCCTGGTCAACGGGCAGCCGCTTGAGGCGGCACTTCGCACCGAAGTGCATTTTCCGTGCCTGTCCGTCGTGTCTGCGAGCCGTGATCTCATCGGCGCCGAGGTGGAGTTGATCGACCGCGCGGACCGCCAAAGGATCCTGGGCCGAAAGATCGATGCATTGCGCGGAGAGTTCGACTACATCCTCATCGATTCGCCGCCATCCCTGGGCCTGCTGACGCTGAACGCGCTGGCGGCGGCCGATGCCGTCCTCATTCCGATCCAATGCGAGTTCTACGCCCTCGAGGGATTGAGCCAACTCCTCAATACCGTCCGATTCGTACAGCGCGGGATCAACCCCGGCCTGGAGATCGAGGGCGTGTTGCTGACGATGTACGATTCGCGGCTGAATCTCGCGAAACAGGTGGCGGCGGAGGCGCGCGAGTATTTCGGGGGGAAGGTGTTCGACACGATGATCCCGCGGAACATACGCCTGGCCGAGGCGCCCAGCTTCGGAGAGCCGATCGCCCTGTACGATGTTCTATCGAGCGGTGCCCGCGGATATCTGAGTCTCGCCCGAGAGCTGATCGATCGTCACCAGGAAGCGAAGATTGCCTAGGAGTGACCGCCGCCTCGGGAAGGGACTCGCGGCACTACTCGGCGAGAACCTCGAGAGGGAACCCGATTCGCGCGACACGGAGATCCTGATCGAAGCTGTACGTCCAAGTCCCTTCCAGCCACGTGCCGAGTTCGATCCGGAGCGACTCGCCGAACTCGCGGAGTCGATTCGGCAAAACGGACTGCTGCAACCCATTGTCGTGAGAGCTGTAGGTGAAGCGTTCGAGATTGTGGTGGGCGAGCGACGGTTTCGTGCAATGCAGAGCCTCGGCTGGACATCGGTGCCGGCGATCGTCCGGACGTTGAGCGACGAGCAGATGCTGGTGGTCGCGCTTGTAGAGAACCTCCAGCGGGCAGACCTTTCCGCCCTCGAGGAAGCGCGAGGCTACCGTCAGTTGATGGATGAGTTCGGCCTCACGCAGGAACAGGTGGGCCGCCATGTGGGCCGCGATCGATCCACGGTCGCAAACGCACTGCGACTGCTCGCGCTGCCGGCTCCCGTGCTGACGCTGTTGGCGAGCGGCGAGTTGTCAGCCGGCCACGGCCGTGCACTGCTGATGCTACCGGACTCGGACGACCGTACGCGCATGGCTGCCGAAGTGGTGGAGCAAGGGTGGTCGGTACGCGAGACAGAGCGTCGTGTCCGCACCACTCTGAGGACTGAGCCACCGCGACCACGCGTCCGGACCGGGCGGAGGAATACCGGCGACCCCTTCGTGCGGCGCGCAGAACTCGGATTGGAGCGAGGCTTTGGTACACAGGTTCGTGTCCGGACGCGAGCGGACGGCGCCGGCGAGGTGGTCGTCCGGTTCCACGATACTGAAGACTTTCTGCGACTGGTGGGCTTGATGGGCGGGCCCGAATTGGCGGACGAGCTTCGCGAATGACACGCCTGAACGAATGGACGCTTCAATTGGTCCGCCGGGACGGCCGGAAGCTCCGGGCGGTTGCGTTGGGACGCGCCCGGCTACTATTCGCGGCTGCAGGAACGGGGCTCGGGCTCATGGCGCTCGGCGTGCTCCTGGGACTGTTCTGGGCGACGCGAAGCGAGTCGAGCCGGATCGCGGAACTGGAGTCTGAACTCGGCGTCCTCCGGGGTGAACGCGCCCGCGTCAACGAGCTGGCCGCCCGTCTGGCGGAAATCGAGCAGGGAGTCGGCGTGTTGCGTGATGCCGTTACGGAAGGACGTCCAGAGGCCGAGGCGCCGGCCAACATCGTGGTGCGCGGATCTTCGGCCCTGCGTTCACGGCCTGATCCGGAGTCGGAAACCCCCGCATGGCCTCTCGCGCAACGCGGTTTCATCACCAGGCAGTTCGGTTCCCGTCCCGCCACGTCGCGGGAGGGCCACACCGGATTGGATATCGCCGCGCCGACCGGATCGTACGTCCGCGCCATCCAGGCCGGACGGGTCGAGGAAGCGGGGGAGGACCCGGTTTACGGGAAGTTTCTGCGGATTGCGCACACCGACGGGCTCACGTCATTGTATGGCCACAACTCGTGGCTGTTCGCGACGGTCGGCGAAACGGTGGAGCGACTCGAGGTGATCGCCCTGACGGGCAACACGGGGAGGTCTTCGGCGCCCCATCTCCACCTCGAACTCCTACGGAACGGTTCACTGGTGGACCCACTCACCGTCGTAGCGGATCACAGCGTTCGGGGTGGAGCCGAGGCCCCGACGGATACGGAACCGAGGTAAGGGAATTGAGGCGACATGGCTAAAGATTCACGACAGGGAGGGCACGTCCGCGAGCTGGCCGACGTGGTCTCGGTGATTGCGCCGGGAATGACGATCCTTGGCGACATCACCTGCGACGGCACGGTGCGCGTTGAAGGGAAGGTCGAAGGTGCAGTCAAGGCCTCAAAGTCGGTCGTCGTAGGCAGGGGCGGATGTGTAACCGGCGATATCGAGACCCAGGACGTCGTGATCGCCGGCAAGGTGGTGGGGACGGTCGCGGGAGCCAGCCGCGTCGAGTTGCAGGAAACCTGCTGTATCGAGGGTGACATCCGCAGCCGGCGGATCAAGCTGGACGAAGGTGGCCAGGTCGAAGGCCGCTTTCACATGGCGGCGAAGCCCTCGGTCGAAACGGCTGCGGGCCCCGCGGCCGCGCGACAGGGTCCGAGAGGATCTCTGCAGCCCAAGAAACCGCAACACGCTGCTGGCCGCAGCTGACCCGCGAGTTCGTCTCCCCGGCCCCCCGGAGCGGACGATCGAGGGGCGCCGTGCCGGTTGTACAATCTGCGGAGCGTCCTGACCGCCGATGAGGGACGTACTTCTCTTCGTGGTCGCGCTCGTGCCTCTCACGCTCGGCGCGGACTGGCTGGTGCGCGGCGCGGCCGTGCTGGCCCAGCGCCTGGGCGTCAGCTCGCTCGTCGTTGGTCTCACCGTGGTCGCCTTTGGTACGTCGGCCCCCGAGCTCGTGGTGAGCGGCTACGCATCCCTCGAAGGACTACCCGGCACGGCGGTGGGCAACGTAATGGGCTCGACCGCCGCGAACGTGGGCTTGATCGTCGGCCTCGGGGCCCTGATCCGGCCGATCGCGGTCCATCACCGCGTCATCGTGCGGGAGACGCCGCTCGTGATCTTCGTCCTGTCACTGGTGATGGTACTCTCGCTGAACGATGCCCTGGGCCGTCTCGACGGATTCGTGCTCGTGTCCGGCTGGTCGCTCTACCTTTTCTTCCTCCTGCGGTGGGAGCGGCGCGGATTGAGCAAGGGCGGGGCCGGGCCAGCCGAGCCGGCCCCCGAAGGGCGGAATCAGGGAAGCGCGTCGGAAGCGGATAAGCCGGCCGAAGCGCCCGGCCTCATGTGGTCGCTTGTGCGGATCGGGATCGGCATGCCCTGCCTCGCCTACGGGGCGAAGTGGCTCCTCGACGGCGCCCAGGGAATCGCGCTCGCCCTGGAAGTACCGGAGGCGGTCGTTGCTGGAACGATGATCGCCGTCGGCACCTCCCTGCCGGAACTCGCGTCCACACTCGTCGCCGCGTTTCGCCGAATGGGTGACATTGCGATAGGCAACGTCATAGGCTCCAACGTGTTCAACCTTGGCCTGGTCCTGGGCACGGCCGCGCTGCTCCGACCGTTGGTCCTCGACCCCATGATCGTCGTCCGTTTCGTCCTGCCGGCCCTGGCGTTCTCGGTGATCCTCATCCCTCTCGCCCTGCACCGAGGAACCGTGCAACGGTGGGAGGGAGCCCTGCTTCTCCTGCTGTACATCGCCTATATAGTCTGGCTGATCGCTTTCCCGCCGCCCTCGTAAAGCAGTCACAGGCTCTGCTTACAGTTGTAAAGCGTCAAGGTAAAGCATAGGTTTTGGCGCATGGTTGTCTCGGTTAAGATGAGCAGCAAGAACCAGATTGTGGTTCCGAAGCCGGCGCGGGACGCGTTGGGTCTCGAACCCGGGGACCGGCTCGCAGTCTCCGTGGAGGGGGACACGGTTCGCATGGAGAAGCTGCCCCCGGATCTTGAAGATGGTCTTCGAGGCGCACTGGGCGATCTGACCGGTGGCTCGGGCCTGTGGCCGGAACTCGCCGACGGGTGACGAGCACCCCGCGGCCCGCGTCAGATCTCGTTGAGCTCCTGGCCGGAGCCGAACTCGTTCATGTGGACGCGCGCGTACTGGCCCTTCACCTGACGGCGCGCGGGCCGGCCGGCTGGCCGGACCTTGTCCTGGCCGGTATCACGGACGGGCGGATCAAGGCCCAGACCTCCAGCCTGTCGCTCTACCAGATCCTCGTGGAAGTCTACCGGCAAGGGAAGCCCGCTCTTGCGAGTGAGGTCGCCCGTACGATGCAACTCCACTCGCGCCTGGGCCTGGTATCGACGAGCCCCAAAATCGCCGTGCAGGCTGCGGAAGTACGCGCGCGCCTCGGTGGCCGCCCCGAACGGGCCATCCAGATCGCAACGGCGCTCGTATCAGGTGCCGAGATCTACCTCACGGCGTCGTCGGGCCTGCGCCGGATCGCCGGGATGCGTGTGTTGAACATGGAAGACTTCGGCGAGGTGCCTCGGCCGCATCCGGAGTGAGGACCATCGTCTCAGGATCGCCGCACCAGTCTGACGAGTGCCTTGAGCGGATCGTAAAAGCGGTCGACCACGCGCTCTTTCAGGGGGATAATCGCGTTGTCCGTAATCGTGATGCTCTCCGGGCAAACTTCCGTGCAGCACTTGGTGATGTTGCAGTAACCGATCCCGGCTGACTCCTTCAGGAATTCGCTGCGGTCCTCGATATCGATCGGGTTGAGGCTGTATCCCGCCGTCCGCACAAGGTACGTGGGGCCGATGAACTCCTCGTGTTTCCGGTGGGACCGGAGGACGTGGCAGACGTCCTGGCACAGAAAACACTCGATGCACTTCCGCATCTCCTGTGCACGCTCGATCTCGAACTGCTGCATCCGCCATCCATCTTCGGCGTCGCGCGGGCGCGGCTTGAAACGAGGGATCGACGCGTTGTTCCGATATCCCTGGGAGACGTCCGTAACGAGATCCTTTATGACGGGGAACGCCTTCATCGGCGTAACCGTGATCGTCTCCTCCCCGGCGTAGTCCGACAACCGCGTCATGCACGTCAGCCGGGGTCGCCCGTTGACCTCGCAACTGCAGGATCCGCACTTGCCGGCCTTGCAGTTCCAGCGCACCGCGAGATCCGGCGCATGCTCCGCCTGAATGCGGTGGATCGCGTCGAGCACGACCATGCCCTCATCTACTTCGATGGTGTAGGGCTCGAGGTCACCCTGGTCGTCCGAGCCGCGGTAGACTTCGAAGGTTCGTTGCGCCACGTCGCTTACACCCCTTCCTCGATGAGCTGCCGCAGTTCGTCGGGTGGCTCCGATACCGGCTGCGTGGCCGTTGTCATCCGCCCCTCCGAACAGCGGAGGAGCAGGTTGGTGCGTCCGAGGGCGGGGTCCGAGTCCGGATAGTCGATCCGGGTATGCGCGCCGCGGCTCTCCCTCCGCTCGAGCGCCGAGCGCACGACCGCTTCGGAGACCGTCAGCATTGCGTGCAGGTCGAGCCAGGTGTGCCATCCGGGGTTGAAGGCTCGCCCTCCCGGGATCGAACACATATCGAGCGCCCCGCTAAGTCGCTGGACATCCGCGAGGGCCTCGCGCAGAGCGGCCTCGGTTCGCGCGATTCCGACCTTGTCCTGCATGATCTGCTGCAGCTCCTCCTGCAGGTGGAACGGGTTCCGTCCATCCGTGCGCCCGAAAGGAGCCAGAGCCGCCGAAGTGGCCGCCTCGAGCTCACCCTCGTCAATGTCGGCGAGCTCAAGATCGCGGGCCGCAGCCGCTGCGTCCGCGCCGGCGCGTTGTCCGAAGACGATGAGGTCGGAGAGCGAATTGCCGCCGAGGCGGTTGCCTCCATGCAGCCCCGCCGCGACTTCCCCCGCCGCGTACAGCCCGGGAACGCACGTCGTGGCCGTCTCCGGATCGACCCTCACGCCCCCCATGGCGTAGTGGGTCGTCGGTCCCACCTCCATCGCATCGGTGGTGATATCGACGGCCGCGAGTTCCCTGAACTGGTGGTACATGCTCGGGAGCTTGGCCTTGATGTACTCCGGGCTTCGCTTGCGCGAGATATCCAGAAAAACGCCGCCGTGCGGGCTCCCTCGTCCCGCCTCAACCTCGGCGACGATCGCCTTTGCGACCACGTCCCGTGTCAGGAGCTCCGGCGGCCGGCGATTGGCGACCCGGTCGCCCTCGACCCAGCGGTCCGCTTCCGCCTCGGATTCCGCGTAGTCCCCCTCGAACATCTCAGGGACATACCGGAACATGAAGCGCTCCCCTTCACTGTTCGTCAGCACGCCCCCCTCGCCCCGCACGCCCTCGGTGACGAGGGTCCCGCGGACGCTCGGTGGCCAAACCATGCCCGTCGGGTGAAACTGGACGAACTCCATCCCCATGAGTTCGGCCCCCGCTTCGTAGGCGAGCGCAACGCCGTCGCCCGTACATTCCCACGAGTTGGATGTGACTTTCCACGCCTTCCCGAGACCGCCTGTTGCGAGGATGACCGTCCGTGCCCTGAACAGGACGAACTCGCCCGTCGGACGCCAATAGGCCAGGGCGCCGGCTA
Organism: Candidatus Palauibacter sp.; assembly: GCF_965197445.1. Taxonomy (GTDB): domain Bacteria; phylum Gemmatimonadota; class Gemmatimonadetes; order Palauibacterales; family Palauibacteraceae; genus Palauibacter. Next base: position 384,369 of record NZ_CBDANE010000005.1, on the reverse strand, counting down.
CGCGGCCATCGACCATGACCAGCCGGAACACCGTGCACTCCATAAACACGTCGGCACCCTCGTGCACGGCGTGGTCCTGGAGGGTCCGGATCAGCTCCAGTCCTGTGCGGTCGCCGACGTGGGCCAGTCTCGCGTAGGTGTGACCCCCGAAGGGACGCTGGTTCATGCGTCCGTCCTCGGCCCGGTCGAAGAGAGCACCCCAGGCTTCAAGTTCCCGCACACGGTCCGGGGCTTCCCTCGCATGAGCCTCGGCCATGCGCCAGTCGCACAGCCCCTTCCCGCCGCGCATGGTGTCGCGGAAATGAACGCGCCAGTCGTCCTCGGGGCGGTTGTTGCCGAGTGCGGCCGCCATGCCGCCTTCCGCCATGACCGTGTGGGCCTTGCCGAGCAGCGACTTGCCCACGAGCCCTACCGACGCGCCGGCCTCGATGGCCGCGATCGCCGCCCGGAGTCCGGCGCCCCCGGCCCCGATGACGAGCACATCGTGTTCGTGGCGTTCTGGAATATCCATTCAATATCCGCTTGTGCTTCGCCTAGAAGAGCCGGGGATCCCGGACGACGCCCATCGCCACGAGCCGGATGTAGAGGTCCGTAGCGCAGACGAACCCGAGGCTGAGCCAGGCCCAGCTCATGTGTCTCTTGTTGAACCAGCTCACGCCCTTCCAGGCCTTGTAGCGTGCCTTGCCGCCCAGCGCGCAGGAATAGCAGTCGACGTTGCCGCCGATGAGATGCCGGAGGGAATGGCACCCGAACCAGTAGCCCGAGAGCAGGACGAGGTTGACGAGCAGGACGAGGGAGCCAACGCCGACCCCGAACCCATCATCAAAGAAGAATCCGTGGAACGTGTCGTACGTCAGGAAGAGCCAGATCACGATCGACGCGTACAGGAAATAGCGGTGAAGGTTTTGAAGGACCCAGGGAAGCTTCGTCTCGCCGCTGTACCTGTCACCACGGAACTCCCCCACAGCGCACGCCGGGGGGTCGAGGAAATAAGCGCGGTAGTAGGCTTTCCTGTAGTAGTAGCAGGTCCCACGGAACCCGAGGATCACACCCATCATCAGGATCGCCGGCGAGAGGGGCCACCACTCGATGCCGAGCAGGCGGATCTCCTCCGGACAGCTGGCGGCAATGCAGGGCGAGTAGAAGGGCGACAGATAGGGGTCGGCAAAGTAGTTTCCACCTTGGAAGATAGCCACGGTCGCATAGGCCCCGAAGAATGCAAATCCGAGGGCCACGCTCAGGGGCGGCACCCACCAGCGGTCTCTTCGAAGCGTCTTGCCGAACCCGCGGTCTCGAACCGCGGCCGAACTTTCCATGTTCTTTCGTCACCTCGTGGTGAACGGCACCGCGCGCCTGGGAGAACGCGGCCAGCGTACCGGGCCCTCAGGATGGCGTCAAGCCGCTACAGCCCTCTCAGGCGGGCGCCGCGCCACTCTCGGTGCGACGCGGGGTTTCGCCACGGGCTGCCTAGCCGGCTTCTTCGGGAAAGCCCTCGAGGTAGTCCTGGACCTTGTTGAGGAAGAACGCGGCCATCGCACCGTCCACGACACGGTGGTCGTACGAGAGGCCGAAGTATGCCCGGTGCCGGATGGCGATCACGTCGTTGCCCAGCCCGTCCTGTACGACGACAGGCCGCTTCTCGATGACCCCCGTACCCAGAATCGCGACCTGCGGCTGGTTGATGATCGGTGTCCCGAACAGGTTCCCGAATACGCCCACGTTGGTGATCGTGAACGTGCCCCCCTGGATGTCGTCAAAATCCAATGCCTTGTCTCGAGCCTTCCCGGCGAGCTCGTTCGCCCGCTGCGCCAGCCCTACCAGGCTCAGCTGATCGGCGTCCTTGAGCACAGGCACGATGAGTTCACGACCGTCGTTGACGGCCACGGCGATGCCGAGGTTGATGTTGCCGTGATAAACGATGCGAGACCCATACACGGACGCGTTGAGGATCGGGTACTCGCGCAGGGCCTCAATGACGGCGCGGTATACGAACGGGCCATATGTGAGCTTCACGCCTCGCTCCGCGTACCGGGCTCTCATCGCCCGACGGAGCTGAACTACGTGCTCGAAGTCGACCTCGGTCACAGACGTCACGTGGGCTGAAACGCGCTTGGACATGAGCATGTGCTCCATGGTCCGCAACCGGACCCTGCTCATCTCCTCTACCCGGTCCCGCTCGCGCACCGGTACGGTTCCCAGCTTGATGTCCAGGGTGGCCCCGTGGATCGGAACGCGCAGCGTGCCGGGCGAGGCTGGCTCTGGAGCCGGCGCGGGTGCCGAGGGCGCCCGGGGCGCCGCGACAGCTGCCGCAGGAGCGGCGGTGGGGGCCGTCTCCTGCTCGCCAGCCGCGATGTACGCCAGAATGTCATCGCGCGTCACGCGGCCGGAACTTCCGGTCCCTGCCACCTGGTCGATGTCGACGCCGTGTTCGGCCGCGATTTTTCGCACCAATGGCGTGGATCGCGTCCGCAGCCGCTCCCCTCGGCTCACGGGCGCCAATACAGGCGCAGCCGGCGGTGAAGGCACGACGGGCGGCGCGACGGGCGGTGAAGGCGCAGCAGGTGCTACCCGCGCGACGGCCGGTGCGGCGGGGGCCCCGGGATCCTCGGCGGGGGCCCCAACCCCTGCAAGCGCCGTGGCATCGGTCTCGATCCTCGCGACGATCGTGTTTACTTCGACCGTCTCGCCATCTCTTACGAGGACCTCAGCCAGCACTCCGGCTGCGGGCGACGGGATGTCCGCGTCCACCTTGTCCGTCGAGATCTCGAACAGATCCTCGTCGCGGTCAACCGCTTCTCCGACCGATTTGAGCCAGCGCGTCAACGTTCCCTCTGCGATGGATTCCCCCATCTGCGGCATGATGACATCTACTCTCGACATGTTCCCTTCCCTGGTTTCCTGTGGCCTCGTTCAGTAGTTCAGCTGGGTCCGGGCCGTCGATACGACATCCGTTACCTGCGGGAGATGGGCCTCCTCGAGCGGTGCCGCGTAGGGTACCGGCGTGTCGAGCGCGGCCACCCTCCGGATCGGCGCGTCCAGCCACTCGAACGCGCCCTCGCATACCAACGCCGTCAACTCGCCGCCAAAGCCGCCGAACCGCGGTGCCTCGTGAAGGACGAGCAGTCTCCCGGTCTTCCTGACGCTCCCGAGAATGGTGGCCTCGTCGAGGGGCTGCAGGGTGCGAAGATCTATGATCTCAACCTCCGCCCCGTCCTCGTCCGCAAGTCGCTCCGCCGCCTCCTGGGCCACATGGACCATGGCCCCAAAGGTGACGATGGTAAGATCCACGCCTTCACGGTGGGTACGTGCCTTCCCGAGGGGAGTCAGCACGTCGTTGCCCAACTCGAGTTCCGTCCTGAGGCGCCGATAGAGGTATTTGTGCTCGAAGAAGAGTACCGGGTCCGGATCGCGAATGGCGGCTTTCAGCAGCCCCTTCGCGTCTCGCACCGTGGCCGGCGCCACCATCTTCAGGCCCGGCACATTGGCGAAATAGGCTTCGACATTCTGCGAGTGGAACGGACCGGCTCGCACACCGGCGCCGCAGGGCCCCCGGATCACGAGACCCGCTCCGGCGCCCGTCCGATAGCGAACCTTGGCGGCGAAGTTGACGATGACGTTGAACGCCGGTGCGATGAAGTCGATGAACTGCATCTCGCAAACAGGTTTCAGGCCCATCTGTGCGGCGCCGACTGCCGCCCCCACGATCGCCGCCTCACTGATGGGGGTGTCGATCACACGGTCCGCGCCGAACTCGGCCAGGAACCCTTCCGTGATCTTGAAGGCACCGCCATAGGCCCCGATGTCCTCGCCCATGATGAAGACATCGGGATCCGCCTCCATCTCTTCGCGGATCGCCTGCCGGATCGCTTCCAGATAAGTCGTCACACCGCGAAGGATACGCCGGCCCCCATCCGGCAGCAACGCCGGGGCGTCCGCTTTACCATTCAGTAAAGGGCAGTGTGGTTACGCGGAACGGGGCGCCAGGAGCGTCGGCGGCCACAACCGTGTCCCCGGGCTCGAGTTCGCGGCGAATGTAGGCCAGCGCGATCGGGCCGAACCTTGGAGAAAGAACGGCGGACGTCACGATACCGACGGGTTTCCGGCCGGCCGAGTCCGACACCGGGTGGAGCGTCGATCCGACCGCCGGCTTGGGGTCGGCGCGACCGTTGGTCGTACCGGGCGAACCGGGAGCTGCGGAGGTGGTCGACACCCAGCGAAGTCCTCGGAGATGGCGATTTACGTGACCGCGATAGTGGATGCGGGCGACCACCTCCTGTCCCGTGAAACACCCCTTGGCGAAGCTGATCGCCCGCGAGTCCTGGCCGGCCTCCTGCGCCAGCCGTTCCGGACCAAGCTCCGAGCCGAGCCTCGGCAGGCCGGCCTCGACGCGAAGGATCTCCCAGTCGCTCGCGGCAGCGATGACCCCGCCCGTGTCCGCGACCACCGCGACCAGCTCGTCCCGAACCTCGCTAGCCGCGATGGCGGCCGCTCGGTCGATGTAGAGATCGAAGCCGGGCCCCTCGACCTTCTCACGACGGACGAGGAGCGCGACACCTCGTCGAAGGCGGACCGTCGTCGCCTCGAGGGGCGTGAGTTCGTCGGGCCGCCGCCCGAAGTCCACACCCGAGTGCGCCTCCCAGCGTCCCAGCGTCTCGGCCGACAGCGGTCCAATGAGTGAATACACCGCAACGCTGGTCGGCTGGTGCTTTGCGAAGATCGGCGGCACGTACTTGTCGAGGTGACTTGCAAGCGCCGCCAGACCCGATGAAGGCGCATCGAGCCAAACGGTAGACGGGGTCGGGTCCTTCTCACCGCCGCCGTAGTCGCCCGCTTGCCCTTCGAACCCAGGGACGGGGAGCACCCGCAAGTCGACGATCACGCGCCCCCGGCGGTCGAGCAGGAAGGAGTAGGTCCCACCTCCCCGTTCAACCTGGCTCACATCGTTCGAAACGAGGCCGTTGACTACCCGGAGGGCTGCAGTGCCGGACACCGCCACGACGCTCCGCTGGAGGTCGGGGAAGAAGGCCACGCGCTCGAGCGCCGCCCGGTAGCCCATCGACGCGGCCTCGGCTGCAGCGCTCACCATGCCTGCGGGCATGAGGTGTCCGCGAAAAAAGGCTCCCGGGCCGAAACCCGGGAGCCTTGCTCGGAAGCAACCATCAACCGGCGGGGCACAACATGGATTCTAGTTCGAACCCGGCCCGGCCCATTCGATAATGAAGGTCGCGCGGCGGTTCTCGATGCCGCTCTGCGGGTTCTGGACGCCCGTCTCCTCATTGACGAGCCGGGTTTCGCCCATAGCTGCCGCGGCAATGTTGTCCGCGTCAAGGCCGGCGTTATCGACGAGGTAGTTGCGAACGCTCTCAGAACGGGCCTGAGACAGACGCATGTTGTATGCGGCCGAGCCCGCCTGGTCCGCGGAACCCTCAACGGTAATCCGAGCCTGCGGGAAGGAACCGCTGATCGCCGCAGCAAACGCGTCCAGAATGGGGCGATCGACTGCACGAACGTCGGAACTATTGAAGTCGAAGTGGACGGGCAGAGAGACGGCCAGCCCCGCTCCGTGCATGTCGTCGTCGCTGACATGCCCGCCGAACTCGCGCTGCAATTGATCGAGTCGGCTCCTCAACGCCTGTATGTCGTTCTGGAGAGCCTCCATCGCCGCCGCGTTTGCGGAGATTCGTGTCTCATGGTCGGCGAGCTGCCCGTGGACAGGTTCCATGACCCCGTCCAACTCCCATTGACGCACGAGTTGCATGCAGCCCGCAGATGCAAACGCGAGAAGAACTACGACTCCCGGTACCCAGCCTCTGATCTCACCCATCCCCGCTTCTCCTTCTTCCGGTCCACTTCCTGATTTTCGACAGGGCAGGGAAGCCCCGAAGCTCTCGCGAATCCGCTACTGCCCGCATGCTGCGGCGCCTTCCTCCAACAAACGAATCACGGGAAATTGACCCGGAGCCCGACCGAGAACGGAATCTCCATCATCGTGTCGAACCCGGACAGGTTGTTGAGCGCAGCGTAGACGTGGGTCTCGTCGGCATCGGCCATGATCATACGGATGTCGGCCTGTGCGAAGAGGGTGACCATCGGGACTCCACTCTCGGCGTGACGGGCGAAGTTGAACCCGACCTTGATGCCGGCATTCGCGGAGAAATACGAACCGTTGACCAGCCCCACCGTGTGCCGGCCCGGGCTCGGATGGTCTCGCAGCAGGAAGGCGTCCGTGTTCAGCGTCGAAGCTCCCAAACCCGCGTCGAGTGCGACGGTCGTGTTACCCAGCGGATCGACGAGGTGGTATTCGATCCCGCCCGTCAGGTGGAAAATCTGGAAGTTCGGATCGACGGCGCCCTTGGTTCCAAGCATGTCGAGGCCACCCTCGGCGCGAAGCGCCAGGCGCGGCTGCAAGAAGTACGACGCAGCCGCCGAGAACGCGGGGCCCGACTCTGCCGCATCAGCCAGATCGCCCATCGGGAGCACCATCCCGACACCACCCTCGAAAGACCAGAACATCGGAGAATACGCACCCGCCTGCGCCTCAGCCCTGACGGGAGAGAGGGCCAACACCGCCGCCGCGCCAAGCGCCAAACCCAGCTTCCTGTACCCAACCTTCATGTCGACCTCCTGCGTGTCTGTGAGACTGCCAGGGAGTACACGGGCGCGCGCCGCGCAAGCACTATACGAGCGTGTGACCCGAAAACCTGCGGCAGACGGGCTCCGCTGCCGTCGAAAAATCAAGGAAAGCTAAGCGAGCAAACGCTTAAAATGCAAGGGAGACAGCGTGCCCGCGACCACGCTGGCGTCGGGCACGTTGAAGCCTCCAGAGGCTGGGTGCCTGTGCGGTCAGCCCCCGGGAAGATAGGCCTCCAGCCCGGGCTCGAGCGCCCGGGGCTGAAAGCCGGAGAAACCGTTCCGCGCGCGCCGCGAGTCCGCAACACCGTCCTGGGTCACAAAATCTACCGCCGCTCGCGATAGGAGTTGCCCCGGCAGGAGCTCGAGCACCGCCGCTCCCAGCTTCACGAGCCCGATCGGGATGTGGAGAATCGGCTTGGGTCGGTCGAGTACCCGCATGGCGGTCCGAACCACCTCGTCCAATGTCATCACATCAGGTCCGCCCGCTTCAAGGGTCAACCCGTCGCCCGATGAGCCCAGCGTGATCTCACAAACCAGGTCTGCGAGATCGTCGATGTGCAGGGGTGTGAGTCGCCCTGTGCCTCCACCCAGCTGGGGAAAAAAGAAGGGAACGCCCTTCACCAGGGAAACGAAACGGTTGAGGCTCCGGTCTTCGGGGCCGTAGACCCATGAGGGCCGGACGATGGCGTACGCGAGACCCGACTCCCGCACGGAAGCCTCGGCCAGTCCCTTGGCCCGGTACCATTTCCGCCCCGCGTGCGGGTCGGCTCCGACTCCCGAAACGTAGACCAGCTTTCGGACGCCCGCCTCCAACGCGGCCTGGACAAGAGCGGCCGTACCCCGCGCGTCCACCTCCATGAAGGTGCGTCCGCGGGCCGGCGCTTCGACCGGATAGCCGGGGAACTGCACACAAAGAATGGCCGTGTCGACACCGCGCATTGCGGGTGAGAGGGTGCCCGGGCGCGTCACGTCGCCGCGGATGTACTCCGCTGGAAGTCCGAGGCCGGCCGCTTTGCCGGGATGCCGGGTCAGCACCACGATCTGTGCGTTTCGCCGGGCCAGTCCGCGCACGAAAGCCCGGCCGAGGAAACCGGTCCCGCCCGCAACCAGGATCCGCGGAGTCACACCGGCACCCGACTGGCGCCGGGGCACCGATAGGCTGAACATCTCCCAATGACGTTCGACATCGTGTTCGTTCTAGCTCTGGCCCTGGTGGCCCTGGTTCTGTTCGCGCTCGACCGGCTTCGCCTGGACCAGGTCGCGATGGCGATCCCGGTGGCGCTGCTCCTGGGCGGGATCCTGACGCCGGCCGAGGCGGTCTCCGGCCTCTCCAGCACCGCGACGATCACGGTCGCCGCGATGCTCGTCCTCGGCCTGGGCCTTCGCAAGACCGGCATGGTGTCCGCCATAGGGACCTGGGCGCGCACGGCGCCGCTCGGCGGCAACCACAGCCGACTGTTTGTGCTGTGCCTCATCGTTGCGTTTCTGTCCCCCTTCCTCAACAACACCGCCGTCGTGATGGTGTTCATCCCCGTCTTCGTGTCCCTCGCCGACCAGGCCGAGGAACCGGCTTCCATGTATCTCATGCCGCTGTCGTTTGTCTCGATCCTCGGGGGCACTGTCACGCTGATCGGGACGTCGACGAACCTCATCGTACATGGAGAGGCGGTCAGACGGGGGTACGACCAGCTCAGCATGTTCTCGATCGCGCCGCTGGGTCTGATCTCCCTCGCCGTGGGCCTCGTCTACCTGTTCACGATCGGTCGGGCGCAGCTACCGCGGCGCGAGCAGCCGCCGGACCTGTCCAGCAAATACGATGTCCGGCGCTTCGTAACCGAACTGCACGTCACGCCGGATTCGCCGGCGAGCGGCCGGTCGCTTGCCGAATTGAGATGGGGAGAGCGCTACGCCGTGACCGTACTCGATATCGAACGAGGCCGTCAGGATATCACGGCGCCGCGCGGAGAGCGGCACATCCGCCCCGGCGACATCCTGTACGTGCAGGGGTCGGCCGACCGGCTCCTGGACCTCGCCCGGCGTCAACGGCTCGTGACCCCCACCGAGCGAACCCGCCGCCAGCTCGACCCCACGGCCGGCGGGGGGCGACTGGTCGAGATCATTGTGGCACCCGGATCCCCGCTGGTGGGGCGGACACTCCGGGAACAGGGCTTCGCCCAGCGCTACGATGCCACCGTCCTCGCGATTCAACAGCATGGCGTGACGGTGACGGAACGGCTGGCCGAGATCGAGTTTCGGGTCGGCGATCTCCTGCTGGTGCACGGGACGCCGACGGCGCTCGAGCGACTGGCCGACGACCCCGGATTCATCCCCATGTCGGAGGTGAAGACGCCGGCCGGAGGCCGACCCCGGGCCGCAGTCGCCGCCGTGATCATGGTCGGAGTCGTCACACTCGTCGGCCTCGGCGTTCTCGACATCATGACCTCCGCTCTCACCGGTGTCGGGCTGATGGTGTTTACGCGTTGCGTGCGGGTCGAGGAGATCTACGCGGAACTGGACTGGCTGGTCATCTTCGTCCTGGCGGGTCTGATCCCGATGGGCGTGGCGCTCGAGTCTACAGGGGCGGCCGCCTGGATTGCGGGGTGGGTCGTGACCCTGACAGCGAGCCTCGGGGAAATGGGACTGATTGCCGCCTTTTATCTCGTGACGGCCATCCTGACCGCCATCGTATCCAATGCCGCGACCGCGGTGATGCTTACGCCGGTCGCGATCCTGGCGGCGGCGGAGGCCGGTGTGAACCCCTATGCTCTCCTCGTCGCCGTAATGTTCGGGGCGTCGGCCTCCTTCGTGACGCCGTTCGGGTACCAGACGAACGTCATGATCTACGCGCCGGGAGGATACCGGTTCTCGGATTTCATGAAGGTGGGAGGCGTGCTCAACCTCCTCCTCCTGCTCACGGCGGCTCTCTTCATTCCGATCTTCTGGCCCAGCTAGCCGCCCCGGCACGTAGCGGTCGCGGCCCGCGTTCCGATTTGGAACCCTCGCCCCCCCGGAGATATCATTCGCCTTCCCCGGGCCCGTGACAGGACTGAAACGCCACCATGCTGGAACATCTCCTCGAGACCGAGGTCACCAAACGGCCGTCGACCGTTCGCCTTCAGGGCCGGATCCTGTTCCTGACCGAAGATCCGGACCTCATCCGCCGCCAGTTGGCGGGAGATGACCTCGACTGGGATCCGTCGATCCCCCTGCGTGACGACATATCGACCGATGAGATCACGCCTGGCTGGGTTTGCTACCACTTCGATGAGAAGCTGGGAGAATATCCGTACGTAGGCCTGCTGTGCGGCGATGAGCGGCCGATCGGTCGAAACGACATAAGAAACGGCGGCTTCGTGTGCTCGGTGTCCGGGAAACGGCGAGGCAAAGGGTCGAGTCGGGAGGCCTCGCCCTACGCCGAGCGCGCCGCGGGCCTCCGCGTCGTCATCGGCGAGAATATCGAGCGGATCTACGGCGAGAACTGCGCGAACATCGGCCTGCTCGCGTCGACCGATTTCTCCCTGATCGAGAAGATCCGGCGCGGCGAAGAGATTCCGCTCGACGCCTTCATCGGGGACGCGGGACGCATCCAGCGGGACATCATCGAGTACGGTGGCCTTCTCGACTACGCCGTGGCGCGATTGAAGGGACTGGTCTCACTTCCCGCGATCTCGACGGCGGCCGAGCGGCCACAGACCGTGGCGGAGAAGATCATGGCCCGGCACTGGGTCACGGACGCGGCCTCCGATGCGTTGGGGGTACCCGCCGTGAAGCCCGGCGACACGGGTTTCCTGCGGGCAGATCTTCGCTTCTCGCACGAGTACGTGACGCCCATGGCGTCGACCTTTTGGGAGGACTTCGCCGGCGACGCGGGACTGAACGACACAGCTTCGATTGTCTTCTTCCGGGACCACCTGGCCTTTCTTGACGAGGCCATCACAGAGGAGAGGAAGGCGGCCGGGCTTCTGGATGCGGCCCATGCCCTCCACGACCGGCAGCGGGCGTTCGCCGCCGCGAAGGGGGTTCGCCTGCACGGCGAGCTTCCGGATCGGACCGGGAGCGAGGGAATCTGCCACATCATGGTGCAGGACCGATACGCGCTCCCGGGCCAGATCATCATCGGCAGCGACTCTCATACGCCACATTCGGGCGCCTTGGGGTGCGTCGCCTTCGGCGTGGGTACGTCCGCCATCGTAAACGCCTGGGCGACCCGCGATGTCCGGCTGGAGGTACCGGAATCGATCCGCGTCCATATCACGGGCGCACCGTCACCCGGAGTCGTCGCGAAGGACCTCATCCTGGATCTGCTCCGTCATCCGACCGTGAAGAGCGGGGAGGCAATCGGACGCATCATCGAGTTCACGGGCGAGGCGATCGAAGCCATGTCGATCGATGAGCGGGTGACGCTGACGAACATGGCGGCCGAGGTGGGCGGTTTCACCGGCATCGTCGCCCCCGACGGGAAGACCGTGGAGTGGATTGCCGGGCGCCGTGGTGTTTCGGTGGACGGGATCCGGGCGTTGTGCGACGGTCTGTACAGTGATCCGGGGGCGGAATACGCAGCGACGATCGAAATGGACGCGAGCCGGGTGGAACCCCTGGTTGCGGCCCCTGGCGACCCCGGCAACGGCGTACCGATCTCGGCCCTGGATGAGAACATCGGGCTGGACCTGGTCTTCATCGGCTCCTGCACCGGCTCGAAGCGCACGGACTTCGAGATGTACGCCGCGGTAGCCCGCGAAGCAGTGGCGGCGGGCCTGCGCGTTCCCGATTCCGTCCGGGCCTACGCGCAGTACGGTTCGGTCGATGTAGAGGCCTGGAGCCGCGAGCGCGGTCACGACCGGGCGCTTCGAGACGCGGGGTTCGAGGTGCTCGCCCCCGGCTGTGGGGCCTGCATCAACGCGGGACCCGGGGTGTCGACCTCCGCGGAGCAGGTCACCATCAGTTCGATAAACCGGAACTTCCCGGGCCGGAGCGGTCCCGGGCGGGTATACCTGGCGAGCCCCTTGACCTGCGTGGCTTCGGCGATCGAGGGGCGGATCGTAGCATACGGGAGTCAGGCGTGGAGCAAGCTGCCCGGACCTTCAAACTAACAGACAAGCCCGTGGCGGGGACCCCGCAGATCTTGCCCGGGGCCGCTAGGCCGGCTCCACCCTCACCGGACAGACCTTCAGTTCGGCCGTGTGCGTGATCGGGTCGTAGCCGCCACCGGTGAGGTAGTTCACCGGGACCTCGTTGAAACTGAACGAGGCGAACACCGTCCCCTGCGGAGAGCGATCGTTCGCTTCGACCTTGATCCGAACCTGGCCGCGCGGGCTTGAGAGCGTCGCCCAGCCGCCATCCTCGAGGCCCCATTTCGACACATCCACGGGGTTCATCTCGAGGCGCTCTTCCGAGAGCAGATAGTCGATCCCCGCAGAGCGCCCGGTCTGGGTTCGCGTGTGGTAGGCGGGCAGGCGGCGCCCGGTCGTCAGCCACACCGGGTATTCCTCGGAGATCGTTTCGGCCGGATCGCGATACCGGATCAACTGGAAGATCCCCCGCCCGTTCTCGAACTCACCCTGGTGAAGGACCGGAGTTCCGGGGTGGCCCGGCTCGGGCACGGGCCAGTGGTATTCGCCGTATTCGATCCGATCCCAATCCAGACCGCGGTAGATCGGCGAGAGCGAGCAGAGTTCGTTGAAGACCTCCTTGGCGGACTCGAACTCGAAGCCCTCCAGCCCCATGCGCCGGGCGATCCGGGACAGGCACCACCAGTCCGGCTTCGCCTCGCCGGGCGGCTCGACCGCCTTCCGGAGGCGCTGCACACGCCGCTCCGTGTTCGCGCAAACGCCATCGGTTTCCGCCCAGGCGGTGGCCGGGAGCACCACATCGGCCAGCTGTGCGGTCTCGGTGAGGAAGATGTCGATGACGACGAGGTGGTCGAGGCTCCGGAGCGCGTGCTCGCAATGCTCGCGGTCGGGGTCGGTCACGACGGTGTTCTCACCGTTGATGATCATAGCCCGGATCCGGTCGCCGCACATGTCGAGCGCCTGCACCTTGGTCGGGCCCTTCTCGAGGTCGACCTCCCGACCATAGGCGGCCGCGAACTTCGCCTGGTGCGCCGGGTCGAGCACGGACTGGAAGCCGGGGTAATTGTTCGGCAGCGCGCCGCAGTCGCCCGCCCCCTGAATGTTGTTCTGCCCCCGCATCGGATTGATCCCGGTTCCCTCGCGCCCGACGTTGCCGGTCATGAGGGCGAGATTACAGAGACTCTGGACGTTGTCGACGCCGCAAATGTGCTCGGTGATCCCCAGCGTGTAGTAGATGGCGCCGCGCTCGGCCCCGCCGTACCACTTCGCGGCCTGCTCGATCAGCTTCGCGTCCACGCCGGTGATCGATTCGGCCCACTCCGGCGGGTACTCCAGGGCGTGCTCCACGAAGTCCTGGCCCTCGACCGTACGGTCGGCCATGAACTCGTCGTCGACGAGTCCTTCACGCGCGATCACGTGGGCCATCCCGAGCAGGAGTGCGACATCGGATCCGACCCGCAGCGGCAGGTACAGGTCTGCCATTTCGGCAAGCGGAATCCGTCGCGGATCGGCGACGATGAGCTTGGCGCCCTTGGCGACCGCGCGCTTGATGCGAGTGGCCGCCACCGGGTGGCACTCGGTCATGTTGGTCCCGATGCAGAAGAACACATCGGGCTTTTCCATGTCCTCCAGCGGATTCGACATCGCCCCCCGTCCGATTGAGGCCGCCAGACCGGCGACCGTGGGGGCGTGTCAGGCACGGCTACAATTGTCGATCTGATTGGTGCCGAACGCGGCGCGAATGAATCGCTGCAGCATGTACGCCGCTTCGTGCGGCGCGCGGCCCGAGGCGACACCGTACACTGAGTGCCGGCCGTGATCCTCGAGAGCAGCGGTAAACCCTGCGGCGGCGCGGTCCAGCGCCGTGTCCCAGTCCGTCTCGTGGAGCTCGCCGTCTTCGCCGCGGACCATCGGGTGCGCCAGCCGGTCGGGGTGCTGCACGAAATCAAAGGCGAACTGCCCCTTCACGCAGAGCGCGCCCTGGTTGGCGGGCCCATCCATCGCCGGCTGCACGCCGATCAGCTTGTCCCCGCGGCTCATCAGGTCGACGGAACAGCCGACCCCGCAGTATGGGCAGACGGTGCGAGTCTTCTTTGTCTCGCCCGGCACCGCGGCGTTAGCCAGTGCCTTGATATCGGCGAGCGCTCCGGTCGGACATGTCTGTATGCACTGGCCGCAGAACGTGCAGGCCGAATCCCGGAGCAGACCCCCGAACTCTGTCGTGATCTGCGTCTCGAACCCGCGATTCATGATCGAAATCGCGTAGTCGCCTTCCTGTTCTGCGCACACGCGGACGCAGCGATAGCAGGAGATGCAGTTTTCGTAATCGCGAAGGATGAAGGGGTTATCGTCGTCGGGGCGGCTCCGGCCCGACCTGGCCCCCGCGAAACGGCCCGTCCGGGCCTCGTAGCGGTCGAGAAGAACCGCCATCTCCTGCGAGGCGTACCCGGACAGCGGGTCGACGTCCATGTCGCGGTTTTCGGACGCGACCATCTCCATCAGGACGCGGCGGTGCATGTCGAGCCGCGCGGATCGCGTCTTGATCCGCATGCCCGGTTCCGCCCGCATGGCGCAGGAAGCGACCGGGTTGCGGGCGCCGTCGAGTTCGACGATGCAGAGACGGCAGCCACCAAAGGCTTCCAGCCGCGGATCATAGCACAGCGTCGGGATCTCCTTCTGGTGCCGCTCGGAGACCTCGTAGACGCTCTCGCCACGACGGACGCCCACCTTCGCGTCGTCGAGCCTGATCTCGAAATCGAAGCCTGTGGTGTCGCTCAATCCACCCTCCGGAGACTTGGAAACCCTGCTCCAATGGAAGCTGCCTGACCCACTAACATGGCGATCCCGGGCCAATGCGACAAATCCGGTGTGTCGGCCCCTATCGGGAGGTCAGCACGTGCTTTGACACGCGATCCGGGAAATAGCGGAGCAGGCTCTCCGTGATGAGAGGGGCCGCCTGCCCCAGCCCGCAGGCACTCGTTTCCTTCATCGTTACGCCAAGATCATGGACTTCATCAACCCAGTCGCCGACCTCCGATGGACCCTCGCCGTGCAGTCGTTCGGTGAGTCGCTGCGTGCCGATGCGGCAGGGGAAGCATTTGCCGCATGATTCCTCGGCGAAGAACTCCATGGCGGAATGCGCGACCTCCACCATGTCTCGCGAGTCGTCGAAGACCATGATCCCGCCCGCGCCCAGGAACGAACCCTTCGACCGGATACCGGGCTCGTCCAGGGTGACCTCGAGGTCCTCTCCAGCCAGAAAGCCGCCCGACAGACCGGCCATTGTGACCGCCTGGATCCCGCGGCTCCGGGGCACACCGCCGGCCCACTCGTCGATCAGCGTCATCAGCGGGAAGCCCATGGGGACTTCGTAGTTTCCCGGGCGTGTCACGTCGCCCGAGAGCGAAATCACCTTGGTGCCGGCGTGTTCGCCGATACCGAGTCCCCGGTACCAGTCGGCGCCGTGCACGAGGATGTGTGGTATCGAAGCCAGGGTTTCGACGTTGTTCACCACGGTGGGGAGGTTCTCGTATCCGTGTGTCACCGGGAAGGGCGGGCGGTTGCGCGGGAACGGGTGCTTGCCCTCGAGGCTGTTGAGGAGGGATGTCTCCTCGCCGCAGATGTATGCGCCCGCGCCGCGCCGCACCCAGAGGTCGAACGGCCGCCCCGGTCCGAAGGCGGCAGGCCCGATGAATGCCTCGGCCCGGGCCTCGTCGAGGGCTCTCTCGAGGATGTAAAACGTCTCCGGGTACTCGTATCGGAGGTAGATGAAGCCTCGCGTGGCCCCCGTGGCGAAACCGGCGGCCACCATCCCCTCGATGACCGCGTGCGGATCGTAATCCATGAGCGCCCGGTCCTTGAAGCAGCCCGGCTCGCCCTCGTCGGCGTTGCACACGATGGTCTTCGGCTCGCCGGCGGCCTCCGCCACGGCCCGCCACTTCCGGCCGGTGGGGAACCCGGCACCGCCCCGCCCCGCGAGACCACTCGCGTCGAGGAGTTCCAGGACCTCCTCCGGGCGCCCATCGAGCGCCGCCGCGAGGCCCGAATAGCCGCCGGTCGCCCGATACCCCGCCAGTGTGGCCCGGTCCGGCGCGCGGATGTGCGCGAACACACACTCCTCGATGCCGGCGGGCGGGTCGGGAGGGAGAGGTGAAGGCCGAAACGAGAGTCCCTCGACGGTCGCGCCGCAGCGAACCTGATCTCGTTCCAGCACCGGGATCGGCTCGTCGCAGCGCCCCGGGCAAGGCATGGGAAGCGCCCCGGGTAACCCGGCCAGCAGTTCGTCGGCGCCCCGGAGCGCGCATACCGGCCCCGTGCATACCCGCGGGTGCCCCCGCCCCCCAGGCTTACGCGCGAAGTGATGGTAGAACGTCACCGTGCCGAACAGGTCGGCGATCGGGATCCGGAGATCGTCGGAGATCGTACGCAGCGCCTCCTCGGACAGGTGCCCATCGCGCTCGTGAAACGCGTGCAGAAGCGGGAGCAGGGGAGCGGACTCATCGCGCCATTTCGCGATGAGGTCCGCATCGGAAGGCGTGTTCATGCTGTCATAGTTACCCGACGAGCCGAGAGGCGGCAACGAAGCGTTTCCACAGCGGGGACGGGTGCGTTGCTGCGGCGCCCCCGCCGTCGCAACTGTACCTTCGCCCTATGATGAGACCCCGCCGAAACACCGCCCGCGTCGACATCGATCGCGTCTCCGAGGCCTCCCGCCGCCGCCGCCGGGATGCCGTGGCCGTCGAGGAGCCGCTCGAGATCCGCATCGTGACCGCGGCCGGAGAAGAGCACCAGGTGGCCGTGACGATGCGCACGCCGGGAGACGATTTCGACCTCACCGCCGGGTTCCTCTTCTCCGAGGGTCTCCTCACGGGACGTCCCGATGTGGCCGACCTTCGCTACTGCGCGGACGTCGAGACGCAGGAATACAACATCGTCACGGCACATCTTAGCGAGACGGCGCGCTTCGACCCGGCGGAGCTGAACCGCAACTTCTACACGACATCGAGTTGCGGGGTCTGCGGGAAGGCCTCGCTGGAGGCGATCGAGATTCAGGGCTGCGCGCCGATACCGGCGGAGGGCCCGACCGTGACGGAAGAGATCGTCCGCTCCCTGCCGGAAGCGCTCCGCAGCCGACAGCCCGTGTTCGAACGCACGGGCGGACTTCACGCGGCCGGCCTCTTCGACCTCCGCGGCGAACTTCAACTGCTCCGCGAGGATGTCGGACGCCATAACGCGCTCGACAAGGTGATCGGTGACCGATTCCTCGGCGGAGCCCTTCCCCTCGGCGACACCGTGCTGGCCGTGAGCGGCCGTGCCTCCTTCGAGATCATGCAGAAGGCGCTCGCCGCCGGCATTCCGATCGTGGTGGCGGTCGGCGCGCCGTCCAGCCTCGCGGTGGACGTGGCGAAGGAGTTCGGGATGACGCTGGCCGGCTTCGCCAAGCCGACCGGGTTCAACATCTACACGGGCCGCCACCGCGTCCGCTGACCACGCGGCGCGCCCGGTTGCCCGCGCGACCGGGGTCCTGTTGCGCGCGTCAGCGCCTCCAGCCCTCCCGCCCCGGCAGGCCGCGGCTCACCAGCACCTCGACATCCGGATCGGCGAGAAGGTTGGCGGCGGACGCGTGCGCGAGGTCGTCCGTGAGCGGCCCGCGCAGGATGCCGCGCACCTGGCCGCTGGACCGGTCACGGACGATGGCCAAGGGCGCATCCGTCTCCCCGTCCAACGTGGCCGTGCCGCCGGGCCCCGAGAGCGTCACCTTCGCCAGCGACTCGCCCCACTCCGGCTCGACCGGGAGGGCGAACGCGAAACGCGACCCGCCATGGCCGTCGACTACTTCGGGCATCTCGAAGCGCATCGAAAACAGCACGCGACCGTCCCCCGCGGTGCCCCTGAGTTCGTAACCGCCGCCCGATGGCGGGCGGGCGACGGGCGCATCGACGACGAACGATGGTTCGAGGAACGGTGCTCCGTCCGGCTCGATCCCTCCCCACAGCAGCAGCGTTCGGGTCCGGGCCGCCGCCGCCGCGCCCGCGGCGAGTTCGTAGTAACGTCGGAACTGCGCCGCGTGCGTGAAGAAGTAGTCGCTGATCCAGTTCGGCTCGCAGTAGCCCATCAGGTCCGGGACATCCGGGTGGACCAGCTCTCGCCGCTCGAAGTTGTACCCCCAGGCGCCGCTCGCTCCCTCCGCGTGCGGGAATGCCGGATCGGCGCCGCCGGCACCCCCGCAGGGCGCGTGAGAGAGGCTCATGTTGTGGCCCAGCTCGTGCACCCAGGTATACCGGTCCGGTGCCCCGAAGCTGACGGGGAAGCCATTGTACGCCACGCCCACCGAAACGGATGGCTCCGCCATCGTGCCCAGGTAATAGCCGGTCCCTCCCTCCAGGTGCCGGATCACCCAGGTCTCTACCAGCAGGTCGAGGGTGCTCCGGCTCTCCGTCACGACGGGATCGTGCACGGCGACGGTGAACTCCCCGACCGGGAGCAGCGACCCCACGGGCGCCAGAAGCTCGCCGTCCGTGGAGAGACCCTCCGTGAGGTCGAGGATCGACGAATCCGGCACCACGCTCCACAACATCGGAACCACCGTCAGATCGAGCGGGGGCATCGCGAGCACCTCGATGCGGGAACGCCCCTCGGCGGGGATGCGGTTCGGTACGCCGAGCCCTGGATCCAGCGTCTCCTCCGGGTCGATCTGGACCACCATCTCCAGTCCCGGCTGGATGACCCAGCCCGGCACTTCCCGGTTCGAGGATCGATCGAGCAAGCTTTCGTCCACAGCGGCCGGGATCTCCCAGGTCCCGGCGGCGATGTCCACCCGATGCACTTCCTCCCCGCCGTGGTAGAATCGCGCGCGAACCGGCGGAATCGTCGCGCCGCCGGCGTCGGGGGCGGCTACAAAGACCCGCAGGAGGGCGGGATCGTCGGCGATCAACGGGACGGGGTGTGTCCGCGACTGGATCGCCTGGACCAGATACGCCGCCGATGCCGCCGCTCCAGCCTCGACACAGCGTGCCAACCGGCGCTGGGGGCGGCCCTCCAGCCACGCGATGAAGGTGGGGTCCGCCGGAGCGCAAAGATCCGTACCGCCGGCCAGGAACCCGTAGACCGACCGAAGACTCCCCAGGGACAAGGGGACCGGACCGGCGAGCCCCGGATTGTCGTTCAGGACGAGCCCGCCGAGCTTCTCCAGGTCTCCCAGTTCGGCGGGTAGCGCACCCGAGAGGCGATTCGCAGACAGGTCCAGCCAGGTGAGGGAGGCTAGTGAGCCCAATTCCGGCGGGATCGGCCCCGTCAACGCATTCGACCCCAGATAGAGCGTCTCGAGTTCGGGGAGGTCGCCCAGTTCCGGCGGGATTGGGCCAGTCAGTTCGTTATTCCCAGCCCTGAGATGTCGAAGGTTCGCGAGACCCCCCAGTTCCGACGGGATCGAACCGGTGAGTTCGTTATCGTTCAGCCAAAGCTGCGTCAGGTTCGCCAGACCCCCCAGCTCCGAGGGAATCGGGCCCGTCAGGGCGTTCTCGAGGAGCCACAGAACGGAGAGATTGCCGAGGTTACCGACTTCGGCGGGGATGGGGCCGGACAGGTCGTTACCCCAGAGGGACATCCGCTCGAGATTTGCGAGGCGGCCGAGTTCGGCGGGGATGGGACCCGTGAGGTCGTTGTTCGCGACGCGGAGCGATGTCAGGGATGAGAGGCTGCCGAGGGTCGACGGAATCGAACCCGTCAACCGGTTCGAGAAGAGTTCGAGGTCTCTGAGGTCGCCAAGGTTCCCGAATTCGGACGGTATGACGCCCTCAAGCAGATTCTCACCAAGCCACAGATGACGCAGCGCGGCGAGGCTGCCGAGTTCCGGTGGAATCTCGCCTTCCAGCCGGTTCCCGTGGAGCCACAGCCAGCGAAGACTGGCAAGGCCGCCGAGATCGGACGGTATGGAGCCGCGCAACCGGTTGTCCCTAAGGTCCAGGACCTGCAGTGTGGAGAACCTGCCGAGTTCCGCCGGGATTTCCCCGGCCAGGCCGTTCTCGTGGAGGTTCAGGCCCCGCACGCCGGTCGTGTCCGCGTCCACGCCGTACCAGGCATCCAGCGGTTCGTTCGTAAGCCAGTTGTCGCTCCGCTTCCAGTTCGGGCCATCGGTGGCGTAATAGAGCGTCTCCAGAATCTCCCGATACGAGAGGGAGCACTGCAGGCCCGGGCCGTCGTGCGACGCGAGGCCTCCCAACCAGTCGCGGAAGCGTTCATCGTCCGGGACGCACAGTTCGGTGTCGACGTAGCGGAACTCCCGCAGCGGCAGTTTCGCGAGCGCAAGGGGAAGCGGCCCCGTCAGCCCGTTGTCGCCGAGGCGCAGCTCCGTGAGCCGGGTCAGCTGTCCCAGGGAGCCAGGGAGGCGCCCCTCGAGGCGGTTATCAGTCAGGTCGAGGGCCACCGCGCGGCCCAGGGAGTCGGCACGCACGCCGTGCCAGGTCTCGAGCACGACGCCCGCGCCCCAACCGCTGGAACGACGCCAGTTCTCGCCGCTAGTGGTCCGATACAGCCCGGTCAGCACCGCTACATCCGTCCGGTTGCAGTACGTCTCGAACTCCGAGATTCGGATGTCCTCCAGCCAGCGAGCGAAGGCGGTCGTGCCCGGGACACAGATGGGCGTCCGCAACGCGGCCACTTCCTTCAGGTGTTCGAGGCGGAGAAAAGCCTGGGGGATGGGGCCCGCGATGTCGGTCCAATAGACGACGAACTTCTCCAGGCGGTCGAGATTCGCGAGCTCGCCCGGGATGCGGCCGCTTAGCGAGGTCCTGTAGACGTGGAGTTCCCTGAGATTGGAGAGCTTCCCGAGTTCCGGGGGGAGAGGGCCGGTCAACCGGTTTATTCCGAGGCCCAGAATCTCGAGGTTCGCCAGCGCGCCGAGTTCGGGCGGGATCGCACCGCTCAGGCTGTTGCGGATCAGCGTCAACTCTCTGAGGCGCTTGAGGCGGCTCAGTTCGGTCGGTATCGGACCGACGAGGTGGTTGGCCTCGAGATCCAGTTCCGAGACGCGTCCTCCCGCGTCAACGCCGACGCCGCGCCAGTCCGCGAGCGGGAGGTCCGTCAGCCAGTTTTCGTCGTTGATCCAGCCCGGTCCGTCCGTGACCTCGTAGAGTGTGGTCAGGACGAGTCGATCCGCATCCGCGCCGGACAGCACCTCCACGCCCGCATCGGCCGAGGCCGCGCCGGACGTCGCGCGGACCGTCGCCATCCCGATGCCGACGCCGATGACAAGCCCCGTAGCGTCCACGGTCGCGATCGATTCGTCGGTGGAATGCCAGACCAGACCGGGATCGGTCACCGGATGACCGTTGGCATCCGAGGCCTCCACCGCCAGACGGAGTGAGTCGTCGAGCGCCAGCCGGACCGTGGACGGCGACACCTCGAGGGCGGCCACGAC
Source organism: Candidatus Palauibacter sp. (assembly GCF_965197445.1). Lineage (GTDB taxonomy): Bacteria > Gemmatimonadota > Gemmatimonadetes > Palauibacterales > Palauibacteraceae > Palauibacter. The sequence continues at coordinate 363,249 of NZ_CBDANE010000005.1, read as the reverse complement.
CTGAGCCACCGTCACCCTGGCGGCGCCCGAAGCCGTCTCCGCCGTGGCAGTGATGGAGACCGTGCCGTTAGCGACGGCCGTCGCAAGACCCGTGGCGTCCACCGTTGCCACGGCCGGATCGCCGCTCTCCCACGTCACGGCAGCGCCGCTTACGACCTGACCGTTCCGGTCCCGCACCTCGGCGACGAGGAGAGCCGTATCTCCAAGCGCCTCGAAGCGCAGGTCGGACGGACTGATCGAGAGCGACGCAGGCCGGACGGGCTCCGGAGGTGGCGGAGGCGGAGGCGGAGGCGGGGCGGTGGTGTCCTCCCCGCACGACAGCAGCGCGATCACCGAAACAAGGACTGCAACGGTCCGGGGCCGCCGACATGACCCCTGCCCGGCTGCCAGGCCGGACGGTCCCATTCTGCTGGAGAAAGACATCCAATCCGCTGCCCGCTCGACGTTGAACCCGGAACCTCCAAGCCCTGCAGGAGGTTACGTCCGATAACACGATACATTGCGCGGCACAATAACGCCCCAAGGCACGCGGGGCACCGCAAAAGATGAGGGGTTATGCTCGGCGAGATGCATGGACCCGCTCAGGGCGGCATCGATCTCCCGACTCTGAGCGCGAGGTCGACCGCGGCCTTCCTCCATCCCGTCAGCGTCGATCGGCGGTAGGCGTCGGCGGTACGCTTCACACCCTCGCTCATCGTCGGGTAGGGATGGACCAGCGAAGCGAGCGTCCCCAGCTTCACCCCCGCCTTCATGGCGAGCGAAATCTCCGCGATCATCGTCCCCGCGTCTGGCGCGAGGATGTGTCCTCCAAGGATGGAACCGCCCTTCCCGACGACGATCTTCACCCTCCCCACCGCGGCGCGCTCCGCGATGGCGCGGTCCAAGTTCCCGATGTCGTACACGTGCGCGGACACTGCGGATCCATGGCGATCCACGGCCTCGGCTTCGGTAAGCCCCACGTGCGCGAGTTCGGGCTCGGTGTAGGTGCACCACGGGATCACGCCGTAGTCGATGTTCGCGCGCACTGGGAAGAGCGCGTTCTGCACTACCGTGCGCGCTTCGTGGTCGGCGACGTGCGTGAACAGAAAGCCGCCGATCACGTCGCCCGCGGCGAAGATGTGCTTCCGGGACGTCCGCAACTTCGAGTCGACGGTGACCCAGCCCTTCGAGGTCTCCACGCCCGCCGCGTCCAGCCCCATGGCCTCTGTGTTCGGCGCCCGCCCGGCGGCCACGAGGACCTCATCCACCTCGAACGTCTCGGTCGCGGCCGCCGCGCCGTGCCCCGCCCCGCCCCGGGCGCGCGCTATGGTGACGCGCCGACGGCCTCCCGCCCGGCCGACGCGCGTCACGACGCGCCCGGTCCGGATCTCGATGCCCTCGCCGCGAAGCCTGCTCGTCAGCAATTCCGCGAGTTCGGGCTCTTCACGCAACATGAGCCGATCGAGCAGCTCGACGATCGTGACCTCGGCCCCCAGCCGTCGGAACGCCTGTGCAAGTTCGACGCCGATCGGGCCCCCGCCCACGACGGCCAGCGAGCCCGGAATCGTGTCGCGGTCGAAGGCCTCCGCGTGCGTGAAGTATCCCGCCTCTTCCAGCCCGGGAATCGGCGGCACGGCGGCCCGCGAGCCGGTGGCGATGACGAAACGACGCCCGCGCAGACGGCGGCCGCCCACCTCGACCTCGTGCGGAGAGATGAAGCGCGCCGCACCTTCCACGACATCGACGCCCATGGCCCGGAAGCGCTCCGGGTCGTCGTGTGGCTCGATCCGGGCCCGAACGTCACGGACGCTGGCGAGCACGTCGGCGCCTTCGATCGCCGGCTGGACGGCCCGCAGGCCGTGCGCGGCGGCGTCACGGAAGTGATGCGCGACACGCGCCGAGCTGATGAGGGCCTTGGAAGGCACGCAGCCCGTCCACAGGCAGTCGCCGCCGAGGCGGTCGCGTTCGATCAGCGCGACACGCGCCCCCAACCCCGCGCTCCCGGCAGCCGTCACCAGACCCGCCGTGCCCCCTCCTATGGCCACGATGTCGAAAATGTCGTCCCGAGCCACGATCCCTCCCCGTTCGATGGGTCACCCGATCCGCACGCCAGCGACGTGCGGCGAGACTCGCCCGCGGCAGGTCGCCGTGAGCGCAACTACACCACGCCACGCCCCACGTTCATGCGCGACCGAAGTCCGTCACCGGGCAAGGGTCCTTATTTTGCTTGCCCGGGGTCCCGATTCGCGATTAGCTTCGCGTTGTGTCGAATTCCACATTTCAAGCTGCGGTGTCACGGTCCGGGGGCTCGGCCAGAGCCCATTCGGAGCCGCCTCCGATCCTCGCCAAGTGTCGTGAATTAGCGACGGTGAACGGCCTCCGCGAGGCAGGTCTGTATCCGTATTTCATGCCCATCCAGGCCTCGCACGACACCTGGGTCGTCATCAAGGGCGCCCGCAAGATCATGGTGGGCTCCAACAACTACATGGGGCTCACCCACGATCCGCGCATTCTCGAGGCGGCCCGCGAAGCACTGAACACCTTCGGCAGCGGCAATACGGGAAGCCGCTTCCTGAACGGGAACCTCGATCTCCACGAGCGGTTGGAGGCCGAGTTGGCAGACTTCGTGGGCATGGAGGCTGCGCTCGTATTCTCGACCGGCTACCAGACCAATCTGGGTACGCTCGGCGCGCTCATCGGACGCGCTGACACCGTCTTCATCGACAAGTTCGACCACGCCAGCCTTCAGGACGGCGTCCGCATGGGGCTCGGGCGCACGCGGCGATTCAACCACAACGACTTCACCACGCTGCGCCGCATGCTCGAAGCCGAAAACCCCTCGCGCGGCAAGCTGATCGCGGTGGACGGTGTCTACAGCATGGAAGGGGACATCGCCGATCTGCCGAGCCTCGTCGAGATGCGGCGCGAGTACGGCGTGGCGCTGCTCGTGGACGACGCGCACGCGGTGGGGGTCCTGGGCGAGACCGGGGCCGGCACCGCCGAGCACTGGGGACTCACCCACGAAGTAGACCTGATCCTCGGCACATTCTCCAAGTCGTTCGCCTCGATCGGCGGGTTCTGTGCGGGTCGCGCGGACGTCATCGACTATATCCAGCACAACGCTCGTGCCCTCATCTTCAGCGCGAGCATGCCCCCCGCTTCCGCGGCCACCGTGCTGAAGGCGCTCGAGATCATCCGCAGCGAGCCGGAGCGCCGGGAGCAGTTGTGGAAGAACACCCGGAAGATGATGGAGGGATTCAAGTCTATCGGGTTCGATATCGGTCCGACGGAGACCCCGATCGTGCCCATCCTCATCGGCCCCATGGAGAAGACGTTCCAGTTCTGGCGCGCCTTGTTCGAGGCGGGGGTCTTCACCAACCCGGTCGTTCCACCGGCGGTCCCCGAGGGCAGCTGCCGCCTGAGAACGAGCTACATGGCCACGCACACCGACGATGAGCTCGATTTCGTGCTCGAGCAGGTGGAGCGAGTCGGGAAGAAGCTCAACGTAGTCTGACTCCGCGCCCCTCGGCTCGACGCCCGTCAGGCCCTGAGCCGTTACCATTGAAGTCGTGAGCCATGACGAACTCAGCTTCCTCGCTTCGCGTCGCACCGGTCGAAACCCGGGCTGATCTGAAACGATTCATAGATCTGCCATGGTCGATCTATGGAGACGACCCGAACTGGGTGCCCCCTCTGAAGAGGGATGTTCAAGCCGCCTTCGACCCTGAGAAGCATCCGTTTCATCTTCATTCCGAAGTCCAGCCTTACCTCGCCTTCCGCGGTAACGAGGTCGTCGGCCGGATCTGCGCCATCCGGAACCGCAAACACGAGGAGATCCACGACGAAGCCGTGGGCTTCTTCGGCTGGTTCGAGTGCGTCGACGATCCCGAGGTGGCAGAGGCCCTGTTGCGCGCGGTGCGGGGGTGGCTGCGCGAGCGTGGTCTCGCGGCGATGCGGGGGCCCACCAGCTTTTCCACCAACGAGACGTGCGGCCTCCTGGTCGATGGAGACAGGGGGCCGCCGGTGGTTCTCATGGCCTATAACCCCCCGTACTATCCCGCCCTGCTCGAGAGCGCCGGGCTGCGCAAGGTCAAGGATCTCTACGCCTGGCATATGGTCGAAGGTCATTGGCCGGAACACATGTTTCGAGCCGAGAAGCTCGTCACCCGGCGCTACAGGATCAGGATACGCACGCTGGACATGTCGAGGTTCGAGGAAGAACTCGCCCTCATCCGACACATCTACAACGCCGCCTGGGAGAAGAACTGGGGGTTCGTGCCCATGACGGACGCCGAGATCGATCACATGGCCGTCGAACTCAAGCCGATCCTCAACCCGGAGCTGGCGCTGTTCGCGGAAACCCCGGAGGGAGAGACGATCGGGTTCGCGCTCGCGATCCCGGACTTCAACCAGATCCTCAAGAGGATGAACGGCAGACTCTTCCCCTTCGGGATCCTCAAGGCACTCATCCATAAGCGGAAGATCACGTCGATGCGCGTGCTGATCCTCGGACTCCTCGAACGGTGGAGGGGGAAGGGCGTAGACGCGCTGTTCTATCTGGCGATGTTCCGGAACGGAACCGCGGCCGGGATCCATGAGGCGGAGCAGTCCTGGATTCTCGAGGACAACCACAAGATGAACGCGGCCATCGCACGGCTGGGAGGCCGGGTCTACCGCACGTACCGCCTCTACGAAGCGCCTCTGTAGTCGCTTTACCTGATCGCTTTACCATGTCATCGATCTTTCTGACGGGGGGCACGGGGTTCCTGGGCAGCCATCTTGCCGATGCCCTCGTCGGCGCGGGGCACCACGTCACGGCCAGCGTGCGCCGAAGTAGCGACACGCGCCGGCTCGACCGGCTCGGAATCGATACAGTCGAGCTCGATCTCGGGCCGTCGGGCGGTGGCCTGGAGGCCGTTGACGCGTTGGCGGCATGCAACGCGGTCGTGCATTGCGGCGCATTGACCCGCGCTCGGAACGAGACCGAGTTCATGGCCGTGAATGCGACCGGGACCGGGAGGCTGGCCCGCGCGGCGGCCGACGCCGGCATCCGGCGCTTCATCTTCATCAGCAGCCTCGCGGCTCGGGGCCCGGACGGCCGGGACGGACCGGTAAGCCCCTACGGCCGGTCGAAGGCGGTGGCGGAGCGGGCGCTGAGCGAGCTGGGCGGCTCCATGGAGATTGCGGTCCTCAGGCCCGGGGGCGTCTACGGCCCACGCGACCCGGATCTGTTGCCCCTGTTCAAGTTCGCGGCTCGAGGGTGGATCGTGATCCCAGGCAGCGGTGCCCGCCTGCAGCCGGTGTTCGTCTCCGACGTCGTCTCGGCGGTGCTGGCCGCCCTGGACGCTGGGCCATCGCCCGATCCGCTCCCCATCGCCGCGGCGGCGTCCCACTCCTGGAACGAGGTGGCACGTAGTCTGATGACGGCTGTGGGGCGCGCCGGCCGGGTCGTCCGCGTGCCGCCCGCGCTGTTCCTGACCATCGGAGCGCTCCTGGAGTTCGGATCCCGCTGCGCGGGAACGACGCCGGCGATGGACCGCAGACGTGCCCGGGATCTGGCCGTGCACGCCTGGACTTGTGACGTCGGGCCGAGTCGACGACAGCTCGACCCGTGGTGCCCGCGCGTCGGCATCACGGAGGGATTGGCGCTAACCGCCGAGTGGTATCGCAAAGCGGGCTGGCTTTGACCGGTCGCCCGGGGCTTCTGGCCCTCGACCGGCTGTCCATCGGGTACTTCGCGGCGACCGGTCTCGCGGTCCTGCTGTTCGGAGGCCTGCCGGGGGCCGGGATCGCCGCCGCCCACGGGCTCTTCATCTTCGGGATCATCCGGTTGGCGTCGTGGCATCCGCGGGCCGGACTTGGCGGGGTCATCCGGGCGTCGTATGCGGTACTCCTCACGCCGGCACTATACGCGGAACTCGCTGTGCTGAACCGGTTCTTCACGCAGCGTTACTTCGACACCACCGTGCAGCGGTGGGATGCGGCGATGTTCAGCGTGCAGCCGAGCATGGAGCTGAGCACGCTTCTGCCGTGGCTCCCATTCTCAGAGGTTCTGCACCTGGGCTATTTTGCCTACTATGCGATCGTCCCCGCCGCACTGGTCGGCGTGTACCGGACCCGGGGATTCGACGCACTGCATCGGACCGCCTTCGCCGTGGCCGCGGCGTTCTTCGTCTCGTACCTCATCTTCACGTTCTTCCCTGTCGCGGGTCCCCGGTACGAGTTTGTACGAATCGGCGGCGAGATCGGCGACGGGACTCTGTACCGGCTCGTGCACGGGATTCTCGAGACCGGGTCGTCGAAGGGGACGGCATTTCCCAGCTCACACATCGCGGCCTCCCTGGCCGCGGTGGTGGCGGCCGGTCGCGAGGACCCACGCTGGTTCTGGCTGCTCATCGTCCCCGAGATCGCATTGACGATCGGGACAGTGTACGGTCGCTTTCACTACGCGGCGGACGCTCTGGGCGGGGCCATCCTGGCCTTGGCGGTCTGCCTCGCCGTCTACGGGACCGGGTTCCGGTCGAGCGGTCCGGGCAACCCGCGGCCCGAGTCACGGCATCAGAAGGGATGATCTCGGAGACGACCCTCGCGAGGGATGAAGTGGAAGAACGCGATCTGATCACCCGTGCCAAAGCGGGAGAGCGATCCGCGATGGGGGAGTTGTACGAACTCCACGCGCGTCGCGTCTACACGGTCATCCGGCGGCTGGTGGGCGATGACCACCTGGCGGAGGACCTCTCCCAGGAGGCGTGGATCCGCGCGTTCGAGAAGCTCCACCTGTTCCGGGGCGACGCGGCGTTCGGCACGTGGCTCTACCGGCTGGCCACGAACGTGGCGCTGAACCGGCTGCGCCGATCGTCCCGGCGTCGGCCGGTCGAGTCGGCCGCGGAACTTCCGCGCGTGGCGAGGGCGCACGATGAGGTGATTGTGACGCGCCGAGTCCTGACGAAGGCGCTCGACCAGCTGCCGCCGGGGTATCGGAGGGTCCTCGTGATGCACGACGTGGAAGGGTGGACGCACCGGGATATCGCGGAGGCCCTCGGCTGTTCGCCGGGGACTTCGAAGTCGCAGCTGCACAAGGCGCGTGCGCGAATGCGACAACTGATTGCGCCGGTGGACTCCGGGAACGACGGGGCACACGACCAAGCGCGTCTCTGAGTGAGGGTTCCGACAAAGAGTCGAACAGGATGCATGAGATGACAGAACATATGAATGCCGAACGCATTTCGGCGCTGCTCGACGAACCCTGGGCGGACCACGACTGCCAGGCTCACCTCGAAACGTGCGAGGACTGCCAGGCGGAGTTCGAGAGATTGAGCCGTCTGCGCATGGCCCTGTCGGCGCTCCCCGACGAGAGGGCGCCGCGAGGCGAGTGGGCCTCGATCCAGGCCGCGCTGGATGCGGGCGAATCGGCGCGGCGCAGCTTCCCCATCGGGGGTCACCTTGCCCGACGGCTTCTCGTCCCGGGGCCGCTTCAGGCCGCTGCCGCGCTCGTCCTGTTTGCGGGTGGGGTCATCGCGGGACTGCAGTTCACGACCGGACGGCCCGCGGCGACCACGGCCGACCTGCCGACCGTCGTCTCGCCCGCCGACCAGCGCACGATGCTGGATGGGTTGAATCAGATAGAGTCCCTGCGAGCCCCGCTCCGACAGGTGGGAGAAGTCGTGACGGACGCGGGATCGGGGGCGGGACTCCAGAGAGATCCCATCGAGACGGCTCAATTGCTGGCGAGGCTGGAGGGCGCGATTCGGGCGCTCCGCGAGCGCCTCGACGCGAATCCCGGCGATCTCTTCGCGAGTGCCTCTCTTCTCGAACTCGTGGAGCGCCGCGATCGCCTCACGGAGGAGCTCGGACGCTCGAGCGGGACACGCACATGGTGACGGTCTGGCACCGGTTCGCTCCCCTTCTGGCGCTGAGCGCCGGGGCCCTCGTCCCCGGGGCCGGGTTCGGACAGGACACCGAGACAGACGACGCGAGGGGCTGGCTGGGGGTTCGCGTCGAGGAGCGCTACAACTGCGGATGGGAAACCACGGAGGACTGGAAGAACTGCGCGCTCGTGACCCGCATTCGCGAGATGCAGGAGGACGGCCCGGCGGCCCGCGCGGGGCTTCTCGCCGGAGACCGGCTCGTAGCGATCGACGGTCAGGACATCACGCTCGACAACTGGCCCGGCCTGCTGGGATCGATCCGGCGGGGTACTGCCATCGTTTTCGATGTCACACGGGCCGGCGACCCATACACGTTCCGCGTCGTTCCCGCCGTGCGTCCGGCGGATCCGGATCGGGTGCCGATGATCGGCCGACGCACCATCGTCGCCGTGAGCGGATCACCGGAGTCGACTGTGCGTGTGCTGAGGCTGAACGATCCCAGCGGAAGCGACCGGGTCGGTTTCGCCCTCACGTTCCGCGATACGGAAGACGTCGGTCTGGCCATCGAGCCTTCGGCGGTGCGGGAAGTGAACGGTCGGCTCGAGGTGCGCTTCGTCCGCGATCGTCCGATCCCCGAGCATCAGAACCTCAGACGCGAACTGCTTGAGAATCTGGAGCGGGAGACCGAGTCGGCGTACCGGGACTTCTCGAGTGTGCTGCGGAGAGTCGGCCAGATCCGCGCACGCCTCTCAGCCAGAGAGTTTCGGCGCGGCATGACGCAGCTCGCGCGGGTCGCTATGGACGAGGACGATCTCGCTACGCGTTTCCATCGCACCTTCGCGGGGGCGGAGTTCGAAGCGGTGCGCAGGTTTTCGGGTCGAGACGGCTTGGACGGACTCCTGGTGCTTCGGGTCGTACCGGGAACGATCACCGCGCGCGTCGGGCTGCGGCCGGGCGATCTCCTGGTGCGTGCGGGCGAGGCTCCGATGCGTGAGGTAGAGGATCTCATTGCCGCAATCGAGTCCGCCGCTGGCGAGCCCCTCTCTGTCGTCTGGATTCGCGGTGGTCGCGAGATCCGAAACACCTGGCCCCGGCGCTAGCAACAAGCTCAGGGCACCGCTTGGTGGTTCCGGCTTCGTCTGGAGATCAGTACCGCGGCGTATACGTACACAGCGTATGTATACAACATATACGTTTGTCAGGATTGACGGCCGGACGTACTCTCCCTGCCCGCCGCCACCGGCCTTCGGTGCGCGAAGGCCGGAATTCCGGAACGATTTGAGATCCCCATGTCCAACGCAGCTCCCGCATACGATACCCTTGCCACGCCGGCCGACGGCGAGCCCATCCGGCTGGTGGGTGACCGCCTCCACGTGCCGGCGCGTCCCATCATCCCTTTCATCGAAGGAGACGGCACGGGCCCTGACATCTGGCAAGCCGCCCGCACGGTCCTCGAAGCGGCCGTCGCGAAAGCCTATGGGGACGCGAGGGAGATCGTGTGGTTCGAGGTGTTCGCCGGGCAGAAGGCGTTCGATCAGATGGGCGACTGGCTCCCGGCGGACACCCTCCGAGCGATCCGGCACCACCTGGTTGCGATCAAGGGCCCGCTCACGACGCCCGTCGGCGGGGGCATCCGGTCGCTCAACGTAGCGCTGCGGCAGCAGCTGGACCTGTTTGCATGCGTCCGGCCGGTGCGCTGGTTCGACGGCGTCCCGTCGCCCGTCCGCGAGCCCGGCCTCGTCGACATGACGATCTTCCGCGAGAATACCGAAGACATCTATGCGGGGATCGAATGGGAAGCCGGCACCGACGAAGCCCGTCGTCTGCTCGGGTTCCTGCGCGATCAGCTGGGCGTCTCTACGATCCGTTTCCCGGAGACCAGCTCCTTCGGAGTGAAGCCGATCTCCCGGGAGGGGACGCATCGTCTGGTCCGCGCCGCCATTCGCTACGCACAGGATCGGGGAGCCGGCAGCGTCACGCTCGTCCACAAGGGGAACATCATGAAGTTCACCGAGGGCGGCTTCCGCGACTGGGGCTATGAACTCGCCAGGGAGGAGTTCGGGGCCCGGGAGTTCGGCGGCGGACCCTGGTGCAGGATCTCCGACGGAGTCGTGGTCAAGGATGTGATCGCGGACGCGTTCCTGCAGCAGATCCTTACGCGACCCGCGGAATACGACGTGATCGCCACCATGAACCTCAACGGCGACTACATTTCCGACGCGCTCGCCGCGCAGGTCGGCGGCATTGGGATTGCGCCGGGAGCCAACATCAATTACGAGACCGGCCACGCGATCTTCGAGGCGACGCACGGTACGGCACCCAAGTATGCGGGACAGGACAAGGTGAATCCCGGGTCGGTCATTCTCTCGGGCGAGATGATGCTGCGTCACCTCGGGTGGAACGAAGCCGCCGACCTCATCGTATCCTCCCTCGGTAAAACCATCGGCCAGAAGCGTGTCACCTACGACTTCGAGCGGCTGATGGAAGGAGCGACGCTCCTCACGTGTAGCGAGTTCGGCCAGGCGATGATCGACAACATGTAAGCGAGGTCGGGGCCTGGTGCCGACCCGAAGTTCCCAGGATGGATGGAGATGGAGATGACAAGGACGAAGAAATTCACGGCGCTCGCGGGGCTGATCTCGGCGCTCGCAGGCCCGGGCATCGCGCACGCGCAGCTTCCCGCCGGAGTCGCGGAAGTTGCGAGCGTCGAAGGCATCACCGAGTACCAACTCGACAACGGACTCCGCTTCCTGCTCTTCCCCGACCAGAGCAAGCAGCAGATCACCGTGAACATCACCTATCTCGTCGGTTCCCGGCACGAAGGGTACGGTGAGACGGGGATGGCCCACCTGCTCGAGCATCTCGTGTTCAAGGGGACCCCGAACCACCCGGATATCCCGGAGGAGCTGACCGAGCACGGCGCCTTCCCCAACGGGACGACGTGGTTCGATCGCACGAACTACTTCGAGACCGTTCCGGCCACGGATGAGAACGCCGACGAGAACCTCGAGTGGGCTCTGGATCTCGAAGCGGACCGCATGGTGAACTCGTTCATCGCGCAGGAAGATCTCGATTCGGAAATGACGGTTGTCCGCAACGAGTGGGAATCCGGGGAGAACAGCCCGCAGGGCGTGCTGCAGAAGCGGGTGCTGTCGGCTGCCTACGACTGGCACAACTACGGCAACTCGACGATCGGGGCCCGGGCCGACCTCGAGAACGTGCCCATCGGCCGGTTGCAGGGGTTCTACCGGAAGTACTACCAGCCGGACAACGCGGTCCTCGTCGTCGCCGGGCGGTTCGAGACCGACCGCGCGCTCGAGCTGATCGCGGAGAAGTTCGGCGCGATACCGCGGCCGGACCGCACGGGGACGAACCAGCTGTTTCCGACCTACACGGCCGAGCCCGCGCAGGACGGCGAGCGGACGGTGACGCTGCGGAGGGTCGGAGATGTTCAGCTCGCGATGGCGGCGTACCACATGCCGCCGGGCTCGCACGAGCAGTTCGCGGCCGTCGACGTGATGACCCACCTGCTGTCGACCCGCCCCGCCGGCCGTCTCTACCAGGCGCTGGTGGAGTCGGGGCTCGCGGCGAGCGCGTTCGCTTTCAACTACCAGCTCAGCGAACCGGGCATGCTGCTCGCGGCCGCCGAGGTACGGCAGGAGGACTCGCTCGAGCAGGCGACCGAGACGCTGCTCGCGACCATCCAGGGATTGGTCGATGAGCCGCCCACCGAAGAGGAAGTGGAGCGGGCAAAGACCGACTACCTCTCCAGCATCGAACTCGCGTTCAACAATCCACAGGGGATCGCGCTCCAGCTGAGCGAATGGGCGTCGATGGGTGACTGGCGCCTCTTCTTCCTGCACCGCGATCGGCTGGAGCGGGTGACGCCGGAAGCGGTGCACCAGGTCGCGCAGACCTATCTCAAGCCTTCCAATCGAACCATCGGCTACTTCTACCCGGCGGATGAGACCCCGGCGCGGGCCGAGATTCCGGCGGCGCCGGATGTCGGTGCGCTGGTCGCTTCGTACACCGGACGCGAAGCGGTGGCGGAGGGCGAGGCCTTTGATCCGACGATCGAGAACATCGAGGCCCGGACCGAGCGCTTCGAACTTCCGGTCGGGCTCAAGGTGGCATTCCTGCCCAAGGAGAACCGCGGCGAAGCGGTCACTGTGCGCCTCACGCTTCGTCACGGGACGGAGAGCGCTCTCATGGGCCAGGCGACCGCCGCCTCCTTCGCCGGCGCCATGTTGATGCGCGGCACCACGAGCCGCACGCGCCAGGAGATCTCCGACGAACTGGACCGACTCAAGGCCCAGGGCGGTGTCGGGGGGAGCGCGCTCACGGCCAGCGCCTCGTTCACGACCGTTCGCGAGAACCTGCCGGCCGTCCTCCGGCTTGGCGCCGAGATCCTCCGGGAGCCCGCTTTCGATGCAGAGGAGTTCGAGCTTCTGCGCGAGGAGCGGCTGGCGGGAATCGAGTCACAGATGTCGGAGCCGATGGCGCTCGTGCCCCAGGCGCTCTCGCGGCACCTTGAGCAGCACCCGCCCGGGCACCCCCGCTACTCGCCGACGTTCGAGGAGCAGATCGAACGCTACAAGGGCGTGGCCGTCGACGAGGTCCGCGCGTTCTGGGAAGGCTTCTACGGCGCGCAGGGCGGCACGATGGCGGTCGTCGGCGACTTTGATCCGGGCGAGATCCGTCCTCTGATCGAGGAATCGCTCGGCGGTTGGACGGCGGCGGAGCCGTACGCTCGCGTCCCCGGAGGATACCGGGACGTGGAGCCGGTCAACATGGACATCGAGACGCCGGACAAGTCGAACGCCATGATGATGGCGACCGTCGCCGTGCGGATGCGGGACGATCACCCTGACTACCCGGCGTTGATTCTGGGCAACTACATCCTGGGCGGGGGCATGAACTCGCGGTTGTTCAGCCGGATCCGTGGCGAGGAAGGCCTATCCTACGGCGTCGCTTCGCAGTACGCGGCACCCCCCATCGATGACGACGCGGCGTTCCTCGCCTACGCCATCTTCGCCCCGGAAAACGCGGACAAGGTCGCCGCGTCGTTCAGGGACGAACTGGAGCGTACCCTCGCCGACGGCTTCACGGAGGAGGAACTGGAGATCGCTCGGCGTGGCTACCTCGACCAGCAGCAAAGCAGCCGCGCGAACGACGGTGCGATCGCGAACATGCTGGCGAACAGCCTCTTCCTGGACCGGCCGCTCACCTTCACGGCCGAGCGGGAAGCGGCGATCGAGGCGCTGACCGCCGAGGACGTCGTGGCCGCGATGCGCCGGCACATCGACCTCGCGAAACTGAGCATCTTCCGGGGCGGCGACTTCGCGAACAAGCTCGTCCCCTAGCGGGCTGCCAGCAGCCAGATCGCCCGGCGGGGGCGGCGGGCGGCCGGATCAGCGGCCGCCCGCCTGCTCCCTTTCCACGTTCAACTGCGTGATGTCCGCGCTCCACCGTGTGTCCCTCAGGAGGTGCCGGACGAAGTACTCCGCGCGCAGCCAGAACCAGTAGTCGCTCATGTCCCCGTAGCCGTGCCGCTGCCCGGGGAAGACGAAGTAGTCGAAGCGCTTGTTGGCCCGGACCAGCGCCTCGGCCATGCGGTGCGTCCCCGCGTGATGGACGTTGTTGTCGATGTCACCGGTCGTGAGCATCAGGTGCCCCTTCAGGTTCGCGGCCAGGTCCGAGTTCCGCTCGATCTCGTACTCGAACGTCACGTTTCCGCTGTCGTCGACCACTTCGCGCACGCCGTGGTGCTTCTCCGACCAGTTCTGGTTGTAGACATCGTTGTTGTGGTTCCCCGACGATGACACTGCGACCTTGAAGAAATCGGGGTAGACGAGCATCGCGGCCGTCGACATGAACCCACCGCCGGAGTGGCCGTAGATCCCCACCCGGTCGATGTCGATGAAGTCGTGCCGGTCCGCGAGCTGCTCGATCGCGGCCTTCTTGTCCGCGAGCCCGTAGTCCCGGAGGTTCCCGTACCCGTAGTTGTGGTACCACTTCGAGCGCGCCGGGTGGCCGCCGCGGTTCCCCACCGTGATCACGACCATCCCGAACTGGGCCAGCGCCGTCTCGTAGCGCGCGGTCGAGAACGACTTCGCGACCGACTCCGTCTGCGGCCCGGGGTACACGTAGGCCACGACCGGATACGTCTTCGTCGGATCGAAATCGAACGGCTTGTACATGACGCCGTACAGGTCGGTGACTCCGTCGTCCGCCTTCACCGTGTAGGGCTCGGGAAACCCGTACCCCGCTTCCTCCAGCTTCGAGAAATCGGCCGTCTCCAGATCCATGATCCTGCGGCCGGTCGACGCGTGGAGCGCCGCCGCCGGCGTCGCCTCGACCCGCGAATGGTTGTTCACGAAGAAACGGTTCGACTCGCCCATCTCGGCCCGGTGGTCGAGATCTCCCGGGTTCAGCAAGGTCAGCCCGGAGCCGTTCAGGTTCACGCGGTACAGGTGCTGGTAGTACGGATCCTCGCCCGCCTCACGGGCGTTCGCCTGGAAGTAAACCACGCCGGCCGACTCATCGATCCCGACGACCCGGCGGACCGACCACGGGCCCTCGGTGAGGCGGTTGCGCAGCGAGCCGTCCGGCCCGAAGCGGTACAGGTGGGCCCAGCCGTCCCGCTCCGACCACCAGAGCATGTCGCCGGATTCCAGGAGTTCGAGCCGCTGGAACTCCACATAGGTGTTGAGCCGCTCCTCGAAGAGCACCCGCGATTCGCCCGTCGCGGCGTCCGCGACCATCACGTCCACGCCGTGCTGGTCGCGGCTCTGCCTCACGAAGTGAAGTTCGTCCGAGTTCGGCGAGAGCCACAGCGCCCGGAACGGCTCCTCGCTGTCGGGATAGCGGAACTGCCGCGCCGACGTCTGGGAGAGCCGGTGATCCTTCCATTCCTCCGGCATCGTGACCTCGACCATCTCCCGATCCTGAAGATCGTAGATGAGGACTTGGGGCTGGCTCACGTCCGCCTCGCCGGGCATGTCGTATTTGTAGGACTCGAGCTCGGGCCGCTTGTTGCCGACCATGTGGATGACCCACAGATCCCCTACTTCCCGCCGGTCCCGCCGGATAAGCGAAAAGCGGCGCGAGTCATGGGACCATGAGATCGACACCCGCTTGCGCTCGTCGGCGTTCTCCTTCCGCTCGATGTCGGTATCGCCTCGCTCGAACACCGCGTAGCTGTAGTGCTCCTCGCCATCGGTCGTGAGTTGAGTCTCGTCGACATCGAGTTCCTCCTCCGCCTCGTCCGCTTCGTCCCCGCTCTTCCCGCGGCGAGCCTCGAGGAACTGCTGATAGTCGTCCCCGCTCATCATGTAGAGGTTGTGGTGGCGGGCGAAGATCACCGTCTGGCCGTCGGGTGACACGCTGGCCCAGGACGGGTGATTGTCGGGCGCTTCCCAATCCTCCATTTCGCGCAGCGTGCGCATGTTCACATCGTACTCGAAGTGGAACACCTTCTTCCGGGCCCGCTGTCCCTGCTCTTCGCCCTCTTCCTCCTCCTGGTCGAGCTCCTCCATCTCCGATTCGGTCTCCTCTTCTTCTTCATCCTGGGAGGATTCGACCTCGAACTGGAGCGTGTTGGCGTCGATGAACTTGATCGCGCGGATCGGGAGGTGCTGTCCGTCCCACGGGTCGCGCGTGATGCGGGTCAGCTCGGCGGCGATCCGGTCGTTGTCGAAGATCTGGCGCTTCGTCCCGGCCACCGGATCGACGATGTTGTAGAAGGACCCGTCGGAGGTCTCCCACTCGTACCAGAACGATTCCGAGCCCTCGATCCACTGCGGATCGACCGAGGTGGAGTAGATGAGTTCATCGATCCTGTAGGGCGCGAAGCGCGCCGCGAGACGGTAGTTCGCCGGGCCATCAGCGGCTTCCTGCGCGGCGAGCGGCGCCGCGAGGAGAGTCAGGACGGCGAGCGGGAAGAACGAGCGGAGACCGACGCGCTGTGCGGAGTTCATGGCAAGACTCGGTAGTTATGGTGAAGCGAAATGAAGGACGAGAGAACGTCGGAGAACGTGGAGGGAGTCACATCCACCTGTCCAGGTGGCCGCAGCCGGCGGGCACGAGGCGGACCCGCCGGCTGGAACCTGACGGCTAGTCGCCGCGTCCGAGCATCATGCCGACGACTGCGCCGGCGAGGCCCATGACGACCGCTGCAACGACGATATCGACGACCGACGACGTCAGCGTCGAGACGTTCATCGTCCCCAGCATCGTGAAACCGTACGCGACCGAGAGGAGCGCGCCGAGCGTTGCACCGGCCCGGGCCCCGTCGTTCATGTTGGTCGCGTCCTTCCAGCCCAGCACGGTGGCCAGGAGGCCTCCCATGGCGAGCTGGCCGACGACAATCCAGAGGAATTGGGGCGCCTCCTTCATGACCCCGGTGGCGGTGCCGCTGTTGGCTTCGAAGAAGCCGCCCAGAAGCAGATCGTACACCACGTAGTTGGCTACGAATAGCACGACGGCACCGGCGACTGTTGCGATGAGGCACTTCGTGTTCATGGCGTTACCTCCCGCCTGAAGGTGGTGAAGGTCCCCCTGACACGCCCCGTCCCCACTCAAGCGGACGCTCGAAAGGCGACGCCGCCGGGTTGAAGCATAGGAACCGCCACGCGAAGCCGGCAAGACACAGGAGGCGCGTGTCAGTAGACTCTCGGCACGATTTGCCACGGCACTCTCTCGCGGTAGCGCAGCCAGAGTGCCCCGTATTTCGCGGCGCAACGCCGGTCGTCATCACGCTCGCGCAGGCTCAGAATGACCACGTAATAGATCGGATACAGCCAGGGGCCGAACTCCGACGGCCGGCCCAGAGAAAGAGTGAGACCGCCCGCCATCAGAATCTCGCCCAGGTAGTTGACGTGTCGCGAGACGCCCCAGAAACCGCCGCACAGGAGGGTGTGTTCGCCATCGGAGATTGCAGTCGGCAGGAACCGGCCCAGGAACGGGCGGCCCGGATCACGCTTGAAGGCGTGCTTCTGCATGTTCGCACCGCGGGAGAGGACCCAGCCGGCGACGAAGATCCCGGCGGACAGGACGAGGAGCCATGCGGGCGCCCCGGGATTCGGCAGATCCGCCACGAACCAGAGCCCCACGCAGTAGAAGTATGCGTACCAGGCCAGGCATCCCCAGACGAGCTTGATCCCCACGCGCTCGGCGAAGAGGTCGTAGGTGTAGAGGTGGATGTGTTCGAAGACCAGGTAGTCGGTAGCGCAGCGGCGCGCCGAGCTCGTCCAGCGCGTAGCCCGCGATTTCCCGCGCCGGAAACGCAAGGTGCACCCCGAGGATACCCGCACAGAGCAGCCAGGGCGCGAAGAAACCGAGCACAGGGCTCACGGCACCGGAGGCTTCTGGTCCCTCGGAATCGCGGCGCGCCAGGGTCGGCCGGCGGTAGCTTCGCGGTGCGCCGCCTTCGCGGCTTCAAGAAGGTCGGGGTCAGTAAGCAGGTCCATGCCTGTCATCGCGAGGACACGCGCCGCCACATCGGCCGCTGCTGCCGCCCACTCGGTTCCGTGCGAGGCGCTCGTGGCCCACGAGTGCCAGGGGACGCCCTTCGGGGCCGACGTGACTTCGAGCTGTACCGTCGGTGTGAGCCAGCTCACTTCCGCCACATCGGTCGAACCGCCCTGGGCCGGCGTGGCCCCATACGCAAGCGGTTTCACGTCGACATCCAGACCCACGGGGTCGATGTCGAGGCTCGTCTGCATCTCGCGACCCCAGGCCTGGAACGCCTCCGGAAAGCTGGGCCCTCCGACCGCTTCGAGGTTCGCCTGCATCGCCTCCTGCAGCGGACGATTGAGTAACAGCGCGTGCACGCCCGTGGTGAGCGAGACCTCGTGCTCGGTGCGGGTCGCCTGCGCAGCCGCGTCGGCGATGTCGAGAAGCCACTCGTAGTACTCCTCGACGTTCGCGCGCAGCGTGTCGCGCACGTAGTACCAGACCTTCGCGTATTCGGGCACTACGTTCGGCGCCTCCCCCGCATTCGGGATCACGTAGTGGATGCGCGTGGAGGGCTGGACGTGCTCGCGCATCAGGTTCGCGCCGTAGTTCATCATCTCCACGGCGTCCAGGGCGCTGCGTCCGTTCCAGGGGTCCGCTGCCGAATGCGCCGCCTGGCCGCGAAACTCAACCGTGAAATTGTTCATCGCCTGGGTCGAGGCGTTCGTGACCCGCGTCGCGGTCTCCGGGTGCCACACGAGCGTCGCATCCACGCCATCGAACACCCCGGCGTTGGCCATGTACACCTTGCCGACGACCGTCTCCTCGGCGGGAGTGCCGAACAGCCGAACTTCACCCGCGATGTCCCGCTCCTCCATGGCTCGCTTGATGGCGATCGCGGCGCCGACCGAACCCGCGCCGAACAGGTTGTGGCCGCAGCCCTGACCGCTCGTGACCCCGTCCGCGCGGGCCGCCCGGTGGGGCACTGGCTCATTCCCGACGCCCGGGAGCGCGTCGTATTCGGCCAGCACCCCGAGCACCGGCCCCCCGCTTCCGTGGCGGAAGGTCGCCGTGAAAGCGGTGGGCATGCCCGCGACGCCAGTCTCCACTTCGAAGCCCTCCGCCTCCAGCAGCCCCGCCAGATACTCAGCCGAACGATGCTCGAGGAGGGCGGTCTCCGAGAATTCCCACAGCGTCATCGACATGTCGCGGATCTCACCCGCCAGGTCGTCAAGCGCTTCGAGGGCGGCCATCTCGGCGGCCGACGCCCCCTCCATGAGCGACGTCGGCGTCTGGGATACCAGCCGAATGGGGCTGGCGAAGAGCATCCCCGTCGCGATGCCGGTCACGACCGTGATGGCCGTCGGGACGAATATCCTGTTCATGACGGGAGCCTCGTGCGTGGGGGTTTCCCGTCAACTCCGGGCCGACATGCGGTCCGGGCCATGCGGGCGAGCCGCGGTTAGAACCGGTCCAGCCGGGGGTTGACGACGTTGGAATAAATCGACCCGAACCTGTAGGAGAATCCCACGGACACGCCATAGCGGAACCCGCTCTGGAGGACTCGCTGGCGGAGCAGGACCTCCTCCGCCGTGGCGTCGCCGGCGGGCACGTTGAGCTGATCCCGAATGCGCGAGTAGTTCGCGTTCAGGCTGAGCGACAGGCCGCGGAAGATCCTGAAATCGGCCCCGACGAAGGCGGTGAAGCGGTTCTTCGACGGATCGTGGAGGAACTGGGAAAACGTGAGGAATCCATACGACTCGCCCCAGGGCTGGCGCACGCTGAGGCGGACGCTGAAGCGGTGGTGCGGGAGCGTCTCGGCGTCCTTGAGGAACACCGTCTGCTCGATGTAGTCGTTGTATCGGACCCCGACGGTGTAAAGGAAGTTGAACTGCCTCCGGGTCGACTCCGAGTACGGGAAGATGTTGTACTCCAGGGCTGGTCCCACCCGGACCTGCAGGTCTTCGTTCTCGAAGCTGGAGTGTCCCGCCTCGTACGCGGCCCCCACGGACCAGTGATCCGACAGGCTCCACACGCTGAGCCCCTCCGCATCGTAGCTCTCGCGGACGCTCGTAACGGATGTGGTGTCCGTGGTCTCGAAGACGCGCTCGTTGTAGCTCCCCCCGATGGAGAACTCCAGCTTGAGTGCGTCCGTGACACGATCGGCCGAGAACTCCCCCGAGAGCTCGTACGACTCGGTGCGCTCGTCCACGTCGAGCTCGGCATCTCCCCGGAGCCGGAAGGTCCAGAAGTTCCACGGGTCGTCCTCGGGCCTCGCGGCGATCTCGCCGTGCTCCTCTCCGTCGTAGTGGACATCGATGCTGGCGGCCTGGTCGGTGCGGGCGATGTAGCGCAGCAGGCCCAGTTCGAGCGTGCGCGCCACATCCGTCAGCCGCTGCTCCACCGCGAGGTTGGCGCGGGTGACGACCTCCAGTCGCTCCGTGATCTCGACGAACTCTTCCCGCCCGATGAAGTCGAGCGTAAAGCGCTGGCCACCGCTTCCCGTCCCCTCGGAGGTCATCAAGACGTGGACCTGGGCGTCCTCGCGGTCCCGCGTGTAGTTCACATACGGGATCTCGCGCCGGTAGAAGTCGAAGTCGCATGTGCCACGACCGCCCTCGCAGTCGAAGAAGACGCGAAGGGCGCCGTTACCGGTCGCGGGCGTCGCCTCCTGCCCTTCCAGAGGGACCGCGACCAGGCAAGCCGCGGCAACGAGACAAGCCACGGCCGCGACGCTACGTAACATGCCCGCGATCGGTCTCGTCCCTAACCGGGCACGGCCCCACGACGTTCCCGGGGGGGCGCGAAACGACCGCCGGGTCATATGGAGAGAGGATCTCACTCGAGGTGGTCCTGTCAGACGGCTAGAAGAACTGGTCGATGAGGATCGGATTGCCGTCCGGATCCTCGAGGACGATGTGCGCGGGCCCGGATTCACCCGCTTCTGCGGTGCCGTGAGTGATCTTCACCCCACGATCGCGGAGCGCGCGCTCGATGTCCCGGACATCCGTGAAGGAGTCCATCTGCTTGCCTTCGAGCGTGAGCCCCGGGTTGAAGGTGAGGATGTTTTTTTCGAACATCCCGTGGAAGAGGCCGACCACGGTCTCACCATTCTTCATGATCAGATAGTTTGCCTCGAAGTCGCCACCTGTCTGCTCAAAACCGAGCTTCTCATAGAAAGCCTTCGAAGCGGCGAGGTCCTTTACGGTGAGACTGACTGAAAAGATGCCGAGATCCAGGGAATCGCTCCGAGTTGAATGCACGGGGGCAACGGCCGCCGGGAAACTGATGCCCCGGGACCGCTGCGCCAACCCGCACGCTCAAGCCAACCCGATCCACCGATGACGGCCCTCCGCCTTTCGCTGCGCTCCCCGGAGCTTCGAGGCGCCCCCAGAGAGGGAATCCTGGATCCCGACGAGGCGGCGGCGGCAAGAAGTGTGATCCGGAGCTGGCGCGGGTACGAGGCGACCGCAACCGTGGCACTGCCGGGGCTCGCGGCGTTGCTGGGCGTTGAAGCCGTCTGGGTCAAGGACGAGTCGTCCCGCTTCGGCCTCGGCTCGTTCAAGTCGCTCGGTGGCGCGTTCGCCGTGCTGAGTGCGCTTCAGGACGAGATCGAACGGAAGACCGGTGCGCGACCCACGGCGGCAGAGCTCCGACGGGGGCATACGGTGGGGGCCGGGATCACGGTCACGACCGCGTCGGCCGGCAACCACGGGCGGTCCGTGGCCTGGGGGAGCGCCGAGTTCGGCTGCCGTTGCGTCGTCTTTCTTCCCGAGGACGCCATTGCGGCGCGCGCGCGGGCGATCGAGTCACACGGGGCCAAGGTCGTCCGAGTGCCCGGCGCGTACGACGGGGTCGTCGCGCACACCGACCGTGAAGCCGCCCGGAACGGCTGGCTCGTCGTCTCCGACACCGCGTACGAGGGATACGAGGAGACCCCCCGGCGCATAATGGCGGGCTACACGCTCCTCGCGGCGGAGATGCTGGAAGCGCTTGCGTCCGCCGGGTCCGCGCCGCTCACGCACCTGTTTGTGCAGGCGGGCGTGGGCGGCCTGGCGACCGGCGTGTGCGGCCATTTCGCGCGGGTCTGCGGCGATCGGAGGCCGCGCTTCGTGGCCGTGGAGCCGTGGCGGGCGGACTGCTTCGGGCGCAGCCTGCGTCTCGGTCGGGTGAGCGTGGCCGAACCACCCTTCGACACCGCGATGGGCGGCCTCGCCGCCGGCGTGGCTTCGACCATCGCCTGGGAGTTCCTCGAACCACTGCTCGACGGCGCGCTCGCGCTCCCCGAGGCCGTGTGGGTCGCCGGCGCCGAGGCACTCGAATCCGGACGACTTGGCGCCCACATCGTCGCGGGTCCGTCCGGCGCGGCCGGCATCGGGGCGCTGCTGGCGCTGGCCGGCCTCCCGGGGCTCCGACGCCTCCTGGGGCTGGACGCCTCGGCCCGGGTCGGCGCTCTGATCACCGAGACCCATTTCGGCTGAGCCGTTTGCCGCGGGCCGCCACGCCCCTATAGTCGATCACGGCCGCTCCCCCAGCCCCCCGCGAACCCCACAACCCGACCAGAGCCATGTCCGATTTCTCCGCCTACATCGACCGCGAGCTGTCTCGCTTTCACGACGAACTGGAGACGTTCCTGCGCATCCCCAGCATCAGCACCGACCCCGAGCGTGCCGGCGACGTGCGGGCCTGCGCGAAATGGGTTGCCGAACACCTCGGGGCGGCGGGCATCCCCGGCGCCGAAGTCATCGAGACGGCGGGACACCCCATCGTCGTGGGCGAACGGATGCGCTCCGAAGACGCTCCGACCGTGCTCGTGTACGGGCACTACGACGTGCAGCCATCGGAGCCCGACGAGTTGTGGTCGAGTCCGCCGTTCGAGCCGGCCGTGCGGGATGGCCGCCTCTACGCCCGAGGCGCCGTGGACGACAAGGGGCAGGTCCACATGCACATCAAGGCGCTGGAGACCAGACTCGAGACCGGAGCCGGCGTACCCGTCAATCTCAAGCTCGTGATCGAAGGCGAAGAGGAAGTAGGCAGCCGCCATCTCGCCGCCTTCCTCCACGAACACGCCGAGCGCCTGGCCTGCGACGCCATCCTCATCAGCGATACCGCGATGTTCTCGCCCGAGTTGCCGTGTATCACGACGGGCCTCCGCGGGATTGTCTACACCGAGATCAACGTCTTCGGGCCCACCTCGGATCTGCACTCCGGCAGCTACGGTGGGGCGGTCGTGAACCCCGCCAACGCTCTGGCCGCGATCATCGCCGGCCTCCGGGATGACCGGGGGCGGGCGACCGTGCCGGGGTTCTACGACGCGGTCCGGCCCATCAGCGCCCGCGAGCGCGCCGACCTCGAACGCCTGCCGATGGATGAGGAGACGCTACGCGAGGGCGTCGGAGCGTCCGCACTGGGCGGGGAGGCCGGTTTCTCGGCCCTGGAGCGACTGTGGTATCGCCCGACACTGGACGTGAACGGGCTCCTGAGCGGCTTCACGGGCGAGGGTTCCAAGACCGTGTTGCCCTCGAGGGCCATGGCGAAGGTCTCGATGCGCCTCGTTCCGGATCAGGACCCGGCGCAGGTCATCGAGGCCTTCGAGGCGCGCGTGCACGAACTGGCTCCGGAAGGCGTAACGGTGGAGATCAAGCGCTCCCACGGAGGCGCGCCGTGGATCGCCCACACCGAACACCCGATCTTCAACGCCGCGTCAGCCGCGCTGGAGTCGGGCTTCGGCACGCCGCCCGCATTCGTGCGCGAGGGGGGGTCGATCCCGATCGTCCAGGAATTCGAGGAGACCTTCAGAGCTCCGGCGCTGCTCGTCGGCTTCGCGCTCCCCGGGTGCAACGCGCACGCGCCCGACGAGTGGATCGATCTCGGCGTCTACCGAAAGGGGATCGCGGCGCTCGCCGATCTCTACGGCCGCCTCGCCGACCAGCTGACCTGATCGTCGCTCGGTTCAGCTAGCCGAGGGGCACGATGTCGAGTTCCGTCGTGATGTCGATGCACCCGGACAGCGTTCGGTAGACCGGGCACTTCGGCGGATGCGCGCCGAATGCGCGCCGAATCGCGTCGCCGTGTGCCTCGTCCGCCCGGAGACGATATCGAGTCCGGATCCGCCGGATGACGAGCACGCCGTCATCGGTCTCGACATCACCTTCGACCTCCGCCACCAACCGCCCCTCATCCGCCTTTACACCACGCGCTTCCAGCGCGGCCCCGAAGGTTCCGGTCAGTCAGCCGCCTGTCGCGGCGATGACGTAATCGAGCGTGGTCGCGACGTCCCGGCCGGGGCTCACCCCATAGTGCTCGGCGATCGCCGAGTGGACGCCGAAATCGACCGGCGCGTCCGTGGCTGGAAGGTGCGCCGTGCGGTAGGGACCCTTCTCCCGGACGATCCTTACCCGCGAGCAATAGAGCACGTCGTTCATCGGTTGACTCTCTCCGTGAGGATGTCGAGGAAGTTCATGACGACCCGGTGCGTGAGCCCCCAGATAGTGTCGCCCTCGAACAAGATGGAGGGATACATACGCTCGCGGCCACCATCCGCGAAGCGTACCTCCGAGCGTCGCGCGGGATCGCGGAGCGCGCCCAGCGGGACCCAGACGTGATACTGGACCTCATCGTTCGTCGCCACCCCAATATCGCGGTCGTGCCAGGCGACGAAGGGCGAGATCAGAATCGACGGGATCCGCCGCGTCACGGGATGAAGGTCATCGAGCCGCCCCAGGAAGGCACGGCGGGGCAGATCGAGCCCGACTTCCTCCCGGGTCTCGCGTCGCGCCGTCTCCAGCAGGTCTGCATCGGCCCCATCGCGATGTCCACCGGGCAGGGCCATGTGGCCCGACCACGGGTCGCCCGGTACCTTGGCGCGCCGGACGAAAAGCAACTCGAGATCGCCCCGGCGCGGACGGATGATGAGCGTCACGGCGGCATGGCGGTCCGCGGCTTCGGGCGAGACCAGTGTGTGGCCCGCCGCGGCCAGCCGACGCGCGACCCGGTCTGCCTTCCAGGGCGGGTTCATCGCCCCTTCTCCGCTTCGTCCAGCAGCCGCAGGTAACTCTCCAGCCGCCGCCGGCCGATCGTCCCGCGCTCCACGGCCCCGACGACCGCGCAGTTCGGCTCCACGCGGTGGCGGCAGTCCGCGAAGCGACAGCCCTCGCTGGCCGCGGCGATCTCCACGAAGCCGCGCTGCAGCTCCGCGGGGTCGAGGTCCCACAACGCCAGGTACTGCAAGCCCGGCGTGTCGGCCACGTAGCCACCGTAGGGGTAGCGATACAGCGCCGACGCCACCGTGGTATGCCGCCCGCGTCCGCGCCGCTCGCTGATCTCCCCCACCCGCAGATCGAGCCCTGGGACAAGCACGTTCAGCAGGCTCGACTTGCCGACGCCCGACTGGCCGCTCAGCACCGTGACGCTGCCCGCGAGCCGCCTTGCGAGGGCCTCCAGTCCCTCGGCCGACTCGGCGCTCGTCCACATCGTCTCCACCCCCAGCCTCGCGTACTGATTCAGGTCATCCCCGGCCGGTTCGCCACCAGCCTCGCGGACGGGAGCCGGCGCCGCGAGATCCATCTTGTTCACGATGAGGAAGGCTTCGATCTCGCTCAACGCCGCCAGGGCGAGCAGTCGGTCGACCATGAGAAAATCGGGCGTGGGAGCCGCCACGGCGACCACGACGGCGACCTGATCCACGTTCGCAACGATCACCTGCTCCCGCCGCTTGGAGACGCCGTGGCGGGCGAGCGCGCTGTGCCGCGGTCCGAGACGTACGATCCGCATCTCCTCGCCGACACGTTCGAGTTCCACGAGGTCGCCGACGGAGACGATCCGCGAGTCGGTCCGCTTCACGCGCCCGCGAAGCGACGCCTGGATGATGGCGGTCGAGTCGTCCACGTGGTAGACGCCGGCCGCGATCCGCAGCACGCGCCCCAGGGACGAGGAGGCAGAAGCGCCGCCCGGGTTCACGTCGAACCGCGGGCTCCGTCCCGGAGCGCCGAAATCACCCGGGACCGCCGTCCGGACTGGCTCCATCCGTCAGTTCCTCGAGACAGTTCCATCCCAAAAGAGCGCACCTGATTCGCACCGGGAACTTGGAGACCCCCGCCAGCGTGCGCAGATCGCCCAGGTCGTCGTCCGCCAGCATGGCACTTTCTCCGTGCAGGAGCTGTGTGAACTTTCCGGCGAGTTCCAGCGCCGCGTCCAGCGACTTCCCGCGCACACGTCCGGTCAACATCGAAGCCGACGCCTGGCTGATCGAACAGCCGCGACCGAGAAAACGGGCGTCCGCGATGCTCCCCCCCTCCACACGCAGCATGAGTTCGATCACGTCTCCACACAGGGGGTTGTTCATCGTGATCGCGTGCGTGGCGTCGTCCAGCCGCCCCTTGTTTCGAGGCTTTCGGTAATGATCGAGGATCACTTCCTGATACAGCTGGTTGAGCGACGAGGGGATCTCCCGGTCGATGGCCCCGGGCGCCTTGCGTGGGGGTTCGGTCATGGGCTCAGGAGATTCCGCCAAAGACTTCGGCCGCCAAGGCGAGCCCGTCGCACAGCGCGTCGATTTCGTCGGTCGAGTTGTAGAGGTAGAAGCTCGCCCGGGCCGTGCCGCTGATCCCGTAGTGGCCCATCAGCGGCTGATTGCAATGATGTCCCGCCCGGATGGCGATGCCCCACTGGTCGAGGATCGTGGAGAGGTCGTGAGGGTGCACGTCTCCGTACGTGAAGGAAAACACCGACGTGCGCTCTTGCCGGGGTCCGTAGAGCCGGAGCCCGTCGATGTCGCCCAGCCGTTCGAGCGCGTACCGCTTCAACGCGGCCTCGTGCGACTCGATCGCCTCGGCGCCGAGTTCCGCGAGGAAACGTGCGGCCTCGCCGAACCCCACGACACCCGAGATGTTCGGTGTTCCCGCCTCGAACTTGTGCGGCGGCTTCGCCCAGGAAGATCCCTCCAGCCTCACTTCCGAGATCATCTCGCCGCCGCCCTGGTAGGGGGGCATCTCCTCGAGCAGTTCCCGCCTGGCCCACAACGCCCCGACGCCCGTGGGCCCGCACATCTTGTGCCCGCTGAAGGCGTAGAAGTCGCATCCGATCCGGCTCACATCGGAGAGGAGATGCGGCGCGGCCTGCGCCCCATCGACGAGAGTCAGCGCCCCGGCGGCGTGCGCCCGGGCCACGATCTCCCGCACCGGATTGATGGTGCCCAGGCTGTTGGAAACGTGAGTGAACGCGACGAGACGGGGCTGGCGGGCGAGGAGCCGGTCGAAGTCCTCGAGGTCGAGCGTACCCTCCGGCGTCACGTCGACGAAGCGAAGTACACACCCGGTTCTCCCCGCAAGCAGCTGCCACGGGACGAGGTTCGAGTGGTGCTCCATCTTCGTGAGGAGGATCTCATCGCCCGGGCTGACGAAGGCGCCTCCCCAGCTCGACGCGACCAGGTTCACCGCCTCCGTCGTGCCTCGGGTGAACACGATCTCCGCCGGGTTCGTCGCGCCCACGTGCGCGGCCACGGCGCGGCGCGCGTCCTCGTATGCCTCGGTCGCTTCGGCGCTGAGCTGGTGTGCGCCCCGGTGGACGTTGGCGTGTTGCTCGCGCAGATATCGTTCCACGCGACTCAGCACGCGGTGCGGCTGCTGCGAACTGGCCGCGTTATCCAGGTAGACGAGCGGGCGGCCGTGCACCTCCCGGGACAGGATCGGGAACTGGGCCCGTATCGCCTCGATGTCCCAGGGGGACTCTTGCGGGCCCGGTGCCGCCCGGTCGCCGTCGGGCAGCACAGCGCGTCCGTCGGGTGCAAGCACGCCGGCCACCTGGTTGGGTTCCGTCATCGGGCCTCGATCGCGTGCGCGCTCCCGTTCAGCCGACGTCGACCTGGATCTCGTCGCCGTCCAGCCGCACGTTGAACGTCCGAACAGCCATGATCGCAGGCAGGGCGCGGGCTGCCCCGGTTGCGAGGTCGAACCGGGCCCCGTGCAGCGTACACGTGATCTCGCCAGCGGCGACCTCGCCCTCCGAGAGCGGGAACTCTTCGTGCGAGCAGCGGTTCTCGAGCGCGTGGATCTCTCCGCCACTGTTTACAAGGACGATCGCCAGATCGTCGATCATCACGCCCTTCGTGTTGTTTTCCCCTACGTCCTCCAGCCTGGCCACGGTGACGAACCGGCTCATAGTCCGATCTTCTCCTCGATTGCTTCCCGTACGCGTGCTCGCACGCCCTCCATCGGCAGGCGTGCCAGGACCTCGTCAAAAAACCCGAATACAAGCAGCCGCTCCGCCTGCCGTCTCGTCAGACCGCGGCTCATGAGGTAGAAGAGTTGCCCGTCTTCCACCTGTCCGATCGTGGCCCCGTGCGAGCAGCGGACGTCGTCGGCCTCGATCTCGAGGTTGGGCAGCGCCGACGCATGAGATCCTTCGCTGAGCAGCAGGTTTCGATTCGTCTGATAGGCGTCCGTGAGCTGAGCCCCCTTGTCGACGCGGATCAGCCCCCGGAACACGCTCGAGGCCTCGTCCGTCAGAGCGCCCTTGAACAACAGGTCGCTGTGCGCGTGCGGCGCCACGTGGTGCTGCAGCGTGTGGTGGTCAAAGTGCTGGCCGGAATCACCAAACCAGAGCGCCAGCATCTCGCTGTCACTCCCGGGGCCGGCGAGTCGACTCGTCACATCCGCCCTCGAAAGGTCGCCCCCCAGGGCGACGTTGAAGGTCACAACGCGCGAGTCCCGTCCCGCGAACACATGCTGCGTCGAAAACCGCTTTACTCCCCGGCCGAAGCGCTGCAGCGCGACATACTCGACGTTGGCCCCGCCCTCGCCCGAGACCGTGGCCCCGTGAAGCGAAACCGTCTCCTCGACGAGGTCATCAGAAACGAACTCGTCAATCAGCGAGGCACGGGCACCCGTCCCGGCGTACACGAGCGAATGGGCGGAAGAGAGCGTTCCGGTCCGTTCGACGATGTGGAACGCATGCACCGGCGCGGGCATCTCGACGCCGCGCGGCACGAACAGAAGATAGCCGCCGCCGAGCAGAGCGAGGTGCAGCGACCACAGCTTCTCTTCGGCCGGCCCCGGCTTTGCCTCGAGCAGCATCCGCTGCAGCAACTCGGGATGTTCCGCCGCCGCGTCGCGGATCGAGCACAGCACCACGCCGGCCTCGGCCGCTTCGGGCTCGAGCTCGAGGTGCGCGACCCGCCCGTCGCGGAGTACGACCACACCAGCGCGGTCCCCGGACTGGCCGAGCACTTCGCGTACATCCGCCGGGAGCCCTTCGGACGGCGCCGTCGCCGGTGTCACCGGCGTGAGCGCGTCGAAACCGATCTTCGACAGGTCGGTGTAACGCCATTCTTCGGACTTTCGGGTCGGCCACGGCAGGGCGACGAAGCGCTCCCATGCATCCGCGCGCGCACCCGCGATCGCGGCCGGCTCGGAGAGCCCGCCGGAAAGCGTCCTGAAATCCGCCTCGGCCAGCGTCGCCTCGGCCGGCCCGGCCGTCATCGTAGTCATATCGTGAAGATCCCTCGTCAGATCTTTCGGTCTGCTAGCCGACCGAACCTTCCATCTCCAGGTCGATCAGTCGGTTCAGTTCGATCGCGTACTCGAGCGGCAATTCCCTGGCCACCGGCTCGATGAACCCACGCACGATCATCGCCATCGCCTCCGCCTGGTCCAGCCCGCGGCTCATCAGATAGAACAGCTGCTCGTCGCCGACCTTCGAGACGGTCGCCTCGTGGCCGATGGAGGCCGTGTTCTCATCGATCTCGATGTAGGGATACGTGTCCGTGCGCGACTTCTCGTCCAGCAGCAGTGCGTCGCACTCGACGTTGGACTTCGCGCCCACAGCGCCATCGTACACCTTGCACAGACCGCGGTACGACGAACGCCCGAGCCCCTTCGAGATCGACTTCGACGTGATCTGGGACGTCGTGTGGGGGGCCGCGTGGACTACCTTCCCGCCGGTGTCCTGGTGCTGGCCGTCCCCCGCGTAGGCGATCGACAGGATCTCGCCGTGCGCCCGCTCCCCGATCAGAAAACACGACGGATACTTCATGGTGAGCTTTGAGCCCAGGTTTCCGTCGAGCCACTCCATCTTCGCGTCCTCGTGCACGAGCGCCCGCTGCGTGACGAGGTTGTACATGTTGTTCGACCAATTCTGGATTGTCGTGTAGCGGAACCGCGCCCCCTTCTTCACCACGATCTCGATCACGCCCGAGTGGAACGAGTCGGTGGAGTAGACCGGCGCCGTGCAGCCCTCGATGTAATGCGCCTCGGAGCCCTCATCGCAGATGATGAGGGTGCGCTCGAACTGGCCCATCTTTTCGGCATTGACGCGGAAGTAGGCCTGGAGCGGGATGTCGACCTTCACCCCCTTGGGGATGTAGACGAACGACCCGCCCGACCACACGGCCGAGTTCAGCGCCGCGAACTTGTTGTCGCGCGTGGGGACGATGGTCGAGAAATACTGCTTGAACAGTTCGGGATGCTTGGCGAGCCCGTCCTCGATCGACTCGAAGATCACGCCCTGCTCCTCCCACTGTTCCTTGAGCGAATGGTAGACCATCTCGGACTCGTACTGGGCTCCGACCCCGGCGAGCGCCTTCCGCTCCGCCTCGGGAATCCCGAGCTTCTCGAACGTGTCCTTGATCTCCTGCGGGACGTCGTCCCACGACCGCTCCATCTGGTCCTGCGGCTTCAGATAGAAGTAGATCTCGTCGAGCGTGTCCTCGAGCTTCGAGAGATCACCGCCCCACGTCGGCATGGGCTTGGACCGGTAGACCTCGAGCGCCTTGAGGCGGAACTCGAGCATCCATTCCGGCTCGTCCTTGTGATGGGAGATCTGCCGGACGATGTCGCTGGAGAGCCCGGGGACCGCCTTGAAGACGGGTTTGTCCTCGGTAACGAAGCCGTACTTGTATTCGTCGAGTCCGAGTCCGCTGATCGTCTCGTTCTGGGGCATGGTTCTTCCGCCTTTCCGGTACTGCTGATTCATCGCCGCGGAGCAGAGTCCGCGGAATTCCGCCGCTGGCTGTTAAACAGCCGCCGCCGCCTGGTAGAGCCAGTCATAGCCCTCGGCCTCCAGCTTGTCGGCCAGCGAGGCACCGCCGCTCTCGGCGATCTGCCCCGCCATCATCACGTGGACTCGGTCGGGCTGGATGTAGTTCAGGATCCGCTTGTAGTGCGTGATGAGGAGGACTCCGAGCGCTTCATCCGCTTCGGAAAGCCGGTTCACGCCGTTCGAGACGACCTTGAGCGCATCGATGTCGAGACCGCTGTCCGTCTCGTCCAGCACCGCCAGCGCGGGCTGGAGAACCGCCATCTGGAGGATCTCGTTCCGCTTCTTCTCGCCGCCCGAGAACCCATCGTTCACATACCGGGTGGCGAAACTCGGATCCATCCTCAGCATCTCGAGCTTTTCGGTGAGCGTGCGCTGGAAGCCGAACACGTCCATCTCCTCGCCCTCGGCCAGACGCAAGCTTATCGCCGTGCGCAGGAAGTTGGCGATCGAGACCCCCGGGACCTCGGCGGGATACTGGAAGGCGAGGAAGATTCCCTCCCGACTCCGCTCGTCAGGCTCCAGTTCGAGGACATCTTCGCCTCTGAACAGAATCTCGCCGCCCGTCACCTCGTAGGCCGGGTGTCCGGCGATGACCTTGGCCAGGGTGCTCTTGCCCGAGCCGTTGGGTCCCATCAGCGCATGCACCTGACCGCGCTCGACATCGAGATCCACGCCTCGGAGGATCTCCGTATCCTCTCCCTCCACCCTCGCTCGCAGTCCGCGAATCGACAGCAGCGGTTCTGACATTCGAGTCCTCTTCAGTTGCAAAAGGCCGGTCACCCAGGGGCGCCGGCCTGGAAACACAAACGGATGAATGAACAACGATGATCGACCCGACAAAGTACGTGCCTCCGGACGCGTTATCAACCCTGATTGAGACTGGTTCTCAACTCTTGCCGAGCCTGCGACCGGGGGGTCACCTCATGGCTGCACAGGCCGCCGCGGCGCCGTACGTTGCGCCCATGAAAGCGGCATACTTCGAACGACATGGAGGACCGGACGTCGTTCGGGTCGGCGAGCTGCCCGACCCGACGCCCGGTCCGGGTGAAGTGTTGATCAGAGTCCGGGCGGCGGGCTTGAATCACCTCGACCTGTGGGTGCGGCGAGGGCTCCCGGGACTCCGACTGCAGATGCCCCACATCGGCGGCTCGGACATGGCCGGCGAGATCGCGGCGCTGGGTGATGACGTAACGGGGTGGGCCGCCGGAGATCGGGTGGCCGTGAACCCGGGCATCTGGTGTGCCCGCGACGACTGCGAATGGTGCGTCCGCGGAGAGCATCCCCTCTGCCCCGCGTACCGCGTCCTGGGCGAGCACCTGCCCGGAGGTTTCGCCGAATGGGTGGCGGTACCGGAGCGCAACCTCGTGCGTTTGCCGGACGGTTTCCCGTTCGCCACCGCGGCCGTGGCGCCGCTCGTCTACCAGACGGCGTGGCGCGGGCTCCTGTCGCGAGGACGGCTGGCAGCGGGAGAAACCGTCCTCGTCACCGGCGCATCGGGCGGGGTCTCCACCGCCGCCATCCAGATCGCGAAGCACCACGGTGCGCGTGTGTTCGCGGTCACGAGCGGACCCGAGAACGTGCGTCGCGTGGAAGCGCTGGGGGCGGATCTCGTGATCGACCGCCTGGAGGAGGACTTTTCGCGCCGCGTCTGGGCGGAGACCGGGAAGCGCGGCGTGGATCTCGTTCTCGACAGCGTGGGCGAAGTGACGTGGGAGAGCTGTGTGCGCGCGCTCTCGCGTGGAGGACGGATGGTGGTCTACGGCGCCACGACCGGGCCGCGTGGCGCGCTGCACATCACCCGCCTCTTCTGGACCCAGACCTCGGTCCTCGGCACGACGATGGCGACGCAGTCCGAGTTCGACGCGGTGATGGCGCTGGTGCTCGACGGCACCCTCGAGCCCATCGTCGACGACGTGTGGCCGCTGGACCAGGCGCGCGAGGCGCATGAGCACCTCGAAGCCGGCGGAGTCTTCGGGAAGCTCGTCCTCCAGCCGTGACGCCGCCCCGGTGACGGTCGTCCGGGGGCGCGACGAGCACCTCCGGGCTCTCCGGGAGACCGCCTTCGATGTTCTGGTCATAGGAGGCGGGATCTCCGGCGCGGCCGTAGCGCGCGACGCGGCACGGCGCGGCTTCCGGACCGCCCTCGTCGAGGCCCTCGATTTTGCCTGGGGCACGAGCAGCCGTTCGTCCCGCCTGGTTCACGGCGGGCTGCGCTACCTCGAGCACTTCGAGCTGGACCTCGTGTTCGAGGCGAGCCAGGAGCGGCGAACTCTCCTGCGGATCGCGACGCACCTCGTCCGGCCGCTGGAGTTCCTGTTTCCGATCTTTCGGGACGGCCGCATCGGGAAGAGGAAGCTCGACGCGGGCATGTGGCTGTACGATGCCCTCTCTCTCTTCCGGAACATCGAACGCCATCAGATGCTCGATACCCGGGCCATGCTCGCCCGGGAACCACGGCTGCGCGCCGAGGGGCTGCTGGGCGGGGCACGCTACTTCGACGCGCAGGTCGACGACGCGAAGCTCGTCGTCACGACCATCCTGGCCGCGGTCGAAGCCGGAGCCGACGTGGCGAACCGGGCCGAGGTCACAAACATCGACGCCTCGGACTGGCCGGGTCACCGGGTGACCGTTCGCGATGTCGAATCCGGGCGGGAACTGGAGGTGGATGCGCTGGCGATCGTCAACGCCACCGGGGCGTGGGCCGAGCACGTTCTGGGTCGGATCGGCACGGGTCCGCCGACCACCGGCCAGGCGCCGGCACCTGCGTCAGGCGTGCGCATCAAGCCCTCGCGTGGCACCCACATTCACGTTGCGCGCGAGCGGATCGGCCACGCGGGAGCCCTCATCTTCGAGGCGCCGCAGGACGGTCGGGTGATGTTCGTCCTGCCCTGGCGCGAAGATCTCACGATCATCGGCACGACGGACGAGCACTTCGACGGCGAACCCCGCGATGTCGCAGCCACGCCGGAGGAGATCGCCTACCTGCTCGAGGCCACCAACCGCCTGCTTCCGGCATCAAAGCTCGGTCCGGAGGACGTGATCAGCGCGTGGGCCGGTCTTCGGCCGCTCGTCGCGCCGAGCGCCGCCGCCGACGAGGGCGCCGTATCCCGCGACTTCGAGGTGCACGAGCACCCGCACGGCATCTTCACTCTGAGCGGAGGGAAACTGACCTCGCACCGGCACATGGCCGAGGAAACGGTGGATCGCGTCCAGGCGTTCCTGGCGCCCGCAGGCGTCGCGGCCGTTCGGAAGGTGGACACGGACAAGGTCCCCCTCCCCGGCGCGCGGTTCCGCGATCTCGGCACGCTACGAGACGGAA
Organism: Candidatus Palauibacter sp.; assembly: GCF_965197445.1. Lineage (GTDB taxonomy): Bacteria > Gemmatimonadota > Gemmatimonadetes > Palauibacterales > Palauibacteraceae > Palauibacter. The sequence goes on along the minus strand of NZ_CBDANE010000005.1, from coordinate 329,592 downwards.
TCCGCGTGCGTGCCGGGACCCACGGACTCGGAACGGACACCGCCGACCGTCTGACGCGCGCGTACGGAACGCGGGCCGAGCGGGTGCTCGATCTCGTGCGGCGAGACAGGCGCCTGGGCGAGAAGATCCTCCCGGAGAGGCCGCACGTACTCGCGGAAGCGGTGTATTCAGTACGGAACGAGATGGCCATGCATGTCGAAGATGTCCTCTTCCGTCGGACGCGGATCGGTCTCGAGACGCGAAACGAGACATCCCGGGCGGCGCGGCGGGTCGCCGCCGTCATGGCGGCGGAAATGGGCTGGACGAGCGAGCAGGAGGCGGAGGAAGTGAAACGGGCCACGGTGTTCAGAGCGGCGGATGACACCGCGATTCGAGATCTCGCGTCCCGCCTTCCGGCCGACCCGTAGGCGTGCCAGCGAGGCGACACACCACCCGGGTGTGGAGCACGGTTCAGCCTGGGCGGCCCGCCCGCACCCTGGTGTTGTCGGCGCTTGCCGGGATCGGCGCTGCGGGTTGCGACTCCGGCGGGGACAGCGACACGGATGACACGCCGCCCGCAGAGACCGACTCCACGCAAGCGGCAGCCGGCGCCCCGCGGGCCGCCGGTGAAATCGAGCCCCCCACCGCCCTGCTGCCCGGCGAAGGCCCAATCCGCGAATACCGCGTCCTGCTGGTGAACCCACTCGACGACGATGCGTACATTTTCGCCTCCGCCGGGGCCGCGCACGTGGCGCTCGACACCGTGCCACGCCGCGATTCGGTCCGCGTGGACATTCGGGTGCGCGCCGATATCGTGCGGTTCGAGGCGAGGGATTCGAGCGGAGTTCTCCTCTTGCGAGCCGACCTCGCACTCGATCGTGAAGCTTTGAATCGCTGGGTCATCGAGCCAGATTCCACGGACCGTGACGAGGCGGTGCCGGCGTCATCTCCGTCGACAGCGGCGCGCCCGAAGCGTCACCAACGGGCCGCAGCATTCGTTATTTTGATAAGAGACCCTATATTCTGATAGACACTCTGTGTGCAGAAACTCTGTGTTCGGCTTCGGCGTTAGGGGATGTGGGGGATCAACGGGAAGGGAGGCGCCATGAGGAAGCTCAAGATCATTCTGGCGCTCGTCGCGAGCATCGCGATGATCGTAGTCGGCCAGCGCCACCAGGTGGGCCAAAAGGATGTGCGGACGCAGAAGGCCGATATCCAGGGGCTCGATTCGGAGAACGAGGCCTTGTTCATCTAGCGGCCCGCCTGTCGGCGGCCCGATCGGGAAAGGTCCGGGTCGCCCGATGAGTCCTGCGAGGATCGAGGCCGGCAAGCGGCCCGGGTGGCGCGTCCGCGCGGCCGGGGCATTGTACATCCCCTTCGCGGTGACGCTGACCGCCTGCTCGGATGACGCGCTGAGCCCGAACGCCGCCCTCGCGAACTGCTCGATTCCTCTGGAGAGCTTCACGGACGCGGGCACCGAACGCTCCAGTATCCCGGCGCTCACCAACCCGGAAGTCGCGACGCGGCTCATCGCACCACTGGTCGGGTATGTCACGTTCAACGATCTGATCATCGGGATCGAGTTCAACGGCCAGCCCCTGGCGATTCCCCTGAAGCTCCTCTGGTATCACGAAGTCCTGAACTTCAGCGTGCCGGGAGAACGGATCACGGTCACGTACTCGCCGCTCACCGGCTCGGTCGGCGTCTTCAACCCCGCGCCGAGCGGCGCGTCCAACTTCCGGGTGTCCAGCTACGTGCTCGATAACAGCCTCGTGATGGAGGATGGATCGGGTACCCTCTATCCCCAACAGACCCGCGCGGCCACGTGCGGTCCCCGCGATGGCATCCGGCTGACGCGCGTCCCGTACGAACTGATGGCGTACGGGGGGTGGCTCCAGATATTCGAGGACACGTGGATCGCCACTCGCGTCACCGGACACGATTTCCTCTATACGCTCTATCCCTACGGAGACTACCGGAATCCGGGCAACGCCGCGCTCTTCTATCCGACCTCGGCCCCCATCGACAGGCGACGGCTGCCGAAGGAGCGGGTGGTGGGGGTCCCCTCAGGAACAGGCGGCATTGCCTTCGCGCTCGACGACCTGCGGGAGGTCGCGGCCAACGACCAGTCCGGGGAACAGAACGTCTTCGTGTGGGCCGCCAGCGCCCACGCAGGCGGGGAGCCTGTCGTCGCGTTCTGGAACTCCCGGGCGCAGAGCGCGAGGATCTACAGAGCCCGAGCCAGCGGGCGGACGCTCACGTTCGAAGTGGTGAACGGTCGCCGCCAGGACGTGGAGACGGGCAGCGTGTGGAACTTCGCGGGAGAGGCGGTCGCCGGACCCCTCGACGGCGAGAAGCTGCAGCCTCACCCGGAGGCGTACCATGCGTTCTGGTTCGCGTGGGCCGCCTTTCAGCCCGACACGGACGTGTGGGTGGCCCCGATCCAGGAGAGACGTGCCGCGAACATCATTCCGGTCGACTGGAGCCCTTCACTCCCGGACGACCCGGATCTGATCCGGCGCTGACCCGGGGCGGGCTGCCGACCCCGCGGGCTCAGTGCGGCAGTGCGGGTGCCGCGTACTTCTCCAGCCAGGCGAAGTCGTACTCATCGCTGCGTGTCAGGTAGAGGCTGTCCTCGCCGAATGCGACGAGGCCCCGATCCGCGGGCAGTTCGACCTGTGCGATGCGAAGCCCGCCGGCGTCGAAGACATCGAACCGGTGCGCCTCGCCTGCCCGAACGTGACGCCGCACCCAGGCCCGACCGTGCGGATCGATCCGAACGGCGTTCGCCGGAAACGGCGGCTTCGCGTCGGGCCAATCGAAGTCGCCGGGGTCCGTATCGCCCGCGCCCGCCGGGGCCCGGCTCATGGACATCCGCGGAGCGCCGCCGTCAGAGGTCACCTCGACCCGCAATCCGCCCCCCAGAGCCGCAAGCCACTCCTCCCGGTCCCCGCGCCGGACGCGCGCCGGCTCGTAGGACACGGCGTCTCCCGCCACGATGTCGCCATCGAGGCCAATCCACTCCAGCCGATAGCCGTCCGCGCGGGCGACGGCCACGCGACCGTCCCAGGCGACGCCCCACGCGTCCTGAGCGGAGAACGGAACCGGTCGGATGTTCACGCTCCGGTTGTTCGCGTCCCCGGACTCCTGGCGTTTCCGTTCGGCCAGCCGGACCCGGCCGATCTCCGCTGTCTCGCCGCTGGCCGGATCGAAGCGCGCGACCGCCGCCGAGTCCGAAGTCCCCATCATCCCGCCCAACCGCTCCTGGTAGTAGATCCGCCCTTCGCCATCGGTCCCCACGGGGATCATCATGGTCATCCCCGCACCCATGCCCCCCTGCGCGATCGGCCACGTCTCACCGAAATCGAGGGCCGTCCCGACACGGGTGAGGCGAGCGTTGCCGAGATCGACGAGGAGGGTGGCATCGTCAGGGAGGGGAAAGAGCCCGTCCGGCGTCAGATATTCCTCGGGCCCCTGGCCCACGTTGGTCAGCGTGTCCGCGCCCGCGGCGGGAGTCCACGTGATCAGAGAGGCGCCGAGGCCGTCGGCAATGAGGACACGCCCGTCCGCGAGTTCCCGCACGCCGCGCATCGAGCCGAGCCCGTCCTCGAACACGGCCACTGGTGCCGCCAGGGAAATCCGCGGTACCTCCTGGGCCTCGACGGTGCCCGCCGTGACCTGTGAGAGGGGCGTCGCAGCCACAAGCAGCCCCCAGCGGATCGCGTTCATCTTCCTCCTCGGTTTCGTCATTCGGGTTTTCTACCAGTCTTCCTCAGGCTCATCCCAGGTCTGGGCCCAGAACTCGTCCTCCTCGGCCCTCACCTGCTCGAGGTCCACCGGCTCGATGTCCTCCTCATCCACTCGCCCGAGCGTCTCGATACGGTGGACGACCTCGTCCGTGACGCCGCTCCGGGTCTGGTGACGCAGCCGGCGGCGGACCTCCCATCCGGCGACCGCCACGAGCACCGCGAGCGCCAGGAACAGGATTCCGGTCACGCGGTGAGGGGAACCACGGAACGGCTCCAGCTTCGCACGGAGACTCCTTCACGATACCGGTCGATGTTCGGTCGCGGACGGTCGCTCTCGCGACCCGGAGCGACAAGATGTCGACTCAGCTACAGACCCAGCCAGTGCTCGAACTTGATGAGGAAGATGTTGGTTGAGGGGATCCGGGCGATGTCGCCGACGTCCCGTCCAAAGCGGAACGAACCGTCGTTGACAAAGGACTGCTGGTCGCGGCTCCACACCAGAAACACCGTCGATCCGGGCCGATACTGCCAGCGCAGGACCAGGTTGGAACGGAACGATTTGATGGTGAAATCCGGATCGCCGAACGAAAAGTCCGGCGCCCCGTCGGAGTCGTCGTCTACCTGGTATAGCCCGAAGCCGTTCGCATCCAGGCGACGTACCTCGCGATCACCGTACACCCGAAAACGGTCGCCGAAGCTCGAAGCCCGCGGGTCGTCGACCTCCATCCAGCGATCGTAGGTTCCGGCGCTGACGAAGGGCTGCGCGTAGAACTGCAACGAGAGGTCCGGGCTGAACGTGTAGTTCAGCCGCGAGGTCAGAGAGACCGTTTGCTGGCTCAGACGCGCGAACACGTAGTGTGCCCCCGCCGAGGAGCGCGGTTGGGCGACATACTGCCAGGCCCGATCATTCCTGTTGAAGCTCGGACCGAGGTTGAGCTGGAAGCGGCTGGACGGTTGAATCGTCACGTGGGGTGAGAACCCCCAGCGCCCCGTCCCCGTGCCGTACTCTCCGCCGAAGTTGAAGACCGCGCCGAATTGCACGGCCTGGCGGGAGTCCGTGAACATCCCGGCCCAGCTGCTCCAGTGGTTGGGTGCATAGAGGGCGGGTCCGCCACGGAGCGACGTGGTCGCCAGGCTCGCCCGATCCTGGCCCAACCCGAAGAAGCCGCGCCAGAAGTTCTTCAGCTGGAAGTGCCCGTTCACGTTGCCGCCCAGAAACAGCCGTTCGCCGCCGTAGTTCCAGCCCGACCACGCAGCGGAGTTGAGTCCCCAGCTACGGAACGGCCCCTGCGGCCGAAACTGCTGATAGCTGAGCCAGGCCGCGCCCGTGTGCTGGTCGGCGTTCTGCTGGAATCCGAGATCGTTGGCTTCGAACCCCGGCGAGCGAGTCTCCCCGAACAGTCCGTACTGCCAGTTCCCTCCTCCCACCTTCCCGACGCTGAGCAACGCCGTCATACCCATGAGTCGCCTGCGGGTGGGATCGAACTCGAGATGGTTGGCGTCCGGCCGCTGGAAATAGCGGACCGAGGAACGCTGGATCCGCTCGATCGCCTCCGCGCTCCCCAGCACGGTACTCCCGAGCACGTGCCCGTCGATCTCGTAGTTGCCGCCTGCGAACCGATGCCGGAAGTCGACGCCGCCCGTGTACGCCGCGTCGGCCAGGAAGTCGACGCCCCCCCCGTCCTCGACCCGCCGATGCGTGGCGGTGGCGATGAGGCCGATCGCGCTCTCGCCGTCCCGGAAGTCTTTGATGATCCGCCCCATCGCGTAGTTCGTCACCGGTTCCACGAGCTGTTCGCCCAATGCGCCCGCCGGGGAGGAGAACCTCGTGGTCTCGCTTCCGGTGAGTGCGTCGAGAAAGCCGATCGACCAGCCGTCCGCCGTCTTTCCCGACAGCTTCGCCGCGCCGAGGATGTTCGTCGCGTCCGGGGCGTCGCGATACTCCACCGGGCTCGTCACCGATCCCTGGGGAGAGCGTCCGACCCGGCGGCTGTAGAAGAGCGACTCGTTGTTGTCGTCGCTGGGGGGACCGATCGAGAACTCGAAGATGTCCGATCCCTCCTGGAAGAACGGCCGCTTCTCGGGAAAGAACGTCTCGAAGGCCGTGAGGTTCACGACGGACGGATCCGCTTCGACCTGCCCGAAGTCGGGGTTCACGGTCACGTTGAGCGTGAGGTTGTCCGTGATCCCGTACTTCAGATCGCCGCCCACGGTCTGATGCAGGGCGGTCGCCGTGTAGAATGGGTCCGCCGCCGTGCCCGGCTCGCGCGTCGCCGACGAAAGCACGTAGGGGCGCACCTCCAGGTTGCGTCGCGGCCGGATGCCCTCGAGGTCACGCAACGTGCCAAAAGCGGACACGACCCGAGAGCCGTCTTCCGGTAGCGGTGACCAGACGCTCGACTCCTCAAGGCGGGCAATCTCACGCCAGAAGTTGATGCCCCACGTGCTTCCGGCGCCGTTCACATCGGATCTCGCGAACCTGAGCTGCGAGAGAGGGATGCGCAGCTCCGCGCTCCACCCCTCCTCGTCGGTCCGTGTCGCGCTCTCCCACACCGCATCCCACTCGGCGTCCTCCCCCGTATCAGAGAACATCAGCCAGTCGCTCTGGACACCCGCGACGCTGACCGAGAAACGGAACGCCGTGCGGTGGTCGAAGTAGCTGTCGAATGCCACGTGAAAAGCATCCGTCGTCACTTCCTCGTCGCGGCGCGCGAGCCGGCGGATGATCCCGCCGGGGTCTCGGTCGTACATCCGCGCGCCGATATAGACGGCGTCGTCGGTGTAGAGGACGCGCACCGCAGTCCGCTCGCTGGCCGGCTGGCCCGGATCGGGCCTGAACTGGACGAAGTCGCTGGCGAGCGGCGCCATGTTCCAGGCGTCGTCATCGAGCTGCCCATCGATGACCGGAAGCTCCGTCGCCCGGACGGCCTGGATCGCCGGCGCGGCGGCGGCGCGCGCATGTGTCTCGCCGCTGATGGCTGAATCCTGGGCCGCCAGCGACCCCGGGGAGCTCAGAAAAAACGCGAGTATCAGCAGCAGCCGCGACGCCGCAGCGTCATCTATCAACAACCGGGAGAGTCTCAAGAATCACCTTCCTGAACGGCCCACATCCGTATGCCCGGAGCCTGGTGGGGTGTGCCGCTCCGCCAGATTCAGAGGATAGGACGCAGCGGTCCGTCGAAAGGTTGTGGTTCCGCGTGGCGTCAGGAGCCGGCGGCCTCCAGTCGGGCGATCTCCGCCTCGGCGGCGATGTAGCCGAAGCCGGCCCAGCCCGTACCCTGAAGAATGCGGCGGTACATTTCCTCCGCCTGCGCCTCACGACCATTGTAGAGATGCCAGGTCGCCACCCCATAGGCGATCGCGACGCCCGATGGATCCTCGCTCTCCGGATCCCACAGGTCGTCCGCTTCGAGTTCTCCCTTGTACATCAGGAGCAGCCGGTGGTAGCTGGTGTTCTCGATGACGTCGAGATGGGCCGTCACGGGTTCGAGAACGGCTGCGGCCTCCGCGTCCCTGCCCAGGCGACGGAGGGCCATGTACCACCAGTGCGAGATCGCTACGAGCTGGTCGTGATTCGTCGTGACCGCCATGTAGTCGGCGTACGAATCCAGCGCCGTCTCGAAGTCCCCGCTCAGGTAGAGAGCCAGCGCCAGATGGTAGTGGATGTTCGACTGGAGCGTGCTCGTCGGGATGCCGCGCTCGTTGGGCTGGCCATCGGGCTCGACCTCGTCGGGCTCGCCGCGAACGAGGTCGGCGGCGTACGAAAGATCTTCAATCGCGCGGTCGAATTCACGCACGCTGATCCAGCGGTGCCCGCGGTGGCGGTACATGCGCGCATCGTCCGGGTGCTTCTCAATCCCCTCCGAGAAAACCTCGATCGCCTCGCGGTAGGATCCCATATACGCGACCCGGCGACCCAGCCAGATGATTGCGTCCGCGTCGTTCGGGTCCGCCTCATAGTCCTCGCGGGCGCCTCTGACGTCGCGTCCCTGCCGAGCGGCGACCTCCGCGCGGGCGGGATTCGGGAAGAGGGGCTCGCCGAGCAGCGAGAACGCCTCCGCGCCTTCCGGAAGCATCTGCCCCTCCCCGGCCGTCCCCGCTTCGTCCGCGCCGCCTCCGCAGGAGATCAGGCCGAGGGCGAGAACGAAGGCGCCGAGACTCCATCCAGTGCGTTTCATCACGTTCCTCTCAACAGGATATTTCCAGGGCCCAAAAAACCCGGAAGCGATTCCGGACGTACGGTGAACGATCGAATATCAAGCCGCCCCGCCGGGGCCGCCGCAAGGGAGAATCCCATGGCTGCAGATGCCCAGAGCGAAGCCCGTACCGAAGAACACACCGAAGAACACACCGAAGAACACAGAGTGCGAGGCGTCAACCTCGTCAGGAAGATCAAGGAAATCATCCGCGAGGGAAACGTTCGTCGCCTCACGATCCGCGATGAGAACGGCAAGGAACTGATCGAAGTTCCTCTCTCGCTCGGTGTCGTGGGGACGTTAATGCTGCCCGCCTGGGCGGCGATCGGCGCCCTCGCCGCGCTGGTGACGAACTGCTCGATCGTCGTCGAGCGCCGGGAAGACGGGCCGGGTGAGCCCGCGGAGTCGGACGAGTCGGACGAGTCGGACGAATCCTCTACCAGCGAATGAGGGCGCTTCCCCACGTGAACCCGGATCCGAACGCCGTCAGGCAGAGGAGGTCGCCGCGTTGGAGTCGACCCTCCTCCACGCATTCGTGGAGCGCGATCGGCAGGCTCGCGGCGGTCGTGTTCCCGTAGCGCTGGATGTTGTTGTAGACGCGGTGGTCCGGGAGCTTCAGCGCCCGCTGGACCATCTGGCAGATCCGCAGGTTCGCCTGGTGGGCGATCAGCATGTCGACGTCGTCGATCGACAGGCCCTCCGCGTCGAGCGCCTCATGCACCGCCTGCGGCATGCGTGACACCGCCTGGCGAAAGACCTCGCGCCCGTCCATGCGAGGGCATGTGAGACCCGCGTCGATGTGCCCGTGCGTGATCAGAGGATTGTACTTCGAGGCCGGAGCCTCCACCCACAGCTTCTCCGCGAATCTCCCGTCGGCGTGGATGTGAACCGACAGGATACCTCGCTGCGACCCCGACCCGTTGCGGTTTCCGCGACCATCCTCCGCCGGACCGAGGATCACCGCTCCCGCCCCATCGCCGAACAGCACCGCCGTATCGCGGCCGAAATCATTCTTGTGCAACCCGGTGGAATGGACCTCGGTGCCGACCAGAAGCACCCGTGCGTACCGCCCCGTGCGGATCCACGCGTCGGCGACCGAGAGTCCGTACAGGAATCCGGTGCACTGATTGCGGACATCGAGACAGGGAATATCGCGGATCCCGAGTTTGCGCTGAAGGAAGACACCGGTGCCCGGGAAAAAATGATCCGGCGACAGCGTGGCCACGATCAGACAGTCGAGGTCATCCGCCGTCATCCCGGCCCGCTCCAGCGCCAGGCTCGCGGCCCCGGCTCCCAGATCGGAGCCCGCTTCGCCTTCCTCCACCCACCGCCGCTCCGCGATTCCCGAGCGCTGCCGGATCCACTCATCCGAGGTATCCATCATCGACGCGAGTTCGTCGTTGGTGATCACTCGGTCCGGTACGCGGAATCCGGTAGAGATAACGTGCGTCCTGCGCATCTGGAGGCCTCCGTCGCTCACGGGTGGCGTGCGCGCGTACGATCGCTTCGATTTGACTGAGAGCGCCCCTCGACCCGCCGGGTCCGGGAGCGCAGTCGGCACTTCCCGGGCCGGGACGCCCGGACTACGACCCTCACCCGAAGGGAGGGATCACCCAATGTCCATGCCCCGCCCGATCCGCCGCCACCGTCTACTGCTGATTCCGGCCCTGGCCGTCGCGCTCCTCGCAGTCTCGCTCTCCGCCTGCGCGCCCGGAGAGAGCGGATTCACGATCGACTACGAGAAGTACGAGCTGCCCAACGGCCTGGACGTGATTCTGCACGTCGATCGCTCCGACCCGGTCGCCGCGGTCGCGATGACCTTCCACGTCGGATCGTCGCGCGAAGTTCCGGGCAAAACCGGCTTCGCGCACCTGTTCGAGCACCTCTTCTTCCTTGACTCCGAGAACCTCGGGCCCGGTGGCCTCGACCGTCTCATGACGCGCGTGGGCAGTTCGACCAACGGATCGACGAGCCGCGATCGAACGAACTACTTCGAGGTGGTGCCGAACGACGCCCTGGAGAAGGCGCTGTGGGCGGAGGCCGACAAGCTCGGGTTCTTCATCAACACGGTGACCGATGACGTCGTGGCCAAGGAGAAGCAGGTCGTGAAGAATGAGAAGCGCCAGGGGGTCGACAACCGGCCCTACGGTCACTCGAGCTTCGTCATCGATCAGGCGATGTATCCGGAGGGGCACCCATACCGGTGGCAGGTCATCGGGTCGCTCGATGACCTCGACGGGGCGATGCTCGTCGATGCGAAGGACTTCCATGCGAAGTGGTATGGTCCGAACAACGCCACGCTCGTCGTGGCCGGAGACATCGACATCGCGCAGACGAAGGAGTGGATCGAGCGGTACTTCGGAGAGATCCCCGCCCGTCCCATGCCCGAACGTCCGGAAGCCGCCGGAGGTCGTCCTGGAAGCCGCGCCACGTCTCTTTCACGAGGACAACTTCGCGCAGCTCCCGCAGCTCACGCTCTCGTGGCCGACCGTCCCCATGTATCACCCGGACGCCTACCCGCTGACCCTGCTCGCCAGGTTGCTGACGGACGGCAAGACGGCGCCGTTCTACGAGGTGATCGTCGAAGAGGACAAGCTCGCCCCATCAGCGAGCATGTTCGCGTTTCATCAGGAGCTGGCGGGCCAGATGCGGCTGACGATCCGGGCGTTCCGGGATACCGACCTCGACGCGGTGCACGGCGCCGTCGAGAGGGCCTTCGCGCGGTTCGAGGAAGAGGGCGTCTCCCCCGCCGATCTGGGGCGCGTGAAGGCGGGATACGAGACCTCGTTCTACCGGGGACTCTCGAGCGTGCTGGGCAAGGCCTTCCAGCTCGCTCAGTACAACATCTTCGCGGGCGACCCCGGCTACGTCGCGAACGACATCGAACGGATCCTCTCGGCGACGGAAGCCGACATCCTTCGCGTCTACGAGACGTACCTGGCCGGCCGTTCCTCGGTCGCGACCAGCTTCATCCCCCGCGGCCGGCCGGAACTGGCCCTCGAGGGATCCATGCGCGCGACGGTCGTGGAAGAGCCGATCGTGCGCGGCGCCGAACCGGCGGTCGTGATCGATGACCGCGGCGACATCCCGTCGACCCCATCACAGATCGACCGCTCGATCGAACCCGGGTTCGGTCCGGCGCCCAGCCTCTCGGCGCCGGCCGTGTGGACGGCGAAGTTGGCCAACGGCGTGCCCGTCACGGGCATCGAGGACCGGGAAACGCCGCTCGTGCAGTTCGAGCTTCGCCTGACCGGCGGGCTCCTGCTCGAGGGGCCGGAACGCATCGGTTCCGCCAGCCTGCTGGCCGAGATCATGACGGAGGGCACGGCGAACCGGACCCCGGAGGAACTGGAGCAGGCCATCGACGCGCTGGGGGCCTCGATCTCGGTCACGTCGGGGCGCGAGAGCTTCGTGATCAGGGGATCGAGCCTGAACCGCAGCTTCCCGGAGAGCATGGCTCTGGCCGAGGAGATTCTGCTGGAGCCGCGCTTCGACCCGGAAGAGTTCGAGCTCGCCCGGGACCGGGTCCGGAACCAGTTGCGCCAGGCGTCATCGTCTCCGACCGCGATCGCGCGGGACGTGATGACGCGGCTCCTGTACGGCGACCACATCCTGGGCAGCAACGCCGCCGGCACCGTGGAGGGAGTCGAGGTGCTCGGCCTGGACGACGCGCGGGCCTACTACGAGCGCGCCCTGACGCCGGCCCGGGCCGTCGTGCATGTGGCCGGTGCGGTGACGGCGGACGAGGTGGCGGTCGCGCTGGAGGGCATCGGTGCGCGCTGGAGCGGCGGGGCCCCGGAGCTTCCGACCGACCCCGCGGCCCAGGCGTCGTCTCCCGGCCTGTACTTCGTCGACGTGCCCAACGCGACGCAGTCGGTCCTGCAGGTCGGCTACCTGGCACTGGCCGAGACCGACCCGGACTTCTGGCCCGCCCAGGTGGCGAACTTCCGGCTGGGCGGCGGCGGCTTCGCTTCGGATCTCACCCAGATCCTGCGGGAAGGGAAGGGCTACACTTACGGCGTCGGCTCCGGTTTCCGGGGCACGAAACTCAGAGGTCCGTTCCTGATCTCGTCATCTGTCCGTTCGAACGTCACCTACGAGTCGCTGGAAATCATCCGCGATCTGCTGGACAGCTATGGTCCCGAATTCGACGAAGAGGACCTTGCAGCCACGAAGAGTTTCCTTCTCAAGACGAACGCCGGCGCGTTCGAGACGCTCGGGAACAAGCTCGGGATCCTGGCCGACATGAGCGCCTATGGTTTTCCGGCGGACTACCTGCTGCGCCGGGAGTCCGTCGTCCGGGAGATGACGGTCGAGCGGATCCGGGAGCTGGCGGGGGAGCATCTGGACCGCGACCGTTTCATCTGGCTGGTGGTGGGCGACGCGCGCACACAGTTGGACCGACTGTCGGAGTTGGGGATCGGCGAGCCGGTCCTTCTCGACCGTTCAGCGGTTCCCGCGAGCGCCTCGGACGTGAGCGCCAGGCGCAACTCACCCGGGCAACAGGGGCTGGATGATGTGCGCTGATGTCACAAAGTCGGACCGTTGGACCGGCCGCGCGGCGCTGTATGCGGGACTCCTGATGGTATCCGGAGCTTGCGGGCGGGATGCCGAAGCGCCGGCGGAGGCGATGCGCGGCATCGATGAGGCTGGGCTGAGGGAGCACATCTCGGTCCTCGCTTCCGACGAGTTCGAGGGCCGCGCTCCGGTCTCCCGGGGCGAAGAGCTTACGATCGCCTACGTCGCGGAAGCGTTCGAAGCCGCCGGCCTCGAGCCCGGCAACGACGGGGAATGGCTCCAGCCGGTCCCCCTCGTCTCGATCACGGCCGATCCGGAGATGCGACTCACCGTCTCCGGGGAGAGCGGCGAAACGGCGCTCGAGTACGGGACCGGGATGATGGCCTGGACGAAGCGGGTTATCGACCGCAGCGTCCTCCGGGATTCCGAGCTGGTGTTCGTCGGCTACGGCATCGTCGCCCCCGAGTACGGGCGGGACGACTACGCCGGGATCGATGTCGCCGGGAAGACCGTCGTCATGCTCGTCAACGATCCCGGATACACGACCCACGACCCGGCCCGCTTCAACGGCCGCGCGATGACGTACTACGGCCGGTGGACGTACAAGTTCGAGGAGGCCGGTCGGCAGGGGGCCGCGGGCGCCCTGATCATCCACGAACCCGGCCCGGCCGGGTATCCGTGGGAAGTCGTGGCCGGCAGTTGGTCCGGCCCTCAGTTCGCCCTCGTCGCCGAGGACGCCAACCTCTCCCGTCCTGCGGCCGAGGGCTGGCTGACGCTCGAAGCCGCCGCCGCCCTGTTCGAGCGCGCCGGACTCAGCCTCGAGACGCTCAGCGCCGAGGCCGCGAGCGAAGACTTCGGGGCGGTGTCCCTCGGGCTGACGGCGAACCTGGAGATCCTCAACCGGATAGAGCGCTCGACATCGCACAACGTGGTCGGCCGCCTGACCGGATCGGAACGCCCCGAGGAAGCGGTCATCTACATGGCCCACTGGGACCATCTGGGCAGGGACGAGACGCTCGAGGGCGACCAGATCTACAATGGCGCGCTGGACAACGCGACGGGGGTCGCGGGCCTCATCGAGATCGCCGCGGCCTTCGGCGGCCTGGAGCGGCCGCCGGCCCGCTCCGTCCTGTTCCTCGCCGTGACCGCCGAGGAACAGGGGCTTCTCGGCTCCGATCACTACGGCGAGCATCCCGTTCATCCCCTGAACCAGACCGTGGCCGCCATCAACATGGATGGCCTGAATACGGTGGGGCCGATGAACGACATCACGGTCGTCGGTCTCGGCAACTCCGCGCTGGACGACTACCTTGAAGCTGCCGCCTCGGGGCAGGGCCGCGTGATACGCCCGGATCCGGAGCCCGAAAAGGGCTTTTACTACCGGTCCGATCACTTCAACTTTGCGAAGCGCGGCGTGCCGGCCCTGTACACCGGCTCGGGGATCGACCACGTGGAGCGGGGCGAGTCGTACGGGCGGCGGATGCGCGAGCAATACACCGCCGACCGGTATCACAAACCGGCGGATGAGTACGATCCGGCCTGGGATCTGGACGGCGCCGTGGACGACCTGAGGCTGCTGTTCGACGTGGGCTACAGCTTGGCGCAGGGGGCTGAGTGGCCCAACTGGCGCGACGGGAACGAGTTTCGCGCCGCGCGTGACCGGATGATGGACAACACGGGCGCGGGTGGCTGACCCCGGCCCCGACCTCAACGCACAGGAGAATCCATGAACAAGCGTCTCGGTATCTTGCTCATCCCAGTTGTCGCCGCCGGACTCGTCGTTGGCTGTGGCGGCGGCGACGAGCCGATGGAGCCGGCACCGCCTGCGGTGACCCCGCCGCCCGATCTCTCCGGGACGTACACTCTCGTGTCCCTGACCGGGGCGATCACCGGCGGGCTCACGGTTGGGCCGCCGGCCGTTATGGGTACGTTCACGCTTTCCCAGGGCGCTCCCACCGGCGACACTGCAAGCGGTATGCTGAGCTTGAGCATCTCGGCGCCGGCTCTTCAGTTCATGCTGGAGGACCAGGGCACCTTCACCATACGTGCCGACGGGAGCTGGGAGCAGCGGGCGGAGACGGGACAGGCCGTGGGCACGTTCACCCTGGCGGGCAACGTCCTCACCGTCGTCGTGACGGAGCCCGCGACCGCAGCTTCGACAACGGTTTGGCAGCGGCAATAGCAGCCGGCTTCCGCCGATGTCTCGCGTCCGGCGCGGCGCTCGCCGTCTTCCTGGCGGGCGTCCCGCTGGCCGCGCAGGCGCAGGACGCGGTGCGCGGCCGTGTCCTCGACGCGGAGACGCGCGCCCCGATCGCCGGGGCGACCGTATTGATCCGCAACACGCCGCTACGCGCGACGAGTCGGTCCGATGGCGGCTTCGCGATCGCCTTACCCTCTGAGGGCACCTATACGCTGATCGTGGTCGCCCCGGGCTTCCGCCTGACCGAACGCGAACTGCAGGCCGACCATTCGGGCGAACTCAGCATTCTGCTCGACCGCCAGACGGTCACAGTGCCCGAGCTGACCGTCACGGCGAGCCGCTCTGTCGCCCGCCCCGGAGAGGCCCCCGTCAGCGTCGCTGTCATGAGCGGTGAGGAGCTTCACCATCGCCACCCCGTCACCCTCGACGAGGCGCTGCCCTTCGCGCAGGGCGTGATCTTCAACTCCGGACAGATGGACATCCGAGGCTCCACCGGCCTCGCGCGAGGCGTCGGGAGCCGGGTTCTCATGCTGCTCGACGGCCACCGCGTCTTGTCCGGTGTGGGCGCCTCGATCGACTTCGGCGGTCTCCCCGTGCTGGACGTGGACCAGATCGAGATCGTGAAGGGCCCGCATTCGACGCTGTGGGGCACGAATGCGCTCGGCGGCGTCGTGAACGTGATCACGAGACGCCCGTCTGCGGAACCCGAGACGATCGTCAGGGGGTACTACGGCCTCTTCGACACCCCCTCGGGGATGTCGTTCACGGAGGAGCGCCTGAGCAGGGAAGGGATCGCGATCCACCATTCCCGCCGACTCGGCGACGTAGGCACGACGCTGTTTCTCGGGCGCGAGGAGTCCGATGGTTTCCGGCAAAACGGAGAGCTCGGGCGCTGGCGCGTGCGGCTCAAGACCGTCTTCCCCGCGGAATCCGCCAACCCCTGGGAAGTCTTCGTCAACTGGACGCGGAAGGACGAGGAAGAGTTCTTCACCTGGCTGTCAGCGGATCGCCCGCTCGAAGTGGACCCCACCGAACTCGGGGACTGGATCCGTACGGACGATCTCGTGTTCGGTGTGACGACGAATCCGATCGTGACGCCGAAGCATCGCCTACAGGTGCGGCCGCACGTCTATCACGCGCGATCCCGGAACTACTTCCACGACAATGAGGACTTCCACCGCTCGACGCGCCTTGGCACCGACATCCAGTGGTCCCTCTTCCCCAATCGGTCGCATGTCTTGACCATCGGCGGAGAAGGAGCGATGACCGGTGTGTCCTCGAACTTCCTGGAGCCCCCGCCCGACGTGAAGGATTTCGCGGTGTTCGCGCAGGACGAAGTCGCGTTCTCCGACCGGGTGCATGCTTCGGTGGGGTTGAGGCTCGACTACCACAAGGCTTCGGCGGCGATGAGGGACCTCGTGCTCAACCCCAAGCTCGGCGTCGTGTTCGCGACGAGCGAGCGGCTGAGCCTGAGGACATCCTTCAGCCGCGGATACCGGTCACCGAGCGTGTCGGAACAGTTCACGTCGACGACCCAGTTCGGTTTCCGCGTCATCCCCAACCTCGAGTTGCGGGGAGAGTCTGCATGGGCCCGGGAGGTTGGGGCGACTCTGCACCTCAGCGACCGCGTGTGGGTCGACGCCGGCTTCTTCTGGAGCGAATACACCGACCTCATCGAACCGACACCGGCACCGAACAACATCTTCACGTTCCAGTTCCGCAACGTCGCCGAAGCCATGGTTCGGGGGATCGATGCGGGGCTGCGGCTCGGGGTCATACCGCGTCGCCTCGACTTCAGCACCACCTACACCTTCCTCGACACCGAGGACCACGGGACCGGCCGTGCGCTGCCCTACCGCTCGCGCCACAACTTCACGGCGACGATCGCGGCGTGGCGGCAGCTCGTCGCCATCGACTTCCGGTACCGGAGCCGGGTGGAGGAAGTTCTCGCGTTCCCGCTCGACGACCGGGATGCCATCACCCTCGTCGACATACGGGCCGGGATCCGGATCCTGGGGACCACCGTGCAGGCCAAGATCCAGAACCTGTTCCAGACGACGTACGTGGATGTGCAGGAGCGGAGTCCGGGACAGACCCGAAGCTTCCGTCTCACGGTAACCCCCCGCTTCTAGCAGTCTTGTGACGACAGCCCCCGTAGCGGGCCGCGCTCCGGTGTCCTGGTCGATTGCCGGGGTCCTGCTGGCCTCGTCAGCGCTGGCGGGCTGCGATCCGGCGCCGTCCGGCCCGGCGGCCGGCGACGTCGACCGGGCCCGATTGCTCGCAACCGACACGGTCGCCGCGGAATGGCTGACCTCCGGCCGCGATTTCGGCGAGACGCGGTATTCTCCGCTTGGGCGCATCCACGTCATGAATGCGGCCGCCGTGGGTCTCGCCTGGGAGTACGAGTGGCGGTCGCACGTCGGGTCCGTTCACTGGGGTCTCGAAGCCACCCCGGTCGTCGTCGATGGCGTGATGTACTCACCGGGGCCGTGGGGAAGCGTGGCGGCGCTCGACGCGACGACGGGGGAAACGGTCTGGCGCTACGATCCCAAGGTCGATCCGAGCTACACCCGGAAAGGCTGCTGCGGTCCCATCAACCGGGGGCTCGAGATGTGGGAGGGCCGCGTCTATATCGGCACCTTCGATGGATACCTGGTGGCGCTCGACGCGGCGACAGGCGAAGAGGACTGGCGGGTGGACACCTTCCTCGACCGGTCGCTCTCCTATACGAGCACCGGCTCCCCGCAGATCGCCGGTGACGTCGTCGTCCTCGGCAATGCGGGCGGGGACTTCGGAGTCCGGGGATACATTACCGCCTACGATCTCGACACGGGAGAAGAGCGGTGGCGCTTCTTCACCGTGCCCGGGGATCCGGCGGCCGGCTTCGAGCACCCGGAGGTGGAACTCGCAGCGCAGACGTGGGACCCGGACTCCGCCTGGGAAGGAGGCCTCGGCGGCACGGTGTGGGGAGAGCTGGCCTACGACCCGGTGCTCGACCTCCTCTACGTGGGGACGGGAAACTCCTATCCCTATCCCATCTGGCACCGGAGTCCTTCAGGCGGCGACAACCTCTACCTGGCTTCGATCCTCGCGATCGACCCGAAGAACGGGCGCCTCATCTGGCATTACCAGACAGTGCCCGGAGAGATCTGGGACTATACCGCGACCCAGAACATCATCCTGAGCACGGTCCTGATCGACGACCAGCCGCGCGACGTCCTCCTCCAGGCGCCGAAGAACGGCTTCTTCTACGTGCTGGATCGCGCTACGGGTGAGCTGCTTCAGGCCGAGAATTTCGTGACCGTGAACTGGGCACAGGGAATCGATCCCGAGACGGGCCGACCCATCCCGAACCCCGACGCGAACTATCGCGAAGAGCCGAGGGTCGTGTTCCCCTCTTCGGCGGGGGGCCACAACTGGCAGCCGATGTCCTTCAACCCCGAGACAGGCGTCGCCTATATCCCCGCCCGCGAGCAGGCGATGCTATGGCGGTCGCTGGATGTGTTCGACCACCGCCCCGAGGTCGCGTACCAGGGATTCGCCGCGAGCTGGCCCCCGTTCCCGGAGGAGTACGCACACCTGGCCGAGGGCCTCCCCGACATCGGCCCCAACGAGTTTCTTCTTGCCTGGGACCCCGCAGCGGGCCGCGAGCTGTGGCGCGTCCCGCGCGGGAGCATGTGGAACGGGGGTACGCTGGTCACGGCCGGGAACCTCGTCATTCAGGGGACGGCGGTGGGGACGCTCGACTTCCACCAGGCCGACACCGGAGAGCGCATCCATACCATCCATCTCGGCACCGGGGTGATGGCGGGTCCCATGACGTACGAGGTGGACGGCGTGCAGTACATCGCCGTCATGGCCGGCTACGGCGGGCCGAGAGGGTCCGCGTACCCCCTCGGCTCAGCGGCCTACGACTACGAGAGCTTCGGACGACTGCTCGTGTTCAAGCTGGACGGCGGGGACGTGCCGCTTCCTCCGGCTCAGGTAACGCCCTCCACGCCCGAGCCGCCGGATCTCGCCGTCGACATGGACCGCGTCCGCCGTGGAGCCGAGCTGTTCGGCCTTCACTGCAGCATCTGCCACCGTGCCGGCGACGAGCACCTCTCGGCGTATCCGGATCTGCGCCGAATGGACGGCGGCGCGTGGGAGAGCTTCGATGCCGTGGTGCTGGGCGGCGCGCTCTCCGCGAACGGCATGGCCGCGTTCGGCGACCTGCTCACGCTCGAGGACGCGACCGCGCTTCGGCACTATCTGACGAGTGAACAGCGCCGCCTGTGGGCGGCCGAATCGACCGAGGGTAACTGACGGGCTGTCAGTTACCCGCCGAACCTGCCCTTCGCTCGGTGTCGTCCACCTCGAGTACGATCGTCTGCTTGAGGTCCCGGTTGATGAAGATCGAGAACGTGTGCCCTCCGTACTTCTGGAAGGTCAGGTTGCTGATTCCCACGACGTGATTGAAGGTCGCCGACTTCCCCGGCGCGGCCTGTACGGAGAACCCGCCCTGAACCTTGAACAGTTCCTCGCCGTCCGCGTCCATACAGCGGATTTCCAGCTCGTGCTGCCGGTCGATCTCGGCGGGTTCGGCCCTGATTCTCAGGACCAGCTGCATGGACGGGTGGGTAACCGGCACAGTCGCCGCGAAGAGCGTGTCGAACAGCCCCATCAGGTTGAGCTTGCCGTCGTTTGACGTATTGGCGCAGTCGGCCAGCGTTGCCAGCACGATTTCCATTCGTGGTTTCTCCCTGGTTGTATCAGGTCGGGCCGCCGCGGCGAACCCGGAACTCGGTTCAGCCGAAAATGCCGGCCACGATCTCGAGGATCGCCTCGAACACACTGGCGGCCGCCTCTCCTACGACCTCCAGGACCGCCGGGGCCGCTTCCGCCGCCGCCGCCACGGCGTGCCCGGCCACATGCGCGCCCACGAACACGAGATCCGGCGCCCAGAAGAGCGTCCCGAACAGGATATCGGTCGAAGCATCTCCGGCGGCGCCCCCGAGCTTTCCACCCTTCCCCCGCTTCGCGACGAGCCGGTCCCGTTCCAGATCCCAGATCGCCTCGAGTTCGTGGTGGTCGAACCACACGCCCCTGCAGCGCTTGCACACGTCGAGTGTGAGCGCGGACTGGCGGACCTGCAGCATCGTCCTGTCACACGAGGGGCACCTGAGTCGCGTCCTGGCCCCGCAAGCCCCGCACTCCGGCGCGTCGCGGTCCACAAGCGCCCGGCACGTGTGGCACTGAGCCCGGTGCCGCTCGTCCCGGGCGGGGATCCGGGCCCACAGCGACTCGGGTCGCTCGGAACGCAGCCGCTGCACCTCCCCCAGCTCGAACCACATGCCGCCGCAACGGGGACAGTGGTCGAGCGTCAGCGGGCCGGAGCCGTCGGCAGTCCCCGCTCCCACGGTAGCCTTCTCCATCTTGACCCCGAGACAGACAGGGCACGGCCAGCGCGTCTCGCTCACGGCTCCAGCAGTCCTTTCGCGGAATCCTTCTCCGACAGATGCCGCACGTCGTCGAACGTGTACACGAGCAGGCCCGATTCCGTGATCTCGATGTCCGCCAGCTCCCGCGCCATCAGTTCGTTGAGCAGTTCCTCGGCCATCGTGGTGGGCACCGCCAGCTCTCCCGCGACCTCGACCGCGGTGAGCCGCCCGTCGTGCCGTCCCGCCATTCTCAGGATCTCCGCCTCGAGCGTGTCGCGGCGGAGTTCCTCGCGCCTGCGGTCGATCCGCCGGCCGACCCCGAAGTGACTCGCCAACAGCCAGGCGCCCCCGGCTCCCGGCAGTCCGGCTCCGATCAGGAGCGCAACAATCGTGCTCACCGCGAAGGGGTCTGCGTCCGCACGCAGGAACCCCGCCACCATGAACAGAGCCAGCGCCAGAAGGGCGCCGCCTCCCACGAGCTTGCCCACCGGTCAGCCTCCGATCCCGGTCCGGGACGCCCAGCCGCGAACGGTCTCGTGATGCGCGGCCCAGGCGTCCCATGCCGAGCGGGCCCACTTGCGGACCCGCTCCTGATGATCGGCGGCACTCGCGGCCGCCGCCACATCTACGACGGTCACAGCGCCGAGGTTCTGCGGGGGATCCAGCCATGCAAATGCATCCGCCAGCCCTCGCTTGGCCTCCTTCCTCACCTCGGACGACCGATCCGCGGGCCACCCCAGTTCCAGCATCGCGTAGAGCGCGATCAGGTGGACGGCCACCGACTGGATCGTCTGCGGCGACGGTGTACCCGGGTGCTGGACCGCGTAGGCATCGACCGTGAGCGCATGGACCTGGAAGTAGGCGCGGCGGCTGAACTCCTTCGCCAGCACGCGGCCAAGGGTTTCCCAGCAGCCGGGCGACGCGTCCAGGTAACGGTGCGTCGCCCCCTCGACGCGGGGGACCAGCGCGCCGCAGCCCCGGCACGGCTCGATTTCAGCGGCGGGGGTCAAGCGAGGGGCGACCTTCGGGCGAGCGCGGAACCTCGAATCTGCCGTGGCCTCCGGCGCCTCACGCCGGATCACCTTCGTACACGAAACGTTCCACCGCCCCATGAATCCGTGACACGGTCCCCTCGCTCGGAGTGCGAGTGACCCGGCTCACGACCCACGTCACGACGAAGTTCACCGCCAGCCCCCACACCCCGCTGTGCAGCCCGAGCGGATGCGGCACGATCCAGAGCGTCACGATCAGAGTCGCCAGGCCGGTGGCGATCCCCCACAGCACGCCCGCGCTCGTGGTGAGGCGCCGGCTCGGGAAGCAGACGCCCAGGATCGCCGGCATCAGCTGCAGCGCCCCGGAACCCGAGAGGGAGACGAGGATGACCAGGAACTCGAACGTGTTCACGGAGAGGGCATACCCCACGCCAAGCAGGGCCACGACGATAAGCCGGCCGATGAGGATGTAGTGCTTCGCGCTCGCGTCCGTGCGGATGTAGCGCTGGTACACGTCGCGCGTGAGCACGGTCATGTTCGCGTGCAGCATCGAATCGAGCGTGGACATCGCCGCCGCCGTCGCCCCGGCCAGGATCACGCCGGTCAGCCAGGCCGGCGCGTAGGCGAACAGCATCTCCGGGAAGATCCGGTCGGGAATCGCGATGTCCGGCATCACCAGCGCCCCGCCCAGACCGACGAGCGCCGCCGGGATGTAGAGCGTCATGAGATAGATCGGCGTCGTGGCGCCCAGCCACTTGATCGTGCGCCCCGAGACCGCCGTGTAGTACCGGATCAGGAGATGCGGCTGGAAGATGATCCCGAACGAAAGGACGACGACCATCCCGAACCACATGCCCGGAGTGAAGAAGCCCTCCGGTCCCGGAAGAGTGAGAAGATCGGGCCGCTCCGCCGCCACTCGCTTCCACAACTGAATCGGGCCGCCGAACAGCTTGAAGGCGAGCACCAGCGCGCCCACCCACACGGCGACGTACATCCACACGCCCTGAATCACGTCTGTCCAGTACACCGCCCGCAGCCCGCCCGCGATCAGATAGCCCGCCGCGACCACGAGCAGAATCAGCGTGCCCAGTTCGAACGAGATCCGATCGCCCGACGCGACCGAGAGGATGTAGCCGAGGCCCGCCGCCTGGACCTGAATGTAGAGGATCGTGAACACGACCGAGACGATGGCCGTCGCCACCCGAACCCCGTCCGACTCGTAGAAATCGGCCAGCATATCCGCGGGCGTGATGTAGCCGAACGTCTTGCCGAGCGCCCAGATCCGGCTCCCGAGCACGTAGGTGATCCCGCCGACGAGCACCGTCCACGCGCCCGCGGCCCAGAACCCGATCCCGTGCGTGTAGAAGAACCCGCCCGAACCGAGGAAGGCGAACGCGGAGTGGTAGGTGGCGACGACCGTCAGGTAGAGGACGATGAACCCGGCCTTCCGCCCGTACAGAAGGAAGTCCTCCAGGTCCACCGACATGCGCCGGTTCGCGACGGCCCCCAGCACGATCGTGGCCAGTAGGTAGACGAAGATGAGTCCGGTTGCGACGACCCAGGGTTCCATCAGAGTTCGCGCCTCATCGCCCACCCGAGAACCCCGATGAGGAGGATGTAGAGGACGAGGAGATAGACGTACAGGAACGGCAGCCCGCCCAACCAGGGTTCGATACGATTGCCGATCCAGAACACGAGCGGGGGCTGCGTGAACGCGAACAGGCCCAGGAAGAGGGCCAGGATCAGCCGGCCGGCCGGAGTCCGCGGCAGGTAGTGAGACCGGAAGCGTTCCATGGCCGCAACCTAGCCGGCCCGCAGCGTCAGCGGCCAGCGGGGGCGCCGGGAACCGGCGTCAGCGGCTCACGTCCGCTTCAGCGGTTCGCGTCCCCTTCGCCCACGATCGTCACGTCGAACCGGTCGAGCACCAGGTCGATCGGGTTCCCGATCGTCAGCCGGCCATCGCCGGCAAACAGCAGGGCAACCGGTTTGCGGTCGTCCGGTCCCGCGTTGCCGTCACGGTCGAGATCGCGCGCGACGATCAGGGAGCCCGAGTCGCCGCCCTGGCTGAAGTTGCAGCACACCATGATCTGACCGGTGAAGCGGCCGATCTGCGACCCGGCCGACCCGTACGACACGTTGATCGACGTGTTGACCGCCTCCACCTCACCGACCGTGAGGCGCGTCGTCCGCCCGTACTTCTGGACCGGCAGTCCCGGCTTCGCCGCCATCGTCGTGCTGCGCGGCGACCCATAGCCCCCCAACGGCGTTTCCGGCAGCACGTCGTCCGTGCGGGCGATTGCCGCGTCGATCCGGTTGGAGGCGAACGGCGACAGGACCACCGGCTCGAACGCCGCCAGGGTGGCGATCACGTCGGCCGGATCCGCCCCGCCGTCGACCGGCCCCGGTTGCAGGAGCGCGTCGCCGACCCGGGCATTCCCGCCCGGCACGAATACGTGCCAGTTGCTGAGCGCGTATCGTTGCTGGCCGTCCGTCACGACCGCGCCGATCGTCCCCGCCGTCGACCGCGTATGCCCCGTGGAGACGCCCATCGGAACCGGCCGGTCGAAGCGTCCCGTCGGCACTGGCCCCTCGCCTTCCGCGGCTGCGACGGGCTCCGGCGGGAGAATCCGGAACGGCCCGGCCGGCTGCACCAGAACCGGGAACGACCGGAGTTCCCGCGGGAACTCCGCCCGCGGTATCGACGGATCGACGAAGACCTTTAGCGCCGGCCGGCCCGCATCGGTGAACCCGATGCCCACGCCGACCACGCCCGGCACTTCGAACAGGCCCGGCTCGCTGTAGCTCTGTACCTGCATCGCGCTCGTCAGAAGCTCTTCGACGGTCGCACCCGTCGGAGGCAGCGGGGGGAGCGGAGGGCGAGGCGCGGGGCGCGGCGGCGGTCCAGGAGCCCAGTGGGACGCCCGCCAGTGGAGATTCACCCCAACGACGACGGCCACCAGGATCGCGAGCGCGAGTATGAGGTTCCGGCGCGGCGTCATCTCGATACCCCCTGTCCGCTAACGGTCCGGCCGGCTCGCCGGGCCATCATCCTGCGCCCGAAAAGGGCCGCCGCCGACCACGCGCACCGGGTGTCCATCGTACCGGCGGGGAATCGATCTTCGTCCTTCACGTTCGGATACGTACACCTTGAGGCACGGCTCACCCTTGTGGGCTCCGATACCCACGGCGGACACGTCCCGACGCGACCGCAAATCGTTCGCGAGCCGCTTCTGAGCCTGTTCGATCGACCGCTTCATGGGCCTCCTTCCGACTCCCGTTCGCCTGTCGCGGGCACGGCCACCGGCCGCCACGTCACAACCCTACGAGCGACCGGCCCGCGAGGTGTCGGCGCTTCACGGCATCCCTGCCCCGCGGGGCTGGTGTCGGTAAACGACGCCGCCCCGCATCACCAGCACCACTTGCTCGAGCGCGCCGATGTCGGCGGACGGATCCCCGGCCACCGCGATCACATCGGCCGCGAACCCCGGCGCGATCGTGCCCACGACTTCCCCAAGCTCCAGCGAAGACGCCGCCAGGCTCGTGGCCGACACGATCGCGTCCATCGGATCCTGGCCGCCTTCCTGAACGCGATAGGCCAGTTCCGTCCAGTTGCGCCCGTGCGCTCCGGCTACCGCGTCGGTCCCGAACACGATGTCGAGGCCCTCCACGTCCAGAGCCTCACGGAACGCGCCCAGCGCCGTCGGCACCGCCGCACGCATCTGCTGGAATCCCTCTTCGGTGTAGTTGCCGATGCCGAGGTATCGGTCCTGGTTGGCGAAATAGTTCTCGAAGATCAGGTGCGTGTGCGGGTCGTAGAAGAGACCACGTTCGGCGAGGAACTCGAGCGTCTCACGGTCCAGCAGCGCGCCGTGCTCGATCTGCCGGCAGCCGGCCAGGGCCGAGCGCCGCGCACTTTCCGGGCCGTGGGCGTGGACGACCGCGCGCAGGCTGTGGTCGCTCGCCCGGCCACAGGCGGCGTCGAGCTGCTCCTGGCTCAGCGTCGGCGCGCCGCCGACCCTGATGCTGGCGGACGCGAAGATCTTGATGACGTCCGCGCCCGCCTCCGCCAGCGCGTCGACGCGGGCCCGGATCTCGTCCGGTCCGCCGCTCCCGGCCGTGATCGGCTCAATCGACGTCAACACCCTCGGGCCCGGAAGCGACCCGCGGGCGATCGCGTCACGGAGCGGCACATCCTCGGGGCCGCCGAGGCTCTGCACCGTCGTGACCCCGCTCATGAGCATGGTCCAGGCATTCTCGGCCGCGTACAGCACCCGATCCTCTGCCGAGTCCGTCGACTCCGCGCTGTGAAGCCGACCCGTTTCCGCGTCGAAGTGCCACCCGAGGTGGACGTGCGTGTCGATGAGCCCCGGCAGCAGCGTCGCGCCCGGAAGCTCGTACACGACCGCGTCATCCGTAGCGGTGGCCCCGACCTCCGCGACCCCCTCGATCCGACCGCCCCGCACCACCAGCTCCTGGCCCGTCAGCCGCTCACCGCGCCCGTCCAGGATCCGGTCCGCCCGAATCACGACCGTCGGCTCGTCAGCGGCATCCCCGGCCTCCGACGCGCCCGGCCCGGCGCCCGGGGCGCACGCGCCCACCGCCCACACCGGAGCCAGACAGACAAGGGCAGTGCGGCTTACTGCAACCTGACGATGCATGGCACCCTCCGGAGCTTGGGTTCAGGGTCGGCTGGAATCCACAGACTAGTTGCTCGCGGGTGCCTCAGGTAGGATCACGCGACGGCGGCAGCGGATGCCGCAAGGTCTGCGGTCCTGACCCCGGGGAAATCATGATCAAGGTTGTTCGCGCGGCACGTCACTCTCTCACACTCATCGGGCTTGCACTCGTGTCGGGGATTGCCGATGGGCCGCTCGCCGCTCAACCGACGGCCGGCGAGCAGGGTCGACCGCAGGCTGAGGTGTCGGCCGTCCTCGACGCACTCCACGAGGCGGCGTCCGAAGCAGACTTCGACGGCTACTTCAGCCTCTACGCCCGCGAGGCCGTCTTCCTGGGGACGGACGCGACCGAGCGCTGGACGCGCGGAGAGTTCATGGACTACACCAGGGCTCGGTTCGACGCGGGAACGGGCTGGACGTACCACATGCTCGAGCGCCACATCACGGTGGCCCCGGGCGGGCGCACCGCCTGGTTCGACGAGCGTCTCGAGAACGCCGGTCTCGGAGAAACGCGGGGCAGCGGCGTGCTGGTGATGGAGGACGGAGGCTGGAAGATCGCCCAGTACAATCTCACCATCCCTATCCCCAACGAGCTGGCCCGCGATGTCGCCCGTCAGATCCGGGCGCTACCGGAAAGCTGACGGCGCGAGGATCAGCGGCTAGCGTCGCGCGACCAGCGCTCCGCTGGCGTCGATCGCGACTTCCAGCGGCGTCGGCCCGTCCAGAGTCGTGACTGTCTCCGAACCATCGGGCCAGCGGATCCAGACTGCCGTGGGCTCGGAGCCGAGCCCCATTACCTGCACCAGAGCATCCTGAGACCAGTAGCCCCCTCCGGCCCGAACTTCCCGTAGCGGGCCCCGCAGCTCGCCGTAATGCAGCCGGATTGCGGCGCCGATGGCGGCCGGGTTGCCGGAGGGACCGATCAGTCGAACACGCAGCCCGGGCCGCGCGCCCGTGTTCCGGTACAGCTTCGTCCCGGCCCCGTTCTGGCTGACGAGTACGTCCATGCGTCCATCGGCGTCGTAGTCCGCGAACGCCGCCCCGCGCTGCTCGCCGTACACCGCGATGCCCGACCGCTGTCCCGGGACCGCCGTCAGCGCCCCCGCTCCGTCGCCCCGCAGCCACAGACCGCGCCCCGCGTCGTTCCGGTCCGCTTCGCTCCGCAGCGCGAACAGGTTCTGGCTCAGGAAGACGTCCTCGTGCCCGTCCCCGTCCATGTCCGCCACGCCGACGTGGAAGGCCGGCGCCAACTGGGCCTCCCGGGGCAGCGCGACCGCCTCGAACGACCCCCCTCGGTTCATGAAGACGGTATGCGCCAGCGTCGTCGCCTCGACCGTCGGGAGGAGGTTGGCGGGCTGGCCCAGGATTTCGTTCACCCCCAGCCGTCCGTACTGCTCGAACCCCCGGATCCGGCCCCTGAGGAACGGGAGGCTGCCCGCGAGCGTGAGAAGGCCCCGGACCGGCACCATCGACCGCGTGAACTCGTCATACCGCGCCTCGATCACATCCCGGAACCCGTCGTTGTCCAGATCCGCGTGATAGGCGGTGGCCGGGTGTTCCGGACTCGCCTTGAACTGTGAATTGAGGCCGCGGTTGGAGGCGATCAGGTCCGGCAGGCCATCCTCGTTCAAGTCCCCCGCAGTCACGCCGTTCCACCAGCCGGTGCGCGATCCGAGCCCGAAGCTCGATGTCGCGTCCTCGAACCGCCCCTCGTGATTGAGGTAGAGAAGCAGTGAGCCCCATTCGACAGCGAGTACCAGATCGGGGTCGCCGTCGGCATCCACGTCGCTGAACACGGCGCCGGACACCAACCCGACATCCGTCAGCGGGGCCGCGTTCGTCTCGTCGAGGACGTAGCGGCCGCCCTCGTTCAAGAACAGCCGGGAGGTCGCCGGCACCGGATACTGGCCGGGGACCACGCGCCCTCCCACGAAGAGATCAAGGTCGCCGTCCGCGTCGTAGTCCGCCGCGGCCAGGGGACCGGTGCTCGACGCCCCGCTCGGCAGGGTCTGCGCCTCACGGATCGTCGCGCCGGCGAAGCCGAGGACCGCAGCCGAAGGGGCCGCCCGGTCGGGAGCGTCGTACGTCGCGGTCCCGACGATCACCGTGGCGCCGGCCCGGCCGGGGAGGACGACGAGGCCCGTCTGGTCGCCCGGGGATCGCGCCGGCCCGGCCGCATCGCCGCCGAGCGCCCCCCGGTCCGGGGAGAAGCCGCCGACCCCGTCGTTGCGGAAGACGGACAGGCCGAGCCCCCCGCTTCCGCCGACCAGGGCGTCCGCGTCCCCGTCACCGTCCACATCACCCCACGCGACCCCGGGCCCGCCCTGTCCCAGGCGCCAGGTGATGAGCGGCTGCTGTGCGAAGTCGTCGAACTCGTTCTCCCGGTGACGGTGCCCGAGCAGCCCGGACACATCCTCGAACAGGGGAACCATCGTTCCCGCGCCGCCAGCCCCGGGATCCCCGCCCGCTGCCGTCCGCTCGGCCGCGGGCGGTCCGCCGTCCGGGGGTTCACGGATTTCGTACACCCGGTTCGCGCGGACGCCGTCCACCCGGCTTGTCGCTCCACTCCGCCAGGTGACCTCGATCGTCATCTCCCCCTCATCCGCGGCGAAGCTGGCCATGGCCTGCGAACCCGAGAGGTACAGGCCTCCCGCGACGATCTCCTTCGTCTGGGCCGGCAACTCGCCGCCCGAGAGCCGGATGAGCGCTCCGACCCCCTCCGTGTTGGGCTCCCTGCCGACCAGCCGCACGGCCACCCGCGGCGCACGCCCGACATTCCGGTACACCCCCGCCGGCGACAGCAGGCGGTTGGTGACGATGTCCAGATCCCCATCTTCGTCGAGATCCGCCGCCGCCATCCCGTGCGAGATGTCTTCGTCCCCGGCGAACCCCCACGCCTCCCCGACCTCCTCGAATGTCATGTCGCCGCGGTTGCGGAACGCCACGTTCGAGAGCCGCAGCGGAGGGAAGGCCTGGATCCGCCGCCGCCAGTCCACCGACCCCGACACCTGCGCCGCGTCTTTGTCCATCGCGTCGTAGAAATGTCCCGTCCCGACGAGCAGGTCTTCGTATCCGTCGAGATCGACGTCGACGAACGTGCTCCCCCACGACCACCCGGACGCGTCGAGCCCCGCGTACTGCGCCGCCTCCGCCCAGGTCCCGTCTCCGCGGTTCAGATAAAACGTGTTGCGCGGTATCTGCGGACGGTTGTCGAACCGTCCCGCAAACGGCCGGTCCGGCACCCCCCCGGCGATCTGCTTCATGCGCAGCCGCTGCTCGCGGCTCAGCATCTCGACCAGAAAGAAATCCTGATGCCCGTCACGGTCCACGTCCGAGAAGTCGACCCCCATCGAGGCGAAGCTGGTACTGCGCATCGCGAGCGGATCGAGCAGCCGGAAGCGCCCGGTTCCGTCGTTGATCCAGATGTGGTCGGGACTGTGGAAGTCGTTGCACACGTACAGGTCCGGATCGCCGTCCCCGTCCATGTCCTGAAAGCGGGCCGCGAGCCCCCACTCGAGCGGCTCCGACGTCAGCGGCCGTCCCTCCTCGTCGAGGAAGGCGCCCTCCGTGAACGGCACCTGGGTGAAGCGCCCGATCCCGTCGTTCAGGTACAGCCGGTCGGGCTCCGCCAACTCCAGCCGGGGCACCATCCCGTCCTGCATTTCGCCGAGCGTATAGTGCTCCCGCCACTCCGGCAGGATCTCGAACCCATCCTCCGTCTGCCGGTAGATGTTGCTCGGCTGAAGGACCTCGGGCGGGAACAGGTCCTGGACCGTCGCGACCTTGTTGTTAACCACATAGAGGTCGAGGTCCCCGTCGCCCTCGATGTCGGCCAGCGTCATGGACATGCTGCCGAGTGTCGACGTGAGTCCCGCCGCCTCCGTCCCGTCCGTGAAGTGGCCCGTCCCGTCGTTCAGGAAGAGCGCGTTGGGTCCGCCGAGGGCGGTGACCAGAAGGTCCAGGTCTCCGTCGCCGTCCACATCCGAGAGCACGGCGCCCGTCGAGAATCGCCCGACGGCGGCCACCCCGGCCTCCTCCGCGATGTCCTCGAACTGCCAGCCGCCAAGGTTGCGGTAGAGGCGGTTGGGCCCGTCCATGCTCGCGAAGTAGACGTCGACCCGCCCGTCGCCATCCACGTCGCCCGTCGCGACCCCGGACCCGTTCAGATAGTGGCTGTTGTCGATGTACTGCTCTTCGGTGACCACGTTCTCGAACGAGATCCCCGTCTCCGACGCGTCCAGCCGCACGAAGCCGGGCTCGTCTTCTCCCGACACCCGAAGCTCGGCCCGGCGGTACCCGTCCTCCTCGACCCAGTCCAGCGCGCGCGGCCCGCACCCACCCCAGACCGCCGCCCCGGCAAGAAGGGCGATACGGACGAAGGACCGGACACCCGGAAGCAGGGGTTGGGCGGGCTGGCGGTGACGGTCGGGCATGTGCCTCGCGAACGGTTCGGGATGCGCTCCCCCCGTCCACAACGGGCGAGCGGGCAGTATCATATCACCTGCATTGGTCGCGGGAATGCGTCCCGGCCTGCCCCGGCCCCGGCCGGCACCCGGAACAGGCCGAACATACGCCGTCAAATGGAGGAGGCTCGTCTCATGAGGGGGAAGTTCATCGCAGTTCTCGTTATCGCCGGCGTTCTCGCCCCGGCGAGCCTGTTCGCGCAGATCACACTGGCCCAGGCCTCCCGTTACCATGACATCGAGCCCGCCCCCCGGGTGACGGATCCAACCACGATCCGCGACGAGATCCTGGGCCACTTCCAGGGCTCCAGCCGCAAGATCTCCGAGCTCGCGCGCGTGTTGCCCGCGGAGAAGTTCTCGTGGGCCCCCGCCGAGGGCGTGATGCAGGTGGGCGAGGTCTACATGCACATCGCGCGCTACAACTTCATGTACCTCGACCAGAACCTGGGGATCGCGCCCCCGAACGGATTCGACTACTCGGACATCGAATCGATCCGCGACAAGGACAGGGTGCGTGAGATCCACGAGATGTCCGTCCGCCACGTGATGGAGCAGGTGGGCGCCCTCACCGCCGCCAGGCTGGATGGGGAGACGGAACTCTACGGCCGCCAGGTGCAGGGCTGGGCCGTGCTGCTGCAGCTGGTCTCGCACATGAACGAGCACGTCGGCCAGTCCGTCGCCTACGCCCGCATGAACGGGATCGTCCCTCCCTGGTCCCGCTGACGGACGTACACACGAGCGGATGCCTCACCACCAGGTGCCGACGAGACCCAAGATATACCACATCGTTCATGTGGACCGTCTTGCTTCGATCGCAGGCGACGGAGCGCTGTGCTGTGACGTAACGATGATGGAGCGACCCTAGGTTGGGACATCCATTGGGCTGGCAGAGGTCAAAGCGAGACGTGCACGCGCCGCTCTGGCGAGTCACCCCGAACTGCGGGTGGGCGACTGTGTACCGTTCTATTTCTGTCCACGATCCGTCATGCTCTATCTGCTGTATCAAGGCAACTACCCGGGGCTTACGTATCGGAAAGGCCAAGGTCTGATCGTACACCTTGAAGCGGACCTGCGTGAATCCGTCGCCTGGGCGGAGCGGGTCGGACGACGGTGGGCGTTCACCGCGTCCAATGCAGGCTCCTATTATTTCCACGATTGGTCCGACTTGGCGCAACTGCACCAAATCGACTGGGTGGCTGTCCGTGCCCGGTATTGGCAGGACGAACATAAAAGGAACGAAAACAGGCTGAGTTTCTCATGGAATCGTCATTCCCGTGGAGTCTCATCACCCGGATCGGCGTTCATTCGACATCGACACAGCTCCGAGCAATTGAGGCTTTGAACGGGGCTGAGCACCTACCCCGTGTAGAAGTGAAGTCGGAATGGTACTATTAGGCAGCATGCGGAGGCCCATGTGATCCGGTTCAAGACGGGCGACATGTTCGCGGAGGAAGCCGAGGCTCTGGTCAACACCGTCAACTGCGTCGGCGTGATGGGGCGTGGTATCGCGCTCCAGTTCAAGCGCGCCTTCCCGTCGAACTTCAAGGCCTATGCCGCCCAGTGTAAGCGGGGGGAGATCAAGCCCGGGCGCGTCTTCGTCTTCGAGACAGGTTCGGGCGTACCGCCGCGATACATCATCAACTTCCCCAGCAAGCGTCACTGGCGCGGGAAGAGCCGCCTCGAGGACATCGAATCCGGGTTGCGATCTCTCGTCCAGGAAATCCGTGCACGAGACATCCGCTCCGTCGCAATCCCGCCGCTCGGCAGTGGCTTGGGTGGGCTCGACTGGTCGCTGGTGCGACCCCACATTCTCGAGGCGTTCAAGGATATTGGCGAAATCAAGGTAACCGTCTTCGAGCCGGGAGGCGGTCCGGTCGACAAGAGAGCCAACCGCTCAAGCGATGTGCCTCGCATGACACCGGGACGCGCCGCCCTCGTCGGACTACTCGACCGATATTTGCGGGGGCTGTTGGATCCGTTCGTCACGCTGCAGGAAGCACACAAGCTGATGTACTTCATGCAGGCTGCGGGAGAGCCACTGAGGCTCAGGTTCGCCAAGGGGCACTATGGACCCTACGCAGAGAACCTCCGCCATGTGCTCCACGCCATAGAGGGACATATGGTTTCCGGCTACGCGGATGGAGGTGACGGTCCGGGTAAGCGACTGAGGCTGGTTCCGGGAGCGCTTGATGATGCAGAGGCGTTCGTAGCGACCACGGCTGATACGCGGACCCGCTTCAACCGCGTCGCGGAGCTCGTAGCCGGTTTTGAGTCGCCGTTCGGTCTGGAGTTGCTGTCCACGGTTCACTGGGTCGTTACGCAGGAAGACGCCGGTAGCGTCGCTGACGTGGTCGCCAAGGCGTATGCCTGGAACGAACGAAAGAAGGCGTTCTCACAGCGGCAGATCGAACTTGCCTCAGATGTACTCCGCGAGAAGGGTTGGCTGACAGGTCCCGTCGCTTCTCGCGTGGAGACACAACCGGTTGCCGAGAGCGAATAGCTGGAAGGCGACCGGGCGGCGAACAAGCACGAGGGTCGAGGCCGCGGTGGGCCATGATCGAGATGATGGGGGCGCCACGAGCGGCTACGAGGCTGAGTTGTGGACGATGGCGGACGCTCTGCGCGGCTCGATGGACGCGCATGAACGGGATCGTCCCTCCCGGTCCCGCTGACGGTACTGCGGGTTCAACCGGGGGCTGCATGAAGTAGCGCGGAAGCCATGATCGACGCGATCTGCCGAGGCGCGAGGGCTACAGTCTTGATCGTTCTGTTGGCGGCGATCGCCAACTGCGGCTTCACTACGGGTCCGTCCGAAATGCTCCTTACGGGGAACTGGCTCGGCCACGTGAGTCTTATTGACGGGGGCCTTGCCTGGCAGCTTTGGCTGGAGGAAGACGGGGAAGGCAACGTCTCGGGCACGGTCAGCCGAACGGATTTCCGCCGCATCCCCCACCCCAGTGAGACGATATCCCCGGGAACCGTGAGCGGCGCGCAGGCCTTCTCGGACATATTGCTGACTCTCGACTATGGAACATCCTCCGAGGTCTATGAAGGTCGCTTCAGGTCCGAAGATCATATCCAGGGTCTCATACGACGCGGCACTGTCGTGCAGAACATCGGCGCGCTGGAATTCAGGCGGATCGGACCAGGTCCAGAAGCCGACCCGGATGGCGCCACAATACCGCCCAACACGGGTATCACCTCAGGTGACTGAGCCGTGACTCCCACGGGCGAGCGGCTACGTCGGTGGTCGCCTCGTCCCGGCGCTCGAAGAACGTGGAAGACAGGTCCACTGTCTCGCCCGGAACCCCCGGTACCTCGCCGGCCGGTCCGCCGTAGCGTCCCGAGCCCACACGCGATGTAGAAGTTCACGCGCCCACCGATCTGTACCTGCGCGACGCCGGATGTTTCAATCATCCGATACTTGAACTTGCAATCAGCCGCTGTTCAACCTTACGATCAGCCGAAATCTAAACTTGCAATCAGCCGATGCCAAAGACTGCAATCAGCCCGATGTCCGAGCCGACATTTTATCCGCGATACGTCGAGCGCCGCCTGGCCGAGGCGCTCGAGGACTCTCCAGTCGTGCTCATCCACGGCCCGCGGCAATGCGGCAAGACCACTCTCGCCCTGTATACATGTGCTCCACGCTACATTGAGTGGCCCGGCGTCGGAGACTTGAACTGGCCCGGCATCGGCCGGATCAGCTGGGGGGTGTCGCGCGAGTACCGGGACTACACCTACATCAGCTTCGACGACACGGCCGTACGAGACGGTGCGCGAGCCGATCCCGTCGGGTTCGTCGCGGACCTCCCCGAGCGGGTCATCCTGGACGAGGTCCAGTTCGTCCCGGAACTGTTCCCAGCGATCAAGATCGAGGTCGACCGCCGAAGAGCACCCGGCCGGTTCATCCTCACAGGGTCCACCAACGTCCTCCTCCTTCCGGCGCTCTCCGAATCTCTGGCCGGACGCCTGCAAATCGTCCGGCTCCATCCCCTGTCGCAGTCCGAACTCGTATCCCGCTCCGCCCTGTCCGATCCGGGTGCCGGCGAGGGGTTCCTGACGGCCTTGCTCAGGGACGGGTTCAAGGTCGGAAACACCGAACGGCTCGGCACCCGGCTGGCTGAACTCGTCGTCGCGGGCGGGTTTCCGCCGGCGCTGGCGCGCCCGACGCCCCGCCGACAGGGGAATTGGTACCGCGACTACATCGAGACGCTGGTCCAGCGTGACGTTCGCGACATGACCCGCATCAGATCGCTCGATGCCCTGCCGCAACTGCTCCGCGCCGCGGCCTCGCAGACGGCCCGGCTCTACAACCTCGCGGACCTGGCTGCGCCCTTCCAACTCAGCCGGCCCACGATCGGCGAGTACATTGCGCTTCTCGAACGACTGTTCCTGCTCGAGAAACTCCCGCCCTGGCACAGCAATCGTCTGAGCCGCCTGGTCAAGACCCCGAAGCTCCATCTCGCCGATACAGGCGTGGCCGCGGCGCTCCTCGGTGTCGGCCCGGAGCACCTCGCCGCGGACCGACCCCTGCTCGGGCAGCTTCTGGAAACGTTCGTCTTCCAGGAGCTGCGGAGACAGGGAAGCTGGCACGAGGCAGCCACCGAGTTCTTCCACTTCCGGGACAGGGACGGGGTGGAGGTGGACATCGTCCTGGAGCGGGGCACACGCGCCGTCGCCGGTGTCGAGATCAAGGCGGCCGCGACCGTGCGACAGCACGACTTCCGCGGGCTGCGGAAACTCGCTTTGGCCGCCGGAGACCGCTTTCGCCACGGCGTCGTGTTGTACGACGGTGAAACTACGGTCAGTTTCGGCGACCGCCTCTACGCCGTCCCGATTCGCCGATTGTGGGAGATACGTTGAAGGGGTCACGGGACGATCCCCGTGCCACGTCACGCAGCCGTCCGGGATCCTTCCCCGCCGTCGGTGGTCGGCATAGGATTTCGCCTCGCCTTCCGCACTCATCGGCGACAGCACGCCGCATCGGAGACGATATGAAGAAGCTGGACACGACCCGGCAGACCTGCGCGGCGGCCGTCCTCATCGCGCTGGCGGCGCTCGCCGGCTGCGGGGATGGACCCGCGGAGCCCAGCAGTCCAAGCCTCTCCGGCGAGTGGGTCGGCCAGGTCGCCAGCGAGCTCTCGACGGTCAGCTTCGACTTCCGCCTGTCCGAGGGCGACACCGGCACCGTAACGGGTACGGTCAGCCTTCAGGAGGAGGGGCTCATGCTGTCGGGTACCGTCTCCGGCCTGCACGCCCATCCGAACGTGTCGCTGACTCTCGAGTTCACGATTGCCGGCCAGGGCACGAGTCTCACCTACTCGGGCCAGCTGGTCTCGGAAGACAGCATGCGGGGCACCGTCCGGTTTCCCGACGATCCACCCCTCGCGCTGGAACTGGACCGGCGGGGCGGGTAGGACGCCGCACTCCGATTATGACCGAACGTCGGCCGGTACCGGACATCATGGAGTTGATCGCCCGCGCTCCCTGGCGCGAGGCCGTCACCTACCGCGAGACGTGGCCCCACGAGTACGTCGTCATCAACAAGGATGGGCAGCAGGAGCTGCTCGCCGCCTTCTGCGAACGGATCGGGCGTGGAGAGGGCGTCACCTGCCGTTTCTTCCATCAGACGCGCGAGTACCTGTTCCTCGGCGACTACAAGTACTGGACGATGACGGAGTGCCCGGACATCGACCTGGATGCCGGTGACTACGTCCTCAACCGGGCGCTCTTCTACCGCGACCGCCGCGACTTCGAGATCCGGCGGGGTGACACCGGCAAGCGCCCCGAGTAGCTACCAGACCCGGGCGACGCCGTAGCGGTCGAATACCGCGTCGGCCGAGACGAGTGAGAGCCCCCGCACGAGAGCCTGCGCAGCGAGCATTCGGTCGAACGGGTCTCGGTGCGGACCAGGAAGGCGTCCGGCGCGTTCGGCGTCGGTGACGCTGATCGGCAGCTCCCGTAAGCCCTGACCGGCTATGTGACCGACCACATCGAGAGCCACAGTCTCCCTCCCGGGCAGTCGCCCGATCCGGTACTTCGTAGCGATTTCCCAGGCAGACGCCGCGCTGACCACTATGTCGTTCGTCTCGTCGGCGATCACACGCCGTGCAGGTCGGGAGAGACGCCCACTGTCAGCGAGCCACCACAGGAACGCGTGGGTATCCAGCAGAACCCGCACCTCTACTTACCCTCCCAGGCCGCCAGTTCCTCCTCCGGCAGCGGATCGAAGAAGCAGTCGGGGATCACGATCTTCCCCTTGAGGACATCGGGCTGTCGCCAGCCGCGCGGCTGGCAGGCGACGAGTCGCGCCACCGGTGCACCTCGGCGAGCGATCACGACATCTTCTCCCGCCTCGACCTGAGCCAACAGTCGGGAGAGTTGCGTCTTCGCTTCGTGTACGTTCACAAGCACGGTCATCTTTCCCCCGGACTGGATGTTCTAGCTAAAAATCTAGCTAGAACGTGGTTCGAGTCAAGTTGCCGGGCGTTTTTCGATGCCGGGTACGCCAACCGGGTACGCCAACGAGCGTGAGCACCGCGTCGCGTCGCACATGGTTCCATTCCTCGGGCAGACATTGCAGCTTCCCACGTCAACGGGTGTCAACGCCCGAAGGCGACAATACACGCGCTAACCGTGGAGTCTCTCATCGGCGAAGCATGTCCGCTCAAGGAACTCTCATGGCGTTCGACCACATCGTGGCCGGGTGCCGCGCCATGTTGGAAGCCGTCCCCGAAGACCGGCTGGACTGGCGTCCGCACGAGAAATCGTGGACGCTCGGGGAACTGGCGACTCACATCGCGATGATCCCGAACTGGACCGTGCCCACGCTGACGATGTCCGAATTCGACATCGATCCGGAGGACGGTGGCCCTCCGCCGAACCCTGAACTCGGGTCCTTGAGCCCCTCCGCCGCCGAGTTGGTCGCGGCCCTCGACCAGAGTGCCGCCGCGGCCCGGGCGTCGATCGAGTCGACATCGGACGAGACCTTCGCGACGAGAAATCGTGGACGCTCGGGGAACTGGCGACTCACATCGCGATGATCCCGAACTGGACCATGCCCACGCTGACGATGTCCGAATTCGACATCGATCCGGAGGACGGTGGCCCTCCGCCGAACCCTGAACTCGGGTCCTCCGCCGAGTTGGTCGCGGCCCTCGACCAGAGTGCCGCCGTGGCCCGGGCGTCGATCGAGTCGACATCGGACGAGACCTTCGCGAGTACGTGGACCATGCTTGTCGGCGGCGAGCCGCGCTTCACAATGCCGAAGGCCGTGGTGCTGAGGAGCTTCATCCTCGACCACCTGATCCACCACCGCGCCCAGCTGGGCGTCTACCTGCGGCTCCTCGACGTGCCCGTGCCTCAGTCGTTCGGTCCGACGGCAGACTTTCCGGATATGTGAGGGGTCAGTCGGCGAGCTGGAGCCATTGCTGCAGGGCGTCCGCCTTCTCGGCCTGACGGCCGATGGATTCGCGGTTCACCGCGTTCAACTCCGTCGGGCCGCGCTGGCGGATGGCGCCCGCTCCCTCGGCCGCGTCGTAGGCCTCTTCCTTCGAGTTCGCCAGCTTGTAGGCGTCGAGGGCCCTCTTCGCCGAATCCTTCATGCGGCTGGTTGTCCCAACCGCGCTCTCAAGTCTTCGCACGGGGACCGCATCTCCTCGCGGGTGAACCTGTCGGGAGCACCCGCGAAGCCTGGTATCCGCTCGCTCGCATTGCGCACCTCTCCCTCGAGGCGCGCGAGCAACCGCTGCCAGCACCGCCGCACAGCCGGGGCGCGAAGGATGTCCGGTTCGGCCTCGCGGACCAGAGTTCTCGCGGCGTCGGGATCGCCGGATTTGGCGTCACCATAAGCTGGATGACGCTTGGTCTCAGGTTCGGACGCGAGTATCACTGCGTCCCGGAACCTGCACCAGTCAACTCTCGGAGGGTGCAAGGCAAGCTAGGGAAAGCGGCTGCGGTCGATGCCCGGGATGATCCGGACCGCGTTCTCGAAATAGACCTTCCGCAGCACGTCGTCGGGGAGGTCGAGGCCGTACATCCGCCAGAACGCGTGGTACTTGCGGTAGTAAGGGAAATACTCGTCCGCGGTCTCCAGGACCCGGAAGTAGGTCGGGTATTCGTCCGGGGCCCAGGAGTCTTTCCCCATCAGGATCCGATCCTGGTAGTTGATGAAAAACTCGCGGGCGAAGCGCGGCTGCCGTCCCGGCTCGTAGATCACCGCGCCGAGTCCCACGTTCATGTTGGGGATCTCGTGCAGGGTGCGGCCGAGCCGGCCGAGATCGTGCCCCATCCACGCGAGGTGGGCGGCGATGAACGTCGTCTTGGGGTGCCGCCGGAACATGTTCAACTGCTCGCCCAGCACCTGCTCGAACGACGGGGGGCCGCTCTGGCGGCGACGCGGACGCACGCGCAGCTCGAGCCAGCGCTCGTTGTTCTCGTCCATCGGTTCCCAGAACTCCGCCGGGTCCGCCGAGTGGATGAGGACCGGGATCCCGAGTTCGCCCGCCTTGGCCCAGACGGGATCGAGACGGGGGTCGTCGACCGGGACCCGCTCTTCGGCCGCGTCGGTGATCCACAGTCCGAGGCTCTTGAAGATCTTCAGGCCGCGGGCTCCGGCCCGGACGTCGGCCTCCAGCCGGGCTGCGGCGCGCGCACCGAACTCGGGGTTGTCGATGTCTCCGAAATCGACGTTCGCAAACACGACGAATCGGCCGGGATACGCCGCTTCGAAGGCTTCAACCTGCCGCGCGAGCCGGGGTCCACTGCCTCCGCTGAGGTTCACCCCGACGGCGAGGTTGAGTGCGTCCATGTCGCGGACGAGCTGGTCGAGCTGCGCCCGGGGCATCGTTGCGTTGAGATGCAAGTGGACGTCGACGAACGGAAATCCGGCCCGCGTGACGGGGTTCCCGGGTACAACGAGGGTCGAGCGCGGGTCGTACGCCTCGACGGTCATCGGCGGAGAGTTGTCCGGCGGCACGGGCGGCGGGCCGCGTCGAGCCTGCGCCGCAAGCGGCCCCGTAGCCCCCA
Source organism: Candidatus Palauibacter sp. (assembly GCF_965197445.1). Taxonomy (GTDB): domain Bacteria; phylum Gemmatimonadota; class Gemmatimonadetes; order Palauibacterales; family Palauibacteraceae; genus Palauibacter. The sequence goes on along the minus strand of NZ_CBDANE010000005.1, from coordinate 290,369 downwards.
GCATGATCACGATCGCTGCTCCGGTTCGGGCGCGCGTCATCCCATCGCCTCCATCTTCAAGTCGTTGACCCGCGGCCGAGCCCGAAGCGGGACTAGCCCGCGAAATGCGCGGCGATCCGGTCCGCCAGCGCCGTGATCATCTTTTCGCCGAGTCCCGCCGTCGCGCCCCTCGCATCTCCGAGGATGCCGGTCGGCGTCACGCTCCTGAACCCCTCGCTGAGCACGCGGCGGATGAGTTCGGGCTCCTCCGCGGGTGTCGTGAGTTGCCCGCAAGCAGCCAGTTCCTCCCGCACGAGACCCTCGTGCATGGCCATCATGATCGACGTCTCGGCGATGTCGGCGTGTCCCCCCACGCGGGCCCCGAGCCCCGCCTCCGCCTCGGCGATCTCCCGCCAGGTTCCGATGACCTCGATGAGGTCCGAATACACGTCCACGGAACAGTCGGGACCCGCCGCTTCGTTGAACGCCTCCCGCGCCTCGGCGAGAGGGGCGAAGTTGCCCCCGTGCGAGGGGACGAAGCAGACGCGCCGGAATCCGTGGTGCGCCAGGCTCACGCAGTAGTCGCGGCACACGGCGAGGAAGGTATCCTTCTCGAGCGAAACGGTACCGGAGAACGCCATGTGGTGCGCGGACCAGCCGACCCGGATCGTGGGGGCGACGAGCGCGCGCTCGAGCCGCCGGGCGATCTCGACCGCGAGCCGGTCCCCGTGCTCGGCATCCATGAAGAGGGGCAGGTGCGGCCCGTGCTGCTCCACCGCCCCGGCCGCGACGACGACGGTGGTGACCCCGGCCTCGATCGCCGCGCCGATCTCGGGCGAGGTCATCCGCTCCATCCGTATTTCCGCAGACATGGGTGGCGCTCCGGATCGCTGGGGCTGGAAGGCCGAGGGATCCCCCGGTCCCGCGACTTGCTGCCAGCCGAAGATCCGGCGGCTCGAGCCAGGGCGCTACCCTGACGATGAGGCTCGCCCGGTGCGCGATCCGGCCGCTACTTCGACCGCAGCATCTCAAGCTCCGGGATTCTCACCTCGCGCCAGGTCTCGCAGGAAACGCGACTCCCGCCCGCCCCATCCTGGAGTTCCACCGCACATTCGTCCGGTCCGCCCGCAAACAACCTGGCGTCCATCGTGAATCCCCGGACGTACACAGTCCGCCCACCGAGAGCACCGTCCTTGACGACAAACAGCTCTTGAGGATCCAGGCCGTTCGCCAGAGCGAGCGCCTTTCTCAGACCGATGAGGTTCCCGGATGCAGCCTTGAACCGCCGCTCGTGATCCCCGCCCGAGATCCGGATGCGGATGTCGAACTCCCGGGGAACAGCGACATCGACCGACGCGCCCAACTCGGCAAGGCGAGGCACGAATGCCCTGCTGAAGGACTCGGCCGCATCTCTCGTGAGTTGGCCATCCGCGGCCAGCGAATCGATGTGGGACGTGAGGACTGCCGCGAGCGGGGTCATCGCGGCGTCGGGGAATACCGAGTCCGACCGGTCGGTGCAGTAGACCAGGCCCACGGCGAGCAGGCACGGTGCACCGCACTTCAGCAAGCTGCGAAGCCAACGCGGGGCCGACGACGGTTCCTTCTTCATGATCATCCGGAGCCTCTCTTCAAGATCCACGCCAGGACGCCGAGCGTGTGCCGTACTGGCGAAGGCCGGCGGCCGAGGTGCGGGGAGTTCGGACATGAGGTCGATCGCTCGCAGCAGCGAACCGGCGTATGCCCGGGGTTCAACCTTGACGGAAACCGCCGCCACCGCGTCGCAGCACAACTCCTCGGCTGTCCGCAGCCTTCGGCGCGCCCACCAGGCCAGCGGGTTCCACCAGAACACGGTGCACGCCAGCCATTCCAGCCAGCGCACCCGGTGATCGTGTCGCCGAACGTGAGCGAGTTCGTGCGCCAGGATGCAGCGGAGTTCGGTATGCGGGAGCTGAGTGAGCAGCGTCGAGGGGATGACGACGCGCACGCGGCCCCCGGCCCACCACACCATCGGAGACAGGTCCGCTCGCGTCGTGTGGATTGTGGGTGTGCTACGAAGGCCGAGCGATGAGCCGATCTCGCCTGCCAACCGCTGGATTTCAGGCGGAGCGATCTGGGAAGCCGAGGTCAGCCGACGCTGAAAACGCAGGGTACGCACGAGCGTCCAGGCGAGGGCGCCCGCAGCACCCAGAAGCCAGATCCAGACGACCGCCGCCTTCCCATGGGTGGCCAGCCAGCCCGCGAGGAGCGCTCCGCGCGACGGCGTCCGAACCACAGTCGCGAACACGTCAGCCGCTGATGGAGCCACGGCCGTGGCCTCCGGGGCCAAGACCGGGATCGAAACGAGCGGCGGGACGACCAGCGCGGCCAGCGTCAGGAGCCAGAGCGCATGGGACAGAGCGGGCCGGCCCACACGGCGCTGCGCGGCCCACGCTGCCCCCGCCAGGACGACGGAGAGCGCCAGTTTGCTGGCTCCGATCTGTAGGATCAGATCCGTCATCCCTCCTCCAGGATCCTCCGCAGACGCTCGATCTCCTCGGGGGCGAGTTTCCGGTCTTCGATCAACTGCGTGATCATGGGGACCAGCGAGCCTCCCGTAATCCGGTCGGCCAGCGCCTCGAGCCGCCCGGAAGCGTACTCCTCCCGGCTGATCCGCGCGGAGAAGAGCTGAGTCCCGAGACTGCCGTCCCGGTGGACGAGTCCCTTGTCCTCCAGCCGCTGCAGGAGGCGCTGGATGGTCCCGTGCGCGGACCTCGTCGTGTCCGGGTAGAGTTGCTCCCGTAGCCGGCGGGCCGTGAGGCGCCCCTCCGCCCAGAGCCGCCCCATCACCGCGAGTTCGGCGTTGGCCAGTCTCGGTAGCGTCATGTGAAACCCTTTTCTCGGTCGTTTGCGGCGACGGGGTCGGTGCCGGGTCCCCGCGCGGCGTTATTACCTCGGCGTACGCTTTCGCTCCTCGGCGTCCACTGTCTCACACGACACTGGGCCGGAAGTGACTTCTTCCTCCGAGAAACTTCCGCCTTCATCAAGTGCGCATTCGAATTCGAGGTACATCTTTCGGCTTGCCCAGTTGATCGCGAACTTGCCTGCCCCAAGGTGACGAGCCAGTGCGGCTCCTGCCGCCTCCACCGAAAGGGGGTCGGCGGCCTCCGACAACTCCGACCCAAGCCCAAGCGCGGCGAGGTCCAACTCCTGTAGCGTCGACTGAAGCCGGGACAGGGAGGTTCCAAGGGCCTCGACGGTCTCGTGGAGCGGAACCGGCTCCATGTGTGCGGCGAGCTCGCGCATTGTCTCCACCTCGCGGTTCCACTCACCGTCCAAGAACAGCGAATCGCCGTCGAACACGACCGCCGACGTCGTCTCTCGGCGAGCTCCGTCGCTATCGCGGAACCTGACGCTGTCCTGTGCCGGCGGTGCCAGCGCGGGGTCGACGGAGGTCACGTTCGATTGATCGGTGCAGTAGGTCAGGCCGCCCGCCAGCAGGCAGACGGCGCCGCACCGCAGGGTGATGCACAGCCATCGCGGCGTCTCCGGCGGTCTCCTGTTCGTCATGATCACGCGAAGTCTCCTTTCCAGCTGCGACGCGCGGCCGCAGCGATCGACCGTACTCGCGAAGGTCAGCGGTCCCGGGGCCGGGGTCGTGGACATGAAGTCGATCACCCGGAGCAGGGCCCCGGCGTACATCCGTGGTTCGCCGTCGATCGTGGCCACGGCCAGCGCGTCACAGCACAACTCCTCCGACGCCCGCAACCTTCGCCGGGCCCACCAGGCGACGGGGTTCCACCAGAAGGCGGCGCACGCCAGCCACTCGAGCCAGCGGACGACGTGATCGCGCCGCTGGACGTGGGCGAGTTCATGCGCCAGGATGCAGCGCAGTTCGACCCCATCCATCGCGGGCAGCAAGGGCGAGGGAAGGAGGATCCGGGCCTTCCCTCCGGCCCACCACACCACGGGGGACACTTGCGCCGGTGTGGCGTAAACCGTTGGGACCGCGCCCAGTCCGAGGTTGCGGGCGATCTTCTGCGCGGTGCGCTGGACCGAGGGCGGCGCGACCTTCGACGCTCTCAGGAGCGAACGGTGGAAACGCAGCGTGCGAACGAGCGTCCAGCCGAGGACGGAAGCGGTGCCCAGCAGCCAGAGCCAGACGAGCCCCTCCTTGCCGTGACTCTTGAGCCAGCCGACAAGGATGACCCCCGCCAATGGCGTCGGGTCCGCCCCCGACAAGCCCACGGCCGCGACGGGGGCGACGGGATCGGCCTCCCCCGCCCAGATTGGAATCGAGACGAGCGGAGGCACGAGCAGGGCTGCGAGTGGCAGCAACCACAGCCCGTGGGCCAAAGACGGCCAGCCGAGGCGGCGCTGCACGATCCACGCGACTCCGGCAAGGCCGACGGACAGCACCAGCTTGCTGGCCCCAATCTGGAGGATCAGGTCCGTCATCTCTCGCTCCACGTTGACCACGCTACCGACGACATGTCGTAACTTTACGACGTGATGTCGTAAACAGCAACTCCGGCCATGCTCCAAGCCCGATTCGCGCGAGCTGCAGTTTCAGATTTCGGTCGGTTTGCCTACTGTATATCGGTTGTAATGGTCGTTGGGTGGGGTGGCCGGTGCCGGTTCCTTCGCCCGGGCCTCCCTCCCGCGGAACCCCCTGCCACACGAGGTAATCAAGATGCGTACGCGCTCAGGGCTCCCAGGAAGTCTGTCGCTCGCGGCGGTGATCGCCCTCATCGCCACACCCCTCCCCGCGCTCGCCCAGGATGGCGACATGGCGGCGGCCGTCGCCGCGCTCGAGTGGCGCGAGATCGGCCCCACCATCATGGGCGGCCGCATTGCGGACATCGCGGCCGTCGAGTCCGATCCGTCCATCTTCTACGTCGGCGTGGCGACGGGCGGCGTGTGGAAGACGATCAACGGCGGGTCGACCTTCGAGTCGATGTTCGACGAGCAGCCAATGCTGTCGGTCGGGGACATAACCCTCGCCCCCTCGAATCCGAACGTCGTGTGGGTCGGGTCGGGAGAGCCGCAGAACCGGCAGTCCTCGCCATGGGGGATGGGCGTGTTCCGGTCGACGGACGCCGGCCGGACCTGGACCCATCTCGGACTCGAGGCGACGAACCACATCTCCCGCATCCAGGTGCACCCGCGGAATCCGGACGTGGCGTACGTGGCCGCGATGGGCCGGCTGTGGGGCTCGAACCCCGAGCGCGGCGTGTACCGGACGATGGACGGCGGCGAGACGTGGGAGTTGGTCCTGCACGTCGACGAGCACACGGGGGCGATCGACCTCGCCATGGATCCAGCCGATCCGATGACGCTGTTCGCGGCCATGTACCAGCGGCAGCGCACGCTGTGGGGCTTCAACGGCGGCGGGCCGGGCAGCGGCATCTACCGGACGATGGACGGCGGAGAAAACTGGACGAAGCTCGCCGGTGGCCTGCCGGAGGGTGACCTTGGCCGCATCGGGCTCGACATCTACCGCCGCGACGGGAACGTCGTCATGGCGATCGTCGAAGCCGACGCGCGCGCCCCGGGGCAGGGCGGCGGTCCGCAGGGTCCCGGAGACCCCGACCGCAAGACGGGGACCTACAAGTCGACCGACCGCGGCGAGACGTGGGTGCAGACCAGCACGACCAACAACCGTCCCATGTACTACAGCCAGATCCGCATCGATCCGAACGATCCGGAGCGGGTCTACCTGGGCGGCGGGAACCTGTACCGCTCCTCCGACGGCGGGAACAACTTCACGCCGGACGCGTCCTCGGAGGTCCACTCCGATCACCACGCGCTGTGGATCGATCCTTCGAACTCCGACCACCTGATCCTGGGCGGTGACGGGGGCGTCTCGGTCAGCTGGGATCGCTCCGACAGCTGGCGCCAGCTCCGCAATCTCCCGCTGGCGCAGTTCTATGAGATCGGGGTCGACAACCGCGACCCGTACCACGTGTGCGGCGGTCTGCAGGACAACGGCTCGTGGTGCGGCCCCTCGGACACCTGGTCCAATCAGGGGATCCGGCCGCGCGACTGGTACAACGTGGGGAGCGGCGACGGCTACTTCACCGTCCTCCACCCCGACGGCGAGACGATGCTTGCGGAGTCACAGAACGGGAACCTCATGCGGACGAACCTGAAGACGGGCGAGCGCCTGCGGATGCGCCCGCTGGGACGCCCCGGAGAGGATGAAGAGGATCCGCCCGATTACCGCTGGAACTGGGACACGCCGGTCGAGGTCTCGCCGAGCGACCCGAATACGGTCTACTACGGCGGCAACGTGGTGTTCAAATCGACGGACTACGGGCAGACGTGGGAGCAGATCTCCCCCGACCTGACGAAAGGACATCGACCGGCAGACGCTCGAGATCATGGGCGTCCTCGGCTCCGAACCGATGATGTCGGCGAACGACGGGACGTCGACCTTCGGCAACATGATCTCGATCGAGGAATCGCCGCTCGACCCGATGGTGGTCTACGCGGGTACGGACGACGGGAACCTCCAGGTCACCCGGGACGGCGGGGCCACGTGGACGAACGCGGCGCTGAACATGCCGGGCGTGCCGGACCAGCTGTACATGACCCGGATCGTCGCCTCGCACGCCGACGCCGGGACCGTGTGGGTGGCGGGCGACAACCACCGCAACGACGACATGGCGCCGTACCTGTACGTCTCGAACGACTTCGGGGAGTCGTGGCGGGCGATCACGGACGGGATCCCGGACGGATGGTCGATGAACGCGCTCCAGCAGCACCCGCGCGCGGCCAACCTCCTCTTCGCCGGCAACGAGATCGGGACCTACTTCTCGGTCGACGCCGGGAACTCGTGGCACCCGCTGCGCCAGAACATGCCGCCGGTGCCGGTGGACGACATCAAGATCCAGGAGCGCGAGAACGACCTCGTCATCGGCACGCACGGGCGCGGGATCTGGATCATGGAGGACGTCACCCCGCTCGAAGAGCTGAGCCAGGCGGTGCTCGCCTCCGAGGTGCACCTGTTCTCGACCCAGTCGGCGGTCGCCTACAACCCGTACACGCCGCAGGGCTGGACGCCGGGGACCTTCGAGGTGGACAACCCGCCACAGGGCGCCCGGATCCGTTATTGGCTGGGCAGCGACCTGCCGGACGCTCCGATGGCCGACGACGATGAGTCGAACATGATGGGCCGGGTGGCCGGTTCGGGTGGTCCGTCGGCCAGCGGCGGCTCGTCCGACGACGCCGGTGCCGCCATGGCCGGGAACGCCACGATCACGATCCTCGACTCGGACGGCTCCGTGATCCGGGAACTCGAGGGCGGCGGCGACCGCGGCCTCAACGAGGTCATCTGGGATCTGCGCTACGAGCCTCCGCCGGCTGCGCCGGGCGGCGGCAACTTCTTCCGCGCCGGCGCCGCTGCACCCAAGGTCCTCCCGGGGACGTACACGGCCCGGCTGGAGGCGGCAGGGCAGACTGAGGAAACGTCCGTCACGGTGCGGCTCGACCCGCGGGTGAACATCAGCCGGAGCGATCTCATGGCGCGGCAGGAGGCCGTCATGAGCGCCTACGCGCTGGCGAAGCCGACGAACGAGGGGCTGCAGTCGTTGAACCAGCTCCGCGATCATCTGTCGGCCATCGAGGATCAACTCGAGGGCCACGACGTATCCGAGTCGCTGACGGCGGAGGTGGAGGCAGTGGGCGAGGAGCTGGACGCGATCGGAGAGGAACTCGACAGCGCCCGGTCGGGCGCGGGAGTGTCCGGCGGTCTGTCCGGATACCATACCGCGCCGACCGCGGACATGCTGTGGCAGCTCGAACGGGGGTGGGATGTGCTGCCCGGCGCGATCGGTCGTCTCAACGACATGATCGAGGACCGGATGCCGGCGCTCTACGCGGCGCTGCAGGCGGCGGGAGTCCGCCCTGACCTCGGAGATCCCGTCGAGGTACCGGTTCCGCCCATGCGCTGACGGTCCGCTCCAGCCGGAAGCTGTCAGGGCTTCAGTAACGACCGCCCGCCGCGAGCCCGGAGATTCGGGCCACGCGGCGGGCGGTGTCGCTTCCGGCCGGCGCCCCGTTTCAGATTCCGTTCCGGGGCTCTACTGTCAATCAGTCGTATCGTCGTCGGGTGGGGTGGCCGTGTCGGGTCCTTCGCCCGCGCCGCTCTCTCCCCGCGGGACCCCCGTCCAAGTGAGGTCATCGAGATGCGTACGCGCTCAACGCTCGCGGTTTCGCTGTCGTTCGTCCCGCTGCTGGCAGTCATCGCCGGGCCATGTACCGCACTGGCCCAGGACTCCGATATGGCGGCGGCCGTCGCCGCGCTCGAATGGCGTGAGATCGGCCCGACGATCATGGGCGGCCGGATCGCGGACATCGCGGTCGTCGAGTCCGATCCGTCCACCTTCTACGTCGGTGTGGCGACGGGCGGCCTGTGGAAGACGACCGACCACGGGACGACCTTCGAGCCCGTCTTCGACGACCAGCCGATGCTGTCGATCGGGGATGTGACCGTGGCCCCCTCCAACCCGAACGTCGTGTGGGTGGGGTCGGGCGAGCCGCAGAACCGGCAGAGTTCCCCCTGGGGGATGGGTGTGTTCCGCTCGACGGACGCCGGCCGCACCTGGACGCACCTGGGCCTCGACAATACGCACCACATCTCGCGCATTCAGGTCGACCCCGGGAACCCGGACATGGCCTACGTCGCCGCCATGGGCCACCTGTGGGGCTCGAACTCCGAGCGCGGCGTGTACCGGACGATGGACGGGGGCCGGACGTGGCAGTTGGTGCTCTACGTCGATGAGCATACGGGGGCGATCGATCTGGCCATGGATCCGGCCGATCCGAAAACGCTGTTCGCTGCCATGTACCAGCGACAGCGCAAGGTGTGGGGGTTCAACGGCGGCGGGCCCGGCAGCGGCCTCTACCGGACCACGGACGGCGGTGACACCTGGACGCGGCTTGCCGACGGCTTGCCGGAGGGTGGCCTCGGCCGCATCGGGATCGACATCTACCGGCGCGACGGCAACCTCTTGATGGCGATCGTCGAGGCCGACAAGCGGGCTCCCGGACAGGTTGGCGGGCCGGAGGACGAAGACGCGAACCGCCTGACGGGGGTATACAAGTCGACCGACCGCGGCGAGACGTGGACGCAGGTCAGTACGACCAACAACCGTCCCATGTACTACAGCCAGATCCGCATCGACCCCAACGACCCCGAGCGCGTCTATCTCGGTGGACGTGACCTGTACCGGTCCTCCGATGGGGGGAACCACTTCACGCCCGACGCGGCCTCGGACGTCCACCCCGACCACCACGCGCTGTGGATCAACCCGGCGAACTCCGACCACCTCATTCTGGGTGGTGATGGGGGCGTCTCGATCAGTTGGAACCGCTCGGGCACCTGGCGCCAACTCCGCAACCTGCCGCTCGCGCAGTTCTACGAGATCGACATCGACGACCGCGAGCCGTACCACGTGTGCGGCGGCCTGCAGGACAACGGCTCGTGGTGTGCCCCGTCGGAGACGTGGTCGGACCACGGAATCCGGCCGCGCGACTGGTACAACGTGGGGATGAGCGATGGCTACTTCACGGTCCTCCACCCCGATGGCGAGACGATGCTCGTTGAGGCCGAGGACGGGAGGCTGATGCGGACGAACTTGAAGACGGGCGAGCGTCTGTGGATACGACCCCTGGGACGCCCGGAAGAAGATGCGGAAAATCCGCCCGACTATCGCTGGAACTGGAACGCGCCGATCGAAGTGTCGCCGAGCCGTCCGTCGACGGTCTACATCGGCGGGAACATCCTCTTCAGGTCTACCGACTACGGGCAGACCTGGGAGCAGATCTCGCCCGACCTCACGAAGAACATCGATCGCGAGACGCTCGAGATCATGGGCGTCCTCGGCTCCGAACCGATGATGTCGGCCAACGACGGCACGACCAGCTTCGGGAGCCTGATCTCGATCGAGGAGTCACCGCTCGACCCGATGGTCGTCTACGTGGGCACCGACGATGGGAACCTTCAGGTGACGCGCGATGGCGGCGCGACGTGGACGAACACAGCGCCGAACATGCCGGGCGCGCCCGACCAGTTGTACATGACGCGCATCGTCGCCTCGCACGCCGATGCCGGCACCGTGTGGGTGGCGGGGGACAACCACCGCGATGACGACATGGCTCCGTATGTGTACGTCTCGAACGACTTCGGCGAATCGTGGAGGGCGATCACGAACGGGCTGCCGGACGGGTGGTCGCTGAATGCTCTGCAGCAACACCTGCGGGCGGCGAACCTCCTCTTCGCCGGCAACGAGATCGGGACCTACTTCTCGATCGACGCGGGCAACTCGTGGCACCCGCTGCGGCGGAACATGCCGCCCGCGCCAGTGGACGACATCAAGATCCAGGCGCGCGAGAACGACCTCGTCGTCGGCACGCACGGACGCGGGATCTGGATCATGGAGGACATCACGCCGCTGGAAGAGATGAGCCGGGCGGTGCTCGCCTCCGACGCACACCTCTTCTCGACCCAGGCGGCTGTGGCCTATAATTCCTACGCGCCGCAGAGCTTCACGCCCGGCATCTTCGAGGCCGAGAACCCACCGCCGGGCGCACGCATCCGCTACTGGCTGGGGAGTGACCTTCCCGAGGCGCCGGAGAGCACGACGGTCACGATCCTGAACGGGGACGGCGAGGTGCTCCGCACCCTCGAGGGGGGCGGGACGCACGGTCTGCACGAGGTGATGTGGGATCTGCGCCTCGAGCCGGTGCCGCCCACGTTGGGAGGCGGGGATTTCTACCGCGCCGCCGCTACGGCTCCCAGGGTACTGCCCGGAACGTATACGGCCCGGCTCGAGGCGGCGGGCCACACGCTCGAGACGTCCGTCACCGTGCGGCTCGATCCGCGCCTCAACATCGGTTGGGACGAGCTGACCGCGCGGCAGGAAGCGCTCATGCGCGCCTATGAACTGGCGAAACCGACGAACGAGGGTCTGCAGGCGGCGGCCCGGCTGCGGGGGCACCTGTCCGACATCGGAGCCTGGATCGAGGGCCATGACGCGGCGGAGTGGTTGATGGCCGAAGTCGAGGCGATCGGCGAGGAGCTGGACGCGATCGGCGAGGCACTCGAGCGTGCCCACACGGGCGCGGACGTATCCGGCTCGCTCTCCGGATACCACACGGCGCCGACAGCCGACATGCTGTATCAGATCGAGCGCGGCGGGGGGGCGCTGCCGGGCGCCATCGACCGGCTCAACATCCTCATCGAGGACCGGATGCCGGCGCTCTACGCGGCGCTGGGGGCGGAGGCGGTCCGCCCCGACCTCGGCGCTCCGATCAAGATGCCGGTTCGGCCGATGCGTGGAAGGTCCGCGGCGGCCCGGGGGCTTGGGCTTCCGACCGCCCCGTCGCCATAATGCGCCGAAACTCGTCACGCAGTCAGCCCGCGGTACCATGCGGTAAGACATAAGGAGAGTCCGAACATGTCGTTTCTCGCCCCCTCCAGGATCCTGGCCCGCCGCGCGCTGCCGGCCATCGCGATGGTACTTGCGCTCGTGGCGGCCCAGTCCGCCCTCGCCCAGGAACTGACGACACCCGAGGCCTTCTTCGGGCACCGGGTCGGCGCCGACTACGAACTCCCGGACTACGGCGATCTGACTCGCTACTGGGAGACGCTGGCCGCCGAATCGCCGCGCATGACGCTGCAGTCGATCGGTAAGACGGCTGAGAGCCGCGACCAGCTCATGGCCATCGTCACCTCCCCCGAGAACCACGCGAACCTCGACGAGTACCGGGAGATATCCGCCCGGCTCGCTCGTGCGAACGGGGTGTCCGAGGACGAGGCGCGGGACCTCGCGAAGCGCGGAAAGGCGGTCGTGTGGATCGACGGCGGCCTCCACGCGACGGAGGTCCTGGGCGCGCAGCAGTTGATGGAGACGCTGTGGCAGTTCGTGAGCGGGACGGACGACGAGACGATGCGGATCCTCGACGACGTCATCATCCTCTTCGTCCATGCGAACCCGGACGGGATGGACCTCGTCTCGAACTGGTATACGCGAATCGAAGAGAAAACCGAGCGCTCCACGCGCGGGATCCCCGTCCTGTACCAGAAGTATGTGGGACACGACAACAACCGCGACTTCTACGCGTCCTTCCAGCCGGAATCCGAGAACATGAACCGGCAGATGTACCGGACGTGGTATCCCCAGATCGTCTACAACCACCACCAGACGGGGCCGACGGGGACCGTCCTCTTCGCCCCGCCGTTCAGGGATCCCTTCAACTACAACATCGACCCCATGGTGATCACCGGGATCGACCTCGTGGGGGCGGCGATGCACTCGCGCTTCACGGCGGAGGACAAGCCTGGAGCGACGCGACGGCGCGGGGCGAACTACTCGACCTGGTGGAACGGCGGCCTGCGCACGATGCCGTACTTCCACAACATGATCGGGCTTCTCACGGAAACGATCGGGAACCCGACCCCCATGGAGATCCCGCTGATCCTCGAGCGGGTGCTGCCCAACGACAATCTGCCCGCGCCGATCGCGCCGCAGCCGTGGCACTTCCGGCAGTCGATCGACTACTCGGTGACCGCGAACAAGGCGGTGCTCGACCTCGCTTCGCGCTACCGGGAGACCTTCCTGTACCGCATCTGGCGCATGGGGATGAACTCGATCGACCGCGGGAGCAAGGACAGCTGGACGATCCAGCCCAAGCGCGTCGACTGGCTCCGCAACGAAATGCGGGCCGGGCAGGGCGAGACGGACTTCGCCCGCAACGTGGGGGGCTTCGGCGGCAGCCGCGGCACGCGCGCCGACTATGACAAGCTCTTCAACCCCGACCTGCGCGACCCGCGCGGATACATCCTCCCCTCGGACCAGGCAGATTTCCCCACGGCGACGAAGTTCGTCAACTCGCTGCTCGAGACCGGGGTCATGGTGGAGCGGGCGACTTCGGACTTCTCGGTGGGGGGGACGCACTATCCGGCCGGTTCCTACGTCGTGCGCGCGGCGCAGGCCTTCCGGCCGCACCTCCTCGACATGTTCGAGCCGCAGGACCACCCGAACGACTTCCTCTATCCGGGGGCACCCCCGACCCCGCCGTACGACAACGCGGGCTGGTCGCTTGCGATCCAGATGGGCGTCGATTTCGACCGCATCCTGGAGGGCTTCGACGGGCCGTTCGAGGAGATCGAGGAGTGGAACGCGAGCCCGATGCCGGGCGTCGTCGCGGACGCGGCGGGCGCGGCCGGCTTCCTGTTCAGCCACGAGGTGAACGACGCGTTCACGGCGATCAACCGGCTGCAGGCCTCGGGGCACGAGGTTTACTGGCTCACCTCCGCGTTCACCGAGGGGGGGAGGACGCACCCGGCCGGCACCTTCTACGTCAAGAGCCGGGGCGGGACCGCCGACCAGGTCGCGTCGATTGCCGGCGAACTGGGCCTCAATTTCCGCGGGCTGACGGAGGACCCGGATGCCGACGCCCTGCGGCTGCGGGAGCCGCAGATCGCGCTCTGGGATACGTACGGCGGTTCGATGCCCTCGGGCTGGATCCGCTGGATCCTCGAGCAATACGGGTTCGCAGACTACGAACTCGTCTTCCCGCAGCGCCTCAACGCGGGGAACCTGAGCGACGACTTCGACGTCATCATCTTCCCGCAGGGCGCCATCGGTTCGCAGTTCGAGGAAGTGTTCGCCGGCGTGCCCGATTCGGTCCGACAGGAGATGATGCGCCAGTTCGGGTTCGGGGCCCCGGATCCCGAGACGATTCCCGCCGAGTACCGCGATCGCCTCGGCCGGGTCTCGCCCGGGGCGACGATGCCGGCGCTCGTCAAGTTCCTGGAGGACGGCGGGTCCATCGTCACCATCGGCGGTTCGACCGATCTCGGAAAGGCGCTCGGCCTCCCGCTCGAGGACCATCTGGTCAATGGCGGACAGCCGCTGAGTCGGGAGGAGTACTACGTGCCCGGGTCGATCCTGGAGGTGTCGTTGGACAACTCCCGGCTCGTCGCGACGGGGGTCCCGTCGCCACTTGCGGTCTCGTTCAACAACAGCCCCGTGTTCAGCCCCTCGGCGCTGGACTCCGGCGCCGCCGCCGCGATGGGGGTGACGCCGCTCGCGTGGTTCGACAGCGACGCGCCGCTGATCAGCGGCTGGGCCTGGGGCCAGGAGTACCTGCAGGGCGGCGTGACGATGGCGGAGGCCGAGGTCGGCGACGGGCACCTGTACCTGTTCGGCCCGCTCATCACGCGCCGCGCGCAGCCGCACGGCACCTTCAAGCTCCTGTTCAACGCCATCGCCCTCTCGAACGCGGAGCCCGACCGGCCGTAAGCCCGCTGCGGGAGGGACGTTGACGCCCCGTTGACGCACGCCGGGAGGCTCGGGAGCGAACGATTCGTGTTCGCTCGCCGCCTCCCGACGGCGTTACCTTTCAGGTCCAACGCAGGGGGGTGCTGTTGAACTGTCTTCGTCACCACGTCCGGTCGCGGAGACCGGCCGGCGCCCAGGCTTACGCCGTGAGGCCCCGTACATGAGCGGCGAACTGATCGCCATCATTGCAGCCGCAATCGCCCTGGCTGCGGCCATCGTGCCCGGTCAACGCGTGCTCCGGGTGGAAGTGCGCACGCTGCGCGGGGACATGCATGGTCTCGAGACGAACCTCACGGGAAGGATGAATCTCCTCGAGACCGATCTCACTGCGCGGATGGCCGAGCTTGACACCGGGCTTACGAGGCAGATGACTCGGCTGGAGACCACGCTCACCGAACGCGTGGCTCGGCTCGAGGGGCTGTTCGAAGGATCGATGCGCGCCCGGGAGCGCGAGCGCGAGCCACGGCACTAGCCGATTCGGAAGTGGCTGGCAGCTCCCCCCCCGCGCCCCGCGCCCTGTCCGTCATCCTCAGCACCTACAGTGCGCCGGACGAGTTGGAACTCACTCTCCGGGGCTACTCAACCCAGACTCGCCGCGACTTCGAGGTGGTGATCGCGGACGACGGCTCGGGGCCGGAGACGCGCGACCGGATCGAGTACATGCGGGAGTCCACCGACCTCTCGATTTCGCACGTGTGGCAGGAGGACCATGGGTTTCGGAAGTGTCGGATCCTGAACCGCGCGATTGTGGCCGCGCGCGGCGGCTATCTTGTCCTCAGCGATGGCGACTGCATCCCGCGGGACGATTTCGTGGAGACGCACGCCGCGCTGGCGAAGCGAGGGCACTTCGTCTCCGGCGGGAGAGTTCGCCTCGCCAGCGACGTGGTGGCCGCGATCGACAGGGAAGCTGTGCTCACGGGGACGTTGTTCGAGGAGACGTGGCTCCGGGAGCGGCAGGCGATCGTCCGGGAGCGTGACCGCCTTAAGCTTACACGCTCCCGGCGCCGGGCGGCCCGGCTCGATCGCCTGACCACGACGCGCGCCACATGGAACGGTCACAACGCGTCGGCCTGGAAGGCGGACCTCCTGCGCGTGAATGGTTTCGACGAACGTATGACCTATCCCGTCGAGGACCGTGAACTCGGCGAGCGCCTTCGCAACGCCGGCATCCGCACGATACAGGCCCGGCACCGGGCGGTGTGCGTGCACGTCGAGCACGCCCGTCCCTGGCTCGATCCCGACGCGCGAGCGCGGAACGAGCGGCTGCGGGCCGAGACGCGGGGCGTGCCGCGGTGGCTGCGGATCTTCGAGGGCCTCGCGCGCGGCCCCGACTGGACGGACGACGGCATCCACAAGGGACCGCGTCCCGCACCGATGCCTGCTGCCGGCTCCCCTCAGTCGTAGCGGTCCACGCCCTGTTCGGGGCGGGTGCCGTCGGAACGCAGGCGGCGCTCGAACCGTTCGCGGCTCGCGGGATCGGGCGGACGTTCCTCGTGCCACAGGTGAAGGACGGGCACGGCGTAGCGCCCCTCCTTGCGCCGGACCCCGTTCCGGATGAGGCGGACGACGAGATCGTTGTCCTCGAAGCCCCAGCCCTCGAAGCCCTCGTCGAACCCGTTCACCGCGAGGAAGTCCGTGCGCCACACGGCGAGGTTACAGCCCTTCACGCCTCGCCACGCGCGCGACGAAACCCGGCGCAGGGGCCCCAGCGGCAGGCGCAGCAGCGCGGTGAACCGGTCCGCCCGCCCGCGCAGCCGCTCGACGAGCCACCGCGCCGAACTCCAGCGCTGGAGCGGGAACTCGCCCCGAAGTGCGAGCCGCGAAAGTTCGCGGTCGAGGCGCACCCGGCTTCCATGGACGAAGCGTCCCCGTTCGGCGAGCCGCGCGTGCCGCCGCAGGTAGTCGGGCCGCACCAGGCAGTCGCCGTCCAGGAAGATCAGGTACGGCAGTTCGGTCGCGGCGGCGGCGCGGTTCCGGACGGCCGCCAGGCGATATCCGCGGTCCTCCTGCCATACATGGTGCAGCGGGAAGTCGACCTCTTCCGCACGCCGCGCGACCAGGGTGCGGGTGTCCGGGCCGGAACCATCGTCCGCCACGACGACTGCAAAGCGCCGATACGTCTGGTCCTCGAGACTCTGCAGCACCGCGTCCAGGGCATCGGGGCACTCGTAGGTGGAGACGATGACCGCGATCGCGGGCCCAGTGCGCGTGGCTGGCTCAGGGGGGGAGGTCACACCGTGTACCCCGCCCGTTCCATGACCGGGCCGAACGCGGCCTCGATGCGGGATGCGACCGCGGGATCCATCTCCTCCTTCCATCCGTCCGTCCGTCCCCGGCGGACGAACCGCCCTTCGCCCCGCGCGCGCCCGATATAGGCCTCGGCACCGTGCCGGTCCTCCACTTCCTTCATCGACTCGAACGCCCCGCGCGTCACCGCCCTCGACAGCCGCGCCTCGAAATTCGGTGAAGACGTTCCCGCGGGAACGTTTCCGGCCGGAACGCGGCCGATGAACTCCGCTACGCGCCGCAGCGCCGCCTCCCGGTCCTCGACAAAATCCTCGAAGCGTGCGATGAGGATCCGATCACTCCCTTCCGCGCGCCACAGCGCCGCCGAGACCTGCCGATCCCAGCGCTCGAGATGCCGGTGCCACGCGGCGAAGGGCGCGGTTCCGGTCAGGTATCCGTCGACGAACACTGGCAGCGCGATGTCGCGGTCGCCGAACATCGTCAAGTACATGTGCCAGAAGGAGACGAGGACCGCCCTCGGATCGCGCACCAGATACACGGTGCCGGGATACCGCCGCGCGTGCCGGGGATACTCGTTCCGGAACACCCGCGGATCCGGCAGGTGCTCCCATGCGGCGATCTCGTGGTCGCGGCCGTGCACGAACGGAACATGGTCCCCGACGTTGTAGAGGGTGACCTCGTGCTCCCGATCGTCGGTCAGGAATACCGCGAGCATGTAGGCGAGCCAGGTGTTTCCCGACTTGGGGTGGCCGACCAGAAACACGTCGCTGGGCCGGAGCGCGCGGAGGAAGCGAGGCTCCCCCAGCCGGTTCTGGAGAGCGGCCCGCAGCCGGTAGTACCCCACCCGGCGCTTGGCTCGCCCGAACCACCGCTTCAGCGCCGGTTGCGCGCCCCGGCGGGCCTTCGGGGGCGGGAGCCGCGGCGACCGGTTCACTTCGCCCACGGCACCGGACGCCCGACCAGTTCCGAGACTTCGTCCGCGTCAAACGCGTACGTGCGCTCGAAGTGGTCGCGCACCCAGTCCGGCATAGGGACGGGGGCGGACGCGTTCACGGGTCTCGCGAGCGAGGCGGGGTCGGGCACCGCGAGGTCCACCTCCAGGAAGCCGAGCAGGTCGCGCAGCAGGGCCTCGGGGCGCCCCTGGATCTCGTCCAGGAAACCGAAGAAGAACTGGTCGCGCGGGTAGTTCGCCAGCCACGCACGCAGGCAGCGCGCGTAGTCGCTGCGCCGGCGGACGGGGTCGCTGTCCAGATAGGCGGTGAGTTCGTCGCGCCCTACCTCTTCCAGGGGCTTCCCGCGCCACCTCGGGAAGCCGTTCCGTGCCTGGGACCACGCTCGCTCGACCGGGTCGCGCATCATGAAGATGAGCTTCGCGTCCGGCATCCACTCGGCCACGCGCCGGATCACGTCGGGTTCAAGGATGGCGTAGGCGGGCGTGATCTCTCCGCGGACTCTCCCTCCGCCCGGCGCGCGGACGAAGCGGGCGAGATATCGCAGCTGGTTGTACCGATCGCGCGCGGAGCCGGTCGCGCCGGGCGCGCGGAGCTTGCGGTCGAAGAAGTGGATCTCCTTACGGCCCATCCGGATGTCGGAGTGCGTAGCGAGGTGCGCGGCCACCCAACTCGTGCCCGCCCGCGTGGCGCCGATGCCGACGAAGCGCGGCATCCCGCGGGACAGCCCGCGCCGCCGAGGCGGCGTCCCGGGTGGCTGACCCGCGTCGCGCGGGGACGCGTCGGGCTCGCCGATCTGGTCGTCGAGGAAGGTGGTGGGCAGGCGCCGATCGCTCCCGTGAGGCCGCCCCCCGCGCAGGCGCTCGAAGCTGGCCCACTCCCGGCGCTTGCGGGGCGAGGGAAACTCCGTCGTTGACCAGTGATCGAACTCCTCCTCGTCCAGGAACTTGAGTTCGTGGAAGCAGGCCGGTGCGAAGCGGTGCGTGCGCAGCCAGCGGGGGCGGATCAACTCCTCCCAGTGTTCCCTCCAATGGAATCTGACGTCGTAGCTGAGCGGGAAGATCCGCACCTCCCGGTTCACCTCTCCCCGCGGTTCACGGAACGTCCAGTCGAGCGCCCGATACACCGTCTGTCCCGCGAGGGACCAGGCGGCGGGCCAGCCGCGGTCGAGTTCGGCGACGAGCCCCGCGAGCGCCCCGCGCCGCTCCCCGGCGAGAACCATGTCCGCGTCCCATTTGCAGACATGGCGGCGCGTGCAGCGCGACAGCGCCCAGTTCGTGAAGTAGACGAGGGAATGCAGCGAATCGGCCGGAGTCCCGGCGTGCTCGGGTCCGAACCGTCCCACCGCGAAGGGATAGGAGTGAACGCGGATCTTCGCCCCCTCCGGACTCGACCCCCGCACATGCCGTACGATCTCGGCCGTCGCGTCCCGGCTTCCGTTGTCGATCACATGGATCTCGTCGAACACGGGGAGAATCGACCGGAGGCAGGACTCGATCTTGGATTCCTCGTCCTTCGCCCGCACGAAGGCGCTCGTCCCCGGCGTCCGACTGCGGCGCGGGAGAACGAAAGAGAACCCCGCGTCCCCTTCGCGGTTTCGGAACTCCATCTGGGCGGGGCGAAACGCGAGCAGCATGAACTCCGGTTTGGCCGACGGGTACCTGTCACCCATCCGATCCGCTCCGGGAATCGCTGTCAACCCAAGGAAAAGGAGTACAGAATGAGAAGAGTGCCACAATCAGCGTCGGTCATCGTTCTTTCGATCATCTCCACCATGCTGGCCATGCCGGGTAACGTCGCGGGACAGAAGTGTGACTGGTCTGGGAGCGCCGGGCTGTCGATCCCCGCGACCACGGTCTCAAATGAACCGGCAGCCTGACAGCCGTATCGTGTTCCACCGTCGAGATGAAGTCGAGGGCCGTCAGGGAATCCATCCCGAACCCGGCCAGCGGTCGCGCCGGATGGATGCTCTCCGCCTGCAGTCCCGCCAGTTCGGCCACGCGGCTCCGAACGAGTCCGTCGAGCGGTGTCGAGGGCGCCGGGGGAGGACCGAGGGCGGGACGCGAGAGGGTGGCGCGGGAGGCCGCGATCGTCTCGCAATCGTCCGCTTCGGGTGTGATCGAGGGGACCCACGGGGCCGCCCCGATCTTTCCGTTAACGGCGCACTGCTGTCCCATGCGCAGGAGCGTGGATCCCGGGCCGATCTCGACGAAGCCCGGTGGCTGCCGGGCCAGGAGCGCGCGCATCGCGGTGACGAACTGAATGGGCTCGGATACGTGCCGCAGCCAGTATTCCGGCTCGCGGATTTCCCCGTCCATCGCGGTGCCGGTGAGGGCGGAGATGTACGGAATCCGGGGCGGGTGGAAGCGCACGGAACGGACCGTCTCGCGATACTCGGCGAGTATCGGGGCGATCCTGGGCGAGTGGGTGGCCTGGGACACCTCGAGCGGAATCACGCGAATGCCGGCCTTCCGGAACTCCGTCCCGATCCGCTCGAGGGCGGTCGCACCGCCGACCAGCACGACGGTGCCCGGTGCGTTGACGGCTGCGACGGATACACCGGGGTCGGCCTCGCTCAGGGTTTCGGCCACTCGTGCCTCGGTCGCCTTCACGGCGAGCATGCGGCCGTCGAAGGGCAGCGCCGCGAGGAGTCGTCCCAGCTCCGAGAGCATCCGGAGTCCATCCTCCATGCGGAAGACACCGGCGGTGACCGCAGCGGCGTATTCTCCCACGCTGTGGCCGAGAACCTGTCCCGGTACAACGCCCCACGACATCCACAGGCGGGCCAACGCACATTGCAGGGCCAGGGTGGTGGGGCAGCTGTACAGGGTATCGTGAACATGCCGTCGATCTTCGTGCGACCCGTAGAGTACGTCGAGAACCCCGGGGGAGAGGTCGGGCGCGAGCACGTCGTGACATCGCTCCAGCGTGTCACGGAACACGGGTTCCGCCGCAAACAATGCCTCGCCCATGCCTTCGTATTGCGATCCGAGGCCCGTGAACAGGAAGGCGGTCCCGGGCCCTCCTGCGCTCGCCGCGGCGTTGCTCGTCGGTTCCATGCGGGAATATGCTCAACCTTCGGACGTTCAACTACCTACCATCTGACGGGGACTACATGTTCATACCGACTCGTCGAGCGATCCCTCGCCTCCGCATCGCGGCGTGCCTCGTCGCCGTATGCCTCGCCGGGACGCTGGCGCCCGGAACCAGGTCGGCGCCAGCCGGAGCCCAGGAGAATCCCGAAATCCTGGTCAGCGCCCAGTGGCTCTCCGAGCACAGGGACGCCCCCGACATCGTCGTACTGCACGTCGGGATGGCCCGGATGGGCCCCACTACCGAGTTCGTGCAGGGCGCACACTTCCTCGAGTACCACGACATCGCCGTGGAGCGGAACGATCTCATCACCGAACTCGCGCCCGTCGAGGATCTCGTCGAGGCGTTCCGGGCGGCCGGTGTCTCCAACGACCGGCACGTCGTGGTGGTGGGCGACCTGGGCCATGTCTCGGCGCGCGTGTTCATGACGCTCGACTACCTGGGGCACGGCGACCGCACGTCCGTGCTCGATGGCGGGATGGCGGCGTGGAAGGCGGCCGGCGGCGAAGTCTCGGCCGAGTCCGCCATCCCGACGCGCGGGGGCTTCGAGGCCGACGTGCGAGAAGACATGCTCGTCACGGCGGAGTGGATCGAGGAGCGCCTCGACGATCCCGGCGTCACGCTCATCGACGCGCGGCCCGACAACGAATACACGGGGGAGCGCCCGGGGCGGGACTTCCTTCGCGGCGGCCACATCCCCGGTGCCTACAACCTCTACTGGCAGGACCTCACGGGTGAGGAGATCTCCACGCTGGTGGACCTGGCCGAGGTCAAGGCGCGCTTCGACGAAAGCGGTGCCACCATGGATGGTGTGGTCGTCAACTACTGCCTCATCGGCATGCGGGCGAGCTACACGTACATGATATCGAGGTATCTGGGCTACGACGCGAAATTCTACGATGCGTCGTGGAATGACTGGGGCCGCAGGGAGGATCTCCCGCTCGTCACCGGCCGTGACCGCAGGTAGATTTGACAGGCTGTCTTGCCGCTTTCTCGCTGGATGTCTTGCTGGAGGTTGTGACATGAAGACCGTCTCCGGAGTACTTGGCGCGCTCCTCATCGCTGTGATCGCGGTGCTGGCCTTCGGCAGTTCGGACCGCGGCCAGGTGGGCGCGACCGAGGCGCCGCCGGCCTCGGCCGCCCCGAGTCCGGCGGCGGTGGTCTCGATGGTGACGCCGGCGCCGCACTCGATCGAGGCCAGCCCGGATTCTCCGGTCGAACTGGTGCTGACCGAGGCGCTGGATCCCGCCCGCTTCGATCCCGCCGCGTTGTCGGTGTTCGGCCGCTGGAGCGGCGTGATGACGGGCTCCGTGGAGCTCTCCGACGATGGCCGGCGCCTCCGCTTGGATCCCGGTGAGCCCTTCCACGCCGGTGAGTCGGTCACCGCTTCGCTTCGCGCCGGAGAGAGGCTGGTCGGCGGTGACGCGATGGAGACGGGTTTTGCCTGGAGCTTCTGGATCCGGCCCCAGGCCGGCTCGCTGGACATGATCGACCGCGGCGCGCGGATCGTGCTCGACGACGGGGAGAAACACGTCCAGCCCTATGGGGCCTACGCCGGCGACTTCAACGGAGACGGATACCCCGACATTGCGATCCCCAACGAGGTGTCCGCGGATGTCCGCGTGATGTTCAACGACGGCAAAGGCGACTACAACGAGTTCCGCGTCCTCGACATCCCGGGCGGAAGCTGGCCGAGCCCGAACGAGGGAGCGGACTTCAACGGCGACGGCCTCACCGACTTCGTCGTCGGCAACGCCGGGAACGATCTCGTGTCGGTGTTCCTGGCCGACGGGAACGGCTGGTTCGAGCTGGGAAGCAACGTCAACGCCGGGCAGAACGTGCGGGGCGTGTGCATCGGCGACTTCGACCAGGACGGCTGGCCGGACGTGGCGTCGGTCAACATGTCCGTAGGTCCGGACGCATCGAAGGGTAACGTGGCCATGCTGCTCAACAACGCGGATGGGACGGGCGATCTGAGGCGCGCCTCCGAGATCGCCTCGCCGGGCCGCGGCGAGAAGACGTGCGCGACGGCCGATGTCGACAATGATGGACGACCCGATCTGCTCGTCGGGGCATACTTCACGGACGAGGTGCTCGTCTACATGGGCGACGGGCGCGGCAACCTCGAACTCGGTTCGCGCGTGCGGGCGGGCGGAAAGCCGTGGATGATCGTGTCGGGCGACGTGGACGGCGACGGCAACGTCGACGTGATGTCGGCGAACCGCGAGGGCAACAACGTGGCCGTCCTGATCGGCGACGGCGCGGGCGGCTTCGCCGACCCCGTGGAATACGAGACCGGAGCATCGCCGCTCGCGGTCGATGTGGGCGACATCGACGGCGACGGAGACCTCGACGTCGTGACGAGCGACTTCGAGGGCAACAGCTTCACCGTGCACGAGAACGCCGGGGACGGAACCCTCGTGAACCCCAGGAAGTATCCCGCAGGCAGCAACGGTTCGTGCGTCGTCATCCACGACCGGGATCTGGACGGGGATCTCGATCTCACCGGAGTGGATGAGACGGACGACAAGATCTTCATCCTGGAGAACCCCGGAAGATGACGTCGAAGTCGAAGATGAAGCCGAAGAAGGAATGGCGGCAGGAGCTGCCCGAGCCGGCCTACAAGGTGCTGTTCGAGGAGGCGACGGAGCGCGCGGGCACAAGTCCGCTGAACGACGAGAAGCGGCCCGGCACCTTTGTATGCGCGGCCTGCGGCGAAGCGCTGTTCACGACCGACATGAAGTTCGACAGCGGCACGGGGTGGCCCAGCTTCTTCGAGAGCATCCCCGGCACGCTGGAGACGAAACGGGACTTCAAGCTCATCCTGCCGCGCACGGAGTACCACTGCGGCGGCTGCGGGGGGCACCACGGCCACGTCTTCAACGACGGACCGGAGCCCACGGGCAAGCGGTTCTGCAACAACGGGGTCGCGCTCCGGTTCATCCCGGACGACGACTGAGGCGAACCCCGCTGGACGTGCGTGGGCACGTGCGCGTGCAGGTCCGCCTGTCGGCGCTCGTGGCCGCAGTCGTGGCCTGGCTCGCGACGGCCGCCGGCGTGGCGGGGCAGTTGCCGGGCTCGACCGGGTCGTGCGAAGCGCGGGCCGCGGAAACTCGCGGCGCCGGCGAGGGCGGCCCGCCCACCGGCCGGCCCGCGACCGATCTGCACTGCATCAGCCTCTTCTCGACCGCCAGGGCGGGGGACGCGCAGGGGCTCGTTGAACTCGGACGCGTTCCATCGCCGTTCGGCGTTACGGTCACGCCGACCGGCCACCACGTCCGCGAGTTGACCGCGCACATCGAAGGCCTCCCGCCGCCCTCCGCGCTCGGCCCCTACACGGTCTACATGGCGTGGGCCACGCCGCTCGAGTTGGCACCCGTCGTGCCGCTGGGCCCGGTCGCGAACGGCGAGCACGGGTTAGGGCGCGTCGCGTTCAACAAGTTCCTCGTCCTGGTCAGCGCAGAGGCCTCCGCCGACGCCGAAACGCGCGAGGGGCCGCTCGTGCTCAGGGGTCGTTCGCCCTCCGCCCTGATGGAAGCGCACGATCTCCTGGCCCTGGCGCCCTCGGCGACGCGGCGCGCGGCCGACCGGGCCCCGGCGCGCTGGGATGCACCGCCCGGCTACCCCGGCATCCCCATGCTCCCCGGCGTGATGGACCTCGAGCCCCGCGCGCGCCCCGCGAGCCTCGAAAGCGCGACCAACTTGCCCACCTGGGAGAACCTGCCCGAAGCGGCCGAGCGCCAGATCGTCGATCTGCCCGGCGGCGGCACGCTCGACCTCGAGGCGACCGTGGTGCGGCGCGAAATCGGAGGCCGGCGCCTCGCCATGCTCGCGTTCAACGGCCAGCACCCCGGCCCGCTCATCCGGGTGCCCGAGAAGTCCACCATCTTCGTGAACTTCACCAACCGGACCCCGTACCCCACGGCGGTGCACTGGCACGGCATCCGGCTCGAGAACCGGTTCGACGGCGTCCCCGGGCTCACCCAGGATCCCGTCGAGCCCGGCGAGTCCTTCCAGTACCGGATCTACTTCCGGGACGCCGGCGTCTACTGGTATCACCCGCACCACCGCGAGGACGTGCAGCAGGAACTCGGGCTGTACGGAAACCTCCTCGTCGACCCTGCGAGCGCCGACTACTACGGCCCCGCGAACCGCGAGGAGGTGCTCATGATCGACGACATCCTCTTCGACGAGAACGGGCTCGTCGACTTCGGGGAGGAATCGGCGAACTACATGCTCATGGGCCGGTTCGGGAACCGGGCTCTGGTGAACGGCGAGCCGGTCTACGCACTGAACGTCGACCGGGGCGAGGTCGTCCGCTTCCACCTCACGAACGCCTCCAACACGCGCACCTTCAACCTCTCCTTCGTCGACCTCGAACGCGGCGGGATCCCCGATCCCGACCAGCGCGTCGCGGACCCCGACGTCGAGGATCCCCATCGCCTTCCGATGAAGGTCGTGGCCTCCGACGTGGGCCGCTTCGAGCGCGAGGCGTGGGCCCGGAGCGTTGTCCTCGCGCCGGCGGAGCGCTACGTGATCGACGTCCGCTTCGACCGCCCCGGCACGCACGCGCTCGTCAACCACGTACAGGGGATCAACCACCGGCAGGGCGTCTTCCGCGCCGAATTCTGGACGCTCGGCACCGTGAGGGTCGCGTCACAGGCCGCGGTCCACGACCACGGGGCCGCGTTCGAGACGCTGCGCGAGCACGCGGACGTGATCGCGGACATCGACCGCTACCGGACGCGCTTCGACGCCGAGCCCGACCACGAACTCGTGATGACGCTGGAGACCGAGGATCTCCCGCTCGCCATCGAACGGTCCATGGCCTACGACTGGGTCTACTTCAACCCGGTCGAATGGACCGGGACCATGCCGCGCATGAACTGGGCCTCGACCGGCCGCGAGATCCGGTGGGTCCTGCGCGAGGCGAGCACGGGACGCGTGAACGAGGAGATCGAGTGGAACTTCACCGTCGGCGATGTCGTGAAGATCCGCGTGGTCAACGACCGGGGCGCCTTCCACGCCATGCAGCACCCGCTCCACATCCATGGACAGCGCTTCCTCGTCCTTTCCCGGGACGGAATACCGAACCCCAACCTCGTCTGGAAGGACACCGTGCTGTTGCCGGCCGCATCCACGACAGACATCCTGCTGGAACTGTCGAATCCCGGCCGCTGGATGATCCACTGCCACATCGCGGAACACCTCGAGTCGGGCATGAAGATGGTGATGAATGTTGCCGACGCCCCACCGTGACCGGCGGACCGCTCATAGCCGTCGAAAGGAAGTTCCGATGAAGATCCTCCCCCGAAGCCGCCTCTCCGCCGTCCTCGTTCCGCTCGCCGCAGGGAGTCTGGCGTTCGCCGATGCGCGGGCCCAGGAACCGAACGAGAGCTTCATCGCGGTACAGGCCCCCACCGTCGCGCTCACCAACGTGAAGGTGATCGATGGCACCGGCGGCCCCGCCCGCGACGGCCAGACCATCGTCATCCGCGACGGGCGGATCGCCGACATCGGTCCCGCCGACGAGGTGGCGGGCCGGCTCCGGAATGCACAGGTCCTCGATCTCGAGGGGCACACCGTGATTCCGGGGCTCATCGGACTCCACAACCACAGCTACTACACGGGCGGGAACGGTCGGGCGGCGCAGCTCTCGTTCTCGGGTTCACGGCTCTATCTCGCCTCCGGGGTGACGACGATCCGGACGACCGGAGCGCGCGCCCCGTACGAGGAGATCAACCTCAAGCGCGCGATCGACGAAGGGCGTGCCATCGGCCCCAACATGTTCACCACCGGCCCCTACCTCACGGGGCAGGAGGGCGCGCAGTCGATGGCCCAGCTCGAAGGCGGCGAGCAGGCCCGCCGTCTGGTACGCTACTGGGCCGAGGAGGGCGTCCCCTGGTTCAAGGCGTACACCTGGATCAGCCGCGAGGAACTCGGAGCGGCGATCGACGAAGCGCACCGCCACGGCGTCAAGGTCACGGCGCATCTCTGTTCCGTGGGATACCGGGAGGCCGTGGCCCTCGGCATCGACAACCTCGAGCACGGGCTGCTCGCGAACAGCGAGTACTTCCCGGGCAAGGAGCCGGACGATTGCCCGTCGGGGTTCCGGAACGACTACGCCGACCTCGACGTGAACTCCGAAGACGTGCAGGCCACGTTCCGCGCCATGATCGAGAACGATGTGGCGATGACCTCGACGCTGGCCGTGTATGAGATCTCCGTCCCCGGTCGCGGTCCGATCGATGAGCGAATCTACGAGATCCTGGCGCCGGAAATCGCGGCGGAGGTACGGGAGATCGCGGAACTCCGGCGCAATGCGACGCTGGATTCGGGGATCGGGATCCACCCCGACGTCTACCGGAAGGCGCTGGAGTACGAGTACGCGTTCGTGCAGGCCGGAGGTACGCTGGCGGCCGGCGTGGACCCGACCGGTTACGGCGCGGCGCCGCCGGGATACGGCGACCAGAAGAACTACGAACTGCTGCTCGAGGCCGGTTTCACGCCCGCCGAAGTCGTGCAGATCATGAGCGCGAATGGCGCCAGGGTGCTGGGGATCGACGACGAGACAGGGACGATCGAGGTCGGCAAGGTCGCGGACCTCGTCGTGCTGGAGGGCGATCCGGAAGCGGACGGTCACATACGCGAGACGCGCATCGTGTTCAAGGGCGGCGTGGGCTGGGACGCTCCCAAGCTCATCGAGTCGATCCGCGGCATCGTCGGTATCCGCTAGCGGCCGCTCAGAAACCGATGGACTTCGACACTTTCACGGCGAGGACTCGCTCGATGGTCTCGCTCGCGGCCAGATCACGTCGCTCGGTATAGACGAGAAAGATGTCGCTGAGCGGAGAATAGAGATAGTTGAAGCGCACGTTCGTCACGAACTGGTCCTGGGCGGCATTATACTGTACAAAGGCGCTCGCAAATATCCTGGTCGAGAATCCATAGTCGATCCGGCTCCCGAAGACATCGGCCGTGAACGTACCGTCGGGGAGCGAGATGTTGTTGTGCACCGCCGAGAGGTCCACGGAGAGATGATAGTTCGGCCGCCACACCAGTCCTCCGGACAGCGACGTACGCGTCCCGTGAAAGAAGCCGCCTCTTTCGACGCCGACAAAGCCCGACAGCACCCGGCCGGGAGCGGACCGGTATTGCAGTGACCCCCCGCCGAAGTCGTACCGCCCCACCGGAATCGTCGCGTCCGACGTGACGCGGAACGGCTCCCGCAGGAGCTCGAACCGATCGCTGTACTTGAGAGACAGCCGGCTCCCGTTCAGAAAAGCCACGTCGAAGCCCGCGGCCCGGGTCCGCGTCACGAGTACGGATCGGAGGTCTTCGACATAGTCGAGTTCG
Organism: Candidatus Palauibacter sp.; assembly: GCF_965197445.1. GTDB lineage: Bacteria > Gemmatimonadota > Gemmatimonadetes > Palauibacterales > Palauibacteraceae > Palauibacter. The sequence continues at coordinate 262,417 of NZ_CBDANE010000005.1, read as the reverse complement.
AGGTAGGGATTGACCTCCTGAATGCCGGGCACCGGAGGCCGCGGGTGAAGGCCGACCGTAGCGTAGCTCTGGCGGATGTCGCGCCGGCGCACGAACCCCACCGTCGGGTTGAAGGAATCGCCGACATGGCGCCATAGCGCCGACGCATCCCAGAGTTCGTCCCTCCACCCCACCCACATGCGTGCAGCGAGCTCATTCCCGCTGGAATCCGGTGAGCGCGTGAAGGCCACGAACGGGGCGAAGAGCAGCGATGGGAGCGGCCTGAGGTTCGCGTCGAACCCGAAACTGCGGTTGAAATCCGGGTATCCCTCGACGCCGGCGCCCGTCGCCTGCCTGTTGATGAACACCGCCCCCACGTCCGATGTCCCGAACACGTTCCGTCGGGCCCTGAATACGGAGAAATTCTCGGCTGGCAGCCCACGGCTCTCCCGCGTCTGGAGGTTGAGGAGGCCGACCTCGAACCCGCCTGTCCGCCCCGTGAGACGCGCGCCCCCGAGGATGGGGATCGGCTCCCCCGCCCCGGCGAGGCCGATACGCCGCGAATGGAACAGCGTGAGGTCGCGCAGGGAGACCCCGGTTCGATAACTCCGCTCCGACTGGTCGCCGAACGCGAACGTCCCCGAGTTCTCGACGAAGAAGTCGCGTTTCTCGGGAAAGAAGAGCGGGAAGCGGGTCAGGTTCACCTGCTCCTGGTCGACCTCCACCTGCGCGAAGTCCGTATTGTAGGTGAGGTCGAGCGTCAGCCCCGGGGTGACCCCGAACTTCACATCGAAGCCGACATCCCCACTGGTCCCGCCGCGGTCCTCGCCGAGCAGTGCGCCGGACTGGTCCTCGGCCAGGACGTACGGCTTTACCCGCAGGTTGAGCCCCGGCTTGACGCCCCGGAACCCGCTCAGCGTCCCCGCCTTCGACATCTTGTGGATCTGGTCCCGGCGGTCGAGGGGAGCCCAGAAGGTGTCCTCCGACTTGCGCCGGATCCGGCGCAGGATCTGGAGCCCCCAGACCTGGTCCTCCTCCGACGGATTGAAGCGGAGCGTCGAGAACGGGATCTCGATCTCGACCGTCCAGCCCTCATCGTTCGCGGTGGTCTCGACCCGGATCGGGCCCTCCCACGCCTGGTTCTCGGAGCGGCTGTCGTCGAAGATCTGCACGTCCTTGAGCGCCCCCTCCGGGTTCACGAGGAACATGAAACCGTTCCGGCGGTCGAGGTACGTGTCGAGCGTCACACCGAAGACGTCGGACCCTCCGCTGTTGAAGTCCTGCTTGAGACTGGACACGAAGAAGCGGTCCGGCTCCGAGTCGTAGCAGATGGCGCCGATGTACAGCGCGCGGTCGTCGTACACGAAGCGGACCACGGTCTCCTCGGTGGCGGGCGCCCCGGTGACCGGACGGGACTGGACGAATCCGGTCAGGGGTTGAGCCTGCTGCCAGGCGGGGTCATCCAGACGGCCGTCCACCGTCGGAGGCTGGTCCGTGTGCAAGGCTTGCGCAGTCGGGCGCGGGGCGGTCTCCACCGCGATCCGGTCAGGCGTCTCGCCGCGCTCCTGTCCGACAACCGCCACCGGGACGAGGAGGATGTGGGAGGTGAGAAGGACCCCGAGCGTCCACCGCCGGGACAGACGCCGGGTCAGTTCCAGATCCGCCCCCGCAGCTGTTCGACGTCGAGGTTCCCGCCGCTGAGGACGCAGGCGACCTTCGTCCCCCGGGGCGCGTCGATAAGCCCGTGAAGGACGGCGGCGACCGATGCGGCAGCGGCGCCCTCGGTCACGAGTTTGGCCCGCGTCATCAGCCACAGCATGGCGTCGAAGATGTCGTGGTCGGGGAGGGTCACGACGCGCTCCACGAACCGGCTTACGACGGACGCTGTGTTGTCGCCGACCCGCTTCACCTTCAGCCCGTCGATCGCGCAGTCCACCCGGTCGAGCGTGACAACTTCGCCCCGCTCCACGCTCAGCTTCATGGCGGGGGCCCCCGACGATTCCACGCCGAAGACGCGGATCGCGGGATTCATGCTCTTCAGCGCCATCGAATTGCCCGAGATGAGGCCCCCGCCCCCGATGGGGATGACGACGAGTTCGACCTCCGGCCAATCCTCCAGAATCTCGAGACCGAGCGTGCCCTGGCCCGCGATCAAACGTGGGTTGTCGAAGGGGTGTACGTACGTGAGCCCGCGTTCCTCGACCAGTTCCAGCGCCTTCTCGTTAGCCTCGTCCCAGATCGTCCCGTGGAGCACGACCTCGGCGCCGTACCCCTCGGTGGCCGCGATCTTGGCCGGGGTCGCATTCTCCGCCATGACGACGACGGCGGGGATTCCGTACAGACGGGCCGCCAGCGCGACCCCCTGCGCATGGTTGCCCGCCGAAGAGCAGATGAGGCCCCGGGCCCGCTCTTCCTCGCTCATGTGCGCCATCACGTTCAGCGGCCCGCGCACCTTGTAGGAACCGCCCCGCTGGAAGAGTTCGGCCTTGAGGCGGATATCGAAGCCGGAGGCCTCGCTCAGCGAACGCGATGTGAGCAGGGGCGTGTGGTAGACGTGCGGCGCGACATGTTCTCTCGCGCGCTCGAAGTCTTCCCGCGTCAACGTGAGTCCGGGGATCTCGACGTGTGGCGTCACTCGGGCCGTCTCTCGGCTGGAGGTGGGCTGGCGGCCGGGTCTGCGTGCACGGTCGCCCGGGCGTCGACCCATCCTTGCGCCGGAGGCTATCCGCCGGCAACACTGGACGCGCCCCCCCCGCCACGGACCGCCGGCTGAGGATCCGCCACTTGAACCAGCCACACGACACCCCGAAACCCGGTCGCGAACGTTTCGGCACCCGCGCCGGTTTCGTGCTTGCCGCCGTAGGATCCGCCGTCGGGCTGGGCAACATGTGGCGCTTCCCCTATCAGACCGCCGAGGGCGGGGGCGCCGCCTTCCTCGTCGCCTACGTGTTCATGGCCTTCCTCATCGGCGTGCCCATGATGCTGGCCGAGTTCGCCGTGGGGCGGCGGGCCCGGAGTTCGGCGATCGGGGCATTGCGCTCGGTCGGCGGTGGGCGCTGGGCGGTGCTGGGCCTCCTCTTCCTCGTCACGTCGACGATGATCCTGGCCTACCTGTCCGTGATCACGGGCTGGGCCCTGCGATATGCACTCGATGGCCTGACGACGGGATTCCATGCCGACGCCGCGGGGCGCTACGCGGCCATCGCGTCCGGCCCCTCGGCGGTCGTGTTCCATCTGGTGTCGATCGGCGCGACGGTGTCGATCGTCGTGTTCGGGGTCCGAAAAGGGATCGAGCGGGCCAGCATGCTGCTCATGCCGCTCCTCTTCGTCCTCCTCATCGGCCTCGCCGTGTGGGCCGCGACGCTGCCGGGGGCTGCGGAGGGGTACCGGTTCTACCTCTCGCCGTCGCTGGGCGAACTGCTGAACCCGGTCGTGCTGCAGGGCGCGGCCGCGCACGCCTTCTACTCGCTGAGCGTGGGTATGGGGATCATGATCACCTATTCCTCCTACCTCTCCCGGACCGCGAACCTTGGCCGCGAAAGCGCCGTGATCGCGCTGTCGGACTTCTCCGTCGCCTTCGTGGCGGGGCTCGTCGTCTTTCCCATCGTGTTCGGGCTCGGACTCTCGGAGGATGTCGGAGAGAGCACGCTGGGCGTCCTGTTCATCTCCCTCCCGAGCGCGTTTGCTCAGATGGAGGTGCTGGGCCGGATCGTGGGCACGTTGTTCTTCATCGCCGTGATCGTGGCCGCGATCACCTCGGCCGTCTCCCTGCTCGAGGTGGCGGCCTCCATGCTGATCGATGAATGGAAATGGACCCGGCGCCGCGCGACGCTGACCTCGGGCATCCTGGTCGCGGCCATCGGCATCGTGCCCGCGCTGTCGCTGGGCGCCCTCGGCGTGATGGACCAGATCGGCGCGGAACTCCTCACCGTGCTGGGCGTTCTCGCCATGGCCGTGCTCGTGGGGTGGGTGATGAAGAACCCGGAGGACGAACTCCGGATCGGGTCCTCGCCCGCTTTCATGCGTCTGATCCCGGTGGCGCGCTTCCTCATCCGCTACGTGGCCCCGCCTCTGCTGGCGTATGTCAGCTGGATCGCGCTCCGTCAGACGATCCGCGTGCTCGGCGGCGGATGAGAGCCTGACCGCCGCCCCGGCCATATCCTTACACCATGTCGATCGACGAACTCAGGACGGAACTCGCACGCATCGATCGCGAGCTGCTCGAGCTGGTGGCCCGACGGCTCGAGTTGGCTGCGACCATCGGGGGGGAGAAGCGCGCTACCCGCACGCCCACGCGAGATTACCGACAGGAGAAGGTGGTCATCGAGCGAGCCCGGACCGCCGCAAGAGACCTCGGGATCTCGCCGCGGCTGGCCGAAAACCTCGTAATCTCGCTGATTCGTTCGTCGCTCACAGTCCAGGAGCAGGGCAGGGTGGCGGCTTCCAGGCGGGGGGGCGGCAAGCGCGCCCTGGTCATCGGCGGCTCCGGGAAGATGGGGGACTGGTTCGTGCGGTTCCTCTCTTCACAGGGGTTCGCGGTGGAGACCGCCGACCCGGACGGGGGGCACCACAGCGACTGGGCGGAGACCTCGCTCGAACACGACCTCATCGTGGTGGCGACACCTATGGTCGTGGCCAACGCGATCCTGGAACGGCTGGCGGGAATCGGGCCACCCGGTCTCGTCTTCGACATCGGTTCGCTCAAGAGCCCGCTACGGTCAGGTCTCGAGGCTCTGGTGGCGGCCGGCGTCCGCGTGACTTCCCTCCACCCCATGTTCGGTCCCGACACCGAACTTCTGTCCGGCGAACACGTGATCTTCGTGGACCTTGGCTGCCCCGACGCGACGGAGGAGGCCGAGGCCCTTTTCGCTTCGACGATGGCGACGCGAGTGCGTATGGACCTGGAGAGCCACGACCGCGTGATCGCATTCGTACTGGGGCTGTCGCATGCGCTCAACATCGCATTCTTCACGGCGCTCGAACGGTCCGGCGAGACCACGCCGCGGCTCGCCGATGTCTCGAGTACGACGTTCGAGGCACAACTCGACGTGGCCCGCGTGCTGGCCGGCGAGAACCCCCACATGTACTTCGAGATCCAGTCGCTGAACGAGTACGGGGACATCGCGCTTGACGAACTCGTCAAAGCGGCCGAGAAGGTCCGGGAGACGGTCGAAGCCGGAGACGAAGCCGCCTTCGTGGCTCTGATGTCCGCGGGCCGGCGCTTTCTCGAGTCCCGGGGGTCGCCGGAATAGCAGCCTTTGGCTGGCGAATCGGCCGCCGGAAACCCTATCTTGCTCAGGCTGGGTGCGGGGGTGGGGTGGTGCGTCCAAACGCCGCGCCAGGTTGCGGTGTTTGCCCAGAGAGAACGGGCGACAGCCGGTGAGGTCTAAATGAAGAAGTTCGCGATCGCGGCTCTGGGTACGGCGGCGCTGTGTCTCGTCGTCACAGGCGAGGATGCGCCTCTGGGCGGACCCACGCGCGCGCTTGCGGTCGCCCCCGCCCCGGACACGCTGGCGAACTCCGTCATCCACACGGTGTGCGTTCGCTGCCACAACGACACTCGCCGGGCCGGAAGCCTCTCGTTCCTGGAGTTCGACGCTACCGAGGCCGTGGCCAACGCCGAGACGGCCGAAAAGATGATCCGGAAGCTCCGCGCCGGCATGATGCCGCCGCCCGGAATCCGGCGGCCCGCAGCGGCCACGATGACGGCGATGGTCGAGGAACTCGAGACGCGGCTGGACGCGGCGGCGGGCGGAAGCCCCAACCCGGGGACGCGGACGTTCCAGCGTCTCAACCGGGCCGAATACCGGCGTGCGATGCAGGACCTCCTGGACCTGGATGTCGATATCGGCGCGTTCCTGCCGACCGAAACGATCAGCGACAACTTCGACAACATCGCCGACGTGCAGATGATGTCCGCGACGCTGATGGAGGGCTATCTGCGGGCGGCGGGCGAGATCAGCCGCATGGCGATCGGCGACCCGGATGCCGGCCCGCGGCAGGTCACGTACAAGGTGCCCAAGACGGCGTCACAGGCGGTGCGGGCGGAGGGGGCGCCCTTCGGCACGCGGGGCGGAATCTCGGTCATCCACATCTTTCCGGCGGACGGCGAGTACGTGTTCAAGATGGACATGCACCCCGGCCCTACGGGTTTCCTGTACGGGATGACCGCCCCCGATGAGAAGATCGAGGTCTCGGTCAACGGCGCGCGCGTGGCGCTGCTCGACATCGACCCCTTCATGTCGGAGTCCGACCCGCAGGGCATGGTGATCGAGACCGAGCCGATCCATGTGCGGGCGGGCCCCCAGAGAGTCACGGCGGCCTTCCTCCTCAACGCCGAGGGTCCGGACAACGACCTGATCAAGCCGATCGATTACAAGCTGGCCGACTCGAACATCGGCAGCGCGTACGGCGTCACCACGCTCCCGCATCTGCGCGATTTCATCGTCACCGGGCCGTTCGCGGTCACGGGCGTCTCGGAGACGCCGAGCCGCAAGAGGGTCTTTTCGTGCCGTCCCACGGCGCCTGGGGAAGAGCGGCCCTGTGCGAGGGAGATCATCACGGCGCTCGGCACCAAGGCCTATCGCCGCCCGATGGAGACGGACGACGTCGCAGACCTGATGGTGTTCTTCGATCTCGGGACCGAGGACGGCGGGTTCGAATTCGGGATCCGCACCGCGCTCCAGGCGATCCTCGCCAGCCCGCACTTCGTCTTCCGCCTCGAGGAAGTGCCGGCGGACGCTCAGCCGGGCGACGTGTACCGCCTCGGCGATATCGATCTCGCCACGCGTCTTTCCTACTTCCTCTGGGGCACGCACCCGGACGACGAGCTCGTCGAGTTGGCGCATGCGGGCCGTCTCTCGGAGCCGGAGGTGCTGGAAGCGCAGGCGCGGCGTCTGCTGAAAGACCCGCGCTCCGAAGCCCTGGCCACGCGCTTCGCCTCACAGTGGTTCCGCCTGCAGGATCTCGAGAAGATCCACCCCGACGCCCTGCTCTATCCCTACTGGGACCACCGACTTGTCGAAGCGATGCTGAGGGAGACCGAGCTCTTCTTCGAGCACCTCGTGCGCTCGGACGCGCCCTTCTTCGAGCTGCTGAGCGCGGACTACACGTTCGTCAACGAACGGCTCGCGCGACACTACGGAATTCCCGGCGTGACGGGCGAGGAATTCCGCCGCGTACATATCCCCGACGAGGCCCGCCGCGGCCTGCTGGGGCACGGAAGCATCCTCACGCTGACGTCACACGCGGATCGCACGTCGGCGGTGCTGCGCGGCAAGTGGGTGATGGAGGTGCTGCTGGGCAGCCCGCCGCCCCCGCCTCCGCCGGACGTGCCCGACCTGGAGGCGACGGACGAGGCGGAGGACGGACGTTTCCTGACCGTGCGGGAGCGGATGGAGATGCACCGGTCGAACCCGGCCTGCCGGTCGTGTCACCGGGTCATCGACCCGATCGGTCTCGCGCTGGAGAATTTCGACGTGACGGGGGCGTGGAGGATCAAGGAACAGGGCCGGCCGGTGGACACGACGGGCGAACTCTACGACGGGACCCCGATCCGGAGCGCCGCGGACCTGCGGGCGGCTTTGCTCGAGCGCGAGGATTCGCTGGTCCGGACGTTTGTGGAAAACCTCATGGCCTACGCGCTGGGGCGGCGGATCGAATTCTACGACATGCCGACGGTGCGGGAGATCGCGCGCGTGGCGAAGGCCGATGATTTTCGGATGACGTCGTTCATCATGGAGGTCGTGAGGAGCACGCCCTTCCAGATGAGCGCCGTGGAGATGGTGGCAGACGACGATATCGATGCGGGTGGCGAGCGCTGAGACGCGGACGCCGAACAAGATCAGGAGGAGTGAGCATGGACGTCATCACAGGGAAGCACTTGTCCCGCCGGACGGCGCTGAAGGGTCTTGGCGCTACGGTGGCGCTGCCGTTCCTGGATGCGATGCTGCCGGCTGGTCGGCTGTGGGCCGCCACCAAGCCGTTGACCGATGTGAAACGGTTCATCGGCATCGAGATGGTACACGGCGCCGCCGGCTGTAACGAGTGGGGGGCGTCGCAGTTCATGTGGTCGCCGGAGAAGGTGGGGCGCGACTTCGATCTGACGCCCAGCAGCCTGAGCCCGCTCGAGCCGTGGCGAGACTACCTGACGATCATCTCCAACACCGACATCGAGGGTGCGGAGGCGAGGACGGCGAAGGAGATCGGCGGCGACCATTTCCGGTCCAGCGCCGCGTTCCTCACGCAGGCCCACCCGAAGCAGACCGAGGGGTCCGACGTGCTCGTCGGCACTTCGATGGACCAGTACTACGCCCAGCGCTTCGGGCAGGACACGCCGATTCCGTCCATGCAGCTCTGCATCGAGAACGTGGATCAGGCCGGCGGGTGCGCGTACGGCTATGCCTGCGTCTATACCGACACGATCAGCTGGGCGTCGCCGACGGAGCCGCTGCCCATGATCCGCGACCCGCGGGCCGCGTTCGATCAGTTGTTCGGGGCCGGTGGGACGGCGGAGGACCGGGCACGGCGTCGGCGCACCGACCGCAGCATCCTCGACTGGGTCATGAGCGAGGTCGTGGGCCTCAAGCGCGACCTGGGCGCGACGGACCAGCGGCGCCTCGACCAGTACCTCGACAACATTCGCGAGATCGAGCGCCGGATTCAGCGCATCGAGGCGCACAACGCGAGCGGGGAGGTGCGTGAGATCCCCGAAGCGCCGCCCGGCGTACCGGACGACTTCGCGGAACATGTCCACCTCATGTTCGACTTGCAGGCTCTGGCCTTCCAGTCGGACCTGACGCGGGTGTTCTCGGTCAAGCTGGGCCGCGACGGATCAGGCCGGGTGTATCCGGGCAGCGGCGTGGACTCGGCGTTCCATCCGGCCTCGCACCACGGCGGCCGCGAGGAACGCGTGACCGAGTACGCTCAGATCAACCGCTACCACGTCAGCATGCTGCCGTACCTGCTCGAGAAGCTGGCCAGCATCGAGGAGCCCGATGGGAACCTGCTCGACAAGAGCCTGATCCTGTACGGGTCCCCCATGGGCGACTCGAACCTGCACAACCACAAGCGTTGCCCGCTGTTCGTGGTGGGCGGGGCCGGCGGCGAACTCGAGGGCAACATGCACATCAAGGCGCCGGACGGGACCCCGATGGCCAACGTGATGCTGAGCCTGATGCACAAGCTCGGCATGGACGACATGGAGAGCTTCGGCGACAGCACCGGCGACTTCTCGTTCTCGGCGGTCTCGGAAGATTGAGTCGGAGGGCTGATCGATGTTGAAGACAGTCGGGAAGGCAAGCTTCAGAGCGAGCGCCCTCGTAGCACTGTTCGCTACGGCGCTGTGGGCAGCCGCGCCGGATGCGCCGGTCGCCGAGGCGGCGGCACGAGGCGACCTGGAGTCGGTGCGGACGCTTCTCCGGGACGGGGCCGATGTCAACGCCGCTCAGGGCGACGGGATGACCGCGCTCCATTGGGCGGCGTTGCGAGGCGAGGCAGAGATGGTCTCGGTGCTCGTTTACGCCGGGGCCAATGTCGCGTCGACGACCCGCCTGGGCGCCTACACACCGCTGCACCTCGCGAGCCGGGACGGACGTGCCGAGGTGGCGGCCCTCCTGATCGACGCCGGCAGCGATCCGAACGCGGCCACGACGACCGGGAGCACAGCGCTCCACTTCGCGGCCTCCGGCGGCGACGTGCCGACGCTGACGAGTCTCGTGGAGGCCGGGGCCGAGGTCGACGCGCGCGAAAAAGCCCACGGGCAGACGCCGCTCATCTTTGCGGCTGCCGCCGGCCGCCTCGAGGCGGTACAGGCGCTGATCGCGCACGGCGCGGATGTATCGGCCGCGTCGCGTGTCATGGACTTCGTCGAAAAGGCGCGTTACGACGGCGAAGCCCGCGGCCGGCGCCAGGACGTTCTGGCGGCGATCCGGAAGGCCGAAGCGGAAGCCCGCGGGGAAACCGTGGAGGTGGGTGCCGCGACCCGCACGGACACGCCCTCCGGGCAGGAACCGACCCGCCGCGAGGCCGCGGACCGGGCAAACCGGGACGGAACAGACACGGCCCCTGCGACACAGGGGGCGGGAGCCACCCCCGGCCAGGAGACCCCGCCGGAAGAGCCCGCCGAGACCGGGGCAGAGAAGCCCGAGGACGCCCAGGGCGAGGATCCCCCCGAGGCGGCGGAGGAAGCCGCGGAAGACGAAGAAGCCGCCGAAGACGAAGAGGCCGAGACGGCAGAAGATTCGGCTGAGGAACCCTCCGAGACGAAGCCGGCGCCGCGGCCCCTCGGCTACAGCGATATCGTGGGCCGGCAGGGCGGCATGACGGCGCTCCACTACGCGGCTCGCGAGGGCTATTTCGAGACGGTCGTGGCCCTCCTCGCCGCCGGCGCCGACATCAATCTGAGGACCGAGGGAGACCTGAGTACACCGCTCGTCGTCGCGACCGTGAACGGCCACTACGACATGGCAGCCTACCTGCTTGCGCAGGGGGCGGATCCCAACCTCGCGAGCGAGGACGGCGTGGCGCCGCTCTACGCGACGATCGCCAACCGCTGGGCTCCCAAGGCGCTGTATCCGCAGCCGACCGCGTTCCGACAGCAGGAACTCGACTACATGGAGCTGATGGAGATGCTCGTCGCGGCCGGGGCGGATCCGAGCGCACAGGTCAATACGCACATCTGGTATTCCGCCTACAACTTCGATCTGCTCGGCGTGAACTTCAGCGGTGCGAGCCCCTTCTGGCGGGCCGCGAAGGCGCTGGATATCCCCGCTATGCGGATGCTCGTCGCGGCCGGGGCGGACCCGCACATGCCGTCGAAGAAGACCCCTTCGCGCCGGCGTCGGTCATCGAATGACGAAGAGGAGGAAGATCCCAGCGGGCTTCCACCGGTAGAGATCGGCGGTCCGGGGATTCCACCCCTGGTCGTGGCGGCAGGCTACGGCTACGGGCGTTCACGCACGGGTAATCAGCACCGTCACGCGCCGGACAGCTGGCTGGTTACGGCGAAGTATCTTGTCGAGGAGATGGGCGCCGACGTGAACGGGCGGGATTCCGACGGGTTCGGCGCGCTCCACTACGCCGCGGCCCGCGGCGACAACGAACTCATCGAGTACCTCGTCGGCAAGGGCGCGGATCCGCTGATCGTGGCCCGCTCCGGGCAGACGACGGTCGACATGGCGAACGGGCCGATCCAGCGCGTGCAGCCGTTCTTTGAGACCATCGCCCTCCTCGAGGGCATGGGTGCGAAGAACAACCACAAGTGCCTCAGCTGCTGAGCTATCCCGCGGTGGCCCGATAGGGAGCGCTGGCCCTTTCGCGCACAGCCTCCACGATCCACGAGTTGATGCTCATCTCGCACGATGCCGCCGCCGCGGCCACGGCCGCGTGAAGATCGGAACCGAGGCGAACATTCAGCTTGCCGGAAAAGGGCTTCCTGGGCTCGACCCCGTCTTCCTCGCACCAGGCGAGGTACTCATCGATGGAGCGGTGAAACTCCCGACGTAGCTGCGCTGTGTCCGTCGCTTCAAACGTCGCGATCGGATACGCGCCACTGTTGATGACTCTCCCGTGAAGGATGTTGCTCGAGTCATCGAACTCTACCGCAGCCACGTATCCTTTGTACTCCATCATGGCTCCACCCCCACCGCTCGCAGGAAAGCCGCAATATCTCGAACCGTCTCCCGGCCCACGACGGGCCTGGGGTGGGGTCGGTGGATTACGATCCTGTCATCGTTCTTCCTGAGTCCGACCCGCGACCCCGAACGATCAAGGACCTCTACCCCGCAGGCCTGCAGCATGGCCCTGATGTCGTCCCACCGGAGATCCGTTGGCGTCGGCTTCTGGTGGACGCGCGCCAGGATCTTGCGGTGCTTGGTTCGCATGGGCGACCAGAATAGCCGGACAATGGTACCATGACAAGTACCATGTGAGCGCGCCGCAATTGGTGCAAGGGCGAACTGCCCAGGCTGCCTAGCTTCTGCTCGACGTCCGTTGTGAGACGGAGAGCGGGTAGCCGTCGGGATCCCGGAGCGTGAACTCGATCGCGCGCGCGTTTGGGTTGAAGTGCGGCTCGTCGAGGAGGTGGGCCCCCATCGCGCGAGCCCGGTCGAACACGGCCTGCGCATCCTCCGTCCGGTAATAGAAGAGGACGCCGCGGCCGGGCGTCCCCTCGGCCGGATCCGTCATCCCCGGATGGGCCTCGAACTCGCGGTGGTGGAGCATGAGTTCGAGGCCGCCGTCCGGCCCCATGAGCATCTCGAACTCGTCGCCACCGTGGCCGCTCGCGAAGCCGAACAGCTTCACGTACCAAGCCGAACTCGCCGCCACGTCACGGACGACGAGCATGGGCGTGAGCCCGGGATTGGTCGCGGCCATCGGCTTCTCGCTTCCGGCGGCCGCCTACCGGCTCGAGTTGTTCGTCTGGGCCTCGGCCGCGCGCCTGGCCTCTTCCCGGGCGGCGACGAGCGTCTCGAACTCCGCGGGATCGAGATAGGTCACGTCGACCCAGAGATGGGCCATCTCATCGACCGTGCGATCTCCCCAGTCGACCCACTGTTCCGGGTCCGGGTTGTTCGGGTTCTCGGCCGTGTTGTCGTGCCAGGCGGTGATGACGAGTGTCGTCCCCGCGGGCAGGAGAGGGGCGGCGTCTTCCTCGTAGATGTAGTTGATGTGCCAGTTCCACTGGAAGTTGTCGACCTGGTTGATCAACTCCTTGCGGCCGTCCGGGTAGATGGCCTCGAGCGCCATCGCCTTGCCGCGCATGTGCATGTGCGGTTGGAAGTTCTCGAGCCGCGCGGGCCAGCGGAGGGTGTGGAAGTCCTGCGTCACCGCGACCTCGCCCGGGGGAATATCCAGACCGGTCGGGCCGGTGGCGTTGTAGAACATGAGTCGCGTGCGGTTCCTGGGCTCCTCACCCTTCGGATAGAACCAGACCCCGAGTTCGACGTAGCTGTCCTCGACCCGCGTGCCCATGGCGTGCATGTGCACTTCCCAGCGGATCTTTGAACCCGGCAGCATGATCTTGCCGGCCCCCTCGGGGAAGATTTCGCCCTCCTTGCCGACGGCCCATTCCATGAACAGACCGGCGCCCCCCATCGCGCCGCCGCGCGTGCTCGCCTCGACGATCCCGGCGCTCATCGGGCTGTCTTCCTCGTCCTGCTGGAGAAAGGCGAGGACATGGTGCGTGATCGTGCGGGCGTCGTTGCCGGCGGGCTTGATCTCTATCGCTCTCACCCACCGGGGCTCGGTGAGCCCGGTCGGCGTCTCGGGTCGCCACCACTTGTCCATCGTGACGGCTTCCAGCGTGAAAGGCTCGGAGGCGACGACCAGATCGGGCTCCCCGAAATCGCCAAGGAGCCTCCATTCGTTCGGATCGGGGAACTCGGCGGGCGGCGGCAGGTCGGCGGGGTCGCCTTCGACCCTCCCGCCATCGATCCATGCGACGAGCGTTTCGATTTCCTCGCTCGTCAGGCTGCGGTCGTTCCTGAACTCCTGGATGCCGACGGTTGGGTCGAGGTGCCAGGGGGGCATGATGCGGTTGGAGACCTTGTCGCGCATCCCCGTGGCCCACCGGTAGGCGTCCCGGTAGGTGAGGAGCGGCATGGGGGCAATAGAGCCCTCTTGATGACACTCCTGGCAGTTTGCCTGGAGGATCGGCATCACATCGCGGTTGAAGGTCACCTCCGGATGCCCGTTTTCCTGCGCCTGCGCGGGGAATACGCAGTTCGCGGCGAAGTTCAGGGCCCCGAGCGCCGCGCCGAACACCATCAGCCTTCGCCCCAACGAGGCAATGTCGTATCTCATCGTCGTGCTCCTTTCACGGGCGGACCGTGACCCTCACGAACCCGTTCGTCCAACAGCATTGCGCATGCCCCGCCGTCGCGACACCCGAGGCGTCGTTCGCGCGGACACGCAGTATGTATTCGCCCGGTACGCTGAACATGACAGGGGTGGTCACCTCACCGCCGCTCGTCGGCACATCGGCGGTCGGCTCGCCGAACTCGATGTCACCGGGGCCCTGGTGCTTGAACCAGGTGAGGCGGACCGGTGCGCCCTCTCGCCCTGCCGCCGCGATGCCCCCTCGGGCCACACCGTCATCGCGCGCATGCACCGTCACCGAAAAGGGCTCGCCCGCACGGGTGTCGAGCGGTCGTCCCCAGACGCCGGCCGGTCCGCCGCCCTCCGCGCCGCCTGTCTCGAACTGGAGGACGGGCGGCGTATTCCCGCTGCCAGCCTCGCCCACGAGGGCATCGATCTTCCAGTCCACGTGCAGGTGTCCCGGAATGCGGAACCTTTCGCCGCCCATCCGGAGCGTCCAGTAGACCTTCTCGTCCCCGAAATCCGCCGGAACCCTGACCGTGAAGACGCCGAAGTGGCGGCGCGTGGCGAAGGATGTGGGCTGACCGCCCTGAAACTCGGCCGGCTCGATCAGGTTGTCGGGTCCCAGCGGGATCTCCACGACCTCGTCGAAATTCCGGTTCATGTAACCGAAGGAGAGCGAAAGCGTCCCATCGGCGTTTTCGTACCAGCCCTCGTAGGCGGGGGTCACCGTCTGGCCCCGGCCGCTGCGGCTCCCGAGCGGAACCTGCGCCGCCAGCGGGATGGTCTTCGCGCAAAGCGCCGCGACGAGAACGAAGGGCAGGATCCGGAGCCCCCGCATCGAACTGCGCTCAGCGACCATTCTCGGCCGCGCCCGCGGCGATCGACGCATGGATCGCCTTCACCGTCTCCTCGACCCGGAAGCGCAGCAGTTTCCGGCCCGTGGCGACCGCTTCGTCCTTCGGGGCGATCGAGACGCCGTTGATGCTGGCCCTGCCCGCCGCCACGCGCTCGTCGTATCGCACCATGGCCGGGTCCTCCACCATCATGATCGCGGTGATCACGAAGTCGTCGTGGAGCCCCTCCGGAGCCGTCTCGAAGATGCCGAGTTCGGTGTTCATCCACTCGTGGACGTCGCGGTAGCGGTAGAACTCGGGGATGAAGTGCGCCTGCGCGTCGTACCAGCGCTCGTTCAGTCGCCCGGCGACCGCCTCCATGCCCGACTGGTTCCCGCCGCTGTCGCCGAACAGGATGATGTGCTCGAAGCCGTGCGCCTTGAGGCTCGACGCCACGTCAGCGAGCACCGCCTCGAAGGTCTCCTGGCGGAGGCTGATCGTTCCGGGATACCGCATGTGGCCCGACGGCTCGTCGATGTCCCCCTCAGGGACGAGCTTGATGATCGGTGCGCACAGCGCGTTACCCAGTTCGCGGGCCACGCCCTCGCAGGCACCCTGCAGCACGTAGTTGTGCTTGCCGGTCGCGAGGTACGGCCCGTTCTGCTCGATCCCGCCTGTCGTGATGATCGCGGTGGTCTTCCCGGCCGCCATCGCGTCCCGGACCTCCATCCACGTCATCTCCTCGATCCAGACGGTGTCGAAGGCCTCGATGGGCCGCTCCGAAACGAGTTCCTCCTGCGTGCGGCGTTCGCGTTCCTCGGCCATCCGGGCGCGCTCTTCGGCCGTCATGTTCCGCTGCTGGCCCGCCAGCGTCGACGCCGAGACGGCGAACAGCGCGAGCAGGGGAAGGATCGATAGGGACTGTCTCATGGGACACCTCGTTTCCGCGAGCTTGGCAAGACGACTCCAACCTCCAACGCTAGCATATCCCGCGCCCCCCGGACCAGCCCGGCCGGCCGCGCCCGCTCGCGGTGGATATCGGTGTCGCCCACGTACATGGCCAGCGACTGCGTTGACGCGAGGGTATGCTCGTCAGCAACTGAGTGCCGATGAACGCGTGAAGGTCTGGCGGGCGCCGCCCCCTATGGGAGAAGATTCGAGTCAGGTTCTCTCGTTCACGGAGGTATAGAGATGGAGAAGCCGGAAACGCTTCAGCGAGCGTCTCGGTCTTCTCATCGGGTTTCCTGGCTTGCTCTCCCGCTCCTCGTCGCCTGTGGGGCGCCCGGCGATTTGCTTGCCTCCGCTCCTCGTGACGCGGCCGCCCAGGCCGAGACGGCGGGACCGACGACTTCCAACCCCTACGAGCACGGGTTCACAGACGCGGACTATCCGCGGGTGATCGAAATCGCGGAGGACGTCTACGCGTACGAGCAGATCCACCCGACGGGGGGTGAGATCATCACCACCGTGAGCCTCATCGTCGTCACGCCGGAAGGGGTGCTCGTCGCGGACGGGCAGGAGAACCCCGAGGAGACGCAGCGGCTGGTCGACACGGTCGCGGGCATGACCGACCAGGCGATCACACACGTCGTCGTCGCCTCCGATCACGGGGACCATACGGGCGGGAACTCCGCCTTCCCCTCGGGGGCGCGTTTTCTCGCGCACCCCACCTCCGCGGCGATCCTGGAGGCGAGCGCGGCCAACCCGAACCGGCCCGAGGGGGCGCCTCCGGTCGTCCTCCCGACGGACATCGTGGGCGACGATACGGTGCTCGAACTGGGCGGGCGCGAGATCCATCTCCTTCACCTCGGTC
The DNA here is from genome assembly GCF_965197445.1 of Candidatus Palauibacter sp. Lineage (GTDB taxonomy): Bacteria > Gemmatimonadota > Gemmatimonadetes > Palauibacterales > Palauibacteraceae > Palauibacter. Next base: position 245,971 of record NZ_CBDANE010000005.1, on the reverse strand, counting down.
GCGCCCACACGGGCGGGGATCTCGTCGTGTACGTGCCCGAGGGGAAGGTCTTGTTCATGAGCGAGACGTACCTGAAGCACATCTTCCCGGCCATGCGGTCCGCGTATCCCTCGGAGTGGGTGGCGATGCTGGACCGCTCGCTGGAGATGGACGTGGACGTGTACGTGCCGGGGCACGGGGTGATGGAGTCGCCCGCGACCCTCGAAGCGGGGCTCCTGTCGTTCCGGGACGCGGTGCAGCGGGTCGTGGAGGAGGCGACGCGGTCCCACCGGGAGGGGCTCAGTGCCGAGGCGGCGGCCGAGGCGGCGGCGTTCGGCGACATCGAGCGGTGGTCGCTGCGGGACAGCCAGAAGCCGCGCGCGATCCAGCGCGTGTACATGGAACTGAACGGAGAGCTACCGGGATGAGCGCTTTCAGCAGGCGAACAGGGCGGAAGGTCGGGCTCGCCGCGGTGGTGGCGAGCCTGGCGTTCGGTGTCGGCGCGGTTCAGGCGCAGTCACACGTGACGGTGGACATCGGGGCCCGGGATCCGGCGATCTCGCCGGACGGATCGACGGTCGCCATCTCCATCCTCGGGAAGATCTGGCTCCTCCCGGTCGAGGGGGGTGCCGCGCGCCAGCTCACGAGCGGGACGTCGTGGGACACGAGGCCGGCGTGGTCACCGGACGGCCGCTTCCTCGCATACGCGGCCAGGACTCTCCAGGGCGCGGACCTCCTCGTCCGCAACATGGCGACGGGCGGGGTCCGCTTCCTGCACCGGGTCCCGTCGTCGATCGGACACATGGAGTTCGATCCGGAGGGGGACCAACTCTACTTCGTGGATGACCGCTCCCAGTACGACGCGCACGTGTGGCGCATCCCGCTGGCGGGAGGAGAGGCGGAGCAGCTCACCCACACGCAGAACTGGCACGAGTGGTCGTTCGCCCTCGCGCCGGATGGGAGCCGGATCCTCGTCGAGACGGGGCGCTTCGACGGGACGGATCTGTACGAGATGGACCTCGAGGAGATGTCGGTCGAGCGGCTCACGGACACCCCCGAGCGTGAGATGGCGGTGGCGTGGAGCCCGGACGGATCGCGCCGGGCGCACGTCGCCACGCACAACGGTGTCGACCACATCATTGTGACGGACATGACCCGCGAAGGGGCCGAGCCGCGCCGTCTGCATACGGGTCCGTTCGACCAGAAGCAGCTCGCCTTCCACCCGTCGGACGACTGGCTGCTCGTGCTCGGCGGACGGCGCCTGCACCGGCTCGACCTCGGGACCGGCGAGATGAGCGGGATTCCGTTCGAGGCCCGGTTCGAGGTCGCCGATGCCCCCGCGGACGACCTGCTGATCACGAACGTGCGCCTGTTCGACGGCACGGGCGACGAGGCGGTCTCCGCCGCGGCCGTGCTCGTTCAGGACGGGAGGATCACCGACGTACGGATGGGAGAGGATGCCGGGGTCCCCGACATTGGGCCCGGCACGCCGGTCATCGAGGGGAGCGGGCGCATGCTCCTGCCCGGCCTCATGGACAACCACCGCCACTACTGGCAGCCTCTCTCCGGCTCGGATCTGCTCGCGGCCGGGATCACCGCGATCCGCGACCCCGGCTCCGCGATCCAGGACGCCATGGACTTCAAGGATGCGGTGCGGCTGGGCGTGCTCGCCGGCCCCGACGTGTACACGGCGGGCCCGCTCATCGATGGCTCGGCGGGCTACCACCCAATGGTGGACGTGAGCATCGACGATCCCGCCGCCGCTCCGGCGCTGGTGCGCGCAATGAAGGCGCAGGGCGTCGATCTGCTCAAGGCGTACTTCCTCCTCGACCCTGATGTCCTCGCCGCGGTGGTGGCCGAGGCGCGCGTCCAGGGGCTTCCGGTCACGGGCCACATCGGCGTCCGCACGAGCTGGCGGCAAGCGATCGAAGCCGGGATCTCAGGCTTCAACCACATTCGGGTGTGGCGCGACTTCCTGCCCCCCGAAGTCCAGGCCGACGGCCGGGACATGTCGCTCGATGGCGGCCGCAACCCGGTCGGCCGCATGCAGGGCGACTGGAGTCAGATCGATCCCGCGAGCCCCGAGGTGATGTCGCTGCTCGAACTCATGGCCGAGACAGGCACGGCGATGGACCCCACGCTCTATATTCAGCAGATCGAGGACGGCGACCGGTCACGCTTCTCGCTCGAGCAGTTCGCGACCGCCCGCCAGGCCTACGAGCGCATGGGTGAATTCGTGCGCCGCGCGGTGGAGACCGGGGTGTCGCTCCTCGCCGGCACCGACAACGTGGCACTGTTCAACGAACTCGAGGCGTACGCAGAGGCCGGGGTGCCGAACGCCGCCATCCTGCGGGCCGCAACCGTCAATGGCGCGCGTTGGCTCGGGAAGGAGGACGACTTCGGGACGGTGCAGCCGGGGCGACGCGCCCACCTCATCCTCGTGGATGGCGACCCGCTGGCCGACATCGCCGACCTGCGGAAGATCGAACTCGTCGTGAAGGACGGCGTGATCGTCTTCGGCGGTCCGCCGACGGTGCGTCTGGTCCCGTGACCGGCGCGGTCGAGACCGTCGCTCTCGCTGCGCTCCAGGTGGAGCCGGCGGGCGGACTCCTTCCGGCGCTGTCCGACAACCCGCTGCTCGCGCTCGGCGCTCTGTTCGGCGCGGGGGTGCTCACGAGCACGAACCCGTGCATCTGGCCGATGATCCCGATCACGTTCTCGGTCATCTCGGGCACGGCGAGCGAGGACCAGCCGCGCAAGCGCACGATCGGCCTGACGCTGACCTACGCCCTGGGGCTCGCGCTCCTGTACTCGGTGCTCGGCGTCATCGCCGGGCTCAGCGGCACCGTCCTCGGCTCGATCGGAGCGAGCCCGTGGGCGCTGTTTGCGATCGGGAACCTCCTTCTCTTCTTCTCATTGTTCATGCTCGACGTGTTTCCGGTGCCGGTGCCGAAGCGCCTCCTGGCATGGGCGGGCAGCCGGAAGGGCGGCTCCTACCCGGCCGTGTTCGTGCTGGGGGCGAGTTCGGGCATCGTCGCGGCGCCGTGCGGGGCGCCCGCGTTCGCCGTCGTCCTGACCTGGGTCGTCGCGGAGCAGGCCGGGCTCATGGGCTTCGTGTACCTGTTCGCGTTCTCCGTCGGCATGACCGCCGTCCTCATCGCTGTGGGTCTGTTCTCGGGCACGGTATCGGTGCTCCCGAAGTCGGGACGATGGATGGTCTGGATGAAAAGGGCGGCCGCCGTCATCATGATTGCGATGGCGCAGTTCTACCTTATGAGAGCGGGATACTTCCTATGAGTCGAACCGTGCTGGCCATGGCGGGGATCGCGTGGGCCGCGGTCGCCGGGCCGCTGAACGCCCAGTCCGGAGTGGGACAGGTCAGTCTGCCGGCCGGGACGGAGGGGCCGGACGCCGCGCTCCAGGATCTCGACGGCAATGACGTCCAACTCCTCGACTATGCGGGGGACAAGCCCACGCTCATCGAGTTCTGGGCCTCGTGGTGCGAGCAGTGCGAGGGGCTGCAACCGCAGATCGACCAGGTGCAGGCCGACTTCGGCGACCGGGTCAACGTCGTCGCCGTGGCCGTGGCCGTGGCGCAGTCGCTGCGTCGCGTGAAGCGGCACGCCGAGGCCCACGGGGCGGAGTACCCCTATCTCTGGGATGCATCCGGCGCGGCGGTACGAGCCTATTCCGCGACGACGACCTCGATCGTCGTCATCCTCGACGCCGATGGGAAGGTCGCCTACACGGGCGTGGGTCCAGACCAGGACCTGGTCGGAGCGGTGGGGGAGATTCTCTCGGCGGAATCCCCGTAACCCGGCCCGCGCCAAGGCGAGGCGGGCCGGGGATGCGCGCTGGCAGTCGGGGACCGACTCTTACGGGTCCTCGGGCTCCGGCGTTACCTCGTCGATGATGGCGGCCAGCTGGTCATACGCGGCGGGATCGACCTGATTGAAGCTCGGGATCACGCCGGCCACGCGGCCGTCCGGTCCCACGACGATCACCGCCCGGCTGTCCACCGCGTTGCTGTCTCTCAACCCTCCGCCGAACGCCACGTACGTGCCGCCATCGTTGCCCGCGTCGCTCGCGAACACGTAGGGGAAATCCTCGTCCTTGAGCCAGGAGGCGAGTTCATCCACCGGGTCGTTTGAAATGCCGACGAGGACGACGTTGCGGCCCTCGTTGAAAACGCTTGCGTACTGATCACGGTACGCTCTCATTTGAACCGTTCAGCCACGCGTCCTTACCCTGAAGAAGAAGGCCAGAACGACCGTCTCCCCCCGGTAGTCGCTGAGCCGGATCGGGTTCTCCAGCGCCCCGTACCGCGTTGCGCCGGGGAGCGCGAAGTCGGGCGCCATCTCGCCCACGGCGAGGAGTTCGGCATCCTGCGCGCTCACGGGATCCGCGTCTCCGATAGCGAGAATTCCGGCGACGCCCAGCGCGAGGGCGGCGGCCAGGACAAGTCTCCGCATGTCTCGGTCCTTTCGTGCGGGTGGAAGAACATGCCGAAGGGTGGCGAGCCCCCCGCGTTCGCGCCAGAGCGCGGTCCCGCCGTGGGGCGCGGGACGGGAAGCTTGCCCGGTCCCGTCGGGTTCCGACACCTTGAGATTCCGTAGGCTGCTTCTGATCGTTCCCCGCCTTCAGGGAGGCGCTCCCATGCCCCGCCAATGCCGAAACCGTCCGTGGCGCCGTTTCGTCGGCTCCATCCTGTTCGGATTGCTGATCGCCCCCGCGTCAGGGTGCGCGCAGGGGACCGGCGACCCCGTGAACGATCCCCGCTTCGAGCAGGCGGTGGCGCTGTTCGAGGCGTGGCTCGACGCGAAGATGGCGTACGAGAAGATCCCCGGCGTGTCGGCGGCGCTCGTGCACGACCAGGATCTCGTATGGGCGCGGGGCTACGGGTACGCGCACCGCGAGACCGAGGTCCCGGCCACCCCGTCGACCATGTATTCGGTGTGCTCGATCTCGAAGCTCTTCACCTCGATCGGGGTGATGCAGCAGCGGGACGAGGGTAAGCTGCATCTCGACGATCCCGTCTCCGACCACCTCCCGTGGTACAACCTCGAACAGGTGTACGCCGACGGTCCGAGCGTGAGCGTGGAGGGGATCCTCACCCACTCCTCGGGACTACCGCGCGAATCGGCACACCCCTACTGGACGGGCCCCGACCATCCCTTCCCGACCGCGGACGAGATCATCGAGGGGCTCTCGGCGCAGGAAACGCTGTACCCCGGCCGCCGCTACTTCCAGTACTCGAACCTCGGGATGGCGTTAGCGGGGCAGTTGGTCGAGCAGGCTTCGGGGATGGCGTACGACGAGTACATCCGGAGCCGGATCCTGGAGCCGCTGGGGATGTCGGACACGTACCCCGACATTCCCGTCGAACACAAAGGTGGCCGCTACGCTACCGGGTACTCCCGGCTTGAGAGGGATGGCACGCGGGCCGAGGCCCCCTTCTTCCAGGCGTTGGGGATGGCGTCCGCGGCGGGGTTCGCCTCCACCGTCGAGGATCTGGCGCGCCTCGCCTCGTGGCAGTTCCGGCTGCTGGAGAACGGCGGAACGGAGATTCTCGACGTGAACACGCTGCGGGAGATGCACCGCGTGCACTGGGTGGACCCCGACTTCGACACGATGTGGGGACTGGGCTTCGCGGTCGCTCAGCGCGACGGGGAGCGCACGGTGGGCCATGGAGGGAGTTGCCCGGGCTTCCGCTCGACCTTCCAGCTCATTCCGGCGAAGAAGATGGCGGGCGCGGTGATGATGAACGCCCTCGCCAATCCCACCGATGTGTGGACGAAGATGATGGCGACCCTCGGCGCGGCCTTCGAGGAGATCCGGGACGACCCGGGCGGTGGAACCGCGCGCCCGGCCTCCCTGGCGGAGTACGAGGGACTGTACCAGTCCACGTGGGGAGAGACGGTCATCCTCCGATGGGACGATGGCCTCGCGGCCCTCGGCGTTCCATCGAACGATCCGCTCGAAGCGATGACGAAGCTGCGACACGAGGGCGGCGATACCTTCCGGCGCGTGCGGGATGACGGCGAACCGGGAGAGGCGTACATCTTCCACCGGGAGGACGGCGCCATCGCCCGGTACAGCGTCCATGGAAACTTCTCGAACAGGGTCCGGTAGCGGACGATGACGACGGCCATGACAGCTCTTTCCGGTTCTTCCAGCAGCCTCATTCCCGAGGCGGCGACGCGAGAGGGGAACGACCCGATCTTCGCCCTGCACGGGGAGGCGGTGCGGCGGGCCGCGGCGGGCGAGTCGATCCTGAACTCGACGCTCGGAGCGTTGATGAACGATGACGGGAGCCTCGCGGTGATGCCGGCGGCGGCCGAGGCGCTGGAGCGCGTGCCGCACGTGCGCGCCGCCGGCTATGCGCCCATCTCCGGAGACCCTCCGTACCTGGACGCGGTGATCGCGGACCTGTGCGGGGAGGGCGGGCTGGCCGGGCAGGCGGTCGCCGTTGCCACGCCGGGGAGCACCGGCGCGATCCACCACGCGATCCTCAACTTCCTCGAGCCCGGGCAGGCGGCGCTCTCGCCCAGCTACTACTGGGGCCCGTACCACACGATCTCGACCCATTCGGGACGCTCGGTCGAGACCTTCAACATGTTCGACGCCGGGATCCGCCTCGACCTCGAGGCTTTCCGCAAGGGGCTCGAGGGCCAGATCGAACGGCAGGGGCGGTCGCTCGTCCTCTTCAACTTCCCCTGCAACAACCCGACCGGGTATTCACTCGACGAGGCGGAGTGGGAGGCCGTGGCGGAGATCGTCCGGGATGTGGGAGAACGGGGGCCCATCGCGTTCCTCCTCGACCACGCGTATGCGAAGTTCGGGGACGAGGCGTCCAACCGCTGGATAAACTACATCCCGCGGATGCTGGAGTCGGCGACGGTCCTCGTGGGCTGGACGGTGTCGAAGTCGTTCGCCCTCTACGGCGCCAGGGTGGGGGCGCTCGTGGCGTTCCACCGAGAGGCGGAAGAGCGGCAGCGGATCTCGAACGCGCTCGGGTTCTCATGCCGGGCCACCTGGTCGACCTGCAACCACCTCGGGCTGCTCGGCGCCACCGAACTCCTCACCGACCCGGAGTTGCGCCGGCGCACCGATGAGGAACGCGCGGGGATGATTCGCCTCCTCAACGAGCGCGTCGCGGTCTTCAACGAGCTTGCGGGGGGCGCGGGGCTGTCCTACCCCTGCTACGAGGGCGGCTTCTTCGTCTCGGTGTTCACGCCGGACGGGGAGGTGACGGCTGCAACCATGCGCGAGGCAGGGGTGTATGTGATCCCGATGGAGGGCGCGGTGCGGATCGCGCTGTGCGCCACGCCGGCGCACTCGATCCCCCGCCTCGTCGACGCGTTGGCTGAGGGCATCGAGACCGCCCGCGCCGCCTGAGCGAAAACAGAACCACACGGAAGACAGATGGAACGCCACACGATTGATTCGACAGCGACTTCGACGCTGGCCCCGAAGCTGGCTCTGGTCCTCGCTCCGACGCTCGCGCTCTTCGCCGCCACCGGTTGTGCCGGCCAGACCCGGCTCACGGACGAGGAGAAGCTCGCGCGCGTGGAAGAGATGGTGGAGGAAGTCGAACGGCGCTTTCCGGAGGTGGAAGCCGTTACCGTGGAAGAGGTGGGGCGGCTGCTCGAGACCGGGAGCGTCGTGTTCGTCGACGCCCGGGCGGAGCGTGAGCGCGAGGTCTCCTGGATCCCCGGCTCCATCACCTCCGAGGAGTTCGAGCAGGATCCGGATCGCTACGCGGACCTGACCGTCGTGGCGTACTGCACGATCGGGCACCGAAGTTCGGAGTACGCGAAGCGGCAGAACGAGAAGGGCCGGCGCGTCCTCAACCTGCGCGGGAGCCTCCTCTCGTGGACCCACGCCGGCGCGCCGCTCGTGGGCCCCGATGGGCCGACGAACCGCCTCCACGTGTACGGAAAGACCTGGGACCTCGCCCCCTCCCGCTACGAGACGATCTGGTGACGGCGGCGAAGTAGCTGGGTCTCCGGCCGTCTGACCCGCGGGGTCCGTCAGCGGGGGGCGTCGCCGAATCCGGGTGCGAAGATGGTGGAGAGGTCGATCATGCCGACTTGCGTGTCGCCGAGGCGGACGGGGAGCAGGCGGCCGAAACGCTCGGGCCCGAGGTTCAACGCCGGTCCCGCCCCGGTTCTCGGGCCGAAACGGTACACGTCGACCTGGCTCTCGGCGGGGTCCACGATCCAGTACTCGCGTACGCCCTGGCGCTCGTAGAGCCGCCGTTTCACGCCGCGGTCGCGCTCGGCGGTGGACGGAGAGAGAACCTCGACGACGAGGTCGGGTGCCCCCACGAGTCCCGCCTCCTCGACGATGTGGCGCCGCTCGTTGGAGACGAAGAGGATGTCCGGCTGCACTCCCTCGCCGGTGGCCGGGAACTCGACGCCGGGGGTGGCCACCACCTCGCCGTGTCCCGGATCCTCCAGCAACTCGGACAGCCTCACCAGGAGCCGCTTGCTGACCACCTGATGGCGCCACTTGGGGGCGGCGGTCACGTGCAGGATCCCGCCGATCGCCTCGTAGCGGTTGCCATCGTCGGGCATCCGCTGCGCGTCCCGCCAGGTGCCTTCGGTAAGTTGCATGGTTCGCACATCATAGCTCCGCGCTCGCGTCCAATCCAACCCGGCCCCGATGATGCGCGGCGCCGTCATCGTGCCCTCAACCGCGCATGGAAGAGATGGTGGAGGAAGTCGAACGGCGCTTTCCCGAGGTGGAAGCCGTCACCGTGGAAGAGGCGGGGTGGATGCCCTGACCCAGCCGAGTACTCCGCGCACTCGCTCCGTGCGGGGTTCGTCACAAGCGCGGCGGCGCACCGTGCCAGGCTCGACAAGATCATGGAGGTGACACGCCACAGGAACCCGGCAACTGTCCTGGGCTAAATTCGCGACGCGGACTGTTTCGCGGACCACACCGGGTCGCGCTTCCTGTAGGGGAAAGGACGCCCGCGGGGTCGGCGAGGTTCCCCGACCACTGGATTCTCCGTCACGGCACGAGACCGCCCCCGGCCGTGCGGGTGATGAACGCTTCCAGCGTCTCCCGCCACTGCGGCAGCAGGCTCTCCTCCACGTACATCATGTGTCCCGCGGCGAAGTCCGCGCGGGTGATGTTGTCACGCAGGTCGGGCGGTAGCCCCATCTGCTCCAGCGACCACACGATGGGGAAGTACGGCGTCGCGAAGTCGTAGATGCCGTTGACCAGCAGCACCTCGAGACGCGGGTTGCGTTCGAGGGCGTGGGCCAGGTCGGGTCCCACGTTGAGCGCGGAGCCGCCGAAGGGGCCGCGACGGCCGCCTTCCCGCTCCCAGTTCCAGTTCCGGGTCATGCCGCTGGGCCAGTACTCCCGGTCGCCGTCGTAACCGAGTTCCTCCCGCACGTACGTGTTGAAGAGCGACGTGTAGGCGGAACTGATGGCGGAAGACTGCGCGTCGTGGTCGGGCGTCGTTTCGAGCAGGTCCCCCGTGGGGCCGGTGAAACGCGTGTCGAGCCGGGCCAGGGTGAGCCGCTGGTCCCGCAGCAGTTCCTTCTCGAACTCGGGCGCGGGGACACGCAGGTCGGCCTTCTCGAGGTATTCCACGCTGAGTCCCGTGTACTCGTGCATCTGCTGCAGCACGCGAGCACGTTGGGCTGGATCGACCGCGGTGCCCGCGAGCAGCGTCTGGGCGTAGTCGGTCAGCGCCCAGGCCTCGACCTCTTTCATGAACGCGCCAAGGTCGTCGGGGCGTCCGCCGGGGAGCCTGTCGTGGTACTCGGCTGCGACCGCGAAGGACGGCACGGTCGTGATGAACCCGATGTGGGATCCGGGCGGGAACTGAAGCGTGTTGAAATCGATGACTGCCGAGACGAGCACGATCCCGTTCAGGTCGATGTTCGCGTTCTGGAGGTGCCGCGCCAGCAGTACGGACCGGGTGGTGCCGTAGCTCTCGCCCAGGATGTATCGCGGAGAGTTCCAGCGTCGGTTCTCGCTCAGGAAGCGGCGGATGAACTGCGTCAGTGAGGATGCGTCCTCATCCATCCCCCAGAAATCGCTTCCATCCGCGTCGCCGGCGGGGCGGCTGAACCCCGTCCCGACCGGGTCCACCATGACGACATCCGCGATGTCGAGCAGCGTGTAGCCGTTGTCGACGAGCGGGTAGGGCGGCGGCGCCTGCTGTCCGACATTCGGTGTGACCACTCGGCGCGGGCCCATGATCCCCATGTGCAGCCAGAATGAAGCGGACCCGGGTCCGCCGTTGTAGGCGAAGATGAGGGGGCGCGTGTCCGGGGCCCCTCCGTTGGTCCGAAAGTACCCCGTATAGAAGAGTTCCGCCGTCGCGTTCTCTTCGTTGTCCCGGAGGATGACGCTGCCGACGACCGCGTCGTACTCGACGGTCTCCCCGTTGAGATCCATGGAATGGCTCGTCTGCCAGCGCGAGGGCTCCGGGTCGAGCCTGCCCTCCCCGCCGCCTTCGTCCTGTGCGACTGCGCCCGCGGGCAGCAGGCCGAGTCCGGCGATAGCTGCGATAACCGTCAGTGACTTCATCTCTACCTCCTCCCGCTAGCGGCCGGCTGCGGCCATTCCGAGGGCGACCGCTTCGGGCTGCGTGACGATGATGACCCGAAACCCCTGCTCGATCCGCATGGCGATGTCGTCGACTCCCGCCGTGACACCGCACGGCACGTCGAACTCGAGGCAGGCGGCGAGCACGATCTGGATCGCCTCCTCCACCTTCTCCATGTCCCCGTCGTAGACCCGGCGCAGGTCGCCAGGTCCCGGAGAGACGGCGCTCACCCCCGGGGTCGAGACGATCTCGCGCGCGTTGTCGAGCCCGACCTGGTCCTCGATCAGGAGGAAGCTGATCAGGTGGCCATCAGGATTGGCGGGCCAGGCGGCATCACCGAGGGCGTCCACGGCGAGCGCGGCTTCCTCCGCCGTCTCCACATGCGGATAGACGATGCCGGCCACGCCGGCCGCCAGCCCCTGGGCCACGCGGTCCCGCGCCTCGTCGTGTCCATCCCGGATCGGCGGAATGCGGAGCAGCATCGGATGCGTGCCCTGATCGCGGTACATCGATGCCCCGGCCATCCCGCCCGCATAGCTCTGGAGCGCGGGGATGTCGAAGGGGCCGGATTCCAGCGAGTAGAACACGAAATCGAGGGGTCGGGTCGCGGCCATGGCGGCCCCGCCCTCGGCGGTGTGATCGCCGGAGAAGAGCCCGAAGATCGCATCTCCGGCCGCAAGCTTCGCGGCGATGCGGGCGTTCACGTCGTCTCCGGAGTCGGCGCTCGCGGCCGAGTCGGATTCGCCCGGTGCTCCGCCACAGCCGTGGAAGAGGGCGATGCCTCCCATCAGGCAGCCTCCTATCAGGCAGAGTGTACGGAGTGAGGGCTTCGTGGGCGTGTTTCTGGCAGGCATGGGGCGTCCGGTGTTGGAGGAAGGCCCCCCGGGCTCTCGCGACCCGCGTCGGGCTCCGGTTAGTCTAGTTTCCGGAAAGGAGGTTACGCCATGCGCAAGCCGCGAGAGTTCATCCGTACCCGGAGGAGGTTCATTGCGGACGCCGCGCTGGGCACGGCCGGGCTCGGGCTGGTACCCGCGGCGGCCTGGTCGTGCGCGCCACCTCAGGGTTCGCAGGCCTCGGGTACGGGACTCATCTACGATTCCCGCTACCTGGACCATGTGCTCATCCGACCGGACGGCGGGCGTCCGCCCGAGATTCCGGAGAGGCTCGTACGGATCAGGGAAGAGCTCGTGGCACGCGGGCTGGACGAGGCCACCGTCCCGCTCGCCCCGGCCGCCGAAGCGATGCCTTACGTGACGGCGCACCACACCCCGGAGCATGTGGCGGCGATTCGCGAACTCGACGTCACCGGGCCCGTTGCGGAGCTGGCCGTGTCCGGGGCTCTGACCGGCGTCGATGCCGTCGCCACGGGCCAGGTGAAGAACGCCTTCTGCGCAATCCGGCCCCCGGGCCACCACGCGAACAACACGGGCGCCGAAGAGGGCTTCTGCTACTACAGCAACGCCGCGGTCGCCGCGAAGTACGCGCAGCAGGCGCACGGCTTCGAGCGGGTGCTCGTCATCGACTGGGACTATCATCACGGGAACGCGACGCAGAACGCGTTCTACGATGACCCATCCGTGCTCTTCTTCTCCGCGCACGACTGGGCCGCCTATCCGAGAACCGGCGACCCCGGTCTCACGGGCGAAGGAGAGGGGAGCGGGCTCAACATCAACGTGCACCTCGATTGCGGCGCCACGGACGCCGACATGCTCGGCCGCTGGGACGACACGCTCTCCCCGGCCGTTGCCGCCTTCAACCCCGACTTCGTGATCGTCTCGGCCGGGTTCGACAGCCGTCAGGACGACCTGCTGGGCTGCTTCGCCCTCACCGACGACGCCTTCCGGCGCATGACGCGCATGGCCATGGACTACGCGGACGCCTGCTGCGAAGGCCGCGTCGTCTCCCTGCTGGAAGGCGGGTACAACCTGGACGGCACGGCGCTCGCGACCGCCGCGCACATCGAGACACTGCTCGAGGAGTAGGGTCAACGACTGCACGTTCCCGCGGGACGCGATCCGGCGCCCCCGGGTTTGCGGAGCGGATTACACGTTGAAGCGGATGTGGAGGATGTCGCCGTCGGCGACGACGTAGTCCTTGCCCTCGACCTGCAGCAGGCCCGCCTCCCGCACCGCCTGCTCCGACCCGCATTTCGCGAACACCTCGTAGGGGATGACCTCCGCGCGGATGAAGCCGCGTTCCATGTCGGAGTGGACGCGGCCCGCCGCCCGCCTTGCTCGAGTACCGCGCCGGATCGTCCATGCACGGACTTCGATGGGGGCGGCGGTGAAGAAGGAGATGAGATCGAGGAGTCCGTAGGCCGCGCGAATGAAGCGGGCGAGGGCCGGTTCGCGCAGGCCGAGCGCCTCCACGAAGGCCGCCTGGTCTTCCGGATCGAGGTCGGCGAGTTCCGCCTCGACGGGTGCGGACAGCGTCAGGCCGCCGGCCCCCATCGCGGCGAGCCGCGTGGCGAATTCGGGCGGCAGCGCCTCCCCGGCCCGGTCCTCGCTGCGGTTCAGCACGGCGAGCAGCGGACGGTCCGTCAGGAGGCCGTACCCGCGGAACGGCGCCCGATCCAACTCCGCCCGGGGTACGGTCCGTAGCGGCTGCTCGCCTTCAAGTGCCTCACGCGCCCGTTCGAAGGCGGCGATCTCGACCGCGTCCGCCCCCTCGCGACTCGCCCGGTCCAGTCGGCGCTCGACGAGGTCGAGATCGGAGAGCAGACATTCCGTAGCGAAGGCCTCGAGTTCGCCGCCGGCGTCCGGCGGGTCCGCAAGGGAGGGGTTGTCGAAATCGCGGAGGACGAGGCAGAGTGCCTCCTGATCGCGGATCTGCTGGAGCCCGCGCGGCGACAGGCCCTTGCTTGCCGCACCGTACTCCCCCGGGATGTCGCAGAACCGCATCTCCGCGTACGTCGTCCGGCGGGGGGAGAGGTGGGCGCTGAGCGCATCGATTCGCTCATCCGGGACCGGCACCGTACCCAGCCGCACCTCGCCGCCGAACCCGACCGGGACGCCGAGTCCCGTCATCGCGTTGAACACCGTCGTCTTTCCCGAACCCGCGAACCCCACCAGTCCAATCCTCACCGCGTCCCCTTCCTCACCGTTATGTTCGGAGCGTGAATATCGAGATCCCTGTGTCTGTCGGCGAACTGATCGACCGCATCACCATCCTCCGGCTGAAACAGGCCCGGATCCGCGATCGCCGGAAGCTCGCGAATGTCGCCTCCGAACTTGAGCGCCTCGAGGAAATCTGCGAACGGACGATCGGGCCGCTCGCGGAAGCTCCGCTCCCCGTCATGGAACGCGTCGGGGAACTGGAAGCCGTGAACCGGGGCATATGGGATGTCGAGGATAAGTTGCGCGCTCTCGAACGTACCCGCGAGTTCGGCTCACGCTTCATTGAAGCGGCGCGGCAAGTCTACCGTCTGAACGACGAACGCCACCGCCTCAAGCGCGCCCTCAGCAAGGACTACGGCTCGGCGATCCTCGAGGAGAAATCCCACCCCGAAGCTGACTCGTAGCGATCCGCCACATCCCGCAAAAACCTTTGCGTTCGGCGCAACAAATCTTGTATTCTGATTCCCATGACCGGGAACTTTCTGATCAGCTGGATCGGCACGGCCGATCTTGAGGCGTCGGCTTCGGCGCCGCGATCCGGTATCGGCCCCATCGCGCAGGCGCTGGAGGCGGAGACGTACGACGCGGCCGTGCTGGTCAGCGATTACTCGAAGACTCGGGTGGCGCCTTTCCTCGAATGGCTCCGGTCCCGCAACAAGACTCGCTTGACGGTTCGTCACGAACCACTCCCAGGCGGCCCGACCCACTTCGGCCAAATCTACGAGGCGGCGGTCAAGGTCGTGACCGAGGCGATTGACCGGCACGGAAGGGATGCCGGACTGACCTTCCATCTGAGCCCGGGTACGCCGGCCATGGCGGCCGTGTGGGTCATCCTGTCCAAGACGCGCTTTCCAGCCCAGCTGATCGAATCCTCGCGCAGCCATGGCGTCCGCACCGTCTCGGTGCCGTTCGATATCGCGGCCGAGTTCATCCCGGATCTTCTCCGCGAGCCGGATAGACGGCTGAAGGAACTAAGCGCCGCGCTTCCTCCCGAGGCCCCCGAGTTCGCCAACATCATCCACCGCAGCCGCGTCATGGCGCGCGTTATCGTTAAGGCGCGACGGGTCTCCCCTCGCAACGTGACGGTGCTGATCGAGGGCGAGTCCGGCACCGGGAAGGAGCTGTTCGCGAGAGCGATCCACCGAGCGAGCCCGCGACGGGACGGACCGTTCAGGGTCGTGAACTGCGGCGCGATCCCGTCCGAGCTCGTGGAATCCGAGCTGTTCGGCCACAAGAAGGGCGCATTTACCGGTGCGCACGAGACTCGGATCGGGCACTTTGAAGCGGCCGATGGCGGAACCCTGTTCCTTGACGAGGTGGGCGAGCTTCCGCTCCCCGCTCAAGTGAAGCTCCTGCGCACGCTTCAGGACGGACGGGTCGTCCGAGTCGGGTCCACCGCGTCGTGCCGGGTGGACGTGCGTACGGTCGCCGCCACCAACCGCACCCTCGTGGAGGAGGTCGCGTCCGGCCGGTTCAGGGAAGACCTGTTCTACCGTCTGGCGGTGGCGGTTCTGTACTTGCCTCCTCTACGGGAGCGGCAAGGCGATGTGGGTCTCCTGCTCGACCGTCTGCTCGATCAGGTCAACGAAGAACACGTCACGCAGCCCGGGTACGAGAGCAAATATATTTCTGTTGCCGCAAGAAATCTTCTTCTTTCGCATTCGTGGCCCGGTAACGTTCGCGAACTGCTGAACACGCTGCACCGTGTCGCCCTTTGGACGCCGGGCACCACGATCCGGAGTGGAGATGTGAGGGAGGCGCTGCTGCCGTCCGTCGTTCGGCAAGGGTCTCGCATCCTCGACAAACCGTTGGATGATGGCTTGAACCTTCCCGATCTGCTGGCTGAGGTCGCGCGCCACTACCTGGCGAGAGCGCTTGACGAAACGGGAGGAAACAAGACCCGCGCGGCTCGCCTGCTGGGGTTGCCCAGCTATCAGACGCTCACGAACTGGATGCGCAGATACGGCGTGTCATCGTGATTGGCACGCTTCTTGCACCTAGGGATACCGGATGCCGCCGGCCGAGCGAACCATAGCACCGTACGAGTAGCGAAGTTCACGGCATAGGAGCCGGATGTCGGCCGATGCTGACGGAGATGGAATGACGGAAGAGACAAAAACTGGGCTTGCGGACCCCAGCCGGCGGCGACGGCCACGGCAGCGCCGCCTTGCCCCGGACGCGTCGGAACTCCTGGCCGAGATCCGTCGGCTGCGGCGTGCGCAGGCCGTCGACCGGCCCGTCGGAGCCTGGATTGCTCCGTTGGCGGCGCTATGCCTCCTTCGGTGGGCTGAACACACCGACGCGTTGACGCCGCGTCACCGCTGGAGTGCATGGAAGGATCTCCCGGAGGCGGAATTCGTCGAGTTCGTGCAAGGCGAGTTGGTTCCAGCTCTGCTTGCCACCTCCGCCGAGCCGCTGGGTTCTCGGTGGCAACACCTCGCGCTGGTGCTGAGGATGTGGGTCGATGCATGGTCCAATACGATCCCGCAGGTTCTGGGATGGTGCAACGCCCTCGATTTCGGCGCTGCGCACGATAGATGGTGGGCTGGAGAGGTCTTGGGGATCATCGCCGATCCGGTCGGTGGCGTCGGCGGGCCGGCAATGGCCGAGTGCAGTACTCCCCAACCCATCGCCGAACTCATGGTTGATCTCCTCGACCCGCGCCCCGGCGAGCGCATCTACGACCCCTGCTTCGGCGGTGGGAATCTCTTGGCCGCGGTGGCGAAGAGGCTTCGCGACGAATCGGATCCCGCGTCTTCGGTGTTCGGGACGGAAATCGATCCGCATGCGTACTGCATCGGACTCGCGCGAGTCATTCTGGCCGGGACGGAGTATCCGCAGCTTGAGGTCGGCGACGCCCTGGAGCGGTCCTGGAGTGCGGATGGAGCGGCAGCGGGATTCGATGGCGTTCTCGCGGTCCCGCCGTGGGGAAGACGCCCCCGCCGGGACACGTGGTGCGATTTGCCGTTCGCCGCGCGAAGTATCGAGACGCTGTTTCTTCAGCATGCGATGACGTCCCTGCGTCCGGAGGGGCGCGCCGTCATTGCCCTTCCGGATGCGGCGCTCTTCCGAACCGGCCCCGACAAGAAGGTTCGGGAACACTTGCTCACGAACTACCACGTCGACGGCGTGGTCTCGCTTCCCGCAGGCGCATTCCGCCCATACACGGGCGTCAAGACCAGCCTGTTGGTCTTTCGGCGAAAAGAGGCGACCGGCGCCGTCCGGTTCCTGGAGGTGAAGGACTGGCCCCGCGCAAACGAGCCCTATGAACCCAACCCGGGACCATCCAACGAACTGACACGGCGCATCGCGAACCGTTTCGTGGACGGGACGCCCTCCAGCAGGCCCTTCGACACACTCTGGGAAACCCCGGTGCCCGACCTGGCGGCACTCGATTGGGAACTCGTCGCCAAGCGGACGGGTGCGCGGGCCTTGGCCGGTTCCCTTGAAGCCCTCAAGAAGCCGGATTCCCCCTACGAGTTCCCGTCACGACCACTGCATGAGGTCGCAGACGTGTTCACTGGAACGGGGCGTGGCGGACGGACGACGACGACGCATACGGAAGATGCGGCAACAGGCATCAAACTGCTTTCCGTCGCCGACCTCCGCCAGCGCCCGATCGATCCGGAGCCGTCGCGATTTCTGACGGCGGACCGCGAAGCTGTGCGGCCCGAGCGCCGTCTGCGGGCGTGGGATCTGCTGGTGGCGACCAGCGGCAAAGTCGGTACGGTCGGGATCGTGCGGCCGGACGGGCCGGCGGTGGACGCTGTGGCACGCCGGGGCTTGGCCGTGGTGCGACCGGGCGAAGAGATGGACGCGGTATTCCTGCTCCACCTCCTGAGATCGCTGGAATACCAACGCTGGCTTCGCGGTCACGCACGCGGAGTCAGCGTTCAGCATCTCCCGATCCGTCGACTGAGGTCCCTTCCCCTGCCGGTCCCCGAGGTCTGGTTCCAGCGGCTCGTACGCGAACAGCGGCTCGTATTGGGGGGTGGCGATGACCTGCTGACCCACATGAAGGAATTGGCGGACTTCGGTTCCGATCCGGTAGAGATGTGGTTCCACACCCTTCGCCATTCACCTCAGCCGGATCCGACCGACTCTTCCGAGGAGCGATGTAAGATACTGCAACGGACGGCCCGTTCGTTCCTCGATGCGCTGTCGCAGCGCGAGGAGTCCCAGTCCGACGGCGACGCCGGTGTAGCCGAGGAATGGCTGTCGGAGATCAAGGAGCCCATGAGCGGGTTGCGGGACTTGAGTGCGGTGCCTGCGGGCGCCAGCCGGTTGGCTATTCTGGACAACGCAAGATTCGCGATTAAGGAAACGACTGTACGGCATCCATGGACGGACGACGAGCTTACGACCGAAGCGATATGGGCAAATGAGCTCTCCGAGGCGATCCTCCCACTGGTGGAGGCGGAGCGCAAATCGATTCTCGAAGCCGTGCGGCTCGAAGCCGTGATGGAACGAGGCACCATCAAACTGGGCACAGATGACGTCGTCCAGCTCCGAATCAGGAACGCATCGCCTCTCCCGCTCCGGAACGTCAAAGTCTCCACGTCGCCGGCCGTTGGATCAGGGTCGGTGCCATATCTAGCCGACGGAGAGGAGCTAACCCTGCCCGTCGCCCTCCCGCGGACCACTCCGGAGGGTCTGTGCCGGGTTTGGGTCGATTGGAAGGCTGTTCGACTCGATGGGATCCACGTAGAGGGGCAGGAAGAGCAGGCAATCCGTGCCGTGCGGGAGACGCCCAGGACCGCCGACTTCGGAGCTAGTCCCTACGTCGTTGGAAGTCCGGTCGACAAGAAGATGTTCTTCGGTCGAGAAGAGATCATCGACGACATCAAGCGGCAGCTCTCGAACGAAGGCCGAGCCAACGTTGTGTTGCTGGAGGGCAATCGCCGCACGGGCAAGACATCGATCCTCAACCGTCTGAGGGATCCAGAGGTTCTACCGGGCTGGCTGACTGCGGACTGTTCGCTTCAGGCCGGGACTAGCGACGCAACCGGATGCGGTCTGCCCACAACCGAAGTGTTTCGGCTCTTGGCCTATAGGGTGGGGTTGGCGGCGCACCGCAGTGGTCTGCGAGTGTGGCTGCCCGGAGTAGATCGGCCGGGCGAAAGCTCCCCCTTTGACTTTGATTTCGCGTTCACAAAGGCGCTGAGGGGTTTCTTCTCCCGCCCCGACCGGGCATTCGAACTGTTCGAACTGTTCTTGAGGCATGTCATAGAGGCTGCGCGACCCAAGCGCCTCCTCCTGATGGTTGACGAGTTCGACAAACTGCAGGAGGGCATCGACGAGGGAATCACGAATCCGCAGGTGCCGGGGAACTTACGCTTCTTACTTCACGAGTACGAGAATCTCTCCGCCGTGCTGGTCGGCTCCCGGCGACTGAGAAGACTCCGACAGGAGTATGGGTCCGCCCTGTTTGGGCTAGGGCACCGCATCACGGTGAGCGAGCTGTCCGCAGCGTCGGCGCGCCGTCTCGTGACGGAACCCGTCAAAGGCCGCCTGCTCTACGTGCCGGAGGCGAGAGATCGAGTCGTCAAGCTGTGCGCGCGGCAGCCGTTTCTGATCCAATCGCTTTGTAACCGTATCTTCGAGCGCGCGGCGCGTCTGGACA
The DNA here is from genome assembly GCF_965197445.1 of Candidatus Palauibacter sp. Taxonomy (GTDB): domain Bacteria; phylum Gemmatimonadota; class Gemmatimonadetes; order Palauibacterales; family Palauibacteraceae; genus Palauibacter. The sequence goes on along the minus strand of NZ_CBDANE010000005.1, from coordinate 226,680 downwards.
GGCGGGCCGTAAGCTTAGTCGACGTGGAGAAAGCTGCCGACGTCATGGTCGAGGACAACGAGCACTTCCATACGCTGTGGGAATACGCGAAGACGGAGCGGCGACGGTTCATCCTCGCGTTGTGCCAGAGTCTTGAGAGCGAGCCGGATCCCAATACGCTGGATCTGCTTGAAATGAAGTTCATGGAGTACGGCGTCGACCTTCAGTCTACGGTCGCGTTAACCGATGATCTGGAGTCCCTTCGCGAGTTGGATCTGCTCCGACTCCGCGATACGGAACGCAAGCGGGGCTCGGCTTACGAGCTCGCCACGCCCCTGATGGCCGCGTGGATACATCGTAACGTCGACTTCGAGGTCGTGAGGCGCCGCGCGGTGGACGAGACGGAGCGCACGCGATGAGTGAGAATCCCTATCGGGTGCGAGGTACCGACATCCCGGCGTTGCACGGGCGGCAAGGCCTCGTTCACCAGCTACGGGGCCACTTGACGAAGCCCACGCCCGACCATGTGAGCGTGGTCGGGCCGACACTCTTCGGGAAGTCCGTCCTCCTACATCACATCGCGTCTCTCTTCGGGAGGACCGAACGCGACCATTACGCGGCGTCCGTATACTGGGACCTCCGCCATGGAACGCCGCGAACCAACGCGGAGTTCCGACGGCGATTCGCCGAGAAGGCCAAGCAGGCGCTCGCGGAAAGGCATCCTGACCTCGCCGACTCGCTGGAGCCCGACGACGAAGCGTTGGGCGACCCCCTACTCGATCTCGTATTCGAGGCGCTGGAGTGCCGCGCCGACCGCCTGCTCGCCGTGCTCGACGGGTTCGATCACGTATTGGCAGAAGCCGGAATCACGCGGAATCTCTGGGACTACATGCGCCAACTGGCCCAGAGGGCGAGTCTGCGTCTCGTGACGGGTAGCCGCGATCGGCTCCGTGAACTCTGCAAGACCGAGGAATCCCGCACTTCCGATTTCTGGGAGATCTTCTACGACACGCCACTCCAAGTCGGTTGTTTCGAACAAAGTGACTGGAGCGGATTTCTGGAGCCGTTCGAGTTGAAGCGCGTCAAGCTCGATGAATCGGCTCGCAAGGAGATCATAAACTGGACAGGTGGAGCCCCGGTCCTTGCGGCCGCGCTGGCGAGCCGGCTTTTCTCCGAGGCTCCGGATGATGTCACGCTCTCGAAACGGCACGTCGATAAGGTCGCCGAAGCCCTTCTTGAAACGCCGGGAGAGTCGCTGGCCGCCCTTTGGGACGACTGCTCCACGCAGCTGCGGTCGGATCTGGTGGAACTGGGACGCGGTGTCGAGCCCATTGCGAACATCCCCGAATCCCGAAGGAAAATACTGGAACAGCGGGGCTTTGCCGTGAGCGCGAGGGGAGGGCTGCGGTCGTCTTGTCGCCTTATGAAGCGCTACGCGGCGGAGCGGGAAGAGGGGATAACGAGTCTGCGCCGACTGTTCGGCGATGCGGAAGCGTTCGAAGACAATATTCGCGGGGTGTTCGAACTCCGTCTTGACCAGATTGTCCAGGCTGACCCAGAACTGCTCGGCCGTGTGCGCAAGGCGGTTCGTGATCTTTACCCCCAGCCCGAAGACTCCCTCATCTGGTTTCGGAACATCAGGGACCGTGCGTTGGATCTCATCTGGAATGCCGAGCTTCCCACGGACAGGTCGCTGCCGGACACATGGAAGCGCGCGGACGTTTTTAGCCACAACGATAAACTCCCCCACTCTCGGGGTGCGCAGTGCGGCATTCTGCGCAAGATCACCGGCGGGCCGGAACACTCGGCCGTCGCAAGGTACGTGACAAAGCCGACGGCCCTGCTTGTGGATCATATCCACGGGGTGGGCAATTTTGGGCAGCACCTGGAGGAGCATGAAGGGCAGACGGTGTCGGTCGCAGTCGCGGCGGCGTTCTGTCTGTCGGCCATCGCCCTCTGCGAACGGTTGGCGGAGGATCTTCGTTCGCAAGCGAAGCGCGGAGACTGACGCTCAGTCGAACTCGGCCCGGTCAGGGACAGAACGGGTCGAGCCGGTCGGCTACCGCGGCCAGACCGTCAACCGGGGAGGACTCGCGGCCCGTGACCTTCGAGATCCGGATCGCGACGATGTCGTTGGGGAAGAGGACGACACGATGCCCGCCCCAGCCCGACATGCGGGTGAGGTCCACGACGCAGCCTCCCTCACCAACGTAGTTCTGGTGCCAGAGCGCCAGGTAGTAGCTGGGCTGCCCGGTCTCGACGGGCGGGCCGAAGGTGATCCCGAGCACGTCCGTCCGGTACAGGACCTCGGCGGTCAACTCCGGGTGCAGCAGTTGTTCCCCCTCGTGGGCGCCACCCCGCTGCAGGAGCCGCGCGATCTTCGCGAGGTCGTCTACCGTGGGATAGTAGCCCTGTGACATCTGAGGGAGACTGAGAGAGCCGTCCGCCTCGAGGAGCCGATTGGTCGGCGCGTGCGGCACGCCGATGGGCCGATAGACCTCTTCCTCCAGCATCCTCCACAGGTCCGCCTGTGGTCCGGCCTGATGTTTGAGGTACGCGTCCATCGCCGCGCCGATGAGAAACGCGTCCTGGTCGCGGTAGCGGACGACCTCTCCCGGTCCCCAGGGATGGTTCGAGGCGCGGAACACCTGTCGAATCCGTTCGTCCTTCGAGATCGCCGTGTACCAGTCGTCGTAGCCGATCAGATAGCCATCGCTCGTGTTGTTGGGCTCGGTCTGCGACGACCCTTCGCCCACGCCCGTAGCCATGTTGAGGATGTCCCGGAAGCGGACATCGTCCCAGCCGTCGTGATCGGCGGTGACGTCCAGGTGGTCGGCGACCCGTTCGTCGAGGATCTCCCGCCCGTAGCGCCGGGCCAGACGCAGCGCGGCCATCGTGTTCCCGGTGGACTTCGTCACGGACCAGATCCCGAAGCGCTGTTCCCGGCAAAAGGGGAGCTCACCGAACGGCGTGGGGCAGCCGGCCGCGTAGAGCGTGTCTCCGACGAGAAAGGCCGCGGTGACCACGTTCTCGAGGTTCATGCCCCCGTGCATGCTTTCGAACACGGAGTCTCCCACCCGCGCGCGCAGGTCGGAGATCGGGCGGAGGGGCAGGCGCTGCGCCTTCTCCGCGGCGAAGGCCTCCACCACCTGGGGCATGGCGGGACCCGGGGTGTAGTCCGCTGCGAGCTGGCCCCACATCAGCCGCCGCTGCACGAGGAAGTAGGGCCGGCCCTGCGTGACGGTCTGAAAGCGGACGCCGGACACCTCTCCGTCGTTGAAGGCGAACGTCGCGACGCCGTTGTAGGTCTCGTTCTCGACCGTACTCGCGAGCTGCAGCGGGAAGGCTCCCCGGGACCACGCTTCGCCCGGCTCCGACCAGACCGTGCCGGGGCCCACAAGGACATCCCAGTAACTGCCTCCCTCGGTGCGCGTGCCAGTTACGATGAGGTCGCGGTTCACGGGGATGAGATCCGGGCCATCCGCGACGAACCCCAGAGAGACGTCGGGGAACCGCTTCGTGTCTCTCCCCAGGACCCGGCGCTCGCGAAGTTCGGAGGGATCCGTCTGAAGCTGTGCGCCACCAAGCGCGAGGGTGCCGGAAAACGGGTGTCGGGCGGCCTGCGCGCGAGGAGACGGGAGGAATTGATCGTTCGAGAGCATGGCGGCCGGCGACCACGCCCCGAGGGCCAGTTCGCCGAGCGGGATGGGGACGGGTGATCCGGGTGTTCCCGTTTCGCCGCAGGCGCCCGCGAGAAGACTCGCCAGGACGATCAGAAGCCGGTTTCGAGACATCACCACCCCCTCGCCGTTGTCCGCTGGACCAAAGCCGAAGTCACAATGTAGCGCGCATCTTGGAGGCGTCTCTGCCCTCGCGTAGCTTGGGACGAGACCATTCGACCTGTTACCGGGAAGGTGTCCCGATGAAAAATCGAGTCGGAATCGTCCGACTGACGCTGGCTGCCACTCTCGCAGCGGCTCTCATGGTATCGTGCGACGGAAGCACCGGACCGTCGAGCTTTGAACCGGGACCGCTGGGGACGGTCACGCTGCAGCGTGGCGAGGCCGTGCGGATCCGGTCGCTGCTGTCGATGACCGGGTCTTCGCTGGGAGAGACGGCGCGGCGCGGTGTGGAGCTTGCGGTCAGGGACGTGGCGAGCATCCGCGGCCGCAATGTCCAACTGGGCGACCCCATCGACTCCATGTGCTCGCCGGAGGGCGGAAGGGCGGGCGCCCGGCAGATCGTGGCGGACCCGCAGGTGGTCGGCGTCATCGGCACGTCCTGTTCGGCCGCGGCGGTGGCCGCCTCTCCGGTGATCAGCGAGGCGGGGTTCGTGATGATCGCACCGAGCACCACGTCACCGTTGCTGACTTCGGATCTGGCCGGCAATCCGAACCCCGACTATCACCCCGGCTACTACCGCGTCGCCAACAACGACCTCTACCAGGCGCGGGCCGTCTCCGACTTCGCCTACAATGAACTGGGCCTCAGACGCATCGCGACCGTCCACGACGGCGATCCCTACACGACCGCGCTGGTGAACGCGTTCGGAGATGCGTTTCAGGCCCTCGGCGGAGAAGTCCCCGTCGCCGCCGGGATCCGGAAGGGCGCCGCCGACATGACAGCCGTACTTGCGGAGTTCGCGGTCGCCGGGGCGGACGGCATCTTCTTCCCGCTGTTTCGGGCGGAAGGTTCTCCGTTCGCGGCGCAGGCGAGGGTCTTCGACGGCCTCGAAGGGGTGACGCTCATCTCCGGAGCGGCGCTGCTCGTCTCGGACTTCCTGGCCACGCCGCAGTCCGAGGGGATCTACTTCGCGGGGCCGGAATCGGATTACCGCACCAACATCAACGAGGTGACCGGCAAGAGCGCGGAAACCGTCCTCGCCACGCATGAAGCCACCTACGGCGAGCATCCGCAGTCTCCCTACTGGGCGCTCGCCTACGATGCGACGACGTTCCTGCTCAGCGCCGTCCGATCCGTCGCCGTGGAGGAAGGCGGACGGTTGTACATAGACCGCGCCGCGTTGCGCGCGTGGATCGGGACCGCCGACCTCCAGGGTCTCATCGGTACGATTTCCTGCGACGATTTCGGCGACTGCGGCACGGGGCGGCAAAACATCTACCACCACACAGACTCGGGCATCACGGATGTCCAGCGGTTGCCGGTCGTCTATCGATTTGTCCCCTGATCCGGCCGTTGACGCCGCGGCGGATCTCGACGACCTCTTCGCGGAGGAGGTGATCGCGCGCCCGTACGCCCACTTCGCGCGGCTGCGGGAGCGGGACCCCGTTCACTGGAACAAGAAGTTCGGGCTCTGGGTGGTGACGGGATACGAGCCGATCGTCTGGATTCTCCGCCATCACGAACTCTTCTCCTCGGCGGTCATCCGGGGCGTCGAATCGGCGCCGTACCCGCCCGTGCTCCCCGAAGACGCCCACCTGTTCGACGAAGTGAAGGCGTTTCGCGCCGACCAACTGGTCGAGCAAGACAGGCCCGCGCACCTCGAGCAGCGCAAGACGGTGCACGCGTACTTCACCCCGACCGCCATGGAAGCGTGGCGACCCTTCGTGCGGCAGACCGTGGACGACCTCCTGGAGGAGCTGTGGCCACGCGGAAGGATGAATGTGGTCACCGATCTTGCGGCGCCACTCCCCGTCCGGGTGATCGCGCGCATGATGGGCGTCCCGCGCGAGGACATGGACACGCTGCGGGGGCTCGCGGACAGCATCCTCCACCTGAACCGTGGGGAACCCGACCGGCTGCGACCGCTGACCGCGGGGATTCGGGGGATCGTGGAGTACGTACGCCCCTTCGTCCGCGAGCGCATCGCGGAGCCCGGCGACGACCTGATTTCGGCGCTGGCCCGGGGCGAGACCGATGGGGTGTTCACGCGCCACCAGGTGCTGGTGAACACCGGTCTCATGCTGTTCGCGGGGCACGAGACGACGATGAACCTGATCTGCAACGGGCTCCGCGCCTTCATGGCGCACCCGGAGCAGTGGGACCGGCTCAGAGCGGACCCGGACGGCCTCGCGCGACAGGCCACCGAGGAGTGCCTGCGCTACGACCCACCCGTGAAGTCCACCCAGCGCATCGTCGCGCAGGAGGCCGAGTGCTGCGGCAAGACCCTCTCCCCGGGCGAGCGCATCCGCTGGATCATCGCGGCGGCGAACCGGGACCCCTCGGTCTTCGAGGACCCGGACCGGTTCGATATCGGACGGCAGCCGAACCCTCACCTCTCCTTCGGATCCGGGATCCACTACTGCCTGGGGGTCGCGCTCGCGCGCATCGAAGGGCAGGAGGTGTTCCGGGGACTGGCGCGGCGGTTCGAGCGCTTCGAGCTGGAGACGGAGGCGCTGCGGTATCAGCCGAGCCTTCAGTTCCGGTCTATCGAGTCCATGCCCGTAACATGGTGAGCGCCCCATGGTGAGGATCGAGATCGACCACGGGCGGTGCGTCGGCAATGCGATGTGCGTGGCGACAGCGCCGCGTGTCTTCGCGCACAATGAGAACCGGCAATCGACCGTCGTCGATCCGGATGGTGATCCGGAGGGGGCGGTGCTGGAGGCAGCGGGCAACTGTCCGGTGAGCGCGATCCGCGTCGTCGACGCCGAGACGGGACGGTGCTTGTTCCCGCGTGCAGACGGGTGATCCGATGACGCGAACCATGAGTGTGACGACGTTCGATCTCGTCGCGATGAAGTCGCGGGGTGAGAAGATCGTCGCGATCACCGCCTACGATGCGCTGTTCGCCTCGCTGGTGGACGCAGCGGGGGTGGACTTGATCCTCGTGGGCGACTCCCTGGCCAGCGTCCTGTGCGGGGAGGAGACGACCCTCTCCGCCACTCTGGAACAGATGACGTACCACGGCCGCATCGTGGTTCGGGGCACGTCCCGCGCCTTCGTGGTCGTGGACATGCCGTTTCTGAGCTACCAGGTCTCGGTCACCGAGGCGGTGCGGAACGCGGGGAACGTCCTCAAACAGACGGGTGCGGGCGCCGTCAAACTCGAGGGCGGTTTCGAGGTCGTCGACGCGGTGCGGGCGATGGTTCGGGCGGGGATCCCTGTGATGGGACACCTCGGCTTCACGCCTCAGGCGGTGCACGCACTCGGAGGGCACCGGATCCAGGGCAAGGACGACGAGGCGGCCTCGCGTCTCGTGGAGGATGCCGCGGCGCTGGAGGAGGCGGGGGTCTTCTCCATCGTGCTCGAGTTGATGCCGACGCCGGTGGCGAGGCGGGTGACCGGGGCGGTCTCGGTGCCGACGGTCGGGATCGGCGCCGGTCCGGATTGCGACGGGCAGGTGCTCGTCCTGCACGACATGCTCGGTCTGAACGAGGGGTTCAGCCCCCGCTTCCTGAAGACGTACGCGGAACTCGGGGCCGCAGTGCGCGATGCGGTGGGGCGATATGCCGGGGAAGTGCGGGAGGGCAGCTACCCGGCGGTCGAACACGGCTACGAAAGGTGAAAAGGAGGGTGAAAAGAAGGGTGACAACCGTGCCCGCTCACGAAAGCCGGCGCGTCGTCGTCACGGGGGCTGGGGCCGGGATCGGGCGGGCGATCACGCTGCGACCGCGATCCCGCGGCGCTCGTGGACCTCCTGGCGTCGGTCGGTGGAGATTTTGCCGAGAGGCTCGGCGCTGGCGGACGTCTCGCGGAAGCGGACGTGGCCCGCGGCGTTCGAGCAGCTGGGCGGGCTCGATGTCCTCGTTGACAACGCCGGACCGCTGCACGGCTATCCGCTCCGGAGCCCGTACGCCACGGCCAAGTGGGGCGTGATCGGCTTCACGCGCACCCTGGCCATGGAGCTGGCTCCGCCAGGTCTCGCTCCGAACCTTCGTCGACTCCGAGGACGTGGCCGCGCTCGTCCTCTTTCTCACGTCGGAGGCCGGTGCGAAGATCTCCGGCCAGGCGCTCCCCGTGGACGGACACACCGAGGGCCTGAGTTCAAGCGGCGACTAGCGGGAGGAGAGAGACGCGATGCGAGCAGCCTGGTACACGAAGCAGGGATCGGCGCGAGACGTGCTGGAAGTCGGCGAGCGCGAACCGCCAACGCCCGGCCCCGGCGAGGTGCGGGTTCAGGTGCGCACCTCGGGAATCAACCCCGTGGACGTGAAGCGTCGGGCGGGGGGGCGGGGTAGCCTGACGGACACCCTTGTCGTGCCGCACTTCGACGGCGCCGGAACCATCGACGCGGCCGGGGAGGGCGTTGACGCCGGCCGCGTGGGCGAGCGCGTCTGGATCTACGAAGCCCAGTGGGGAAGCGACCTGGGCACGGCGGCCGAGTTCGTGACCATCCCCGCCTCGCGGGCCGTCCCTCTGCCCGCCGATGTCTCTTTCGCCGCGGGCGCGTGTCTCGGCATCCCCGCGCTCACAGCGTACCGCTGCGTCTACGGTGACGGTCCCGTCGAGGGACGCACGGTGCTGGTGACCGGAGGTGCCGGCGCGGTGGGCGCCTACGCGATCCAGTGCGCGCGGCTCGGCGGCGCCCGCGTCCTCGCCACCGTGAGCGGTCCCGAGAAGGGCGAGGTCGCGCGTGAAGCCGGCGCGGACGCCGTCATCAACTACCGTGCGGAAGATGTCGCGGCCCGCGTCCTGGAGTTGACGGATGGAGAGGGTCTCGACCGCATCGTCGAGGTGGAGATGGGCGGGAACCTCGACGCCTCGATCGCCATGCTGAAGCCGAACGGCGTGATTTCGGCGTACGCCTCGGAGGGCGAGCCGCAGCCGGCCGTCCCGTTCTATACCCTCCTGTACAAGAACCTGACCCTGCGCTTCGAACTCGTATTCCTGATGCCCGAGCACGCGAAGCGCCAGGCGGTGGAAGACCTCACCGGGTGGCTGGGGGCCGGCGAACTCCGCCACACGATCGCGGCTCGCTTCCCGCTCGAAGACATCGTCGCCGCCCACGAGGCGGTGGAAGCGGGTCCGCTCGGGAAGATCCTGCTCGAATTCGCGTAAGACGTTCCCGCGGGAACGTCCCCGGCTGCCATCTGCGGCGAAGTTGCCGGTCTCACAGCGCTCTTATACATTGTGGTACAAGGTATCTCGTACAGCATGGTATGGGGGTCGGATGAAGAAATCGGTCTACAAGGAGCTGGTGGCGGCCTCGTCGCGCCCGATGGTGCTTTCCATTCTGGCCGGCGGCGAGACCTACGGCTACGAGATCCTCAAACAGGTCAAGCTGCTCTCCGGCGGCGAACTGGAGTGGTCCGATGGGATGATCTACCCCGTGCTTCACCGGCTGGAGCGGGACGGCCTCATCGTCGGTCGCTGGGAGCTCACGGACGAGGGGCGGCGCCGCAAGTATTACCGACTCACGGCCCGCGGCAAGCGCCGGCTGGCGGCCGACCGCGAGAGTTGGCGAGCGGTGTACGGAGCCCTCGAGTTGTCCTGGGGAGGCAGCCATGTTTGAACTGGAGAGGGAAGTCGGGAGGTGGCGCAGGGAGGTGGAAAGAACGTCGGCCCTCTCACCTCGCGAGTTGGATGAACTCGAGGACCACCTGCGCGCCCGCGTCGACTTGGAGTTGCACTTGACCCAGGCGCTGAGTCCCGCCCGGGCGTTCCAGATTGCTCGGGAAGCGCTCGGCCAGCCGGCTGCGCTCTCGAGAGAATTCGTGAAGGCGGGCCGGCCCGCCTGGCGGTTTCTGTTCCTCGCCGGGTGGGCACTGTACGCGGCCTCGTTCTTCCTCTCGCCGGCCTTCCCACCGATCTTCGAGTTCGGCTATGAGCTCTTCTGGACATCTCTAGCCGATGGAGCGTTCGTTCTGGCCCTCCCCAATCTCGCAATGATCATGACGGTCTCTGTCTTCCGAAGCGCGCGTCCCGTGAGGAGACACTCGCGACGCTACCTGAGGATCGCCCACCGTATCGTGCTCGGACTCAGCGGGCTTGCGACCCTTGGATTCGGAGTGAAGACCCTGCTGACCCCTCCGTGGGTCGTAGTAGACGGCGTCGGCTCGGTGGCGCATCTCGGTCCTGCGTACTGGGCTTGGTCCGCGTCGTTGGCTCTGGTGGCCACTGCGCTCTGGCTGCGCGACCGGGCATGGACAGCCGCCAAATTGGACGTGCCGGCGCTCTAACGGGGGAACTGTGAGACCTATTCAACTCCTGACTTCCTCGACCGTTGCCGCGGTCCTGTCCGGCGCGGCGTTACTCGCGTGCGTCGACGGGGCGTACGTCGGCGGCGAGCCCGGCGCCCCCGTCGAGCTCGAGGCGTCGACCATTGAAGTGCTGGGCAGCTCGGACGTCCTCGCCGTGGTGCGAGACATGGAGGTGTTGAGTGACGGCTCCGTCTGGGTTCTGAATTCGAGCGCGCCGTACTTCGTCGGATTCGGGCCGGATGGGGAGTCTCTCGGCGCGCACGGGCGGTCCGGAAGGGGTCCGGACGAATTCGCGATGCCCTCCGCTTTCGTCACGGGAGGCTGGGAGGGAGAGGCCTGGGTCCTCGACCTTGTGCGCCACGCGATGATCCGGATCTCGCGACCGGACGCGGACTGGGCGGAGATCCCGCTGCGGTCGGAGGCCCTCCCGCCGGGCAGTGTCCGGACCGGCACGAGCATGCTGACGACATCGGTGCGAACGGCCAGACTCGGCCGCGAGATCATCGTGCCCCGCTCGAGCGGGTCGATGGCGGAGGGTGTACTACAGTTCCGCTTCTCGCTCCTGCGAGCCGATCTGGTCGCGTTCGATCCGGAGGCCGGAGGGGTTCGAGACCTCGTCGCGCTCGGCGACGCGCTGGACGATCCATCCGCAGATTTCATCCGGAGTGACGGTGGGTTTCCCCTGTGGTATCGGCTGTGGGCTTCCTGCGGCGAGAATCTCGTGCGCGTCCATGATCGGGTGAGGAATCAGCTTCGTGGCTTCGATGGATCGGGTGCGGAGGTGCCCTCTATCGACCTGCCTCCTGTTCCCTTCACCGAGGTCAGTCCTCGACAGTTTTCCGCAGCGGTGTTTGCGCTGAGGCAGGCCGAGGTGACGGGAGATGTCACGACCAGGCTCACCGCGGAGGACAGTCTTCGGCTCCTGAATCAGATGGCCCAGAGGGTTCAGGGCGAGCCGCACGAACTCGCGAGTTACCTGCCCCGATATGTGGACTTCCGCTGCAGCGAAGACGGAACGATGTGGTTGCATCCCTTGGATCTCGACGCCGGCGGGCTCAGCGGCGGTCGGCTGTGGCTGCGAATCGCAGCTGACGGAGCCACGCGGGACGTTCGACTGCCCGACCGGTTCGATGCCTTTCGCTTCTCCAGTTCCCGGATCTGGGGCGTTTCCAGAGACGAGTTCGACCGACCGTCCGTCGCATCCATCCCGTTCCAGAAGAGCCCGTAAGCGTTAGCGGGCGGCATTGGGAAGCCCGCCAGATGTACCTGGGAGGCAGTCGTGTTTGGACTTGAGACCGAAGTCACAGGGTGGCGTGGGAGACTGGAGCGCAGCTCTTCACTTTCTCCGCGCGAAGTCGACGAACTGGAAGACCACCTCAGGGCGCGCTTCGACCTGGAACGCGAGCTGACGCCCGAGCTGACGCCCGCCCAAGTCTTCAGCATCGTCTGCGACGAACTGGGCGAGTCGGCCGCGCTCGCGAAGGAGTTCGTGAAGGCCGGCCGGCCCAGATGGCGACCTCTCCTGTTGGCCGGGTGGGTGCTGTTCGCGGCATCGTTCTTTCTCCCGCTCCATCGCACTGTCTGGATGGGATCGCCCAAGGCTGACCTCGCAATGTTTTCAGAAGTCGGATACGAGTTCCTGTGGATGGTGATGACGGGAGGGGGCCTCGCAATGACGGCGGTGAGCATCCCCGCGGTGCTACTCGCCAATCTTCCGATGGCCATGACCCTCCCGGCGCTGTTCGGCTCTCGGCGACCCACGCGACGGCGGCTTCGACGAGTTCTCGGTGTCATGGGCGTCTTGGGCGTTGGGCTGGTGATCAACAATCTCTTCAGACCGACCATCCTGTACGGCATCGGCGGCGGCCCAATCGCGTTCCACTACGAGGGCCTCGGTTGCTGGCTGTGGGCCGGGTCGTTCGCTTTGGCGGCCACCGCCCTCTGGCTGCGAGACCGCAACTGGGCACCGAGCAAACCGGAGGAATCGGTGGGCTACCCGATGGCGTAGTCATATACGCGGCTGGCCGGGCGATCCGCGTCGGTGGTACATTTTCACGCGGTGTACCCTTGCGTCCCGAGGGGGCGCGACACGGCTGCTTGGACGAGGCCTCGGCCATGCGAACATCGGTTCTGCTGCTGGTCACAGCGGGCTTTCTCCCGAGCCCCGTAGTTGGCCAGAGCGCTGACGGCGCGGCGGGAGTCGAGCATCCTCCCTCCGTCTGGCCGAGCCCGTTCTCACCGCCGACCCCGGCGGCCGCCGTCGACACGCTCTCCCTCGAGGTCGCGCAGGGCGTCGTCGCCGGAACGTGCACGCGCTGCCACAACCCCCGGCGGCTCAGCGGCGGCATGTCGCTCGAGACCTTCGAGGTGACATCGGCCGCCGACAACGCAGTGATCGCGGAACGGATGGTGCGGAAGCTGCGGGCGGGCATGATGCCGCCCGTCGGGGTGCGCCGGCCGACCCCCGACAGCCTGCGGACGCTCGCCGCCGTCCTCGAATCCCGGCTGGACGCGGCGTGGGAGGCGAACCCGAACCCGGGGCGGCGGACCTTCCAGCGGCTGAACCGCGCCGAGTACTCGCGCTCGATCCATGACCTGCTCGACCTGGATGTCGACGCCGGCGACTACCTGCCGCTCGACACGAAGAGCGCGAACTTCGACAACATCGCGGATGTGCAGTTGCTCTCGCCCACCCTCATGGAGGGATACCTGCGCGCCGCGAGCGAGATCAGCCGGCTCGCGCTCGGCGACCCCGAGGTCACGCCCAGCGAGGCCACCTTCCGGGTGTCGCGCTGGACCTCGCAGGCGGACCATGTCGAGGGCACTCCGTACGGGAGCCGCGGCGGCGTCGCGGTGGACCACAACTTCCCGGCCGACGGCGAGTACGCGTTCCGCGTCTCCTTCCATCACGAGACGACCGGCGCCCTGTTCGGGAACGGGAAGGGGGCGCTGCACACGACCGACGAACCCGAGCGGATCGAGATCTCCATCGACGGAGAACGCGTCGCGCTGCTCGACATCGATCGCTGGATGCACGTTTCCGATCCGGACGGCGTGAACCTGCGCACCGAACCCGTCTTCATCGAGGCAGGTCCGCACCGCGTGGCGGCCGCGTTCATCCGCACCTTCGAGGGGCCGCTGCAGGACCTGATGTCGCCGCACGACTGGTCGATCGCGAGCACGAGCATCACCGACGCGTACGGGTTCACGACGCTCCCGCACCTGCGGGATCTCGCGGTCACGGGGCCCTTCGATCCGGCGGGGATGTCGGCCACGCCGAGCCGGGAGCGCGTGTTTTTGTGCCGTCCTTCGGCGCCGGACGACGAAGCGTCGTGCGCGGAGGAGATCCTGTCGCGGCTCGGGACGAGGGCCTACCGCCGACCGCTGACGGACGACAACCTCGCGGCGATCATGGGGCTCTACCGCGTGGGCGCCGAGGCGGGCGGTTTCGAGGAGGGGATTCGGCTGGCCCTGGAGGGGATCCTCGCCAGCCCGCACTTCGTCTTCCGATTCGAGGAACGCCCCGCGCGTGAGGCGGAGGGCGTGTACGCGCTGGACGACTACGATCTCGCATCGCGGCTCTCCTTCTTCCTCTGGGCCACGGGCCCGGACGACGAACTGCTGGAGGTCGCCGCCGCCGGCCGGCTCTCTGATGCCCCCGTGCTCGATGCGCAGGTGCGGCGCATGCTCGCCGATCCGCGCGCCGAGGCGCTGGCCACGCGTTTCGCGGGACAGTGGTTCCGGCTCCAGGACCTCGAGGGCATGAACCCCGATGTCCGCCTCTATCCCGATTTCGACCAGCAGCTCAAGGAGGCGATGCGGCGGGAGACGGAGTTGCTCTTCCACACCATCGTGCAGGAAGACCGCAGCCTGATGGAGCTGCTCACCGCCGACTACACCTTCGTCAACGAGCGGCTGGCGCGGCACTACGGAATTCCGGGCGTGACGGGAACCGATTTCCGCCGGGTCGAGATCCCCGAAGCGGAGCGCCGCGGCGTGCTGGGGCACGGCAGCATCCTCACCCTCACCTCGCACGCGAGCCGGACCTCTCCGGTGCTGCGCGGGAAGTGGGTGATGGAGGTGCTGCTGGGGACGCCCCCGCCCCCGCCCCCGCCGGATGTCTCGGATCTGGAGGCGACGCCGGAGGCCGAGGAGGGACGCCTGCTCACGGTGCGCGAGCGGATGGAGATGCACCGGGCGAGTCCGGCCTGTCGGTCCTGCCACCGCGTGATCGATCCGATCGGCCTGGCGCTTGAGTTCTTCGACGGCACGGGGGCGCGGCGCATCAAGGACAGCGGGATGCCGATCGACGCGGAGGGCGAACTCTATGACGGCACGCCGGTGCGTAGCGCGGCGGATCTGCGCGCGGCGCTGCTGGCGCGACCGGTGCCGCTCGTGCGCGCGTTCACCGAGAACCTGCTCGCCTACGCGCTGGGCCGGCGGGTCGAGCACTACGACATGCCCACGGTGCGGTCGATCGCGAGACAGGCGGCGGAGCAGGACCACCGCCTGTCGGCCTTCATCATGGGTGTCGTCAACAGCCCGGCGTTCCGCCTGAAGGGGACCGGGGCCGTGGTCGACGACATGCAGGCGGAGAGCGGAAACCAGCGGTAAACCAGCAGGAACCAGCGAGCCGAGGAGGCCCGATGGAGTTCATCACAGGCAAACACCTTTCTCGCCGGACCTTCCTCCGGGGCGCGGGGGCGACGGTCGCCCTGCCGCTGCTCGACGCGATGGTCCCGGCGGGTCGTCTGTGGGCGCGGGAGGTCGCGGATCCGACGCGCCTCGTCTGCATCGAGATGGTGCACGGCGCGGCGGGAAGCAGCGAGTTCGGGGCGGCGCAGAACTACTGGTCGCCATCCGGAACCGGTCGGAACTTCGACCTTTCCCCCACCGCGCTGAGTTCGCTCGATCCCTACCGCGACGTTCTCACGATCATCAGCGACACCGACGTCGAGGCGGCGGAAGCCACCAAGCCGAAGGAGATCGGGGGCGACCACTTCCGCTCGAGCGCCACCTTCCTCACGCAGTCGCATCCGAAGCAGACGGAGAGTTCGGACGTGATGGTGGGAACGTCGCTCGACCAGCTGTACGCGCAGCGCTTCGGGCAGGATACGCCGATCCCTTCCATGCAGCTCTGCATCGAGAACGTGGATCAGGCGGGAGGCTGCGCCTACGGCTACGCGTGCGTCTACACGGACACGATCAGCTGGTCCTCGCCCAACCAGCCGCTCCCGATGATCCGCGACCCGCGGGTCGCGTTCGACCAGCTGTTCGGGGCCGGGGGGACGCCGGAGGCGCGCGCCGCCCGGCAGCGTTCCAGCGCCAGCATCCTCGATTTCATCACGGGCGAGGTCGCGGGCCTCAAGGGACGGCTCGATCCCTCCGACCGGCAGCGCATGGACCGCTACCTGGAGAACGTTCGGGAGATCGAACGACGCATCCAGCGCGTGGTGGCCCGGAACGAGTCCGGCGTGCGGCGTGAACTCCCCGAGGCGCCGGCGGGGGTGCCGGATTCGTTCGACGAGCACGTGAAGCTGATGTTCGACCTGCAGGCGCTCGCCTTCCAGGCGGACATGACGCGCGTCTTCTCGTTCAAGATGGGACGAGACGCGTCGGGGCGGGTCTATCCCGGGAGCGGGATCGACAAGGCGTTCCACCCGGCGTCGCACCACGGCGACAACGAGGGGAACATCACGGATTTCGCGCAGATCAACCGCTACCATGTGGGGTTGGTCCCGTATTTCCTCGACCGGCTGAAGGAATCGATGGAGGGGGACACGCACCTGCTCGACAAGACGATGATCGTCTACGGGTCGCCGATGGGGGACCCGAACGTGCACAACCACAAGCGGTGTCCGCTTTTCGTGGTGGGCGGCGCGCAGGGGCGGATGAACGGCAACCTCCACCTGCGAGCCGCGCCGGGTACCCCAATGGCCAACGTCATGCTGAGCCTGATGCACCGGCTGGGGCTGGACGACATGACGAGCTTCGGGAACAGCACCGGGGCGTTCTCCTTCACGGGGACGGCGGACTGATGAGGCGATCGAGGTTCCCGGTGATCGCGGTCGCGGTCCTGCTCGCACTCGGGGCCGGGGGGCCGACCGGGCCGGATGCTCCGGTGGCCGACGCGGCCATGCGCGGCGACCTCGTGGCGGTGCAGGCGCTGCTCGACGCGGGCGAGGACGTGAACGGCGCCCGGGGCGACGGCATGACCGCACTCCATTGGGCGGCCATGAAGGGGCGGCTCGACCTGGCCGAGCTGCTGCTCGACGCGGGCGCGGATCTGGAAGCGGGCACGCGGCTGGGCCGGCACACGCCGCTCCACGTGGCGAGCCGCGCGGGACAGACGTCGCTGGTCGAGGCGCTGCTGCAGGCGGGAGCTGACGCCGCCGCCACGACGTCGACCGGCGCGACCCCGCTGCACTTCGCGGCTACGGCCGGATCGCCGCTGGCGATCGAGGCGCTGGTACGGCACGGAGCGGACCCCGACGCGCGCGAGCCCGAGTGGGGACAGACGCCGCTCATGTTCGCCGCGGCCGCGGGCCGGGCCGGCGGCGTGCGGGCGCTGCTCGGCGTTGGAGCGGACCCGGCGCTTGCCGCGTACGTCCTCGACATCGTCGCTCGCGACGCGTGGGACCAGCTGGACCGGCGCGAGCGCAATGCCCGGGTAGCGGCGCTCCGGGTGGGCCAAGCGTCGCCGCCTCCCGGCGACCGCGAACCGGCCCCCATGCCCGCGGACGGGGCCGGCCCCGGCCTCCAGCCCGTGCGGCTGGCCGACCCGGAGGAGCCCACCTGCTCCGGGTGCCTGGGCAACTACGCGGACCTCGTCGGTTCGCACGGCGGACTCACCGCTCTGCTGCTCGCGGCGCGAGAAGGCCATGAGGATGTGGCCTTCTCCCTGCTCGAGAGCGGCGCCGACATCGATCAGCGCAGCCCCGCGGACGGGACCACCCCGCTGCTCATGGCGATGATCAACGGGCACTTCGATCTGGCCATGCGGTTCCTCGCCGATGGCGCCGACCCCCGCCTCGCGAGCAACGCCGGCGCCACTCCGCTCTACGCGGCCCTCAACATGCATTGGGCCCCGAAGGCTCGGCATCCGCAGCCCACGGACGTGCATCAGCAGGAGTGGGCGTACCTGGACGTCATGCGGACACTGCTCGAGGCCGGCGTCGACCCCAACGTGCGGTTGAAGAAGTCGCTCTGGTTCACGACCTACAACCGGGACCTGCTCGGCGTCGACCGAACCGGAGCCACGCCGTTCTGGCGCGCCGCGCACGCACTGGACATCGACGCCATGAAGCTGCTGCTCGAGTACGGGGCGGATCCCACCCTGGCGACGACCAGGGTGCCGGAGCGGCAGTACGGGCGGGGCGGCGACGACACGGACCATTCGGGCCTGGAGCCCATCCCCGTCGGCGGTCCCGCGGTGTACCCGATTCACGCCGCGGCCGGCGTCGGCTATGGACAGGGCTTCGCCGGGAACTCGCACCGCCACGTGCCGGACGGCTGGCTCCCCGCAATGAAGTTTCTCGTCGAGGAACTCGGCGCCGACGTGAACGCCCGGGACCACAATGGCTATGCGCCCGCCCACCACGCCGCCGCGCGCGGAGACAACGAGATGATTCTGTATCTCGTCGAGAAGGGCGCGGACGTGACCCTCGTGGCCCGCAACGGACAGACGACGGTGGACCTCGCGAACGGGCCCGTGCAGCGCGTCCAGCCGTTCCCCGAGACCATCGCCCTGCTCGAGAGTCTCGGGGCGAAGAACAACCACCGGTGCGTCTCCTGCTGACCGCGATCCCTCCGCCGTCCGTGGCGAGACCCCATGACCAAGCCCGGCGACGTCAGGCCGGCCTGACCTGACCATGCCGGATCCCGTTACCCTTTGGGAACTGCTCGCGGGCGGTTCGGGGGAGAGTCCCGCGATCTCCGCCCCCGGACGCGAGCCGCTCGACTTCGTCGGCCTCCGCCGCCACGTCGAGAGCACCGTCAACGCGCTCAACGGCCTTGGAATCGGACGGAACGATCGGGTGGCGATCGTCCTCCCCAACGGGCCCGAGATGGCCTCCGCTTTCATCTCCGTGGGGTGCGCGGCGACGGCCGCCCCCCTGAACCCGGCCTACCGGCAGCCGGAGTACGAGTTCTACCTCGCCGACCTGAACACGAAGGCGCTCCTCCTCGAGGCGGGAAGCGACTCTTCAGCGCGCGCGGCCGCCGCCGCCCTCGGGATCCCGGTGCTGGAGTTGCACGTCGGGGACGAGGCTCCGGCCGGGACGTTCGAACTCGCTGGCGATAATTTCGGCGGCGGCGGATCAGAAGGTGGCTTGGCCGAAGCCGGTGACATCGCCCTCATCCTCCACACCTCGGGGACGACGTCCCGCCCCAAGATCGTGCCGCTGTCGCACCCGAACGTCTGCGCCTCCGCGGGCAACATCCAGCGCACCCTGCGGCTCACCGCAGCCGACCGCTGCCTGAACGTGATGCCCCTGTTCCACATCCACGGGCTGATGGCCGCGGTCCTGGCGCCGCTCGGCGTCGGCGCTTCGATCTTCTGCACCCCCGGCTTCAACGCCCTCCGCTTCTTCACCTGGCTCGACGAGGCGCGGCCCACGTTCTACACGGCCGTCCCCACCATGCACCAGGCGATCCTGTCGCGCGCCCCTCGGAACCGCGACGCGATCGAACGGGCGGCGCTGCGCTTCATCCGCTCGGCCTCCGCCTCCCTCCCTCCGCAGGTGATGGCGGAACTGGAGGAGACATTCGGCGCTCCCGTGGTGGAGGCGTACGCGATGACCGAAGCGGCGCATCAGATGACCTGCAACCCGCTCCCGCCCGCGGCACGCAAGCCCGGGACGGTGGGGATCGCCGCGGGTCCCGAGGTGTCGGTGATGGACGAGGCCGGGGCTCACCTGTCGGCGGACGAGGTGGGCGAGATCGTCATCTGCGGCGAGAACGTCAGCGACGGGTACGAGAACAACCCCACCGCCAATGCCGAAGCCTTCACCGACGGGTGGTTCCGTACGGGAGACCAGGGCAGGATGGACCCCGAGGGCTACGTCACGATCACGGGCCGTCTGAAGGAGATCATCAACCGCGGCGGAGAGAAGATCTCGCCGCGCGAGATCGACGAGGCGATCCTCGACCACCCGGCCGTGCGCCAGGTGGTGGCGTTCGCCATGCCCCACCCCAAGCTGGGCGAGGAGGTGGCGGCAGCCGCGGTCCTCCGCGAGGGGATGGAGGTGACGCCGCGCGAAATCCAGGCGTTCGCGGCGGAGCGTCTCGCCGATTTCAAGGTGCCCCGGAAGATCCTCATCATGGACGACATCCCCAAGGGTCCCACCGGAAAACTGCAACGAATCGGCATGGCCGAAAAGCTCGGCCTGACGTGAGCCGGGCCGGCCGCTGATGCGGATCTGCATCTACGGGGCCGGCGCCATCGGGGGGTATCTCGGCGTGCAGCTGTCGCTGGCAGGGCAGGATGTCGCGCTCATAGCGAGGGGACCCCACCTCGAGGCCATGCGTCGGCACGGCGTGCGGCTTCTGATCGACGGCGAGGAGCGCGTCGCCCACCCCTTCTGCACGGACGACCCGGCGGAGGTGGGGCCGCAGGACTACGTGATCATCACGCTCAAGGCGCATTCCGTCCCCTACATCGTGGAGCCGCTGCAGCCGCTGCTCGGTCCCGATACGGCCGTCGTCATGGCCACCAACGGTGTCCCCTGGTGGTACTTTCATGGTGTGGAAGGGCCCTGGCGCGACCGCCGCCTCGAGAGCCTCGACCCCGGCGGCGTGCAATGGGACGGGATCGGTCCCGAGCGCGTCATCGGCTGCGTCGTCTACGCGGCCACCGAGGTGTCTGAACCCGGCGTGATCCGGCACCTCAAGTACAATCGGTTCACGCTCGGCGAGCCCAGCGGGGAGAAAACGGAGCGCGTACGGCGGCTGGCCCGCGCTCTCATCGAGGCCGGATTCCGGGTTCCGATTCGGAGAATCCGCGACGAGATGTGGATCAAGCTGTGGGGCAACCTCGCCTTCAATCCGATCAGCGCCCTCACGCTGGAGACCCTGGGCACCATCGCCGGCGACCCCGACACGCGCGCCGTCGCGAAGACGATGATGCTCGAGGGGCAGGCGGTCGCCGAAGCCCTGGGCGCCCGCTTCTCGATCGATATCGAGCGGCGGATCAACGGGATTGCGGCCGTGGGCGAGCACCGGACGTCGATGCTGCAGGACCTCGACAAGGGGCGGCCGATGGAGATCGACGCCCTCGTTACCGCCGTCCAGGAGATGGGGCGCATGGTCGACGTTCCCACCCCGGCAATCGACGTCGTGCTGGCTCTGGTGCGCCAGCGCGCCCGCGTGGCCGGCGCGTACCCCGACGCCGTTACCGGCTTCGCGGGATCGAACTGAACGTGAGTCGTTGGTGGACCCAAACGGCCGTTGGCCGCCCAAGGCGCTTCGCGGGCTCGAAGCGCATGTTCATGGCGACCGCGCCGGCCGCGTCGTCGAGGGCCGGATGACCGCTGGACTGCCTGACCTCCGTCTCGAGGACCTCGCCGGATTCGCCCACGCGCAACCAGAGTACGACGCTGCCGCCGATGCCCTGCTCTCTCAGGCGGGGTGGATAGCTCGCCTCCAGCCACCGGACGACAGTGTCGGTCGAAAGGCTGACCGGATTCGTGTCAAACGGTTCGCAGGGGGGCCGGTCGGGATCGGCGGCCTTTCCGGCGGCGGACTCTGGCTGGAACTCAACCCACTGGGACGTCCAGACCCGGGCCGAACGGCCCTCGTTCAGCGCGGGCTCGAACTCCATCACGTCGCCGACTTGCATTGCGGCGCAGTCCAGATCGTCGTTCCCGCTGGATGTCTTGACCTCGCCTGACCCGGCGTTGCCCGTCGTGTCCACGTGCACCCAGACCTCGACTCTACCTCCGACGCCCCGGGCGAGGAGGTCAGGAGGATAGGCTAGCACGACCTCCTCATGAACTTCGGCCGCATTCCTCAGAACCGGCGGCACTTCAGCGGGCGTAGGGCTTGGCAGACCGTCCGGAGCGATCCGCGGAGGTCCAGACACGCCGCGCACGAGACAACTGCAAGGGCGACCGCGCTCGAAACCCCAAGCCGTGCAACCAGCCTATCCATCGTTACCTCCGCGCGTGACGGGGTCACTTGGTCGTCGGGAAGAGGGATTAAGCGCCGAAGAGGGGGATCTTGAACACGCGCGCGAAGATCAGGATGACGCTCAGACCCGAGAAGATCAGCAGGCTCAGTCCCCCGAACCAGCGCGCGAACCACGACGGATAGAAGAGTGCGTCCTCCTTCGGGATCACCTTCAGGCAGTAGTAGAGATTGAAGAAGTAGATGACGGGCGCCACGAAGAAGGCGAGTGCCGAGGCGACGAGCACGAGGTACACGGGTCGCGGGTCGAAGGCGATGTAGAGGACGGAAGCGATGAGTGAGTAGAACATCGTCATCCGATAGATGTTGTACTCGGAGTACCAGGTCTTCCGTCGCTCCGGTTCGGCCCGGTCCGCCCTCGAGATCCCGCTCAGCCGGGCGGTGGGGCGGAAGAGGTTGCGGCAGCAGGCGCCGACGATGCGGGGCCACCCGTCGAAGTAGTTGAACGCCGTCGAATGAGTGGCCGCGAGCGCCCCGAGGATGAAGACCACCATCATCCACGGTCCCACGCTGAGTGTGAAGATCCCGGCGATCTCCCCCATGACGGCGTGTCCCGCGATGGGGCTCGGATAGAGCCACACTGCGGCGAGAAGGACAAAGATCGCCGCGAGGACGAACGAGACGACGTGCCCTGTGCGGAAGTCCCACAGGCCGATCCGGAACCAGCGGCGGCAGTATTCACGCGCGTGCGGGGAGAGCCTGGAAATATCGACCGCGAGGTCGGATCGTGGCGAGGAGAAGGGATCGAACCGGGGTACGACGCCGGCCTCTTCGAGACGGGGCCGGATCTTGCTCATGCCGGCCCGCTTCGCCTTCCCCCATTCGGACGCCTGCAACGAGACGTCGATCCCCGTTGGCAGGAGGCCGAGGAAGCCCGCGATCACGAGCCACGAGCCCTCCGGGATCTCGACGAGGAAGAAGCGCCCCATCTGGGCCAGGGGAGCCGGCTGGACGAAGTACACGGCGAGCGATGAGAGGACGAGTACGCCGGCGAGAACTTTCGTCGTATGCTCGACCGCCCGGTAGCTGCCCCTGAGGATGATGGCGACGGAGAGCAGGCCGAGCAGAGCCGCGTAGCCCTCGAGCGGAACGGAAAGGCCGAGAAATTCGCTGAACAGGTAGTAGAGTACCGCGGCGGCTGCGATCAGACGCCCCGCCTGCCCGATGGCGCACTGGACGAGCGTCGTGACCATCACATACCACAGCGGCCATTTCCACCGGGCGGTGGCGTAGGCTTCGAGCAGGCTCTTGCCGGTGGCGTTCGTGAACCGGAAGGCCATCTCGAAGCCGTAATACTTGAACACGTAGGCGACGGGCAGGCACCAGAGCAGGGCATACGCGAAGCGCCCCCCGGCCGTGGGCGCGGTCACCAGGTGGCTCGTCCCGATCCCCGTCATCATGAGGATCATCCCGGGACCGAAGTGCGCGAGCAGATCCCTCGGCCGCAGGGAAGGAAGCGCGAGATCGTCCGGGTTCAGCCCGTCTGCGGCCGTCGATTCGAGATCAGGCACCTGGGGACTTTCGTTCGGGTAGACCGCACAACTCGAAACGAGGTGGGAAGGTATGGAAGATGCGCCCGTCTGCCGAGACCCCGATGGTGGTAGGACGCCGGGTGGAGGCATATCGTTCCGGAAGACCCTCGGCTGCCCCGGCCCAACGGAGGAACCCATGTCGGCGAGTCTTCCCCCAGTGCGCGGCGTTTATTCCGTGATTCTCCTTGCCCTGACCGCGGCTTGCGCCCCCGAGCCGTCGTCGGACAATCCCTTCGTCGGAGCGTGGACGCTCGCGTCGTGGGAGAGCCGGTCGGCGGACGGGCAGGTGACCCTCCCCTACGACGGGCATCCCGCCGGCCAGATCTCGTATACGGCGACCGGCCGCATGTCCGCCCAGTTGATGCGGGTGGGGCGGGAGTTGCCCGACGCTGCGGAGGCGAGCGGCGAGGAGATGCGGGAGGCGATCCTGGGCGGCTTCTTCTCCTACTACGGCGACTACAGCGTCGACTCGGAGGCGGCGGTCGTCACGCACCACGTGGAGGGGGCGCTGCTCCCGAGCTGGGTCGGCTCCGATCGGCCGCGCTCGTTCACCTTCGATGGACCGGACCGACTGATCCTGAGTACGGAACCGGACCCCGCGCGGGGCGGAGGCGCCGTGGGCACCCTCGTTTGGGAGCGCGTCTCCGGTCGCTGACCGGGGCCGACGCGGGTCGGATTCCCAAGAAAACTTGCCCTGGCGCGCGCATCGGCCACAGGATGTCGGTCCCCGTCGGCATGGTCCGACCCTCGGCAAACCGTCCACGGGCGGTAGCCATTGGCAGCGCCGCCCCCACGGAGGTCCTCTGATCAGTTACTCATTCGTGTGCGCGCGCGTAGGCAGCGGCATGCTTGCCGCACTTGCGTTGGCCTTGATCGCTGGTTGTGCGCCCGAATCGGGGGCGGAGCCCCGCGAGCCGGACCATCCCCTCGTCGGCGTGTGGAGTCTCGTTTCGTGGGAACGGCGGACGCCGGACGGGGAGGTGACGCTGCCGTATGGGGAGACGCCCGCCGGCCAGGTCGTGTACACGGCGAACGGCCGCATGTCCGCCCAACTCATGCGGCCCGGCCGCGTGTTCCCGGACACGGCCACCGCGACCGCCGAAGAGATGCGGACTTTCATCCTCGGCGGCTACTTCTCCTATTACGGGGAATACACCGTGGATCCCGAGGCGGGCGTCGTCACCCATCATGTGGAGGGCGCGCTCCACCTGGAGTGGCTCGACTCGGACCGGCCGCGTTCGTTCCGGTTCGAGGGACGGGACCGGCTGATCCTGAGCACCGCTCCGGACCCGCAAATGGTAGCAAGCGGCGTGAACACGCTTCACTGGGAGCGCATCCCGGCGCGGTGATCCTCACAGATCCCGTCACGCGCGGGCAGGAAGGACTCCCCGCGCCCGATTCTCTGCAAGGACGAATCATGAGGAGACCTGGGGCAACAAAGTCGGCGGCGCTGGCCGCCGTGATCCTGGCCACCGTGACCGTGACTGTCGCCTGCGCGGCCGGGGGACCGGAAGACCCTGCGGATCTCGTCCTCATCAACGGGGACGTGTACACGCTCGACGAGGGACGTCCCGCCGCCGAAGCGATCGCGATCCGCGGTGAACACATCGCCGTAGTCGGCTCCAATGCCGAGGCTCAGGCGCTCGTGGGCGGGAACACGCGCGTCATCGACCTGGGCGGCGCCTTCGTCTCGCCCGGCTTCAACGACGGCCATGTGCATGTGGAGAGCACCGGGGCGCTCATCGTCGGCGTGAACCTGCTCGAGGTCCACGAGCCGCGGGCGTTTACGGAGGAGATCGCGCGCGCGGCGGAACGTCTTGCGCCCGGGAGCTGGATCACGCGCGGCGACTGGGGGGCCTACGAGCAGTGGGAGGCCGGCTCGACGGGCCGCGGAGGGGACGGCGGCGCGGGGGCGGACGGGCCGTTCACACCGCACCGCGACCTCATCGACGACGTGACCCCGGACCACCCCGTCCTGGTCAATCGCTTCGACCGTTCGATGTCCCTCGCCAACAGCCTCGCGCTCGAGATGGCGGGTATCACCGAATCCACCGCGCCCCCGCCGGGGGGCACGATCGACAGGGGCCCGGACGGCCGGGTCACGGGCATCCTCACGGGCTCCGCCGTCGATCTCGTCCGGGCGGCCATCACGCCCAAGTCGTTCGAGCAGCGCCTCACCGAGGTCCGCGCGGTGCTGAACGAGGCGCGCGAGGGCGGCGTGACCACGATCCAGGACATCACCTCCTCCGAGCAGCTGCGCGCCTACCAGGAGCTGCGGGCGCGCGGCGAGCTGACCGCCCGCATCAACATCCGGCCCTCGCTCGACAACGTGACCCACACCGGCGGACTCGGCATCACCCGCGGCTTCGGCGACGACTGGCTCCGCTTCATCGGCTACAAGGCATGGGTGGACGGCATCATGGGCGGCTCGAGCGCCATGTTCTACGAGGAATACGACCACGCGCCCGGCAACTTCGGCATCGTGCGCCAGATCATGCTTCCCGAGGGGATCGACGGCCTCGCGCTCTCGCTCACGCGCGAGCAGAACTACACCGAGTTCCCGCAGGGGAACCTCCAGCGGCTCATGCAGGAGGCCGTGCCGACGGGCCTCCCGCCCCACATCCACGCGATCGGCGACAAGGCGGTGAAGATCCTGCTCGACCTGTTTGAGGCCGTGTTGAGCGAGAACGATATGATCGATGCGGATCACCGGTGGAGGATGATCCACGCACAGGTCGTGGAGGAGGCGGACTTCCACCGCTTCGGCGAGCTCGACCTCGTGGCGGAGGTGAACCCGTACCACATATCGGACGACATGCGCTGGATGGAGGAGAGGATCGGCTCCGAGCGATCGCTGGGCGCGTACGCGTTCCGCGCCCTGAAGGACGCGGGCACGGTGCTTGTGTTCGGGAGCGACAGCCCGGGGACGAACGCGGCGCGTTATTTCCTTCATCCGAAATACGGGCTGTACGCGGCCGTGAGCCGGCAGACGCTGGGCGGCGAGCCGGCGGAGGGCTGGTTCCCGGGGCAGCGGTTGACGATCGAGGAGGCGATCGAGGCCTACACGCGGAACCCGGCCTGGGCCTCCTTCGAGGAGGACATCAAGGGCACCCTGACGCCCGGCAAGCTGGCGGACATCGCGGTGTTCGACGTCGATCTGGTCGAAGCCGGGCGGGATGACCCCGCGCGGCTGCTCGATGCCGAGGCCCTGTACACGATCGTCGGCGGCCGGGTCGTCTACGAGCGCGGCACTCCGTAGCGGGACGCCGCCCTCCGGGTCGTCGCTTTACGCGGCTGCGAGCCCGGAATAGGTTCAAACGTCGAGGGGAAGGTGGAGGCGCGGGGAATCGAACCCCGCCGGTCGAGTGTCAAGCCCTTACCGGGTACACCAGTACCGCCCCCGCCGAACCCTCGTTGAGGGAGAGGTGGAGGCGCGGGGAATTGAACCCCGCCGGTCGGGTGTCGAGTCCACACCGGGTACACCAGTACCGCCCCCGCCGAACCCTCGCCTCCGAGGGGCCAGGCGCAGTGTCCGGCTTGGCCGCATCCAGCTATCAAGACGGCGAGTTCCGTGTTGCGGGGATCTCTTGACTTGCACGACGGAGATATATAGATAGGAACGATCTATATATCCTCCATGGTGGCTGGGATGTGTCGAATGAGAAAGACCAGCGTAGAAATTGACGACAGGCTGATCGAACAGGTACGGATCCTGCTTGGGACATCCTCCATCAAGGAGACGATCGACTCGGCTCTGCGCGAAGTCTTGCGCCGGGAGGCTAGACGCCAGGAAATCGAGGCCCTGGTGAAGATGGATGGACTCGAACTGGCCGACGAGAAGGTCATGGCCGGCGCCTGGCGTTCCTGAACCTGTCTCATCGAACGGACGTGCCTTACCTCATCGACAAGAGTGCGCTGTCCCGCATCGCACATCCGAGTGTCCAGGCGAGGCTCGCACCGATCATCGAATCAGGCCAGGCAGCGACCTGCGCCATCATGGAACTGGAAGTTCTCTACTCCACCGGGAATCACGAAGAGCACGCACGGGCACGCGCCCGGCGTGCACTGGCTTACCGTCAGGTGCCACTCACCGAAGTAATCTTCCAGCGGGCCATTGCGGTGCAGGGACTCCTGGCGCGTCGCGCACAGCACCGGGTGCCGATCCCGGACCTCATCATTGCGGCCGCCGCGGAGGCCGCGCGCATGACCATTCTCCACTACGCTGCGGACTTCGACACGATCGCGGCCGTCACAGGACAGAAAGCCGAGTGGGTCGCCCCGCGGGGTTCGCTCTAGCGACCGCGCAACGGGCCCGTCACGAGGTTCAGCGGACCTCGCGAGCAGCGTCGAGGAACCGCCAGCCTTCCTCGGCTCGTGGGAGATCGCAGGCCGTCTCACGGCCGAACCAGCGGTATCGGTTCCGGGCCACGAAGCGGTAGACGAGGTCGCGCAGCGGGCCCGGGACGACGAGGAAAACCGAGGCCAGCCGCCAGCCCCGGTCCAGGCGCGCAGCGATGCGCAGGGCGGCGGCGCTCCTCAGATAGGCCCGCCCGTTCGCAACCAGGACAAGCGACCGGGGAGTCTCGCCGGGCTCCGGCGCCTCCACACCGATACCGGCGAGAATCCGGCGACCGGCCTCCGACTGGAGCGCGGCGAAGCGGAACCGGCCGCGCCGGTCGCGGGGGATGATGAAGCGGACGGCGCCCGCACACAGGTTGCAGACGCCGTCAAAGAGAACGATCGGACCTTCCTCGAAGCTCACGGCACGAGGCGCGGTCTCGCCATGTTCTTGAGCAGGAAGAGCCCGTCGCCCGTTCCCGTCACCGCAATCGTCCCGCTCTCGAAGTACGGGTAGTTACTCCACGATGCGCCGCCCTCGTAGGGCGAAGTGTCGAAGAAGCCGATCTCGACCGGGTTCTCGGGGTCCGAGATGTCGAGGACCCGGAATCCGGCCGAGTAGTTCGACTGGTACATGAGATCGCCGACGATGTAGAGGTTGTGGTCCGTGGCCGTCGTCTCGGCGATGTATTCGGTGACGAGGATGGGGTCGTCGAGATCCGTCACGTCCCACACCAGCGTGCGCGTCCCGGGCACGAGACCCTGGGGCTCGTCTCCCTCGTCGTTCATGTAGAAGTAGCGGTGGTCGTCGGTCAGCCACCCCTGGTGCGCATAGGCCACGTTCGGATAGTCGATCGTGGCCAGGGCAACCGGCGCATCCTTGTCCGTCACGTCGGCGATGTTGAACGCCGTCTCGTTCGACCCGAGGCAGATCTCCTTGCCGGCGTGTTCAGTATCGGGCCCGCGGTAGGTGACGCACTGCGCGTCGTGCACGTAGCCGGTGCCGCGACGCCCCGTCCCCTCCTGCGCGAAACAGCCGGCGAAGACCGGCCGGCCGGGTTCCTCGAGGTTCAGCATGTGGAGGCCGCCGCCGCAGGTCTCGCCTCCTCCGCTGTTCCCGACGGTATAGGCGAAGCCGGTCTCCTCGTTGATGACGATGTTGTGGGCCGAGTGAATCCCGTCGTAGAGGTAGGTCTCCCCGAACGTCACCGGTTCGTCCCCCACGTCTCGCAGTTGCCGGAGATCGAAGACCTGCACCCCGTGCTCGAGGGCGGCGTCGGCGACGATGTAGGCGTGATCGCGATACACCTTGATGTCGCGCCAGATCATGTGCCGCGAGCCCTCGGTGGCCGGCAGGTCGCCGAGAAAGCGCGGGCGGTAGGGGTCGCTGACGTCGACGAAAGAGGTGCCGTCCGTGCGGCCGACGATCGCGATCTCGCGGCCCGTTTCCGGGTCCGTCCAGCCCCAGATGTCGTTGACGCGCGTGGCCCGGGTGCCGCCAAGGTCCTTGATCGGCATGAACGCGGTGATGTTCACGTCCCGGCATTCGAACACCGTGGCGTGGCCTTCGGTGCACTCGATCTCCTCGCCCGCGATGGCGGGGAAGCCCCGGTGGTCGTTCACGAGAGTTCCGGCCGCTTCCCAGGCGCCGCCGCCGGACCGCTCGTAGACGACAGCGGCGCCGGCGCGCGAATCCATGCCGGTCGCCCCAATGACGAGATGGTCACCTGACCGGGCGGTCGCGCTGCCGAAGCCGGAACGCTCCCCGAGCGGCGAGCGCATCAGTACGGACGCCTCGCTCCAGCGGCCGTCCGCGTCGCGCCGGTAGGCGTACAGCGTTCCGGCGCCGAACGAACTGCCCGCCGCCCCGATGAGGATCGCGTCGCCATCAAAGCCGATGGAGGACCCGAACTGCGCGTTGGGTTCGGGCAGCAGCGGGCCGAGCCGGGCTTCCAGGGCCCAGTCCTCCGGACCGCGTGCGAACGCGAACACCGCTCCGCCGCTCTCCCTCATCGTCGCGGCGCCCACGAGCGCGAAACCGTCGCGCAGCGCGAGCGTGGCGCCAAAGTTGCTCCGCTCCGAGAGCGACGGCGCTTCGAGTTGGCCGGCGGCCGTCCACGCGCCGTCGCCGCTGGGCTCAAACGCGAACACGGCGGGGGGCGCGCCATCGTCCTCGCGCGTGCCTACGAGCAGCGTGCCGCCGTCGAGCGCCAGCGCCGCGCCGAAACCGGAGACGGCCACACCGTCCGGCGGTCGCACGGCCCGGCCGGTGGTCAACCCCCCGTCCGGGCCGACGGCGTAGGAGAACACAGTCCCGCGGCCATTCTCCGCCCCGGGTGCGGCCACGATCGCTACGTCGCCGGTGAGGGCGATCGCGCTCCCGAACGCGCTCGCGTCCCCCGGCGCTTCAAGCCGGGCGACCTGCTCCCAGCCGCCCGACCCGTCCGCCCGGAACACGTAGACCGCGCCGGCGCCGTCCCCTTCGAGCGGCGCGCCCGCCCACAACCACTCCCCGCGTGCGGCGATCGCGCGCCCGAAGCCGTCCGGCACCCGTATCTCGTCGGACACCGTGACCTGGCCTGTCTCGGCCCAGCCCGCGGCGGTTCGGCCGAAGACCCAAACGATCCCCGACATCGTCCCGTTGCCGGCCTCGCCGACCAGCACCTGATCGCCGCTCACCGCCAGCGCACCGCCGAACTGCTGCGCGCCGACGCCCGCCGGCACCGCGAGGACCAGCGCCGCCGCCACCGAGAGCACTCGTCGATCCATGATGCACCTCTTCCGGAATTCCCTCTGCTCAAGCTCGACGCAAGCTGCATCGCCACCCGGCCGGCACGCCAGCGCCGACGCTTCCCCTTGTGGCTCGCGGCGTCCGGCGGGGGCGTGCGGTTTCGCGGCCCGCGTTCTCCGGCGTACGTTGAAGATCTGCACGGTGTCCCGCTTTCGGCAGGAGGTAGTCATGTATCGCGCCGCCCGCTTCACTTCCGCGAGTCTGCTTCTGGTCCTCTTCGTCGGGGTCGCGCCGCTCTCGGCCCAGAACGGGGACGGGCCCAAAACCCTGTCCCTCGACATGTACATGGACTGGGAGCGCGTCTCCAACCCCCAGATCTCCCCGGATGGTCGCCACGTCGTCTACACGAAGGGCTTGATCGATCAGATCAACGACCGCTGGGAATCCACCCTGTACATCATGAACGCAGATGGCACCCGAAAGCGCGAGCTGATCGACGGCTCGGGGGCGATCTGGTCACCGGACGGCACCCGCATCGCCTTCACCGCGGAGGGCGAGCCGGAGGGCTCGCAGATCTTCGTGCGCTGGATGGATGCGGAGGGCGCGACCACCCAGATCACGCGGGTTGAACAGTCTCCCGGCAGCCTCCGCTGGTCCCCGGACGGCACGCAGATCGCGTTCACCATGCTGGTGGAGGACGAGGAGAGCTGGCCGCTCGACATGCCGAGC
Source organism: Candidatus Palauibacter sp. (assembly GCF_965197445.1). Taxonomy (GTDB): domain Bacteria; phylum Gemmatimonadota; class Gemmatimonadetes; order Palauibacterales; family Palauibacteraceae; genus Palauibacter. The sequence goes on along the minus strand of NZ_CBDANE010000005.1, from coordinate 196,084 downwards.
CGCCCGGACGGAGCCAAGTGGACGGAAGGCCCCAAGATCGTCACCCGCATGGACTATCGTCAGGACCGGCGCGGGTACGTCGACCAGGGTCATTCCCACATCTTCGTGGTTCCGGCCGACGGCGGAACGCCGCGGCAGCTCACCGACGGCATATGGAACCATAGCAACCCGCAGTGGAGTCCGGACGGGGGCGAAGTCTACTTCTCGTCGCTGCGCGAGCAGGACTCCGAGTACAACTGGCGGGAATCGGAGATCTATGCGGTGAACGTGGGCGCGGGTTCGATCCGGCAGCTCACGTCGCGATACGGGCCGGACGGCGGCGCCTATCCCTCGCCCGACGGCAGCCTCATCGCCTACTCGGGTCAGCCGTGGAACGACGACACGTACCGGAACTCCCACATCTACGTGATGAACCCGGATGGCACGGGCATGCGGCAGATCTCGGGAGACTTCGACCGCGGCATGCGCGGGAGCCCGCAGCTCATGTGGGCACCGGACGGGAGCGGGGTCTACTTCAACGTGAACCGGGAGGGCACGCGCAACCTGCACTTCGCGTCTCTGGACGGGGGCGTGACCCAGGTCACGAACGGCAACCACCTCCTCGGCCTGAGTTCCTTCAACCAGAACGGGATGGCGGTCGGCACCCTGAGCGACGCCCACGGTCCGGGCGATGTCGTGTCCTTCGATCTAGACGACGGAGGCGACCTGCGGCAGCTCACGCACGTGAACGACGACGTGCTGGCGGGCGTCACCCTCGGCGATGTCGAGGAAGTCTGGTACAAATCGGTGGATGACTGGGACATCCAGGGCTGGATCGTGAAGCCGCCGGACTTCGATCCGTCGGAGCGGTATCCGCTGATCCTCTCGATCCATGGCGGCCCGCACGGCATGTACAACACGGGCTTCAACTTCGGGTGGCAGGAACACGCCGCGAACGGGTACGTCGTCCTCTACACCAACCCCCGCGGCAGCTCCGGGTACGGCACGGACTTCGGGAACGCGATCAAGAACGCGTACCCCTCGAAGGACTTCGACGACCTGATGGCGGGCGTCGATGAGGTCCTGGACCGCGGCTACGTCGACGAAGACAACATGTTCGTGTACGGCTGCTCCGGAGGCGGCGTGCTCACCTCATGGGTGGTCGGCCACACGGACCGCTTCCGCGCCGCCTCGGCGAACTGTCCGGTCACGAACTGGCTCTCCTTCGTGGGGACGACGGACGGCCCCGGCTGGTATCGCAACTTCGAGAACTTCCCGTGGGACGACCCCTCGGAACACCTGCGCCGCTCGCCGCTTATGTACGTGGGCAACGTGACGACGCCCACCATGCTGATGACGGGGGAGATGGACCTGCGGACGCCGATGCCGCAGACCGAGGAGTACTACCAGGCGCTGAAGATGGAGCGCGTGCCGACGGCCATGATCCGCTTCCGCAACGAGTGGCACGGGACGAGCAGCACGCCCTCGAACTTCCTGCGCACACAGCTCTTCCTGCGCAGCTGGTTCGAGCGCTTCGGCACCCACCGTGATCGGCCGGCCGTCTCCGAGGACGCCGGCTCGTAGGCCTGGCGACGCCCCGTTCGACGTTCGGTTCGAACGGGGCGTCGCGCTTCAGGAGTGGACGTCGCCTCCGAGCTTGCCGTAGACGAAGCCGACCGCGGCCCAGCCGACAATGAGGAGAACGGAGCCCACCACGCCGGTCACCAACTCGGTTTCTCCCCTCAGCCAGCCGTAGACGTGGACGACGATGGCCTGGGAGATCGCGATGATGACGGCTGATCTGATCGAGCTACGGACCGTCTGGTTGACCCAGTCCAGGAAACACACGGAGATGGCCCCGCCGACGATGAGGGCGACCCATCCCGGAACGGCCACCCCGGAGACCGGTTCGTACACGAAGCGGTGAAGGATGTAGTAGAGGATGAGGATGGCGACGAACGCGCCGGCTTGTCCTCTGGTGCGTGCGCTCATGGTTCGGCTCCTTTCCCTGAGAGTCTCCCCGGGTTGTTATCGACCCGGTCCGAGAAGGACGGCGTTCATGAACAGTAGCTGGGTCGCCTCGCTGTAGGCGCGGTAGTTCGGGTCCTCGGCGAAGGCCACGAGCTGCCCGCGTCCGACCGGATGGTGGATGAGGAAGGCCTTGCTGGCCAGCTGCGGCTGCGACTCCTCCCACACGATGCCACTCAGGACGAGATCTTCGAGTTCGGCGTAGCGGCCGACGTTCGTGCCCTGATCGAGGGTGATCGGGCGGAATACGCGCGAGCCCTCGACGAGGACGCCGATCTCGCCATCGGTCCCGGCCGCGAGCCAGTGTTCCGTGTCGAGCAGCGTGCGAAGGATCGCGCCCGGCACGCCTTCGGGTGACTCATCCCCCGGCGAGATCGCGTCGAGGTATTCGATGGGTTGCTCCGGCGTGCCGGGCTCCGGCGGGTCGTCGCCCTCGGCCCGTCCGCCCCGGCGTTCCGTTTCGGTGGCGATGAGCCCGACCTCCGAGGCCCAGCGCGAGGACTCGGCCATGGTGATAAGCGTGCCTCCGTCGCGCATCCACGCCCGGATGCGATCCAGGAGGCCCTCGCCCACGGCACTGCCGTAGTTGCCGCTCGGAAAGACGATCACGTCGTAGTCGTTGAGCCGCGCGCGGCCCAGGCCCGACGCCCGCACGGCGCTCGTGCGCTGGCCGTAGCGCCGCTCGAGGACATAGCGGGCCCAGCCCACGGAGAGGCTCCGACCGGGGGCATCGTAGACGAGCAGCACGCCGGGTTCGCGCAACGCCCGGACCCGGCGGCTTCCGAGCGACATGCCTTCGCGCACATAGGCGTCGTCGATGGGGACGACTTCGGCGCGGTGGCCCGCGGCAATGTCGGCCAGGCGCCGGCGCAGATCGGGTCCGTTCTCGCCCGCGCGGACGATCGCGGTGCCGACGCCGTAGCCGCGGCCGTCCAGGGTGAACGCCGCGCCGGCCGCCCGGACGCGGATGCCTTCACGCAGCGCCTCCGCAACCGCCGCGGCCCCGTTCGTGCCCCACGGGATCAGGTACCCGACGAGCGCTTCGGGCAGCGGGGCCACATCCGCCGCGGCCATGCCGCCGACCGTTACGGCTTCACCACGCGCCCCGGTCGCCGGCGTCTCGATCGCCTCCACGTCCCACAACAGCGGCTGGCTCCACGCCGTGAGGTCGTAGATTTCGTCCGGCTGCCGTTGCGCGCGGCGCTCGATCTGCCGCCGCACGAAGTCCTCCTCCATGGGCACATGCGTGTCGAGGAGGTTGTGGATGAAGCGGTGCGTCGGCTGGTCGAGCGGCACGATGAAGCTCGAGCCGGGGGCCAGCGTCCGATCTTCGACCGTCACGGGCCCGGCGGCGCGGAACACGTCGATCCCGTTCTCGACCAGCATCATGGCGAGCCGTTCCGCCATCCCCGGGTCGTGCGTCGAATGGAGCACGATCTCCGCAGGACCCCGCCCGCCGAGCGCGATCCCTTCCCGCGCGAAGGCCAGGTAGTCGCGCAGGATCCGTTCGCGATTCCGGGCGGACGTGAGCGCGGTCTCGGTCGCCGCGGTGAAGTGGTGCAGCACGCCGTCGCCGTACGTCAGCAGATCCCCGTCCGACCGCCGAAGCTTGAGCGCGCGGGCGCTCGCCTGTTCGTACGTCATTCCGAGAGCGCCGTGGCCCATCGGCCACATGTCCACGTAACCCGGATAGAAAAGGTCGTACACATCCCGGTTGAAGTACGCGAAGCCGCGTTCGTCGAACCTCCCCGCGATCGCCTCCCCGAACACGTCCATCAGCGCGATCTGCCGCTCCCCGTACCACGGGTTGGAGGGCGGCGCCGTGGGCGGGAAGAAGTAGGTCGCGTCCCCGCCCATCTCGTGGAGATCCACCACGATCTGGGGCCGGAATTCGAGGAAGATGTCGACCTTGCCGCGCGTCTCGGGCTGACTCTGGATGAAGAGGTCCCGGTTCAGGTCGAACAGGTAGTGGTTCCCCCGGCCGCCCGGCCACGGCTCGTCGTGTTCGGCGGAGACCCCGGCTTCGTCGGGCCACCGGGCCTGGGCGATCCCGTTCTGGTACACGAAGCGGTTGCGCCCGTCGGGATTCTCCATGGGGTCGATGAGGACGAGGGATTCGGAGAGGATCAGTTCGACATCCGCATCTCCCCGGGCCGCGAGCAGGTGGTAGGCCTCGGCCATGGCGGCGCCGCTGGAACTGATCTCGTTCCCGTGCACGCCGTGCATGAGCGCCGTCACGACGGGCAACTCGTCCAGAAGCGCCTCGGCTTCAGCCTCGGAGAGCCCGCGGGGGTTCGCGAGCCGCGCGAGTCCCGCCTTCACCTCGTCGAGCCGCGCCATGCGGTCCGGAGATCCGATCACGAGGACGATGAGGGGACGCCCCTCCCAGCTCTCCGCGTAGTGAATGAGGCGCGTCCGCTCGGGGGCCGCGTCGGCCAGCGCTTCCATGTACCGGATCACATCGTCCGGCGGGGTTACGGCCTCCCGGAAGCCGTGTCCCACCACCTCGCGGAGAGTCGGGATGTCGGGATCGTAACGTGCGCCCGGCGCCAGTTCCTGGGCCTGGACGGGTAGCTGAATGATCGCGGCGAGCGCGAGCGTGGATAGCACGGGGCGTATCTCCGGGGTTCGAGAAACGAACGGGCGGCGACTCACTATTGCACGATCCGCACGGCGTTGCACCATGGGGCGGCGAGGGTTCATCCTCAGATTCCACTGACCCTCGCCCCGCGACTCACGGTCCGGCCGGAGAAGACCCATTGAGCGAACCCACCGCGCGCACCCGCTCCAGCTTCTGGAAGAGCTTCGGCCCCGGCCTCATCTGGGCCGCGACCTCCGTCGGCGTTTCCCATCTCGTGCAGTCCACGCGCGCGGGGGCGGAGGCGGGGTTCGCCTTCGTCGGCGTGATCGTCTTCGCGCTCATCCTCAAGTATCCCTTCTTCGAGTACGGGGCGCGGTACGCGGCCGCCACCCGACGGAGTCTGGTCGAGGGATACCGCGACATCGGCCGCTGGGCGCTATGGCTGTTTCTGGCCATCACTCTCGTCACCGCGATCATCTCGCTCGCCGCGCTGGCGATGTTCATGGCCTACCTCACGCGCTACGCCTTCGGCGTGGAGTGGCCGCTGGCCGCGACCGCGGCGGTGCTGATGGGCGCCTGCGCGGCGGTGCTCGCCGTGGGGCGCTTCCGGGGCCTCGACATCACGATCAAGATCCTGCTCGCGATGCTGGTCCTCTCGACCGTGGCGACCGCGCTCGTCGCGGCCCCGCGAGCCGACCTTTCGACGCTCGCCCTCTGGCCCGGTGGCGTCGTGGGAACGGTTGTGCCCTTCGCCTTCCTCCTCGCCCTCATCGGGTGGATGCCGTCGCCCGTGGATGTGGCGGTGTGGAGCAGCCTGTGGACGCTGGCCAAGGACAAGTCGACGGGTGCGCGAACCTCGGTCGCGGACGCGAAACGTGACTTCCTGATCGGGTTTGTCGGGACCGGTATCCTCGCCCTCGATCTTCGTGTCGGTCGGGGCCACGGTCCTCTACCAGGCGGATGTGACGCTGAGCGGCGCCGGCGCCGTCTTCTCGACGCAACTCGTCGACATGTACAGCACGACGCTCGGCTCGTGGTCTCGTCCGATCGTTCTGGTGGCGGCGATGGCGACGATTTTCTCGAGCCTCCTCGCCGTGACGGACGGTTTTCCCCGGGCCATCGAGCGCACGTTCGCGAACCTGCGCGGGCGCGTCGCGGCGGAGACCGTCACCCGGGTGGGCCCCGTCTACTGGTGGAGCATGGTCGCGCTGCCTGTCATCGCCTTCTTCATCATCCTCGGCTTCTCCGGCAGTCTGACCGCGATGGTGGACTTCGCGACGATCGTGGCCTTCCTCACCGCACCCGTCCTCGGGTACTTCAACCTGCGCGCGGTGACCTCTTCGGCCGTGCCGACGGAGCATCGGCCGGGGCGCGGCATGGTGGTCCTGACCTGGGTGGGGCTCGTGCTGCTCGGCGGGACCGGCGTCGCCTACCTCGCGTCGCTGCTCCTGTGAACGCGGCGCACGGAGAGGTGGTCGGTCGCGTCGTGAGTCTTCACCGCTATCCCGTGAAGTCGATGGGGGGAGAGTCCCTCGAGGCGGTCCGGATTACGCCCCGAGGCGTGGAGGGAGACAGGACCGGGGCGCTGATCGACCGCGAAACCGGGCGTGTCGTCAGCGCGAAGCGACCGCGGACGTGGGGCAGCGTGTTCGGTCTCTCGGCGAGCTTCGCGGGGGAGAACGGGGAGGGGCCGATTTCCGTCCGCTTCGAAGACGGCGAAAGCGTATCGAGCGCGGACCGCAGCCGTCTGGACGCTCGCCTGAGCGCGCTGCTGGGCCGTGAAGTCGTGTTCGCGACGGAGTCGCCAGAGGGGGCGACGTGCGAGTACCACTGGCCCGACATGGACGGGCTGGTCCAGGACGGACGGACGTACCGCGACGAGGTCACGTCGTGGGAACTGCCGTCCGGGGAGTTCTTCGACAGCTCGAGCCTGCACCTCCTGACGACCGCGAGCCTGGATCACCTGCGCGGCCTCGTGCCCGGGAGCGATTTCCACCCGGACCGGTTCCGTCCCAACATCGTCATCGAGCCGACGGCCGGCGCGCGGGGGTTCGTCGAGAACGGCTGGGTGGGCCAGACGCTGCGCATCGGCGACGCCCGCATGCGGGTGACCAGGCCCTGCCTGCGCTGCGTCATGGTCACGCTCCCGCAGGGGGAACTGCCGAAGGATCCGCGGGTCCTGCGCGCCGCCTTCGACCACAACGACGGGAACGTCGGCGTCAAGTGCGAGGTGGCCGGGGCGGGCACGGCCAGGGTCGGCGACGAAGTGCGTCTCGGCTGAACCGCCGCTGGGGGCGCGAGATCTCGCCTCCGGAGAAGGGAGTCCCTGCTGGAGCATTTCGGCGCCGTAAGCCTGATCCCGACCGCGGTCGTGCTGGCCGCCGCCATAGCGACGCGCCGACCGGTCGAATCGCTCATCGCGGGCGCGCTCGTCGGGTTCGTGATCCTGGCGCCCCGCGACCCGCTCACGGCGTTCACGGACGGCATGGTCGCCGTCATGCAGAACGAGACGGTGGGCTGGATCATCCTCGTCTGCGCGCTGTTCGGCAGCCTCATCACGCTTCTCGTCCGCGTGGGCGCGGCAGCCAGGTTCGGCGATGCCGCTTCCGCGCGCATTCGGACTCGCAGCGGGTCGCTCGCCGTGACGTGGCTACTGGGACTCGTCGTGTTCATCGACGACTACCTGAACGTGCTCGCCGTCAGTTCCTCCGTGAAACGCTTCACCGACCGCTACCGCGTCTCGCGTGAGATGCTCGCCTACGTCGTGGACTCGACCGCGGCACCGGTGTGCATCCTCGTCCCCATCTCGACGTGGGCCGCTTTCTTCGCCGGCCTGCTCGAGGACACCGGATGGGCGGAGCCCGGCCGCGGTCTCGCCCTATACGCCGATGCGATCCCGTACATGCTGTACGCGTGGATCGCCGTCGCCCTGGCGGTGCTGGTCGGGATCGGCCTCGTCCCGGCGATCGGACCGATGCGGAAAGCCGAGCGCCGCGCCCGGGAGACGGGCCAGGTCGTCCCCCCGGGCCTCGAGGAGGCGGCGCTCGAGGAGGATACCGACCCGGCCGCCGCCGAACGCGCGCGCCTGTGGCATTTCATCGTCCCGATCGTGACGCTCGTGGCCGCCACCTGGCTGCTCGACCTCGACATCCTGAAGGGTGTCGTCGTGGCTCTCGGCCTCACGCTCGCCATGGTGGTGGGGACGCGGCTCCTGCGCGTGCGCGCGGCACTCGACACGGCCATGGCAGGGGTCCTCACGATGATCGTGCCGCTGGCCACGGTGTTCGGTGGTTTCCTCCTCAAGGAGGTGAACGACGGGCTCGGCCTCACCGCCTATCTCATCGAGACGGTGGAACCGCTGATGACACCGCGGCTGCTCCCGGCGATCACCTTCCTCACCATGTCGTTCGTCGCCTTCGCGACGGCCTCCTTCTGGGGAATCTTCGCGGTGGCGATCCCCATCGTGCTGCCGCTCGCGGACTCGGTGGGGGCGGAGATGCCGCTCGTGATCGGGGCGCTCATCTCCGCAAGCGCGTTCGGGAGCCACGCCTGCTTCTACGGCGACTCGACCGTCCTGGCCGCGAGGGGCGCCGGCTGCGGTGTCGTCGAGCACGCGCTCACGCAACTCCCCTATGCCCTCTTCGCGGCGGCGCTGGCCGCCGGAGGTTTCCTCCTTCTCGCTTGATCCCTCGTCGCGGCTCCTTGATCTTGGGAGGGGAGAAAGGAGGCGCTCTGGATGTCGAACCTGCCAACATGACCGGGCGAGGGCCTCGCGCCGTCCTCGCTGCGCTGCTCGGATTTGGAGCTGGCGCCGGGGATCTCGCGGCCCAGGACCCGGACTGTGACGACCGTGCGGTCCTGGGGGCGGTGGTCCTCGACGAGTCCGGGGCGGTTCCGGTTCCGAACGCGACCGTGATCGTGCGGTGGACCGACACCGAGCGGGTAAGAAGGCCGGTGCGCGAGGATGTCGGAACCGGTGGGCGTCTGGTTCTCTGTGCTCCGCGGGACGCGAGACAGGCAACGCTGTGGGCCGAGTTCGGGGACACGTCCAGCGAGGAGGCGGTGGTCGTCCTGGTCGCCGGGGCCTCCCACGAAGTAGAACTCACGCTGCGCTCGGGGCCGGTAAGGACCGGGCGGCTGATCGGCGAGGTGCGGGACGCCCTGACGGATGATCCGGTGGTCGCGGCGGCGGTGTCCGTCCCCGGTCGTATGGAGGTGGCCGAGACCAACCGCCGGGGGCGGTTCGTCCTCAGCGGTGTTCCGGTCGGAATGCAGGAGCTGGCCGTGCGGCACCTCGGTTACGCTCCGCTTTCTCATATGGTCGGGATCTCACGTGGCCTTACCACGGAGGTGGAGATCGGTCTGGTCCCGGACCCGGTGAAGATGGAACCGCTCGTGGCGACGGCCATGAGGTCGCGCCGGCTGGAGGTCAAGGGATTCTACGAGCGCAGGTACTGGGGTGAACTCGCCGGCACGGGCACCTTCTACACGGCGGATGACGTCGATCGTCGGCGACCGGTGCTGATCTCGCACATGATCGCCGACGAGTCGGGCATCCGACTCGAGTGCGGCCTCCGGCGTACCACGTGCCGCCTGGTAAACACGAGGCTGTCGTCTGGGTTCACGCCCGACGCCTGTCCGCTGAGTTTCTATGTGGACGGCATGCCGGCGAGGGGGGCTGCGCTGGACGAATTCGTGAAACCGGTTGAGATCGCAGGCATCGAGGTATACAAGGGACTGGCGTCGGGTCCGGCGGAGTTCCCCGCATCACGGTGTGGGATCATCGTTGTGTGGACAAAATAGGTCTCGGCAGAGAGACCTGGGAGGAGAAGAGATGAAGAGAAGCAATGCGTGGTACCTGGCCGTCTTCTTCGTCGCGGGGTGCGGCGGAGGATCCGGTGAGGGCGAGATGGCGGAGACGGGCGAAGCCGGGGCCGAAATGGCCGCGGCCGAAATGGCGTCTGCCGAACTGAGTTGTGTCGTGATGGGGGATGTCGAGGGACGGCAGAGCCCGCTCCAGGAGCTTCGGTTCTCGGCCGGCGGTGGAGAGGCCCTGCTGTGCTACGGGGCGCCATCGGCTCGCGAGCGCGAGATCATGGGCGGCCTCGTCCCGTTCGGCGAGGTCTGGCGAGTCGGGGCGAACGAGCCGACGACGCTCCACCTGTCGGCGGACGCCACGGTCGGCGGGGTCGCGCTCGCGGCCGGCAGCTACTCGCTATATGCGACGCCCGGCGAGGCCGGTTGGGAGTTTCACCTGAACTCGAACTTCGAGCGCTGGGGGATCCCGATCGACGCCGACGTCCGAAGCGCCGAGATCGGCAGCTTCAGTGCGATGCCCTCGGCCACCGCGGAGATGGTCGAGATGATGACGTTCGAGCATGTGGACGGCGCGCTCCGTCTCTCGTGGGAAAACACCCAGGTCGACATCCCGCTCGGCATGTAAGCCGAACGCCCGGCGCCACCGTCAGCCGCCGTGGTGGCGCCAGAGGCGGGTTTCGAGGTGCTGCCTGATGGCGGGCCATTCGTGGAGGAGCACGGAGTACATCACGTCGTCGCGCACGCTCCCGTCGCGGCGTAGCGAGTGGTTGCGGAGGACGCCGTCCTTCTGCGCGCCCAGCGCTTCGATGGCCCGCTGGGAGCGCAGGTTCATGCCGTCCGTGCGGAGTCCCACCACTCCGCAACCCACCGTCTCGAACGCGTGGGTCATGAGGAGGAGCTTGCAGGCGGTGTTGACGTGCGTCCGCTGGTGGCTCGCGCCGTACCAGGTGTAGCCGATCTCGACCCGGTCCACGTGCGGCAGGATGTCGTGGTAGCGCGTGGATCCGATCACGGCGCTCGTCTCCAGGAGCCGGACCGCCCACGGCAGCATGTGGCCTGCGGCCTGGCCCTCGAGGGCGGTCTCGATGTAGTCCGTCACCTCGTCCGGCGCGGGGACGAAGGTGAAGAAGAGGTTCCACAACTCACCGTCCTTCGCCGCCTCGGCGAGGGCGTCGGCGTGCTCGGGACCCAGCGGCTCCAGGCGGACACCGCGGCCCTCGAGCGTCACGGGTTGAAGTTCGATCATCGACCGGTTTCCGGGCCCGCACTCGGTTCCGCGCCGAGCATGCGGGCGCTGATCCCCTCCCGATCGACCATTGTCCCCCGCAGGTAGACGGCGTCGATCTGCCGCGTGTTCGTGATGTCCTCCAGCGGGTTCGCCCCGAGAACGATGAAGTCGGCGCTCTTGCCCGCCGCGATTTGGCCGAGTTCGTTCCAGTTCATCAGGTCGGCGGAGGTCTTCGTCGCGGCCACGATCACGTCTCCGGCCGTCATGCCGGATCGGACCATGTCCTCCATCTCCTGGTGAGGCGCCCAGGCCGCGTTGCCGTCCGTGCCGAAGGCGATGTTCACGCCGGCCGCGGCGAAGCGGGCCAGGTTGCGTGCCTGAATGCCGAACGACTCCTGCGCGGCGGGATTGTCGGCGGACGCCGCCTGCATCTCGGCGAGCTGCTCGGCGGGTACGGTGCCGTTCAGCCAGCTCAGGTCGAGCGCGACTCCGGGACCCGGGAGGTTGGGGACGAGGACTACCTCCGGACGCTCGGCCCAGAGTGCCATCAGTTCGTCGTCGGCGTCGAGGTCGCGCACACCGTGGGCGAAGACATCGATCCCCGCCTCGAGCAGCCCCTTGGCGTCTTCCAGGTAGAAGACGTGGGCCGTCACCATGAGCCCGTGCTGGTGCGCCTCGTCGATGATCGCGCCGTAGAGTTCCGGGGAGAGTCTCTCGTACTGCCCCCCGCGGTCGTCCACCCAGATCTTGACGATGTCGACCTGCCGCTCGGCCAACTCCCGAACCGCGGTGCGCGCCTCTTCCTCCGTCTCGATCCAGTAGGGGACATCGGAGCGGCCGGGCTCCGGCATCGTGATGCCGCGGCCGGCCGTCTTCGAACGGGCGGCGTCCGGCACGAGTTCGTCACGCATCTCCAGCCCGGCGTTCCCGCTCTCCGTGCCGAGGCTCACGACGGCCCCGGCCCCGTAGTAGGCCATGTGCCGGAGCTGCGCGGTTCGTTCATCACGCTCGGAGGCGAGGTGGATATGCGCGTTCACGATCGCCGGCATGACGGTCTTCCCGGCGAGATCCACCCGCTCGGCCTCGTCCGGCACCTCGACTTCGCCGCTTGCTCCGACGGCCGCGAACTGCCCGTCTTCGACGACGAACACGGCGGATTCGATGACCGAGCCGTCGCCCGCGATCACGCGGGCACCCTCGTACACGACCGCGCCGCCGCCATCTCCGCCGCTGTCCGACGCGCAGCCCGCCAGCAGCCCGGCGGCCGGAAGGAAGAGCGCAAGGCGGGCGAGGGTGACCGATGGGGATCTCGTGGTTCGACGCATTTCAACCTCCTGTCAGGCTCTGCTGGGACGCCATTAGTATAGGAGCCCGATTACTTGCGTGTACACGGACGAGACCGAGCCTGCGATGACCCATATCCCCCGCACCCTGCAAAGCTTCGAACGCACCTCTTTCCTGCTACTGCTTCTGCCATTCGCGGGGTGTGCCGCGGGCGACGCGGGAGGGGCAGCCGGCGGCGACATCCAGACGGCGCTCCACGATTTCCGGGTCGAGGAGGTGGCGGACGGCCTCGTGCGCCCGTTCTCGATGGTCTTCACGCCGGAGGGCGACCTGCTCGTCACCGAGCGGCCGGGCCGGCTCCGCATCATCCGCGATGGCTTCCTCCTGCCCGATTCCGTGGAGGGCCTGCCTCCGATCCGGGCGCTGGGCCGCGGCGCGCGCTCCATGAGCGGCTTCGAGCAGGCCGGGCTGCGCGACGCGATCCTTCACCCGGACTTTGCGACGAACCGGCTGCTCTACCTGAGCTACGTGAGACCGGGTCCGGATTCGCTGGGCACGATCGCCATCGCCCGGGGCCGGTTCGAGAACGACCGTCTGACCGATGTCGAGGAACTGTTCCACGCGGACGCGTTCGGAAACGGGACGGATCGAAGCTCGATGTGGGGCGGGCGGCTCGTCTTCGACCATGGCGACTACCTGTTCATGACGCTGGGCGACCGGCAATGGCCTTCGGCCGGCGACCTGGAGGCGCACCCGGCGCAGGATCTCTCCAATCACAACGGAAGCACGATCCGCATCCACGACGATGGTCGGATCCCGGAGGACAACCCGTTCGTGGGCCGCGACGGGATCCACCCCGAGATCTGGACGTGGGGCCACCGGAACGCGCAGGGGATGGCGGTCCATCCGGAGACGGGCGAGCTGTGGCAGAATGAACACGGCCCGCAGGGCGGGGACGAACTGAACCTGATCGAGCCCGGCCTCAACTACGGCTGGCCCGTCGTGGGCTACGGCGTGAACTACCGGACCGGCGCGCGCATCCACTCCGGAACCCTCATGGAGGGCATGGAACCGCCGGACTACATCTGGGTCCCGTCGATCGGCGTCTCCGGGATGCTCTTCTACACCGGCGAGGCCTTCCCCGAGTGGCGCGGGGACATGATCGTCGGCGGGCTGAGCGGGCGGCGTCTCGCGCGGCTGCGGATGGAAGGACGCGAAGTAACGCACGAGGAGACGCTGCTACAGGGTATCGGCCGCATCCGCGACGTACGGCAGGGTCCGGACGGGTTCATTTACCTGGCCATCGATGGAGAGACGCGGGATGTGGACGGCCCGCCGACCGGCATCGTGAGACTGGTGCCCGTCGGCCGACGGTAGCGGATGAGACACGTCGGCAGGTTTCGCGCCCGCGCTCTCTTCGTCCTGCCTCTCCTGGGGTGCGGCGACGCCGACCCCACGCAGCCTCCACCTCCTCAACTACCGCCGCCCCCCGTACCGACATCGATCACGGTCTCCCCGCCCATCGCCGTGTTGAGACAAGGCGATACCCTCCAATTCACCGCGACGGCGCGCGACCAGTACGACCAAGCCATGGTCGGCACCACGGCCACCTGGCGGTCGAGTGATCCCTCTACGGCGACGGTCGACGAGACGGGGCTCGTCACGGCCGTCCAGTGGGGAAGAGCCACGATCACGGCGACAGTCGACGCCCTTACAGCGATGGCGGCCGTGACCGTAAACGACCGACTAGCTGACCGAGAGGTACTGGTCGGCCTGTACGAGGCGACGAACGGTACAGGTTGGAAGAACGGGAGCAACTGGCTCAGCGACGCACCGCTCGCCGACTGGTATGGGGTCGACGTCGACGCCGATGGCCGCGTAAGCAAGCTCGTGCTCGCCGAGAATGGTCTCCAGGGCCAGATCCCGGCCGGAATCGGCAGCCTGACCAGGCTCACCGAGTTGTACCTAAACGACAACATGCTGTTGGGTCCGATTCGGCCGGAGATCGGCAGGCTGTCGGAACTCCGCGCCCTGGGGCTGTGGTCCAACCACCTCTCGGGCTCGATCCCCTCCGAACTCGGAAACCTCGCGGCGCTCAAGCGGCTGAGGCTCGAGCACAACGTTCTGAGAGACTCAATCCCTCCGGGACTGGGCCGGCTGTCCGGACTCGACACGCTGTCGCTGTGGAGTAACAACCTGTCGGGCCCGATCCCGCCGGAACTCGGCGAACTCTCCGAGCTCCGGATCCTGTACCTGGGGCACAACGACCTGACGGGCCCCATCCCACCCGAGATCGGCAACCTCTCCAGGCTCACGGAGTTTTATGCCAACCGTAACGATCTGACTGGATCGATCCCTCCGGAGATCGGCAAGCTCTCGGAACTCCAGATCCTGGGGCTGTGGTCCAACGACCTGGCGGGCTCGATCCCCTCCGAACTCGGAAACCTCGGAGCGCTCACTGAATTGTGGCTGGAGGACAACGATCTCACGGGCCCCATCCCGGCCAGTCTGGGCAACCTGACGCTCCTCGAACACCTCTCTCTCGCGCAGAACTACCTGTCCGGCCCGGTCCCGGCGGAACTGTCCAGTCTCGTCGCGCTGAGGGAACTGTACGTGAACGCGAACACTCGCCTGTCGGGTTTTCTTCCAACAGGTCTCAAGGATCTCGGACACCTCACGACGCTGCATGCCGGCGGCACGTCCCTGTGTGCCCCCCCGGATCCCGACTTCCGGGTCTGGCTCTGGACTCTGCAGGATCAGCGCGTCGCTCGCTGCGAGCGCGACGCGTCGCCCGTCTACCTCACCCAGGCAGTGCAATCGCTCGAGTTTCCGGTCCCCCTGGTGGCGGATCGATCGGCCCTCCTTCGGGTGTTCCTTACCGCTCCGGATGGGGAATCGGTGCCGTTTCCGCCGGTGCGCGCGCGGTTCTATCTGGGGGCCGCGGAGGTGCACAGAGTCGACATTCCGGGAGCCCCGGGGACGGTTCCGTCCCGGGTCGAGGAAGGTAGACTCGAAGCGTCAGCAGACGTCGCGATCCCGGCCGAAGTCCTTCAACCCGGCCTGGAACTCGTTGTGCAGGTCGACCCGGACGAAACGCTCGGCCTCGGCAACCGGATTACGAGGCGGATCCCGGAAACCGGTCGGCAGGTACTCGATGTAAGAGTTGTGCCCCCGCTGCAACTCACATACTTGCCGGTCTTCGGAACGGACGCCGAGTTCATACGTCGTGTACGGAATCTGACGCAAGACGATCGGCTGTTCCGATCTGCCCGGGAGTGGTTGCCCGTTGCCGACTTCACGCTGGTCATAAAGGACTTCGTATTCAGCCGGGCGGAGACGAGTGTTCAGTTACTCCGGGAGATCGAGGCGATTCGCGTGCTGGAGGGCGGGGCGGGCTACTACATGGGCGGGCTGCCCGGCGATCTGGTGCAAAGGCTTGACATAGGGGGTCGGGCGCTTCTCTCCGGCTGGAGCTCCATCGCGGCGCTCGACTCCACCACCGTCGCGCATGAACTCGGACACAACATGAGCCTCCGGCATGCCCCCTGCGGTTTCGCCCCCAGTCCTGATCCCGCCTTCCCGACGAGCGATGGCACGACTGCCGCGTGGGGTTTCGACAGCTCCGACAGTTCACTCGTCGCTCCCGACACGCCGGACTTGATGTCCTACTGCCGGCCACGCTGGATCGGCGATTTCAGCTTCAGCAAAGCGTTCGGTCACCGCCTTCATGCGGAAGACGGAACGGAGGCCGCGTCGACCAACGCCGCGCCGACTATCCTGCTATGGGGCGGCGCCGACTCCGACGGTGTACCGTTCCTTGAGCCCGCGTTCGTGGTCGACGCTCCCCCGACGCTTCCTCGATCCACGGGTCCCTACGTGATTCTCGGAACGACCGCCGAGGAAGAGGAGTTGTTCTCGCTCCACTTCGATATGCAGGAAATGGCGGACGGCGATGGGGAGTCGGGATTCGCGCTCGCGCTTCCCGCGTCGCCGATGTGGGCGGACCGACTGGCAGCGATCGTACTGGTCGGGCCCGGAGGGACGGCGACGCTGAGCGATGCGAGTGGTCCCCCGGCAGCTCTCCTCCGCGATCCACAGACCCGTCGTGTACGCGGGATCCTGCGCGACCTCACGAGCCTCAATGGTGGCCTCGCAGCGCTTGCCGGAGCCGCAGCGGATCCGGCCTCCATCGCGTCCATTCTCCCCGACGTTGCCGACCTCGAGGTCCTTATCTCCCGAGGTCTCCCGGCGGCGGAACAGTGGAGGCGCTAGGCGGATCTCGCCCGTAGCGAACTCCACGACGCGCTACGGTGTCGGTACCGCCGTGGCCCGTGGAGATCGCGTTTCCTAGGTTCAACGGTTGCGAGGCACTGTGATCCGTCGGCGTTGAAGGACGGGCGTGTGAAGACATTGGGTGCGAGTGCGGTTCTGTGGTTGTGGTTCGCCCTCATGGGGCAGCCCGCGGGGGACCGTGCGCCCGGTCCGGGACCCGCGGCACCCCTCCCGGAGCACGACGTGGCTGCCCTCGCCGACACGGCGGATCTGACCGCTGTGGTCCAGCGCTACTGCGCCCGCTGCCACAATGACCGGCTGCTGCGCGGGAACCTCATCCTGGAGACGTTCGACGTCGATGCGGCGCACGAACGGGCGCCGACTGCGGAGAAGATGATCCGGAAGCTGCGGGCCGGGATGATGCCGCCGCCCGGCCAGCGCCGGCCGTCGCCGGACACGCTGCTCGCCCTCGTCGAGACACTGGAGATGGTGGTCGACCGCGACGCCGCGTTGGACCGGAACCCCGGCTCGCGGCGCTTCCAGCGGCTGAACCGGGCCGAGTACGAGCGCGTGATCCGCGACCTCCTCGACCTCGAGATCGACGCGAGCCGCTGGCTCCCGGCGGACACCTACCTGGGCGCCTTCGACAACATGTCCGACGCCCAGGGGCTTTCGACCACCCTGCTCGAAGCCTACCTGCGGGCAGCCACCGAGGTGAGCCGGCTCGCCGTCGGGAACCCGGACGCCCGGTCCCGTTCCGCCAAGTACACGAATCCGATCGACGTCTCTCAGCATGCCTGGGATCACCTCGAGGGCACTCCATACGGGACGCGCGGCGGGATGGTGGTGACTCACGATTTTCCGGTGGACGGGGAGTACGTGTTCACGATCGAGACGCTCTTCGGCCAGGGGACGGGATTCCAGGATGTCGACATCTCGATCGACGGCGAGGGCGTCGCGCTCCTCGGCCTCGAGCACGGCGCCCGCTCGACCTTCCCGATCCGGACGGAGCCGATCTTCGTGCGAGCGGGCCAGAGGCAGATCGCCGCGGCGTTCGTGCGGACCATCGAGGGACCGTACGAAGACCGCCTCAAGACCCCGGGCTGGTCGTTCGTCGGGGGCGAGGATTCGCAGGCGTGGGCGAACTACGGGATCACGGCGCTGCCCCATCTGAGCGATCTGATGATCACCGGGCCGCGTCGCGGGGCGGGCGTCTCCGAGACGGCGAGCCGCCGCAAGCTCTTCCAATGCCATCCCGCGCGGCCAGCGGCGGAGATCCCCTCGGAAGCGCGCGCCTGCGCGAGGGGAATCGTCTCGCGGCTCGCGCGCGAAGCGTACCGGCGTCCGGTCACGGAACAGGACCTGGCGGGTCCGATGTCGTTCTACGATCAGGCGGTGGCGGAAGACGGGTTCGAGGCCGGGGTCCGCACCGCGCTCCAGGCGATCCTCGCCGGCCCGTCCTTCATCTTCCGTCTCGAGCGGGCGCCGGAAGAGACGGTCGCCGGCGAGAGCTACGCGATCGACGATCTCGATCTTGCCTCGCGCCTCTCCTTCTTCCTCTGGGCGACGGTCCCGGATGACGAGTTGCGGGGCATCGCCGCGGAAGGGCGGCTCTCGGACCCGGCGGTTCTGGAATCTCAGGTGAGGCGGATGCTGTCGGACTCGCGCGCGGAGGCGCTCTCCGTCCGCTTCGCCTCGCAGTGGCTGCGGCTGCAGGATGCGGAAGACAACCAGCCCGAGCCTTACCTGTACCCGGATTTCACGGGCCAGCTGCGCGAGGACCTGGTGCGGGAGACACAACTCCTCTTCGACCGGCTCGTGCGCGAGGACCGAAGCCTGCTGGAACTGTTCACGGCGGACTACACCTTCCTCAACGAACGGCTCGCGGTTCACTACGGGATCCCGGGCGTTTCGGGGCCCGAGTTCCGGCGCGTTCCCTATCCGGACGACAGCCGGCGCGGCGTCCTGGGTCACGGGAGCGTGCTGCTCCTGACGTCCATGTCGGCGCGGACCTCGCCGGTCCTGCGCGGCAAGTGGGTGATGGAGGTGCTCATGGGCACCCCGCCGCCCCCGCCGCCGCCCAATATCCCCGCGTTCGATGAGACGGAATCGGCACAGGGGGGGCGGCTGCTCACGACCCGAGAACGACTGGAAATCCACCGCGCCAATCCGACGTGTCGCTCCTGTCACAGGTTCATGGACCCGATCGGACTCGCGCTCGACAACTACGATGTGACGGGACGAGTGCGGATCCGGGAGAACGGCGTCCCGCTCGACACCCGCGGTACCTTCTACGACGGGACCGATGTGAGCACGCCCGCGGAACTCGTCGACGTGCTCATGAAGCGGCCGATCCCGCTGGTCCGGAACTTCACGGCGCACCTCCTCGCGTATGCGATCGGGCGGCGCGCGGAGTACTTCGACCAGCCCGGAATCCGGACCATTACACATGAAGCGGAAGCGAACGACTACCGGATGTCCTCCTTCATCCTCGGGGTCGTGAACAGCGACGCCTTCCGGATGGCGCGCCCCGCGCCCGTCGTGGACGAGCAGGCGGGTGCACGCCACGAGGGTGAGAGTGGAAGGACGGGAGGAGCCGGATCATGAACTTCATCAGCGGCACACACCTCTCGCGCCGCACCTTCCTGCGGGGGGCCGGCGCGAGCGTCGCCCTGCCCCTCCTCGACGCGATGATTCCGGCCGGGCGGCTGTGGGCCGACCCAATGAAGGCGACCGGCTTCACGCGGTTCGTCTGCGTCGAGGAGTCGATGGGAGCGGCGGGTTCCAGCGATTGGGGCGATGCCCGTCACCTCTTCGCGCCGGCGAGCACCGGGCGCGACTTCGAGCTGGTCGCGGACAGCCAGCTGAAACCGCTGGAGGCGTTCCGCGAGTACATGACGATCATCAGCAACACGGACTGCCGGTCGGCCGAGGCCTGGCGCGCGGAAGAGATCGGGGGGGATCACGACCGGTCGACGGCGGTGTTCCTGACGCAGGCGCACCCGAAGCAGACGCAGGGGTCCGACCTCTTCCTCGGGACCTCGCTCGACCAGCTCCACGCACAGCGATTCGGGCAGGAAACGGTGCTCCCGTCGCTTGAACTCTGTATCGAGGGCATCGATCGGGGCGGGGGCTGCGCGTACAACTACCATTGTGCGTACACGACTTCGCTCGCCTGGGCTTCCCCGAACCAGCCGCTGCCGGCGATCCGGGAGCCCCGCGTCGTGTTCGAGAGGCTGTTCGGGGCCGGGGACACTGCGGAAGATCGAGCGGCGCGGCGTCGCACGGACCGCAGCATGATCGACTGGATCGCGACCGAGGTCGCTCGGCTCAGGAGGACGCTGGGCGCGGCGGACCGCGTCGCGCTGGACGAGTACGTCGAGCATATCCGGGAGATCGAACGCCGCATCCAGCTCGTCGAAGCGCGGAACACGAGCGGAGAAGAGCGGGAGATGCCCGAGGCCCCGTCCGGAGTCCCGGATTCCTTCGAGGAACACACGCAGCTCATGTTCGACCTGCAGCTGCTCGCGCTGCAGACCGACCTGACGCGCGTGATCACCTTCAAGACCGGATTCGACCAGTCCAACCGGGCGTTCCCGGGGAGCGGAACGACGAAGTCCGTCCACGGGGCCTCGCACCACGGCAACGTCCCCGACGACATCATGGACTTCAACCGGATCAACACCTATCGGCTGGGCCAGCTCGCCTACTTCCTCCGGAAGATGCGCGACACCGTGGAAGGCGACGCCTCGCTGCTCGACAAGACGGCGATCGTATGGGGCTCTCCCATGGCCGACGGCAACCTCCACAACCACCGGCGTGCGCCTCTGCTGCTCCTGGGAGGGGCGAACGGCGCGCTGGAGGGCGGACTCCATCTGCGGGCTCCCGACGGGACCCCGATGGCGAACGCCTTCGTCAGCCTCATGCGGAAGATCGGGCACCCGGGAATGGCCTCCTTCGGGGACAGCGACGGTGCTTTCTCACTGGACTTCACGGGCGAGGCGGCGTCGGGCCGGAGCGGCGCGTCATGAGGCCCGCCGCACTGGCGCTCCTGCTCACGACGGCCCTCCCCGCGGGGGTTGTCGCGCAGGAAGGGTCGCCCGTCGCGGGCCATCGGCTGCTCGATGCCGCCCAGGGTGGGGAGGCAGAGGTCGTGCGTGCGCTCGCGCGCGAAGGTGCGGACGTGAGTGCGGCACGGGGGGACGGCATCACCGCGCTGCACCTGGCCGCCGAACGGGGACACGCGGGCGTGGTCCGGGTGCTGATCGACGCGGGCGCGGCGGTGGAAGCCGGAACGCGCATCGGCCGCTATACGCCGCTGCACCTGGCCGGGCGAGGCGGACATGGCGAGGTCGTCGCGCTCCTGCTCGGAGCCGGAGCCGATCCGAACGCCGCGACGACGAACAGCGGCGTGACCGCGCTGCACCTCGCCGCCGCCGCCGTGGAAGGCACGGGCGCCGTGACAGCGCTTCTGGACCACGGCGCGGACCCGGACGTCCGCGAGGCGTCGGCGGGTCAGACGCCCCTGATGTTCGCGGCCGCAGCGAACCGGGCGGCGTCCGCGGCCGCACTGCTCGAGGGTGGTGCCGACTCCGGCCTGGCGACCGCGGTGGTGGACGTCCTGCCCAGTCTGGCGCTGGACCGGGAAGCCAACCGCCGCTTCCGCGACTGGATCGGCGCGCCCGCCGAGACGATCGGACCGTACGGGCCCGAGGTGGACCCCGAAGCCGAGTGGCCGGGCGAGCCCGGCCCGGCCCGCGTCCAGGCGGCCATACGCGCGCAGCGCGAGTTCCTCCGTTCCGGCTTCGACGTCGGCGCCGTCAGCGCGCACTCGCTTGCGCGTGTCGGGCCCGACTACCCGGGCGGCCCCGAAGTCGTACGTCCTCCGTACCGCGAGGTTCTCGTCGGCAAGACCGGGGGCCTGACCGCGCTCCTCCACGCCGCCCGCGAGGGACACATCGAAGCGGCCACGGCGCTGCTCGACGGCGGCGCGGACATAGACCAGGCGAGCGCGGACGCGACGAGCCCGCTCCTCATGGCCACGCTCAACGGCCAGTTCGATCTCGCTCTCGTTCTGATCGAGCGCGGTGCCGACCCCGATCCTGCCGCTTCGACCGACGGCGCCACGCCTCTGTTCGCCGTGCTGCAGACCCAATGGGCACCCAAGTCCAACTACCCGCAGCCGCGCGCCCAGGACCTCCAGCAGGCCGGGCACATGGACGTGCTGCGCGCGCTGCTCGAGGCGGGCGCCGATCCCAACCCCAGGCTGAACACGCACCTGTGGTACTGGGAGTACGGTCTCACCAAGATGGGGATCGACCTCACCGGGGCGACGCCGTTCTGGCGGGCCGCCTTCGCGCAGGACCTCGATGCCATGAAGCTGCTCGTCGCGCACGGGGCGGACCCCCACATACCCACGCGCTGGCCCGAGGTCGGGATGCGTGAGCGGCGGCAGCAGGACGGGCGGCAGCAGGAAGATTCCGCGCTGCCCTGGATCCCCGAGGGCGCACCCAACGCCTCGCCCGTGCACGCTGCGGCGGGCGGAGGGTATCTGGGTCTGGGCGCGTTCAGCGTCCGGAACCGTCCCAACCAGTTCATCCCCGCGGTGAAGTACCTGATCGAGGAGCTGGGCGCCGACGTGAACCAGCGCGATTCGTGGCTCTACACACCGATGCACTACGCGGCGTCGCGGGGCGACAACGAACTCGTCGAGTACCTGGTATCTCGGGGTGGGGATGTCACGGCCATCACTCGCCTCGGACAGTCCACGGCGGACATGGCGCGCGGCGGCCGGGCGGGGTTCTTCACCCGCGTCCCGTATCCCGAAACGGTCGAACTTCTGACGAGCCTCGGGTCCACGCTCGAGTGTCTGCACACCCACTTCCTCGACACGGGAGACTCATGTCCCGGTGCCGGCGTCGATGATCCCTGGGCGCCTCGCGCGACGAGCGAAGACAGCAAGACCGGAACCGGGGGGAACCGATGAAGACTCGTCCGGGGACCCTCCGGGTCGCGATCGCAGCTACGGCCGTCGCGTGGGCGTGCGGCGGCGAGGGCCGGGCCGCCAACCCGGCGAACGGGGCAGTCGTGAAGGGCGGCGACGACCGCACCGGCGCCTACGACCCCGTAGAGGGCTGGTGGAAGCCGGCGCCCGACCACGCCGACGAGTGGGGCTGGGGACAGGTGGCCGGCGTCGCGGTGGACCACGCAGACCGGATCATCGTCGTCACGCGCGGCGACTGGCCCGCCGACCGTTCGGTTCCCCGCAACGGGCAACTGCGCCGCACGAACTTCATCGTCGTCGCGAACGGAGACGGCGAAATCGTCGAACAGTGGGCCCAGTGGGACTCGATCTTCACGCTCCCGCACCAGGTGTACATCAACCCCTACGATCCCGACCGGCACGTGTGGGTGATCGACAGCGGCGGCGGGGAAGGGCACATGCAGGTCGTCAAGTTCACGAACGACGGCAGCGAGATCGTCATGCGGCTCGGCGAGCGGGACCATCCCAAGACCCGCGAGGCGGCGCGCGCAAGATCCGATTGGGGGCCCTACACGTACGGCTGGCCGTCGAAGCTGGCGTTCCTGCCGGATGGGAGCTTCCTCCTGGCCGACGGGTACTGGAACTCAAGGATCATCAAGTACTCGGAGGACGGCGAGTTCATCATGCAGTGGGGCGCGCTCGGTACCGGCCCGGGCGAATTCGATCTCCTGCACGGTCTCGCGGTGGATGAGGACCGCGTCTACGTCGCGGACCGCCAGAACGAGCGCCTGCAGCTGTTCACGCACGAGGGCGAATTCATCGAGGAATGGCCGAACATCTTTGATCCCGTCAATATCTGGCTGGATGCGAAGGGGGCGGTGTGGGTCCTGGACGCGACCCTGAATCGCGCGCTCAAGTACGACCGGGATGGCGTCCTGCAGGACTATTGGGGCGCCTACGGGCAGGCCGGCGCCATCGGCCGCGGGACCTGGCCCGGCGGCCTGTCTCTGCCGCACCAGCTCGACATGGACGAGGACGGCAACCTGTACATTGCCTCGTACAGCGGTGGCTGGATCAACAAGTTCACGCCGCAGCCGGGCGCCGACCCGGAGAGACTCCTGGGCCGGCGGTTGCTGCTCGCCAACTGAAGCGCAGGAGTACCGTCAGATGATCCGCAGTTGTGCCTCCGTGCCCCTCCGGCGCGCCATTCCGGTGCTCCTGGTGAGTGTGGCCCTCGGCGCATGCGAGGAAGACGCCACCGGCCCGGTCACCCCGGATCCGGTCGCCCCACCTGCCCCTGCGCCCCCGCCGCCTCCGCCCCCACCCGTTGCAGCGCAGATCGTCCCATGCGAGGGCGGTTCGGCCGACGGTTTCCCCTGCGATCGCGTCGATCTCGTGGCGCAGGTGTCTGTGCGTGACTTGAGCCCGGGGCTAACGCCCGCCGGGCCGAGTAACTTCTGGGCAACGAACGACATTTGGGGGTGGACCGACCCGCAGACGGGGGTGGAGTACGCGCTGGTCGGTCGCCATGACGGACTCTCCATCGTAGATCTTTCGAACCCAGTCGAACCGCAGCCGATCGCGTACCTCTCCTCGCATACCGGGACGGCTGTGTGGCGCGACATAAAGGTGTACGCGGACCAGGTGTACGTCGTCGCCGACGGCATCAACGGCCACGGGATGCAGATCCTCGACCTCACGCGGCTCCGCGGCCTGACGGAGTTCACCGAGTTGCAGGCCGACGCGCACTACGGACGGTTGAGCGCGGTCCACAATCTTGCGATCAACGAAGAAACCGGCTTTGCCTACGCCGTAGGCAGCAACTCGGGTGGCGACACCTGCGGGCGCGGGCTGCACATGATCGACCTCTCGGACCCCATGAATCCGAGCTTCGCGGGTTGTCACGCTGTGGAAGGCACCGGGCATGGCCCCAAGCAAGGCTACACGCACGATGTTCAGTGCGTCGTGTATCGGGGTCCCGACGCGGAACACTCGGGGCGCGAGATCTGCATCGGATCGAACGCGGACGCCGTCGTCGTGTCGGACGTAACGGAGAAGGAGAATCCGGAGACTCTGTCGATCGCTAGGTACGCGGACCATGGTTACGTCCATCAGGGGTGGCTCAGCGAAGATCACCGGTACTTCTATCAGAACGATGAACTGGACGAGATTTACGGTCAGGCTACGCACACGCGAATGCTGGTGTGGGATCTCGCAGATCTCGACGATCCGATCCTGGCGGCCGAGCACATGGGGCCCAGCGGCGCGGTCGACCACAACCTGTACGTTCACGGCGACCTGATCTACCACTCCAATTACGCGTTCGGAGTGCGGATCGTCGACATCTCGGACCCCGAACACCCCGTCGAAGCTGGATATTTTGACACCGTGCCCAGCCACAACAACGTGACTTTCTCGGGCTCCTGGTCGAACTACCCCTACTTCGAGAGCGGACTCTTCGTCGCCACGAGCTGGAACGAAGGCCTCTTCGTCCTGCGCCTGCAGAAGTAGCCTCAGGACCGACCCCTCCGAGTCCGGCTCAGTCCTGCCTCCCTTCCCGGACCGATCAAAACGCGGGCCGGCACCCCGGTCCCATGACGATTCTTGGTAAAAGTAACATAATATATTACTTTTCCGCAGAATCGTATCACCACCGCAGGATGTCGGAACATGTTTGCTCGGGAATATGTCGCCAACCTGGCGGCGCGTGGAGACTATCATTTCACCACCGATGAGGTCGCCAAGGCTACCGGACGTAGTCCGGGCGCCGTTCGAGCGCAGTTGCGGCGACTAAAGGCCCGAGGCGCGATCGCCGAACCCGTGCAGAGCTTTCACATCATCATCCCGCCGGAATACAGGAGCCGAGGCTGTCTCCCGGCGGAGCAGTTCATTCCGCAACTGATGGGGCTGATCGGAGAGCCCTACTACTTTGCGCTGCTCAGCGCGGCTCAGAGACACGGCGCGGCCCACCAGCGTCCGCAAGTCGACAAGGTCATGATGCGAAAGAACCGCCCCTCCATCGAGTGCGGGCAGGTTCGCGTCGAGTTCGTCGCACGTCGTGATCTCCGCCGAATGCCTGTGCGCGAGTTCAACACACCGCGCGGGACGGCTCGCTACTCCACCCCGGAACTGACGGCGCTGGAACTCGTCGGCTACCCGAACCATGCGGGGGGGTTAAGCAACGTTCTTGCGGTCCTGCACGATCTTGTCGACGAGATGGAGGCCGAGAGTCTAGTGGAGGCCGCACACCTCTCACCGGTGAGCTGGTCGCAGCGCCTCGGATATCTCCTTGAACGCATCGAGGAAATTGATCTTGCCCGAACGCTGCGTCCGTTTGTCAGCGCGCACGCTCAAAGCTTTACGCCCCTTCGCCGCGCCGTCAGCCGCACCGGGGCCGACCGCAATGGAACCTGGAAGCTCATCGTGAACATCGACATCGAGCCGGACGAATGATCCCTCGGGACTACATTACACGCTGGCGCGCCCAGGCGCCGTGGGTGATCGACGCGCAGGTTGAGCAGGATCTTGTGATAAGTCGAGCACTGGTCGAGCTGTTTCGAGTGCCCGATCTGGCAAACAGGCTCGCCTTCCGCGGCGGCACGGCACTGTACAAGCTCCACCTGACGCCGTCGCCAAGATACTCGGAAGACATCGACCTCGTTCAGGTCCGCCCTGAGCCGATTGGGGATACGCTTGACCAGATGCGGTCGCGGCTCGATCCGTGGTTGGGAGAACCTCGACGGACTCTCAAGGAGGGTGCGGTCAAGCTGATGTACCGTTTCGCTTCGGAAGATGTGCCGCCGCTGAAACTACGCTTGAAGGTTGAGATCAACACCCGAGAGCACTTTTCCGAACTCGGGCTCAGGAGTGTAGCGTTTTTCGTCGACAGTCCATGGTTTGGCGGATCTGCAGAAGTGACCACTTACGCACTCGAGGAACTGCTCGGAACCAAGCTCAGGGCGCTCTACCAGCGCAAGAAGGGGCGCGATCTCTTCGATCTCTGGTATGCCTCGGAGATGGGTTCGGTCGACCCGCGTACCGTGCTGACGTGCTTCCTTCGTTACATGACGGAGAATGGCCACTCCGTCACGCGGGCACAGTTCGAGGAGAATCTCCACGGTAAACAGACACTGCACGACTTCCGCGAAGACATGGACCCCCTGCTCCGACCTGGACTCTTGTGGGACATCCGCACAGCCATGAACGTCGTTCGGGACCGGTTCGTCGCCCTCGTGCCGGGCGACCCGTGGAAGGGGTCGGCTTCATTCCCTGATTCCAGCGATTCCCAGGAGAGTGCCCTATGACTTCAACCCTCCCCTCCCGCTTCCCGACGCTCGCCACACTGGCCGCCCTTGGCGGTCTCGCGCTCGTCCTCCCCTCCCCCGCCTCCCCCCAGGACCGCCCCCTCGTCACCCCCGACGACTACGGCCGCTGGGAAGGACTCGGCGTCGTCGAGTTCTCGCCCTTCGGTGAGTGGGTCGGTTACGTGGTCACCCGGGTGGACGAGAAGTCGGAACTCCGCGTGCGCAAGCTCGAAGAGGACTCCGTCCGGATCTTCCCATGGGGCTCAGCGCCGCGGTTCTCCCCCGACGGCCGCTGGCTGGCCTGGACCATCGGTCTGCCGCCGGAGGAACGGGAGCGGCTTGAGAAGAGCGACGAGCCGATCCGTGAGAAGGCTTCGGCGATGGATCTGCAGACCGGAGAGACCCATGAGTTCGACGCGGTCTCCGAGCAGCGCTTCGACGCCTCCGGCAGTTTCATGGCGCTACGCGGCTACCCGCCGGACGAGCCCTCGGGCAAGGGCGCCGACCTCCGCATTGTCACGCTGGCAACGGGGACGCAAACCAGCTTCGGCAACGTGAGCGAGATGGCCTGGAGCCCGGCCGGATCCCTGCTTGCGCTCGCCATCGCGACGGGCACCGATGTGGGCAACGGGGTGCAGGTGTACGATGCCGCTGCCGGTATCCTGCGTTCCGCCGACGCTTCCGGTTCCGCCTACCGGAGCCTCCGCTGGCGCGATGACTCCGCAGATCTGGCCGCCCTCCGCTCCAGGGATGCCGCTTCCGCCGACGGCAGCGCCTACGACGTTCTGGCATGGCGCGACCTGGACCGCCGCGTCGAGACGACGGTCCTCGGTGCGAACACCGCCGGTATCCCCGACACGCTCGAGGCGGTCCATCACCGCGCCCCCGCCTGGTCGGACGATGGCCGCATGATCTCTCTGGGGCTCCGGCCGATCGAGAAGGAAGAGGGCGACGATCCCGGCGACGGCACGGAAGACGAGCCGGAGGTAGAGACGGAACCGGATCAGGGCGCCCCGGACGCCCCGGCCTCCGACTCCGAACCCGACCTCCCCGCCCTGCAGATCTGGCACACCGGGGACGTCCGCCTCTTCCCGGAGCAGCAGGTCTCCGAGGACCGCGACAGCACGCGATCGCTGCTGGCCGTCTGGCACCTGGACGACGACCGGGTGGTCGTCCTCGGGTCCGACCTGATGAGCGCCGCTCAACTCCTGCACGGCTGGGAGTACGCGCTGGAGGACATCAGCGAGCCCTATCCGTGGGGCGCGATGTTCGGCCGTCCGTACCACGATGTCCGGGCCGTCGACGCGGGCACCGGCGAGCGCCGCCAGCTCCTGACCCGCGTGCGCTACGAATGGCCAAGCGCGAGCGGCGACTGGCTGCTCTCATGGGACGGCTCCGCCTACCACAGCCTCCATATCGCCACGGGCGCGAAGCATGACCTGACGTCGGGGTTGGCCGCCGAGTTCGCCGACACGGACTACGACACGCCCACCGACGTGACGCCCCCGCACGGTTTCGGTCCCGGCGGGTGGCTGGAAGGCGACAACGCGGTTCTGCTCTACGACGAGCACGACGTCTGGCGCGTCGCACCGGACGGCTCGGGCGGCGAGCGGCTGACGCACGGCGCGGAGACGGGACTCACGCACCGCATGACCCGCGTCACGGACGACGACGATGAACCCGGTCTCGACCCCGACTCGCGCCCCTACCTGTCCCTCTACAACGAGAAGACGGAGGAGCGCGGCTACGCCCGCTTCACGACCGGCTGGGCCGGGGCGCCGGACCGGGACCTGGCCGAGACCCTGATCCTGGAAGATGCCTACGTGCGCGGCCTCGAACGCGCCGACAGCGCCGACGTGCTCTTCTACCGCGCCGAGCGCTTCGACGACCCGCCGGACTACTTCGTGGCGGGGCCCGACCTCGCCGACTCCGACCAGGTGACCGGCATCAACCCCTTCATCGACGAGGTGGCGTGGGGCCGAGCGGAGCTGGTCGACTTCGTGAGCGGATCGGGCCGCGACCTTCAGTTCGTCCTCCTTCTTCCCCCGAACTACGAGGAAGGCAGCGCGGTCCCCACGATCGTGTACACCTACGAGATCCTCTCCCCGCAGATGCACCTCTTCGAGGTCCCCAGCGAGCGGGACTACTACAACTACACGGCTTGGACCCAGCACGAATACGCGGTGCTGCTGCCCGACATCGTATACCGGGTGCGGGATCCGGGGGTGAGCGCGCTGGAGTCCGTGCGGGCGGCGGTGGCGAAGGCCGTCGAGATGGGAGTGACGGACCCGGACGCGGTCGGCCTGATCGGGCACTCGTGGGGCGGCTATCAGGCGACCTTCCTGCCCACGCGGACCGACATCTTCGCGGCTTCCGTGGCGGGCGCGCCGCTCACCGACTTCGTGAGCTTCATGGGCGCGCTGCACTGGAACCCGGGCATCGCCGAGCTGAGCCACTGGGAGACCGGCCAGGCTCGCATGGAGGTGCCGTTCTGGGAGGATCCGGAGGCGCATCGCCGTAATTCGCCGGTCCACGAAGTGCACAACATGGAGACGCCGCTGCTGATGGCCTTCGGCGACGAGGATGGCGTGGTGGACTGGGATCAGGGGACCGAGTTCTTCAACTTCGCCCGCCGCGCCGGGAAGCAGATGGTGCTGCTCGTCTACGAAGGGGAGGACCACGGTTTCCGCGAGGAGGCGAACCAGAAGGACTACCACCGGCGCATCCTGGAGTGGTTCGGGCACTACCTGAAGGGCGAGCCGGCGCCGGCGTGGATCACGGACGGGGTGGCGCTGGACGCGCTGGAGGAGGAGAAGAAGCGGGTGGCGGGGAAGCCGCGCGGCGCACGTTGACGGGTATACGGTAATACAGCTATCATGGGCGCCATGAAGGCGACCATCGATATCCCGGATGACCTGTACCGGCAGATCAAGTCGGAGGCAGCCCTGCGGGGCCTTACGATTCGCGAAGTCACGACGCAACTCTATCGGCGCTGGCTGAGCGAGGACGAAGGTGCGGATACCCGTGAGGCCCCCAAAGCATGGCTGCGCTCCTGGCTGGATGCGGCCGACGAAGCGCTCAAGCGTGCGCCCGGGGGCCGTTCGGCGAGGGAAGAGCTGGCCGCCGACCGGAACCGGTTGGGAGCCGAGTGACGGCGCTGGTCATTGACGCCAGCGTGTGGGTCTCGGCGGCAGACGCAACCGATGGATTGTCCGAGTCAAGCCGAGCCTTTCTCTCCCTGGTAGCGGAACGAGAGCTCCCGATTTCTCTCCCGGAGCTGGCGAAGCTGGAGATTGCCTGCGCGCTCGCCCGGAGGCTGCGCGACGCCGAGCGCGGCCGGAGCCTGGCCGATCAAATGCTGGGCTCTCCGCTGGTCACCGTGCACTCATTGAACCGGGCGATGCTCCGACAGGCCCTCGAGGTCGGCACCCGAGACTTACTGCGCTCCGGGGACGCTCTCTACGCCGCCCTCGCCGATTGGCTGGGTGCCGAGGTCGTGTCGTGGGATGGGGAGCTGATCGATCGGGCCGGGGCTTTCACTCCCACCGATTGGATCGAACGGAACGCGTAGGAGAGAAAACGATGTCGGAGTCCAGCCACGACAGTAAATTGCCCGCCGCCACGAGCGAATGCCCGAACTGCGGACGCGAGCGGCCGGAGAGCTTCTGTTCTCAATGCGGGCAGAGCGACCGGTACTACGCGCGTTCGCTCGGCTCCGTGGTTGTCGAGTTTCTGCGCGAGATGTTCGAGCTGGATTCCAGGCTCTTTCGCACGCTGAAGCTTCTCCTTTTCAGGCCCGGAAGCCTCAGCAGGGAGTTCTCGCGCAATCGCCGGGTGAGCTTCGTGTCACCGGTCAGGCTCTACATCTTCGCCAGCTTCGTGTTCTTCCTCCTGCTGTCGCTGGTGGGGGACCTCGGCGAAGCGGTCGTGATGGGCATGACCGAGGAGGACCGGGGAAACGCGGCAACCCCGCTCCCGACGGAGGAGCGCCTCGCGGCTTTCAGGGCGGCACTACCCCCGGAGCAGCGGAGGAAGGTCGACGACATTCTCGGTCGTTCGGAGGACGATCTCGGGAGGCAGGCCGTCCTCTTCGCAGCCTCGGCAGGGGACTTCGAGGAGCGAAGCTGGATTGAGAGATTCGGACTGTTGGGGATGATCGACATGTTTCACGATCCCTCGGTCATCCCCCGGCGTTTGATCGCGAACATGCCGATCGCGATGTTCTGCCTGCTTCCGTTCCTCGGGCTGGTGCTCGCGGCTCTCCATTTTCGGAAGAAGCGCTTCTACGTGGAGCATCTGGTCTTCGCCATCCACATCCAGACCTTCACCTTCTGCATCTATGCGGTCGCGCTTCTGCTCCCCGATTCGGGGCCGGCGGAATGGCTCCGGGTGGGTTGCCTGCTGATCCCGTACCCCTATTTCGTGATTGCCCTCAGGCGCTACTACGAGAACGGCTGGATATTGACGGTGGCCAAGTCCGTCGGCGCGTACATGCTCTACTCGCTGGTGCTGATTCCCGCGTTCGTGATCTCCGTGTTCGTGACCGGCTAGCCCGACATCAGTTCGAGCGCCGCCAGCGCGAGCACCTGCGTGCTCGCCACAAGGTCGTCGACCGCGCAGGACTCGTCCGGCTGGTGGGCCTCCTCGAGGGGGCCGGGGCCGTAGGCCACGCAGTGCTCGATGCCGGCGATCCGGGCGAAGTGCTTCTGGTCGTAGGTGCCGGGACTCGCCACGAGTTCCGGGGGACGGCCGCGTACCGTCTCCACCGCACGGGACAGGGCGGCCACGAGCGGCGAGCCGGACGGCGCGGACGTCGGGTGCACCACCATGCGCTCCTGGATCGTGAAGCGACGTTCCGGGTCGTCGCCCTCCACCGACGCGACCAGGCGCGCGATTTCGGCGCGGACCTCGTCGAAGGGCTCCTCGGGGATGAAGCGGCGGTCGAACGTCGCCACGCAGCGGTCGGCCACGCAGGGCGACTGGCCTGCCGCGCCGGACTGGCCGCCGGTGACCGCGTTGACGTTCAGAGAGGGGCGCCGGGAGGGCTCCGGCACGACGGGCAGCGCGGAAAAACGCGTTGCAAGCTCGGGGGCGAGTCTGGTTCGGAAGGCTTCCAGCAGGGCGCCCATGTCATCGATGGCGCTGCGGCCGAGGTGGCTCATGCTGCCGTGGGCCGTGTGGCCGTGCGCGATGACGTCGAACCAGTAGACGCCCCGGTGCCCCAGGCACACGCGAGCGGGTCCGAACGGCTCGGGGATGATGGCGTAACTGGTGTCATCGCTCGAGATGATCCCGGCCTCGCACAGGTGCGCCACCCCTGCGAAGCCGCCGCTCTCCTCGTCGACGGTGGCACTGATGTCCACGGCTCCATCGAGTTCGACTCCGGCCCGTCGCAACGCCTCGAGCGCGAAGACTGCGGCGGCGATCCCGGATTTCATGTCCGACGCCCCCCTCCCGTAGATGCGCCCTTCGCGCACCACGCCCGCAAACGGGTCGACCGTCCACCCGTCACCCGGGGGGACCACGTCGAAGTGGCCGTTCAGGTGGAGCCGCGGGCGTCCCGGAACGGCCAGGCCCCGCCCCACCACATTCACGCGGGGGTATTCGGCAGTGTGCTCGGGGCGCCCCTCGGCCGCCACGTACTCCACTGCCAGGCCCGACATTCCCAACCGCCGACCGATCAGCTCGGCGCAGTCCCGGTAGCACTCTCCCGGGGGATTCACCGTGGGGATCCGGATCATCTCCGCCGTGAAGGCCACGATCTCGTCGCTTGCCGCCTCCACTTCGGCGAGGACGCGGTCCTCCCGGCGGATGCTGGCAGATGGGTTTACGTGGTGCATGCCGTTACATTGTGCCCCGCCCCTACACCACACGAAACCCTGCCAAAGACTCCCCATGACCACGATGTTCAGCCTGGAGGGACGCACCGCCGCGGTCGTCGGAGGCGGCTCCGGCATCGGCGAAGCTGTCGCGATCGGGTGTGCGGAGGCGGGCGCGCACGTGTCCTGCCTCGACATCGATGCGGACGCCGCGACCCGCACCGCGGCGACCATCCGCGCGGTGGGGGGCGAGGCCGACTCCGCCCGCCTGGACATCCTGGACGGCGCGGCCGTCACCGGCGCGTTCGAGGACATCACCACCGCTCGCGGATCCCTCGACATCGTGGTCTGCACGCCCGGAGTCAACGTGCGCAAGCCTCTCCTCGACTACACGGACGAGGAGATCGACCGCGTTCTGGGCCTGAACCTCAAGGGCGGCGCGCACGTCCTCCAGGCGGCGGGACGGATCATGAGCGCGCAGGGATCGGGGTCCGTCATCCTCTTCAGTTCGATCCGGTCAGTCGTGGTCGAGCCGGGCCAGAGCATGTACGCGGCCACCAAGGCGGGGATCGTGCAGATGGTGCGCGTGGCCGCGGCCGAACTGGGGCCCCACGGGGTGCGGGTGAACGCGGTCGCGCCGGGCGTGATCGACACGCCGCTCACGATCCCGATCAAGGACGACCCGGACTGGTACGGTGCCTACGCCGCGCGGAACATCCTCAACCGTTGGGGAAGCGCCAGGGAGATGGCCGGCCCCACGGTGTTCCTCGCCTCGGACGCGGCCAGCTACGTGACCGGGACGGTCCTGTTCGCGGACGGCGGCTGGACCGCCATCGACGGGAGGTACACGCCGCCTTCAGGCTGACCTCGATCGCCCGATCGCCGGTATTCGACCGCGCGTAACCTTCTTCCGGGAGAAAGAACATGGAAGACGCCAAGCCGGCGACCGGCGAAGAGACAAGCTCGCACTCCGGCTTCCGCGACCCGACCACGCTCACGAAGTGGACACGGGTCTTTCTCTACGCAGGCATCGCGCTGGCGCTCGTGTCGGCATGGGAGGTTGCCGGCGGCCTGCAGATGGGCGGAGGTGAGGGATCGCAGGAAGGCCTGACGCCAGGCGCGATCGTCTGGCGCTTCGCAGAAATCGCGATCGGGCTCACCACCGCGATCCTCGTGCTCACCTGGATCTATCGCGCTAATCACAATGCCAGGCAGTTGGGCGCGGCCGACATGCACTTCACGCCGGGTTGGGCGGTCGGGTGGTATTTCGTACCGATCGCGTGGTTCTGGAAACCGTACCAGGCGATGAGAGAGATCTGGCGTGCCTCCGTGAGCCCTTCCGACTGGCGCGCGGTACCGGTATCAACCCTGCTGCGCTGGTGGTGGGGTCTGTGGATTGTGCGGTTCGGGGGAGCTTTGGAGATCGTGGGTTGGGTGGCGAATCGCAATCTGGACGAGGCGGGCACGGAGACCGTGGAGGTGGCCACAGAGCTGGTCGATTGGGTTTTGGAAATTCCACTGGCTCTCGTTCTCCTGGCCATCGTCGGAGCAGTCAGCCGGATGCAGGCGGCACACTACCGGCGCCGAAGCGAGGCTTGACCAAGGGTCAAACATTGCGATCGACTTCATGTACGCCCTCCCGTACCCTGGCGTGGGGCGTCGCGGTGATCCTCACCGCAGCCCTGGCCACCAACCAGGTACCGGGGATCCACAACGTTCTTGTCCTGGACCGCGTGTTCGTGTCAGCCTCCTCGGCCGACTTCACGCTGTACTGGCACTACGACAAGGGATTCGCGGGCATCCTGCTTTACGCGGTGTGTGTCCAGCCGCAGGGAAACACCGACTGGAATCGCGCGATCGTCGCCACCGGGAGAATCGTCATTCCGACGCTGGTCGTTGTGCTCGGGACGGCGAAGTTTCTGGATGAACCTGTGCAGGACGCCATATGAGCAGGGGCGCACCGGCGGGCCCCAAGCGCACACGCAGCCAGATTTTCCACGCCTTGGATCCGCTCCGTGACCTGCGTAACCGCGTCTCTCACCATGAGGCCGTTTGGGACCGGAAGCTCAACCGAAGCCACCGGGAGATCCTCGAAACCATAGCCTGGATCAACCGTGACTTGGCGGCACTGATCTCCCTGCGTCACAGCTTCAGCGGCCGCCTCTCGATCCTGCGGAGTCCGAGCCACGCGATACCGGTCCACAGGACGAAGTGATAGACGGCCAATCCCGTCGCTCCCCAGTCCCAGGCCGCGCCGGACCCGAAACCCGCGACGAGATCGTCTATTACTCCAGCGGGAAAGATGACGAACGGCAGGACAGCCCGGGCCGATTCCGCCGCTGTCGAAGTCTCTAAAAGGGGGTTTCCGAGCAGCGCCGCCACAGCCCCCGAGAGCAGATAGTACAGCAGCCCGATGAGCGCGGCACGGCGGATGCCGAGTGCGGTGATGGCGAAGCTGATCGCGCACGCGAGCACACCGGTGAGGCAGACGTTCACCACCCCTCCCAGTTCCGTGGTCGGCGCCGCCCCGGGCGGCAGGGCAGCGACAGCGCCCGTCAGACCGAAGATTGCGAACGCGGCGAACGTCGCGACCTGTATGCCGACGTATCGCTGCAGATAGAAGGAGCGCAGCGGCATCGGATGTTGCGCCCACAGCATGATCGCACCGCTGCGTCGGTCGTGCGCGACGATCCCGCCCGGCATGAGGAAGGCGAAGAGAATCGTGCCGAAGCCGAAGGCGAGGTTCAACAGGCTGAAGAGGGCGAACGCTGCCGCGCCGCGCGCCATGGCTTCAACCTGCTCGCCGGACGGCTCGGCGCCTTCGCTTTCGATCTGCTGGCTCACGGCCTGTATACGTTCGAAGGTTTCCGCCACGTCGTAGGCGTGCGTGAGGACGACGACCCCGGCGCCGAACAGGAACACCACCAGCGCAAACTTCCACTTGCGGCGCACCGCGTTCCGGAGGGAAACCTTGATGATGTTCATGACACCGCCCCTTCCAGCCCGACGAACTCCGTCTCCAGGAACTCGCGCGTAAACCCGCCTTCCGGTTGCTGCACGACGCGCCCGCGCCCCTGGTCGATCAGGAGCACGCGGTCGCTCATCATCGCCAGTTCGCCGAGGTCGTGGCTGGCGACCAGGATCGTAGTCCGGCCGCGAATCTCCTCGATCCGCCTGCGGAGGCGGATGCGTTGCCCGGGATCCAGTCCCGATTCGGGCTCGTCCAGGAAGAGCAACCCGGTCGGTCGCATCAGAGCCATGGCGAGCGCCAGTCGGCGCCGCATCCCTTTGGATAGCGAGTCGGCGAGACCGCGGGTGTCGAAGTCCAGCCCGGCCAGACGACACGCGCGCTCGATATGGGCCTCGGGACCGGCCGCGGCGGCCGCCAGCGCCAGCAGCTCGTCGCATGTCCAGCGCGGCGGGAGCACCGTGTCTTCCGCCAGATAGCCGATACCGTGCCGGCGCCGGTAGTCCGCCGGGCCGGCGCCGGACACTGTGGCCTCGCCGTCAATCGGAGCCAGCACCCCCAGAAGCGTGCGGAAGAGGGTCGTCTTGCCCGAGCCGTTGGGTCCCACCACCGCGAGCACCTCGCCGGGCACGATGTCGAGGGAGAGTCCACCCAGCACCCACTGCCCCCGGCGATACCCGACACGCAACGTGCGAAGCCTCAGTTCGGCCGGTCCGCTTTCGATGGTCATGTCCTCCTCACTTGATCTATTTCACTCTTTAGGGCGTTTTCAGCGATTGCTGAAATGCCATCATGTGCCCCGGCGTGACCAGACCAGTACCCCCTCGATGCCGGATCTCGAGTTGGCACGGCACTACGAGGGGTACCCGTACGACTGAGCGGGTATTCTGGCGTGCCTACCTCAGGGACACATGCAGATGGTCGGCCGTGCCCACGTGGCGGAGCGTGTGGAAGCCCATCGCCCGGAACGCCAGTTCGGCCAAGAGGTTCCGCCATTCGGGCCGGTTGATGGTGCGAAGATCCAGCGCATGGACGAATCCGTCGTCCTGGCGGAGGTGTAGTGAAGACTCGTTGGATGGGAGCCCCGCGCGAGCGTAGAATTCGGGTGTGCGAGCCGCATCGGTGATCACGGCGTCGGCGTCGGCCAGGACGAAGACCGATACGGCCATCCGCAACAGCGGATGAAGACCCAGGTACTCGGCTCGCACCTCTTCCGATTTCACGTTGCCGCCCGCGATGACCAGCAGCGAGTAGAGCACGAACGCGGCGGCGGCAAGAGCCGCGACCCGAATCGTGAACTTCCGGAGCCGCTTGCCTGCCCCCAGGCGCCGGCTTGCCGCCCACGCGTAGAACGCCAGGAGTAGCACGGTGGCGGCCGCCGAGACGGCCAGCGAGGGCCATGCCCCGAGCCCCCATTGCTGGTAGGCGAAGACGCCTCCGCGGACGAGGAGGATGAAGGGAAACACCGCAAGCAGGACAGCGGTCACACCCCACCGCACGACTCTGCCAAGCAATCGCCGCGGTTGTGTCCCAGCGCGCCGGTTCGCCTCCCTTGGTCCGGCCGCGGCCTCGGCACCCGGATACCTCACCAAGGCTTCCTCGCGACGAAAAACATCCTGCCTTCGTGCGACGCGCCGCCCTCTACGATGGGTTCGTTCCCATCGACAGACTGCAACTCTTCGAATCCGGCTCTTCGCAGTCGTTCCCTGATTTCACTTTCTTCGTACCAGCGCT
The DNA here is from genome assembly GCF_965197445.1 of Candidatus Palauibacter sp. Lineage (GTDB taxonomy): Bacteria > Gemmatimonadota > Gemmatimonadetes > Palauibacterales > Palauibacteraceae > Palauibacter. The sequence goes on along the minus strand of NZ_CBDANE010000005.1, from coordinate 159,086 downwards.
GAGTCAGAGAGAAATCGGTCCGTTCCCATCCTGAACCCTTCGGTTCGAACAGAGTGACATCGACTCTTCCGATTCTCTCGTTCGCATCATGTGAAGATCGACCCGCGCAGACGTGATCCCCCTCCACATATGCGAAGGAACCACGCCACCTGGACCGGTAACCTTCTTCCATGTTGAGGTCGAACACGAAGTAGCCGCCGTCTTCCAGGACGGCGAATACACCTTGAAACACCTGCTCCAGTTCGCCCAGGCTCATCACGTGGTTCAGGCTGTCAAAGGTCGAGAAAACCGCCCAAAAGCTGCGAGGCAAGGCGATGCTCCGAGCGTCCTGGACGACGAATTCCACGTCCGGAGCGTTCTTCCTCGCGATGGTCGAGGATCGGGCACACGTTCGTCGCGAAGAACCCCCAGTGCCCATCGTAGATACGCGCAAAGGGGTCATATGCGTCGTAGCGGTTCACTCCTTGACCTCCTTCCGCGAGTGTCCTGACCACCTCACCTGCGCAGTCGGTTCCGACAGGGTGGGCGAGTCAGACTACAAACGGAAGACTTCTTGGAGTGGTTTCACGACGGCTTTCCAACTCTCGTGCCCGCAGATCGGCTACCGCCTAGGGGCGAGCGCGTCGGCGCGGGCGTTCACGGCCCTGGCGATTTCGATACTCACGGCGCCGGCGTCGCGTTCGGGGAGCCAGGAGACCGGCTTCCCGTACTTGCGGCGCCACGCAGCCGCGGCGCCCGGGTCTTGGCGCTCGATGCGCTCAAGGACGTCGCAAAGGGGCTCGCCGGGCACGAGGCGAACGACGGGCTGTAAGTTCACGCAAACAGCCCCGAGCCGGGAATCGAGGGCGTCAGGATGCATGTCCCTCCCTCCGCATAAATCCCATGAGTTTCGGTCCAATCAGTAAGCGGGGAACCTTCGCCGCGCCACTCGGCTGCGAGGACGCTGATCAGTCGCGCCGGAGTCGGTTGCGGGTGAGACGCCTGATGCCTACGTAGTAATGCGAAGGCTTTCGATCTCGCTCGTCCAGCGCAGGAGACTCCATGTCTACGTTCGTGATGGTTCGTCGTGTCCAGGCATCGGACACCCAGGCGTGCGGACCTCTCGCAGCACTTCCTCCGGAGCAGGTCGCTTGCGGCTAGCCTGATCGCTCAGGCTCCCGTCAAACGAAGCGATCTGGTCGTCGAGATCGGGCCGGGCCGTGGCATTCTCACTCGAGAACTGGCACGTCGATGCCGTGAGGTCGTCGCGGTAGAGTTCGACGGAGCGCTGTCCGAGGCGCTCCGCACGCGCTTCCTGAGTGACAACCGTGTCACGATCGTCAGGTCCGACTTCCTGCGTTTTCGGCTGCCCGATGTCCCCTACAAGGTCCTGGGGAACATTCCGTTCAACCGGACCGCCGCCATCGTCCGGCGGCTTGTCGAGGCCGATTCTCCGCCGCAGGACGCCTGGCTTGTGATCCAGCGTGAAGCGGCCGAACGGTTTGCCGGCGGTCCCTGTTCCCGGGAGACCCTGTCCTCGCTGCTGCTCAAGCCGTGGTGGCAGATCGAGATCGTGCGGCGCTTTCGCCGTACCGACTTCGATCCCCCTCCCAGCGTCGACGCCGTCGCGCTCTGGCTCGCCCGTCGAACCAGACCGCTTGTGGACCGATTCCAGGCCGTGGACTACCGGCGCTTCATCCAGAGTTGCTTCGGTCGCGACGGCCGCTCGATCAGGTGGTGTCTGCGATCCGAATTCACGCGAACGCAAATCTACCGGCTGAGTCGAGATCTCAGGTTCGATCCTTCCGGACCACTCCGCGGCCTCACCTTCGACCAGTGGCTCGGATTGTTCAGGTTCCGGAGGCTGACGCGATCGTAAGCTCCGAATCTCACGACGCGGGTTCCCAAAGCTCGATCGCGTTTCCTTCGGGGTCGTGGATGCGGGCGAAGCGACCGATACCCTCCATCTCGCTTTCGTGGCTGACCTCGATATCCGCGGACTTCAGTTGTGTGATCATCGCGTCCAGGTCGGCCACGCGGAAGTTCAGCATGAAAGTCTTGTCCGCTGCGAAATAGTCCGTGTCAGCAGCGAAGGGTGAGAAAACCGTGACCCCGGACTCGGTCACCCAGGCGCCATCTCCATGTTCGTCGGAGCAGGATTGATGCCAAGGTGATCCTGATACCATTTCGCAAGTCCTTTCGGGTCCTTTGCCCGAAAGAAGAACCCGCCGAATCCCTGAACGTTTTGCACGCTACGTCCTCTCGATGATGGACTGCACGATCTGCTGCATCGGGAGTTTCGCGGAGAGAAGCCGTCTCCGCCAGACGGAGGACGGCCCGCTTGTGTCGTCTGGTGCTTTGGTCCTGTTGCCGTAACGTCCGAATCGAGCATCAAACGGGAGTCGGTATTCGCTCCACGTCGATCCGGCCGGCATTCTTCATGGCCTGCGCAAGGTCGTAGGCCGACTGAAGGCGATACCAGGTTGCAGCCCCGCCTCCAAACGCCTTGTCCAGGCGGATCGCCATTTCGGGAGAGATGCCCGAACGGCCGTTGACGAGTTCGGAAAGCTGCTTTCGGCTGACACCCAGCCTCCGCGCCGCCTCCGTCACGGTGAGCCCCAAGGGCTCCAGACAATCATGGCGCACGGACAGGCCCGGATGCGGCGGGTTCTTCATCGGCATGTCGCGGGTTTCCCAATGGTAGTCGGTCAAGTCCACGTCCCTGACATCGCGCCCGTCGAAGCGGAAGACCACGCGCCAGTTGGCGGAGACCTTCACGGCCCAATATCCTGCGCGGTCGCCTTTCAGCGGGTGGAGCCGAAGACCCGGCAGGTTCATGTCCTCGACCTTGGCGATCAAGTCCGGGGGAATCCGGCTCCGGTCTCCCTTCTCGAACAAACGCTCGAGGCCTCGGTGGCGAAAGCCAAGAATCATTGCGTGGGAAGTGTAACGTATCACCACGAGGGCATCGTTCTAAGCAGACTCTGAACTCCCTTGGCGAGCGCGTCAATGAGTCTTGCGTACTCGCATTTACTATTCCCATAGTAGGTGGGCCCCGTTGGGAGTGACGCCTCTTGCTGGCGGGGAATGAATTGTGCGGAAGCCTGCCACCCGAACTCGCCGCACTCAGCAGACTCGAGACCTGAATCTGTCCTCTCGCGTGAGAGACGCCCGGGCACATGATCAAGGTGACGGGGTACACCCGAACTCGATGGGGCTCTGGCGCGGCGTTTCGTGGAGCGGACCCCGTAGATTCTCGCCGAGCAGAGGAGGGTGAGCGAGGTCCGAACTCCGAATCCGGGATCTGGAGCAGTTCTTGGGCAAGAGCCCGGAGGCCGGGCGTCCAAGTCTCGGAGATCACGATACGGACAGTTAGTTAGGCGGTATGGAGATATGAGGAAGCTGCTAATACCACTGCTGGCTTTCATGGGAGCATGTGGAGATGAGATGGTGGTTTCGGAGGGGCCGTTGCCACCTCCGCCACCACCACTACCTCCGATTATTCCGCCTCCGCCTCCACCACCGCCTCTAGGACCACCTGCGACGACGGGAGGTCCGTCGAACGTGTACACGACTTATGCCTTTCGCGGCGGGTATCACGAGAACCTGGAGTGGACGTTTCGACCTGTGGTAGCTCCGCCAGCGAGTCTGCATGAGAAGCGTCAGCGCCACGACTACTCGATGCAGTTCGCTGTGGGACCTCGGAGGTTGCCTGGATTTGCCGGGTTTCAGACTGATGGGACGATTGGAGGTCATCGGGGTCTGGGACGGGGGATCCATCTAGTGATTCAGCATGCACAGGACTGGCGAACGAGAAACGGCAGGATCAACAGGGATACGAGACACTCGTATTTCGGGTGTCATTCTTGCGGTCAGATTCAGCACAGTTACGAGTGGGAGGTAGGGAAGGAATACCGATTCAGGATTGCTACGGGACCGAGTGTCTCGCCGGAGCGTTCGCGATGGATTGGGCTCTGGGTGACGGATGTCGAGATGGACTCGACAGTCTACGTTGGCGAGGTACTGACGCCGCCGAACCAGAAGCTCATCGGCTCCAATCTGACTGCCCGGAGTGACGATTCACATCGATGCCCTCTCTGCCAACGCGCGAGACACGAAGGGAGAAAGAGATTAGAGTAGGGCGAGGCAGGGAGATGAAGGATGGAACGAGGAAAAGGAATGAAGTTGAACGGAACGCCCCTCCCTTCGGGGGAGGGCAAGCGAAGCGCGGCAGCGGGGCCGGATCCGGAGGTGTCGGCGAAGGCGACGCGGCGGCGTTTCACGGCGGCATACAAGCTTTCGATCGTGGAGCAGGCGGACGCCTGCCGACGCCGGGCGAGATCGGAGAGTTGCTTCGGCGCGAGGGGCTGTACAGTTCGCACCTGTCGTCGTGGCGGAAGGCGGCGCGGGAGGGGTCGCTCAGGGGGCTGGCGAAGAAGCGCGGCCCGAGGCAGGAGATGCGCGACTCCGCAAGGCGCGCATCATCATCGATGTCCAGGGAAAAGTTGCGGGGCTGCTGGGCGTGAGCCCCGGGGACGGGAAGCGCTCTTGCGCGGCCGGGGATCTGGCCGGGCACGTACGCGCGGCGTGCGACCCTCGGGGTCGCGCGCGCCACGTTCTACCGTCTCCCGCCCGGGCCCTGGGCGAAGCGGAGCGCACGGAGGTCTTCGGCGTGCTGTGCTCGCCGCGCTTCGCGGACCGCGCTCCCGGAAGTGTACGCGACGCTGCTGGACGAGGGCGTCCATCTGTGTTCGGAGCGGACGATGTACCGCGTCCTGGCCGAGAACCGGGCGGTCCGGGAGCGCCGGGCCCAGCGCAGCCACCCGAACCACCCGAAGCCCGAGATCGACGAGTGTGGTCCCTGGGACACGCGGCTCCTCGGGCCGGAGAAGTGGCGGTACTTCTATCTCTACGTCATTCGGACATCTTCAGCCGCTACGCCACCGGATGGCTGGTGGCGGAGCGCGAGACCGCCGGCCTCCGGACACCTGGTTGGCGAGACGTGTCTCAATCCCCGGGTGCTCACGCTGCACTCGGACAGGGGATGACGGCCAAGTGCACGGCGCAGCTCCTGGCCGACACGCAGTCGAACGACAACCCCTACTCGGAGGCCACTTCAAGACCGTCAAGTACCACCCGGCGGCCGGTTCGGTTGCATCGAGGAGGCGAAGGACTTCTGCCGGGAGTTCTTCCAGTTACAACACCGAACACCGGCACGGCGGCATCGGCCTGCTCACGCCCCAGCAGGTCCACCTCGCGAGGACTTCGAGTCATCCGCAATCGCTGTGCTGGACGTGAAGTTGGGTGAGCATGCGCCATCGGAGATCAAGGCGTGGACCAACGGGGATTCTGTCCGTGTTTACCCGAATGGCCATGAGGCACCGATCTGCAATACAGCAAGTGTGTACGTAGACGGTCTGGATGTTCAGCAGAACCTGGGATATTGGACAACGCCACCTGTGAATTCGTTGGAGGGGGATAGATGATGTTCTCGATGCAACTCCGTGAAGAGTCAGCACATGGTGTTGCCAGGGGTCTTATTGCATGTAGATGGGACATGGAATTAAAGGCGTATATGCCTATTCCGACGAAGTCGTCCATCGATTCCGAGCCAAGGCGTCCACCGGTTCCGGGCGGAGTCGTCCACCGGTTCCGGGCGAAGCCGGGGCGTACAAGAACGGTAATCACCTGACACCCGGCCTCGCCGAGGTCAGCGCGTCAGGCTGCGGTCTTCACCTCCTTAGTCCTGGCGAAGACTTCACATGGTTTCATCCAGCCGAGGGTTCGCTTGCGGCTGGCCTGATCGCTCAGGCTCCCGTCAAACGAAGCGATCTGGTCGTCGAGATCGGGCCGGGCCGTGGCATTCTCACTCGAGAACTGGCACGTCGATGCCGTGAGGTCGTCGCGGTAGAGTTCGACGGCGCGCTGTCCGAGGCGCTTCGCACGCGCTTCCCGAGTGACGACCGTGTCACGATCGTCAGGTCCGACTTCCTGCGTTTTCGGCTGCCCGATGTCCCCTACAAGGTCCTGGGGAACATTCCGTTCAATCGGACTGCCGCCATCGTCCGGCGGCTTGTCCAGGCAGGTTCTCCGCCGCAGGACGCCTGGCTCGTGATCCAGCGTGAAGCGGCCGAACGGTTTGCCGGCAGTCCCTGTTCCCGGGAGACCCTGTCCTCGCTGCTGCTCAAGCCGTGGTGGCAGATCGAGATCGTGCGGCGCTTTTGCCGTACCGACTTCGATCCCCCTCCCGGCGTCGACCAGACTGCTTGTGGACCGATTCCAAGGCGGCTAACTCCCGTCTAAGAACTCGTTCAAGTCGGCCGAACGCGGTCCACCAAGTGTCCCCCCTGGGTCGAGGATCCACCGGGCGGTTGGGATCAGCACCCATCTGCGCGGGGGACCCCGCCGTGCTCGATCCCGAACTCCGAGAGGCTCCTCCGCCTGCTGGCGAGCCATGCGGCAACGAACCAGACGACGATCGAGAGCGTGGCCGCGATCACTCCTGGACCTCCTTCCGCCTGACCAGATGCGGTCGGTTCCGACAGAACGGGCGAGTCAGATCTCGTGGACTTGGCGCGCTCTGACGGCTCAGAGGCACGGTGCCGGATTGAGCCGAGGCCGCCAAGCACAGGCGACACAGGTGGCATCGACGCGTCTGACAGCAGCTGGGGATAGCCCGCGGCGAGGTCGATCGGGCTGGCCTTTGACGCCTGGCGGTGGCGTGGGTGCGACCGGTCGCCGTCGCGCTCTGGCTCGCCCGTCGAACCAGACCGCTTGTGGACCGATTACAGGCCGTGACTACCGGCGCTTCATCAAGAGTTCCTTCGGCCGCGACGGCCGCTCGATCAGGCGGTGTCTGCGATCCGAATTCACGCGAACACAAGTCTACCCGCTGAGCCGAGATCTCAGGTTCGATCCTTCCGGACCACCCAGCGGCCTCACTTTCGGCCAGTGGCTCGCATTGTTCAGGTTCCGGAGGCTGCTGCGATCGTAAGCGCCGATGGCGCATCGGAGCACTAGCTTCCGTTGGAGTGACGACGGGCCATGCGAGGTCGAGGTCGTGGATTATCATTGAGAGGCGTGTGACATGAACGCGAGGAACGGCATGAGGCCGGTGCACCCGGGTAACCATGATCCTCAACGGCCAGCGCGGCGTGAGCGCTGATACGGCGTTGCGGTTGGCCAGGTACTTCGGGACGACGCCGCAACTGTGGTTGAACCTTCAGAAGACCTGGGAGCTTCGCCGGACGGCGATCGAGGCGGGTCGCGAGATCGCCGAGCAAGTCACGCCGCGGCATGCGGTGGTGTAGAGAAGGCGACCAGTGCCGTCTCCACGCTCCAGTCCGGGCCTCCTGCCGCGCATCACGGAAGTGAGTCGATGCGCCATCTCAAGGTGTCAGGAATCCGGCTGGCGGCGAAACCCTCCAAGTCTATGTGCCTGTTCGAACATGTGCCCCTCGTGCGGTTCATCCCGTCAGGTATCAGGCATGCGAGGCCATCGGACTCCGACGAGGTTCCGCGTAAGCGGCCACCAAATGCCTTACAATCCGAACCGGAAAGGCATCCCCCACACCCGCGCGGTCACTCACCAGGGCGAGGACGAAGTGGACCAGCCAGGCACCAGAAGCCCGCACCCCATCGGCCTGTTGGGCCTCGGCGTCTACCTGCCCGAGCGCGTCATGACGAACGACGAATGGACGGAGTACGTCGACACCTCGGACGAATGGATCGTGACGCGCACAGGCATACACACGCGCCGAATTGCAGGGGATGAAGAGAGTACGGCCGATCTGGCGCTGGCCGCAGCCCGGGCAGCTCTGGCCGACGGCGCCTTCGAGCCTGCGGATATCGACGAGATCGTCCTTGCGACCGACACGCCCGAGGTCTTCATCCCCGATACGGCGGCGTACGTCCAGACTCGTCTCGGCGTCGGCCACATCCCGTGCTACGACCTGGGCGGCAGCGGCTGCGCGGGGTTCGTGCTGGCACTGGACATCGCCCGCTCTCGGGCCCTCGCGGACGGCCGCCGGGTGCTCGTGATCGGCGTGGAGCTCCTCACCCGGCTCATGGACTGGGAGGATCGCAACACCTGTGTACTCTTCGGCGACGCGGCAGGCGCGGCGGTCGTCGGACCGGACCCGGGCGCGGTCGAAATCGTGGCCGCTACGGCGGGAACGGACGGCAGCAAGAGTCACATTCTCGGGGTGGAGGCGGGCGGCACGCGCGTGCCCACCACCGTCGAGCGGGTGGAGCAAGGGCTCCACAAACATGTCGTCATGCGGGGACGGGAGGTATTCCGCGAGGCCGTCAGCCGCATGAGTGCGGCGTCCCACCAGGTGCTGGAGAAGGCCGGTGTCTCCATCGACGACGTAGCGCTCGTCGTGCCGCATCAGGCCAACCTGCGGATCCTGGATGCGGTCAGGAAACGGCTGAACCTCCCCGATGAACGGGTCTTCGTCAACGTCCACAAGTATGGCAACACAGGCTCGGCGTCCGTGCCCCTGGCCTTGTGGGAGGCCCGGGATCAGGGGCGGATCAAGCCCGGTGACCTGGTCCTGCTTACCGCATTTGGCGCCGGGTTCCATTGGGCGGCGGCACTGCTGCGCTTCTAGGGAGCCCGCGGACAAATCCTGCCAGCATTCGAGCGGCGATGCGGTTGGCGGAGATCGGAGCCGGCGGGAGAGAGGGCCCGGGTGGAGTTGGTGAAGCACCGACCTCACGCCTATCAGGTGTGCTTGAGATGGCGTGAATCCGGCAAGACATCGTCCAAGTTCTCGGCCTGTTCCGGCGGTAGAACCTCGCAGGCCGTCAGCAGCAGGCTGCACAGGAGGAGGGCGGCGGAAGACGGGCGGGACGTCATGGCTTCGATCACGTCCGGCTCAGGTGGCGATGGGCAGGTGTGGTCTCGAGGGGAAGCCTATTGGGGCCAAGTCGGGGGGCAAGCGGGGGGGCGTGTCCATCCTCATCTGACCTGCCGGCGAGTTCCGATGCGGTGTTGGGGAGTGGGATCTGTGCCTACTACCCCCGCGTCGACAGGTGGTCCAGATCGAGCGGGTCGCTCTCGACGTAGTCGCGGGCGGTCAGGTCATCCAGAGTTAGGACCACGCCATCCACACGGACGAAGCGCCCCGATGTCGAATGCGGCTGAGGCAGAGCTGTCAGGCAGTGCTCCCAGTCTTCGGTCTCGAATGCTGGCTCGTCGTCATTCCGGATGAACCAGAACATCAATTCCACGGCATCGGCGTCCCACGATGGGGCCGCTCTAACTCGGATTTCGCGGAGCGAGCGGAGGGCCCGCCCCTCATCGCTCTGCCTGTCGTGTCTCTCCGACATCCGGTCCATCAACGGCCTGGCGAACACGACAAAGTCGTCGGGGAACGCCGTCCTCGATCGCTTCCGGGCCAGTGCGAGGGAGAAGCGACGCATCTCCTCGTCCGTCCGGCATCCCTCGATCCGCTCCCAACCTGCCACGACCGCCTTCTCGACCGTCATCACTCGGTCGAGTTCTGCCACGAGGCGGCGGTCGGCCACTCCCGGGATGAAGCCGTAGTTTGGCCTTCGCCCGCGCTCGATCTCGCGGAGCACCCGATCATCCACGTCGACCAGCGGGCTGACCTCGGCGAACGGGCGATCAATGCAGCTTCGGACCAGGTCGCAGGTCTGCGTGAGGACCGCGAAGCCGCGCACGGACGACTCGGCGTTCTCGGCTCCTTCAACGACCGCCGCTTTGCCGGCGTCGGTCAGCGGGTTTTCCGCGCTTGTCCGATACAGAAACCAGTCGTCCTCGACGACGCAGTCGCCCTGACGCCAAGTCGCGATTCTCTCGTCGACCTGCTCACCGCCGGCACTTTCAACCGCGCCCACGCCGCTGGCCCCTTGCGGTTCGAGCGGCGCGTGCACGCCCCGGTTCCTGGTGTACACGGTCGCTCTTCGCGTCGTAGAGCTCGTCGGGCGGGAGGGGCTTACGCGCCGTCTGCGCCGCTGCACTGAGCGGGGTTAGCGCCGGCACGAGGCGCGTGCGCCCTCGACCAAGAGCCAAATATGCCTCCCGAAACTGCTGGTCCGCCAACATTTCGAACGGAGTCGTACCCGCACGGGCATCGAGCAGAGCCGCACGCGTGCTGCGTGCCGTGCCACGGTCGGCATCCCGGACAACATCCAGCACACGCATGAGCCGCTGGTGGTTGCCGGCGTTCAGCGGTTTCCCGCTGGCCCAGAAGTGGACGCTGCGACGCGATACCCCGAACAGCCCGGCGAGCTGTTCCCAAGTCAGGCCAGAGATTCGACGCAGTTCAGAGACGGCCTTACGGGTGGCCTCGGTCTCGCTCTCCATCTGTGTCGCCACCGCGTCGCGGCTTGGTCCGCCAGCGGTCGTATCGGATTCGTGTACGTACGGTGCCCCCCAGATTGTCGTAGGCTCTGCGGACGACGTGCCGGCGATCGACAACGCACCGCTTACCATGATCACCGACAGCGAGGCACGATCCCGGATGCCAGCGCGACCGGAAAAGGATGTCGTTCCGTCACCGACGGCCGACTCGCGTAGCAGGGATTCAAGGGTCATGGGTCACCTCCGTACCGTCGCAGAAACTCATTCGTTACCGCCCAGCGGAAGATGCTGTAGATGCGTTCGGCGAAGCCTCGCGCCTGCTCGACCGCCGAGTCGACATCGAGCCGCCGGCTGCCTGTCTGAAATGACTGGAAGGCGTCGGTATCAAGGATCCAGCTGGGCTCGTCGATAGCGTCCAGCGCCCCGGGGTCAATCGTGCTTCGCGGCGCCAGCAGCCCCCAGCGGGCGGTAATCTGACCCGCGTTCCCGGGCAGAATGAACACGTTTTCCGAGACGGCGCGGTGAGCACGTGCGGCGAGTGGGGATCCCAGAATGCCCGCCACTTCCGGGCGAACGAGCTGGGGAAGAGCGCTCAGGTTCTCCCCGGACACGCGATCGATGTAACGCACGCCGAGGCGATCCAATACCTGCGGATCGACGTGCTCCTTGAGTGCTTCCAAGACCAGCCTCAAGCGCTCCATGAAGTCTTCACGGCTCGTGTATTTCGTGGTCTCCAGCGCGAGGAAGTCGGGTGCCAGTGTGACACGCCATGCCCCTCTCGCTTCGTTGAAGCGCCATAAGGTGTTCGAACGTGTGTCCACCGCTCCCTGTGAGCCCAGGACGACGCTGCGTCCCTCCTCTGGACGCAGCACCGGGTAGAACTCCCGAATGGCCTCCTGAAATGACGCGATGAACTCCCGCTTCTCCAACGACGCGATGAGCGGAAAGCGCACCTGGGCGATGACCCGCACGAGCGGCGGGTCAGTCAGCGGTACCTCGGGCGGGGGCGGCCCGGTCAGAGGCGTGTCGGCAGCATTCACGTGATGGCTCGTTTGTCGATGAACGGCGTGGCTATGCGGTGGCTCGCCAGGGAATCATACCGCAGGGTGTCTCGTTTGTGAAGTAGAGTGTGAAATAGGCTCGGAGGGTTGCCCGGATGACCTTGTGTTCCGGAGCGAGCGGGTTCAGGCAGCTCGTAGAACGGCGAGCCAACTTGCGGAGGTCGATCAGGCAGGAAGCGTCGTTGACAGTGACACGCGTCACTGGTGGATCGGACCGGTGATCTGCTGCTCGACCGCGTCGAGGGATTCATTAAGGAGAGTGGCCGCCCGAACCGGCGAGATCAGCTCTTCGCCGACGGCGCGCAAGACGAGGCCCTTGAAGCGCCGAGGCTTCTCGAACGCCGCGAACCCTTGGTTGCCGTGAATGGGTTCCGGTTCCGACTTGCGCCAGGAGCGGGCGAAGGTTCGAAACGCGCGCTGGACCGCGGCACGAGGCAGCACGCCGACTTGACCAAGGCGTACCAGCATGGCCGCCGCTGACACGCCGTACATGTGCTTGAGGCGGACGATTTCATGATAGGTGATGCGGCGGCGGCCTTCCCCGGCTTCTTGAATGAGATGTTGGCCCGGGACAAGGAAGGCGCCTGCGAAACGGTTCATGGCCGCTTCCAGCTTGATGGCCGGGTTGCCGGTGGAACGGATGATCCTGTGCGCGAGTTCGTGGGCCAGGGTGGATCGTTTCCGCTCCACGTTGGTCCGACTCGATACGAGGACGGCGTCGGCGACCGGCTTGCCCTCTCGCAGGACTCGGCAGGCCAGCCCGTTGATGCGCTCGGGGAGATCGTCTTCGATCACCTTTATCCCCTTCTCCTCGAGGAGGGCGCACAGGCTGGGCACGGGATCCAGGCCGAGGTCCCACGCGTTGCGGAGTTCATCGGCCCTGTCATCGATCTCTTCGACATCGGCAACGCCGTCGTACCGATGGCCTTCAAAACGGTCGCTCGCAGGTGGAATACCGAGGACTTCCTCGATGGTCAGATATCGCTCGAGGTTGTCGATCAGCACGGCTTCGGCCTTGGCGCGATCCCGGGCGGAGGTGCTGGAGTGCTTCCGGAACTCAAGGCCGTCGAGGACCTCGACCTGGGAGCTCATGAGGAAGTCCAGCGACACATCGAGAGCCTGCCCGAGACCGACCAGGACGGCCGAAGACGGCATCATCTTCCCCGCCTCGTATTTGCTGATGGCCTGAGCGGTGATTTTCGGATCCATCCGCTCGGCCAGCGCCCGCATGGAAAGGCCGGCGCGTTTACGGGCGAGCCGTAGTCGTTTTCCAAACATGCCGTCCCCTCTCTTCGCGTAAACGATGGTTGACAAACTGCGTGAATCGTCTCCATAATGTCAACTACAGGTTGCTCGCCGGCTGCGTCGAGATCTCAGGTTCGATCCTTCCGGGCCGCCCCGCGCCCTCACCTTCGACCAGTGGCTCGCATTGTTCAGGTTCCGGAGGCTGACGCGATCGTGAGCGGCGCTGGCCCGCGGCGAGCAGCATGTCCAGCAGGTGGAGCTTCGCGGCGATCACCGACCCGAAGGAGTTGGCATGCAAGTCCACGCTTGTATAATCATCAAGCCGTGGCATGCAAGTGGACACTTGCCTTAGGCTGGCATGTGGACGTTTATCGCGCGATCTCTGACCGAACCAGGCGGGCCATCCTGGATGAACTCGTCGATCGGTCGGGCCAATCGCTCTTCGAACTCTGTGCGCGCCTGACCATGAAACACGGGATCAACTCCTCGCGGCAAGCGATCTCGCAACACCTGGACGTCCTGGAAGCCGCCGGGCTCATCCGCACGAGGCGCGAGGGGAGGTCGAAGCTCCACTGGTTCGAGGGCGCCCCGCTGAAGGCAATCGGGGAACGGTGGCCCACCTCGACAGACGAGGACACTTCACACTCAACGGATGAGGGCGTAAGGAAATGAGAATCCACCTGACCAGCGTCTTCGTGGACGACCAACAGAAGGCGCTTCGTTTCTACACGGAGACGCTCGGCTTTCGGGTAAAGCACAACATCCCCATGGGAGATCACGCCTGGATCACCGTGGTATCCCCGGAAGCTCCCGAGGGGACGGAGTTGCTGCTCGAGCCCGATGGCCACCCCGCAGTCCGTCCGTTCAAGACTGCGCTTATGGAGGACGGGATCCCCAGTGCCTCCTTCGCAGTCGATGACATCGAAGCCGAGCACGAGCGTCTCACGGCAAAAGGCGTGCGATTCGTGCAGCCGCCACCAGACCTCGGGAGTGTTACTGTCGCAGTTTTCGACGATTCGTGCGGCAACCTGATCCAGATTTCAGAGGAGAACCTTCAGGGAGGCACATGATGCTCAGGAACATCCTCGCCGCCATCGTCGGCTACATTGCCATGGCCGCCGTGCTTTTCGCACTCTTCTCGCTTCTGTGGCTGACGGTGGGGCCCTCGCGGGCCTTCCAGCCGGGTTCGTGGGAGGTACCCGGCGGCTGGGCACTCGGCTCGGGCGTGCTCGGGCTCGTGGCGGCGTACATCGGCGGACGAGTCTGTGCCAGGGTGGCGCACGATGCCAGGGCCGCCACGATTCTGATCGCCATGGTGATCGTACTCGGGGTGGTGAGGGCCCTGATGCCGGTGGAGATGCCGGCGGGACCGCGCCCCGATGACGTGTCGATGATGGAGGCGACCGCGGGCGCCCTCCACCCGGCATGGTTCAACTGGCTCAACCCGCTGATCGGGGCCGTGGGCGTCTGGTTCGGATCGAGAAAGTTGCGCGCGTAGCAGTCCATTCCCGGGCTGCCGGAGTCGCGCCCGGCCTCGATCAGCAGGGACTCAATGGATGGCCGGACCGGCGATCTGCCGCTCGACCACGTCGAGGGATTCGAGTTGATGGCCGTGCAGGGAGTTTGTATCCTTCGGTACATGTCCGGCATACGCGCCTGACCGCCGCGTTCATGTAACCCTCAGGCCCAGTTCTCTGAGCCATGCGTCAACCTGTCCGAAGGCGTCTTGCTGCCATTGATCCGCGGTGCGGTCGCCGAGCAGGTCGGCTTCCTCCACGAACCGCCTGACGCTCGTCGGTCCAAAGTCTTCGACGTCACGGAACTTGTCGGCGATCAAACAGTAGCCTCGCCGTGCCGATGGTACGTCAAGAAGAGGTCTGGTTGCTTCTACAAGTGCGTCCATCCCATCCGGAAAATTCCGGATCGAATAGTAGATGTCATAGGCGTCCTTGCGTTTGAACCGATTGGCGATGGCGTAGCCTTTCATGGCCAGGAGGGCTGGAATCGACGCAACGGCGATACGAACGAGATTCCTGCCCCCATCGGGCATATCTCCTTCGATGGCGGCCATCTGATAGAATCTGAGCGCCAGGTCGGCCCCGTCGGCTCGCTGGACGGCAAACTGGCTGATGAGCGGCGGCCTGTTCCTTACAATCTCGGCGTCGCGCGGCATCAGGAAGTCGACGACTACGTCGATGTCGGGTCCCCCATCCCTGGTGGGTACGGTGCGGACGAGCTGGAAACGCCGCAGACTCTCCCGTTGCTGGTAGCCGTGTGTCTGCAGGGCTTCGACAAGTCGAACGTATTCGCCGTCGCCCAGGGCGGAGGCGTCGAGACCGAGGTCCACATCGAGGGTTCCGATATGGGGCATGTCGGCTTCGCTCAGCAACAGCCAGGGAACAGCCCCGCCGATAACTGCAAACTTGCCCCTGAAGCTGCCGAGGACCTGGCCGATCTCGACCAACACGGACTTGACCGCCGCCGTCGTCCGATCATCGTAGTCGCCGGCGGATTGAGGCTCCGTCACAGCCACGGAAAGCACCTCGAAGCCAAGTGGTCGGCCGCCTCACGATCCCGATCGTTGCCGTTCCAGAGATCGAGGTACGTGACGATCGGGCATGTGCAGAAGACGCTTGGCGCCGGCTCAACAGCGTCCTTGAGCAGACTCTCATCCTTGAGGACCCACACGGTAACATTTGCTCCTTTCTCGGCACGGGTCAGCTTCAACACCTCCTTCAACACCCGAGCGCCCGGTTCGTCGGCGTAGAAGTTGTGCGTGCCACCACGGAGGAAGGGCGCCAGCCATTGGGCGGCTGAATTCGACGAGTAGATTGCGCGCGGACGCTGTGGTTCCGAATTGAGCTTTCCCGACAGCCGCTCGTGGAGTTGCTTGCCATGGAAGAGCGTGTACCCGCTGATGCGGCGGCCAGTCGGCCTGCGGTATTCCTCGCGCCACGTCTTCAGTAGCGCGTCCGGCTGGACGAGGATGACACCGTCCTTCTGCGTCTCGATCCATTCCCGCGCCAGCAGGGCTTTGCGAACGTTACTCACGTGGCCGAGGCTCGCGTCGGCCGCTTCCGCCAGTTCCGTTACGCGCCATGCCCGGGCAGTATCGCGAAGGAGCACCCGGAGAATCGCGGCCGCCTTCGGCGTGAACATCGATCTTAGAGCGCGGGTTGCAGACTTGGGCCTGTCAGCGACGGTCCGATCGATATAGACGTTATCGAAAGCGAGATGTGCGTTCCCGACCAGGTCCAGGTAAGCGACGTCGTGATCCATGCAGATCGACCGAGACTCGGGCGACAAGTATGGGCTCACGAGCATGGGGATCCATCGTTGGCCGGGGTCCCCGGGGGCGGACTCGCGAGCATGCGCCAGGTATCCCTTGAGCTGATAGACTGCGGAACGGACGAAACGAGGAGCACCGCTCCGCTTGACCTCGATGAGGAGGGCATAGGCCTCATCGCCGTGCTCGAACTCGATGCATCCGTCGATGCGAGCGTGGCCGAGCCGGTGCTCCTGGCGGACCGCACCGGCCTCCAGGTGCGGCACGTGTCCGAGCAGGTCGCGGGCCGCGTGCAAGGCGGCGATTCCTGGGTCGTTTACTGAATCATGGGTTTTCATCATACGCTGAAAATAGCACATACGGTGAAAAACATCAAGTGAATTTCACCCATATGGCGTTTTCAGCGTACCGGTGAAATGCCTCTCTCGAGAGAAAACCGGGGTGCTCCCGAGGCTGGCGCGCGATGGGAGACTACCGCCGACCGTCCCCGTGCGTCAGCGGGCTCAGGTAGTCCCGGTTTCCGAGTCCCAGCTTCCTGAGCGCGATCCCCGTCATGCACTCGTCCACGACCTGCTTGGCGTTGAGCACGGTCGTGTAGCCCGGGTCGACCAGCGGGTTGAGTTCGACGAGGTCGAAGCCCACCACGTTGGCGAACTCGATCGAGTGGTCTCCCCCGATGATCACGGGGATGGCGCCGGTCTCCGCGATCTCGCGCACCATGCGGCGGATCGGCGGCATGCTGCGCTCCACGCTCAGGTTGTCGATGGGCGCGTTGCCGAAGTCGACCGCCGTGAGTTCGCTTCGCCACTGCACCATCGTCTCCATGCTGCCCACGCTGCGCCGCATGGCGCGGAGCGCGGTCGGCCCCTCGCCCGCCCCGCGGAACCCCACCCCCATGTCGACCGGCCCCCAGAAAGGCGACTTCGACCTCGCCCGCGACGAGGTCCTCGGCGGTGCGCGCGATCGGCAGCCCGAAGAACGTGAGGACGGATCCGACCTGGATGGGTCCGGGTTCGCGAGGAGGATCCCCGGAGATGTCGCGGTCGCGCCACACTCCGAGGTCGGGGTCGCTCGCGTCGAGCCGGATGATGGCCGAGTCGGCCGGGAGAGGCTCCTGCTCGGCGGCGGCGTCGGCCACGGTGTCGGCCGGTGTGTCCGAAGGTGCAACCTCAGCCTGTTCCGGCTGTTCCGGCGGTGGAACGTGACACAGCGTGCGCATGAGCGCGGAAACGGGCACGATACCGGATGAATCGCTACGTTCCCACCGATCCGATTCGCACTATCCCAACCGGAGGCTTCCATGGCCAGTGCCGAGCAGCTCAAGGCGTTGCTGAGGTCGCATCTGGAGGGCGACAACGACCGATTCATCTCGGTCGCCATGCAGGTCGCCGCCCACGAAGCGAAGGTCGGGCACGGGAAACTGGCCACCGATCTGCGCGACATTATCGATAAGGCCAAGAGCCGCGGTGAGGCAGGATCCCCGGTCCCGATTGGTCGGCCGCGCGGGGAGCTGGCCAACCTGCTCCAAGTTTCCTACCCCAAGGCGCGGCTCGGGGACATGATCCTCGGAAAGGCCTTGGCAAGTCGCATTTGCCGGGTCGTTCGCGAACAGCGCCACGCCGGCGAGATCCTCGACCACGGCCTCTCGCCGAGGCGCAAGCTCCTGCTTGTGGGCCCTCCAGGCACCGGGAAGACGCTGTCCGCCTCCGTCCTGGCCGGGGAACTTCGTCTCCCCCTGCTTCAGGTTCGGCTCGACGGCCTGATCACCAGGTTCATGGGAGAGACCGCAGCCAAGCTGCGCCAGATCTTCGACGCCACCGGCCAGACAAGGGGCGTCTACTTCTTCGACGAGTTCGACGCAATCGGTTCGGAACGCGGGATCTCCAACGACGTGGGCGAAATCCGGCGTGTGCTGAACAGCTTCCTCCAGATGATCGAGCAGGACGACTCCCACAGCATCGTGATGGCAGCGACGAATCATCCAAAGGTGCTCGACCGGGCACTCTTCCGTCGCTTTGACGACATTCTTCACTTCGAGATGCCGGACGTCCCCCAAATCGCCGAGCTACTGCAAACGCGGCTTGGTCCGGCCGCCTCGCGGGACATCGCGTGGAGCGATCTCGCCGACTGCGCTATGGGACTGAGCTTCGCCGATGTGGCGCGAGTAGCAAACGATGTTCTCAAAGACGCACTGGTCGGGCAGCGGGCGCGGATCCGGGAGGAGGAGATTCGGGTCGTGATCGACGAGCTCAAGGCGGTCAGCAACAGGCTGGCGGAGCCAAACGCGTAGTCGGCGCACGGTCCCCACAATGGCGAACGGAAACGATGGGCGGAATCGGCACTTTATTCTCGAAGGCGTAACAGAGACCGTGCGTATTCCGACGAAGTCGACCACCCATTCCGAGCGAAGCCGTCCACTGGTTCCGTGGGGAGTCGTCCGGTGATACCGGGCGAATGCGGCCGGGGGCACGGGCGATCCTCAGCGACAACGTGCGCGAGTTCTGCGGTCGGGAGGACCATCACCCCTACGAGCTGTTCCTGCAGGCTCGAGGAGATCGAGCATTGGAAAGACCCAGGTGGGCCGTCCGCAGTCGAACGGGTTCATCGAGCGTTTCCACTGCACGCTCCTGGACGAACACCTCAGGGTGAAGGGAAGGACGACTTGGTACGAGTCGGTGGAGGAGATGCAGACTGAGGTGGTCCCAGTTTTTTGGACAACTGAACAGCTTAACTATCAGGCCGCCCTGCAGCTTGCCGATACCGACGAAGTCGTCCACCGATTTCGAGGGGCCCGTTGCCGCTAGAGTCCTTTCACCATGGGCCCGAAGACCTCGGAGAGACGATCCAGGCGACTCCGCAGCCACTCGTGTTGGTCCGGCCAACTGGAACGATCTTGTATGTCAGCGGTCTTGCGGAGATAGGCTCTCCACGTCTTCGTGTCCTGTGGGTTGTCCCAGGTTAGGTCCTCGCCCAATTCTTCCCGGATCTCATCGGCATGGGCATGCAGCGGAGCGTACAAGTCGTTGGCGTCGTGGCGCTTCACGACAAACTCGGCGCGCAACTCCCCGGAATCGTAGTTGCCATCCCGGGAATCCCACGTCGAAGTGATGGCTCGGATCCGGAATCCGGCGGCGCCGACCGCCATCTCCATCCAGGACTCGGAGTGTGGCTTGCGAGTACTGAACCTCGCCCCTTCCTCGGCGACATGATCGCAGAACGCGTGCCAGAACTCCAGGCGCAGCCTTTGGATCTCAGAAAGCTTGGGCGGTAGGGGGTCGAGCCAGTCATTGGGCTGCGACACCACGTTGAACTTCGGCGCAACCGCAGAGTCACCGATCCTCCAGAGTTCGATCTCCAGCCCGAAGAAGTTGATGCGCCGATCGGTCACCTCGTTGAGCCAGTCGAGGGTGGCCCTATGCTGTTCCCTCACCCTGCGAGCGATCCATACGATGGTGACGGCCTGCAACCCCGCCGCGTATGTGAGCAGCTGGCCCAAGTGCGAGTGGTCCGTCCGCTCGAGCTGGTTCTCCACGAGAACCCAGGAATCATCAGCCGTGCTCTTGTACAGAAGGTCGGCCTGAAAGGGACCGACGGGTTTCTCCCCCGATTCAAGCTCCAACTCAAGGCCGATCGTGTCGCCCAGGAGTTGGGTGTTTTCCTCGCGTGCGAGCCAGCGCGTGAAGTCCGTAGCCTCGTTCTTCCAGCAGTCGCGCAGGTCCACGGGCTCGAGTCGCGCGAGGGCATCGAACCTAGGCATCTTCTCGGTCATGGGTGACATCCCCCAGCTTCTCCGTTTGGGAAGGCTGCTTCGCGTTCGCTAGGCCCGGTTCGGGGATCTTCTCAACCCTAAGACTCAGGCCGGCATGAATCGCCCACAGCCGGCTGTCCCCGATTCGCCTCAGGACTCAATCGAAGAGCACGAGACCGAGAACACCACCACGGCCTTATCTCGTACACCAAGCCGCGCCAAGAGGAGAGGGGTTGACAACAACCTCGAACCCTTAGAAATTCCAAAACTGGAGCCGGGAGTGGTGCCCGGAGAGGGTCTTCTTGATCCTTGGTGCCGCAACTGGCTCCCGTCTTTTAAGGAGGGATAGGTTACTCCTCATAACGGAAATGATCCTTCCCCATCGTACGGATTCCCCAAAATCTCACGCCATCCTCATCCCAATCGAAGGTCTTCTGTCGGATGATGTCCGCATATCGCTTGATCGTCGCAAGGTAGGGGTCACCGCGCGGCTCCTGCCGATCAAGCCCCTGCTCGTAGTAGACTCTGAGAATGTAGGCGCAGAAGTCTGCTAGTTTGATACCCGGCGTGATCTCCGAATCCACAAACAACACCCCAGGCACGATCCGCGTCATCGCGCGGCCTTCTGCCGTACGGAAAAAGAAGCTGGAGAAGCACTTGTCGAGTCTGATGTTCTCGGAGGGAGAGCGCCCGTCGAAGACCACCGTCGCCATACGTCCGGTCTCCTTCCTCTCGATCAGGGTGTCGACCCTCTCCAGGATCCATCGGTGTTGGGTCTGGAGGAAGTCATCTCCGCGGTAGATTGGTCTGTCCGGGCGCTCCATCACCATAGCGAAGATCGTAACATCAAGGTTCCGGATGAGATCCATCACGGAGTCCACGTACACGGCGAAGGCGACGCGGCGGCGTTTCACGGCGGCATACAAGCTTCGATCGTGGAGCAGGCGGACGCCTGCCGGACGCCGGGCGAGATTCGTCGTGGCGCGCGCCAGCGCCCCAATATCGCCTTCCGACTTAGGAAGGCGGTGGCTTTTCCTTCGCGCTCGTCGCGTCGGAGCGTGCCGAACCGCCAATACTGCTTCGCGGACCGCGAAGTGTACGCGACGCTTCACTCCATCTGAAACGATGGAGGGCTCCTGCGAACGAGGTGTGCCTCACATCCTCTCGTCATTAAGGCTATACGCGAACCGCCGGCCTGGCCGGATCCGTGTCTCAAGCACGGTGTTGAGCCCCGGGTGCTCACGCTGCACTCGGACAGGGGATCTCCCATGACGGCCAAGTGCACGGCGCAGCTCCTGGCCGACCTCGGCGTCACGCAGTCGCTGGGCCGCCCCCGGGTCTCGAACGACAACCCCTACTCGGAGGCGCACTTCAAGACCGTCAAGTACCACCCGGGCTTCCCCGGCCGGTTCGGTTGCATCGAGGAGGCGAAGGACTTCTGCCGGGAGTTCTTCCAGTGGTACAACACCGAACACCGGCACGGCGGCATCGGCCTGCTCACGCCCCAGCAGGTCCACCTCGGCCGCGCCCCCGAGGTGATCGAGCACCGCCGGAACGTGCTGGCCGCGGCCTACGCCGCCCGGCCCAACCGCTTCGTGGGTGGCCCGCCGAGGGCCGCGGAACTACCGGCGGAGGTCTGGATCAACCGCGCGATCCCCGTCACGGCGGCCGATGGAGCAGAGCCGGCCAACGGGCGAAAGGAGGGTTCACTAAACTGAATCGTCATGTGTCTCAAAGTCGTTGGCAGGTTCCGCACGGAGTCCACGTACACACGTTTTGCGCGCCAGCGCCCCAATATCGCCTTCCGACTTAGGAAGGCGGTGGCTTTTCCTTCGCGCTCGTCGCGTCGGAGCGTCGCCGAACCGCCAATACTGGCACGGAAGTCTTCACTGAAACGATGGAGGGCTCCTGCGATGTGCCTCACATCCTCTCGTTTAAGGCATACGCCAACATCCACCGGTCGTGGGTGGTCGTTCGGGTGTGGGTGGCCGGATTCATCGATGTAGACGAACAATGGCAGCCTCTCTTCTGAAGGCAAATGGACATGTGAGTCTAGGAAAAGGGGGTCCCCTCCGGTGGCGGTCAAGATCGAGTTTTGATGCGGATCCGCGCGCCGGCATTTCCAGACCATCGCGTGTGCCGCGGACAGGTCAAGCCGAGAGTTGGAAGCGCCCCAGCGCCCCAGCGTCCCATCGCCGTCCGCGCCAGCGACGGCTTGACTCCTCTATCGGTGTCCTGCAGAGATCGCCGCCTCACTCGGCATCGCCAACAGCACGGTGAGCGACTGCGCAGGCCGAGACGTCACCCTGAGGCTGTTGTGGCTGGAGTACCGGACGGTGCATCCGGACGGCTACCGGTACAGCAGTCGTCCACGCCGCAGCATGTGGGGAAGCGCCGGCAGTCGACCGCACTCGCCGAGCTCGGCGTTAAAGAGTGCAGCGGCATCCGACAGGAGATCGGACGCGGCCAGCTTGCAGAACGCGTCGCTGTCAACGAGAAGACGCATCGGAGCCGGGAGGCGACCCAGGGACAATCACCCTCATGAGTTCCTGGTCACTCAGAGACGCGCCCTCCACGTCTACGAACCTCTTGAAGTACTGCCGTAGGATTCGGGTGGCTCCGGTTGCGAGGTACAGGGCTTTCGTGGCCCTGGTGGCAGTCGCGTAGTCGCCCGTAGTACGCACCCATGAGAAGATGATCGATCCCGCGTCGACGCCTGTTTCCCGCGCCGCCGCTGCGGCCTGAGTGGCCAGGTCCCTGAAGTTGCCAAGAGCGCTGGGGCTCGGCACAGGAATCGCGGCTTCGCCAACGAGCGCTCGGACCGCATACTCGTCTGCGAGTTCCTCCATCTCGCCGTCCTCCAGAATCTCCTCATCCTCATCGACCACGGGAGCATCAGGCGTGCAATCCCCCCTTGCGATGTGGCCAATCTCATGGGCGATGCGGAAAGCGACCCGGCCCAGTTCGTCATGCCTGTGACCCAAGACGACGACGGGCCTGTCCTCGACCACCGCGGCAAGTCCCTGGAAACCAGGTGTCGGCAGCAGGTGGGCTGGAACGACGGGAATCCCTCGAGTCCACAGGTCTTCGACGATGGCGTCCAAGACTGAGCTGCCGTCGAAACCCCGGATCTCCTGGCGCCACGCGAGTCCGTCGGAAGGGGGGCGCGCGGGCGCCGGCACCGGCTCCTTCAGGTTGCGCACCACGGCGCCGGCGATCCTCATCGCAGCGTGGATTGCTGGCGCCAGACGGTCGCGGCCGATGTCACGGACGCACCGAAGTCGGGCCTCGGGGTATCCCAAGGGCTCCAGCGTTGTTTCGGGGTCGCTCACGGTCGAGAGGGGGACTGCCAAGAAGCGGCCTACCCGGATCTCGATTTCGGGGAGGAGCTCGGGTTGGTTCACACAGCTCTGATCCCACCAATCGGGTAGGATCGCGGCAGAGACGAACTCGCTTCCGAAGCCTGCCTGACGGAGCCGACGCATCAGCAATGGTATGGATCGTTTTGCCAGATTACTCCTCCAATCGATGGTCTCGCCGAGATATCTGAGGGCACCAGAAGGCATCTGCTTTCTCGGGTGCCCAGAAATGTAACCTGACACGCTCACATCGGTCCCTCCGCGGCGATGGGGCCGCGCGAGGCACGATAACGACACCTTGGCCGGACAAATAAGCTCGATTACAATACGATCGTGTCCGGTCATCGCGAGTGGAGGAGGTGCAAAGCATATGGTTGGGCAGTCAGGCGCGCGGGTAGCCCGAAGGCGACGAAGGTCGGGACCCCTACTCCCCTCGGGGATGAGGCTGTCCGCGGATGAGTGACGCGAGACCGTTCAGCCACATCGCTTTCTTCGGGATGGCGAAGGACTGCTTGCCGGACGCCGGGTTTCGCGCTTTGGCGAAACAGCTGTCGGCCGCCGCTCAGGCCGGACCGTCTCCGAGCCTGGTCGTGGCTCTGGCAAGTGAGCTGCTGGGCCGGGACGGGCTCCGGCTGCCGGATTGGGTGGATACGGATACACGCTACCTGGTGGTGCTGGACGTGCCGGAGCAGGCGGTGCTTCGCCTCGCCTCGACACTTCGACTCCACAAGCCGGATCGGCGGCTGCAGGTGTGCCGGGATCCTTCCGTCGTGAAGCGGCTGGTCATCGCGCTCAAGCGACCGGCCGCGTGGGAGGGCATCCTTGACGCTTATGTCCTCGAGGACTCTCTGGTGGTAGTCCTCGGGGACATGAGCGTATGGCGGTTCCCGGTCGGACGGCTCCCCAAGGTCGGGCGGTTCGAGCCGGCCGAGGTCCGCCGGTTCGAGATCGATTCAGCCGGGTCCTGCCTGCATTGGCCCGACCGGGACGTACATATGGGTCCGTCGCAGATGTTGCAGGCCGTGGATCCCGTGTACCTGGCTGAGGTGGAAATCCGTCGGTACGAGATGGAGAATGTGTCGCAGGCCCTCCGTCACATGAGGCATGATCGGCGGCTGAAGCAGACGGAGATCCCGGGGCTGTCGGAGAGGCACGTCCGGCGGTTGGAAAGGGAGGAGATACGCCTCACGGTCGACGCGGCGAACAAGTTCGCGCGGGGGCTCGAACTGACGCTGTCGGAGTTCTTGGACGAACTGAGTGAACGGATAACGGGTCTGCGGGAGGATGGGATGACGAAAGCCACACCGTGGTTGCCCCGCACCACAACTCCGACTTCGTCGCCAGCGATACGATCGGCGCGATCCTCCAACCGTACGGCAGCCGGATCACCGGAGCCGCGATGAGGGTGATGGGGCCCCCAAAGCGGAGCCGTACTTTTGGCGCTGCCTGCCGAAGGTGAGGGACGAGTTCCCTCGCGAATCCAGAAGCCGACAGCACCGCAACATGAACCGTAACCCATACGCCCGTGACGGCACTCGGCCCCAGCTTGATGACGAACGGTTGAGATTGCGGCGGACCGTTGAGTTACAGCCGCTCAGGCTCCGAGGACGTTCACCTCCGGTGCCGGGGCCGATACCTTTGCAACCAGCATGGCAGGGTCCATCTTGAACACACCATCTCGGGTCACGGCCCCCTTCCTGGAAAGGATGATCGCCTTGGAGGTCATAGGTCACGTCCCGGCCGACTTGTACCTCGACCCCGAAAACCCGCGGCTCGCGAGCGAGTTGTTTTCCGTCGACGACCAGGAAGACATTCTCCGCTGGCTCTGGCGCAACAAGTCGGTCAACGAGTTGGTGGATTCGATCCTCGCGAACGGCTTCTGGGACCATGAGGAGCTATTCGCGACCGAGGAGGGAGGCCGTTGGGTTGTCGTCGAGGGCAACCGGCGGCTCGCGGCCGTCAAGATCCTCTTGGATCCCGGCCTTCGGGAGCGACTTGGGATCCACCTGACCGAGAAGCCGTCCCAGAAAGTTCTCGAATCGATCCAGGAACTCCCGGTGATCCACTCGACGCGAGAGGATCTGTGGAGCTTCGTCGGGTTCAAGCATGTTAACGGGCCGCAGGCTTGGGACTCCATCGCCAAAGCCGAATACGTGTTCCGCGTACGGCGCAACTTCGGCCTGAGTCTCGCCGACATCGCGTCGGGGATCGGCGATCGTCACGAGACCGTGGCGCGCCTGTACCGAGGGTATGTCGTTCTTCAGCAGGCGCAGGACGAGTTCGAGTTCGATACGACCGACACCCAGCACAAACGATTCCCCTTTTCCCACCTTTGGACCGCGCTGGGCTACGTGTCCATCCGGAACTACCTGGGAGTCGATCCCACGGCGCTTGAGCGCGAGAACCCCGTCCCCCGTGATCGACTGCGGAGATTGCGGCACCTCATGGAGTGGCTCTTCGGGAGCCAGTCTGGGAACATCGAGGCAAGGGTTCGTCGCCAGAACCCGGATCTTCGCAACCTTGCGCGCGCGCTTGAGGTTCAGCGGGGCGTGAACTTGCTGGAGAGCGGAAGCTCGCTTTCCGTAGCGCTGGACGCTTCACTTGGCGACGCCCACCTGTTCCGTACTGCGCTCACGAAGGCTGAAACGAGCGCAAGGGAAGCCATGAGGTTTGTTTCGACCGGGTACGCAGGTGAGGAGGGCCTGCTGGAGACAGCAAATAGCCTCCTTCGACAAGCGGAGTCACTCAATGCCCTCATGAGGTCCGACGATTCCTGATGGTCGACTCGAGTTGGGCCGACGAGGATAACGCCGACCGTCTCGAATGGGCATGCGCGGCAGCTTCCGACGGCTACTTGGCGTGGGCCGACGTGAAGCGCGAGCTCCGGCTCACGACCTCCGAGGCTGAAGCGGTCGCGACCTACGCGGACCCGACGATTCGTACCCGTTTGAAATCACGCAGGAGGGGCTGCAGCTTCGCGACGAGCCTTCCGCCGCATATCTGTTCCAGCTCCTCGTGTCCGTCGGCATCGCGGACGACCACGAGGATGGAACCACGGTCTACAAGCTGTTCGAGGAATTGAGTGCGGTGGCGGCGGGCCGATATCTCGGTGACAGCAAGACGACCGCGGTATTCGGATGGCCTCGGCAGGGCCTCCCTGCGGGATTCCGTGACGCCGTCACGCACCTGGTCGATCTCCTGCGCGAAGGGAAGGCCTGCGGTGACCGGGAGAACTTGAATCAATCCAACGATGATGGCCTCGATGTTGTGGCGTGGAGGGATTTTCCCGACCGGAGAGCCTCGAAGCTGATACTATTTGGCCAGTGTGCGGTCGGTCGGCATTGGAGAGAGAAGACACATGAGCTGAGGCCGAAAAGCTGGTGCAAGAGGAATATCGCCGGGGCAATCGCCGTGGATCCGATTCCGGCCTTCTTCGTGCCAAGGGCCCTGTCGGAAGAGGACGCGGGCGATGCCAGGGTCGATCAACTCCTGCTCGACCGTTGCCGCATCTCCTCACTGTGTGGGCGAACGTTGGATGATCCGCTTGAACAGCGTCTCCAGGACTGGATCGACACCTCCCTGAAGCCGGGGCGTCATGGGGACTGCTAGCCCTCTCCGTTATCCGGGCGGGAAGTCCGCGATGGCGGGGCTCTTCAATCGCGTGCGGGTCGCCAATCGATTGCGAGACCGGGATTTTGCGGAACCGTACGCGGGTGGAGCCGGGGCTGCGTTGACTCTGTTGCTCCGGGAGGAGGCGCCCGCAATCCACATCAACGACATCGATGAGGCTGTTTCGGACATCTGGTGGGCGGTGCTGGAGCAGGCCGACCAGTTCTCCGAGATGATCCACACGGTACCGCTCACCGTGGACGAGTGGCGCCGTCAGCGCGCGATCTACCGGGACCCGGGGTCGGCGTCACGTCTGGAACGTGCGTTCGCCGCGTTCTATCTGAACCGCTGTAATCGCTCCGGAATCATCCGTAACGGGGGTGTGATCGGCGGAATCAAGCAAACCGGGAAATGGCGTATCGACGCACGGTTCAACCGGAAGGGGCTCGTGGAGCGGTGCCAACGAGTCGCCCGGTACGGGGCGCGGATCCGTTTGTCCGCGCAGGACGGGATCGACTTCGTTCAGAGACTCGCGAGCGACGGCGTGTTCTTCTTCATCGATCCGCCGTACTTCGGGAAGGGGCCGACGTTGTACCTGAATGCCCTCGATCCGCCGTATCACGCGGCGCTCGCCGAGGTTCTGCGGACGCTGAAAGACAGCCCGTGGATCCTGACGTACGACAACTGTCCTGAGGTGCGAGCGCTCTACGAGGAGTGGGCGACGGTCAGGTCCTATTCTCTCCGCTATTCGGCCTCCAGCCGTCGGCGCGGAGGAGAACTCTTGATCGCCCCACGTTGGATGATCCTACCCACGGAAACGGGCTCGGCGTCGATTCGCTGGCATTCGGCCTGAGCTTTCCGCCCGACGCCGTTACCGCGCCAACTTCTTTCACGCTCCTTCCCGAATATAGCGTACCCGGTTTTTCTGGACACTCGGTTAGCAGGGTTCAACGTTACGGGGTCCGGAGAGAGGGGGTGCGAAGATGTCGGAGAAGCCGACGGAGGCCGAGGGCCTGTCGAAGCGCTGGAGCGCGCGCCGGAAGTCGGAGGTGGTGCTGCGGCTGCTTCGGGGCGAGGACATCGGCGAGTTGAGCCGGGGGATCCGGGTTCCGCCGCGGAGCTGGAGCGCTGGCGGCGGAAGTTCCTGGAGGGGGCCTGTGAGGGGCTGAAGACGAAGAACGCGCCGGACGGGGAGCTGATGCGAACCCGTGCGAAGCTGGGGGAGATGACGATGCGGGTGGAGCTTCAGCCGGAGCGCCTCGAAAAAGACTTCGAGACGCTCGAGGAGGCTCGGGAGGTGATGGGCGCCTTCATCGAGCGCCACAGCCGCGCCTGGGTCCCTCCAGCGGCACATGGGCGCGGACGACCCCATGGGTCGACGGTGGTGGCGTTTCCTGCCAACCGCTCAGGAAGGCTCGCTGGACCCTCCGCGAGGTGAGTGGCGGTTCAGGAACTCGTCGGTGTGCTCGGGAAGGAGCAGGTTGTCGGCGATCGCCGCGATCTCCTCCGCTTCGCGCCACGCTTGCTCCAACTGCGCCAGTTCGCCTTCAAGCGCGCGCCGTTCCTGCTCTTCGTGCAGCGCCATCTCCAGCGCGAGGCGCGTGGGCTTGGGCATCTTGCGGATCCATCCGGGCCCGGTCAGCCGGACCTTCTTCCCGCGCCCGGGCGCAGGGAGTTCGCGCGCAGTGGTAGCGGACCCTCGCTCGGTGGAATCGGCGATGAACCGATGCGGGTCGCCGTGGGATTCGATCTGGGACACCGCTTCCCGGATGTGGCGAGCCGCAGCGCCGGCGCCATTGACCAGGGGAAGGAGAGCGTTGATGGCTCGTCCGGCATCGTCGCCCTCGAACGAGTGCGGGCCTTTCCGTGAGAGCGGTCCCTTGTGGATCTCGACGCGAAAGCCGGGTTCGTCGTCGTCGGCCCGTATCCGGGCGAATTGGGCGGCGTGTTCCCGTGCGAGCTTGTAGCGCGTGCCGTCGGAACGCCGGAACTCCGCTACATTGGCCTGCCTGTTCAGCAATCGTTGCACCGTCACCAACGCCAGCCCGGCGGCGCCACCACCCAGCGCGGCTGCCCCGGCTGCCCCGATCAACCCGCCCGTCGCCAAGTTGATGGTCACCGAGGTACCGAGGTTCGCCACCACCCCCGCCGACCCGGCCGCGATCCAGCGCCGACGCCGACGGCGGAACTGGTCACCGTAGCGCCAGGCGGCGAACTCGGGACGGAGGGGCTCGCCGATGCGGACCAGTTCGAGGCCTTCGGTGTGCCGGGCCAAGCCGACATTCTCGGTGGAAGTGCGGATCCGCGTCGCGCGGAAGAGCCTTTCGCAGGTCTCGACGGCCTCCCAGCGCTCTTCGAGGGGGGTGAGGTTCCAGCGCTCACAGCTGCGGCAAACCACCCAAAGGCGACCCTTCGCCGGATCGAAGGCAAGGCGACGGCCGACCGGGAAGGCCTCCACCACCTCGTTCGAGCCGAGGGGCTTCTTGCAGAACATGCAGGTCCGGTACACGGCGGTCGGGAACGCTCGGATTCAGGGGAGTTCGACGGGAGTTGCAAGTCACATTTGCGGACCGCAGACGAGCGGGATCAGGAGTGGACCCCGACTCCAAGAAAGTCTGTGGGCTTTACGATTCTGATGCCACGGAAGGGGTCCAGTACGAGAAGATCGGCATCCCCCGTGACGATCCAGTCGGCACGACCGCAGACTGCCAACTCAAGCACCCGGTCGTCCTTGGGGTCGCGACAGGCCCGGATCGTCTCGGTGATCTCTACCAAGTGCGCGTCCCGGAGCAGCAGTCCAAGAAATCGTTCTCGCTCGCTCGGCGTGACATATCGGTCAAACTTCGGGCGAGACACCACGTCATGAAGTTCCCTCATCAAGGGGACTGATACGAGAATCTCGCCCGTGTCGTAGGCATGCGCGAGGGCCACTCCGGGCGTCGCATTCTTGGAGAGCATGGCACTGATGATCGCGTTCGTGTCAAAGACATATCGCATCACCTAGTCTCTCAGGAGCTCCTCCAGAATCTCGGGAGTCAAGCCCCGCGTCCGCGCGTTGCGCGTGATCTCCGCCATGACATCGTGGAGGGACTCTCCGGTCCGCGTGACATCACGCAGGCGAAGATTGAGGAGGAGATCCAGCTTGCGACGATCCTGGTCCGACGCGGCCCGATAAGCGTCGGCCAGATCCGGATCCACGGCGATAGTGATTGTGTCCGTCACTCGCGTCCTTCCTCCCGAGGTGAGCTCGTGGTCGGTTGCCTCCATAATAACGAATGGAATATAGCTCGGGACGGCCTCCCAAGGCGATGCCGGCGGAGTTGATTTCGACGCAGGCCGTCCAGCCATTCCGAGCCATGCCGTCAGGCTGTTGTGGCTGGAGTACCGGACGGTGCATCCAGACGGCTACCGGTACAGCAGTTGTCCACGCCGCAGCATGTGGGGAAGCGCCGGCAGTCGACCGCACTCGCCGTTAAAGAGCGCAGCGGCATCCGATAGGAGACCGGACGCAGCCAGCTTGCAGAAGGCGTCGCTGTCAATGAGAAGACGCATCGGCGCTGACCGTAAAGTCGAATCTATGGGCCGATCAGGAAGGCTCGCCGGACCCTCCCGGAGGTGAGTGGCGGTCCAGGAACTCGTCGGTGTGCTCGGGAAGGAGCAGGTTGTCGGCGATCGCCGCGATCTCCTCGGCTTCGCGCCACGCTTGCTCCAACTGCGCCAGTTCGCCTTCGAGCGCGCGCCGTTCCTGCTCTTCGTGCAGCGCCATCTCCAGCGCGAGGCGCGTGGGCTTGGGCATCTTACGGACCCATCCGGGCCCGGACAGCCGGACCTTCCTCCCGCGCCCGGGCGCAGGGAGTTCGCGCGCAATGGTAGCGGACCCGCGCTCGCTGGAATCGGCGATGAACCGATGCGGGTCGCCGTGGGATTCGATCTGGGACACCGCTTCCCGGATGTGGCGAGCCGCAGCGCCGGCGCCATTGACCAGGGGAAGGAGCGCGTTGATGGCTCGTCCGGCATCGTCGCCCTCGAACGAGTACGGGCCTTTCCGTGAGAGCGGTCCCTTGTGGATCTCGACGCGAAAGCCGGGTTCGTCGTCGTCGGCTCGTATCCGGGCGAATTGGGCGGCGTGTTCCCGTGCGAGCGTGTAGCGCGTGCCGTCGGAACGCCGGAACTCCGCTACATTGGCCTGCCTGTTCAGCAATCGTTGCACCGTCGCCAACGCCAGCCCGGCGGCGCCGCCGCTCAGCGCGGCTGCGCCAGCTCCCGCGATCAACCCGCCCGTCGCCAAGTTGATGGTCACGTAGGTACCGAGGTTCGCCACCACCCCCGCCGACCCAGCCGCGATCCAGCGCCGACGCCGGCGGCGGAACTGGTCACCGTAGCGCCAAGCAGCGAACTCGGGACGGAGGGGCTCGCCGATGCGGACCAGCTCGAGGCCTTCGGTGTGCCGAGCCAAGCCGACATTCTCGGTGGAAGTGCGGATCCGCGTCGCGCGGAAGAGCCTTTCGCAGGTCTCGACGGCCTCCCAGCGCTCTTCGAGGGGGGTGAGGTTCCAGCGCTCACAGCTGCGGCAAACCACCCAGAGGCGACCCTTCGCCGGATCGAAGGCAAGGCGACGGCCGACCGGGAAGGCCTCCACGACCTCGTTCGAGCCGAGGGGCTTCTTGCAGAACATGCAGGTCCGGTACACGGCGGTCGGGAACGCTCGGATTCAGGGGAGTTCGACGGGTATCATGTTCGCCCATCGCATCCTGCAACGGCAACGGTCAGCGAACCTTACGTACGTCCCGGTCCAGCTCCCGGCGTTGATCCAGCGGTAGATTCCTGCCGAGGGCCGACGTTCTCCTTGCCGTACACATCCGCGTGATGGCGTTGAACCACCGACTGCGGCACCGTCAAACCCTTCGGGCCAGTGATTCGAGCCGCTTGGAGATCTCCTGTCGAGGGAGGAAGACCGTCCTGTCGCCCTGCCAAGTCTGGAGCGCCTCGATCAAGAGGGATGTGGGGCACGCTCCGGCGGCGGCCAACTCGTCAATCACCCAGAGGACGCCGTGCACGCAAAGCCCCTCGTCGGTGGCGACTCGACGGAGTTGGGCGTCTCCCGTCAGCAGGATCCCCCGACGAACACGCGCGGTAACCAGACAGAAGCAGTCGTTCGCAGACAGGGCACGGTGGCGCTCCGCGAGCGCAACGGCCTGCCCGACCTCGGCCGGTGTCAGGTCGTGGGTGATCATGCCGTGGTCGTCGAGGTGCTTCCATTGCTCGTCGGTGACGTTGAGGACTTCAGAAACGCGTACAGGCAGCGGGATCACCAGTCTGTAGGGCAGCCTGTGAAGAACTTCCAGCAACTCACCCTTGCGGAGGTCGATCAGGCAGGAAGCGTCGTTGACAATGACACGTGTCAATGGATGGCCGGACCGGTGATCTGCCGCTCGACCGTGTCGAGGGACTCGTTGAGGAGAGTGGCCGCCCGGACCGGCGAGATCAGCTCCTCACCGAGCGCACGCCAGACAAGGCCCTTGAAGCGCTCGGGCTTCTCGAACGCCCCGAACCCCTGGTTGCCATCGATGGGTTCCGGTTCCGATTTGCGCCAGGAGCGGGCGAAGGTTCGAAACGCGCGCTGGACCGCGGCACGAGGCAGCACGCCGACCTGGCCAAGGCGTACCAGCATGGCCGCCGCTGATACACCGTACATGTGCTTGAGGCGGACGATTTCATGATAGGTGATGCGGCGGCGGCCTTCCCCGGTTTCCCGAATGAGATGTTGGCCCGGGACAAGGAAGGCGCCTGCGAAGCGGTTCATGGCCGCTTCCAGCTTGATCGCCGGGTTGCCGGTGGAACGGATGATCCTGTGCGCGAGTTCGTGGGCGAGGGTGAGGCGTTTGCGCTCGACGTTGGTCCGACTTGATACGAGGACGGCGTCCGCGACCGGCTTCCCCTCTCGCAGGACCTGGCAGGCCAGCCCGTTGATGCGCTCGGGGAGATCGTCCTCGATCACCTTTATCCCCTTGTCCTCGAGGAGGGCGCACAGGCTGGGCACCGGATCCAAGCCGAGGTCCCACGCGTTGCGAAGTTCATCGGCCCTGTCGTCGATCTCTTCGACATCGGTGACGCTGTCGTACCGACGGCCTTCGAAACGATCGCTCGCGGGCGGAATGCCGAGGACGTCTTCGATGGTCAGGTATCGCTCGAGGTTGTCGATCAGTACGGCTTCGGCCTTGGCGCGATCCCGGGCGGAGGTGCTGGAGTGCTTCCGGAACTCGAGGCCGTCGAGGACCTCGACCTGGGAACTCATGAGGAAATCCAGCGAGACGTCGAGAGCCTGCCCGAGACCGACCAGGACGGCCGAAGACGGCATCATCTTCCCCGCCTCGTACTTGCTGATGGCCTGAGCGGTGACCTTCGGATCCATCCGTTCGGCCAGCGCCCGCATGGACAGGCCGGCGCGTTTACGGGCGAGCCGTAGTCGTTGTCCAAACATGCCGTCCCCTCCTTTAGTATGAACGATGGTTGACAAACTGCGCTCATCTCCTCATCATGTCAACCATAAGTTGTTTCTTGATGTGATGTAGCCGCGGCCGTTACAGGAGGAACACCGCGGAGGGGCAAGGGCCGAGTTCGGTTCCGCCCCAAGCAAATGAACAAGCAGAGGGGGACCAAAATGGAATGGGGTACAGAGATTTTCGTGAGCGGTCGGCAGCACAAAGTTCCGGGCGACGTCGTCGGCTACCAGCAGATAGTTGACATCTGGAACAAGCTCCACGAAGCGGAGGGCAAGTACATCGAGGGCACGCCCGGGATCGACTACGAGAACGACGCGAAGGGCAAGAGTGCTGTTCTTCTTCCCAACGGGACCATTCAGGTCAAGGACGGGACGAGTTTCTCGGTTGATCCCGAGCATGTTTCTTGATGGACGACCGTCTCTCTGCTTTTGGGCGCCAGTGCGGTTTTATTGTCACAGTGGGATCTGACCTGCTGGACGCCGAGAATGTTCCCTGCCTCCTTAAGGATGGCGTCGTTGGTTCCTGCACTATCACTCAATCTTACGATCCCGAGACCGGCAAATCGAATAAACAGATCGGCAACGCGCCCCATGCCGTGCGAATCACCACTGACCAAGAGTGCGACGGGCGTGTGTACGCCGCGGACGGGAACCCGATCGGGGCCTATCTCGCTGGCGACGAAAAGACCTGGTCGGACATCTCTGTCCGCAAGGGCAGCCCAGACCGTCCGGAAGACGACGAGTCGGCGCGGGACTCGGTGTACCGCTACGCGAAGCGGATCGTCGGGGCCGTGGCCGCCTTTGACGCTGCCAAGACGACCTCCTTTTCGCAACCGGAGGAACCGTTCAAGATACCCAACGCCTTTGAGGCACGAGCGGGGATAGGGCCGGTCCAAGATCGGATCCGCGATCAGCGAATTGCGATCATCGGTTTGGGCGGAACAGGTTCCTACGTCTTGGACCTCGTAGCCAAGACACCCGTGCCGAAAATCCACCTGTTGGATTCCGATCACTTTGGCTGGCACACCTTCATGCGAGCACCAGGCGCGCCTACCGACGACGAGATCGAAGGCCAAAGAGAGAAGGCTTGGGGCAAAGTAGCGTATTATCGTGCGAAGTACGACGCGCTTCGGACGGGCATCGATGCGCACCCCGATTGCGTGGAGGACTCGGCTTGGTTAGCCGAGTTCCTCTCCCAGCATCCGGTCGACTATGCCTTCGTGTGTATCGACCAGCGGTCGGAAAGTGATTCACCGCGTCAGGATGTCGTGTACGCCGCGCTCACGGAGGCGGGCATTCCGTTCATAGACTCCGGAATAAGCATCACGGTGGAGAACGACTCGGTTCGCGGCGCGGTTACAACAAGCGCCTACGATGCCGGTTCGCTCGAGTGGCAGAACGCCATCCCGAACGCGAGGATCGCCAGCAATGCACCCGGCTATAGGAACGTCCAGCTACCGGAAATGAACGCGCTGGCAGCAGCGCTCGCGGTGATGGAGTGGCGGCGGCGCACGGGGCAGTATGTTTCGGAATCCAGATCGTTCCTCCATAAGTTCCGGATCGAGAGGCCGCACATTGTCACGCCGCGCGCCGCTGCTGAGGAGTGAACGTCGGTGAAACTCCGTCCTATGTTCGTAGAGGTGCTACCCGGCTTTGACACCATAAGAGCCGGTGAGATCTGGATCAGCCTCACGCACAGAACCGTCAACTTGCGTTGTCCGTGCGGTTGCGGTGATCTGACCGTTCTTTCTCTTCACCCAAGCCGGTGGCACGTTCATTTCGATGGCAAATCGGTCTCCCTAGGTGGCCCGACGGGGGGTTCGGTCTGGGCCAATTCCGGCTGCGGCAGCCACTACTTGATCAGAAACAGTACGGTGATATGGCTAGAAGGCATCGATCCGGATCTCCATGTGGAGTATGAAGACCGCGAGCGAGAGCGGATGATTGGATCTCAACCGAGGCGTCGGCGCTTCCGCTCATGGCTAGACTCTGTATTTCGTACGTTCAACCGGGACTAGTCGACCACCCATCATACTGGGGCGAAGGGAAGGGAGCATGAGCGAGGACGAAGGACGCAAGGCGATCAACACTGCGGCTGAGCTCTTGGCGGCCGCCGCCCGTGCCCGTGGATCGGACGCAGCGCGGGGGAGAGAGGAAGACTCCGCGGCAGTCGAGGGGCTGGGGCGTTCGATGGCCAAGCTGACCGCCAACTACGCGGCGACGCTGGAGAGGGTTCTTGCGTCGGTCCCGAAGGTACACTTCCCCACCGTCTCGCTGGGGAGGCTAGAAGGTCTTGTCGAGTTGCAGAGAACCATGGACGCGTACCAGCGGCGGTGGCAATCGCTGGCCCGACAGATCGTGCCGCCTGTGACACCCGGACCGGACCTTTCAGCCATCGCCGCATCGGTTCGGGTCCCGCGCCCCGCCGCGACGCGTGATGACGTAACCGCGCTGAAGCAACGAGTGATCGCGGGGGAACAACGGAACCGAGCGCTGGAGCAAGAAATCGTCGCGCTGAAGCAACGGGTCGACGCACTCGAAATGCAGCGGGTCTTCCCCCCCGACCCGGACTTCACTCACTAAACCCCAAGAACCGGCGGGGCGAGGAAGTATCGGGCGGCAGCGGCAAAGAAGGCGCCGATCTGCTGTCCGTTCCCCTGCCCGCCTTCTTGCCTCTCATCTTGCAACCGAAGGAAGAAACGTTAGACACATGCTGATAGATCCACTTCCCGCCAGAGTGCAACAGATGATTCGCAGCTACGAGAACGAGCTACATGAGTCCGTCAAGGCACACTACTCACCGTTCGACGAAGCACGGGACCCTGTCTCATGGAAGAGGGCCGATGAACGCTACCGGGCTGACGCTAAAGAGGCTCGCGGAAAGACGGAACGCGCGATTCGCGACTACTTCGTGGCGAATCCGGATGAAGCCAGGTCCGACTTCTTCTCCGTCCTCGTTCAGCCGTGCCTCAATCAAGCCGAGCTTAAGGCACAAGCATGGTATCAGGCGCAGGTCGTCCGGCGGGTGGGCTCAGAGTAATCGGCAAGGAGAAAATGGAGCTGTCCTCGCCTTCGCGGACGGCTGATTTGGGGCTTGATCACCTCCGGTGTGTACAAGTGCCGCCTCGCCGAGGTCAGCGCGTCAGACCGCGGTCCTCACGTCCTCTTTGGCTGGCGTTTTCTCCGGCTCCGGGGCTCCGCTGCCCAACTCCTGGGCGAGTTCTCGCGACAGGCCGGTGACGTGACACAGCGTGCGCATGAGCGCGGAAACGGGCACGATACCGGATGAATCGCTACGTTCCCACCGATCCGATTCGCACTATCCCAACCGGAGGCTTCCATGGCCAGTGCCGAGCAGCTCAAGGCGTTGCTGAGGTCGCATCTGGAGGGCGACAACGACCGATTCATCTCGGTCGCCATGCAGGTCGCCGCCCACGAAGCGAAGGTCGGGCACGGGAAACTGGCCACCGATCTGCGCGACATTATCGATAAGGCCAAGAGCCGCGGTGAGGCAGGATCCCCGGTCCCGATTGGTCGGCCGCGCGGGGAGCTGGCCAACCTGCTCCAGGTTTCCTACCCCAAGGCGCGGCTCGGGGACATGATCCTCGGAAAGGCCTTGGCAAGTCGCATTTGCCGGGTCGTTCGCGAACAGCGCCACGCCGGCGAGATCCTCGACCACGGCCTCTCGCCGAGGCGCAAGCTCCTGCTTGTGGGCCCTCCAGGCACCGGGAAGACGCTGTCCGCCTCCGTCCTGGCCGGGGAACTTCGTCTCCCCCTGCTTCAGGTTCGGCTCGACGGCCTGATCACCAGGTTCATGGGAGAGACCGCAGCCAAGCTGCGCCAGATCTTCGACGCCACCGGCCAGACAAGGGGCGTCTACTTCTTCGACGAGTTCGACGCAATCGGTTCGGAACGCGGGATCTCCAACGACGTGGGCGAAATCCGGCGTGTGCTGAACAGCTTCCTCCAGATGATCGAGCAGGACGACTCCCACAGCATCGTGATGGCAGCGACGAATCATCCAAAGGTGCTCGACCGGGCACTCTTCCGTCGCTTTGACGACATTCTTCACTTCGAGATGCCGGACGTCCCCCAAATCGCCGAGCTACTGCAAACGCGGCTTGGTCCGGCCGCCTCGCGGGACATCGCGTGGAGCGATCTCGCCGACTGCGCTATGGGACTGAGCTTCGCCGATGTGGCGCGAGTAGCAAACGATGTTCTCAAAGACGCACTGGTCGGGCAGCGGGCGCGGATCCGGGAGGAGGAGATTCGGGTCGTGATCGACGAGCTCAAGGCGGTCAGCAACAGGCTGGCGGAGCCAAACGCGTAGTCGGCGCACGGTCCCCACAATGGCGAACGGAAACGATGGGCGGAATCGGCACTTTATTCTCGAAGGCGTAACAGAGACCGTGCGTATTCCGACGAAGTCGACCACCCATTCCGAGCGAAGCCGTCCACTGGTTCCGTGGGGAGTCGTCCGGTGATACCGGGCGAATGCGGCCGGGGGCACGGGCGATCCTCAGCGACAACGTGCGCGAGTTCTGCGGTCGGGAGGACCATCACCCCTACGAGCTGTTCCTGCAGGCTCGAGGAGATCGAGCATTGGAAAGACCCAGGTGGGCCGTCCGCAGTCGAACGGGTTCATCGAGCGTTTCCACTGCACGCTCCTGGACGAACACCTCAGGGTGAAGGGAAGGACGACTTGGTACGAGTCGGTGGAGGAGATGCAGACTGAGGTGGTCCCAGTTTTTTGGACAACTGAACAGCTTAACTATCAGGCCGCCCTGCAGCTTGCCGATACCGACGAAGTCGTCCACCGATTTCGAGGGGCCCGTTGCCGCTAGAGTCCTTTCACCATGGGCCCGAAGACCTCGGAGAGACGATCCAGGCGACTCCGGAGCCACTCGTGCTGGTCCGGCCAACTGGAACGATCTTGTATGTCAGCGGTCTTGCGGACGTAGGCTCTCCACGTCTTCGTATCCTGTGGGTTGTCCCAGGTTAGGTCCTCGCCCAATTCTTCCCGGATCTCATCGGCATGGGCATGCAACCGAGCGTACAAGTCGTTGGCGTCGTGGCGCTTCACGACGAACTCGGCGCGCAACTCCCCGGAATCGTAGTTGCCATCCCGGGAATCCCACGTCGAAGTGATGGCTCGGATCCGGAATCCGGCGGCGCCGACCGCCATCTCCATCCAGGACTCGGAGTGTGGCTTGCGAGTACTGAACCTCGCCCCTTCCTCGGCGACATGATCGCAGAACGCGTGCCAGAACTCCAGGCGCAGCCTTTGGATCTCAGAAAGCTTGGGCGGTAGGGGGTCGAGCCAGTCATTGGGCTGCGACACCACGTTGAACTTCGGCGCAACCGCAGAGTCACCGATCCTCCAGAGTTCGATCTCCAGCCCGAAGAAGTTGATGCGCCGATCGGTCACCTCGTTGAGCCAGTCGAGGGTGGCCCTATGCTGTTCCCTCACCCTGCGAGCGATCCATACGATGGTGACGGCCTGCAACCCCGCCGCGTATGTGAGCAGCTGGCCCAAGTGCGAGTGGTCCGTCCGCTCGAGCTGGTTCTCCACGAGAACCCAGGAATCATCAGCCGTGCTCTTGTACAGAAGGTCGGCCTGAAAGGGACCGACGGGTTTCTCCCCCGATTCAAGCTCCAACTCAAGGCCGATCGTGTCGCCCAGGAGTTGGGTGTTTTCCTCGCGTGCGAGCCAGCGCGTGAAGTCCGTAGCCTCGTTCTTCCAGCAGTCGCGCAGGTCCACGGGCTCGAGTCGCGCGAGGGCATCGAACCTAGGCATCTTCTCGGTCATGGGTGACATCCCCCAGCTTCTCCGTTTGGGAAGGCTGCTTCGCGTTCGCTAGGCCCGGTTCGGGGATCTTCTCAACCCTAAGACTCAGGCCGGCATGAATCGCCCACAGCCGGCTGTCCCCGATTCGCCTCAGGACTCAATCGAAGAGCACGAGACCGAGAACACCACCACGGCCTTATCTCGTACACCAAGCCGCGCCAAGAGGAGAGGGGTTGACAACAACCTCGAACCCTTAGAAATTCCAAAACTGGAGCCGGGAGTGGTGCCCGGAGAGGGTCTTCTTGATCCTTGGTGCCGCAACTGGCTCCCGTCTTTTAAGGAGGGATAGGTTACTCCTCATAACGGAAATGATCCTTCCCCATCGTACGGATTCCCCAAAATCTCACGCCATCCTCATCCCAATCGAAGGTCTTCTGTCGGATGATGTCCGCATATCGCTTGATCGTCGCAAGGTAGGGGTCACCGCGCGGCTCCTGCCGATCAAGCCCCTGCTCGTAGTAGACTCTGAGAATGTAGGCGCAGAAGTCTGCTAGTTTGATACCCGGCGTGATCTCCGAATCCACAAACAACACCCCAGGCACGATCCGCGTCATCGCGCGGCCTTCTGCCGTACGGAAAAAGAAGCTGGAGAAGCACTTGTCGAGTCTGATGTTCTCGGAGGGAGAGCGCCCGTCGAAGACCACCGTCGCCATACGTCCGGTCTCCTTCCTCTCGATCAGGGTGTCGACCCTCTCCAGGATCCATCGGTGTTGGGTCTGGAGGAAGTCATCTCCGCGGTAGATTGGTCTGTCCGGGCGCTCCATCACCATAGCGAAGATCGTAACATCAAGGTTCCGGATGAGATCCATCACGGAGTCCGCGTACACACGTTTTCGCCGGATCGAAGGCAAGGCGACGGCCGACCGGGAAGGCCTCCACGACCTCGTTCGAGCCGAGGGGCTTCTTGCAGAACATGCAGGTCCGGTACACGGCGGTCGGGAACGCTCGGATTCAGAGGAG
Organism: Candidatus Palauibacter sp.; assembly: GCF_965197445.1. Taxonomy (GTDB): domain Bacteria; phylum Gemmatimonadota; class Gemmatimonadetes; order Palauibacterales; family Palauibacteraceae; genus Palauibacter. Next base: position 119,159 of record NZ_CBDANE010000005.1, on the reverse strand, counting down.
TTCGACGGGTATCATGTTTGCCCATCGCATCCTGCAACGGCAACGGTCACGCACATGATGGCGGTGGAAGACCGGGCCTCCAAGGGCTCCGCTTTTTCGAGGGACAGGGGGTGAAGGTCCAGGCGGGTGCTGAACAACGACGGCGGGAGTTCTGCGGGCGCGGTCGAACGGGTAGATCGAGCGCTTCCATCGCAGGCTCCTGGGCAAGCGCGTGAGGGTAAAGGGGCGGACGACCTTGGGTACGAGTCCATCGACGAGATGCAGCCTGATCTCGCCGCCTACATCGAGACCCATAACCGGAACCGCCCGCACTGCGGCCGCGCCATGGCGGACGCCGTACCAGGTGTTCACGAAGGGGAGCCGGAGGCCCAGGAGCCGGAAGAAGTCCACCAAGAAGGAGGTGACGACCGCCGTCTGAAGCGGTGATCTCGGCAAGGTCGGGTGTCAGGTGATTACCGTACTCGTACACTCTGTCCAGCAAACCGGGATCATTACACCCAGCTCCACCTGGCCGTCCCGCCTCCGCTCAATTCTCCTCTGCCAGCCACTCCTCGCCAAAACCAGTGGCACGCCCCCGAGCCACTGCCTTCTGATACGAAGTGAGTATACCTCGCTGAAGACTACGGACCGACTGCGGGCTCTTTAACTCGCGCTTGTAGTCAAACGGATGATCAGACCTCTCTCGTTCCTCCATCTCTGCGTTGAAGTCTATCACGAGATCGTCCAGAACACGGCCAAAACTTCTTCGAAGCTTACTTGCTCCGTTGGGTTCAGAAATGAACTCGGATGGTCGTTGGCAAAACGCTCGTCCCGTCTCATCCGTTTCTAACGCGATCCTAAGCAGATAGAGCAGAATGAATTGGAGGAGGCGATACTTTGCCATGACTTCGAGCGTGATGTTTGGAAGTACATCGAGTACAGCTCGGTGAGCTTGTTGCAGCGACACGAGTCTGTCCGCAGTGACCTCCGGACGCGCGAATATGTCGCCATATAGTTCATCGAATAACTTGTAACTCTGATGACAAGACCATGGTTGTTTGACGTCAAAAGCAAGAAGGATCCTTGCGGCATCTTCATTGGTTAGCACATCGGAACCGGTCTGTCGCTCCCCCCGCTTGATCTCGTAGAAAATGTCGGGATATTTTTCCCGCATCTCGTTCTGGAGGCGACGTTGGATCAGGTTATTTGACTGTAGATCTCGGGCACTGATGGAGTTTTGATTATTGCTGTGGCGAGTGATGCGTGCGGCCAACTCGCTGTCCGGTGCAAGTTGTATGAGCCTTCCCAACAATCTTAGGTCGCTACTTATGGTGTCCCGGTTCTCGAAGAGGCTCGTAATGCTCTGGCAGCCATTCACGATCGAATATCCCGATAACGTAATGCGATCCGATTCGTGTTCAAGTTGCGTCGTGAGAATAGTCAAGCCATTGTGATAGAGAAGGAAGTTTTTGTGCTCCGCTTGGTCCTTAACACTCTGTGCGATGGCTTTGTTGACCTTTGTCCTCCCTAGAGATTGTCGGACGTTCCAGTCGAACAGATCGCCACTTCGAATCCCGTTTAGTGATACAAGCTCCGAAGCCAGCAGTGGTGCTACAAGCACTCTAGCCGCAGACGTCCGATAATCAATCACATCGAAGCCGGAGACATCGAAACGCGCTTCGCTCGCCACGGGCTGGGAGGGGCCCACGGACACATATCCCTCGGACAAATAATCGGCGTCAAACACAACCACGCGATCGTTGCCGGCTGCGAAGCTGCGCGCATTGTCATCTGCGGGGGCGTTAGTGACGAACACTCCCCGAACCTCGTAGCCGTCTTGGACCTTTCCCGTTACACCCTCTGACTCGAGACGATTCTTCAGCTCAACATTTCCGGTTGTTGCGACGAGATGCTCGATGGCGGCCGACGTGTCGAACTGTGCGAGAGTCCCGGCCAGTTCGCGGAGTGGACTATCGCCAATGGTCCTAGCGGGATTCTGGATGATCCGTGCTTGGAGAACGTCAATCCGTTCGAGATTGTCGTCCACGTAGATGCCGTCGACTCCCTTGTCGTCAGGACCATCGCAGACACAATCCTGCGCGGCGAGTTCTTCAAGGCGGAAATAGTGTTCAAGAAACCACGCCAAGAAGGCTCTGCTTTCGGCGCGCCCTTCGGCCGTATGGGCCCGACACTCGTCGAGGAGTCCGGGATACGTAAGATCGGGTGTCTCTGACATTGAACCATCTCCGTGAATTGTCTTCGCGAGGAGCCCGGAGGGGTGTGCGAGGTGGGTTAGAGGGTTTTGGGCAACATGTGCACAGATCATGCTATCGGACTGGTCGCGGTTTGACAACATTGGGTGAGACTGGAGCTGTCCCGCTTTCACGGACGGTTGATTTCTGTGGTTGATCACCTCCGGTGCTGCTCCCGTCAGTCCCTCTCAGACGAGAGAGAGCGGCTCGGGGTGCGCGCCTGCGGTACGCCTCAGGCCGCATGGTTCCTCTCGTAGCTGGCCGGCGACTCGTAGCCGAGGGCCGAGTGAAGCCTGCGCGTGTTGTAGAAGCCCTCGATGAAGCCGAACACCTCTCGCCGGGCCTCGGACGCCGTACGGAACGAGCGCCGCCAGATCAGCTCGCACTCCAGCGTCGCGAAGAAGCTCTCGCACATGACGTTGTCGTACGCGTCGCCCGCCGAGCCCATGGACTGCGCGATGCCCGACTCGCGGCAGCGCTCCCCGAAGGCGAGAGAAGTGTACTGCGAGCCCCTGTCGGAATGATGCACGACACGACCCTCGGGACGACGACGTGCGAGAGCCATCGCCAGCGCGGCCTCGACGAGCTCGGTCCGCATGTGCGTCGCCATGGCCCAGCCGACGACGCGGCGGCTCCGGACGTCGAGCACGACGGCCAGATACAGCCAGCCAGCCCACGTGGGCACGTAGGTGAGGTCGGCCACCCACAACCGGTCGGGCCCCGAGGCCGAGAAGTCACGGTTCACCAGGTCCGGCGCGGGCGACGCCTGGGTGTCCCTCTTCGTCGTCGCCGTCTTGAAGCGCCGCCTGGTCGCGCCCTCGATCCCCAAGCCCCTCATCAGCCGCCCCACGCGCTTCTGGCCCACCCGCTCGCCCCCGGCCCTGAGCGCCGCGTGGATCCGCGGACGACCGTACGTCTCGCCGCTGCCGGTCCAGATCGCCCCGATCCGCGCCTCGAGCTCCGCGTCCCGCCGCGCACGCGCCGAGGGCGGACGCTTGAGCCAGTCGTAGTACCCGCTGGAGGAGAGACCCGGCACCCGGCACATCGCCGCCAGAGGAAACTCGGCCCGGTGCGCCTTCATGAACGCGTACCCCCGTTGGGGATCGATCCGCTCTCCCTCGCGAACCAGGCTGCGGCTTTTTGTAAGATGTCGCGCTCCGTCCGAAGCCGCTTGTTCTCACGCTTCAGGCGCGACATCTCCCTGCGCGCCTCCGTCGTCAGCCCGTCGCTCCGCTCCCCCTCGTCCAACTCCGCCTGCCTGACCCAGTTGCGGATCGTCTGCTCCGAGGGCTCGAACTCCCGAGCCAGCGAACCCGGGCTACGACCCGCCCGCGCCAGCTCGACCAGCCGTTCCCGGTACTCCCGCGGATACCGCCCCGCTCTTGCCGCCACGACACACCTCCTTGGTTGGCCCAATGGAAACGTGTCCGTGAAGGCGGGGCAACTCCAATCAAATCAGGATTGCACGATTCACTTCTCACGAACGCGTTGCGTTCGACCTCACACGCCCCTAGCCTAGGGGAGCACAACGGTCGATGTTGGGACGGTGTGCGAACAACTAGAAAGGAGGCCATGCGAACTAGCAACAGATCGGCTCACCGTCCATTCACGGGTTCGATGACCGTTTAGGTGTGTGTTGCCTCCGAGAGTCCACACGAAGCCACTTGAACGTTGGAGGGATCCTGATCGGTGCCGAGTCGCGAGAGCTACAACGTCGTCAACTTGTTTGTGGGAGGAGGTGGTCTCGCCTCCGGGCTCACTGATGCTGGGTTCCACACCCTGCTAGCTGCCGATGTCGCTGAATCATCTAGGGACACGTTTCGCCTCAACCATCCAAGCGTCCCGTTTCTCCACAAAGACATTCGAAGAGTGTCCAGAGCCGACATCGATGCAGTAGTCGGCGACCGCCCTGTCCACCTAGTGGCCGGCGGTCCTCCGTGTCAGGGATTTTCGACGATCGGCGATCAACGGCTGGGCGACGCCCGCAATCATCTGTTCACGTCGTTCGTGCGCGTGGTCCAGTGGCTGCGTCCACCATGTTGCCTCTTGGAGAACGTCAACTACCTCCTGACTCAGTACGCGGGGCGTTACGCACGCGAGATCAAGTCTGCCCTCCAGACGATCGGTTATCGCGTCTACATCGCAACTTTGAACGCGGCAGATTTCGGCGTACCACAAGTACGCAAACGGACCTTCTTTTTTGCCACCACGCGCCAAGATTACCGGTTCGCTTGGCCAGATCCCACCCACGGGCCACCCGGGACTGCTGGAGTCCTTCCCTACGAAACCGTTGGCTCCACGATCATGGATCTTGCCGGACTCTCTGAGGCGGACGCGCCCCCTAATCATTCACCACTCCGACATGGGGACATCGTACGTCGGCGCTACGAGCTTATTCCAGAAGGCGGTCGCCTGCCCCCACCCTCCGAGCTGCCCCCTGATCTCCGGCGGAAGAACTTCGGCAACACGTACAAGCGGCTTTGCCGCAACAAGCCATCGCTGACTCTCGTCCCGGGAAACAACGCTTTTCCCGTCCACCCCACGCTACACCGGAGCCTGACACCGCGAGAAGCCGCACGACTCCAAACCTTCCCAGACACCTACGTCTTCACCGGCAACCGTGCTGAGCAGTGTCGATTGGTTGGGAACGCTGTTCCCGTAGAGCTCGGTGCACACATTGGTAGCTCCATCGTCGCACACCTCCAGACTCATCGGAAGGTGGCGACTCCTCAAGCAACGGATGCATCGCCTGCGATTAATCCTGAGCCCGACGCCAGCCGACGCGACAGGGCTGAACCCGCACTAACTGCAGTCAGCTATTTCACTGGAATTGGCGGACTGCAGCTAGGCTTTCTTTCGGCCGGCTACGAGGTTCTCGCTTCTTACGATCGCAAGTCCATAGTTGCTCTCAACATAGTCCACAATTTCCCAGATATCCCTCATCATCACTGTGACATTACCACTCTCGATCCTGATATCCTCAGAGAGCATACACAAGGCCGACGCGTGGATGTGGTCTTCGGGGGGCCTCCATGTCAGGGCTTTTCAATCTTCGGGCGACGGCGGTTCGTCAACACCAAGGGTCATCGGCCCGAAGACGACCCTCGCAATGAATTAGCTCTAGCCTACATTCGCCAGGCGATTGCATTGGCCCCCAGTGTGATTCTTATGGAGAACGTCAAGGGCTTCCTCTCTACTTCCCGCCATGAGACCACCTACCTTGCAGCGGTGCAGGAGCTACTAGATCGTGCGGGGTTCGTCTTCGATCACCGCGTACTCAACACAGCTGACTACGGAGTGCCGCAAAAGCGCGAACGCGTATTTCTTGTCGCTTGGAGGCCACATCTGGAATTCCGGTGGCCCCAGCCCAAGTACTTTGCCAATCCCCGTCCATGGCAGCGTCCCTACAGCTGTGTAGGAGATGTTATTACCGATCTCATGGATCCGGAGACGATTGGCCGCGAATTCAGCCACGTTCCGATGAAGCACAAGGAGCTTGTTGTCGAGCGATACAAGTTAATTCCAGAGGGTGGGCGACTACCCGTTAGGGACCTACCCGACCACCTGTTACGAGGCTACAGAACCGATCGCGTGCAAAACTTCAGCCACGTATACCGGCGGCTCTCGATGGATCAGCCCGCGACCACCATGATCCCGGGGCATAACGCGTTCCCCGTCCATCCGAGGCTACCGCGAGCGTTAACGGTCCGCGAGGCTGCGCGGATTCAGACTTTCCCCGATTCCATACGTTTCCGAGGAACTCGACAGCAGCAGTGCATGCTGGTAGGTAACGCTGTTCCCCCATTGATTGCCGAACAGCTGGCGCAGAGCATAGCGAAGACGGTTCGAGATGTCTATCAAGAGCCGGGCTATAACCGTGACATCTACGATTTGAGAGCAGAGAAAGCTGAATGCCAACTCACGATGAGTTTGCGTACGCCGTAGCACAAGAGGTGGTAGGTACCATTCGTCAAGGTAGTCACCCATGGGCCGACATCTTTTCGGTTGATTCACATGTGACATCCTCAAGGGGCTGGCCGATACCGGACTTCGTCATTTCCGACAACGGTAACCGGTTGACGCTCGCGGCAGAATTCAAACCACCTCATCAGAGCAAGCGCGAGTATCTCACAGGCCTAGGACAAGCCGTTGCTTATACGCGAGATTTCGACTATGGATTTCTAATTATCCCTCAGGCCGCCCGAGACGGCTATCGAATTTCTGATCACGTTGAAGCGGTGTTGAGCCAACGCGAGTTTACTGATCTGCCCGTCGGCTTGATCAGCTACGACTCCGCGACGATTTCGATAGATGCTGCCGGAATCACGGTTGCCCGCTTTGCGCCGGCTAGGGGGCAGCCGCCCACCACTCGTGCGCGGCTCGGAACTAGCTTCTATGCGAAGTGGAGAGAGCTTAGCCCAGAGGAGATGGCGTGTTATCTCCGCTATCTTTATGAGGAAGGTCTGGCTGCAACCTCTGGTTTGGAGACGATTCGAGATCGTGCGTTTGCCCGGTTGTGGGATGACATCCAGGCCGGCAAGCTACATCACTGGGGCGGAGGCATCCGGAATGCGGCAGATAATCCGAATAACTATACAGCGTGGAGAAAGAACTACAGCAACTTCATGGCGCACATCGGATGGATAGCGCCCGACGGGGCGCTATCGGAGAATGGTTTTGAGGCGTTCCAGATCGCGCATGTGTATGGCTCGAGTGCGGTCATGTTCACGGACTATCTTGCGAGAACTCTGCTGACGCTTGGCAAGCATCTCATTCTGCTCAACGCGATAGAGGAGCATCAAGTGGAAGCCGGCCCGTTTGCGGAGGAGCAGGCTTGGCTCGATTCTGTCGAGGCCCACCTTGGGGACAAAGGACTGCTAAAACGGAATGTGGGTCGGGCGCAGGCGGCGGTTGCGGGATCTCGCCGCCAGTTTCTGAAGGCCGAGAAACAGCTGTGGAAAAAGTTGAATCTAGTTGTTCCACGCGGGAACCGAGTTTACCATCCGGGACGAGGGTTTGTGTTCAACTGGACTCGGATTACGAGCCTGATAAGCCCGTGACGGTTATCGCTGCTGAGAGGTCAATAATATGGCGTCCAACAGAGGAGACGTGGTTGACGCGTGGGGAAGCCGCTGCCTTCCATGTGTGCGTGCAGTGAGAGGGATTCGACTGGGACCCGGGGCCGCAAGGAGCTCGAGGGCTGGATGCGAACTCGCACGATCCGGGAACCCCGCTTTTCGGCCCGACGGCAGAGCTTTGAGCGAGTGTACGAAGGCTCGGTCGCTACGCGCGTACGAGCGTCCGGTCGATTCGCGTCCGCAGCCACCGCTCACTGAGTTTCGCCACACCCGGCTCATCCGAGGAACGTCCTGATTCTCCGTGCCAAACCATCGGTATCTCCCTTGGTCTCGCATTCCCAGATCACGAGCACACTCCAACCGGCCGCTCGCAACGCGGCCTCGGTGCGCCGGTCGCGCTCCACGTTGCCGTCCAGCTTGTGCCGCCAGTAGTCGCTACGCGTCTTAGGTATCTGGTTGCCCGTACAACCTGGATGCCGGTGCCAGAAGCAGCCATGCACGAAGATCGCCTTACGGCGCGGCCCGAAAACGAGATCGGGGCGGCCGGGAAGCTCCTTTGCGTGAAGGCGGTACCGGTATCCCATCCCGTGAACCAAGCGCCGGACACGCATCTCAGGATTGGTGTCCTTGCCGCGAATCCGGCTCATGAGCGCACTTCGCTGGCGCTCCGTTAGTGAATCGAACGTGTTCGTACTCCTTGGTTCGTGGAGCCGCTGCGGGGAAATGGGTTAGAACGGCATACCGACAACGGTGTAGCGGTGCTGGCCCTTGAACAAGGGGCTTGCCCAAACCGGCCCACGCACTCGGTGGCCATGCGGCTTCGCTCTCAGCGGGGCGCGGGTCAGATGAGGCACGATGCCACGTGATCTCGGATGGGTTGCAGGCCGGGATGGTCGGCCACGCATGACGTGATCACGTAGACGGCCCAGTCTTCGGCGATCGCGTGCTGTCGGGCGAAGTCGCGGGGGATGTCGTGGGGATCACGCGTCGAACGCAACTGCTCCAGGGTGGCGGCCAAGCGGCCTGCCTCAAGGCGGGCCAAGCGGGCGAGCGCGTCGCGATATGGGTCGGTGAGAAGCGCACCGAGGACCCAGGTCTCCGGTGGTGAATCGCCGGGCAGCCGAAGGCACGATTCGGTGGAACTGAGGCCTGAGGCGTTCGACCAAGCCGTGAGTTGCCTGTCGGTGGTGTCGCCATCGAGCACGCAGATGGCCGGGCCGTCGAGCCGGGCCTGGCGATGGTTCGCGAGCTGCGCGACGACACGGTCCCCGCTGCCGACCGGTACGATCCTGACGCGTGCGCGATGTTCGCCTGGGAGCGCCTGGTCGACGAGAGTCTCTGCGAACGTGTCCTCGACGTATACGGTCAGTTCGGGTTGTGGCGTTCCGGTCATGCTGTACATCGCTTGGCGCGTCGTCGGTGCCGCGCTGACGCGATGGCCATCGGGCTCGCGTTCCACGAGCAGGCGCCCCTCACGGGGCAAGGCGTCGATGATGTACTCCGAGTGCGTGGTGCAGACAACCTGCTTCTTGTCCGTGGAGACGAGAAGCGTGAGTTCGCGAATCAGGCGTTCCTGGGCTTGTGGATGAAACCCGTGTTCGATCTCCTCAATCAGCAGGAGGCCGCCGGCAGGGAGACGCTCGAGGGCGGAGAGTATGGCGATAGCGGAGGCTTCGCCCGATCCCATATCGAAACCGGTGTAGGAAGCGGCGTTGTGGCAGTGGGCGAGGGGCATGCCACCGTCGGTGTGAACTTCCACTGAGCTGTACGGCTGGCCGAGAATGGCTGAAATGGCCCTAGTGGCAGACGTGGAGAGCCGTGTGATCCGGGGGGAGGATGCGCCAGAATGACGCCGCCGGAGCGAGCCGAGTTCTGCGGGAGGGAGAATGCGGGAGAGCGAGACGAAGTCGATGGCGCGTTCGGGAAACCGCACGGCACGGGACCGGCCGGGATCGGGGAGGTTGGCCCACCGACTTTTTTCTGTTCTGAACCTGGCAATCTGAAGGTCGTCTCCCTCGAGTGTGTAGTCGAAGCGAACAGTGAGACCGGCAGGCGTCGGATCACTAGGGCGGCGGAAGAAGAATTCGTCCCAAGCAAAGATCATGCGGCGCAAGCGGCGGCGTGCAGCAGGGATAGGGCGCGGAGACCTACGCCACCCGTCAGGGCGTGCCGCGGAAAGCGCAGCCAAGCCCAACAACGTGCTCTTGCCGGCCCCGTTCCTACCACAGATGGCGGTAATGGGGTAGTCGAAGGGCGCGTGGATGTTCCGGATGCCTCTCAAGGGCGGCGGGCCTTCGAGCGTGATTCCCTTGAGCAGCGGGTGAGGAAAGCTTGCGCTCGGTTCGCGCCAGAACGTCAGGAGACGCCGCTCGGCGTCATTAAGGTGTCGACCGGGCATCCGTGTCCTCAGCCAAGAGATCAGTTTGGTGCTCCACTTCCTCGGCGGGCGTGTTCGTCGCGGCTGAGCCGCCCGCCGTGACGAACGCCTCGTAGCCTGGGCAGAACGTGCGGAAATCGCATCGGCCGCACTTTCCACGCGTTGCGCCCGAAGTAGGAAAGTCGCGTTTCTGCAGCCGTTCCCTCAGCAGGCCCACCGTATCGGAGAGTTTGGCTGCGGCTTCGCGCTGGGCTTCCGGGTCGACCGCGACCTTGATCCACTCGTCGCGGCCGCTCGTCCTGAGTTCGTCTGGAAGCGGTCTGGGTGAGAGGATGCGGGCAGTTGCGACTGCGGGCTCCATGTCGAAAGCGTAGCTGACGCCGACCGCGTAGAGTTGGAGCTGTTCCAGTGCCGCGTCCACGGTCTCTTCGTACTCCTCCATTGTGCGAATGCGGCTCGCCTTGAAGTCGACGAGCCCGATGATCTCCCGCTGGGAAGGGAGAGCAGAGTCGTCTGCACGCTCGAGGAGGTCTACGACGCCGACGATTAGCGCGCCGGATTCTCGGTCGATGAGTTCGAAGGGCTTTTCGGCGGCACGTGCACGGGAGAGGGTGTCACCGGCGCGTTCGACATATCGGACCAAGGCATCGCTGGCCGCGCGTTGGAGGATATCGAAGGGCTTGCCCCGTGTGTAACGAAGATGAAACCGTTGTACGACGAGTCGGCGGATGACATCGGGAGTGATAGTCTCGCCGCGGATCGCCATGTTGTGCACTTCGGCAAGGATGTCATGAATGCGCTGGCCGTATCCGAACTGTTCGCCGACGCCCGGGCTAAAGTCCATGAGCGCTCGCAACTGATATTCCCTCTCGCAGCGCCGGAAAGCGGCCAGGTCGGAGTAGGTGGTCCGAAGCAGGTTGGAATCTGCCGGAGGAGTGGCCTCGATGTGCGCGTGTTCAGGCGGTGCGCTCCCCAGGGGAAAGACGCAGTCGTGATCGATCTCACGGAAGTATGGGGTGGGTCTGGTGCCGTGCCGGTCTAGCGATGAAACGTGCAGGAACTTGGCGCAGCGGGTCAGCGCTACGTACCAGAGCCTCCGTTCGCCGTCGTCGCCGCCAACGTAGGGTCCGGGGTCATAGGATTCCGACGGCAGGAACGTCTCTGGCGGTCTGGTGCGCAAGCTGCTCGGGAATACCCGAGAGGAAATGCGGGGGAGGAAGACAACAGGCCACTCGAGGCCCTTGGCAGCGTGTACCGTCATGATCTTGACGGAGTTCAGCGCAGCCAGTTCGCTGACGCCGCCTTCGTCTACGTGACGCGTAGCCCAGTTGGACAGGAAGAGGACGAGGCTCTTCAGCCGGGCGGGTGTGATCCATTGGTGGACGGACTCGAATTGCGTGAGCAGATTGCTGAAGGCACCGAGGTTGAACATCGTGCTTTCTGGCCAGGAGTCCGCCCTGGCACCGAGTTCCCGCAGCATTTGTTGGAAGATGTCCTGCGGGTAGATCCTGGCGCCGAGGCCGCGTGATCGCTCGGTTCGGGCGACGGCGCGTTGACCGAGTTCCGCGCGTTTGCGGTCGAGCCAAGAGAGCAGGTGCGTAGAGTTGGCGGACGGGCCGAGGCGCCTGTTGTCGCGAAGCGCGGAAACGGCGCGGCGTACGAATTCGCGGGTTTCGGCAGTGGACAGCAGGCGGATGCCTCCGGACTCGTTCGGTAAGGCGAAGTCGGCTCGTGCGAGGAGCGAAAAGGCGGCCTGGACGAGACGGACTTCTTCGTTGTCGAAAAGGCCGCCCGTGCCGGTGACGACGACCGGTATGTCGCGGTCGCGCAGAGCCTCGGCGAAAGGCGCGCCAGCGCTGCGAACGCTACGCAGGAGGATGGCCATGTCGCCGTAGTCAAGGCCGCGCTCGGTCCCGTCGTTCTCTCGAAACCGAGTGCCGCGGATGACTTGGATGCGATCAGCGACCCACTGGGCTTCGGCTTCTTCGGATGGGAAAGTCTCCAGAAGTATGTCACCTGGGTCGGCGAAGCGTTCCTGGAGCGAACCGTCGGCGGCTCCTATACGTGCCTTGGGTTCCTTGTTTATGCGCTTCGAGACCCGTCGGACAGCTTCGTCGGCGATAGAGACTATGGCATGGGTCGACCGGAAGTTGTCCTCGAGGCGCACGACACGGACGTCCGGATACTTTTTCTCGAAGTCGAGGATGTTGTCGACCTTTGCGCCCCGAAAACCATAGAGGGCTTGGTCGTCGTCTCCGACGACCGTCAGGCTGGGATTGCGCCCCCCGTCGGTGAGCAGGCGGATAAGTTCCTCCTGCCTGTCGTCGACGTCTTGGTACTCATCCACGAAGAGGTGCTGGAGTTCCGCCCGAATCTCCCCCAGGACGGCGGAGTTGGATTGGAGGAAATCGATCATCCGGTCGATGATGTTGTTGAAGTCGAAGAAGTAGTTCGGATGGTCATGGGCGATCTCGCGATAGCGGCGCACCGCGCTAGCGAGGACGGTGTCGCCGATGTTGTCGATGTCGATCTGTTGCTGGTGGATCACGTTCAGCGTGGCGAGAAACGTGCTCAGGGTCTCGCCATACGTGCGGGAACGGGTTCGGGTACGGAGCCGATCGAGACCGATGCCATCGCCGCCTGGGAACCGCACGAAGTTGGCGGCGATGAGAGCCGCCTGACGGGTCTCGTCCATGACCTCGAAAATCCGGCAGCGGGGATCTCGTTTGCGGAGGATCTGCAGGCAGTAGGCGTGAATGGTGCCGACGTACATGTCGCCGAGCGCGGGCTCTTCGGGGATAGCCTCCTCGACGCGCCGCCGGATGCGGTGTTTGAGTTCGGTGGCAGCGTGTTCGGTGAAGGTAAACGCGACGATGGATCCCCGCGGAACGCCGTCCTGGACCATGCGGGCGGCCCGACATGCCAGCGTTTCGGTCTTGCCGCTGCCGGCACACGCAAGTATGAGGAGGTTGCCTGAGTCGAAGGTGACGGCCTCGCGCTGGGCGTCGGTGAGTTGCATCAGGGAACGGCTTGGATGGCGGTGCGGAGCGCGGGCGCAAGGGCGCGCATCAGCGCGAACGGAAGTGCGTTGCCTATCTGCGTTGCCACGACACCGGAGCCGCCGAAGAACGAGTATTGTCGCGGGAAGGTCTGGATGAGGGCGGCTTCCCGCGGCGTGATTGCCCGGTCCTGGTCTGGATGGGCGAACCTGCCGCGGGTGACATCCGTACAGCCGGTAGTGAGTGTGGGCGCAACGTCGTCCCAGGCCATGCGGCCGTAGACGTCCGGATAGGAGTTGGGCTGCTTGTGACAGCGTAGGGCAAGGGACTCGGGAAGGGAACTGCGGCTGCCTCCGTCCTTCGGGATGGCACGTAGGCGCTCCAGGGCGATCGCTTGGTGGCGGCGGGCTGCGTGCAACGGGTCGGTAGGGTCGCGTTCGCTGGCGGCGAGTTCGGGGAGGCAGGCGATGGCGTCGCGGACGGTGCGGCGCCTCCCGACGGGGGTCAATGCGTCCGGCAGCGTCGGCGGTTGGGGACCGCGGGACGCCATCAGGACACAGCGGACACGGCGCTGGGGGACCGCGTAGTCGGCGGCGTCGACGCGTAGGGGTTTAGTGAAGGCGTAGTCGGTTCCGCAGACTTCCTTGAAAGCGTCGAGAAGGTGACAGTGACGCTTGGCTGCCAGTCCGGGAACGTTCTCGACGAAGACGACTTTGGGACGCAATGCAGCAACGAAGCGGGCGGCGTCAACGAGCAGATCGGAGCGCCGGTCGCCGAGCCGGTGACGATTCTGACTGCTGAACGGCTGGCAGGGAGCGCAGATGACAACAAGGTCGAGGTCTGCTCCGCGAAGGCACTCACGCTCTAACAGGGCGGGGTCGAGCTGGCGGATGTCCTGCTCGAAAATGCGCACGGTTGGGTGGTTTAGCCGGTAAGTAGCGCAGGCTGCCGGATCGTTGTCGACTGCGGCGAGGACTCGGAAATGGGCGGCCTTCAGAGCCGCGGTTGCCGAGCCCGCGCCCGAGAAGAGATCGATTGCCCTGGGCCAGGGCTTATTGGACATCTTTGTACACTGTATTCAGATTCACTCTTTCCTCGTCTGTGAGCTTCTGAGTCCACACGGGGCCCGAAGCTCCGCGCGGCATGACGTCACCGCCGTCGACCCGACTCCGCTTTGAATGAAGCTGATCCACCGGGGTCGGTCAAGATGCGCGGCACCAAACTGCTGCGCACGTCGCTGAGGTTCTCGAACACGGGGCCTAGCGCCCTCTCCCTCACGATCACCCGCTGGCCACGCCCATGCACTCCAGCGCGGCCCGAGTGACAGCGCGCTGCACAGGCGTGTACGGTCGGCATGTGTCACGGCAAGAAATCCGTCTCAGTTCAACTGCGACCCACGAAAGCGCGATCCTCCAATACGATCCGATCCATGCGGCCGGTGGAGCCATTTGGCGGTTTGTCGTGTGAGGTCGCTCCCCATGGGGTCGGAGGGAAAGGGATTCAAGTCAAACGACCGGGGAGCGTGGGCCCGGGTAGAGTTGGCGAAGCACCGTCCCCTGCGGGGCCGCTGCTTCACCGAGCTCGCGCCCGGGACGGGCGCTCGGGTGAACTACCGAGGCGACTTGGTCGTCCGTGAGGTCGGGCCGGGATCGGACCTACGGCGAGGGTTGGATCCGATGGCTTGAATAGTGGGCCCGGGTAGATTTGAACTACCGACCTCACGCTTATCAGGCGTGCGCTCTAACCAGGCTGAGCTACGGGCCCCGAAGAAGACCGGCGCGCGACCGTTCCGTGCTGAGGGAGGGTCGGGCGCCGGGCGGACTCCATCCTATGGGTGCGGCGCGGTGGGTTCAAGTTTCCTGGGCACCGGGGATTCCGCTCTTGGGCTCGTCATCTCCCGCCGGGTGTCATTCTCGATCGCAATCGACAGTTGCCACCCGCAGGTCGACCATGACGACCCTAACCATCGGAGGGCCCGTTCCCGGCCGTGGGCGTGCTCCACATTGGGCCAGAGAGGGAGCCGATCGAGGCTTCATGACCGGGGAGCGTGGGCCCGGGTAGAGTTGGTGAAGCACCGTCCCTTGCAGGGCCGCTGCTTCACCGAGCTCGCGCCCGAGACGGGCGCTCGGTTGAACCACCGACCTCACGCTTATCAGGCGTGCGCTCTAACCAGGCTGAGCTACGGGCCCTGAAGAAGACCGGCGCGCGACCGCTCGTTCGTGACGGAGGGTCGGGCGCCGGGCGGGGTCCATCCTAAGGATACGGCGCGGCGCGTTCAAGTTTCCTGGGCGCCGGGGATTCCGTTTTCTACTACGTAGCTCGCGCGCGTGGCGATCGGTGCGTCGGGGCGGGTGACGTAGGGCATGACGCGGAAGTCCGCCTGGAGGCGCTCGGGGGTGATGCGGCAGCGGACGTAGCCGCGTTGGGCGTTGAAGAATTTGATGTGGGGGTTGTGGCCCAGGGCGTTTTCGCCCTGGGGGCCGGTGTCGACGCCGTCTCCGCTTGAGCTGATGGACGTTCCGGCGAATTCGGTTCCGACGGTCGGCGAGTCTGGGCGGTCGAAGTCGAGTTTGAGGTCGTTGACCCAGTTGGTGTGGAGGTCGCCGGTGAGGACGATGGGGTTGGAGGGGCGGCGGTCGTGGAGGAAGGTCATGAGGCGGGTGCGGTCGGCGGGGTAGCCGTCCCACTTGTCCATGGGGAGGGTGAGTTCCTCTTCGCCTTCCAGGAGCCGGGCCATGAAGACTTGGTTGGCGAGGACGTTGTAGTGGGCGGGTGATCGGTCGAGTCCGTCGAGCAGCCAGTCGGCCTGTTCGCTTCCGAGGATGGTGGCGCCTTCGGCGTGCTGCTCGTCGCATGGCGGCTGGCGCCGGCCTCCGCAGGGCTGGAGGGTGCGGTATTGGCGGGTGTCGAGGACGTGGAGCCGCATCAGGGAGCCGAAGTCGAGGCGGCGGTACAACTGGGCGTCGGGGCCGACGGGCAGGGACGTGCGCCGCAGGGGGAGGTGCTCGTACATGGCCTGGAAGGCGGCCGCCCGACGGGCGAGGAACGCTTCCCGGTTCATCTGCTCCGTGTTGTGCTCGCCGGCCCAGTCGTTGTCCACCTCGTGGTCGTCGGGGGTGAAGACCCAGGGGGCGGCGACGTGCGCGGCCTGGAGATCCGGGTCCCGCTTGTAGAGGGCGTAGCGCGCCCGGTAGCCCTCGAGCGTGCGAGGTTCCTCCGCGTCGTGGCGGCGCACCAGGTTGTCCCCGCTGCCGGGGCCGCTCTCGTAGATGTAGTCGCCGAGGTGCACGACGAGCGACGGCGACTCGGCCGCCATGTGGCGGTAGCCGGTGTACCAGCCGCGCTCGTAATGCTGGCACGACACGAAGACGAAATCGAAGCGGTCCGGCAGGGTCCCGGGGGTGGGGGCCGTGTGCGTGCGGCCGACGGGGCTCGTCGCCCCCGCCGCGTGGAAGCGGTACCAGTAGTCGCGTTCGGGCTCCAGCCCCTCGACCTCCACGTGAACGGAGTGGCCCAGTTCCGCCAGCGCCGCCGACTCGCCCCGCCGCACGATGCTCCGGAAGCCATCGTCCGCGGCGATCTCCCACTGCACGGGAAAGGCGGCGCCGGGGTCGCCGGGCAAGGCGAGTAGCCGCGTCCACAGGACGACGCCATTGGCGGCCGGTTCACCGGAGGCCACCCCAAGCCCGAACGGAAAGCGGTCCGCCGAAGCGGAGCGGCCGGAGCGCGTGACGATGCGGTCACCGCCCACGCGGACACCCGGGCCGAACTGCCCGAAGGGAAGCGGCGCCAGCGCGCAAAGGGCCGCCGCCCGCGACCAGGCGGCGACAAAGTCGCGCCGCGTGTTCATCCCGGGGTCGAAGGTTCGTTCTGTCATTGCACGAACTGCTTAGGCGGCCCGAGCACCGGGTGTCAAGACGCGCCGACTCCGTTTGCCGGCCCTCGCGCCGCGGTCTAGCTTCCGCCACATGCGAATTCGCCCCTTCGGCGCCTGCGCGGCGCTTCTCTCGGCCACTCTCCTCGGTGTTTCCGGCTGCCGCCAGCAAACAGCCCTCGGGGAGGCGAACAGCCTCATCATCATCGTCCCCGACTCGGTGTGGAATCAGGTGGAGGAGGAGACCCGGGCGGTTCTCGAGCCGACGATCTTCACGTCCCGTGACGAGAAACAGTACGAGGTCAGCGCGGTCGACCCGGGGCACCAGCGCGTGGCCGATCTCATGCTCTTCCGCAACGTGCTGGTATTCGGGACAGATGACGACCCGCTGCTGATTGAAGCGGCGGCTGCCGCGGACCAGGACCTGGCGGCTCTCGAACCGGGGCGCGTCTTCCAGGCGCGGGACGTCTGGGCCAGAGGGCAGACCGTCACCGCTACGCTGCTCCGTCGCGGGCGGGAGACCGAATCGTGGATCGACGCGCTGCCCTCGGTCCTCAATGCGGTCGACATGACCTACCGCGAGCACGTCCTGCAGAGGATGTTCGCGACATCCACGGACACCGCGCTCGCTACCGATCTCGGTCGGCGGTTCGGGTTCTCTCTTTATGTCCCGCAGGTTTATGACTGGGTCGTGCGCGATCTCGGCGGCGGCGACAGTCTCGTCATCGTCCGCAACGACAACCCCGATCCGAGCGAGCTCATACGCTCGGTCCTCGTCGCGTGGCGCCCCGGCGTCGATTCCCTGACCAGGGAACTGGCGCTCGAGTGGCGGGCCGAGATCGATGCCACGCATTACAACGTCCCGCAACGGATCGATGACACGAACTCGAGCGTGGTCAGCTTCCAGTGGCAAGGGTACCCGGCTCTGGAAGTGACCGGTGTCTGGCAGGATGAGGCCGGCGGCTTTCCCGCCGCCGGACCCTTCATCGTGTGGCTGGTCGACTGTCCGGCGCGCACGTACTTCGTCGATGCCTGGCTCTACTCGCCGAACAGGCCCAAGTACGAGTACGTGCTGCAGCTGCAGGAGATCCTCGGGTCGTTCCGCTGCATCATGACGGGCGAATAGCCGAACGCGACGGACCGCTATACATGCAGTTCGTTCACCTTCACACGCATAGCGAGTACTCGCTGCTCGACGGCGCAAACCGGATCGACGACCTGGTCGATCGTGCCGTCGAGCTGGGGATGCCCGCCCTCGCCCTGACCGACCACGGCAACCTCTTCGGTGCCTGGGAGTTCCAGGAGAAGGCCCGCAAGAAGGGCATCAAGCCGATTATCGGTTGCGAAGCCTACGTGGCGTACGGCGACCGGCGGTCCCGCGAACTGGAGAAGGGCGCCCCGGCCCACTACGCGCACCTCGTACTGCTCGCCCAGAACCGGACCGGCTATTCAAACCTGATCAGGCTCTCGTCCATCGGGTACACGGAGGGTTTCTACCGGCGCCCGCGGGTCGATCACGAGGTGCTCGAGGAGTACGCCGACGGGATCATCTGCCTCTCCGCCTGCCTGGCGGGGGAGGTCGCGCGCTACCTCCAGCACGAGCGCTACGACGAAGCGAAGCGCACCGCCGAATGGCACGCGCGCGTGTTCAGGGACCGGTACTGGCTCGAGCTCCAGGACCACGGAATCCCCGAACAGAACCGGGTCAACCGGGGCATCATCCAGATCTCCGAGGAACTGGGTCTTCCTCTGGTCGTGACCAACGACGCGCACTACATGAGGCGCGAGGACGCCGATGCGCACGACACGCTCCTCTGCATAGGCACGGGCAAGGACAAGAGCGATCCCGACCGGCTGCGCTTCCACGGCGAGGAGAGCTACTTCAAGACGGCCGACGAGATGGCCGAGCTGTTCCCGGACCTGCCGGGGCTGATCGCCGAGACGGTCCGCATCGCCGAGCGCTGCGACGTGCAGGTCGAGAAGCAGTACCAGCTCCCCAGCTTCCCGCTCCCCGATCGTTTCTCCGAGCCGATGGCGATGCTGCGCCACGAGGCGACGGAGGGGGCGAAGTCGAGGTACGGCGAACCGCTGCCCGATCCGGTCCGGGAGCGCCTCGCCTATGAACTCGACGTCATCGAGAACACAGGCTATGCGGGATATCTGCTCATCGTCTGGGACTTCATCGTCGCAGCCCGAGAGCGGGGGATTCCGGTGGGACCCGGGCGAGGGTCTGCCGCGGGGTCCATCATCTGCTACGCGCTCGGGATCACCGATGTCGATCCGCTCGAGTTCGACCTCCTGTTCGAGCGCTTCCTCAATCCCGAACGCGTCTCGATGCCGGACATCGACATCGACTTCTGCTACGAGCGACGTGGCGAAGTCATCGACTATGTGCGCGACAAGTACGGCCACGCGTCGGTCGGCCAGATCATCACGTTCGGAACCATGAAGGCGCGGGCGGTGATCCGCGATGTGGGCCGCGTGCTCGGTTTCTCGCCCTCGGACACGGACCGTCTGGCGAAGCTGGTCCCCTCGAGTCCGGGCTTCTCGCTGACCGTGGCAGAGGCGAGGAAGAAGGTGGGGGACCTCGCCAAGCTCGACCGGGAGGATGCACAGGTTACGAAGCTGCTCGACTACGCCGAACGGATCGAGGGACTGTCGCGTCACAGTTCGGTGCACGCCGCCGGAGTCGTGATCGCACCCGGGCCGCTCGACGACTACGTGCCGATCTGTTCGGACACCAAGAGCGGCGCGGACACGGTGATCACGCAGTTCGACATGAACGCGCTCGAGAAGGCGGGCATGCTCAAGATGGACTTCCTGGGCCTGCGCACGCTGACCGTGATCGCCGACGCGGCGCGGAACGTCGAGGAACGGCACGGAATCCGGGTGGACTGGGAGGACGTCGGGCTCGAGGACTCCGCCGTGTACGAGATGCTCGCCAGCGGTCGCACGAGCGGGGTGTTCCAGTTCGAGTCGAGTCTCGCGACCGACAAGCTGCGCGCGATGCGCTGCGACCGGTTCGATGACCTCGTCGCCGTCAACGCTCTGATCCGTCCCGGTCCGCTCGATTCAGGCATGACGGACGTCTACATCGCCCGCAAACGCGGACTCAAGGACGTCGAATACCCTCACCCGGACCTCGCGGAAATTCTCGAGCCGACGTACGGGGTCATCACCTATCAGGAGCAGGTGATGCGCGCCGCCAACCTGCTCGCGGGCTTCTCGCTCGCCGAAGCCGATGTCCTCAGAAAGGCGGTGGGGAAGAAGGACGCCGAACTCACGGACCGCGTACTCGGAGAGTTCGTCGCACGCGCCGTCGAACGGGGCGTGGTCAAGGCGAAAGCAGGCGAGATCGCCGAACTCATTCGCACTTTCGGTCGCTACGGTTTCAACAAGGCGCACAGCGTCGCGTACGCGCTCCTCTCCTACCGGACGGCCTGGCTGAAGGCGCACTATCCGGCCGAGTTCATGGCAGGCCTGCTCTCGTCCGAGATCGGGAGCACGGACGCGGTCGTCTCCTACATCGGGGCGGCCCGCCTGCTCGGAATCCGTGTCCTGCCCCCGTCGGTCAGGGAGTCGGGCTATCGCTTCACCGTGGTCGACGATCCGGACGACCCCGGGAAGTCGGCGATCCGGTTCGGGCTCGGGGCGATCAAGGGCGTGGGTCACTCCGCGATCACGTCCATCCGTGCCGCGCGCGAGGAGACCCCGTTCGAGAGTTTCCTCGACTTCCTCGAGCGCATCGACCTGCGGCTCAACAACTCGCGGGTCATCCAGGCGTTGATCGGGGCCGGCGCCGTCGACGATCTCGGCGATCGGGCGGCGCTCGTCGCGGGACTCGACGTCATGCTGACCGAGGCGCAGTTGCGGAGGCAGGAGGCTGAGAGCGGCCAGACGAGCCTGTTCGGCGATGCCCAGGCCGTGGCGCGGTCGACCGCCGAACTCCCGGTCGTCCCGGCGTGGAGCGAGCGAGACCGGCTACGGGAGGAGAAAGAGCGGCTCGGGTTCTACATTTCGGGACACCCGCTGGAGCGCTATCGCGACCTCGTCGACCTCTATGCGCTGGAGGCGAGGACCACGAGTCTGCTCGAGCACCGCGACCGAACGGTCGAGATCCCGTGCGTGATCACCGAGGCGTCGGTCCGCACCGCGCGCAAGGACGGGCGCGAGTGGGCGCGTCTCACCATCGAGGACTTCCACGGCACGGCGACGACACTCGTTTTCGGCGAGGTGTGGCAGCAGAATCGAGGCCTCCTGACGGACGACAGGCCGGTGTTGATCACGGGCACCGTGTCGGGCAACTCGCGAGATGACGACGATCCGCCCATTTTCCTCGACTCCGTGCGACCCCTGGCGGACGTGCGGGACGAGGGACAGGTGGGGATCCTGATCGAGGTCCGCGAAGGCGAGCGGCTCGAGCCGGGCGCGTTCATCAAGGTCCGCGAGCTCCTTGAAGCCTCGCCGGGCCGGGCCCCCCTCTTCCTCGAGTGGAAGGCGGCGGCGAACGGGCATGGCGAACCGGGTCCGGTGAACGGGGCCGCGGCCGTCGATGCGCGCCCGTCCAGATTCGAGTCGCGAAGGCTGCGGGTGGCGCCCACGGCGGCTCTGGTCGAGGAGCTCCGCGCGCTGCTGGGCGCGGGCGTGCGCCTGGTCCGAAATCGCTAGCAGGCTGCAACCCGCTGGCCGGCCCCTGCCGAAGGGGGCCAGTTTGTACGCGTCTCCGGCGGGTGACGCCGGATCCGGATCGAAAGATGGTCGCGTATGTCGATAGAACAGGAGGGGCTGGCCGAACTCCGCAACCATGTGGAGGAACTGCGGAGCAAGGCCAGGGAGCGCGGCATCGACGTGAGTGCCGAGCTGGGGCCGCTGGAAGCCCAGCTCGCCGCCGCGCACGATGAGGCCATGGCCAGGCTCTCGCGCTTCGACCGCGTCAAACTCGCCCGCAACCAGGACCGGCCCTTCTCACTCGACTACATCGAGGGGATCGGAACCGATTTCTTCGAGTTGAGAGGTGACCGCGCCTTCCGCGATGATCCCGCCATCGTCGGCGGCTGGTTGAAGATCGGTACCGGCTCCGCGATGGCCATCGGCCACCAGAAGGGCCGGGGGATGAAGGAGAACCTGCGCCGGAACTTCGGGTCTCCCCACCCTGAAGGATACCGGAAGGCGAAGCGGCTGATGAGGCTGGCCGAGAAGTTCGGTCGCCCTGTCGTCACCTTCATCGACACCCAGGGCGCGTACCCCGGGATCGGCGCGGAGGAGCGGGGCCAGGCAGAAGCGATCGCGCGGAATCTGGCCGTGATGGCCAGCCTCCGCGTGCCCATCGTGGGCTGTGTGATCGGCGAGGGCGGCTCGGGCGGCGCGCTCGGCATCGGTGTGGCCGACCGAGTGCTGATGATGGAGAATGCCATCTACTCGGTGATCTCCCCGGAGGGCTGTGCCGCGATTCTCTGGCGGAGCCGCGAGCACGCGGACAAGGCGGCGGAAGCGCTCAAGCTCACCGCCAGCGATCTGCAGGATCTCGGCGTCGTGGACCAGATCATCCCGGAACCTCCGGGCGGTGCGCACACGGACCCGGCCGCGGCCGTGGAGGCGATGGGTGCCGCGATCCGACGTCATCTGCGTGAACTGTCCAAGATGGAGCCGCAGGAGCTGGTCGAGTCGCGGAGGGCGAAGTACTACGCGATCGGCACCTGGGAGGAGAGATGAAGGCGGGCGGGCGGCCGCGTCCGGCACGGCCTCGGCCTCCCCGCTCCGCGCGTCCGAGGCACGACACCGCAGGCGGAGGCGGCTCTGGCGAACCGCGACGCGCGACGGGACCCGCCGTCACGCCAAGTCCTCCCGCGGGAGGCCCCAGCCAGATCCTGGAAGTCCAGTTCAAGGGCCTTCGCTCCGACTTCTTCGCCTTCGCGGGGGTTCGCCCCCTGACGGAACGGGAGTACGTCGTCGTGGAAGCCGACCGCGGGCAGGACATCGGCTGGGTGAAGCGCGCCGCCGGGTCCCACGACCTTGCCTGCGAGGGGGGCTGCGACCACGTGGGCGCTCGCACCGTACCCCCGCCGTCCCGCCGGGTCATTCGCCGCGCGGCCCCGGCCGACGTGCTTCGGCTTATGCAACTCCGCGATCAGGAACTCGAGGTTCGGAAACGCACGCGGGAGCTGGTCTCGAAGCACAGGCTCCGGATGAAGGTGAGCGAAGCGGAATGGCAGTGGGACCGCAACAAGCTCACCGTGTATTTCACCGCCGAGAAGCGGGTCGATTTCCGCGCCCTCGTGCGAGACATGGCGCGCTCGTTCAGAACGAGGATCGATCTGCGGCAGATCGGAGTTCGCGATGAGGCCCGCCGCCTCGGGGGGCTCGGCCGGTGTCGGCGGGAGCTGTGCTGTCGTTCGTGGCTCACCTCGATCGAACCCGTGACTCTGCAGCTCGCCAAAGACCAGGGTCTCTCGCTCAACCCGAGTCAGATTTCGGGCGCGTGCGGTCGTCTCATGAACTGTCTGCGCTACGAGCACGCGGTCTATACACAGGCCAGAAAGCGGTTCCCGCCCGTCGGCAAGACGATTCGGACGGCCAGGGGACGGGAGAGCGTGAAGGCGTGGGACCTCTTCGAGGAGACCGTCTCTCTTCAGGGAGGAGACGGGGAGGTCCGCATCATCCCGCTGGCGCAACTTCGCGAAGAGAGACGCGCCGCCCGCCGCGCCGAGCTGGATCGCTGAGCTCAGGGTCCGGACGAGAGAGTTTCGACCTTGCCCGGATTCTATCTGACCACGGCGATCGACTACTCCAACGGCGATCCGCATCTGGGGCACGCGATCGAGAAGATCGGTGCCGATGTCATCGCCCGGCACCGCCGCGCCTGCGGGGACGACGTCCACTTCCTCATCGGCATGGACGAGCACGGCCAGAAAGTGCAGCAGGAGGCCGAGAAGCACGGTTCGAGTCCACAGGCATGGGTCGATCGGATCGCCGAGTCCTTCCTGGAGGTCTGGGACCGTCTCGGCCTCTCGAACGACGACTTCATTCGAACGTCGGAGCCACGCCATCGCCGCGGCCTGACGACGCTCATGGAGCGCATCGCCGCCAACGAAGACT
Organism: Candidatus Palauibacter sp.; assembly: GCF_965197445.1. Classification (GTDB taxonomy): domain Bacteria; phylum Gemmatimonadota; class Gemmatimonadetes; order Palauibacterales; family Palauibacteraceae; genus Palauibacter. The sequence goes on along the minus strand of NZ_CBDANE010000005.1, from coordinate 95,505 downwards.
TTCGCCGCTCGAAGTACGAGGGCCACTACTGTTCGGGGTGCGAGGCGTTCAAGAAGGAGGACGAGCTGGCAGATGGGCGTTGCCCGCTCCATCCCGGTCGCGACGTCGAATGGACGGAAGAGGAGAACTGGTTCTTCCGGCTCTCCGACTACCGGGACGCGGTGCTCGCCCGTCTGCGGGACGATCCCGGTTGGGTGCGCCCCCGAACGAGACGTAACGAAATCACCCGGCTGCTCGAAGCCGGACTCGAGGACATCTCGGCCTCCCGCTCCCGGATCCGCTGGGGCGTCCCGTTCCCGGGGGACGAGGGGCACACGGTCTACGTGTGGTTCGACGCGCTGTCGAACTACATCACGGCGATCGGATACCCCGATGGGGAGGGCTTCGACAAGTTCTGGCCCGCGGATCTCCATATCATCGGGAAAGACATCACGCGCTTTCACTGCGTCTACTGGCCCGCCATGCTGATGGCGGCAGGCGTCGAACCGGCCAGGAGCGTCTGGGGCCACGGCTTCATCAAGATCGGTGGCGCAAAGCTGTCAAAGTCGGCGGGAACCGAACTCGGCCTCATCGAACTCATCGAACGTCACGGTCCGGACGCCCTGCGCTACTTCCTGATGCGGGAGGTCCCGTGGGATGGCGACCGCGACTACCCCTCGTCCGAGGCCTTCATCGAGCAGTTCGACCGGCGCTACACGACGGACCTCGCGAACGACCTGGGCAACCTGCTGAATCGTGTCGTCTCGATGGTCTCGAAGTACCGCGGAGGCGACATACCTCCGCCGCGGGGCGGAGAACTCGCGGAAAAAGCGTCGGTCGCCCTCTCGAAGTATCGATCCTCCATGGATGACTACCTCCTGCACCGAGGCCTCGCGGCGGCATTTGATGTCGTCCGGGCGGCGAACGGCTTCGTGGATGAATCGAAGCCGTGGGCGCTGGCCAGGGCCGAACGGGCCGGGGCCGGCCCGGACGACCTGGACAGCGTGCTGTCGCAGCTCATCGGCTCTCTGGGGACGGTGGCCGCGATGCTCGCCCCTTTCGTCCCTGCCAAAGCCGCCGAAATCTGGCGAGCGTCGGGGGGCGATGGGCCGCCGCCGGGTTTCGCGGATCTCGAACCGGCCCTGGGACGGCTCGCGCGGGTCCGGCCCGGAGCCGTGCTCTTCCCCCGTCCCTAGCAGCCCGCGGAAAGGGCGTCCGATCGGAACGCCCTCCCTCGGGGCGTGTATGGTTGACACTGGTTACCGCCCGAAAATAGCTTCAACGGCCCATGTCACGGCTGCGGATGGGTTGTCGTTTCGCGCCGTTCCCGGCGATCCGACAGGGAAGTACCCTCCGGGCTCCGGCGCAGAGGCGCCGAGTGCCGCTGGAGGTCGGACGCTTCGGGTGGACGATTCCTCGATACTCTTGGTTGAACTCTTGAAGAAACCGTCGTACTGGACGATTCAGATACTGCCCGAAGGTAGCGGGTCAGCGCAGACATATCGTTTGGGGAAGCGCGCGGCGCGGGCCATCGGCCTGAGCGCCGCCGCGCTCGTGATCCTCGCCTCGGCGTTCTTTGCCGGCGTGCTCGGACGCCAGGATGCCGCTGAAGAGCTCGCGCGCTACCGGGCCGAGAACCGTCAGCTGCTCGGCAGCCTCCAGGCGATGGAGCGCCAGAGCGGGCAGTTGGGCCAGGCGCTGGACGATCTCTCGGTGCGCGAGCGACGATTCCGACTGGTGGCGGGCCTGCCGCTGCTCGATCCGGACGTGTACTCGGTGGGGGTTGGAGGCCCCGGTGGCGTGGTCCCCGCGGACGATGAGTTCTTCGAGATCGCGCCCGATCTGGCTCGTGAAGCGGGAGACGTGGCGGTCGACCTCGAACAGCTGTTGCGCCGGGCCGATCTCCTCGGGGTCAGTCTTGCCGAAGCTGCGGACTCGGTCGGAGCACAGCGGGAGCGCTATCAGCGCCTTCCGTCCATCTGGCCGGTCATCGCCGAAGATTCGTGGATTTCTTCCGACTTCAGCCACAACCGGCTGCACCCCACGCTCGGGTTTCGACGGCCGCACACCGGCGTCGACATCTCCGCCGACTTCGGCAGTCTCGTCGTGGCGACGGGTGCGGGGCGGGTCACTTTTGCGGGTTCGAGGAGCGGCTACGGGGCTTTGGTCGAGATCGATCACGGCGACGGATACGAGAGCCGCTATGCGCACCTTGGCCGGGTCGACGTCCGATTGGGCACCACGGTCCGGCGGGGCGAAGTGCTCGGAGAGGTCAGCAACAGCGGCACGGCGACTGGCCCGAATCTCCACTACGAGGTTCGGCTCCACAATCGCCCCCTGAATCCGAGCCGCTACTTCCTGGACTACAGCTACCGTCGCTAGCGGAAGCTCCTTACATTCCTTTTGCTGCGGTTCGCCCCGCCGTGCGTGGGGGCGCCGCGGTCGTCACAACCGGAAGACCCCAACTGGAGCCCGATCGAATGTCGAAGTTGCGTCTCGTGATCCCGCTTCTGGCGACCCTCCCGCTGCTGGCTGCGTGCGGTGGCAGAATCACGGTACAGGTGCTGGCCGAAGGTGCCGAAGCCGAGCCTGTCGATGACGTCGAAGTCCAGTTCCTCCCCTTCGATCGCGACTCTCTGTTCGCGGTCATGATATCGCAGGCCTCGACACCGGAGCCCGCGGTTCCGACCGATCTCCAGGAGGCAGCCGATACGGAGCGGGAACTGCGGGACGTCTGGAGTGCGGCCGAATCGGCCTGGAACAACGTCCGCGACTCGATGCGGACGATCAACACGCGCCTCGAGAACCTCGATCAGCGGAGCGTGGACTACCGGCGATTGTTCGACCGGTTCGGGGATCTGGAAACCGAGGAGCGGTCGTTGAACCGCCAGCGGCAGTCGGCTTTCGACCGCTTCAACGAGATGCAGTTGGCCACGCAGCAGCGCGTCGACTCCATCTGCATCGTCATCGATTCCTGGGAGGAAGCCACCTTCGCGAACTACGGCGATGTGGAGGAGGATCTCCTCGCGGCGCTCGGCCAAGAGGTCATGGCGGACACGACGGATGCCGACGGCATGGCGTCCGAGTCCGCGTCGGGCGGGCCGTGGTGGGTCCACGCCCGCATGAACAGCGCCGCCGGCGAACTCTATTGGAACGTTGTCGTCGAAGGGGCTTCGTCCGACACGCTTCGCCTCCAGCGCGAGAACGCCGACCTGCGCCAGGGCGTGCGCCAGCGCTGCTAGACCGGCACAAGGCGGGGAGGCTGTCCCTCAGCCCGCGACCGGGGGGGTTCGTCCTGGTCCGCCGGCCGTGCCGTCACGATCGATGCCTGAGAGCCGCTCGGGGTCGGGACCCCGGCTGCTGCTAGGTCGCGGGGGGACGCATGGTCCAAACGCCAGCCCCACTCAGGCTCGAGATCGACACGGACAAGATCGCCTGGCTTGTCTTCGACACTCCCGGTGCCCAGGTGAATCTGCTGGACATCCGGACGATGCGGCACCTCGACCGCTGCCTGTCCGAACTCGAGTCACGCATCGCGACGGGTCACCCGGTGGCCGTCATCCTGTGGAGCGGTAAGCCGGGGACATTCATCGCCGGCGCCGACGTCAACGAGATCGCCAAAGTCGAGGATGCGGAGGACGGGCGGGCAAAGAGCGCCGAGGGACAGCGGATCTTTCGGCGGCTGGAGCGGCTTCCCGTACCGAAGATTGCCGCGATCGATGGAGTTTGCCTCGGAGGGGGCGCGGAACTCGCGTTGGCGTGCGACTGGCGCATCGCTTCCAACTCGCCCGGGAGCGCCATCGGACTTCCGGAGGTGCGGCTCGGGCTCATCCCCGGTTTCGGGGGGTCGGTGCGGCTCCCGCGGCTCATCGGAATTCAGCGTGCACTCTCGATGGTACTCACGGGGAGGAGTGTCTCCGCTGCGACCGCGTATCGCTACGGCCTCATCGATCAGATCCTCGACGCGGACCGTTTCCGAAGTTCCGTAGCGCTGGTGGCCCTCGATGCGGTGATGGGTCGGGTCGAGCGGTTGCACTCTCGACTGTCGGCACGAGATCGGCTGCTGGAAGGCACGCGCGTGGGACGCCGTGTCCTGTTCAGGAAGGCACGCAAGCGGGTGCTGGAGACATCCGGGCGAATCTACCCGGCCCCGTTGGCTGCCATCGATGTGATCGAGGAATCGATCAACCTCTCCATCGACGAGGCACTCGCCGTCGAGGCGGAGGCTCTCGGACGCCTGCTGACGACGCCCGTCTGCCGGAACCTCGTGCGTCTGTTCAGGTTGGGCCAGGCGGCAAGAAAGGCTCTGCCCCCAGACGTGCTCTCGCAGGCCCGGGGCATCGACAGGGTCGCGGTACTCGGAGCCGGCGTCATGGGCGGAGGCATCGCGGAACTCGTCGCCGCGAACGACATCCCCGTCATCCTGAAGGACATCGACGAGGAGGCGCTCGATGTGGGGCTCCGGCACGCGAGCGAGTTGCTGCAGAAGGCAGGGAAACGAGGCATCATCCCTCCCGCGGAGGTCGGTCTCAAGTTCGCTCTCGTCCACGGGACGCTCACGTACGAGAGGTTCGACGAGGTGGATGTGGTCATCGAGGCCGTCATCGAACGGCTGCCCGTAAAGCAAAACGTGCTCCGGGAGGCGGAGGAGATGCTGCCCGCCCACGCGATCTTCGCGACGAATACGTCCTCGCTATCGGTAACCGAACTGGGCAAGGCGGCGGCCCGGCCGGAGCGCATCGTGGGGCTGCACTTCTTCAATCCGGTCCACCGCATGCCGCTCGTCGAGATCATCCGCACCGAATCTTCCTCGGATGCGACGCTGGCCACCGCGTTCAAGCTGGCGGGACAACTGGGGAAGACCCCCGTGCTCGTGGCCGACCGGCCCGGTTTCATCGTCAACCGCCTGCTGGCTCCCTACCTGAACGAGGTCGGGTTTCTCCTGGAAGACGGAGCGGACGTCGCCGGAATCGACCGCGCGTTGACGTCGTTCGGGATGCCGATGGGGCCATGCCGATTGTTGGACGAGGTCGGTTTCGATGTCGCCGAACACGTCGCGAAGGAGATGGCGCGGGCGTTCGGGGATCGCATGCGGCCGTCCGCGGCGCTCGACACGCTTGCGAACCTGGGTCGGCTGGGAAGGAAGAACAGCCGCGGGTTCTATACCTACTCGGATCGCGAGCAGCGCGTGGATCGGGAGGTCGGCCGAGCCTTCCGCGGCGCGGGGGGCGGCGTGCATTCGGAAGAGATCGTCGACCGCTGTCTGCTGCTCGCGGTGAACGAAGCGCTGTACGCCCTCGCGGAGGGTGTGGTTGCAGGAGCCGGAGATGTAGACCTCGCCATGGTGCTCGGGACCGGCTTTCCACCGTTCCGAGGGGGGCTGATGGCCTGGGCGGAAACGCGCGGAACCCGAGCCGTCCGCGACCGCCTGCTGGAGCTTCGACAACGCCATGGCGACAGGTTCGCTCCGGCGCCTGGCCTGGAGAGGCTCGCGGAAAGTGACGGGTCGTTCACGTCCGGCAGGCCATGACAATTCCTGCGTGAGCTTCGATCTCCTCGGTGCGCGCCGCCGGGCGCTGCGGGTTACGCGACGAATCCCCGACGGCGCGCCTCATGTGGAGGTGGAAGTGCGCCGCGGCGGCGACGTAAGACAGTTTCGCCAGGAGCTCCTCGCCGACTGGCCGGAGATGAAGATCACCCTTCAACTCCTCGACTCCAGCTTCCAGCCCCTGAGGATCGACGATTCCACGACCCTTCGCCGGGGTTCCCTTCTGGTATGGTATCTGTGGCCCGGAGAGGCGTTCGAGATCGGGGCCTTCCACCATCCAGGAGGTGCTTTCCAGGGCTACTACATCAACCTCATTCGTCCCCCGCGACTGGAATCGCAGCCCTGGATCATCGACGATCTCTACCTCGATGTCTGGGTGCCGGCGGGGGGGCGGGGCGTATTGTTCGATGAGGAGGAGTTGCGGGCGGCGGTCGAGCGCGGGGCACTGTCCGATCGTGAGGCTGACGGAGTGCGAGAGCTCGGCGGACGGCTGCTCGAGGCGACGCAACGGTCACGCTGGCTGCCGCCGGGGGTGCGGCACTGGCCGGTGGAATCCGTTCCGGCGCTCCGCCTGAGGCGTGACACCCCGGGGATCTTCCACGCGGCGCGAATATCAGGCCGCATCATCGCCTATGGCCTCTACGTCATGGGCGTCGTCTCGGCCACGTCGATCGGTTTCGCGGCCTTCACGGACGCATTCATGATCGCCGGAGCTGCGCAGCAGACCTGGAAGCTTGTGATACTCGGGGAGGCGCTTCTGCTCGCCCCGCTCGCACTCGGGGGCCTGCTGCCCGCGACGCGCTGGCCGCAACCGACGCTGACCGATGAACGATCCCTCTTTGTCGCCACGCTGGCTTCCGGGCTTGCGGTGCTCGCGCTGAATACCCGGGCGGAATGGTCGGGGGCACTGCTGCCGGTATATGGAACGCTGGGGCTTTTCTCGCTCATCTTCGCTGTCTGCCGCTGGAGCTTCGACAGGGAGGTGCCCGTCTTCGCGCTCGCGGGCGTGGCGATGACGCTGCTGGCGCTCGTCCTCCTGCTCTGAAGGCGCCCGGTACCGGGTAGTTGCCGCGCTCCGCGACCGACACACACGTCCCCGCGGGCCCGTATGTTGGAGCCATGACCGACCGATCGATGCGACGATTCCGCTTCCTGGCCGCTTTCGGCGTCCTCTTCCTGACCGTGTGGTTTCTCTGGAATACGCCGTTCGTGTACCCGGTCAAGCTGTTCGTGGTGTTGTTGCACGAGATCAGTCACGGGCTGGCCACGTTGGCGACGGGAGGTGAAATCGTCGCCATCGAGATCACGCCGCTCGAGGGCGGGTTGTGCCGATGCCCGGGGGGCAACGCTTTTCTGACGCTCTCCGCGGGATACCTCGGGAGCCTGCTCTGGGGCGGGCTCATGATATGGGGTGCCGAACGATTCCCGGCCTTCAGTTCGTGGCTCGCAGCGGCGGTCGCGGTGATCGTGGGAACCTCGACCGTCCTCTTCGTGCAGCAACCCTTCGCCACGACCTTCGGATTGGCGTTCGCCGCCGCGCTGCTCGCGGTGGCATGGCGCGCCGGTGCCTCGGTGAACCGGGTCGTGCTGACGATGCTCGGACTCACCAGCTGCCTGTACGCGGTGCTCGACATCAAGAGCGACATCCTCGACCGTCCCGAGTTGGCGTCGGATGCCCGGATGCTGGCCGAAATGACAGGGGTTCCAACGCTGCTGTGGGGCGGGGCCTGGATCTCGGTCGCCCTGTTGTTCTGCATCTTCCTGTTCCGCTGGGCCTGGCGGCGGGCCTAGTCATGGCTGCTACGGGTCGCGCTCCAGCCATTCCAGCGGCTCATAGGCACCAATTGGCCACGGAAAGACGACGGGGCTCTCGTATCCGTCCTCGGATACGCTGGCCACGCCGAACAGGTAGTTGTCGATGACGATGTTCTCGAGCGTGTGTGCGGTCACGTCGCCGACGTACACGCTCGAATCCCACTGCGAAGCGTCGGTGAGCCGCCAGTAGATCCGGTATCCAGCCAGATCAGGGGCGCGCTCGGCGGGCACGGGGTCCCACCTCAGGGTGGTGCTCGGTCGCACGGCGCCCTCGAGCGCGACGTTGCGCGGAGGGGCGGGGGCCCAGGCCATGGCGGCAAGGGAGATGGCGTTCACCGCCGTCAGCCTGGCCGCGAAGTCGAACTCGACTTCGTCGATCACGTCGCCGTACTCGACCCCATCTTCCACCCGGATGTTCTGGTGCTGGCGCCGATAGTCCTCGTTGGCCTCCATGATGCGCACCGCCGGGAAGCCCGCGTCGTTGAAGGGCCGGTGGTGTCCACCCCGCCCGAACCGGTCGAGCCGGTACACCATCATCATATCCAGATTCGGGACGTACCCGTCGACAAGCCGGTCGATGAAGCGCGCCAGGTTCCGCGAGGGTGAGTCCACTTCTCCACCGGTGACCCGGCGCCTGGCGGCCACCTGAGCGGTCTCGTCCGCCCGGGTGCCCTCGGCGAAAACGCGCGCGATCGTGTTGTCGGACACGCCGTTCTGACCGTCGATGTTGCCGATCATGTCGTTGTTGAGGACCGCTTCGATGCGCCAGCCCTCCTCGAGCGCTACCTGGGCCATGTGCCGCCCGCCGAACAGGCCCTGCTCCTCACCCGACAGTCCCACGTAGATGATCGACCCGTTGAAGCGGTACCGTGAGAGAACCCGTGCCGCCTCAAGCACACCCGCCATCCCCGACGCGTTGTCGTTTGCGCCGGGTGCGTCGGATGTCCCGTCCAGCGAGTTCGAAGCCCGCGAGTCGATGTCGCCCGACATGACCACGTACCGCCCGGGGTCGGTCGTCCCTCGCTGAATCGCCAGCACGTTGACGACCGCCGTCGTGTCAGGGATTCGCTCGGTGCCGCCCACGAGAGAGGTCTGGTACGAGACCTCGAGACATCCGCCGCAGACGGTGGAAATCTCGTCGAACCGGGCCTTGATCCAGCGCCGTGCCGCCCCGATGCCCCGGGTGTCGGACAGTGTATCGGACAGCGTGTGCCGGGTGCCGAAGCCTGCGAGCCGCCGGATGTCCGCCTCCACGCGGTCGGCCGAAACGGCGGCGACGATGTCGTGCAATGCCGCAAGCTCCGAAGAGGGATTCCGGACTTCCTGGCCTTGCGCCGGACTGACCGCCAAGGCTCCGGCGAGTACGGTCGCAAGGGCGATGGCCATGAACGATCTGACGGTGCGCGCTGCGAACTTTCCGTACACGGAGCACTCCTCGGCGATGACGTTGCGTGAGGGTCGGGCCGATATCTTAGGGTCGCGCTGGCCTGCGGACAGCGGGTCCGTTAGCGTCGCCTGTCTCTCCGCGCCGTCCGGCGGACCCTCGTCACCACCCCTGAACGGTCGACCCGTGAATCGAACCGAACGCGTTGGACAGCGAGTCTCGAATCTGTTCGGCATGACCCTCCGGCAAGCCCCGGGGGAGGCCGAGATCGAGTCGCACCGCCTCCTCCTGAGAGCCGGGTATGTTCGCCAGCTCGCCGCGGGCATCTTCTCCTACCTCCCGCTCGCCTGGCGATCGCTGAGGAAGATCGAGCAGATCCTGCGCGAGGAGATGGATCGGATCGACGGGCAGGAACTCTCAATGCCGGTCGTGCATCCGGCGGAGCTGTGGCAGGCGACGGGTCGCTGGTACGACATCGACGCGACCATGGCTCGCTTCGTGGACCGGCGCGAGCGCGATATGCTGCTGGCGATGACGCACGAGGAAGTGGTGGCCTTTCACACGGCCTCCGAGATCCAGTCCTACCGCCAGCTCCCCGCCATGGTGTATCACATGCAGACCAAGTTCCGGGACGAACTCCGCTCGCGCGGCGGGCTCATCCGCGTGCGGGAGTTCACCATGAAGGACTCCTACTCGCTCGATCGGGACCCGGAGGGGCTCGCGGCGCAGTACGATCGGCACTATGAGGCGTACGAGCGCATCGGGCGCCGCTGCGCCCTGCCGCTCACGGCCGTGCAGAGCGATACGGGGATGATGGGCGGCGAGATCGCCCACGAGTTCATGTACGTCACGCCCATCGGCGAGGACAGCCTCGCGCTGTGCGATGCCTGCGGATATGCGGCGAACCGCGAAGTAGCCGAGTTCACGCTCGAGGCCGCGGGCGGGGAGATGTCGCGGCTGGAGCGCGTACACACCCCTGACACCGCCACGATCGACGACCTCACAGCGCTGCTCGGGATCTCCGCGCGCGCGACCGCCAAGATGGTCTTCTACGTCGGCAGCTTCGGAGGGGAGGCCGGAGCCCGCGAGGAAAAGCTGATCGCGGCCATCGTACGCGGGGACCTCGAGGCAAACCCGATTCAGGTCCAGAACCTGACGGGAGCGCTCGAACTGCGTCCGGCGCACGAGGAAGAGATCGCGGAAACCGGTATGGTCCCGGGTTTTGCTTCGCCCGTGGGCATCGAGCCCGGAGCGGCGATTTTCGTCGTCGACCACTGGGTGGCCGCGTCCCCGAACCTCGTGATGGGGGCCAACGAGGCGGACCATCACCTGCGAAACGTCTGCCGTGGCCGTGACTACGAGCCCACACTCGTCGGCCCGGTCGCCACCGCCGTCGAGGGAGTTCCGTGCGGCACCTGCGGCGAGGGCCTGCGCATGGCTCGCGGCGTGGAAGTGGGGAACATCTTCCAGCTCGGCACCCGTTACTCTGAGGCACTCGAGGCCACGTTCACGGACGAGGAAGGGATCGAGCGCCCGATCTGGATGGGTTCCTACGGGATCGGCCTCGGCCGCCTGCTCGCCTGCGTCGCCGAGGAGCACCGGGATGAGTACGGCCTGCGACTCCCGGCCTGCGTGGCGCCCTATCACGTCTCGCTCGTCGTGCTGGCACGGGAGGAGGAGACGTGGTCCGCGGCGGACAAGGTGTTCGAAGAGCTGTGCGCAGCCGGCGTCGAGGTGCTCTACGACGACCGGCCCGACCTCCGCGCCGGGGTCAAGTTCAACGACTCCGATCTGCGCGGTCTCCCGCTACGCCTCGTGGTGGGCGAGCGTTCTCTGGCTGCGGGTGGCGCCGAACTCAGCCTCCGCGGCGTCCGCGAGAGCCGTATCGTCCCACTGGACGACCTCGTCGCGGAACTACGGCACGAGGTCGCCGCGCTCATGGAGCCGCTCACTCTCGACGGCTGAGGCGTTTCGCGTTGCTCAGCCGCTGAATCGCACCCGGACGCCGCCGACGAACGTGCGAGGCGCCCCCACGCGGACGAAGTCGTTCGCGTCGTGCGACATCTCCGCGATCGTGTCGAAGATGTTCTGCACACTCGCGAAGGCACTCAGCCGGCTCGTGAGCTGACGACGAAGGCGGATGTCGACCAGGAATGAGCCGTCGATCTCGCCCGTATTGAGGTCGTTGTCGAACCGGGCGCCCAGATAGCGGGCCGTGGCCACCACCTCCAGCGTCGTCGGATCGATGTGTCCGACCCGCAGCATGGCGCGGTGCGTCGGGCTCCCCTGCACCTCGTTGCCGATCAGATCCGGTCTTCCCGGCGCGTCGGTGACCTCCGTCGGATTGAACTGGTGGTTCACCGCCAGCAACCAGGCCGGGGCCGGGCGTACCTCGACTTCGGTCTCGAGTCCCAGGCTCCGCAGCGTGCCCACGTTGTCGCGCCGGCGGCACACGCCGCCGGCGGGGACGAACCCGCACGGCTGGATGACCCCGGAGGTCTCCGCCTCCTGGAGGGTCACGTCGGTGATCGCGTCGCTCACGCGGGCCCAGAAGCCTGTGAGCCGGATCAACACGGACGGATTGGGCTGAAGGTCGACACCCAGTTCGGCGCCGCGCACCCGCTCCGGATTCAGCGCCTCGTTGGATTCGTTGACGACATTCCCGGCCGCTCTGAACGGCTTGTACAACTCGTTCAGGGTCGGGACGCGGAGGCCGCCGTAGAGGCTCCCCCTCAGCACGACCCCGTCGGCGGCGTCGAACAGGAAGCCGACGTTGTCGCTCACTTGCGTGCCGCTGCGGTCCTCGAACGTGTTGTCCGTCAGCACGTTCCCGTCGGCGATCCCGAAGATGTGCCGGCCCCCGGCGGAGTTCCGCCACACATCGAGCCGTATGCCGGCGTAGAGCTGCCACCGCTCGCCGAGCTGGCCCCGAGCCTGACCGAAGAAGCCGAACAGGGTCTGATCGCCTCCGGTCTCGCGCTGCCTCGCGAAGGCGCCGTCCCGGAACAGGTACTGCTCCGTCGCGTCCCCCGTGGCCCGCAGGACATCGGCCCCGAGGTTCACGATGGCTTCCCCCCGATATGGGCTTTTCCCAGACCAGGTTGGCCCCGACTCCCGACGACGGAACGTCCTGGCTGATCGACGGCTCCTCGCTGCCCCGCGTGCCGTCCACGCCCGAGAACGAGTTCACGTAGGATTGGGACTGGATGAACGCGTTCATGGTGAGCGCGGATCCGTCCCGCCCCGTGTAAGTGGCTCCGAGTTGTCCGAAGCCGGCCTCCGTGGTGTTGTTTCGGAGCGGGGTCGCGTTGTCCTTGTCCTGGTCGAAGTAATTGCCCTGGGCATGGATGCGCAGGCGGTCTCCGGCCGCGATCTCGACCTTCGCGCGCAGCGCGGCGTGGCTCGACGCAGACGGGATGTCTACAGAGCCTCGCTGGCCGGGTTCCGTAAGGATGTAGCCGCCGCTGTCGAAGAACTCGCCCGCCACGTAGCCGCCGACGCGGTCCCCGCCGAAAGACGCCATCGCATCACCGCGAAACGTGGACTGACTCCCTCCCTGTGCCCCGGCCGAGAACCCGCCCCCGCCGCCGGAGCGCGTGATGACATGCACGACGCCCGCGAGGCTCTGGCTCCCCCAACTGACGGTGGCCCCCCCGCGTACGATCTCGATCCGTTCGATCACCTCCACGGGGACCTGGCTCCAGCGGACCCAGCCGAAGTAAGGGTCGTTCAGAGGTACGCCATCGACGAGCACCAGCGTGCGGCTGGCGGCCGTCCCTCCCAATCCCCGCAGGGTGACGGCTTGCCAGGAGGGGTGCGCGACCCCCGCCTGGAATGGGAAGCGAAAGTTGAGGCCCGGAACTTCCTGGAGTACATCCTGCAGCGTTTGAGCGGCCGAGAGACGCAGTTCCTCTCGAGTCACGATCGTCACGTTGACGGGCACCTCTCCCACCGACGTAGGTGACCGCAGCGCCGAGACGATCAGCTCGCCCAGCGAGGCCACGCTGTCGGCAGGAGCCGGGTCCTGCGCCTCGAGCGCGGGCGCGGGCCACAAAGCTGAACAGGCGAAGACGAGCAGCCCGCCTCGGGCGGCCCTCGACCGTCGAAGCAGCGTATCACGTAGCGTCATTCAGGCTCTCCTCCAGGAGTTTCTTGACGATCGCCGGGTCCGCGCGCCCCTTCGTCTCGCGCATCACCTGGCCTACGAAAAAGCCGACGAGTCCCTCCTGGCCGGCGGCGTAGCGCGATGCCTCGCGCGGATGTCCGGCCACGACTCGATCCACGATCTCGCGGATCTTCTCCGCGTCCCCGATTCGACTCAGCCCTTCGCGTTCGACGATCTCGCGCGGATCGCCCCCGCCCTCGATGAGTCGCGTGAGCAGCGATTTCGCCACGGTTCGGGAGATCGCCCGGTCCCGAACGAGTCCGATGAGAGCGGAGAGCGCCGCCGGCTCAAGCGCGCCCGGATCGCCTCCGCTCACGCCGGCGCCCCGCACCTCGTGCACGAGCCACCTCGCCACAGCGACCGGATCCACGCCGTCGCCGATCGCTCGGTCATAATAGTACACGGACTCGGCCGATCCGCTGATCAGGTCGGCGAGGTCGCCGGGCAGCCCCAACTCGGTCCGGAAACGTTCAAAGGCCGCCTGGAGCGTCGGGTCGGATCGCCGGGCCGCGTCGCGGGATTCACGGCCTGTGTCGACGCCCGGCGTGGCCGGCTCCGGGGCTTCGCCGGTGGACGCGGACGTGTCCGCCCCCCGGGTGTCGGACACCGCGCGTCTGGCCCATGCATCTCGCAGGGTGACGGTCCGATTGAAGACGAGCCTCGCACCAGGCGGCGCAGCGTCGGAAGTTTCCACCGCCGTGACCTCGGTCTCGCGGGGACGATCGGTGCCGTCCACGACCGTGGACACGGCCTTCGTGGGTCGGTCCCGGATGAAGTAGCCCAGACGCTCGAACTGATACGTCGTCTCGGGCGGGTGGTTGCCCAGACTCGGTTCGGCCCACGACTCCGCGAGCACCTGCAGCGAGTCGGGGTTCAGGTTGTCGCATATGTCGTCCACTCCCGCAGCCGGATCCGAAGTCCGGAACAGACGGTCGTACATGCGCACCTCGATCGGCAGCGACCGCGACGCGGAGACCCAGTGGATCGTGCCCGCCGGTCGGCGTCCGTCCGGCGCCGCACCGCTCCTCGTCTCCGGATCGTATGTGCAGTGCAACCGGACCACCCGCCCGGTCTCGTCCTTCTCCACACGCCGGCACGTGATGAAGTAGCCATGCCGCAGGCGGACCTCCCGCCCCGGCGCGAGCCTCTTGAAGCCTGGCACTGGAGCCTCGGAGAAGTCGTCACGTTCGATGTAGAGGACGCGCGTGAATGGCACGTTCCGCATTTCCGGCCACCCTTCCGGAGGGGCGTCGACGCCACGCGGGAAGTACGGCGCCACGAGCCACTCGACCTCCGCTTCCGGATAGTTGTCGACTACGACTTCGAGAGGCCGCAGCACGGCCATTACGCGCGGGGCGCGCGAGTTCAGGGCATCACGTACCGCCCATTCGAGCGTGGCGATCTCCACCCGGTTGTCGGCTTTACCGATCCCGATCTGTTCACAGAACGCACGAACCGCGTCCGGAGGGATCCCGCGGCGGCGGAACCCGGCCAACGTGGGCATGCGCGGATCGTCCCAGCCCGACACATGCCCCTCTTCTACGAGGAGCAGGAGTTTCCGCTTGCTGACGATCGTGTAGTCGAGGTTGCGGCGCGCGAACTCGTACTGGCGGGGGCGGGGGTCCCAGGAGCCGAGTTCAGCCCCGCCCCCACCCTCCGCCCCCGGAATCCGGCCGATTCCGGCAGCGGCAGGCCGCGTGTGTTCGATGAACCAGTCGTAGAGGGCGCGGTTGTCCTGAAACTCGAGCGTACAAAAGGAGTGTGTGATCCCTTCGATCGCGTCGGACTGGCCGTGGGCCCAGTCGTAGAAGGGGTAGATCGGCCACGCGTCGCCCGTCCGGTAGTGGTGCGCATGGCGAATGCGATACATTAGCGGATCGCGCAGCTTCATGTTCGATGCGGCGAGATCGATTCGGGCACGGAGAACGTGCTCGCCGTCGGCGAACTCGCCCGCTCTCATGCGGCGGAAGAGATCCAGATTCTCCGCCGCCGGGCGGTCGCGGTACGGACTGGGCCGACTCGGTTCGAGCACTGTACCCCGATGCGCGCGAATCTCGTCCTCGGAGAGACTGTCCACGTAGGCGAAGCCGTCCTCGATCATCTGAAGCGCCATTCGGTAGAGCGCCTCGAAGTAGTCCGATGCGTAGCGAATGTCGCCGTCCCACTCGAACCCCAGCCAGCGGATGTCTCGCGCGATCGCTTCCACGTAGGCGGGGTCTTCGGTCGTCGGGTTCGTGTCATCCATGCGGAGGGTGGTCCGCCCGCCGTGCTCCGCCGCCACCTGGAAATCGAGGCAGATGGCAGAGGCATGGCCTACATGAAGGAAGCCATTGGGTTCGGGCGGAAAGCGCGTGAGCACACGCCCTCCGTGCCGGTCGTTCCGGACGTCCCGGGCGACGATCTGACGGATGAAATCCGGCCGCTCTCGTTCCGACATGGGAGGAAACTATGCGAAAGTGGCCGAACTGGAATGGGCGGCCTGCCGGCCGGCCAAAAAAAAGGCCGGGTCCGGTTGGGACCCGGCCCGGCCTGTGCCGCGGCGACGCGTTCCGGCTTCCGTCAGGATCGCCTGAAGTCGTCGGTAGTCAGAGTCGCAGGAATCTCGGCCGTCGCGATCTTGGGACACACTACAGTCGTCGGCTCTTCCGGAGCGCCGGTCACTTGCGCGCCGTGCGCCGACCCGCCGTGCGTGCCCAGAATCAGGCCCACGGCCATCAACAGCCAAGCCAGAGAAGCCCCGCTCACCCACTTCGCGACTCTATCCATGTGATCTATCCCTCCTCGGTACGGCGGCTGCGATCTGTTCCTGTTTCTACGGAAAGGACGAGAAAAAGTTTCCGCCCCGTCCGTGAATATCTGACGCACGATGTGGCGAAAACGTTGGCAGGCCCACAGTGCTTCCGGTAGGAGAAGCGGTCGTCAGAGCGGTCGTGTCAGGCGTGCGAGGTACGCCGCGTCCGCCGTCTCGAATGCGATCTCGAATCGCCAGCCGGCCTCGGCGGCGTGACGCGCGAGGGTCTCGAGGTCGACGTACAGCTCGCGAAAGGGTCGGCCGACACGGCCCGAGTGCGACAGCTCGATCCACGCCTGACCGACGTATTCACCGGCCGGTGGCCATGGAGTCGACGCTGCCGGCTTGCCGGACACGGCGGCCGCTCCATCGACCAGGAGTTGACCTCCCGGCGCGAGGAAACGGGGCGCGTGGGCGAGAAAACGGTCGAGACCCGCGAGCGTCCCGACCGGGCCAAGTCCGTTCATGAGCATCAGCACGGTATCGAACCCGGGTCGCGACCAGTAGCGGAAGTCGGCACATACGGTTGAAGCCGCACCCCGCCTCTCAAGCAAATCGACGAGCGCGGCTGACAACTCGACTGCGACAACCGGCTGCCCCCGCGCCTGGAGGGCGAGGGTGTGTGGCCCCGCGCCGGCTCCGAGATCCAGCACGCGACCCCGACACAGATCGAGAGCGAAGCGCTCGAAGTCGAGCAGCTGATCTACCTCTCGGAAGAAGAAACCGACCGGCAACGAAGCGTCTTCGCCCAGACTGTCCCGGAGCCGGAGGTCGGCCCTGGAGTCGCCGGCCGCATAGGCGAGGAGGGCGCTCGCGTAGGGGGCAAGCGGTGGAACTCGATCGCGATAGGCAGCCGGCTCGCACGGGAAGGAAAGAGATTGTGTCACCCTTCGGGCGCGAGCGCGCTCGCCGCAGCGCGTGCATCCAGACCCCGGACCCATATCGACTTGGTGCGCCCCTTGTGGCCGGAGCGGATCTCGACCGCCGAGCGAGGGAGCCGCAGCCGCCGGGCGAGGAACCGCACCACCTCCCGGTTCGCGGCGCCGTCCACGGGCGGGGCGGCGATCCGGATCCGGAGTCTGTCGCCGTGGACCCCCGCGATTTCCGTCCGTCCGGCCCGCGGTTGCACGCGAATTCTCAGGAGCCCGCCCCCCGGAGCTTCCGAGTACCAGGTCAGCGCCACCTGACGGCCTCGAACACCGTCCGGCATGCGTTGCAGTAGTACTGGGCGGTCGAGGCCTGGCCACCGAAAGTCGCAAACGGATCGGAGTCGTCCGTACCGCAGAACGGACACGGGAATGACGAGGGCAGGGCGGACGACTCGACTGGGTCGTCGAGCGCGGACCGCTTGACCGCATCTTCCTGTCGCGCGTCGTCGGCCACGGGTCAGTCCAGCAGGAGCGTTCTGTTGCGGTCGCCACGGACGCGGGCGAGGGAGTCTTCGTCGGGTCCGCCGTCTGCCGCACGTCGCCGTTCCGAAAAACGGCCGTCCCAGGTCGGTCCACGAACGCTGATCCACGCCTCGTCCGTCTCGCGAACCATCCCCACCTGCGCAGCGAGCGGCCCCACACGCTGTAGCCAGCGGGCCCGTGCTGCGTCGGAGCCGGCATTGACGATCCCGTGCAGGGCGAGCGTCGACACGAGCGGGTCGCCGTCGGGTCCGAACCAGGACAGGCAGGCATTCCAGGCCGACCCGAACGCCGCGGCCAGCGCATTGCGACCTCCCTCCGCGGTCAGGAGGCGTGCGGTCCACCCCTGTCCGTGGTCGAAGTGGAACCGCTCTTCCTCGAGCAGCTTGCGGACCTTGTAGTGGATCGGCTCGAAACGGCTCTCGGCCAGCAATTCGAACTGAACCGAGAGGGCGGTATCGAGGAGGAAGTTGAGAGCGAGAAAATCCGCCCACGACGAGACATCCCGGTCCAGCAGTTCCGAATTCCTGTACGCATCGGACGGGCGCTCGTGCTCGAGGGCGGACGGATCATGGCCGAAGTCGCGGAGCATGGCATAGAGGATGCGCGCGTGCCCCCACTCGTCCTGAGCCATCGCGGAGCAGGCGATACCCGCCTCGACCGTGGGAGCGCCGAGGATCCAGTCCGAGTATCGGATTCCGAGGAGTCTCTTGTTGTCCGCGAGGGTCAGAAGCAGGTCCCCGAGGTGCCTGGAAACCTCGGCGGGCAGGTCGGCGGCCGACTTGAAGGGAGAGGTCACGGCTCACCGAACCCGGACGGTCCGCCGAGCGTGAACGGCGCCTCACGGCGATTCACAGCGGCGAATGCATCGCGCCGGGCGACGGTCATCTCGAACCATTTCGCCTCGTCGTAGGTCTGCCACGCGTAGACGCGGGCCAACTGCTCATTGGGCGCGGACACCGCGCCGATGTGCTCGAACCGGTCCGCTCTCTTCCTGCGCGCGAACACCTCGTAGACACTACCGTTCAAGCTCACGTCGCGACCCCGAAAGAGCGGAGAAGCGCCCGCCCCCTCTCGGAGATGGCGGCAGTTGTCCACGGCGGGTCCCAAACCGTCACGAGTTCCACCGCCCGGATCTCGCTTTCCTCCAGAAGGCGCTGGCGAACGTCCCATTCGATGAAGTCCATGCACGGACAGGCCGTCGCCGTGAACGTGAGATGGACGGTGACGGACGCGGTGTCCTCATCCGCCATCACCGCGCGCACGAGCCCCAGGTCCACGATCGAGATCGGAAACTCGGGATCCGCCACTTCGTAGAGAGCGCGGCGTGCCCGCTCCGCGAGATCCGCGGGCGGCTCGGCGAACAAGGGAGGGGGCGGAAGGTCGCGGCCGCCGCGCGTCTCTTTCAAGACGGCGGCAAAGTTCATCCCCTCTTCGTATCTGGGGCGCTGCGCGCCGGACGCCCCGCGGATCGGGAGCGGCGCCGTCACTTCCGCGCACGTCCCAGGCCGCGGGCGCTCATGCCGCGAGCAGCCTTTCGACCGCGAAGCGACTTCTCCTCAGCGACTCCACGTACTGCTCGTTCATGGGGCCACGCGCTTTCCAGCGCTCGAACACCTGCTTCCAGGTAATCGTCTCGTCGAAGAGCCACCGCCGGGCCTTCGGGTCGTACTGGCAGGGCAACTCGTAGGTCAGCTCCACCTCGTCGGTGTCCGGGTTGTAGTACGCGGGCAGGTTGTAGCCGAGCTCCTCGCACAACGGCACCACCGCCTTGAGCCACGTCTGCCGCAGCTGGTCGTTCGTCATGCCCTTCAGGCGGAAGTCGAGTTGCGCGTTGTGGTGCTTCCTGTCGTCCGGCATGCCGAACCACTCCACGCCCATGGCGAACATCCAGTCGAAGGTCTCCTGGACGGCGTCCCGGGCCGCGCCTCCCGCCTCGGCGAAGCGGCGGATCCAGACTTCGCCGTGGCGCAGATGGAAGTTCTCTTCCATGGCCACCTTGACGAGCCCGCGCTTGAGCGGTCCGTAGCTGGTGTTGCGGTGCACATCGCCCAGAAGCGTAATCCCGGCCCGGTCGTACAGGGCGTTCGCCGACACAAGTTCCGCCCAGTTCATGAGCGGCTGGTCGAAGCCGTAGGGGTGCTTGAACTTGGCGGGATCTCGCTCGTATAGCAGCCAGTGGCGGTCGACGCCGAGGTCCTCCAGCAGGCGGTAGGCGATGTTCGCGTGACCGAGTTCATCCTGAATGATGGCGGTGGCCGAGACCATCGTGTTGGTGGAAGGTGCATCGCGCGCCGCCATGAAATAGGCCGGCGCGCTGATGAGCTCCGTATCGCCCTGAACCGTCAACTGCGTGATGAGTGCGCGCTTGTAGGTCTCTGTCATGTCCTCTTCGGACTCGACGATGAACCCCTCGTGGACCCTCCGCTGCAACTCTTCGTCCGTGAACCGTCCCATACCGCGGCGTCTCTCCTGCTCAGGGCGCGGCCGACCGTCTACCTGAGCCGAAATCTACTAGGAACGGCTGTCCTCCGCCGTCCCCTCGACGTCGGCAGCTCCGGCCGGATAGGAAATCAGCGTCCCCCCCGCCCGAAACCGGATCGCGCCGCCAATCAGAGCGAGGACCAGCCGGTCGCCTGAGAGCTGGTAGGCCTTCACGGAGCCCAGGGCCTCGAAGAGCCGCTGCTCGATGTCGGCCGGTCGGTCAGGGCAGCGCTTCCGCGTGGTCGCGAGCCCGTAGAACCGCAGCGCCTCGGCCTGCTGTGTCCGGAAACTCCCGACGATCCGATTGCATCCCGCGAACCCGGACAATTCGCCGGTCATGTCGGTGCCGTCCGACAGTGCGGCCAGAAACTTCAGTCTCACCGGGTCGTCCAGCGCGTCCAGATCTGCGCTCCAGTCTCCCGCCTCGAACGACTCGAGTTCCCACTCGTGCGTATGCAGCGCAGCTCCTTCGGAGGCGGTCTCCGGAGCCGCGGTCTCGGCCACATCGGCGAGCAGAATCGGCACGAGCCCACGATTCGTCAGCACGAAGTGCCGGGTGAGGTCGACCGAGGGCGGAACGGTGATCGGTTCGCGAGGCCTGCGGACTCTCACATCCACCCGGATCATGCCTTCCGAGATAGCCAGGCGCCGCACTTCGATACGGTCTCCAATGAGACGAGCCGACGCATCCAGCAGCTGCCCCCCCTCGGCGAGGAGGGCGTGCAGGATGACGAATTGCTCCCGTCCCTGATCCGCGACCAGCACCGCGGCCGCGTCCGGTTCCGTATCGAAGTCCAGGTCGCCCTCGGCAGCGGTCAGGATGCCGTGGCGGACGTTCCCGTCGCTGACCCCCGTGCCCCCGCTGAGAGTGACTTCACCACCCTCCAGCGTCCGGAAGGTCCCCTCCCGAAGAACCTCCATCGCAGAGGGCGCCTCCTCCCGGCCGCACGCGCCTGCGGCAAGCGACGCGAGGAGCAAACCGGCCGGAACGACAACGCGTCCGGCACGAGAGGTTCCGCGCATCACTCTTCCTCCATGAACGGATACCGGTAGTCCGTGGGCGGGTCGAAGGTCTCCTTGATCGTTCGCGGTGAGACCCAGCGTACGAGATTGAGTACCGAGCCGGCCTTGTCGTTCGTGCCGCTGGCGCGCCCGCCGCCGAAGGGCTGCTGTCCGACCACCGCGCCGGACGGCTTGTCGTTGATGTAGTAGTTGCCCGCCGCGTTTCGCAGAGCGGCGCCCGCGCTCCGCACCGCCTCGCGATCGCGCGCGAACACGGCTCCCGTAAGAGCATACGGCGAGGTCTTGTCGACCAGGTCGAGCGTGGTCTCCCAATCCGAGGCGCGGTACGGGTGGAGGGTGACGACCGGACCGAAGATCTCCTCGCACATCAGCTTGTGTTCCGGATCGTCCGCCTGGATCAGGGTGGGCTCGATGAAGTACCCACGGCTGTCGTCGCACCCGCCGCCGGCGAGAATCCGGGTGTCGGCCGAGTCCCGGGCGTAATCGATGTAGGACTTGATGTTGTCGAACGCGGGCCGGTCGATGACCGCGGCGAGGAAGTTCCTGAAGTCCGCGGGGTCGCCCATCCGCAGCTCTTCGGTCATGGCGACGGCATGGTCTCGCACCTCTTTCCACATCGTGTCTGGGACGTACACACGCGACGCCGCCGAACATTTCTGCCCCTGGTACTCGAAGCCGCCGCACACGATCGCTACTGCTACAGCCTGCGGGTCTGCGCTCTCGTGGGCGAGAATGAAGTCCTTGCCGCCGGTCTCTCCCACCAGGCGCGGATATGCGCGGTAGTTTTCGACGTTGCGGGCAACGGATTTCCAGAGGTGCTGGAACGTTCCGGTCGATCCAGTGAAGTGAATGCCGCCCAGCTCGGGGCTGGAAAGAAGGACGGCGCTCACCTCCGACGCGACGCCGGGGATGAAGTTGATGACGCCCGGAGGCAGCCCGGCCGACTCGAGGATCTTCATCACGTAGTAGGAGGAGAGCACGCCCGTCGTCGATGGTTTCCAGATCGCCACGTTGCCCATGAGCGCGGGCGACGTCGTCAGATTGGCCCCGATGGCCGTGAAGTTGAACGGGCTGATCGCGTAGACGAACCCTTCGAGCGGACGGTGATCCATGCGGTTCCACACGCCGGGGCCGGAAACCGGCTGCTCGCCGTACACACGAGCCGCAAAGAACGGGTTGAAGCGCCAGAAGTCGACGACCTCACAGGCTGAATCGATTTCGGCCTGCATCGCGGTCTTGCTCTGCCCGAGCATCGTCGCCGCATTGAGCCTCATCCTCCACGGATCGGCCAGCAACTCGGCGGCGCGGAGCAGGATCGCGGCCCGCTCCTCCCAGGCCCAGTTCGACCACTCCGCCCAGGCTTCCCGCGCCGCCGCGATGGCGGCTTGGGTCTCGGCGGCGCCCGCGACGTGGCAGCGTGCCAGCGTGTGGCCGTGGTCGTGTGGCATCGTGACGTCGAAGGTCTTCGCGGTGCGGACCTCGCGCCCTCCGATGATCAGCGGGATTTCGACAATCTGGCCGGCCTGTCGCCGCAACTCGGCCTTGAGCGCGGCCCGCTCGGGGCTTCCCGGCGCATAATCGTGGACAGGTTCATTCGAGGGAGCCGGGATCGTGAACCGCCCCTGAATACCCCCGGCCGGCTGTTCATCGCCGCCCGCACGGGTGCGGTCCGGATCCTGCCGCGCCTCCTCGGAAAGCATCGTCATCAAGAGTCTCCCTGCTGGATTCGTTCGCGAAGAAGGGACGGGCAATCTGGCGCGACGAGTCTGAGATTGAAAGGTTCCGGGGGACGTGTGGCCGTACTTTCATCTGATGCCGAACCCGCCCGTCGGCGCGGGTCGGCAGTTGCGTTGCCGGAACTGGATTCGAATCCCCGGCGGAAATGGTATGGAACTTACGAGACGCTTGATCCGGCCCCTTCCGGTGTGCCTGGCCATTTCACTCGCGCTCTCGCCCTCTGCGCTTGCAGGGCAGGAGCGGGGAGACCCACTGCGGGTGATGGCCGCCCGCTTCGAGGTCGCGCGTGAGAACGCCGTGCATCTGCTGGCGCCCCGGGCCTACGGCGAAGCGCTCGACCGCTTCGACGAAGCGTTCCGCCGTTCGGGGGGGGACCGCGCCGCGACCGAGTTCCGAGATGCACTCGACGAGGCGGGGCGCAGACTCGAGGTCGCCGAACGAATCGCCCAGGACGCCCGGGCGCAGTTCGAAGAGGCGCTCGCCGCACGGGCGCAGGCGCAATCGGCGGAGGCGGCGGACCGGGCCTCCGAGGCGTGGGGTCGCGCCGAGGCCGAGTTGGAGCAAGCGGGCCGCCGGTTCGAGCGCGAGGACTTCGACGATGCGGCCGGCCGGGCCGAGCGGGCCGCGGTACTCTACGCGCGCGCCGCGCGGTCGGGATGGCGCGATCTGTTTCTCGGTGGCGCCATTCAGGCTCGGGCCGCCGCGATGACGGCGGGAGCGAGCGAACGAGCTCCGGTCGCTTTCGCCGAGGGTGAGGCACTACTGGCCAGTGGCGAAGCGGACATCGAAATGAACCGCACGGCCGAAGGACCGGCACGGGCCGGGGAGGCCGCCGCCGCGGCCTTCAGGCGGGCCCATCGCATCGCCGCCCTCTTCGACAGCGTGCGCCGGCGGGAGGTGCCGGTCGAGCGCCTTGTGGACGAGCACGAAGCCGACCTGGCCCGCCTGGCGGAAGCTGCCGACTTGACCCCGCGTCGGAACGATACCGGAGAGACGACTACCCGCATCGCCACCGAGATCTCCCGGATTCGGGCGGAGAACGAGCGACTGAGAGCCGAACTGGCGAGCGAACGGGCCCGGGCCTCCGACCTCGAGGCCCGGACGACGACGCTCGAGGGACGTCTGGCCGAATTCGAGCGGCGGTTCACCGGAGCACGCGATGAGTTGCTCGCGGTCCGTGAACGGGAGGCCCGGCTCCGAGAGGTCCAGGGCCTGTTCACGCCATCGGAGGGCGAGGTTCTCCTGAGCGGAGGTCAACTCGTCCTTCGACTGTTCGGGCTCACCTTCGAGTCGGGAAGGGCCGAGATCGGTGAGGCGCTCTATCCTCTTCTCACCAAGGTCCAGCGTGTGATCACGACGTTCCCCGGGGCCACTCTCCGCATCGAGGGGCACACGGACGGGCAGGGAGGGGCGCAGGGAAACCAGGCGCTGAGCCAACGGCGTGCGATCGCGGTGCGCGAGCACATCCTGTCTCGGGTACCCATTCCGTCCTCCCGCGTCGAAGCGGTAGGGCTGGGAGAAGAACGGCCGATCGCCAGCAACGAGTCGGAAGAAGGCCGCGCGCGGAACCGGCGGATCGAGATCGTTCTCACCCTGCCGGACGGCTGACCCCGGTGTCAGGGGTCGAGCCGGGGATCAGCCCCCGGGACGCTCGGCCCGTAAGGCGGCGGTCACCCCCACAACCACGGCTCCCACAGCGAGGCCGGTCCCGATCCAGCGGCCGGCCTCCGCCCATGGTCCGCTGCGGCCGGTGCGCCAGGGGCGGGTGACCTCGGCACGCCAGTACTCCAGCTCCCCCGAGACCAACTCCCGGGCCAGTTCCGCGACCGAATCAGCCAGCTCCGGCGATCTCACTGCCATCAGGCTCCAGGGGGTTTTGAACCGACGAAGTCCTCGCCTCCATCCACGCGGATCGTGTTCCCCGTCATCCAGGCGGTCCCAGGCACCGCGAGCGCCACGATGCAGCGTGCGACTTCCTCCGGCGTACCCAGGCGGCCGTGGGGGTTCTGGGCCGCGGCTTCCTCGATCATGTGCTCGGCGCCGGGGATCTTGCGGAGGGCCGGAGTGTCGGTGACCCCGGCCCGAATCGCGTTCGCGGTAATCCGCCTCGATGCGAGTTCGAGCGCCAGTTGTCGGCAGTGCGACTCCAGCGCGGCCTTGGCGGCGGAGACGGCGCCATACGAGGGAATGACGCGGTCGCCTCCGGATGACGTCATCGCGAAGATCCGGCCGCCTTCGCCCATCAGACCCCGTCCGAGCAGCCCCTGGGTCCAGTAGATCAGCGTATGGGCCATGACATCGAGGGTCATGTTCATCTGCTCGGGGCTCATGGAGGGGCCGTCGTCCTCCACGAAGGGCAGCAACGAGCCGAACGCCAGAGAGTGCAGAAGCACGCGGATCGATCCGGGTCCCGCGGCTTCGGAGATCTCATCCAGGACCCGGTCGCGCTTCCTGGCCGAGGCCGCGTTGACATTGAAGTACATCGCCCGACGACCGGACGACGCGATGCCCTCCTTGATCTCCTCGACGTGCGCGAGCCCTGCACGCCGGTCGAGGTGTACACCGTAGATGTCGTAGCCCGCCGCGGCGAACGCGAGCGCCGCCGCTTCGCCGAAGCCGCTCGACGCCCCCAGAATCAACGCTCCCGGCGCTGGATCCGTCACTCCGCTCCCTCCCATTGCCTCGAGTGAAGCCCTCTTTCGCCGTGGGCATCATGCGCGCGGCGGCCGCGAGAACCACAGCATAGCGGCCCGCTCCCCGGGTCGCACGATTGGTGAGGTCCGCAGCGTCACCGGGCTGTCCGTGCGCACATGGAAACGCGCGGCTGCGAACCCAGCGACGCAGCCATACGGCATGCCGGCCACAGATCGATGGCAACATGTATTTTTTGAAAAAATGGTCGCGCTCAGAAAGCCCCCGACGGATTCGGGAGAGATCCTCCATCGCCGCGTGCCGCGTGCCTTTGTCAGTCGACGGTTGCACCGATCGTGAAACGGGCGCGCAGCAGAATCCACATGCGATACAGAGTTTTGGACGATCGTTGAACAGTCACATAATATGTGGTTGTATAGCATCTTACAGATATTTTTGTCGTGGCGTCGTCTCCGAGTCCCTGCTCCCGCCGCTTGCAAGGAGCGGATGTCGATCCTATGCTCAGAACGCGGAACGGAATGCACGGTCAAGATCGCTGTGAGCCCTCGGCGATCCGTCTTGATACATGAAGCGAAACCTCCCATTTTTAAGAGCGTATCTCTCGATATGATGGCATCTTCCGACCACAGCCACGTCAACATCGTCGTGGACCTTCCGAAAGAGCTCGCTGCGGATTTCGAGGATGTGCGCCAACGGGATCCGGACTTCCTGGAGCGGGCAATCCAATACGCGCTGGCCCGCCGAATCATCTTCGAAGAGCTTACGTCCCCCGTCGCCCCACGACGCTAGGCGATCCTCTACACGCGCCACCGGACGGGTCTTCGGCGGGCGCGCTCGCGGGTCGTTTGGTCCCGTGCTCTCGCGCGGGGCCGCGTTCGCGACGTTGACGCCCGACCGGGCCGGGGCTAAATCGCGCTGGGAGCCTGTGTGGAGGTGAGGGGAGGCCAGCGATCTCGAGCCGAGGATAGGCGTGTCCTCCGAGACGGAGCATCAAGGGGCCGATCGGGGTACCGATGCAGGGTCGGAACCCGACGATGCCGTGCTGCGGGCCAAGTACGCGGATTACTGCTCGGCGCAACTCACAGAGGTCTTTCTCTCCCTGGATGACGAGCGGATCTGCGAGATCGTAGAGGAGGAAGCCCGGGCGCAGGAATTCAACCAGAGCCGCCTGGGTTTCAAGGCCATGGTCCGGCTGGCGACCCAGCGCCTTCGGAAGAGCGTGCCGCTGCCAGACTTCGAGACATGGCGTCGCGACTACGAGACCGCCCCGGAGCAGTACGAGAAGTATCTCATGGGCCTTTGGCGACAGCGTTCCGGGGAGGACGCCCGCGAGAACGGTTGAGACCGGAGGGGCGGATGGCTGGACATCACGGGGATGGGAACGGCGACAACGAGGAAGGGCGCCCCCAGCTTCGAATGTGGGACGACGCCGGCAAGGAGACGACCATCGGCGCCCTGGAAGAAGGGGATGGCCGCTGGAAGGTTCTGGTGATCGTGGAACTGGTCGCTGGCGACCTCGCTCGCGGCAGGCTCTCGTTTCGAATGGGTGACGAAAGGTACGATACGGCTCCCGTCCTTCTGGAGGAAACGGCGGCGCGTGTGATGCAGCGAGCGGCCGAACTGCCCGATGCAATGTTGCGACAGCTTCTTATCTCCGCCCGCCGCTGACGCTCGCGGGCCGACTCGCGACCGGGTCGCGGCGCGCCGCCTCCACGACCAGCGTCCTCAGCATGACCCAACCCGCGCGAACCGAGGCCGGAAGGCTTCCGGACACCTTGGATCGGCCGACGGTCCGCCGCTCGAACCGCACCGGCTCGCCACGAACGCGGGTTCCGGCCCGGAGTGCGCGTACCTGCATTTGCACATACCACCCGTAGTTCGTGTCATCGAGCGCCAGCGATTCCAGCGTGTTCCAGCGGATGGCGCGAAAAGGCCCCATGTCCCGAACTTCCGCGCCATACAGCCGGCGCATGATCTCGAGTACGAGGCGGTTCCCCATTCGTGCGTGCCAGCGGACCCCTCCCGCCCCCCGCGCCTGGCGCTCGCCGATTACGAGATCCGCTTCATCGTCGTCGAGCGGTTGCAGGATGACTGCAAGTTGCCGGGCCGCGGCGAAGTCGTCCGCATCGAGGAACACGAGCGCGTCCGGCGGGTCGAGGCGAAGCCTCTCGATCCCGGCGAGGCACGCCTGCCCGTAGCCTGGGCGCGGCTCCTCCACGACAAGCGCGCCAGCCGATCGCGCGATATCTCCCGTCGCATCGCGCGAGCCGTTGTCAACCACCACGACCTGGCTGATTCTTTCGTCATCCAGGGCGGCGAACAGACGCGGGAGCGCCTCCGCCTCGTCCCGGGCCGGGATCAGGATCGCGGTCTGCACGGTCCTGCGTGATGTGGGCGCGGTGGATCTGGGCGCTGGTGGCTGTGGAAGCCGCCGCGCTGTGGACGATGGCCTGGGGCGGGTCCGGTACCCCTTTTCCGGCCGTAGCACTGTGGTCGGTCGCCTTTATGGCCTATGTACTCGCCGCGCGTTGCGCCGTGCCAGCGTCCGGGGCGGCGATCACACGGCGACGCATCTGGACGGCCGGCGTCGTCCTGCGGGCCGGTGTGTTCCCGGCAGCCCCCACTCTCTCCGAAGACATCTATCGGTACATGTGGGATGGTTGGGTACAGAGGAACGGCGTCAACCCGTACGCCCACCCGCCGGCCTCCCCGATCCTCGAGGGCCTGAGGACCGAATGGTGGCCGCTGATCAATCACGCCGACGTCCCGACGATCTATCCTCCGGGCGCCCAGTTCGTCTTCGCGCTTCTGGCCTGGATCGGCCCCGGCTGGTGGATCTTCAAGCTGGGCTGGCTGGCCGCGGACCTCGTGGTCGCGCGGCTGGTCGACCGGCTTTCGCGAGACCGGAGCCCGTTGCCGCTGCTCCTCTATCTGTTGTCGCCACTGCTGGTCGTCGAAGTTGCGTGGAGCGGGCACCTCGACCCGCTCGGCATCGCGCCGATGCTGGGTGCCGTGGCGCTGGCCGCCGGCGTGTCGATTCCTGCGTGGCGGGCGGGCGCGTTGCTGGGGATCGGCGCGTCGCTGAAATTCGCGCCCATTGCGGGGCTCCCCGCGCTCGCGCGGCGTCGCGGCCCGTGGGCTGTGGCAGCCGCGCTCGCGGCGCCGATCCTGCTCTACCTCCCGTACGTCGGTGCGGGATCCTCCCTCTTCGACGGTCTTCGAGTCTACGCGGATCTCTGGGAGTTCAACGCCGGCCTTTACAACGTGCTCGAACGATTGCCCGGGCACCCGGACCTCCCGAAGTGGATCGGTGCGGCGGTCGTTGGGGGGGTAGCCATGCGGGCGGCGCTCCACCGCTGGCCGCTCGACCGTGCGCTGTTCTGGGCCATCGGAGCCGCTCTCCTGCTGTCCCCGACGCTTCACCCGTGGTATGTGCTCTGGGTGCTTCCGTTCGCCTGCCTGTCGGTGAGCCGGGGCTGGCTGCTTCTCAGCGGCACCGTGTTCCTCGCCTACGCGGGCCGGGACGTGTACCTGGCCACGGGCGTGTGGCCGGAACCGGTCTGGCTGGGCTGGGTGGTCCATGGGCCGCCTCTGGCCCTGCTAGCCTGGGATCGCTGGCGCGGGCGGCATCCTCAGGGACTCGCGGGAGGCGAGCGCGTAGCCGGCAGCGAACAGACCGGTAAACGGCACGGCGGCCGGCAGCCCGAGTAACGCCGCGTTCACGACCGCGCCCACAAGGGCGACCGCAAGCGCGACACGGAGGAGGGCGGGCCCGCCGGCGAGCCGGGCGCGATACGCCACGGTGGGCGCGAAGCCGCGTTTCGGCGTACGCGCGAACGGCGTTTCCCGTCCGCCGCAGCCCCGCAACACGGCGAATGTCAGGGGCACACCCAGGCCCAGCCCCAGAAGCAGCGCTTCCACTATCCGGCGACCGAGCCGCCGGCGCTTCCGAATCGAGCCCGCCGCGCCATAGAACAGCACGAATGGGACCGTGGCGAGAAGCACCGCGGCCGCATGAACGCTCGAGGGCAGGCCGAACCCGGGCCTCGCCAGCCATCCAGTGGCTGCGAGGGCCGCCGCCATCGTCAGCGTCAGGGGGTGGACGACGTGTCCCACCAGGTGAGCCGTGGCCTCAAACTTGATCGCCATTGGCAATCGTTGGCGCCAGATCCGCGGCAGCAACTTCCGCGCGCTCTGGATCCCGCCCTGCGTCCAGCGGCTCTGTTGAATCTCGACGGCGCGCAGACTCGATGGCAGTTCGGCGGGAACGCGCACGTTGTCACGGTAGACGAACCGCCAGCCCGCGAGTTGGGCGCGGTAGCTGAGGTCCACGTCTTCCGTCAGCGTGTCGCTCTGCCACCCTCCCGCGGCTTCCACGCAGTCTTTCCGCCACATCCCGGCCGAGCCGTTGAAGTTGAAGAACAGGCCCGCCCGGTATCGCGCCTCGTGCTCGATCGCGAAGTGCGCGTCCAGAAAGAGCGCCTGTGCCCGCGTGAGCCAGGTCGCGTCCGGAGACAGGTGCTCCCAGGCGGCCTGAACCGCGCCCACCTCGGGGTCATCGAACGGAGGGAGCAAATCGCGTATCAGTCCCGCAGGCGGAACGAAGTCCGCATCCAGGACGAGCAGGAAGTCGCCACGGGAAGTCGCCACGCCGTGTGCCAGCGCGCCGGCCTTGAACCCCTCGCGCGACGCGCGGCGGACATGCCGAATGCCCACTCCCCGCGCGTGCCAGAACCGGACCCGCCGAGAGGCGAGCTGGGTGGTTTCGTCTTCCGAATCGTCGAGGACCTGGATCTCGAGGCGGTCGGCTGGATAGTCGAGTCGGCAGGCCGCGTCGATGACCCGCTCGATCACATTGGCCTCGTTGAACACGGGGAGCTGGACCGTCACCATCGGAAGTGGTCCGCGCCACGTGCGCGCTTCCGTCCTGGCCGGCCTGCGTACCCGCAGCCAGAGCAGCCGGAGGCGGTGCGCCCCGAACGGGGCGAGGAGGGCGAGCAGCGCCAGATACGCAACCTGTCCGATCTCGCTCATCTCCACCCGTTGGCCGCCGCCGGGACGTGTAGGGATTCATCGCAGCCGGGCGACGACGATGCCGGCCGCCGTGCCTCTCGCGCAAACGTCCTGAAAATCCGTCTACCCTTCAGTTCTCGCCAGTTTCCGCGGATTGAGGCAGGGCTCAGGGCACACGCCTGCCCCCGGGTTCGTCTGCACGGAAGTCGAGGCGGTCGAGCGCCACGACCCCGTCGCTCATCACGAGCAGGACGTCCTGATACTGTCCGATGTCCTCAAGAGGACTGCGGTCCAGCACGAGGAGATCCGCTTCGAATCCCTCCGCCACGCGCCCCGTCCGGTCACCGACTCCGAGCAGCTCGGCCGCGACGGTCGTTGCGGCCCGGATGGCGTCGAGTTCGCTCAGCCCGATGCCGGCGAGTTCGATCAACTCGTGGCTCAAGCGGAGCACGCTCTCGGGTCCATACCCCGTGTCGGTCGCGGCAACGACCGGCACTCCGAGGGCATGGGCGGCCGCGGCCGTCTCGCGCACCCGGGGCAGCATGTGGCGACCCCGTACCTGGAGAGTCGGGTCGTCGTAGTCCCCGCCCGGCAGCGTCAGGTCCGAGACGACCGCAATGGTCGGCACGAGAAACGTCCCCCGCTCAAGCATGAGGCGGAGCGTTTCCTCGCGGAGATACGTGCCGTGTTCGATGCTCCGTACGCCCGCCGCTACGGCTGCCCGGCCGCCGCGGTCGCCATGGGCGTGTGCCGCGACAGGAACGCCTCGGCCGGAGGCTTCCGCTACGAGCCCCGAGAGCTCCGCTTCCGTGAAGAACGGCTTGCGCGGATCGGTCTCCGGCAGGCCGGCGCGCTCCGTCGCGTTGACCTTGATGAAGTCCACGCCCCGATTCAGCATTGCGCGCGCCACCCGGCCCAGCGCCTCGGCACCGCGGACGTCGCGGTCGAGGAGGTCGCTCAGGGCGGGTTCGTCGAGGAAGAGCCCCTCCGCCGGTCTCGGCCGGACGTGGTAGCCGGCGGCGAGGATCTCGGGGCCGGCGAACGCTCCGCTCCGGAACAGCTCGCGCAGGCCGACGTCGGCGAAGAAGCCGGCTCCCATGCTCCGCGCCGTGGTGACCCCGGACATGAGCGCCCGACGGGCCGATCCCAGGTCCCCGATATGCACATGCGCGTCGATCAGACCGGGCACCAGGTAGCGTCCGCCGAGGTCGACGACTCGCGCGCCCGCTGGCGCCTCGCCCCCCGCCTCGACGGAGACGATGAGCCCGTCGCGCACGATGACCGTCGCGTTCGTCACAACGCCCGAGGTGCCCGGATCGAGCACCGATGCGCCGGTGAAGGTGATCTCTTCGGCCTGGCCGGCCGCCGCCGTCGGCGTGGCCAGGCAGGCGGCAAGAACGGCCAGACGCGAAAGCGGGATGAAACGCGCCGGGACGAGCCGTGCGGCCAGTTGGGACATGGAGCCTCCAAATCGTGATCGTGAACAGATCAACATGACCGGCTCCGGCGGAGCGCGGTAGGAGTGTCGGTTCCCCCCTCGTCGCGGGGATCGTCTTTCAGCACCCCCTCGCCTACGTTGACCCTCAGGAGGCGAGTCCGGCCCGTGCCTTCGCGGGGTCGGTGCGAGACGACCCGAAACCGCGGAGCGGCGGGCACCAATGCCACAGGCGAAGCCGTCGTTCGAGCCGGAGCCCCTCGAGGGAGCCGAACCACTCCGGTTTCCTCTCCGGGTGGCCGCCATCGACGTCGGATCCAACGCGTTCCGTTTCGTCGCTGCCGAGTTCAGCACACCGGACCGGTACGTCGAGTTGTCCGCCGAGCGAGTTCCCGTGCGCCTCGGGCGCTCGGCCTTTCTCACCGGCGAGCTCTCCCCCTCGGCCATCGACAAGACCGTCGCCGGGTTCCGCCGCTTCCGCCGGGAGATCGATCGGCTGGGGATCGATCACGTACGCGCCGTTGCCACGAGCGCGGTCCGCGAGAGCCGCAACGGCGCCGATCTCGTACGCCGCGTCGAGAACGAGACGGGCCTCGCATTGCACCTCATTTCCGGGACCGAGGAGGCGCGCCTCGTCTGGATGTCCGTGAAACAGCGGATCGATTTCGGCGATTCCAAGTGGATGCTCGTCGACCTGGGCGGGGGCAGCGTGGAGATCTCGCTTGTCGATCGATCCGGAATCATGTGGAGCGAGTCGCACCGCATGGGGTCCGTCCGACTGCTCGAGGAATTGACCAGTGCGGACGACGCGCCCGCGCATTTCGCAAACCTCCTCGCGGAGTACGCCGCCACACTCCGCATTCCGCATGCGAGCAAGCACTGGACGCCGGTCGAGCTGATCGCCACCGGGGGCAACATCGAGGAACTTGCCCGGTTGGCCGGGCAGAGCCGCGCCGACGATGTCCGAGGGATCACCCGTGCGCAGCTCGGGATGGCCATCGAGGAGTTCTCGCGTCTCTCCTACAGCCAGCGCATCGGGCGACTGGGGCTGCGCGAAGACCGAGCCGACGTGATCCTCCCGGCCGCCATCGTGTACGATCGCGTCGCCGAACTCGCGGGGGCGGAGCGCATCCTCGTGCCCGGCGTCGGCGTGAAGGAGGGCGTGCTCCTCGACCTGGTCGATGAACTCACGAGCGGGGCCGGGTTCGGGCGGCTCGAGCGGATCGTCCGCGACGGGGCGCTGACACTCGGGCGGAGATACCTCTTCGACGAGGATCACGGGCGCCATGTGGCTTCCCTTGCGGTCTCGCTGTTCGACCAGCTCGCCGAACTGCACGGCCTCGCACCGCGGGATCGGCGCATCCTCCTGGCCGGAGCGATGCTGCACGACATCGGCCAGCACATCTCCTACGCGAAGCACCACAAGCACTCGCTCTATCTCATCCTGCACAGCGAGATCCCCGGTATCGCGCCCGATGAACTCCCCCTCGTAGCTCTGGTGGCGCGCTATCACCGCCGCGCCGAGCCGCGCGAAAGCCATTTCCTCTTCCGCG
The DNA here is from genome assembly GCF_965197445.1 of Candidatus Palauibacter sp. Classification (GTDB taxonomy): domain Bacteria; phylum Gemmatimonadota; class Gemmatimonadetes; order Palauibacterales; family Palauibacteraceae; genus Palauibacter. The sequence continues at coordinate 62,517 of NZ_CBDANE010000005.1, read as the reverse complement.
ATATGGATTCCGAGGATCGGCTCCGGGTAGAAAAGCTCGCCGCCCTCCTCCGCATCGCGGACTCGCTGGACCGCGAACACCTGCAGCGAGTACACAGCATCGACGCCAGGGTGCACGAGCACCGGCTGGAACTGCGGCTCGAGCGGAAGGGTCGCCTGCTCCTGGAGCAGTGGGCTCTGCGCAAGAAGGGGAAGCTGTTCGCCCGCATCTTCGGCCTCGACCCCTACGTCACCTTCGACTTGGCCGGCAGCGCCTGACCCGATCGCCTCCAGAGGTCCGCCCCCCACGCTGTTACAATCCGAACGAGCGACACATGCCCCGCGGCGCATATAATACAGGCCCTGCGTTCGCAAACGTTCGCAAAATCGTGGAGTACGGCATGTCATCAGAGTCGAACGAGACGACGCAACGCCCCCGGCTGCATCCGGCGACGGGGCGATCGAACGGCGGCACCCCGCCACCGGAGCCCGGCTCGTCCGCCGTGAAGATTGCCGAGTCCGACGCCACGCCGACCATCGATCCCCCCGCGGCCGGCTCGACCCCCGACACGGAGCCCGGGATCCCGTCGATCGGCCCTGAATTCGGGCACCGCGTGGGGGGGCAGCCACTGCTCCCGCGAGCGGCCTCCCAGATGCCCGTCCCGGATCACGCCACGCCGGGGCATGCGTCACTCTATTTCAACCCCGAGTTGAGTTGGCTCGACTTCAACTGGCGAGTCCTCTACCAGGCGATGGACGAGCGGACCCCGCTCCTGGAGCGGCTCCGTTTCCTCGCGATCACCGAGAACAACCTCGACGAGTTCGTCATGAAGCGGGTCGGCGGCCTCAAGCGCGTACTCGGCGCCGGCGTGGTCAAGCCGTCGCTCGACGGCCGCGACCCCGCCGAACAACTCGACCTCGTGCGCGAAGGGGTCCGCACCATGCGGATCCGCCTGGCGGAGGTCTGGGAGGACGGACTCCGGCCCCGCCTGGCGGAAGAACTCGGCATCGTCGTGCGGGACTTCGACGACCTGGACGAGGCGGAGTGCGAGCATGTGCGCGGCGTCTTTGCGGATCGGATCTACCCGATCCTCACGCCGCTGGCCGTCGATCCGGGGCACCCGTTCCCGTTCCTGTCCAACATGAGCCTGTCGCTCGCCCTTATGCTCGAGCACCCCGAACGCCGAACGCGCCATTTCGCGCGGGTGAAGATCCCGCCGTCCGTGCGCTGGGTCGAACTGCCGGAAAGCGGCCATCTGGTGCCCGTCGAACAGGTCATCCGCAATTTCGCGGGAGAGCTGTTCCAGGGGATGAAGATCGAGAGCGCGTCGCTGTTCCGGGTGACCCGAAACGCTGATGTCGCGCGCGACGAGGAAGTGGCGGACGATCTCCTTCGGATGATCTCGGAGGAGCTTCGCGAGCGCCGGTTCGCCCGCGTCGTGCGTCTCGAAGTCGAACCGAACATGCCCGACGATGTCCGGCAGTTCCTCGTGCGTCAGCTCGAACTGGATGAGGACGACCTGTACGAGATTCCGGGGCTGCTCGAGATGTCGGGGTTCTGGCGCGTCGCCGCCGAGGGCCCGTGGCAGCACCAGTACGAGCCGTGGGAGCCGATGATCCCGCCCCGCCTGATCCGCGAGGGTGAGACCGAGGACCGCCCCGACATCTTCACGGTGATTCGGGCGGGCGACCTCATGGTTCACCATCCGTACGAATCGTTCACCGCAACGGTGCAGCGGTTCATCGAGGAAGCCGCCGCGGACCCGGCCGTCGTAGCGATCAAGCAGACGCTCTACCGGACGGCTGAACACTCCCGGATCATTGCCGCGCTCGTGCGGGCCGCGGAGGCCGGCAAGGCAGTCGCCGTGCTCGTGGAGGTGACCGCGCGCTTCGACGAAGCAGACAACATGGAATGGGCTTCGGTCCTGGAGGAGGCGGGCGTCAACGTGACGTACGGCCTGGTCGGGCTAAAGACACACGCCAAGGTGGCGCTCGTCGTCCGAGAGGAGGGAGACGAGATCCGGACGTATTGCCACATCGGCACCGGCAACTACAACTCGGAGACTGCGCAGATCTATGCGGACATCGGTATCCTCACGGCCCGCCCCGAGATCGGACGCGACGCGGTCAACCTCTTCCACTTCCTCACGGGCTACGCCCCCAACCAGCAGTACGAGGAGACGGTCGTGGCCCCGAGAGATCTGCGGCAGGCCCTCGTCGCGCGGATCGATCGGGAGATCGCGCATGTCGAGGCGGGTCGGAAGGGTCGCATGATCATGAAGATGAACGGACTCGACGATCCGAAGCTCATTCGGGCCCTCTACGCCGCCTCCGCGGCAGGCGTGAGTATCGATCTTATCGTCCGTGGTCAGTGCCGGCTGCGCCCGGGGATCCCCGGATTCAGCGAGAACATCCACGTACGAAGCATCGTCGGGCGCTTCCTGGAGCACGATCGCATCTTCTGGTGGGAGAACGACGGGGACCCGGAGGTATGGATCGGTAGCGCCGACTGGCGCCGTCGTAACCTCGACGAACGGGTCGAGATGCTGATGCCCGTGCGCGACAGGCGGATCATGAAGCGTCTTCGGAAGACGCTCCGCGTCGCGCTCCGCGACAACCAGCGAGCCTGGGAACTGCAGCCGAGTGGAGAGTACGTACTGCTCGAGCCCGCGGTTGGGGAGCGACCTGTCGACTACCACGAACGGATGCTTCGGGCGGTCCGGAAGCGTCGCCGCAAGGTGGACGGCAACTGGGGCGGCTAGGCCGGCCCACCCTCCTGGTGTCGGATCGTGATGCCCTGGACCATGTAGACCACGTCCTCGCCGATGTTCGTCGCGAGGTCGCCGATCCGCTCCAGGTTGCGGCCGATCAGGATGACCTGGAGGCAACCCGACAGATTGTAGTCCGGCATATGGGTGATCATCACACGGAACAGTGAGTCCTGGAGCTGGTCCACGCGGTCGTCACGCGCGATCACCGAGCGGGCGTCGTCCGCGTTCCGATGCACGAACGCGTCCAGCGCGTCCCGCAGCATCTCCCGAGCCATCCGGCTCATCTCGTCGAGTTCCGGCGGGATGGGAACTTTCTTCTCGGCCTTCGACAGCCGTTCCGCTGCCTCGGCGATGTTCACCGCGTGGTCGCCGATCCGCTCCAGGTCGTTGTTGATCTTCAGAACGGTGACGAGCACGCGCAGGTCGCTCGCGACCGGGTGGTGAAGCGCGAGGATCTCTACCGTCGATTCCTCGACCTCCACCTCGGCCCGGTCGATGGCGTCGTCCCCCTCGCGGATCGCCGACGCGTCGACCGTGGGCTGTCCGACCAGCGCGACGGCCCGTTGCACGAGTTGTTCGATGTCGTGCGCCATCTGGTGCAGCGCCCGGGTGACGTCGTCCAGCCGGTCGTCGAACTGCTTGAAGGACATCCGCTCCAGCCCTCGTCTTCCTGGCGGCCCGCTAGCCGAGTCGGCCGGTGATATAGGCCTCGGTTCGCTCGTCCTCGGGATTCGTGAACAAGCGCTGCGTCTCCTTGTACTCGACCAGTTCGCCGATGTAGAGAAAGGCCGTGTCGTCGCTGATGCGCGCGGCCTGCTGCATGTTATTCGTTGCGACGACGATCGTGTAGTCCCGCCTGAGATCTCCGATGAGATCCTCGATGTGGCCCGTCGCGATCGGGTCGAGGGCGCTCGCCGGCTCGTCCATAAGCAGGATTTCCGGCTCCACGGCCAGCGCCCGGGCGATGCACAGCCTCTGCTGCTGTCCCCCCGAGAGCCCGAGTGCGTCCGCATCGAGACGATGACTCACCTCGTCCCAGAGCGCAGCCGCGCGCAGCGACGCCTCCACCCGGTCGCCGATATCATCCTGGAACCCGTTGATGCGCAGGCCGAACGCGATGTTCTCGAAGATGGACTTGGGAAACGGGTTCGGCTTCTGGAAGACCATCCCGATCCAGCGCCGAATCTCGGCCGGGTCCATCCCCGGTGCGTAGAGATCTCGACCCCGGAACAGGACCTGCCCGGTGATGCGCGCCGCAGGTTTGAGGTCGTTCATCCGATTGAAGCAACGCAGCAGAGTGCTTTTTCCGCAACCTGACGGCCCGATCAAGGCCACCACCCGCTTCTCGGGGATCCTGAGAGAGATGTCGCGGATGGCCGGTGTTTCCCCGTAGTGGACGCCGAGGCCCACCGTTTCAAGAGCCGTCACGGAGTCAGGAATCCCTTTCGTATCGGTTTCGGATCAGGATCGCGGTCGCGTTCATCAGCAGCAGCACGCTCAGCAGTACCACTATGGCGCCCGCGGCGAGGGCATGGAACGCCTCCCGCGGATCGGTCGTCCAGTTGAAGATCTGGATCGGGAGTACCGTGAAGGGGTCCATGGGCGAGACGGGATCGAATGCGATGAATGTCAGAGCCCCGATCATGATCAGGGGCGCCGTCTCTCCGCCGGCCCGCGACAACCCGAGGATCGTCCCCGTGAGGATTCCGGGCATGGCCTGGGGGAGCACATGATGCCGGATCGTCTGCCAGCGCGTGGCCCCGAGCGCGTACGAAGTCTCGCGCAGTGAGCCCGGAACGGCGCGGATCGCCTCCTGCGCGGCGATGATCACGAGCGGAAGTACGAGCAGGGACAGCGTCGCGGCGCCCCCCAGCAGGCTTCGCTCCAGAGCAAGGAAGCGGACGAACACGGCCAGGCCCAGGATGCCGTACACGATGGAGGGCACGCCGGACAGGTTCGCGATGTTCGCCTGCAGGAAGCGCGTAAAACGGTTCCTGGGCGCATACTCCTCGAGGTAGAGGGCGCCGCCGACCCCGAGCGGGAACGACATCGCCGCCACCAACGCCAGCAGCCAGGCGCTTCCGATGATGGCGGAGCGGATGCCGGCCCGCTCCGGGAAGCGCGAGGGGTAGCTGGCAAGGAACCCCGGGGATAGCACCGCCAATCCGTCGGCGAGGATGTCGACGAGGAGGACGACCAGCGACGCGACCCCGAAAGCCACCGCGATCCGGCAAAGCCACATGAAGCGGGAGCCGGCCCGCCGACGGGCTTTCAGGCGCGGCTCGAAGCGTCCCCCGCGGGGCGCGGCCGGGCTCACCGGTAAGCCTCGCGGAAGCGGGCGGTAATGCGCTGGCTGAGCAGGTTGAGTGCCAGCGTCGTGAGGAAGAGCACCAGTCCCACGGCGAACAGGGTCCGGTACTCGATGGTCCCCGACGGTGCGTCACCCAGGCTCACCTGAACGATGTACGCCGTCATCGTCTGAATGCTCTCGAGCAGATCGAAGGTCATCTTCGGCGTCGCGCCCGCGGCCAGCGTCACCACCATCGTTTCCGCGATGGCGCGCGAGATCGCGAGGATGAAACTCGCCACGATGCCCGAGAGGCCGGCCGGCACCACGACCCGAGTCGAGACCTCGAACTTGGTGGCTCCAAGCCCGTAGGCCGCCTCGCGCAACGATCGCGGGACGGCGCTCAACGCGTCCTCGGAAAGTGACGACACCATGGGGAGAATCATGATCCCCACCACGATCGCGGCGCTCGCCGCGTTGAAGACCCCGGTGCCGGGGAAGAGGGAACGAAGGATCGGGGTTACGAAGACGATGCCGAAGTAGCCGTATACCACCGTCGGGATACCGGCGAGGATCTCCAGTGCGGGCTTGACGATCCGCTTCGTCCGGCGCGACGCGTATTCGCTCAGGTAGATCGCAGTGGCCAGTCCGACGGGGAGTGCGATGAGCGACGCCCCGGCCGCCACGAGCAGGGTCCCGTTCACCAGCGGCAGGATGCCGAACGACTGCGGCACCAGGTCGGGCGACCATCGCGTGCCGAAGAGGAACCCCAGCGGCGAAACCTCGGCAAAGAAACCCAACGACTGCGTGAGGAGCACTACGACGATCCCGACCGTCGTCAGGATGGAGAGCGCGCCGCAGCCGAACAGCAGCACTCCGATCAGGCGCTCTCTCCGCGCGTGGCGGCGGCGCGCCGCCAGGGCCGCTTTCGACCGGAAGCTCATTCGGTGCTAGTCGATGCGGGCTCGTACCTCGGCATAGGCTTCCGGCTCAAGCGGGATGTACCCCGTCTCCGGGACCAGCGCCGCCGCGTTGTCGATGTAGAAGCCGACGAACGCCCTGACCTCCGCGCGGTCGAGCGCATCGCGACGAACATAGATGTACATCGGACGAGCGAGCGGCGTATACGTACCGTCCACGATCGTTTCCCGGGACGGTGCGACGCAACCGTCGCCGCCATCGATTTCAACGGCGCGGAGCTGGTCCTGGTTCTCCTCGAAGTACGCATAACCGAAGTAGCCGAGTGCGCCCGGGTCTCCGCTCACCCCCGCCACAAGGACGTTGTCGTCGGCGCTGGCCGTGTAGTCGTGCCGGCTGGCGCTCGCCTCTCCCACCACCGCGGCGGTGAAATAGTCGAAGGTGCCCGAGTCGGTATCGGGTCCGTACAAGTCGAGTTCGCGGTCCGGCCATCCGGGACGGATCTGGCTCCATCGCTCGAGTTCGGAGCCTGGCGCCCAGATCCGCCGAAGTTCGGCTACGGTCATGCAGCCGACCCAGTCGTTCGAGAGGTGCGCGACCACCGTCAGGCCGTCCCAGGCGATTTGCAGCTCGAGTGGCGCGATGCCCTCCGCAGCGCAGGAGGCCGCTTCGGTCTCGTTGATCGGCCGCGACGCGTTGCTGATGTCGGTCTCGCCGTTACAGAACCTCTGAAACCCGCCTCCGGTGCCGGAGACGCCTACGGACACGCGCACGGTGCGCCCGTGCGCGATCTGAAACTCCTCGGCCATCGCCTGACTGATCGGAAAGACCGTGCTCGACCCGTCGAGTTCGATGAGGCCGGAGAGGCCTTCCTCGTGTCCCGCTTCATCGCAGCCGGCGAGGGAAAGCGCCGCCACGAACACCGCACAGCGTTCAAGCCGGTCCATCGACCGTCTCCTCGCCCGGGAGCTGTGTCGCCACCGGCAGCGTGAACCATATCGTCGTTCCACGACCAAGCGCGCTCTCGATCCCGACCTCGCCCCCGTGCGCTTCGACAAAGTGCTTCACGATCGCGAGCCCGAGCCCGGTGCCGCCGCGGGCGCGCGAGCGCGCCGGGTCGATGCGGTAGAAGCGTTCGAACACGCGCTCGACGTGCACCGACGCGATCCCGGATCCCCGGTCTGTGACCTCGACCCGCTGGAACCGCCCCTCCGACCGGATCCGGACCGCAATCGCCGGATCGTCCTCGCTGTAGCGGGCAGCGTTGTCCAACAGGTTGCGCAGGATCTGGCGGATCGCGTCCGGGTCGACGTGGGCCGGGTCCCGGGTTCCGGACACGCTCAGCTGGATCTCGGACGATCGCACCTTGGGGGACAGGGTCTCCCACACCTCCGAAGCGACCGTCCCGATCGACACCGCCTCCGGCTGGGGGCTCCAACTGCCGGACTCCAGCAGCGAAAGGTCGAGAAGGTCCTCTACCAGAAGCCGCATGCGGGTTGCGTTCGCGAGGATACGTTGCGCGAAGTCCCGACCGTGGTCGGGCGCAAGACCGCCCTCGGCGAGAGCCTCCGCGAAGCCCACGACGCTGGTCAACGGAGTCTTGAGTTCGTGCGACACGTTCGCAACGAAGTCCCGTCGTACTCCCTCGAGTCGACGCATGACTGTGAGGTCACGCAGCACGATGAGCGCCCCCGACCGGTGGGGCCGGGCCGACATGAGTACGGTGTGTTCGCCAAGCGCGACTTCGGCGGTGTCATGCTCGCCGCGCTGCGCCACCCTCACGGCTTCAGCGATCCGCGGGGTCCGGAACAGGGTGCCGATGCGGACGCCGGGTGAGACCTGACGCCCGGCCCAGCGTTCGAACGCCGGGTTGCAGAGGCTTACGAGCCCGTCTCCATCGATGAACGCGAGGCCGTCCTCCAGTCCATCGAACAGGACGCGAAGGTCGGTCGATGCACGCTCGGAGACAGCGACTCGGTCCCGCACCTGGTCCGCCATTCGGGCGATGGCGCGGCCCAGCGAGCTGACCGAGTCCGAGCCGGTCGGGCTGACCGACGGATCGAGATCCCCGGCGGCGATGCGGTCGACCACCCCCCGCGCCCGCCCGACTTCGGCCTCGACTCGCCGGGCCACGAGCCTGGCCGTTGGCCACAACATGAGCAGGATGCCGCCCAGCGCCGCAGACCCGACCGCGCCTCCTCTCGCATCGAGCCCCAGCAGTATCCAGGCGGCGACGTAGGCCACGACGAGTACCGCGGCCGCAGCGAGAAAGAAGCGACTTGCGAGTCTCACGTTAAGTACGCCGATCGCGTGAGTTCATCGGTCCGAGCCCCGCCTCCGGGAACGGAGCCCCCGTCCCCGCACCCTACCTGCGTCGATCTACTTGTCGAGCGCCCGGAACCGATATCCGATTCCTCGAACCGTTTCGATCAGGTCGGCGGCTCCGCCGAGCTTCGTTCGCAGGCGGGCTACATGCATGTCGACCGTACGCGTCTCGATCGCCGCATTCGTATCCCACGCGGCCTGGAGCAATTGCCGGCGGCTCTGCACGCGTCCGCGACGTTCCAGAAGGACCTCGAGCAGTCGATACTCCAGCGGCGTCAGGTCGACTTCGACTCCGTCCGAGAAGGCGCGATGCGCTTCGCGGTCGAGCTCCACCGGCCCCACGGAGATCCTGCGCGAAGTAGATACCGGCTCCGCCTTGGACCGGCGCAGGAGCGCTTCGACACGAAGTGTGAGTTCGCGGGCGCTGAACGGCTTCGTGATGTAGTCGTCCGCACCGACCTCGAACCCCCTGACACGTTCATCCTCTTCCCGCCTGGCCGTGAGCAGGATTACCGGGATCGAACCCGTGCGATCCGCGTGCCGAAGCCGCTGCAGCACCTCATATCCGTCCATGCCGGGCAGCATGAGGTCGAGGATGATGAGGTCGGGGCGCTCGGCTTGCGCCGTGGTCAGCGCGCCCTGTCCGTTGACTGCCGTGGTGACCCGGTATCCTTCGCGGCTCAGGTGATACACGAGCACGCTCAGGATATCCGGTTCGTCGTCCACGACCAGGATCTGTGCGTCCGGCATCTTCACAATGGGCTTCAGACTAATGCCTTGAGTGGATTTGGTCCGCGCAAGGGACCCGGCCCCCGGAAATCCTGGGTCACGCCTGCCGTCACTATCGTAACACGTTTGTAACCATCCCGTGAACGCCTCGCCCCCCTGGCTCGTCGACCTGTGACGGACCCGTGACGTTACATGTCTGGAGACGTTACCCGTCCCGCCTATTGTACGATCCGGCAGCAGGCCCTGAAGTGAATGTTCCTGGAGGATCGATCCGGATGACCCCTTCAAGGCGAGAACGAGGACCCCGGCTCCGCGCTGGACTCGTCGTGCTCGGCGGCTGTCTCCTGCTCGCTTCGACCACGGCCGTGGCGGCACAGGAGGAGGCCCGGGGCCGCGTGTCCGGACGGATCGTTGACGAAGACACGGCCAGGCCGCTGAGTCTAGTAGTCCACCGGCCGGAGGTACCATTCCCCGATCGCCGTCGCCGAAAGCATGGCGACCGTGGGCAGATGGCGCTTCCAGTGCGTGCGAGCGAGTCGCCCCGCCACGATGTCCACCTTCTTCTTCCCGAACCCCGCCTCGATCAGGCCGTCGACTACGTGTCCGGAGAGAAGGTGGTGGAGGATGAGATCAGCCTCCGGGTAGGAGACCCCCAGATCCTCCTCGTCGGTCTGTCCCCGGATGAGGTCGGCCGTGGCCGGCTTGTCCAAGATCGCGGCCGGCACCCCCACCGCCCGCGCGAGCGCCCAGACCTGGCTCTTGAACAGGTCTCCGAGCGGGTTCACGGGGGGAGAGTCGTCCGCGTGCCATGTGTAGTAGCCGAGCAGACGCTCCGACTTGTTGCCCGTCCCGACAGGCAGCGCCGAGAGCTTGAATGCCTGATCGAAGAGGATGATCATGCGCTGGCGTGCGGCGACGTTCCCCCTCCGGTGCCCGCCCGCCTCGGGTTCGAAGTGTTCGAGATAGCCATCCACCGCCTTCGTAATCTCGATCGTGCGCGTCGGAATCCCGAACTTGCCGGCTACGAGGAGCGCGTCTTCCCGACTCCGGGGGCTCGAAGTCCGATAGGGCAGCAAGAGGGCCAGCACCGCCTCCGGGCCGAGAGCTTCCGCACACAGCGCGGCGGTCAGCGCGGAGTCGACCCCCCCGGACAACCCGATCACGACCCGCCGAAAGCCGCGTCGGTGCTGGATCTCTTCGCGGAGAAACTCGACCAGCCACCTTCTCACAAGCTCGACATCGATGTCGAGTGCACGAGCGTCGGCGGGGTCCGCGGCGCGGGCCTCGGCGATGCCCGCCGGCGGCCAGCCCCCGCTCATTCGAGCTCCGCGGCGGGTCGGCGGACCCCCGAGCCCGGACTGTTCACCAGAAGGCGGGTCCACGACCGCTCAAGGTCCGCGAACAACGGTTCATCGGTACGCGCCCTCGCGATCTCGCCGAGATCGATCTGCACCGGGAGCAGCGCCTCCTCCCATAGAGGCCCGGCCACGAGCCGGTCTCCGCGGGGATCATAGGCTGCGGACCCGCCGGCGAACCCTTTCCCCCCCTCAAAACCGACGAGCTGAGATACGATGACGAACACGCCGTGCTCGGCCGCGATGCCGCTCGCGAGTGCGTCCCAGCGGGCGAGGTTGCCGGGCACGCCCGCCCCGGGAGCGGCCCCCCGCGCGGGCGAGGCACTGAGAATCAATATGATCGCAGCGCCGCCCAGAGCGGCGAGCGTACCGGAAATGGAGTGGAACCCTTCCTCGCAGATCAGCAGGGCGGTCCGGCCCAACGGCCCGTCGAACGCCTCGATCCCGGGCCCGGCCTCCACGAACCGCTCCTCCTGGAACACGCCGTACGTTGGGAGGAAGACCTTCCGGTGGACGTGTCGGATCCCGCCGCCGGGGCCGAGCGTCGCGTACATCGCCGAGTTGTAGATGCACCCCGCGTCCAGCTCGTAGAACCCGATCGCGACATCGAGACCCGCGGCGTCCGGACCGGCACGCGCATTGAGCCTGTCGAAGAGTTGCGGAGCTGGAAGGGCTTGTTCACGCACCCCACCCTCGAGGAAATAGCCGGTCAGCGCGGTCTCCGGAAACACGAGCAGCCGAGGGCGGGGCTCCTGGCCGAGCGCGCGCTCCACGATTCCGGCGCACGCGTCGAGGGTCGCGTCGAAGTCCCCCTTGACCGGCCTGAACTGGGAGATGGCGATATCGAGCGGCATGAGTTCCGGGGTCGTCGTTCGAGTGAGGTGGCGGACGACCCGGCGGTCGCCCGGCGGCGCTGGCCGGGGGAACGTCCCGGAAGTTCGGGGCGGTGTCAACGGCGTCACTGCTCGCACGAGCGGCGCGGTTGCACCGAGCCGCTTCGCCCCGTATCCCTCGGCCATGCCCGAGACTCCGAGTCCGATCGCGGCGGCGTACGCGCTGCTGCTCCTGATCGGCATGCCTGCCCTCGCCGCCCTCGATGCCCGACGAGGCGCGAACCTCGCCGATGCGGCGAAGCACCGGCGGCTCCTCTACGTCTCCGTGGGCGCTTCGCTCGTCGTCCTGGGCCTGGTGACGCTCGGCGTCGCGGCGTGGCAGGATGTCCCCCCCGGGGCGCTCCGCTGGACGGTCAGCGAGCCCGGTGCGGCGTTGCTGTGGGGGTTGGCCGTCGCAGTGGCGGGGCTGATCCTCAGTTGGCTCCTCACGGTCGTGGGGCGGTGGACCGGACTGAGAGAGACGGCGGCTGTGATGCTGCTCATGCCGCGGGACGCTGCGCAGAAGCGCGGGTTTCTCGTGCTCGCGGGGATCGCGGCGGTGTGCGAGGAGTATGCCTATCGGGGTTTTGGCCTGTGGGCCGTCTCGACGTGGACGGGCAACGTTTGGCTGGGGGCGGCACTGGTGTCGCTGTCCTTCGGTCTCGGTCACGGCTACCAGAACCTGGTTGGCGTGATCCGGGCGACGGTGCTCGGCATGGTGCTCGCCGGAACGGTTATCTGGTCGGGCAGCCTGTTCCCCGCGATCGTCGGGCACTTCTGGATCAACGCGGCGATCGGGCTGGGTGGGTGGCGATATCTTCACGCGGAGTTTGACCCCGACGACGTTGACGGGAATCTGACAGAGGATGAGGAGCGGTGATGATCCGGAGGCTGTGCGCAGGAACGGGGCTGGCGCTGGGTTGTGTTCTTCCGGCGGCGGCCGTGGGGCAGGAGGCACCCCCGGTCGACGTGGGCGGGCTGCTGCGCGTCGGTGCGCACGCGCAGGCGGACTCCACGCACGAGCCGGACGGCTTCCGGCTCTTCGACGCCCGCCTGAGAGTGGGCGGACAGATCGGGATCGTCTTCGACTACTATTTCCAGGCGCGATACGATGCTGACGACGACGCCTTAAAGCTCTGGGACGCGGCCGCCACGCTTCCACTGATTCCGGAGATGGAACTCACGTTCGGCCTGTTCAAGCCCTTGTTCGGCCTCGAGGCTACGCAGACGCGGGGCGCACTCAGCTTTCTCGATCGCTCCCAGGCCTCGACCGCCATCGCCCCCGGTCGACAACTCGGCATGCAGGGGGGCGGCAGCGCGCTGGACGGCCGGCTCACCTACGGGGCGGGGATGTTCAACGGAAACGGCCGGTCGGTCACGAACGATGGCGACAACTACATGTTCACCAGCCGAGTCCAGTTCAACTCGATCGGCACCGTCGCCTTCTATGACGATCTGGTCGTACAGGCGGGTGCTTCGATCGGCTACTCCTCGGACACGTCGGCCCCGCTCGGCAAGGGCATCGTCACCGGAGACCCGACGGCCGCTCCCCATATCACTTCGGACTTCGCGGGTGACCGGGTGTTCTGGAGTGCGGATCTGCGCGTCACCTATCGGCAGTGGGCGCTGACCGGCGAGTACCTCAGGGCCGAGTACGACCTCGACGCCACGCCCGGGGGCGGCATGCCGGCGGAGACGGACGCCTACGGCGGCTACCTGGAACTCGGATACCGGGCGTGGGGGGCGCTGGAGGGTGTCGTCCGTTACGACAGCTTCCAACCGGCCCTGGGCGACGACCGGGACTTCATGGTGTTCGGGATGAACGTGTACCCGGGCTACTACGCAAGGTTCAGCCTGCAGTACGCCTCCGCGCTCAACGACTCTCCGAGCGCGCCGACCCTTGCCGACAGACAGTTCATCTTCCTCGTCCAGGTCGACTTCTGAAGTAATAGTTGCGTTGTCCGGCGCCGCGCCCGGTGTCTTGGCATGGGGTCCGATCCGGACCCGCCGCGGCGCTTCATACCCCCTAGGGGAATCGAACCCCTGTCTCCTGGCTGAGAACCAGGTATCCTGGGCCACTAGACGAAGGGGGCGGAGTTGGGAAGCGGTATTCTAATCGGCGTGGAGGGCGTGTCAAGATGACCACGGATCGAACGGCGGGCGGCACATGGGGTCAAGCGCCATGAGCTGGGAACACCTGCATCTGGTCGCCCACTCCTTCCCCATCGTCCTCACCGCGAGCGGGGCGATCGTCGGTCTGTTCGGTTGGGTACGTGACCGGGAGCCGCTCGAGTTCTGGGGCCTCGTGGCGCTCGTCATCGCCGGCGCGTTCGTGGCCCCGGCCTATCTGACCGGCCTCGCCGCCGCGGACGTGGTGGCCGAGCGAACCTTCGTGCGGCCGGGGATCGTGCAGACGCACCGTTTCTGGGCCACGTGGGCGGCCGTCCCGGTCTTTACGGCCGGCGCTCTCGCCGCCTTCGCCCTGCACGAGCGTGAAGACCGCCGGCTGCGGCACTTCGTACTCCTGCTGGGCGTGTTCGCTACGTTCATGATCGGCATCGCCGCCTGGCAGGGCTCGAAGATCGAACACGGCCCCGACGCGTCACAGTCTTCGGCGTCGCCCTGGTGGCCGGGCTCGTCGGCCTTGTTCTGGTCCTGACCTTCGCCTCCCGGGAGTGGTGGGCCTTGTTCTGGTCCTGACCTTCGCCTCCCGGGATTCTCGGCGTCGCCCTGGCGGCCGGGCTCGTCGGCCTTGTTCTGGTCCTGATCGGGTACCTCAGACGGCAACGGAAGGCGAGGTAGACTCCCGGCTGACCGAAGGGCGGTCCGCCTTAGTGGGCGGCCCCCTCGACCAGCACGACGAGCCCGTAGAAGACAAACGCCGCGGCGAGCATGGCGGCGGTCGACAGGACGCGCTCCCGGAACGACATCTTCGCGAGCTGGCCGAGCATCAGCGCCACGGCAACCGTAGCAGCCAGCAGGATTCCGAGAATCATCATCATCCTGGGTTCACCATTTTGTTCAGAGGTTTCCGAGTTGGACGTCGGGTCGTTCACGTCGGCGCGCGACGGGTCACAAAGTCGGACGCAACCCCGGTCTCGGCAATCCGTCGAGCATGGCCCGGCCCGGGACGTTCCCGCGGGAACGCCCGGGTGCGTGCTCCGTCCAAAGCGCCGGCGCTAGACGCGGAGGCCGGCTTCCGGCGCCCGTAGCGACCTGAGGTTCGGGAACGCAATCGGGAACGCGCGCCGCACCGCCTCGCCCGCCTCCTCCAAAGTCAGGGGAGCCCCCTCCGACGCGAGGCTCGTCATTTGCACGCCAGGGATGCCGCAGGCCACGATCCCCCGGAAGTTCACCAGGGGTTCGGGCGTGACGTTGAGCGCGAATCCATGCCACGTGATCCAGCGGCTCGCATGCACGCCGATCGATGCCACCTTGCGGATCGCGCCCTCTCCCATGAATTGACCGGCACGTCCGGGGGTGATCGTCCCGAAACCGTCGTCCTCCACCATCTCGACCGCGTCGGCCGGCGGTGAACCCGTCCACACGCCCGTGTACGACTCGACCCTGAACGCCGGGAGGCCGCACCCGGCGAGCACGCGCAGGAGCACCTCCTCGATGCGGCGCAGGTACCAGTGGAGGTCCTGGCGGTGCGCGCGGAGGTCGAGGATCGGATAGCCCACCAGCTGGCCGGGACCGTGATAGGTAACGTCGCCGCCACGCTCGATCTCGACCACGTCGAGGCCGCGATCCCTGAGCCATGCCTCGTCCATCGGGATGTGGCCGGGCTTCGAGCCTCGCCCGAGCGTGATCACCGGGAGGTGCTCGACGAGGAGCAGCAGGTCGTGGTCCGGCGGCTCGGCGCGACGCCAGCGGGCGACGGAGCGCTGGAGTTCGAGGACTTCCCGGTATTCGCGGCGGCCGAGGTCGACCACCCGAAGCTCGCGACCCTCGTTCACCTACATGTGGATCGCGCGGCCCAGAGCACCGAACGCGGCCTCCATCACCGCTTCGGCCATGCTGGGGTGTGCGTGCGCGTGCCCGACCATCTCATCCAGCGTGGCCTCGAGTTCACGCGCCATGCCGACCTCGGCCACGAGTTCGCTCACGTTGTGCCCGATCATGTGCGCGCCGAGCAGTTCGCCGTACCTGGCGTCCGCGACAATCTTCACGAAACCATCCGCGGACTCGGCCGTGAGTGCGCGCCCGTGGGCCCCGAGCGGGTATTTGCCGGTCACGACCTCGTAGCCGGCTTCCTCGGCCTGCGCCTGGGACATGCCGATCGAGGCCACCTCGGGGTGGCAGTAGCCGACGGAGGGGATGTTTCCGTACGTCATCGGGTGCTTCGCCACGCCCGCAATGTGCTCGGCGGCGACGATGCCCTCGTGCGAGCCGACGTGCGCCAGCATGGGCTGCCCGGCGACGTCGCCGATCGCGTACACGCCCTCGGAGTTCGTCCGGCACCAGCCGTCGATCCTGATGAAGCCGTCCTCGAGTTCGACGCCGCTCTCCTCGAGACCGAGATGTTCGGTCACGGGCCGTCGTCCCACGGCCATGAGGACGAGGTCGGTCTCCTCGGCGGTCTCGCTGCCGTCCGGGGTAACGACCGTGAGCACCATGGGACTCGAACCGCGGTCCAGTTCCTTCACCCGGGTATTCGTGAGGTTGCGGATCCCCCGCTTCCGGAACGAGCGCTCGAGCGCCTTCCCGATCTCCGGGTCCTCCAGCGGAACCAGCGTGTCGAGCGCTTCGATCAGCGTGACCTCGACACCAAAGGCGTTGAACACGTCGGCGAACTCGACGCCCACGAATCCGGCCCCGACGATGGCCATCCGCCCGGGCAGATCCTGCAGTCCGAGGGCCTCCCGGCTTCCGATTACCTTCTCGCCGTCGAGCTCGAAGCCCGGGAACGTCTTCATCACGGAACCCGTCGCGAGGATGACGTTCCTCGTGGCGATCTCACGGGTCTCGCCATCGTCCGCCTCGACCGCGACCCGGCCCGGCCCCGCCAGCCGCCCGCGGCCCTGCACGATCTCGACCTTGTTCTTCCCGAGCAGGTACTTCACGCCGGCGGTCAGCTTCCGGGTGATGATCCGGCTCCGCTTCACGGCGGCCGGAAAGTCGTACTCCACCTCGACCGGCTTCACGCCCATGCGGGCGCCGTGGTGCCGGAGGTTGTGCGCGAGCGCCGCGCTCTCCAGCAGGGCCTTGGCGGGGATGCAGCCCCAGTTGAGGCAGGTGCCGCCGAGCCCGCCCTCGTATGAGCCGCTCTCCACGCACGCGGTCCGGAGCCCCAGTTGCGCGGCGCGGATCGCGCTCACGTATCCGGCCGGACCGGCTCCGACTACTACAACGTCGTAAGTCTCCGACATCTATGCCCTCACTCCTTACTGTCGTTGCTAGAGGATCATCTCGAGCGGGTTCTCGAGCATTGCCTTGAAGGTGCCGAGGAACGCGGCGCCGGTGGCGCCGTCGATCACGCGGTGGTCGCACGACATGGTTACGCGCATCCGCTTGCGGACGACGACCTCTCCGGCCACGACCACGGGTTTCTCGACCGTCTGCCCGATGGCGAGGATCCCGGCCTCCGGCGGGTTGATGATGGCCGTGAACTGGTCGATCTCGAACATGCCGAGGTTGCTGACAGAGAACGTTCCGCCCTGGTACTCCTCGGGAGCGATCTTTCTCCCGCGCGCCCTCGTGATGAGGTCCCGCGCCTCGGTCGAAATCTGACGCAGCCCCTTGCGGCCGGCGTCTCGCAGGACGGGTGTGATGAGGCCACCGTCGAGCGCAACCGCGATCCCGATGTGGACCGCGCCGTGATAGCGGATCGCGTTCTCCTCCCACGAGGCGTTGACGGCCGGATGACGGTTGAGCGCTTCCGCCGTCGCCTTCAGGAGCAGGTCGTTGACCCCGATCCTGCCGTCCGCGAAGCGGGCGTTGACGTCCGCGCGCAGTTCCAGCGCCCGCCCCATGTCGACCTCGGTCGTGAGGAAGAAATGGGGGACAGGGCCGATCGACTGGACGAGGCGTCGGGCGATCGCCTTCCGCATCTGGCTCGCCTCCTCGACCCGGTCCTCGAGGCCGACCGGTAGTGCAGGGGCGGGGCCGGGCCCGGTGGCGGCCGTCGGGGCGCGCGCCGGTGTAGGCGGTGCTACGGCCGGGCCGGCAGCCAGCGCAGCCTCTACGTCGGCCTTCACGATCCGCCCGCCCGGGCCGGATCCCACGAGGCTCGACAGGGCGATGCCGCCCTCGGCCGCCATGCGGCGGGCCACGGGCGAGGCCTTGATGCGGCTGCCAGCCGCCGCCGCCCCCGCTGCGGAAGCCGTACCTGCGGCCGGGGCTGGTGCGGGGTCCTCGGCCGGCGCGACAGGCTCTTCAGGGGCGGGCTCCGGTGTTGGGGCTCCTGCGGACGCTGCCTCTTCGGCCGCCTCGGCGAGCAGGTCGTCGATCTCCTCATCCGGCGCCGCGATCACGCCGATCAGCGCCCCGACCGGCACCGTCGCGCCCGCCTCGACGACGATCTTGCGCAGTACGCCGCCCCCGAGCGCCTCGACGTCCATGTTCGCCTTGTCCGTCTCGATCTCGGCGACGACGTCGCCCTGCGAGATCGTGTCGCCCTCGGCGACCTTCCACTCGATCAGCTTGCCCTCTTCCATCGTCGGGCTGAGCTGGGCCATCACGACCTTTGTAGCCATCTCGGCCGCCTGTCAGCAGTAACACACGTGGCGCACCGCTTCCGCCACATGCTCGGCATTCGGGGTCACAAGCTTCTCGAGGTTCTTCGCGTACGGCATCGGAACGTCCAGCCCGTTCACCCGGGCGATCGGCGCGTCGAGCGAGTCGAACGCCTCGCGCTGGATGTCGTCCACCACCTGGGCGCCGATGTTGCACATCGGCCACCCCTCCTCGGCGACGACTGCCCGGTTGGTCTTCTCGACCGACGCCACGATCGCGTCCACGTCGAGCGGACGCACCGTGCGCAGGTCCAGCACTTCGGCGTCGATGTCTTCCTTCTCCAACTCGCGGGCCGCCGCCAGCGACTGATGCACCATCTTCGAGTGACAGATGATCGTCACGTGCGACCCTTCCCGCTTTACCTCGGCCTTGCCGATCGGGGTCAGGTATTCCTCCTCCGGCACCTCGTCCCGGACGAGGTTGTACATGATCTCGCTCTCGATGAAGACGACGGGATCGTTGTCGCGGATCGCGCTCTTCAGCAGCCCCTTGGCGTCCCGCGCTGTCGCGGGCGCGACCACCTTCAACCCCGGCACGTAGCTGTACCAGGGCTCGGGTGACTGTGAATGCTGCGCAGCCAGCTGGAGCGCCGTGCCCCCCGGCCCGCGAAAGACGATGGGCACGTTGTACTGCCCCCCCGACATCTGATATGTCTTTGCCGCGCTGTTGATGACCTCGTCCATCGCCAGCAGGGCGAAGTTCCACGTCATGAACTCGACAATGGGCCTCAGACCGGCCATCGCCGCGCCGACGCCCAGCCCCGCGAACCCCAACTCGGCGATCGGGGCGTCTCGCACCCGCCACTCCCCGAACTGGTCGAGCAGACCCTTGGTGACCTTGTAGGCGCCGTCGTATTCCCCTACCTCCTCACCGATGATGAAGATCGCATCGTCGCGCTCCATCTCTTCGCGAAGGGCGTCGTTCAGCGCTTCCCGGTACGTGAGGACGGCCATCAGCGGAACTCCTTCCGCCAGGCGTCGCGCCGTCGCACGTCGTCCGGATACCGGTCCGAATACACGTGGCGATACACCGCCTCGGGGTCTGGCAGGGGGCTCCGGTCCGCAAATGCCGCGGCCCGCTCCGCGACCTCGATCGCTTCGCGGTCCATCGTCTGGTACTCCTCTTCGCTGAGTCGGCCCGCCTCGATGAGACGCCGGGAGAACGAGAGAATCGGGTCGTCCGAACGCCACTTCTCGACTTCCTCGCGCGTCCGGTACGTCCCGTGCGTCGGATCCGCCATCGAGTGGCCCATGTAACGGAAGCAGCGTGCCTCGATGAAGCTGGGCGTCTTCTCGGTCCGGCCCCGTTCGATCGCTTCCTCCATGACCTGCCGCACCGCCAGCACGTCCATGCCGTCCACGTCGAGCGAGGTGAGGCCGGCGTACCCAAGTCCGCGGTCCTTCAGTTCCTTCACCGCCGCCACACGCCGGAAATCGGTGCCCATCCCGTAGCGGTTGTTCTCGAGCACGAAGATGACGGGAAGCTTCCAGCGCGCGGCCATGTTCATCGACTCGTGGAAAGCCCCGATGTTGACCACGGAGTCGCCGAAGAAGCAGAGACAGACCTGGTCACCGCCCCGGTACCGGATCGCGTACCCCGCCCCGATCGCGATCGGAAGATGGCTGCCGACGATGCCGTGCCCGCCCATGAAGTTGAGCGACGCGTCGAACATGTGCATCGAGCCGCCGAAGCCCCGGGAGCACCCGTCGACTCGCCCGTACAGTTCGGCCATGACTGCGTCGGGATTCATGCCGCGGACGATCGCCTGGGCGTGATCGCGATACGCCGTGATCACGTAGTCGTCGGAGCGCAGTGGGGAGATCGCTCCCACGGCGACGGCCTCCTGTCCCGTATAGAGATGGCAGAAGCCGCCGATCTTGCCGATCTGGTAGACCTCCGCCGCCTTCTCCTCGAACCGCCGCGAGACCACCAGCTGGCGGAGGAGTTCAATGCACTCTTCCCTGGAGAGCCCGAGGAAGGCGGCGGGGTCGTCCCGCAGCCCGCCGTCCGCCGTCTTCGCGGGCGTCGCGTCGGGTGCCGTGGCCACGGACCGGCCGGAGGGTGAGGCGCTCATCCGGCCGCCAGGGCCGCGACCCGCTGCCGCAGTTCGACCACCTGCTCGCGGGCGTGGTAGCTCGACCGGACCAGAGGTCCGCTCTCGACATGAAGGAAGCCGCGCGACTCGCCGATCTCTTTCCAGCGCACGAATTCCTCCGGCGTCACGTAGCGGTCGATCGGGAGATGGTCCGGCGACGGCCGAAGGTACTGACCCAGCGTCAGGATCTGTACGCCCGCCTCCAGCGCATCTCCCATGAACTCGTCGATATCCGCGCCGGTCTCGCCCAGCCCCAGCATGATGCCGGTCTTGATGAGCACCTGGTCGTCCAGCTGCCGACCCGTCCGCAGCACGTTCAGCGAACGGTCATAGCGGCCCCCTGGCCGCGCGACGCGGTGCAGTCGGCGCACCGTCTCCATGTTGTGGTTGAAGATCTCCGGCCCGGCATCGATCACCGTACGGATCGCCTCCGGGTTGCCCCGGAAATCCGGCGTCAGCACCTCGATCGAGCACTGCGGCCGCCGAAGACGGATCTCCCGGATCATTTCCGCAAAAATCCAGGCGCCCCCGTCCGGCAGATCGTCCCGGTCGACGGATGTGATGACGCAGTGGTTGAGCTGCAGCCGCTCGATGGCCTCCGCGACCCGCCGTGGCTCATCCTCGTCCAGCCCTTCCGGACGGCCGTGGGCGATCGCGCAGTAGGGGCAGTTGCGGGTGCATACGTCGCCCATGATGAGGAACGTGGCGGTGCCCGCTTCCCAACATTCCCCGATGTTGGGGCAGTGTGCTTCCTCGCAGACGGAGCTGAGTTCCAGACCGCGCATCAGCTCCTTGAGGCGCAGATAGTTGGGCCCTCCGGGCGCCCGCACCTTGAGCCATCGCGGCTTCCGCGAAGGCCAGGCGATGGCCGCCTCGCTCCCTCCCTGTATGACCTCGAGTGGCTTCAAGCTGCCGCCCTCTCGCTCTTCGATTCCCACGCCCGCACAGACGGGCGCTTCAGGCCGATTACACGTCGCTCACACGTCCGCGGAGCGTCTCACGCACGGAACCTCAAAAGATACCGGCTCTCGCGCGGTGGACCAAGCCGAAGGCCCATCCGCCCCCCCTTCGCGCCGGATTGCTCACCCCACACCCCCCGGGTATCTTCCCGCGCATGACCTACATCATTACTGAACCGTGCATCACCACGAAGGACGCGTCGTGCGTCGATGTGTGCCCCGTCGACTGCATCTACGAGGGTGAGGACCAGTATTACATCCACCCCGAAGAGTGCATCGACTGCGGAGCCTGCGTCCCCGAATGTCCGGTCGAAGCGATCTTCCCGGACGACGAGGTGCCGGAGCAGTACGACGCATTCACCGAGAAGAACTTCGCCCACTTCGACGTTCCCTTCCCCGGATAGGCCGGTGTGCAGCACCGATCCCGGGGCCGGACTCTGACGGAAACCGGGAACCATGCCGCGAATACTCGATATCGACGGCTTCGAATGGGAGGTGAAGGCGCTCCCCGATACGGCGCGGCACCCCGGCGCCGACCCCTGGCACTACGCGAAGATCCGTTTCGAGCCCCGCGATCACGACGAATACCCGCCCCGCGAAGCGTGGCTGAAGCTCGAAAGCGACGTGCCGGCCCGCGACGTGCTCGACCAGTACAATGACGACTACCTCACGGAGGCTTTCATGGTCGCCGAGGAGGTGGGCGAGACGGAAGCGTGACGGGGGCCGCATGAGGCGATCGACCCCCCGGGCCGCCGCGGCCGCGCTTCTGGCGGGCGTTGTTTTCCTGCTGTTGCCCCGTCCCCAGTCGGCCCAGGCACATCAGCACGGAGCCCAGACGCACGAGCATGGAGCCGACGGGTCCGATGCAGCGGAGATGGCCGACCGCGAAGCGGGCCCACCCCGGCTGCCCGAAGACAGCCCGCTGATTGAAGTTCGGCTCCGCGAGCGCGACCGCGAGGCGGAGATCGTGATCGGTCCCGTCGCCCTCCCCGCCGGCGCCCCGCATCTGCGGCCCCAGGTCCAGCTGGCGGAACTGCCGGTCGTGGGCTGGCTGCACGGCTTTTCCTGGGAGATGCGCGGCCGCGACGGCAACCCGCTCCCCGACCGCCTCCTCCACCATGTCAATGTCATCGACCCGGACAACCGGGAACTCTTCTCGGCCGTGCCCCGCCGCGTGCTCGCCGCCGGCCGCGAGACGAGCAGCGAAACCATGCCGGGCCTGCTCGGATATCCCCTCGCGCCCGGCACGCGCGTGCTCGTGAGCGCGATGTTCGCCCCTCGGCCGGACCAGTCGTTCGACGAGGCATACCTGCACATCCGGCTCCCGTTTACGCCGGCCGAGGATCCTGGCCTCGTCGGGCCGTTCGATGTGTATCCGTTCTATCTGGATGTGATGGGCCCGGTCGGCGAGAAGGAGTTCCCTCTCCCTCCGGGCACGCACGGGATGAGCTGGGAGGGCAGCCCGGCCGTGGACGGGCGCATCCTCGGGATCGGGGGGCACCTGCATGACTACGGCGACTGGATCCGGCTCGAAGACATCACGGCGGGCAAGGTCGTGTGGGAGACGGCGCCCACGGTCGACGGAGAAGGTCGCACGGTCGGGATCCCGACCAGCATGCTCTGGTGGCGTGGGGGTGTGAGGATCCGGAAGGACCATGTGTACCGGATCTCGGTTCAATACTCGAATCCGATGGACCGACCCGCCCCGGACGGGGGCATGGGGGCCATCGGCGGCATCCTCCTCGCCGACAAGGACGCGTGGCCGGAGTTCAGCCGTGAACACCCGGACTACATCGAGGACCTTCGGAACACCCTCGAGAAGCCGAACGAAGCGGATCACGCGCACGGCCACCAGCCCGGCTCAAGCGGCAGCGGCCAGCGCCCGAAGCCGTGAAGGCGCGCTGAGCTCCGACTTGCTCCGGGACGGCAGCAGATGCCCGAACTTCCCGATGTCGAAGTCTATGTGGAGGCCCTGAAGGCGCGGATCACGGGGCACACGCTCGAACGCGTGCGGCTGGCCAGCCCGTTTCTCCTCAGGAGCGTGGATCCCTCGCTCGTCGACGCGCACGGACGCGACGTGGTCGACGTGCGGCGGCTGGGCAAGCGGATCGCGATCGGTGTGGGCGTCGCCGGCGATGGGGAGTTGTGGCTCGTCCTTCACCTGATGATCGCCGGCCGGCTCCGCTGGCGGGACCCGGACGTGAACATCCCTCGTCGGCTCGGTCTCGCCTCGTTCGATTTCCCGCACGGAAGCCTTCTCCTCACCGAGGCCGGTACGAAGAAACGAGCGTCGCTCCACGTTGTTCGCGGACCGGAAGGGCTCGCCCTCCACGACCCGGGCGGAGTCGAACCTCTCCACGTGGACCGGGCCGCGTTCCACGAGACCCTTACCGCCCGCAACCACACGCTCAAGCGGGCGCTCACCGATCCGCGGCTCTTCTCCGGCATCGGAAACGCGTACTCCGACGAGATCCTCCACCGCGCGAAGCTCTCTCCCATCAAGTGGACCCAGCGGCTCGACGACGGCGAGATCGATCGGCTGTTCGAGGCCACCCGGCACACGCTCGAAGCGTGGACGCACCGGCTGCGCAACGAACTCGACGGAGCGTTCCCGGAGAAGGTGACCGCCTTCCACGACGAGATGGCGGTGCACGGGAAGTACGGACGGCCCTGCCCGGACTGCGCGGCGCCCGTGCAGCGCATCCGCTACGCGGACAACGAGACGAACTACTGCGCCGCCTGCCAGACCGGCGGAAAGGTACTGGCGGACCGGAGCCTCTCCCGGCTGCTGGGGAAGGACTGGCCCCGCAGCCTGGAGGCTCTCGAGGAACTCCGGACGGCCACGCCGTCTCCGGCGGGCGAGCGAGACGCATGATCCGCTACCACTACCACACGTCGCGGAAGGACATCCCCCGCCTCGGCATCTCGAAGGGAGATCCGCTGTGCCACGTCTACAGCGACGTCTCGCGGGAAGAACTCGAGGCGTGGGGTCGGCGATACGGTCTCGATCCCGAGTGGATCCACGACTCGACGCTCCCCCACTTCGACGCCTTCGGCGCCCGCCTCGACTGGTGCGGACCCGGTGTGACGCGCGCGGAACTCAAGGAGCACATCCGCGTGTGGCGCGCCCGCGAGAGGCGACGGACCCGGCGCTAGGTTGGAGCGTGCGGTCTCACCAGGTGGCGAGTTCGATGATCGCCTCGGCAATGTCGTCGACCTGGGGCAGCGACGCATTCTCGAGCGACGGCGCGTAGCCGATGAACGTGTCCGTCGCGGTGATCCTGCGAATCGGCGCGTCGAGCCATTCGAACAGTTCGTCGGCCAGGCGGGCCGAGATCTCGGCCCCGAAGCCCCACGATTTCGCGTCCTCGTAGGCCACCAATACGCGGTTCGTCTTCATCACGGAGCGGCGAATCGCGTCCATGTCGAGCGGATTCAGCGAGCGCAGGTCGAGCAGATCCGCGCTCACCGGTTCGCCCGCCCGGTCCAGCCTGGCGAGCGCCTTGCGCGTTCGCTCCACCAGGGCCCCATAGGTGATGATCGTGAGGTCGTCCCCCTCCTCCACGAGCGCGGCCTTGCCGAACGGAATCATGTAGTCCGGACCCGGATACACTCCCTTGTTGTACGTCTGCCGGTACAGGTGCTTGTGCTCGAGGAAGAGCACCGGGTCGTCGCAGCGGATCGCGGTCCGCAGCAGCCCGTTCGCGTCGACCGCGTTGGAGGGACAGATGACGTGCATGCCCGGCGTGTGCGTGAACAGCGAGGCGCCTGTCTGCGAGTGGTACATCGCCCCGCCCGCGAGATAACCGCCGTAGGTGGTCCGGACGACGAGCGGACACTTCCAGGTCCCGTTGGAGCGCCAGCGGAAGGTGGCGACCTCGTTTCGGAACTGGTGGTATGCGGGCCAGATGTAGTCGAAGAACTGTATTTCGGCGACCGGCTTCAGGCCGCGCACCGCGAGCCCCACCGCGCGTCCGACGATGTTCGCCTCCGCGAGCGGCGAGTTGAACACGCGAACCGACCCGAACTCGCGCTGCAGGCCGTACGTGACCTTGAACACGCCACCCTTGCCCTTGACTTCCTCGAGGTACTCCTCGCGGCTCGCGTCAGCGACGTCTTCACCGAACAACACGATCCGCGGATCGCGCCGCATTTCGTCGCGCAGGCAGGCGTTCAGCAGGTCTACCACGGTCGTGGGGGTCCCGTCCGGGTCGGATCGCGCCTCGGTCTCGAAAGCGCTCGACGTGGGGTCGACATCGGACGAGTAGACGTGGGTGTAGATGGAATCCGGGCTCGGCTGAGGGCGGGCGGTCGCCCGGTCGGCGTCGTCGGCCACCTCGTCCTTGATCTCGGCCTTGAGGCTCTCGAGCTCGTCGGCCTCCAGGACACCCTCCCGGACGAGGTAGTCGGCGAAGGTGGTCAGCGGATCCCGCGCCGCCTCGAGTTCCCGTTCGGACTCGGGCTTGTAGAGCCGCTCGTCGTCGGACATCGAGTGGTTGTAGGGCCGGGTCACATGCGCGTGGACCAGCGCCGGACCCCGTCCGGAACGCACATGGCGCACGGCCCGCCGCATCACGACATAGCTCTCGAGCGGGTCCGTGCCGTCGACTTCCTCGATGTGGAGGTTCGGGAACCCCTGGACGAGCTTCGAGATGCTGCCGCCGGCCGTGTTCACTTCGACCGGGACGGAGATCGCGTACCCGTTGTCCTCCACGAGGAAGAGGATGGGAAGTTCGAGGTTGGAGGCGGAATTGAGTGCCTCCCAGAACTCTCCTTCAGAGGTGGTCCCGTCCCCCGTGCACACGAGGACGATTTCGTCCGGTTCGACGTTGGTCGACGCCGAGTCGAGTTGGCCGTCAAGTCCCATCACCCGCGCGCGCACGATGCCTTCCGCGCATCCTACCGCCTGGTTGAACTGTGTGCCGGTCGGGCTGGAGGGCGTGACCAGATGGAGTCGCGGTGAGCCATAGTGCGCCGGCATCTGGCGTCCGCCCGTCGACGGATCCTCGGCGGCTCCCACGGAACCCAGGAGGATCTCGTAGGGCGTCAGGCCGAGTTCGAGAGCGAGCGCACGGTCTCGATAGTAAGTGAAGAACCAGTCGTGACCGGCCCTGAGCGCGCGCCCGGCCGCCACCAGAATGGCTTCGTGCCCGGCACCGGATATCTGGAAGAAGATGCGATTCTGTCGCTTCATCGCGATTTCGCGGTCATCCAGCGTCCGCGCAGTGTACATCACGCGATACATCGCGATGAGGTCTTCGGCCTGGAGATCCCGCCACTCGGGGCGGGTCAGCGCGCTGAGCGCACGCTCCAGGTCGTCCGTCTGGTCGATAGGGGTTGCCATGTATGTCCGGGTATAAGGGAGAGCAAGTCGACGGGCCCCCGAAGCTTAAGGAGGCTCGTCACGAACTCCGCCTTCGCGCCCGCGACCACCCCACCTCCCCCCATTACCGCGAAGACCCGGCGGAATAATCTAGCTTGCGTCCGGGGTCGCGACCACTGACCCGCGGGAGGTCGGCCGGACGCCGCGGGCGATGCGGCATCTCGGCACGGGCTGCTAGAAGCCGACTCTCCGGAAACGACGCAGGCGGGGAAGAATCGAGGCCGCGTGGTCGTCGATCGGGTCGCCCTCGCCGCTATCGGGCATCAATTGGCTCAACGCGTGCAGCATCGCCACGGCGTAGTCGGAGAAGGCCCGATAGGGAGGCGCGTGACGGAACCCCCAGGCCCCGACCGGAAGGAGCAGGAGCCAGCGCAGGTCGCCGGCCAGTTCGAGTAGTCGGCGCTCATCCAGCGCCATGTTCGGCTCGCCCATCGCGAGGCGCGTCAGCGCGGACATGAACACGGCGGACGCGTCCGGCGAGAGGTATTCGAGATCGGGGTACCGCGTCAGAACCCCCGCGGCGAACGTAGAACCCTCCCCGGTGGCCGCCCCGGCCTTCGTCTCCAGCCCCTCGGGTGCGGAGAGTCGCTCGGCGACGACCGTCGGCTGTCCCTCGCCCAGGATCAGCCATTCCAGCCGAAGAGGGGGGAAGGCCCGCTTGAGCGCCGCGATGAACTCGGCCCGCGGCCCCGCCCTCGGTCGCTCATCCGGCGGACGCTCGTAGTTCGACAACGTGCCGAGACTCACTCGTGCGTGGTCAGGGAGTTGAGCGTTGATCCGCCGCCGAAACTCGCGAAGGGACAGGCCCAGCACGCCTTCCCGCAGGGTCCGAAGTCGGAATTGAACAGTGTTCATTATATTAAACATAGTGTCCGCGAACCCTCGGCCGCAACCGAAGTGCGGCGTCGGGTGTTCATGTTGAAGTGTTCGCCGATCTAACAGTCCGGGCGTACATTTTTGGGCTTGGCACTTACCGATCCATCGTTTGAGGTGTCGTCAACATGAGCTTCCGAAGAAACCGTGGTCTCCCCGCCCTTCGATTCGGCCTGGGGGCTGCTTGTCTGATCGCGATCCCGGTCCCGCCGTCGGAACTCCGCGCACAGGACGGCCCGGGGCAGCACGAACCGGAAGAGGAGCCGCCCGCGCCCCTCGAGGGCCTCGCGGTTCGCACCGCGCAACCGCCGGTCGTCGATGGAGTGCTCGACGACGCGGCGTGGGAGGGTGCGCCCGTCATGACGGACTTCATCCAGCGTGAGCCGTTCGACGGACAGGCGGCGTCGGAGCGCACCGAGGTGCGTCTCGTGTTCGACGATGCCGCGATATACGTCGGCGTGTGGGCCTGGGACGAGGACGCGGCCGCGATCATCCCCGGGGACCGCATTCGGGACACCGAGGTCTCGGAATCCGACGCGATTCTGCTCGCGTTCGATACCTACCACGACTACCAGAACGCGTTCGTCTTCGGGACGACGCCGACGGGGATCGAATACGACGGCCAGGTCGCCAACGAGGGACGCGGAGGGGGCTTCTTCCTTGGAGGCGGCTTCAATACGCAGCGGCGGATGCAGTCCGGCGCCGGCGGAGGGTTCAACAAGAACTGGGACGGATCATGGAACGTCGCGACGAGCCGCGATGGTGAGGGCTGGTACGCCGAATTCCGGATCCCCTTCAACACCCTGCGCTACGGCAACGATCCGACCTGGGGCTTCAATGTCTCGCGCCAGATCCGCCGGCGGAACGAGGAGTCCTTCTGGTCCGCGGTCCCCCGCGAGTTCAACCTCTACCGGCTGAACTACGCGGGCCACCTGACTGGCCTCGAGCTCCCCTTCCGGCGCCTGGGCTCCGTCACGCCCTACATGCTGGGCTCGACCTCGCGCGACTACGCGGGCGGGCAGACGGCCTTCGACCGGAACTACGAGTTCGGCGGCGAGGCCAAGCTCCAGATCACGCAAGGCGTCACGCTCGACGCGACATACAATACGGACTTCGCGCAGGTCGAAGTGGACGACCAGCAGGTGAACCTGACCCGCTTCAGTCTGCTCTTCCCCGAGAAGCGTCCGTTCTTCCTCGAGAACGCCGGGTTCTTCGCGGTCGGAGGAGGCGGGGCCGACCTCTTCTTCAGCCGGCGCATCGGTATCGCCAACGGGCGGCAGGTGCCGATCACCGGCGGCGTCCGCGTCTCGGGACGCGCCGCGGGGTTCAACGTCGGGCTCCTGCAAATTGCAACTGACCGGGTCGAGGGCGTCCAGGATCCGAACGCGTACTCGGTCGCGCGCGTGGCGCGGGAGCTTCCGAACCGCTCGCGCATCGGCGCGGCCTTCATCAACCGCGACGGAAGCGCCGCCGGCGATTACAACCGGACGTACGCCGTGGACGGGCAACTCGGGCTGGGCGAGGCGTGGACGCTGACCGCGTGGGGCGCTCAGACGGAGACACCCGGATTGACGCGCGCCGATCAGGCCTTCGACGCGACCTTCGGCCTCAACACCCGCAAGTGGCGGGGGAACCTCCAATACCAGTACTTCGGCGAGAACTTCAACCCCGAGGTCGGCTTCCTGCGCCGTTCGGGCCACAACTACTATCAGGCCTTCCTGATGCACAACGTCCACCCGGGCGGAATCTTCCGCGAGATCCGCCCGCACGTCTCCTACTTCACCTTCCGGAGCGACAAGACCGGCGTCGAGCGCGGGTTCGAGGAGTCGGCGCGTCTCCACATCGACACACACTGGGAGTTCCAGGACGGGATGGAGGCGCACACCGGGATGAACTGGGTGCGGGAGGGGTTGTACGAACCGTTCACGATCTTCGGGACGGACGTCACCGTGCCGACGGGGACCTACGACGGGTGGGAGGGGCAGATCCGCTTCTGGACGAACGAGTCGGCGAAGCTCTCTTTCAACGGAGGGGCGAACGCCGGGTCCTTCCTGTCGGGTTCGCGCCGGAGCGCGAACGGCACGGTGACGTTGCGGTCGGGTTCCTCGTTCAGCACGTCGCTGCGGCTCGACCACAGCGATATCGCGCTGGAGCAGGGGGACTTCGTCACGACGCTGGCCGGGGTGAACTTCGGCTATTTCTTCACGCCTCGGATCTATCTCCAGTCGCTCGTCCAGTACTCGACGCAGCTCGACACCTTTTCCGCCAACGTCCGGTTCGGGTGGCTGAATACCGCGGGAACCGGTCTGTTCATCGTCTACAACGACATCCAGGGCATCCAGGATCTGCACGGGCCCCAGGGCCGCTCGCTGATCGTCAAGTTCAGCCGCCAGATCAACGTCTTCGGGGGCTGACCGCCGCCCGAATGCAGCCTCGGCTCCGGGAGGTCGGGTACGACCTGGCGGCTCACCGGTCGGAGGGGCTGCAGGGGTTGCCACCCGACCCATTCGATGCGGTCGTCACGACATCCGCCGCCGGGTGTCCGAGCTGCTGGCGGTACTCGGAGTGACCCCCCGGGGCCGTCGGGGCGTGAGCGAGCCGGCCCGGTCGCTCGTGATCGTGGCCGGCGGACGTTCACGCCGCCTCGGTCGCGACAAGCCTCTCGTCGAGATCGGGGGGCGCACGATCCTGTCCCGCATCCTCGACGTGGCCGCGCATATCACGGACGGAGTACTCGCGGTGCGCGAGGTTCTGCCGTTCGAGCGCGCCCTCCGCGCGGAAGCGTGGGAACTCATGGACGCCGAGGCCGGCCACCCGCCAGGCTCGGTCGCGCTCCGGAGCACGGGCGGGGGCCGCCTCCTGATCGTTCCTGATCCGGTACCCGACCTCGGTCCGCTGGCGGGCCTCGCTTCCGGCATGGGCGCCGCGTGCGCCCCCGTATGCCTCGTCGTGGCGGGCGATCTGCCCTTCGTCAGCCGGGGGGTCGTGGACGGGTTGAGCGAGAGCCTCGCAGGCTCGCCACGATATGATGCCGTCGTGCCCCGCGTCGGCGGGCGACCTCAGCCCCTGTGCGCCGCCTATCGGCGAGAGGTACGCGACCTCGCCGACAGGCTCCTGGCCCCATGCACCGATCCCGACGCGTCGTCCCCGTCCATGATGAGTTTTCTCGAACAGCTGCACGTCAGGTACGTCACTGCGGACGACCTGCGCTCGGCCACGGACCTCGAGCTGATCACGCGGGGCGTCGACAGCCCCGACGATCTGGCCTGGGCCACGCGCCGCGCCGCCGGAACCGACTAGAGCTGGCGGGCCGCCTCACCGAGGGCTGCGATGGCGTCGTCCAGTTGCCGGTCACTCAGATAGGGGGCCGGACCCAGCCGCAGCAGATCGTCGCGGTAGTCGGTCGCGACCCCACGGGCGGCGAGCGCTTCATGGAAGTCCTGCGCCCGCGGCGTCCGGAGAGCCAGGAAGCCGCCCACAGCTTCGAGCGGCGTCTCCCGATCGCGGGTGATGAGGCCCTCGTTCAGGTCGAGCGCATCGAATCCTCGAGCGAGGCGTCCCACCTGATGCCGACTCACCTCGCGCAGGAACTCGGGCGAGAGGCCGTGGTCGCGGAAGAAGTCGAATACCTCGGCCGCGCGGTAGTGGCTCGTGGGGTCGTAGGTGCTCCCCGCGAAGCGCTCCGCCCCCGGCCCATAGCGCACCCGCGCCGTGTCCTGTCCCGCGCCCAGCGTCGAAAACTCCGCGAACCACCCGGTCACGGCTGGTCTCAGCCGGCAGCCCGGCGGGACCCGAAGAAAGCAGTTCCCCTCGCCGAGCTGGCAGTACTTGTACCCCCCTCCCACCACGAACGCGGCCTCCAGCCCGAGACCCGAGAGGTCGAAGGGGATCGCGGCGAGCGCGTGGTAGACGTCGACGAGGAGCGTCGCCCCCACCCGCTCGCACCGCTCGGCGACGTGTCCCAGGCCTTCCACGATGCGCGCGTCGCGATACAGGACCGCCGACAGCAGGGCGCCCGCCGTTCCGTCGTCCATGGCCAGGCCCAGTCGCTCCGCGAGCGAGTGGATCGGGCTCGCGGGGACCCGTACGACGGTGAGCCCTTCCTCCTCCAGTCGGTCGAGCTGACGTCGGATCGAGTGGAATTCCCCGTCCGTGGTCACGAGTCGGGGGCGGTCGCGCAAGGGCAGTGCGGAGAGAAAGCGGATCACCAGCTCATGCGTATTGGCACCGAGGGCATAGTCCCCGTCATCGGGGCGCCCCGGGCCCCCGAGGAGCCGGGCGTACCCCGCCCGCACACGGTCCGCACGTGCGAAGGCCTCGTCCCATTTCCGGTCGACGAGGCGGGCCGCGTCCTCCCAGGCCCGCCGCTGGCCGCCGAACCCGCAGTCCGGCCACGCCTGATGCGAATGCCCGGTGAGGAGAAGTCGTTCGGCCACCCGGAACCGCGAGTAGTGTGCTCCGAGCGCGTTCGGTTCGCCGCGAAGCTCCTCGAGCGCGCGCGCAGTCACAGGTCCGTGCGGATCGCCCACAGGTCGGGGAACACCGGTCGGTTCAGCGAGTTCCTGAGATAGGCGGCGCCCTCCGTGCGGCCCGTCCCCGGTCTCGCTCCGATGGTACGCTCGACCATCTTCACGTGGCGGTAGCGCCATTCCTGCAGTCCCTCGTCGAGATCGACCAGCCGTTCGCACAACTGGACGAGAAAAGGGTCCTCCCGGTGGAGCTGGATGAGCGCCGCCTGGACCGCCCGCGATGGCTCGGTCGGAGCCGTGACCTCTCGTTCGAGTACGTCCTCCGGAATCTCGAACCCGCGCCCGTGCAGGAAGCGGAGGAAGGCGGCCCACAGCGACGGGCTGTGGTATCGGCGTTCCAGGCTTCTTCGCGCCTCGCTCCCTTCGGCATATCGGCCAAACACGTTCGTCCGCTTGAAGCCAAGTGCGAATTCGAGTTCGCGGAACTGGAACGACTGCAGCCCGCTCGCCTCCTCGAGTCGCTGGCGGAAGGCGAGGAAGTCGAGCGGGCGCATCGTCTCGAGTATGTCCAGCTGTGCCACCTGGACCTTAAGGATCGTGAGGATCCGCGTCATCGTATGAAGCAGCCGGGGCAAATCGTCCGCCGCCATCCGATCCCGCGCGAAATCGAGTTCGTGGAGTAGCTGTTTGAACCACAACTCGTACACCTGATGGATGATGATGAACAGCATCTCATCGTGCTCGGGGTCGCCGCCGTTGGTGCCCGACTGTTCCACCTGGAGCGAGAGTAACTCCTCGAGGTGCAGATATGCGGCATACGTCTGGTATTTTTCGTGCGTCACGGTCGGTCCCCAGCATCCAGTGGTCGTGGCCCGCAGCCGGCCAGGCGCGCAGCGGCCCGTCTCAGTACCCCCATTCGAACCTCGGAGTGTAGCCGTCCAGCGTCGAATATTGCGGCGGCCAGGGGATCGGCGCCCCCGACGCGTAGGCCGCGTGCCGCGTCCAGTATGGGTCCCAGAGGTGGGCACGGGCGAGGCAGCACAGGTCCGCCCGACCCGCGGCGAGGATCGTGTTCACGTCCATGAAAGAGGAGATGTTGCCCACGGCCATGGTCGCGATGCCGACTTCGTGGCGGATGCGGTCCGAGAAAGGCGTCTGGTACTGACGGCCGTATACCGGTTGCTGCCAGGGGACTGTCTGCCCCGCCGAGACATCGATGATGTCGACCCCCGCCGCCTTCAGCCGGTGCGCGACCTCGACCGCCCCATCCGCCGTCATCCCGCCCTCCGCCCAGTCGACCGCCGATATCCGCACGGAAACGGGTTTCTCGGGCGGCCACACCGACCGCACGGCCGCGAGTACGTCGAGGGGGAAGCGCATCCGTCCGTCCACATCTCCCCCGTATTCGTCCTCGCGAAGGTTGGTGAGCGGGGAGACGAAACTCGCCAGCAGATAGCCGTGCGCGAAGTGGATCTCCAGCAGGTCGAAGCCCGCTTCCTCCGACATCTCCGCGGCACGTCGGAACTGGCCGGTCACCTGATCCATGTCGGTGCGCGTCATCTCCCGAGGCACCGGGCTGTGCTCGAACCAGGGGACGGGGGACGCGGCCATGATCGGCCAGCCGTCATCCTGCAGCGGTTCGTTGTCCCCCTCCCACGAAAGACGGGTCGACGCCTTCCGACCAGCGTGCCCGAGCTGCATCCCGATTCCTGCATCGGAGTGACGGTGCACGAAGTCGACGATCCGCTTCCACGCGCCGACGTGGGCGCGGGCATACATGCCGGTGCAGCCGAGTGAAATGCGGCCCTCCCGACTCACGTCGGTCATCTCCGACATCACAAGTCCGGCCCCGCCGATCGCCCGGCTGCCGAGATTCACGAGGTGCCAGTCGTCGGGCGTGCCGTCCTCCGCCGAGTACTGGCACATGGCGGAGACGACGACCCGATTCTTCAGTTCGAGCTCCCGTACCCGAAACGGCGCGAGGAGCGGAGGCGGGGCCGCGCCGCTTCCGGCCGAAGATGTTCCCGCCGCGGCGGCGGCTCGCTCCGCAAACCAGCGATCGACACGCGCGGTGAACTCCGGGTCGCGCAGCGCGAGGTTGGAATGCGTGATGCGGAGACTGCGCGTGATGAGATTGAAGGCGAACTGGATCGGCTCCGTCTCCATGAACCGTTCGGTGCCCTCGAACCATTCGAGGCTGGCCTGGGCCGCGCGCTGCACACTCTCGACCTCCGGGCGGCGGGCCGTCTCGTAGGCCTCCAGCGCGGGCGCGATCTCGAAGTCGTGAGCGACCAGCGACTCGTGAAGGGAGATCGCATCGATCATGGCGAGGCGGGTCCCCGAACCGATGGAAAAGTGCGCGGAGTGCGCCGCGTCGCCGACGAGCACGATGTTGCCGCGCCGCCAGGACCGATTCCGGACCGTAGGGAAGCCGCGCCAGATCGACCGGTTCCCGACCAGCCGATGCGGCCCCAGTTCTTCGGCGAACATTCGCTCGAGGAAGCGGACGGTCTCCGGCTCCGACGCGGAGTCCATGCCGGCGGCGCGCCACGTATCCTCGGTCGTCTCGACGATGAAGGTGGAGATCGCCCCCGAGCCCGGGGCCGCGGGCCGGTACTGGTAGGCATGCACCCGCCACAGCCCGTGTTCGGTCTCCCGGAAGTGAAAGGTGAAGGCCGAAAGCGGCTTCGTCGTCCCCAACCACACAAAACGGTTGGGTCGGGCGTCGACGCGGGGGCCGAATGCGTCGGCGTACCGGGCGCGCAGACGGCTGTTCACGCCATCGGCGGCGAGGATGAGGTCAGCCCCCGCGTACGGCTCCTCCGCCTCGACCTCCACCCCGTGCCGAAGCTCGACGCCGAGCGCGCGCGCCCGCGTCTCCAGGATCTGCAGCAGTGTAGCTCGGGAAAGCCCGCTGAACCCGTGTCCGGTCGAAGTCAGCCGCTCACCCCGGTAGTGGATGTCGATGTCGTCCCAGTGGTGAAACGACCGCGTGATCGCCTCGTAGCTCTCGCGATCCGCCGCGGCCAACTCCTCGAGTGTGGCGTCGGAGAACACGACGCCGAACCCGTACGTGTCCCCGGGGCGGTTCCGCTCCAGCACCACGACTTCGTGTTCCGCGTCCGAGCGTTTTGCGAGGATCGAGAAATAGAGCCCGGCGGGTCCGCCCCCCACGCAGACGATCTTCATGCTCGCTTCATGCTCGCCGCCGGAAGCGGCTCACTCGTCCGTCTCGTCGCGTCCGGCCCGGGCCGCGTCGAACAGGTGGCGTGCGATGATGAGGCGCTGGATCTCGGTCGCTCCCTCGTAGATCCGAAGGGCCCGCACGGAGCGGTAGAGCCGGTCCACCGGATGGTCCGCCAGCACGCCGCGGCCCCCGAGGATCTGCACGGCGTCGTCCACCACGGTCTGCGCGATCTCGGTCGCGAACGACTTGGCCATCGCGGCTTCGAGGTCCGTGCGGTCCGCGCCGCCGTCGCGCTCCCAGGCCGCGCGGTACACAAGGAGCCGGGCGGCCATGAGGTCGGTGGCCATGCGGCCGACCTTCTCCTGCGTGATCTGGAAGTCGGCCAGCGCCCGCCCGAACTGTCGGCGCGACAGCGCGTGGTGAAGTGCTTCGTGCAGGGCACGGCCCGCCATCCCGCACGCCGCCGCGCCGACCGTGGGCCGCAACCGATCGAGGGTGGCGAGGCCCAGCTTGTACCCCTCGCCCTCACCCCCGACGCGCGCCGAGGTCGGCAACCGGCAGTCCTCGAGCGCGATCTCTCCCAGCGGGTGGGGGTCGGCCATGAGCAGGGGGCGGACGAACCGAAACCCCTTCGTGTCGGTCGGGAGCAGGAAGGCGGAGATCCCTGCCGCGCCCGCGCCGGGGTCCGTGAGTGCGAACACGAGATAGAAGTCCGCGATTCCCGCATTGGAGATGAACGTCTTCACGCCGTTGAGAACGTAGCTTTCGCCGTCCCGAACCGCGGTCGACCGCATGGCCGCGACATCCGACCCCGCCTCGGGCTCGCTCATCGCGAAGGCCGCGACCGCACGCCCGCGGACGGCGCGGTCCAGCCACAGGCGCCGCTGTCTCGCGTCGCCGGCGAGCGCGATGGGGGTCGATCCCAACGCCTGGAGCGCGAACATCGCGTCCGCCAGGGGCGAGTAGAAGGCCAGGGTCTCACGCGTGACGGCGCAGGCCCGGAAGTCCTGCCGGGCGATGGCCCGCAGCCATCCGCCGCTTCCCAGCGACGCGCAGATATCGCGCGCATAGCGCCGGACGACGTCATCATCGTCCTGCAGCGCGTGGGCTGCGAATTCGGCCGCCGCGTAGCGTCCAACGCCCTCCGCGAGCTCAAGGTGTGCCGGTTCGAGAAAGGCCCGGACGGGGCGAAAGTCGATCACGAGAACACCGGGGCCCGCTTCTCGACGAAGGCGCGGTAGCCTTCCCGGAAGTTCGGGTCCTCCATGCAGGCCGCCTGGACGCGAGCTTCCTCGTCGAGCGCCTCGCGCAGCGTCATGTGCGCTTCTCGCCCAAGTGCCCGTTTCGTGACGGCCAGGGCTGCCGACGGTCCGGCCGCCAGCCGCGTCGCGAGTTCGGTGGCGGCTGACAGCGCCTCGCCATCGGGGACAACCCGGTTGTAGAGGCCAATTCGATGGGCCTCATCCGCGTCGAGAAAATCACCCGTCATAAGAAGCTCGGTGGCCCGGCCGAGCCCGATGATTCGCGGGAGAAGCCAAACGATCCCCATGTCCGCACCCGAAAGCCCGACTCTCGTGAACAGGTAGGCGATCTTCGCCGACTCGGCGGCGATCCGGACATCGCACGCGGTCGCGATCACGGCTCCGGCGCCCGCGACCGTGCCGTTGAGGGCTCCGATCACGGGCCGGCCGCATTCCCGAACCGCGGCGATCAAGTCGCACGTCATCTTCGTGAACTCGAGCAACTCGCCCGAATCCATTTCGAGGAGCGGGCCGATGATGTCGCGCACATCGCCACCGGTGCAGAAAGCGGAGCCGGCGCCGGTGATCACGACCGCGCGGACATCCGGCTCGGAACCGAGCGCCCGAACGGTGTTCCGGAGTTCGTCATAGACCTCGAACGTCAGCGCGTTCCGGCGCTCGGGGCGGTTCAGTGTGATCGTGGCGACCGATGTCGCCGCGTCGAGGTCGTAAAGAAATGAAGCCGGGTTCGGGGACAATGCGTGGCTCCTTCTAGTCGGGCTGTTCGGGGAGAACGGCGGTCGCCTCGATCTCGACCATCGCACCGGCTTCGACGAGTCCGCGGACCTCGACGAGCGCCATGGCCGGATAGTGGCGGCCCATTCGGGCGCGCCAGGCGGCGGCCAGCTCACGCCGCGCGTCCATGTATGCCGCGAGATCCGTCACGTAGACCGTCATGCGGCCGATGTGTGCGGATTCACCGCCGGCCTCCCGGACTACGGCCAGCACCCGATCGAGCGCGACCTCGAACTGCGCGATGAAGTTCCCGGATTCCACCCGTCCGTCGGGCCCGCCGGCGGTCTGGCCGGCTACGAACAGGACTCTCCCTCCGGCCGGCGCCAGCAGTCCATGGTTCCAGCCTCTCGGTTCGGCCAGCGTGGGCGGATTGAATACCTCGTACGTGTCCATGCGATTCCCGGCGGCGTGGTGCTAGACGGCCGCGGTGGCGCCGCCGTCGAGGACGACGGTCTGTCCGTTGATGCTGCGCGCCTCTTCACCGCAGAGGAAAGCGACCGAAGCCGCGACCTCCTCCGCCGTGATCAGCCGCCGCTGCGGCGTCGTGGCCAGGACCGCCTCGAGGGCGGCCGCCTCGTCCATGCCGGTCCGGTTCACGATGTTCTCGATCGTCGCGTCCGTCATGGGCGTGTCGACGTAGCCGGGACAGACCGCGTTGACGGTGACGCCGGTCGTTGCCGCTTCCGCCGCCGCCGAGCGAGTGAGCCCTAGCAGCGCATGCTTCGACGCCGCGTAGCCGCCCATGTATCGCCCCCCGCGGATCGCGGCGATCGATGCCACGTTCACAATACGCCCCCAGCCACGTTCCATCATGCCCGGCAGCACACCCCGCATCGAGAGGAAGGCGCCGGTCGCGTTGATCGTCCACAGACGGGTCCACTCCTCGAGGGAGAGCTTCACGACCGGGGCGGAGCTGGCGACGCCGGCGTTGTTCACGAGAATATCCACGGCCCCGAGCCGGTCGGCGGCCTCGCGGCACATCGCCTCCACGCTCGCCGGTTGCGAAACGTCGCACCTCACCGCCCACGCCTCGGTTCCCCGCCCGCGGAGCTCCGCCGCGACGCCTTCAATCTCGCCTGCGCTGCGTGCCGCGACGACGATCCGGACGCCGTTGTCCGCGAGGACACGGGCCACTGCCGCTCCGATCCCTCGTCCGCCGCCCGTGAGCAGGGCTCCACGACCCCCGATGCTCATGTCTGTTCCTTCGTCCGGGGCCACGTTTCGGTTCCCAGAGCGTCGATCACTGCCTCGGACAGGATATCGCCGAGCGTCTCAATGGTAGCGTGCCCTTCCTCCGCCGTCGCCGCGGCCGGGCTGCCGAAGTAGGCCTGCGGCCCCCCCGCCGCGACGAAGTCCTGCGCCCCCTCGGCGATGGCCGCTGAAAGCGAGACCGGGTTATCATCCAACTCCCTCATGACCTCTCCGCGCACGCGCTCGGGGCTGCGGGCGAGAACGATCGACCCTTCGTACTGGCCGGCATGACAGGCCCCGCTCCGGAACTCGGCGGTCAGTCTGCCACCCCAGGGTCGCCGGGTCACGTCCGGGAACACGGCCCGCAATACACCGCCTGCATTGATGGCGGAGACTGCGGTGTGGAGCGCCCTCAGATGGGTCGGGTCGAAATGCGCGTTGGCGATGGCCAGCGTGGGGATCCCCGCTCGCTGCACGCTCGCCGCGAGGTCGGTCAGAAGCGCGGCCAGCGTAGCACCGCCGATGCTGATCGTACCGGGAAAACTCGCGGCGAACGCGGCCGGAGTGTACTGCAGTGCGTCGAGAAGGACCGCCTCCAGACCATGTGCCGAGAGTCGCCGCCCGCCGGCCTCCGCCATGGCGGCCGCGATGGTGACGTCGGTGTCGAGGGGCAGGTGCGGACCGTGCGCCTCGGTCGCTCCCACCGGGAGGATCGCGACCGTGCGATCGAGGTCGAGCGCCCCGACATCCTCCCACGTGAGGTCCGGCAGTCGGCGTAGGGTCATGGAGTCTCGCTACGACCTGCCAGGGAAGGGCGCAAGGGCCCGGGCCTCCTGGCATGTTGATGAGGCGCCCGGTCGAGCCTACCGTGCGTGACCCGAGGTTCCGTCACCGACGGCCCACGCAGCCGAGGCAGATGCGAGATCCCGCGCCGCAGCCGACCTTCGTTCCCCCCGAGCGCTTCAACATCGCCGAGTACTTCCTGGGCGACAGGGTACGTGAGGGACGAGGCGATCGACGCGCCCTCATCATGGACGAGGGCGAGACCAGCTATGCGGAAGTGGAAGCGCTGGCGAACCGCTATGGCAACCTCCTCCTCTCGGCGGGCGTTCGACCCGAAGAGCGGGTGCTGATTGCCTTGCCGGACGGGGTCGATTTCGTCGGAGTCCTGTTCGGCGCACTGCGGGTCGGCGCCGTGGGGGTGATGCTGAACCCGTATCTGCGGCCGGAGGAGATCGCATATTTCCTCCGCTATACCCGCGGGACCGTTCTCTTCGTGGACTCGGCGCGTGCGCCCGTGTTCAACGAGGCGGCGTCCCGGGCCGACGCTGACTCCGAGGCGCCGCGGCGTGGGGAAGGAATCCGCTGGAGCGTCGGAATCAGCCGGCCCCGCGCCACGTTCGTCGCGGACAGGGCGGACTTCGGCGAGCGGCTCGCGGCTCAGCCCGCGACACTGGACCCCTTCCCGACACACCGGGACGACCCCGCCCTGTGGCTGTTCAGCGGTGGCACGACCGGCCGTCCAAAGGGCGTTGTACAGACGCACGCCTCATTCGCCAATACCACCGAATGCTACGGCAAACGCGTCCTGGGTCTCACGGAATCCGACATCACGCTCTCGGTCCCAAAGCTGTTCTTCGGATACGCCACGGGATCGAACCTCTTCTTCCCCTTCTCGGTCGGCGGGACGGCGGCCCTGTTCCCGGACCGCTGCACGCCCGAGGTACTGTTCGAGAAGGTCGAGAAGTTCAAGCCGACGGTCCTCGTCAACGTGCCGACGATGGTTCGCCGGATGGTCGCGCACCCCGACATCGGTCGGCGCGATTTCTCCTCTCTCCGGCTCGCGACGTCCGCCGGGGAAGCTCTCCCGGAGGAACTGTACCGGCGCTGGCGGGACACGCTGAACGTGGATCTGCTGGACGGGCTGGGAACGGCGGAGATGTGGCACATCTTCCTCAGCAACCGTCCGGGAGAGGTCCGTCCGGGAACCCTGGGCCGGGTGGTTCCCGGCTTCGACGTGCGGGTATGCGACGACGACGGGCGAGAACTGCCGCACGGGGAGGTCGGGTGGCTGCGAGTGCGCGGGCGGTCCCGGGCCCTCGGCTACTGGCAAAAGGCGGAAGCCACGGCGGACGCGTTCCGGGGCGATTGGTACGTATCCGGGGATATGGTCGCGCGGGACGCGGACGGGGTCTTCACCTACTGCGGTCGCGGCGACGACATGCTCAAAGTAAAGGGGAAGTGGCTGTCGCCCGGCGAGGTCGAGAACTGTCTGGCCGCACACCCGGGCGTGGCGGAGGCGGCCGTAGTCGGCGTCCCGAACCGCGCCGGCCTCGTGGAACCCGTCGCCTGGGTCATCCCCGCCGACGCGACCACGGATCCGGAGCCGCAGCGGCGCTCTGCCCGGCGCGCGGACGAATTGTCGACAGCGCTGCAGGCGTTCGTGGCGTCGCGGCTGGCATCGTACAAGGCGCCGG
This sequence comes from Candidatus Palauibacter sp., assembly GCF_965197445.1. Taxonomy (GTDB): domain Bacteria; phylum Gemmatimonadota; class Gemmatimonadetes; order Palauibacterales; family Palauibacteraceae; genus Palauibacter. Next base: position 21,874 of record NZ_CBDANE010000005.1, on the reverse strand, counting down.
TTGCGGTCCACATCGTGGCCGCGCTGCCCCGCACACATCTGGGGAAGGTCGATCGTGCCGCCCTCCGAGCCACCCACGACGCCGTGTCGGCCGAGGGATCGCCGTGAGAGCGTCGTCGCTCAGTCGTGGCCGAGGATCGCCATCACGAGTCCGCTGCGGATCTTGGGCTCGAACCAGGTAGACTTCGGGGGCATCATCCGCCGCTGCCGGCACACCGCGATGAACTGATCCATGGTCACCGCGGGCAGCGTGACGGCGAGGTCCGCCCGCCCCGCGTCCACTTCCCGCGCGAGCCACGCCGCGTCCTTGTTGGCGCCCACGAAAGTGAGCCGTTCGTCTGCCGCGTCAGCGATCCCGAGGTCGGCGAAGAGCGTCTGCTGCACGATGTCGTGGTCGATCGACGCTGCGGCGTCCGCCGGGTCGTAGGCCCCCGCGAGCGGCGACGCATGCCGCCAGCCGTCCCCGGCCGTGTAGACGCCGATCCGGTGGGTCGCGTCCGGCTGAACCGGCCCGCCGCCCGCCCCAGTCACGGCGAACGACCGCTGCAGAGCGGGCTCGACGCCGGCCGGCCCGCCCTCGCCGGAGAGTCGGACCAGTCGGTTATACGGGGAGATGCCCATCCGGTCGGCGGGGAAGAACACCGCCAGGAACGACTCGTGCCCCAGCATCGCGGCGGCGGCGCTCCGATGGTTGCCGTCGGCGACGTAGGCCTCCGGTTCTGCGGCCAGAAGCCGCTGGAGGCGCGAGGTGGCCCCCGGTTCCCGGACGAGCCAGATGCGATGAGTCGTCCCGCCCGCGCCCCCGACCTCGTAGTCGGGTGCGGCCCCGTCGGCGTGCCCTTCCAGCGTCCGCGCAAAGGTGCCCCCCTCGTCGGGGACCGCGTTGTTAACGGTCCCGATGATCGCGCCGGTCGCCTCGATCAGCCGCGCGCGTCCCCACGCCTTGGGGGGGCGGACCCCCTCATTGCGGATGATCGGCCCGTCCGGCGTAGCCTCGGTCCGGATCTCCGCCGTGCGCGCCAACCCCCCGAGCCCGATCTGACGCACCCCGGGTCGTCCGGGGTCCACGATCTCGTAGACGTACAGGAGTCGCCCCACTTCGTGCGTGAGAGGAGACGCCCTCAGGCGATCGAAGTTGAGGCGCGCGCGCTCGAGCGCTGCCTCCGAGTCCCCCTTCATGATCGCCGCCGGGCTGGCCACGGCGCAGTGCGACATGGTCACGCTCAGCACCGATTCGGGTGCGTCGCTGATCGCCTCCCAGATCTCGAGATCTCCCTGGAATTCGTCATAGTTCGGAGCGGAAACCCGGCGTGCGGCTCTGGAATCGACGGGTACGAGTGCACGGCGGATCGGGCGGATCGTGAGCATGTCGTCAGGAGTCGGGTTCGGGGGTGGGGGAGGGCTCTCGCGACACCCTGTCCGTCCGGCACATCCCGCGCAACCGGGACCCAACCGGGACCCAACCGGCACCGATGGGTTGCCACCGCCCCGTCGGAACCGTTTCATATTGCAGTGTGTACGTGACCCCAATCAGTTCGGGGTGTGCTCGCGGGGGCCCGCGGGCCAAAGGCCGGGAGTAGTGCTGGAGGTACCATGAGATCCCAACGGGTCCGAAACATCATATGCGCCATCCCGGTCGCCGCCCTCGTGGCTGGCGTATCGGCGTGCGAACACGACAACAACCCGTACGGACCCGCCTACCGGACCGTCCACCGCACGATCATCGGCGCGTACCGCCCGCTTGAGGAATTGTCCCGGCGGATCCCGGAGCTTCCGGACAACTTTCGTCCCACCCCCCCGGGGGGCGACATCCGCCTCGTCTTCGGATCAGTTCAGGACCTGACCGGACGGCTGCTCCTTCCGGGACTCGGCGCGGGAGGGAGCATGCTGGACACGCGGCTATACGGCACCTGGGAATATGACGTCGTCTCGAGGCGGATCACGATGAGAGTCGACCAAACGGCGTCGACCGAGGCCTTCGAGACGGTCCTGCAGGTGACAATTCTGGATCGCTGGATCAGGATCGAAGGGGTGACCGACGTCGCCGGGCAGTTGCTGCATTTCGATCTCGGCAAGTCGCGCGTGCAGAACGAGGACGCGGGCGGCGGCGGGCCGGCGGCGGCGAACCGGGCGACCGTGGGCTGACGCGGCAACCTGAAATGGCGAAGAAGGCAAAAGGGCGTTCCCGGGAAGCCCGGGGCATCGAACTCACGGCCTTCCGGGTGGCGGACTTCGCTCTGCAGATCGCGACCGGCGACCAGCGCCGCGACTGGATGGACGCACTTCCGGACCGCTTCGGCTATCGCTGTCTTCCGCTGCTGATCGCCAACCAGGCTGGGTGGGACCTGCTCTGCCCGACCCGTTTCTGGGTGCGCTGGGATGGCGGGGTCGAGCTCGATGCGGTTCGGTTCCGCTGGGAGGACGAGCCCCATCCCGCCATAGCCAGCCATTTCGGGAGCGGTGTTGTCACCTTCACGCCCGGCTACCTGTTCCGTACCACGAAGGGGCATAACCTCTGGGCCCGAGGCTGCCCCAACCTCCCCAAGGACGGAATCGTTCCCCTCGACGGGATCATCGAGACCGACTGGGCTCCGTTCTCCTTCACGATGAACTGGAAGATCACTCGGCCGAAGCACTGGATCCGGTTCGATGAAGGAGAACCCATCTGCCGAATCCTTCCCGTGCCGCGGCACTACCTCGAGAGTGTGCGTCCACGCGGCCGCGACCTGTGGGACGACAAGCGCACCGCGAACCAGTACGTGTCCTGGCGTGAATCGCGCGACCAGTTCATCCAGGACCTGGAGGCCCGAGAGGAAGAGGCCGTGGAGCAGGGCTGGCAGCGGACCTACATCCGGGGCCAGAACATGCGGGGCGTGAAAATGCAGGATCACCAGACGAAACTCCGCCTCCGCGATTTCCTGACCGCAAGGGACTAGCGCCCAACGCGTCGCGCCGGGCGCATGGACAACCGCATTTCTGCTGTGTATTCTGGGCGCGGACAGGTGCGGACCGTGGAGGTTCGCCAGCTTTGTGGTCGGCATGTGCGGCAAGCCCGTACTCTCGGCGACACAATATTCTTCAGGAGCACGGGCATGCGTAGAAGCGGCACAGTCAAGTGGTTCAACGATCAGAAGGGCTTCGGATTCATCGCGCTGGACGATGGGTCCGCAGAGGTCTTCGTCCATCACACAGCCATCCAGTCGGATGGTTTCCGGAGCCTGGCGGAGGGCGAGAAGGTCGAGCTCGACGTGGTGGACGGTCCGAAGGGGCCCAAGGCGGAGAACGTGACGAAGCAGGCCTTCTGACCCGCTGAGGCCATCCGCAGCAGAAGACGACGGGGCTGTCCCGGACCGGGGCGGCCCCGCCCTCTTTTCAGGTCGAATCCCTGCGCCGTCGGCGCCGGATCTAGCGGTCCTGCCCCCGGCAACCCAAGTTGCAGTGTCACTTGGTAGGAGCCTCCAGTTGCGGGAGGGAATCATGGAGATTGACCGTAGAAGATTCCTCGCTTCCGTAGGCGCCGGTGCCCTCGCGGTCATGAGCCCGGAGGACAAGGCGGAAGCCCTCGAGCACTACATGTGCGATGTGCTCGACGGCGAAGATCCCGGTCATGTCCACGACCATCATCACCACGACGGCCCGGTTCCGCGCACCGAAGACCTCGACCCTCGTCTGCTCGACGAGAACGACCTGTTGGCCGAGGCGGCGGAAGCCGAAGCCGAATTCGCCGGGGAGACGGAAGGGGCGGATCACGGCCACCAGGAAGCCGAGCAGGAGGTCAGCGCTCCCCGCGGGACGGGCAACCTGTTCCGGCCCACGGACGAGGTCGTCGAACCGTTGCCCCCGAACCCCACGCTGGAAGACTTCTTCAAGCTCAGGTTCTGGCCGGCCCGGCACGTCCTGCAAAGCGCCACTCACGCGTTGAACGACGGGCAGCCCGAGGAGAACGTGCTCGCGGGCCTGTTGCACGACACCGTGCAGAACCTGATCAAGGTCGATCACGGATGGTGGGGGGCGCAGCTGTACGAGCCGTACGTTCCGGAATACGTGAGCTGGGGCATCCGGTATCACGGTGCGCTGCGCTTCTATCCGGACGAGCAGTACGGCTATGAGTATCCGGAGCTGTACAACCGGATCTTCGGCGAAGACTACGTTCCGCCGGACTACATCAAACAGGCCGCGGAATACGCCACGAACCACCCGCTGTACGTCTCGGCGCGCATGATCTGCGTGAACGACACGTACGCGTTCCAGGATGGCATGGAAGTGTCACTCGACCCGTTCATCGACATCATCGGGCGCCATTTCAAGCAACCAAAGGACGGGCTGGGGTACGACAACAGCCCGGTGGCGCACATGTGGCGATCGCTCGAGATGCCCTGGGCTCCGCTCTAGTATTTGTCCGGACAGCTCGTGGGCACCTTGGCTCGGGCCCGCAGGCGGTGGAAGCTTCGAGCCGACTTGTTTGATAACGCACAACCTCAGGAGACGAGTATGTTGAAACGAATATTCCTGGCTGTCGTCATGCTGGCCGTTCCCGCAGCCGCCTTCGCCCAGGGAACGATCGAGGGCAGGGTGATTGACGCGCAGACGGGGGGTGGCCTCAGCAACGCCCGAGTAGCGATTGCGGCGCTCAATGTTTCGGTGGGCTCGGGTGCTGCCGGCGCCTACTCGATTCCCGACGTTCCAGCCGGCGACCACGTGGTCGAGGTCCGGCTTATCGGCTATGCCGTCATGACCCGGACGGTCACGGTCACAAGCGGCCAGACCCTCAACGTCGATTTCGGACTGGGTCTCGCGGCGATCAACCTCGGCGAGCTGGTGGTCGTCGGAAGCCGCGCGCAGCCGAGAACGGTGACCGAGTCGATGGTGCCGGTGGACGTGATCCCGGTGTCCGAGATCAGCCGGCAGGCGGAGACGAACATCGACTTCCTGCTCCGCAGCGTGGTCCCGTCCTACAACGTCCGCACCGAGCCCATCAGCGACGCCGCCACGATCACGCGTCCGGCCAACCTGCGGGGGCTTGCGTCAGATCACACCATGGTGCTGATCAACGGGAAGCGGCGGCACCGCGGGTCGATCATCACGTGGCTCGGGGCCGGTCTCTCGGATGGGTCCCAGGGCGTCGACATCGGCTCCATCCCCGGCATCGCGCTGCGACAGGTCGAGGTACTGCGTGACGGCGCGTCGGCCCAATACGGCTCGGACGCCATCGCCGGCGTGATGAACTTCATCCTCAAGGACGACCGCACAGGCGGCGCCATCCAGATGAAGCGCGGCAGTTACTATGAAGGCGACGGCGACATGCTCACGGTCGCCGGCAACGTCGGTGTCCCCCTGGGGTCCACCGGCTTCGCCAACTTCAGCGTCGAGTACGGAAATCAGGATCCCACCGACCGGGCCATCCAGCGCGCCGACGCGCTTGCACTCCTCGGTGCCGGCAACAGTGCCGTGCGCCAGCCCTCGGCCCAGATCTGGGGTTCGCCCGAGGTCAACAACGACCTCAAGATGTGGCTCAATACCGGCTACACATTCAACGACGACGAGCAGTTCTATGCGTTCGGGAACCTCTCCACCAAGGAGGTGGACGGTGGTTTCTTCTTCCGTAATCCGAACACGCGCGGCGCCGTGTTCAGCCCATCCGGCGATGAGAACGGCCAGAGGTTGTTGATCGGCGATGTGCTCGACGCGAGGGACGGCGTGGTCGACGGATCGGCGAATTGCCCTGTGGTCCGCATCACAAACCACGTGCCCGACCCGGCGGCTCTGGCGCAGGTCTTCGCCGATCCGAATTGCTTCTCGTTCCAGGAGATGTTCCCCGGCGGCTTCACGCCCCAGTTCGGCGGCAACGTCACCGACTGGTCGTTCGTCAGCGGCGTAAAGGGCGGCAATGACAGCGGCTTCACCTGGGACGCGAGCGCGAGCTTCGGCAGCCACACGACCGATTTCTTCATCTACAACACGGTGAACGCCGCGCTCGGGCCGGAGACGCCCACCGACTTCGACCCGGGTCTCTACCAGCAGCAGGAATTCAACCTCAACTTCGACGTCGCCTACGAGGCCAGCGATCAGGTACATATCGCGGGTGGGCTCGAGCGCCGTGACGAGCGCTTCACAATCGGCCAGGGACAGGACGAGTCGTGGAAGATCGGGCCCTACGCCCAGCAGGGCTTCAGCTCCTCCTCCAACGGCTTCCCCGGCTTCAGTCCGATCGCCGCGGGAGACTGGGACCGCCAGAACGTGGCCATCTATGGAGATGTTCATTTCGGCGGCGGCGACTCCCCCTGGACCATCGGAACCGCGTTGCGCTGGGAGGACTTTTCCGACTTCGGAAGCCAGTTGACCGGGAAGGTCTCGGGCCGCCTCGAGGTCAGCGACAAGCTCGCTCTCCGCGCGGGCGGAAGCACCGGGTTCCGCGCTCCGACACCGGGGCAGCAGAACGCGTTCAACGTTTCCACGGTCTTCGACGCGACGATCGGCGACCTCGTCAACCGCGGCACGATCCCCTCGACCTCCGGGGTGGCGGATCTGCGAGGCGGGCAGCAGCTGCAGCCCGAGAAGGCTTTCAGCCTGACGGCGGGGGCCGTACTCGACGCGGACGCGTTCAAGTTGACGATGGACTACTACCGCATCTCGATTTCGGACCGGTTCGCGCAGACGAAGACGTTCAAGCTCAGCGACGATGAGGTCATCCGGCTTCTGTCGGAAGGGATCACCAGCGCCGCCAACCTCGCCGAGTTCCGCTTCTTCACCAACGACTTCAGCACGAGGACGCAGGGGATCGACCTCGTGGCGAACTACTCTCCACCGTCGAGGGCCGGCGCGACGAGCTTCAGCCTGCTCTTCAACTACACCGGTACGACAGTCACCGACTTCAATCCCGAAGTCGTGGACGAGGACCGGCTGGATCAGCTCGAGCACTCCATCCCCTCGTGGCGGGGCTCGCTCAACGTGGTGCACACGCTGGGCAAGGTGCGCGGCCTCCTGCGGGGTACCTGGTACGATTCGTGGGTGGACGTCGGAGGTGTCGTGATCGGCGGCGTCGAGGACACGCCCTTCCCCGGCAGGTTCCTCGTCGACCTCGAGCTGTCGACGAACCTCACCGAGGACACGGAAATCGCCATCGGCGCGACCAACCTCTTCGACACGTATCCGGCGACGAACGATCCGGATACGGCCGGGAGCGTGGGTCTGCTCTATCCGGAGAGCTCGCCGTTCGGCTTCAACGGCGGCTACTACTACGTTCGCGTGAACTATCGCTGGTCGTGGCTGACGGGGTGAGTTCGGAAACGTAGCCACGGTCCGCCAGGTACGATCCGAGGTCGCCGGGTTTCAGGTTGACCTCGGGCAGGAGTGGATCGACCCCGGCGGGAGGCGAAGGCAGCCTTCCGCCGGGGTTCCCCGTTATATGAGAGACTCACACAACGCCGCGCTGCGGCCCGGAAGGAAATCTGTGAACAATCTTCGGCAGTTCTACATCGACGGAGCGTGGATCGAACCTTCGACCCCTGACACGCTGGACGTGGTCAACCCGGCCACCGAGGAGGTCATCGGGGCCATCGCGATGGGGGCGCAGGCCGACGTCGATGCCGCCGTGGCGGCCGCGAAGACCGCCTTCGAAGCGTTCTCGCAGACGAGCCCGGAAGAACGGGGCGCGCTGCTGGAACGGATCTGCGAGGGATATGCGGCGCGTTCAGCGGATCTGGCCGCGACGGTCAGCGCGGAGATGGGTGCGCCGATGAGCCTTGCGGCGCAGGCTCAGGTGCCCGCCGGTCTGGCGCACCTGAGGACGATGGGGAAGATCCTCGCGAACTTCGAGTTCGAGACCGACCTCGGCTCGTCGCTGCTGGTGCGGGAGCCGGTGGGGGTCTGCGCCTTCATCACGCCGTGGAACTGGCCGCTGAACCAGATCGCCTGCAAGGTGGCGCCGGCCCTCGCCGCGGGCTGCACGATGGTACTCAAACCGTCGGAGGTCGCGCCGCTGAACGCGCTGATCTTCGCGGAAATCCTGGACGAGGCCGGCGTGCCGCCAGGCGTCTTCAACCTCGTGAACGGCGCCGGGCCGGTCGTGGGCGCTGCGCTGTCCTCGCACCCGGACGTCGACATGGTCTCCTTCACGGGCTCGACACGCGCCGGCGTGGAGGTCGCCCGCAACGCGGCGCCGACCGTGAAACGCGTGGCGCAGGAACTGGGCGGCAAGTCGGCCAACATCATCCTGGATGACGCCGACTTCGGGCGGGCCGTATCGCGGGGCGTCTTCGCCGTGTGCAACAACACCGGCCAGTCGTGTAACGCCCCGACGCGCATGCTCGTCCCGCATTCGCGGATGGACGAGGCGGCGGCGATTGCGGCCGCCTCGGCAAGGAAGGTCGTGGTCGGCCATCCCGGCGAGGAGGGGACGTCGATCGGTCCGGCGGTGTCGGATGTGCAATTCGACAAGATCCAGCGGCTGATCGAGACGGGGATCGAGGAGGGCGCGAAGCTTGCGACGGGCGGGCCGGGGCGCCCGGAGGGGCTGGAGCGGGGGTACTACGTCCGGCCTACGGTCTTTTCGCATGTGGGCAACGACATGGTCGTCGCGCGCGAGGAGATCTTCGGCCCGGTCCTCGTGCTCATCGGATACGAGGACGATGATGACGCGGTGCGGATTGCCAACGATACGCAGTATGGTCTGGCCGGCTATGTGTCGGCGGGTGATCCGGAACGCGGACGGGCCATCGCTCGGCGGATCCGATCGGGCCAGATCAACCTGAATGGGGCGCGCCCGGACTTCCGGGTGCCGTTCGGCGGATACAAGCAGTCCGGCAACGGGCGCGAATGGGGCCGTCACGGGCTCGAGGAGTTTCTCGAAGTGAAGGCCATCCTGGGCTACCACGAGGGGGTGAGGTGAGCACGGTATTATCCTCCGCTCCACCGGCCGTGACCGCCGACGCGGACGCGATCGAGCGTATCCCGCACCTGGTGGGCGGCGAGCTGCGGCCCGGGGTTTCCGGCCGGACTGCACCCGTCTTCAACCCTGCCACGGGCCGCCAGACGGGCGAACTGCCGCTGGCGGGCGTTGAAGAGGTCGACGAAGCTGTCGCAGCGGCCGTCGCCGCGTTCGAGGAGTGGCGGGGCGTCAGCGTCGCCCGGCGCACCAAGCTCATGTTCGCGTACCGCAACCTGGTTGCCGAACACGCTCCGGATATCGCCAGGCGGCTCACGGCGGAACACGGCAAGGTGCTGGCGGACGCGATGGGCGAGGTCGCGCGCGGTCTGGAGAACATCGAGTACGCCTGCGGTCTCGCCGACCACCTGAAGGGCACCTACAACGAGCATGCCTCGACTGGCGTCGACGTCTATTCCGTACGACGGCCGCTTGGCGTGGTGGCGGGAATCACGCCGTTCAATTTCCCGGCCATGGTCCCGCTCTGGATGTTCCCCAACGCGATCGCGTGCGGGAACACGTTCGTGCTGAAGCCGTCACCTCGCGATCCCGGCGCCGCCAACCTGATCGCGGAACTCTTCCATGAAGCCGGATTCCCGGCGGGGGTCCTGAACGTCGTGCACGGCGACCATGTGGCCGTGAACAGGCTGCTGGAGCATCCCGATGTACAGGCCATCAGCTTCGTGGGTTCGACGCCGGTCGCCCGGCACGTGTATGAGACGGCTACCGCGCACGGCAAGCGCGTACAGGCGCTGGGTGGCGCGAAGAACCACATGGTCGTCCTCCCGGATGCGGACATCGACCTGGCCGCGGATTCCGCCGTGTCCGCCGCATACGGGTCGGCCGGAGAGCGGTGCATGGCGATCTCCGTCGCCGTCGCGGTCGGCGACAGTGCCGATCCGCTGGTGGACGCCATCCGGGCCCGCATGGAGAAACTGCGGATCGGCCCGGGCGACGATCCCGCCTCGGAGATGGGTCCGCTCATCACGGTCGAGCATCGGGACCGCGTCGCGGATTACGTGCGTCAGGGCGCCGAGGCCGGGGCCCGCGTCGTCGTAGACGGCCGCCGGGCACGGTTCGACGGGGACGGCTTCTTCCTCGGCGTGACATTGCTCGACCATGTCACGCCCGACATGACGGTCTATCGGGACGAAATCTTCGGTCCCGTCCTCTGTGTGGTCCGGGCGGACACGTATCACGAAGCCGTCGAGTTGCTCTCGCACAACCGGTGGGGAAACGGCGCGGCGATCTTCACCCGTGACGGCGGTGCCGCACGTCAGTTCCAGGAGGACGCAGATGCGGGGATGATCGGTCTGAATGTCCCGATCCCGGTCCCCGTCGGATACCACTCCTTCGGTGGCTGGAAGGAGTCGGCGTTCGGGGCGCACGCCATCTACGGCCCCGAGGGCGTCCACTTCTACACGAAACCGAAGGTGATGACGACGCGCTGGCCCGACCCCGCCGGCAGCCGCGTCGATCTCGGCTTCCCGACGAACCGGTAGCGGACCGCCGGGGTACCGGCTTCACGCAGCGAATTGCGGATATTACGTAATATCCGCATTATGTCGCATGTCCGATACGCCAGACTTGTCGCGGGGTGTGCGCGGGGTGCGCACGGTGGGCGCGACGGAGGCCGCAAAGAACTTCGGGTCGATTCTCGCGGAGGTACGCGAGCGCGACGCCGTGTACGTCGTGGAGCGGCGCGGGAAGGCGGTCGCGCAGGTCGGCCCGGTGCGCGAACGAGGCCTCACTTTGAGGGAGTTCGCCCAGCTCGTCGCCGAGCGTTCCGGACCCTCTGTGGGTGAGGAGTGTCTTCGCGCGATCGAACAGGGCATCGCAATCTGGAACCGTGAGGAAGTGCCCCGGAGCCCGTGGCAACGCTAATCGACACAAGCGTCCTGATCGCTGTCGAAAGAGGCCAGCTGGACCTGGATTCCGTGATCGGTGCCGCGACGGAACCCGATGACCCGCTGGCAATGGCCGCAATCACCGCTTCGGAAATCCTGCAAGGGGTTCAGGCGGCTCATGGCATCAAGCGCGTCGCCGCCGAGCGGTCCTTCGAAACGTGGCTAGCCATGTTCCCCGTGGTTCCGTTCGATCTCGAGGTGGCACGCGTCCACGCAGTCCTGGCCGAGCAGCTTGGTCGTCGCGGCACCCCGATCGGGGCTCACGACCTCATCATCGCCGCGACGGCGGCCAGCGGCGGTTACCGGGTCGCCACGAGGGACCGGCGCAGCTTCGCCAGGGTCGACGGGCTGGAAGTCGAGTACTGGTAGCCCACCGGGACGTTCCCGCGGGAACGCCCGGGGCGGGCATCGAGCGAGGGGTCAGCCGTCTCCGCCCGCTATCTCGAGGTTGCCGCTGTCGTCCACGGCGCGACTGAGGATCGTGGCTGCGTCTCCCATGGCGGCGGGGTCGAACTCGTAGGTCCAGTTCGTCCGGCCGCGAGCAGGGTGCCACGTCATCCCGCCGTCGAGCGATACCTCGACCGCCGCGACCACCCCGCCGCCGGTGTCCGACGCCGTCCCCGCGAGGGTGACCATGCCGCTCTCTTCATGAGGCGCCGAGGGCGCGTCGAACGACGAGGTCGGGGAGACATCATCCGTCGAAGCCGTAGCGGGCACCAGATCCGGCTGCATCGTTGCGGGCTGGACGCCCATGTCCGCGAACAGGTTCAGTGTCGCCTGCTGCAGGACGAGGTCCGGTCCGTTCGGGTCTACGCCAACCCGCGTGTCCGCGCCGTTCTGACGTTCGGGAGGCACTCCAGTCTCCGTGTCGTGGTGGGCGTCGAGGCCCCACGACCATTGCAGCGTCCCGGAGCCGAAGACGAGGGCGCCGCTCTCGTGCCGGTACAGGACCGCGTTGTGCGTCGCCGTGCCCGTCTCGCAGCCGCGCCCCGGATGCACGCAGTAGAGCGTGTTGTCGATCGGCGTCGCGGCCACCCGGAAGAGGCCCGGCGGCCGGAAGCCGTTGTCGATGTCCGAGTCCCACTCGTGGCCGAGGATCCCCTTGATCGACACGTAGCGCTCGCCCGGGCTCAGCCGCGCCACCTCCGTATTGCGCCAGAACCTCAGGTTGGCGAACTCCGTGTCCACGATGATGGGGTCGTTGCGCCACGCGTTCACCGTGAACAGCGTCCCGGTGAGCGCGTTCTCCGGCCACGGGCCCTCGGCGTTGATCGGACGGTGGTCCCGGAATTCGCCCGTCCATTCCACCGGGTCGAGTCGCCGGTGGTCCTGCGAGTCCTTGTATGTGACGAGGGTCCGGTACGGCAGGCCTGATCCGTCGATGCTCGTCTCCCAGCGCACCTTCCAGTAGACCTCGTTCGAGCTGAAGAAGGCGAGGTGCATGCCGGCGGCGCGAGCCGCCTCGACGTTCCGTCGCTGCTGTCCGGTCCAGTACTCGTCGTGTCCGACGGAGAGGAAGACCTTGTGCTCGAGCAGTTCCTCACCGCGCCGTTGGGTGTCGACGCCGGAGGAATAGCTCACGTCGTACCCGTTGCGCTCCAGCCAGCGGACCATCGGGTACTCGGAGTTGAAGACCATGTTCACCGCGCGGTAGTGACGCGTCTCGAAGGGTCGGTTGTAGCTGACCTTCGGCGCGCGCGGCTCCCCGCCGTGCTGCCGCAGCCGCCCCGGATTCAGCCGCCCGTACACGCTGTGACCGCCGTACCGGTTGTACGCCTGCCAGGTGAGGTCCGACGTTTGGAAGAGCATGTCGGACTCGCCGTCGTCGTCGCGCACGACGAAGTAGATGTGGCTGGCGCGAGGCTCGCGCAGGGCGTTCCTCATTACGGCCTTGTAGCCCGGCGCCTCCCACAGCGAGTCCTCTCCGGTCGGGGGGAGCGGCGTCGCCCCGAACTGGTCGTTCTTCACCCAGCCGTCGATCGGGTCCTCGCGTACGAGCCGGGCGAAGTAGATGCCCGAGGTCGCATCGGCCGGCGCCTGCCATGAGGCCGACACCGCCCAGTTGCCGCAGTCGACGAGCGGCGCGGGCCACATCTCCATCCCGCCCCCCTCGGCCAGCACCGGGATCGGACCCCGCAGACACTCGGGCTGGACCTGGGGCAGCGTCGCGGAGGGTTCGAACGAATCCACGCGGCGTGCGCCCATTCCGCCGTAGTAGCCCATCCGGTAGATGTCGATGCGGTAGTCATCCGAATCGGTGTCGATCTTGAACTCAATCGTCTCCCCTTGGGCGATCGCGATGTCCGTGCCGAAGCCCTGGATGCTGGGGTCGCCGTAGCTGTTGATATCCCACTCGGTGGGCGGGTGCCCCTCGAGGCAGTTCTCCGCCACGATCTCGTTGGCGGGGTTCGCACAAGGATCTCCCGTCGCCGTCCCGAAGGATGAACATGCCGCGAAGAGCGGCAGCGTGGCGGCCGGGAACAGGGAGATGAACGGGCGGAAGCGAGGGCGCGGCGCGATCATGGCGACATCTCCGGGCCGGAGTCGGGATGCGGACGGCCGACCTTCCGGCCGCCCCGTCCCGGAACATGTCCCCCCGTTCAGAAGTCTACAACGGCGGAGAGGCTCAGCCCCCCTCGCCCGGCGTCTCGAGGTTGCCGCTGTCGTCCACGGCGCGGCTGAGGATCGAGGCCTCGGATCCGGCCATCGCGGGATCGAACTCGTAACTCCAACTCGTCCGGCCGCGGGCCGGGTGCCAGGTCCGGCCCCCATCGAGCGATACTTCCACCGCGGCAACCACACCGCCGCCGGTATCCGACGCCGTCCCGTTGATCGTCATCATGCCGCTCTCCGGATCGGGTCCCGAGGGCGCCTCGAAGGAGGAGGTCGGCGGGACGTCATCCGTCGAAGCCGTGGCCGGCACCAGATCCGGCTGCATCGTGCCGGGCTGCACGCCCATGTCCGCGAACACGTTCATCGTCGCCTGCTGCAGGACGAGGTCGGGGCCGTTCGGGTCCACGCCGACCCGCGTGTCCGCACCGTTCTGGCGCTCGGGCGGGACCCCGGTCTCCGTGTCGTGGTGGGCGTCGAGGCCCCACGGCCACTGCAGCGTCCCGGAGCCGAAGACGAGCGCGCCGCTCTCGTGCCGGTACAGGACCGCGTTGTGCGTCGCCGTGCCCGTCTCGCAACCTCGTCCCGGGTGGACGCAGTACTGCGTGTTGTCGATCGTGGTCGCGGCGACCTGGAACAGCCCCGGCGGGCGGAACCCGTTGTCGATGTCCGAATCCCACTCGTGGCCGAGGATCCCCTTGATCGACACGTAGCGCTCGCCGGGCCTCAGACGGGCCACTTCCGTGTTTCGCCAGAAGCGGAGATCGGCGAACTCGGCGTCCACGATGATCGGATCGTTGCGCCACGCGTTCACTGTGAAGAGCGTACCCGTGAGCGCGTTCTCCGGCCAGGGACCCTCCGGGTTGATCGAACGGTGATCGCGGAACAGCCCCGTCCACTCGAGTGGGTCGAGCTTCCGGTGGTTCTGTGTCTCCTTGTAGGTCACGAACGTCCGGTACGGCTGGTCGGAACCGTCGATGCTCTCCTCCCAGCGCACCTTCCAGAAGACCTCGTTCGAGCTGAAGAAGGCGAGGTGCATCCCGGCGGCGCGGGCCGCCTCGACGTTGCGGCGCTGCTGCCCCGTCCAGTACTCGTCGTGTCCCACCGAGAGGAAGACCTTGTGCTCGAGCAGTTCCTCGCCTCGCCGGTCCGTGTCGATGCCCGAGGAATAGCTCACGTCGTATCCGTTCCGCTCCAGCCAGCGGACCATGGGATACTCGGAGTTGAAGACCTTGTTCACGGCACGGTAGTGCCGCGTCTCGAACGGACGGTTGTAGCTCACCTTCGGCGCGCGCGGCGGTCCTCCGTGGAGCCGGACCCGTTCCGGGTTCAGCCGCCCGTACACGCTGTGGCCGCCGTAGCGGTTGTACGCCTGCCAGGTGAGGTCCGAGGTCTGGAAGAGCATGTCGGACTCGCCGGCGTCGTCGCGCACGACGAAGTAGATGTGGCTGGCGCGCGGCTCGCGCAGCGCGTTCCGCATCACAGCCTTGTAGCCCGGGGCCTCCCAAAGCGAGTCCTCCCCGGTCGGCGGGAGCGACGTGGCTTCGAACTGGTCGTTCTTCACCCAGCCATCGACCGATTCCTCGCGCACGAGCCGGGCAAAGTAGATGCCCGACGTCGCGTCGGCCGGCGCCTGCCAGGACGCCGACACCGCCCAGTTGCCACAGTCGACGAGCGGCGCGGGCCATGTCTCGAGGCCGCCCCCCTCGGCCAGCACCGGGATCGGACCCCGCAGGCACTCGGGCTGGGTCTGGGGCAGCGCGGCGGAGGGCTCCAGCGAGTCGACGCGACGGGCGCCCATGCCGTTGTAGTAGCCCATCCGGTAGATGTCGATCCGGTAGTCCTCCGAGTCCGTGTCGATCTTGAACTCGATCGCCTCCCCCTGGGCGATGGCGATGTCGGTGCCGAACCCCTGGATGCTCGGGTCCCCGTAGCCGTTGATGTCCCACTCCGTGGGCGGGTGCCCCTCGAGGCAGTTCTCCGCAACGATCTCGTTGGCGGGGGCGGCGCACGCGTCCTCCATGGTCATCTGCGGGGGAGCGCAGGCGCTCACGAGGATCAAGGTCGAAGCGGGGAGGATGAAGAAGGACGGACGAAAGCGCGGGCGTGGCTGGATCATGGCGACATCTCCGGGCCCGGGTCAGCATGCGGACGGCCGACCCTTCTGCCGTCCCCGTCCCCGGAACATGAGCCCGTCCTCGGAAGTCTACAACGCCCTGGCCGAGTCGCGGCTACGCGGTTGGAAGTCAGGTGAGGCGGAGAGCCTCCAAGTAGACGCGGCCGAAGCGATCCGTCACTTCGACGCGGACTTCCGTCGCGGCGGGGTCAACGGGCGCGTAGAACATGTGGTTTGTGATTCGGGGCTCGACCCACGGGCGGTGCGCGGGCAGGTCGTCGCCCGAGTGCAGTTCGACGCTCAGCGGATCGCGTCCCGGGCGGCGGGACATGAGGCCGCGGGACTCGCCGTCCGCGAACCAGCGTACGGTCCATTCGGGGTCCCAGTCCCACACGTTCGCCACGACCTCGTCCGGCGCTCCCGGGTCGGCCCCGGGCGCGTAGAGCCGCATCTGATGCGCCGCGTCGAATCCCGTGGACTTGTAGCGCCACGAGATCTCCTCGCCCGCAGCTTCGTAGACGCAGTAGCCGTTGGGGGCGCCGTCGTGGCAGATCGGCCCGCTCCACCAGGCCCCGCAGATCGCGCCCGCCACGTGCTCGTGCGTCCCGCTCTCGAACACATGCTCCAGTTCGTGCGTGTGGCCGGTGAGGATGTGGGCCCGGAAGGGCTCCAGCAGCCGGTACAGCGCCTCCCGGTTCATGATCGCGACGGACGCTTCCGGGGAGGCGCGGCCCTCTCGTGCGTGGTAGCTGCCGAGGGCCGGAATGTGCGTGGCCACGACGACGGGCGCCCCCGGTTCGACGCGGCTCAGGTCTGCCCGCAGCCAAGTCAGCGCGTCGGCATCGAGGTAGCCGAGATAGCCGCTCCCGTGCCAGAACACGTCGTCGAGGACCACGTAGTGGACGGCCCCGCGGTCGAAGGAGTAGTACCGCGGTCCGAAGTGACGGGAAAAGGTGTCCGTCGAGGCCTCGTCCGTAGGACTCTCCATGTCCAGGTCGTGGTTCCCGATCACCTGGAAGAACGGCACGCCGATGCGCTGCACAGCCCGTTCGTATTCGGGATACAGCTCAAGGTGGTCGAACATGATGTCGCCGTCCGCGATCCCGACGATCGGCACGTCGCCGAGTTCTCCAACGGCACCCTGGAGGTCCGGTACGGACCGCTCGTGGAACCAGCCCAATTCCTCCTCGGTCTCGGTCTGGATGTCGCCCAGGAGCAGGACCGCGTGACGTTCGTCGGAAACCCCGAGAGGCTCGAGGTCGAAGGCGACGGACATCTCGCTTCGGGAGGGATCGATGGGCCGGTAGAAGCGGGCCGTGCCGGAAGGGTTCGTGGGCACCTGATGGCCAGCCGGGATCCGCGCCCAGACAAAGCCGCGATCCGTGGAGGTCACCAGCTCGAAACGGCCATCGGAGTCCGAATCCACGACCTGGAGTCCGTCGGAGACGGCGACGCTTCCGAGACCCCGTCCGCCGGCACGGACGATGCCCTGAACCCGCACAGGGGACGCGACGGTGGGCGCGATCCCGGGGCGCTGCGGGATGGGATCGTAGGGGGCGGCCAGAAGGCGGTCGGCCAGGGCTACCCACCCGGTCGCGGCGAGGGTTCCGGTGCTCAGGAAAGTTCGGCGGTTCAGCATTCGCGGGCTCTCATCGCTCTCGATCATCTCGTCCTCATCCGGGACCGAAGGGTTTCGCCCCAACGGCGGCGGCAGGGTATCCCACACGGGTCACGCACGATTCAACGAGAAGTCACGCCGGCGCAACAAGCGGCTCCGAACCGCGGAAACCGGATCAAGTCGCCTGGCGGTTGAGACGCCGTATGGATTTCCCGGGCTCACGTCCGTACTTCTTCTCGTCCTCGTCTACTACGCGGAGCGGGAGCTGCGGGACTATGCGGAACAGGGGATCGCCAAGGCGTTCGACTGCGCGATGGACTTCGCGGCCCCGGCGGCGATCCCCGTCGAGATTCGTCTCGCCGTTCATCGCGGTAGCGTGCGTCGGCCTGCCGGCCGCCGCGCCGCTCTCCGGTCAGGCGGTAGCTGACACTACGGCTGCGGGTGACACCGAAGCGGCCCACGAGACCCTGGCGGTGGGCGAGACCATGGAGTTCGGCGTCCAGTTCGGCCCCGTTCAACTGGGGAGCAACCGACTGACCGTCGCGGACAGAGAGACGGTTGCCGGGGAGGACGTCTACCGCCTCGAGGAGGATTTCGGGGCACCCATCCCGTTCTTCAAGATCCACGACCGGCAGACAAGCTGGGTGATGCTGGCGCCGCTGCGCTCCCTGCGCTTCGACCGGTTCATCCACGAGGGACGAAAACGCACCAGTTGGCGGATCCACCTCGATGGGCCCGAGCGGCGGCTGCGTGTCGAACACCTCGACGGTCAGGTCGCGGATCCGGCGAACCCCGATCCGTCCGATCCACCGCGCGAAGTCATGCTGCCCGAGGCCCCGCTTGATGACCTCGCGATCCTGTACGAAATGCGGCGCCGGATCGCGTCGGGAGAGACCTCTTTCCGCATCGACCGCTACTACCTGGTCGAGGACACCCCGGCCGTGTTCGAACTTGAACGCCGGGATCGGACGCGAGTCCCCGCGGGACGGTTCGACGTCTACGTTCTGCGGGCGGTGGTCCCGGGGATGTCGATGTTCAAGCCGGAGTCGGACGCCCGGATCCATGTGGCCGTCGACCCCCCCCACCCCATCGTGCTGGTCACGACCGAGACCCTGCACGGACGCCTCACCATGTACCTGCGGGATTTCCGTCCCGGCGAAGCGTCGGCGGATCCTCCCTCGTGAGACGAGCCTAGCGCGCCTGCCGCACCTCCCGCTCCGTAATCGCGAACCGCACCACCGGCGATTCCTCCAGCGTCCGGGCGATGTCGTCCGGCTCCAGCCCCAGCGCCTCCAGCCGCGCGGAGTCGAGGTACATCTGGTTCTCGGAACCCTCGTAGAACGCCACCACGCCCGGCCCGCCGGGGTCGACGCGCTCGTTCAGCCAAGCGCTCACGTCGTCGTAGGTAACCCACAGATCGTCGCTCGCGGGGGCGTCCGGCATCCCGTGGTCCGCCGTCACGATCAGGGCCAGCCCGCCGGGACCAGCCTTCGCCTCCAGCGCCGCCACGATCCGACCCACCACCCCGTCGAGTTCCGTCAGCGTCACCTCCATCTCGGGGGAGAACGGGCCGTACTTGTGGGACACGTAGTCCGTCCCCTTGAGGTTGGCGAGGAAGAGATCAGTGACATCATCCTCGCCGAAGGCGCTCCCCTCGATAAGGGCGACCGCCGCTTCCCCCTCGAAGCGCGTGAACAGAGCCGATCTCCGGGCTTCGCTGAAGCCGTCCAGTTCATGGCCCAGCCAGAGGCGGCCGACGGCGTCCAGCCGCGGACCGAAGTGGAGCCCCTCGACCGCCGGCGGGAGCCGGTAGCAGTCCTGGTTCGTGCGCCAGTCGCCGCTCCCGGAGTCGTAGTACGCGAGCCAGACGGGGCCGCCGTCGGCCATGCACGTCCCGTGACCGGCCAGCGCGACCGCCGGGTAGTCCGTCCCGCCCTGAACGACGATCTCCGCCCGCCCTCGAGTGGCGACGCCCCAGCCGTCCGCGATCGTGCGCGCCATGAGGTTGCGGGGCGCTGCGCCCTCGTAGGCGGACGCCGGTTCAGCGGTGCGACGATCGTACAGCGTATTGCCGACGATCCCGTGGATGGCCGGATCGGTGCGGGTCGCGATCGTCGTGTGCGCCGTCGAAGTATTGGTGGGGACGTAGTCGACCCGGGCCTCGACGAACCGGGCGCTCGCCGCCGCGAGACGGCTCAGGCTGGGGAGGAGGTCCGCGTAGCGGTCGAGGTAATCCGCCCGCATCGCGTCCAGCACCAGCACGGCGAGAAGCCCCGGCCGGGTCGGCCCGCCGCCGTCCGAGAACGCCTCTCGCAGCGGCCGTCCCGTCACGTCCGGACGCGGCGGGAGGTCCAGGAGCCTGGCCAGCGTCTCCCCGATGTCCTGGTGCGAGGCGCGCCCCGGGTATTCGCCGGCCTCGAAGACGCCTGGGCCGTACAGCAGGAGCGGCACCGCGGTGTCATGCGACCACGGACTGCCGTGCATGTACCGGTAGTCGGGGCCCGGCGACGTGATGATGGCCCCTGGATCGGGGATCACGGCGATATCCCCCACGCGGCCCGGGAAGTACGCACGAGCCAGCGCCTGGACGATCTCCGCGCGCCCCGGCTCTTCGGCGGGAGCGCGCTCTCCGGCGGGGTTCTCCGCCGAACCACCCTCCCCGCAGCCTGCGGAAGCAAGCCCCAGCACCGTCGCCGCGACCAGGATCGGCGTCCGAGCTGGCGAGTGTCTCAAGGACGAATCCCGTCGCAGGTGGTGTCCGCCGCGGCCCGCGTCAGCTGAAGTCGCGTCCGAGGATCACCGAGATGATGATCGCGCCCACCGCGAGCGGCGCCACCCAGCGGATGAAGAAACGCCACGCCCCGTAACGGAACCAGCGGGGCTCCGTGCCGTCCACCAGTTCCCGTTCCGTCGCGTTCCGGGTCATGAACCAGCCCGCCGCGAGCGTGATCGCGAAGCCGCCGGTCGGGAGCATCCAGTTGGAGACGAAGTGGTCGGCGGTCGAGAACCAGCCGATCTTGCCCTCGAAGATCTCCAGCGTGGCGAGGAACGGCGTGCCCGTGAAGGAGAGCGCCGCGAAAATGGTGAACACGAAGATCGAGGCGCCGGAGACGACCGCGGCCTTGTGTCGCCCCAGGCGCCGCTCGTCGATGAGGTAGCTCGTCACGACCTCGAGCAGCGAGATCGTCGAAGTCAGCGCCGCCAGCGCCACCAGCACGTAGAAGAGCGGCCCCAGCACGACGCCGAACGGCACCGCGGTGTAGAACAGCTCGGGCAGCGAGATGAAGAGCATCCCTACCGGCGAGCCGCTCACCTGGTCGCTCATCCCCGCCACCGAGAAGATGACGGAGAACATGATCACCGTCGCCACGAGCGCGATCAGCGTGTCGAGCGCCACGATCGCCCCCGACGCCTTCACGATCGACTGCTTGCGGGAGATGTAGGAACCGTAGGTGATCATCGCCCCCATCCCGAGGGAGAGGGTGAAGAAGGAGTGCCCGAGCGCCTCGAGAACGCCGCTCGTTTCCAGCTCCCCGAAGTTGGCGCGGAAGATGAAGCGCAGCGCCTCTCCCGACCCGCTCATCCCCAGCGCGCTCACCAGAAGGAGGAGCAGGATGCCGAACAGGATGGGGAGGAAGATGCGGGCGATGCGTTCGATCCCCTTGCTCACCCCGAAGTAGACGACCGCGATCGTTGCGATGCTGAAGCCCAGCGACAGCATGAGCTGAAGGCCGGCGTTCCCCACCTGCTCGTTGAACAGGTCGCCCGCCGCCATTCCGGCGGGGTAGCCACCGAACGACCAGCCGATGGACTGGGCGAAGTAGTAGAGCGACCAGCCCGCGATGACCGTGTAGTAGCTGAGGAGGATGAAGCCGGCGAGCACGCCCCAGCCGCCGACGATCCCCCACCAGGGTCCCGCCGCCTCCTTGAGCGCCCCGACCGCGCTCTTCTGGCTGCGGCGCCCAATGAGCAGCTCCGCCATCATGATCGGCAGGCCGACCGCGACGATGCAGATCAGATAGACGAGGACGAAGGCCCCGCCGTTGTTCTGCCACGTGATGAACGGGAACTTCCACAGGTTGCCGAGGCCGATCGCGCTGCCCGTCGCGGCGAGCACGAGGCCGGCGCTGGAACTCCAGTTATCGCGGGGTTGACTCATGGGGGCATGTCCGGTCGGGCGTTGGTCGAGGCGGGGGCCTTCGCCCCCCGGGCGACTGCCCGTCTATTCTACCCCGTCCCGCTGAGGGGCCACCAGACCGCGCGGAGGATCGATGCCGAAGTCCACGCCGGGGCTGAGCGAGGTCATTCGCGACGTGCCCAAGGCCGAACTTCACATCCACGTCGAGGGTTCGCTGGAACCGGAGATGATGTTCGACCTCGCCCGCCGGAACGGCGTCGCGTTGCCCTACCGCAGCGCGGACGAGGTCCGCCGGGCGTACTCGTTCGCGAACCTCCAGGAGTTCCTCGACCTCTACTACCAGGGGATGGCAATGCTCCGGACGGAGGAGGACTTCTTCGCGCTCGCCGACGCCTACCTGCGACGGGCGGCCGCGGACGGCGTCGTCCACGTCGAGATGTTCTTCGACCCGCAGGCGCACACCGGGCGGGGCGTGCCGCTGGGGACGCTGATGGACGGCCTCGAGCGGGCCATCGTCCGCTCCCGGGAGCGGGGCGTGAGCGTCTCCCTCATCCTCTGTTTCC
>NZ_CBDANE010000004.1:460000-764943 GCF_965197445.1 Candidatus Palauibacter sp. | reverse complement strand
TCACCGTCTATCCCGGGCTGTTCGACGCGCTGTCCCAGGTGGGGATGGAGTCGCAGGGGGGGGCCGGCCCCCCCGGCGGCGGGGGCGGCAATCCCTTCGCCATACTCGCGCAGCAGGGGAGCCAGCCTCGAACCGTGAGACCTGAAGACCGCCCCGCCACCAACTCATGGTTCAACGCGGCGGACATGCTGGACCCCGAGTCCGACGCGATCGAGACATGGCGCAGCGGCGGGTTCACGAACGCGCTGGTGGCGCCCGATGACGGGATCGTGACCGGGCAGGGCGCCGTGGTGAACCTGGCGGGTGGCGCGCAGGAGATGGTCGTGAAGGCGCCCGCGGCGCTCCGCATCACGATGAGCGGCGCGGGTGGGTTCCGCAGTTTCCCGGGCTCGCTGATGGGCGTGATCTCCTACGTTCGGCAGCTCTATCTGGACGCGGAGCACAGCCGGCAATACGAGGCGCAGTACATGGCCAACCCGAGCGGACAGCCGCGGCCCACCTACGACCGGGCGCTCGGCCCGGTGCAGGATGCGATCGCGGGAGGCTGGCCGACGGTGATGCCGGCGAACGAGGTGCGGCAGATCCGGCGGGCGATCAAGCTCGGCCGCGATACCGGGGCCCGACCGGTTCTCGCCGGCGCGCACGAGGCGTACGCGCTCGCGGACGAGATCGCGGCGGCCGGAGTACCCGTGCTGGTCAACGTCGACTGGCCAGAAGCGAGCCGCGACGTAGATCCGGAGGCTGAGGAATCGCTCGCGTCGCTCAGGCGCCGCGCCTACGCGCCGACCACGCCGGCCCGGCTCGAGGAGGCGGGTGTCGAGTGGGCCTTCTACAGTGGCTCGGCCAACAGCCCCCGCGCGATGATGGACAAGGTCAGGACCGCGATCGAGAACGGGCTCTCCGAGGAGGCGGCCCTGGACGCGCTCTCCGGCGCGCCGGCCCGCATCTACGGCGTCGACCGCATGCTGGGCTCGGTCGAGGCCGGCAAGATCGCGAACCTCGTCGTGACCGACGGGCCGCTGTTCGACGAGGACACCGACATCCGGATGGTGTTCGTCGACGGCCACAGGTTCGAGGAAGAGGCGACCGAGCCCCGTCCCACGGAGGCACGCCGGCGGTCGACATGAACGGCACCTGGCTCCTCTCACTGAACAACGACTCGCAGGAGGCCACGGCCGAACTCGAGGTCTCGGAGGACGGGACGATCAGCGGCGTGATCCAGGGCGAGCGCGGAGAGGAGACGATCATCGACGGCTGGGTGAGTGGCAACGAATTCAGCATCACCGTGACCGGCTCGATGGCGCCGGGCCGCGAGGTCGAGATCGTCTACACCGGCACCGTCGACG
The DNA here is from genome assembly GCF_965197445.1 of Candidatus Palauibacter sp. GTDB lineage: Bacteria > Gemmatimonadota > Gemmatimonadetes > Palauibacterales > Palauibacteraceae > Palauibacter. Next base: position 763,597 of record NZ_CBDANE010000004.1, on the reverse strand, counting down.
GGGAATTCGATCGAGGGCAACGCCTCGGTCCAGGGCAGGTTCAACATGGACTTCACGGGCACGCGGCCCGGGGGAGGTGTCCGATGAAACGAGAGACGAAACGCGACAGGGTTCTCGTGGCTGGCGCTCGGCCTCGCGGTCACGCTCCCGGCCGGAATCGCCGCGCAGGAGCAGCCGATCCTCATCCGGGGCGCGACCGTCCTCACGGCGGCGGAAGCCGGGAGGATCGAAGACGGCGCTGTGCTGTTCCGGAACGGGCGCATCATCGCCGTCGGTCCGAGTTCGGAGGTGGAGGCACCCTCCGATGCAATGGTGATCGATGGCACGGGCAAGTTCGTGACGCCCGGGATCATCGACGCCCACTCCCACATCGCGGCGGACGCGATCAACGAGGGGGCGGTCTCCGTCTCCTCCATGGTCTCGATCCACGATGTGATCGACCCGACGGATATCGCGATCTATCGCGAGGCGGCGGGCGGCACGACGACGTCGCACGTCATGCACGGAAGCGCGAACCCGATCGGCGGGAACAACGCCGTCATCAAGCACCGCTGGGGCGCGAACGCGCAGGGCCTCCTGTTCGAGGGCGTTCCGCCGACGATCAAGTTCGCGCTCGGCGAGAATCCGAAGCGGGCGGGCAGCCCCACGCTGCCGGGCCAGGAGGCGCGCTATCCCGCCTCCCGCATGGGGGTGATGGACGTGATCCGGCAGGCCTTTATCGAGGCCACCGAGTACAAGGCGGAGTGGGATGCCTATCGCGCGCGGGTGGCCGGCGGGGACCGGAACGCGATTCCGCCGCGCCGGAATCTGACCATGGATCCGCTGGTCGAGATCCTCGAGGGTACGCGCTACGTCCACGCGCACAGCTACCGGGCGGATGAGATCCTCCAGCTCATGCGGGTGGCCGAGGAGTTCGGCTTCCGGATCCACACCTTCCAGCATGTGCTCGAGGGCTACCGGGTCGCCGACGAGATGGCGGAGCACGGGGCGCACGCCTCCACGTTCTCGGACTGGTGGGGCTACAAGATGGAGGCCTACGAGGCGATTCCCTACAACGCGGCGATCATGACGCAGCGCGGGGTCGTCGTCTCCATCAACTCGGATAGCGGGGAAGAGGGACGGCACCTCAATCAGGAGGCCGCCAAGACGATGAAATGGGGCGGTCTGAGCGAGGCCGAAGCGCTGGCGCTCGTCACGATCAACCCGGCGATCCAGCTGTTGATCGACGACCGGGTGGGGTCGCTGGAAGCAGGGAAAGACGCGGATGTCGTCCTGTGGGAGAACTATCCACTGTCCTCCTACGCCAGGGTTCGCACTACATATATCGACGGAGATGTGGTGTTCGACATCGATCAGGACATGGCGATGCGAGCGGAAATAGAGGCGGAGAAGGCACGACTGCGAGAGATGCTCGGCGAGTCGGACGATTCCGGCGATTCGGGCGATTCCGGAAACGAGCGTGAGCCGGGCAGGGAGTCAGGAGGCGGACGATGATCCGAATATCCGGAACTATGATGAGAACGATTGTCGCGACCGTGGTGGCGGTCGGAGCCGGGGTGCTCCCGGGACACGTCGTCGCGCAGGACGGCGAGACGTTCGCGGTGCGGGGCGCCACCCTCCACACGGTGGCGGACGGCGTGATCGAGAACGGGACGATCGTCCTGCGCGGTGGCCGCATCGTCGCGATCGGGCAGGACGTCGAGATTCCGGCCGGCGCGGAGGTCATCGAAGGGGAAGGGAAGCACGTCTTTCCCGGGATGATCGACGCCTTCAGTTCGCTCGGACTCACGGAGATCGGGGCCGTCGCGGTTACGAACGACGCGAGCGAGCTGGGCCGCTGGAACCCGCATCTCAATGCGCACACAGCGATCCACCCGGCCAGCGAACACATCCCGGTTGCGCGCGCGAACGGGATCACGCACACGATGGCCGCGCCGGGCGGCGGTGGTCGTGGCTTCGGCGGCGGCGGGGGCTCCGGTATCCAGGGCCAGGCGACGCTGATCCATCTCGACGGCTGGACGGTGGAGGAGATGGAGATCGAGAAGACCGCGGCCATGGTCATCGGGTGGCCCACCCTCTCGGCCGGCGGGGGCAGGTTCGGCGGCTTCGGCCGTGGCGGGGGAGGGGGAGGACGCTCCTTCCGCCAGGCGCAGGAGCGCTTCGACGAACAGGTCGCCGAAATGGACGAGTGGTTCGTCGCCGCTCAGCACTACAAGCAGGCCGTGGAGTCCGGCTCGGACCGGGTGGCGCGCAACATCCAGCTCGAGCACCTCTCCAGGGTCCTCGACCGGGGCATGAAGGTGATCGTGCGGGCCAACGGTTGGCGCGAGATCGAATCGGTGATCGAGTTCGCCGAGAAATGGAACCTCGACATTGCGATCGCGGGCGGAAACGGCGCCCGGAAGATCGCGGACACGCTGGCCGAGAAGAACATCCCGGTGATTCTGGGGCCAGTCCAGCGGTTGCCCCAGGGTGAGGACACGGGATACGACGACCCGAACACGCTGCCCGGCGTGCTGCACGACGCCGGCGTCGAGATCGCCTTCGCGACGTTCAATTCGTCCGACTCGCGGACGCTGCCCTACGAGGCCGCGAACTCCGTGTCGTGGGGGCTCCCGCAGGACGCCGCGCTCGAGGCCGTGACGCTCGCTCCGGCGCGCGTGCTGGGCGTGGATGACCGGCTGGGATCGCTCGAAGTCGGCAAGATCGGGAACCTGATCGTGACCGATGGGGACCCGCTCGAGATCACGACGGAGATCGAGTTCGTGTTCATCAAGGGTCTGCTGTCGGACACCGACAACAAGCACCGGCGGCTGTGGGAGAAGTACAAGGGCCGGCCCTCGAAGCTGAAGGCCGTCACGACGACCTGACCGCGGTTACTCGTCGGACTCCGGACGGCGCCGCTTCTTCTTGGTGAGGGAGCGGCGCCGTTTCTTGTCCAGCCGCTTCTCGTGGGCCGCTCGCGGCGTCTTCGTGGGGCGGCGAGGCGGTCGCACCCGCTCGCGATCTTCCAGAGCGGTGCGCAGCCGGGCAAGGGCGCGGGCTCGGTTACGGTGCTGGCTGCGAGACTCGCGGGCGGTCACGACGATGCCGCTCGGGTGGTGTGTGAGCCGAACTCCCGACTCTGTCTTGTTCTGATGCTGTCCGCCCGGGCCGCCCGCGCGGAACGTCTCGACCTTGCATTGGGCGAAAAGCTCTTCGTCGCTGCGTGACTCTGCGGAACTCACCGCACCCCTCCTGTCCGGATGTCGGCCGGTCCCCGCCACCCCTGGTCACCGACACGGGCACGGGGCGGATACCGTAACTTGTGGACATGAACGAGTCGACGCATCGCCTGGAGACCGAAGACCCTGCGAGGGACGTGGCGTCCCCGAGCCTCACGGACGGCCTACGCCGCTCGCTCGACCCGAGATCGATCCCGCTGAATCGGGCGATGGGCCGCATCGTCACGGCTTGTGTCTCGCTCCCGCTGGGGGCGGGGGTCGGCGTGCTGTGGGGGGTCTTCGGCCCCCCGGCGGGCGTGGCTGCGTTTCTCGTGGGCGCCTGGGCCGCGATCACGGGCACGCTCGGCTGGTGGCTGTACACGTGGCCGGTCCTGCACCACCGCTACGCCTCGTACACGGTGAACCCGGATGGGATCAAGATCCGGACGGGGGTCGTGTGGCGGAAGGCGATCAGCGTGCCGCGCTCACGTGTGCAGCACACCGACGTGTCGCAGGGACCGCTTGAGCGCCGCTACGGGCTCGGTACGCTGGGCGTCTACACGGCTGGAACCAGCTACGCCAAGGTGTCGCTGGACGGACTTGCACACGGCACGGCGCTCGAGATCCGCGACCACCTCCTGCCTCTCGAAGGCGCCGATGCCGTCTGAGTCGCTCCCGGTGCCGGTGCCGGAGGACCCCGCCGAACACCGCCTCCACCCGCTGTCGATCGGTTTCATGCTCGGGGGGCAGATCCGCCGTGCGATCCTCCCGCTGATCTTCGGCGCCGCGTCGGCGAGCTTCCTGGGCGGCGTCGGGATGCGGACGGTCATCTTCGTGGGATTCGTGCCTTTCGCCATCGCGTCGGTCGTCCGTTATCTGACCTTCCGCTATCGCTACGAGGCCACGGAACTCGTGATCCGAAGCGGGCTACTGTTCCGGCGCGAGCGTCATGTGCCGTACGCCCGGATTCAGAACCTCGACGCCGTACAGGGGGTCTTTCACCGCCTGTTCGGGGTCGTCGAGGTCAAACTCCAGACCGGCGGAGGGGACGAGCCCGAGGCTACAATGAGCGTGCTTCCGCTCCCGGCCCTGGAATCGCTGCGGAGCCGGATTCTCGAAGGGAAGGGAGAGGTCGCCACTGGGGAGCCGGATCCGTCACCGGTGGGGTCGCGGTCGATCCCCAGGCCGCGGACGATGCGGGGGTTGTGGCGGGCGCCGAAGCTCGCACGCTGCTGCACCTGCCGACGCGGGAACTCATCCTGCACGGCCTGATCCAGAATCGGGGGATGCTGCTGATCGCCGCGGCTTTCGGTCTTGCGTGGGAGACGGGGCTGGCCGAGAGGCTCACCGAACAAGCGGGGGAGGACGACTCCGTGGTGCCGGGTCTGATCGAGGGCCTCGCCGCGGACGTTACCGGTGCGGGCGCGGTCGCGGCGGTCGGTGCCGCCATCGCTCTGATCGTCGCCCTGCTGGTCCTGGCCCGGCTGCTGTCGATGGCCTGGGCGCTGGTCCGGCTTCACGACTATCGCATCGTTCGCTCAGGCGAGGACCTGCGCGCCACGTTCGGGGGGCTCACACGTGTGGCCGCGACGATCCCGCTGCGCCGCATCCAGACCCTGACGATCCACGAGGGCCCGCTCCATCGCTGGGCCGGGCGGGTCGCGGTCGGAGTCGAGACCGCAGGCGGCGAGCGGGCGGGCGAGGCCGACCCGCACCGGCACCGTCTCGCGCCCATCCTCCGGCGAGCGCGTCTGTGGACGTTTGTGGGTGAGGTCATCCCGGAACTGGGGACCGGGGAGGATCTGCGCTGGGAGCCCGTCTCCCCCGGCGCCTTCAGGCGGGTCGTGAAGGAAGCGGGCTTCGTCGCGACGCTGGCGGCGCTCCCCTTCTACTTCCTGGTCGGAGCCTGGGGTGTCGCGATCCACGCCGCATTCCTCGCCTGGGCGACCCTCTACGCCCGCCGGTATGTCGACCACCTCGGCTGGGCGCTCAAGGACGACATGGTCTGGTTCCGCAGCGGATGGCTGTGGCGCCGCACCACGATCGCGCGGTTCGCGAAGATCCAGGTGGTGGCGCTGCGCGCGACGCCGTTCGACCGGCGCCGCGAGATGGCGCGGCTCAGGGTGGATACGGCCGGGGCCGGAGCGGCCTCGCACAAGGTGGAGATCCCCTACCTGCCCGCCTCCACGGCCCGCGAGCTGCGGACATTCGTCGCCGCGGAAGCCGCCCGCACCGAGTTCCGCTGGTAGAGGTGGTGGGGCGGGCGAGTCCAGACCCCTCCCCTTCCAGGGTCAGGGCCTGCGGGCCTCCTCTCGAATCGCCTCCACGCGCCATGTGAACTCTTCGTCCAGCTTTGCGGTGTTGCCGCGCTTGACGAATTGCACGTAGCCATCCCGGTCCAGGAACCAGGTCGTCGGCCAGGCCGGTATGCCCGCCCGCTGGACGTACCCGTCGTCCATCAGCACTTCGAAGTCGAAGTTGTTTCGCGTGAGGTACTCCTCCACGACCTCGCGTGACGTGTCATTGCTTATCGACACCACGCGGACATCGGGATCATCCCGGTAGCGGACGTCGAACTTCTGGTATTCGGGCATCTCGACAATGCACGGGCCGCACCAGGTCCCCCAGAAATGCACCACGGCGATCTTCCCCTCGAGATCGGCGGAATCGACGAGCGAGCCATCGAGCCGGGGGAGGTGGAACGGTTCGTACGTTCCGGCGGCCTCGACGCGCGATTCGAGGATGCGGTCGCGCCGTCGGATCTGGTCGCGCTCGTCGAGCGTGGCGAGGTATTCCTCGATCCCGGCCCGGCTCCCGTTGCGGCGCTCGTACAGCGCTTCGATGGCGGCCTGACTGGGGTTCTCGCCCATGCGCGTGCTCCCAAGGCCCGCGATGTATGAGTCCTCGGCCCGGTCGAACCACTCGGTCTCGGCGCCGTCATCCTCGCGCGCCTCGGCCTCGGCGGCGAAGTGCTCGTATACCTGGCCGAGGTGATATCGGGTTTCCCGGTTGGCTTCCGTGAGCTCGAGGGCCCGCTCGAGAGCGTGACGCCCGTCCTCGATCCGCCCCCCCTTGAAGTACGCCCATCCCATGGCGTCGTAGACGATGCTCAGGTAGTAGCGCAGGCTCTGCTCCCATTCGCCCTCCGTCCGGGAGCTGTTCCGCGTGAGTTGGGCGCGGTCGACGGCAGCCTGCAGACCGCGGCTCCGCGCTATCTCGGCCGCCTCGAGCGCATACGGAGTCGAATCCACCATGTTGAGCAACGCGGTCCCGTACGTGATGTGCGGATTCATCCGGTCGTAGCGCGCCAGCCCTCGAACCGCCTCCGCCAGTTCCTCTACCGGCACCGGATCCATGTCCCCGAGCGCCGAGTAAAGGCCCATGTACGCGCTTTCTTTGTACCTGTCCGTGTACAGCGGCCGTTCGAGATAACGGTAGACAGCATCGCGTACGACTTCGAGTTGAGCCCTGTACTCGGGGGAATCGCGTCCCTCCTCTCGGTAGAGTTCATTGAGTTTGCTGCGCTCTGTGCTGTACTCGCGGCCGTAGATGAGCGTCGCATGCCGACTGAGGGGGGCCCGCTCGATGACCTGGGCTTCGAATTCCTTCGCGCGCTCTTCGTCGCCCAGATCCCGATACATGTCTGCAAGGGCGTAGAGGCCGCGAACAGACTCCGGTGCAGAATCCCGGAAGGCGGCGATGCTGGCCTCGACGGCCGTCCGCCGCTCGTCGGCGGGAAGAACGTTCGACAGGAAGAGAATCCACCAGTGCCACTGCCGCACGTCCACTGAGCCGGGGGCGAGCGCCACGGCCTGCTCGATCAGGGATATCGCCTCCTCCGCCCGGTTCGCGCGGAACAGATCCTCGGCCGCCCCCAGGTAGCCGTCGACATGGTCGGGCCAACGCTCCCGCAGCTCCGAGTACGTGGCGAGACTCGAATCCGCCCAGGTGGGATCGTTCAGTTCGTATTGGGCCTGGGACTGAATCTCGGCCTGCATGAGGAGGATCTCCGGTGACAGGCGCGTGGCGGGGTCCAAAGTGGAGAGAACTTCGGAGAGGTGTTCCGCCCCGCGGTTCCGGATCGACTCGAGGTGCGCAGCCGCGACCTCGGGACGCCTCAAAGCCTCCCATGCCCGTCGGCCGGGTTCGATGGCAGGCTCGTATTCGATTTCCGAGAGATACGCGAGTGCCCGCACGTAATGGCCCCAGGGCTCGTCGGGATCGTCGGCGAGGATGGCGTCGGCTTGCTCGTGGATCTCTCTGGAGAGCCGCCAACCCGCGAGCTGTCGCGCGTACAGGGCTCGCAACTCCGCGTCGTCGGGAGCGCGCGCGACCCAGTCCTCGCCGAACAGCAGACCGGCCTCGAAGGTGCGAAGCCTCACATGATCCCGGAGCTCGGCCTTCGCCGCTTCGAGTTCCTCGGCCGTGTAGTCGGGGGGCGCGCCACAACTCGCATGCACCGCGCAGACGAGCAGGAGCCCGACCCGGAGGGCGTACCGTGCAGATCGGAGCGACATGATGTACCTCCTGACGCCTCTTGTCCTGAGGGTCGGTTACGTGTTGGTCAGGGGCTGCTGCTCTCTTCCCGGATCGCCTCCACGCGCCACGAGAACTCTTCGTCCAGCTTGAGTGCCGTGCCGATCTTCACGAACTGCACATAGCCGTCCCGGTCGACGAACCACGTAGTCGGCCAGGCGTTGACGCCGGCGCGCACGACGTAGCCGTCGTCCACCAGCACGGTGAAGTCGAAGTCGTTCTTCGCCAGGTATTCGTCGATGATGTCGTTCGAGCGATCGTTGCTGATCGAGAGTACCGCCACCTCCGCGTCGTCGCGGTAGCGTTGGTCGAACTTCTGATACTCCGGCATCTCGACGATGCATGGTCCGCACCACGTTCCCCAGAAGTGGAGCACGGCGATCTTCCCCTCGAGGTCCGCCGAGTCGACCAACTCGCCGTCGAGCCGGGCGAGATGGAACGGCTCGTATGTCCCCGCGGCCTCCACCCGGGACTCCAGAATACGCTCCCGGCGCCGGATCCGGTCTCGTTCATCCAGCGTGGCGAGGTATTCCTCGATCCCCTCGCGGCCCCCGTTGCGGTGCTCATAGAGAGCTTCGAGGGCGGTCTCGTTGGGGTTCTCGCCCCGGCTGGCTCCGAAACCGGCGATATAGGAGTCTTCGGCCTGGTCCAGCCACTCCGTCACAGCTTCGGCGTCTCCCTCCTCCTCCGCCTCGTCGGCCAGGTGCCTGTAGAGCTGCCCCAGGTGATAGCGCACATCCCGATTGCGCTCAGCGATCGCCAGCGCGCGCTCCAGAGTGTGACGCCCGTCTTCTGTGCGGCCAGCCTTGAAGTAGGCCCAGCCGATCCTGTCGTAGATCCCGCTGAGGGTACCACGGAGCATCTGGTCCCACTCGCCTTCGGTATCGAAGAAACTTCGTACGTCCCGGAGATTCTCCAGCGTGTGATGCGTGCCTTCCCGTACGATGTCGGCTGCCTCCAGCGCGTACGGCGTGTGATCGATCATGGCGAGCGGAGCGTCCCCGTACGTGATGTGGGGATTGAGGCGCTCGTACTTCACCAGTCCCCGGATGGCCTCGGCCAACTCCTCGGCCGGGACGGGATCCATTGCCTCCAGTGCCCGGAAGAGGTCGATATAGACGCCGCCCTTGAAGCGGTCGTTGTAGAGCGGGCGTTCGAGGAAGCCATAGGCGGCATCTCGTACCACCTCCAGCTGGGCACGATATTCCGGCGAGTCTGCACCATGCTCCTCGCGGATCTCGTACAGCTCCCTGCTGACCCTTCGCATCTCCTCCATGTAGACCAGAGATGCGTGATAGCTCCCCGGATCGCTCTCGACGATTCGGGCCTCGAGTTCGGCGGCGCGCTCTTCGTCTTCCATCTGCCGGTACATCGAGGCCACGCCCTGCATTCCTTCCACCGTCTCGGGGCTCGCCTCCCGGTATGCCGCCATGCTCGCTTCCACGGCGGGAAGCCGCTCCTCGCTCGGGAGGAGTTCCGACATCCACAGGCCGCGCCAGTGCTGGGACCGCACCTCGAGCGACCCGGGGGCGAGTTCGAGAGCCGCCTCCATCAACTGTGTCCACTCGTCCATGCGTCGGGCGTTGTAGGCCTCGTTGGCCAGCCTCGTGTGTCCGAGCACATGGTTTGGGAACTGCTCCTTGAACTCCGCCCACGTCGCTCGGCTGGAGTCCGCCCACGTCGGGTCATCCAGCTCGTAGCTGGCCGCGGATTCGAGTTCGGCCTGCATACGCAGGACCTCGGGCCAGGCGCGGATCTCTTCGTCGAGCGACTCCAGGAGTTCGCGTGCCGCATCGAAATCGGACGGCGCCAGGGCCCGCAGGTAGAGGAAGGCGAACTCCGGCTGCGGCGAAGCCTCCCACGCCTCCCGGACTGTCTCGTGTGCGAGCTTCGCATCACCGTCGACGAGGTGTGCGTAGGCCTGCGCGTAGATGCCCCACGGATTGTCGGGATCGTCCGCAAGAATCGCGTCGGCCTGCTCGCGGATCTCATTGGACAGCCCCCAGCCCACGAGCTGGTACGCGTAGAGCCCCCGGAGTTCCGCGTCGTCCGGCGAGCGGGCGACCCACTCGTCGCCGAACAGCTTGCCGGCTTCGAAGGTGCGGAGTCGCGCGTGGTCCCGAAGCTGGGCCTTTGCCGCGTCGAGTTCCTCGGCCGTGTAGTCGGGCGCGGGGCCACCGCCGCACGCAGCCAGGGACGCACCGGAAAGGACGAAGAGCAGAAGGAGTCCGACCCGAAGGGCGGAGTGGCGGGATCGATCAGACATCTGAACCTCCGGAGCCCTGAGCGTGCTGAACCTTCCGAGCCGACCCTGTAACCTAGATAGACGCCGTATTCGCCCAAAGGGTTTCTCCCCCGGAGCATCGGTTGAGCCCCCGTTGAGCCCCGGTTGAGCCTCGGGCGGACTCAAGTCGTATGTTGCCCGCGATGATCGAGACCCGGCCCCCCGACCCCGAATCCGTGCTGCGCGACGTCTTCGGCTACGACGAATTCCGGCCCGGGCAGGCGCACATCATCGACGCAGTGCTGGCGGGCCGCGACTGCATCGGCGTCATGCCCACGGGGGCGGGGAAGTCGCTCACGTTCCAGATTCCGGCGCGGCTCGTGCCGGGAACCGTGCTCGTTCTCTCTCCGCTCATCAGCCTGATGAAGGACCAGGTGGATGCGCTGCGGGACCTCGGGTTCCGGGCCACCGCGATCAACTCCTCCCTCGCTTCCGACGAACGGTGGCGGCGTCTCGACGACTTCGAGCGCGGGGACTATGAGATCGTCTATCTGGCGCCGGAAGCGCTGAACCACCGTATGCGCGAGCGGCTGCGTCGCGTGCCTCTGTCGCTGATCGTGGTGGACGAGGCGCACTGCATATCGCAGTGGGGTCACGACTTTCGTCCCTCCTACCGGGGGCTCCAGGGTCTCCGGGACGAGATCGTGGCCGCGAGAGGGGCGAATGGTCTCCCGGTCCTCGCGCTCACTGCGACCGCCACGCGCCGCGTTGCCGTCGATATTCTGCGCCAGCTCGGAATGCGCAAGCCGGAGGGGTACAGGGGGTCCTTCTTTCGATCCAACCTCAATGTCGTCTGTCGAAAGAAGGGGGAGGGGAATACGCGGGCCGAGATTCTCGGGCTCATCCGTCGGCACGCGGGCGAGAGCGGGATCGTCTACTGCCTGTCCCGGAAGTCCGTCGAACAGATGGCCGAGTTCCTGCGGCGCGAAGGTGTCGATGCCGTGCCGTACCACGCGGGGCTCGAGGACGGGGCGCGGGCCGAACACCAGGATGCGTTCGCGCGGGACGAGGTCGATGTCGTGGTGGCGACGATCGCGTTCGGGATGGGGATCGACAAATCCAACGTCCGCTTCGTCATCCACCGCGACATGCCGTCGGATATCGAGTCGTGGTATCAGGAGATCGGACGGGCGGGACGGGATGGGTTGCCGAGCGACTGCGTCCTCTTCTACTCGTGGGCCGACGTGAAGGTGCGCGAACGCTTCCTGCACGAGACCGAGGACCCGACGGTGCGCGAGGCGAAGCGACGCGCGGCCACCGACCTGTTTCGGCTCGCGGACCGCGACGCGTGCCGCCACCGTGGCCTGCTCGCCTATTTCGGCGAGGAGTTCGAGGCATGCGGGGCGTCGTGCGATGTGTGCACGGGGGTCGGCGTAACGGATCTGGTGGACGTGCTCCCCGTGCTGAAGCGGAAGGCGCGGGCGGGGGCGGTTCGGCGACCGGCCACGGCGGCGGGAACCGAGCGCTCGCCGTCGGACCCGACGTTCCAGCGCCTCCGCACGCTGCGGAAGCAACTGGCCGACGCGCGCGGGGTCCCGGCCTACATCGTGTTCAGCGACCAGGTGCTGTGGGATATGATCGACCTGCGCCCGCGGACGCCCGAGGAGATGCTGCGGGTCCCGGGCATCGGCCCCGCCAAACTGCAGCAATACGGCGAAGTCTTCCTGGACGCGCTGTGCGACGGCTGACGCCATGCGGACGCCGAGGAGCGCCGTTCTGAAGACGGTTCTGGCCACGATGGCGGCGAGTGTGCTGGTGACGGATGGCTGGTATGCACGTACCCGCCATCCGCTCCTGCTCGGCGTGGTGCTGATCCTTCTCGGGGAGGCCCTGTTCTTCTCCTCCGCGGCGCTGCTCTCGTATGCACTCGCCTACTGGCTGTGGCTCACCGTCTTCGTCGTTCTCAAGGAGGAGCCGGATCTGCGGAGGATCTTCGACGCGTACTGCCGGGATGTCCCCCGCTGGATCCCGCGGCCCAACCGGCCGGCGAAGCGCCGATGACGCCGGAAATCTTTTTCCACGTGGGGGCGGGCAGGGCGGCGTCGCGGTGGCTGCAGGAGCGGGTGTTTCCCCATTTCCGGGGCGTGCGCTACGTGCCCCGGAAACAGTTCAGACGAAGCGCAAAGCTCATCGCGGAAAGGGGAGATCTTCCCGTGCTCGTGTCGCGGCAGCTTGGATACCGGGAGTTCACGCCCTCCGTGCAGTGGTTTGCGCGCTCGGCGCCGGAAGCCCGGCCGATTCTCGTCCTCCGCCGCCACGACGAATGGCTCCGGTCGGTGTATCTGCGTGAGATCAAGGAACTCCGGTACGTCCCGTTCGAGACCTTCATCGACTTCGAGCGCGATGTGGGGGTCCGGCCCCAGTCCTCGGCTCTCTTCCGGGACCGGATACAGGTGCTCGAGCATCACTTCACACATCGACCTCTCGTGCTCTTCTTCGACCAGCTGGTCGCGGATGCACGAGGATTCGTGCGTACGATCGCGGACTATGTGGGCGCGACATACGACGAGGGCGCGATTTCGTTCCGTCCCGCGAACCGTTCGTATCGCGACAGACAGTACCGATTTCTGAGGGAGGTGGGCCGGCTCCGGCCCCAGCAGCGGCCCGAACGGTCCGCCAACCCCGCGCTGCGGTGGGTTCGGGTCCGGCGGCAGCGACTCGCCTGGCATGTCGGCGTGGCCCTCGGGCGCGTAGCGCCGGAACGGATCCTGAGCCCCGAGCCGTTGCTGCACGACGAGCAACTCGAGCGCGCCCGTGCCTTCTACGAGGCGGACTGGCAGGCGTGTGTCGAATACGCCGAGGCCCACAACCCGTCTTCCGGGCCGGCGGACTGACCGGGCCCCCAGGACGGTGGCGGGGTCGCCGAGTGCGACCGTCTCCCGCAGATTCACGCCACTGTGATCCGAAATCCGCAAGATCCCGGAGGACGCATGCCCCGACCGAGCTTGTGCCCCCCCAGACGGGCGACGATGAGGACGGCTGACCGCGCGTGGGTGCTGGCCTTCGGGCTGGTACTCGCAGGCTGTGGCGATGCCGGGCCCGGGACCGGCGACGGGGCGACGCCGGCGGCCGCGTACGCGGGTGACGACTGGCCGGCCTACGGAGGCGATCCGGGAGGTCTGAAATATTCGTCCCTCACGGACATCGATCGCTCCAACGTGGCGGAACTCGCTCCTGCGTGGACATGGGAGACCGGAGAGGTCCCGATCCCCGACGCGGCGAGTCCCATACAGGGCGAACGCGTGGCACCGGGCGCGTTCGAGGCGACGCCGATCGTCATCAACGACACGATGTGGCTCTCGACCCCCTACAGCCGGGTCGTCGCCCTCGACGCGGAGACGGGCGAGGAGTTCTGGAGCTACGATCCACAGGCCTGGGAATGGGGGAACCTGCACCGGGGCTGCCGCTTCTGTCACCGCGGCATCGCGCAGTGGACCGATGGGAGCGAGCGGAGGATCTTCCTCAACTCGCGCTGGCGGCTGATCGCGCTGGACGCAGCGACCGGCCAGCCGATCCCCGGCTTCGGGGACGAGGGCGAGGTGGACCTCACGGAGGGGCTCGCCTGGGACGCGAACCGGCTCCACATCTCCAACACCTCTCCGGCGGTCGTCTTCGAAGACATCGTCATCGTGGGCAGCGGCGTCCCCGACACTCGCATCTACCGCAACAACCCGCCCGGAGACGTGCAGGCGTTCGACGCGCGGACGGGTGATCCGGTGTGGACCTTCCACACCATCCCCAAGGAGGGCGAGTTCGGGGTGGAAACGTGGGACGACGAATCGTGGTCCTACACCGGCTCGGCCAACGTGTGGGCGCCGTTCTCGCTGGACGCGGAGCGGGGGCTCGTCTATCTGCCCGTCTCCACGCCGAACAACGACTTCTACGGAGGACACAGGCTGGGCGCGAACCTGTTCGCGGAATCGCTGCTGTGCCTGGACGCGCGAACGGGCGAACGGGTGTGGCACTTCCAGACGGTGCATCACGGCCTGTGGGACTACGACCTGCCCGCGCCCCCGAGCCTGGTCACGATCGAGGTCGATGGGCGGCAGATCGACGCGGTCGTGGCGGTGGGGAAGACCGCGTTCACCTACGTACTCGACCGGCTGACCGGTCAGCCCGTGTGGCCGGTCGAGGAGCGCGCCGTGCCCGAGAGCACCGTGCCGGGGGAGGTGCCCTGGCCGACCCAGCCCTTCCCGACGCGGCCGGCGCCCTTCGCCCGGCAGGGGATCACGGAAGATGACCTGATCGACTTCACGCCCGAGTTGCGCGCCGAGGCGCTCGAGTTGTTCAGGCGGCACCGCACGGGGCCGATCTTCACGCCGCCGTCGGTCGAAGGCACGATCATGATGCCGGGCCTCATCGGCGGGGCGGGATGGGGCGGCGCCGCCATCGATCCGGAAAGCGGCCACATGTTCGTGAAGGCGTATGACGACCCGTTCCTCGCGCGGGTCGCGGAGGCGGAGCCGGGGAGCGAGGCGGACTACCTCCCGAACTTCAGCGGAGGGCTCTCGGTGGCGGGCGGACTCCCGATCCTCAAGCCGCCGTACGGCACGGTCACGGCGGTCGACCTCAACACGGGCGAGCACCTGTGGCAGCGTCCGTTCGGCGACGACTCGGCGATCCGCGACCACCCGGCGCTGGCGGCGCTGGACCTGCCTCCGATGGGAGGGACGCCGCAGAGCCACGGCACGACGTCGGGGCCGCTCGCGACGGCGGGCGGGATCGTGTTCCTGGCCGGCGGCACCCCCTGGCTCGAAGCCATGGATGTCCGCGATGGCCGGACGCTTTGGCGCGGAGACCTCGACGGAGGACTGGGGCGCGGGAACCCGATGACGTATCGCACCCGCTCGGGACGCCAGTTCGTCGTCGTCGCGACGTCGGCCGACGGGCAGGTCGACTCGAAGCTGCGCGCCTTCGCCCTGCCAGCCCGCTGACCCACTGACTCGCCGAGGCGCGCGATGGTCGCATCCCAACTGAAAGGGCAGATCACCGTCGTCACCGGCGCCAACTCCGGCGTCGGACTGTCGGTCGCCGGATTGCTCGCGAGGGCGGGGGCCGACGTGACGATGGTGTGCCGGAGTCCCGAGCGCGGGGAGCAGGCGCTGGCCGAGGTGCAGCGGGAGGGGGCCGTTGCGGGGGCCGATGTCCGCCTCGAACTGGCCGACCTCTCGCGCCAGGCCGATGTGCGCTCGCTCGCCGGGCGACTTGCCGCTCGCCTGCCTGCGATCGACATCCTCGTGAACAACGCCGGCGTCTGGCTGCATCGCCGCGAGACCTCACCCGAGGGCTTCGAACTGATGTTCGCGACGAATCACCTCGGCCCCTTCCTCCTCACTCACCGGCTCCTCGACGCACTCGCGGCAGGGCGCGGCCGGATCGTGAACGTGAGTTCCCATGCCCACCGCTACGGCGATCTGCGGCGGGCCGAGCTCGAAACCATCGTGCGGAGCGACGCCTGGAGGGGAAGCTTCAAGGCCTACGGAGACACGAAACTGGCCAACATTCTCTTCACGTTCGAGTCGGCTCGGAGATGGGCAGATCGGGGGATCACGGCCGACACGCTCCACCCCGGGACGCTCGCGACCGGGATCGTGAGAAGGAACCGGAGCGCCCTCGGTCTCCTGATGCGCATGACCATGAGCTTTCTGCCCCGACCCGGGGTCGGTGGAGAAGCGGTGATGCGGCTCGTTGAAGACCCTGCCCCAAATGTGGTCAGCGGACGGTACTTCAAGGGTCGGAAGGAGGAGCGGGCGGATGCCCAGGCATACGACGCGGATCTGGCCCGTGAGCTGTGGGATCGAAGCCTCGCATGGACCGGCGAGGCATGACGCGCAGGCGAAGCCTCGCGCTTCTCGCCGCGTGTGCCCTCGGCTGCGAACCCCTCGTGTCCGGTCCGTCGCTGTCGGGTCAGGAGCGAACGTTCCGACCTTTGGGTCCCCTCGGCGCCGCCAGCCATCTCACGGCCTCGGTCAATCTCGGCGACGTGGACGGCGACGGCTCGCTCGATGTCGTCGTCGCCAACGGTCGGCACTGGCCCGAGCAGAACCGGATCTTCCTGAATGACGGACGGGGCGGGTTTACCCTGGCCCGCCGCCTGGGGGATGAGGAGGATGGTACCTACGCCGCCCCACTCGCCGACTTCGACGGGGACGGCGACCTCGATCTGGTTCTCGCCAACCGCGACGGCGGAGCCAACGCGATCCAGTGGAATGACGCGGGCGCCTTCGACCGACGAACCATCTACGGTACCGGCAGTGACGAGACCCGGGGCGTGGCGGTGGGTGATGTGGACGGCGACGGGATCCCCGACCTCGTCGTGGCTAACATCGGCGAGGAAAACGCGGTCTACTTCGGCCACTCCGACGGATCGTTCGCCCGCAGCCGACCGTTCGGGCGCGACGATGACCAGAGTTACGCCGTGAGCCTCGCCGACCTCGATCTCGACAGCGACCTCGACATCGTCGTCGCAAACGCGGGCGCACGGAACGCCGTCTACTTCAATCACGGCTCCGAGGGAGGCTCCGGGTTCGAGGAGTTCCGCTTCGGCTGCGACGATTGCAGCACCTACGGAATCGCGGTCGGTGACCTCAACGGCGATGGCTTCCCGGAGATCGTGACCGCGAACTCGGGAGCCCCGAACGTGATCTTCGCCAACATCCCCGCCGCCGACCGATGAGGCCGGCGAGCTAGCTCCCGCAGTAGTCGAGCGCGGTTTCGGCAAGGACCTCGGCGAGCCGGGCGCATGAGTCGAGATCCACCCATTCCTCGTCGGCGTGGGCTCCGGCGCCGTGCGGGCCGATCACGACCGTGTCGACTCCCGCGGCCTGGGTCAGCGCGGAGTCCATCCATGGGGAGTCCCCGATCACGGCTGGCTCCCGCCCCAGCACCTTGCTCGTCGCGCGCGATACGCAGGCCGCGATCGGTGCGTCCGGCGTCGTCTCGAACGGTTCGCGGTGGAAGAACGTCGACGACTGGACCTCAAGCGACGGGTCCTCCGCGCGCAACTCGTCGAGAACGCTCGATATCTCCCGTTCGACGGACTCCCGGGATTCGGGAGGCACCGTACGCCGCTCGATCCTCAGCGTGCAGTGCGGAGAGTAGGTGCTGATCCCGATTCCCCCCTCCAGCAGGGCGGCGTGCATCGAAGGGGGTCCGAGAAGCGGGTGGCCCGGCCGCGACTGAAGTTCCTCGATCAGCGCTTCCAGCCGATGGAGCACGCGTCCCATGCGAAGGTTCGCGTCCACGCCCACGCGATACCGGCTCCCGTGCGCGGCGCGCCCCTTGGTCGTGATCTCGATCCAGGTGAAGCCGCGGTGGGCGACGCACAGGTCGAGCGACGTCGGTTCGGTGACGATCGCCGCGTCGAAGTCCAGTTCTCCTCGCTGGCGCCGGGCCACGAGGTCCGCCGTCCCGAGGCTCGCGTACTCTTCGTCGGCGACTGCCGCGACGAGTACATCTCCCGAGAGCCGAACCCCCGAGGTATGGAGCAGTCGCGTCGCCTCGACGCACGCGGCGAGAGCTCCCTTCATGTCGTAGGCGCCACGCCCGTACATCCGGCCGTCCTCGACCCTGGCGGTGAACGGGGTCTGCATGCCCTCAACGCCCACTGTGTCGTAGTGCGCGTTGAGCATCAGAGTCGGGCCGTCCCCGGTCCCGCGGAGGCGTCCCACCACGCTGGGCCGACCCGCCTCCGGTTCGTACCGCTCCACCAGGAGACCCGCGTTGAGCATATGATGGGTTGCCACCCGGGCGATCGTGGTCTCGCCCGGCGCCCCCGGGACGAGAGTCGGATTCACGGAGTTCGTGGACACCAGGTCCGCGAGCACCGCGGTCAGGTGGCGAGAGTCGGCAGATAGCGTCATCATAGTCTTCCGCCAGGGGATCGAGACGAGCCCGGCCGGGCACCTGGATGCTGCGACCGGGTATGTACACTCTCACTCGTTGTTTTTCCAGACTCCCATCCGGGCAGAGGTCGTGCCCGCCGCGCGAAAAGGCAGAAACGGTGCGGACGATCTCAAAACTCGTGCTGGCGGCATCCGCCACCCAGGGTCTCGCGCTCGCGCTCTGCGTCGACCTTGCCGCTCAGAGGATTTCCGCCGATGGAGGCGGTCCGCCGGCCTCCCGGTTGATCGCGTTGCTGGTGTCCGGGGGGAGCCCCCCGGAGGCGCTACTCGTGGACGCAGTCCGGAATCGCGTCGTCGCGATCCTGCCCACCGGCCCCGACGCCCGGGACGTGGCGCTGAGCCCCGATGGCCGGTTCGCGTACGTCACGAGCTATGGCTGGGAGCCGGGGACGGAAGACCGGGCGGGCAACACGCCGCTCCGACGCCGCGGCGTGACCGTCATCGATCTCGAAGAACGGCAGGTGCATGCGGTCTTCCAGCCGGCGGACTATCGCCAGTTGGGGGCGATCGCGGTGGGGGAGGGCGGCGATCGCCTCTGGGTGACGAGCGAGGCAGAGAACGGAGTCGTGGAGCTGGACGCCCACACCGGCGAAGTCAGAATGCTCTGGAAGACGGGCGGCAGCGACCCGGCCGACATCGCGGTGAGCGACGATGGCGACCATGTGTTCACGGCAAACGCCGGGTCGGACGACGTGATGGTGATCGACCGGGTGACGGTCATCTCGACGCGTGTCCCGGCGGGCCGGCGGCCGGCCGGCGTCGCGGTCGCTCCGGGGGGGCGGCTGTGGGTCGCGAACAGCGGGGAGAACACGATCAGCGTGATCGGCAACTTCCGCAGTCCGCGCGAGATGATCCGCTTCCCGAGCGGCGGCATCGAACCGGTAAGCATCGCGTTTCATCCCGACCGGTCGGAGGCCTGGGTTTCGCACCGGACAAGTCGCACGATCGCCGTGCTCGGGCTGACCTCCGGGCGGCGGATCGCCGGAATCACCCTTCCCGGCGAGCCGGGCGACATCACGTTCTCCGACGACGGCGCGCGCGCCTACGTGTCGTCGCCGGCCAACGGAGAGGTCTACACGATCGACGTCGAGTTGCGCCGATTCGTGGATCCGCCGCCCGCGATCAGGGACTCGGGAGGCGCTTGATCTCTCGCCGCCCCGCCGCGACCCCGGTGCCGATCCCGATCCCGAACAGGACTGCGGTGAACGTAGTGAAGATCGGAAGGGCGGCGATCGGCAGTGCCACCGCCCCGGCCGCGAGGCCAGCCAGGAGCGGAACACCCCGCCGCTGCACGCCGTCGACGAAGCGCAGCCGCTCGCGGACGAACTTCTTCATCATCACGTAGCCGCCGATGGTTGTGACGCCCGTAACGGCGAGCCAGAGAAACGTCCCGAGAAACGTCCCGAGAAACTCGAACATGTGGCACCTCCTGAAGAGCCCGTACGCCCCGAACTCGTGGGCGGTTTCAGCGGTCCGACGCTATGTTGATGGCGTCCGAATGCAGCCATGGAGACATATATGAGTTTGGATGAAACCCAGGTCCGGTGGGATGGCGGCCTCGAGTTCACCGCCGAACACGCCGGCTTCCAAACACGAATTGACGGAGATCAGGGCGTTGCCCCGAGCCCGGTCAGGTTATTGGTCGAATCCGTCGCCGCCTGCGCCGCGATCGATGTCGTCCTCATCCTCCAGAAGGGTCGCCAGAAGCTCACCGGACTCTCGGTGACGACCCGGTCCCGCCGGGCCGATACCCAGCCACGCTACGTGAAGGGTCTGCAGTTCGAGTTTCATGTTTTCGGGGAAGTGGACGAGGCGAAGGCGCGACGGGCCGTCATGCTCTCGTTCGAAAAATACTGCTCGGTCTACCATTCGCTCCGGAAGGACATGGAACTCGAATGGGCGCTGACCCTGAACGGGGAGCCCGCGGGCGAACGCGACTGACTGTACCGGCTCGTCGTGGGTCGCGCTACTCGAACGGGTCGGGAAGTTCGCCGGCCCAGTCCAGGAAGCCGGGACCGTCCGGCGTCCACACCACGATCGCCCCGCACGTCGACCCCGTGCGCATGAACTCCATCGGGGTTTCCACTTCGCGCCTGTAGACCTCGACTGCGCCGAGATCTTCCCTCGGAAGATCGTCGAACTGCATCCCCGCCTGATACATCCCGTCGAGATAGAGCGCCGGTTCACACCCCAGTCGCGCTCCGTCCCCGAGATAGATGGTCGCCCGCCCGTACTCGATCCGGCCTATGCTGACGTTGGGCAAGCCGCGCAGCAGATCGCTGGGAAGGCGCGGGCTCCGGTTGATGATGTCCCGGGGGGTGAAGAAGGTCCCGAAGCCCTTCTCCAGGCGCTCGACAAAGCCGGTGAGATTCCGGGCCCGACGGGTCTGCCGCACCTGGACCGTGAGATCCGCGACGCGGACGACGGTGCGGGACAGGATCAGCGTGACGCTCGTCGTCTGGTCGGGCACGAGATCGAGGACGGTGAAGCTGGGCTCATAGCCTTCCAGCCGGACCTCGAGCGTGTCTTCTCCCGCCCACGTCTCGGGGATCCCGAAGTTGCCCTCGGTGTCCGTGAGCGCGCCGGCGCCCGACCCCCTGAACTGCACGACGGCGTGTTGAATGGGCAGTCCGGTCGAGGCGCTCGCCACATTTCCGACGAGTTCCGCGGTCCGCCGTTCCCGTTCCTGTCTCTGTTCTTCCTGCGCCGCGACCGACCCCGACGATGCCGCTCCCGCGGCGAGGGTCAGCGCCGCGAGCAGGCCAACCTTACTCCGTAACCGCAATACACTCACGCTGCCCCCGCTGGTCGAGGTCCGGGATTCACCTCCAATGATGGCCCATCCTCGTCTCGACTTCAAATGATGACGGAATGATGACGGACTGCTAGGCCGGGCAGGCCATGTCCTTGCCGCAGCACATCGGCGACTTGACCATGCCGTGGCCCTCGGGGCACTTCGACACGTCGACGGTACCGCCGTCCTCCTTGACCAGCGTTCCGTGCGCCAACTCGGCGCCGCACTGTCCACACGTCATCGTGCCGATGCTCATACCGCATGCGTCACACGTATAGGCCGTCATTTCGAGTCTCTCCCGGGATGATCATCCCCCAAGGGTAACGTTCCAGTCGTCTCGGAAAATACGGCCTCAACGGCGCGACATCGACAGGACGATGGGGTCTCCCCCTCCGCTCCCGTAGATCGAGACGAACAACTCGTCCGGTGTCGGACTCTCGTAGGTGAACCACCAGGGCGCGTTCGCCGCCGGTTCGTCCTCCGTGCTCCGGAAGGTCGCCTTCCGTCCTTCGACCGCGGTCAGCCGGTATTCGAGCCGCGTCTCCTCCCAGGGCTCCCAGCCGCGCGAGACGTGCTTGAAGCGATAGTAGATTTCCCCGTCCTCGTCCTGCTCGAGGAGCAGAAGTTCGTACATCACGGCGAGGTCGTCCTGGACCAGTCGGAACGAACCCGACATCGATCGGCCGGCGGGGCCGAACCACCCCTCCTCGATCTGCCCTCCGAAGGCGTTCCCGGCCCAATGGCCGGCGATCCAGGCCAGGTCGTCGAGGTCGGCGACCTGGGCCTCCACTCCCCGGGGTCCGACTGCCAGGCCAACGATCGCGACGAGGGCCACGACGACCCGCGAGGTTTGAGAATCGAGACATCCCACCGCATCTTCGCACGCCATGAAAGGTGCTCTGAAGGTTCTCGTGTCGGTCATCGTGTGTCTCCTGGCCGGCGTCGTCGGACTGGCTCTCGTGTTCCGGGACCTGCCGATCGGGCCGGGACCCGGTCTCGTCGCCGTCGGCGGTCTCTTTTACCTGTTTGTCGGCTACGTCCTCACGCGGTGGCACGGCGGCGCCCGACCGCTCCTGTGGGGACTGGTTCCCGGCTGGGGTCTCGCCCTGCTCGGGGTCATCGGACTCTGGGTGTCGGTGACCGATCCGCCGTCCGGCCATTGGGCGCTGGCGCTGCTCTTCCTGCTCGGCCCGGGGGTCGCGGGTCTGGCCGGTGCTTCCCTGGCGCGAAGGGCCCGAAAGACCTGAGGCCGCTCACGGCCGGATCCGGGGCGCGCTTCGAGCGGAACCGAGGTAGACGGACCCCAGCGCCCGCGGCACCCCCGGCATGACGAAGCGGTCGAGTTCGGTGATCCGGAACCCGGCGCCTTCAATCTCCTCGTCGATCTTCCGATTCAGGTTGCAGCCGCAGGCGACGAGATTCTGGACAGGGTTGATGGCGTCCTGCACGCGGGCCACCCACCGGCGGCCGTTCCGCCCGTGCTCCAGAAAGAGGAGTTCGCCGGCGGGCTTGAGCACACGTCTCATCTCGCCCAGCGCCGCCTGAAGCCGCTCGATCGAACACAGGGTCCACGTGCTCGCCACAGTGTCGAAGTGCCCATCAGGGAAGGGCAGCCGATCGGCCGCATCGTGCGTGAGGCGCTCGACGGGGAAGGGGGCCTCGGCGATGCGGGCCCGCACGCGGCGCTCGAGTACGTCCGCAGAGTCCAGTCCGGTGACCCGTCGCACCGACTCCGGGTAGCATTCCAGGTTGAGTGCGGTGCCGAAGCCTACCTCCAGCACCTCGCCGTGTGCGCGCGCGAGCGTGCGGCGCCGATAGCGGCGGTGAGCGTCGCCCTTGAGTCCGCTCTCCATGAGGCGCGGGAAGATGTGTTCGGAGTAGATCCCCATCTGCCGCCCGGTGACGCAGAGGATGATTGAAACGTCTCCCGGAAGATAGACGTAGCAGCCCCTGGCGGGATGTGTCGCGCTCGCGCGGCGGAGTTCCGCCATCGGCCGGCGGCCCGGAACTTCGAAAGCGGGACACCATGAACCCAGTGCTTCGCGCCGTTCGCGCCTGTTTGCCGGCCGCGGCGTGTCTCGCCTCGATCGCCCCGGGGGGCGTGAGCGCCAGTCAGGATCCGCCGCCGGACCGGGTCCGCGCCGGTTCGCGAACGGCGCCCGCAGACGCGTACGCGGACGACGGCGTGGCCGGACTGATCGAGCGCGCGCGGGCGCAGCGCAAAGCCAGAGCCGAGGGCCTGACCAGCTTCGAGGCGACCTTCCGGGAGCGCATCTACGCCGGGCTCGGCGGCCGCCTCCTGCGCCGGGAACGCGCGATGTTCCACCAGGAGCGCGCGGCCCGCCTGCGGTGGTCGGCCGAAGGCGAGCACATCGTCCGCTGGCTGGGCCTGCGCCGCGGCGTACCGATCGCCGGGCTGGGCGTCGAATTCCAGGACGATCTGGGCGAGGACGACGGATTCGACCTCGACTTCGATATCGTCGATCCGGCCAGCGAACATGTGGCGATCGGTTCCGACTGGGCGCTCCATCCGCTGGCCGATACGGCGTACTACCACTACCGCTACCGCTCGGGCGACACACTGCGAATTCGCTTCCCGGAATCCGGCCGCACGGTCACCCTCATCGAGGCGGTCGTCGAGCCGCGGGAGGCGCGTTTCGACCGGATCGCGGGCTCCTTCTGGTTCGACGCCGACGAGGCTGTCCTGACGCGGGCCGCCTACCGCCCCGCGATCGAGTATGACTTCGACCGGGTTGCCGTCAATGGGGACGATGTCCCCGGCTTCTTGAAGCCGATCCGCGCCACCGTCGATTTCATCACGATCGACTACGGGCTCCAGGAACTGCGCTGGTGGCTGCCGAACCGCATGGCGTTCGACGCCACGGCCACCATTGCGGGGGCCTGGTCCATGCCTGTCCGCTTTGAGTGGACGTTCGAGGACTATCTCGTCGATCAGGAACAGACGCTCGATCCGGGAGACGACCTCCCGCCCGGCTGGACCCGATGGGTCGAGGGCGAGGAGGAGGAGGTCGCCGTCGTCCAGGGCGACACGCTCGCGGGGGCAGCGCGTTGGCGCGACGATCCCCTGACGGCCGAGACGGACTCTCTGCCCCTCGACGTGCGTCCGGTGGTGACGATTGTCCCGCCCCTGGACCAGCTCCTCGAGGCGCCGGAACTACCGGACCCGCTCTTTTCCGCAAGCGTCGACGCGTTTGAGGAATGGGAACTGGACGAACTCAAGGATCGCCTGTCGTCGCTGCGCATCCCCGCGTCCGGAGCCCTTCGTCCCCGTCTCGACCTCGCTCCCGGGCTCCGTCGGCTGCGCTACAATCGGGTCGAGGGGCTGTCGCTAAGCGCCCGGCTCACGTGGCCGACGGGCGCCGCTTCAGAGTTCGCGGTCACGCCGAGGGTCGGGATCCCGGAGTGGGAGCCGGGCGTCGAGGTCGGGTGGAGCCGCCAGACGGCGAAAGGCAGCTTCGGCGTCACCGCGTACCGGCGCCTGACCGACCTCGGGGACTGGGGTCGTCCGCTTTCGTTCGGCAACTCGGTCAACAGCCTGCTCCTGGGGTACGACGAAGGCCTGTACTTCCGGGAGACCGGGTTCGAGCTCTCCGCCAGCCGGCAAGGCGCCCGCACGCGGCTCGAGGCCGCACTGTTCGCGGAGCGTCATCAGAACGCGCCCAAGCAGAGCGATGCTTCGCTCCCCAACCTCTTCGGCGATGCGACGTTCCCGGACAACCTCGTGGCCGCGCGCGGCGACATCGTCGGCGTGTCGGGCCGATTCCGGGCGTTCAGCTCCGTCGATCCAGGCGTCCCCGTGCTGAGCGGCGCGCTGTGGGGCGAGGTGGCCGCCGGGGACTTCGACTACTACGGGCGGGCGGCCATCTCAGCGGCGCTTCAGATCCCTGCCGGCCTGTGGGGCGTGGCGCTGGAAGGCGGGACCGGACGGGTGTTCGGGGAACCACCGCCGCAGCGGCACTTTCACCTCGGCGGGACACACACGCTCCGGGCTTTCGACCCCGGAGCGGCGGCCGGTGAGACCTTCTGGTTCGGGCGGGTCGAACTCGGCCGTGGTTTCCGCCTCGGCCCCGCCTACGATCTGGGCGGCAGCACCCTCCGGGTGAGCACCTTCTGGGACGCCGCGTGGGCGGGTCCCCGGGACGCTTTCGGCACGGAAGGCTGGCGATCAAGCGTGGGCGTCGGCTTGTCGATCATGGAGGGGCTGTTTCGGATCGACATTGGGCGCGCCGTGCGCGGCGGCGATCTCTGGCGGCTCCTTGTGTACGCCGATGGTCTCATGTAGCCGGTTTGCGCCAGGGACGGCCGGGCCGCAGAGTAGCGTCCCCCGCAACGAATACTATGACCGGCGCCCGTCGCGCCGGCGGCTCCTGCAACGAGCGTCCGGAATACATGGCACGAGGTCGGAAAGAGAAGAAGAAGAAGGAGCGTCCGCCTCCTCCTCCGCGGTTCAGTTCCGCGTGGTTTCTCGACTGGCTCCGTACGCTGATCTTCGCGGCGGTCATCTTCGTTGTGTTCCGGACATTCCTGCTGGCCACGTTCGTCATCACATCGGGATCGATGGAAGACACTTTGCAGGTGGGCGATTTCCTGCTCGTGAACAGAGTATCGCTGGGCTCCCCGATTCCTTTGACGAACTTCCGCGTTCCGGGGTACGCCGAACCCGAGCACGGCGACATCATCGTGTTCCGGGCGGATCATTCCCCGGGGCTGGACATCGTCAAGCGCACCCTGGGCCTGCCGGGCGACACACTCCGGATGGACGGCGGGACTCTGTACCGGAACGGCGTCGCGCTCGACGAACCCTATGTACGCCGGGATCCCCGAAGCCCGGACTCGACGGATGCGCGGATGGTGTGGCAGACGGCGCACCTCGTGCCGGATCCGACGCGGGGGGAGTACGAGCCCACGCGCGACACGTGGGGGCCGATCGTCATTCCCGGGGAGCGGTATTTCATGCTGGGCGACAACCGCGACTCAAGTCTGGACTCGCGGTTCTGGGGACTGGTGGAGCGGAAGAAGATGCGGGGAACCCCGTTCTTCATCTACTACTCATACGACCGGGAGGCGCTGAAGCCGATCCGTTTCCTTACGGCGATGAGGCCGGGCAGGATCGGGCCCTCACCGGACTAGCGGGTCGGACCGCCGGCACCGGCGCGACGCGCGACAGGGCCGGGCGATGCCTGGATCAGAGCTTCTTCAGAAGCTTCCGAATCACGACCAGCGCGACGACAACCGCGATCTTTCTCATTCTCGTCCTCCTCCGGCGTACGACGTGAACCGTCAAATTGGCGGTTCTGCGCCTCGGCGAACAGTACGGATTGCTTCCCGCAGGGGTTTCGCGGCTGCCCGTGGCTGGTCGCCGGGGCAAAAAGGTGCACATTCAGCGGGGCGCCGGAACAGGGCGGGTCTTCGCTTTCCAGGAGGTGTCATGCGGGTCACCCGGACGTTAGCGCTGCTCGTATGCGGCGGCGCGTTCGCCACGCCGACCCTGGCGGTCGGCCAGGACGCCGTCCGGCGGGTTACGCTCGCCGAGGCCCTCGAGTCCTTCGGCCGGAACAGTCTTTCGCTCCGGATCGCACGGTCCGAATCCGCCGGGATCGCGGGCCGGGCGCGTCAGGATCGGGCGTACGCCAACCCGACGCTTCGGATGAGCCGGGAGACGCTCGGCCGCGGGGTAGAAGACTACTGGGAGACGACGGCGGGACTGGCCCAGCGGATCGAATGGCCGGGGCGCACGGCCGCCCGCGGGCGGCTCGCCGTCCACACGGTCGACGCGGCCGCGGCTCGGTTCCGCGCCGATTCGATCCGTCTGGCCTTCGAGGTTCGCGAGGCGTACGCGCAGGCCTGGCTCGCCGAGGAGGTGGAAGGGGCCGCGGCGCAGGCCGCGGACGTCATCCGCACGGTGGCCGAGGCTGCGGAGCGTCGTCTGGAGGTCGGGGACATCTCGCCCTACGAAACCCGACGGCTGAGGATCGAACGAGTCCGGGTCGACCAGGACCTGGCCGACATCCGCCTCCGCGTCCGTGCCGCCCGTCGAACACTGGCCGCGCTGATCGACCCCGAGGCCGAGACGCTCGAGGCAGCACCGTCCGAAGGGCTCGCGGGGGTTCCCCCGCCGATCGACCG
Organism: Candidatus Palauibacter sp.; assembly: GCF_965197445.1. Classification (GTDB taxonomy): domain Bacteria; phylum Gemmatimonadota; class Gemmatimonadetes; order Palauibacterales; family Palauibacteraceae; genus Palauibacter. Next base: position 736,729 of record NZ_CBDANE010000004.1, on the reverse strand, counting down.
TCGGGTCGCGGTAGAGGCGCTGGCCGGGAGGCCGGACCTCGAAGCAGCCGCGCGCGAGGTCGATGCGGCCGCGGCCGCGCTCTCGATGGCAAGTGCCGCCTGGGCGCCTCAGCCGACGTTGAACCTCGGGTACAAGGAACAGGCGGACGGGTTCTCCGGCGCCACATTCGGGGTCGACCTCCCGCTTCCGCTCTTCGACCGCGGGAGGGCGGGAAGAGACGGTGCGGCGGCACGGGAATCGGCCGCGGCACAGCGGCGGGACCTGCACCGGCGCCAGGCCGAAATCGACGTGATGGCGGCCTCCGATTCGTACGAGTCCGCCCGCTCTCGCCTGGAGGAGGTGGGGGATGAGCTGCTGGCGGACGCCGAAGCCCTCCTGCTCGCGGCGCGCGCAGCCTACGCGGAGGGCGAGATGACGCTGGTGGAGGCGCTGGACGCGGCGGACGCCTTCAGGGACGCGCGTATCGCCGCGGTCTCGCTCCGGTCGCGAGCCTGGATCGCCTACTACGATCTACTCCGTGCCATGGGACGCGCACCGGGGTCGGAAGGATGAGCGGCGGAGCCCGCGGCACCGCGACCATCGTTCTTGCTGCTTTCCTCACTGTAGCCGCGTGCGGGGGACCTGCGGCGGACGGGGCGGTCGTGGCCGACCATAGCCACGCCGGCGGCGGGGTGGTGACGCACTGGACAGATGCGATCGAGCTCTTCGTCGAGTATCCACCGCATGTCCAGGGCATCGCGAGCGACCCGTGGGACATCCACCTCACATGGCTCGAGGGCTGGCAGCCGGTCACCGAAGGCCGTCTCACGTTGCTGCTCCGCGGTCCGGGCGGCGCTCGCGAGGAGATCGTGTTCGAGGCGCCCTCGAGACCGGGTGTATTCGATCCGACTCCGAACCTTTCGGCGGCCGGGACCTGGCGCGCCGATCTCACTCTCGTGGCCCGGGGCACCGAGTACGCGATTCCGGTTGGGCAGCTCCAGGCGTTTGCGAGCGAGGACGTGCTGCCTCACGACGTGGAGCAGCCTCCGCCGGGGCTCATCGCTCTCTCGAAGGAACAGCAATGGTCGATGCCGTTCGAGGTTGCGGTGGCCATGGAACGTCGGATCCCGCGATCGATCCCCGCCGCCGGGGAGGTCGTGGCTCCGGCGCGAGGTCTGGCGCACATCTCGACGCCGGTCGAGGGACTCGTTCTGGTGCGAGGGCCGTCGCATGCGCCCGGAGACGAGGTGCGGGCTGGGGAGACGCTCGCCCTCATCGCGCCCACCAGCCTGGACGATTCGTATGCCCGCATGCGCGCCGATGTGGTGGAGGCCGAACGGGAGGCCGCCAGAGCGGAACGCCTGTTCGCGGTCGGCGCCATCGCGGAGCGCCGCCTCGAGGACGCGCGGCACGAACTCGGCGTCGCGCTGGCCGCCTTCGAGGCCGTTGGCGGCGTGCGGCCGAGCACGAATGCTGAAGACCCGGATCCGCACATCTATCGGCTCAGGAGTCCGATCGGGGGGGTGATCTCCGACCGCTACGTGGCTCCGGGGCAGCACGTCGAGGTCGGGACCCACGCGTTCACCGTCGTGAATCCGGACACGCTGTGGTTCGTGGCCCGGGTTCCGGCGCGACAGGCCGAAGCGGCGAGCGAGGTCCGGGGTGCGTGGTTCACTGTTGAAGGGACATCTCACGCGCACACCGCCGACCGGGTTGTCTCGGTCGGGAGCATCATCGATCCGGAGAGCCGCACGCTGCCCGTCCGCTTCGCCGTCTCGAACCCCGGCGCCGTCCTCAAGGTGGGTATGCTGGCGGAAGGCCGCCTCCTCCTCGGGGAGCCGGTGACGGGCGTGGCCGTACCGACGGAGGCGATCCTGGACGAGGACGGGCTCTCCGTCGTCTACGTGAAGCTCGGTGGGGAGGCGTTCCAGCGCCGGATCGTGCAGCCCGGACCCGCGGACGGGTCGTGGACGATCGTCCTGTCCGGCGTCGTGAACGGTGAACAGGTGGTTGCCGCGGGCGCGTACCAGGTGAGGCTGGCGTCGCTCGGCGAGGCCGAGATCTCAGACCACGGGCACCCGCACTGAGGCCGTCGCGATGAAGGCGAGCGACGGGAGAGCGGGAATCCTCGACCGGCTGGTCCTCGCCTCGCTGGAGAACCGATTCCTGGCCGTGGGCACGGCCGTCGTACTTCTGGCGGGCGGCGGCTGGGTGGCGGCCACCCTCCCCGTAGACGTCTTTCCCGACCTCACGGCGCCCACCGTCACAGTGCTCACGGACGCTCACGGACTGGCCCCGGAAGAGGTCGAGAACCTCGTCACCTTCCCCATCGAGACGGCGGTGAACGGGGCGGCGGGCGTGCGCCGGGTGCGCTCGAGCTCGGCCCAGGGGATCAGCATCGTGTGGGTCGACTTCGACTGGGGCACGGACATCCTTCGTGCGCGGCAGATCGTGAGCGAACGGCTGCAACTCGCCACCGGCCAGTTGCCGGAGGACGTGAGCGCTCCAGTGCTTGCCCCGGTGAGTTCGATCATGGGCGAGATCCTCCTCGTCGGCATGAGCGCGCCGGCTGCTCAGATCATGGAAGCGCGAACCGTGGCCGACTGGACGGTGCGGCGGAGGTTGCTCTCAGTCCCGGGGGTCTCGCAGGTCGTCTCGATCGGCGGACAGGTTCGCCAGTACCAGGTGCTGGTCCATCCGGAGCGGCTGCGGGCCTACCGAGTGGGGCTCGATCAGGTGCTTGCCGCCGCGACAGGCTCGAACCGGAACGCCTCGGGCGGCGTCTACCGCTCCGGTGGCCGGGAGATCCTCATACGCGGCATCGGGCGCGCTCGAAACCTGGAGGAGATCGGCCTCACCGTCGTAGCGGTGAGAGACGGAATCCCGGTCCTCATCGAAGACATCGCCGATGTCCGCGTCGGTCCGAAGGTCCGTCTCGGCACGGCGTCCGTGAACGCGGAGCCCGCCGTCATCCTCTCGATTCAGAAACAGCCCGGTGCCAACACGCTGGAACTCACGGAGCGGATCGACGCCGAACTCGACGCGATCGAAACGGAACTTCCAGCGGGCGTCTCGTTCGAGAGGGCCGTTTTCCGACAGGCCGACTTCATCGCGCTTGCCGTGGAGAATGTGCTGACGGCGCTCCGCGACGGTGCGTTCCTCGTCGTCGTGGTCCTTCTGCTGTTCCTGTGGAACCTGCGGACGACGGCGATCTCGGTGCTCGCGATCCCGCTCTCCCTGGCCCTCTCCGTCATCGTGCTGCGCCTGCTCGGGGGTACGATCAACACCATGACCCTGGGCGGCATGGCCATCGCGATCGGTGCGCTCGTCGACGATGCGATCATCGTCGTCGAGAACGTGCACCGCCGCCTGCGGGACGACCGAGGCCACCCGCCGGACCGCCGCCGCCCACCGCTCGCGCTCATCCGCGACGCGGCCCGCGAGATTCGGGATCCGATCCTCAACGCGACCCTCATCATCTCCATCGTCTTCGTCCCGCTCTTCTTCCTGTCCGGCGTCGAGGGGCGAATGCTGCGGCCGCTCGGGCTGGCCTACATCGTCAGCATTCTCGCGTCGCTCCTGGTGGCGGTCACCGTCACACCGGCGCTCTGCCACATGCTCCTGCCGGGGGATCGGGCGCTCGCCCGGGCACGCGAGCCGTGGCTCCTGCGCGGAATCGAGCGGATCTACGGGCGCGTCCTGGACTGGACGCTTCGGCGCTCGGGGGCCGTGCTGGCGGGCGCGACGGTCCTGCTGGCGGGTACGCTGGCCCTGGTCCCGGCGCTCGGGCGGGAGTTCCTTCCCGAGTTCCAGGAGGGCACGCTCACGCTGTCCGTCGTGAGCCTGCCGGGCACCTCGCTGGCCGAGTCCGATGCGATTGGTGCTCGAGTGGAGCGCCAACTGCTGGCGCATCCGGCGGTTGTCGCCACGTCGCGGCGCACCGGGCGGGCCGATCTCGACGAGCACGCGCAGGGCGCCAACGCCTCCGAGATCGACGCGCGACTCGACCTGTCAGGACACAAACTCGCCGAGGTGATGGCCGCGCTACGGGCGGATCTCGCGGGGCTCCCCGGGACCAACGTCACCGTGGGCCAGCCGATCGGGCACCGCATCGACCACATGCTCTCGGGGACGCGGGCCGCTATCGCGGTCAACCTGTTCGGGCCCGACCTCCTGAGGCTGCGCGATCTCGCCGGCGAGATCGAGACGGTCGCGCAGGACGTCGACGGCCTTGTCGACATCGCGGTCGAACGGCAGGCCGAGATCCCCCAGCTCCAGGTGCGGGCCGACCGCAGGGCGATGGCCCGCCACGGGGTGACCCCCGGCGCCATGGCGGCGGCCGTGGATGTCGCTTTTCAGGGCGAGGAGGTGTCGCTCATCCGGGAAGGTGATCGCGCATTCGACCTGGTCGTCCGCTACGCCGACGAGCACCGGACCGACCCCCGGGCGATCGGCGGGACGCTGATGACGACTCCGTCGGGTGCTACCGTGCCGCTCTCACAGCTGGCTTCGATCGTGCCGGCGCGCGGCCCCAACACGATCAGCCGCGAGAACGTCCAGCGGAAAATCGTGATCAGCGCCAATGTCGCGGAGCGTGATGTGGGTGGGGCCGCGGAGGAGCTTCAGGCGCGGGTCGCGACGGAGGTCGACCTGCCGCCGGGCTACTATGTCCAGTACGGAGGTCAGTTCGAGAGCGGCCGCGAGGCGACCAGGCGGATCGCGATTCTGTCGCTGTTCTCGATCGCCGCCATCTTCATGATCATGTTTCGCGCCTTCGGAAGCGCGCGGATCGCCGCGCTCCTCATGGTGAACCTGCCTCTGGCGCTGGCGGGAGGCGTGCTCGCCGTCCTGATCATCGGCGGCACGGTGAACATCGCGACGCTGGTCGGCTTCATCACGCTGTTCGGCATCGCCGTCCGCAACGGGATCCTCCTGGTGAGCCGCTATCAGGACCTTCTTGCGGCCGGCCACGCGCTGGGCCCGAGCATCAGGCGCGGCTCGCTGGAGCGGCTGAGCCCGATCCTCATGACGGCGCTCACGGCGGGTCTCGCGCTGATCCCCCTGGCGCTCGGCATCGGCGAGCCGGGGAAGGAGATCCAGGCGCCGCTCGCGGTCGTCGTCCTCGGAGGGCTGCTCACGTCCACCACCCTCAACATGGTCGTCGTGCCGGCCCTCTTCCTGCGGATCGGGAGGTTGGCGGGGGAGTAGTAGGTTACGTGGGACCGAGCCCGGCGATTCGGGGCGGATGGGTAGATCGACCAAGGGAGGGGATGGTGATGACGATGACGCTGCGAGCGGTTGTGCTTCGTGCGGTGGGCCCCCTGACGATAGCCGGCCTCCTGGCCTGCGGGGACAGTACGACGGAACCGGAGGAGGACGGGCTGACGCTGGAGGAGAGCGAGGCGCTCCTCGAGGCCGTCGTCAACAGAGCTGGGCTGGTGGCGGTCCAGACGGACGCGCTGTCCTTCACCGGTTCCATCACGTCCGCCTGCTCAGGGGGTGGTGAAGTGACCGGGGGAGGCACCCTGCTGCCCTCGCAGACCGAAGACTCGATCAGTTTCCTTGCCAACATCACGATCGTGCCGAGGGACTGCGTGGAGACCGTCCGCGGATTGACCTTCACGCTCAACGGAGCCCCCAGCCTCCGGCAGACGGGCACCTACCTTCTTTCGACGCCCGGGGACCTCACCATCCTGTTCGATCTGGATGTGAGCATGGTCGGCACCCTCGAGTACGAACTCGAGGATCGAAGCGGGACCTGCGACATCTCTGTCTCGGTCGCGTTGCAGGTGGATTTCGGCGAATTCGCGCAAACCGGGAGCGCGTCGGGCACGCTCTGCGGGAATACCGTGGAGGTGGATCTCAGCGGCCCGTTGATTCCCGACCTGCCCGGCGTATAGGAGCCCGGAAGCGGCCGATCGAAAACGGGGACAGATCATGGGATGGCGGTTCGTCGGTCAGGAGGTCCGCCATGAGGGCCCCGAGTACGGGCATGAACTTGAACGCGTGTCCGGAGCCCCCCGCGAACAGCACGACGTCCGGATGTTCGGGATGCCGGTCCAGGATGAAATCTTCGTCGGGCGTATTCGTGTAGAGGCAGACGGACGCGTGGGCCAGCGAGCCAGCCGCGTCCGGCGCGTATCGCTCGATGATTCGCCGCAGCGCCGCCGTCTCGGAGGCCCCGACCGCGCGGTCGACCCGGTCGACATCGGTCCGGCGTCCGGCCTGAAAGTGCATCCCGGACTTGAGGCCGCGCGCCGTGGGCGGGAAGCCGTACCAGGTCCCTCCGCGTTCGAGTTCCCACACCCAGGCCGGGCCGGCGGCGAGTGCGTCGGCATGGACTCCCCCGGGCTCGAACCAGTACTGCACCGTGCGCTCCACCTCGAGCGGGAGCCCGAGTCCCGGCACCAGCTGCGGTGTCCAGGCGCCTGCGGCGATCGCGAGGCGGCGCGCCCGGTACTCCCTTCGGTCCGTGCGGATCCGAACGCCGGAGGCCGAGGCCGACCATTCGGCCACCGGTTCATCGAAATGGAGGTCCGCGTCCGCCGCCGCGTCCAGCGACGCTTCGAGACAGGCTTCCAGCCCGAGGATCCCGGCCCTCGGCTCGTAGATCGTGATCGTTCCCGGGTCCGGCCGCAGCCACGGAAAACGGTCGGCGACGTCCTCCGCCGAAAGCGAGATGCAGTCGCTATCGTCCCGGACGACCTCTGCGAGCGGCCTCCCGGCGAAGACGCGGCCATCTCTCGGCCCCATCATGAGGCCGCCCGTCGTCCGCACCAGCGTCCTTCCCGAAGACACCTCCAGGCGCGCCCAGCGCCGGTAGGCCTCCTGTACGAGCGGCATGTAGAGAGACCCCTCGTACCAGGCCTCGCGGATCATCCGCGTATCGCTGTGCGCCGACCCCAGCGTGTGCGGAGGACGATAGCGGTCGAGCCCGAGGACCGAGTATCCCCGCCGCACGAGTTCGGCCGCGGTGGCGCTCCCGATGGCTCCGAGTCCGACGACGGCGAAGTCGTACATGTCGAGGCCGCGCGGCGAGCTCAGCTGCCGATTCTCGGGAAGGTGAGACGCTGGCCGGCCTCCACGATCGATACGGCGTGCGCGACGCCCTCCTGGACTTCGAACACGAGTTGCACCGCCGAGCCGTGCAGGAGGAATGCGGCAGGAGACTGGGGAAGCAGCCGGAAGGCCTCCTCGCCCGTGCGGCCGACCATGAGCACGCCCTCCTCGAGCGTGACCGTCAGCGTAGTGGCGGGGTCGATGCGGTACTCGCCGGCGAGTACGGCCAGCGCCTCCGGCTCTACGGGGATGATGGGAGGCAGAAGCACCGGATCGGGCTCGACACCCAGATCGGTCAGTCGGGTCAGAAGCCGAGGTACGCCGGGCGCGTATGTGAGGGCCGCCTCGATGTGGGCCGCCGCCGCTTCGACATCTCCAGCCTGCTCGTGAAGCTCGGACAGGGCGAAGCGGATCATGGGCGCCTCGGGCGTTGATGCCACGTAGGCCTCCAGGATCATGATCGATGTGGCCGGGTCCTCCTCCCGAAAATGGTCGGCCAGCAGCATGAGTTGTCGGGGAGAGTAGTCGTATTCGTCGGGTCGCGTGCGCCGCCAGTTGTCGTATCGGGACATCGCCGCCTCGACCCCGCCCGACTCGATGATCGGCAGCAGCCGCTCCGCGATGGAGGGCTTCGGGGGGACAGCCTCGACGCCCCACAGGACGTTCGTCAGGCCCTCCACGATGGGTCCCAGATTGGACGAGGTGTTGTCGAGGAGGGCGATGAGCCGCCGGTGGTCGGGGAAGACGCGGAGAAACGAGGAAAAACCGAAGATGCCGCCCGAGTGCTCGATCAGACGGACGTCCTCGTCGTATCCGATGTCCCGCGTGCGTACGCCGATCCCGTACGCGTAGGACTCGAGGTCGGGCGCGATCATCCGGGCCAGCGTAGTCGAGTCCCGAAACAGGGCCCCCGACGCGTCCCCCGCGTGCGCGTGAGACAGGGCGCTGCCCCAGCGCGCGAGGTCGCCGACTGTCGAATACAGCATTCCGGCGGGGTAGGGGACAGACGGGTCGATCGGGCGCGCCGGCCGGTAGCCGGTGAGGTCGCGCGTGTAGCCGCCGGCATGGTCTTCCCGCGGCACCGGCCCGTGGTCGTAATCTGTGTTGGTCAGTTCGCGCGGCTCGAGGACATACGTCCGCAGCGCCTCGGGGTAGCTCATCCCGCTGACGCGCTCCGCGATCCAGCCGAGCAGTACGTACCCCGAGTTCGAATACTCGAAATCCGTGCCCGGTTCGAAGGAGAGCGGTTCATTCCACGTCAGCGCGAGGATCTCGCCGGGCGAGAGCGGCGTCGCCGCGCTCGACTCCATGAATCCCGGGATGTTCGTGTAGCTGGGGAGTCCCGACGTATGGGTGAGCAGATGGTGGAGGGTGATCCGGTCGGCGTTCTCGGCCGGATACTCCTCGATGTAGCGACCGACGGGGTCGTCGACCAGCAGAAGGCCTTCCTCCTCGAGTCTCAGGATCAGCGCGGCCGTGAACTGCTTGGTCAGCGAGGCGATGCGGAACCGCGTGGCCTCGGAATTGGCGATCCCGCCCGCAAAGTCGGCGTGGCCGAACGCGCCCTCGAACAGGATCGCTCCTTCGTCCACGATGAGGGCCGCGCCGTTGAAGCGCCGCAAGTCGTGGAAAGACCGGAGATAGGCTTCCGCCCTGTCCGGCCGCGACTGCGCCTGTGCGCTCGAGGCGAGCGCCAGGGCGAGCGCCAGAGCGAACCAGCTATTTCTGCGCCACGGGTGCAACGCGGATCCTCCGTTACGGTTCCTGCGTTCGTCGGCCGAGGGCTCCGCAAGCTCGCGTCACCCGGTGGGAGAAGATAGGATCGCATCATGCGCTCGATCTCAAGTCGGCAGCGGTCCCGGATTCTCGAACTGGAGGAGGCAGCGCGGCCGCTCGAACCGGATACGGGCGAGCGCGACCGGCTCATGGAGTCCGCGCATGCCTATGCCCAACGGCTCCTGAACGAGCTTCCGGACCGCCCCGCCTACAACCACGACAAGTCGGCTGCCGCGGGCCTGCGGAGGCTGCGGATCGGGGCCGATACGCTGCCGATCGAGGCGCTCATCGAGCGGGTCGACGAATCGGTCGTGCGGCCGGGGCTTCTGCCGTCGCACGGCGGACATCTCGGCTACGTGCCGGGTGGCGGGATCTACGCGTCGTCGCTCGGCGATTATCTGGCCGCGGTGACGAACGAGTACGCCGGTGTCCGGTTCGCGGGACCTGGATCCGTCGAGATGGAGGATCTGATCCTCGACTGGATGGCGTCGCTCGTCGGGTTCCCGGAGAGTTCCGACGGCAACCTCGCCTCGGGCGGCTCGATCGCCAGCTTGATCGCGGTCGTCACGGCGCGAGAAGCGGCCGGGCTCCGAGCGCGGGACTACGAGCGCGCCGTCGTCTACGCTTCCGCGCACACGCACCATTGCCTGCACAAGGCGATCCGGGTCGCCGGCATGGGGGAAGCCGTCCGGCGCGAAGTCGCGCGTGACCGCCACTTCCGGCTGTGCCCGGACTCCCTCGCCGAACTCGTCGCGGCGGACCGCGCCCGGGGACTCCGGCCGTGGCTCGTACTCGGATCGGCGGGCACCGCGGATACCGGCGCGGTCGATCCGCTCGGCCCCATCGCGGAGGTGTGCGAGCGGGAGGGTCTCTGGTTTCACGTCGACGCCGCCTACGGGGGCTTCTTCGCCCTCGTCGAGGCGTGCCGGCCGCTGCTCGCCGGCATGGAGCGTGCGGATTCGCTGGTCCTCGATCCCCACAAGGGAATGTTCCTCCCCTACGGTACCGGCGCGGTCCTGATCCGCGACGGCGAAGCCCTGCAGGACGCGCACGCCTACTACGCCAGCTACCTGCAGGACACGGTCGAGTCCGAGTGGGGAGGTCGCTCGCCCGCCGCCGTCTCGCCCGAACTCACGAAGCACTTTCGCGGGCTCCGGGTCTGGTTGCCGCTCCTCCTGTATGGCGAGGCTCCGTTTCGGGCCTGTCTGGAGGAGAAGCTCGAACTCGCCCGGTATTTCCACCGCGAAATCGAAGCGCTCGGGTTCGAGGTGGGTCCGGAGCCCCAGCTCACGGTGGTCACGTACCGCTGGGTCCCCGAGTCGGGTGACGCGAACGCGTTCAACCGGGCGCTCGTCGAAGAGACGCACCGGGATGGGCGTGTCTTTCTCTCGTCGACGACCATCGACGGGACTTTCGTGGTGCGGATGGCGGCGCTCGCGTTCCGCACGCACCTCCACACGATCGATCAGGCGCTGGAGGTTCTCCGCGAAGCCGTGGAACGGCTCGAGGCTCACCCCGAGCGATGGCGCCCCCGGGTAGACGCCGCCAAAGCACGGGGCTGATGTCGGGCTCCGGCGCGGGCACCACCCGACAGGACGTACGCTACGAGCCTCACGAGCGGCCCCCGCTCGCGCTCTCCGCCGGCCTCGGGCTTCAGTACGCCATCCTCTCCTGTCCTGGGCTGTGTGCGCGGCGCTTGTGATCAGCGGGCTCACCACGGCGATCCAGGCGCGAAGACTGGGGCGCATCGGGGCCGGCTACATCCTCGTCATGCCGTTCCCGTTTGAAGACCCGGCTGACCGCCGAGACGTGGCCGGAGGTCGACGCCTTCCTGTCGAAGTTCGCCGCCCGCAAGGGATGGGGTGAAGAGATGGAACTGCGCCTGCGCGCGGTGGGTGAAGAGACGGTACAGATCCTCGTTCGCGGGGACGGTGAAGAGCCGCCGGAGGTAGAGCGGAGCCTGCTGCTCATCGCGCGCAGCGACGGCGACGCGGCGGATCTGGAGTTCATCGCGACGACGGATGAGACGAACCTCGAGGATCAGCTGGCCATGCTCAGCGAGGCGGCCGCCAGCGTACCCGTCGAGGCCGAGACGCCGCTTCGGCTTCTACGCCACTACGCGTCGTCGATACGTCACCACCGGTACCACGACATCGACATCCTCGCGATTCGGGTCGAAGCTGTCGGCTAGTGTCCGAGTTCTCATGGCACGGCTGGACGCGTATCATACCCGCCAACAGCTGTGGAGAAGAGATGAAGACTGATCGCACGAAGTTCCTGCCTTTCGTCCTGGCCGCCGTTCTGTGCGGGTGCGCCGCCGACGTGGAGCGACGCACGTCGCTGACGCCGGGAGAGGTCGAGTTCGAACGGCCGCCCGGTAGCGGGGAGCCCTATCTCTCTCCGGGCGCGGAGGGTCGCGCCGTGCTGACCTGGATCGAGCCGGAAGGGGAGGCCAGCGCGCTGCGCCTGGCGGTCCGCGACGGGGACGGGTGGTCGGCCCCGCGCACGGTGCGAGCCACGGATCAGCTGTTCGTCAACTGGGCGGACTTCCCCTCATCGGTCGAGATGCCGGACGGTACGATCGCCGTTCACTGGCTGGAGAAGGTCGCCGAGGCGCCATACGCCTATCACGTGATGCTCGCGCTGTCCCCGGACGGGGGGGCTACATGGAGTGAGCCCGTGCGCGCGCATGACGATGCGTCTCCGACGGAACACGGTTTCGTGTCGATGGTGCCCTGGCGGGACGGGGCGGGGCTCACGTGGCTCGACGGCCGCGCGATGCTCCCGGATCCCGAGAGCGGCGCGCGCGGTGCCATGTCCGTCCGCTTTCGCACACTTGCACCCGATGGCCATCTGGGGCCCGAAGTTCTGCTCGACGACCGGACGTGCGAGTGCTGCCAGACCGCTCTGGCCCGCGTGAACGAAGGCCTGGTCGCCGCCTACCGCGACCGGAGCGAATCAGAAGTCCGCGACATCTCGGTCGTTCGCGGGGCGGGGGAGCAGTGGACCGACCCCGCGCCGCTGTCGACCGACGGCTGGACGATGCCGGGCTGCCCGGTGAACGGACCGCAGCTGAGCGGAAACGAGCAGGCGCTCGCCTCGGCGTGGTACACGGGGGTCGGCGGCGCGCCCCGGGTGCACGTCGCGTTCTCGGACGACGGCGGCGCGACCTTCGGCCCGCGCATCCGGATCGACGAGGGCCTGCCATTGGGCCGGGTGGACATCGAGCGCCTGGACGACGGCTCGGCGGTGGCCGTGTGGCTGGAAGCGTCCGACGATGCCCCGCGCGTTCTCGCCCGTCGCGTATGGCCGGACGGGTCCATGGAGGCGTCGGTGCTCGTCTCCGAGACCGCCGGTGAACGCTCGAGCGGGTTCCCCCGCATGGTGCGCCTCGCCGACGAATTGCTGATCGCGTGGACGCTCGCGACCGACGATGGTGGCGTGCGCGTGCGGAGCGTGCGGCTCTCAGGCTGACCCCATCGAGAAGGTGCGGACCGCGGATGCACTGTCGGTCCCAAAGCTGGCCTTCTTTTTGAGCCGGAACATCGTACGAGGCGGCGACGGCCCACTGACGAAACCCTATGACTGAGATTCCGAAGACCGACTACAAGCTGGGTCAGGACAACGTCCGCGTTCTCGGCCTCGACATCCACAATCCGGTCTTCGTCGTCTCCAGCCTCGGCATCATCGCGTTCGTCGCCGGGGTACTGGTATTCCAGGCCGAGGCGACGGCCGCCTTCGGGGCGCTGCGCGCGTGGCTCATGTCGACGTTCGACTGGGTGTTCATGGGCGCGGGCAACTTCTTCGTACTCTTCTGCCTGCTCCTCATGGCGACGCCGCTTGGCCGCGTTCGCCTGGGCGGCGCGGATGCCCGGCCGGACTATTCTCGATCGACCTGGTTCGCGATGCTGTTCGCCGCCGGGGTGGGCATCGGCCTGATGTTCTTTGGGGTGTCGGAGCCGGTGGAGCATTTTCTGCAACCGCCGCTCGGGCTCGAGGCGGCCGACACGGCGGCAGCGCGCCTCGGCATGGCCGGCGCCATCTACCACTGGGGCATCCATGGGTGGGCCATCTACGCGGTGGCGGCGCTGTCGATCGCCTTCGCGTCGTACAACCTTGGCCTGCCGATGACGCTCCGGTCGGCGTTCTATCCGCTCCTGGGGGACGCGGTGTGGGGCCGGTTCGGCCACGGCATAGACATTCTCGCCGTCTTCGCCACGATCTTCGGGCTGGCCACGTCGCTCGGCCTGGGCGCTCAACAGTTGGCGGGGGGGCTGGCCCACCTGTGGGGCACGCCGACGACCGACACTATTCAGGTCCTGCTGATCGCCGGCATCACCGGCATGGCGCTGACGTCGGTTGTCAGCGGGATGGAGAAGGGGGTCAAGCGGCTGAGCGAAGCCAACCTGTGGCTCGCCCTACTTCTGCTGGCGTTCGTGCTGATGGTCGGCCCGACGCTCGACATCGCCACCCGCACCGTGACCAGCCTCGGTCATTATCTTGCAGCGATCGGACCGCTCAGCAACTGGGTGGGCCGCGAGGACCTCCACTTCATGCACGGCTGGACGATCTTCTACTGGGCCTGGTGGATCTCGTGGTCCCCTTTCGTCGGCTTGTTCATCGCCCGAGTCTCGCGCGGCCGGACGGTGCGCGAACTGATCGCCTGCATGCTGATCATCCCGACGCTGACTATCGCAATCTGGATGAACGCCTTCGGCGGGACTGCAGTTTCGCAGTACGTCGACCGCGGTCATCTCGACGTGATCGCGGCCGTGCAGGCGCAGCAACCGGAGATCGCCCTGTTCGCGCTGCTGGAGACGCTGCCGCTTGCGAGCGTCACGTCGGTCATCGGTCTCGTGCTCATCGTGGTGTTCTTCGTCACCTCCTCCGACTCCGGATCGCTGGTTATCGACACCATCACCGCCGGCGGCAAGCTGGACGCGCCGGTCGCCCAGCGCGTGTTCTGGTGCGTCTTCGAGGGGCTGGTCACCGTCGCACTGCTGCTCGGCGGCGGCCTCGTGGCCGCACAGGCGGCCATCACCGCCGCCGGACTTCCCTTCGCGCTGGTGCTGGTCGCCCTGTGCTACACCACCTGGAAGGGGCTACGCGCGACACAAACAGACCGGGCCGGATAACCGTCACCGGAGGATCAGGCCCCGCGCCGTTCAAGGATCGCCCGGAAGGTGCGGGTCTCGAGTTCCTCGCCGGAGAGTCCGGATCTCGCTGCCTCTTCGGGCGTCAGGGCGCCGCTCGCGAGCCCGCGCAGGAAGAAGTTCAGGAGACCCTGTCCCGACGCCTCGTCATCGAACACGGATCCGGTGAGGATGGCCTGTCCCGCGCCGGCCACGAACCGCTCGAGCCGCCGTGCCGCCGCATCCAGTCCCTCGAGGAAGAAGGAGAAGACGGCGGCGTAGCGGGACACAAGCTGCGCCGGGTGCAGGTCCCAGCTCTGGTAGTAGCCCTGGCTCAACGAACGCCGGACATCGAAGTAGTGCCGCCGCCAGGCGCCCCGTACGACGGCCCGGTTCTCGTCCCGCTCGAACGCCGAGAGCGCAGCCTGTCCGCGGTGGGGTTCGACGGGCAGCACGTTCGTGGCGCCATCGGACAGTTGCACGCCGGTCTGCGCAAGGGAGAGCTTGAGGATCTGTCGCGCCGTTTCCAGAAGCGGGTGATCCAGCGTCTGTTCCTCCGCCGCGACCCCCGCGGCGCCAGTGAGGTCATAGGCTCCGAGGTGCACGGTGCGGCAGCGTCCGCCGGCTGCGTCGACAAGATCGGATGCCACGATCCGTCCGCCGGGTCCGATCAGCGACTGCGGCGTCTCGATCATGAGGTCGATCGCGACGGCGTCCCTGGCCAGTCCCAGCCCCTGCTCCAGCCGATCGAGCGTGCGCGCGAGCACCTCTACCTGTTCAGGCCTCACGATCTTGGGAAGGAGGACGGAAAACCCCTCCGGCAGCGGGCCGTCGGACGCGACGAGCGCGGTCAGATAGAGATCGAGGGTGCGGAGTGCGCGCCCGCCCGTGATGTCCGAGAGCGGTTTGAGGCGGATTCCGAGCGCGGGCGGAAGGCTCCCGGCCACAACCCCCGCTGCCGTCTCTTCCGCCGCGGCCACCGCCGCCGCGTCTTCGTCCTCATCGGCGCGGGCTCCGAAGCCATCCTCGAAGTCGATCAGGAAGCTCTCGACCGGCTCCCGCTCGAGCTTGGCGTGCACGCGCGCATGCACCGCCTCCGCAATCCCGTTCGGCACGGCGCCGCCGAGCGCCTCGCCAAGGCCGGTCGGATCTGCGGCGTACCGGTCGAGGTACTCCCGGGCGATTCTCCCGAGCTTCGCGGCCGTGTCACGGCGGAACAGGTGTGCGCCACCCGAGACCGTGTGGACGGGCTGCCGCGATTCCGGGACTCCCGGGTAGCGATCATGGTGATCGGCGAGTGCCGCCTCGAGGCCTCCGAGGGCCCGAAGGATCTCTCCTTCCGAGAGGGACAGGCGGGGTCGTTTTCTCATCGGTGCAACTTTCGCGCCCCCGGGGCGTTGCAGCAACGCGGCGGAGCGGCGCCGGGGAAACTGGCGACAGGTCGTCTCGTCCCATAGGATTGCGGGCGGTTCATCTCACCAAGTGACTTGCGGGACGGGGAGCCGTGGGGCCTGGCGGGCGGGGTCGGCCCGAGGAGAGACGGTGGAGCCAACAAACGTCGGACATCCCGACTACTACCACAAAGTCGTGGATTGCCAGTGGGCCTGCCCGGCCCATACGAACGTACCGGGTTATATCCGACTCATCGCGCAGGAACGGTACGACGACGCCTATATGGTCAACTGGGAGTCGAATGTCTTCCCGGGCATCCTCGGCCGGACGTGCGACCGCCCCTGCGAGCCCGCCTGCCGCCGCACACGCGTCGAAGACAAGCCGGTGGCGATCTGCCGCCTGAAGCGTGTCGCCGCGGACCTCCGGGGCGACGTCACCCCGCGCTTCCCGACCATCCCCGAGCGCAAGAACGGGAAGAAGATCGCCTGCGTGGGCGCGGGCCCCGCTTCACTGACGGTCGCCCGCGACCTCATGCCGCTGGGCTACGAGGTCACGATCTTCGAGAAAAACGACCGGCCCGGCGGGCTCATGTGGACAAACATCCCGCAGTTCCGCCTTCCTCCGGAGGTGCTATGGGAGGAGATCGACTACATCCTCGACATGGGCGTCGACATCCGGTACAACGCGCCCGTCAAGAGCATGAAGTGGCTCCTCGATCAGGGGTACGACGCGATCTTCGTCGGCTCGGGCGCCCCGCGGGGCAAGGAACTTCATCTGCCGGGGCGGTACGACACAGATCACATCCATATCGGCATCGACTGGCTCGAATCCGTCGCCTTCGGGCACACGAACTCGATCGAAGAGAAAGTGCTCGTCATCGGCGTCGGGAACACGGCCATGGACTGCTGCCGCACGTCGAAGCGCATCGGCGGCACCAACGTCAAGGTCATGGCCCGCAAGTCGAAGCCGTACTTCAAGGCGTCACAGTGGGAACTCGAGGATGCCGAGGAAGAGCTGGTCGACATCGTCGAGAACCATTCGCCCACGGAGTTCGTGGTCGAGGACGGCGTCCTGAAGGGGATGAACTTCGACATCGTCGAATGGCACGAGAACGACGCCGGACGCCTCGTGGCGACCAAGCTCGACGAAGCGTTCTTCCCGGCCGACGCGGTGATCCTCGCCATCGGACAGGAGACCGCCCTCACCTGGATCGAGGACGACGCGGGGATCGAGTTCAACAAGTGGCGCGAGGCGGTCGTCGACCGGAAGACGTTCATGTCGACGCGGGAGGGCGTGTTCTTCGGCGGCGACGCGGCATGGGGCCCCGAGAACATCATCTGGGCGGCGGAGCACGGCCACCAGGCGGCCATCTCCATCCACGCCTACTGCCACGGCGAGGATCTCGAGCGGCGGCCCCCCGACCGGATGAACCTCGTCAGTGCCAAGATGGGACTCCACGAGTGGAGCTACTCGAACGACTACGAGTACGCGGCGCGGCGGAAGATGCGTCACGTCCGCCTCGAGGAGCGGCTCAAGAGCATCGAGACGGAGGTCGAGGAGGGCTTCGACCTCGAGCAGACGCTGACCGAGGTCGAGCGCTGCCTCAACTGCGATCTCCAGACCCACTTCACGGGGAGCCTGTGCATCGAATGCGACGCCTGCATCGACATCTGTCCTCTGAACTGTCTGACGATCACCCACAACGGTGAAGAAGCCGAACTCCGGACCCGGCTCATCGCGCCGGCCGAGAACACGGGGCAGGATCTTTACGTTTCCGAGGCCCTGCCTCAGACGTCTCGCGTCATGGTGAAGGACGAGGACCTGTGCATTCATTGCGGGTTGTGCGCGGAGCGCTGTCCGACCGCGGCGTGGGACATGCGGACGTTCGATCTGCTCAAGCCCTACGCGGGACAGGACGACGACCACCCCTACTCGGGGCTGGGGATCGAGGAGATGTCGCCGGGCGGCCTCGTCCCGCCGGCTCCCTGAGCGGCGAACGGGCGGCATGATGGCCAGGCGTGTGAACGATTTCGCGCTCAAGATCGCGACGGTAAACGGCACCGGTTCCGCCAGTGCCAACGGCCTCATCATGCAGTTGATCTTCCGGATGGGTGTGCCCGTGTCGGGGAAAAACGTCTTCCCCTCGAACATTCAGGGACTTCCCACCTGGTACGAGATCCGCGTGAACCGCACCGGGCACGTGGCGCGCCCGCCGGACTTCGACCTGATGGTCGCGATGAATCCGGAGACGTACGCGCGCGATATCGAGGAACTCGTTTCCGGAGGCTGGCTGCTGTACGACTCGAGCTGGCCGATGGCGGATACGCTGAATCGGGATGACGTGACTTTCCTCGGCGTCCCGCTGGCCGAGATGTGCGTGAAGCACTTCGATGGCGGCCGCACGCGCATCCTCATGAAGAACATCGCCTACACGGGGGCGCTCGCCGCGCTGCTCGACCTCGATATGGGCGTGATCCGGGGACTCCTCGAGGAGACGTTCGGCGAGAGGAAGCGGCACCTGCTGGAGGCCAACTTCAAGGCGATCCGCCTCGGCTACGACTACGCGGTCGAGAATTTCGACTGTCCGCTGCCGGTCCGGCTCGAGGCGATGGACGCGACGCGCGAATCGATCCTGATCGACGGCAACTCGGCGGCGGCGCTGGGCTGCGTCTACGCCGGCGCGACGGTCGCGGCCTGGTATCCGATCACTCCCTCTACTTCGCTGGTCGACGCTTTCACGGCGTACTGCCGGCATCTGCGCGTCGAGGAGGACTCCGGCCGAAGCAAGGCGGCGATCCTCCAGGCGGAGGACGAACTCGCGGCGGCCGGGATCACGATCGGGGCCGGTTGGGCAGGGGCACGGGCCTTCACGTCGACGAGCGGAGCGGGCATCTCGCTGATGACGGAGTTTATCGGGCTCGCCTACTATGCCGAGATCCCGTGCGTGTTCTTCGACATCGAGCGCGTGGGCCCGTCAACGGGGATGCCGACCCGAACGCAGCAGGGCGACATCCTCCTGTGCGCCTATGCGTCGCACGGGGATACGAAGCACATCTGCCTCTATCCGAAGGACCCGGCGGAGTGCTTCGAGTTCGGCGTGCAGTCCTTCGATCTGGCCGAACGCTTCCAGACGCCGGTGTTCGTGCTTTCCGACCTGGATATCGGGATGAACGACTGGGTCGTGCCCCGGTTCCGGTGGGATGACGCGTATCGGCCCGATCGCGGAAAGGTGCTCGACGCGGAAGCGCTGGAGGAGATCGACACCTTCTACCGTTACCTCGACGTCGATGGTGACGGGATCCCGTACCGGACGATTCCGGGCGAGCATCCGAAGGGGGCCTATTTCACGAGAGGATCGGGCCACACCAAGTACGGGAAGTACACGGAAGATGAAGAGGAATACCTCGAGGTCATCGACCGCATCGCGACGAAGATCGAGAACGCGGCTGAAGCCGTTCCTTCCCCGGAAATCCGGTCGCGACCGGGCGCGCGGTACGGGCTCATCACCGTCGGCGCCTGCGACGGAGCGGTGCGCGAGGCCATGGATGAGTTCGAGGAGCAGGGGCTTCGCTTCGACTACATGCGGATCCGGGGCTTCCCCTTCGCGCCCGAGGTCGGCCGTTTCGTCGAGGCGCACGATCTCAACATCGTCATAGAACAGAACCGGGACGCGCAGTTGAAGTCACTACTCACGCTGGAGACATCGGCTTCGAAGGACCGGCTCGCCTCGCTGCTTCGATATGGCGGGCTCCCGCTGAGCGCGCACCAGGTCACGGAGGGCGTGAGAGATCGCCTCGGCCTCGGGGCCGAGTCTGTGGAAGGAGTGGGCGCATGACGTACATCGCCAAGCCGCGGGTCTTCCATCCCAGTCTGGAGAAGAACGAACTCGGCCTCACGCGCCGTGACTACGAGGGCGTCATGTCCACGCTGTGCGCGGGGTGCGGCCACGATTCGGTCACGGCCGCGCTGACCGAGGCGGCGTGGGAACTCGCGATCCCGACGCACGGGGCGGCCAAGATGAGCGGGATCGGCTGCTCGTCGAAGACGACCGCCTATTTCATGTCCGAGTCGCACGGCTTCAACAGCGTACACGGGCGGATGCCGTCGGTGGCAAGCGGGGCGAACGCGGCGAACCGGGACCTCGTGTATATCGGCGTTTCCGGCGACGGGGACTCGCTCTCGATCGGGCTCGGGCAGCTTTGCCACGGTGTGCGACGCAATCTCAACCTCCTCTACGTCATCGAGAACAACGGGGTGTATGGCCTGACGAAGGGCCAGTTCTCGGCCTCGGCCGACATGGGATCTAAATCCAAGCGCGGCGTCCCGAACGAACAGCCTCCGATCGATCCCGTGCTCCTCGCGCTGTCGATCGGCGCCACTTTCGTGGCCCGCGGCTTCTCGGGAGACAAGAATCAGCTCGTCCCCATCATCAAGGCGGGGATCCGGCATCCGGGGCTGGCGCTCGTCGACGTGATCTCGCCCTGCGTGACGTTCAACGACCATGTGGGCTCGACGAAGAGCTACGCCTACACGCGGGAACACTTCCGGGAGGCGGTCGAAGCCGCGTTCGTGACCCCGAGTGACTTCGTGCCGTCGGCGGACGAGATCACCGCGGACCTGGGAACCGAGGGGATCCGCGACGTTCGCATGCACGACGGGAGCGTGGTCCGCTTCCGGCAGGCGGGGGACGACTACGATCCCACGGACCGCGACGCGGTGTACAGCTATCTGCGCGAGCGGCAGGGGGCGGGCGAGGTGCCCACGGGTCTCCTCTACCTGGACCCGGACTCGAGGGATCTGCACGACGTGCTCGGGACGGTCGACCGGCCGTTGTGGAGTCTGCCCTTCGAGGAACTGTGCCCGGGCGCGGACGCGCTCGACGCCCTGATGGAGAACTACCGATAGCGGAGGGGCGGTCGGCGGCGCGCTTCGCCGCGGTGCAGCCCGTGCTCCCGTCGCGGGATGTCGCCGCCGCGATCGGCTTCTACGTGGGACGGCTCGGTTTCCGGCTCGCCTTCGCCGATTCGACTCGCGATCCCGGCTACGCCGGGGTGAGACGGGACGGGATCGAGCTCCACCTCCAGTGGCACGACGCCGAGGAATGGTCCCGGGTCGAGCGGCCCATGCTCCGCTTCGTCGTCCCCGACGTGGAGGCGCTGTTCGAGGAGTACCGGGACCGGGGCCTCTTCCACGAGCGGACCGCCTTGCGGCGCACGGCGTGGGGAACGCGGGAGTTCGCCTTCTACGACCTCGACATGAACGGGCTCACCTTCTATCGCGATCTGGCCGTGGATGAAGCACCGGACCCGCCGGCCGGTGAGGGTGACCCCGGATGATCGACGTGGGCGCGGAACGCTACGCCTCGGGGTCACACGCATAGCGCGACAGCTGGGCGCCGGCCACGGCCCCGAGCACCGGTCCCCAGACGTAGGGCAGCGAGAAGGACCCGATGCCGAGTGCGATCGCCGGGTTGAGCAGGCATCCCGAGACCGGTCCGAGCAGGTGGACGAGGACTCCGAGGGTGAGCCCCGCCATCGCCGGTGCCGGGATGGGAAAACCGGGGTTGTGGACGGAGATCGAAACGGACAGCGTGAGCGCTAACGTGCCCAGCAGTTCGGCGACGACAGCCCTCGGTCTCATGTCTCCTCCGTGGTTGGAGCGGACACCGGCGACGGAGCGTAAGATCCAGCACATGGCATGGACACCCCCCGAACACTGGCTTCGCATCGAGACCGTCGATGCTCACACGGAGGGCGAGCCGCTGCGCGTCATCGTGGCGGGCTTTCCCGACCTCCCCGGAGCCACGGTACTGGCCCGGCGCCGCGCCGCGCGCTCGGACTACGACGAGGTCCGCCGGGCTCTGATGTGGGAGCCGCGGGGGCACGCCGACATGTACGGTTGCCTCGTGATGCCTCCGGTGACGACGGAGGCGGATTTTTCGGTTCTGTTCATGCACAACGAAGGCTTCTCGACCATGTGCGGTCACGGAATCATCGGCGTGACCAAGATCGCGGTGGAGGCCGGCTGGATCGACGGGGCGGGAGATTCACGATCGGTTACGATCGACACCCCCGCGGGCCTGGTCCGCGCCCGCGCGATCGTCGAGGGTGACCGCGTCCGCGAAGTCCGCTTCGTCAACGTCCCCTCCTTCGCTCCTTCGCTCGGCAACGTCGTGGAGGTCGAGGGGCTGGGGACGGTCTCGTATGATCTGGCTTTCGGCGGAGCCTTCTATGCGTTCGTCGACGCGGACGCGCTCGGGTTGCCGCTGACCCCCGCCGGTGCCGAGGATCTCGTGGACGCGGGGCGCCGAATCACCCGCGCGGTGTCGTCGTCAGCCGCCGACGACATCCGGCATCCGGGCGACCCCGATCTGGGATTCCTGTACGGGACCGTATTCATCGGCGCGCCCGAAGATCATGAGCGTCACTCCCGTCACGTGTGCATCTTCGCCGATGGGGAACTCGACCGGAGTCCGACCGGGACGGCCGTCAGCGGGCGCCTGGCCATCCTGTACGCCCGCGACGAGATCGCGGGGGACGAAGAGATCGCGATCGAGAGTATCCTGGGTGGCCGTTTCAGCGGGAGGATTGTCGGCACCAGTGCCGTCGGCGCACACACGGCGATCGTGCCCGAGGTCGGCGGCCGGGCCTGGGTCACGGGACGGCACGAATTCGTCATCGACCCAGAAGATCCGTGGGGAGCCGGCTTCCTCCTGCGCTGATTCGTTGCCGCCCGACGGGGCCCCACGGGAGGTTACAAGAATGCCCCATATCGAGACCGTAGCCCCTGATGAGGCGACCGGCCTCCTCGCGAAGGAGTACGGGAAGGCCATCCGTCGCGCCGGGCGCGTCTTCAACGTCATCGGAATCCAGAGTCTGAACCCGGCTGTCCTCGGCGCCTCGGTCCGCTTGTACGAAGCGCTCATGCTCGGACCCGGGCCGCTGGGCCGGGACGTGCGGGAGATGCTCGCCACGGTGACGTCGCGCGAACTCGAGTGCTTCTACTGAACGGAGGCGCACGGGGAGGATCTCCGTCGGCTTACGGGAAATGACGAACTGGCCCGCGCGATCCGGACCGACTACCGGACCGCGCGGCTCGATGAGAAGACCCGCCGGTTGATGGACTTCGCCGTCTCGGTCACGCGTGAGCCCACGGCGACCGGCGCGAGCGATATCGAGGCGCTGCGCGCGGTGGGGTGGACGGACCCGCAGATCCTCACCGCGACCGAGGTCATCGGCTTCTTCAACTACTACGTGCGGATGGTCGAGGCCCTCGGTGTCGAAGCGGAGCCCGAGATGTCCCGGGACCCGGACGTGTGGCCGGATCCCTGAACCCTCCGGTGGTCAGCTAACGACCAGAGCGACCGCCAGAGCGACCGCGAGCCCGAGCTGTGCCCCTGGACCGGGAGCCGCCGGCGGGGCGGCGCACCGAGCTTCCGCCCGGCCGCGCCGGCCGCGGCGCTGCTCTGGGGGTTGATCGTCCCGAGCCGCTCCGGCGAGCGGCAGTTGGGCGCGTCGGCCGGACGCTGATTGGCCTCACCGATGGCCGCGAGGACCGGGTCGCCGTCGGCCTGGCCACGGGTCTCCGCGCGGTGGGTCGAGCCGCGGGCCTTGCCATGGCCGGGCGGGGTGCGGGCCTTGCCGAGGCAGGCCGGACCGTCGGCCGCGACGACCTCGGCGCCACTGGCCTGCCGACTGGTCTTGACGGAACCGGGGCCGTCTGCACCGTGGGGCGGGGCGGTCGCTGGACTCCGCGCCGAGTCGGACGTGTCGTGGGCCGTTGGACCGGCCGCTCCGGTCGCCTGGTGGTCCGGCTCGGCACATCGCGAGCCGAGGGTCGCCGCACGGCCGGCCGGGCACCAGGGCCGGCCGCAGTGCGGGTCGGCCGCTGGACGCCGGGCCGCTCCAGCCGGGGAGACCGGCCCTCGAGCCGGCGGATCGTCGCCTGGACCGGACGCTCGCCGCTCGCCCGCACCGTGCCGGCACGCGTCCCGGCCTCCGGCTGGCGTGCCACAGCGGATCGACCGTCCCGTCCCCGCAGCGCGACCCGTTCGAGTTCTTGCGGCAACCGCGTGCCCCGGTCGATGAAGGCGTTCGCATCGCCCGTCGTACGCCCGTCGCGCTGTACCGCGCGCCGCAAGCCGGCCAGCGTTTCGGCGGGGCGCCGCCAGGCCTCCCGCCCGAGTGAGCGGGTGTCCGTCAGCAGTACGCCGCGCTCCAGCGCCCGCCGCCGCCGACCGAGGTCGGTGCCGCTCTCCGAGTAGAAGTACTGTCGCCGATGCCCGAGCCGTCCGTGCGGCAGGAAGGTCCAATGCCGGTAACGCCCGAAGCTGCCCCCGATGTGTCCGTACACGCCGAAGTGGAAACCCCAGCGGCTCCCGTAATGGTTGCGGTAGTGGCGCCAGTAGTAGCCCGACGGGATCCAGCCCGCGTAACTCGGACCCCAGTACCAGTAGACGTGCGCCCCCGCGAAACGGTGCCCGGGGAACCAGATCCAGCCCCAGTCCGAGTGCTGATCCCAGGTTCCGTAGTGGTAAGGGACCCAGCCCCACGGTTCGTAGGAGACCCAGAACAGCCCGCTCGGCGTGTCCCTCCATCGACCATCCCGATACGGTGCCCAGCCGCTGGACACGCGCGGACGCCACGCGTAGCTGGCGCCCACGTTCACCCACGAGCCGTGCCCGCTCAGCGAAGAAGCCGCGTAGTGGAGATCGGAGTCCACATGGGCCGCGGTTTCGCCGCGCGCGTACTCGCCCACGCCCTGACCCCACAACTCGAGTCGATCGAGACTCGGCGCGGCCGCGAAGTCGAGACGATCTCCGCGCGATCCTTCGACAGACAGGCTCTCCCCGCGCCGCACCTCGGCGACCTCGGTCTCGGTCGCCACCTCCGCCACACCGTCACGGACAACGACTTCGCTTCGTCTCTCGTCGTCGACGATAATCAGGTAGGAGCCCGCCACCCGCGGCCGGATCGTCGCATTGGGCGTGACGACGGCGGGGAACTCCGATCCCAGTTGGTCCGCGGACACGAGGAGTTGCAGCGTCCCGCGCGTCAATTCAAGCACGGAGGCCGGGTCGCTCGTATCCCCCGAGTTGGCGAGCGCGCGAAACAGCAATTCCGCCCGGTCGCCCACGCGGACGAGATTGCGGTCCGCGAGCACGATTTCGACCCGGGACTCGCCCGAGGCGAACAGGCGGTCGCCCGCGAGGACGGGTTCGTTTACCGTGATCTGGACGCGTTCACGAGTGTCGCCCTGAATCAGCGTGGCGGATCCGTCCAGCGCCCGCAGGTACCCGTAACTGCCGTCCATCCCGCTCTGCGCGATCGCCGCGTCGTAGTCGACCGGAATCTCCGGCTCCTGGGCGGAGGCTGGGGACGCGGCGAACGTCACCCCGCACACCAACCCCGCCACCCGTGCCCGTCGCCGGCCCCACGCCTGCCCCTGACCGCCGGAATCTCTCACCGCTTTCACGAACCACATCCCGAGGCTCCCATCTCTTCCGTTTCCCGGCCCGTGCGGCGTCGCGCCGGACCGTTCTCAGGGAGTAGACGACCCTTGGGGGAGAGCCGTCACTCGGGCAATTCGTCGATCCATTCGGCGATGAAGAGGTTCGTGTTCCCCTCGTGAGATCCGTGGCGGTTCGACGCGAACACGAGATACCGGCCGTCCGGGGTGAACATGGGGAAGCTCTCGAACTCCTCGCTGAACGTGACCTGTTCCAGTCCCGTCCCATCGAGGTTGATGAGGAAGAGGTCGAAATTGCGGCTGTCGGGGTCGTGCAGGTTCGACGCGAAGATCACCTGCTCGCCGTTCGGGTGGAAGAAGGGGGCGAAGTTGGCCGCCGCGTTGTGCGTGAGGCGCAGCCGATTCGATCCGTCCGCGTCCATCACGTAGATGTCGAGCACTCCGGGGCGGACGAGATTGTCGGCCAGCAGCGCCTGATAATCGGCGAGTTCCTCCGGGTCCTCGGGATATCGTGCCCGGTAGACGATCTTCGATCCGTCCGGAGAGAAAAAAGGCCCGCCATCGTAGCCGGGCTCGTCGGTCAGCTTGACCACGTCCGATCCGTCCGGGTTCATCGAGTAGATGTCCAGGTCCCCGTCGCGCGTCGACGTAAACACGATGCGCGAACCATCCGGCGCGATCGTCGCTTCCGCATCGTAACCCGGCGTGCGGAACAGGACCTGGACGTCGGAGCCATCGGGTCGCGCCGTATAGATGTCGAAATCGTACAGCGCCCACACGTAACCGCGACGCATGTCCGGCGGCGGGGGACACTCCCCGCCCGCGTGGTGGGTCGAGCTGTAGAGGATCCGCGAATCATCCGGGAAGAAGTACGCGCAGGTGGTTCGGCCGAGCCCGGTCGACACGAGATTCCGTTCACCGCCCTCGGTGCCGATGGTGAAGATCTGGTCGCACTCGTACTCGCCCTCGTGGCGCCGCTGGAAGATCAGCCGCTCGCCGTCCGACGAGAAGTACGCTTCGGCGTTCTCCCCCTCGAACGTGAGTTGCGACAGGCTGGCGAAGCGCCGCTCTTCCGGGAGCGGGTCCCGTGCCATGCCTCCGAGTTCCCGTCCCCCCTCGTCTGCACAGGCCGCCACACCGAGCGCCGCCATGAGCGCCGGCAGGGCGCGGGTCGGCGCGGATCCATCGTATCTTGAGTTCAAGAAAGCCTCGGTTTGTTGGTTTTGGGTGGAGTGTGGAATGACCACCCCCGGGCGCCTCGCCTGGCCCAACGCCCGGGTTCGGGCCCACACGGTACAGATTGAGCCCCCGAGAGGCCAGCGTCCCGCGTGCCCCCGTTTCACGTTCTTCGAGAGGATACGTTCACGGGGTAGGGAAGGTACCGAGTCGGCCCGCGCAACGGCCCGGCTGGCCCGCGAAAGAGGAGGTGGATGACGACGCTTGCGGATCGCATCGTGCCGGTGGATTCGTGGTCCGAACGCTACGGCCCCGAACTCGAGCGGCACGTGACGGCGATGCTGGGGAACGAGGAGGAGGCGCGCGATATCGTCCAGGAGTTGTGGGTGACGGCGCTCCGCGCTGAACCGGAGTCCGGAGAAGGGACGAACATCCGCGCGTGGCTGTATCGTGTGGCCACCCGAAGGGCGCTCGATGTGATTTCCGCCCGGCGACGGCGGTCAGGGCTTCTCTCGGCCCGGTCCGGCGAACTGGAGCCGGCTCGCTTGCCGGCACCGGACGCGATGTTCGGGCGCCTCTCCGGCGCCGGTGCCGCGCGGGTCCGGGAGGGCATCGCCCAGTTGCCCCCCAAACAGAGGAACGCCGTCTGGCTTCGCTGGATCGAGGGTCGGGACTATGGGGCGATCGCCGAGCGGCTGGGTTCCACCCCGGAGGGGGCGCGAGCCAACGTATACCAGGGGATGAAGAGACTGCGCCGCGATCTGGCCGGTGTCTGGAGCGAGGAGGGGCTGACATGACCGGGAGTTGCGCGACCTATTGTGATGAGGATGTCCTCGCCTGGACGCTGGGGGATTCGGATGGCTCCGCCGCGCAGGAGTTGGCCGAACACCTCGCCACGTGCCCTTGCTGCCGCGGACGAGCCACCGAATATCGGGCCCTGGACCGTTCAGCCGGAGCGTGCCGGGAGGGGCCCGTCATCCGCTGGCGCGGCTTCGACTCCCCGTTCGGACCCATGCACCTCGCCGCGAGCCGGGACGGTCTGGTCTCGCTCTCGTGGCAGGCGCCGAGCGACGACGCGTTCGTCGCCGCGCTGGAGGGTCGCTATGGGTCCGCTCCCGTGGTCTGTGACTGCGGCGAGCTGGCCGCCGCCGAAGAACAGCTGCGGGAATATTTCGTCCGCCGCCGCCGGCGTTTCGATCTGGCGATCGATCTCGGCGGATTGACCGACTTTCAGCGCGCCGTGCTGGGGGCGGCCTCTCGACTCGGTTTCGGCGAGACCACGACGTATACGGAGATCGCACGCCGCGTCGGTCGCCCCAGAGCCTCGCGTGCGGTCGGCAACGCGTTGGGGAGGAACCCCATCCCCGTCGTCGTGCCGTGCCACCGGGTTCTGCGGGCGGACCGTTCGCTGGGCGGCTATACCGGCGGACTCCGCTACAAGAAGGCGCTACTCGACATCGAGGGTCGGGCCGACCTTCTACCTCCCGCGGCGAGCCAGATCGGTATTCGACTGTAGTTCTCCGGTACCGCGCGGAACGCCCACCGGCCACCGCGTGTACGACCCGAGGATTGGGTCACCGGCTGCCCACCCCCGGAAGTCCGCAGTTGAGTGCGCGCATGCGGCGGTGCCGTTCTTCCGGCCATCCCGGCCCGATCAAAGGGGTCGGGAACCTTATCGCAGGAGTCACAGCCATGTCCGTTTCCGCAAGAGCCGCCGCGACCGTCGGGGGTCTGTTCATGCTCATCGCCGCCTCCCCAGGTCCTGGCGCCGACTCGTCCGGCCACACCACGGGACAGGTTGGGACAGGGCAGCCGCGGCTTGCGGCCACGTTCCCGCGAACCGAACCCGGGCAAATGGAGACTCGACGGATTCAGGGGCACCTGCTGGACGTCGAACGGGCGCTGAGGGGAAGGGCGACGGGCGCGCTGAGCGCTGCGCAGCGGGAGAGACGGAACACCGCCCTGAACTGGCTGCGCGAGTACCGGAAACGGGGGAGGTTCCCGCACAACCATACGCATGCCGGCGGCCGGGTACCCGTCTTCGTCGACGAACACGGGACGCCGTGCGCGGTGGCCTACCTGCTTCAACGGTCCGGACGGGAGAGTCTCGTCAGGGAGATCGCGAGCGCGGACAACAACGTGTACGCATGGGAACTTGCGGGTGACGCACGTTTCTCCGAATGGCTGGAGGAGACGGGTCTCACGCTGGAGGAAGCGGCGAGGATACAGCCCAACTACGCCGACCGTCTGTGCTGCACCATCGTGAAGCCCCCGTCCCGCGCCTGGCGATACGTCGCCCCGCTGTCCGTGGGCTCGGCCCTGGTCACTCACGTGGCGAGACCCGAGGGGTGGGCGAGACCGGTGCTTGGCGCAATCAACGGGGCCTTTGCCTTAGCGCACGCGGCCTTTGCGGTGGACGCGTTGGATAAGCGGTCGATGGAGGAGGCCCAGTTCTCGGCCGGCGCCAACACCGCGTTGGCGTTCGTGTCCGGGTACGTGGCGTGGAGCCTCTTGCGACCGCGCCCGGATCAACCTTCGACATCCGGAGCCGGGGTCGAGACCCCGAGCGCGCTGAAGGCGCAGCGCCCGCGGCTTCTTGCGCCTGCGGTGGCCTGGGTCGGCGGAGGCGTGGGCCTGCAGGTGCGCCTGGCACACTAAGTCGAGCGGTCGCCCGCGCCCGGTGAGGCTCGCTACGCGCGCTCTTCGACGAGTTGGATCAGGCGACGCAGGCCGAGACCTTCCGGGCCGCCCAAACGGACCCGGAGCGTCCGGCGCTCGCGTTGACTCAGGGCCGCGAGGTCGCCCAGCGCCTGGGCCCGGATCAGCTGGCGGAAGGTGAACTCCGTCTCGGGGACGTGAACGTGCTCGCCGGCGTCGTCGACGAGTTGCAGGAAGACTCCGTTGTCCGCGCCGCCCTTGTGCAACTGTCCCGTCGAATGGAGGAAGCGAGGGCCGTAACCCAGCGTGGTCGCCGCCCCGGTGGCTCGGGCGAGTGCCGCGCGCAGCGTCGCAAGTAGCTCCTCCTCCGCCTCGCCGCCCGGGAGATACGCCTGCACGGCCATGTAGTCCGTCGCGGCAACCGAAGACAGAAAGCCCTCCACACGCTCGCGGATTCCGTCCAAGTCCAGCGGCACAGGCGTTCGGGGCGGGGCGTGGCCGAACCGCGGCAACTCCCACACGAGGTCGATCTCATCCGCCTCGGGGGCCTCCGTGCCGTCCGCGTCTCCGTCCGACGCGCTCTCGCGCGCCATCGCCCGTCGCGCGAGACGCTTCGCCAGCTGCACATCCGGCTGGTTGAAGGGGTGGATGCCGAGGACGGCCCCGGCCATCGCCACGCCGACCTCCCAGACGAAGAAGAGGGCGCCCAGTTCTTCCGGCTGCTCCAGTCGGATGCGGATGACCGGGTGGCCGGCCTCCTCGAGCGCGTCGAGCAGGTCCGGCGTCTCGTCCGCCTCGCCCCACTGCTCCGCCTCGCGCGCCGCGTCGCCGGCCAGGATCAGGCCGACGAAGACCCGGTCTTCCCCGTACGCGTCCGGCCCTCGGGGGGGCTCGGCGACAACCGGCACGATGCCCCGGCCATCTTTCCCCGTGCTCTCGGCGATGAGCTGCTCCGCCCAGTCGGGAAACGCGTCCCAGTCCGGGCTGGTGACGGAGGTGACCTTGTCCCGCCCGGCCCGCGCGAGTTCCCCCAGAGCCGCCCCGAGCAGGAAGCCCGGGTTATGGTTCACGTCGTCCTTGCACGCGTCCGCTGCGACCACCGCCTCATCGAGGAGCGCAGGGATGTCGGCCCCCGCGAGCGCCGCCGGCACGAGACCGAACGGGCCGAGAGCGGAGAAGCGTCCCCCCACATCCGAGGGCGCCTCGAACACGGCCCGGAACCCGCGCGCCACGGCCAGCTCGGCGAGGGGCGAGCCGGGGTCCGTGATCGCGATGAAGTGTCCACCGGGATCTTCGACCACTTCGGCGGTCCGCGACCAGAAGTGACGGAACAGCGACAGCGTCTCCAGCGTGGTCCCCGACTTGCTGGCCACGACGAAGACGGAGTTCGCCGGCCGCAGCCACTCGAGGTCGCGGATCGCGCCCGGATGCGTCGTGTCGACGAGCGTGAGCGGCAACCCCTCGCCCGGCATCGTGCGCACGATCACTTCGGGCGCAAGACTGGATCCCCCCATCCCGAGTAGCACCAGATCCGTGAACCAGAACGGGATGCCCGCCCGCAGTTCGTCGAGCGGGCCGAGCCGAGAGCGGGATGTCTCCGGGAGGTCGAGCCAGCCGAGCCGGTCGCCGAGTTCGGGCGTGTCCGGGTCCGACGACCACAGTGTCGTGTCTCGCCGCCAGAGACGTGCGACCGCGTCCCCCGACGCCCAGTCCCGAAGCCGGCGCTCCACCGCCTCTTCGTGACGGCCCAGTGACAACTCGATTTCGATCATCGCGTCAGAACAGGCCGACCACGCTCCCGTCCTCGACGATCCGGATGCCTTCCGCCGCCGGCACACGCGGGAGTCCCGGCATGGTCATCACCGTGCCCGCCCGGGCCACGACGAAGCCGGCGCCCGCCGAGGGACGGACATCCTGCACCGTGATACGGAAGCCGGTCGGGCGCCCGAGCCGGCCCGGATTGTCGCTCAAGCTGTTGGGCGTCTTCGCGATACAGACCGGTGTGTTCCCGAGCCCCGCCGATTCGAGTTGGCGTATGTCCTTCGCGGCCCGGGCCGTGTAGTCGACGCCGTCCGCCCCGTACACCTTGCTGGCGATGGCCTCGATCTTGTCCGCGATCGGGGCCGAAGCGTCGTACCTGGGCCGGTACGCGCCCGATCCAGCGTCCAGCGCGGAGAGCACGGCGCGGGCCAGATCCTCGCAGCCCTCTCCGCCCCGCGCGTGGCCCTCCGAGCGGGCGTAGCGGACGCCCAGCGCTTCGCATGCCTCCGCCACGGCCGCGATCTCGGCCTCGGAGTCGGTCGCGAACACGTTGATGGCCACGACCGGTTCGAGGCCGAAGCCGCGGATGTTGTCCACGTGCGCGCCCAGGTTCGCGAGCCCCTCGCGGACGGCCCCCGCATCGGGCGTCGAGAGGGCGCTCCGGTCGCCGCCGCCGTGCAGCTTGAGCGCCCGGATCGTGGCCACGAGCACGGTGGCCTCGGGACTCAGGCCTCCGATCCGGCACTTGATGTCGAAGAACTTCTCGGCGCCGAGGTCCGAGCCGAACCCGGCCTCGGTGATGACGACATCGCCGAACGCCAGCCCGGCCCGGGTGGCCATGAGCGAGTTGCAGCCATGGGCGATGTTCGCGAAGGGCCCGCCGTGCACGAACGCCGGCGTCCCCTCGAGCGTCTGGACGAGATTCGGCCCGATCGCCTCGCGCAGGAGGAGCGTCATCGCGCCGGCCACGTTCAGCTTGCGCGCCCGCACCGGCTCGCCGCCGTAGTCGTACCCGACGATGATGCTGCTCAGCCGCTCCTCCAGATCCTCGAGGCTGGCGGCGAGGCAGAAGATCGCCATGACTTCGGACGCGGCCGTGATCATGAACCCGTCCTCGCGCGGAACCCCGTTGATCCGGCCTCCAAGCCCGACGACGATGTTTCTCAGCGCCCGATCGTTCATGTCGACGGCGCGGCGCCACGTGATCTGGCGCGGGTCGATCCCCAGTGCGTTTCCCTGCTGAAGATGGTTGTCGAGCGCCGCCGAGAGCAGTGCGTGCGCCGACGTGATCGCGTGGAGGTCGCCGGTGAAGTGGAGGTTGATGTCCGCCATCGGGATCACCTGCGAGTATCCTCCCCCGGCGGCCCCCCCCTTCACCCCGAACACGGGACCGAGACTCGGCTCGCGGATGCAGAGGACCGAATTGGCCCCCACTCTGCGCAGGCCGTCCGCGAGACCCACGGACACCGTCGTCTTCCCCTCACCGGCCGCCGTGGGCGTGATCCCGGTGACGAGGACCAGTTGGCCCGAGCCCGGTTCGCGCTCGAAGATGGATTCCGGGCGGACCTTGGCCTTGTAGTGGCCGTAGGGCACGAGTTCCTCGAGCTCCAGCCCGATCTCCGCTCCGATCTCGGCGATCGGTCGCGGCGTTGCGGCTTCGGCGATCTGTACGTCCGTGAGCATCCGTACCGTCCAGATAAGGGTTGTGGGGCGCCGGTCTCCGCGCCCGACGTTTTTCGACCGGAGACTCTACCGCGTCCGCCCCTCCGGGAAAACCGTACCGCCCCGGACGTGGCTGAAACGACGTGCGCTCAACCCGCTGCCGCTGCGGATTCCGGCGGCTCCCGCCCGCGGAGCGCCATGCCGACAAGGAGAACGGCCGCCGTACCCACGACGTTGTACCACAGCCAGGCGATCTCCGTGGCCCGTGACACGATCAGGACAGTGATCATGGAGAAGATCAGTCCGTAGAAGGCGCCCGCGGCCGTTGCGCGCTTCATCAGGAAGGCGAGGAGGAAGACGCCCAGCAAGGCTCCATAGAAGATCGACCCGATTTCATTCACCGCTTCCACCAGTGAGCCGAGTTGGCCGGCGTAGAGTGCGAACAGGACGGCGAAGCCACCCCAGGCGAGCGTCGCGAGCCTCGACACAAGCAGGTAGTGAGCGTCCGTCCCCTCGGGTTTGACGTGTCGCCTGTAGAAGTCGATCACCGTCGCACTCGAGAGGGCCGTGAGCTCCGAGTCGAGCGAAGACATGGCAGCCGCGAAGATGACAGCGATGAGAAGGCCGAGGATTCCGGCGGGCACATATGCGATCAGGTACGAAGGAAAGACGTAGTTCACGTCATTCGATGACGACCCGCGAACTTCGGATACGAGCGCCTTCGACGCGTCCCGCAATTGTTCCAGTTCGTCATCGTACCCGGCAATCCGGCCCTGCAGTCCCCGGGGGTCGTCGCCCGCGCGTCGGGCGGCGAGCAGGTCCAGCGTGGCCTCCCGGCGAAGTTCGTGTGTCCTTCCGTGCTCGGCCTCGAGCGCGGAGAAGTCGCTTGCGCGGGGACTCTCCCGCACCAGAGCGGCCTCGGCCGAATTGAAGACGAGCGGGGGCCGTTCGAAGTGATAGAAGACATAAAGCAGGACACCGATGGCGAGGATGAAAACCTGCATCGGGACCTTGACGAAGGCGTTGAAGATCAGTGAGAGCCGGCTCTCGCGGAGCGAACGGGCCGTGAGATATCGCTGAACCTGACTCTGGTCCGTGCCGAAGTACCCGAGGGCGAGAAAGAGTCCGCCGATCAGTCCCGACCATAGCGTGTAGCGGTTCGTCGGGTCCCACGAGAGGTCGATACTCCTCCACATCTCGTGGATCCCCCCGATATACGCCACGTCGCCGACGCCCACCCCGTCCGGCAACGTCGCGAACAGCACGGCGATTGCGATCGCGATGCCCGCCAACATGACAATCATCTGCAGGACATCGGTCCAGATGACGGCGGTGATCCCGCCCATGATCGTATAGGCGACGGTAATCAGTCCCATGACGAGAATCGTCACGCGTTCGTCCCATCCCATGATCGCGGAGAGCACGATCGCCGGCGCATAGAGGACGATGCCCGCCGCAAGTCCGCGGGACACGAGGAACAGGAAACTGGTCAGCGACCGGGTCTTCGCGTCGAAGCGCCGTTCCAGGTATTCGTAGGCCGTAAAGACCTTCGAACGGTAGAAGAAGGGGACGAATACAACGCAGAGGATAACCATGGCGATCGGCTGGCCCAGATAGAACTGGACAAACTCCATGCCGTCGTCGAACGCCTGTCCGGTCGTGCCGATGTACGTGATGGCGCTCGCCTGCGTCGCCATCACGGAAAGTCCGATCGCCCCCCAGCCCAGTCGGCGGTTGGCCAGGAAGAACCCCTCGACACCCTGGTTCTTGCGGCTCTGATGCCACGCGAACGCGACCACCGCCCCGAAGTAGACTGCGAAGACCAGCCAGTCGAAGGCGTTCACGGGACGCTGTAGTCGAGCAGGCGCGTGATGAGATAGAGGATGACGATGAGCGCGAGCGTATAGGCGATGACGGACACGTAGAGAGCACGCCAGCTTCGGAAGATGCCGATGCGGCCGCCCGGTCCCTCCCGATCGCTCACGGCGCCGTGATTTCCCGCCAGCGGCGTCCGTCGAGGGAGATCAGGTTCGCCCACAGGCGGAAGGCGCCGGGGACCCCGGCCCGCAACTGTCGGAAGAATGACAGTGACGTGTGGATATACAGGCCGCGGCCGAATGGAGCGGCGAGCAGACTGCCGCGTTGCGGGGGTTCGCCCGGATCGGCCATCTCCAGCAGCGTCTGATACTGGCCGTCCCATTCAGTGGGGAAATAGAGACCGCGCTCCTGGATCCAGCCATCGAAGTCGGCCGGGCCCAGTCGGTTGGGTTCGACCAGGAGGGGCGCAGTCTCTTCGAGAAGGGTCACGGGCGCGTTCTCGTTCGTCACGCGCGGAGCGGGTCTCCCAATCGCGATCGGAAACGGCGCGTAGTCGCCCTGGTTGAACTCGTAGCGGTTGTACTGCACGACCGCGGTGCCGCCCCGCTCCACCCAGTCCAGCAGTTCGGAGTTCCCTGCGACAAGGTCGTCGCGCACCTCGTACGCGCGGACGCCGAGCACGATCGTGTCGAACCGGTCGAGCCGTTCGGCCTCCCAGTCGCCGGGCTCGATGAGTTCGACTTCGAGCCCGAGCTGGCGGATCGCTTCGGGCCCGTCATCGCCCGATCCCATCACGTACCCTATGCGGCGGTCCGCGACCCGAACGGGGAAGCGCACGATCCTCACCGCCGGATCGGAGGTCACCAGCCTCGGTTCGATATGCGGATAGTCGATGACCGTCGTTTGGACCGCCTCAGTTCCATCTCCGCCCCGATCGGTCCGGAAGCGCGGGCGGGCGAAGAACTCGCCCTCCGGCGCGTCGGCCGGCGGCTCGACCACGAAGCTGACCGCCTGAACAGCTCCCTGGCCGGACAACTCGAACGGCGCCCGTGGCGGGCTCGCGCGCCACCCCGGAGGGAGGTCGAGTTCGACGTCGCCGGACACCGGTTCCGGGGCATGGTTCGAGAGGCGGAACGCGATCTCGTGCGAGCCCGGCCGCCCGGTCGGCCAGATCATCGTGGGCGACGCGGGGGCGACCGACACGCGCGGGGCCACAAGCAGAGGCCGCCAGAACTCTCCGGCCACGCCGTCCACGCCCCGGAATCGCACCGGGTCCTCGATCTCGACCCGCAGCCGCTCGCCGGCCGACAGGGTCAGGGCGATGCGGCCGTGAAGTGGCGGGGGACGGAAGGGAAGTGTCCGGATCGCTGGCGCATCAGGCCAGCGGTACAGGTCACCATCTCTCGGGAGTTCGAGGAACCACGGCGAGGTCGGCCGGGCGTCGTCCGGCACGGTCACGGCGTAGCGCCACAGTGCAAGTTCGCCCGGCTCGATGTGGACGCCGGTTGACGGGTCGGAGACGGGGTCCTCACGCTGGAAGAAGCGCGAAAAAGGCCCGAGATCGTCCGGCTCCGCTTCGTCTTCCGGACCGAGCCCCTCCACCGTCCAGCCGGGTGGCCCCTCGATGACCGGCGGGTCGAGTTCGACGGCGGTGCCCGCCCCGCTCCACACCCGCGCCTCGACGAGGACGGTCTGCCCCGGCACGACGACATCGTCTCGTGCCCGCAGCTCGAGGCGCACCCCCGCCACGGCGAGGACCGCTCGATTCAGCAGACGGGCGCGGCGGTCGAGTTCGCGGCGCAGTTGGAGCCCAGGGTCCGCCGGAGCCATGTCACGCAACTGCTCCAGCCCTCGCAGCGCCTCCGCCAGAGAGGGCAGGGCGGCCTCGGGACGGGTCGCGACCAGCGCCCCGGCGGCGTGCCCGATCGCCTCCCGGTACCGCCGGATCTGCGCTTGCCCGGGCGGTCCGAGGTCGGCGGCCAGGCCGGCCAGCGTCGTGTCGACCCCCGCGAGCAACGGCGCCGTCGCCGCGGCCTCCACGCGCGATGCCACGAGAGACAGGCGCGTGACGCGCGGCCCGGGCGGCAGGGCCGTCCCGAAGTCCTGCGATTGGTGCTGGCTGCGGCTGTCCATCGCGACCTGGTGGTGCGTGAGCCCCAGAAGGGGGTCCAGATTCCCCGTCTCGATCGCGATCGATGCGGCGTCCGGGTCGAAGAGCGGCCGGCGGTACAGCTTCAGCGGCGCCCACGGATCGGCGCCCGCCGCCAGTTGCTCCGGAAAGCGGGTCGCGTCGCCCGCCGCGTCGAAGGCCTCGTGTGCCAGGATCCCGGCCACCTGGTGATGCCCGTGGCCATCGCGCGCCGTTCCGCCCCACATCGTAACGAGTACATGGGGCCGGAAGCGCCGGATCGCCCACAGGAGGTCGCCCAGGATGCGTTCACGCGGCCATTTGGCGAAGGTCTCCTCCGCGGATTTGGAGTAGCCGAAGTCGAACGCGCGACCGAAATACTGAGTCGCCCCGTCAATGGACCGGGCCGCCAGGAGTTCGCCGGAGCGGATGATGCCGAGACCCTCTCCAAGCTCCGTGCCGATGAGGTTCTGGCCGCCCTCGCCCCGCGTGAACGAGAAATAGGCGGCCTCGGCACCCCAGCCGCGCGCGAGCGTCGTCAGGAGGGCGGTATCCTCGTCATCGGGGTGCGCCGCGACGACGAGCACCCTCTTCACCCCGTCGAGTTGACGGAGGATGAGCCCGGCTTCGATCGCGCCCGGCAGTCGCGACCCCTGCGCGTGCGCGAAGGTCGGCAGAAGGCTCAGGGTCACTACGACGATCAGGGCATACGTCACTCGCTCTTGCATGGAGCGTGAAGCTACGCGCACGGCGCGGCCCGAAAAAGCGAAGCGCGATGGAACGGTGTCCGGTTCGGCGGGCGCATGCACCAATGTCGAGCCCCGGCTGAGCCAAAGGGGGTGCTCCACGCCTCTGTCGGCGTCCCGGACGCATCTATGGAGCACGACAGTTGACGTAGCAGTTCGAAGGCGAGATTATTCTGGAGATCCCCGCGTACTTCGCGCCGGCCAGTTCCGTCCCCGAGCGAGAGTCTATCCACAAGGAGACAGCATGAATAGCCCGAATGAGACCGTGATGCAGTTCATAGAACGGGAGCTCAGGAAGAACCCTGGCGTGAACAATGCCACGCTGTTTGAGGGGGCGAAGGAGATTGACGGCGCCATCGCGAACCTCAACGCGAGGCAGTTCCACGCAAAATACCCGCTGCAGGTCAAACGGCGGCTGGGGAGCGCTTCACCCGCGGTGCGGAGACCTGCCCCCAGGCCCAAGGCCGCGCCGGCCGCGGCGTCCGGCAGCGGGTCCAGCGAAGACGTTCTGGCCTTCGTGAAGCGCACGCTGGGGGAGAACCCCGACGTCAAGAACGCGGTGCTGCTCGCAGGCGCCTGTAAGATCGACGCATCCGTCGCGCAATTGTCTCCCCGACAGTTCCATGCAAAGTACCCACTTCAGGTGAAGCGTCGCATGGCGATGGCTGCGGCCGACCAGGCCCCGGCGAAGCCCGCGGCGCCGAAGCGGGCCAGGAAGCCGAAGGCGGCCCCCGCGGCGGAGGCGGCCGCCCCTGTGGAAGCGCCGTCGATGGGCGACGGAGATGCGGCCGGCGTGCGCGGCCTGCTGATGGACTTCGCTCGAGACCTGGCCCACGCGGGGACCCAGGCCGAGACGATCGAAGTCCTGGCCAGGCTGGATGCGTATGTGGACGACATCATGAAGGCGGCCCGCAACTGAACCTTGTCGGCCGGCCGGCCGACAGCCGCCGGCCCGTTTCATCGAAGCCTCCGAGGGCCCGGCGCGCGTGTGTCGGGCTCTCGTTTTTTCTGGCGGTGGCGATCGGGGTCGCGGGCGTCGCTCCGGCGACGGCCCAGCTGAGGCGTGACGGTCTCGTGCAGCACGTCGGCACGGCACGATCCGGCGATGCGCTGATCGGAATCGGCGTGGCGCGCGTCGCGAACGCCGCGTTCCCCCTGAGCGGGCTCACGGGAGACCTGACTTCCGCTCCCGTGATCCACGCCGCCTGGGCCATCGGGCCACGGGTTGTGTTCGAGATGAAGGGGGCTGCCCGGCAGATCCTCGCCATCGACGCGCGCGATCGAACGCCGCCGGTCGCGCTCGATCCGGCTGTCTTAGGCGAAACGACCCGCGACGTGGGCGACTTCGAGCTGTCCGTCTCCTTCGCGCCCCTCGGCGGACCGAAAGGCTTCTCGGCCGGGGGGCACCTCGCCGTGAAGCTGCCGAACTCCGATGAAACGAAGGGGATCGGCCCCAATACGACGGATGTGACGGTCGCGGCCCTTTTCTCCTGGATTTCCACCCGCTGGGGCGCTACGGGCTGGTTCGGGGTCGGCA
This sequence comes from Candidatus Palauibacter sp., assembly GCF_965197445.1. GTDB lineage: Bacteria > Gemmatimonadota > Gemmatimonadetes > Palauibacterales > Palauibacteraceae > Palauibacter. The sequence goes on along the minus strand of NZ_CBDANE010000004.1, from coordinate 698,436 downwards.
TTCTTGAGGCGCCCCTCCAATCGTTCGAGCAGAACGACGTCTTCGCGTACGCATTCGAATCCTGGTGGACTCCGGGCGGGGACTGGCGGTTCTCCATGGGAGCCCGCGGGCGGACCAGTACCAGAAGGATCTCACCCCTCGGCGCCGGCGACCTGGGCGAAGTTCGCGCAACGATCGAATGGCGGCGCGGTCCCGTCGCGGTCGACGCGGGTGTCGGGCGCGGAGTTACGGAGATGAGCGGAGACTGGAACCTGCGTGCGGGCGCCGCCCTGCTGCTTGCCGGGAATCCCTAGCCGAGTCATCGTCCGTTCGCGGCCATCTTCGGGAGCCATGCTTGTGAGCGAAGCCAGTATCCGGCAGCTGTCCAGTGAACGCGCAGCGAGGATCCACCGTCTCGAGTTCGACGAGATGGCGACCGTTTTCTACGCGCACGACGCGACGCTGATGCCTTCGGGCGGAGAGACGGTGCGAGGCATCGACGCGATCCGCGAGTTCTGGCGCGCGACGCCGAAGGACGGACTTGTCGCCCTCACACTCGAACTGTTGGACGTGGAAGTATCCGGAGACATCGCCTACGAGGTGGGCCACTTCAACCGGACCCTGCGCCCGGATCACGGGGCCCCGTTTCAGGAGCATGGGAAGTATCTGGTCGTCTATCGTGCCGGAGCAGAGGGTGACTGGAAGGCCGTGGCGGAGATGTTCAACAGCGACTCGCGGGGTTGACCTCGCGACCGGTCCGGACACTGGGTCCGGGACACAACCACGCAGGGAGGACTCGTCATGAGTGAAGCGAAGCCCCGGCTGTTCCGCTGGAACGACTTGCCGTGGGAACCAGTCACCGGACAGTTGGGACGGCGCATGGTGACCGGGGACCGGGCCATGATCGCACAGGTCCTGCTCGAGGAGGGCGCGGTCGTCCCGACGCACTCCCATGAGAACGAACAGTTCACGTATATCCTGGAAGGGGCGCTGCATTTCTGGCTCGGGGAAGATGGGAGCGAGGAAGTTGTCGTGAGCGCCGGAGAGGTCCTCCATATTCCGTCGCACGTCCCGCACAAAGCCCTGGCGCTCGAGAAGACGCTGGACCTCGACATCTTCTGTCCCCCCCGGACGGACTGGCTCGACGGGACGGACAACTACTTCCACGACACGGACGACTGATGGACTTCGGGCTCGCGGGCCGTGTCGCCCTGGTCGCCGCTTCCTCCAAGGGTCTGGGACGGGCCGTGGCGGAGGAACTCGCCGCGGAGGGGGCCCATCTGGTGATGTGCGCGCGGGGAGAAGAGGCGCTGGCGGAAGCCGTCGCCTCCGCGGACGTCTGCGGACCGGGAGATGTGTTGAGCGTGCCGACCGACCTCTCCGACCCCGGCGGCGTGGCCGCGCTCACGGACGCCGCGCTGGAACGGTTCGGACGCGTCGACATCCTGGTCAACAACGCGGGTGGGCCGCCGACCGGGAAGTTCGAGGATCACGACGCCGCGGCCTGGCAGCGTGCCGTCCGCCTCAATCTGGAGAGCGCCCTCGAGCTCACCCGCGCGGTCCTGCCCGGCATGAAGGAACGCGGGTGGGGGCGGATCCTGAACATCACCTCCATTGCGGTGAGGGAACCCGTGGACGGGTTGATACTCTCCAACAGCGTGCGGGCCGCGGTCACCGGGTTCGCCAAGACGCTATCCAACGAAGTCGCGGCGTTCGGCGTGACGGTCAACAACGTGCTCCCCGGGTTCACGCGTACCGCCCGGCTCGAGGAGTTGGCGGAGGCGGTCGCGAGGGCCGGTGGCGCCTCGCGCGAAGAGGTGGAAGTGGGGTGGAGAGCGGTGATCCCCGCGAACCGTCTGGGCGACCCGCGCGAGTTCGCCGCGGTCGTGGCTTTCCTGGCATCGGAGCGCGCCAGCTACGTGACGGGTGTGTCCATCGCCGTCGACGGGGGGCGCACCCGGGCCCTGTATTGAGGGCCGTCGCGGCTGCGACGGCGTCGCTCGGCGTCGCTGGCGCGCTGTGGCTCTGGGCGGGGACAGCGGCGGCCCCGGCGGCGCCGGGGCAGGAAGCGACGCCGTGCGTGCCCGACGAAGCGGAGGGGGCGGCGGCAAGCCCCGACCTGTATTGCATGGCCCTGATCCCGACCCCACGGGTGCCCGGCGCGGCTGGCACGGTCGAACTGCGCCGCCCGCCGGGTCCGTTCTCGATGGCCGTAACCCCGGACGGGCGGCTCCTCTACGATGCGGTGATCTCGACGGACCTGCCGCCGCCCTCCACCCTCGGCCCGTACGACCGGTATGTCGTCTGGGCGTCCACACAGGTCCTGTCGCCGATCGAACGACTTGGGGAAGTCCCCGCGAACGGCCGCACCGCGGTGGGCCGGGTCGGCTTCAACAAGTTCCTGATCCTGATCACGGCGGAGGCGGCGGCAGGCGGAGGGAGCGGGCCGGGCGGCGAGCCGGCCGGACCGTACGTGCTGCGGGCCCAGTCACCCTCGAGCCGGATGCAGCCCGCCGACTTCCTCGAGTTCGCGCTCGGAGCCTCGAGGATCGATCCGGACGTGCCGCTGCCCGGCGATACGGTCGGGGCGGCCCACGCCGGGCACGGGATGTCCCCCGACGACCCATGGAGCGACGTACCGATGCCCGACGGCGTCATGATGCTGCCGTCGCTCATGCAGCTTCGGCCGGCCGTGGAGGCCTGGCGTCCGGGCGACGGGTGGGAGGGCGAGATCGTCGACGCGCGACCCCGCGAACTGGTGGAACTCCAGGACGGCGACTCGCTCGCGCTGGACGCGGTTTACGTGCGGCGGCGCATCGGCGGTCGAGAACTCCTCGGCTACGGCTTCAACGGACAGATCCCCGGACCCCTGCTGTGGGTCCCCGAGGACGCCACGGTCACAATCGACTTCACGAACCGGATCGACTGGCCGACCGCGATCCACTGGCACGGACTCCGACTCGACAACCGCTTCGACGGAGTGCCGGGCGTCACGCAGGATCCGGTCGCACCCGGCGAAACCTTCCGCTACACCGTCCACTTCCCGGATCCCGGCCTCTACTGGTACCACCCTCACCACCGGGAAGACGTGCAGCAGGACCTGGGTCTGGCGGGAAACCTCATGGTCCGTTCGGAGGATCCCGACTACTACGGTCCCGTCCACCGCGAAGAGATCGTGATGCTCGATGACCTCCTCCTGGGCGAACACGGGATCGTCCCCTACGGACTGGAGCGGGCCACGCACGCGCTGATGGGTCGCTTCGGGAACACGATGCTGGTGAACGGCGAGCCCGACTATGCGCTGGAGGCGCGGCGCGGCGAGGTCATCCGTTTCTACTTCACGAACGTCTCGAACACGAGGACCTTCAACCTCTCCTTCGACGGGGCACCGATGAAGCTCGTCGGCGCGGATGTGGGGAACTTCGAACGGGAGGAATGGGTCGAGAGCATGATCATCGCGCCGGCCGAGCGCTACATCATGCACGTCCGGTTCCCCGAGAGCGGAGAATACCGGCTCCTGAACGGGGTCCAGGGCATCGATCACGTCGGCGGCAGCTTCTTCCCCGAACGGGACACGCTGGGCGTCGTCCGCGTCGGCTCCGAGCCCGTGACGCGGGACTTGAGCCAGGCGTTCGCGACATTGCGGGAAAACGCCCGCGCCCGGGACGAGATCGCGCCCTACCGCCCCCTCTTCGACCGTCCGATTGAGAGGACGCTGGAACTCGATATGACGACGCGCGGCCTCCCCCTCGTCGTCGAACGTCTGATGCAGGTGGACTCGGCATACTTCCACCCGATCGAGTGGTCGGGGACGATGCCGATGATGAATCTCATGTCGACGCCCGGGAACGTGTCGTGGACGCTTCGCGAACCCTCGACGGGGCTCGAGAACGAGGCGATCCGGTGGACCTTCCGCGTCGGTGATGTCGTCAAGCTTCGGATCCGGAGCCGCCGCGAAACGCTGCACCAGATGCAGCACCCGATTCACATCCACGGACAACGGTTTCTCGTACTCGCGGCCAACGGGGTGAAGAACGAGAACCTCGCCTGGAAGGATACGGCGGTGGTGCCCGTCGGCGGCGCGCTCGACATCCTGCTGGAACTCTCGAACCCGGGGCGGTGGATGCTGCACTGCCACATCGCCGAGCATCTCGAAGCGGGCATGAAGATGGTGTTCACGGTGGAGCCGTAGCGCGCCCCGCGGTAGGTTTTGGAAATCGGATCGTGCGGTTTCGCCCGAGGAGTCTCCCCATGAGGAAGTTCATCGCGACGCCCGTCGCAATCATCGTCCTGCTCGCGCCGGTCCGGCTGCCGGCCCAGTCCGCTGCCGAACTCGGCCCCGAGACGACCCAGTTCGTGGCGATCACCGGCCCGACCGTCGCCCTCACCGGCGTCACCGTGCTCGACGGTACAGGGGCGGGAGCCCGACCCAACCAGACGGTCGTGATCGAGGGGAACCGCATCGCCGCGGTCGGCCCGGCGGGCGCCGTAGATGTGCCCGCGGGGGCCGAGGTCCGGGACCTGGCGGGGCACACGGTGATCCCCGGCATGATCGGGTTGCACAACCACATGTTCTACATGGGGGCCGGGGGCCGCATGTCCCAGGGCGTGGTCTCCTCCCCGCGCCTGTATCTGGCCGCGGGGGTCACCACGATCCGGACCACGGGCAGTGTCTCGCCCTACGCCGACCTGAACGTCAAGTCCAACATCGAGCGAGGGCTCGCCCCGGGGCCGCGGATGCACGTGACCGCGCCCTATGTGACCGGACCGAATCCGGCGCTCGGAGACATGGCGCAGGTGACGACGCCCGAGGAAGCGCGCCGCTTCGTCCGCTACTGGGCCGGCGAAGGCGCCTCCTGGATCAAGGCGTACACGACGATCCGTCGGGCGGAACTCGCCGCCATCATCGAGGAAGCGCACGCGCACGGGCTGCGCGTCACGGGACACATCTGCTCGATCACCTTCCAGGAAGCCGTCGATCTCGGAATGGACAACATCGAACACGGTTTCGGGACCGCGACGGACTTCGACCCGCGCAAGCGCCCCGACGAGTGTCCGCCGAACTCGATGGTCATGGTCGGAGAGCAGGGGGACCCGTCGGGCGAGATCGCCCGGGCCCTGGTCCTCTCCATGGTCGAAGCCGGGGTGGGGATGACGTCGACGATGGCAGTGATCGAGCCGATGACGAAGGGCCGGGCCGTGCTCGACGAGCGGACGCTGGAGGCGATGGCGCCGGAGGTTCGCGAGGACTACCTGGAGACAGTGGATGCGATCCAGGCCAACCCCGACTGGGCCATGACCGAAGCGCACCTCCAGAAGCACATGACGTTCGAGCGCGGCTTCGTCGAGGCGGGCGGCGTGCTCGCGGCCGGCGTGGACCCGACCGGGATCGGGGGTGCGATCGCCGGCTTCGGCGACCAGCGCAACTACGAACTCCTGATCGAGGCGGGGTTCGACGCGCCCACCGTCATCCGGATCATGAGCGCGAACGGCGCCCGCATCATGGGGATCGAGGACGAGCTGGGGACGATCGAACCCGGGAAACTTGCCGACCTCGTCGTGCTCCAGGGCGACCTCGAGGCGGACTCCGCGATCATCCGCAACGTCACCGTCGTGTTCAAGGATGGCGTGGGCTACGACTCGGAGAAGCTGATCGATTCCGTGAAGGGGATGGTAGGGATTCGCTGACGCCAGACCGGGGAGAGAGGAAATGACGATGTCCAGGATCTTCGCGGCCCTGACCGCGGCGTCGATGGCGGGCGGGCTCGCGGGACCGCTTGCGTCACAGAGCTACGGCCAGTTGTCCGAGGAGACGCGCGGCTATGTGGCGGTCCGCGGCGCCACCGTGGCGCTCGAAAACGTGCGCGTGGTCGACGGCACCGGCGGTCCGATCCTCGATGGTCAGACGGTACTCCTGCGAGACGGCCGTATCGCCGCCGTGGGCCCGTCTTCGTCCGTCAGCGTGCCGGCCGGCGCGGAGCGCCACGACCTGAGCGGACACACCGTGATCCCGGGCATGGTCGGCATGCACGACCATCTCTTCTATACCGCCGTGGGAGGGCGCCGCGTCCAGCTCGGCTACAGCGCGCCGCGCCTGTACCTGGGGTCCGGCGTCACCACGATCCGGACCACCGGGAGCATCACTCCGTTCGCGGACATTCACCTCAAGGACGCGATCGACCGGGGCGACTCGCCCGGTCCGCGGATCCACCTCACCGCGCCGTACATCACCGGATCGTCCGGCGCCCCCCACCAGGCCCGCATGACGTCTCCCGAGCAGGCGCGCCGCTTCGTCGAATACTGGGCGGGCGAGGGGGCCACGTGGGTGAAGGCGTACACCTCCATCAGGAGCGCCGAACTCGGGGCCGCGATCGAAGAGGCCCATCGGCTGGGACTCCGGGTTACCGGTCACCTGTGCTCCGTCAGCTTCCAGGAGGCGGTCGAACTCGGCATCGACAACCTCGAGCACGGGATGCTCACGGCCTCCGATTTCGTCGCCGAGAAAGAACCGGACCGCTGCCCCGGCAACATCATGCAGCGCGCCGGCGGCTCGGACCCCACCGGAGCGGTCGCGATGGAGACGATCGAAGCTATGGTGGAGGCCGGCGTGGGGCTGACCGCGACGCTCGCGGTGTACGAGGCGTTCTTCCCCGACCGCGATGTGGTCGACGAGCGCACGCTCGAGCTGATGACCCCGGATCTGAGAGAGGCGTACCTCGACGAGCGTGGGCGGATCCAGGAGGTCGGGCCGGATCCGTCCAACTTCCAGAACGAGCTGCGTTTCGAGAAGGCGTTCGTCGACGCGGGCGGGCTGCTCGCTGCCGGGGTCGATCCCACGGGCAACGGCGGGGCCCTGCCCGGTTTCGGGAACCAGCGGAACTTCGAGCTCCTGATGGAGGCCGGGCTGTCCACGGCGCAGGCGGTCCAGGTCGTGAGCGCCAACGGCGCGAAGATCCTCGGCGTCCACGAGGACGTGGGCACGATCGAGGCGGGGAAGGTGGCGGACCTCGTCGTGCTGGCCGGCAACCTGGAGAGCGACCCTTACACGATTCGCGCGGTTCGCTGGGTGTTCAAGGACGGCGTCGGGTACGACTCCCCGGAGCTGATCGAGGCGACCCGCGGCCTGGTGGGGATTCGCTGACCTTCCTGTTAGCGCGATGACGGACGGCGGCTCGTACCGTCCGGTCCCGCTCTCGACCTTCACGCGGCGCGACGAGGTCGAGATGGCGCGGCGCGCCCGGGCATTCCGCGACGAAATGCGGCGTCGGCGAACCGTTCGCGAATACTCCCCGGAGCCGGTCCCCCAGGCGGTGATCGACGCCTGCATCGAGGCGGCGGGCACGGCTCCCAATGGGGCCAACCGCCAGCCCTGGCACTTCGTCGTGGTGCGAGATCCGGCGGTGAAGCGCCGCATCCGGGAAGCGGCCGAGCACGAGGAGCTGGACTTCTACGAGCACCGCGCCCCGCCCGAGTGGCTCGAGGCGCTCGCTCACCTGGGGACGGACGAGCACAAGCCGTTTCTCGAGACCGCGCCCGTGCTCATCGTCATCTTCGCCGAGAAGTACGAACTGCGCGGGCAAGAGAAGCTCAAGAACTACTACGTGACGGAGTCCGTCGGCATCGCGACGGGCATTCTGATCACGGCGCTCCACCACGCGGGGCTCGCCACGCTCACGCACACGCCGAGCCCGATGGGTTTCCTGAACGAGATCCTCGACCGGCCCTCGAACGAGCGGCCCTTCCTGCTCCTCGTCGTCGGCTATCCGGCGGCGGACGCGCTCGTCCCCGACATCACGAAGAAGCCGCTGGACCGCATCACCTCCCGCCGCTAGCGGCATGGCCGGCGAGGAACGCCTCCGCGCGCCGCCGAGGCGAGCCGCGCGGCGTAGCGTTCGATGAGGCCGGTGCGGGCTTCCGTACCCAGGTCGCGGGGGACTGCGAGGACCGCCTTGCCGCCACCGAACGGCATGCCGACGCCCGCCCATTTGTACGTCATGCCCTCGGCCAGGCGCACGGCGTCCAGGAGCGCGTCCGTGGGCGTCGCGTACGAGGTCATGCGGGTTCCGCCCGCTGCCGGCCCCAACCGCGTGTCGTGCATGGCGATGAAGATCCAGGCACCACTGGCGACGTCGAACGCGGTGACGACCGACTCACCGTCCCACGGCTCGATGGTGTCCAGGAACCTCAGGGTCAATTCTCCTCCCCTTCTTCCTTCCTTGGGTGGTCGAACCGGCGGCGCGAACCAGACTATCGTACGAGCCCTGGAACGGCGACGTTACGGAACCCTGCGGGTGGTGATGCGTACCCCTTCACAGGGGGGTCCGATGAGTGACGCGCGATTGGAGGGCGATGGGATGACGACCGTCACGACACTCTACTTCGGAGACATGCTGCCGCCCTCGACGGACGCCGAGAGTCGCCGCGAACATGTGCTCGTCGGCACCGCCACGCCCATCCAGCTCGACGTTCGTCCGATCGAACACCATCTCACGCCTCAAGGCACTGTCTGCATCGGCACCTTCCACGAGGACCGGGCGATCGGACGCTGTGCCATCCCGAGGGAAAGTGTGAAGGATTTCCTCGAGATGGATCTGTTCGACGATCCGGTCGCGCTCGCGCTCAACGTGCGGAAGGGCGGACCGGGGATGGAGGGCAGCCTGCTCGCGCTCGTACCGATGGACCAGGCCACGCGCGGCAACCGTGAGCCGGACGAGCCGTGGAAGACGAGCGTGCCCGGGGCCGGTTACGATGCCGCGTCCGACTCGGGCGACGGCGACTCCTCGTCCACCCATCTCGCGGGGATCTTCCTCGGCGAGGTCGTGCGCTTCGAGACGGACCGGCGGGAGCCGAAGTCCATGCTCCGCGAGGCGGCCGACATGCTCGCCTGCGTGATCCGGGGACGCGTCGCCAGCGTCGGCGGGCGGCTGATCGAGGACCTTACCGCCACCCCGGAAGGCTGAGCCGCCAGGTGCCGGACGGTCGGTCACGCTGCGGCTGGGCGGGCCGCGAGGCGGGCATGATCGCGTACCACGACACGGAATGGGGCGTGCCGGTGTCGGATGACCGCATCCACTTCGAATTCCTCGTCCTCGACTCGTTTCAGGCGGGTCTTTCCTGGGCCGTCATCCTCCGCAAGCGAGAAGCGTTTCGACAGGCGTTCTGTGAGCTTGATCCTGTTGTCGTATCGTCGTTTAATGAAGATGATATAAAGCGACTTCAAGGTGACGCATCCATCGTTCGCAACCGTCAGAAGATCGAAGCCACGGTCTCGAACGCGGCTCGCTTCCGGGAGATTCAGGAGGAGTTCGGGACGTTCGATGCCTTCATTTGGTCGTTCACGGGGGGACGCACGGTCCGGAACCGGTGGCGCAGGCTGGGCGAAGTGCCGGCCTACACCCGAGAGTCGGAGCTGATGTCGAAGGCGCTGCGCGCGCGGGGCTTCCGTTTCGTCGGACCGACGATCTGCTACGCGTACATGCAGGGAGCCGGCATCGTCAACGACCACACGACGTCGTGTTTCCGCTACGAGGAGGTCAACCGGCTGGCTCGCCGTTGAAGCACAGGTCGGCGCCGGGCCGACAGAGGCACGAGGTCCGGCCGGGAAGGGCAGGAACTTCCGCCCCCAGCGCCCCCAGCGTGAGATCGGCGAGCACTTCGGCGAACGCTTCGTCGTCATGCGGCACCTCGACGCGGCGAAACTCGAGGCCCAGAGCGTGGGCGTGCTCGGCCAGTTCCACATCCAGTTCCATCAGCGTTTCCGACTGCTCGTGCATGAAGCTGACAGCGTCGACGAGAACCTTCGACCCGCCTGCAAGGTGCCCCAGGGCAGCCTCGATGTCGGGTTGGGTCCACTCGATCCCGCGATTGGTGTGATTCTGGTAGCCGAGCGTCCAGGCTTCGAGGCCCAGCGTCCGCGCCAGAGTCGCGCACCAATCCTCAACGTATTCGACGTAGCGGCTGCCCTCGTCGATGTAACGGATCGGGGTGCCGTGGGCGCTGAACACAAGGCGGACGGCGGGATCGGTCAGGCTCCAGCCCGACGCGGCGGCGGTGCGGCGGATCGCTGCCCCCCGCAGGCGCAGGTACTCGGGATGGCGGTGCCAGCCGGTCACGCGGCGCACGTCGGGCTGCCAGCCCATGCGTTCGAGTGCGGCGTCGACTTCGGTCAGGGCCGCAACCGTCGTGGAGGGGCCGCAGAGCGGATACACCGGCAGAGCGACGAGCGTGTCGGCGCCGGCCGCTTTGAGTTTCGCCAGCGCCTCCTCGATGGAGGGCGCGGTGAACTGCATTCCGACCCCCACGTGCATCGGGTGGCCACGGGCCGCGAGGGTCCGTTTCACCGCGACCCCCTGGGCGGTCGCCTGCACGTCGAGAGGTGAGCCCCCGATCCGCTCGTAGGCCTCGAGCAGACCGGGCGAGCGTCGCCGGGCGAGGTCGCGGCTTCGGGCGCGGATGGCCGCCGCGTCGCCGCCTGGCTCGAGTCGCGCGTTCGCCAGGAAGATCCGCTCCAGGAAGCGTGTGACTTCGCCGGGGTCCGGCGCGCTCGGCTCGCCGAAATTGAGGAGGAGAACCGCGGCTTCGGGTTCGGTGCTCCGCATCGGGCGTGGGCTCCGGATGTGCGGGGAATCCATGGGGACAGGACCGACCCGGAGGAACATATCGGGGCGATCCCCGGCTTGCCCGGACGGAACCCGGTCGGGAGACTCCCCGGCATGCGAGTCGGAATCATTGGAGGCGGGATTACGGGACTGGCACTCACGCACGCCCTGGCGAGGCGCGGTGTCGACTCGATCCTGTTCGAGAAGTCCGAAGAGGTCGGGGGCGTGATCCGCAGCCGGAGTCATGGCGACCAGGTCGTCGAGTTCGGGCCGCAGCGGACGCGGCTCACCGCTCCGGTGCGCCGCCTTGTGGACGAACTTGAACTTCGCCCCGCGCTCATCGAGGCGAAGCGCGGGTCTCGACTCTTCATCTGGGCCCGCGACCGTCTGCGCGCCGTCCCGACCCGTCCGTCCGGGCTCCTGACCGGAGATCTGCTGTCTCCGGCGGGGCGTCTGCGGATCGCGCGCGAGCCAGTCACGCGAGGGCTGCGTCCGGAGGAGTCGGTCGCCCGCTACTTTCGCCGCAAGGCCGGCGGAGAAGCGTACCGGCGGCTGTTCGGGCCGCTCATCTCGGCGACGTTCGGATCGGATCCGGAGACGATGAAGGCGGCCCGGATCGTGCCTATGCTGCTGGGGCCGCTGGGGGTGAAGCGCAGTCTGCTCGCGGCGGCCCGCCGCTGGAAGCCGGACGGGTCGCCGCCTGCGTGTACGTTCCACGCGGGCATGGCGACTCTGCCGCGGGCCATCGGGGCGCGGCACGCGGATCGCGTGCGGTGCTCCGCTCCCGTCGAGGAACTCCGCCGCTCCGGCCGGCGGTTCGCCATCGGCTACGGCGGCGTTCGCTCCGATAGCGAGGAGGTCGACCACGTTGTCGTCACGACGCCGGCCCCCGACGCGGCCCGCCTGTTGAGAGCCGCAGCGCCCGAGGCCGCGGACCGCCTCGCCAGACTACGGTACCACCACGTCGCGGTTGTGCCCCTGGAGGTCGATCGGGCGCCGGAGGGATTCGGGTTCCAGGTCGCGTTCGGCGAGCGGTGGCGCACCCGTGGCGTGACGTGGAACGCTTCACTGTTCGGGCGAGAGGGCCTCTGCACCGCCTACCTCGGCGGCGGTCTCGACCCCGAGGTCGCCAGGTGGGACTCCAGTCGGCTTGAAGCCACCGCCGCTCGCGAGTACGAAGCGATCCACGGAGCCCGGGCGAAGTCGATCTGTACCGCGCGACCGCAGCTCCCGTCCCATGACGAGTCGTGGGATGCTCTCGCGGGCCTCGAACTTCCCGCCGGGATCACGCTCGCGGCCAGCTACACGGCGCGCCTGGGCATCTCCAGCCGGATCGCGGAGGCCGAGTCTCTGGCCGAGCGTCTGGCCGCTACCTAGCCCTCCGGCTTCCAGCGCCGGACTTCATCGACCACGGCGGAGATCACCGCCGGGTCGGAGTCGGGATGGAGGCCGTGCCCCACGTTGAAGATGTGTCCGGGGCGTCCCCCGGCACGGCGCAGCACGTCGCGCGTTCCGGCTCGCGCCGCTTCTTCGCCCGCAAGCATGTACGCGGGGTCGAGGTTGCCCTGGATCGCTCGATCCCGCCCGATACGATCCCACGCCTCGTCGAGCGGCGTCCGCCAGTCGACACTGATCGCGTCGCCCCCGGCTTCCGCGAACGCCGGATGTGCCGCCCCGTAATGCACCGTGGGGATCCCCCGTTCGGCGAGCCGCTCAAGGAGGCGCCCGGAGTAGGGAAGCACGCGCGACCGGTACGTCTCGGGATCCAGGACCCCGCACCACGAATCGAACACCTGGATGGCGCCGGCCCCGGCTTCGTGCTGCGCGATGGCGAACTCTGCCAGATGTTCGGCCCAGAAGGCGGCCATCCGGTCCCACAACCCGGGAGAACCGAGCAGGAACGCCCGAAGCTGGGCGAGCCGGCTGTCGCGCGTCCCGCGGGCCAGGTACGAACACAGGGTAAAGGGGGCGCCGACGAAGCCGATGACCGGTTGTTCCGCGTCCGCGGCGAGAAGGCGGATCGCCTCGAGGACGAACCCGAGGCGCTCGCGCGGCTCGAAGGGCCTCAATCGGTCCACATCGGCGAGGCCACCCCACGGAGGCAGGGGAACGGGCCCGACGCCCGGCCGGAGTTCCACCTCGATCCCGGCCGCCTCGAACGGGGTCGACAGGTCCATGAACAGGACCAGCGCATCGACCTCGAAGTAGTCGAGCGGCAGGCGGGTCACACGGGCCGCGGCTTCCGGGTCGCGCACGAGTTCGAGGAAGCCGCGCTCGCGCCGCAACTCGCGATAGGCGGGCAGGCAGCGTCCCGCCTGTCGCATGAACCATACCGGTGTCCGCTCCACGGGTTCACGCGACAGGGCGCGGAGAAGAAGATCGTTCATTGCCCGCCATCTACGGCGGCCGCCTGCGTCGCGCAAACCATCCGGTTGGACCCGTGCAGGGTCCGCCGTAGCTTGCGGGCCACGACATGGGATCCGTCACAGGGGGAGCGATCATGAACCGCCGCGCCATACGCACGCTGCTGTGCGCCATCATCCTCGGAATGTCCCATGCGCCGCTTCTGTTCGCGCAGCAGGCCACGTTCGACGTCCTGCTGCGGGGCGGACGCGTGCTGGACGGTACGGGGAATCCCTGGTTCCGCGCCGATGTCGGGATCCGCGACGGCCGGATCGCGGCGGTCGGAGACCTGGGAGACGCGACCGGAGACCGGGTGATCGAACTCGATGACAGGACCATCGTACCGGGGTTCATCGACATCCACTCGCACGCGGACCAGGGGCTCGATACGGCGGGTAGCGCCGGAAGCGACGGTGCCCGTCGCCGGGCGGCCCCCAATCTGGTGAGCCAGGGCGTCACCACGGTCGTCGTCAATCAGGATGGCCGGTCCCCCTGGCCCATCGCGGAGCAGCGCGGGCGCCTTGAGTCCCGCGGACATGGTCCCAACGCGGCGCTGATGGTGGGGCACAACACCATCCGGGCGATGGCGCTCGGCGACGACTTCATGCGTCCCGCGACGCCGGCCGAGGTGGCGCGCATGACCGAACTGGTGCAACAGGGCATGGCCGAGGGCGCCTACGGTCTCAGCGCCGGACTGGAGTACGTGCCGGGGATCTGGAGCGAGACCTCCGAACTCTTCCCGCTGGTCGAGGCGGCGGGGCTGGGAGGCGGTGTGTACATCGTCCACGAACGCAGCTCCGGCATGACCCCCATGTGGTTCTGGCCGAGTCAGGACGACCCCGGTCCTCCGACCATGATTCAGACCGTCCTCGAGGACATCGAGGTTGCCGAGCGCACCGGAGTCACGACGGTCGCGACCCACATCAAGGCGCGGGGCTCGGACTTCTGGGGCGCGGGGCGGGCGCTGGTGGACCTGATCGAACGCGCCCGGGCACGGGGCGTACCGATCTGGGCCGACCAGTATCCGTACAACACGACGGGCAGCGATGGGAACACGGTCCTCCTCCCTCGCTGGATCTTCCCGAACCGCGGGCCCGGCGGTGCCCCGACCGGGGGCGCGGGTGACGTCGACTATGCGTCGGCCCTGCAGGCGGCGCTCTCGGACCCGCAGGACGGCGAACAGGTCCGGCGGGACATCGCGCATGAGGTCGGGCGCCGCGGAGGTCCCGAGAACCTCCTCATCATGGACCACCCCGATGAGAGTCTGATCGGGAAGACGGTGGCGGACCTGGCGGCCGAGTGGAACGCATTCCCTGTCGAGGTGGCGATCCGGCTGCAGCTGGAGGGCGACCGCAATCGGCCCGGCGGGGCGCGCGTACGCGGGTTCTCCCTGTCGGAGATCGATGTGGAGGAGTTCTCGGCCCACCCGTGGCTGGTGACGGCCTCCGACGCCGGGATCGCGCTGCCGGACGACGGGCCGGTGCACGCCCGCTTCTACGGCACCTTTCCGCGCAAGATCAAGCGGTATGCGATGGACCTCGGAGTGCTGCCGATCGAGAGCGCGGTGCGCTCGATGACCAGCCTTCCGGCCCAGCTCCTGAGGTTGAGCGACAGGGGGATGATCCGTGAGGGGTTCGTGGCGGACATCGCGGTGCTCGACCTCGATGAACTCCAGGACAACGCGACCTTCTTCGATCCGCACCAGTACGCTTCGGGGGTCGACTACGTGCTCGTGAGCGGCACTCTCGTGGTCGACGGCGGCGCGCTGACCTGGGCGTTGCCGGGCGTCGTCCTCACGCCGGGTGACGCGGGATGATGACCGGGCGGGGCGCCATCACGCTCGTCGCACTGCTCGGGGTCGGATGCGGGACGCGGGGCGAGGCGCCGGACGCGGCCGGAGGAGAAACGGCGGATCGCGCCCCGGCGGCGGCCGGCTTCGCGGGCGAGGTGCCCTCGGGGGCGAAGCGCGCGCCGGCGGACGCCTTCCGCACCCTGGAGGGCGGCGAATCGTCCCTCCACGACCTGCGGGGCAACGTGGTCGTCGCGAACCTGTGGGGCACATGGTGCCTCCCGTGCCGCCAGGAGCTGCCGGAACTCGTGGAGCTGGCCCGGTCGTACGCCGACCGGCCCATCGTCGTCCTCGGCCTCGCCGTCGAGTCCGGCGCCCCGGACGAGATCCGCACGTTCCTCGGGGACTACGAGGTCGAGTACCCGAACTGGATCATCGGGATGGACGATGCCGTCGCCACCTTCGGGGCCGTGGGTTTCCCGACCACCGTGATCCTCGACCCCGAGGGCTGGATCCGGAAGGAACTCCTCGGCCCCCAGACTGTCGAGTCGCTGACCGAGGAGATCGAGGCCCTGCTCCCGTGAAGAGGGGGTAGCGGCTAAGCGAGCTGCTGGCCCTCGTAGAGCCGGGCGTAAAGCTCGCAGCGCTCGATCAGCGTTTCGTGCGGGCCGATATCCACGAGGCCCCCCCGGTCCAGGACCAGAAGCCGATGGGCGCGCCGTACCGTGCGCAGCCGATGGGCGATGATCACCGTCGTCCGCCCCACGGAGGCGACCTCCAGCGCGGCCTCGACCAGGGCCTCGCTCTCCGCGTCGAGCCCGCTCGTCGCTTCGTCGAGGATGAGGATTTCGGGTTCCTTGAGGAGGACGCGCGCGATCGCGATCCGCTGTCGCTGGCCGCCCGAGAGTCGGACGCCACGCTCGCCGACCATGGTGTCGTAGCCGTCCGGCAGCCGTTCGATAAACTCGCGGGCGTGTGCCGCTTCAGCTGCCGCCTCGATCGCCCGGAGGTCCGCCTCGGGCCTGCCGTACGCGATGTTCTCCCCGATCGTCCCGGCGAAGAGCGGGTGGTCCTGCGGCACGACGCCGATCCGCGATCTCAGGTCTTCGACCCGGCACTCGCGGACGTCGACCCCGCGCACGCGTACGCCCCCGCGTGTGGTGTCCCAGAAGCGCGGGATGAGTGACGCGAAGGTGGTCTTGCCGGCACCGCTCGGGCCGACCAGGGCGACGACCTCTCCCGGAGCGATCGTCGCGTCGATCCCCTCCAGCGCCCATGGCTCCGGCTCTCCGTAGCGGAACGACACGTCGTCGAACGCGATCTCCGGCGGTCCATCCCCCGCGAGCGACCTCGGGACGGCGGGATCCTTGATCGAGTCCTCGCGATCGAGCAGATCGAACACGCGTCGCGCGGCGCCCTGCGCCTCCTGGTACGAACCCCACAGCGACGCCAGGGCCATGATCGCGGCCGCCACGGAGAAGGCGTAAAGGAGGAACGAGACCAGCTGTCCGGCCGTGATCTGGGCCGCCAGCACCAGGCGGCCCCCCTGCCACAGGACGACCACGATCCCCCCGAACGCCACCACCGTCAGCACCCCGAACAGCACGGCGCGGACGACGGCGCGGGACAGAGCGGACTCCAGGGCGGCGGCGATCCCGGCGCGGTAGCGCGCCTGCTCCCACTCTTCCCGCACGAAGCTCTGCACGATCTCGATCTGGCCGAAGGCTTCGTCCGCGATCGCGTGTGCCGCGGCGAGACGATCCTGGACTTCGGTGCTCCGCCGCCTGAGCAGCCGCCCCAGCGCGAAGCCCGCGAGGACGACGACCGGAGCCACCGCGAGGGTGGTGAGCATGAGTTGCCAGTGCAGGAGCGTGAGCAGTACCAGCGCGCCGAACAGGAAGAGCAGCTGTCGCACCAGCTCGGCGATCTGGTGCCCCATGATCTGCTGCAGCGTCGAGCAGTCGGAGGCCAGTCTCGAGGTGAGTTCGCCGCTGGTCCGGCTGGCGTGGAAACCGGGGGAGAGCCCGACCAGCTTCGAGAACAACTCGTCGCGCAGCTGCGTCACGACGCGCTCACCCGTCGCCCCCAGCCAGTACGTTTCGCCGAAGTTGAACAGGCCCTGCAGCGCGAAGAGTCCCAGCAGCCCCAGCGCGATCGCGCTCAGGAGTGCGGCATCCCCGTCACCGAACGCAGCGTCCATCAGATAGCGGACGACGAGGGGGAAGGCGAGCCCAATGGCGGTGCTCAGGAGGAGACAGATTCCGGCCCCGACCAGCGCTCCCCGATGGGGCCCCAGCCTCGGGGCCAGCCGCTTCAGCGCGAACATCGAAAATCGTGGTCCGGAGTCCGACATCACGCTTGGCCTCTCCGCCGCCCCCGTCTATCTTCCGCGCCCCGGTGACTCCGGGAGGAGCCGGAAGTTCGCATGGGGCCCGAAACCGGCGCAACGCGCCACGCACGGCAGATCTTGACGAAGCCACCCCTCATCCACACCGAATCGCGGCGCCATGCCCGGATCATCGCGATCTGGCTTCTGATCGGCTGCGCGCTCGTCGCGTCGACCGTCATCCTCGGGGGTGTGACCCGCCTGACCGGGTCGGGACTCTCCATGGTGGATTGGGAGCCGGTCAGCGGTGTCGTGCCTCCGCTGAGCGCCGAGGGCTGGGAGCGGGAGTTCGCCGCTTACCGCGATTCCCCGGAATACCGGCTCATGAACCAGGGAATGTCTCTGGCCGAGTTCAAGCGGATCTTCTGGTTCGAGTACGCCCATCGTGTTCTGGGCCGGGTGATCGGGCTCGTCTTCATCGTGCCCTTCGCGCTGTTTCTCTGGCGGCGGATCATTCCGCGTGCCCTGATCCCGCGTCTCCTGCTGATCTTCGCACTCGGAGGCGCGCAGGGGCTGCTCGGCTGGTGGATGGTGCAGAGCGGGCTCGTCGATGTCCCACGCGTGAGTCCCTACCGCCTCACGGCACACCTGGCGCTCGCCGTTCTCGTCTATGCCCTTCTGCTGTGGACCGCGCTCACGCTGCTGCGCCCCGGGGTCGGGCACGCGGAGCCGGGCTCGTCATCGGACGACGGACTCCGACGCTGGTCAGCCGTCGTTCTCGGACTCGCCGCGCTCACGATTCTCTCGGGCGGTTTCGTGGCCGGGCTGGACGCCGGGTTCGTCCACAACACCTTCCCGAAGATGGGGGATGACTGGATCCCGCCGGACCTCCTCGCGGCGACGCCGTGGTGGCTCAACCTGTTCGAGAACCGCTCCACGGTGCAGTTCGATCATCGTGTTCTCGCGATGTTGTTGCTCGCGAGCGGGACGGCCCTGTGGTGGGTCAGCGCGCGGCGTGCCGGACGTGCGGCCAGGCGGTGGGCGCATGCGAGTTTCGTCGCCGTGTGGGCGCAGGCCACCCTCGGTGTCGGTACGCTGCTCCTCTTCGTCCCGATCCCCCTCGCGGCGCTCCATCAGACGAACGCGCTCGTCCTCTTCACCGCACTTCTGGGCCTGACCTTCGAGCTACGACGGCGCTGACGCAGGGTGTTGCCGCGGTCTGCTAGACGGCCTCCAGGAGGGCCACGTGGCCGAGGCCGCCGGCGGCGCAGACGCTGACGATCGCGCGCGTGCCGGCAGGGTGGTCCGACAGTTCCGCCACGGTCTGGGAAATGATCCTCGCGCCCGTGGATCCGAACGGGTGTCCGAGGGCGACGCTTCCTCCGTTCGGATTGATCCGGTCCGCAGGGAACTCGCCGAGGCCGTCCTTCACCGGCGAGCGCGCGGCGAGCCACTCCGGACTCTCGAGCGCAGCCACGGTGCACAGGACCTGCGCGGCGAACGCCTCGTGGAGCTCCCACAAGCCAATGTCTTCCAGCGACAGCCCGTGGCGATGGAGCAGGTGGGCGATCGCGATGGCCGGGGCGATCAGGAGCCCCTCCCGCTGTGGGTCGACCGCGGCCTGCGCCCAGTCCACGAGTCTCGCGCGGGGCAGGGAGTCGGGAAGCGACGAGAGACCGCTCTCCGAAGCGACCCAGCACGCCGCGGCGCCGTCGGTGAGCGGCGACGAGTTGCCGGCGCTGAGCGTCCCCTTCGACCGCGAGAAGGCGGGTCGCAGGCTGGCCAGCTTCTCCAGCGAGGTGTCGGCGCGCGGGAGCGTGTCGCGATCGACCGGGAACGTGCCGGGTGTCACAAGGAGCGGCCGGAAGAACGTCGCCCCCTCGCGCGTGGCGCCCTCGTGGCTCGCGAGCGCGAAGCGGTCCTGGGCCTCTCGCGGGATCCCCCATTCCCGCGCCATCTCCTCGGCGTGCTGTCCCATCGTCTTTCCGGTCGTCCGCTCCGCGATGGCGGGCACCGAGAGCCGGAGGTCGCGCGGACGGATGCCGCCCAGCGTCCTGACCATGCGGGGAAAGCTCCCGGCCCTGCCCGTGCGCCGGATCTTCTTGCTGAGCCCTGCCGAGAGCCCGATCTGGGTATGGCTCATCGACTCGACCCCGCCACAGAGCACGAGGTCCGCCCGCCCGGCGACTACCTGGCCGGCCGCGTGGGTGGCGGCGGCGAGCGAGGTTGCGCAGGCCTGGACGATGCTCTGGGCCGGAACGCTCGCATCGAGTCCCGAATCGAACCAGACTTCGCGGCCCCAGTTGCTCGCCGTGAGAGACGGGACGACCGCGCCCCACAGGAAAAGGTCGATCTCGCGCGCGGCCTCCCGGCCCGGCCCGCGGTCGCCCGCGACCGTCTGCTGGACAACCGGGGCGGACAAGGCCAGGCCGTCCAGGCGCGAAAGCTCGCGGTCGATCTTCGCGAACGGGCTGCGCAGGCCGGGAAGCACGAAAGCCGAACCGGGACTCATGCTTGGCATCCTATCGACCGCGCTCCCAAGATGGAAAGGTTGAAGATGTCGCGTCCCAAGGCGTTGGCCTTGCGGCCGATCCGCCCTGCAATCACGGGAGAAGAGGAGCATCGATGACGGTACGGGTGAGGTTCGCCCCCAGCCCCACGGGCTTTCTGCACGTCGGCGGCGCGCGCACCGCACTGTTTAATTGGCTCTTCGCGCGCCGGGCGGGCGGCGAATTCGTCCTGCGCGTGGAAGACACGGACCGCGCGCGTTCGAGCCCGGAGCATACGCGGGCGATTCTGGACGGGTTGGCCTGGCTCGGGCTCACCGTGGACCACGGTCCTGTGTTCCAGGCCGATGGAATCGAACGTCACCGGACCGATGCGCAGCGCCTGCTCCGCCAGGGTGCCGCCTACCGCTGCTTCTGTACGGCCGCGGCACTCGCGCGCCGCCGCGAGCAGGCACGGCAGACCGGAGCCGGCTACGGGTACGACGGCCGGTGCGGGCGCCTGGACGCCGACGCCTCACGGGCGCGGGCGAAAGCGGGAGAGCTTTTCGCGCTCAGGGTCCGCGTGCCGGCCGAGGCGATCGGCTGGGAGGATCTCATCCACGGTCCGATGAAGTTCCCGTCCGGCTCCATCGACGATTTCATTGTCCTTCGCTCCGACGGCACGCCGGTCTACAATCTGGCCGTGGTCTCGGACGACACGGAGGCCCGGATCTCGCACGTCATCCGCGGTGACGACCATATCTCGAACACGCCGAAGCAGATCCTCCTCTACCGGACGCTGGGGGCCTCACTCCCCGTCTTCGGGCACGTTCCGCTGATTCTCGGGCCGGACGGCAAGCGTCTGTCCAAACGGCACGGGGCGATGTCGGTCCTCGCCTACCGTGACGAAGGATACCTGCCGGAGGGGATGATGAACTTCCTTGCGCTCCTCGGCTGGTCTCCGGGAGACGACCGAGAGGCGTTCGACGTCGACGGCCTCATCCAGGCGTTCTCGATCGACCGCGTGCTCAGGAAGAGTGCGGTGTTCGATCTCGACAAGCTGGGGTGGCTGAACGGACGGCACATCGCCTCATCACCCGCGGGCACCCTGGCGGGCGGGGTTCTCAGCTTCCTGCGGGGGGAAGCTCGGGAGGCCGGCCGGAGCCTGGCCGAAACGCACCCGGAGCTCGAGGCCTCGACGGAGCGCCTGGAGCGCATCATCGATCTCGTGAAGGGTCGTCCGCGCACGATGCCCGCGCTGGCGCGGCAGGTCTCTCCCTTCTTCGCGGCCTCGGTCTGCTACGATGAAGACGCGGTCCGCCGGTTCTGGAAGCGCCCGGACGAAGTCGCGGGCCATCTGGGGCAGTTGGCGGAGCACGTGTCCGCGGAGGGCGCGTTCCGCGATGTCGGGACGCTCGAGTCCGCAGTCCGGGGTCTCGCCGAACGGCTCGGCGTTGGTGCGGGGCGCGTCATCAACCCGCTGCGCGTCGCGCTCATGGGGCAGAGCGTGAGCCCCGGCATCTTCGAGGTGCTCGAGGCGATGGGCCGCGATCGCGTGATGGCGCGGCTCGCGGCGGCCGTCCACGAAGAGTGGATGCGGCGGGCGCTCGAACTGGCGGCGCTCGGAGGTGAGCGCGGGGAGGTGCCCGTCGCCGCCCTCGTCGTCGACCCGGAAGGGCGGCTCGCCGCGGAGACGCACAACCGTACGCGGGAGTTGGCTGATCCCACGGCCCACGCCGAGGTTCTCGCCCTGCGCGCGGCGGCGGCGAAGCTCGGCGATTGGCGTCTCGAGGGCTACACCCTCTACTCCACCCTTGAACCCTGCGCGATGTGCGCGGGAGCCGCTGTGCTGGCGCGCGTGCAAACGCTTGTGTTCGGGGCGCCCGACCCGAAGGCCGGCATGTGCGGATCGCTCGAGAATCTCGTGCGCGACGCTCGGTTGAACCACCGCGTCGCGCTGGTGGCCGGCGTCCTCGCCACGGAATCCGCGCAGCGGCTGCAGGAGTTCTTTCGGGCCCGCAGATAGTCTGCCTCCCGGCTCACGCCGGCGGTGGACGTGCGCGTCAGGCGCGTGCGGGGACCGGTCTCCCGACGAAGCGCATGGCCGCGAGCAGCACTCCGACCCCGAGGACGTAGGCGACCCAGGGCGGCAGGCCGTACGACGTGCCGATGTGCCCGAACAGCATCGCGACGACGGCCACGATGAGGGCGTACGGAAGCTGCGTGCGCACGTGGTCCATGTGGTCGCACGCCGATGCCATCGAACTCAGTACCGTCGTGTCCGAGATCGGCGAGCAGTGATCCCCGAAGATCGACCCCGCGAGCACGGCACTGATCGAGCTCACGAGCAGCTCGCCCCCCGCTCCCGTCTCGAAGCCGGAGGCGCCGCCCAGGGCGACAATCAGGGGCACGACCAGCGGCAGCAGGATGCTCATCGTGGCCCACGAGGTGCCCGTGCAGAAGCTGACGACCGCGGCCGTCGCAAACGTCAGGACCGGCACCAGCTCCGGAGCAAGGTTGCCGTCGAGGATCTGGGTCAGGTACTGGGCGGTGGCCAGCTGGCTCGTCACCTCGCCGAGCGACCAGGCAAGAGTCAGGATCACGAACCCCATCGTCATCGCCCGGATCCCCGCCAGCCAGCCATCGAGCGCCTGGCTCAGCGAGAGGATCCTTTGCGTCGTCGCCAGCGCGATCGCGACAAGGCAGCCGGCGAGGGAGCCCCACAGGATCGCCTTGAACGGGTCCGCCGCCCCGAACGTGTCCCAGAGCGAGGCGGGCCCCGCCGCGCTCCGGCCATCGAAATAGAGACCGAGGAGGACGACGACGACGACGGTGAAGACGGGGATGGCGGCGTTGTACCAGCGCAGCGGGATCCCCTCCGGGGCGTCGAGACCCGTCTCCTCCGAATTCACCATCAGTTGCGAGCCGGGACGGAACACGCCGCCCCCCGTGCGCGCCCGCACCTCGGCCCCGTGCATGGGACCGAAGTCGCGCTGCGTGACGATGACGAGGGCCACCATCAACAGGGCGAGGATGGGATAGAAGAGGAACGGGATGCTGCTCAGGAAGACCGTGAACGGACTCGCCGTGGCGAGGGCGCTGGCCAGGGCCGGGTCGGGCGTCTGCTCGGCGGCGATACGCAATCCGTCGCGGATGAGGGAAATCTCGAACCCGACCCAGGTGGAGACGAAGGCGATCGTCACCACCGGAGCTGCGGTGGAATCCACGACGTACGCCAGCTTCTCCCGCGACACCTTCAGCTTGTCTGTGATGGGGCGGAAGGTGTTTCCGACGATCAGCGTGTTCGCGTAGTCGTCGAAGAAGATGCCGACGCCCGCGAAGAAGGTGGCCAGTTGTGCCCGGCGCGGCGTCGTGGCGAGGGGGCGTACGGCTTCGACGATGCCGCGTGTCCCCCCGGAGCGGGAGATGACGCCCACCATGGCGCTCAGCAGCGCGGAGAAGATCAGGATGGAGGCGTTGTCCGCATCGGCGAGCGACGGAACGATGAACGTGTCCACGGAGCGCCCAAGTCCGGCCAGGGGGTCGAGCCCCGCGATGAAGAAGCCGCCCAGCCATATCCCGAAGAAGAGAGAGACCACGACATGGCGAAAGATCAGGGCCAGGGCGATGGCGATGAGCGGGGGCAGCAGGCTGATCCAGCCGGGGAACTGCGGCGCGGCAACCGTCTCGCTCGCCGATCCCTGGTCCGAGTCGATCCGGACCGTGAACGGGAGGTCGCCCCGTCCCGCGCGCAGACCGTCAACGGACGTCTCGGTCCGGATCGGCAGTTCTCCGGAGGCGAGTTCGCGACCCCCGGCAGACCGGACGCTATAGCGTGCGTTCTCCCCGTCTTCCGTCCGCAATGTGAGCGAGAAGGACACGTTGGTGAGGACGACTGCCGGCCCTTCCACCGAGAGATGGGGGGCGTCCTGCGCGAGAGCGGGGGAGGGAAGCTGGGCCGGCGCCGCGAGCGCCAGCGCCGCGAACCCCAACCGCGCGCGCCGTGAAGCGTCGGGTCGTATGCGCATGCCCGAACCTACCGGGAGCGTCGCGAGAGGGGCAACGAGGGGATCGTCGGGCCGCACGCCGGGGCGCGACATTGATCGCGGAGGGGAGCCGATCTATACTGCCGCCCGACCGACGCGGCCGACGGACCTGGCCGACGCACCGGATCGACTGAAGCCGAGACGAAACTGACGCCGAACGTCCTCGACGAAACTGCTGCCGGGAAGCTGCTGGCCGAGCTTTCCGCGCAGATCGACCGGGCGATAGAGCCCGGGGCCCGCCTCATCCTCGTCGGCATCCGGCGTCGCGGTGATTCGATTGCCGCCGAGATCGGGCGCCACCTGGAGGCCGCGCGCGGGCCTGTGCCCATAGGGTCGCTCGACATCACCCTCTATCGCGACGACTTCGAACAGGTCGGTGCGTTCCCCCTCGTCGGCATGACCCGGATCCCCGAGTCCATCGATGACGCACATGTCGTGATTGTGGACGACGTGCTTCATACGGGCAGGACGATCCGGGCCGCACTCAACGAGCTGTCGGACTTCGGCAGGGCACGGAGGATCCAGCTCTGCGTGCTCGTCGACCGCGGCGGGCGCCAGCTCCCGATTCAGCCGGACTACGTCGGATGCGCGATCGAAGTGGGACCCGACCAGGATGTCGCGGTGCGCGTCGGGGACATGGACGGGGGGTGGGCCGTCGACGTCGTGGACCTGGGGACGACCGGCCCGGAGGTGAGAGAGTGACGGCGCCGGGTCGGGAACTCGGACTGGGGAAGGACCTCGTCGGACTCGAGCCCCTCACGGGCGCGCAGATCGAGGCGATTCTCGATACGGCCGAGCCGTTCAAGGAGATCAGCGAGCGGAAGATCAAGAAAGTGCCGGTTCTCCGCGGCCAAACGATCGTCAACCTCTTCCTCGAACCTTCGACCCGAACCCGTATCAGCTTCGAGTTTGCCGAGAAGCGACTCTCCGCGGATACGGTCAACATCTCCTCTGCGGGGTCGTCCGTGCAGAAAGGGGAGACGCTCGTCGATACGGCGCGCAACCTCGAGGCCATGCGCATTCACATGGTCGTCGTGCGGCACGGCTCATCCGGCGCCGCCAGGTTCCTCGCCGACAGGATCCCTTCGAACGTCATCAACGCCGGTGACGGGCGACACGAGCATCCCACGCAGGCCCTGCTGGACCTCCTGACGATCCGGGACCGGTTCGGGGCGATCGCGGGCCGGCGGGTCTGCATCGTCGGGGACATCCAGCATTCGCGCGTCGCCCGGTCGAACATCTGGGGTCTCCTGAAGTGCGGGGCGGAGGTGGCCGTGTGCGGGCCGCGAACCCTGATCCCGGCCGGAATCGAGGAACTTGGCGTGCAGCGGCTGGGCGCGATCGAGGAAGCGATCGAATGGTGCGATGTGCTCTACGTGCTGCGGCTGCAGCTGGAGCGGATGGAAGGCGGTTACGTGCCCTCCTTGCGCGAGTACAACCGTGTGTTCGGGGTCAGCTCCGCGCGGCTGGCGCGGGCGGGGGATGAGATGATCGTCCTCCACCCGGGGCCCATGAACCGCGGCGTCGAGATCGACTCGGATGTGGCGGACGGACCGCGTTCGGTAATCCTCCCGCAGGTGACCAACGGCGTCGCCGTGCGCATGGCGGTCCTCTACCTGCTCGCGGGCGGGCGTCCGGAGCTTGCGGAATCAGCCAAGGTGGACGGGGCGTGAGCGGTTCGCTGCTTCTCGCCGCCGGCCGGGTGATCGATCCGTCCACGAACACGGACGAAGTGCGGGATGTCCTCGTGGAAGACGGCCGGATCGCGGCGATGGCGCGGGGGATCGCCGGCCCGGACGGGGTCCCGCGGGTGTCCGCGGAGGGGCTCGTAGTGGCTCCGGGACTCATCGACGTGCATGTCCATCTTCGGGAGCCGGGGGCCGAGCACAAGGAGACGATCCGCACGGGCGCGCAGGCGGCGGCGGCCGGCGGGTTCACGACCATCTGGGCGATGCCGAACACCGATCCGCCACTGGACGATCCTGCCGCGGTCGGTTTCGTGCGCGAGGAGGCGCGGCGCTGGGCCCGGAAGGGGCAGGGCGGTGCGCGGGTCAGTCCCGTGGGCGCCGCATCGCCGGGGTTGGCCGGGGAGCGGATGACCGAGATCGGCGGTCTCGTCGAGGCCGGCGCCGTCGCCGTCACCGATGACGGGCATCCGATCCGCGATTCCGCCCTGATGCGGCGGCTGCTCGAGTACACGCAGTCCTTCGGAATCCCCGTGCTCCAGCACGCGGAGGACATGGCACTCTCCGCCGGCGGCGTGATGAACGAGGGCGCCGTCGCCACGGCACTCGGTCTGCGCGGTATCCCGAACGCATCGGAATCGACCATCGTCGCCCGGGATATCTATCTCGCCGAACTGACGGGAGGGCATGTGCACATTCAGCACGTGTCCACCCGGGAGGCCGTCGAGCTCATCCGGCTCGCGCGCGAACGGGGAACCCGGGTGAGCGGGGAGGCCACGCCCCACCACATCGCGCTCACGGAGGAGGCGGTGCGCGGGTACCGAACCGAGGCCAAGATGAACCCGCCGCTCCGGTCGGAGACGGACCGGCTGGCCGTGCGCCAGGGTCTGATCGATGGCGTCCTGGCGTGCGTGGCGACGGATCACGCCCCGCATCACTACGAGGAGAAGGAGCGCGAGTTCGACGACGCGCCGTTTGGTATCGTCGGGCTCGAGACCGCGCTGGCCGTCTGCATCGATGAACTCGTGACGCCCGGAGACCTCACGTTGTCCGGGCTGATCGAGCGGATGTCGACCGCTCCGGCTCGTACGATGGGAATCGACGGCGGCACGTTGCGCCCCGGGAGCCCTGCGGACATCGTCGTCTTCGACCCGGAGAGCCGATGGACGGTGGATGCGGCCAGCTTCCGCTCCCGAAGTCGGAACACGCCTTTCGGCGGCTGGGACGTGAAGGGCCGGGTGCGGCGCACGATCGTGGCCGGCGAAATCCGATACGACTCAGGAGACTGGGAGAGGTCATGACCGACCCGGATGCCTCGATTCCACGGGAGATTCGCCGGCTTGTAGAGGAGTCGCAGGAGATCCTCGGCTGGCTCGACCGCCTGGCCGATCTGGCCCGCGACACACGACCGGAGATCGTCGCCAGGATACGTCGGGACTACGACGGGAGGCTCCACGCGGCGGACGAACGCCTGGCCGGACATCGCCCGCGGCTCGTCGAGATCGTCGCGGAGAGAGAAGACGGGCTTGGCGCCCTGCGTCACGAGATGGGGGCGCGCGCGGCGGATCTGGAAGAGATCGGGCTGCGGCATGAAATCGGGGAGTTCGACGAATCCGAACTGAAGGCCCGGAGGGCGCCGGTCGAGCGGGCGCTCGCCACGCTCGAGGCGCACATCGAACGGGAAAAGGAAACGATCGCGACGCTGACCGGCGTCATCAAACGGCTCGGAACCTACGGCCTCGAGTCTATCGGATCCATCGAGTCCATCGAGTCCATCGAGTCCGCCGCCGAGCCGCCCCCCGGCGAGGTGCCTGTCTCCGCACCGGAGCCTGAAGTGGCTGTGATTCCGGAACCGGAGACACCGGCCGACGACAACGGCCGGCAGAGCGATTACGGCGACGAACTGGATTTCCTCGAGTCGCTCTCATTCGGGGAATCCGCCGGCTTCGACGCGGTTTCGGCCATGCTGGAGGAAGAGGAAGAAACCGCCGGCGACGAACCGGGCTAGGCGAGGCTCCGGACGTGCCTCGCCGCTCGCGCCTTTTGCCGTGCCGCGGTGTTCTGGGGGATCACGTTGCGACGCGCGGCGCGGTCGAGCACTCGATAGAGGTCGGTGAGAGCGGACTCGGCCTCATCGTGCGTCTCCAGCGCGTGAAGACGCTTGGTCCGCGTCCGAATCTCCGACCGCACCTGACGGTTCCGGAGTCTCCGCACCTGGGACTGGCGCAGTCGCTTCTTGTGGCTCGCATTATTCGGCATTCGAACATCTTCTCCTTGAATCGGTGACCGGGGAGACGGGCCCGGCCCAAAATCAAGACGGAAGATACGCTATCTGCGGGGCTTTTCAACCATATTACGTTACACGCGGCCCCACGCACGGGCGCACGCACGAAGAACTTCTCCGTGTTACGTTGTGGGTTGAACGACGGGCGACGCGCGTCCAGCCCGGATGAATGACCGGCGCCCGCCCGCGTCCTGTGGGCCTGCGTGGGGAGGGGAGGAGTATTGACGGCGGTTCCCAACCGACTGCCCAGCCAGTTGACGGCGCAGCCGTTCGTCGTCGAAATCGACCGGTTCCAGGGTCCCCTTGACCTGCTTCTCCACCTCATCCGCTCGCAGGACATCGACATCTTCGACATCCCCATCTCCCAGATCACCCACCAGTTTCACGAAGCGCTGACGGAGGGGATCGAGCGTCTGGAACTGGACCGCGCCGGGGAGTTTCTCGAGCTGGCCGCCACCCTGGTCCGTATCAAGGCGCAACTTCTGCTGCCGGGACGCGGAGACACGGAATGGGACGACGATCCGCGCGCGGAACTCGTCAGGCGGTTGCTGGAATACGAACTGTTCCAGGAGATTGCCCGGGTCCTGGGAGCCGCGGAACTGGAGCGGCGGCGTCACCTGGCGAAGGGATATCTCCCTCCGGCCGAGCCGCGCGAAGCGGAGGGTGTGGAGCTGTCGACGACGCTGGAGGATTTCCTGGAGGCTGTGAGCGGGATGCCCGCACCGGACCCGATCCGACGACATGTCGCGCCCATCCGCGTCGTCGCGGTCGAGGACAAGGTCGCCGTGATCCGGCGCCTGCTGGGCGAGCGCGAACGCGTGCCGTTCAACCGGCTCTTCACGTCATGGGCGGACAGACATCATGTCGTTGCGGCCCTGCTCGCCTGTCTGGAGTTGGCCCGGCAACAGTTCCTCAGGCTCGAGCAGGTGAAGCGGTTCGGCGCGATCTGGATGTTCGGTCGCAAGCCCGTGGACGTGGATACCGAAGGCGGGAGCGCGTGAACCCGGAGCAGATCGTCGAGGCCGCGCTCTTCGCCAGCCAGACACCGCTTACGGCGCGTGAGTTGGCCCGGGCCGACGACGAGATCGATGTGCGGCGCGTGCGGGAGGCGCTCGCCGCGCTGAGGGAGCACTACGAGGCGGATGGGCGGGCGTTCCAGGTCTACCAGTTGGGGGATGGGTTTCAGATTCTCACCCGCCCGGAGTTCGCGCCGTACCTGGAACGGTTCGAGTCGGTCCCGCGTCCTCCGACGCTTTCCCGCGCGGCACTCGAGACACTCGCGATCATTGCCTACCGTCAGCCGATCGGGCGGATCGAGCTCGAGGAGATCCGTGGAGTCGCCTCTACTTCGGTGTTGCGCACTCTTCAGGATTGGGAGTTGATCGCCGTCGTCGGGCGAGGCAAGGGACTCGGGAGACCGCTCCTGTACGGGACGACGGCGCACTTTCTCGATCACTTCGCTCTGCAATCGCTCGCCGACCTGCCGACTTCCGATGATCTGTCCATCGGACTCGCCCGACCTGAGGTCGAGGCGGAGGTGGAGCCGGCCGAAGCGCCAGCGGTCGAAGGCTCGCGGCGCTGAGCCGCGCCGCGCGGGGTTCGCTCACGGCTCCCATGCGTCTCCAGAAGTTCCTTTCCCGGGCGGGCGTGGCTTCGCGCCGCAAGAGCGAAGAACTCATCGTGGCGGGCCGGGTCCGCGTAAACGGCAACGTCGTCACACTGCTCGGCAGCAAGGTGGATCCCCGAACGGACCGCGTCGAAGTCGACGGGCGGCGCGTCCGACCGGCCGCGACGCAGTGGCTGGCGCTGCACAAGCCACCCGGGGTCGCGTGTACCCGGCGCGATCCGTCGGGACATCCCACGATCTACGAGTTGCTGCCGGTCGGCATGCATCACCTGCCCCACGTCGGCCGGCTCGATTTCATGAGCGAGGGTCTCCTCCTCCTGTCCAACCAGGGCGATGTGGTACACCGGCTGCTTCATCCGTCAACGGAGTTGCCGCGCGTCTACCGGGTGGAACTCCTCGGCCCGGTGTCGGGGGACCTCCCGCGTCGTCTGCGCGGCGGCGTACCGCTCGAGGACGGCCCGGCGCGAGCACGGGACGCGCGCTGGATCGGCGACCCCGGCACCGCGTCGCCGGCGGTTGAGATGGTCCTCACCGAGGGACGCAATCGCGAAGTTCGTCGGATGCTGGCACGGCTGGAGATCAGGATCCGGCGCCTGTGCAGGACCTCGTTCGGCCCGATCGAACTCGGGGAGCTGGCGGCGGGCGAGAGTCGCGCATTGTCCGGTGCCGAGCGCGCTGCGCTGGAGCGGGCGGCGGGCATGCGACGGGGCGGGTCGGGTCCGGGTCGGTGACCGGCGGCCTGGCACGGACGTCCCGCCGGAGAGACCCTCATCGGGGGTCCCGGGTTGCTCGCGAGCGGTTCGGGGGTGAAGATCCCGCAGCCGGTGGCGAGTTCCAGGCGGCGACAGGCGCCCCCGTCGAATCCCACAAGCGAGAGAGCGCATGAACGCAGAAGCCGGGACGGCCGAACGGATCTCGCCGCAGGATCTGGACAGCCAGGCGTCGTCCATTCAGGATGCCGGATCGTTCGTTTCGAAAGTCCGGAACGAGATGGGAAAGCGGATCGTCGGTCAGCATGCGCTCATCGATCGCGTCCTCATGAGCCTGCTCACCGGCGGCCACATTCTACTCGAGGGCGTACCCGGACTCGCCAAGACCCTCACGGTCAGCACCCTGGCGGAGACGATCCACACGACGTTCAGGCGGATCCAGTTCACGCCCGATCTGCTCCCGGCCGACGTCATCGGGACGCTCGTCTGGGAGGAGAAGACAGGCACGTTTACGCCAAAGCGCGGGCCGATCTTCGCCAATATCGTTCTCGCCGACGAGATCAACCGCGCGCCCGCCAAAGTGCAGTCGGCGTTGCTCGAGGCCATGCAGGAACGCCAGGTGACGATCGGAGAGGAGACGCATCCGCTCCCCGTTCCGTTCCTCGTCATGGCCACGCAGAACCCGATCGAACACGAGGGGACGTATCCGCTGCCCGAGGCGCAGGTGGACCGCTTCATGTTCAAGACGCGGGTCGACTATCCGGCCCCCGAGGAGGAGCGGTTGATCATGCGGCTCATGGCGGGGGAGAACCCGCCGCCCGTCGAGCCGGTCGTGGAGCCCGTCCATATCCTCGCCGCGAGGGCCATGCTCCCCGACATCTATGTGGACAAGCGGTTGGAGGATTACATCCTGGCGCTCGTGCTGGCGACACGAGAACCGGCCCTGCACGATCTCGCGGACCTCGTCGACTGGATCGAATTCGGAGCCTCGCCGCGCGCCACGATCTACCTGGCGAGGGCGGCCCGCGCTCATGCGTTCCTGGAAGGCCGGGCGTTCGTGGTTCCGGAGGACGTGAAGGCGATCGCGCGCGATGTCCTTCGACATCGTCTCGTGCTGACCTTCCAGGCGCAGGCGGAACAGTTCGACTCCGACCGCATCCTCGACCGCCTGCTGGAGACCGTCCCGGTGCCGTGAGACTGACCGACTTCCTCTGGCGTCCGATCCGGTCCGCGCCGACGCCCGATTCCACTGCTGCGTCGAAAGAGGTGCGGCGGCTCGAGTTGAAGAGCCGGCGGTTCATGGACAACCCCGCGCTGGGGCCATACCCCTCGCTCTTCCGGGGACACGGGATCGAGTTCTCGGAGGTCCGCGAGTATCAGCCCGGCGACCCTTTCCAGGCGATCGACTGGAAGGTCACGGCTCGCATGCGCCGCCCGTACGTCAAGCGCTTCGTCGAAGAGCGCGAACTCGCCGTCCTCCTCATCGTCGACGTCTCCGCCTCGCACGAATTCGGCACGCGAAAGGCCCTGAAGCGCGATCTCGTGGCCGAGGTGGCCAGCGTACTGGCCTTGGCGGCGATGCGCGCCGGCGATCCCGTCGGGATGCTGCTCTTCAGCGACCGGATCGAGCGCTACGTCCGTCCGGCCCGGGGTCGGAATCGCAATCTCCGCCTCCTGCACGACCTCGTCACGATCCAGCCGAGAGGGAGGGGCACCGACCTCGATCTCGCGCTGGTCACGGCCGCCCGCATGCTTACCGTACGCTCGTTGGTGTTCGTCATCTCGGACTTCGTCGGCTCCACCGATCTTGCCCGTCCGCTGCTGGGCCTTGCCGGGCGCCATGACGTGGTCGCGCTCGCGGTTGACGATCCCGCCGAGGCGACGATCCCCGAGTCCGGCTGGGTGGAGGTGGTGGATCCGGAGACAGGCGAGCGGGCCGTCGTCGACCTGGGAGACACGACCGTAGGGGAGCGGCTGACGGACAGCTCGAGGGCCCGGGACCGGGAACTGGAGACGCTCTGTGCTCGTTGCCACGTCGATCTCATGCAGCTCCGGACCAACGTCCCCTACGAATCGCGTCTTGCAGGATTCTTCGCGGCCCGCGGCCGCCGGAGGCTCAGGTGAAGCTCGCCGGGATCGGATCCGTGCTGCTGGCCTGGGCCGCGTGGGGGCTCGCCCCGGGGCCGCCGGGCCAGTCCGCGGTCGACCTCGAGGCGACGGTGGATGTGACGTCGGTCCGGGTCGGGGAGCCGTTCACGATCCGCCTCGTCGTCGCGCAGGAGCGGACGGGGGAGGTACGGTTCCCGGCCCTCATGAACGTGCCCGAGTCGCTCGAGCAGACGGGGCCCGTGCGCATTCGGTCAGCGGACGACGGACGTCGCTGGGAGGCCGAGTACACGCTCGTCGCCTGGCGGGCCGATACCCTCGCCCTCCCTCCGATTGAAGTCGAACTCGCGGGTGCGGGCGGCGTGATCCGGTCGCTGCAGCCTCCCGCCGTGCCGGTCCTGAGCGTGCTGCCGGAAGCCGACGATCCGCTCGAGCTCCGGGAGGCCCGTCCGTTCCTCAGTCTGCGGGGATTTCCGTGGTGGCTGCTCGCGCTGGCGGCAGCCCTCGCCGGGCTCGCCTGGTGGACCTGGGGCCGGCGCCGCGTCGCCCCTTCCGCGGCGGAGGGCCCCGCCCCGCCCGCGGACATCGCGCTGCGCGAGTTCGAGCGGCTGCGGAAGGTCTGGATCGAGCGCCGGGTGACGGGGGACCGGCTGTATGATGGCTACGAGGCCACGCTCCGGCGCTATGCGCGGTCCACACGCGGCTGGAAGCCGTCCAGGGAACTGCTCGGGCTCGGCGATCAGGACTCGGTGCTGATCGCCGCCCTGCGCCATTCCGTCCTCGCGCGGTTCGCACGCCTGCGAACGGACCGTGACAGCCCGCTCGACGACCTCGATGTAGGCGAAGCCTTCGTCCGCTCGGAGATGCCCGTGGCTCCGCCGCCCGAGAGCGAAGAGGTTGCGGAATGACCGGTTTCGCGCTCCCCGGTTGGCCGTTTCTTCTCCTGCTCCTCCTGCTGCCCCTCGGATGGGCCCTGATGCGGGAGGGACGGATCCGGCTCCCCTATCCCGACATCTCGCGCATCGCCGGGTCGCGGCGCCAGAGTCGGTTCTGGTGGTGGCTGCCGCCGGTGCTCCGTTCGACCGCTCTGGCCCTTGTCGTGATCACGCTCGTCAATCCCGTCCGGGTCTGGGAGCGCGTGGAATCGGAGCGAGAAGGGGTGGCGATCATGCTTGCGGTCGACATCTCAAGTTCGATGCTGGCGGAGGATTTTCGGCCGGACAACCGGATCGAAGTCGCGAAGCGTGAGGTCATTCGCTTCGTGGAAGGGCGCGAGTCCGACTGGATCGGCCTCGTCGCCTTCGCGGGCGAAGCCCTCACGATGGTGCCCGGCACGCTGGATCATCCCGTCGTCGAGAGCGCCGTCGAGCGCCTCGAAGCCGGGCAGCTTCGCGACGGCACGGCGATCGGGGTGGCCCTCGCCACGGCGGCGAACCGTCTCCGCGACCTCGAACCGGAGTCTCGAATCGTCGTCCTCCTGACCGATGGCGACAACAACAGCGGCGGCATCTCGCCCGAAGAGGCCACCGCCGCGGCGGCGTCCCTGGGCATCCGCGTGTACACGATCGGGGTCGGCCGGGACGGCGTCGCGCCGGTGCCCGTCGCGCGCACAGCCTTCGGTTACCAATACGCGAACATCCGTGTCCATGTGAACGACGAACTACTGGAGCGGATGGCGACGCAAACCGGCGGTCTCTATTTCCGGGCCACGAATCCCGAGGGGCTGACGCAGATCTACGAACGGATCAATGAACTCGAGACCACGCCGATCAAGGAGATACGCACCGAGGAGCGCGTGGGGATGCGGCGGGAACTGCTTATTGCGGCGCTCGCTCTCGTCATGCTGGAACTGCTCGTGACCGCCACGCGCGCACGCAGAGTGTGGGTCTGATCGTGCTGTCACTCCCGATTGCCCTGCTTATCGGTGCGCTGGCCGCGGGGCTGAGGTTGCTTGCGACCCGGCGTTCGGTCGCCGACCGCGCGCGGCTCGCGGAGTCGTCTCTGCTCGAGCGTTACGTCCGGCTTCCGGCCGAGGCGGTCCCGTTCGTCCGTCTGGGGCTGCTGGCGGCCGGAGTTGTCGCCATCGCGCTCGCGACAGGGTCCGGGGGGGCCGAGGCACGACGCCTCGATGAGACCGGTGCCGAGACGATCCTGCTGCTCGACGCCTCGAACTCGATGCTCGCGGTGGATGTCGAGCCGAGCCGGCTTCAGGTGCAGCGGGAACTGGCGGCACGCCTCGCCACGCGGATGGAAGGCCGGATTGGTGTCGTGTACTTCGCGGGGCGGGCATACGTACTCTCCCCGCTGACGACGGACGTGAGCGCGATCGAGATGCTCGCCGAAGGCGTGCGGCCGGCCGCCGTGGGTCTCGGCGGATCCTCGCTCGCTTCCGGCCTGACGCAGTCGATCGACCTCCTCGCGGGGGGGGAAGAGGGAGGACGAAAGTCGATCGTCGTCTTCTCCGATGGTGAGGAGACGGCAGGTCCGTCGTTCGGCGAAGCGATCGGCCGGGCGCGAGACGCCGGGGTCGTGATCCACGCGGTCGGGATCGGGACGGCGGCCGGTGGCCAGATTCCGCTCACGCGGGAGGCGTCGCTGGATCCGACGATGGCCGCGCGTCGCCGGGGTGGAGCGTCCGTACTCCAGGGACCGGACGGCAATCCCGTCGTCACCCGGCTGGACGAGAGGTCGCTCACGCAGATGACGAGCGCGACGGGCGGCCGCTATGTTCGCGGCTCGGATGGCATTGCCGCGATCGAACGGGAACTGGCCCGCGGCACCCGGGATCCCGTAACGTCGACGGAGGACGCGGCCGTGGCGGCGTTGCTGCTGCTGGCCTTCGTCAGCCTCTGGGGTGAAGGGTTTCTCCTGCCACGTGGTTGAACTGAGACGGATGCGCCTGATCTTCGGCTTCGCGGCCGCGGCAGCTTCGCTCGCGGTCTTCACGGCGGCCGCACGGCTTGTCCCGCCGGCGCAGGCTTCGCGGCAGGCCGCGCCCGGTGACCAGACCGCGCCCGAATCCGAACTCGTCGCCCGCTACCGGGAGCGCGCCGCGACTTCGGATCGGCCGATCGACCAGTACAACTTCGGGACGGCCCTGCTCAACGACGGCCAGTTGGCGGAGTCACAGGTGCCGCTGCAGCAGTCGATCGGGAGCGAACGCGACGAGGTCCGTGAGAGCGCGTTCTACAACCTCGGACTGAGCACCGCACTGGACGGCCGGTTCGCCCGGGGCGACCCTTCGGCCCGCCGCGCCGCCTTGCAGTCGGCCCGCGAGGCCTTTCGGTCCGTGCTCCGCACCCGTGCTGATGACGAAGATGCGCGCTGGAACCTCGAACTGGTCGAGCGCTGGCTCGAGGAAGAAGGCGAAAGCGGCGGCGACGAGCAGCAGAGCGGAGAGGGAGAGTCGCCGCAGGGGAGCGGGGCCGGCGCCGCGGCGGCCGCCGGCTCCGGCGAGATGCAGATGCTGTCCCCGGAAGAGGCCGCGGCGTTGCTCGAACAGGCGGGGGACGCCGAGGCGGCGATCCGCGACCGCGTGATGGGCCGCAACCGCTTCCAGGATCCCGTCGTCGAGCGAAACTGGTAGGCCTTCGGTAACCGTGCCTGCGGGACGCCTCGCTTCACGGTAGCTTCGGTCGCCATGAACTCGCCTTCGGCCGAAGCGGCCCGCCTGACCCAGTATTCCCACGGAGCCGGCTGAGCGTGCAAGCTCGGCCCGGAGGATCTGGGCCGCATTCTCAAGCACGTTCCGATCCTGCCCGATGACCGGCTCCTCGTGGGACTCGAGGGTCCGGATGACGCCGCCGTGTATCTGCTCGACAGCGGAGAAGCGATCGTCGCGAGCCTCGATTTCTTCACGCCGCTCGTCGACGATCCGGCGGATTTCGGCGCCATCGCGGCCGCGAACGCCCTCGGAGATCTGTACGCGATGCGGGCCCGCCCCCTGTTCGCGCTCAACATTCTGGCCGTCCCGGCCGGCACCCTCTCCGAGGAAACGGTGGGCGCGATCCTTCGCGGCGCCGGAGACGTATGCGGCGAAGCCGGAATCCCGATCGCCGGCGGGCATTCGATCGACGATGCCGAGCCGAAGTTCGGACTGGTCGCGATCGGCCTCGGCGACCCCGGCAGCCTCTGGCGAAAGGGCGTCGCGCGACCCGGGGATGTGCTCGTACTCGGCAAGGCGCTGGGCACGGGTGTGATCACGACCGGAGTGAAGCGCGACATCACCGCCGCCGCCGATCTCCTCGTCGCCGTCGCGTCGATGCGGCAACTCAATCGAGACGCGACCGCGGTGCTGTCGGGCTTCGACGTTCACGCGGCGACCGATGTCACCGGATTCGGGCTTCTGGGGCACCTGCTCGAGATGTGCCGGGCCTCGGACGCGAGCGCGCACATCCGGGCTTCGGCGCCGAAACTCCTGCCCGGAGCGCTCCGACTCGCCGCGGAGGGATGCGTGCCGGGCGGGACCACCCTCAACCGCGAGGCGGTCGCACCACATGTCGTCTGGAAAGGGGAGATTCCCCAGGCCCGCCGGGACATTCTCCTCGACCCTCAGACATCGGGGGGGCTGCTCGCCGCCGTCCCCGCGAGCCAGGCGGGGGATGCGGCGGCGGCGCTCGAGGACGCGGGGTATGCGGCCGCAGTGATCGGAGACGTCGTGGCGCGGCGCGGCGCGGCCGTCGAGGTCGAAGTCGTGCCGTAGCAGCCCCGTGGCCGACGTTTGTGCGGGGCGCTCCGGCATGTACGTTGCGCACACGATGTCGTGGGTTGAAACGAGTCCGGGCCCGTAGCTCAGCTGGTTAGAGCAGGGGACTCATAATCCCAAGGTCGCAGGTTCGAATCCTGCCGGGCCCATGTGACCAATAAGGAGTCGTCCATGCGGCCACCCCGCATTCCGGTCACCCGGCGATGGTCCGCCGGCCCGCTCGCGGTACTCCTGCTGTTGTTAGCCGGGGCGGCGGAAGCGGCCGCCCAGGCCCAGGCTACGACCGGTGTGATCCGTGGCCTGGTGCGGGACCCGCGGGGGGCGCCCGTCGCGGGTGCCGCCGTCCTCATCGAGCACCGCGCGACCGGCCTCGCGACGACCGTCGAGACGACCTCGAACGGGACCTTCGTGCGAACGCTCCTCCCCCTTGGCGTGTACGACGTCACCGCCCGCGCCCTCGGCCAGTTCGGCGACGAACGCGTCGAGGGTCTGGTGCTGCGGGTGGGCGAGATGCTCGACCTGATACTGGACTTCAAACCCGTCGCGGTGGCCGAGATCACCGTGAGCGCGGAGGGTGCCCCGCTCGTCGACACCGAAGACGCGTCGAGTTCTCACCGGCTCGCGGAGGAGGTGGTCGACAACCTCCCCAACAACGGCCGCAACTTCCTCGACTATACGCTGCTTACGCCGGGCGTTTCGGTGTCGCAGGGGCCGGACGGAGAGGTGCTGAACATCGGCGGGCAGCGGGGCATCTTCAACAACGTCTCCGTCGACGGCGCCGACTTCAACAATCCCTTCTTCGGCGAGCAGCGCGGGGGACAGCGCCCCGCCTTCACCTTCAACCAGGACGCGATCGAGGAAATTGTGGTCGTGAACCAGGGAGCATCGGCCGAGTTCGGGCGCTCGGCGGGCGGGTTTGTGAACGTGATCACGAAGTCCGGGACGAACGACTTCACGGGATCCGCGCACTACTTCGGCCAGTGGGACGCAATTTCCTCCGCCTACCCCAGCGAGCGAGACGGCGGCGAACCCGACTTCGGACGAGGTCAGTTCGGGTTCACGTTCGGCGGCCCGATCGTGCGGGACAAAGCCTTCTTCTTCGTGGCGTACGACCAGCAGGAGGCGAGCGAGACCAAGCAGTTCACGCGCAACGTCGTGAACCGGTCCGAACTGGAGAAACTGGAGACCTTCCTCCAGACCCAATGGCCCGGCCTGTTCGACGAGGAGTTCGGGCCCATCCAGCGCACCGACGACAACAAGGCGCTCGTCGCCAAGCTCGATTTCAACCTCAGCGACCGTCATCAGGCGTCGTTCAAGTACAACTACACCTGGTCCCAGCAGGTGAACGGAACGTTCGACGTGGATTCGTGGGGACTGAGCGCCAACGGTCTCGAGGAGGACTTCTCGCACGCGGTGAACGCGAGCCTCAGGTCCCAGCTCTCGAACACGGTGTCGAACGAATTCCGCTTCCAGTACGCACGCGAGGACCGGCCCCGAGGGTACAGCGGACCGCTGATCCCCGGGGCCGCCGCCCCGCCGCAACCGGCCTTCGCGGCGCTCGGCGGTCGCCCGTTCCCCGACATCGCGATGGATTTCGCGGACGGGTTCCGGATCGGGTTGCCCTTCTTCCTGCCCATCGATCCGGGCTACGACACCCGCGTCCAACTCGTCGACAACCTCTCGTTCCTGGCGGGCGACCACCTGTTCAAAGTAGGGCTCGAGTACAACCGGACGTCCGTCGGCCAGCAGTTCATCGGCTTTGCGAACGGGCTCTACAAGTTCGCCTCCGTCGACGGTTTCATGAACTTCGTCACGCAGGGGAACCGCTACGTGACCTGCTCGGACGGTTCCGACAGCGCGACGGGCGTCTGCCCCGCGGGGACCACGATCACGGGTCCCGTGCTCCTCTACCTGCAGGCGCTCACGCTCGGCCACACACCGCAGAATCAACTGGGCCTGCAGGATTTTCCGATGGACGAACTCGGGCTCTTCATCCAGGACACGTGGCGTCCGCGCACCAACCTGACGCTGAACCTCGGCCTGCGCTGGGAGGGCTCGTGGCACCCGGACATGTTCATCGATCCGGAGGACACCTTCTACGGCCCCTGGATCGGACAATCGGGGTTCCCCTCGGATGGGAGGATCCCGGACGACCTCGACAATTTCCAGCCGCGTTTCGGGCTGGCCTGGGACCCGCGCGATGATGGCCGGACCCTCGTCCGCCTGAATGCGGGGTCCTATTTTTCGCGCATCCCGATGCTGGTGTTCGCACAGCACCGTACCACGAACGGGGCCTTCCAGGGCACCCAGTTCGCGGCCAGCGACGCGACGTTCCTCCCGCCGCCGCCACGGATCGGAGAATTCCTCACACCCCCGCCGCCCGGGACGCCGCCTTTCCAGCCGGGGGTCAACGTCGCGAACCGGGACCTGGAGCTGCCGCGCACGTGGTCGTTCAACGTCGCCCTGGAACAGGCGTTCAGCGAGGACATGGCCGCGACCGTTTCGCTACAGCACGCGCGCACGGACAACCTGTTCCGCTTCGTCGACCGCAACGCGGCGGAGCTTGGCGCGCCGTTTGCCGAGGGAGCCAACGGACTGGGGACGCTGACGGTGACGGAGAGCAGCGCGCGCTCCCGCTATCACGCGATCACGCTCGGGCTGCACGGCGACAACGCGCTCTCCGGCAGGCTGAGTTTCGAAGCGAACTACACGCTGGCCTTCGACAAGTCGGACGACGACAATGAACGTGACCCGTTCAACTTCTTCTATGCGAGCGCGACCGATCTCACGCCCGAATACAACTGGTCGATCCGGGATCGACGCCATCAGATGACGGGTTTCTTCCTGTTCCACCTGGGACGGGGCGTCCTCCTCAACCACGTGTTCCGGTACCTGTCCGCGTCGCCGATGTCGGAGAGCTGCGGCCCGACGGCTGCGAACCCTCTTGCCGCCCCGGCTGGTGAGCGGGCCGGGGCCCCTGCGGATCGCGTGTGCGCCGACGGCTCGATTCTGCGGCGCAACACGCTGCGCCGGGAGAACGACTTTTTCACGTGGGACCTGCGGATCTCGAAGGTGTTCCCGCTCGGAGGCGGGCGTACGATCGAGCCCATCCTGGAGGTCTTCAACCTGACGGGCGCCGACAACTTCCTCGACACGGCGCAGACGGGACTCCTGTTCAACTTCGACGGCACGATCCGCAGCGGCCTCGGCGACACGCGCCGCGCGCAACTCGGCGTCCGCTTCCGCTTCTGAGTTGAGGCGCTGCGGTAGAGTTTCGCTTGAGCACGCGTGGCTCCTCGACCTCAGTCAGGGTTCAGGATGTCGTCAATCCGGGCCAGCGCGTCGCGCAGGTGCAGTTCGGTCGTGCGGTCGAGCCGGCGCCGCAGCGTGCCCTCGATCGACTCCTGGAGTCCGGCGAGTTCGCCGCGCACGAAGGCGCGGATATCGGACTGCGACACGTCGACCGACGTGAAGAAATCAGCCAGACCGCCGAAGATGAAGGGCGGGAGCGAGAGTTCCGACCTCATCAGGAACTCGAGGCGCTCCAGGTGGCCCCGCTGGAGGTTGCGCCGGTAGACGCCGATCGGCGCGCCCGTCTCGAGTTCTCCCCAGATCGCGTTGCGCAAATCCTCGAACATCTCCCCGAGGCTGTAGTGATCGTCTCCGTTCCGGGCCTCCGCCTCGATGAGCCGCTGCATGCGCCCGGGGTCGAGCACCAGGTTGACGACGCGGACCTGTATGCCCCGCATGCGGTCCACCGTCGAGGGGTTCTCGATCTTCGACAGGATGTTCTCGTCGATCATCCATGTGGGCGGGTCGAAGGCCTGCCGGGCGAAGAAGTCCATGGCCCGCCCCTGAGTCGCCTCATCCACGAACTCGTAGACGGGACCTTCCTGCCCGATCCGCTTCCGGGTCCGCGTGACGCCGCCGACCACCGTGCCGACGTGGCCCATGTACCGGTTCCACTGACCGATGACGTTGCTGTATAGTTCGGCCAGTTCCGAGTAATCCTCTCCCTCGCGCTCCTCGCTGCTCCACTCGACGAGGTTGGGAAGGATCCGCTTCAGGTTTTCGATGCCGAGGTCGCCGGCCTCCATGGCGTCGGAGCCGATGGCCTCCGTCTGGGCGCTCGGGTCGATCGGCGTCGAGTTGCCGAAGTAGTACACGGGATCGTCCTCGACCTCGCGTGCCCACGCGTCCAGCGTGGCTCTTTCCTCGTCGGCGTCGGCCCCCGGAATCGGCCGGTAGGCCCAGTTGATCGCGAAACGGTCGTACTCTCCGATGCGCGGGTCGACGCACGCGCCCTCGTCGTCCGGCTGCGCGACGTAGTTGAAGCGGGCGTAGTCCATGATCGAGGGCGCGACGCCGTTCCGGCACACGAAGCCCGGGGCCCGGAGCGAATCGACGGGGAAGGCCGAACTCGACTTCATGTTGTGCTGGAGCCCGAGCGTGTGTCCCACTTCGTGCGCGGCGACGAAGCGGATCAGCCGGCCCATGACCTCGTCATCGAAGAGCGCACGGCGCGCGGCCGGGTTCACCGCCGCCGTCTGAATCAGGTACCAGTTGCGCAGCAGGTTGGCGACGTTGTGGTACCACTGGATATCGCTCTCCAGGATCTCGCCCGTGCGGGGGTCGTGGACATGAGGTCCCGAGGCGTTCTGGACCTGCGACGGAAGCCAGCGGATCACCGAATAGCGCACGTCCTCGGGACTGAACTCCGGATCCTCCTCGAACGAGGGGGGCATCCGCCCCTGAATCGCGTTGCTGAAACCGGCGGCCTCGAACGCCTCCTGCCAGTCCTCGATCCCCTGGATGAGATAGGGGCGCCACCTCTCGGGTGTGGCTGGGTCGAGGTAATAGATGATGGGTTTCACGGGGTCGACGAGCTCGCCGCGCCGGAAGGCCGCCGTGTCGCTGGGCTCGAGCCGCCAGCGCGTGACGTAGCGTCGCGTGACGACCTTCTGGTCGCTGCGGCCGTAGTCCACCTGGCTCACGCTGAAGAACCCGACCCGCTCGTCGTAGATCCGCGGCTCCATCGGTTCGTCCGGAAGCAGGATCATCGACTGGTTCATCTCGATCGAGATCGCGTTCGTCGTCGCGTTCGTCGGAGGCGACTGCGCGGTATAGGTGAGGACGTGCCGGACTTCGACGTTGCGCGGAAAGCTCTTCACCCAGTCGACATAGCTGCGGTTCGAGTCGAGCGAGCGCACCCGGTACGAGTCGCGGAAGCTCTGGCGCAGGCCCAGCATCGGAATGTCCGACTCGAACAGAGGGGTGACGTCCACGACCACGCTGGTCGAGTCCTCATTGAGGGCCTCCACGTCGAAGGCCCGGAGGATGGTCTCGAAGTTCGCGCTCCGGACCGCGCGGGCCACCGGAAGCTCCTCGTCGGCCACGTTCACGTGCGTGACCACGCGCAGGAAGACCCGCTCATCCCTGGGACCGTTCTTCTCCCAGCGGATGACCTGTGTGTTCAGCTTCTGGCCACCGTAGCCCATCCCGTTGGGGACCGACGCCGTGCGGCTCACGAGGAGGATCTCACGGTCGAGGATCTCGTTCGGAATCTCAAACAGGATCTTGTCGTCGAAGCGGTGCACGTGGACCATGCCCGAGTCGGTGACCGCCTCCTCCGTAACGACCTCCGCGTAGGGCTTGGGTCCGTCGTCGCTCCCGTCGCCACCGCGGCTGTCGGCCCCTCCGCCGGCCGACGCGGGCGGGCCCGCGGCCGGACGCGCGAAGGGCCGCACGCAGCCTGAGACCACGAGCAGCAGGGAGAGGGGGAGTACGAGTGCGAAGCGTCGGGGGGCGCTGGAGATGCGAACCATGGCTTTGACTGTCCGTTGCGGGAGTATCGTTAAATCTCGAGCGTAGGCCGGCTCGCCGGGAAAACTATGCCCGACGCCGGGGCGGGCCAACCACAATCCGAAGCGTCGCGCGCATTGAC
Organism: Candidatus Palauibacter sp.; assembly: GCF_965197445.1. Lineage (GTDB taxonomy): Bacteria > Gemmatimonadota > Gemmatimonadetes > Palauibacterales > Palauibacteraceae > Palauibacter. The sequence continues at coordinate 655,748 of NZ_CBDANE010000004.1, read as the reverse complement.
GGATCCGCCTCGTCCGACGTACGGTTCCCGGCAGTTATGCGTTGTCTCGTCGACAGATACCGGGGCGCTGAATTGGAAGGTACGCCGCCGGGTCGCGACGGTTCTTGCCGAAGGAGGTACCTGATGCGCATCCGCACCTTGGCTCCCCTCGCCCTCGCCGTGACTTTCGCCTGCGGAGAGCCTGCCACGGAAGACGCCGCAATGACGGAAGACATGGCCGATGCCGAAGCCATGCCCGACGCCACCGCGGCGATGACGGAAATCACGGACTACTGGCAGACCCATTTCAACATGGGACACGGCAGCATGGTCGCGGGCAGGTTCGCCGAGGACGGGCTCCTCTGGGGTTCCTCGGGGGCCATGCTCTACGGGAGGGATGCCGTCGGCGCGGGCCTCCAGGCGCGGATTGACGCGGAGGGGTCGCAGATCGCGATCCACCCGGGCGAGACGATGGGATTCGGCGACCAGATGGTCACGCGCGGACACTATGTGCTGACCGGTACCGTGGACGGGGCGGCGGTCAGGAACTCCGGATACTACATGGCGCTGGCCGGGAACATGGATGGCGAGTGGTCTCTGAAGGGCATGGTGAGCAACCTGGACACACCCGACCAGGCCATGTCGGCGGGCGAGATGATGGAGATGCCCGAAGGGATGGGCGGAGACCTGATCCAGGCGAGCGGGGACTACTTCGCCACCCACTACAACATGGGCCACGCGTCGATGGTCGCGAATACCTTCACGGAGGACGCGGTCGCGATGATGCCGGGCGAGCGGGCCCGTGAGGGACGCGCCGCTGTCGAGGAGGGGCTGCAGGCGATGTTCGATGCGGGCGTCACGTTCAGCGGGGTTTCCGGCTGGTCCGCGCACGAACTCGACGAGGGGCACGTGGTCGGCATCGGCACGTACGGCACCGAGGGTGCGGACGGTGCGGCTGGGGGCCACTTCGCGGCGCTGTACATGCGCGGCGAGGACGGTGACCTCATGGTGCACTGGTTGCTGATGGGCGCGCACTCCGCCGGCATGTAGCGACTCCCACTCGGGCTCCGGCGGCCGGGTCGCTTCGATCGCCCCGGCCGCCGGCCCGCCACTACGGACCCGGCCCCGCCCAGTCGGGCAGGACGCCGGGCTCGATCCCGAACAGAAGCGGACCCAGGGCGCGGAAGATCAGCGTGATCACCACCGCGCCGAAGAGGTTGAGCACGAGGCCCACCCGCGCCATCTCCGCGATCCTCACCCGATCGCTCCCGAACACGACCGCGTTGGGCGGCGTGGCCACGGGCATCATGAAGGCGCACGAGGCGGACAGCGTGGCGGGGATCATCAGCAGCAGCGGGTGAACGCCGGTCGACACCGCAACGGCCGCGAAAATCGGGAGCACCATCTCGGTCGTCGCCGTGTTCGACGTGAGCTCCGTGAGGAACGTCATCGCGAGACAGATGACGAGGATCAGAAGGAGCGGCGGTACGGTGGCCAGTCCACCGAATCCGTCGCCGATGAAGCGCGCGAGCCCGGTGGTCTGAAAGCCGTGCGCCAGCGCGAAGCCCCCGCCGAAGAGCAGCACGATGTTCCAGGGGAGCCGCAGCACCACGCCCGGTCCCATGACCGTCCGCGACTTCGCGCCGGGCGTACGCGTCGGGATGAGGAAGAGGATGCTGGCCATGGTGATCGCGACGGTGCCGTCGTCGATCAGGTGCCCGTACGGCAGAAGGGTGGACCAGCCGGGGACGGTGAGCGGCCCGATTGCGATCGGGGCACGGAAGACCCAGAGAAACGCCGTGGCCGCGAACACCCCGAGGATCGCCCGCTCCTCGAAGGCGATCGCGCCTAGCTTCCGCATCTCCGACTCGACCACCTCGCGGTCGACCGTGACCTCCTCGGGTACACGGAAGAAGACGCGGGTGATCAGGCCCCAGGCGATGGCCAGCATCAGGGCCGAGATGGGAAGTGCCATGACGAACCACTGCCCGAACGCGATGGGCGGTGCGTCCGGAAACGTGATCTGGAATATCCGCTGCAGCGACAGGATCGGCGGCGTCCCGACGAGGGTGGCGATCCCGCCGGCCGAGCAGGCATACGCGATCCCGAGCATGATCGACACGGAAAAGGTGCGCGTCCGATCCCGCCCGAACTGCTCTTCCATCCTCAGGATCACGGCGAGTCCGACCGGGAGCATCATGATCGCCGTGGCCGTGTTCGAGATCCACATCGAGAGGAAGGCGGCGGCGAGCATGAATCCGAGGACGATACGGGCCGGCCCGCCTCCCACCGAGCGGATGACCCAGAGGGCGATCCGCCGGTGCACGTCCCATTTCTCCATGGTGAGGGCGATCATGAAGCCGCCCAGGAAAAGGACGATGGTGCTGTTGAAGTAGATCGGCGCCGTGTCACCCGTCCGCTCGATGCCGAGGAGGGGGAAGAGGAAGAGCGGGAGCAGCGCGGTGGCGAACAGCGGGATCGCGTCGGTGATCCACCAGGTGGCCATGAGGAGGGCCAGCGCCGCCATGCGCGTGACCTCCGGCCGGCCGGGATCCAGATCGAGCAGCAGCATGAGCAGGAACAGCAGCGGCCCTAGCCAGAGGCCGACGCGTTGACTGCGCGACCGGCGTGCGGCCGCCGGCCCCTCCGCAGGATCGTTTCCCGAACGGGTATCCGCCATGCGCTCCTCGTGGCTCCGGGCCCCGGTCTCAGCCCCGCCCTCGCGGGGGTGCGCCGCGGGCCGCCCGCCGCCGCGCCGCCCGCGAGGAACCTACCATGCGGCGCGAGAAGTCGCGCAGTTTCGTCGCGGGGGTCGCTTGACTAGCTTTCCGTCCCTTTGCCACTCGCAGCGCCGCCGCCCACCGGGGCCGGCGCCGCCCGGACCCCATCGGGTCCGCGGTCACGAGACCCACGAAGAACGGTGACGATTTAGATGTTCAGTTCGGTACGATGGCGGTTGATCTGGATCGCCGTCCTGATAACGGTCTGCGGCTTCGCTCTCATGCCGGAGACCGTCGTGGATGAGGCCACGGGAGAGTCTGAACTCGTCTGGCCACTGAAGCTGGGGCTCGACCTGCAGGGCGGGATGCACCTCGCGGTCGAGATCTACGACCCCGAGGGTACACTGACCGGCGCGGACCTCGACGACGCACTCGACCGGACACTCACCACGATCCGCAACCGGATCGACGAGTTCGGCGTCCGCGAGCCCACCATCCAGCGTTCCGGCAACCGCATCGTCATCGAACTCGCGGGCGTGGACGACCCCGATCAGGCGAAGCGGATTGCCACCGAGACCGCCTATATGGAGTTCAAGATCATCACCGACGGTCAGGCGTTCATGGAGGCGCTCGAACGGATCGATCGTGCGATCGTGAACGAGGTGGGGATCGAGAACCTCCGCATCACGCCGCTGGAAACGGCGCCTGAAGTCGACCTCGGCGAGATCCTCGGAACCACGGCGGACACGGCCGAGGGGGAGGCCGATGCCGGGGGCCCGGGTGAAGCGGAGGATCCGGCCGTCGCCGGAGCCGAAGATCCGGCACAGACGGAAGACCCGGCCAGCGCGGGGGACTCCGCCACGCCCGATCCGGCGACGGCTCGACCGCTCAGCGCGCTCCTTGGTCAGGGTGGGGTTCTGGGCGAGTTCCTGGTGGCGCGGGAGGACCAGCCGACCGTCACCGCATGGCTCGAACTGGAGGGTGTGCAGGCGACGATCCCGAGAGAGGTCACGATCCATTGGGGTGTCGAGGAGGTCGGGGCGGGCGGGAGTTCCTACGTCCCGCTCTATGTGCTGGAGGCGGAGCCCCTGATCACCGGTGAGATGTTGCAGGACGCCGGGCCCGCGAACCGCGACCCGACGTTCAACCAGCCGCTCGTGCCGTTCGAGACGACGCGCCGGGGGGCGCGGGTCTTCGAGCGCGGCACCGCCCGCAACATCGGTCAGAACATGGCCATCGTCCTCGACGATCGCGTGCAGAGTTACGCCGTCATCCGCAGCACCCTGAGCCGGCGCGCGCAGATCGAGCTGGCCCCGGGGGCGTCGTTCCAGGAAGCGCAGGACCTGGCGCTCGTGCTGCGGGCCGGGGCGCTGCCCATGCCCATCGAGGTGGTGGAAGAGCGCAACGTGAGCGCCTCGCTGGGCGAGGACTCGATTCGGCAGGGACGCACGGCTTTCATCATCGGCATCGTGGGCGTCATCGTCCTCATGATGCTGTACTACAAGGCGGCGGGCGTGCTCGCGGTCGGTGCCCTGATCGTCTATGTCGTCCTCATGCTGGGGGGCCTGGCCGGCCTCGACGCGACGCTTACGCTGCCCGGAATCGCAGGTCTCATCCTGTCGATCGGGATGGCCGTGGACGCGAACGTCCTCATCTTCGAACGCGTCCGCGAGGAACTGGCCGCGGGGAAGACGCCGCGGACCGCCGTAGAGGCCGGGTTCGCCAGCGCGCTCTCGGCGATCGTCGATGCGAACCTCACGACGCTCATCACCGGAATCATCCTGTTCCAGTTCGGGACCAGTTCGGTACGGGGCTTCGCGGTCACGCTGTGCATCGGAATCCTCGCGTCGTTCTTCTCCGCGATCTACGTGACGCGAACCTTCTTCATCATGTATCTGAACCGACGGGGCTCCAGAGAGTCCGTGAGCATATAGGGCGCCTGCGATCATGAGGGTCTTCGAGAACGCGAACTACAAGTTTCTCTCCATGCGGCGGCCGGCCTATTTCGTCTCGGCCGCGATCATCACCATCGGACTCGCGTCCATCGCCCTTCGTGGCGGGCTGCGGATGGGGGTGGAATTCACCGGAGGCGTCCTGCTCGAGGTGCAGTTCTCCGAAGAGACGAATGTCGGCCAGATCAGGGACGCGCTGACAGCCGGAGGCACCACCGGGGTTCAGATCACGCAGCTGCGGGCGGTGGCCCAGGCGACGAACGATTTCCTGTTGAGGGTGCCGGTCGGGGCGGATGAGGACCAGAACGAGGTCAGGGACCAGATCCGGCAGAGCCTCGAGACGGAGTTCGCGGCCGGGAGCTTCGACATTGTCCGCGGCGACACGTTGAGCGCCAAGGTGGGCGGAGAATTTCAGCGCACGGCGATCATCGCCGTGATCCTCTCCTTCCTGCTGACCCTGATCTACCTCGCATTCCGGTTCGAGTGGCGTTTCGGTGTGGCGGCCGTGATCGCGACGGTCCACGACATGCTGATCACGTTCGGGTTCATCTCGCTGTTCGACATCGAGATCAGCCTGGCCACGGTCGCGGCCATCCTCACGATCATCGGGTACTCGCTCAACGACACGATCGTCGTCTTCGACCGCGTTCGGGAGAACCTGAGAAAGAAGCGGAAGGAACCGTACGAGACGACCCTGGACCGCAGCCTGAACGAAACGCTGCCTCGCACGGTTCTGACCAGCGGCACGACACTGGTCTCGCTCGTCTCGCTGGTGGTTATCGGAGGCGCCGTGATTCGGCCCTTCGCCAGCGTCCTGATCGTCGGCGTACTCGTCGGAACGTATTCCTCGATCTTCGTAGCCTCGCCGGCCCTCGTCGAGATTCACGAGCGGGCGCGCAAACGCGCCGCGATCGGCGCCCGCACCTAGCCGTCCTGGGAGAGAGGTGACCCGGCCGGATCTCTTCGACTCGCACCTCCATCTGACGGCGGCCCGTTTCTCCTCCGACCTCGGCGAGGTGCTCGAGCGGGCCCGGAGGCGCGGGGTTGGCGGTATGGTCACTGTCGCGTCGAACCCCGAGGATGCCTCCGATGCCGTGGCGCTGGCTGTGGGGACGCAGGGACTCTGGGCCACGGCGGGCCTCCATCCGCACGAGGCGGACCGGACCTCGGCCTCACTTCTGGCGGAGATCGAGCGGATCGCCGCGGCGCCCGAGGTGGTCGCGATCGGTGAGACGGGCCTCGACTTCCACTACGACAATGCGGCCCGGGCTGCGCAGATCGAGAACTTCGAGGCGCACCTCGGGCTGGCTGACCGGCTGGGACTGCCGATCGTCGTCCATTCGCGCTCGGCGGAGGCCGATACAGCGGCTCTGGTCAGGGAGTGCGGCGACGGCGTCAGCGGGGTGCTGCACTGCTTCACGGGAGGCGAAGCACTCCTCGACGCCGCGCTGGAGGCCGACTGGTACGTGTCGTTCTCCGGGTTGATCACCTTCGTCGCCGAGCTTGCCGGCCCGGTCCGCGCGGTGCCCGCCGACCGACTGCTGATCGAGACCGACGCGCCGTACCTGGCGCCGGTTCCACGCCGCGGGCGGCGGAACGAGCCAGGGTTCCTCCCCCACACATGCGAGCGACTGGCCGAGCTTCGCGGCATGTCGTTCGATGACACGGCGGCGGCCACGACCGCCAACGCTCGACGGTTCTACGGGCTGGAGACCCTGTCGAACGGGGGGCCTTCCTCGGGGACCGCCGGGGGGCCGGTATGACCGGCGCGGCGGCAGGCCGGGTCGAGATTCTGCCCGACCACGTCGCGAACCAGATCGCGGCGGGCGAAGTCGTGGAGCATCCCGCCTCGATCGTGAAGGAACTGGCCGAGAACGCGATCGACGCGGGCGCACGGCGGGTGGAGGTCGCGCTGCGCAACGGAGGCAAGACCGAGATCCGCGTCTCCGATGATGGGAGCGGCATGGGTCGCGACGATGCGCTGCTCGCTCTGGAGCGACACGCGACGAGCAAGATTCGAGGCGTCGATGACCTGAGGAGCGTGCGTTCGTTCGGCTTTCGCGGCGAAGCCCTCCCGTCCATCGCCGCGGTAAGCCGCTTCGAGCTCCACACGGCGCTGCGTCCCGACGAGGGCGTGCGCGCGCGGGTCGATTTCGGCCGAATTCGCAGCGTGGATGATGTGGCGCGCAGGCGCGGGACTACCGTGACCGTCCGGGCGCTGTTCCACGACCTGCCGGCGCGGGCGAAGTTCCTGCGCAGTACGGCAGCGGAGACGCGGGCCGCGGGTGAGGCGCTGGTCCTGCTGGCGCTCGCGAACCCCGACGTGGGGTTCCGCCTCGAGTCGAACCGGAGGGTCTCGATGGACCTTGCCCCCGCGAGGGACTGGCTGGCCCGAATCAGCCAGTTGTGGGCGGACCTCGCGGCCACCCTCATTCCGGTCGAGAACGGAGGCGGAGCGGTGCGAGTGCGCGGCTTCATCCAGCGGCCCGATGCCGCCCGCGCCCGGGGGGGACGTCGCTACACCTTCGTGAATGGCCGTCCGTTCCGTGACCCCGGACTCCTGCGGTTGGTGGACGAGGCGTTTCGCACGACGGTGGTCGAGGGCGTGAGGCCGAGCTTGTTCCTGTGGATCGAGCTTCCCCCCGCGAGCGTGGACGTGAACGTGCACCCCGCCAAGGCGGAGGTGCGGTTCCGCGACCGCGAGCGGATGGAGACGACGGTGCATGACGCCGTGCGATCCGCGCTCGGCCGGATCGACTCGACCAAGTCGATCGGTGCCGCGGGGGCTCTGACCGATCGCAAGCGAGGCTCCCGTTCCGCAGGGAGGGGTGCCGAACGGGAACCGCCGGAGATGCCTCAGTTCGCCCTCTTCGTGTCGGGTCGGGATACGTCCGGTGCCGGGACGACAGGCGAAGGCGAGGGAGCCCCCACCGCGCTGCCCGGAGACGAGCCGGACGCGGACTTTGCGGGCCCCCAGCTGTGGCAGCTCCACGACCGCTACATCCTCGCCGCGACCCGCGAGGGCCTCCTCCTCGTCGACCAGCATTCGGCTCACGAGCGCGTCCTCTACGAGGAGATCATGGCGCGGTTCGAGGCCGGAGGCGGCACGTCGCAGGCGCTCCTCTTTCCGGTGACGCTGCAGTTCTCTCCGCCCGAGGTCGCCGCGCTCGAGGACCTCTCGGGCTTTCTCGCGCGTCTGGGCTTCGAGCTGGAACCCTTCGGGGACCGGACCTGGATCCTCAGAGCCGCACCACTGCCGCACGCCCGCTTCGACGCCGAGCGCTGTCTGCGGAACATGGTGCGTGAACTCGCGGAAGGGTCCCCGCTCGTGGACACCGCGCGCAACCAGCACGAACGGATCGCCAAGAGCATGGCGTGCAAGGGCGCCATCAAGGCGGGGGAGCACATCTCGCCTGAGGAGGCGCGGGAGTTGTTCGACCGGCTGTTCGCGACCGAGTTGCCCGGGCACGACGTACACGGCCGTCCGACGATCGTGCGCCTGAGCATCGAAGAGCTGGACCGGCGCTTCGGCCGGAGCTAGGGGAGCCAGTCGTGGAGCAGTTGCCGGTGCCGGTGATCACGGGACCCACCGCCTCGGGGAAGACCTCGGTCGCCGTCGAGGTCGCGCGCCGACTTGACGGCGAGATCATCTCGATGGACAGCCGACAGGCGTATTGCGGCTTCGCCATCGGGACCGCGGCGCCCTCCAGTGAGGAGTTGGCGGCGGCGCGGCACCACGGCGTGGGCTTCCTCGATCCCCACGAACGGTACGGTGCGGGGCGCTTCGCGCGCTTGGCGACCGGCTGGCTGTCGGACATCGGGAGCCGGGGGTCGGTCCCGATCCTGGCTGGCGGTACGGGGCTCTTCCTGCGCTCCCTTACGCACCCGATGTTCGAGGAGCCGGCGCTCGACCCGGAGCGGCGCGGGCGGCTGCACGGCTGGCTGGACCAGCTGGAGCGGGGGGAACTGAGGCATTGGGCTGCGCGGTTGGACCGGGTTCTGACGGAGCGCCGGTCTCCCCTCGACCGGCAGCGCGCGGCCCGGACCGTGGAACTGGCGCTTCTGACGGGCCTGCCGCTGAGCCGGTGGATGGCGAGCGGCCGACCGGAGCGACCGCCGCTGTGCACCGCGACCTACGCGCTGGAGTTGCCCGCCGCCCTCCTCCGTGAACGGATCCGGCGCCGGGCAGAAACCCTGATCCGGGACGGCGCCTGGCCGGAGGAGGTGCGCCGCCTGCTGGAGCGCGGCCTGGAGGGATCGCGGGCCTTCAACGCTCTGGGATATGCCGATGTCGCCGCACTCGTTCGGGGCGCCGTGCCTCCGGAGGAGACGGTCGACCGCGTGTCCGCCGCGACGTGGCACTACGCGCGGCGACAGCGAACCTGGTTCAGACACCAGCTGCCGGCAGACGCCGTGGTGCTGGACGGCTCGGCGGCGCCGGAGCAACTTGCGCGCCGCATCGCGTACGAATGGCGAGAGTCGGCGAGGAAAGCCGGGGAGACAGGGCGGAAATGAAGATCGGCATCACGTGCTACCCGACGTATGGAGGTTCCGGGGCTGTCGCGACCGAACTCGGCCTCGGCCTCGCCCGCCGCGGGCACGAGGTGCATTTCATCTCCTATGCCCAGCCGTTCCGGCTCACGCATTTCATCGACGGCGTCTACTTCCACGAGGTGGAAGTCAACCAGTACCCTCTGTTCGAGTATCCGCCCTACTCGCTCGCCCTGGCCGTGACCATGCACGAAGTAGCGCGGCGTGAGGAATTGGACCTGCTCCACGTGCATTATGCGATCCCGCACGCCACGGCCGGCTGGATCGCGCGCGACATGCTCCGGGACGGCGGCCGCGACGTGAAGCTTGTGACGACGCTGCACGGTACGGACATCACACTGGTCGGCCAGGATCCGTCGTACTGGTCGATCACGCGTTTCTCGATCGAGAAATCCGACCGTCTGACCGCCGTGTCCGGCTGGCTACGCGACCGCACGCATCGCGATTTCGAATGCGACCGCTGCGCGATCGACGTGATCCCGAACTTCGTCGACCCGAAGATCTACGACCGCGAGCGGTACAGGGGTCTGCACCGACTCGCCCGGGCCGGCGAAAAAGTGGTGATGCACATCTCCAATTTCCGTGCGGTCAAGCGGATCCCGGACCTGATGGAGGTATTCGCACAGATCCAGCGGGAAATCTCGGCGCGTCTCGTTCTGATAGGTGACGGCCCGGAACGGCAGCGCGCGGAGGAGCTCGCGGCAAGACTGGGGATCTCCGAGCGCGTCGTCTTCCTGGGCAAGTTCGACTCGGTCGCCGAACTGCTTGCGAGCGCCGACCTCTTCCTGCTCCCCAGCGAACAGGAAGCCTTCGGGCTGGTTGCCCTGGAAGCTCAGGCGTCGGGCGTCCCCGTCGTGGGCTCCTCCGGCACGGGCCTGGACGAAGTCGTCGAGAACGGTGTGACCGGCTACCTGCATCCGGTGGGCTCGGTCGATGCCATGGCGCGCTCGGCGATCTCCGTACTCGCTGACGGCGCGCGCTGGGCGGAGTTCTCCAGCGCGGCGCGGCAGCGGGCTGTCGAACACTTCGCCGCCGACCGCATCGTCCCCCGCTACGAATCGCTCTATCACAAGGTCATCGGAACCACCGACACATCCGGGATCTCGGCGGCGTGAACCTGCTCGAAGCTGCCCTCCTCGGGGTCGTCCAGGGCGTCACCGAGTTCCTGCCGGTGTCGAGTTCCGGGCATCTCGTACTCGGGCAGGCGCTCTTCGGGATCGAGATCCCCGGAGTCGTGTTCGAGGTCACCGTGCACCTGGCGACGCTGTGTGCGGTGTGCTGGGTGTATCGGACCCTCCTGGCCGCCCTCGTCCGCGGCGTTTCGTCGGGAGATCGGGACAGCCTCCGCTACGTCGCCCTGCTCGCGGTGGCCACGCTGCCTGCCGCCGTCGTGGGCGTGGGGTTCGGGGATGCGCTCGCGGGCGTGTTCGAACGTCCCGTGATCGCGGCGGCGATGCTCCTCGTGACGGGCGTTCTGGTCTGGTCGATCCGGCACTTCGCTCGCCGGACTTCGCGGCACCAGCCCACCGTCCGCGGGGCGGTCGGTATCGGCCTGGCCCAGGCGGCCGCCATCCTCCCCGGCATCTCGAGGTCGGGAAGCACGGTGGCCGCAGCGACCGCCGCGGGCGTCGAACCCCGCCACGCAGCCGAGTTCTCCTTCCTCCTCTCGATTCCCGCCATCGCCGGGGCCGCGGTATTGCAGGCGCCGGCTCTCGGAGAAGCCGGGTCCGCGCTCGGGGCCGTGCCCCTTGGCGTCGCGTTCGTCACCGCCGCTCTGTCCGGGGTCCTCGCCATTCGTATTTTCCTGCGGATGCTGGAACGGCGCGTCTTCCACCACTTTGCGTGGTATTGCTGGGTCGTGGGCGGGGCATACCTCGCGGCAGCCGGGGTCTGGCCGGCGCTGCGCGGGTGACGGGAAAGTGACGGATGTCGGGGCGAACATGCTTGAACAACAAGTAGACCGCTGGGCCGGGGAATCGGGCACCGCGCTGCGAACACGTTGGCAGCGCGACTCCGTCTACGCGTTCGGCAGCGTCCCTTCCACGAACGACCTGGCGCGCGAACTCGCGGAGGCCCGGGCACCCGCCGGCTCCATCGTCCTGTGCCGGGAGCAGACCGCCGGGCGGGGCAGGGGAGGCCGGAGCTGGAGCTCGCCCCCCGGGGCGGGCCTCTATCTGAGCATGCTGTTCCGCCCCGTGGCCGGCGTCGTTCCGCCACTGGTGACGGTGGTGGCGGGAGTCGATCTGGCCCGTGAGCTGAACCGTCGCTTTCCGGGCCTCGGGGCAGCCGTCAAGTGGCCCAACGATCTGATGGCGCGGGACCGTAAGCTGGGCGGCATCCTGGCCGAGGCGGCTGGCAGCGGGGACGGAGGGGCCTTTCTCATCGTCGGGGTCGGGATCAACGTCGATCCGGACCGCCTTCCGGGGCATGTGACCGGGGCGGTGGCCCTTGCCGACTGCGTGGGTCCGGTGGCTCTGATCGAGGTCGCGGACGCCGTCGTCGCGGGACTCGAGCGTCGATTGCCCAGGATTCCGCCGTCACTCGATGCGGCTTCGCTGGACGAACTCGATCGCCTCGACTGGTTGAGGAACCGCACCGTCGAGCACCGAGTGTCGGACCGCGAGCCGGCCGTCGGCCTCGCTGCCGGAATCGCGCCCGATGGCGCGCTGCTGCTCAGACCGCGCGGAGGCGCGCTCCGCCGCGTTGTGGCCGGCTCCATCTCGGTCGGGAGGAATTGAGCGGCATGCTGCTCACCGTCGACATCGGCAACACGGAATCGGTACTCGGGTGGTTCGAGGATCTCACGCCCGTCCACGTCTGGCGCATCGCGACCGACCGCCGCCGCACCGGCGACGAGATCGGACTCCAGCTGCGCGGCCTGCTGGAGACCCGCAACCTGCCAGCCCCTGAGCGGATCGTCGTCGCTTCGGTTGTCCCCGCGCTACACCGAGTCTGGCTCGGCGTGGGAAAGATGCTCGACGTGCCCGTGCGCTTCCTCGACGGCGGCTCCAGGGTGCCCGTCACGCTGGACGTGGACCACCCCCTGGAGGTGGGCGCCGACCGCATCGCGAACACTCTCGCGGCGACCGAACTCTACGGCCGAGACACCGTCGTCGTCGATCTCGGCACGGCGACGACCTTCGACTGCATCACGGCGGACGGTATCTTCGCGGGCGGGGTCATCGCCCCGGGCCCGACCACCGGCATGGACCAGTTGGCGAGGGCGACGGCGCGGCTCCCCCAGGTCGAGGTGGAGAGCCCGATGCGCGTGATCGGCCGGAATACGCGCGAGTGCCTGCTGAGCGGCGGGTTCTACTCGGTGGTGGACGGCATCGACGGGATCGTCAGCCGAATCGTGGAGGAGTGGCAGCGGGAGGCGCTCGTGGTCGCGACGGGGGGACTCGCACGAGTGGTGGCGCCACACTGCAGGACGGTCGACCTCATCGAGCCGGCATTGACGATCACCGGCCTGGCGATCGCCGCCCGCTATCTCAGCTCTTGACGGCTCTCCCGCCGCAGCACTTCTCCTTGAGCTTGTCGGCGTACTCCGGATTCACGAGACGCACGATCAAATAGACGATCCCGACAAAGAAACCAACCTTCAGCGCCAGCCACACCAGGGGCAGGACGAGCGAGAAGAGGATGCCCGTCACCCAGAACCCCGCGACCCCGGCGACGAATAGGACCAACCCTGCACGAATCATGACGACCTCCTTGTTCGAACCGCCTCTACGTTAGGGTTGAGAGCAGGGTTTCAACACCTCCGCGGCCCGAAGCGGCCCGAAGTCGCCCCTACTTGATCGTCGCCGTCCGGTGGACTATCTTCCGCTCGTCTTGGCACTCAATAAGGTAGAGTGCTAACAGCCGCGGGGTTCCCTCGCGGTTTTGGTCACCCGAAGGATCACCCAATACCGAAGGTTCAAGGAGGGACAGGTAAGATGGCAACCGCCTCGAACACAAAGCTGAACATCTCCCCGATGGCCGACCGCATCGTCGTCGCGCCGCTCGAGGAGACCGAGGAGATGCGCGGTGGGCTGTACATTCCGGACACCGCGAAGGAGAAGCCGCAGCAGGGAACCATCGTCGCCGTGGGCCCAGGCCGCATGAACGACGAGGGTGCGCGCATCCCGATGGAGGTCAAGGCCGGAGACCGCGTGCTGTACGGCAAGTACGCCGGCACCGAGGTCACGCTGGACGGCGACGACTACCTGATCGTCAAGGAAGGCGACGTTCTGGCCGTCCTCTAGCCGCCGGAGCGGGAGACGGCAGTCCACCCTTTGATTGATGCGCCCGACACCGGGCGAAGGAGATGAAGATGGCGAAGGATCTGGAATTCGATACCGCGGCGCGGCAGCGCCTGAAGCAGGGCGTGGACAAGCTCGCCCGCGCGGTGAACGTCACGCTCGGCCCGAAGGGGCGGAACGTGGTCCTGGAGAAGAAGTTCGGCAGCCCGACCATCACCAAGGATGGTGTGACCGTCGCGAAGGAAGTCGAGCTCGATGACCCGGTCGAGAATCTCGGCGCGATGATGGTCAAGGAAGTCGCGACCAAGACCTCCGACGCGGCGGGCGACGGCACGACCACGGCCACCGTGCTCGCGCAGTCGATCTTCACGGAAGGTCTGAAGAGCGTGACGGCGGGTGCGAACCCCATGGCGCTGAAGCGCGGGATCGACAAGGCGGTCGAGGCGATCGTCGCGAACCTGCACTCGATTTCGGTCGAGACTTCGGGCAAGACGGAAATCGCCCAGGTCGCGGCGATTTCGGCCAACAGCGATCAGGAGATCGGCGAACTGATCGCCGACGCGATGGAGAAGGTCGGGAAGGACGGCGTGATCACGGTCGAAGAGGCCCGCGGCCTCGAGACGGATCTCGAGACGGTCGACGGGATGCAGTTCGACCGCGGCTACCTGTCCCCCTACTTCGTCACGGATCCGGACAAGATGGAGGTCGTCCTCGACGAGCCGATCATCCTGATCCACGACAAGAAGGTCTCGGCCATGAAGGACCTGCTCCCGGTCCTCGAGAAGGTGGCCCAGATGGGCAAGCCCCTCCTGATCGTTGCGGAGGATGTCGAGGGCGAGGCGCTTGCCACGCTCGTCGTCAACAAGCTGCGCGGAACGCTCAAGGTAGCGGCCGTCAAGGCGCCGGGCTTCGGCGACCGCCGCAAGCAGATGCTGCAGGACGTCGCGATTCTGACCGGCGGCCAGGTGATCTCCGAGGAACTCGGCTTCAAGCTCGAGAACACGGTGGTCGGCGACCTGGGCCAGGCGAAGCGGGTCGTCATCGACAAGGACAACACGACGCTCGTCGACGGCGCCGGTGACACGGACCGGATCCAGGGCCGGATCAGCGAGATCAAGGTCGCGATCGACAAGTCGACGTCGGACTACGACCGCGAAAAGCTGCAGGAGCGGCTGGCGAAGCTGGCCGGCGGCGTGGCCGTCATCAACGTGGGCGCCGCGACCGAGACCGAGATGAAGGAGAAGAAGGCTCGCGTCGAGGACGCGCTGCACGCGACGCGCGCGGCGGTCGAGGAAGGGATCGTGCCGGGCGGCGGCGTGGCTCTGCTCCGGAGCCAGGCGGCGCTGGACGGTGTCGAAGGCGCCGACTCCGACGAGTTGATCGGGATCAGGATCGTACGCCGCGCGATCGAGGAGCCGATCCGCACGATCGCCTCGAACGCGGGGGCCGAGGGCGCGATCATCGTCGAGAAGGTCCGTGAGGCGGGAGGCCTGAACACCGGCTATAACGCGGGCACGGGCGATTACGAGGACATGGTGAAGGCCGGCGTCATCGACCCGACCAAGGTCACGCGCACGGCGCTCCAGAATGCGGCGTCGATCGCGGGTCTGCTCCTCACGACCGAGGCCGTTGTCGTCGAGCGGCCCGAGAAGGAAGATCCGGCGGCTGCGGCGGCGGGCGGCATGGGCGGCGGCATGGGAGGCATGTACTAGAGCCCGGGGCGGCGGTAGCCGTCCACCGCTGGAAGAAGTCCGCTGCAAGAAGCACCGAAGGCCCGGCTCCGGCCGGGCCTTCGCGCATCCATGCGCCGGCGCGGTTACGATTATGCCTCATGTATGCCTCATGATCTGCTCCAATGCTGACTCGCGGCGGCGACGGCCGGATTCTTGCCGCGGATGGCCCCGGCGCCCCGCGGCGACGCGGGTCGTGCTCCCCCTCACTCTGCTCGTACCGCTGGCATGCGCCGACGCCACCGGCCCTGATGGGGGGCCGTGCCCCGTTGTCGCCGGGCGGGTCACGACGCGGGTGCCGCTGTCGCTCGCGCCCGGTCAGATGTGTACGCTGGCGGCGTCCGACGCCGACGCCGTCGACATCGAGCCGGGGTCGGCTTCCGCGCAGTATCTGGTGGTCGTGCAGAGTGGCGTCCGCACGCCGGGCGCAACCACGCGCCTCCGGCTCTCGGCCAGGGCGCGCAACGTCGCCGCCGCCCGGGTTCCGGCTCTGGTTGCTCCCACCCGTACGATCTCGATCGAGGGGCAGAGGCTCGAAGCGGCTTCGCAGACAGAACTCGACTTCCGGGAGAACGCGCGGCGCGCCCTCGAGGGCGCGACACCGCTCCGAGTGGGGCCCAGGCGCGGGGCGCCGGCAGGAACCGCGACCGCGACCGCGACACGTCCCCGGGCGGCACCCCCCTCGGTCGGCGACACCGTGGTGTTCCACAACGCGGTGGACCCCGACCTCAACGTCGATTGCGCAGGGATCCATGACCTGACCGCGGTCGTTCGGGCGGTGGGCTCGAACTTCGCGGCCGTCGAGGATCTTGACGGTGCCGGGCCTGTGCCCGCCAACGCTTACCAGAGAGTGGTCGAGTCACTCGAACTCCTCGTACTCCCCGTGGTGACGGCGTACTTCGGCGAGCCCGCGGACCTGGATGAGAACGGAATTGTGTGGGTGCTGTTCACGCCGGTCGTGAACCGGGTCACGTCGCGCAACAGTACGACGCGGGTCTCCGGCTTCTTCAGTCCGACCGACCTGGCCGACCCCGAGAGCTGCGGAGCCTCGAACGGCGGTGAGCTCCTCTACGTCCTCGCGGCGGATCCCGGCGGCCGGTTCTCGGACCCGGTCCCCGTGTCCTTCGCCACCACGCGGGCGATCGGCGTCGCCACGCACGAGCTGGCGCACCTGATTTCGGCCGAACAGCGCACGGTCCTGAGTGGGGGTGGCTTCGGCGATCTCGAAGCGACCTGGTTGAGCGAAGGACTGGCCCATTCGGCCGAGACCTTCGTCGGCATGTTCCTCGCTGCACATCGTCCGGGCGGGAACTACGGGTTCGAGGAACTGGCTGCGCAGGCGAAGACGTTCCGCACCTACCATTTCCCGAACTTCCGGCGGGCCGCCTACTACCTCAGTGACCCGCACGGTACGCCGGCGCTGGGCGATGACCGGGGCCGAGACCCGGCAGGCCTTCCGTCTCTGGCCATGAGGGGCTTCGGGTGGCTGTTGCTGCGCTGGTTCGCCGATCAGTATGCGACGGGCGCCGGGGGGATTCTCGGAGGGCCGCGGGAAGAGGCCATTTTCCGTGACCTCTCCGGAGGTGGGGAGACCCGGTCGCGTGGCGTGGAGAACCTCGAACGCGTCGCCGCGACGCTCGGCGCTCCCTCCGAGTGGGAAACCCTCCTTGCGGCCTGGGCCCTGTCCCCGCTCGCCGACGACCTGCCGGGGGAGCTGCCCGCCGCGACCCAGGTGACCAGCCTCGGACTTCGCGACGTGTTCGCGGCTCTGAACCGCGAAGTGGACGGCGAAGAACCTTTCGAACGGCCGTTTCCGCTCCTCGCGACGGAGTTCGGTCTCGCGGCTGACATCGACGTGAGGGTCGATTTCGAGCTGAATGCGTCGACGGGCCGCTACTTCGTGTTGGAGAGCGATGGTCCCCACCCGGCGATCCGGATCGCACTCTCTACGCAGGCCGGCCTCGGTGTACCTCCCTCGGCGGGGGTCCGCTTCGTCGTACTCCGTACGCGGTAGCGGGCGCCCGCCGCCGTGGACGGGTAGATTTGCCGGGGGAGCGACGGTCAGGCGCCGTGGCCGGGAGCCGCGGCGCTTCTCGCACGGGAGAGCAACGGTGAGCCAGGGAGAGTGAGACCTCGCGACGAGCGTCGGCTGCTGGCGGCGACGATGGCCGGCCTTGCCCTGGCGGCCTGCGGGGGAGGGACGACGGACCCTCCTCCGCCTCCACCCCCCCCCCCGCCTCCCACCTCGACCGCCGTGACTCTGGATCTGGCCCCCGGAGGTCTCGTCACGCTGGTTGCACCCGATGAGGTGCGGGCGTTCAGGCTTACGGGCGGAGAGAGTCCGCGTACGTACGAGGTCATCATCCAGAGCGCGTCGGAGGCGCCCGGGCAGACGATGGAGGGTCGCGTGAGGGTACGGGCCGAGCGGGCGGCGGCCAGCGTGACCCCGGCCCGAACCGCTCAGCTCGCTCCCGCGCCCGGCGGTATGAACCGCGACCTTCGGCGGCGGGCCTCGTGGTTCCAGAGAGAGCGTCTGTTGCGGGAGCGGGATGTGGAGGAACTGGTGCGGATCGGCGCCCGGCCCGTCCGGCCCGATCTCGACGTATCAGCGGCCCTCGCGAAGGCGTCACCGCGGCTCGGCGATACCCTTTCGTTCCGGATCGGTATCGGTGCGAACCTGACGGTGAACTGCCGCAACCCCACAGTGATCCGGGGCGAAGTCCGGTATGCGGGTGAGAACTTCACCGTCGTGGAAGACATCGAGTTCGGCACCCAGCCGGATGTCGACCGACTTTCGGCGGAAGAATTCGAGACGATCGGGCGTCAGCTCGACGAGGTCGTGTACCCGATGAACGTCGCCTATTTCGGCGAACCTGCGGACATCGACAACAACGGGACGGTGATCGCGCTGATCACGGCCGAGGTCAACAGGCTCACCCCCGCCGGGGATGAGAGCATTGTCGCCGGGTTCTTCCTGGCGCGGGATCTCACGAGTCGCTCCAGCTGCCCGGCTTCGAACGAGGGCGAGATCTTCTACCTCGTGGGCCCGGATCCCGACGAGGACTACGGCGCGGAGATCAGCCTTCGCTTCGCTAACGCGCTCACGCGCGCGACAGTTGCGCACGAGTTCGTTCATCTGCTCAACACACAGCAGCGGGTCACGATCGGGGGCGGCAGCCTCTTCAATGACCGCGAGGTGGCCTGGCTGGACGAGGGAACGGCCCACCTCGCCGAGGAGATCTCCGGCCTCCGCTCGTCGGGACTGGGGACGCGGGCCAACCTCGACCTCGCCACAATCACGGCCAGCGAGGAACAACTCACTCACTTCAATCACTTCCTCCTGCTGAATTTCATTCGGTTCGGCCGTTTCCTCCGCGGTGGTTGTCCCACGCCCGACTCGGAAGGGCCCGCCGCCGCGCATGCGCTCGGTAGCGCCGGGGGTGAAGATCCGGGAGGGGTTGCATCGCTCGCGTTCCGAGGCTTCGCCTACGGGTTTGTGCGCTGGCTGGGCGACCAGTTCGGCGAGGCCGGGAGTGGGGGGGCGCTGCCCGGCAGCCGGGAGGAGGGACTGTTCCGCGAGTTGTCTTCGGGCGGACCGGCCCACGCCAGGGGCATCTCCAACGTGGAGCAGGCGATTCGGACCGTGGCGGGGTCCAACCTGCAGTGGGAAGAGCTGCTCCCGCTCTATCTGGCGTCACTGATCGCCGACGACCACACGCCGGAGGGCACGGATCCCCGAACGCAGTGGCGGACCTGGAATCTCAGGGGGGTGTACGGGCAACTGAACGACTCCAATCTCGGGGACGGGTGTCCGTTCACGCGCCAGTTTCCACTCTCTCCAACGAGGGTAAATCTCCATGTGGCGACCAACAGTGCCGTTGAGTTCACCGCGAACGCGTCCACCGGGCGCTTTCTTTCGCTGGCGGCTTCGGGCGCCACCCCGGACGTGATCGTCGAGGTCATGGACCGCGAGGGGTCGAATCTCCCGCGGCGGGCCAGAGCGCAGGTGACCATCCTCAGGAGCCGGTAAGCGGTCGTTCCACACGAAGCGAAAGGCGTTCCCAATGAAATGGCGACTCGGTCGACCGATTGCGTACGGGCTCGCGGTGTTCTCCGCGGCCTCGTCCTGGACCTGCGGCGGCGATGGTGGTGGGCCGACCTCGCCCCCGCCGCCGGGACCTCCTCCGCCCCCGCCGGGGCCGACGATCGGGGCCACACTTAACCTTCAGCCGGGCGAGGTCCGCGTGCTCTCCGAGCGCGACGCGATCCGGGCTTTCCAGATCCAGGGCGCCGGGGAGGCGCGCGAGTATCAGGTGATCGTGATGAGCGCGTCGCTCAGCGAGGGGCGCATGACCCCGCTGCGGGTGCGAGCCCGGGCGGAAGACGTGAGCGCCAACGTCGTCCCGCGCCCACGGGCGACCCGCGCCACGGGAGCGGACCTCACCGCGCCACCGGCTCGGGGGCTGGCCGACGACTTCGATGAGCTGCGGCCGAACCGCGAGGCGCACCTCCGGATTATGGTGGAAACCGAGCGCGAACTGCGCCGGCTCGGAGCCCGCCCGTCGGCAAAGTTCGGCCGGGGCTCGCGCGGTCTGGCGGCAGCGGGCGCCTCCGACGTTCCGCAGGTGGGCGACACGATCACGATCAAGTCAGCCATCGTGCCGGGCGGCGGCGTCCAGTGTACGGCGAACACGCCGATCGCGTCGACGGTCCGGACGGTGGGCGACAATTTCATCATCGTGGAGGACAACCGTCTCGCGGGCCGGTTCACGGAGGAGGATTACATCGACCTCGACCGGGAACTGGATGAATTCATCGCGCCGGTCAGCGATGACTACTTCGGCAGGCCCGACGACCTGGACGGGAATCAGCGGGTCATCGCCTTCTTCACCGGCGAAGTGAATCGCCTCAGCGAGCCCGGGAGCGGCAGCATCACGATCGGCTTCCACTGGAGCGGCAATCTCTTCGACCCGGCGGATTGTCCGGCCAGCAACGAGGCCGAGATCGTCTGGCTGATCGGACCGGATCCCGATGCGGAGTTCGGCTTCGAAATCAGTACAGAGAGAGTGAAAGGACTGGCTCGCAGTCTGGTCGCGCACGAGTACCAGCATCTGCTCAACGCATCGCAGCGTCTGGCCGGGCAGCGCGGACAGGACACGTGGAATGCGGCGGATCTCTGGATCAACGAAGGTCTCTCTCACGTCGCCGAAGAAGTCACGGGCTTCTACCGGCTGGGCCTCGGGGTGCGCCGGAACTACGGCTTCACGGAAGTGACGGCCGGCGATCCGGACCTCGAAGCTTTCCGGGACTTCTACGAGGACAACCTCGACAATGCCGCGAGCTATCTTTCGGCCCCGACCGAATTCAACTCTCTGGCGCTGAGCAACAACACGCTCAACTTCGCGACCCGCGGTTGGGGCTACGTCTTCCTGCGCTGGCTCGGGGATCGGTACGGGCCCGCGGATCCGGCCGGGGTCGTGGACGGGTCGGGCGAGGCGGCGCTGTTCCGGGAACTCGCGGTCGGCGGTCCCGACTATCTGTTCGGGTACGAGAACATCCTCCGTGCGATCGAGGTCACGGGGGGCGGGACGACGACCTGGCCCGAGATCCTCGCCGAATACTTCGCCGCACCGGCCGCGGACGGCAGGAACGACGCACTGTCGCCGGGGGTCCAGTTCTCGACGTGGGACTGGCCCCGGCTGTGGGATGAGCTGAAGTCGGCGGGGATCCGCGGCTTGAGCGGCGGCGACCCGCTCCAGCGCCAGATCGTGCAGATGGGGTCGGGCGTATCGTCGACGTCCCAATTCGATCTGGGATCATCGACGGCGCGCTACTGGCTGTTCCGGGCCGACGGGGCGCATCCCTCGATGATCGTGGAGACGACCATCGCGTCGGGCGGCAACGTCCCCAACAGCGCCGAGGCCCACGTCATCGTGGTGCGTACGCGGTAGTGCGCGCGGTCCGCCCCGTTCTCTCCGTCCTCTCCCTTCTCTCCCTTTTCCTGGTGTGCGGGACGGTCGCGGGCTGCGCGCCCGAAACCAGGGTCGGCGAGGGGGTGGACTGGGTCGGCGAGATCGGCCCCGAGTCGTTCGAGGGAATGGTGCGAGTGGTGGGGAGCGAACCCTTCCCCTTCACCATCGTCCAGGCGGAAGACGGCCGGTCCAGGATCGTGACCGGCGTCTTCAGGGATGAGGTTCGGCGGCTGGCCGGGGCGCAGGTACGCGTTACGGGGCGCCTCGTTCAGGGGGAGCAGCCGGGTACGGCTCTCGAGGCCTCGTCGTACGAACTCGTGTCGGTGGACGGCGAGCGTCCCCTGCTCGGACGACTCGAACGGGACGTGGACGGCTTCCACCTCGCTCGGCCGGGAGGCCGTGTGACCCGACTCGATTCTGTCTCCGGCCAGCTCGCTCGGAGGGTGGGATCGCTTATCTGGGTCGTGCTGGATGAGCGCGGAGGCGTGTCCGGGTACGGGGTCATCCGCGATCCCGAGGGAGAGGGCGCCGCGTAGTTTCGGGCCGCGAGCCGCCGCCGCCCACG
Organism: Candidatus Palauibacter sp.; assembly: GCF_965197445.1. Classification (GTDB taxonomy): domain Bacteria; phylum Gemmatimonadota; class Gemmatimonadetes; order Palauibacterales; family Palauibacteraceae; genus Palauibacter. Next base: position 634,035 of record NZ_CBDANE010000004.1, on the reverse strand, counting down.
CGTTTGGTGATCAGCGGGTTCGGCCCTAGCTTGCCCCGAATCAACCGACCACGACCTCCACCGACAGCGTCCTCCAAACGTCCATCGACGGGTAGGCCGATGAACGACTCGCAGATCTCGATTACGCTTCCGGATGGTTCCTCGAAGCGACTCCCTCACGGCTCCAGCGCCGCGGACCTCGCTTCAGGCATAGGTCCCGGCCTCGCCCGCGCCGCGGTCGCCGCGCGTGTGAACGGCCAGTTGACCGATCTGTCGGCGCCCCTTCCGGACGGCGCCGAGGTCGCGATCGTGACCCGGAACGATGGGGACGTGGACGCGCTCTACGTGCTCCGGCATTCCGCGGCGCATGCGCTGGCCACCGCCGTCCGCGAGCTGGTTCCGGGGGCGGGGATCGGCTTCGGCCCTCCCATCGACGAGGGCTTCTACTACGACTTCGATGTCCCCGCGCCCTTCACGCCCGAGGACCTCGAGAAGATCGAGCTGACCATGGCGGAGGTCGTCGAGGCGGACGACGCGTTCGAACGCCGTGAAGTCGCGCGGGATGAAGCACTGGAGCTGTTCGCCGACGATCCCCTGAAGCTCGAGCGGCTGGATGAGATCCCGGAGGACGAATCGATCTCGGTCTATCGGAACGGCCCCTTTCTCGACCTGTGCCGGGGTCCGCACGCCCCGCGCACCGGCGAGATCCGCCACTTCAAGCTCCTCAGTTCCGCCGGGGCGTACTGGCGCGGCGACGAGCGGCGGCGGATGCTCCAGCGCATCTACGGCACCGCTTTCTATTCGCGCGAAGCTCTCGAGGCTTTCATCACGCGGCGTGAGGAGGCTCGGAAGCGGGACCACCGGAAACTGGGCCGCGAACTGGATCTGTTCTCGATTCAGGAGGAGATCGGCCCCGGGCTCGTGTGCTGGCACCCGAAGGGCGCGAGGGTCCAACTCGAGCTGCGACGCTGGATCGAGGACCTGCAGGAGTCGCGCGGTTACGAGTTCGTCTACACGCCTCACGTCTCGAGCGAAGCCCTGTTCCGGCGTTCCGGACATCTGCCGAACTATGCGGAGAACATGTACCCCCGCATGCAAGGGGAGGACGGCGAGGCGTTCCGGGTGAAGCCGATGAACTGCCCGGGGCATATCACGATCTATGCCGCGCACCCGCGCAGCTACCGCGACCTGCCGGTCCGACTGTCGGAGGTCGCGAACGTCTACCGGTATGAGCGTTCGGGGACGCTGCAGGGGCTTCTGCGCGTGCGCATGCTCACGATGGACGACGGGCACGTCTTCTGTACTCTCGAACAGGTCGAGGACGAGATCTCCATCTGTCTCGATCTGGTGGATACAGTGATGACGACCCTCGGGCTGGACTATCGATTCGATCTGTCCACCCGTCCTCACGGAGAAAAGCGGATCGGCGACGACGAAGTCTGGGACCGGGCCGAGAGTGCGTTGCGCGAGGCACTGGATGGCGCCGGGCTGGACTATGAACTGGACGAGGGCGGGGGCGCCTTCTATGGCCCGAAGATCGATATCAAGTACAAGGATGCGATCGGACGCGAGTGGCAGGGGGCCACGATCCAGCTCGACTTCAACCTTCCCGAGCGTTTCGAGCTCGAATACGTGGGGGCGGACAACAAGCCCCACCGGCCCGTCATGATCCACCGGGCGATATTCGGTACGCTGGAGCGCTTCACGGGCGTGCTCATCGAGCACTTCGCCGGGGCTTTCCCACCGTGGCTCGCCCCCGTGCAGGTCCGCATCCTGCCGATCACCGACGCGCACGCGGCTGCTGCCGCCGAGTTCCGCGACCGACTCGCCGCGGAGGGCCTGCGCGCCGAACTCGACGACCGCTCGGACACGCTCGGCTACCGCATCCGGGACGGCGAACTGCAGAAAATCCCCTACCTGCTCGTCGTCGGAGACCGCGAGATCGAAGCCGGCACGGTTGCCGTGCGGGCCCGCGGCGCGAAGCGGAAACAGGAGGTCGTCCCCCTCGACGACTTCGTCGCCAGCACTCGGGTTCGGGTAGCAAAGAAGGCCCTCACTCCCTGACGCTCTCGTGCCGGGGGTGCAGGACACGGCCCCTCCGCACCCGCGCGAGCAGGTTTGCGTCCCTCAATTCCTGGTTGTACTGTCGTCCGCCGATGACGCTTGCCTATCCTGCCACCCAACGACGACTCAGGAGCCTCCAGCTGGCCAATAGCCACTTCACAGGTGGTTCTCGGAGGGAGCGCCTTGGCGGCGGCCTCGCGAGCCTGAGAGGCATCGCCTCCTCCGTGCTGAACCGGCAAGCTCTTGCTTCGGCAGGACCAATCCTCATCGGCGCGTTGCTCATCTCGTGCGGTGGCGGAGAACCCACAGCCCCGGTTCGACCCACACCCCCTCCACCCCCCCCGAACAGGGCGCCGGTTGCGGTCGGTACCCTCCCCGCAGTGGAGTTGACGGTGGGTGACTCCGCGTCGGTGGAGGTGTCGGGCGTCTTCAGTGATCCTGATGGTGACGCTCTGAACTACTCAGTCACCACGTCGAACGCGGGGACGGTCACGGCTGCGATCACGGGTAGCACGGCGACGGTGGTGGGCGTGAGTACGGGTATAGCCACGGTGACGGTTACCGCCACGGATCCCGGCGGCCTCGTGGCGCAGCAGAGTTTCTCGGTAACGGTACCCAACCGGGCGCCGGAGGTAACGGACACGATTCCCGAGTTGCAACTCGCCGCAGGGGATTCGGCCACATTCGATCTTGAGGAGTACTTCCGCGATCCTGACGGAGACGCGCTCACCTACACGCCAGAGACATCGGAAGAAGCGATTGCTGCCGTATCTGTGTCGGGCACCACGCTGACGGTCCGGGCGGTGGCCAGGGGGCGGGCGACGGTGAAGGTGACAGTCACCGATCCCGGTGGTTTGGCCGCCGATCAAAGTTTCGGAGTCGTGATTCCCAACCAGGCGCCGGTCGTGACGGATAGGATCCTCTCCCAACGCTTGACGGCCGGGGAGACGCGCACGTGGGCCGGACCCGACTACTTCGCGGATCCGGATGGCGACACGTTGACCTACACGGCCGGAACAACGGACGCGTCCATCGTTCTCGCCTTGGTGTCTGGCGACGAGTTCGGCATTCTTGCCGTCACACCGGGGACAGCCACGGTTACGGTGACGGCCACCGACACCGACGGTCTGAGCGCCAGCCAGAGCTTTCAGGTGACCTCGGAGGCCCAGCTTCCGGTCATCATTACGGATATCGAACCCGTCGTGCTGCTCGAGGGCGGGAACGCGACCATCCGGGGCTCGGGTTTCTCAAGTGTCCCCGGAAACAACGTCGTCCTGATCGATGGTTTGGCTGCGACCGTGACAGCGGCAAGTTCAACGAGCCTTTCCGTGATCGTCCCCCACAGCGACTGCCTGCCACCGCGAAAGGCCGAACTGCGCGTGACCGTGCTGGGCCTCGGAGATGCCCGCACCGTCGGCGTGACGCCCCGTACCCGGGAGGATCTCGACCTGCCGCAGTATTCCTATCGTTACACGCTCGCCGGGAACGGTTGCCTCTACTTGCCAGGAGATGTTTCGGGGGGAGAATACCTGATTGGAGTCGTATCCACGTCTGAGGTTCCTTCCTCTCTGACGCCAGTCACGATGACGAGCATTCCCGGTGATCCAGCAGTCGCGGCCGCGGGGGTAACGGCGGCGGCGAGAGGTGAGCCGTCGTCCGAACTGGTGGCGGTGGCAGAACTGTCCGCCGCCGATTTCTCGCAGGTTCCCGCCCTCGGGTTGCCGGGCGATGTATCACCGACCTCGTCCGGATTGGGGCTGGCTTCCCCGACGCGTGATTGGGAACGCCACAATGAGATTATGGCGGCGAGCGAGGACTTGCTTCTTCGGTTGGGTCCTCCGTCACCTCCGGTGGTGCAGGCCAGGCAATCCCGCACCGCAGCAGAGGGTGACACGCTCACGCTGTTCGCGGACCCAAATCCGACCTGCTCGGCGGGTAGCCAGATACGAGCACTGGTCCGCCTCACGGGAGAAAACGCCGTGTGGCTCGAGGACATCGAGAACCCGAGCGGCACTTTCACGGAATCAGAGCTTGAAGAACTCGACGCATTCTACACGACGCATGTGAGAGGTGTGCACGACGGCTATTATGGTGATCTGTCTGATGTCGACGGCAACGGTCGGATCATGATCCTCATGACCAAAGCGGCCAACCGAGAGGACGATGAAGGCTCCTTCTTGGGTGGTTGGGTTTGGCCCGTTGATCTCTATTCGAAGTCGCAGTGCGCGACGAGCAATGAAGCGGAGATCTTCTACGGTCGTGTTCCCGATCCCGGAGGGGTCTTTGGGAGCGCCTGGACGAAACAGCAGACCTTGGAGTATTACCCTTCGCTGCTGACCCACGAGATTACTCACTTGGTTCAAGCGAATGCTCGAGTATTCGGGGGGGCAAGCCTCGCGACATGGGAGAGCGAGGGTGGCGCGACGTTGTCCGAACAGTTGGTGGCCTATCGGCTATTCGGGCACGGGTCAGGCCAGAATCTCGGCTACACAGCGTTCCAGCGCGGTATAGATTGGTACCGTGAATGGGCGGTAGGGATGGCCAAGTTCTTTGGCTGGGATTCACATGACGCGACAGGCTTGGGCCGGGTTCCAAGGGCGCCGGAGCAGTGCAGCTGGATTGGTCGTCCTGAAGAGGGCAACGGTGGACCGTGCAGATCCCCCTTCAGGGCCGTGTATGATGTTCCATCTATGGTCTTTCGATATGCGATGGACCGCTGGGGTGGTACATACCCGGGGGGCGAGGGGGCCTTGATGCGCCGCCTCAGCCAGTCTCCTGAGTGGGGCCTCGCCTCCCTGGCGACGGCCAGTGAATGGCGGATCGAACAGATCCTGGCCGATTTCTACGTTACTCTCTGGATGGATCTGAACGGCTGGGAGTCCTATGGCATGACGTCTTGGGATCTCGCCGATATCTGGAGCCGGTTCCCGGAGAATGCCCGGCTTCGACCCTACGTGTCGACCTCCGCCGCGTTTCGGGGAGACTGGAGCATCCGCGCCGGCTCGACCTTCTACCTTCACTGGACTCCCCGCAGCTCGCGCGGACCCACGAGCCTCAGAGTGACGTCGCTTAGCGGCGCTCCCGTGCCTGGCCACGTCTCTGTGTGGGCTCTCAGGGTCCGATGACACACGGAAGTGACACGTTCGAAACGCTGCATACCGGTCTCACGGTCGAACTGATCCAAACTTCCCGCGAGCATCTAGTCACATGCGGTCCCCTGGAGAAAGCTGCTGAAGTACTGCGGCGAAACGATCATGGACACGAGACCTATGACTACCTTCCGGTAGAGGACGAAGGCGAAATCACCGGACTCTTCCGCACGAGGGCGATCACGGCGGATCCGCCGGAAGACGGAACGGTTGTCCAGTCACTCATGGACGGGCTCTCGTCGGCGAATCTGATTGGTGGTGATGGGGCCATCCTCGACTTCCTCCACGAGGTCAACGAGAAGCCCTACCGTCTCGTAGTTGCGGGGAATCGGGTCTCCGGACTCGTCACGTGGTCCGACCTTCAGAAGCTCCCTGTCCGAGCGGTGCTATTCGGCTTGATCACCGGGCTCGAGATGGAAATGGCGCGCGCGATCAGGTGCCGTTACCCGTCCGGAGACGATTGGCTGAAGCATCTCGGAGCCTGGGGCCAGGGGAGGGTCAGGAGACTGATCACGAGAAGTGTGAAACACGACAGCGAGGTTGATTCGCTCCTCTACACACACTTCGGCGACAAGGCGAAGATCTTGCGAGAGATCGATTGTCCCGGTTCTTGGGCGGAATCTAAACGTGAGGAGGAGTTCAAGGAGATTCGGAAACTCCGAAACGCGGTCGCGCACACCCGAGATTACGTGACTGCCCGCGAGGATGTGACGAAGATCCAGGGAGTTATCCGCAGCCTCGTGAGGCTTTGCTCTGAGCTGAAGGAATGGCAAGCCAGAGAGCCGGCTTGAGGCGGGAAGCTGCGAGACGGCCTGCAGGAGCTACGTTGACTGCTCGTCGTTGACAGCGAGGCGGCGCGGGGGCAGTTTTCCGGCGTCGTAGAAAAATGGTCAAGTGGGGCCGCGATGCCCCCACCCTATTGGCGCACGAAGTCGTGCTGCTGCCGGGTCGACGGCGTGCCCCCGTTTCGGGAGGTACCCCCGTGCCCGGTCGGCTGGTGCCGATGCGGGCTTTCTTATGAGGTGCAGTGAACGGAGATCCACGAGTCAACGACAAGATCCGGATCAGCCCGATCCGGCTCATCGACGAGGAGGGTGAACAACTCGGAATCGTCGCCACCGACGAGGCCCGTGCCATGGCGGCCGAGCGCGGACTGGATCTGGTGGAGGTGGCGCCCGGTGCGCGACCGCCCGTGTGCCGGCTCATGGACTTCGGCAAATACAAGTACGCCCAGGCGAGGAAGGCCCGGGAGGCGAAGAAGAAGCAGCACATCATCCACGTCAAGGAAGTGAAGCTGCGCCCGAAGATCGAAGCGCACGACATCGACTTCAAGATGCGCCACGCGCGCCGATTCCTGGGTGACGGAGACAAGGTGAAGTTCACGCTCATGTTTCGCGGACGCGAGATCACGCACCCGGAGCGAGGGCGCTGGATCCTCGAGCGGGTGAAGGAGGAGCTGGGCGACATTGCGGTCGTGGAGTCGGATATCTCCCACGAGGGCCGCACGATGACCATGCTGATGGGGCCGCACCGGACGTAAGCCACGCGAGGTGCGGAGCTCGCCCCCGATCGACCGGGGCGAGCCGAGATCGGTGCTCCGTCGAAGGACGGAGCTTCATACGGAGTATACGCAAGATGCCGAAGATGAAGACGAACCGGTCCGCCGCGAAGCGATTTCGGAAGACGGGGGGCGGCAAGTTCCGGCGCCAGCGTGCCTACCACAGCCACATCCTCACCAAGAAGAGCCCGAAGCGGAAGCGTCGGCTCCGGAAAAAGACGCTTGTGGCGAAGGCGGACGAGAAGCGGGTGAAGCGACTTCTGGGGACATAACCCGTCCCATATTCCAGCACAGTTTGCAGGAGGTGCGGTCATGCCACGCGCGACGAGCAGCGTTGCACGTAACCGTCGAAAGAAGAAGGTCCTCAAGGAAGCCCGCGGCCAGTTCGGTGCGCGGTCGAAGCTATATCGCACGGCCAAGAACTCTGTCGAGCGCGGCTGGGCGTACGCCTACACCGACCGGCGCCGGAAGAAGCGCGACTTCCGCCGGCTCTGGATCGCCCGCATCAACGCCGCGGCCCGCCAGAACGGAATGTCCTATTCGCGTTTCGTCAGCGGCCTCAAGACGGCCGGTGTGGAGCTGAATCGCAAAGTGCTCGCGGACCTGGCCATTCGGGACCCGGCCGCTTTTACCGAGCTAGTCGAGGTGGCCAAAGCGCACGCCCCATGACCGTGGCGGGAGCATCTCTCCTCGACCGCCTGGCCGGAATCGAGGAGAAGGGGCTCGCCGCGATCGGGGAGGCGAGCGATCCCGCTGCCCTGGAATCGGCTCGGGTCGAATATCTGGGGCGCAACGGCCAACTGGCCCGGGTGATGTCCTCGATCGGGACGGTCGAGGCATCGGCCCGGCGCGATGTCGGGCAGCGCGCCAACGCCGTGAAGACATCGTTGCGGGATGCGCTCGAGCGACGGGCGCAGCAGTTGACGGCGGCGGCTCGCGCTTCCAGCGACCGGATCGATCTCACATTGCCCGCCCGTGGGCGCTGGGTGGGGGGCGTCCATCCCGTGACCCGTGTGATCGACGAGATCTGCGACATCTTCGCGGAACTCGGGTTCACGCGCGTGCTGGGCCCCGAGATCGAATCGACCTGGTATAACTTCACCGCGCTGAACATCCCGCTCGATCACCCCGCGGCCGACATGATGGACACCTTCTATCTGGACGAGGGGGTGGTGCTCCGTACGCACACGTCGCCGGTCCAGGCCCGCGTCATGGAGGCGTATCCGCCGCCCGTGCGGGTCGTGGTCCCGGGGCTCGCGTACCGCCGTGACTCCTTCGACCCCTCTCACGCTCCCGCCTTCGAGCAGATCGAGGGGCTCGCGGTCGATGAAGGCGTCGACTTCGTCGAGTTCCGGGCGGCGATCGAACACTTCGTGCGCCACTTCTTCGGCAGCGGGACGAGGAGTCGCTTTCGGCCCTCGTTCTACCCCTTCACCGAACCGTCCGCCGAGGTGGACGTCACCTGCTCGGTGTGCAGCGGAAGTGGCTGCTCGACCTGCAAGCGGACCGGGTGGATCACGATCATGGGGAGCGGAATGGTGGATCCCGCCGTGTTCGAAGCCGTCGGCTACGACGCGGAGCGCTACACGGGGTACGCGTTCGGCATGGGGCCGGCGCGGATCGCCATGGTGCGGCACGGCATCCCGGACATGCGACTCCTCTACGAAGGGGAGATGAGCTTCCTGCGACAGTTCATATGAATATCTCGTTCAACTGGCTCGACGAACTGGGAGAACTGCGCGGGGAGTTGAGAGACCCCCGGGTCCTCGCCGAACGCCTGACGTTGACGGCCGCCGCGGTCGAGAAGATCGAACAGGTGGGCGCGGGGCTGGACGGGATCATCGTCGGGCGCGTGCTGGAAGCCCGGCCGCATCCGAACGCCGACCGGCTCACCCTGTGCAAGGTCGACCGGGGCGGCGGCGAGGTGCTCGATGTCGTGTGCGGCGCTCCCGTCATCGAGCGCGGCGGGCTGTATCCCCATGTGGCGCCCGGCGTGTGTCTCCCCGATGGATTCCGGATCGAGAGCCGGAAGATCCGGGGCGAGGTGAGCCACGGGATGCTGTGCTCGGAAGCCGAACTCGATCTGGGGCGCGACAGGGGCGGGATCATGCGGCTCGCGGAGGACCTGGAGCCGGGGATGCCGCTGGCCGCGGCGCTCGGCCTCCCTGACACACGGATGACGCTCGACCTGAACCCGAACCGTGTGGACCTCGCGTGCCACCTCGGGGTCGCGCGGGAGGTTTGCGAGCGTCCGAGGGGGCGTGACTTCGGCGGACCGGGATGGTCGCCCGCGTGGAGGGACGGGGAGACCGAAGCGGAGGGAGCCGGCGTGCGGGTCCGGATCGAGGACCTCGCCCGATGTCCGCGCTACATGGCTGCGGTGGTGCGGGGCGTGAAGGTGGGCCCCTCGCCCGCGTGGCTCGCCGGCCGCCTTCTGGCCGTGGGGGCGCGTCCGATCAGCAATGTGGTCGACGCGACGAACTACGTCCTTCTCGAGCGGAACCAGCCGCTTCACGCCTTCGATCTCGCGAAGCTGGCCGGGGCCGAGATCCGGGTCCGGGCGGCTGCGGCGGGTGAGCCGCTGACGACGCTCGACGGACAGGAGCACGAACTGGCGCCGGAGCAGACGGTGATCGCCGATCGAGACCGGGCGATCGCCCTGGCGGGCGTCATGGGCGGGCTGGACACCGAGGTCACCGCGGACACCGTGGATCTGCTCATCGAATGCGCGTCCTTCGACCCGGCGGGCGTGCGGAAGACCCGGTCGGCGGCCGGGCTCTCCACGGAGGCGTCGTACCGCTTCGAGCGGGGGATCGACGTACACGCTCAGGAGCGTGCCCTCGCGCGGTGCGTGGAGCTGATCCTCGCCACGGCGGGCGGGGAGGCCGGCGCGGTCGGCATGCGCGTGGGCCCTCGCCCGCCGCCGCCGGCGCCGATCGAACTACGGGTCGATCGCGTGAACCAGGTACTGGGGTTCGGACTCTCCGCCCCGCAGATCCTGCACACGTTGGAGCCGATCGGGTTCGAGACGCTGAGCCCCGCGGAGCCGCTGCGCATCTCCGTGCCGGGCTGGCGCACCGATGTGGAGCGCGAGATCGATCTCGTCGAGGAAGTGGCGCGCCGGGCAGGATACGACGCCGCCCCGGGTCAGGACCGCAGGTTCCGGCCCAGCGCGGTACCGGAGGATCCGCGGGTCGAGAAGTCCGCCCGGGTGCGGCAGTTGCTCACCGGCCGGGGACTGCTCGAAGCGCGGAGTTTGAGCTTCATGCCGGCCGATTTCCGCGGGAATCGCGCCGTCGTCTCCGTCCCCAACCCGCTGTCGGCCGAGGAGGGATGCCTCCGCTCGGCCATGGTCCCGGTGCTCCTGCGACGGCTCGAGCACAACTACTCCCGGGGGAACCGCGCCGTCCGCCTGTTCGAACTCGGCACGGTGTTCGGCAGCGGGTTCGGAACCGCCGACGACGGTCCCGGACGCTTCGAGGAAGCCGGAAGGGTGGGGGCCGTGATCACCGGCGCGCGGCGGCCGGACCACTGGTCCGGATCGGCACTCGACTTCGATTTGTGGGATCTCAAGGAGATCGCCGAGGCGTTCGCGAGCCGTCTGTGCGGTGTCTCGCTGGATCCGCTCGCCGAGAGGGCCGATGCGCTCCAGTCGTCGGCGGGTCCGCCCCTCGCGGGGCCCTGGCTCGCGGGCGGCGCGTTCCAGGCCGTGAAGGAGGGTCGCGCGATCGGAGTCGCCGGGGCCGTCCGCGCCGAATCCATAGACGCGCCGCCCTGGGCAGCCCCCGTCTTCGCGCTCGAGTTCGATCTCGGGGCGGTCGATGGGCGCGCCGCCCCCTCCTATCGGAAGACCTCGTCGTTTCCCGCCGTGCGCCGCGATCTGTCCATGACGATTCCGCGTGGGGTTCCCGCCGAGGACATCGGGCGGACCGCGCGGGATATCGCGTCGGACCTCCTCCGTGAAGTGCGCCTCTTCGATGTCTACTCCGGGGAAGAGATCGGCGGCGGCCGCATCGGGATGGCGTGGACATTCCGCTTTCGCGCGTCCGACCGTACCCTGACGGATCAGGATGTCGAGTCGGAGATGTCCGCGCTCGCCAACGCTCTGGAGGAACGGTTCGATGCCAGAATCCGCCGGTCCTGACCGACGTCGGGATGTAGAGGCGCTGTTCGACCGCCTCTCGCGGGCCGTGAGTACGCTCGGTGTCCGTGTGGACGAGACGCGGCGGCGCGCGGAGAAGGCGGAAGCGGACTACCGCAACGTGGTCGGGGCGCTGGGAGACTCCACCGGCAGCGCCGCGCTGCCCGGCGACCTTGACGAGCGCCTGCGGGCCGTCGCGGCGGAGAACCGGGGTCTTCGCGAGACGCTGACCCGGGCGAGAAGCAAGGCGGAACGGCTCCGTAACCGCCTCGCCCACGTGGAGGACGAAGTATGAATGCGGCGGGCGAACCGCTCCCGGTCCGTGTGATGATCTTCGGCGAGGAGTACCAGATTCGGACGGATCGCGGCGAGGCCCACACGCGGGCCTGCGCAAGGTACGTGGACGAGGCCATCCAGCGGGCGCACATCGCCGGCGTCGCCGAGCCGCACCGCGCCGCGATCCTCGCCGCGCTCGAGATTACGGACCAACTCCTGCGGGCGCGGGGCGACCAGGAAGCGCTGACCGACGAGGTCGAAGCTCGCCTGATCGAGATGGCGGAACGGCTCGAGTCGATGACGGACTCGGTGACGGGCTCGGTGACCGGCTCGGTCACCGGCGAGACGCCTCCGCTCGGGGACTGAAGCTCCGGTTCGCGTTTCGCGGTTGAGGCAGGCGCCTCGGCTTGCGGCGTCGAAACGCCCAGGCGACGTTTCCTGACGGATGTGATGTAAGGATATGGATCGGTGTCGTGCTGTCCGTCAGGCGGCTTCGCGCGAGCGGGGCCCCATCTTCAGATAGATGATCGAACGTGGCGATTGGCCCGTTCGGCCCGAGCGGCATGCACCGGTGGACGAGTCCGCCGGTTTTTTTTGTTCATAGATCGTTCGAAGAATGGAGTCTGGCCGTGCTGGAATCCATCACCCTGCCGACTGTGCTGTTGGTGATCGCGGGTGTCCTGGCGGGAGGGATCGCGGGGATTCTGATCGAGCGCCGGGGTCTCAGCCGAGCGCGGAGCCGGCTCCAGACCGAGGGACGCGGGATCGTCGAATCCGCCCGGCAGGAGGCCCGGAGCGTACGGAAGGCCGCCGAGCTGGAGGGGCGCGAGGAAGCGCAGCAGCTCCGGGAGGAAGGGGCCCGGGAGGCGGAGCGCCGCCGGACGGAACTCGAACGGCTCGAGCAGCGGACTCTCGAACGGAGCGAGACGCTCGAGCGGAAGCTCGAGACCATCGACCAGCGTCAGGAACGGCTCGATCAGCGCCGCGATCTGATCGAGAAGGAGCGCGGCGAACTGGAAGCGCGCGCGAGCGGACTCGACGAGCGCGACCGGGAGCTCGCCCAAAAACTCGAACGCATTGCCGGCCTCAGCCGGGAGGAGGCCCGCCGCGAACTCGTCGGTCAGATTCGCGACGAGGCGCGGGCCGACGCCGCACAGTACGTGCGCGAGTCGCGAGAGCGGGCCAGAGGCGAGGCCGAGCGCGAGGCCAGGAAAATCATCTCCCAGGCCATCGAGAAGCTCTCGGTGGACCATTCCTCCGAAGCGGCCGTCTCCGTCGTCACGCTCCCCAGCGACGATATGAAGGGTCGGATCATCGGTCGCGAGGGCCGCAACATCCGGTCCTTCGAAGCGGCCACCGGGGTCGACGTGGTCGTGGACGACACTCCCGAAGCCGTGATCCTCTCCTGCTTCGATCCGGTCCGCCGGGAAGTGGCCAGGCTCGCCATGGGCCGCCTCATCGGCGATGGCCGCATCCATCCGGGGCGCATCGAGGAAGTGGTCGAAAAAGCGCGGGAAGACGTCCAGGGGATCATGCGCCAGGCCGCCGACGAAACCCTGTACGAACTCGGGATCCACGACCTTCACCCTCGGCTCCGCGAGGTTCTCGGCGTCCTGCGTTTCCGGACCAGCTACGGACAGAACCAGCTCGCCCACGGGCACGAGGTCGCGCTCATCGGCGCCGCGATGGCGGCGGAGTTGTCGCTCGACACGCAGCTCGTGAAGCGAATGGGACTGCTCCATGACATCGGGAAGGGTCTGACGCACGAGAAGGAAGGGAGCCACGTAGAGATCGGCTACGACCTCTGCGAGCAATGCGGCGAGAAAGATCCGGTCCTGAACGCGATCCGCGCCCATCACGGCGAGGAGCCCGCCCGTTACCCCGAGACCTTTCTCGTCACTGCGGCTGACGCGATCTCCGGGGCCCGACCCGGGGCCCGGCGCGAGTCCTTTGAGCACTACGTGAAACGTCTGGAGAAACTGGAAGCGATCGCGAGTTCCTACGACGGTGTCGAGAAGGTGTATGCCATCCAGGCGGGACGCGAGATCCGCATCATGGTGACGCCGGACAAGATCTCCGATGAGGAAATGGCGGCCCTGTCGGAACAGACGGCCCGCCGCATCGAGAACGAACTGCAGTATCCGGGGCAGATCAAGGTGGTGGTCGTTCGCGAGTCACGAACCGTAGACTTCGCGCGCTAGCACGGGAGAATAGATGACGGCGCAGATGATCGATGGGAAGCGAATCGCGGCCGATATTCGGGCGGAAGTGGCCGAGCGGGCGCGGATTCTGTCCGAAAGAGGCGTTCGCCCCGGGCTCGGGGTCGTGCTCGTGGGCGACGATCCGGCCTCACAGGTATACGTCCGGATGAAGACCCGCGCGTGCGAGGAAGCCGGTATCCATGCGCGCGACATCAAGCCGCCGACCGACATCGGTCAGCCCGAGCTTCTCGCCATTGTCGACGAACTGAACGCCGATCCGGCGATCCACGGGATCCTGGTCCAGCTTCCTCTGCCGGGTCATCTGGACGAACGGGAGGTGACGGAGAGAATCGACCCCTCCAAGGATGTGGACGGGTTCCACCCCGTGAACCAGGGACGGATGTCTCAGGGGGATCCGGACGCGTTTCGGCCCGCGACGCCCGCGGGCGTGCAGGAGCTGATCCGGCGGACGGGCGTGGAAACCTCCGGCGCCCACGTCGTCATCGTGGGCCGCTCCAACATCGTGGGGATGCCGATGTCCCAGATCATGCTCCAGAAGGAGCCCGGAGCGAACGCCACCGTCACGGTCGCGCACAGCCGAACGGCCGACCTCGGCGCGGTCACCCGCCAGGGGGAGATCCTGATCGTCGCGGTCGGGCGCCCGGGGATCGTCCGCGGCGACATGGTCCGAGAGGGGGCCCTGGTCATCGATGTGGGCGTGAACCGGGTAGACGACCCGTCGGCCGCGCGTGGCTACCGGCTCGTCGGCGATGTCGACTTCGATGAAGCCTCGGAGCGGGCGAGCTGGATCACCCCGGTGCCCGGGGGCGTCGGCCCGATGACGATTGCCATGCTGCTGCGCAACACCGTGATGTCGGCGGAGCGGACCCCGAGTGCTGCCGAGGTAGGGGCCGCGGCGTCGGGATGAGCGCCGAGCGCCAGGCCTCGCTGTTCGGGGAACAGGGTGGGGAACAGGGTGTAGAGGCGGAGCCCGCAGCAAGTGCCCGCCCGCCCGTCCGCGACGGCCGTTCGCCGGAAGGGGCCGTCAGCGTGTCCGAACTCAACGAGGCGGCGCGCGGGACTTTGGAGGGCCGCTTCGGACAGCTCTGGGTGCGCGGCGAAGTGGCGAACTGGAGCCGTTCGCCGGCCGGACACCGCTACTTTTCGCTGCGTGACCAGGATCGTGACGCGAGCGTGGCCTGCGTGCTGTTCCGGGGCGATGCGTGGCGGCTGCCGGTGGATCCGGACGATGGAATGGAGATCTTCGTCCACGGTCGGCCGACCCTCTACGCGAGGCAGGGGCGATTCCAGCTGCGGGTCCGCCAGATCGACACGGCGGGCCAGGGGCTGTGGAGGATCGCCTTCGAGCGGCTCCGGAGACGACTGGATGCGGAGGGGTTGCTGGCACCCGAGCGGAAACGGGCTTTGCCCGCGTTCCCTCGTCGCATCGGCGTGGTCACGTCGCGCGAGGGTGCCGCGCTGCACGATGTCCTGACCGTGCTCAGGCGGCGGGCCCCGTGGGTCGATGTCGTCGTACGGCACTGCCGGGTCCAGGGCGAGGGAGCGGCGCGCGAAGTTCGGGATGCGCTCCAGCGGCTGGTGGAATGGAGCGCACATCGCCCCGACACGACGCTCGACGCGATCATCCTCAGCCGGGGCGGCGGATCGACGGAGGACCTGTGGTGCTTCAACGAGGAGACGGCGGTCAGAGCCGTCGCGGCCAGTCCGGTTCCCGTCATCTGCGCCATCGGGCACGAGGTGGACGTGACTCTCTGCGAGTTGGTGGCCGATCTGCGGGCGCCGACGCCGTCCGCGGCGGCGGAACTCGCGGTGCCGGACATCCGGAGTGTGAGGGGCTCGCTGGACACCGCCGGAAGAGGCCTGGCTCGGGGGCTGCGCCGACTCGTCACGCGCGGGCGCGATCGCGTGGACACGCTTGCGCGACGCCTGCCGGTGTCTGCCGGGCACGTGCGCGATGTCGCCAGGCTGCGGCTGGGCGCCATCGAGAAACGGCTCCCTCTCGGCATCGGTCGGGCGCTCGCCCGGTCGCGTGACCGGCTCGCCGGGCTGGCCGCGACGCTCGACGCGCTGAGCCCTCTCGAGACCGTGGCCCGCGGATACGCCGTGGCCACGGACGTGGACGGCCGGCGGCTCACCGGGATCGAGGATTTCGAGCCGCGACAGCGGTTCCGACTCCGCGTGCGCGGTGGGGAGGTCGCGGCAACCGCCGATGCGGTGGAGCCGGAACCATGAGCGGGACGCCCGACCGGCCGTTCGAGTTCGAGGCGGCGGTCCAGGAGCTGGAGCAGATCGTCGAACGCCTCGACCGTGAGGGAATCGGCCTGGACGAGGCGATCGAGCTGTTCGAGCGGGGCATCCAGCGTCTCGGCGAGGCGCGCCGCTGGCTCGAGATGGCGAGCGGCAAGGTCGAGGAACTGATCGCCACCTCCACCGGACGACCGGACACGACCCCCTTGGCGAAGGCGGGGTCCGGCGACGCGGACGCCGAGGCGTGACGCCGGAGCTGGACGCGGCGCGCACCGCCGTCGATGAGGCACTGTCGGCGTGGCTGGGAGAGGCGCTCCGGGAGGCCGAACCCATCGCGGACCCCATCCGGCATGCGGTCCTGGCGCCGGGGAAACGGATCCGCCCCCTCCTGCTGATCAGCGCCTGGGAGGCTGCGGGAGGCCCGGAGCGGAACGGCGGGAACGGTCGCCCGCCGTCGCTCTACCGCCTCGCTCTGGGCCCGGAGCTGGTCCACGCCTATTCCCTGATCCACGACGACCTGCCCTGCATGGACGACGACGCCCTGCGCCGGGGGCGTCCCACTCTGCATGTGTGTTACGGAGAACGGGTCGCGATCCTGGCCGGGGCGGTGCTGCAGCCGCTCGCGGTGCGCGCCGTCGGCGATGGAGCCGCCGGCCTGGAGCTGAGCGATGGAGTGACTGCTCGGCTCATCGTCACCCTCGCCCGGGCTTCCGGCGGCAGCGGCATGGTCGGCGGCCAGCTCCTCGACCTCCTGGCCGAGAGGGAAGACGTGAGTTTCGGTACGCTCGAACGCATCCACCTCGGAAAGACCGCCCGGTTGATCGCCGCGTGCTGTACGATGGGTGCCGTCGCGGCCCGGGCATCGGCGGAGACGGTCGATCGGCTCACACGATTCGGGCTCGCGATCGGGCTTGCGTTCCAGACCGTAGATGACATTCTCGACGTCACAGGATCTTCCCACCGCATGGGCAAGATCGGGGGTCGCGACGAGGCGCTCGGAAAAGCGACGACCCCCTCCCTTCTGGGGCTGGCGGGGGCGAGAGATCGTGCGGAGCAGCTGGGGCGCGAGGCGTTCCGCGAGCTGGCGCCGTTCCCGGCCGCGCACCGGCTGCGGGAGATCGGGCGCCTCATCCTCGAGCGCGACCGGTAACGCGAATGCGCTTCGCCATCATCGGTCATCCCGACCACCCCGACCTGGAGCCGCTGATCGAACGCGTCGAGCGCCGAGCGGCCGAGCTGGACATCGCGCTCGTGTTCGAGCCGACGCTTGCGACGAGAGCGGGCCGCGAGTCGGCGCCGATCGACGAAATCGAAGCGGGTGTCGATCTCGTACTCTCGCTCGGTGGCGACGGCACTCTGTTGCGCGCGGCCCGGGTCGCGGCGCCGCTTGGGATTCCGGTATTGGGCTGCAACCTGGGCCGCCTCGGGTTCCTCACGATGGTACCGATGGACGAGATCGAGGCCGCGATGGCGAGCGTGGCAAAGGGCGAGTACACGCTGGAGGAGCGACTCGCCCTGCGCATAGAAGTGCGGGTGAGCGGGTCGGACAGCTCGGAGGACCCGAGCTTCTACGCCGTCAACGACGCGGTCATCCACAAGAGCGGGTTCGCCCGCCTTATCGGCCTGAGGGTGCTGGCCGACGACGACGAGGTCGGCCACTACAGCGCGGACGGGATCATCCTGGCCACGGCGACCGGCTCCACGGCCTACAGCCTCTCCGCCGGCGGCCCCATCGTCTCTCCGACCATGGGCGGGATCGTGGCCACCCCGATCTCTCCGCATACGCTCGCCGTGCGACCGGTCGTGTTCTCCGGCGACACCAGGATCTCCGTGGAACTGCTGTCGGGAGATCACGACCTCCAGCTTACCGTCGACGGTCAGCGCGGCTGTCCGCTCTCCGTGGGCGACCGCGTGGATGTCGTGCGCTCGCGACATCCGGTGCGTCTGGTGCGCCTGCCCGACTATTCGTTCTTCACCGTATTGCGGCGGAAGCTCCGGTGGGGCGACGTCCGAGAGCACCCCGCGCCGCCATGCTGAGGGAACTGCGGGTTCAGAACTTTGCCGTGGTCGAGGAGGTGACGCTCGAGTTCGGCCCGGGCCTCAGCGTCCTGAGCGGCGAGACCGGGGCGGGGAAGTCGATTCTCTTCGAGGCGCTCGCCCTCCTCATCGGCGGCCGTCCGTCGCAGGACATGATCCGGTCCGGAGCCGGGTGGGCGCGGATCGAAGGCCGGTTCGAGGTCGAAGGCCTCGACGGGGTGACGTCTCTGTGCGACCGGGCGGGTGTGGACCATGACGACGGGTGGCTCATTCTGCGGCGCGAGTTGCGCCGGGAAGGCCGGCACCGGGCGTGGGCCAACGGTTCGCCGTCGACCACGACGCTGCTCCGCGAGTTCGGGTTGCAGCTCCTCGAACTGCACGGCCAGCATGACCACCAGCGCCTCCTGGACCGGAAGCATCAGCTCCGGATCCTCGATGCATTCGGCCGGCACGAGGGTCGGGTCGCGGAGACCTCCGAGGCGTTCGACCGGGTGCGCACCCTGGACTCCCGGCTGGAAGCGCTGCGCCGGTTGGCCCGCGAAGGGCGCGAACGCGCCGACTACCTGCGCTTCAAGTGCGATGAAATCGCCGCGGCCGCGCTGCTACCCGACGAAGACGAGGCGCTGGAGACGGAGGCGCGCCGGCTCACCCATTCCGAGGAGTTGATCGAGCTGTCGGGCTCGCTCCATCAGCGGATGTACGAAGCCGAAGGGTCGATCGTCGACCAGCTCGGCGAGCTCGGAGGCCAGTTGGACGCCCTCATCGCCATCGACGACGCGTCGAGCCCCTTCCGTGACCTGTACGAAGCGGCTCTCCGCAACGTGGAGGAACTCGGGCGGAGTCTGGCGCCCTACCGCGACGCCATCGAGCACGACCCGCGACGGCTTGACGATATCCGGGCCCGGCAGGACCTCCTCTACCGCCTCAAGCGCAAATACGGAGACTCGCTGGCCGAGGTGATCGATGCCGGCGAAGAGGCTCGGCGTGAACTGCAACAGTTGAGCGGAGCGGGAGACGAGATCGCCCGCCTGGAGTCGGCGCGCGAAGCGGCGGCCGCGGAACTGGCCCAACTGGCGTCCGACCTCTCGGATCGGCGTCGTGCGGCCGCTGCGGCGTTGTCCGAAGCGGTCACCCGGGCGCTCCCGGAACTCGGCATGCGGGCGGGGCGCCTGGAAGTGCAGCTCAACGAACACAAGGCAATCCGCCGGACCGGAGCCGAAAGGGCGGACTTCCTGGTCTCGCTGAATCCGGGCTTCCCGCCCGCGCCGCTGCGCCGCGTGGCGTCGGGCGGCGAGATGAGCCGGCTGATGCTGGCGCTCGAGACGGCCCTCATCGAGGTCGATGAGCTCCCGATCCTGGTGTTCGACGAGATCGACGTCGGCATCGGAGGCGAGGTGGCGCATCGGGTGGCCGACCGGCTGGTGCGGTTGTCCGCGGCGCACCAGATCCTCGTCGTCACGCACCTGGCGCAGATCGCCGCCCGGGCCGATGCGCACTACTCGGTCGGCAAGGTCTCCGATACCGGGGAGGCCCGCACGTCCGTCCAGGCGCTCACGGGCAGCGAGCGCGTGCAGGAAGTCGCGCGCATGCTGGGAGGCGATCCCGCGAGCCGTGCTTCACGCGCTCACGCGGAAGAGCTGCTCGCCGGCCAGCTATGACGTCCGGCCGCAAGCCGCAGCTAGCTCTCGACAGCCTTCGGGATCGAGCGCGCGCCGACTCTTGCGGCCTCCGCGGCGCCCGATTTCGGCCAGGTAGGCTCGGATCGGATCATTCATCGGTATAACATAAGCCGCTTATGATAGGGAATACAACGGATGCGCGGGTGTGGCTAGAAGATGTTGATCGGGACGCGGAAGTCGGCCCCGAATCTGAACGATGCGGGCGTCCGTCCCCCGGATCCCGCGATCGCACGCCGGAGGGAAATGCCGAACCGCCACGGCCGGCGCACCGGACGGGTCGCCGACCGTAACTCGTCCCGGCTTTGCGCCTCGGACAGGTCGACGGTGAATCCGACCCCCAGCCTGTGCCGCTTCTGCGAGCCCTCGGCGCCGACCACGCCGGGGTCCCATTCCTCGAACGCCGAATCGGTGAGCGCGTACACCGGATCTCCGAGCTGGAAGTAGTCATACTCGAGGCCCAGGCTCATGGCCGGATTAAGGCGCAGCGAAGGCCGGACGAGGAAGCTGATATAGTCCCCGAGGTCTCTGAACAGGAGCGTTTGCAGCGAGCCGGTCGTGTAGGGCCGATCCGGGAGGGCGATATGCGCCACGAAGGCGTCCGACCGCTGGATCCCGTAATGACCGGCGGCCTGGATCATAAGCCGGCTCCCGAACGCGATGTCCTGGTAGAGCGCGATCTCGATGTCGGTCTGGCCGTCCCCGATGGGGACGTCGGCGGAGTTCGTCAGATCGCGAAACGGAGGCGCGTTCTGCGATCCCATCGGGATTCGCAGGAGTCCACCGACCGTGGTACGGAAGCGAATCCCCCGTTCCGGGTCCGGGGAGGACGGCGGGTCTTCCGCTCCGGCAGACCCGGGGATCGGACGACGACGGGTGATCTGATCGATGAGGTTCACACGGACGAAGACTTCCATCTCCCCGAGCGCAAGGCCGTTCCTCGAGTTCTTCGGCAGGCGATCGCCGAGTCCCGCCGTAAGGAAGAGTTCCTCGAAATCGGCATCGCTCGCGAACTCGGGAAGGGCCAGTTCGGGCAGCGCCAGTCCGAGCGCCTCGAACGCGGCCGCGAACCCCCCGAACCGGGACAACATCTGCGACCCCGCCGCGCTGGGGGCCATCGGAATCAGGGCCCCCGCACCCGCCCGACGCTCCAGCGCGTTGAGGAAGGCCAGGGTGTTGTCCCTCAACGCGATGGCTTCGGCGAGCGTCGGCCCGGAGAGCGTTCCGCTCGTAATCATCGCCCCGAGGGACCCGAGCGCGGCCCGGGAATCGACAATGAAAGGATCGGCGGGCGCGAACCCCGACACGTTCCCCGTCACGGTGGCGGCCGTCGAGTCGAACGCGAACGTGGTCGTCATGTCCGCCAGCGTGAACGGCGCCCTGAACCCGACGCTGACCCAGTCGAGCACGCCCACTTCGACCCCGAGAGCGAGCTGCCTTATCTGCGCACGCATGGTCGAGAATTCCAGGTCTCCCAACGAGAAATCGTCCGGGGCAACGGGATCGAACCCGAGTGCGCCGGCGTCGGCGTTGAGTCCATCGAGCAGAGCGACCGGCGGCGGGAAGATGCGCAGGGCCAGCGGACCGTCGAAGTGGGCGGCCAGCGGCTCCCGGTCGCCATCGGCGATGGAGTCGACCGAAGAGTTGAGGGCGAACTGCTCGGTCCAGTTCAGCAGCGTCGGCACCATCTCGAACCAGAGCTGTCCGGACTCGGGAAGACGGGCGTCGCGAAACTGCGCCTCGCAAGGCGCCGAGAGCGCGGTCAGGGCGAGGATGGCGAGCGGAAGTACGCGTGACCGCTGGATCTCCGAGAGCATCGCGCGAGTATAGCAGCCCATGGTCGAACGCCGCCACAAGAGGGGCGGGAGCGCGCGTCCGACTCGCGGTCGAACGCCGGCGGTGCGAGACTTTCCGGGGGATGGCCGACTCATTAGGCTGTGCGACTTCCGGCGCCGTGGCCGAGTGGCTAGGCAGGGGCCTGCAAAGCCCCCTACTCCGGTTCGAATCCGGACGGCGCCTTTTCGAGAGGAGGCGGGGTTGGCCTTCAGACTGAAAGCGGACAACGCGCTCCTCCTACTCCTCGTCTTCATCCCCATCACCCTCGTTCTCGAGTATGTGGTCCACGCGTCGCCGACCACGCTCTTTTTTACCTCGGCCGTCGCGATCGTTCCCCTCGCCGGAATCATGGGGAAGTCGACCGAGATGCTGGCCGAGCATGTGGGGACCGGGCTCGGGGGGCTGCTCAACGCGACGTTCGGAAACGCCGCGGAACTGATCATCGCCTTCTTCGCCCTCAAAGCCGGCCTGCACGACCTGGTGAAGGCGTCGCTCACGGGATCGATCATCGGGAACATCCTCCTCGTGTTCGGCCTCAGCGCGCTGCTCGGCGGCCTCAGATTCCGGACCCAGGTGTTCAACCGGACGGCGGCGAAGCTTGGGGCCACGCTCCTTCTGCTGAGCGCCGTGGGCCTCGTCATTCCCTCGCTGCTTCATTATCTGCGGGACGGTTCCGGAACAGCCGGCGCGGGGGCGGAGGCGGGCGGTTCGCTGAGCCTCGAGATCGCCGTCGTTCTCATCGTGTGCTACGTGCTTTCTCTCGTGTTCGCGCTCCGGACGCACGCGGACCTCTACCAGGGCGCGGCTCATTCGGAGGACCATTCGGACGGGGCGGCTCCGGCGTGGTCGAAGGGCAAGTCGTTCGCGGTGCTCCTCGCCGCGGCGGCCTTCGTCGGCTGGATGAGCGAGATCCTGGTCGGCGGAGCGGAGGAGGCCGCGCACTCGCTGGGCATGAACGAGGTCTTCGTCGGCGTGATCGTCGTCGCCCTGGTCGGGAACGCGGCCGAGCACTCCACCGCCGTCCTCGTCGCGCTCCGGAACAAGATGGATCTGTCGATCCAGATCGCGGTGGGGTCCTCGCTCCAGATCGCGCTCTTCATCGCGCCGCTGCTCGTCTTCCTCTCCTATGTGGTCGGTCCGGCGCCCATGGATCTCGTGTTCTCGCCGCTCGAGGTCGCGGCGGTCGCCATCTCCGTGCTGGTGGTGGGGCAGATCGCCGGGGACGGCTTGACGCACTGGATGGAGGGAGTGCTCCTCCTCGGGGTCTACGTCCTCCTCGGCCTCGCCTTCTTCAACCTTCCCGCGTAGCCACCCAGATCTGCCGCCCTCAGACAACGCTTCGGGGACTCGGAGCGTCTCAGTGTCGCAGGCCCGCGAAACACTCGACCTCCTCAGGGCGGGTCTGCGAGTGGTGAAAGACGCCGGGGCGCCGGATCACCCTCCTGTGGCAGGGATGAAGTGGGGATGAAGTCTGTTTGTACCCAGTGATCTCGTCACGCCCCGGCGTCACTCTCTCCCAATCCGCGGGACGTCAGGCCTCGTCGGCGGAAGACGGACCCTCCAGGCGGCGCTCCAGGAGTTGTTCGGTGAATGCCTGACGCTCGGCGAGGTGCCCGATCTGATCCTGCAAGTCGGAGAGCGCCTGGTTCACGCGGTCGTTCGCCGCGGAATCCGGCAGAGCCTCCTGAATCCGTCCGGACAGCCGGTCGGCCCGCTCTCGCGCCGCCTCCTCGAGGAAGTATCCCAGCTTGCGGGAGATGGGGTAGAGGACGATGCCCCCGGTGATGATGAGCACGAGTGAGGTGACGAAACCAAAGATGACGACGAGATCCATATCCATGTGGAGCCTCGCGGATCAGGGGTAGTCGTTGGAGGCGGCGTACGGCCCGGCCGCGGCGGATCCCGCGGATCGACGGCAATCTACGCAAAAACCGGCGCGGGGGTGTCAGGATCCGGCCTCGAATCGCGCGCCGGGTTGTCGGTTCGGGACTTTCTCCGCAGTGTGACAGCCGGGCGAGCCGGATCCGGCCGGTATCGACCCATCCCCGGCGACAGGAGGCGCGAGTGTCCGAGAACCTCGACCCGACGAGCGCGGAGAAGGCCGATGACGGCATCCGGCGGCGCGGATTTCTGAAGGTCGCGGCGGCGGCGACCGCGGCGGGGGTCCTGGATCCCCGGACGCTGGTGGCCGCCGGGACCGCGAGTTCCAGCGCTCCCCGCACGCCGATTCCGCCGGGGGCGCAGGAGGCGCCGCAGGAAGAGACGATCCCGCTCGGCAACGGCGAGCCGCCGGCCCTCCAGTTCCAGGCCTATCCGGGCGGAACGGGCGCGCTTATCGAAAAGTACTGGCGTGCCGGGCTGAACCCGTTCGAGCGCACGCCGATCGAGATCGAGCCTTGGCAGGGGACGGTGCCGTCGGGCGAGGAGGAGGTCGCCTTCCTCCCGGTGCACCGGCTGGCGGCCCTCGTCCGCGAGCGCCACGTGTCCCCGACCGAACTGTTCGAAATCTACATGGAGCGCCTGAAGCGCTACGACCCGGTCCTGCTGTGCGCCGTCACGATCCTCGAGGGCCGGGGAAGGGAGGAGGCGGAGCAGGCGGAGGCGGAGATCCGGGCCGGAGAGTGGCGCGGGCCCCTGCACGGCATCCCCTGGGGTGTGAAAGACCTATTCTCCACCGAGGGGGCGCGAACGACTTGGGGTTCGGCGGCGTTCCAGACTCAGATGATCGAAGAGGATGCCGAGGTGGTGCGCCGGCTGAGCGCGGCCGGCGCCGTGCTCATCGCCAAGCTCGCCACGGGAGAGTTCGCCCGCGGCGACCGCTGGTACCGGGGCCGGACGCTCAATCCGTGGAACCTCGCCTGGGGGTCGAGCGGATCGTCGGCCGGCCCCGGCTCGGCCACTGCGGCGGGCTGCGTCGCGTTCGGGATCGGTACGGAGACGCGCGGTTCCATCGTGTCCCCGAGCCGGCGGTGCGGGCTCAGCGCCCTCCGCCCGACCTTCGGGCGGGTGAGCCGCTACGGAGGCATGGTGCTATCGTGGAGCATGGACAAGACGGGGCCGATGTGCCGCACCGTCGAGGACTGCGCGCTCGTGTTCAACGAGATCCACGGCGCCGACGAGAAGGATCCGGCCTCGGTCACGACGCCCTTCCGCTTCGAGCGGAATCCGGATCTGGGCTCGCTGTCGATCGGCTACACCGAAGACGCGCCGCGTTCCTTCGTCGAGAAGCTGGAGGCGCTGGGGGCGCGGCCGCGGCTCATGCGCGAGTTGCCCGCCCAGTCGGCCAGTTCGCTGGGGGCCGAGTCGTCGTCCGCCTTCGACTTCCACGTCGCCCCGAACGGCGAGTTGCCGCCGGTGCCGGAGGGGCTCAACGAGCAGGAGCAGCGTGATTTCACCCGCTTCCGCCGCGGCCGGGACGGGCTCGCGATGGACTACGTCCATGCCCAGCGGCGGCGGCACATCGTGATGAAGCGGATGGCCGAGGCGATGGAAGGCTTCGACATGTTCGCGACCGGCTCGGGCGAGGTGGGGCTCACGAACGAGACGGGACACCCCGCCGCCGTCGTGCAGTACGGATTCGGCCCCGCGGGACCCGAAGGCGAAGAGGCGGACCAGCCGCTGACGACGACGCTGGTCGGCGACCTGTTCGCGGATGACAAGATCCTGAGCGTGGCGCACGCGTTCCAGGCGGCGACGGATTGGCACACACGGCACCCGGCGCTCGACTGAGGCGACCGCTCGACTGAAGGAGGACGATCGATGAACAGACTGCCCAAGCGGCTCCTGTGGGGCGTGCTGCCCGTGCTCGTGATCGGGGTTGTACTCGCCGTGCGCGGTGCGCCCGCTTCGACGGAGGCCTCGATCGCCGAAGGCCGGCTGGAACGGCTGAGCGAGTCCCTGGAGACCTTCGTTGAAGAGGGTCGGCTGCCCGGAGCGGTCGCGCTCGTCTCTCGCGGGGGAGAAGTCTCCTATCTCGACGCCGTCGGCCACCGCGACATCGCGGCGGGCGATCCGATGGAGACGGACGACATCTTCCGCATCGCCTCGCAGACCAAGGCGGTCGTGAGCGTCGGGATCATGATGCTGCAGGAAGCCGGCGATCTCCTGATCACCGACCCGCTAGGCCGCTATCTGCCCGAGTACATGGAGACGACGGTGGCGGTGGGCGACGGGGCGGGAGGGTACGAGATCGTCCCGGCGAACCGCTCGATCACGATCCGGGACCTCCTCACCCACACGGCCGGGATCAGCTACGGCGGGGGTCCGGCAGCCGAGTTGTGGGCGGAGGCGGGCATCCAGGGCTGGTACTTCGCGGATCGCGATGAGCCGATCCGGGAGACCGTCCGCCGCATGGCGGCCCTCCCCTTCGACGCGCAGCCGGGCGAGCGCTTCGTGTACGGCTATTCGACCGACATCCTGGGCGCCCTCGTGGAGGTGGTGTCGGGCGAGCCGCTCGACCAGTTCCTGCGCACGCGCATCTTCGAGCCGCTCGGCATGGTGGACACCCACTTCTACCTGCCCGAGGAA
The DNA here is from genome assembly GCF_965197445.1 of Candidatus Palauibacter sp. GTDB lineage: Bacteria > Gemmatimonadota > Gemmatimonadetes > Palauibacterales > Palauibacteraceae > Palauibacter. The sequence goes on along the minus strand of NZ_CBDANE010000004.1, from coordinate 608,323 downwards.
AAGCGCGACCGGCTGAGCGTGGTCTATTCGTCCGCGGCCGACGGCCTGGCGCCGGCGCCCGATCCCGGCGGCATGGTGGGGCAGGGCGCGTACGTGGACGGCCCGCGGGCCAGCTTTTCCGGCGGGGCGGGACTGCTTTCCACGGCGCACGACTACGCCCGCTTCCTTCAGATGATGCTGAACGGGGGTGAACGCGACGGGGCACGGATCCTCTCCTCGAAGAGCGTCGAACTCATGACCGTGAACCACGTGGGGGACAGGTTCGGCTGGGAAGCGGGGGGCGGCTTCGGTCTCGGATTCAGCGTGCTCCGCGATCTCGGCGCCCGCGGAACCCCGGGCTCGGTGGGCGAGTACGGGTGGGGCGGGGCGTACCACTCGACCTACTGGGTGGACCCGGCCGAGGATCTCGTCGTCGTCTACTTCACACAGCTTATCCCGGCGGCGGGTGTCGACGATCACGCAAAACTGCGGACCCTGGTGTACCAGGCGCTCGACGAGTTGCAATAGCCAGACGCGGCCGCCCGTTGTAGATCTCTTGGCCGCGTCCACGAGCCGGAGTGGCGGAACTGGCAGACGCGCCGGACTCAAAATCCGGTGGGAGCAATCCCTTGAGGGTTCGAGTCCCTCCTCCGGCACTGGCTACGATCTGTTTGATGTCGTCGGGAAGACGCGCGGGACGCGATGATCGTTCGAGAACAGCTCGCGAAGGTCGAAGCCGACCCGGCCGAACTCGTGACCGGCGCAGAACTCCGTACGGCCCTCAAGGAGATCGTAGGTTAGCGCTTCAGAACCCGCCTACGTTCTCTCCTACACTCGCGCAGCGCTCAACGGCCTTTAGGACTCGTGGTCCTTGCGGCGCAGACCTTCGGCCCGCAGTCGCGGTCGTGGGTCCGGGCCCGCATCTTCTTCCCCGATGCTTACGACATGAAACCACGCGTCGCCTCGAGCGCCCCGTTGGTGGAGGAAACAGGTGCTGATTCGTCCGAACAGGTCCTCGACGCCGCCTCGCCTGCGCGTTTTTCTTACCGTCGCGCTGGCGACCCTGGCGGCCGTTTCTTCGGCGGAGGCTCAGGAGCGGCGGAGCGCACGGGACCTGGGCGTCGTGGTGGGTGTCCTGCCCACCGGACCTCTCAATCAGATCACCGATGTGGACGGCGTGCGGGTGGGGCACGTCACCGTCACCAGCGGGGACACGATCAACACCGGGGTCACGGCCGTCCTCCCGCATGGCGGAAACATCTTTCAGGAGAAGGTTCCCGCCGCGTTCGTGGTGGGGAACGGCTTCGGCAAGTTCGCGGGGACGACCCAGGTGCAGGAACTGGGCGAACTCGAGTCTCCGGTCGTATTGACGTGTACGCTCTGCGTGCCGCGGGCCGCCGACGCGGTGATGACGTATCTGCTGGGGCTGCCGGGCAACGAGAACGTGCGGTCGGTGAACCCGGTCGTGGCCGAGACGAACGACGGCTTCCTGAACAGGATCCGGCTCCGTCCGATCACGGAGACGGATGTGCTCGCGGCGATCGCCGGGGCGGACACCGGGCCGGTGGAGCAGGGGAGCGTGGGCGCGGGACGCGGCACGATCGCCTTTGGGTGGAAGGGGGGCATCGGCACGGCGAGCCGCCGGCTGCCGGAAGAACTCGGGGGCTGGACCGTGGGCGTGCTCGTTCAGTCCAATCACGGCGGCGTCCTCGCCATCGACGGGGCCCCGGTCGGAGAAGCCCTGAGCGGGTCGCCCTACGGCGGTCCGCGCGAGAGCGCTCCCTATCCCCGAGCCGGCATGCGCCCGAGGACGGGCGGAGCCGCCGGTGCGGAGCCGGCGGACGCCCGCTGGTCACCCCAGGACGGCTCCATCATCATGGTCGTCGCGACGGACGCGCCTCTGGAACACCGCAACCTGGAGCGTCTCGCGCGGAGGGCCCTGCTGGGGCTGGGCCGGGGCGGGGGCAGCATGAGCAACGGGTCGGGCGACTACGTGATCGCCTTCAGTTCGGTGCCCGTCTCACGCCTGTGGGACGCGCCGCGGCTGCCCAACGCGGCCATGAGTCCGATCTTCCAGGCGGCCATCGAAGCCACCGAGGAGGCCATCCTCAACTCCATGTTCCTCGCGACGACCGTCGAGGGGGACCTCGGCACCGTCGAGGCGCTCCCTCTGGATGCGACGCTGGATGTCCTGCGCCAGCATGGCGTGGTCCCCCGGTAGTCGCTGGAACGGCATCATCTCCCGGCGGTAGCGAGCCCGTGACTCGGCCCACGATTCAGACCGTCGCCGTTGTCGGCACCGGTGTGATCGGCCGGAGCTGGATCCGCGTCTTCGCCCGAGCCGGCTGCGAGACACGGGCGTACGACCCGGACCCGGCACAGCTCGAATTCGCGCTCGCCTGGGCGCGGGAGTCGGCGGAGGAGGACGAGGCGTTGGGGTTCATCGATGCTGGCACCGCCGTCCGGGAGGCTGGGGCCGTCCACCGCTGCGGAACGGTGGGCGACGCACTGGCGGGGGCGGGGTGGGTGCAGGAGAGCGGGCCCGAGGCGCTGGACATCAAGAAGGGGATCTACGCCGATCTGGACGCGGCCGCGGATGCGGGCACGATCCTGGCCAGCTCGACATCGGCTCAGGACATGACGCGGATCGCGGAGGGGTTGGCGGGTGCCCGCCGCTGCATCGTCGCGCACCCCGTGAACCCGCCCCATGTCGTCCCCGTGGTGGAGGTCCTTCCCGGGGGAGAGACGGACGCCGAAGTCGTGGCCCTGACGCTGGCCTTCATGAAGAGCGTGGGCCAGTCCCCGGTGGAGATGAACCACTACCTGCCCGGATTCCTCCTCAACCGGCTACAGGCGGCCCTCATCCGCGAGGCGATCTTTCTGTACGAGACCGGCGCAGCGTCGGCGGACGCGATCGATACCGTGGTCCGGGAAGGCCTGGGGCTCCGCTGGGCGCTGCTGGGACCGTTCGGAAGCGGGCATACCAATGCGGACGGCGGCGTGGGGGACTACTACCGGCGGTACAACGACGCGTACCGGGAGCTGTGGGCGGACCTGGAGGCGGACCCCGAGTTCTCGGACCGCGTGATTAACGGCATCCGGGACGAAACGGAAGCGATGTACGGAGCCGACGCGACGGCGGCCCTTTGTGCCTGGCGCGACCGGATGGTCCGCCGCATCCGTGCCCTCAAGGACAAGGACGCCCCGCCCGGCGGGTGACGCTCTCGGGCGGTTTGGATCGCCGGTCCTGTTGAGATTAGGTTGAGATCCACGGGGAGGTCGAGTGGCGTAACCCGGTGGGCGTGCCCCGCCGCCGCACTCGGACTTCCAGCATGAGGCTCGACGGCATGGAAACGGATACGATGGGAATCCTCGGCGTGTTGCTGGCCGTCATCGCTTCGGCGATCAGCCTTGCCGTGTTCACCAGAGGGGCCACCAACAAACTTGACGACAGGATCACGGAGTTGAGGGGCGACATCGGCAAGGTGCGAACGGAGTTGGGTGGCGAAATCGGCAAGGTGCGAACGGAGTTGAGCGGCGAGATCGGCAAGGTGCGCACGGAGTTGAGCAGTGAGATCGGCAAGGTGCGCGCGGAGTTGAGCGGAGATCGGTAGGTGCGCGCGGAGTTGAGCGGCGAGATCGGCAAGGTGCGCGCGGAGGTGATTGAGACGCGGGTGGCCATGACGGACCGCGTCGCGCGGCTGGAGGGCCATGTATTCGGCACCCCGCCTCCCGAGACCGCCTGAGCATGTTCGCGAAACTCGGAGCGCTGGAGCCATTCGGCCCCATCCGGCAGGCGCCCGTCTTCTTCCTCTGCGGCGTCGCCGTCATCGTCCTGTGCGTTTGGCTGCTCACGGAATCCCTCCTGGAGCGTAACTACGGCCTTTGGATGGGCTTCACGGTCGGATTCCAGGGGGGCGCGCATCTGATCCTCTACCGGCTCTGTCGGCGGAGGGCGGAGGCCCGGCAAGACTGACGCTCCACCCGGGGTTCTCCCCGCCGCCCGGGATTCCCCAGCTGTCCGCCCGCTTCGGCGTGCCCGGCCCGCTCAAACGCCGGGCGACGCGGGGGTGTCTTCCGTTGCGTCGGGCGTGTCCCTCATCTTGGACCGTTGCGCCCGCGAGCATTACCACAGCCAGGAGCCGCGAACCATGTTGAAGCGCGTCGCCGTCCCCCTCATCCTCGCGTCGATCGTCCTCCCGGCCCAGGTGGCCGGGCAACAGGCGGTGGCAGACGAAGATTTCATGGCCGAGTTGGAGTGGCGTTCGATCGGCCCCGCGAACATGTCCGGGCGCGTCACCGACATCGAAGGCGTCCCGGGCACGGGCACCTTCTTCGTCGCCGGCGCGACGAGCGGCATCTGGAAGACCACGAATCACGGGACCACCTTCCGGCCCGTGTTCGACGACGAGCGGGTCGTGTCGATGGGCGACCTCGCGATCGCGCCGAGCAACCCCGACATCGTGTGGGCGGGTAGCGGGGAAGAGGACTCGCGCAACTCGATCTCTCCGGGAGGCGGGATCTACAAGTCCGTGGACGGCGGGATCACCTGGGAACTCAAGGGCCTGGAGGGGACGCAGGCCATCGGACGCATCGTCGTCCACCCAACCAAGGCGGACTGGGTTTACGTCGCCGCGCTCGGGCACCCCTGGGGCGACAACGAGGAGCGCGGACTGTACCGGACGAAAGATGGCGGCGACACGTGGGAGCGCGTGAACTTCGTCTCCGACAAGGCCGGTTTCGTCGACATCGACATGCACCCCCGCAACCCGGATGTCCTCTGGGCCACGAGCTGGGAGCGCGTGCGCGGACCGTACTTCCTGCAGAGCGGCGGCCCCGGCAGCGCGATCTGGAAGTCGACCGATGCCGGCGACACGTGGGAGAAGGTCGAAGGCAACGGACTCCCCGAGACCACACTGGGCCGGCTCGAGATCGCGATCGCGCCGAGCTATCCGCAGATCATGTATGCGGTGGTCGAGGCCGAGGCCCCTGAAGAGGCGGACGAGGACGGGGACCGGAACGGCACTGGACTGTATCGTTCCTCTGACGGCGGTGAGACGTGGGAGTTCATGAACGCGAGCAACTCGCGGCCCTTCTACTATTCGGGCGCGTGGGTGTCACCGGACGATCCCGACTTCATCTACTGGTCTTCTCTCTTCTTCTCGCGCGACGGCGGGCGCACGGTGGGGAATCCGGCCCAGGGCGTACACGTCGACTATCACGCACTGTGGTGGGACTCTTCCAACCCCAATCATTTCATTCTGGGCAATGACGGCGGGATCGCGATTACGTGGGACCGCGGAGGGAACTTCGAGTTTCCGAATCGCATTCCCATGGGACAGTTCTATGCGGTCAGCTTTAATATGGATACGCCCTATCGCGTCTGTGGCGGACTGCAGGACAACTATACGTGGTGCGGGCCGAGCACCCGCGCGGGCGGATCCATCGACAATCACATGTGGTACTCGATCGGGGGCGGCGACGGCTTCTACGCGCCCCAGGATCCGACCAACCCGGACATCGTGTTCGGAGAGTCGCAGCAGGGGCGGATCTACTGGCGGAATACGCGGACGGGGGAGCGACACCAGCTGCAGCAGCCCGACTGGCGGGAGCGCACGAGTGCGTTGAGGGACTCGATCGCACTTCTCTCGGGAGATGATCCCGACAATCCGCCGTCCGCGAACATGCCGCGGATCGAGGAGCTCCAGGCCCTCGTCGCGCAGGACTCCGCGCTGTTCGACATGCGGTTCAACTGGAACACGCCGCTGGAGATGTCGCCGCACGATCCTCAGACGCTGTACATCGGTGCCAACCGGGTGCTCAAGTGGACGTACGAGACGGATGAGATGATGCCGATCTCGGACGACCTCACGTACGCGGACCCGGAGAAGATCGAGGTCGCGTACAACACGACGGGCGGCATCACCCGGGACGTCACCGGTGCGGAGAACTTCGCCACCATCGTGTCGCTGGCGGAGTCGAAGCTCAACGAAGGCGAACTCTACGCGGGGACCGACGACGGTCGGGTGTGGCGCACGCCGGAGGGAGCGGAGTGGATCGAACTCACCGATCGTTTCGAGGGGGTGCCGGAAGGGACGTACGTGAGCCGCATCGAGCCTTCGAGCCACGATCGGAACCGGTTCTATGTCACCTTCGACAACCACCGGCGGGACGACTACACGCCCTACGTATACGGGACGGACGATGGCGGGGAGACGTTCCGTTCCATCGCATCGAACCTGCCCACGGGGGCGCCGGACTTCGTTCATGTCGTCCGCGAGGATCCGGTGAACGAGAACCTGCTCTTCGTAGGGACGGATGTGGGCGCCTACGTGTCGACCGACCGGGGCGGCTCGTGGTCGCGGTTCATGAACGGGCTACCGACGGTTCCGGTGCACGACCTCAAGATCCACCCGCGCGAGCGCGAAATCATCGCGGGCACGCACGGCCGTTCGATCTTCGTGGCCGACATCTCGCTCCTGCAGCAGCTGGAGGGCGGGCGCCTGCCGGAGGCCGTGACCGTGTTCGAGCCGAAGACGGCGATCCAGTACGGTGATGCGCCGGTGGGCGGGGAGTTCCTCGCGCAGAGCACCTTCCAGGGGGATGCGGGCGGCTACGGGGCGGAGATCTCCTACTACGTACCGGAGGATGTCGCGGAGGCGCTGGCCGAGGCCGCGCGGGCCGAGCGAGAGGCGGAGGAGGCGGAGGAGGCGGAGGAAGGGGAGGAAGAGCGACCCGCGGCAATCGCCGCCGTGCGACCTGGCGGGATGATGGCCGCCGCAAGCGGTCCCGGCGCGCGGGAAGGCGGCGCCCAGGCCTCGATCGCGATCCTCGACGGAGCGGGCGACACCGTGCAGGTGCTGAATGGCTCGGCCTCCGCGGGAATCCAGCGGGTGCGTTGGACGTTCAACCGGCGGACCGTGCCGGAGCCGCCATCTCCCGCCGACCGGGCCGACAGCCTGCGCCGCGTCAGGCTGTACGAGACGGTCGGTGACTCGCTCGTCGAACACGAGGGCGTCGAGAGGGAGACGATGGACCAGGTGCTCGGCATGCTGCAGGGCGGTAACCAGGCCGGTCTCCGGCGCATGTTCGGCGGCGGCGGTGGCGGTGGGTTCGGCGGCGACCCGGACGCGTGGCGGGAACGGCCGGCCGAGCGGTATCCCCAGGCGGGGCAGGGCGCGGGGCGTGGAGGCGGCCGAGGTGGCGCCGGGGCGGGCCAGGGCGCCGGCGGCGGCGCCGATCCGGCCAGCATGCAGGCGGTCTTCATGCAGGTGAACGCGGCCATGCGCGAGCGGGGCGGCGGCGGCGGGTTCCGTCGCTTCTTCGGCGGCGGCGGCGGTGGGGGCGGCCTGGCCGACCCGGGGACGTACACCGTCAACATCACGGTGGGCGAGGAGACCTACACGACCACGCTCGAGGTGGTTCGAAAGGAGGGCTTCGGATTCTGGGACGAGCCGGACAAGGAGGGCGGCAGGTAACGCATCTGGCCGCATCGCGGAGGACGGCGAACGCCTGCGGCTCCGCCGGTGTCCAAGGGCGGAGCAGGCCTTGAACGTTGACGGCGGGTGATGAGCGGAGAAGAGGGGACAGGCGCGTCGATCGTGGAGAAGATCCTCAAGCGGCGCATGCTGCAGATCGCCCTCGTCTATCTGGGCGCGGGTTGGCTGTGCGTCGAGATCTCCGACTTCATCGTGGGGAACTACGGGTTCTCCAGGAAGATCCTCGACACCGTCGTCTTCCTTTCCATTCTCGGCTTCCCCGCCTTCCTCATCATCGGCTGGTTCCACGGCGAGAAGGGTCCGCAACGGATCCGCCGCGCCGAACGCTGGCTGCTGGTCACGCTGGCTTCGCTGGGGGCGATCGGGACCTACCGCATCGCGACGGCCGGACCCACGGAGGCCGCTGTGGAGGCCGCTGCGGTCCCGGCCGCTGCGGACAGTTCGGTAGAGGCGCTCACCGTTGCCGGGGAGGCGCCCGACCTGGGCCCGAGTTCGCTGGCGGTGGTCCCGTTCCGGAACAACGTGCCCGATCCGGAGCTGCAGTGGCTGGGGGCGGGTCTCGCGGACCTGCTGACGACGAACCTGGCGCAACGGCCCGACGTGGTGGTGGTCGGGCGGCAGAGCCTCTACGACCTCCTCACCGAAGGCGGGCTCTCCGAAGAAGAGGAGATCCCGGAAGCTCTGGCGATGACCGTCGCGCGGGGCACGGGTGCCCGGTTGCTGTTGTGGGGAAGCGTGACCGGGACCCCCGACGACATGCGCATCGATGCCCAGGTGGTCGAACTCGAGGGCGGCACGGTCTGGTGGGCCGATTTCGCGCGTGGCGGCGACGTGTTCGAACTCGTGGATTCGCTGACGGTGGGCCTCGCGACCGAGCTGACGGGCGTGCGGCCGCCGGCGGAGGCCGCACGCATCAGCCACCTCGGTACACAGGACCTGGAGGCCCTTGCCGAGTTCCACCGCGGCAACGCCCTCGCACGGGCCGGTCGGATGGAAGAGGCCGAGGCCCACTACGAGCGGGCCGCCACGATCGACAGCGCCTTCGCCCTCCCCCTGCTCGCGTCGCGCGGCCAGTTCGCGAGCGACGAAATCGAACCGTCCGAGGAGGATCGGACGCAACCCGAGCGTCGTCGAGCCGCATGGCGGGAACGTGGCGAAGCCCAGCTCTTCCGCCGGCTGCCGGATGAGGTCAGAAGGCAACTCGCGGACCTGAGCGGCGAGGAACTGCGCGCCGCCGTCGATTCGCTGTGGGCCCGCTCACGCTCCGCTCTGAACCTGCTGTCGGGCGCGCGTCGTCGCGGCGGAGTGCGCCCGCCCGACCCGCCTCCGGATCGGCCGCGGCCGCGCGACCCCGGCAACCGCGACCGGGGTCCCTGACGGCTGGACGAAGGCCGTGAAAACGGCCATGTTCCGAGAGACATGAGCAGGATGGGCGCGCGCCGCCTGCCCGGGGCGGTGGCGTCCCCAGAGAACCAGGGAGGCCACATGAAGCGAAGGACGTTTCTTCGAGCCGGACTCACGGGCGCCGGCGTTGCCGGCATCGCCGCCGCACCCCTTGCCGCACCCCTGGCGGGCGCGACGACGGCACGCGGTCTCGACACCATCTTCAACCCTCGCCGCCCGGGCGTTGACTACAACGGACCGGTTCGGCTGAGTTCGAACGAAAACCCGCTCGGGATCGCGCCGTCCGCGCGGCAGGCGATTATCGACGGGCTCGACGAGGCGAACCGCTATCCCGGAGCGACCGGGCAGCTGGTGCGCGAGGCACTCGTGAACCGGCTCGGCGTCACGCCCGGCCAGCTCTTCTTCGGCTCGGGCTCGACCGAGATCCTGCGCATCGCGGTGGCGGCGTGGGCCGCGCCCGGCGGACGGCTCATCTACGCGCAGCCGACCTTCGAGGATGTGCCGGACTACGCGCAGCCGTTCCCCTACGATCACGTCAAGGTGCCGCTGACCAAGGACTACGCGCACGATCTCGACCGCATGCGCGCGGAAGCCGACAAGTCGTCCGCCCCGAGCGTCATCTACTTCTGCAACCCGAACAACCCGACGGGCACGCTCACGCCTTCAAAGGACATTGCGGCCTGGATCCGCGACGAGAGCGAGCAGCACCTCTTCCTCGTCGACGAGGCGTACTTCGAGCTGGCCGACGATCCTTCCTACGAGACGTTCTTCCCGTTCATCGAACAGCACCCGAACGTGATGGTCGTCCGGACCTTCTCGAAGGTGTACGCGATGGCGGGGATGCGGCTGGGGTACGGGGTTGCTCACGAGGCCACGGTCCAGCGCGTACTGCCGTTCGCGACCCAGAATTCGCCGAACCATGTCGCCGGCGTGGCGGCGGTCGCGTCGCTGGCGGACGACGATTTCTTCAAGGAGAGCGTCAAGACGAACAACGACGCCAAGGCCATCATCTCCGACGCCCTCGGCCAGCTGAACATCGAGGTTCTCCCCAGTCAGACGAACTTCATCATGCACCGGATCAAGGGTGAACTCGCGACGTACAACGAGCGCATGTACGAGGCCGGGTTCAACGTGGGACGTCCGTTCCCGCCCATGACGGACTGGAGCCGGCTCTCGATGGGACTCCCGTCGGACATGGAGAAGCTGGCGGAGGTGATGATGGACTTCCGCAAGAAGGACTGGATCTGAATCGAGCGCGTCAGCGCGTGGCGGAGGCGCGGCCCAGCGTCCGTTCCAGATAGCCCCGGATGTGGTCGAAGGTGTCTGCCGAGGACCAGATCGTCCGCAGTTCCGCCTCGAGTTCGCCGGCGCCGCCCGAGGGCAGGGCGAGCTGTCTCTTTGTCAGGTCGTACGTACGGCCCGGAATCGCGGCCAGCTCCAGGGCAATCTCCCGCGCCCGTTCGTTGACCTGATCGGCCGGCACGACCTCATCGACGAACCCGCGCTCGACCGCGGCCTCGGGGCCATAGGAGCGGCCCAGCAGCAGGACCTCGCGGTGATGCCGTCTCGGGATCGTGCCGCGCACGATGTCCAGGGCCACCGCGGGGAAGGGGACGCCCACGTGGAGTTCGGGGAGACCGACCCGGCCCTTGCCGGAGGCCATGACCCGATAGTCGCAGGCACACGCAATCACTCCGCCGCCCGCAATGGCGTGGCCGTTGACCGCCGCCACGAGCGGTTTCGGAAAGTCTCTCAGATTCGCAAACAGCGTTCCCAGACTCGCCAGGAGCGCTTCGACGTATCCGGGGGCGCCGTCGACCACCCGGAACAACTCCACACCTGCGGAAAAGGCCGATCCCGTCCCGGTCAGTACGGCGGCCCGCACGGAAGCATCCTCCCGCACGCGCTCGAACTCGGTCTCGAGCGCATCGGAAAACTCGGTGGTGAGGACGTTGGCCGGCTGATGCGCCATCCGGATCAGCGCCACGCCCCCATCATCGTTCCTCTGAATCATTTCCACTCTCCTCGCGTATTCTACTACTAAATTAGTTGCCAACGTGCCCAGCCGCTCCTAGGCTAACCGGTCGCAGGCGACCGTCAGGGTCGGGGGGCGGATCCTCTCCTGCCCGGGCTCGTACAACGTTTCGTGCGGGTCATGGTGTCGAAGCCGTGACTCCGTGACTTTGACGTTCCGTTGACAGTCTTGCGATAGATACGGCGTGGCGCGACCGGACAGGCCGCACGTCTGCAGCGATCCGGGCAGCGCGTTGTTCTCGGTGACCGCCGGGGGGCAGGTTCATTGGCCGGCGGCGGGCAGGAAACAGGCGGTGCGAGACTTATGAAGGCACGTCATTGGGTGACGCTGATCGTCCTGCTCATCGCGGGAGCGGCGGTGTACGGCATCTTCATGCGGCTGAACGAGGAAGAGGACGAAGGTCCGCAGAGTTTCGGAGATCCCGCCGCGGACTCGGTAGCGGAGGCGGTACGGGGTACGGCCTCGGCGGCCGCCTTCGCGACGGACATCTGGCTCCCGGTCGAGGGGGCCGTGATCCAGCGGGATACGTTTGTACTCTGGGTCACGGCGAGCGGGCGGGCGGCCTCACTCCGCTCGGCGCCGCTCCACTCCGAGGTGCAAGGCCCTGTCACGGCGGTGCCCGTGCAGGAAGGCGAGCAGGTGCGGGCAGGGCAACTTCTGGCGCGGATCGACCCCACTCTGTACGAGATCCGCGTGCAGCGAGCCCAGGCAGTAGTCGACCAGGCGCGAGCGGAGTTCCAGGACCGCGTGCTGTTCGACGATCAACTGCCCGACTCCGCCCGGGCGGTGAGGGCCGGGCAGGCACGCATCCGGGTCGGCCTCCCCGACCGGGAGGCGTCGCTTGCGGAGGCGCGCTACGAACTCGCGAAGACCCGGATCGTCGCACCCTTCGCCGGACGGGTGGCGAACCTCGGAGTGGCGCTCGGGAGCCGCGTCTCGGCCGGTGACTCGATCGCGACGATCGTCGACCTGTCGCAGATCGATATCGACGCGGAAGTACTGCACTCCGAGCTCCCGCTCATCGAGGTGGGCCGGGAAGCGACCGCAACGTTCCCCGCGCTCCGGGGCGAGGTCTTCCGCGGGCAGGTGGTGAGTGTCAACCCGCTCATCGACCCCGAGACGCAGACGGCACGGGTCACGGTGCGGCTGTCGAACCCCGAAGCCAGGATCGTCCCGGGAATGCCGGGTAACGTGCGGATCGCGGGCCGCCAGCTCCCCGATCGCACGTTCGTGGCGAAGGAGGCGGTCGTGGAGCGCAACCGGCGCCAGGTCGTGTTCGTGTTCGAGCCCAGCGGCCCCGGGGCCGAGACCGGGCGCGCGCAGTGGGAATACGTGACGCTCGGTCTCGAGAACGACACGGAGGTGGAGATCATCGCGAACCCCGATGGCGACGACACGTTCGTGCCGGAAGGGGGCGAACTCGTGCTGGTCGACGGACACGCCACGCTCACGCACGACGCGCAGGTGCAGATCGAGAACCATGGCGAACTGATGGCCGAGGAGACGCCCGCGGCGTCGGACGGTTCCCGGTGAGGTCGGCGGTCGAGGGACGCCTGCGGCGGATCCGCGCAGCGATCGCGCTGGCGGCGGGAGGGCTCGCCACCACAGCGCCGGCGGCGGCCCCTCAGGCGTTGCTCCCGGACACGCTCGACATCACGAGGGCTGTCCAGATCGCCATGCGGGAGAGTCCGGTACTGCGTAGTTCCCAGACGCAGGCGGACGCGGCCGCCGCCGACCGGCTGGCGGCCTGGGGGGCGTTTCTGCCCACGGCAGGGGGCACCGCATCTCTCAGCCGGTCCAGCTTCTCGCGCACGACCTTCGTCGGCGAGGAAGGGCTGTCGGAGACACTTCCGCAGACGCTGACGTCGTCGCAGCAGGGCGCGAGCCAGCGACTGGGGGTGAACTGGACTGTCCTGGATGGCGGTCGGCGTTTCGCCGCCCTCTCGCAATCGGCGGCAAACCTGCGGGCCGCGCAGCGACGCTATGACGACCAGCAACGCTCCGTGATCGTGACCGTGCGCCGCCAGTTTCTCGAAGCGCTCCGCGGGCAGGAGCTGCTGGAGTTGACGCGTGCCCAGATCGCCGACCGCGAACTGGAACTCGACATTGCGCGCCGCCGCTATGCGATCGCGGCCGTTGAACGGACGGACGTGCTGGGCGCGGAGTCGGAGCTTCTCGTCGCGCAGACATCGCTCCTTGCCGAGCAGAACCTGCTGCAGACCGGGCTACGGCAACTCGTGGTCTCGATGGGCCTTCCGCCCGAGGCCGGTGAAGGGCTCGTCCTGACGGGCGAGCAAGGGATGCCGGAGGGGGGATCGGACATCGAACTGATCGTTCGCGCGGCCGTGACGTCCGATCCGGAACTCTCCGCTCTTGAGGCGGAGCGCTCGGCGGCATCGGCGGCGCTGTGGGCCGCGCGTATGAATTACCTGCCAACGATCACCGTCGGCCTGGGTTGGGCGCGCAACGAGAACTTCGGCCCCGAAGAGTCGTTCTGGCAGTTGGGCCGCCTCGGCGATTCCAGCCACGGCTTCAGCGTCACCGCCTCGTGGAACCTTTTTGACGGTTTCGACCGGGAACGGCAGAACGCCCAGGCGTCTGCGGCCGGACGGCGGGCCGAGGAGGAGCTGCGCCGTCGGCGCATCGAGCTCGAGGCCGACGTGCGGCGCTACGCTGCCGAAATCCAGCAGCTTGCGCAGACGCTGGATCTGCTACAGCGCGCGTCGGCCATTTCGCGCGAGCGGCTCGAAATGCAGCAGGAAAGGTACCGGCTCGGGACCGCGAGCTTCATCGAACTCCAGCAGGCGACCAGCTCCGCGCAGAATACGGAGACTTCGCTGATTCAGCGGCAGTACGACTATCTCATCGCCTGGTCGAATCTGGCCGAATACGTCGAGGGCAGACCCTAGAGATGGCGCTCCCGGATCTGTCGCTCCGGCGGCCCGTGGCCACCGCGATGCTCTATGTGGGCATCGGGGTGCTCGGCGTCGTGTCCTTCCTCCGTCTCCCGATCGACCTTCTGCCCGATGTCGCCTTCCCGACGCTGTCCGTGTGGACGACGTATTCCGATGCGGGCCCCGCCGAGGTCGAACGCTGGGTAACGGAACCCATCGAGCAGCGGCTTTATTCGATCCCGGGGGCGCGCGGTCTCTCCTCGCGGTCGCGGGAGGGACAGTCGCTCGTGCAGGTCGAGTTCGCCTGGGGCACGGACATGGAGTTCGCGACCCTCCACACCCGCGAGCGGCTGGACAACCTGGCGGAGAACCTCCCCGACGGGGCGGACCGGCCCACGATCTTGAGATCGGACCCGACCAGCGATCCGATCATGACGCTCGCGGTCAGCGGGGCGGACCTGCGCAACCTGCGCGACCTCTCCGAGGTGGTCTTCAAGCGTCGACTCGAACAGCTCGACGGCGTGTCACTGGCCGGGCTCACAGGCGGGCCGGAGCGCGAACTGCGCGTCGTCGTCGATCCCGCATACCTGGACGTGCACGAGGTGTCGCTCGACGAGATCTCGGCGGCGCTCGACCAGGCGAACTACAACGCCCCCGGCGGGACGATCCAGCGGGGGCGGTTCGAGTACAGCCTCCGAACCCTGGGGCAGTTCCAGCGGGTGGACGAGCTTCTGGACGTCGTGATCGCGCGCTCCGCGACCAGGGGAGGACGTCCGGTGCTCCTCGGCGACGTCGCGACGGTGATCGATACGATTGCCGACCTCGAGACGATCGCCAGGTACAACGGAGAATCTGCGATCGGACTGCAGGTGTTCAAGGAGGCGGGAACGAACACGGTCCGCGTCGCGGACCACGTGCGGGAGACGCTGGATCAGTTGCGCGAAGAGTTCGACGGGATTTCGATCGAAGTCGCCTCCAGCCAGGCGGCCTTCATTCGCAACGCGATCTCGAACGTGGTTTCCGCCCTCCTGTTCGGAGGTGTGCTCGCCTTCCTCGTCCTCTTCCTGTTCCTGCGCGACCCGAAGTACCCGCTCGCGATCGGACTGGCCATCCCGATCTCGGTCATGGCGGCGTTCGCGCTCTGCTACGCGTTCGATGTGAGCCTGAACATCATGTCGCTCGGAGGGCTCGCGCTCGGCGTCGGCCTCCTGGTCGACAACTCGATCGTCGTGCTGGAGAACATCTTCCGGCACCGGGAGGAGTCGGGGGGGACGCCGAACGAGTCCGCGGCGCGTGGGGCGCGGGAGGTGGCGGCGGCCATTACGGCCTCGACGCTCACCACGATCGCCGTGTTCGGCCCGGTGCTCTACGTCGAAGGGGTGGCCGGGGCCCTGTTCGGCGACCTCTCGCTGGCCGTGACGTTCTCTTTGCTCGCGTCGCTGCTCGTGGCCCTGACCCTGCTGCCTGTGCTGGCGGCCCAGGTGGCACGCCGGCGAGGTGGCGGCGAGGCGCGCTCGGAAGGCGAGATGTCGGCTCCGGAGCGACCCCAGGCGCCGGAAGGGCCGCGCCCGGGACTCGTGCGCCGGTGGGCCGGCGGGGTGCGCAACGGCATGGTCGCGTGCGTGCGCGGAATCGGGCGGGGGACCGCGTACGTGGCCCACTCGGTTCAGCTCACCGGCGCCGACGTCACGAGGGGTGGCGGAAAGATTCTGGGAGGGCTGTTCGGCCCCTTCCTGCGTGCCTTCGAGCGCTGGTTCCTGCGCTTCGCCGAACGCTACGAGCGCACCCTCGAGTGGGCCCTGAGTCATCGGCTGGAGGTGCTCGGCATCGCCGCGGTCGCGCTGGCCGGCGCGATCGTACTGGGAGGCGAACTGCCCCGGGGGCTCATGCCTCGGGTGGACGAGCGCCAGTTCTGGGTAGAGATCAACCTTCCGCAGGGAACGCCGATCCGCACGACGGACGAGGCGGCCGGTGACGTGGAGCGGCTTCTCCTCGAGATGGAGGGTGTCTCGGGGATCTTCACCCGGGTGGGCCGCAGCCGGGGAAGCGAACTCGCCGCCCGCGATCTGACCGGCCTCAACAACGCTGCCGTGGATGTCCAGCTCGCCGGATCGGGTCGGCCGACCCGGGCGGTGATCGCGGACCTGCGGGTTCGGCTTGCGGAGAGCGGCTTCGACCCGGCCTTCGTGTCGATCGAGACCGGGCGCGCCACCTCCCTGGGGCGGGCGTTGGCGATCGGCTCGGCCGATCTCGCGGTCAAGGTGCAGGGCGGCGAACTCGAAGATCTCGTGCCCGTGGCGGAAGCGATCGAGACGAGGCTCGAGGGCGTCGCGCAACTCGCGGATGTCCGGCTCGACTTCCAGCGTACTCAGCCGGAACTGGTCATCGAGATCAACCGGGAAGTGTCGGCGCGGCACCAGCTCACCGTGACGGCCGTCGCGGATGCGATCGAGGGCTATCTGCGTGGCTCGGAAACGGCCAACGCGTACTCGGTGTTCGCGGACAAAGTCGACATCCGCGTCGCGATTCCGGAAACGGCCCGACGTGAACTTGCGAATGTCCTCGCGCTGCGGCTTGACGGGGTACCGATCGGTGAACTCGTCACGGTCCGGCAGGGATTCGGCCCGGTCGAGATTCGGCGGGAAGACCAGAACCGCACCATCCAGGTACTCGCGGACGTGGCCGACGGTGGACTGCGTGCGGCCGTCCGCGACGTTCAGGCCGAGATCGCCGACATTCCGCGACCCTCACTCACGACCGTGCGTGTGGGGGGGGAGAACGAGGAGATGCAGAACAGCTTCCGTTCCCTCACGTTCGCGTTCGGGCTGGCCCTCGCTCTCGTGTTCCTCATCATGGCGGCCCAGTTCGAATCAGTGGTCCAGCCGCTCGTCGTCCTGACGGCGGTACCTCTGGCCGCCATCGGCGCCGTGGCCGCACTGTGGATCACGGGCGGCGGACTGAACGCCATGAGTGGGATCGGACTCGTGATTCTGATCGGAATCGTAGTCAACGACGCGATTGTGAAGGTGGACTTCATCAACCAGCGGCGCAGATCGGGGCTGCCGAAGCGCGCGGCGATCCTTCAGGCGGGTCGCCTCCGGCTCCGGCCCATCGTGATGACCACGGTCACGACGGTCGTCGGCCTTCTCCCGCTGGCGGCGGGACTCGGCGCCGGAGCCGACCTCCGCGCCCCGCTGGCCGTCGTGGTGATCGGTGGGCTCATCTCCGCGACCTTCCTCACGCTGATCGTGGTCCCGGTCGTCTACTCGCTCATGGTTCAACCGTCGGTGTCGGTCGAGCCGGAGCCCCGGCCGACGGGGCGAGCTCCGACCCCGATCGAACCGGCACCGGGATATGGGCTCGGTGGATCCGCCGGACCCACCGCGCCGGGCATGGCGCGAGGGAGCATCGAGCCGTGATCGAGCCATGATCGACCTCGCGATCCGCCGGCCCGTTGCGACGGCCGCGATCTACGTGGCGCTGTTCGCGCTCGGCGTGTGGAGCTTCCGGCTCATCCCGGTGGAGGACATGCCGGATGTCGAGTTCCCGAGGCTGACCGTTCGAGCTGACTGGAGCGGGGCCTCGCCCGAAGCGCTCGAGGCCTTCGTGACCGCGCCGCTCGAGACCGTGATTCAGCAGGTCGGCGGGGTGGAAAGCGTTGTGTCGACGTCCCAGGCTGACGCGCGGGGGGCGGGATCTGTTGCCACGATCGACATCGAGTTCGAACGCGAGACCCGCATGGAGTTCGCCCGACTCGACCTCGGCGAGCGGATCAATTCGATCCGGGACGAGCTGCCGGAAGGGGTGGTGCCGACCGTTTCTCCCTACGTACCGCAGGAATTCGCCGAAGAAACACAGGAATTGCTCAGCTATTCGTTGACCGGGCCCTACACCTTCGCGCGATTGGGGGAGATCGCCGAGGAGGAGATCCAGACCGCCATCCAGGGGCTGCCCGGCGTTTCGGCGGTGCAGGTACGGGGCGGGGAGCGGCGCGAGATCGCAGTCGAGCTCGACCGCGGGAAACTCGAGGCGCTGGGCATGCGGCCCGACCAGGTGCGTCGGACCATCAGCGAAGCATCGGCCCCGAGGGCCCCCGGGTCGGTCGAACTGGATGGCCGTCAACTCGCCATCGCGGTACGCACGCGGGCCCTCGATGTGTCCGACATCGAGGAGATGGTCGTCCTCACGCGACCCGATGGCCCGGTCCGCGTCGGAGATCTGGGGGAGGTTCGAGACCAGACCGAAGACCCGAGATCCTTCTGGCGGATCAATGGCCGGCCTACGATATCGGTCAGCGTCTACCGGCAGGCGGGCACGAACGCGATCCGCGTCGCGGACCGCGTGAAGGTCGCGATGACAGAGCGGGCCGCGACCCTGCCCGCCGGCGCCTTCATGGAACTTCAATACGATCAGAGCAAGAACATCCGTGAGCGGATGACGGATCTGCGGCTCCGGGCCATCGCGGCCGCGATTGTGATCTTCGCCGTGCTGATGCTCTTCCTGCGGTCACTCGGGGCCGTGCTCGTCGTGTTCGCGACGATCGGGTTCAGCGTGCTGATCGCCGTGAACTTCCTCTACCTCGGCGGCTTCTCGCTCAACCTGCTCTCCCTGGCGGGACTGGCGTGGGGGTTCGGCCTCGTCGTCGACAACGGCATCGTCGTGCTCGAGAACGTAGAGCGGCATCGTCGTGCGGGGGCGGATCCAGCCCGGGCCGCGAGCCGCGGGGCGCGCCAGGTGCTCCTCCCCGTGGTCGCGGCGACGATGACGACCGCGATCGTGCTCCTGCCTTTCCTCTTCCTGCAGGGAGAGCTGCGCGTCTACTACCTGCCGCTCTCATTCGCTGTCGGCTTCTCGATTATCGCCAGCCTGTTCGTAGCCTTCACCTTCGTGCCGTCGCTTGCCGCCCGGGTCGCGCGCATGCAGGACGCCAGCGGGACCGTGGTCGCCCCGGCGACGGCAACGCCGGATGGCGCCTCCGCATCGGCCCCGCGCCACGAGCCCTTCTACATCCGCGGCTACCGGGCGTGGCTCGGGTTCGGGCTTCGGCACCCGTTTCTCGTAGCGCTGGTCTGCCTCGGCAGTCTCGGCGGGAGCTGGGTTCTCTTTGACACGCACGTAAGCAAGGGGAGCTATTGGGGGGGATTCGGCGGGGACGACACATTTATCCGGATCTTCATCGAATTCCCTCGGGGCGCGGGACTGGAGCGTACCGAAGAACTCGCCCGGTCCTTCGAGGCGAAACTCGCGACGCTGGACGAGGTCGAACGATACGAGACGCAGGTCCGGCCCAACTATGCGATGATCCGGGCGGAGTTCCCCGACGAGCTCGAGCTCACCGCCGTGCCGGTGGCCATCAAGGACCAGATGGTGGCCTACAGCTATGGTTTTTCGGGCGTGGAGGTCCGGGTGCAGGGATTCGGCCCCAGCTTCTACGGCGGCGGGTCGAGTCCGCCGAACTATAGCCTCAAAATATTGGGGTACAGTTATCTGACGGTGCAGGAGATCGCCGAGGAAATCGCGTCACGACTGGAGCGCTTCTCCAGAATCCGCGACGTGGACCCGAACGCGAGCGGCTCGTGGTACACTCGGGACAAGGAGTTCGAGTATTACGTGGAACCGGACCGGGAAGCCCTGTCCTCCTACGATATTCCGGTCTCCCAGTTGCTGAATTTCGTGGCTTCGAATGTCCAGGGTCGTCCGCAGCGGGGCTTCATTCGCGTCGGTGGGGAAGAGGTGGGGTTCGCGGTCAAGGTCGACGGATATCGGGACTTCGACTTTTACGACCTGAGTGACCTTCGCGTGCCGATCTCCGCCCGCGAGGAAGTCCGGCTGGCGAGCGTGGCGTCGGTGGGACGGCGGCAGGTCTTGGCGAACATCCGGCGGGAGGACCAGCAGTACGAGCGCAGCGTGGCGTGGGAGTTCCGGGGACCGAGAAAGCTCGGCGATGTGGTCCGCGACGCCGTCGTCGATGCGATGGAACTCCCGCCCGGCTACCGTATCGAAGAAAGGAGCTACGGCCGGTGGACGACGGAGGAGACCACCCAGATGTGGGTCGTCCTCCTCTTCTCCATTCTCCTCATCTACATGGTGACCGCCGGACTGTTCGAGTCGCTCGCGGCGCCGTTCGTGGTGCTGTTCTCGCTACCCTTCGCCCTCATCGGGGTCTTCCTCATCTTCTTCTATACCGACGCCACCTTCACGCGCACGGCGTTCATCGGCACGATCATGATGGGCGGGATCGTTGTGAACAACGCCATCCTCGTGGTCTATCACATCGGGGCTCTCAGGGAACGGATGCCGGCGCGGGACGCGATCATCCAGGGAACGCTGGAGCGCGTCCGCCCCATCCTCATGACATCGCTGACCACGGTGTTCGGACTGCTGCCGCTCGTACTGTTCGCCCCCTCCCAGGATCAGAACATCTGGAACGCGCTCGCGCTCGCCACCATCGGTGGGCTGATCTCGAGTACGCTGTTCGTGCTCGTGGCCATTCCGGTCGCATATCGTTACATCGTGGCACGCGGTATCTGACGGCCCGGTGCGGTGGCCCGACCGGGCACACGAGAACACGAGAGCTGATGGGGGTCGAGATGGCACGGTCGCGTCGTTCCGGAGCGATGTGGCTGCTCCTCGGGTGTCTGCTGGCGGGGGCAGGTTGCGGAGATGGTGGAGGCGCGAGCGAATTCCTTCGGGACCCGAGTTCAGCCGAGGTGAACATGATGGCTCCGGAGATTTTCCAGACTCGTTTCGAGACTTCAAAGGGAACGTTCGTCGTCGAGTCGCACCGCGCGTGGTCCCCGAACGGAGTGGACCGCTTCTACAATCTGGTTCAGAACGGATTCTTCGATGACGTGCGTTTCTTCCGCGTCATCGAGGGCTTCATGGCGCAGTTCGGCATCAACGGCGACCCGCAGATCCAGAGCGCGTGGCGGGACGCGAACATCTCCGACGATCCCGTGGTCATGGGGAACACGCGGGGCCGGGTGAGTTTCGCGAAGACCGGCATGCCGGATTCACGGAGCACGCAGCTCTTCATCAACTTCGGCGACAACTCGCGACTGAATGAAATGGGGTTCTCGGCGATCGGCGAGGTGATCGAGGGGATGGAGGTGGTCGACGCCCTCTACGCCGGCTACGGCGAAGGGGCGCCGGGTGGATACGGCCCGAGCCAGGGCCGTATCCAGGAGGAGGGCAACCTCTACCTCGATGAGGACTTCCCGAACCTGGACTACATCGAGCGCGCCCGGATCGTCAGCGAGAACTAGCCGGCTTCTCCCGTGGAACCGTTGATCCCGGCGTCTGAACAGCCGCCGTTGCCGCAGGGGCGTTTCATGATCGATGCGGAACCCGACGAGGAGGCGGTGCCGCTCGATGTCCTCTTCGTGGGGGGCGGGCCCGCGGGTCTGGCGGGGGCGATCCGACTCGCTCAGCTGGCGGCGCGTGACCGGGCCGAGGGCGGGCCGCTCGCGGACCTCGAGATCGGGGTGCTCGAGAAGTCGGGCGAACTCGGGGAGCATTGCCTCTCCGGAGCGGTCGTGAACCCGGAGGCCTTCCGGGCCCTCCTCCCGAACGTCGACGAGGCGGAGTTCCCGTTTCGGGGGCCCGTCCCGGGCGACCGCGTGCTGCTCCTGACCGAGCGCGGCAAGGTCCGGTTGCCCACGCCGCCCACGATGCGGAACCACGGCCACTACGTTGCGTCGATCTGCGAGATCGTGCGTTGGCTGGGCGCCCGGGCGGAGGAGTTGGGCGTGAACGTGTTCACGGGGTTCCCCGCCGACGCGCTCCTCGCACGCGACGGGCAGGTGATGGGGGTGCGGACGACGCCCGCGGGCCTCGACCGCGATGGGACGCCTGGCGGCGGCTTCATGCCGGCCACCGACCTGTCGGCCCGGGTCACCGTCCTCGCCGAAGGGACGCGCGGCCCGCTGAGTCAGGCGTGGATGGAACGGGAAGGCGTGGGCGGATCCAACCCGCAGATCTTCGCGCTCGGAGTCAAGGAGCTGTGGGAGGTCCCGAACCCGCTCCGTGCCGTCACACACACCCTCGGATGGCCCCTCCCGCGGGACGCCTTCGGCGGCAGCTTCATCTATCCAATGGGCGAGGAGCTGGTGGCCCTCGGACTCGTCGTGGGTCTCGACGCGCCCTACGTCGACCTCGACGTGCATGCCTTGCTGCAGCAGTTCAAGCAGCATCCTCTCGTGGGTGAGATCCTCGCGGGCGGCGAGCTGGTGGAGTGGGGCGCGAAGACGATTCCGGAGGGCGGGTACTACGCGATCCCGGACCGGCTGAGTGGCGACGGGCTGCTGATCACCGGAGACGCCGCGGGCCTGGTCGATGTGGCCTCCCTGAAGGGGATTCACTATGCGATGCGGTCCGGCATCCTCGCGGCCGAGGCGATCGGCCGCGCCCTGCCGGCGGGGGATGTGTCGGGAGCCCGGCTCTCCTCCTACGACGCGGCGCTGAGGGAGAGTCTCGTGCGGGACCCGCTGTACCGGAACCGGAACCAGAGGCTCGCCTTCAAGTCCGGGTTCCTTGCCGGGGGCATCAAGGCGGGGATCATGCAGGCGACGGGAGGGACGTTCCCGGGGACGCGGATCGCGAGCCGGCCTGACGCCGCCGAGCCCCGCGCAACAACGCTGGGGCTCGAGGCGGCGTACGGGGGGGAGCGTTCCGTTGCCAAGGTCGACGCCGTGTTCCGGTCGGGCAACGCGACGCGGGATGACATCCCCTCACACCTCACCGTCGGCGATGATGTGTCTCCGGAGATGGCGGACCTGTACGCAAGCCTCTGTCCGGCGGGGGTCTACGAACGGGACGGCGACCGGCTGGTCGTGAACGCGCCGAACTGCATCGACTGCAAGGCGACCGATGTCCTCGGGCCCCGCTGGGCTCCGCGCGAAGGCGGCAGCGGGCCGGCGTATAAGCGGATGTGAGCGAGCCGGGGGTCAGCCGCCGGAGTCGGAGCGTGCGGCCGCGGCGTGCCGGCCCAGCAGCGAGAAGGCTCCGGCAACCTGCTCATATCCGGTCCGCATGAGAAATGCGGCGTTCTTTCCGAAGCTCTTGGCGCCGAGGATGAAGAAAGAGGGTTCGGGACTCTGAAGGGTCTCGGTCCCGAGGGCGTCCTGGTCGATGAGGCAGTCGGCCGGCCCGTCTCCCTGTTCTCCGAGAAGGGCCGCGGCGATTCCCATCGGCCCGAGCGACGCGTAGCAGGTGTGAACCTGGAGCTGCCGGTACAGTCGGTCGTCGGGTTCGTACCCGACGTTGGCCACAATCCGGTCGAAGCGGTCGCGCCGCACGCTCCCGGCCGTCTCCAGTTCGACCTCGAACCCTCCCGGGTCCGCTCGCGTGACGGCGAGGAGCCTGGCTCCGGAGAGCCACTCGCAACCGGGTGGCGGCTCGGCGGCGACGGTGTTGGCGCGGCGCGTGAGTGCCGAGCGCTCGGGAAGCGGGTCGTGTTCGATCCGCCGCAGCGGGACGTCGAAGGTGCCGCGGCTCGCCCAGGTGAAGCGGGTCCGCGGGACCGCTCGGGCCAGGGCCGCCAGTGCGATCGCCGTCGTGGCTGCGGAGTGGCCGCTTCCGAGGAGCAGCGTGCGCTTCGCCGCGTAGAGGTCCCGCTGGGCGCCGAGCGGGTCCGGCACGTGGTATTCGATCGCCCGGCGCGCTCCGCGTTCGCCGCGCGCGGGGGTGCCGCCCGGGCCGGCCCAGTTGGGTTGCCCGTACGTTCCCGAGCAGTCGAAGACGGCCCGCGCGAACGTCTCGGTCTCGGCGCCGTGCTCCTCCACGAGCAGCCGGAAAGGCTGGTCGGCCCGGGCGGCGGATCCGAGCGCCTCGCCCTTCAGCCAGTCGGCCCGGGCGACATCGCGGACGCCCGCCCCCTCGCGGACCTCGATGCGCGACCGCAGGGCCGCGGCCAGCGGCAGCAGATACCGCGTCCGAAACTCCGCCCCGGTCAGGATCTCCTCGCCCGCGGGCAGCTGAACCCGCTGGCCGCGGAGCACCTCCGCGCCCTCGGGCCCCGCGTTCAGCTCGAACGGCGAGAAGAGCCGCAGCCACCCCCAGGCGTCGACGTGCGCCGAGACTCCCGCCGCGTCGAACACCACGGCGGCAAGCCCGGCCCTCGCGGCCCGCGCCGCCGCCTCGAGGCCGACCGGCCCCGCTCCGATGATCGCGAGATCCATCACACGCATGCGCGCTGACTCCGATTCGAGTTGATCGGCAACATCGTTGATCGCATGGCCTTCCCGTCAACTTGGTGGAAACCTAGTCTGAGCCGATGATCGATCGCGAGAACACGATGCGGGCGGGTGCACCGCCTGCGGAGAACGGCCCGGGCGCCCTCACCCGGCTGCTCACACCCTTCACCCGGTGGATCATCACGAATCTCCTCGCGCCGCCCTGGGTGTTCCTTGTGTTCGGTCTTCTCAACCGGACGCAGGTCTACGGGCGGCGGCGGCTTCTCCGCACCCCGAACACACTCATCCTCGCGAACCATCAGTCGATGATCGACTCCTTTCCGATCGCCTATTACCTGTATTACCCGGAGACTGTCCTGACGCCCCATCTCGTTCCGTGGAACGCGGCCGCACAGGAGAACTTCTTCAGAAGCCCGTTCCTGGCCTGGGTATTCTACCAGTTCAGGTGCATTCCCGTCCGGCAGGGGCGGCGCGATCTGAAGGCGCTGAATCGCTCCGCACGTACGTTGCGCGCAGGCACCATGATCCTCTTTCCGGAGGGGACCCGGTCCCGTGACGGGACGATCGGGCGCGGGCGCCCCGGGACCGGGATGGTCATCCTTCAGACAAACCCCCGGGTGATCCCCGTCACCATCGAAGGCATGGACCGCATTCTGCCGATCGGCGCTCGGTGCCCCCGCATCGGGAAGCGGCTCTCGATCTACGTGGGCCGGCCGATCGCGTATCAGGATCTTGCCGCGAACGGACGCTCGCGCGAGACGGCCCAGAAGATCGTGGACCGCGTGATGGACCGGCTTGCCTTCCAGCGCCGCGTCCTGGCGCGACTCAAACGCGCACGGGGCCGGTAGCCGCCAGCGTCCGGATCTGGACATCGGCGCTCCAATCCGACATTCTTCCCGCATGAATATCACACTCTACTACGTCTTCGTTACGCTTCTGCTGGGGCTGCTCGTGGGTCTTCTCATGGGCGGCGGATTCGCGTTCGGGTGCCGGCTCCGCGAACTGGACCGGCCGGGGAGGGAACCCCCGTCGGGCTAAACCGGGCCGGCATCGCCGCCGGCCGCTTCGGAGCCCGCGCTGCTTCCCGATCCAGTGATCGAACGCTATCTTTTCTTTGACTGCAGCGAAACTGTATCAAGCTCCGTGAACTCCCCGTCACCCTCTTGGGTCCGGAGCGTTCCGAGCTTCCGGAGGTGGATATGACAAAGACCTTCCAGGATGACGATGGGCGCCGGTGGAAAGCGTGGCTCGCCTCCCGCGAGGTGTTCTGGCCGGACCCGAACGAGAAGGCGCCGCCGGACAATTTCGAGGCGGTCGTCTTCGTCTGTTTCTCCGATCCATACGAGACTCAAAGGCGGCTCCGGCTGCCCCAGGGCTCGTTCGAACAGCTCAGCCTTGACGAACTCAAGAAGCACTTCAAGAAAGCGAAGCTCGATCCTGCCATCCGCTAGCCGCCCGCGGCAAACCCCTGCGCTGAAAGGCCCGTGACACAATGACCGCCGCCGCCGGGAAAGGACTCGAAGGCGTCGTCGCCTCTCGAACCTCACTCAGCTTCATCGACGGACTCGAAGGCGTCCTCGTTTACCGAGGCTACAACATCCACGAACTCGCACCGAACGCCTCGTTTCCCGAGGGCGTCTTCCTGCTCTGGACAGGACGGCTGCCGACTCGGTCGGAACTCGACGCGTTCGAGGCGAAGCTGGCCGCCCGGCGAGGGCTGGATCCGCGGACCCTCGAGGCTCTGATGAGTCTCCCGCGGGACACCGTGCCCATGGCGGCCCTGCGGACCGGGATCTCAATCGAGGGGCTGTACGATCCCGACGCCGAGGACAACTCGGCTGAAGCGAACGAGCGCAAGGCAGTCCGGCTCGTGGCGCGGACGCCCACCCTCATCGCGGCGATCCACCGCATCCGGCAGGGCCTGGAGCCGCTCTCGCCCGACCCCTCGCTCTCGCTGTCCGCCGATTTCGTCAGGATGGCGAACGGGGAGCCCGGTACCTCGGAGGCGGTGGATGCTCTCGACCGTACGCTCCTGCTCTACCTCGACCATGGATTCAACGCGTCGACCTTCGCGTGCCGCGTGATCGCCGCCACTCTGGGGGATATGCACTCGGCGGTGACCGGCGGCGTTGGAGCACTGAAGGGTTCGTTGCACGGAGGCGCGAACGCCAAGGCGATGCACACGCTGCTCGAGATCGGCGAGTTGGAGAACGTCGGCCCGTGGCTGGAGCGGGCCTTCGCCGAGAAGCGCAAGATCATGGGGTTCGGGCACCGCGTCTACAAGACGGAGGACCCCCGCGCGACACACCTGCGCGAGATGTCCCGAGTGCTCACGCAGCAGGCGGGGCTGGCGAAGTTCTACGAGATGTCGCGTGAGCTCGAGGACCAGATGATCTCACAGAAGGGGATCAACCCGAACGTGGACTTCTACTGCGCCACGGTGTACTACGCGCTGGGGATCCCCATCGACCTCTATACCCCCCTGTTCGCGATGGGGCGCATGGGCGGCTGGACGGCCCACGTGATGGAGCAGCACGCGGACAACCGGCTCATCCGGCCGCGAGCGGAGTATGTGGGGGAGGTGGACCTGCGATGGGTGGCGATCGGGGATCGCTGAGAGCCACAGCCGACGGGGTTGAGAGGTAACCCGGGACGGCCAGTTCGAATAGCGAAGCGGGCCGCAGGCCTTCAGGGGCTGCCGGACCCGCTTCTTTCGTTGAAACAAGGATGGGCTTAGTGGAGATACGGTCGGGCATTCCGGTCGGGAGAGCTGTCGACGCGCTCGTCATTCCCTGGTTCGATGATTCGCCTCCCGCCGGAGAGTGGTGGGAGGAGGCAGCCGGGCGTTGGCTGGAGGACAGCGGGACTCGGGGTGAGGGCTCGGCCTGGGTACGGCTCGGAGCGGCGGAAACGCCGGATGTGTTCATCGTCCGCCTCCAGGCCGGAGAGCGGCCGGCGGCCGAGTCGTGCAGGAGGGCGGCCGGAGCCGGCGTGCGTGCGGCGCGGCAGCGGGGACTGAAATCGGTCGGCGTCCGGGTGCCCGACGGAGCGGACGAGGACACCTGGCAGGCGGCCGCCGAGGGCCTGATGCTGGGGGACTGGCGCTACGAAGGACTGCGCGACGCGACCGGGCGGCGCGCGGCGCCCGACACGCGCGTGCTCTACGCCGCCGGCTCGACTTCGTCCGGGATCAGGGCGGCCGTGCGGCGTGGATCCGTCCTCGCTGAGGCCCAGAACGTGACGCGCGAACTGGTGACGTTGCCGGGTAACATGGCGACGCCCGCTCATCTGGCTGCGGCGGCGGAGCGGCTCGGTCGCGAGCATGGCTTCCGCACCGAGGTGCGCGGTCGGGACCGGCTGGAAGAGGAGGGGTTCGGCGCGCTGCTTGCCGTGGCGCGCGGATCGGTCGAAGAGCCCTGCTTCATCGAGATGGAACACGCGGGAGAGGGCGGCGATCCGGTCGTGGTCGTCGGCAAGGGCGTGACCTTCGACGCCGGCGGCATCTCGCTCAAGCCGGCCTCGGGCATGGAGGACATGAAGTACGACATGGCGGGGGCGGCCGCGGTGCTCGGCATCCTCGCGGCGGCGGCGCGCCTCGACATCCCGCAGCGCGTCGTCGGCCTGGTGCCGGCGACTGAGAACCTGCCGGCGGGTAACGCGCTGAAGCCGGGAGACGTGGTACGAGGCCTGTCGGGGAAATCGATCGAGATCATCAATACCGACGCCGAGGGCCGCCTCATCCTCTCCGATGCGCTCACCTACGCGCAGCGGCTGGCCCCGAAAGCGGTCGTCGACATGGCGACGCTCACGGGCGCCTGTGTCATCGCGCTCGGACACCACGCGGTGGCCGTGCTGACGGCCAGCGATGGCCTCGCCGAAGAGCTCTCCGCCGCCGGCGAGGTGACCGGCGAGCGGACCTGGCCCCTTCCGCTGTGGAGGGAATATCGGGCCCAGCTGGACTCGGACATCGCCGAGATCAAGAACACAGGTGGACGGGCGGCCGGGACGATCACGGCGGGCTGGTTTCTGCGCGACTTCGTGGCGGACGACGTGCGGTGGGCGCACCTCGACATCGCCGGCACCGCCTGGGCGAAGGAGGCGCACGGCTGGCAGCCGAAGGGTGCGACCGGGGTCGGCGTACGGCTCGTGCACGAGTGGCTGCGCGCCGGCGAGCGCGGGTGACGAAGCCCTTCGCCGGTGCCTGTGTCGCGCTGCTCCTCTCGGTTGGAGCGGCCCTCCCGGCGTATGGTCAGGATCCACCGCCCCCGGACAGCCTGGAGGTCTTGCCCGACTCTGTGCGCGAGGTGTTTGCCGACACCACGCCGCCGCGCGCGCAGGAGTTTCCGGGGCGGCTGACGGCGCTGCGCGGCCCCGGGCACGAGATCTTCGACTGCGACCGGGAGTGTATCCACGCCGCGGCGGCGTTCTCCCTCATCGAACTTCTGCTCGAACACGTTCCCGGGATGACGGGCATCCGCGGCGGCTATTACGCGGGCCCGCACCACGCGTTCGACGGTGTTCTCGGCCCGGGGTTCGTGACTCTCTATGTGGATGGCCGCGAAGTCCCCTCACTCGAGCGGGCGCAGGCCGACCTCCGGCGCGTGTCGCTCAACTATGTGGACCGGGTGCGGGTCTATCGGGGCGCCGATGGCCTCGTGATCGACGTGGATTTCATCCGGCACGACGGGGTTCAGGCCTACTCCAGAATCGGCGGCGGGACCGGGGACCCCCGGACCGATATCCTCGACGCCGTATTCGCAAACCGGCTGGGCGGCGCGTTCAACGTCGAAGCGTCGTTCGAACGCCACGACATCAACGAACGCCGGGACGGGGAACAGATCGACAACGACCGCTTCGGGGCGCAGGCACGCCTCTCGTGGATGCCGCGCTCGAACGATTTCGGGGTGCAGTTCGAGTACCGGACCGAGAGCATCGACCGCTCCGCCATCGACACGATGGAGGTGGGCCGGAGGGAATTCATCATGCGGACGCGCGCAAACCTGGGGGAACGAGCGCAGCTCGAGGCCTACGGGCACACGAGCAGCTTCAAGGAGGTGGTCGAGGGGCTTCCCGACAGCATTCCCGCGCCGCAGCGCGGTGCCGATGGCGTCGGGTTGCGCTTCTCGGCCCGGCCCGGTGCGGGGGCGGTCTCGCTCGGCCTCCGCTTCGCCGGCCGGGATGCGTATGCCTCGCGCGTCGCGGACCTGGCTGCCTGGCAGCCGATCGGACCGTTCGCGATCGAGGCCGGCGCCGAACTCGCGAGCTGGAATGAGTTCCCGACCAAGTCGTGGCGCGGCGGGCTGGCTTTCCAGGACACGTTGCTGTTTCCGATCGCCCTGCGGGCGTTCGCGGCCGGGGGCACTCGGGGGGTCGGCTTCCCCGAGCATCCCATGGCGGACAGTCTCGAGACGCTGGAACTCGTGGCGGCGGACAGCGTCGGCTTCAGCGCTCGCGGGGCTTCCGCCGCGTTCACGATCGGACCTTTCGATGTCTCGGGACGCTACTCGCGTCAGCAGCTCGACAGACAGCTCGGCTTCGGCGCGCCCTTCGACCGGATGGTCGTCCCCGACTCGGGCGAGGTGGACGTCACGTCGCTGGAGGTCCGCTTCGACGGGCCGGTCGTGCCTGTTGGGCTCCTGATCGGGGGGATGGAGCCGATCCGCCTGCGCGCGTCCTGGCGGAAGTTCACGTCCAACGGCGCGGCATCGCTCTTCCTCCCCGACCGGCTCTTCCGTACGGAACTCTATCTTTACCAGACGGCGTTCTCTGAGAACCTCAGGGTTTGGGTATCCGTCTTCGTCGATCGTCGGGGCGCCCGTCTCGTCCCCGCGCCGGGGTCGGCGGAACCGGTGATGCTGGAGGCCGACAGCTGGATGGGCGGGCGCCTCATGTTCAAGATAGGTGACTTTCGGTTCTTCTGGCGCTTCGGCAATCTGGGCGCGGCTGACGTGAGCGATTTCCAGGGGGCCCTGTTCCCGAACCAGGTCAACATGTTCGGCCTTCGCTGGGAGTTCTTGAATTGATCGATCCATGGGCGGGCCGGGAGATCAGGCCGTGATCCGGAGCATGACCGGCTACGGGGCGGCCACGACGACTCGCGAGGAAGGGACGATCACGGTCGAGGCCCGGTCGGTGAACTCGCGCGGCCTCAAGGTCGTCGTG
The DNA here is from genome assembly GCF_965197445.1 of Candidatus Palauibacter sp. Taxonomy (GTDB): domain Bacteria; phylum Gemmatimonadota; class Gemmatimonadetes; order Palauibacterales; family Palauibacteraceae; genus Palauibacter. The sequence continues at coordinate 578,157 of NZ_CBDANE010000004.1, read as the reverse complement.
AAGGGGCCGCCGGGCGGTGAGAGTTGGGAGAGCGGGCTGCGGGGGCTGGCCGAGTCCCGCGCCCGGCGTGGCCGACTCGACCTCTTCGTGCGGGTGGAGAGCGCGCCGGGGGCGGCGGGCGGCGCCCTGGACGAGGCGCGGGTGCGGGAAGTACTCGACGCCTGCGCGCGGCTCCGCGACGAGTTCGGTGTGCCCGGCGAGCCGGACCTTGCGGCGCTGCTCGGTGCGGGAGGGCTCTTCCGCAGGGCGGGCGGGGAGGGGGCGGAGTTCGTTCCCCACCCGGACGACCTGAAGCGGACGGCGGCTGCGGCGCTCGATCTGCTGGTGGAGATGCGCGATCGCGAGGGGGCCCGGCTCGAGATCGATCTGCGGGAGCGCGTGGCCGGCATCCGGAGGGCCGTCGAACAGGCTTCGGAGGCTGCGCCCCGGAGGCTGGATCGGGAGCGGACCCGGCTGCGGGCCGCGGTGGAGGATCTGGCGGGGAAAGGGCTCGACGAGGATCGGCTGATGCGCGAGATCGCGCTCATCGCGGATCGCTGGGACGTGAGCGAGGAACTTGTCCGCGCCCGCTCGCACCTCGAGGCGTTCGAGGAGTTTCTCGATGCCCCGGTCGAGGAGCCGGTGGGAAGACGCCTCGGCTTTCTCGTCCAGGAACTGCAGCGCGAAGTCAATACGCTGGGCGCCAAGGCGAACGACCCGCGCATATCCCGCCTCGTCGTCGAGGCGAAGAACGAGATCGAGCGACTCCGGGAGCAGGTGGAGAACATCGAGTGAGCCCTCGTGCGCCCGCGCCGCCGCCGCCCGCGCCGTTCCCCGTCATCCTCGCGGGACCCTCCGGGGCGGGGAAGACGACGTTGCGCGACCGCCTGCTCGCGGACCCGGGCACTGCCAAGTACCTGTTTTCGGTTTCGATGACGACCCGCTCGCCACGGACCGGAGAGGTGGACAAGGTGGACTATCGTTTCGTCTCGCGCGACGAGTTCGATGCGATCGTGGCCGGCGGCGCGATGCTCGAGTACGCCACCGTGCACGGGGAGCGGTACGGGACCCCGCGCGACAACCTGGACCGGGCGCGAGAGGCGGGGGCGCACCTGCTGCTCGACATCGACGTTCAGGGGACGCGGCAGGTACGCGACGCCGTGCCTGAGGCCGTTTCCATCTTCATCGTGCCGCCGACCGCCGAGCGCATCGTCCGCCAACTCCGGGGTCGTGGGAGCGAGACCCCGGCACAACTCGAACGGCGACTGGCGGGGGCGCGCTCGGAGCTGGAGGCGGCGGGGGAGTTCGACTACCTCGTGGTCAATGACCGTCTTGGAGAGGCCGCCGCGGCCGTGTCGTCCCTTGTGACGGGAAGCGGAGGCATGGCCCGCCGACTCGGAGCCGCGGAGCGAGAGTACGTCGAGCGGATCATCGGGGAGTTGGATCGAGTTCGACGCATGTGGTAGGTTTGTCTACTTGGCGGCGGGCCGCGGGCCGCCGGATTCGCGCGCTGGATTAACGGGGAGATAGAATGAAGGTGTTCACGCCGGACGCCGTCGCGAAAGCGGCGACGAACAAGTATCTGGGTGTTCTCGTCGCCGCCAAGTATGCGCGCGAGTTGAACGCGCTTCCGCTCGAGCGGTCACCGTACGGGGCGGTCAAGCTCACAACGGTCGCGGCGGACGCGCTGACCTCTGAGAATCGCGGATTGCAGTACCGGCTGGTCCGAGCGCGCCCGACCCTCACTCCCTAGCAGTCCGTGCGACCCTTTGACGGTCGTCGCGTCCTGCTCGTCGTATCCGGCGGGATCGCCGCCTATAAGAGTGCGATCCTCGCGCGCCGCCTGATCGAGGCCGGCGCCGCCGTCGAGGTGATCCTGACCGAATCGGCCGAGCGCTTTGTCGGACGCGTGACGTTCGAGGGAATCACGGGGGGTCGTGTACACACGTCCCTCTGGAATCGGCCGCTGGCGCACCTGGATCTCGGGCGCGAAGCCGATGTCGTCGTCATCGCGCCGGCGACCGCCGACCTGATCTCGAAGCTTGCCACCGGTGCCGCGAGCGATCTGGCGACGAGCACCGTGCTGGCGGCACCGGGACCGGTCATCGTCTGCCCCGCGATGAACACGCGGATGTGGGAGCACCCGGCTACGCGCGCGAACGCCGTGCGCCTGCTCGATTTCGGCTACGCGATCGCGGGGCCGGCCGATGGTCCGCTGGCGGAGGGCGAGAGCGGGCCTGGACGGCTCCTGGAGCCCGAGGAGATCGTACCCCTGATCGGCCGGACGCTGGAGCGGGCGACCGGGCTCCGCGGACGCGCCGTTGTCGCTACCGCGGGGCCGACCCGCGCCGCGCTGGATCCGGTCCGCTTCGTCTCGAACCGCTCCTCCGGTCGCATGGGGTTCGCGCTTGCCGAGGCAGCGTGGCGGCGTGGCGGCGACGTGACGTTGATCAGCGGACCCAGCCAGGTACCGAGGCCTGCCGGACCGCGGCTCGTCGAAGTCGAGACGGCCGGAGAGATGCTGGCGGCATTGGAGAGCGCCTTGACGAACGCGGACATCCTGCTCATGGCCGCGGCGGTGGGCGATTTCGAGCCGGCGGTGGAAGCCGCCTCCAAGATCACGAAGACGGGACACGGACTCGAGGTCACACTGCGCGCAGGGCCCGATCTCTTGATGGAGACTCGGGACTTCCGCGCGGAAAACGGCATCTTCACCCTCGGCTTCGCGCTCGAGACGGACGACCTCCTCTCCCGCGGACGCGAGAAGCTGGAGCGCAAGGGGATGCAGCTCGTCGCGGTGAACTCGGCACTCGAGCCCGACGCGGGGTTCGAGTCCGAGACGAACCGCATCACACTGATCGACCGGACGGGTGCCGCCGAGGAGTTGCCGCTGGCGAAGAAGACCGAGTTGGCGGACCAGTTGCTCGATCGCATCGAAGCGTCGATCGAAGCGTCGATCGAAGCGGCGGCGGGATCATGAGCCCGCAGGATGCGGTCGCGCGGTCGCTGGCCCGCACGTTCCTCGAGCAGACGCTAGCCGCCGAGGGCGACGCGCTGATGCTCGAGCGCGCCACGCGGGTGGAGATCGTGCGACGGCTCACTCTCGCGCAGGGGGCCGGGCGGCCCCGGCTCCGCCCCACGCCCGAAGCTGCGGTCCCGGTCGCGGTCCCGGTCGCGGTGTCGGAGGCGGGGATTGCGGAGGCGCCCGACCTTGAAGCGCTGGCGGCGCTCGTCGCGGCCTGTTCCCGGTGCGCGCTCCACGAGTCGCGCAGGAACGCGGTGTTCGGAGAAGGGGCGGCCGATGCGCGTGTCGTGTGCGTGGGCGAGGCCCCCGGCGCACGCGAAGACGAGACGGGCCGACCCTTCGTGGGCCGAGCCGGCAACCTGCTCGACCGACTGCTGGTGTCGATCGGCCTGCCGCGCACCTCGGTCTATATCTGCAACGTGCTCAAATCCCGGCCGCCCCGGAATCGTGATCCGCTGCCCGAGGAAGTCGCGGCCTGCTCGCCATATCTCCTCCGGCAACTGGCGCTCATCCGACCCGAAGTGATCATCGCGTTCGGCGCCTTCGCCGCGCGCACTCTGCTCGAGACGAGGTCCGCGCTGGGTCGGCTGCGCGGTCGGGTGCACCGGTACTCGGGGTATCCCGTCGTGGTCACGTACCACCCGGCCGCGCTGTTGAGAAACCCGGGCTGGATCCGGCCGACCTGGGAAGATCTGCAGATCGTGCGCCGCATGCTCGACGGCGCCGGAGATCAGGAGGCCCGAGGTGGCTGACACCGCGCTCAGCCTCCCCGGCGACGCCATCGAGGCTCGGCGAACGCCCTGGTCCGAAGAGGCCGAACTGTCGGTCCTCGGCGCCATGCTCATCGATGGGGACGCCGTGGCGGTCGCGCTCGAGCACGTTGACGACGCGGCCTTCTACCGCGAGGGGAATCGACGGATCTTCCGCGCGATGGTGCGCCTGTATGGCCGCGGCGATGTGATCGACGCGGTCACGCTCGCCGACGAGTTGAAGACGGCGGGCGAACTCGATGCGGTCGGGGGCATGGCCTACGTCGCGCAGCTGGTGGACGCCGTGCCCACTGCCGCCAACATCAGCTACCACTGCCGGATTCTGCGCGACAAGTCCGTCCTCCGGCGGCTCATCTCCAGCGCCACGGAGATCATCCAGGACGCCTACGAGGCACCTGCGGGCGAAGTCGACGAGACGCTGGATCGAGCCGAGCAGCGGATCTTCGAGATCGCGCAGGCGGAGGAGCGCGGTTCGTTCATCCGCATCAAGGAAGTCCTGCGGTCGACGATGGATCGGATCGACGAACTGACACGGAACCCGGGTTCGATCACCGGTGTCGCGTCAGGGTTCTCCGAACTCGACCGAATGACGGCGGGCTTTCAGCCGGCCGACCTCATCGTGCTCGCCGGCCGGCCTTCGATGGGGAAGACGGCGCTCGCCCTGAACATCGCCCAGCACACGGCGATCGATGAAGACGTACCGGTGGCGATCTTCTCGCTCGAGATGTCTCGTGATTCGCTCGTGCAGCGGATGCTGTGTGCCGAGTCGAAGGTGGATTCCAGCCGGGTCCGGACCGGCCGGTTGTCGACCGACGACTTCACGCGGCTGGCCCGAGGGGCCGGCCACCTCAATACGGCTCCGATCTGGATCGACGATTCGCCCGGAATCTCGCCGATCGAACTTCGCGCGAAGGTTCGACGGCTGCATGCGGAAGTTGGGTTGGGGCTCGTCGTGCTCGACTACCTGCAGCTGATGTCGGGTGGGGGCCGGGCCGAGAATCGACAGCAGGAGATCAGCGCCATCTCGCGTTCGCTAAAGGGGATCGCGAAGGAGGTCGGCGTGCCCCTGCTCGCGCTCTCGCAGCTCTCCCGGGCGCCTGAGCAGCGCGAGGGCAACCGCCCCCGGCTCTCGGACCTGCGGGAGTCGGGAGCGATCGAGCAGGACGCCGACGTCGTGCTCTTCATCTTCCGTGAGGAGATGCACCGCAAGCCCGAAGAAGTGGAGGAGAAGGGGTTGGCCGGAAAGGCCGAACTCATCGTCGGGAAGCAGCGCAACGGGCCCACTGGGAGCGTCGACCTCTACTTCCACAAGGCGTTCACGGCCTTCGAGTCCGTGAGCAGACGGGCGGAACCCCACTAGTGCGCGTCGGGGCGGTCATCGTCGCGGCGGGGCGGGGCAGGCGATTGGGGGCCGAGGGACCCAAACAGTTCGTGGACCTGGGGGGCGAGCCGTTGCTTGCCTGGTCCGTGCGGGCGTTCGCCGGCCATCCGGATATCGAGCGCGTTGTCGTCACTCTGCCGGCGGAGTGGGCGGAGACCCCGCCGAAGTGGCTGCCGGACGGCGTCTCCGTGCATGCGGGCGGCGTGGCGCGGGCGGATTCGGTGCGGATCGGAGTCGGCGCGCTCGCGGGCGAGGTCGAGGTCGTCCTCGTGCATGACGGGGCGCGGCCCTTTGCGTCGGCCGGACTCATCTCCCGGGTTGTCGAGGCCGGAAGGCGGGGCCCCGCGATTCCCGTGATCGGGCTGGACGACACTGTCAAACGGATCGACGACCGCGGACGTGTCATCGAGACCGTACCACGTGAGGATCTTCGGCGCGTCCAGACGCCGCAGGGGTTCCCCGCCAAGGTGCTGGCGCAGACACATGCTCTCGCGGATGCGGCGGCGTGGGGGAAGCATGACGCGGCCGGGATGACGGACGACGCAATGCTGTGTGAACGTCTCGGGATCGACGTGTCTACGGTCGAAGGTGATCACTCGAATCTCAAGATCACGACGCCGCGTGACCTGTCCATCGCGCGGTGGATGGTTGAGAGCGGCTTGATCCCGAGCCGCTAGACTTCCGGCGGCCGAATGTTGTTGCGTCAGCGAGGCGGGGGCGGGATCGATATCGCAGCGGTGAAGTGGTACGAATGGGGCGAGTCCGAGGCTGCGACCGGGGTCGCTGCGGCCTCGGTGTGCCGCCGCTCGGGCACCGTGCTGGCAGAGGGAGTTGCCGCCTTCGATCGGGCGGTGGCGCTCCTCGATGCGCAGGGGGTCGTGGCGCACCCGACATCCACGGTCTATGGGATCGGGGGACGGCCGGACCCCGCGGTCGATGCGCGCATCTCCGCGATCAAGCAGCGTCCGCTCGCGCCGCTGATTCGACTCGCCGCGAGCCGCGACGCGCTCGTGGAAGCTCTACCCGCCGTGCGGTGGACCGGCGCGGCGCGGCGGCTCGCCGATGCCTTCTGGCCGGGGCCGCTCACGCTGGTCCTGGATGACGGGAGCGAGGCCGGGGTCGCCGCACGGGTCGACACCCACCCGGTCGTGCGGCGGCTGCTCGAGCGCGCCGGGGGACTGCTGACGTCGACGAGCCTGAATGTGACCGGAGGGCCTCCGGCGCGGACGCGCCGCGAGGCGCGTGATGCGCTGTCGTCGATGCGGCCGGAGGGTCCGGTCGGGTGGCTGGACGCGGGGGACCTGGGAGATTCGCCTCCGTCGACGCTCGTCCGGTTGCGCGACGAAGGGGTCGACGTGCTGCGCGAGGGAGCCGTCGCGGCGGTCGGCATCGAGCGGGTGCTGCGCGGAGAGGGCCCGCGCGGCTCGATCGGGTGAATCTGCTCTTCGTGTGCACGGGCAATACCTGCCGGAGCCCACTGGCCGAGGTCATCGGACGGGCCGAAGCCGAGGCGCGTGGCCTGTCGGAGATCTCCTGTACGTCGGCGGGCATGTTCGCGTTCCCGGGCAATCCGGCTTCCGACCCCGGAATCGCGGTGGCGGCAGCACACGGACTCGATCTCGCGACGCACACATCCCGGGAGCTATCGGCCGAGCTGCTCGACTGGGCCGACCTGATCATCGGTATGGAAGCATCGCACGCCGAAGCGGCCGCGCGCTGGGACCCGGCCGCTTCGATCCACGTGATGACGGACTTCCTGCCGCGGGACGATGAGCGAGTGGGCGCCGGAGTGCCGGACCCGTACGGCGGCGACATCGAGACGTACGAGGAGACCTGGGCGCTGCTTGAACTCGCGATGCGCGGATTGTTCGACCGGATCGGCGAGACGTCCCCGTGACCCTTCGCTACGTGCTTCTTGGCGACCCCGTCGACCATTCCATTTCACCCGCCCTGCACCGCGCGGCCTTTGAGGCGTGGGAGCTTGATGCGGACTACGCGGCCTGGTCGGTCGTTTCCGACGAAGTCGAGAAAGCCATGCGGCATCCGGATCTGGCGGGAGGCAACGTAACGCTCCCGCACAAGCTGCGTGCGGCCGCGGCGCTTACGCGGCCGAGCGGCGCCGTCCGCGCGACGGGGGCCTGCAACTGCTGGTGGCGGCTTGCCGACGGTGACCTCGCGGGCGACAACACGGATGTCGGGGGTCTGGGCTTCGCGCTCGAGAGGCTCGGGTTCGACCCCCGGGGCGCGCGCGTGCTCCTGCTGGGGGCCGGCGGTGCTGCCCGAGGCGCCGTCCACGCGCTGCTCGAGGGTGGCGCGTCTTCCGTCGAGGTCCTCAACAGGACGGCTGCCCGGGCGCAGGCTCTGCGCGCCGCGGTGGGTGGGGAGGCCCTGCGGGTCGTCGAGACGCCGGATCCCGGCGCCGCCTACGATCTGGTCCTGAACGCGACGAGCCTCGGGCTTTCGGCCTCTGACCCGCTGCCGTTCGCGCTGGACCGGGGACGGTTCGCCCTCGCCTGCGATCTGGTGTACTCGGCCGGCGAGACGCCGTGGGTTCATCACGCCCGCTCGCTCGGCATCCGGGCGCGGGATGGCCTCGATATGCTCGTGGGCCAGGCGGCGCTGTCGCTCAAGTGCTGGTTCCCGGGGCGCGCACCGCCGGTCGAGGCGATGCGCGCGGCGGCCGTGGAGGCGCTCGACACCCGCGCCCGGTGATCGGGCCAAGGTGCGTCTGACCCGAACGCAGCGGGCCCGCCCGCTTCGGCGTCTCGGCCGCACGGCCTCCGCGGCCTTCGACGCATTGGTGCCGGCGGCGTGTGTCGGTTGCCGTCGGGGCGTGGCCGCTGCCGGCCCCCCGTTGTGCGCCTTGTGCCGGTCGCGGATGCCGCGGTTGCCGGCACCCCGCTGCCCGCGCTGCGCCCAGCCTCTCGGCAACATCGCGGCTGCAGCCGGGGAGCCGGTGCGCTGCGGCACCTGCGAATCGTGGCCCGAAGTGCTGATCGCGGCCGACGCACCGTTCGCCTTCGATGGCCTCGCCGCGCGGACGGTACGCGCCCTCAAATACGACCGCTGGTGCGCCATCGCGCCCTGGATGGCCGCCTCCATGGCCACCGCGGTGGAGACCGTGGTGACCCGGCTTGAGGGCCCGTCCGCTCCCTGGCTGGTGCCGGTGCCGCTCGCGCCCGCCCGGCTCCGGGAGCGCGGCTTCAATCAGGCCGAGGCACTTGCGCGTGGTCTCGCGGACGGTGGCCTCGGCCCCCTGCACTGTGTGCTCGAGCGGCGGCCGGGAGGCGGACGCCAGGCGGGTCTCCGCGGCGCCCTGCGCCGGGCCAACGTGCAGGGGCGCTTCCGGTTGCGCGCCGGCTCCATCGGCGACGATCGAACGGCCATCATCGTGGATGACGTGCTCACGACCGGGGCGACCGCCATCGCATGTGCCGAGGCCCTCGCGGAGGCTGGATTCCGCCGCGTGGCGACCGTTAGTTTTGCGCGCACGTTACGTCCCCTCGACGGAGACGATTCACCGACAGGGGCTTATCGTCCATAACTCCCCATAAAGGAATCCCAATGAGTGTGAGGGTTGGCATCAACGGTTTCGGCCGCATCGGCCGGAACATCCTGCGCGCGGCGCTCGAGAACCCGCGCGGCAACGTCGATTTCGTCGCGATCAACGACCTCACGGATGCCGCCACTCTGGCCCATCTGTTCAAGTACGACTCCGTGCACGGACGCTTCGGCGGCGAGGTTCGCGTGGACGGCCCCGACCTGGTCGTGGGGGATGAGCGGGTGCGCGTCCTGTCCGAGCGCGATCCCGCCGACCTGCCGTGGTCTGAGTTGGGCGTCGATGTCGTGATCGACTCGACCGGCATCTTCCGAAAGCGCGAGGACGCCGGCCGCCACATCACCGCGGGCGCGAAGAAGGTCATCATCTCCGCTCCGGGCGTCGAACCCGACGTCACCCTGGTGCTCGGGGTCAATGCCGAGGCATACGACCCGGACAGGCATCACGTGATCTCGAACGCGAGCTGCACGACGAACTGCATCGCGCCGGTCGTGAAGGTGCTGCTCGACGAGTTCGGCTTCGAGCGGGGGTTGATGACGACGGTCCACGCCTACACGAACGGACAGCAGCTGCTCGACCTCCAGCACAAGGACCTGCGCCGGGCGCGCGCGGCCGCGCTCTCGATCATCCCTACGACCACGGGCGCGGCCAAGGCCGTGGGGCTGGTCCTCCCTCAGGTCAGGGGAAAGCTGGACGGGATGGCGATGCGCGTCCCCACGCCGGATGTGTCGATCGTGGACCTCGTAGCGACCGTTTCACGCGAGACGTCGGTCGATGAGATCAATGCGGTCTTCCGGGCGGCGGCGGCCGGCCCACTGGATGGAGTACTCGAATACACCGAGGAACCTCTCGTATCCGTCGACTTCACCGGGCACCCGGCCAGCGCGATCATCGACGCGCAGTCGACATCGGTCATGGAGGGCACGCTGGTGAAGGTCATCTCCTGGTACGACAACGAATGGGGATACTCGAACCGCTGCGTGGACCTGGCGAGCTTCGTCGGAGAGCGCCTGCCTATGGCCGTCGGGGTCTGAACCGGCACGGAACTCCTTCGATGGCCAGGACTCTGAGAGACCTCCCGGCCGACCTGGCCGGGAAGCGGGCTCTCGTGCGCGTGGACTACAACGTCCCGCTCGAGGCGGGCGAGGTCGCCGACGCGACGCGGGTCGAGGCGTCGCTGCCCACGCTGCGGTGGCTGCTGCTGCGCGGCGCCCGGCCGGTTCTGCTCTCGCACCTCGGCCGGCCGGGGGGGCGTCCGAATCCCGCCTTCTCGCTCGCACCCGTGGGCCCGGTGCTCGCCGGCCTCCTTGGGGTCGGCGTCGACTTTGCGGCCCCGTGTGATGGCGAGTCGGCGCTGCGTGCGAGCCGGGAGCTTGTGGCCGGCCGGATCCTTTTGCTCGAGAATACGCGCTTCCTGCCCGGGGAAGCGGCGAACGACCGCGCCCTGGCCGGGCGGCTCGCCCGGCTGGGCGATTTCTTTGTGAACGACGCCTTCGGAACCCTCCACCGCGCCCACGCCTCGACGACCGGCGTGCCCGGGCAGCTTCACCCCTCTGCCGCCGGGCTGCTGGTTGAACGGGAGCTCAAGGCGCTCGGCGTGCTTGCCGATCCACCTCGTCCGTTCGCAGTCGCGTTCGGTGGCGCCAAGATCGGAGACAAGATCGACCTCATGCGGCGTTTCCTGGAGCGTGCGGATTGCCTCCTGGTTGGAGGGGCCATGGCGAACACGTTCCTCCGGGCACGAGGGGTCGACACCGGGGCCTCGCTCGTCGAGGAGACCGCGCTGGATCTTGCCCGCTCGATCCTGTCCGAGGCCGAGGAAAAGATTCGGCTGCCTGTCGATGTGACGGTCACCAGCCGCGCCGGGGATCCCGGAGCGAAGGTCGAGGAGGTGCCGGTGGACGCAATCGAGCCGGGGATGGCCGCCGTCGACATCGGTCCGGAATCGCGCGCCCGGTACGCGACGTCGTTGCGGGGCTGTGCGTCGTTCTTTTGGAACGGTCCCATGGGATTGTTCGAGGATTCACGGTTCGCGGCGGGGACCTTCGCCCTCGCGGAGGCCGCGGCGGAGATCACGGCTGCCGGCGCGTTCACGGTGATCGGCGGGGGTGACTCGGCTGCGGCTGTTCGGCGGGCCGGCCTGATCGGCGGCGTTTCGCACGTCTGTACCGGAGGTGGCGCCGCGCTCGAATATCTTGGGAGCGGTCGACTGCCAGGGCTCGACGCCCTCTCGAGCCGCGAAAGGAATATGCCGTGAGTGAGCTGCGCGCGCCCGTGTTCGCCGCGAACTGGAAGATGTGCCACGGCCCGGCCGAGACCGGGGCGTTCATGGAGCGGTTTGTGGCTCGGTACCCGCCGCGCGATGATGCCACTGTGGTCGTGTTCCCGCCGGCCATCAGCCTGCCGGCGTTCGCGGTGGCGGCGGCCGACAGGCCAGACCTCCAGTTCGGCGTACAGGACGTACATACGGAGGTCGCAGGCGCGCACACGGGCGAAGTCTCGGCCGCCATGGTACCGGCGACGGGCGCCACCTGGGGTCTGGCGGGCCACTCGGAACGCCGCCGTGAGTTCGGCGACACGGACGCCGACGTGGCCCTCAAGTTGAGGCGTCTTCTCGAAGCCGGTCTGCGTCCCGTCCTCTGCGTAGGGGAGACGCTCGAGGAGCGGGAGGCGGGGCAGCTGGCGACCGTGATCGAGAGACAGATTCATGGGGCGCTGTCGTCGATCGATGCCGCTGGCCGGACCCGCCTCGTCTATGCCTATGAGCCGGTGTGGGCCATTGGGACGGGACGTACGGCGAGCCCCGAAGATGCGGCGGAGGCGCACGCCATCGTTCGCGAGCAGCTCTCGGCGGCCGGGGCCGGCGATTCGGCCCGAGCGGTCATCCTGTACGGCGGTAGCGTCAAGCCCGCCAATATCGGGCAACTGCTCGCGGCGCCGGGCGTGGACGGGGTGCTGGTCGGCGGCGCCAGCCTCGATCCCGACAGCTGGGCGGCGATCTGCGCGGCCGGCCGGTGACCCAAAACTGGCCGAGCACCGCCGCCGCCTCTAGCTTAGCGGCTGATCCAACCACAGCGGGTAGATGATGTTCACGTTCCTGATCGTAGTGATTGCCCTGATCGCGCTCCTTCTGTGCGTGATCATCCTGATTCAGGCGGGGAAGGGGGGCGGGCTCGCCGCGTCCTTCGGCGGCGCCTCGTCTTCCACCGACTCGTTCATGGGTGGGCGGCAGGCGGCGAACGCACTGACGAAGATGAGCTGGTACGGCGGAGGGAGCTTCCTCTTCCTGGCGCTCGTCCTGGCCGTCCTGTCGGCCCGTACGGACTCGGCTCCCGAGTCGATTCTGCGCCAGGGGATGCCAGGCCAGCGGAACCTTCCCGAGGCGCCGGCCTCGCTCCTGGAAGCGCCGCCCGACCTCGGAGCTGGCGGGGCGGTGGAGGACGAGTCGGGCGAGGAGCCCGCGGGGACCGAGGGCGATCCGGACTCCGGCAGCGGAGATCCGGGCCAGTAGCCGGCTGCTAGATCGGGGGCGGCTGCCGATCCGGGTGAAACGCCTCGTCGGGCAGGTCCAGGAAGTCTGTGAACTTCCCCTTTTCCTGCGCTTCCGCCACCCAGCCCTCGAAGCTCGAAGGAACGAGCCCGCCGGTACCGCGCCGCTCTCGGGCCGCCGTGATCGCGAGCGTGTGGGCGTAGACGTTCTTCACGTCCTCCGCATGTCCCCGTGTCCAGCGCCACTCGACCCGGTGGCGTGCCGCCGCCCGCGAGAGCTCTTGCCAGAGGTCGAGGTTCTCGATCGGACCGCCCTTGCGTCGCCATCCGCGCCGGGCCCATCCGTGGACCCACTCCTTCATCCCCCGAACCAGATACTGGCTGTCGCTGGTGAACACCACTCGGCAGGCCTGTCGCAACGCGCCGAGACCGACGATTCCGGATACGAGCGCCATGCGATTGTTCGTGGTATCGGGATCGAAGTGGGCGAAGTCGCGCCGATGCCACCCGCGCCGTTCGTCGAAGCGTTCGATCAGGCCCGCCGCGGCGCCCGGATTCTCCCGGTCCTCGAACTGGTTGCCGAGGCACGATTCGTCGGCGAAGATATGGACGAGCGGAGCTTCGGCCTGGCCCTCCCGACCGGGTCCGGAGTCGGTTCTCACCGCGCCTCCCCTGGCTTCGAATCAAGGTGCGCGCGGGCCGAGGACCGAACCCCCGATGCCCGCACGTTCGACCGCCACATTGGACGCGCCCCGTGACCGACATGCAAGCACGCCCCGGATACCTGCTGCTGGAGGATGGCCGGCGCTTCGACGGGAGGTACGTCGGACCCGAGGCCGAGACCGCCGGGGAAGCCGTTTTCACCACCGTGATGACGGGATATCACGAGGTCCTGACGGATCCCTCGTTCGCGTCCCAGATCGTGGTCATGACCGCACCCATGCAGGGAGTCTACGGTATCCGCGACCCGGACGTTCAGTCGCGGCGTCCGTGGGTGGCGGGGTTCGTCGTCCGTCACCTCTCGAGCGATATCGGATCCGGCCCCGCCGACGCGACGCTCCCGGAGTACCTGGCCTTGCACGGCATCCCGACCCTCATCGATGCGGACACACGGGCGCTCACGCGTCACATCCGAGATGCGGGAGCGATGCGGGCGGTGCTGGCGCACGAAGGAATCCCCACCCGGCAGGCCGCGGAGCGGCTGGCGGCCGAGCCCGAGATGTCGGGTCGCGATCTGGCGACCGCCGTATCGACTCCGGAGCCCTACGAACTCGCGCCTCCGGCGGAGACAGCGGTCCACGGCCTCGTGCTCTGCCTTGACTATGGCGTCAAGACCCGAAGCCTCGACCTGTTCCTGCGCGAGGGATACCGCGTGCGCGTCGTCCCCTGCGACACGGAGCCGGCCGATTTGCTTTCGGCGCGGCCGGACGGTGTGTTCCTCTCCAACGGCCCGGGCGATCCGGAAGCCGTCCCGGGCGCGGTTGAACGAATCCGGGCCCTCAGCGATGCCGGGATCCCCCTGTTCGGGATCTGTCTCGGGCACCAGCTCATCGCGCGGGCGTTCGGGGCCCGGAACTACAAGCTCCCGTACGGCCACCGCGGCGGAAACCATCCGGTTCTGAATTACGGTACGGGCGCGGTGGAGATCACGTCGCAGAATCACGGCTTCGCGGTCGAGGAGGAGGACGGGCGCATAAAGGACGGCGACGGACTCGAAGTCACGCACCGGAACCTCAATGACGGTACGGTCGAGGGACTTGTCCACCGGGAGCGGCGCGTGTTCGCCGTGCAGTACCATCCCGAGTCGGCACCTGGTCCGCACGACAGTCGGTATCTGTTCAACCGCTTTGTCGAGACGATGCGGGAAACCGCAACTTCGGCAACACGTTGAACGACGGCGTCGTGTTCTCTACGTTGCGAGCCGCCGCGGCACCGGGACCCCCCTCTCGAAACGCTTCGTGAACGTGGCTTACGACAAGCGAAACACCGTGATCGTGCTCCTCGCGCTGCTCGGCATCTTCGGCGTGGGTGCCGCCCTCTCATTCGGCTGGCTGTTGGCGGGAGCCGGCTGGTTCGCCGGAGGGAGGGTCGCGGTGGTCCCGCTTCGCGGAACGATTGTCGAGGAGTCGGGCTTCACGCGAGTCCTCAAGTCATTCCGCGAGGATCGGAGCGTTCGCGGTTTCGTCATCGAGATCGAATCACCGGGAGGTACGGTCGGGGCCTCGCAGGCCATCTTCGAGGCCATCCGCGATCTCCGGGAGGACGACGACCGACCCGTCCTCGCCTGGATGGGCGATGTGGGAGCGTCAGGCGGATATTACGCCGCGGTGGGCGCGGACAGCGTGTACGCGCTTCCCGGCACGATCACCGGTTCGATCGGCGTCATCATGGAATTCCCCAACGCCGAGGAATTCTTCCGCAAGGTGGGTCTCAGCTGGGAAGTGGTGACGAGCGGCCCGCACAAGGACATGGGCGGACTCGCGCGCCCGCTGTCGCCGGCGGACCGCGAGATCCTGGAGACACTGGTGCGCGACGTTCACGAGCAGTTCGTCGACGTGGTGGCGGAAGGCCGAGGAATGGACCGAACGACCGTGCTCCAACTCGCGGACGGTCGCGTGTACACCGGTCGGCAGGCGCGCGATCTGGGGCTGGTCGACCGTCTCATGACTCTTGACGAGACGATCGCCCACGCCGGCCGGCTGGCAGGTCTGGGATCGAATCCCTCCGTGGTCCGGCCACGAGAACCGAGGGTGGGTCTGTTCGATCTCCTTAGGGGCGTCAGCCTCGGAGAGGCGCAGGGTTGGCTTCAGACGCTGCCATCGCTGCGTCCGGCTGCGCCAAGGCTCCTCTATGAGTGGAGATAGTCGCTCCGGATCGGAGCGAACCAGATAGGTGGGGGTTGCTAACGTTCGGAGGAGAGGGAGATGACGAAGGCGGATCTAGTCGAACAGGTGCACGACGCGATCGGGCCCGGCGTGACGAAGAAGGATTGTGCGGCGGTCGTAAACGCGTTCCTGAACGCCGTCAAGAACGCCGTCGTAGGGGGCGAACACATCGAGATTCGCGGATTCGGCACGTTCAAGGTGCGACAGCGCCGGACGCGCATGGCGCGGAATCCGCGTACGGGTGATCCGGTGCGGGTGCCGGAGCGCAGCGTACCGGTCTTCAAGCCCTCACGCCTCCTTCGCGAAGACGTCGCCGCAAGCCAGGAGAACCGGGGCTGAACGGGTGGCCGGGCCGCCTGCCGCCCGGCCCCCTCAGCCGAAGAAGTCGGCGAGGCGCGTCATTCCTTCCTCGAGGACTTCCGGCTCCACCGCGAAGTTGAAGCGGAGGTACCCGGGTGAGCCGAAGGGCTCCCCCGGCATGCAGGCCACGGAGGCCTCGACGAGAAGCTGCTCCGCGACCGCGAGCGAAGAGGCGGCCGGGTCTGCGAGGCGCCCGTAGAAGTAGAGTGCGCCATCCGGCGGCTTGGCCTCGATCGCGCCGATCCCGTTGAAGGCGGTCAGGCCGAGGTCCCGCAGCCGGGCGAGCTTCGAGACGAGATCCGCGACGAATGCCTCGCGAGCGCCGCTCTCTCCCAGCGCGGCCGCGGCGGAGTACTGGGACGGTCCCACCGCCCCGGAGGTGGTCTGCCCCTGCAGATCCGACATTTTCCGGACGAGATCGGGCGGGCCGACGGCATAGCCGATCCGGAACCCCGGCATGCAGAACGCCTTCGAGAGCCCGTCCAGGAGCACCGTCCGCTCGCCGCGCTCGGCGACGTCGAACACGGACGGCGCCGGACCGTCGTATGAGAGCCGGCGGTAGATCTCGTCGGAAAGCACCCAGATCCCGTGCCGATCCGCCCACATCAGGATGTCGCGCAGGAGATCACCCGGGATCACCGCGCCGGTCGGGTTGCCCGGACTGTTCAGCATCAGTCCGCGAGTATGGGGCGTGCGGGCCGCCTCGAGGTCCTCGACGGAAGGGAGAAACGCCGTGTCCCACCCCGTGTCGATGACGACCGGCTCAGCGCCGGAGAGGCCGACGATTGCCGGGTAGCTGGGCCAGTACGGAGCGGGAACGAGCACCTCGTGTCCCGGCTCGAACAGAGCGTAACAACAGTTGAACAGCGCCTGCTTGACCCCGGCCCCCACGATCACGGAAGCCGGGTCCACAGTCGCGGATGCCGTCGTCTCCCGCAGATAGCGGGCGATCGCGTCCCGCAGCTCCGGAAGACCCGCCGTGGGCGGATAGCCTGTCTTCCCCTCTTCGACCGCCCGGATTCCGGCCCGGGCGGCGTACGCGGGGGCCGGGTACTGGGGCTCTCCAGCCGAGAGGTCGACGACGTCGACCCCGTCGGCCTTCAGCTTCCGGGCACGCGCGGCGAGGGCCAGCGTAGGTGAGGCCTCGAGTTGTGCGACGTTTGAAGAGAACTCCGGAGTGGGCACGATTGAACGTTCCTGACGAGGGTTGACGGTGCGGTTGCCGAGTTTGAGAGAGACGGGGTGCGGCCCTATTCTTCTCGCGGGATGATGGTATGCAGGGAGAACCGATGACGACAGAGACCGGAAGCACTCTTTCGCCCGCCGAGGTACTCGGCGTCGTACGGGCATTTTTCCTCGGCGCGGATCGAATCGTCGACGCCTGGATCGATACCGAGAGCGACACCCACATCTCGCTCTGCACGTTCCGGGGCAATCTCTCCGTCGCGGCTTTCGCGGACCCGGAGCAGCCCGGGGCGACCCGCGTGAGGGTCACCACCCTGCGGGAAGAGGGGATCGTGCCCCGCCTCCTGACCCATCTGTCGCTTGCCGGAGGGTGGTCGTGACGGAGCGAATCTCGATCCGCACCCTCTTCTTCGGCGTGTACGGAGAGCTGGCGAGAGGCCGGGAGGGTTCGGCCGAACTCGCGGTGGACAGCACCGTGGAGGATCTCGTGGAGACTCTCCGGGGGGGCGGCGGCTTCGATTGGCTCCCCGAACGTGTGGTGATCGCGGTCAATCAGAGTTACGCGGAATCCGGCACACCGCTCGCCGATGGCGACGAAGTCGCCCTGATCCCTCCTGTGGCGGGCGGCTGACGATGACCCCCGCGCAGGACGAGGCAGGCGCCGACGACGGCCGGGTCCGAGCCAGGATCACGAGGGAGAGCCTCGACGATCTCGGCCAGTTCGACGACTTCGGTTCCGAGGCGGATGGAGCCGTCCTCGTCTTTCAGGGGCGCGTGCGCGAGACGAACCGGGGACGCTCCGTTTCCAGTCTCACATACGAGGCGTACGGAGAGATGGCGGAGCGCGAACTGGAGGCAATCTGCCACGAAGCGCTCGGGCAGTTCGAGGTGGGGTCGGTGTCCGCGGCGCATCGTGTCGGTCATCTCGGGCTGAGAGAGGTGAGTGTCGTGATCGCGGTCGCGGCGGCGCACCGCGACGCGTGCTACGAAGCCTCGCGGTGGATCATCGAAACGGTTAAAGTGAGATTGCCGGTCTGGAAGCACGAACACTATGCCGATGGCGGTTCGCACTGGGTGGGCGCACGGCAGACAGAGTCCGGCACGGCGGCACCTGCTTCGGGCGGGGTGAACGGAGATCACGTCGGCCGGGACTATCCCGGCGAATGACGTTAGATGACATGGTTGCACGAACGGATGGCCGAGGCACCTCGGGAGCGGATGACTTCCGGCTCGGCCTCCAGAACGAGGAGAGCACGCCATGTTGAAGATGGTGCGGAACCTGCTGGTTGTCTGTCTGATCGCGACGGCCGCGTTCGCCGGTGATTGCGGCGACGACGACAACATGATGATGGAGGACAGCGTCTCGCTCACGAGTTAGACCCGTCCGTTTCGGGGGAGAGTCGGTGGGAATCGACTCTCCCCCACCTTCTCAAAGCGCCCAGGAGAACCGAGTCGGGACCAGCGACCCGACCGCCGCCGGTATAGCTTGAGGGTGGTGGGGCTTGGCCCTGTTCTTTCCACGAAGCACGGAATCAGCAAACCCTCATCCCCGGTGCCATGAGAGACCAGTTCGGCCGCAGTATCCGGTATCTCCGCATTTCGGTCACCGACCGGTGCAACCTCCGGTGCACGTATTGCATGCCGGAAGAGGGACTCGCGTGGATCCCCAAGCCCGCGATGCTCGCCTACGAGGAGATCACCGAGATCGTCCGACAGATGGCGGATCTCGGCCTCGAACGGGTCCGGATCACGGGTGGGGAACCGCTCGTCCGCAAGGATCTGCCCGACCTCGTTCGGATGATCGCCTCAGTTCCCGGAATCAACGACCTCTCGCTCTCCACCAATGCGATCCTTCTGCCGAGATTCGCCGAGGCGCTGCGAGAGGCGGGGGTGGACCGGGTGAATGTCAGTCTCGACACGCTCGACCGGGAGCGGTTTGTCGAGATCGCGCGGCGGCCGGCGCGGCGCTTCGATGAGACGCTCGCGGGGCTCCAGGCCGCCGAGGAGGCGGGCTTCAGCCCGATCAAGATCAACTGCGTCATCATGCGGGGTCTCAACGACGACGAGGTGGCTGATTTTGCCGAGATCACGCGCGAGCGCCCGTGGCACGTGCGCTTCATCGAGGTGATGCCTGTCGGAGAGAACCTCCACCTCACCGACCGTTTCATTTCCGCGGACGAGGTGCTCGACCGGATCCGTTCCATCGACCAGTTGCTGCCGGACTCCGGCCCTTTGGGGAATGGGCCCGCCGTGTACTACCGCTTCCCGGGAGGCGCGGGCACCGTGGGGGTCATCACGCCGCTCTCCCACAACTACTGCGAGCGGTGCAACCGCATGCGACTGACGGCCGACGGCAAGCTGCGAACCTGCCTGTTCGGCGATCACGAAGTGGACCTCAAGGGCCCGCTGCGCGAGACGGGCAGCATCGCGGACGCGGTGGCGCGAGCGCTGGCCGGCAAGCCGAAGCGCCACTACCTGGAACTGGGCACGGCGGCCGGCAGCGGCGGCCTCGCCGCGCTGAGCCAGGTCGGCGGCTGATGGGCTCGGCCGGCGGCCCGATGACCGGCGCGGCAACGCCCGCGTGAACTACGAAGAACGCCTCCGGCACCGCGACCTCGTCGAGCGCGCAGCCCGGCTGCGCCATGCTCTGGAGCAGGAGGACGCCGGTCCCGTCCTGAGGCGCGAGGAAGGTTGCGAACTGGTGGAGATCCTGGAAGAAACACTGGCTCAGATCAGCCCCGAGCGCTGGGACCGGGTCATGCAGGCCATCGTCGACGAGGCGACACGGCGGGCGGGCGCCCCGTCGCTGTTCGACTGATCGGGGGCCCTTCGCCTCACCGGCACCTCCTGGTGTCCGGTTTCCTGCTGGCCGGCCTCGGAGTAGCGGTGGGGGCGTTCTGCGCACACGCCCTGGAGGGCCGTCTGGCGGCGGACGACCTTGCGGTCTTCGAGACGGCGGCCCGTATCCACATGCTGCATGCCCTCGGGCTGGCTCTGCTCGGCCTCGCGGCGGCTCGCTGGCCGGATGCCGGCTGGAAAGGCCCCGGATTGTTGATGCTGGCCGGCGTCGCGGTGTTCAGCGGCAGCCTCTATGCCCTCGCGCTGTCGGGCATCGGGTGGTTGGGTGCGATCACGCCGGTCGGCGGCGCAGCGCTCATCGCGGCCTGGATGTGGGCCGCGTGGATCGCTCTCAACCGCACCTGACGCGGCGCCCGGCGGCGGTGGACTTGACGCCGGCATAGGTTTCGAGTTGCCGCTGCCCAAACCGAGAGGTTCGATGACGATAAAGAGCGATGGGTGGATCCGCCGCATGGCACGCGCACAGGGGATGATCGAACCCTTCGCCGACCGCCAGGTCCGCGATGGCGTCATCTCCTACGGCGTGAGCAGCTACGGCTATGACATGCGGGTCGCCAACGAGTTCCGGATCTTCCACAACGCGCTCTTCCCCGTGGTCGATCCCAAAGCATTCGACGAGCGCTCGTTCCTGGAATTCACCGGGGATGTCTGCATCATCCCGCCCAACTCCTTCGCCCTCGCGCGCTCGATCGAGTACTTCAGGATTCCGCGCAACGTGATGACCATCTGTGTCGGCAAGAGCACCTATGCGCGCTGCGGCCTCATCGTGAACGTGACGCCCTTCGAGCCGGAGTGGGAGGGACATGTGACGCTGGAGATTTCGAATACGACACCGCTTCCCGCC
The DNA here is from genome assembly GCF_965197445.1 of Candidatus Palauibacter sp. Taxonomy (GTDB): domain Bacteria; phylum Gemmatimonadota; class Gemmatimonadetes; order Palauibacterales; family Palauibacteraceae; genus Palauibacter. The sequence goes on along the minus strand of NZ_CBDANE010000004.1, from coordinate 557,821 downwards.
CGGGTCTACGCGAACGAGGGGATTGCGCAGGTGCTCTTCTTCGAGTCCGACGAGGTGTGCGAGATCAGCTACGCGGACAAGGCCGGAAAGTACCAGGGCCAGACCGGGGTCACGCCGCCGAAACTGTAGCGGCCAGCCCGGCGAGCAGGCGGGCGAGCATGCGGGGGTGCTGCTCGGTCAGGACGTGCCCGCCTTCCGGCGCCACCGTGATGCCGCACCCGAGGCGCGCGGCGAGACAGCGGGCCGCCGCGACCGGAATCCGGGGGTCGCGCGCCCCCGTTACGACGTGTGCCGCGAGGGGCCGATCCGGCATGCGGCTCTCCAGATCGGCCGGCCGCCAGTCGGCGAGGATGCGCATGAGCGTGCGTGCGCGCGCCGGATCCGCCCAGGGTCGGGCGTACGCCTCCACGAGGGCCGGTGGAGCCCTGAACGCGGGACCGCCCGCGCGCCTCAACACCAGACGGCCGATCTGCCCGTGCAGCGGCGCGAACATGTTCCCAACGGCCCGCCTTACCGGTTCCGAGCCGAGGAGGCCGAGGAGCAGAGGGCGGCGGATGTCGGCCGCGACCGGACTCGCGAGCAGCAGCCCGCGGACGGCCGGCTCGACGCCGGCGAGCGCCAGCGCCACGGCGGCGCCCTGCGAGTGGCCGGCGACGAGCCGCGGCGCCCCGCCGTCCGGAGCGAGCACGCGGATGATTTCTCGCATCCGGCGTACTTCGTCGTCGAGGGTGTAAGACAGCCCGGGAGACGCCTCGGACGCCCCCCGGCCCAGTACGTCGGGGAGCCAGCACATCCAGCCGGGGTGCTCCGCGACGAAGGTCTCCGAGACCGAGCGCCATGCGCGGCCGTGCGCGCTGATCCCGTGCAGAAAGAGGATGGGACGGCCCTCTCCGAGAATCATCATCCGTACCGTACCATCCGTGATCTCGACTTCCCGGACGAGACAGGCCTTGCGATCGGAACGGTCGGTTGCGGTGGGCCCGGGACTCACAGAAACCGCGGGATCCTCCGCAGATACTCCCGGTATTCGCCGCCGTACTGCTCTTCCAGCCAGGGCTCTTCCGCGAGCGGTGCCACGATGAAGCCTACGCCGACGAAGAAGACGATGTCTCCGAGATACTGCGGATTTCTCGTGAACCGGTAGGGTCCGGAGGACACAAACCGTCCCTTCACCCCCGACGTGTTCGTCCATCCTGCCGTGGCGAGTGCCCAGACCGTGAGCAGTCCCCCCAGAAGAGCGAGAGGGATGCCGGCGACGAAGCGCACGGGACTGCGGAAGACCCAGGAATTCCAGTCGAAGAAGAGCAGCGCGGCGCCGATCCCGAAGGCCGCATAGAAACCCATCCATGTCAGGCGGTACTGCCAGGACGGCCGCTGCGGAGGTGGCCAGATCCGCTTGTCCGGCCAGGCCGCGGACACAACAGCTCCGACCAGCAGAAGGCCGAGAACGACGACATCCGCCGCGAACAGAATGACTGTGATGTCCGGGTTCATACTTCGTCTCCGCACGATTCCGGCCCGAGCCCTGCAAACCGCACGCTGGAGGGGTGTTCCGAGCCCCTGTTCCCGCTTGCCGGACCCACCCCTCCGCGATACCTTCGCGGCGCGGGAAAGTGAAGAAATTCACAAGCTCGCGCGAGAGGAGCGCACCCCCTTGCTCGACCCATATCTCGGCATCCTGATCCTCGGCTTGGTCGGCGTGCTGAACGCAGCCGCGATGATGGGAGTTTCTCACGTCCTGGGCTCGCGTCGCCCGACGCCCGTGAAGGCGAGCCCCTACGAATCGGGCATCCCCCCCCTCGGAAGTACGCGAGAGCGGTTTTCGGTGAATTTCTATATCGTGGCGATGCTTTTCATCGTCCTCGACATTGAAACCCTCTTCCTTATTCCGTGGGCCGTCATCTTCCGGGAGTTGGGGATGGTCGGGTTCATGGAGATCACCGCCTTCCTCGTCGTTCTGGGGGTCGGGCTCGTGTACGCGTGGAAGAAGGGGGCGCTCGAGTGGGACTGAGGGGACGCCGGCTTTTGCCACGGACTGCAAGATGAAGACGCTCGACACGCTGCCACCCGGCGCGCACCCGGAAGAGGGTCGGCTCGACACGGGGATCCCGCGAAACTGGATGACGACCCGCCTCGACTACGTCATCAACTGGGCGCGCCGGAACTCACTGTGGCCGATGCCGTTTGGCACCGCCTGCTGCGCCATCGAGATGATGGCGTCCGCGGCGAGCAAATACGACATCGGGCGCTTCGGCATGGAGCGCATGTCGTTCAGCCCGAGGCAGGCCGACCTGATGATCGTCGCCGGGCGGGTCACCTACAAGCTGGCCCCCGTCCTGCGACGGGTGTGGGACCAGATGCCGCAGCCCAAGTGGTGCGTGTCGATGGGGGCCTGCGCGAGCTCGGGCGGGATGTTCGACAACTACACGATCGTGCAGGGCATCGACACGATCGTTCCGGTAGACGTGTACGTGCCGGGGTGCCCGCCTCGGCCCGAGGGCCTGATCTACGGTCTCCTCATGATCCAGGAGAAGATCAAGGGAGAGTCGCTGGCCGACCCTCGGGCGCGAGACGAAGCTCCCGCCGCTGTGGGGCAACCGAACCTGCCGCCGGAGACGATCGAGCTGGTGGCCCAGCCCTTCGGCAACTCCACGAACCAGAACCGTATGAGCGGGCTCGGGCCGACATCCGCGTTGACGCGGCCTCGCGACCGGCGCGAGCGCCGGCTGGAACACCGGGATTGACCGGGACGCTCGGTCGGTGACGGCCTCCACGACGGCCGCGGTGCCACGCATGGTGAGCGTAGCACCGCTCGACGGGGACGCGACGAACCACCCCTCGGTCCGTGCGCTGAGGGATCGCTTCGGTGAGGGCGTCCGGCGTGTGGAGCGCGACGCGGTCGGCTACCCGGTGGTATGGGTCGACCCGAACCTCAACGCAGAAGTGCTCCGTTTCCTGCGCGAGACGCCGGATCAGGCGTACGATTTTCTGGCCGACATCATGGGCGCGCACGCGGGCATCGGCGCCCCCATCCAGGTCTGGTACCAACTCTGGTCCATGGCGCATGGCCGCCAGCTCCGCGTCGCGTGCGAGGTACCCATGGACGACCTCGAATTGGACACGGTGACCGACCAGTGGCTCAGCGCCGACTGGCTGGAGCGCGAGACATGGGACATGTACGGCGTCGGCTTCCGGGGCCATCCCGATCTGCGCCGCATCCTGATGCCGGAGAACTACGAAGAGGGGTTTCCGCTTCGAAAGGACTTCCCCCTCCGCGGCCGGTTCAGCCGCTCCGCGCAGGTGAGCCGCGCCCTGTCTCGCGACCTTCTCGACATCTACGCCGTGGAAGAGCTGGAGATGGCGGGCTACGCCGTCTCGGACGAGGGAAAGGTGCGGGCGAAGGCGGACAGCGAGGCGGACGCCGGAATCCGAGACGTGGCACCGGAGGAGAAGCTCGAGGACGCACTGGAGGGCGAGCCGATCCTGATCAACATGGGGCCGCAGCACCCGGCCACCCACGGTGTCCTGCGGCTCGTGCTGCAGCTCGACGGCGAACGCGTGGTCCGCTGCGTCCCGCACATCGGCTACCTCCATACCGGCTTCGAGAAGACCTGCGAGTTCCGCGAGTGGAACCAGTGCGTGCCCTACACGGATCGCATGGATTACCTCGCGCCGATGCTCTACAACATTGGCTACGCCGGGGCGGTGGAAGCTCTCCTCGGCGTCGAGATCACGGAGCGCTGTCGCGTCGTCCGGGTCATCCTGGGCGAACTGAACCGGATTCTCGGACACCTCCTGTGGCTGGGGACGACGGCGATCGACATCGGCGCGTTCTCCGTCTTCCTCTACACGTTCCAGGAACGCGAGCGCATCTACAACCTGCACGAGGCCTACACCGGAGGGCGGATCACCACTTCCGTCACCCGGGTGGGCGGGATGATGGCGGACCTTCCGGTCGGCTGGACGGCGGCGACGCGTGATTTCGCGGCCACCTTCCCGGCCACGCTGGACGAGGTCGAGCGCCTTCTCTCGAGAAACGCGATCTGGCAGGGCCGCACGATGGACATCGGCATGCTCGACGCGGACAGGGCGGTGAGCTATGGCATCACCGGCCCCACGCTGCGCGCGAGCGGCGTCGCGTACGACGTGCGGAAAGCGCGCCCCTATCTCGGCTACGAGGAGTACGACTTCGACGTGCCGGTCGGCACCACGGGTGACGTGTACGACCGGTATCTGGTCCGGGTCGAGGAGATGAAGCAGAGCGTCCGCATCGTCGAACAGGCGCTCGACCGGCTCCCGGGCGGTCCGATCAATATCGACGACTACCGCATCGTCCTGCCCCCCAAGGGGGAGGCGATGGGATCGATCGACACGATGATCTCGCACTTCAAGCTCGTCATGGAGGGCGTCCGCGTGCCCGCCGGCGAGACGTGGTATTCGATCGAGAGTTCGAAGGGAGAACTCGGCTTCGGCATCGTCTCCGACGGGGGGACGAAGCCCGTCCGCTGCCGTTTCCGCGGTCCCTCGTTCGTCAACATCGCGTCGCTGCCCGAACTCGTGAAGGGAGAGCTCGTGGCGGACGTGGTGGCGATCAACGCCTCGCTGGATGTCGTGCTGGGGGAGATCGACCGATGAGCCGGCGCATCCATCCCGCGGTCGTCGGAGCGCAGCCCTTCCAGCTGACCGCGCGGAAGACTTTCGACGGTCCGATCTTCGAGACGGAGGAGGGCAGGCGCCGCCTCGAGATGGCGCTGTCCCGCTATCCCACCAAACGCGCCGCTCTTCTCCCCATGCTCGGATTCGTGCAGGCGGAGAAGGGGTGGATCGAGCCCGGGGACATGGAGCAGGTCGCAGAGGCACTCGAACTGACGCCCGCCTACGTGCATTCGATCGCGACCTTCTACACGATGTACAACAAGCACCCGGTCGGGCGTCACCTCGTCCAGGTGTGTACCAACATCTCCTGCCACCTCAACCGGTCGGGAGAGGTCCTGGACCGGTTCCTGGCGGAGACGCGGACCCGTGAGGGCGAGATCTCGGAGGATGGCGAGTTCACCGTCATCGAAGCCGAGTGCCTCGGCGCCTGCGGGTTCGCCACCGTCGTGCAGGTCAACGACCGCTACTACGAGGATGTTACGCCCGACGGGGTGCCCGAGATCGTCGCGAATCTTCGCGGCGCGCGCGACGGATCGGGGGCGGACGGGGGAGGGAACGCATGAGCTTCCCGCACCGCAGCGAACTCGAGACCACGACCGTGCTCTCGCAGCATCAGGGCGAGGCCGCAGCGCGCACACTCGACGGCTGGCGCGCCCTGGGGGGTTACGAGGCCCTCCGGAAGGCCGTCGGCATGGCGCCCGGCGAGATCACCGAGGTCGTGAAGGCTTCGGGATTGCGCGGGCGCGGCGGGGCAGGGTTCCCGACCGGACTCAAGTGGAGCTTCATGCCGAAGGACGACGGCAAGCCCCACTATCTGTGCTGCAACGCGGACGAATCGGAGCCCGGCGCATTCAAGGACCGCGAGGTCATCCGCTGGACGCCTCACCTCCTGATCGAGGGCTGCCTGATCGCGGCTCGCGCGATCGGGGCGGAGCACGTCTACATCTACGTGAGGGGCGAGTTCTTCGAGGAGACTCAGGTCCTCAACCGGGCGGTGACCGAAGCGTATGACGCCGGACTCATCGGCTCCGATATCCTGGGCTCCCCGTGGTCGTGCGATGTGACCGTCCACGCCGGCGCGGGCGCCTATATCGCCGGCGAAGAGACGGGTCTCATGAACTCGCTGATGGGCAACCGCGCGGAGCCGTGGGCCAAGCCGCCCTTCCCGGCGCAGGCCGGGGCCTTCGGCATGCCCACCACGGTGAACAACGTGGAGACGCTGGCGGCGGTTCCCATGATCCTCGAGAACGGGTCCGACTGGTATCGGCAGTGGGGAAGTGAACAATCCCCCGGAACGAAGCTGTGGAGCTGCTCGGGGCACCTCGTACGGCCGGGGAACTACGAGTTCGCGCTCGGGATCCCGCTCCGCGACATCATCTTCGACGCGTGCGGGGGCACGCCGTCCGGCAAGCCCGTGAAGGCGGTGATCCCCGGGGGATCGTCGACCGCGCTCCTCACCGGTGACGAACTGGACTGCGCCACGACCTACGAGGGTCTGGCGGAGGCGGGAAGCGCGCTGGGCACCGCCTCTCCGATCGTGATGGATGCCGATACCGACATCGTGGCGGCGATGCGGCGCATCGCCCAGTTCTACGCGCACGAGTCGTGTGGGCAGTGCGTGCAGTGCCGCGAGGGCACGTCGTGGGTCGTTCGCATCCTCCAGCGCATCGAGGCGGGCGACGGCGCGCTGCGAGACATCGACACGCTGTACGAGCTCTGCGAGCAGATGACGGGGCGCACGATCTGCGTGCTGGCGGATAGCGTCGTGTTCCCGCTGCGCTCCTCGCTCGACAAGTTCCGCGCCGACTACGAGGCGTGGATGAAGCCGACCCTGGTCGCGGCGGGGTGACGAATGGCTGACAACGGAGCGCAGGCGACGACTACGCTTACGATCGACGGCGTCGAGGTGACCGTCCCCCGCGGGACGCGCGTCATCGAAGCGGCGGAGCGGGTGGGCGTCGTCGTGCCGCGCTACTGCTACCACCCGGGTATCCCGACGCGTCCGGCGCAGTGCCGCATGTGTCTGGTGGAGGTCGAGGGGCGGCCCAAACTGGAGCCCTCCTGTACGCTCCAGGCGACCGACGACATGGTCGTGCACACGGCGAGCGACACAGCCCGCACGGCCCGCCAGGCGGTCATCGAATTCCTGCTCGTGAACCACCCGCTCGACTGTCCGATCTGCGACGCGGCGGGGCAGTGCATGCTCCAGGACTACGCCTATGTCACGAATCAGCTGCAGAGCCGTGTAGACGAGCCGAAGCGGGTCATGGGGCGGGATCGGATCGCCGACGACATCCTCTATTTCGCGGACCGCTGCGTCATCTGCACGCGCTGCGTCCGCTTCATGCGGGACGTCGCCGAGGACGATGCGCTCATCGTCGCCCAGCGGGGGGACAAGGCGTACATCGACACCTTCCCGGGGCGTGAACTCGACAATCCTTTCCAGGGAAATATCGTCGATGTGTGCCCGGTCGGTGCGCTGGTACACGAAGATTTCGTGTTCAAGGCCCGCGCCTGGGACATGGACGCGACGGCCAGCGTGTGCCCCGGGTGTCCGACGGGCTGCAACGTCACGATCGACACCATGGAAAACCAGATTGTGCGCGTCAAGCCGCGGCACAACGCCGCGGTCAACTCCTGGTGGATGTGCGACTACGGTCGGCGGCACCTGGTGATGACGAATCGCGGCGTGCGCGCCGAGGTCCCGCTCATCCGCGACGGTGACGGGCTCCGGCCGGTGGACTGGGCCACCGCTCTGGACTGGATCGCCGAGAGGCTCGGCGACATCGGATCGCCGGGCGGTCGCGCGATCGTGTCGCCGGACGCGTCGAACGAGAACCTCTTCTTCCTCGGCCTGCTCCTCGCGCGGCTGGGCGTGGAAGCGGCCGAGTTCCGGGTGTCTCGGGGAGACACCGCCGAACTACCGACCGTGCCGACACTCAAGCTCCGGGCCGACCGCGCCGCGAATGTCGCGGGGGCCGGCATCTTCGGCGCGGAGCGCGTCGAGGGGATCGCGAGCGGGGAGGGCGCGGGAGCGCTCGTCGTGCTTGACGACGGGCTCGACGGCGCGGATGAGAGCTTCGGCGCCTCGGCCGACCTGTTCCTCTATCTGGGGACGCGGTTGCCCTCCGCCGCGCGCAACGCCGACGCGGTGCTCCCGATCGCGACCTTCGCCGAGATGGATGGCACGTTCACGAACTTCGAGGGCCGGGTGCAGCGTTTCCACCAGGCGCTGACGCCACCGGGGTCGGCCCGCCCGGCGTGGATGATTCTCAGTCGCGTCATGGCCCGCCTGGGAGACGGCGATGCCGTGTCCGATATCCGGACGGCGTTCGAGCGGATGGCGAGTGACGTCCCGGCCTTCGAGGAGCTGACCTGGGACGGGATCGGCCTCAAGGGCGCCCCGGCTGCCGGCACGGCGGCGGCGGCCGACGCGTGAGCCCTGTCACCGGGGGCGCCTTCGCCCTGGCCACCGTGGGAAAGGTCGCGGTGTTCTTCACCGTGCTGATGCTCGCCGTCATGCTGGTGACGGTCGTCGAGCGCAAGGTGGCGGGATTCATCCAGGATCGGAGCGGTCCGAACCGCGTCGGGCCCTGGGGTCTCCTGCAGGTCATCGCCGACGGGCTCAAGAACCTGATAAAGGAAGAGACGATGCCGGCCCAGGCGATCCGGCCGTTCTTCCTGCTCGCGCCCGTTCTCGCGATCCTGCCGGCCACCATCCTGTTCGCCGTCATCCCGTTCGCGTCCCCGCTGCCCACGCCGTGGGGGCTGGTGGAGATGATCGTGGCGGACGTCCCGATCGGGTTTCTCTACGTGCTCGCGATCGGTTCGATCGGCGTGTACGGCGTCGCGATGGGCGGCTGGGCCTCGGGCTCCAAGTACTCGCTGCTCGGAGGCCTCCGGGGCTCGGCTCAGATGGTCAGCTACGAGGTCGCGCTCGCGCTCAGCCTCGTGCCGCTCATCCTCCTCACGGGAGATGTGCGCGCGCCCGAGATCGTCTCCATGCAGCAGACGTTCACTGCGGGGCCCGCGACGTACGCGACGTGGTTCGCCTTCCCGCTGCTCGTCGGGCTCTTCTTCTTCTTCGTTTCGGGTCTCGCGGAGACCAATCGGCTGCCCTTCGACCTGCCCGAGGCTGAGTCCGAACTCATCACCGGGTACCACACCGAGTACTCGGCGATGAAGTTCTCGATGTTCATGATCGGCGAGTTCGCGCATGTCATCACGATTGCCGCGCTGGTGACGGTCTTCTTCCTCGGCGGGTGGGACATCCCGTTCTGGCAGGGGGACAACATCCGGGTGCTCGCGGACGGGACGGTGATCGGGAATCCGACGTGGTGGAAAACGCTGCTCACGCTGGGGGCCTTCGGGACGAAGACGGCTCTCGTCGTCCTGGTTTTCATCTGGATCCGCTGGACGCTGCCGCGCTTCCGCTACGACCAGCTGATGGACCTCGGCTGGAAGTTCATGCTGGAGGCGGTGACGGTGTATATCCTCGTCATCGCGTTCGTCATCCTCGGGATCGAAGCCGTCGGGATCCCGGCCGGCGGCTGGTACGCATTCGTGCTGTTCGTCGTGAACCTCGGGCTCGCCGGCGCCCTCTTCTTCGCCCTGGATCGGGGAACGCTGATCCGCGGCGCGGCGAAGGGATCGCGATCCACGGACAGCGCGCCGGAAAGCCAGGCAGCCGGTGGCGAAAGCCAGGGAGGGTAGATGCCCGGAGACGTGAAGATTCTGGAACGGCCGCGCGCGGAAGGGTCGTACGTGAGGGCGGCGGCGAAGGGGATGTCGATCACACTGCGGCATCTCCTCAGCCCCCGCACGAAGACGCAGCAGTACCCGGACGAGAAGTGGGAACTGGCGCCGCGCACGCGCGGAACGCACCGCATGGCGGTGCACGAGGACGGGCGGGCGAAGTGCGTCGCCTGCGGGCTCTGCCCGACCGTGTGTCCGGTGAACTGCATCAAGCTGGTGCCTGCCGAGGACGAGAACGGTGAACGCTACGCGGCGATCTACGAGATCGACGAGTTCCGCTGCATCTTCTGCGGGTACTGTCAGGAGGTGTGTCCGGTCGAGGCGATTCACCTCGGCGTCCACTACGAGAACGCGGAGTACTCGCGCGAGCGGTGGGTCTACGACCTCGAGCGGCTGGTCGAGCAGGAGCACGACGTGACGGCGCTGTGGGATCCCAACGATCCGGCGTCGCAGTGATGTCGCAATGATCCAGGACTTCCTCTTCCAGGCCTTCGCGGCGAGCGCGATCCTGGGCGCCGTGATCATGGTCACACGCCGGAATCCGGTGACCGCCGTGATCTTCCTGGTCGGCGTGTTCTTCGCCACGTCGGGCATGTTCCTCATGCTGGACGCCCACTACGTCGCGGCCATCAACGTGATTCTGTACGGCGGGGCCATCATGGTCCTGTTCCTCTTCGTGCTCATGCTCCTCAACCTGGGGCACGCGGACTGGCGCGATCTGCGGGGGCCGGTCGGCGGGCTCGTGGGTGGATCCATCGGCATCGCCTTCCTGGGGATCCTGACGCGCCTCTTCATCGGCGGCGCGGAGGCCCGGCCCGCCGTGGAAGTGACGGGGAACGCGCTGCGAGCGACCATCGAGGAGCAGGGAGTGATCGGCGTGGTGGCCCGGCCGCTCTTCCAGGAGTACGCCATCGTACTCGAGGTCACCGGAGTGCTGCTTCTGGTCTCGATCGTGGGCACGATCCTCCTGGCACGGAGGGAGCGGGCGTGAGCGAGGCCGGGCTGGCGAGCGCCCTCGGACTGCACGGGCTGATCGCACTTTTTGTGAGCGCGATCCTGTTCTCGATCGGCGTGATCGGCGTCCTGCTGCGGCGCAACGCGATCATCGTGTTCATGTGCGTCGAGCTGATGCTCACCGCGGGCAACCTGTCGCTGGTGGCGTTCTCGCGGCTGCACGGGATCGAGGGCCAGATCCTCGTGTTCTTCGTGATGGCCGTCGCCGCGGCCGAGGCCGCCGTCGGACTCGCGATCATCATCGCGGTCTTCCGGCACTACGAGGTGGTCGACCTCGACCGCTTCCGGTTGCTCAGATGGTAAGCGGCTCCATCTTCAGCGGGTCGGGCGCGCTCCCGGCGGGAGCCGCCGCCTTCGCGGGGCAGGAGGGCGCGGGCGCGGCGTTCCATCCGGTGCTCCCCTGGCTGATCCTCGCTTTGCCGTTGCTCGGGGCCGCAGTCAACGGTCTCGGCGCCTTCCTGTGGCGCGACAACAGGCGGATCCCGACCCTCGTCGGTCCCGCGGCGTTGCTCCTGAGCTTCAACGTTGTCCTGATCAACTTCATCGGGATGAATGGGTCCGAACTGCACGGAGCGGAGGTGGTCCGCCTCTGGAGCTGGATCGTGTCCGGAGATCTCCATGTCGGCGTCGATCTCCAGTTCGACCAGCTCTCGATGCTCATGTGCATGGTCGTCACCGGGGTGGGGAGCCTGATCCACATCTACTCCGTCGGCTACATGCGCGAGGATCCGGGCTATTCGCGCTACTTCTCGTACCTGAACCTGTTCGTCTTTTTCATGCTGGTCCTCGTGCTGGGGGCGAGCCTGCCGCTGATGTTCGTGGGCTGGGAGGGCGTGGGGCTCTGCTCCTACCTGCTCATCGGCTTCTGGTACGAGAACCGTGACTACGCGAACGCGGGCAAGAAGGCGTTCATCATGAACCGGATCGGCGATGCGGGTTTCCTCGTCGCCATGTTCCTCCTCTTCGTGAGTTTCGGGACGCTCGACTTCGTCCCCATGCTCGAGGCGGCCGAGGGGACACTCGCGTACGGCGGGGTCCTCGTCACCGGGATCACCCTGCTCCTGTTCCTGGGCTGCACCGGGAAGTCGGCCCAGATCCCGCTGCACACATGGCTGCCGGATGCCATGGCGGGACCCACGCCGGTCTCGGCGCTGATCCACGCGGCGACCATGGTCACGGCCGGCGTCTACCTGATCGCGCGGACCAGCGTCCTGTTCGCGCTTGCGCCCGTGTCGCAGGGCGTCGTAGCGGCGGTGGGGGCGGGGACGGCGCTGTTCGCGGCTTCGATCGCGATCCGTCAGTACGACATCAAGAAGGTGCTGGCCTATTCCACGATCTCGCAGCTCGGCTACATGTTCCTCGCCGTCGGCGTCGGGGCGTTCACGGCTGGCGTCTTCCACCTCATGACGCACGCCTTCTTCAAGGCGCTGCTCTTCCTCGGGGCCGGCGCGGTGATCCACGCGGTCCATCGTGCGTGGGAGCACGGGGGTCAGGGCGACGCGCACGATCAAGCGCACGGCGGCGATCCCAACGACATGCGAAACCACGGGGGGCTCCGGGCCTTCATGCCCCGGACATGGGTCTTCATGTGGGTCGCCACGCTCGCCATCGCCGGAGTCCCGCCGCTGGCCGGATTCTTCTCCAAGGACGAGATCATCTGGTACGCGGGCGCCTACGGGTACCCGATCCTGTGGGGCGTCGCGCTGGCCACCGCCCTCCTGACGGCGGTGTACATGGCCCGCCTCATGGTCATGACCTTCCACGGCGAGAACCGCACGTTCGGCCGCGGGGGGAAGGCGGAAGCGGGCCGTCGCCTTCACGAGGTCCCCCTCGTCATGTGGGGGCCGCTGGCGGTCCTCGCCGTCCTCTCGGTGGTCGGCGGCTGGGCCAACATCCCCGAGGCGCTGCCTCTGCTGCCGGCCGTCGAATGGCTGCACCACTGGCTCGAGCCCGTGTTCGAACCGGCGATCGCCATCGCCGAGGCGAGAGGCATCGTCGCCGAACACCACGCGCCGGCGGGCGGCGGGGAGGCGTTGTGGGCCGGGGTCTCGGCCGTTGTCGCGATCGTGGCCGTGACCGCGACGGTCCGCGTCCTGTCGCCGAAGCGTGTGCCCACGGAAGCCGAAGCCGTGGCCCCGACCGGCTTCGGCCGGGTACTGCACGACAAGTGGTACGTCGATGAACTCTATGACCGCATGATCGTGCGGCCCTCGCTCGCCCTGTGGCGTGCCTGCTGGCGGATCGTGGACGCGGGTCTCATCGACGGTGCCGTGAACGGGGTGGGCCGGGGCGCCCGCCTCCTCGGGTGGGCCGGAGGCCAGCTCCAGAGCGGCCGCGTGACGACGTACCTCGTGGTGTTCATGCTGGGCGCCCTGCTCGTGCTGGGCGTGCTCTCATGATGGCCCTATACGAGGGACACTGGATTCTGACGGCCCTCGTGGTGCTCCCCCTCCTCGGGGGCGGGGCATGCCTCGTCGTGCCGGAGTCGCGCGCCAAGACGGTCGCGTTCGTCACGACCCTCGTGCTGTTCGCGCTTTCGCTACCGCTCTTCTGGACCTTCGATACGGCGGAACCGGGGTTCCAGAACCAGGTTTCCATCCCGTGGGTCGAGGCGTGGGGGATCTCCTACAGCGTCGGGGTGGACGGGATCTCGATCCTCATGATCCTGCTCACGACCTTCATCATGCCGCTCTCCGTGGCGGCTTCGTTCTCCTACATCCAGCGACGGGAGCGCGCCTTCTATGCGATGCTCCTCTTCCTGACGACGGGGATGATCGGGGTCTTCGTAGCCCTGGATCTCTTCCTGTTCTACGTGTTCTGGGAGATCATGCTGATCCCGATGTATTTCCTCATCGGGATCTGGGGCGGGGAGCGCCGGATCTACTCGGCGGTGAAGTTCTTCCTCTATACCTCGGCGGGTTCCCTGCTGATGCTGGTCGCGATCGTGACCCTCGCGTGGCTGTTCCAGAGCGGCGCCGGGGGGTGGAGCTTCGCCTACGAAGACCTGCTGTCGCTCGACCTTGCGCGCCGCACCCAGCTGTGGCTGTTCGGCGGGTTCGCGCTCGCGTTCGCGATCAAGGTGCCGCTCTTCCCGTTCCACACCTGGCTTCCGGACGCGCACGTCGAGGCCCCCACGGCGGGGTCCGTCATCCTGGCGGGCGTGCTGCTGAAGATGGGGGTGTACGGATTCCTGAGGTTCGGGCTTCCGTTCTTCCCGGCCGCGGCGACCGATCCGGGCGTCGTGAACGCGATGCTCGTGCTCGGCCTCATCGGCATCCTCTATGCCGCCTGGGTCGCGGCGGTGCAGCCGGATGCCAAGAAACTGATCGCCTACACGTCGGTCGCCCACCTCGGGTTCGTCGTGCTCGGCGTGTTCGGGCTTACGACGCAGGGGATCGAAGGCGGGATCCTCCAGATGGTGAACCACGGCATCTCGACCGGGGCTCTCTTCCTCCTGATCGGCATGCTCTACGAGCGGCGGCACACGCGGCGGATCGCGGACTTCGGCGGCATCGCGAAGGTCATGCCGCTGTTCGCTTTTGCGCTCGTGGTCGTCGCGCTGTCGTCCGTGGGGCTTCCCGGCACGAACGGCTTCGTGGGCGAGTTCCTCATCCTGCTCGGCACCTTCCGGACCCATCCGTGGATCGCGGCCATCGCGACGACCGGCGTCATCTTCGCGGCCTGCTACATGCTGCCGATGGTGCAGCGGGTTCTGTTCAATGGTCTGGACCGCGACGAGAACCGCACACTGACCGACGTGAACGGCCGCGAGCGCATGATCCTGGTCCCGCTTCTTGCGCTGATCCTGCTCATCGGCGTGTGGCCGGGTCCGTTCCTGAACCGGACGCGGGCCTCCGTCGAGGCCCTCATCGAGTATGTAGAGACGCGGACGGCCGATGTCGCGTCCCTGTCCGACCCGGTCGAGGCCGGGGGAGGGGAGTGACGTGAGGGTCTTCGACTTCGCGACGCACGGCAGCTACTGGGTGGCGCTTCTGCCGGAAGTCATCCTGTCTCTCGCGGCGATGGTCATCCTCATGCGCGATGCCTTCGTCCGGACGGGCACGGCCTCCGGCGGGGACGGCGGAGACGGGCGGATGTCGGTGGACAGTCTCGTCACGCTCTATTCGATCGCGGGCGCGCTCATCGCGAGTCTGTGGCTGAGCGATGCTTCCGGCCCGCCCGACGCCATGATCGCGCTCGACGGGTTCCGTGTCGCGGCCGACGTGATCCTGCTCGGCGGGGGTCTGCTCGTCGTGTCGCTGTCGCGGGACTATCTGAGCCGCGAGGGTCTTCGCTCGCCGGAGTTCCATGCGCTGACTCTGATGGCGCTCGTGGGGATGATGGTGCTCGTCGCGGCGCGAGACCTGATCCTGCTGTTCGTGGGCCTCGAGCTCATGTCGATCTCGGTGTATGTGCTCACGGGCTTCGTCAGGAACAATCCGCGCTCTTCCGAGGCGAGCCTCAAGTACTTCATCGTCGGCGCCTTCGCGAGTGCGTTCGTCGTGTACGGGATCGCGCTCCTGTACGGGGCGACGGGGACCACGCGACTCGCCACCGCCGCGGAGATGATCGCGGCCGGGCCGGCGGCAGGCGGCGGGCTCCTTCTCGTTGCGGGCATCGGTCTCTTTCTCATCGGTTTCGCGTTCAAGATCGCGGCCGTCCCGTTCCACATGTGGGCGCCGGACGCCTACGAGGGGGCTCCGACGCCCGTCACCTCTCTCATGGCGACCGGCGTAAAGGCGGCGGCGTTCATCGCGTTGCTGCGCGTTCTGACCGTGGATCTCGGCGGTGCCGCGGATGTGTGGAGAAGCGCGGTGTGGTGGCTCGCGATCCTGACCATGATCGTGCCCAACCTGGTCGCGCTGGCGCAGGAAGACGTGAAGCGGATGCTGGCCTACTCTTCGGTGGCCCACGCGGGATACCTGCTGGTGGGCGTGGTCGCGGCCTCCGAGCTGGGGCGGTCTGCATCGCTCTTCTATCTGGCGGCCTACACCGTCGTCACGGCCGGGAGCTTCGCGATCGTGTTTCATGTGGCGGGAAAGGGCGACCGGAACCAGCGGGTGCAAGACTATCGGGGACTCGGCTGGCGGCGTCCTCTCCTGGGAGCCGCCCTCTTCATCTTCCTGCTCTCGCTGGCGGGCTTCCCGCCCACGGCGGGATTCGTCGGGAAGCTGTACCTGCTGCGCGCCGCGGTCGACGCCGGGGAGACGGCGCTCGCGGTGACGCTCGTCCTGACCAGCCTCATCGCCTACTACTATTATCTGCGCGTCGTGTGGAAGATGTATTTCGAGGCGGCGCCCGAGGATGCCCGCACGCCGGCCCCGGCGAAACCGGGGTTCAATCTCGTGATCGGGACCTGTGTGGCACTCATCCTCCTGGCCGGGCTCTTCCCGGGGCGGATCATCGACCGGGCGCGCAACGCGCTCGCCGACCCGCAGCCGGGCAATGTAGCGGCCCGGATTTCGAACCCGCCGGCCCCGTAGGGACCGTCCGTCCGCGGGGACCCATTCACCCCTGATCGGTCTCATGCATATTCCGCCCCACATATTCCGCGAGTACGACATCCGCGGCATTGTCGGCGACGACCTGACCGAAGCGGCGACCGAGCTGGTCGGGCGTGCCTTCGGGACGGAGCTTGCCGGCCGCGCCTCGCCTGGGGTGGTCGTCGGGCACGACAATCGCCCGTCCTCCCCGGACCTCGCGGCCGCCCTGTGCCGGGGGCTCTGCTCGGCGGGTGTCGACGTGACCACGGTTGGAACCGTACCGACTCCGGCGCTCTATTTCGCGGCCATCGAGTTCGGTACGGATGCGGGGATTCAGATCACCGGTTCCCATAATCCACCCGAATACAACGGAATCAAAATGGTCCGGGACGGCGGGGCTCTCTACGGAGATTCGATCCGTGCGCTGCGGACTCGGATCGACGCCGGAGACTTCGCCTCCGGATCCCGCGGAGAGGTCGCCGAGAAGGACATCCTCGACCGCTACGTGGAGGAAATCGCGACGCGCGGGCGAGTCGAGGGCGACGTTCGCATGGTGCTCGACTGCGGAAACGGGGCCGGGAGCGTGGTGGCCGTGCGGGCGCTGACCGCCGCCGGCATCGATGTGGACGGCCTCTACTGCGAGTCGGACGGGACCTTCCCCAATCACCATCCGGACCCCACCGTGGACGAGTACGTACAGGACCTGATTACGAGGGTCCGGGCGACGGGGGCTGATCTCGGAGTGGGACTCGACGGAGACGCGGATCGGATCGGCGCCGTGACCGAAGAGGGGACGATCATCCGGGGCGACCACCTGCTGCTGCTGTTCGCGCGCGAGGTGCTGGCCGAGCGGCCGGGGGCCGAGGTTGTGTTCGACGTGAAGTGCTCCCAGGCGCTGCCGCAGGTGATCCGGGCCGATGGCGGAATCCCGGTGATGTGGAAGACCGGCCACTCGCTCATCAAGGAGCGGATGCGAGCCGGAGGGTCGCCCGTGGCTGGGGAGATGAGCGGACATATCTGCTTTGCCGACAGGTTTTTCGGGACGGACGATGCAATCTACGCGGCCGCGCGATTGGCGGGTCTCGTGGCGCGGTCCGGCCGGCCCCTGTCGGAGTTGGCCGCGGAGATTCCGAGTTACCCGGCCACGCCTGAACTGCGGCTCGAGTGCCCGGAAGACCGCAAGTTCGCGGTCGTAGCGGAGGCGGTGCGCTTCTTCAGGGAGCGCCACGAAGTCATCGATATCGACGGCGCCCGCGTGCTGCTCGACGGGGGCTGGCTGTTGATCCGGGCGAGCAACACGCAGCCGGTGATCGTGGCCCGCATCGAGGCCGACACGGAGGAACGTATGCGGGAGATCGCTGCTGTGGCGAGGTCTTTCCTCGCCGACCAGGGGGTCGCGTTGCCGACCGTGTGATGGAGTCGCGGACCGGCGGTGGCCGCCTCGCCCGCGGGGCGCGAGATTCGGGTTCAACCCTCACAAACGAGCAAGAGAGTACGACGACGATCCGATGAACATACACGAATTCCAGGCACGGAAGATCTTCGCCCGATACGGTATCCCCGTCCCCGAGTCCGAGGTCGCGACGACGGCAGAGGAGGCGGCGCAGGCCGCCGAGCGCTTCGGTGGGAGGGTCGTGGTGAAGGCTCAGATCCACGCAGGGGGACGCGGCAAGGCGGGCGGCGTGAAACTGGCCGCGACTCCGGCCGAAGCCCGTACAAATGCCGAAGCGATTCTCGGCATGGAGATCAAGGGCATCGAGGTGCGGCAGGTCCTCGTCGCCCCGGCGGAGGACATCGCGTCGGAGGCGTATGTGGGGATCGTGCTCGACCGCGCCCGCCAGGCCGACACGATCATGGTTTCGTCGGAGGGCGGCGTCGACATCGAGGAGGTCGCCGCGACGATGCCGGAGGCGATTCGCAAGGTGGCCGTCGACCCCCGTTACGGCCTGCTCAACCATCAGGCGGCGCTCCTGGGCCACCACCTCTACGACGATCCGCGGGCGGCCCGTCAGGCCGCGTCGATCCTCTCGAAGCTGTACGGGGCCTACCGGGCGAGCGGGGCCACGCTGGCGGAGATCAATCCGATGATCCTGACTCCGGAGGGGGAGGTGAAGGCGATCGACGCCAAGATGAACATCGATGACAACGCCCTCTTCCGGCTGCCCGGGATCGCGGCCCTGCGCGACACGGGGGCGGAGAACCCGGCGGAGGTCAGAGCGCGCGAAGCCCAGCTCTCCTATATCCAGCTGGACGGCAATGTCGGCTGCTGCGTCAACGGCGCCGGCCTGGCCATGGCCACGATGGATCTGGTCAAATACTACGGAGGGGAGCCCGCGAATTTCCTCGACATCGGCGGTTCCTCGAACCCCGACAAGGTGGTGACGGCGCTCGAACTCATCACCGAGGATTCCAACGTGAATTCAATCCTGTTCAACATTTTCGGGGGAATCACGCGCTGCGATGACGTTGCCAACGGGATCGTGGAGGCGACGAGCCGCATGGAGCTGCGGGTCCCGATCACCATCCGCCTCACCGGGACGAACGAGGAGGAAGGCGTGGCGATCCTCGACGCGCACGGATTCGAAGCCATGGTGGACATGGACAGGGCGGTGGAGACAGCCGTCCGGCGGGGGCGCTGATATGGCGATCTTCATCGGGGAGGAGACGAGGCTCGTGGTCCAGGGGATCACGGGTCGCGATGGCTCGTTCCACGCCCGGCAGATGATGGAATACGGCACCCGCGTCGTGGCCGGCGTGACGCCGGGCAAGGGCGGGCAGACGTTCGAGGACACGATACCCGTGTTCGACACCGTGGAGCGGGCGGTGGCCGAAGCCGGCGCCGACACGAGCGTGATCTATGTGCCCGCGCGTTTCGCGGCCGACGCGGTATTCGAGGCCGCGGACGCGGGAATCTCGCTTATCGTGTGCATTACCGAGGGCGTGCCCGTGGGGGACATGCTGCGCGTATTACCTTATGTACGGGAGAAGGGAGCACGCCTCATCGGCCCCAACTGCCCCGGCCTCATCGTGCCGGGCCGGTGCAAGGTGGGGATCCTTCCCGGTCAGATCGTGCGCGAGGGACCGGTGGGCATCGTGAGTCGCTCCGGCACCCTCACGTACGAGGTGATCTTCCAGCTCACACGGGCGGAGATCGGCCAGTCCGCCTGCGTCGGGATCGGGGGTGACCCCCTCATCGGCACCGATTTCGTCGACTGCCTCGCGGCGTTCGAGAGCGACCCCGAGACGGAAGCGGTCGCCATGATCGGAGAGATCGGCGGGACGGATGAACAGGTGGCCGCCGAGTTCGTGGCGCGAGAGATGAGCAAGCCGGTCGTCGGGTTCATCGCGGGCCAGACCGCCCCGCCCGGTCGGCGCATGGGGCACGCGGGGGCCATCATCTCCGGTTCCGAGGGGACGGCCGAGGAGAAGATCCGTGCGTTCGAGCGGAGCGGGATCGGCGTGGCGCGGAGGCCGGCGGACCTGGTCGGCCTGATACGGGATCGCATGTAACCGGCAAAGGAGGCGGGCAATGAAGGTACGCGAGATCATGACCCGCAAGGTGACGACCGCCGGCCCCTCGATGGCGCTCAGAGAGGCGGCCGACGTGCTGGTCCGTCGGAGACTGCGGGCGGTCCCGGTCATCGACGAGGAAGGTCACGTGCTGGGCATGCTCACGGACGGCCAGCTCATGACGCATTTCCTCCCCGCGCTGGAAGAGCCGGGGGGAGGAAGCGCGGTGCTGGGGGCCGTCACGGGCAACGTGCGCGACATCATGGAACGGACCGTGATGTGCGTGAACGAGGACGAACCCCTGGCCAACGTCGTGCGGCTGATGCTGGACAAGGAGATCGAACGTCTGCCGGTCGTGCGCGAGGGTCAGCTGGTCGGGTTCCTCACGCGTGGCGACATTATCCGGCTGCTGCTGCGCCGGGACATGGACGAAGCGACACAGGACAACAAGACGGAGGATTGAGGCTTGCAGACGATGACGCTGGCGATCATCAAGCCGGATGCGTTCGGCGCGGGAAAGGCCGGCAGAGTACTCGGCGCGCTGGAAGACGCCGGGTTCCGGATCCGCGGCTCGAGGGTGCTTCGACTCGGCCAGACCGGCGCCGAGGCATTCTACGCCGTGCACCGCGAACGCCCGTTCTACGGGTCGCTGGTGGAGTTCATGACTTCGGGGCCCTGCATGGCGCTCGCCCTCGAACACGAGCGCGCGGTGCCGCACCTGCGCGAGGTGATCGGGGCGACGGACCCGGCGGAAGCCGCGGCGGGCACGGTCCGCGCTCTGTATGCGGAGAGCAAGGAGCGGAACGCGATTCACGGCTCGGACTCCGATGAGAACGCGAGGCGGGAACTCGGCTTCTTTTTTGGAGAGGTCGATCTCATCGAGAGCGGGTGAGTCCGCGCCCCGACCCGCCGGCCGCGACCGACGCGACCCGGATCGGGTTCGCGGGGCTCGCCGCCGGTCCGATCGAGCGCACGCTTCGCCTCGAGGCGCCTGCTGAGCAGCTGGGTGACCTGCCGCTCCCGTTCGAGCGCCTCGACCTCGAAATCGAGATTCGCCGAATGGGGGAGAGGGCCGGATCGAAGGGCGTCCGCGCCCGCGGAACTCTCAAGGCGCGGGCCCGGGTCGAGTGCCGGCGCTGTCTCGATCCGGTCCAGCTGATCGTGACGGCGAAGTGGGACGCGCTGTTCCGCTCGCCTGCGCGGATCGCACCAGGGGAAGAGGGCGTCTGGGCTCTGGATCCGGAGGCGGGCGAACTGGATCTTGCGGGCCCGGTTCGAGAGGAACTCTGGGTGCGCGCACCCAGGTATGTGGAGTGCGCAGCCGACTGCCGGGGTCTGTGCCCGACGTGCGGCACGCGGCTTGCCGACGAGGGGTGCGGTTGCCCGCCGCCGGGGCCGGATCCCCGATGGGCCGCGCTGGGTGGCCTCCAAGGTTGACATTCGAAGGAAGACATCGCCAGTTATCGTGTTCCGCCCGATCCGCAGAGGAGTGAGTTGACGATATGGCCGTCCCCAAGAGACGCACGTCGAAGCAGCGCAAGCGCAAGCGGCGTACGCACTACAACGCGCACGACAGCGCGCGCCAGGCGTGCCCCAATTGCGGTGATCCAAAGCGACCGCACAGGGTCTGTCCGACCTGCGGCCACTACGCGGACCGCGAGGTTGTCCAGACCGAAGACTTTTGACGTTCGCGCGCACGGTCGCCGCCTCACGGCGACCGGGACCCGCCAGTTAATCCAGGCATGATACGCGTAGCCCTTGACCTCCTGGGGGGCGACGCCGCGCCGGAAGCCGCCATGGCCGGCGCGCGGCGAGCCCTCGAAGCGTGGCCGGATGACATCGCCCTTTTGCTCGTGGGGCCGGGTCGCGTCGCGGAAGCGGAGCTGGAACGGTTCCCCCGCGACCGCGTCACGTGGCTCGCGGCGGAAGAGCGCATCGATCCCGCCGAGCCGCCCGCGCTGGCGGTACGCCGGAAGCCGGACAGCACCGTGGTCCGCGGGCTCGAGGCGGTCCGCGATGGGCGCGCGGACGCTTTCGTGTCGGCGGGCTCCACGGGGGCGACGGTCGTGGCCTCGGTGCTCACGCTGGGCCTGCTCCCCGGTGTCGACCGGCCGCCGGTCGGCGCCCTCTTCCCGACGGCCTCGGGTCGCGTACTCGTTCTCGACGTGGGGGCGAACGTCGACGCCCGCCCGGACCAGTTACATCAGTTCGCCCATCTCGGGTCGATCTACTTCCGGCACGCGCTCTCGATGGATCGCCCGCGGGTCGGACTCCTCAACATGGGCCAGGAGGAGGAGCGGGGAGGGGGCGTGGTCACGACGGCACATGGACTGATGTCCGCCGACCCCGGCCTCGAGTTCGTCGGAAATGTGGAGGGACACCACATCGTGACCGGATCTTGCGACGTCCTCGTGTGCAGCGGGTTCGTCGGCAATGTCCTCCTCAAGTTCTACGAGTCGATCGCCGAATTCGTCCTCCAGGTATTTCGGGAGGCGGGGGTCGGCGAGGGAGGACAGCTCGACGAAGCGCTGCGTTTCCTCGACTACGCCGAGTACGGGGGCGCGCCGCTGCTCGGCGTGGACGGGGTGACGGTGATCTGTCACGGTGCCTCGCCCGCCCGCGCGATCATGAACGGGATTCGCATGGCGGCGGACGGCGCCGCGTCGGGACTTGCCGCGGGCGTTCGGGCGGCATTGCCGCGAGAGGGTGGGGCGTGAGCCGCGTCGCCCTCCTTTTTCCGGGCCAGGGCTCGCAGTACGTGGGTATGGGACGGGACCTGGCGGAAGACGATTCGTCCATCCGGGAGCTCTACGAGCGGGCCGACGACGCGCTCGGCATGCCGCTGAGCCGTCTCTGCTGGGAGGGACCCGAGGACCAGTTGCGAGCCACAGAAAACGCGCAGCCCGCCATCATGCTGCACTCCTGCGCCGTCTGGCGGCTCATCGCCGGGCGTGCCGGCCGGGTCGAGGTCGGGGCGGGGCATTCGCTCGGCGAACTGTCCGCTTATCTCGTCTCGGGCGCGTTCGGATTCGAGGATGGCCTCAGGATCGTGCGCCGGCGCGGCGAGTTGATGGGGGCCTCGGGGGCTGCCCGGCCGGGCACGATGGCCGCCGTGCTCGGGCTCGACGCCGAGGCCGTGACGCAGATCTGCGAGCGTGCCGGGGGCGAGGGGCGTGTCGTCGTGCCGGCCAACTTGAACGCACCCGGTCAGGTCGTCATCAGCGGGGATGTGGAGGCCGTTGCGGCCGCCGGTGACCTCGCGACGGAGGCCGGCGCGCGCCGGGTGCTGCCCTTGAACGTGAGCGGCGCCTTCCACTCGCCCCTCATGGCGGCGGCGGCGGAAGGGCTGGAGGTTGTGCTCGAAGCCGCAAGCTGGGCGGAACCGTCGTTCCCCGTAGTCTCGAACGCGACCGCGGCCTCCGTGACGGATGCCGGCACCGCCCGCCGCACGCTGATCATGCAGTTGACGTCCCCGGTGCGGTGGGCGGAGGGTATCGAGCGTATCCGTGAGACGGGGGTGTCGCGCTGGCTCGAGGTGGGGCCCGGGAACGTGCTCTCCGGACTCGCCCGCCGGGTCGATCGCAGCCTGCGCGTGACCCCGGTCGGCGATTCACGGTCCGTGGATGCATACCTCGGGTCCGCGGACTGAGGGGTCCCGGGGACGCCAGCAGCCACAGGAGTCGGAAGGGAATCGAATGAGCGAATTGACGGGCGAAGTCGCGATCGTAACGGGCGCGACGCGGGGCATCGGTCACGCGATCGCAGCGGAACTGGCCGAGGCGGGGTCCCGGGTCGCCGTGGTCGGCACCGGCGCCGAGCGGGCCGAAGCCGTGGCGGCGGAGCTGCCGGGTTCCGGACACGCGGGCTTCGGTTGCGATGTATCGGACTCCGCGGCATGCCGGGATCTCGTGAAGGCGGTCTCGCAGCAGCTGGGTGACGCCACGATCCTTGTGAACAACGCCGGGATCGCACGGGACAATATCATCCTCCGCCTGAAGGACGAGGACTGGCAGTCGGTCCTCGACACGAATCTCTCTGGAGCGTTTTACCTCGTGCGCGCCGTCGCCCGCGGCATGATGAAGCGGCGGGCCGGGAACATCGTGAACATCTCGAGCGTCGTGGGCTTGACGGGCAACCGGGGCCAGTCCAACTATGCGGCGGCCAAGGCCGCGCTGATCTCGCTCACCCGCAGCATCGCCCAGGAGCTGGCGAGTCGCGGCGTCCGGGCCAACGCCGTCGCGCCGGGGTTCATCGAGACCGACATGACCTCGGGGCTACCCGAAAGTGTTCGCGAGACCATGTCGGCGAGGATTCCCCTCGGCCGGCCGGGATCGCCGGAAGATGTCGCCACGGTCGTCCGCTTTCTGGTGGGTCCCGGGGCTTCGTACGTCACGGGACAGGTCATAGTGGTCGACGGCGGAATGGTGATGCAGCCCTAGCAGCCGTCCGTGGCGAGCCTCCGCCGTCGCACCGAGGGCGGCGAGGTACTTGGCTGGCAAGGCACGGGGAGCGAGAATAGCAGCGCTATTCATGCTGGACGATTCAACGGACACGCACGGGGGCCGCGGGCCGGCCCCCTTATTACAAGGAGAGCACGCAATGTGGGACACCGCTGCACGAGTGCGTGAGATCATCGCGCAGGAACTCGGCGTGGAGCAGGAGAAGGTGGTTGACGACGCCAATTTCGTCGACGACCTCGGCGCCGACTCGCTCGATACCGTCGAACTCGTGATGGCCTTTGAAGAGGAATTCGGGATCGAGATTCCGGACGAGGATGCGGAAACGATGCAGACCGTCGGGGAGGCGATCCAATACCTGAATTCGAAGGGGTAACGCCCCGCTTGCCGTCGCACCCATGAAAAGGCGTGTTGTGATCACCGGGGTGGGGATGGTCACGGCGATCGGGCTCGATCCTGCCAGGACCTGGGACGCGCTGCTTCGCGGGGTCAGCGGGGCAGGGCCGATCACCCTGTTCGACGCTGCCGACCAGTCGGTTCGTTTCGCGTGCGAGGTCAACGACTTCGATCCGTCAAGGTACATGGGCCGGAAGGAAGCCCGACGGTCGGACCGCTTTCTCCAGTTCGCCGTGGCGGCGGCCGACCAGGCCATGACGGAGGCGGGCTTCGCGGACGGGTTCGGTGACCTGCCGTCCGACCGGGCGGGCGTGCTCATCGGCGTCGGCATCGGTGGACTTCCGCTCCTCGAGGCCCAGCACAAGAAGCTGCTCGAGGGTGGGCCGAGACGCGTCTCCCCCTTCTTCATCCCCATGTTCATCCCCGACATGGCCGCGGGGATGGTGTCGATGCGGTATGGGGCGCAGGGTCCCAACTACGCGACAGTTTCGGCCTGCGCTTCCAGCGGACATTCGGTCGGACTCGCCTTCCGCTCGATCAGGAACGGAGAGGCCGATGTCATGATCACCGGGGGCAGCGAGTCCACGATCACGCCGCTCACTGTCGCCGGGTTCGCGTCCATGAAGGCGATGTCGACGCGAAACGACGACCCGGAGCACGCTTCCCGCCCGTTCGACGCCCACCGCGATGGTTTCGTGCTCGGCGAAGGGGCGGGGATGTTCATCCTCGAGGGACTGGACTTCGCGCAGGCGCGCGGCGCGGAGATCCTGGGGGAGATCGCCGGTTTCGGGCAGAGCGCGGATGCGTACCACATGACGGCGCCGGCGCCGGATGGCTCGGGCGCGTGCCTGGCCATGCGGCAGGCTCTCGACGATGCCGGGCTCGAGCCATCGGAGATCGGGTACATCAATGCACACGGGACCTCGACCCCCGCCAACGACGCGTCCGAGACGAAGGCGATAAAGGACGTGTTGGGCGACCATGCGTATTCCATCGTGGTGGGTTCGACGAAGTCGATGACGGGGCACACGCTGGGGGCGGCGGGTGCGATCGAGGGCGCGATTTCCGCGCTCGTTTGCCGGACGGGCGTCATCCCCCCGACGATCAACTTCGAGGAGGCCGATCCCGCGTGCGATCTCGAGTACGCGCATGGCGGCGTGATCGAGCGCCCGGTCGAGGCTGCCCTGTCCAACTCCTTCGGTTTCGGTGGCCACAACGTGTGCCTGGCGATCCGTCGCTGGGCTGGCGAGTAGACGCCCTTCGCGGCGGGTCGGTCGCTGGGGCGCGCAGCCTGGAGAATGTGATGAGTTCCGTGCTGGTGATGATGGGGTCCGAGTCGGACCGGCCGACGATGGAAAAGGGTGTGTCGATCCTGCGTGAACAGGGGATCGAGGTGCAGGTCGAGGTGAGCTCGGCCCACCGGCAGCCCGAGCGGACCGCGTCTCTCGCCGCGGGCGCCGAGGCCGCCGGCCACTCCGTTGTGATCTGCGGAGCGGGACTGTCGGCCGCGCTGCCCGGCGTGGTCGCCGCTCACACCTCGCTTCCGGTGATCGGCGTCCCCGTTTCCGCCGGAACGCTCGGAGGGCTCGACGCACTGCTCTCCTGCGCGCAGATGCCGCCCGGTGTCCCGGTTGCCGCCGTCGGCATCGACAACGCGAAGAACGCGGCCCACCTCGCCCTCCGCATCCTCGGCGTGGCGCGGGGCTGAGCGGCGCCCGGGCGGATCGGTCGTCTCGTGCGAGCCGGCGTAGGGTACGATTCCCACCGCTTCGACGAGACGCGGCCGCTCGTGCTGGGGGGCGTCACCATCCCGAACACCCCCGGCCTGAAGGGTCATTCCGATGGGGACGCCGTCGCACACGCGGTGACGGATGCCGTCCTCGGCGCCGTCGGCCTCGGCGATATCGGCGCCATGTTCCCGGACACGGATCCGGCGCACGAAGGCGCGGATTCGATCGGCCTGCTCGCCGCGGCGGTGCGGCGGTTGCGGGACGATGGGTTCCACGTGGGGAACGTCGACGTCACCATCGTCACCGAGCGCCCCCGCATCGCGCCGCACGCGGCTGCGATGCGCGAGCGGCTGGCGGAAGCCCTTCAGGTCCCCGCGAGCGCAGTATCGATCAAGGGCAAGTCGAACGAAGGGTTGGGCTGGATCGGGAGAGGCGAGGGACTGGCCGCGATCGCCGTTGCGGCAGTGGCCGGAGCGGCGGACGGTGCCTGAGGTCCCCGGCGTTCAACCTCTCCTCGATTTCCTGCTTGCCCTGCCGGATGCGGCCGCCTACGCGCTGATCGCCGTCGGCTCCGCCGTCGAGAACATCTTCCCGCCGGTTCCGTCGGATACGTTCGTCGTACTCGGCGCCGTGCTCGTGGACCGGGGCTCGCTGGAGCCGGTCGCCGTGCTCCTCAGCGCGTGGGTCGCGAACACCGGCGGCGCCATGCTCGTGTTCGGGCTCGCGCGGCGGCACGGACCAGCGGTGTTCAGGTCGCGCTGGGGGCGACGCGTCCTGCGGCCGCATCAGCTGCGGCGGATGGCCCGCTTCTACGAGCGTCACGGCCTGTGGGCGATCTTCTTCGCCCGCTTTCTTCCGGTGTTGCGGGTGATCGTCCCGACTTTCGCGGGCTTCACCGGACTGGGTGCGGTTCGCGCCCTGATCCCGATCGTCGTGGCATCGTTCCTCTGGAACGCGCTCATGCTCTCGGGGGGCATCCTCGCCTCGCGCAACGTGCACCGGATCTTCGAACTCCTGAGCCGGGTCAACGCGTGGCTCCTGGTCGTGGCCGCCGCCGTCCTCGGCCTGCTCGTCGGCTGGTGGGTTCGGAGCCGTCGCGACGACCGGGAGGAGCCGCCGGCCGCTGATCCCGACGCCGCAGGTTCGGAGAGCGGCCCGCCCCGCGACACGACGTGACCGATCCGGGCCCCGATGTCGAGCGAGCATTTCATCTCGAGCCGTTCCGCGACCATCTGGGCTTCGAACGCGGCCTCTCTCCGCGCACCATCGATGGGTATCTGCGCGAAGCGCGTCGTTTCGCGGCGTTCGCCGTCTCGGAGGGAGCCGCCTCGCCGGGACAGGTGACGTACCAACTGCTGCGGGACCACACCGCGCGTCTGGCCGAGGAGGGCAGGGCGGCCTCCACCGTCGCCCGGTGCGTGTACGCGCTGCGGGGCTACTTCCGCTTCCTCGTCGTGGAGGGCGTCCTCGAGGCCGACCCCAGTGAGCGCCTCGAGGCACCCCGCGCGGGGCGCCCGCTTCCCGACGTGCTCTCGGTCCCCGAGATCGAGGCGCTCATCGGGGCCGTCCGGCCGGACGACTGGGCCGCCCCGCGCGACGAGGGCATCCTCGAGTTGCTCTACGGCTGCGGGCTCCGGGTCTCGGAACTCCTGGCGCTGCAAGGCCGCGATCTCGACCTGCGGGAGGGGCTGGTCCGGGTGCGGGGCAAGGGCGGAAAGGAGAGGCTGGTCCCCGTCGGCGCGGCTGCGCGCTCGGCGGTGGGCCGATACCTTCGTGAGTCTCGGCCCACACTCGACCGGGGACGCTCGCAGGGGCGCGTGTTCCTCAATGCACGGGGTGGCCCGCTGAGCCGGATGGGCGTCTGGAAGATCCTCCGCCGCCATGTCCAGCGTGCCGGGATTCTGAAGCGCGTGACGCCCCATACGCTGCGCCACAGTTTTGCGACGCACCTGCTCGAGGGAGGCGCCGACCTCGCGTCCGTCCAGGAGATGCTCGGACATGCAGACATCTCGACGACCGAGATCTACACGCACGTCGACCGGTCGCACCTGCGTCAGGTGCACCGGAGTCACCATCCCCGTGGCTGATCGGCTTCCCGGTCGACGACCGCCGGGCGACCGCCAATGCGCCTGACCCGGCTCCTGCACCTGGCGCGTAATCGACGCCCGGTCCGGCGCTTCCGTGACCGGCTGGTCGAACCCGACATGCTCGAGGCTGTGCTCGAGGCCGCGCGCTATGCGCCGTCCGCCCACGAGGGCCAGCCGTGGCGCTTCGTCGTTGTGCAGGAGGCGCTCACGCGACACACGCTCGCGGCCGCCGCCTTCAACCATCCCCACGTGAGAACGGCTCCGGTCGTCATCGTGTGCTGTGCGCGGATCCACTCCCACGTGAGCGGCACGGGCAGGCCCAGTTTCGCGGGAGATCTCGCGGCAGCAGCGCAGACGATGGTGCTGACGGCGGCTGATCTCGGTCTCGATTCGAGCTGGATCTACGGTTTCAGGGAGTCCGGCGTGCGGTCCGCGATCGGGGTCCCGGGTCATGTGCCGGTCGTGGCGCTCCTCTGCCTGGGCTATCACGATGGCCTGTCCGACCTGCCCGAGCGGCGCGCGCGGGAAGAGGTCATCGGTTGGGACCGCTGGGGCGCCAACCGGAAGACCGCGCCGTGATGCGCCACAGGTCCCGGCGTTCTCCGAGGCCAACCCGGTCCTGGCGACTGGTGGCGGTCGGACTCCCGGTGGTGCTGGCAGCCGTGCTGCCGGGCGAAGCGCAGAGCCAGCAGCAGGTGCGGCTCGCCGGCGAGCCGCGTTCGGACGCGCAGCAGGCGCTCCGGGACTTCCTCGAGACGGAACTCTACACCCTGTGGGTGCGCGACACTGTGCTCGCGGCGAGCGACACCGTGCCCGGGCCCGTCCTCCTGCTCGAGGGCAGCGCCCGGATCGCGGGTCGGATCGAGGGTGACATCTACGTGGTCGATGGCGATCTCTTCCTCCGCACCGGTGGGTCGGTGTCGGGGGACGTCCTCGTGCTCGGGGGAGGGTTCTACGATTCCAGCCTGGCCGAGGTGGGAGGCTCCATCACCTATCGTCCCAACGAGCCGCTACGCGTACGGCCCACGAATGGCGGCTTCGAGATCATCTCGGAAGTCGAGCCTGAACCCCCCTTCGAACTCGACGGCACCTGGGGTGTGCGTCTGCCCACCTACGACCGGGTGAACGGCCTGTCCGTCCCGGTGGGTGCGCTGGCCCGCGTGTCGGATGCCCCCGGCCGTCCCGAACTTGCGGCGGGCGCGACGTGGATCCCCGCTCGAGGGGACGTGGACTTTCGTTTGCACAATTCGTGGCACCTGGGCGAGCGGGTCCGCCTGGGCCTGTTCGCGACCAGCGCTGTGGTCAGCAACGAAGCGTGGATCCGCCCGACGTGGTACAACAGCCTGGCGCATTTCGTCGCGGGCGATGACAGCCGGAACCACTACGACTCCAGGCAGCTCGGCGTCGAACTGGAATGGACCTCCCCGGAACCGGCCGTCTGGGAGGACACTCCGAACTGGCGGCTGATCCTCTCGGGCGGGCGCGAACGGGCCGAGTCGCTCGCGGCGCGGGACGTGACCATCCTCTTCGGAGGCGGGGCGGACGATGAGCATCGAGTGCACCCGAATCGCCTGATCTTTGACGGGAGTCTCTGGTTCGCCCGCGCCGGGTTTGAATGGTCGGTGTATGGCCGCAATGGCCGCGCGGAGTTCGGGGTGGGTGTCGAGGCGGGATTCGAGGACGAGTTCGAGGTGGACCGTACCTTCGTTGACTCCTACGATTTCCTGCTCGTGGAAGGGCGCGTGTCGGTTCGCCGCGTGACGGCGTGGGGACATGCGGTCGATGCGTTCGCGATCGGGAGAACGGATGTGGTTGGCCACCTTCCGCCGCAGCGCTACTCGACGATCGGCGGCCTGGGGACGCTCCCGACCATGCGGCTTCGCGGCCTGAGGGGGGCACGCATGGTGTACGGGGAAGCCGCCTACGCCGTACCCATTCTCGGCGACGCGGCGCTCGGCGGACTGGACGTCTTCGCGCGCGCCAGCGCGGGGGGTGTCGGTGGGCCCGGAGAGGATTTCGACATGAACACGTCGGTCCAGGGCGGCCTGGCCATCCGGTTGTGGGACTTCCGGCTGGAGTTCGGAGCCGCGGCGGGCTCCACCGCGGAGCCCGATGCGCCCGGTGTCATCGGGTTTATCGACGTCCGAACCCGCAGGTCCGCGCGACCCACGGGGATGCCGCCGCCGCGCTGATCTTGACGCTCCGATTTTGACAACCCTGGAGCGCGCGCCTAGCTTCTTGCGATGCCGCTCCGAACGAACCAAACGCGCCACCGATGGGCGTGATCTGCGTCCTTCCCGCACGACTCTACAGCACACGTATCTCCAGGAAGCCCCTCCAGAAACTCGCCGGCTGCACCCTGCTCGAGTGGTGTTGGCGAGCCGCCTCGGCCATTCGTGTCTTCGACCAGATCGTGGTGGCGACGGACGACGGCGAGATCGAGGCGTGCGCGCGCGGGTTCGGGGCGGAGGTCGTCAGAACGCGATCCGATCATATCTCGGGCACCGACCGCGTGGATGAGGCGGCCGACCTGCTCGGCGCGGCGGAAGACGACGTAGTCGTCAACTTTCAGGCCGACGAGCCCTTCGTGGGTGGTGGCGCCATCGAGGGTGCCGTGCGGAGGGCGCAGGAACTCGCGACGATCGCGGTGCCGATTCGCGGGGAAGCCGAGTGGCGGTCCTCCGCGGTCGTGAAGGTCGCTCGGGCCGCCGACGGACGGGCGCTCTACTTCAGTCGGAGCCCGATCCCGTTCTCGCGAGACGAGTCGCCGGGGCTCGGGACGCGCGCGCGTCTGCGCCATGTCGGCGTCTACGCGTGCCGCCGGTCGGCGCTGAGGCGTTGGGCGGCCATGCCCGAGTCGGCGCTCGAACGGGCCGAGCGACTGGAGCAGTTGAGGGCACTCGAGGCGGGCATGAAGATTCACGTCGAACTCGGTCCATGGACCGAACCCGGTGTCGACGTGCCGGCCGACATTGAGCGCGCGGAACGGTTATTGTCCACCAGGGGATAGCTAAGGAGGCGGGGATGACGGACGACAGGTCGCCGACGAAGTACATCTTCATCACGGGAGGAGTCGTATCCTCGCTGGGGAAGGGCATCACCGCGGCCTCGATCGGGCGCCTGCTCGTAGAACGCGGCCTGCGCGTGACGATCCAGAAGTTCGACCCCTACCTGAATGTGGATCCCGGCACGATGTCGCCGTTCCAGCACGGGGAAGTCTACGTGACCGACGACGGGGCCGAGACCGACCTCGACCTCGGGCACTACGAGCGGTTCATCGACGAATCCCTCTCTCAGGCGAACAACGTTACGACCGGGCGGGTGTACCAGAACATCATCACAAAGGAACGGCGTGGGGATTTCCTCGGCGCCACAGTGCAGGTCATCCCGCATGTGACGGACGAGATCAAGACGGCAATCCGTCGGCTGGCCCCGAATCACGACGTCGTCATCACCGAGATCGGCGGGACGGTCGGCGACATCGAGTCGCTCCCCTTCCTGGAGGCGATCCGCCAGTTCCGGCAGGATGTGGGGCGGGAAAACTCCCTCTTCATCCACCTCACGCTCGTCCCCTGGATCGCGGCCTCGGGCGAACTGAAGACGAAGCCTACGCAGCACTCGGTGCGCGAGTTGCTGGGGATCGGGATCCAGCCGGACCTGCTCGTGTGCCGGACCGAGCACGACCTCGAGGACGGGATCAAGATGAAGATCGCCCGCTTCTGTAACGTCGCGGTGAGCCGGGTCATCGAGTCGCGCGACGTGGCGACGATCTACGAGCTTCCGCTCGCCTATCGCGCGCAGTCGATGGATGACCGTATCTGCGAACAGCTCCACCTCGAGGGCAGGGCGCCCGACCTCACGGGCTGGGAAGCGATGGTCGAGCGGATCAAGAATCCGGGGGATGGGAGGGTCCGGATCTGCGTGGTGGGCAAGTACACGGAACTGGTGGACTCCTACAAGTCGATCGCCGAGGCCCTCATCCACGGGGGGATCGACAACGACGTGGAGGTCGACGTCGAGTGGCGTTCCTCGGAGCATGTGGAAGAGCGCGGCACCGATTTCGTGGACCGCTTCGATGGCGTGCTCGTGCCGGGCGGGTTCGGGGTTCGCGGTGTCTCCGGCATGCTGGAAACGATCCGGTTCATCCGCGAGCGCCGGATCCCGTACTTCGGCATCTGCCTCGGCCTGCAGTGCGCGATCATCGAGTTCGCGCGCAATGTGTGCGGTCTCACGGACTCTCACTCGTTCGAGTTCGACGAGAAGACGACCGATCCGGTGATCTCTCTCCTGGACTCGCAACACAAGGTCACGGAAATGGGGGGCACCATGCGGCTCGGCGCGTACCCGTGCCGGCTCGCGAAGGGGTCGCTGGCGCGACGCGTGTACGGTGCTGACGAGATCTCCGAGCGGCACCGTCACCGGTACGAAGTCAACCCCACATACAATGAGACCCTGCGCCGGGGCGGGATGCTGTTCAGCGGGATGTCGCCCGATGGGGGGCTGGTCGAGATGCTCGAGCTTCCCGATCACCCCTTCTTCCTCGCGACGCAGTTCCACCCCGAGCTGAAGTCGCGACCGAACAAGCCCCACCCGCTCTTCGCTGCCTTCGTCGAGGCGGCGGTGGCGCGCAGGGATGCGATGGCGTCCTCTCGCTCCGCGCGGGATCAGGCGGTCGAAGAATGGGCGGACTCCGAGGTGTCGGTCCGGACGAACGGGGTCACGGCGGGGAGATGAACGCTGGATGTCCGCCGTTCTTCTCCGGTCGCCGGCGGACGCCATCCGGCGGGAACAAGAGACCCTGGACTTCTCTTTTCCTGATCGCGGGGCCGTGCGCCCTGGAGGACGACGGGCTGAACTTCGAGATCGCCGACCACCTGGCGGACCTCGGTGAGCGGCTCGACGTTCGGGTCACGTTCAAGGGTTCGTTCGACAAGGCCAACCGGAGTTCCGCCTCGTCGTCGCGGGGGCCGGGTCTCGACGCGGGGCTTGCCGCGCTGGCGCGAGTGCGCGAACGCTCGGGTCTCCCCGTGCTGACCGACATTCATCTTCCCGAGCAGGCGGCGTGTGCGGCCGCCGTCGTGGACGCGCTGCAGATCCCCGCCTTCCTCTGTCGGCAGACCGACCTCCTGCGCGCTGCCGGCGCGACGGGCCGGCCTGTGAGCGTGAAGAAGGGCCAGTGGATGGCTCCCGGGGACGTGGGTGGAGTGGTCGGGAAGCTGCGAGAGGCGGGAGCCCGCGAGGTGGCCGTGACGGAGCGGGGGGTCGCTTTCGGCTACGGGCGGTGGGTCGTCGACATGCGGAGCTTCGACCTCATGCGCGAGGCCACGGGGTGCCCGACGGTGTTCGACGCCTCGCACGCGGTCCAGTTGCCGGGCGGCGAAGGCACCACCAGTGGCGGCGAACCGCGGCATATCGGCCGGCTCGCGGCGGCGGCCGTCGCGGCCGGGGCCGATGGCCTGTTCGTCGAGGTCCATCCGGATCCGGGGGCCGCCCCCTCAGACGGATCCAACATGCTCCCGCTCGGCGAACTCGAACGCGTACTCGAGACCTCGATGCGCGTGCGCGAGGCCGTGACGGCCTGACGGCCGCCACCTCATGACCGCACCGCTCGACCCTCGACGGGCGAAGGCCGTCCGGCTGGTCTCTCTGGACGTGGATGGCGTACTCACGGACGGCTCGCTCTGGACCGGCTGGGATCCGGCGAGCGGCTCCTTTGAGATGCGGCGCTTCAACGCCCTCGACGGCATGGCGATCCGGCTCCTGCAGAGAGCCGGGCTCGTCATCGCGTTTCTGAGCGGGAAGCGTTCGTCGGCCGTCCTCATCCGCGCCGGCGAACTTGAGGTCGAGGATGTTTCGCTCGGTGCCCCGGAGGGAAAGCTTGCAGGCCTTCAGGGTATGCTCGCGCGGCGGGGCTGGACGCTGGAGCAGGCCGCGCACATGGGTGACGATCTGTCGGACCTCGCCGTCATGGAGCGGGTAGGTCTGCCGGTGGCGGTCGTCGGGGCGGTGTCCGAGGTGCGCGCGTGCGCGGCCTGGGTTGGCACGGTTCGCGGCGGGGAAGGGGCGGTCCGCGAGTTCGCGAAAGCCCTGCTCGTGGCACGCGGGGAGTGGGAGGGGTTGGTTGCGGAGTTCCGGTAAGGAGGACGGATTGCCGTTCTTATACGTGATTCGTGCTGGCCGTGTGGGCCGGCGCGCGGAGAGGACCGTTCCGTTTCCGGCCTCGGTTCTGGCCGCGGTTCTGATCGTGCTCTCGGCGGCATGCCGGCCGGAAGATGCGCCCCCGATGGCCGACCGGGTCCTGCCGGATGGCATCGACTCCTCCGTAATCGGGATGCGCACGACCATCACGCGGGACGGTATCCGGCGGGCGATCGTCGAATCGGACACGGCCCAATGGCACACGGAGAACGAGATCCACCTCCGCCCCATGAAACTCACCTTCTACGACGTGAACGGACGGGAATCAACCGAGGTGACGTCGGAGTACGGCGTCTTCCACGAACTCACGGGGGACCTGGAGGCGGATGGATCCGTGGTCGCCCTGGACCGTGTCGAGGGTCAGCGTCTGGAAACGGAACAGTTGCGGTACGTGAACGCCGACGGACGGCTGTACGGCCCGGTATCCTTTCGGCTCCTGCAAGGTCCCGGGACAGTGGTCGAGGGGTCGGCGTTCGAATCGGATCCGACGCTCGACTCGGTCGTCGTGCTGAACCCGGCGGGCGAGTCGCGGTCTCCGATCGTTCGGACCCCGGCTCCCGCCGCTGAGGACTCGGTGGCGGTGGTACAGGATTCGGCGGTCGCGCCGGAGGACACGGTGCCGCCGGACAGCACGGCCGCACTCGGCGATACGACGGCCGCACCCAGCGATACGACGGCCGCGCTCGGCGACACGACGGCCGCACCCAGCGACACGACGCCCGCGCCCAGCGACACAACGCCCGCGGTCGTACCGCCGGATAGCGCAGCCGCGCCCCCCGACACCCTGGTCGTGCCGCCGGATAGCCTGGCCGTGCCCGGCGACACTACCGTCGCACCCCCCGACACCGCGGTTGTGCTCCCGGACAGTACGGTCGTGCCGCCGGACACGACGGCTGCGCTCCCCGACTCCGTGGTTGCACCGCCGGACACCACGGCTCGCCGGTGATCCGTTCGCGGCTCCTGGCGCTCCTCGTCGCGGCGTCCTGCCTCGGATCTCCGCTTCCGGCGCAGGAGCCTGACTCGACCGCGGCTTCCGGGCTCGATGAGTGTGTCCTCACATGGCGTCCGATCGAGTCGGATACGCGTAGCGTCACGAACCGTGACGTGTCCGGCGCACACGTGACCCATCTGAGCGGGCGCTATCTGTGGATCTGCGGTTCGGCCACGATGCAGGCGGACAGCGCCGTCAAGCGGGATGGCCCCCGGCTGGTGGAACTGTTCGGCAACGTGGTCTACCGGGATACGATCCGGACGCTGAAATCGGATCGACTTCTCTACTTTCAGCTTTCTGATTTTGTCATCGCCGAGCAGAACGTCGAGTTGCTGCGCCTCACCGACAGCTCCACGCTCGCGGGGCCGCGAGTGGAATTCCTGCGTGCGGTCTCCGGCGTCGACGCGTTCACCACCGCGCCGGGACGGCCGACCGTTACCTTCTATCCGACCAGCGGGGAATCCCGGGAGCCGTTCGTCGTCGAATCCGATGTCGCCATCTTTGCCGGCGAGGACGAAGCCCGTTTCCACGGGGACGCCGTGATCACGCGCAGCGACATGAATGCGCGAGCCGACAGCGCGACCTTGACGCGGACCGAGGGATCCGGCGTCATGTGGGGGGACCCGTGGATTGAGGCCGAACAGATTCGGCTCGAGGGCGACACGATCCGATTCCGGTCCGAGAACGAGGAACTCGAGGAGGTGCACGCCACCGGCGATGCCTACGCCTCGGGAGACCGATTCGAGGTTCGCGCCGAGGTGATCGATATCGCGCTGGAGAATCGGGAGGTGGACGCGGTCTGGGCCCACGGAGAAGGGGTCGGGGAGGCCGCCTCCGGTGCCCACCTGGTCTATGGGGATTCGCTCTACTTTGCCATGTACGGCAGCCAGATAGATACGCTGTATGCGGTGGGGAACGCCATCGCGATCCAGCAGGACAGTACGGCGGCCACCGAGGGGAGCACCGAAGACGAAACCCCCGGCGCGGGAGAGGAAGCGGCCGGTGATTCCACGGAGGTACGTGCGGATAGTCTCGCGAGCCCGGCGGCGACCGATTCCGCGGCGGCTTCTCCCGATTCCGCGGCGGTCGCGGCGCCGGAACTCGCGACGGATGGCTCCATGAACTGGGCAAAGGGGGATACCCTAATCGCCGCCTTCGAACGGTCGGCCGAGGCAGTCTCCGATACGGCGGCTGCGCCGGCCCCCCTCATGTCGAAGCTCGACCTGATCGGGAACGCGAGTGCGCTCTACAGGATGGTGCGGGATTCGGCCGCCTCGTCGCGGCCATCGCTCAACTACATGATCGGCGTGCGCATAGAGGTAGGATTCCGGGACGGGGGACCCCACGCCGTGGCAGGCGACCACGCGATCGGAGTCTACCTCGAACCCCGCGAGGTGTTCGGGCTCGAGCCGGCAGCCGACAGTTCGGGAACGGCGGCCGACAGTTCGGGAACGGCGGCCGATACCCTGTCCGGCGCGGCTCCCGCCGACTCGGCCGGGACGCCTCCCGATACCCTCTCGGCGCCCCCGGATACGTCCTCCGCGCCTCCTGACACTTCGAGTGCGCCCCCGGACACTCTGCGACGCCGCGTACACGCGGGGATCCCGGGGCGGGTGGCCGTGCCGGTGCGAATTCCCCCCGCGGGATGGCTCCGTCCCCCGCGGACCCCCGCGGGACAAAGATCAAGGAGGGTGCCGTGAGCAGCGTACTCCGGGCTGAGGGGCTCGTCCGCTCGTTCAAGCGGCGTTGCGTCGTGGATGACGTGGCGATCGAAGTGCGGCAGGGCGAGATCGTCGGATTGCTCGGACCCAACGGCGCCGGCAAGACGACGACCTTCTACATGATCGTAGGGCTGCTCAAGGCAGACCGGGGCCGCGTGTACCTGGACGACCGGGAGCTCACGGACTGGCCCATGTACCGGCGGGCGCGGGCCGGGATCGGTTACTTGCCGCAGGAAGCCTCGATCTTCCAGAAACTCACCGTCGAACAGAACGTGATGGCGATTCTCGAAACGCTCAAGCTGTCACGGCAGGAGAGAAGGGACCGGCTCGAGCAGTTGCTCGACGAGCTGTCGATCAAGCACCTTCGCTCGAACAAGGCCTACTCGCTCTCGGGCGGCGAGCGTCGACGGCTGGAGATCACGCGAGCGCTCGTGACCCGTCCCAAGTTTCTGCTGCTGGACGAGCCGTTCACAGGGGTCGACCCGATCGCGATCGACGAGATCCAGCGTATCGTGAGCGATCTCAGAGACAAGGGGCTGGGAGTCCTGATTACCGACCACAACGTACGCGAGACGCTGTCGATCACGGATCGCGCCTACCTGTTGTTCGAGGGCAGGATTCTCGTGCAGGGGGCGGCGGGCGACCTGGTCGACGATCCCGAAGCCAGAGAGCTCTATCTCGGGAAGGACTTCAGGCTCTGATATGCCTGTGGACGGGAGACCGGGGCTCTCGGCGGGCCTCCGCCTGCAGCAGGAACAGAAAGCCCAGCCGCGGCTGTACCAGGCCATGGACCTCCTGCACATGCCGCTCCTGGACCTTCAGGGACACCTGAGACAGGAGCTCGTCGACAACCCCTTCCTCGAGGAAGAGTCCGCCGAAGACGTGGACTGGGAAGATGTCCTCCTCGACGACTTCGACCCGGGCGGGCGGCCGGATGAGTACGAGGAGCGCGAGTATTTCACGCCCACCGTCACGGCGACGCAGAGTCTCTGGGATCACCTCCACGACCAGTTGAACTTGCTCAGACTCGGAGACCGTCAGGTGTTGATCGGTGAAGAAATCATCGGGAACATCGATCGGGAAGGTTTTCTCTCGTGCCCTCCGGATCAGATTCTCGAGGCTCTGGAGGATCGACTCGACGACGACGCGCCGGTACACCGCGGCGAGGTGGAGGAAATGCTGCGCCGCATTCAGGGGTTTGATCCGAGCGGGATTGCGGCCCGGGGTCTGCGCGAGACGCTACTGCTGCAGCTCCGCGACCGCGGCCGCGACTCGTCGCTCGAATACCGGATCGTGCGGGACCGCTTCGACGAACTCGCCGACCACTCCTGGAACGAATTGGCGGAGGAATACGGAATCACGCCCCGGGACGTCCAGGCGGCGGCGGACGAGATTGCGAAACTGGACCCCAAACCGGGATTGAAGTACGCCGACGCTTCAGAGTCCTATGTCATCCCCGACCTGACGGTGGAGAAAGTCGACGGCGGTTATCACGTCTCTCACAACAATACGACGCTACCGCGCCTGAAGCTGTCGCCGACGTACCGGGAGATGGCTGCCGACCGCGCTCGGTTCGAGGGTGAGAACAAATCGTTCATCACGGAGAGACTCAATAGCGCGCAGTGGCTCATTCAGGCGATCGAACAGCGCCGCCAGACCATGTTGAGAGTCATGAACTTCATTGTCGACCGTCAGCGGGACTTCTTCGAGAAGGGGGCCGAGCACCTGCGGCCGCTCACGCTCCGTGAAGTGGCGCGGCACGTCGAAGTGCACGAGTCCACGGTCTCGCGGGTGACGAATGAGAAATACGTACAGACGCCGCGCGGCCTGTATCCCCTCAAGTTCTTCTTTTCGGGCGGATATTCGACCGATGGGGGTGCGGACGTGTCGGCGCGTGGAGTCCGGACGCGGATCGGCAAGCTGATTGCGGAGGAAGATCCGAAGGCGCCGCTCAGCGACCATGCGATCGCGGACCTCCTGAGGGGGGACGGCGTGCGGATTGCCCGGCGCACCGTCGCGAAATATCGGGACCAGCTCGGGATCCTCTCGGCCCGCCTGCGCAAACGCGTATGACGACCCCGAGGATTTCGGTCATCGTGCCCGCGTACGACGAGGCCGAGAACATGCCCGAACTGTTCGCCGAACTCGCGGCGACCTTCGAGGCACACGATCTGTCGGCGGAGGTCGTGCTCGTCGACGACGGGTCGGTTGACGGGACGGCGGAGGCGGCCGAAGCGGCTGCGGCGCGCGCCGGCTTCGATGCGGCAGTCGTGCTGCGGCACCGCGGGAACCGGGGCAAGACGGAGGCGATACTCACCGCGTCGGCGGCGGCGCGCGGCGAATACCTGGTCTTGTTCGATGCGGACCTTCAGCATTCGACCGATGAGATTCCGCGTTTCGCGGCGCTGCTGGACGAAGGGTACGACCTGGTCGCGGGCCGGAAGGTCGGACGGTACGAAAAGCGCTTCGTCTCGTCGATCTACAACCGGCTCGCGCGCGCCATCTTCCGTGTGCCCGTGCGGGACCTGAACGCCATGAAGGCACTTCGGGCCGATGTACTCGGCGGGCTTACCCTGCGCCACGACTGGCACCGCTACCTCGTCGTCTTCGCGCACGCCGAGGGGTACCGGATCGGAGAGCTGGACATCGCCCTTCACCCCAGGCGACACGGGACGGCCAAGTTCTCGGGGCGAGGCCGGATACTGATCGGCATGCTCGATCTCGTCTCCGTGTGGTTCCAGCTGGTCTGCGGGCGCAAGCCGCTGCTCTTCTTCGGCACCACCGGCCTCGCGCTCATCGCAGCCGGTAGTCTGACGGGTCTCGTGGCCCTCGTGCTCCGCTTCGGCTTCGGCCTCGGTTACCGGCCGCTGCTCACGCTCGTGCTACTTCTGGTGGTCGGGGGGCTGCTCCTCTTCATCCTCGGCTTCCTCGCGGAGACGATCGCACAGCTGCGGGACGAAATCGAGGAACTCAAGCGGGACCGCCGGACTTGAGGGTCGTGCACGTCGTGACGGCTTTTCCGCGCCACGACGCCGACATCATCACCCCGTGGCTGGGAAGACTGCTGCTCGGATTGCAGGACCGCGGTGTGGACGTGGCCGTCCTGGCGCCGGCGTACCGGGGGGGAGGGGGGACCGAATGGCGCGGCATCCCCGTCCGCCGGTTCAGGTACGCTCCGTCCCGGCTCGAAACCCTCACGCACGATGAAACAGCACCGGATCGCCTACGATCGCACCCGGCGTCCCTTGCGCTCCTTCCCGGCTATATGGTGGGCGGAAGTCTGGCTTCGATCCAGGCGGGAACCGGCGAGCCGCCGGATGTGGTCCATGTCCACTGGCCGGTGCCGCACGCCTGGTTCGGCGGTATGTTGCGGGCCTCTTCCGGGGGTCGCACGGCGCTGGTTTCGAGCTTCTATTCGGTCGAGATTCGCTGGATCGAGCGGCGGGTCGGATGGGCCATTCCATTCCTGCGCTGGGCGATTGAAACCTCGGACGTCGTAACGGCGATTTCCTCGGCGACGGCTTCGGCCGTGGCGCGCTACACGAGGCGGGAGGTACCCGTGATCCCCTTCAGCGCGGCCGTTTCGTCGGACCGAGCGGCCCGGACGCCGGCTGCCGAAGCCAGCGCCCCGGGCGCGGCGGAGAGCTCGACAAGCCGTCGGGGAGGCCCGTTTCAACTCCTGTTCGTCGGCCGCCTCGTGGAACGGAAGGGCGTCGACGTTCTGATCCGGGCTTTGGCCCGGGTGCGTGAGCACATCGACGCCACGCTCACGGTGGTCGGAGAAGGCCGGCTGGCCGGTCCGCTCCGGGCCGAAGCCGTCCGAGCCGGCGTCTCGGAATTCGTCCGTTTCACGGGCCGCGTCGACGACCGGGCGCTCGCGGAGGCCTATGAGACCAGCCATGTCTTCGTCCTGCCCGCGGTGATCGACCGAAAGGGGGACACGGAGGGCCTGGGCGTCGTGTTACTCGAGGCCATGGAGTTCGGGCTCCCGGTGATCGCATCAAACGTGGGCGGCATCCCGGACATCGTCCGCCATGGCGAGACCGGCCTGCTTGTGCCCCCGGGAGACCCTGCTCCGCTCGCGCGGGCGGTCCTGGACGTGGCCGAGAAGCCCGGTACCGCTCGCCGGAGGGTCGAGCAGGGGCGGGCTCATGCCCGCGAGCGCTTCGGCCTCTCCGGCGTGGTCGACCGTCTCCTGACCTGCTACGAGACCGCGATCGCCACCCGCCGGGGACTCGACGCAGCCCCTCCCGGGTCGGGGAGCCCAAGGGAACCGAGGGAGCGATGACGATC
Source organism: Candidatus Palauibacter sp. (assembly GCF_965197445.1). GTDB lineage: Bacteria > Gemmatimonadota > Gemmatimonadetes > Palauibacterales > Palauibacteraceae > Palauibacter. The sequence goes on along the minus strand of NZ_CBDANE010000004.1, from coordinate 516,530 downwards.
CGGGACGCGTTCGGGCTTACGGCGCTGGGGCTCGCGATCCTCCACCTGGTGTTGGGCCTCCTCGTCTTCGAACCCACGCTGTTTCCGGGCGGAGACAACGCGGGCTACCTGATCCTCGGCGACGCGCTACGCAGCGGGGAAGGGTATCGTGACCTGCACTTGCCGGGAACGCCGCTCCACGCTCGCTACCCACCCCTGCTGCCGGTCCTGCTCACGGGACTCGGTTGGGTGGGCGGCGTGGGTGTGGCAAAGGTCGCCATGTTGCTTCTCACGGCCACGACGGTTTGGGCGACCGCGCACTTCGGGCGCGGCTGGGTGGGGTCCGGGCCGGCCCTCGGCGCGGCCGGGCTCCTGGCCATCAACCCAACGCTGCTCGAGTACGGGCACTACATACTCAGCGAGGCGCCGTTCACACTTTGCGTCGCCGTCGCACTCTGGCTGTCCCGGAGCGAGGGCCGGAGAGGTGCGGTGCTCGCGATGGTTGCGGCGGCGGCCGCGTTCGCCACGCGCACGGCCGGCATGACGGTTTTGGTCGCGCTCCCGCTGGCCTGGCTTCTCGCAGGACGACATCGCCGGGCGGCGTGGTCGGGCGTGGTCGCAGGGGGTGCGCTCGGGGCCTGGGCCCTCTATCAGCGCCTGGCCGCGGCGGAGCAGCCCGGGTACCTGGCTGAACTCCTGCTGGTGGATCCGTACACTCCGGCGTCCGGTGCGGTTGGGTTCGCGGGACTCTTCGCGCGTGCCGCCGACAACTGCTGGGCCTACGTGAGTCGGGTCCTCCCGGAGACGTTCCTCGGTCCGGGCGGAGGTACGGGTGGAGGCCTGGTCGCGCTCGGGCTCATCGTGGCGTCGCTGGCGCTGGCCGGGTGGGCGCTCCGCTCGCGCCAGCGACTTGGCGCTCCGGAATTGTTCGCCGTCCTGTACGCCGGGCTGATCGCCGTCTGGCCGTCCGTCTGGACCGATCGGCGCTTCCTGCTGCCGTTGACGCCCGTCATCCTGCTCCTGGCGCTCGTGGCGGTGTGGGAACTGCCTGTGCCTGCCGGGCGCTGGCTGAGGTGGGCGGCGCCCGCGCTGATCGCACTGCTGGGCATCGCATGGGTCGCACGCACGGCTCCGGATCGTGTCGCGTGCGCGGCCTTGTACGGGGCGGGGAATCCCTGCGACCCGCCTGCAAACGCGAGTCTGTACGAAGCAGCCTTCTGGGCCCGCGACAACACACCGCCCGACGCGGTCATTGCCAACCGGAAGCCGCGCCTGTTCTTCTGGCACGCTCGGCGGCGGGGAGATCTCTACCCGTTCTCCAGCGATCCGGCGGCGGTCATGCGGGGCCTGGAAGAGATGGGGGCGGACTATGTGGTCGTGGACCAGGTGAGCGGTACGACCGCGCGCTATCTGGTCCCGGCAATCCGCGAATACGAGGATCGTTTCGAGGCCGTATATGTGGGCGGGGAACCGGCGTCCGCGATCTTCCGCCTCCTGTCACCAGCGGAAAATGTCGACTGACATGAAGAGTCTCGGCGAAGGCCGGAACTCCACGGTCTGGTGGTTCCTGGGCGCGGCGGCGCTGGTCAGCATCCTGTTCTACAGGGATTTCATCTTCCACCCGGAGCGGCTCATCTTCGGGTCGGACATGCTGTTCGAGGGGATCTCGCTGCGGCGGTTCTACGTGGACGAGATTCAGGCGGGCCGGGGCGTACCGCTGTGGGTTCCGAACGTCTACGCCGGCATGCCCTTCGTCGGGCTCCTGCCCGGACCCATCTTCTACCCCTCGACGATACTCTACTTCCTCATGCCGCTTCACAGGGCGATCGGCTGGACGTTCGTCCTTCACACGTTCCTGAGCGGTGCTTTCGGGTACTTCCTGGCGCGGTCGTTCCGCCTGCGACCGTCGTCGGCCGTCGTATGCGGCGCCTCGTTCATGCTCACCGGCTACATGACGTCGCACCTGTTCGGAGGACATGACGGGCGGATGTTCGCCATGGCGCTGATCCCGCTCGCGCTGGGGCTGCTGAACCGCGGTCTCGAGACGGGTGAGCCGCGCTGGTTCTGCGGGCTCGCGCTCACGATCGCGGCGCAGGTTTTTACGCCGCACACGCAGGTCATGTACTTCTCCAGCCTCGCCCTGGTGCTGCTCTTCCTCTTCCATCTCCTGTTCCGGATTCCCCGGGTGGAGGGGAAAAGAGAACTGCGATCCTATGTTCGGCCGGTGACCGGATTCTCCCTGGCGGTTCTGGCCTCGATCGCCCTCGCGGGTCCTCAGCTGTTCCCTGTGTTGGCGCTGCTCCCGAATGTGACGCGCGCCGCGGCCGAAACGGGGTACGAGTTCGCGGCGTCCTGGGCGCTGCCTCCCCAGGAGCTGACGGCGTTATTCCTGCCGGATCTGGTGGGGTCCCTCGGATCCTACTGGGGACAGTACCCGTTCAAGCTGCATACGGAATTCCTCGGCTCGGTGCCGCTTGCCCTCGCCATCCTGGGGATCGCCGCGGGGTTCGGTGGCGCGCTGCCCAGGGAACAGCGACGCACGGTCGGTTTCCTCGCCGTGGCCAGCCTGCTGGGCATTCTGTTCGCGTTGGGGGCCGCGACGCCCGTCCATCGCATCGCCTACACGCTGCTCCCCCTGATCGGGAGCCTTCGGGCCCCCGCCATGATGCTGGGACCCGTGACGGTGTTCGTCGCCCTCCTCGCGGCCTACGGCTGGGAGGCGACGCTCTCGGGCCGGACCGCGGACACGCGGGTGTCCTGGGTACCGCTTGCGCTTCTCGGAGGGCCGGTCGTGCTCCTCGGGGCGTGGGCCGCGCTGGACCCGGAAGGTCTCGCGAACTTCGCGCTGTTGTCCTGGTATCCGGATGGGTGGCCGAGACGGCCCGACGCGGCCCTGGCTCCTCGGCTGCGAACGAACGGCCTCCTCCTCATGGGCGGATTCGCGCTGGCGTGGGGCGTCTCCCGCGGGGTATCCAGCCGGCGAGTTGCGCCCTGGGCGCTGGTGCCCGTACTGGCCTTCGGCATCCTGGACCTGTGGCGGGTCGATGTCCGCTACCTCGATGTCCAGGACGCGGCGGTCGCGCTGGCGCCGGATCCCGTGGTATCGGCGCTTCAGGAACGTGCTCGGCCCGGCGAGCGTGTGTGGGCGCCGGACTTCGGGGGGCCGATACGCAACTACAGGCCCAACGAGTTGGCCTACCACGGGATTTCGTCCGCCACGGGGCGTCAGAAGTTTCTCCTCGCACCATACGCGACTCTGGTGGGTGGCATCCGTCCGGACCAGGGGCTCCGCCGCGACCCCGTCCGCGCCTTCCTGAACGTGCGATACCTCATTACGGCCGGGGGACAGGACGGTGTCGAGTCGTTGGCGGAAGCGTCCGGTCGGCACCTGTATCCGATCCCTTCCCTCGCGAGGTACGCGTTCTTCCCCGCGGAAATCGAAGTGGCGGCGGATGCCTCCGAGGCGGCGGCGCGGACCTGGAGCAACCCGGAGCCCGAGCGTCTTGCGATCGTCGAGTCCCGGCCGGGCTTCGAGCCTCCGGCGGCGGGGCGGGGCACCGCCGCCATCGTCCGATATGAGCCGGATCTGATCGAGTTCGATGTCTTTGCGGCGAGCGCGGGGCTTCTCGCTGTAAGCGAGATCCACGATCCGGGCTGGCGAGCGGTGGTGGACGGCGAGGAGACGGCCATCTGGCGGACCAATACCGCCTTTCGTGGCGTCCACGTGCCGGCGGGGCAGCATCGGCTCACCTTCGAGTACCGGAGCCCGTCGTTTCTGCTCGGCGTGTGGACGAGCCTGATCGCCTTGGCCCTGATGGCCGTGTTGCTTCCGAGATCTCGGCGTTCTGCGCGGACAAGGCGCGTGGATGCCTGAGCAGAGCCGGGCCGGACGCGCCCCCCGGGGGGGGGCGCCGCGCGTCACGATGCTCGTCTCGGTGGTCTTCCTTCTCGTCGCGCTGGCAGCCGTGGCTTCGGCGCTGTTCGGTGGCTGGGGTGCGTGGTCGGGCATTGCGGGGTCGACCGGCGCCCAGTGGCAGATCCGGCCTCTATGGCTCGCGAGTGCAGTGGCGTCCGGGGGGGCCGCATTGTGGATCAGCGGCGCCATCTGGGGTGCCATGTTCCGTGCGTCGGGCGGTCGTTCTGGAATTCGAGAAGCTGCTGCCATGTGGCTCGGTTCGAACCTCGGCAGGTATCTCCCGGGAAAGATCTGGCAGGTGACGGGCCTCGTCGGTTTCGTCCGCGCCCGCGGTGACTCGGGGGCCGGGGCGCTGGCCACGCTGCTGGTGTTCCAGGCTCTGATGCTGGCCTCCGGAGCCGGAATCGCGGTGGCGGCGCTCGGTGCGGGAGCGTTCGAGGGTGTCGGGGCCTGGCCCGTCGTACTGGGGGGACTGGGAGTGGCCGCAGCGCTCACCCCTCCCGTCCTGCGCCTCGTCGTGCGCCTTGGGGGCCGACTGCTTCGGGAACCCGGAGAGATCGAGGAGGTACCGCTCCGAGGGAGCCTGTTGATCCGGGCGGCTGCCGGCAGCCTGCTCGTCTGGTTACTGCACGGGTTCGGTTTCTGGGCGCTCCTCGAGGGGTTGGTCGCGGACAACCCTGTCGGACCCGTTGTGGCGTGCGGCGTCTTCTCCGCGTCGTACGTCATCGGCTATCTGGCTGTGATTGCCCCGGGCGGGATTGTCGTTCGGGAAGGTGCGATGGCGAGCCTTCTGGGCGTCGTGTCGACCATCTCGCTCGGACCCGCTGCGGCGCTGGCGCTGGCCGCCCGCTTGTGGACGACCGTGGCGGAACTCGCCGCCTTCGGCGTCGGTCTTGCGCTCGCACGGTGGGTGGGGGGCAGGAGCGAGCCGCAAAGGGAGAGGGGGAGTCTCTGAGGCAACGGAGGACATTTCGATCCCGTTTCGCGATCCCGCTCGCCGCGGCCGCGGCGGGTGCGTTCGGATGCGTCAGTGAAGACGGCGGCACCGTTGACCCCGACTCGGCGAACAGAGCCCCTGTCGCAACCGGCGCGATGCCTCGGCAAGACATCGGCACCGGCAACCACGTCGAGCTTCAATTGTCGCAGTATTTCAGCGATCCGGACGGGGACGCTCTGACGTACCGGGCCACGTCTTCGGATGCGCTTGTGGCGGGCGTGTCGGTATCGGGCAGCCAGTTGACCGTGAGGGCCGTGTCCCGTGGCGTGGCGGAAGCGAGGGTGACGGCCCGCGATGGGAATGGTGGGGAGGCCAGGCAGACATTCGAGGTAAGGGTGCCGAACGGACGTCCCGTGGCGGTGGCCGAAATCGCGTCGAGGATGCTCGAGGCGGGCGAAGCTGAAGTGCTGGACGCTTCCGACTACTTCCGCGATCCCGACGGCGACCCCCTGACGTATGCGGCTACATCCTCGGATGCGGCGGTAGCGGTGGTGTCGGTAGCGGGCAGCCACTTGACCGTGGGGGCCGTGTCCAGCGGCGCGGCGGACGTAACGGTGACGGCGCACGACAACCAGGGCGGCGAGGCCCGGCTGGCATTCGATGTGGTGGTCGGCGTGACGGCCTGCGTCCCGATGCCCGAAGGCGCCCTGCATTGGTGGGCCGGAGACGGGACCGGCGCCGATCGTATCGGAGGCGCGAACGCGACCCTCATGGGTGGAGCGACCTACCTTCCCGGCGTGGTCACGTCCCGCGGTGGGGAGGCCTTCTCTTTCGACGGTGTGGATGCGATCGGTCGTGTCTCTGATGTCGCCACGCTCAACCCCACGGGTCCGTTCTCGATCATGGCCTGGGCCCGGCCCGGAGCGAGGCCAACGCCCGCCGGCACGATCCTGGGGAAGGGGCACCCCTGGGCGGAGTCCTGGATACTGGACAGTCATCGCGGATCCTGGCGGGCGGTCATGCGGGACGGCCGTGGTGCGGCTACGACGATCTACGGTACGACGCTCAGGCCCAATGTCTGGGCGCACGTCGTCATGACGTGGGATGGTCGAGGCCTCTCCCTGTACGTTGATGGACAACTGGATGGCTGGAGAAGCATCGCCTCGATCAATTTGAGCGACGCGTTCGTTGGTATCGGGGGGCGGAGTGAGCAGGGGTTCCGTGACAGCGAACTCGACTACGAATTCGCGGGCGAAATCGACGAGATCGTGTTTTTTGGTCGGGCGCTCGGCGAGCCGGAAATCCGGGCCGTTTTCGCGGCGTCCACGCAGGGTATCTGCAAGACCTGAGGGCACGACGGCGCGAACCACGGGACGAGCGAGCGCCCTTCGCGACCCGGTACGGCTGCGGCAGCGGCCGGGAGGTCGATAGGTTGGGGGCGCCATGAGTTCCGACACTCCGTTCACCTGCGACTCCGACCCCGGCACAGACACCGGACCCGATCCTGACGCGGGTCATCGTGGCCTCGTCATCCTGCCTACGTATAACGAGATCGAGTCCATCGCCGACATCGTGTCGGCCGTCCTGGCACGTGACCGTCGGCTCTCGGTGCTCGTAGTCGATGACGCCTCTCCGGACGGGACCGGCGCGCTCGTGGATTCGATCGCCGCCACAGAGCCGCGTGTCCACGCGCTGCACAGGGAAGGGAAGGCCGGGCTCGGATCGGCTTACGTCGCCGGCTTCCGCTGGGCGCTCGAGCGGGACTTCGACTGGATCTTCGAGATGGATGCCGATGGATCCCACGACCCGCGCTATCTGCCCGACATGATCGCGGCGAGCGCCGACTTCGATGTCGTGGTCGGATCGCGCTATACTGCCGGCGTGAACGTGATCAACTGGCCGATGTCCCGCCTGCTGCTCAGCTACTATGCGAACAAGTATGCGCGTTTCGTCACCGGGCTGCGGCTGGCGGACTCGACCAGCGGGTTCAAGTGCTTCGGGCGTCGAGTGCTCGAGGCGATCGACCTCGATGCGGTGGAATCGACCGGGTATACCTTCCAGATCGAGATGAACTTCCGCGCCTGGAAGAAAGGGTTCACGCTTGGCGAGGTCCCGATCGTGTTTACCGATCGGGTCGCGGGGCAGAGCAAGATGTCGGGGGCCATCGTTCGTGAGGCGGTGTGGCGCGTCTGGGCCCTGCGTCTGCGCTCCCTGCTCGGGAGGCTGTGATGGCAAGAGACCGGACGATGTCGTACTTCCCGTCGCGGCGGGAGCCCGTGCGGCCCGCGATCGACTACAAACGCCACCCCGTGTTTTCCACCCGACCGCGGTGGAGGTGCGAGGCTCACCGAATCATCTTCGGCAACCTGACCCCGGCCGGGCGGCTGTTCGACCTCATTCTCATCGGCGTGATCGTGGCCAGCGTCGTCGTAGTCATGCTGGAGAGCGTAAACGAACTTCGGCCCGGCTCGGGCGGGGGGCTGCGGGCGCTGGAGTGGGTCTTCACGGCGCTGTTCACGGTGGAATACGCCTTCCGGCTCATCTCTGCCGAGAAATCGACCCGGTACGCGCGTTCCTTCTTCGGTATCGTCGACCTCCTTGCCGTGCTTCCGGGTTTCGTCGGACTGTTCATTCCCGGCGGCCAGGCGCTCGCGGTTATCCGCCTGCTGCGCGTGCTGCGCGTTTTTCGGGTCCTCAAGCTCGCCCAGTTCGTGGGCGGAGAGCGCCTCCTGATTCGCGCCTTGCGGTCGAGCGCATACAAGATCGCCGTGTTCGTGGTCGCGGTGCTCGTGGTCGTCACCGTGGTGGGCGCCGCGATGTATGTGATCGAGGGGGCCGAATCGGGCTTCAGCAGCATCCCGCGCGGCGTTTACTGGGCCATCGTCACCGTCACGACGGTCGGTTTCGGAGACATCACGCCCCAGACCACGGCGGGCCAGATGACTGGCTGCCCTCCTCATGATCCTGGGGTACGGCGTGATCGCCGTGCCGACGGGGATCGTGACCGCCGAAATGACGGGCGGGCGAGAGAGCCGCCGGGAGGCCCTCGAGCGCGTGTGTCTCCGCTGCGCCTCACCGGGCCACGATGCCGACGCCGGCCACTGCAAGCACTGCGGCGCCGAACTCCTTGAATGAGGAGTTCGCCATCGCAAGCAGGCGGCTCCGGCAGCGACTACTACATGAAGTTCCTGTCGAGCCCGGAGTATCGGGAGAGTCGGCTCCGGAAGGCGGCCGTACTGGCGACGATCATGGGCGATGAAATCCGGGCTGCCGCGGTGGTCGGTGACGTCGGGAGTGGCACGGGCCTCCTGAAGGGGGAACTTGAGAGGATATGTGGGCGCCGTATCCTCGGCTTCGAGGTCGATCCCGGCATCCCGATCGAACGACGGCGGACCTGTGTCGCGGACGGAGCCCGGTTGCCCGTGTCCGACGCAAGTTTCGACTTCCTGATCCTGAACCATGTCTACGAGCACGTGAACGAGCCGCGGAAACTCTTCGCGGAAGTGTTGAGGGTGCTCAAACCCGGAGGTCAGGCGTACGTGACCGCGGGTAGTCGCTGGGCGATTGTCGAACCCCACTACCGGCTGCCGTTTCTCAGCTGGCTGCCGACGGGGCTCGCCGACCGGTACGTCCGTGGAACCGGGCGGGGAAGGGACTACAGCGGCATCCGCTTTCTGGGGTACGGCCCGCTGAGGCGCACCATGGACGTCCCGGGCCTTCAAGCCGCCGACATCACCGAACGTGCGATCCGGTCCGCGCTCGAGTGGGGAGCAGGAAGGAGTTGGAGGCCGTTGTGGGGCCTTCTCTCGCGACTTCCGGCGGGTGCGCGGAAGAGGATCCTCCGCTGGGGTCCGCAATGGTTCTTTCTGCTCACGCGACGAGATTGAACCCTCGGGCACCCCGGCGCGCTATGGCGGCAGGCGGTTCGTTCCCCCGGACTATGCGCAACTCCGGCACGTTGGCCCGCGGGTTTCGCCGGCGGGCGGGAGATCTGGTCCCGCTCGTGTGGATCGCGCTGGGGACCGCGCTCACGGCGCCGGGGCTCGCGGCGCAGGCGGCGGGAGCGGGCGAGGTGGACGTGGCGGCACTCCGCTCCACGGCTCCGGTTCCCATCCCCCGGATCACGGAGGAGATCGAAGTGGACGGGGTCGTGGACGAACCCGTCTGGGACACGATCGATCCGCTCCCGCTGTTCATCATGTCCCCGACCCACGGGGGCGAGCAGACCGAGCGGACCGAGATCCGCCTCGGACACGACGACCAATATCTGTACGCGTCGGGGCGGATGTACGACTCGAACCCGGACGGGATCCGCGTAAGCACCTTCTACCGCGATATCTACAGCGGCGACGACCTGCTCTCGTTCGTGGTCGACAGTTACAACGACTACGAGACCGCGCTCTGGTTCGCCACCACCCCCGCCGGCGTCCGCCACGACCGCTCGATCTCCAACGATGCCGAGTTCTCGGGTGACCTCCCGCCGTTCAACCAGGACTGGAACGCGCATTGGGACGTCCGTACGACCCGAAACGAAGAGGGCTGGTTCGCGGAGTTCCGCATCCCGTTCTCGACCCTGGGATTTCAGGCGCAGGGTGATGAAGTGACGATGGGGCTCACCATCTATCGTTACATCAGCCGGAAGAACGAGCGCCAGGTGTATCCGGCCATCGCGCGGGAATGGGGCAGGCTCGCGTTCATGAAGCCGTCACAGACGCAGAGGATGACCGTGCGCGAGGTTCGCCCCACCGCGCCGGTCTATGTGACACCGTACGTGCTCGGAGGCCTCAGCCAGACGCCGGTGCTCCGTGAACCGTCCGACGCGGCCTCGTACTGGGCGGCGGAGCGGGATCCGACGACCGAGCCCGGCATCGATCTCAAGTATTCGCCGTCCTCCAATCTCGCCATCGACCTGACGGTCAATACCGATTTTGCTCAGGTCGAGGCGGACGAACAGCAGGTCAACCTGACCCGTTTCTCTCTCTTCTTTCCGGAGAAACGACAGTTCTTTCAGGAACGGGCTTCGACCTTCGATTTCGGGACGGGAGGGTTCACCGACCGCGTGTTCTTCAGTCGGAGGATCGGGCTCGAGCGAGGTGAACTCGTCAGGATCTACGGTGGGGCGAGGGTCGTCGGCCGGGTGGGGGGGCTGGACTACGGAGTCCTGAACATGCAGACCGCTCCGGCCGGGGGCCGTTCGGGCGAAAACACGGGTGTGATGCGGCTGAAGCAGCAAGTGCTCAACCCCTATTCGTTCGTGGGCGCGATCGTGGCGACCCGACTCGGGCGGAACGGGCAGGACAACATTGCCTACGGCGTGGATACGCAGCTGCGGCCGTTCGGGAACGAGTACCTTACGTTCACATGGGCGCAGACGTTCGACGAGCAGGTCATCGAGCGCAACGTGCTCGACGCGGGGCTGTTCCGGGCCCGGTGGGAGCGGCGGACCGACCGCGGGCTGTGGTACAACCTCTACTATCGGCGCGTGGGGCCGGACTACACCCCGCGGCTCGGGTTTCAGCTGCGGCGGGATTTTTCGCTGTTCGGCGGCCAGGTCGCCCATACATGGCTTCAGGGCCCGAGCGCGTCGCTCAACAATATCACCCTCTCGGTGACGGGCGAGAGCTACTACCGGAACGCCGACATCACGCCGGAGTCACGTTCGATCCGCCCGGAGGTGGAGTTCGACTTCAAGTCGGGCTCGACGATCACGGTGTACTCGAACACGCAGTATGAGGACATCCGGATCCCGTTCCGCGTCGGCGATGTGTCGATCCGGCCGGGCGAGTACTGGTTCCAGGAAGCCGGCATCGACTGGATGCTGCCGCGCACCGCGATCTTCCGCGGCGATATCAAGACGACGGTTGGGAGTTTCTACGACGGGCGGCGCGCGGGGCTGATCTTCAACCCGATCTGGAGCCTGTCACGATACTTCGAGGTCGGCGGCGGCTACGAAGTGAACCGGATCGAGTTTGCCGGCCGCGACGAGGCGACGACGACCCACCTCGGCCGCCTGAAGCTGTCCTTCGCCCTGAACCAGCACATCTCGCTCAGCACTTTTGCGCAGTACAACAACCTCGACGAGCGAACCAGCATCAACGCGCGCTTCCGCTACCACTTCAGGGAAGGCACGGATCTCTGGGTGGTGTACAACGAAGGGCTGAACCTTGAACGAGATCGGGGGTTCGACCCCAGGCTGCCGTGGTCCGCCGGGCGGAACTTCATGATCAAGTACTCGCACACCTTCAGCTTTTGAACCTTCGGGCTTGTCGGCGTGTTCTTGCGGTAGGCGAAGCACCTCCCTGACCCACCCGGACACCCCACATGCCGTTGGCCCGCACGCGTCGTCAAATCCAGCGACTCTCAGGTCCGCTCGCGTGGACCCTGACGGGATGCATGCTCCTGGCTCCGGGGCTCGCCGCGCAGGCCGGGGGCTCGGACGAGGCGGACGTGGCGTCGCTCCGGTCCCGCGTGCCGGTCCCCATCCCCCGCCTCACGGGCGAGATCATCCTCGATGGCCGGGTGGACGAACCGGCGTGGGAGGCCATCGAGCCGCTGCCCATCTTCGTGTGGGCGCCGACCCACGGAGGCGATCCAACCGAGCGCACGGAATTCCGGATCGCGCACGATGACGAGAACCTCTACCTGTCCGGGCGGCTGTACGACTCGGACCCCGAAGGCATCCGCCTGAACACCTTCTACCGCGACACGTTCAGCGGCGACGACCTGCTCTCGTTCGTGATCGACAGCTACAACGACTACGAGACCGGACTGTGGTTCGGTACGACACCTGCCGGCGTCCGCCAGGATCGCTCGCTCTCGAACGACGGGGAGTTCACGGGAGACGTGATGCCGTTCAACGTCGACTGGAACGCCCATTGGCACGTCCTCACCTCGCGAAACGAGGAAGGGTGGTTCGCGGAGTACCGGATCCCGTTCTCCACCCTGGGCTTCCAGGCGCAGGGCGACGAAGTGACGATGGGGATCATCATCTACCGCTTCATCGCCCGCAAGAACGAGCGCCACGTCTATCCGGCGATCGGACGCGAATGGGGCCAGGGAGGGTTCCTCAAGCCGTCACAGGGCCAACGGATGACGCTGCGCGGGGTGCGGCCCACGACCCCGGCATACCTCACCCCGTACGTGCTCGGGGGGCTCAGCCGGACACCGGTCCTGCGGGAGGCGTCGGACGCCGCCTCGTTCTGGGGAACGGAGGGAGATCATACGGCCGAACCCGGCCTCGACCTCAAGTATTCTCCGTCGTCGAATCTGGCCATCGATCTCACCGTCAACACGGACTTCGCCCAGGTGGAGGCGGACGACCAACAGGTCAACCTGACCCGGTTCTCGCTCTTCTTTCCGGAGAAACGCCAGTTCTTCCAGGAACGCACCTCGACCTTCGACTTCGGGACGGGTGGGTTCACCGACCGGGTGTTCTTCAGTCGGCGCATCGGGCTTGAGCGGGGAGAACTCGTCCGGATATACGGGGGCGCAAGGCTGGTCGGCCGGCTTGGAGGCCTGGACTTCGGGTTCCTCAACATGCAGACCGCTCCGGCCGCGGGTCGATCGGGCGAAAATATGGGCGTGCTGCGGCTCAAGCAGCAGGTGTTCAATCCGTATTCGTTCGTCGGGGGCATCGTCGCGACCCGTTACGGCGCGAACGGCCAGGACAACATCGCCTACGGGCTGGATGCTCAACTGCGTCCGTTTGGCAACGAATACCTGACGCTGACGTGGGCGCAGACCTTCGACGAGCGGGTCAGGGAGCGCAACACGCTCGACGCGGGTCTCATCCGCGCCCGGTGGGAGCGGCGGACGGATCGCGGGATCTGGTACAATCTCTTCTACCGGCGGGTGGGTCCGGACTACCTGCCGCGTCTCGGCTTCCAGCTGCGGAACGACTTCACGCTGTACGGGGGCCAGTTCGCCCATAGCTGGCTCCGGGGCTCCAGCGCCGCGCTCAACGCTGTCACGCTGCTGATGATGGGCGAGAACTACCACCGCAACGCCGACCTCACGGTCGAGTCCCGCTCGATCCGTCCCTCGGTGTCGCTCGATTTCAAGTCGACCGCGAACATCACGGCCTACCTGAACGCGCAGTTCGAGGACATCCGGCGGCCGTTCCCGGTCGGGTCGGTGTCCATCCAGCCGGGAGAGTACTGGTTCCACGAAGCCGGTATCGACTGGATGCTGCCGCGCAGCACGATCTTCCGCGGCGACATCAGGACGTCGATGGGGAGCTTCTACGACGGGCGGCGCGTGGGTTTGATCTTCAACCCCACGTGGACCGTTTCACGCTACCTGGAAGTGATCGGGGGCTACGAGGTCAACCGGATCGAGTTCCGCGGCCGGGGCGAAGCGACGACGACGCAACTCGGCCGCCTGCGGCTGAATTTCGCCTTCAACACGCACCTCTCGCTCAGCGCGTTCGCGCAGTACAACAACCTCGCTGACCGGACGAGCATCAACGCGCGCTTCCGGTACCACTTTCGGGAAGGCACGGATCTCTGGATTGTGTACAATGAAGGGTTCAACTTCGAACGCGACCGGAGATTCGATCCGAGGCTGCCATGGTCGGCGGGACGCAACATCATGATCAAATACTCGCACACCTTCATCTGGTAGGTCGGCCCCCCGCATGAGAGGCTTGCGGGCCACGCGCCCGACCCGATCCGGCTTCGCCCTCTGTCTGGCGGCGGCGTTCGCGGCCGCGAATCCGGCTCTGGGCGCCGCGCAGGAGGGCGGGCGAGGGAAGCCCCCCGTCCCGCTCACGCGTCTCGAGGGACACGGGCACGTGCACCTCGACGGCTTCGTCGACGAGCCCGTCTGGGCGGACATCGAGCCGGTGCCTCTCGTGATGTATTCGCCCACCTACGGCGGGGAACTCACCGAAGATACGGAAATCCGGATCGCCTACGACGACCGCTATCTCTATGTCGCCGGGCGACTGTTCGATTCCGATCCCGGCGGGATACGTGCGAACAGCTTCAGCCGCGATGGGTTCAGCGGCGACGACCAGTTCTCCATCGTGCTCGACAGCTACAACGACCACGAGACGGCCGTGGCGTTCGTGGTGAATCCGAATGGGGCGCGGTCCGACCGCACGGTGTGGGGCGATGCCGAATGGACCGCGGGTACGCGGCCCTTCAACAGCGACTGGAACGCGCACTGGGATGGCCTCGCGCAGCAGACGGGGGAGGGATGGTCCGCGGAAATGCGCATCCCGTTCTCGACGCTGGGGTTCCAGAACACCGGCGGGGAAGTGACGATGGGGCTCATCGTGTACCGTTCCATCTCGCGGAAGAACGAGCGCCACGTCTATCCGGACATCTCCCCCGAGTACGGCTTCTTCGGCTTCGGAAAGCCTTCGCTCGCGCAGCGCGTCACGTTTCACACGGTGAACCGGGCGAAGCCGATCTACGTGACGCCGTATCTGCTCGGGGGGATGACGCAGATCCCGACGCTGCGGGAGCCGCCGGACGTGGCCGCGTACTGGGAGACGACCGACGAACCGACGCGGGAGCCGGGGCTCGACTTCAAGTACTCTCCCTCATCGAACCTCTCCATCGACCTGACGGCGAACACCGACTTCGCCCAGGTCGAGGCGGATGACCAGCAGATCAACCTGACGCGCTTCCCGCTCTTCTTCCCGGAGAAACGTCAGTTCTTCCAGGAGCGGTCGGCGACCTTCGACTTCGCCACGGGCGGGATCACGGACCGCGTGTTCTTCAGCCGCCGCATCGGCCTCGACCGCGGGGAACTGGTGCGCATCTATGGAGGTGCGCGCCTGGTCGGGCGGGCCGGGGGACTGGACTTCGGGTTCCTCAACATGCAGACGGCCCCAAGGGCGGGTCGGCCGGGCGAGAACATGGGCGTGCTGCGGCTCAAGCAGCAGGTCTTCAACCAGAATTCCTCGGTCGGGGGGATCGTCGCCACGCGGGTGGACGCCTACGGCAAAAGCAACATCGCATGGGGCGCGGACAGCGAAATCCGGGTGTTCGGGGACGAATACCTGACGCTGAAGTGGGCCCAGACCTTCGACGACGAGGTGGTGGAGCGGAACCCGCTCGACGCCGGTGCCTTCTTCGCGCAGTTCGCGCGGCGGCGGCAGGAAGGGTTCGCCTACAGCGCGCAGTATCGCCGTGTGGGGGGAGATTACCTGCCGCGGCTCGGCTTCCAGCTGCGCAAGGACTTCACGCTCTTCGGCGGATCGGCCGGGTATTCCTGGTTCCTCGGTGTGGATTCGCAGCTTCGCGCGGTGACGATCAGTACTGAAACCGAGCACTACTACAGAAACTCGGACCTGACGCCGGAATCCCGGACGTTCGCCCCTCAGATGCTCATAGCGCTGAAGTCGGGCAGCTTCTTCACCCTCACGTCCCGCTCGAGCTTCGAGAGCATCCGGACCTCGTTCCCGATCGCGGGGCTGAGTATCGACCCGGGAGAATACCGGTTTCACGAAGCGGAGGTCTCCGTGCGGCTGGGGCGCGGCGGCCATGTGAGGGGAGAACTCGGAGGATCGGCCGGCAGCTTCTACGACGGGCGCCGGGTGAGCCTGCGGTTGAGCCCGGCGTTAAACATCTCCCGACATCTGGAGATCCGTCCCGGATACGACATCAATCGCTTCGAGTTGCCCGGTCGTCCGTACCTTACCACACACCTGGCCAGACTCAACCTGGATTTCTCACTCGACACGCACCTCTCGCTGAGCACGCTCGCGCAGTACAACTCGACGATGGACCAGATCAGCGTCAACGCGCGCTTCCGCTATCACTTCCGCGAGGGTGTGGACCTCTGGGTCGTCTACAACGAGGGCTACTTCGTGGATCGTACCAGCACCAACGGCCGCGATCCGGTGCTCCCGTTCTCGTCGGGGCGGGCGCTGATGGTGAAGTTCTCCCACACCTTCACGCTCTAGCCTCACGACCGTTGGGCATCAGAGGATTTTCCTGGTCAAGTTCGCGTACAAGTTTACATAATATATCTTATGTGCCATAAGCGGGCTGACATATAATTCCGGGTGTGGGTGCTTCTTGAAGGAAGCGGCTCGGTGCGACGCGGAGGGGTTGGCGGTCAGCCGCTGCTGCAACGAGTTCCAGGCTTTTCGTACGGGGTGACCGGGTGCGACCGTCATGATGATACCGCCGATCTGACCGTGGAGGAACTTCTCGTTCGGCTTGCCGTGGGCGGCGGCGATACCGAGCCTTGGCGGCGCCGTATGCTGCGTAGTAGGCACGGCTTCTCAGGTCCGCCTCCGATCTCCGTTGTTTGAGTTCCTTGGCCGTTTCGAAGGCCTTCCGGGAAGAACCTGTGGCGGGGATCACCCATGTGGACAAGGCTTTGCTTCGTCCTCGCTGAGCGTCGTAGACACGTTCAACGGCCTCTTGCTATACGAGGCTGCCGGGATAACCTCCATCAGTGAACGTGACGGGGAGACCGCGGGAACGGTGTGGGTAGCTAGGGGCGAGAACTCAGCGCTCAGATCCGTCTAACGATCTCCCGCGCCTTCACCGCTACCTCCGAACGGGTAAGTAGCGTATCCGTTCTTCGGTCGCAGCGTCCGGCGATGGCGCCCCAATGTGCCAACGGGCCCTGCATCGAGTCGACTGCAAGAACAGCTCGCGGTCTCTTCCCACAAACGGTAGATTGCGCCGCGGAAGATGTTCGGGGACGTGATGCGGTTCCCAGGACGCGAAACGCGTGCTCCCCCAAGCTGGTAGCG
The DNA here is from genome assembly GCF_965197445.1 of Candidatus Palauibacter sp. Lineage (GTDB taxonomy): Bacteria > Gemmatimonadota > Gemmatimonadetes > Palauibacterales > Palauibacteraceae > Palauibacter. The sequence goes on along the minus strand of NZ_CBDANE010000004.1, from coordinate 499,979 downwards.
CACGTCCGGTGGTCCTGCCTCACGTCGTCCGCGCGGTATGCGCCCCTGTTGATTCAGGAAGTAGGGCGAGTCCGTTCGTCCAGTCACCTCGCGGCAAGTTTCTCGAACCGCTTGAAGATATTGCTCGCTGAGCGCACAGCCCTGTACCCAGCAAAGAAACCTACACGTGTTACCTGTTCGTCCACGAGTCGCCGTGTCAGCGTTACCTCCATGCTGCCGTCACGACGCTCTCCCTCCGGCACCTCACCGGCAAAAACAGCTTCGACGGGAATGGCAAAAATCGTAAGCTTGAGATCGGCCAGGAAGGTACGAAGGGCTCGATCGGTGAGACTCGCCAGCGTAGCCAAATGGTCATCAGAAACGACGATGTTACTCTGGATAGCGATGTAACCCGGATCTTCGCTACGCTGCGCTACGAGCACGCCCGAAGATGGCTCGGGCTTGGTGGTGACTACTACCCCCCAAGTCCAACCCGCATCTTCAATGTTAACATCGTGTACCGTTCCTCCACCCAACCGCCAAGGATTTCGCGCATCGGAGGGGTCACGTACCACCTTGTCGTGGTTGGCTGTGCCTTGACATACTCGCCACTAGGGTACACCGGGTAGCCGCGCACGTTTCCCCTGTCAAGACCGAGGTTCTGGCCGCTACCTCGTCCCCACGGGACCGCGCTCGCGCTCCGCCGCCAGACAGGCCCCTCGAGTTCCGCTGTCGCGCTCCCGGTCGCACATACGGCCTTGTGCTCCATTTGGAGGAAGGTTGGCCGCGCTGCTGGCGTCGAGCTCGCCCTTGACCTCGCCAAGGCGAAGGCGGTACACGCCCGCTTCCACCGGATCCTCCGAGGCGGCTTCCTCGGCGATGGCGGCGTAGATCGTCGCGGCCTCTTCCATACGCCCGAGTGAAGCCAGGATGCGGCCGGCTGCTGCCCGCACCTCGCGACGCTGGAAGGCGAAGCGGGCCGCCTCTCCCAGCGCCACGTACGTGGCCAGGGCAGCCTCCGCGTCTCCGGTCGCCTCCTGGGCGGCGCCCAGGAGTGTGCGTGCCGCGAGGCCGACGGGCTGGTCGACCGGTTCGGAGACCTCGCTCGCGACCCTCGCCGCCTCCACGGCCTGCCCGTTGTCCAGGTAGGTCCGCGCGAGGAGGAGACGGCCTTCGTCCGCGGCCGACACCCCGTCAAATCGCTGGACGTAGGCTTCGAGGTCGGGGATGAGGGTTTCGGGGTTGACCGCGCCCAGCCGAAGTAACGCGAGGTCCCCCGTGGCCTGGTCTCGCACCGAGGCCTGGAAGTTCGTGTAGTACACGATCCCCACGACGACCATCGCGATGCCGGCGGCTCCCACCAGCACCGCTCGTATGTTCTTGTTTGCCCATTCGGCCAGACGGAAGGTCGATCGGACGAAGGCGTCCTCCTTCTGACCGGGTCCGTCTGGTGTCTTACCGCTGGCGAGCGCATCCGCCATTGTCGTGTCCCCTCCTCGAAATCCGTGTCGGCGTGGAAGCTACCGGGCGCGGCGGATCGCCGCTACTTGCCTCGAAATCCACGCCCTCGGGCCGCCCGGTCGATCGCCAGCACCGCGGCGGCCCCGAGGAGAGCGAGGGCCAGCACCGGCCAGATTTCCGCGGCGTTCGGGGGCCAGCGGTTCTCCGTGAGCCACTCGACCCTGCCCCCGCTGTGCGTGTACAGCTCGCGGACCCGCTCCTTCCAGGGCCAGAGGGCGTTCAGCGACCCTGCCAGGAACCCCGTGAGCAGGCTCAGCGTCGCCGCCCGTCTCCGGGACAGGAGCCGCCCGAGGACACGGCTGAAGCTGAGCAGCCCGAGGACCACCCCGACGCCGACGGCCACGATCCGTACCGCGTCGAGGCCCTGCAGAGCGCCGATCACCGGGGCGTAGGCCCCGAGGATGAGCAGGATGAAGCTACCGGAGATACCGGGCAGAATCATGGCACAGGCGGCCACTCCCGCGGCTGCGGCGAGGAAGAGCGGCGCGTCGGAGCGGACGAGTGGCGGGAGCGACGTGACGGAGGCGGCCAGCGCTGCGCCGGCGGTGGCGAGGGCCCACACGCCGGCCCGCCGGCGGTCGGTGATGCGCCGGGCCACGAGCGGGACCGACGCCGCTACGAGGCCGAAGAAGAAGCCCCAGAGCTGAACGGGCCGATTGGCGAGCAGCCAGTGGAGCCCCCCGGCGAAGGCGACCACGCTCGTGAGAATACCGGCGAGCAGGACGGTCAGGAAGCCCATGTTGCCGGCCCTCCACGCCGCACTGACGCCGTCCTCCCGCAGCACGCGCAGCAGCCCGTGGTCGAGGCCGGCGATCGTCGCGACGAGTTCGTCATAGATCCCCGAGATGAACGCGATCGTCCCCCCGGACACCCCCGGCACGAGGTCGGCCATCCCCATGGCCAGGCCCTTCGCGTACAACGCACCCCAGCTCCTCACCCGGGCCGGCCTCGCCGTCTGCCCGGCCGATTCCCATCAATGAGCGGAACGAAGCGCGCGCGGGCGATCTTTTTGCGCAGGAACTCGTCGCCCCGCCGCGTATACCTGCGCAGTTCCTGCCGACGCGTCCCGACGGGCACGATCATGTGCCCCCCCTCGGCGAGCTGTTCGAGGAGCGCGGTCGGCGGGCGTGCCGTCGCGGCGCAGACGATAATGGCCTGGAACGGCGCGGGCCCCGGCCAGCCCAGATTCCCGTCGCCCAGCATCAAGCGGGCCTTCACGCCGAGCCGGCTCAGGGTGTGCGCGGCGCTCTCGTGCAGCGACTGCACCCGTTCGATCGAGTACACCTCCGCCCCCAGTTTCGCGAGCAGCGCCGTCTGGAACCCCGCCCCGGTTCCGACCTCGAGAATGCGCTGTCCGGCACCGACCTCCGCGGCCGCGATGCTGAGTGCGTGGATGGTGGGGCTCGAGATCGTCTGCCCGGCGCCGATCGGCAGCGGGACGTCGTCGTAGGCGCGGTGGCTCATGATCTCCGGGACAAAAACGTGTCGCGGTACGCTGGCGAACGCGTGAAGGAGCGCCAGGTCACGGATACCTCCGGCCCGGAGGTGTTCCACGAGGCGCTGGCGGTCGCGCCGGAAGTCGGCCGCCGGGTCGCGCGCCGTCAGCTCCCCAGACCCCACGATCTCACCTCGTTGAGGAGTTCGAAATTCGTCAGGTCCAGGTGGAGCGGCGTGACCGATACATAGCCGGCGCGCACGGCCCTGAAATCGGAATCCTCCCGACCCCTCCAGGCCGAGTGCCCCCCTCCGATCCGGAAGGAATCGTACCCCTGCGGGTCCCTGCTCCGCCGCAGCGAGTCGTGATAGACGCGGCGTCCGAGCGCCGTGACCACGACGCCCTCCACCTCGCTCGCGGGGCGGTTCGGAAGGTTGACGTTGAGGAAGGTCTCGTCCGGAAACCCTGTCCTGCGGAGACAGGATCCGATCAGGTCGCCCAGCAGGTTCGCATACGTGTCCAGCACCGTCTCGTCGTCTCCGGTAAACGAGAAGGCGATCGCGGGAACGCCAAGGATCGTCGCTTCCATCGCCCCCGCCACCGTGCCGGAGTAGAGCACATCCTCGCCCATGTTGGGCCCGTGGTTGACCCCCGACAGCACGAACCCGGGCGGTGTCTCGAGGATCTCCTTCACGGCGAGGAGTACGCAGTCGGTCGGCGTCCCGTCCACCATGTAGCGCCGCTCCGAGAGCTGTGTCAGGCGGATCGGCCGGTGGAGGGAGAGGGCGTGACTGGTCGCGCTCTGTTCCCGGTCCGGTGCCACCGTCCACACATCGCCGAAGGCCTCGGCCACCCGCGCCAGGAGCGAGAGCCCACCCGCCTGCACGCCGTCGTCGTTCGTGCACAGCAGGACAGGCTGTCCCCTGCCGGTCACTCCGCCGCGCCGCTCTCGAGCAGTTCCATCAACTCGTCGGCCTCCCGTCGAAGGTCGCGGATCGTCTCGCGATCCCAGGCGACACGCGCCGCCTTGGCCAACTGGCCGCTCTCTCGCAGCTGATCGAGTTTCCGTCTCGCCCCTTCAATCGTGTAGCGCTCCGTGTAGAGCAGGTGGCGCAGCAGCTGGATGAGTTTGATCTGTTTCCGCCGGTAGACCCGGTTCCCCGCCCGATTCTTCGAGGGTCGCAGTACGGAGAACTGGCTCTCCCAGTAGCGGAGGACGTGCGGCTTGAGATCGGCGATTTCGCACACGTCTCCGATCGAATAGTACTCTTTCGGCGCGATGCGGTTCGCCACGCTGTCCCCTCCCCTCTCCGAATGCGTCATTCCGTGCCGGGCCCGGCGGCCCCGGGCACCAAACTAGCCCCAGCGTTCGGGCTTCGGCTCCCGGGCCATCAAGCGGGCAAGCGCCGCTCGGGGCGCGACTTCTTCGTACAGGATCGAATATACGCCGCTCGTGATCGGCATCTCCACGCCGAGCTGCCGGCTCAACTCGAACGCCGCCCGGGCCGTCCTGGCGCCTTCCACCACCTGCGCCATCTCACCGATCACATCAGCGGGACGGCGCCCCGAGCCGATGGCCAGCCCGGCGGAGCGGTTCCGGCTCAGCCGGCCCGTGCATGTGAGGACGAGATCCCCGAGTCCGGCGAGCCCGCCCAGCGTCGTCTCCCGCGCCCCGAGGTGCCTGGCGAGGCGCGCGATCTCCGCCAGCCCGCGGTTGATCAGCGCCGCCCGCGCGTTCGACCCCAGTTCGAGTCCATCCGAGATCCCCGCGGCGAGCGCGATCACGTTCTTGAGCGCCCCTCCCAACTCCACGCCATCAACATCGGGCTGCGTGTAGACGCGCAGGTAACCGTTCCGGAACAGGCTCTGCACCGCCAGGGCGTGGTCCTCACGCCGACTGGCCGCAACCACCGCCGTCGGTAGTTGCCGGAGCAATTCCTCCGCGAAGCTGGGTCCCGACAGGACGACCGTGCGCGCTCCGGCCGCTTCCCCCAGCGTCTCCACGATGACTTCCGACATGCGACGGTGCGTCCCGGTCTCGATCCCCTTCGAGGCGGAGATCAGCACCTGGTCGTCGAGATGCGCGGCGGCCCGGCCGAGCACCTCACGCACGGCGTGCGACGGGCACACCGACACTACAAACCGGGTACCGGCGAGGGCCTCCCCGAGTTCCGCCGTAATGGCGAGCGGTCGGGCGAGTTCGATCCCCGGCAGGTAGCGCTCGTTGGTACCATCCTCCCGCATCGCGGCGACGTGCTCCGGGTCCCGCGCCCACAGCCGCACCTGGTGACCGTTTCGAACCAGCACGTCGGCCAGCGCCGTGCCCCAGCTTCCCGCGCCCAGTACGGCGACGGTCTGCCCGTTCACGCGCCATCCTCCCGGCCTTCGGGCGGGGGCGTCCCGGCCGGCGGCGCCCGTCCCCGGCGCCAGTCGATCTGGAACTCCTCCCGCCGCACGATCCGCGCCACGTTCGCTCGGTGCGTCCACCACACCGTCAGCGCGAGCAGCAGCGCGTACGACACGACCGAGCGCGGCGCCGCCGAGGCGCGCGCCATGATGGGGACGAGGCTGGCCGATACGAGCGAGGCGACGGACGCCGTACGGGTGAGGGTCACCGTCACGACCCACACCAGGAAGGCGACCGCCACGGCGACAGGCGCCAGCGCCGCCATCGTGCCGGCCGCGGTCGCGACCCCCTTCCCTCCCTTGAACCTCGTGTACACGGGCCACACGTGGCCGGTGATCGCGGCGAGCCCGTAGGCCAGCGCCCAGGCTCCGGTCCGCCCGTCCCAGATCGGGAAGAACCACACAGGGAGGAATCCCTTGAGCAGGTCGACGATGAGCACGGCAACGGCCGGAAAGAACCCCAGGATCCGGTAGGCATTGGTTGAGCCGAGGTTGCCGCTCCCCTCCCGCCGGAGGTCATACCCGTAGGCCCTGCCCACGAGATAGCTGGTCGGAAATGCTCCGACGAGATAGGCCGAGAGTGTGAGCAGCGGCGCCGTCACTCGCGCCCCGAGCGTTTCTTCAGCTTGATCCGGATGGGAGACCCCTCGAATCCCCAGGCCTCCCGGAAGCCGGCAACGAGGTATCTCACATAGTGCTCCTTCAGGTCGTGGGGCCGGTTGGACCAGAGTATGAAGAGCGGCGGGGATGCCGCCACCTGGCTGGCGTACAGCAGCCGCACGTCACCCCGCCCCCCCTGCGGCGGCTGGCGACGCGCAACCAGATTCTGGAGCACCTGGTTCACCTCGGAGGTGCGGATGCGTTGCGCCCGCGCCTCCTGCACCGCTGACGCGAGGTCGATGACCTTGCTCACTCTCTTCCCCGTCAGCGCCGAACAGGTGATGATCGGGACCCAGCGCAGGTAGTGCGCCCGCCCGCGCAGCTCCCGCTCGAATCCGGCCAGCGCCCCCGGCCCCCGGTCCTCGATCAGATCCCATTTGTTGGCCACGAACACGACACCTTTGCCCGCGTCCCACGCCTGGTGTCCGATCCTGAAATCCTGATTGGCCGCTCCGGCCTCCGTGTCGACGAGCAGAAGACAGATGTCCGCGCGGTCGATCGCCGAGGCCGCGCGCAGGCGCCCGAGAAACTCGAGGTTGTCCACGATACGGGCCTGCCGGCGCAGACCCGCCGTATCGATCAGACGCACGCGCCGGTCCCCCACCTCCAGATCCGTGTCGATGGCATCGCGGGTCGTCCCCGCCTCCTCGTGTACGATGAGGCGTTCTTCGCCGAGGAGGCGGTTCACGAAACTGGACTTCCCCACGTTTGGGCGTCCGATCACCGCTATGCGGATGTCGACCTCGGTCCCTTCGTCCTCCTCCGACTCCGGCAGCGCTCCCACCACCCGGTCGAGAAGGTCCCCGGAACCCTTTCCGCTGAGGGCCGCGAGCGGCGTCGGGTCGCCGAGACCGAGTTCGTAGAAGTCGAGGTGGTCGATCGCGTCGCCGAGTTCGTCCAGCTTGTTCACGCCCAGCACCACGGGAAGGCCGGAGCGGCGCAGGAGTTCGGCCACATGCCGGTCCACGGCCTGGACGCCCTCTCGGCCGTCGACCACCAGCACGACGACATCGGCGTGTCCGATCGCCGTCTCGGCCTGCCGCCTCACCTCGAGGTCCATGTGCTCGTCGGGCTGTTCGACGAGCCCCCCGGTATCGACGAGGAGGAATCGCCGCCCCGCCCACTCCGCCTCGGCGAACTGCCGGTCCCGGGTCACGCCGGGGCGCTCCGCGACGATGGCGACGCGACGCCCGAGGATTCGGTTGAACAGCGTCGACTTCCCCACGTTGGGACGGCCCACGATGGCGACCGTGCGGAGGGCCATCGCCGCTACAGCCGGGAAAGGACGTCGACGAAGTCGCGCGAGGGCTCGATCCGGCGTCCCGGAAAATCGGCTCTGAGCTCTGACAGGCTCACATCATCGAGAAAGAAGTCGTCGTCGTTCAGCGCCTGGGCCGAGAAGAGCGCCACGTCGAACTCTTCGGCCTCCCGGAGCGCGTTCCGGTGGTCGGCTCCGGACAGCAGCCCGGCTGTCGTCACCATGGGCCCGTACAGCGTATTCTCGACCCCCACCGCCGACACCTCGGCGCCGGTCCGGCGGGCGATCCGGTCCCCCAGCCCCGACAGCGTGGGTCCCATCGACAGACCCGTCACCGCGACCACCCTGCGCCCGGGCAGCGCTCCGAGCTCGCCAAGCCGCCGTCCGACATCGTGCGTGAGGCTCGAAATCGCGCCGACGCCGTTGCTCTCCAGCTCCTGGTCGTCGAAGTAGTCCGGCCCCGGCGGTTCAAGTCCGGCCTGCAGGTACATCTCATCTGCCGCATAGCACCAGCCCGTGCCGCGTTCCGCCAGCGCTCGTGTCCGGATCGCGTCGATGGCCGCCAGCGCCGCCCGACATTCCGTCGGGGCCAGGGCTCGCCCTCCCCTCCCGGCATTCCAGATCGTGAGTCCCACCGGCACAATCGACAGGGACCGGATCGCGTCTCCGCGCTGATAGAGGTCCTCCATGGTGCGCGTCAGATGCGGCCCGTCATTGACGTCGGGACAGAGGACGACCTGGGCGTGCACGAGAATGCCCTCGGCGGAGAGTCGGTCGAGATCCTCTCCGATATTGGCGCTACGTGGATTCTTGAGCATGGCGAGCCGCACATCGGAGTCCGTGGCGTGGACACTCACATACAGAGGAGACAGTCGCTGCTCGAATATTCGGTCCCAGTCATCGGGACGAAGATTCGTCAGCGTGATGTAGTGGCCGTGGAGGAAAGACAGTCGATAGTCGTCATCTTTCACATAGAGAGGAGCGCGGAGCTTGTCGAGCTTCGGGTTCCCCTTTACGAAGCAGAACGGGCAGGCGTTCGTACAGCGGCGGATCTTGTCGGGCTCGGGGATGATCCCGAGCGGCTCATCGACCGGTTTCTCGATCTCGAGCAGCAGTCGCTCGCCCGAGCGTTGTTCCGCGAGCACGCGGAGTGACGACTCCGCCTGATGGAACAGAAGGTCCAGGCTGTCCCGGATGGGACGGCCATTGATTTCGAGCACGGCGAGACCGGCCGGAAGCTCGAGGTCGGCGGCGATCGAGCCAGGCTCGACCCTGGCGATTCGTATCATGATCAGGCAGCCGTACGATCCGGACTCCGGCCGCCCCGCCCGAAGGAGCGGCCGGAGCCCGGAGCACCGTCTCCGGCCGGCCGGTCAGCCGCCGATGGTCCCGTACCGGAACCCGGCCAGCGGGACGTCGGACTGTATCTCGAAGACAAGGTTACCGGCGTCGGCCTCCGTCGTGCGCGTCTCCGTCATCGCCACTGCCCCCGTGATGTCCACGAACTCAAACGGGATCTGTATCGTGCCGGACGCCGTGCGTGTGGTGAAACTGATCTGCACGATGTAGCGCCCGTCCGGCGCAGCGGCCATCTGGGCGAACGTGAACGAAAGCGGCAGCTGCTGCTCCTCCGCCATGGCCGCCATGGCCTCATCGTTCATGTCCGCGCGGCCCAGAGACTGGGCGCGGAGCTGATGGGCCAGCTGGTCGTAGGGATACCACGTGGTCAGGGTGTCGGCGAGCGCGATGACCGGTCCCGGACGCCCGGCCTGGATGGAGGCGTTGACGAAATTCTCCATCGCTTCCTTGTTGTAGGGGTTCCCCTCTCGTGACTTCCCGAATGCCGCGGTCGCGTCGTCGTAGTTTTGCGCGTTGTAGAGCCCGGCGCCGACCTCGATCCATTGCTGGTAGCTGAGGTCGGTGCGCTCGAGCGTCTCCGCGTAGATGGCCGTCGCCTCGTCGCCTCGACCCTGGTCCGCCAGCACGCCGGCGTAGCGGATCTTGATCACGACGTCGTCCGGGTAGGTGGCGAGGAAGCTGCCGTAGGTTTCCGCGGCTTCCTCATCCCGTCCTTCGTCCATCAGCATGTCGCCGAGGCCGCGGACCGTGTTTCGGAGCTGCTCCGGGTCGGCGTCCGGAATGTCCGCCGCCAGCGCGGCGCGGTACGTCTCGATCGCCCCGGCGTTGTCCCCCGTCGAAGCCTGAAGGAGCGCCGCGTTGCTGTACGAGCGAAGGTCGGGCCTGAATTCGTTGGCGAGCATGAACGCCTCGAGCGCCGCCTCGTTCTCGCCCGCGCTGTATGCGGACACGCCCGCGTTGTAGAGCCGAACCCACCCGTTGTAGCGCTGGGCATCGCCGTGCTCCGCGCATTCGGGCGGAGAAAGCTCATCGTAGCGATCCAGAAATCCCACGCCTTCCGCGAAGTCGCCGAGGGCGATCTGTATCTGGGCGGCCAACAGAGGGACCACGGGGTTGTCACTGTCCAGATCTGCCGAAATGGCTTCCCAGGCCACCGTGAAGGCGGCCAGGCTGTCTGCCGCAGTGGCCTCGGTCAGATCCTGGATCGCTTCGGACGCCGTGCTCGCCGCGGGGTTTGCGTCGAACTGGCATTCCTGCCCGAAGAGCCCCGGAGTCGCGACAATCGAAGCCAGGGCCGCAGCGGCCACGGTCCTCGCGCCTGTGCGTACTGTGTTCAACATCGCTCAGAACCCCTGTCGTTGATGATTTGTCCAACGGCCCAAAGTAGCCGCAGCCGCCCGCGCGCGCACGGACTACGACCCCTGGAGCCCCTCGCCGCCGGCGCGGCGTCGGCGCTAGTAGGTCAGCAGGTGCGCGGTGTTGAAGAGGACGACGGTCTCCTCGTCCCTCAGCTCTCCGGATCTGCGGAGTTCACGGGCCGCCGCGAGAGTGGCGCCGCCCTCGATTGCCGCGCCGACACCGGCCGCCCCGAGTTCGAGGGCCGCAGCCCTCATGGCCTCGTCGGAGACCGCGACGGCGCCTCCGCCCGATTCCCGCAGGGCGTCCAGCATCAGGAAATCTCCGAGCGCCCCGGGCACCCGGAGCCCCCAGGCCTCGGTCGACGCGTCCCGCCATGGCTCGGCGTGCGTCGCTCCCGCCTGGTGGGCCCGTACGATGGGTGCGCAGCCCGAGCCCTGCACCGCATACAGCCGCGTTGTCCCGTCGATGAGTCCCAGATCGCGCAGTTCCGAGAGCGTCTTGTGGCTCCCGATCAGACCGGTGCCGCCGCCGGTCGGGTAGACGATCGCGTCGGGCGCCCGCCAGCCCAGCGACTCGACGATCTCCAGCATCATCGTCTTCTTTCCCTCGATCCGGTACGGTTCCTTGAGCGTGGAAATGTTGAAGGCCCCCGTCGCCTCGGCGTACTCGGCGGAGAGGCGCCCACACTCGTCGATCAGCCCATCGACCCGCACGACCTCGGCGCCGTAGTGGTCGCAGCGGCGCGCGACGCCTTCCGGCGTGTCCTCGGGGATGAAGAGACGGGCGGACGCACCTGCGCGCGCCGCATAGGCCGCCAGAGCCGCGCCGGCGTTCCCCGCGCTGGGGATCACGAAATCCGATGCGCCCTCATGCACCGCCCGCGTGACCGCCGCGCACAGGCCGCGATCCTTGAAGCTCCCGGTGGGGTTGAGACCCTCGTCCTTGACGAGGAGTGTGAGGCCGTCGAAGTCGCCACCGAGTTCGAGTTCGAGCAGCGGCGTGCCCCCCTCTCCCAACGTGACCGGTGCCTCGTCCGCCTCGATCGGCATGATCTCTCGATAGCGCCACATGTCGGCCGGGCGACCGGCCCAGGCCCGTCGCAGCGCCGCGCCGTCGAGCGTCCCGAGTTCGTATCGCGCGAGCAGGGGTTTTCCGCAATCCGGACACACGGTCGCAAGTCCCCGGGGGACCGGCCGCCCGCAGGCACCGCATTCGAGACGCCAGCTCATAGGTCTTCCTCCTGTTCGTCGGTTGTGTCCTGCGGTGTCGGGGACTGTGTCGCGGCGAGCCGCGCCAGGGTCCGCTCCCGTCCAAGGGCGTAGGCCACTTCGCCGAGGTCGGGACCGTGCAGCTGCCCGGTCAGGGCGACCCGAATGGGCGGGAAGAACGACCTCCCGGGCACCCCGGACTCCCGCATCGCGCCACGCAATGCCCGGGCCAGGGGCTCGGGTCGCCACGCCGTCTCTTCCCACGAGGCCCGGGCACGGGTGATCGCGGTCGCTGCCGCCGGGGTCGAGAGCGCCTCCCGTGACGCCGCCCCGTCGAGCTCCGGCGCGCGGAAGATCGGCTCGACCTCGGAAGACGCATCGCCGAACAGCTTCGTGCGTTTCGCGAACACCTCCGCGACGCGACGGAGGTCGGCGTCGGTCAGGCCCAGCCCCTCCACGTCGAGCCGCTCGGCCCAGCGCCGGGCCAGCCGCTCAGCCGGTTCAGCCCGCAGGTGCTGCCCCGACAGCCAGGTCATCTTTTCCTCGTCGACCTCGCTGTCGGCCGCCCCCACCCGGTCGAGATCGGTGCGTACGACGAGCGCCTCCCGGGTCAGGAACTCCTTCCCGTCCGCTGCGGACCAGGAGAGGAGGGACAGATAGTTGAGGACCGCATCGGGATGGAACCCCCGGTCCCGGTAGTCGAGGATCCCGGCGGCCCCGTCCCGCTTGGAGAGCTTCCCTCCCCCGGGCGCGAGGACGGTCGGGATATGGACGAATTCCGGCGGCGTCACGCCGAAGGCACGGTACAGGAGCACCTGTTTCGGCGTGTTCGAGAGGTGTCCGACGCCGCGGATCACATGGCTGATCTCCATCTCGAGGTCGTCCACCGCGACGGCGAAGTTGTACGTTGGCCGGCCGTCCCCGCGTACGAGCACCATGTCGCCCAGATCGTCCCCGTCGATGGAGAGTGTGCCCTTGAGACGGTCCTCGAACGCCACGGGGCCCGACGCCACCCGGAGACGAATTGCCGCCGTCCGTCCCTCCGCCTCGTAGCGGCGGGCCCGTTCGGCCGGCAGGTCCCGGCAGCGCGCGTCGCGACCCGTCGGCTCGCCCGCGGCGATCGCGGCCTTACGCCGAGTTTCGAGTTCATCCGGTCGGCAGTAGCAGCGGAAGGCTCGCCCCGACGCCAGCAGCTCCGCCGCCCGAGTCCGGTGCATGGTTTCGCGCGCCAATTGACGATACGGCCCGAAGGGCCCGCCCTCGCGCGGCCCCTCGTCGGGCTGGAGTCCGAGCCAGTCGAGGGCCTCGTAGATGATCCGCTCGCCGCCGGGGACCGCGCGCTCCGTGTCCGTGTCCTCGAGCCGGAGCACGAACGCGCCACCGTGGTGCCGAGCGAACAGCCAGTTGAGGATGGCGGTCCGCGCGTTTCCGAGGTGGAGCGCCCCCGTCGGGCTGGGCGCGAACCGTGTCCGGGTCGAAGCCGTCATGTGGTCGGCTCCTCGCGGTCGAACCCGTCGCAGCGAAGTACGGGAAGGCTCGGATACTTCCGGAAGCGCGAATCCCGACGCGACAGGAGACAGAGGAGAAAGGTCGAGCCTCGGTCGCTCGTGATCCACCGTCGGTGACGGCACCGAGTGCAGAGTCCCGCCGCCGGCCTCCCGCGCGTCATGCTACGCCTCCGGTCCCGGCTCGCCGGATGCGAGCGCAGAGAGGATCGAAGCTGCGGTGACCCGGCCGATCCCGGGCGTACAAGCCAATTGCGCCGGTGTGGCGCGCCGGATGATGTCGAGACTGCCGAAGCGCTCGAGCAGTAGCTGTTCACGCGCCGGCCCTACGCCGGGGATCTCGCCCAGCCTCGACCGGAGCGCGCGCCGACGGCGGAGCGTCCGGTTGTACTGGAGCGCGAAGCGGTGTGCCTCGTCGCGCGCGCGTTGCAGCCACTGCAGCCCCGGGTCCGTGCGCGGCAGCCGCAGCGGCACCGCGGACTCGGGCCGGAACACCTCCTCCTCGCGCTTCGCCAGGGCCACGGTGGGAAGGTCCGACACACCTGCCGTGTTCATTGCCTGGCGAGCCGCCGACAGCTGTCCCCTCCCCCCGTCCACCACCACGAGGTCCGGGAGCGGATGGCCTTCGCGCACGCGCCGGTCGAAGTAGCGCGACACGATCTCCTGCATCATGGCGTAGTCATCGGTTCGTCCGTCCTCCGATTCGCGGATGCGGAACTTCCGGTATTCGTCCTTGTGCGGCCGGCCATCCCTGAGCCATACACAGCTCCCCACCGACTCCCGTCCAGCCAGCGTCGATACGTCGAAGCAGACGAGGTCCCGTGCGGGCGTCCCCAGCTCCAGAGCCTCCGCGAGACGCACCGCGGCGGGCGGGGGGCCGCCATTCACAGGTTCGCTCGCCGCCGCCTCCACCTGCCCGACCCGGTCCCGGGCGAGAATATGCGCCGCGTTGCGGTTCGCGGCCCGCATCAACTCGAGCTTCGGTCCCCGCGCGGGCACCCGAATCCGGAAGCGGCGGCCCGCCAGTCCCGACAGATATTCCTCCACCAGATCCTGCTCGTCGAACGGCTCGGGGACCAGCAGCTCGGAAGGGACATCGTCCGTCTGGCGGAGATAGAAGCCCTTCACGAGCGCCCCAAGTACCGCATCGTCCACCTCGTCTCCGACCCTTGCGAGATAGTGGATGCGCCGCCCCACGAGCCGCCCTTCCCTCACCCGCAGTACGATGCCGCACACCGATTCGCCTTCGCTCTCTCTGGCGAACCCGATCACATCGTGGCTTCCGCCCCGCGGATCTATCGCCGCCTGGCGACTCTCGAGCGCGTCGAGCCCCCTCAGGACATCCCGCAGTTCCGCGGCCCGTTCGTACTCCAGCGTGTCGGCGGCCTCCGCCATCCTCCGCTTCACCGACCGCCGGACCGCCCCCGTCCGTCCGCCCAGAATCTCCAGGATGTCGTCGACCATGGCGCGGTAGTCCGCCTCCGACTGAAGGCCGGCACAGGGCGCCTTGCAACGCCCGATGTGGTAGTCGAGGCAGGGTCGCGGCGGCAGCTCCTCGGGCATCCGGTAGTGGCACGAACGCACGGTGTACATCTTCTTGATCGTGCGCAGCGCACGCCGCATCGCCCCCACGTCCGTAAACGGACCCAGGTACCTTGACCCGTCATCCTCGAGCCGGCGGGTCACGAAGATCCGGGGGAAGGGCTCGGTCACCGTGATCTTGATGTACGGATAGCTCTTGTCGTCACGCAGTTGGATGTTGAAGCGCGGGCCGAACTCGCGGATGAGGTTCCACTCGAGGAGGAGAGCCTCGGCCTCCGAGCGCACCGGGAACGTCTCGATGCTGTCGATCTCCCGCCCGAGACGGATGAGTTTGACGGAACGCCCCGCCTCCGCCCCGAAGTAGGAGGCGACGCGCGCACGGAGCGACTTCGCCTTGCCCACGTACAGGACCTCGCCGGCGGTATCCCGGAACAGGTACACGCCGGGTTCGCGAGGGAGCGCCCGTCCCTGCTCGCGGAGCGCCTCGAGGCTGGCCGGGGTGGGCCGATCCGCCGGCTTCTCGCCGGTCACGCGTCGTCCCGTACGGTCCGGAGCGATGTCGGCAGGCCGGCCACGGCCACGTAACAGAGCCCCCCCGCGGCGAGCGCGGCCGAGAGCAGAACGGCCTGGCCCAGAAACCCATCCGGCAGCCGGGCCTCGAGCGCCAGACGGACGAGCCAGAGCGCGGTCCCCGCGAGGATGGAACCGAGCAGCATGCGAGCGAGCGAGCCGCGTACAGGGACGAGCCACCCGCCCGCGCCGCGGCGGCCCAGTCCACGCGTGAGGAAAGCCAGGTTGACCCACGCGCCGATGGAGCCGCCGAAGACGATGCCGGCCGCCGCGCGCGCTCCGAACCCGCGGGCGTCCAGCCAGAGACAGGTTGCGGCGCCGACCAGAATCCCGAGACCCACGCCCGCCGCAGCGTACTTCATCGGCGTGCGCGTGTCCTGGAGGGCGTGAAAAGCGCTCGCGAACAGCTTGGTGAGGCTCGTCGCGACGAGTCCCACGGCGTAGGCCCCCAGAATCCACTGCACAGCGGGAACATCCTCGGGCTTGAATTCCCCCCTCTGGTAGATGATCGAGACGGCAACATCGCCGAGCAGCAAGAGGACCGCGACCGAGGGTAAGATGAAGTAGGCGACGCGTCGTACGCCGGTGGAGAGGTGGGATCGAAGCGCCTCGACGCCCTTCTCACGCGACATCTCCGGCAGCGCCGCCACCGCGATGGAGGCGCCGAACAGGGCAAGCGGGAGCAGGGCGATCCGCTGGGCGAAGTAGATCCCCGCCATGGCCCCCTCGACCAGCAGGCTGGCGAGGAAGACATCGGTCAGGCTCGAGAGCTGGAATATCCCCTGCCCGACCGCGACAGGGCCCGCGTTGCGCACGACCCGGCGTGTGGGCCCGAAGCCGCGATCGACCCGGGGCCGCAGCGTCCCGAGGAGACGCCGCACGGGGGGCAGTTGCACCCCTACCTGCAGCACGCTGCCGACCAGCGTGGACCAGGCGAGCACTACGATGAGCGGCCCCCACCCCAGCCGCGCACCGAGCAGGAGGCCCACGATCTGGGACAGGTTCCAGAGCACCGGCGCGGCGAAGGGGAGGAAGAAGCGGCGGTGGCTCGTGAGCACGCCCAGACACCAGGCCCCGATGATCATCACGCCCGACATGGGGAAGAGGATGCGGACGAGGTGCGCGGCGCGGGCGCTCAACTCCGCGTCGTACCCGGGAGCGAGTAGCGGGACGAGCCAGGGTGCGGCGGCGACCACGACGGCGACCACGAGGGCGGAGAGCGCGAGCAGGCGGAACAGCACGCCCTGGGCCAGTCTCCGCGCCGCAACGGCATCCCCGTCATCGAGCAACGAGGAGAACACCGGTACGAACGACGCCGACAGCGCGCCCTCGCTCAGCAGGTTGCGAAAGACGTTGGGGACCCGCAGCGCCGCCGCGTAGATGTCCATTGCGGCGCCCGAGCCGATGAGTCCCGCTATGATGACGTCGCGCACGAAGCCCGCGCTTCGGCTCGCGAGGATTCCGGCGCCGACGAGCGCCGCGGACCGGCCCCGCACCGGCGCCTTCCCGTCGGTCAGGTCAGCGCTCCCCGTGGTCCCCGGCCCGCCGGTCCAACTCCCGCGTCGGAAGCGCCGGAAGGGTGTCGTCCCCTTCCACCAGTGCGCGGACGAACGCCGCCTCTTCCCGCATGCTCTCGACCGTCTGGGACAGGTACTGGAGTTCCTGCTCGATCGCATCGAGGCGAGCGGACTGCCCCTGGGGCGCGTCGCCGCCATTTCCGATCCGGCGCGCGAGGGCTTCGGAGAGGGGGGAATCGATCACGATGGCGAGCACGGGAATGAGGACGATCATCCCGAGAACCACCATGAAGGCAATGGTCATCTCGGGTGTCCTGTGCAGGTCATCGTCGAGCTCCCGGGGGAAATACGCGTGTGCTTCTGGCCGGTCATACCCACGACCGCCGAAAGCTATCCATCTGTTCCGGCGTCCGCCAAGGAGGCGGCGACCCACTCGTCGGTCTCGTGGGCAAGACGGTCGATCAGTTCCGGCCCATAACGACACAGGAAGGGGAACGGGCTCAGCACGCGCTCCTGCGGACGTCGTCCGGGAAAGAGGCTTGCCGCCGCACGCCGGACCTGCCCGATGCGCACGTCGAGCCGCTGTCGGGTCAGCCGGTCGACCTGCCGGGACAGATCGTCGGCCGCTTTGAGGACGTTCTTTCGCGTCTTCCCGGCCGTCCCCCGCAGCCCGGGCAGCTTGTCGGCCACGGCCTGCTCGACCTCGGCCAGCCTCGCCTCCGCCTCCTCGCGGAACCGGCGCAGCGCCCGGTTGACCGTTTCCGGCCGCGCCTCCCGGGTCAGCCGCGCCACGACAGGCTCCGCGCCGGCCGCGAGATCCTGCGGCGAAATCTCCGCCCGATCGAGAGTCCGTCGAACGCGCGGTTCGATGAGCGTCCAGGCGGCTCGCGGCTGTATCAGAGGCATCCGCACGTCAAGGGAATCGAACAGGGGGCGGAGCTGGCTCCAGTACGCGATTTCGCCCGGACCGAGCGCGGTGGCGGCCACGGGCAGGAGGTAGGACTCGAGCACGGGACGCGACGCGACGTTCGGGGAGAAGCCTTCGGGCTCCGTCTCCAGCCGCTCCCGCCAGCGGCGGAGAGACTCCTCCGCCCCCGGCCTGATCCGCCGTCGCCCCTCCCCACCGTCGAAGAACAGGGGCAGTGCGCCCTGCACGGCGGCGATCGGCGCCTCGAAGCCCGCTTCGGTCAGCGCCCGGGCACCGGCTGCCTGTGCCTCGAGCGCCCCCTCCCAGCCGTCGAGGAGGCGCCGATAGAACGGGGCTGCCGCCCGCCTGATCCGGGGTCGGGCCGAATCGATCCAGACGTACCCCCGGTCTCCCAGCACCTCACGGAGGAGGCCGACGAAGGCCTCCGACAGCGTCCGACCTTCGGCGTATGCATTTCGAATTGACTCGAGATAATGCGGTGCAAATTC
The DNA here is from genome assembly GCF_965197445.1 of Candidatus Palauibacter sp. GTDB lineage: Bacteria > Gemmatimonadota > Gemmatimonadetes > Palauibacterales > Palauibacteraceae > Palauibacter. Next base: position 482,244 of record NZ_CBDANE010000004.1, on the reverse strand, counting down.
TGACGCAGGAACGATTTCGGACACATCTGCAATCGGCCGCAATAGATCCTGATCGATGAGGCACGACCCGACAGACCGGCGCCCGGCGCCCTCCGGGACGGGTAGCGCCAGCTCATGTGGTTCGTCCGAACGGTCGAGCAGCGTCGCTCGTCCGACCTCAGCCCAGTCGTGGTCGTCGGCCGCGACCCAGACGAGCGGGACGACCGGCCGTCCGAGCGTCCGCTCCAATCGGGCGGCGAGGGAGATGGCGGTGAGGACCTTGTAGACGATGTACAGCGGCCCGAGCAGGAGAACGGGTTGGTGCCCCGTCGAGACGAAGTAACCCTCCCCCCGGAGCACGGCCTCGAGCCGACGCCGAGTCTCGGGTCCGGAACTGCCGAACGCCTCCGGTCCGAGCCGGACCTCGCGTGGGGGCGGGAGCGCCGAAGGGTCGAGTGCGGAGACCCGCGGCAGGGAGATCGGCCCTTCTCCGCCGAGCACGGTGTGTGCGAGCGACCCCGCCGCGGCCAGGCGTCGGGGGCGGATTTCGGCGGTCACAGAGTCCGTCCGATCATGAGCAGGCGGGGTGACTCGGGGCCGAAGGGGGCGCCATCGTAGCTGCCGAACGTGTGAATCGGGTCGAGACCGTTCTCGCGCAGCAGTTGCCAGAGGGTTTCGGGCGGATAGAGCCGGACCCGCTCGTGGTACACCTCGGGCGGCTGCCCCTCGCGGCCCGCGATCTCGATGCGCTTGAAGACCTGATCTCCTTCCACCCAGCGAGTCTGCCGTACGGGGGTGCCGTTGATCTCGCCCACAGACTCGGGGTCGAGACGATCGATCACCCACGCCGCGTTGAGGTAGTCCATGAGGAAGGGCGCGTCCGCGCGAAGCACGCGTCGGATCTCGCCCAGCACGGCGACATCCTCCTCCGGGGTGAGAAAATAGCCGAAAGACGTAAAGAAGTTGACGAGGCCGTCGAAGCTGGCGTCGGCGAAGGGGAGCGCGCGCATGTCGGCCCGCACGAGCGTGCCGGCCAGGCCGGGTCGGGTGCGGGCGGCGCGCAGGAGCGGGGCCGAGAGGTCGATCCCGGTCGCCCGGAGGCCGGCGGCCCGGAGCCGCTGGAGGTGGCGGCCCGCGCCGCAGGCCAGGTCCAGCACGCGGGATCCCGCGGGGAGGCCCGTCCGCTCGCCGTAGAGCGCGACGGCACGGGCGGCCTCCTCCTCATCCCGATGCGGGTACAGCTCGAGGTAGGCCTCGCCGAACCAGTCCCGGAACCACTCGGCGGGTGCGCTCACGGCCCCTTGTGGTAGGGCTCGCCGCGCAGGATGGTGGCCGCGCGATACAACTGTTCCGTGAGCACGAGCCGGGCCACTTCGTGAGGTAGCGTCATGGCCGAGAGGGCGAGGCGGGCCCGCGCCCGGGCGAGGAGGCGGGGGGCGAGCCCGTGCGCACCGCCGATCGCGAATGCGGCTCCGGGGCGTCCGTAGATCCGCATCCCGTCCAGGTAGTCGGCGAGTTTCCGCGTCGACCAAAGTTCCCCTCCCCGGGTGAGCGCGACGAGGTCCAGATCGTCCGGGAGACGACGTTCGAGCGCAGCGGCTTCCCGTTCGAGCGCTTCCCCGGCCCGGCCGTCCGGGAGCCTCGCAGGCTCGACCGTGAGAGCTTCGAAACGGAGGTAGTGGCGCAGTCGGTCCTCGTATTCCCCCGTCGCCCGCCGGATATGGGATCTCCGGTTGCGCCCTACCGCTGCCACCAGAATCCTCGTCACGGTCCGCGCCCGAGGTTGGGGGCCTCCCGGCCCGATGCCGCGTCGAGAATCAGAAGCCTCAACTCCTCCCAGCCCGCCTTCCAGGTGATGGTTTCAGGGAGCACCCATATCGGCAGGTCCGGGGCGAAGAACGGCCGCAGCCGCGGCAGGTCCTTTCGCGTGGTCAGCACCCCACCCCGCCCTGCGGCTTCGGCGAGGGCTGCGTGCTCCCGCGGTGAAGGGACCCCATGGTCTCCCAGGGCGTGCTCCTCCCGCACCGACGCGCATTGGGCGCGGGCCTGCGCGAAGAAGAGATTGGGCTTCATGATCCCGGTCAAGGCGAGTCGGGGAGCCGGCGGCCCGGTCCACGCTCGCGCGCCGACGCTGGCCGGCTCGATGGGCGCAGTCCCGAACACCACCGTGGCGATCGGTACACCGTCCGCCAGGCTTCTGACTCGAGCACGAAGCTCCGACTCGAACCGCGCGACATCGTCGGTCCATGGCTCCCGTCCCGTGGTGATGATCGCATCCGCGCGGGAGGCGGCCCATCGCCAGTCTTCCCGGAAGGGCCCCGCGGGGAGGCGGGAGCCGTTGGTACGGCGGAGCGCGTCGCGGTCGAGCAGGAGCAGATCGAGGTCGCGCCGGAGGCGTCGGTGCTGCAAGCCATCATCGACGACGGCCACCGTGGCGCCGTCGGCCGCGGCGCGCCAGGCAGAACGGAGACGGTCCGGGTGGCCCCACACGCGCGCTCGCGGCGCCTCCCGAGTGAGGAGTTCGAGTTCGTCCGCGTAGCCACGCGCGACAATGGCCGTCCGGTGGCCAGCTTCGTCGAGGGCACGGGCAATGCAGGCCGCGACCGGTGTCTTGCCGCTGCCTCCGGCGGTCGCACCCCCGACGGAGATCACGGGGAGGGGGGCGTAGAGGGTCGAAATCAGCCGGAGATCGTAGAACCGGTGCCGGGCGTCGTGGACCAGGCCGAACGCGCGGGCGGCGGTCCGGAGAGCGGGCGCGGGACGCGGGGCGCGCCAGTGCGCACGGACGCGTCGTTCGATCGCCCGTCGCGCCTCCTCCCCGCGGCGCCGCTCTCCCGGTCCGTCCGCGCTGCTTCGGCGGACGATGGCTGGCGGTCGAGCCCAGCGGGCTTCCCGGGCGGCCTGTTCGCAGCGGGCGACCTCGCGCTCGAGTGCCGCCTCGATGCTGCGGGTGGTCACGGTTGTCCCGGCCCCCGCGGCCGTGACGGAGACAAAGACGGTGGCGCCGGGTGCGGGGATGAGGAAGCGGTCCCAACTCGAAAGCCGCCAGCCCGCCGTGGTCGCGAGGCCGACTGCGGTCACGGGGCCGCCGGTGTGTGTGGCCAGCCGCGCCGTACCGTCCTTGAGTGATCGGCGGGGACCCTGCGGCCCATCGCCCGTGAGGATGACGCCGCGGCCCTGGGCGAACGAGCGGGCGAGTTGCCGGAATCCGGCCTGGCCTCCGCGCGTACTCGACCCGCGCGCGACGTCGTACCCGAGGCCTCGCAGGAGGCGCGAGATAATCTCCCCGTCACGGTCACGGCTTGCGAGCGTCGCGACTCCCTGACCGGCGAAGAGACAGGCGAGCGGGAGCAGGTGCTCGTGCCAACAGGCGTGGATCTCGTGCTCCAGGACCGGCCGGTAGGGCCGCGCGGGATCGTCCGGGTGCCGGAAGCGCCACGTACGGCCGATGGGCAGGACGGCTCGCAGCGTCCCGACCGCGACGCCGGGCGGAATGCGTCGAGCACTCACTCCAGGAGCTCGATCGCGTGTGCGGCGACCCGGGTCGCGCAGCCCGGCGCGCCAAGCCGCTCGCGCATGTCCTCGAACCCCGCCAGCATGGCGCGCCGGGCGGGCGAGCCCTCGTCGAGCAGCGGCTCGAGCGCGGAGACCGCACTCGCCGGGGTCAACCGGGCCTGGAGCAGCTCCGGCACGATCGGCGCTCCGGCCACGAGGTTGACGAGTACGATCGACGGGACGCGCACAAGACGGCGGCCGACGGCCCACTCGAGCCTCGTGGTCCGGTAGCCGACGACCATGGGAACCCCGGCCAGCGCAAGCTCGAGTGTGATGGTCCCGGATTTCGTCAGTGCCGCCGTCGCCCCCGCCGCGACTTCCCGAGCCCCCGCGGTCGGGAACCCGGCCTCGGCATAGAGCGCCTCCGGCAGATGCCCGGGGCGGGCCACACGGAACTGGAGGTCGGGGTAGCGGCGGGCGAGCCGACGAGCCGCCTCCGCGAACACCGGCAGCATGTGTCGTACCTCCTGCGCCCGCGATCCCGGGAACAGGCCCACCAGGCGCTTCCCGTCGGAGGAGGGCGGACCGCCCTCCCGCTCAGGTGCGAGGCCCGCGTCGAGCAGCGGGTGCCCGACGAAGTCGACCCGCACGCCGTACTTGCGCAGCAGATCCGCCTCGAAGGGAAGCACCGTGAGCACGCGATCGCAGCAGCGCTCGAGCTTGCGGGCCCGCCCCTCCCGCCAGGCCCAGACCTGCGGCGCGATGAAATAGAGCACGGGCCGCCCCTGCCCGCGCGCGGCCCGCGCGAGGCGCAGGTTGAGTCCGGGGTAGTCGATCGGGAGGAAGACCCCGATCTCCTCTTCCGCGAACAATCGCTCGATGCGGCGCTGAAGTCGAAGCAGAAACGGGAGCCGCCGCACGACTTCCCAGCCCCCCATCACTGACAGCTCGTCGAGGCCGGCGATCCGGGTCACCCCCGCCGCCTCCATCTCGCCGCCTCCGATCCCGAGCAGTCTCACACGGGGCCGCCGGGCCCGGATCGCCCGGGCGACCGCGGCCCCATGTTGATCTCCCGACGCTTCGCCGGCCGAAATGAAGATCGCCGGCGCCGGGCTCGAGGTTGGGTTCAGGAGACGCGGCCGAGATATGCCATCAGCATAAGCACCAGCGCGAGGAGAACCAGGAGGATCAGGGTCTTGGGCCCCCGCTTCACCGCGCCCCCGAGCTTCTTCCGCTCTTCACGAATCTTGAGCAACGACATGTACGAACTCCTCGATCTCGCGGGTAATCCGGATTGCGACTTCGAGTGCTTCCCTGCCCGCCTGTCCCGAAACCAGCCGGTTCGGTCGCCCGGCGATCGCGTCGGCGAACGCGTCGAGCTCCCGTCCGAGAGGCTCGCCGGTCTGCCCCCCCAGGGAGATGCGCTCGACGAGGCTCTCGACCCCGGTAACCTGTGACACGGCCTGCGGGTCGCGGCGCCGGTAGTGGTGCCCCGTCCCCGCCGCCAGGTCCAAGCTGAAATAGCCGGACCGCTGGAACAACCGCAATTGCCGGAGCGGCTTGAAGGAGACACGGCTGGCCGTGATGTTCGCCACCGTACCGTCCTCGAACGCGAGCCTCGCGTTGGCCAGATCGATCCAGGGCGATATGACGGGGACGCCCACCGCCCGGACTTCCGCGAGCGGCGCCTCGGTGAGCGTGAGCACAAGGTCTATGTCGTGGATCATGAGGTCGAGGATCACCGTCACGTCGGCGCCGCGGGGCTGAAACGGCGCCATGCGCAGCGACTCGATGAAACGGGGCCGTTCCAGATACGGTTCCGCCGCCAGCAGGGCCCCGTTGAAGCGTTCGACGTGTCCGACGCCGAGCACCAGCCCCCTCTCGCGCGCGAGCCCCAGCATCTCGTCCGCCTCGTCGAGACTCGAGGCGAGAGGCTTCTCGACCAGCGTATGGCACCCCGCCCCGATCGCGCCCACGGCCGCACCGTGATGGGCTGCTGTCGGCACGGCGATGACGACGGCATCGACGCTGTCGTGCAACGCCGATGCCTCCGCGAAGGCCGGCACGCCCAGACCGGCCGCGACCTCCGCCGCCCGCGCGGCGGAACGGTCGTGAACACCGACGAGCGTGAACGCGTCGCTGTGCGCGAGGAGCCCGGCGTGCGCCGCACCCAGACGCCCCACGCCCACGACGCCGGCCCGGATCCGATTCACTCGGCGGCGTCGTCCTCTTTCCGCCGGGCCCGGGTCGGAGTAATTCCCCGCGCGGAATCCCGGATGAACGCCACGAGTTCCCGCACTTCGGCATGCTCGTCGTTCGGTTCCAGGCTGTCCAGGCTTACCCGGATCGGCTTCCCGGAGCGGAAGATGGCCCGGTAGGCGGCCTGGAGGGCGCGGATGGCCTCGGGCGCGAAGCCCCGGCGCTCGAGGCCGATCCGGTTGATGCCGTACGTGCGGGTCCGGCTGCCTCCGACGAGCGTGTAGGGGGCCACGTCGCGCACGAGGCGCGCCCCTCCCCCCACCATGGCGTGCCGGCCCACTCGGGTGAACTGCTGGATCCCCGTGAGCCCGCCCACGATCGCGCAATCTCCGATCTCGACGTGACCCGCCATGGTCACTCCGTTGGTCAGGACCACATGGTCGCCGATGCGACAATCGTGCGCTATGTGCACGTAGGCCATCACGAGCGTGTCCGCCCCCACCGTCGTGAGGCCACCGGCGGCAGTGCCCCGGTTCAGCGTCGTGAACTCCCGCACGACGGTGCGTGGTCCAATTTCCAGAAACGTCCGTTCGCCGGCGTATTTCAGGTCCTGCGGGTCCGAACCCAGGACCGCACCCTTCGCGATGCGCACGTCCTCGGCCACCTTCGTGTCACGCTCGATGTATACGTGCGGACCGATACGCACCCGCTCCCCGATTTCGACATCGGGGCCAATGACCGTGTACGGACCCACACTGGCACTGGGCGCGACGCGGGCCGACGCATCGATGACCGCGGTCGCGTGCCGCCCGGGGGCGTGGCCGGTGGAGGTCAACGGTCCATGATCTGGCCCAGGATCGTGGCTTCGGCCGCGACCTTGCCTTCGACCCGGGCCACCCCTTTCAGCTTGCCTCGGCTCCCCCGCCCCTGAATCAGCTCGAGTTCGAGGCGGAGCTGGTCCCCGGGCACGACGGGCCGCCGGAACTTCACGCCGTCCACCGACAGGAAGTATATGACCTTGTCCTTGGGGTTCTCGATCCCGCCCATCAGAAGCAGACCGCCACACTGGGCCAGGGCCTCGACGATCAGCACCCCCGGCATGACGGGACGCCCCGGAAAATGCCCCGCGAAAAACGGTTCGTTGGCACTTACGTTCTTGAGGCCGACGATTCGCTTCCCCGGTTCGACCTCGAGTACGCGATCCACGAGGAGCATTGGATAGCGGTGCGGGAGAATCTTCAGAATATCGGTGACGTCCATCACCCACCCTTGTTCTGCCCCGATCCGGCTTCTGAGCCGGCGGGCGAGTTCCAGATTGCCGTGATGTCCCGGCCGTTCCGCGATCACATGACATTGCAGCCTCGCGCCCACGAGGGCGAGGTCGCCGACGACATCGAGGATCTTGTGGCGTACGAATTCGTCCGGGAAACGTAGTTCCTGACCGGCCATCAACCCGTCCCGGGACAGGACGATTGTATTCCGGTGAGAGGCCCCGAGCGCCAGGCCTCGCGCCTGAAGTTCCTCGCGCCAGGCCGACAGCCCGAACGTGCGCGCCGGCGCGATCTCGCGCATGAAGGGCCCGGTGTCGAGTTGTGCGCTTGCGAACTGCCGCCCGATGAGGGGGTGGTCGAAGTCGATGCTCGCGGACACGCGCCAGGACTTCGAGGGCAGGACAACGTATCGGGCCTCGCCGACCTCGAAGTGAAAGGGATCCCGCACACGCAAGCGCGTGGCCTCCGCTTTCTGGGCGAGTTCTCCCGCCTCCAGCAGAAGGTCGCACCACGGCGCCGCGCTCCCATCCAGAGCCGGCGGCTCCGGTCCGGAGATGTCGAGCCACAGGTTATCGAGGTGTAGCCCGTGCGCGGCGGCCAGCAGGTGCTCGACGGTGCGCACGACCGCCTCCCCCCGGCGGAGGGCTGTCTCGCGATAGACCGAATCCACCGCGTCCACCGTGGCCGGGATCTGGGGGGCGCCGGCCAGATCGGTGCGCCGGAAGCGCAGGCCGGTGTGCTCGGGCGCCGGGCGTAGTGTGACGACCGAGGCCTCGCCCGTGTGCAGACCGTGCCCGCGGGCCTCGACGGCCCGTGCGATCGTCCGCTGATTCTCCGTCAAGCGGTCCCGTCGTCCGCCGGCTCCTCCGCACCACTCCGCGCGAGCCCCTGCCGCCGCTCGAGCCGGGCGACGCGCTGGACGAGCTGTGGCAGCTTCCGCGTGTGGGCGATGGCCTTCATCCACGACCGCCGGGGCTGAGCCGGCGTGCCCCCGTGCGTCGCGCCTGGCGGCACGTCTCGAATCACTCCGGATTGCGCCGCGATCCGCGCACCGGGGCCAATCTCGAGGTGGCCGATGATACCGGCCTGCCCGCCGAGCTGCGCCCCGGCGCCGATCCTCGTGCTGCCCGCGATGCCGACCTGGGCAATGATCAGACAGTCGCTCCCGATGAGGACGTTGTGACCGACATGGACGAGGTTGTCCAGTTTCGTCCGGTCTCCGATCCGGGTTTCGTCGAGCGCGCCGCGGTCGATCGTACAGTTCGCTCCGATCTCGACGTCGTCGCCGATCACGCACCCGCCGATCTGGGGGACCTTGTGCGCCCCGGATGGCCCCGGCGCGTACCCGAAGCCATCTGTCCCGATACGGGCCCCCGCGTGCACCCGTACGCGGTCTCCGATCTCGACTGCATGCAGGATGGAGACGGCGTGCCCGATCCGGCAGTCCTCGCCGACACGGGCCCCCCGCCCGATCAGTGTCCCGGGGCCCACGTGCGTGCCCCGGCCGATCCGCGCACCGTCTTCGACCACCACGCCCTCGGCCAGCGACACGGATTCTCCGATCCGGGCGCCCGTGCCGATACGGGCCGACGGATGGAGTCCGGGTTGCGGCTCGGGCTCGGGGTGGAACAGCCTCACGATCCTGGCGAAGCAGAGCTGTGGATTGTCGACCTTCAGGACGCTGAAGCGGGCCCCCGGGCAGTGGAAGCTCCGCGGGGCCAGGACGGCCCCGGCCTCGGTCCCCTCGACCGCGTTCCGCATCGCTTCCCGGGCGAAGAAGGTGAGATCTTCGGGACCTGCAACTCCGAGCGAGGCGACCCCGCTGAGCAACCTGTCAGGGTCGCCTGCTATCTCGGCGTTCAGACGACGTGCGAGGTCGGAGACCGTGAAGGCCGGCATTCGCCGAGGCGAGCCCCGCTCCTGGGCGGCCCGCGACCGGTTAGCCGCCCGACGCGGACGCGGGGATGTCGACGCCGAGCCGCTCGAGCACGGCACCCGTGATGTCGAGCGAAGCGTCTGCCGCGACCACGCCGGACTCGGTGATGTCGAGCACGATAGAGTAACTCCGCTCCGCGCGGAGATCCTCGATCACCTGGGTGATGCGCTCGAGGATCGGCGCGAGCAGCTCCGTCCGCCGCCGCTCGGACTCCTGGATGAGTTCCTGCTGTCGCGCGGCGGCTCCCTCCCGTTTGGCCAGGATCTCCTGCTGTTTCTGCTGACGGCCGGCCGGATCGAGCAGCGACTCCTGCTGCTGGTATGCCGTGAGGAGAGAGTCGATCTCCGCCGCCAATCCCTCCAGCTCCCGGTCGAAATCGGTGCTGACGCGCAGGAACGCCGCCTGGGCCGAATCGGCGCCGGGGGCGATGGGGAGGATGGCCTGCGTGTTCACGAAGACGAGCGTCGTCCCCTCGGGAGGCAGTGGGGCAGCTCCCGGCAAGGACGGCGCCCCCGCCTGCTGCTGCGCGCCCACAGGCGCCGCCACCAGCAGGCCGAGCGCCAGCCCGCGGATGACCGCCGGGAACGCGCCCCTATGGATCCAATGCATGTGAGATATCCCTTGTCGGTCCAGTACGCTGAGCGTTGCCACGGGCAGCTAGAACACCCGTCCGAACTTGAAGTGCAACTGCCAACCCGGGTTCGGTCGACCCAGGACATCGCGACGATCGAAACCATACGCGTAATCGAGCCCCAACGGCCCGAAGGGGGTTACGAGGCTCGCACCGATGCCCGCCCCCACCAGCAGATCCGTCGGATTCACCTGGCTTGCGTCCTGCCAGACGTTCCCCGCATCCAGAAATGCGCTCGTGAAGATGTTACTTGTGAGCTTGATCCCGAAAGTCACGCCTGTCCTGAAGAACGACTCCCCCACCCGGTCCAGGTCGCTGAACGGCGCATCGTCCGGGATGTGTCCGGACGGGGTGACGGACGCCTCATCGTACCCGCGGAGCTGGATGCCCGCCTGCGTGCCGCCCACATAGTATCGCTCGGTGAAGAACGGATTGCGGCCCAGGATGAGCCCGGTCTCGAAGCTGAGGCCGAAGGTCAGTTCGATGGGCGGGCTCGTACTTCCGGGTCCCCCGCCGATCTGGCCCACCGGCACGAACCACTCGCTCGTGAGGTCGATCTTCTGGTAGTTGCCGTCGCCTCCCAGGAACCCGCCTGTGTGTCGGAACGCGAGCTGGTTCCGGGCCCCACTCGTCGGGAAAATCGGGTTGTTGCGGCTGTCCTGCACGAGACGCCCGGAGAACGTCGAACGAGTCCCGGAGAAGAGCGAGAACCGTCGCCCGACCACATTCGTCGTGTCGAGCCCGCGCACGTCGTCCGCGAACAGCGAATACCCGACGAACACGCGCGTCGAGCGGAGGCCGAGGATCGGCGTGCCGAACTCGGTGAGACCACCCGTCTGCCGGCGGTCGCCGAGGCTGAAACCGGTGAACTGGTCGCGCGAACTCCTGAGTGAAACCGTGCCCGAGTAGTGGCTCCCAAGAAGTTCCGGATCGGCATAGCTGATATCGAGGTCCTGCTGCCGCCGACCGAAGATCCAGCGGAAACTCCCTGTCTTCGCGAGCCCGAACAGGTTCGGCTGAGAGTATCCGATGAATCCTGCCAGGCCCGTGAAGCCCGAGGCGGTGATCCCGAAGTTCAGCGTTCCGGTCTGCTTCTCCTGCACCCGAAGCCCGATGTCGATGTCGCCGTCCGGTCGCGGGCGGATGTTGATCGCCTCGTCGGGCGGGAGCGGCTCGAAGAAGTTGAGACCCTGGATCGCCTGGAAAGACTGGATCAGGCGCTCCTGCGAGTAGACGTCGCCGGGGAAGACGAACAGCCGGTTCCGTATCACGCGGTCGTGCGTCGCGGTGTTCCCCTCGATCGAAATCTCACGGATGTAGCTGCGTTGGCCCTCGTCGATGATGAGGTGCGCCGTCACCCGGGGCTGCTCGCCCTCGGCCACCTCGACGCGCCGCACGTCCGGTGAGATCCGCGATGCCAGATACCCGTTGTTCCGGTACATGTCGCCGAGATCCGCCGGCGAAGCGTAGAAGGCCGTGAAGTTGAAGGGCGGATAGTCTTCCTCGTCGCGGGCTTCGTGCTGGCCGCGTCGCACGATGGGCTCGATCGCTGCCAGCGGGAAGGCCCGGTTTCCCGTGATGCGCAAGTCCTCGAGCAGATACTGTTCACCCTCGCGCACCTGGATCTCGATGCGGCCTTTCCCCGTGACGCGGTCGGAGACGACCGTGTCCTCGAGCACCTCGAAATCCAGGTAGCCGTTCGAGCGATAGAACTCCGGCAGTCGCTCCGTCAGGTCGCGGCGGAATTCGTCCTTCTTGAGTTCGCCCGAATCGAACCAGAAGAACCCTTCCTCGTCCGTTGCGATCGCCGCGCGCAGTTCCGCGTCGGTGAACGCGTCGTTCCCGTCGAAGGTGATCGCCGTGACGCCGAGTCTCGGCCCTTCGTCGACATCGAACACGACGAGGAAGTCGGGGGGAAACGCCGGATCCGGCCGGATAAGCGTGTCCACGCTCGCGGTCGGGAACCCCTCGTTCGAGAGGAGGTCCAGCATGGTGACGCGGGCCCGGGCGATCCGGTGCGGATCCAGCGGACTGTTGTTCGTGAGGCCGACGGTGTCGCGGATGACATCCTCTCCCACCCGTTCGAGCCCCCGAAAGGCGTACTGCGTGATGTAGGGTCGCTCCTCGACACCGATATAGAAGACGCCCCGTTCGGGATCGTCGGAATCCGCCACGCCGACGTGCACAAATGAGAAGTCGCCCGAACTGAACAGGCGCCGGATGGCGTCCTGGATCTGAGGCTGGCGCACGACGTTCCCCGGGCGGAGCCCGCTCCGCGTGATGATGATGTTTGCCGAGTGGCGGCGGTTCCCGACGACCACGACCGAGTCGACCCGGACGGAGAACTGGTCGAGGCCCGTCGTCTGGGCGGCCGCCGGACGGACGGCCGCGGCCGCGAGAATCGCCCCCAGAAGCGCCACTCCGCTCGCCGCTGCGGCGGGCGGCGGCCGCTGTCTCATGTTGCCGAAGAAGGTGTGGGCGTGACGAACACCAGGGAATCCTCGTCCGCGGAGATGTCGACCGAGATCTGGTCTCCGGGCTCGAAATCGGCCATCAGGATCCGCTCGGAGAGCGCGTCCTCGACGTGCCGTTGGATCGTCCGCTTGAGCGGCCGCGCGCCGAACTTCCTGTCGTAGCCTCGGTCGACCAGAAAACGGACCGCAGCGTCGCTCAGCTCCAGCGTGAGCCCTTCCTCCGCGAGGCGGTTCTGCACATCCCTCAGCTGGATGTGCACGATGTCGCCGAGCTGTTCCTTGGTGAGGGGATGGAAGACGATCGTCTCTTCCACCCGGTTGAGGAACTCCGGCGTGAACACGCGGTCGATCTCGTCGGAGACCCGGTCCTTGATCCGCTCGTAGTCGAAGCCGTTCGATTCGCTTGTAAAGCCCAGCCGCGTGGACGAGCCGATGTCCCGGCTCCCCACATTCGACGTCATGATGACGACCGTGTTCTTGAAGTCGATCACGCGGCCGTAGTTGTCGGTGAGCCGACCCTCGTCGAGGACCTGAAGCAGGATGTTGAATACGTCCGGGTGCGCCTTCTCGATCTCGTCCAGGAGGACCACGCTGTACGGCCGCCGCCGGATGGCTTTGGTCAGCGCGCCCGAGTCGTCGTAGCCGACGTATCCCGGTGGTGCTCCGATGAGACGGCTCACCGAGAACTTCTCCATGTACTCCGACATGTCCACGCGCACGAGCGCCCTGTCGTCAACGAACAGGAAACGGGCGAGCGCGCGGGCGAGTTCGGTCTTCCCCACGCCCGTCGGACCGCAGAAGATGAAGCTTCCGATGGGGCGGTCGGGATCCTTCAGACCCGCCCGGCCACGTCGGATCGCGCGGCTGACCGCCTCGATCGCCTCATCCTGACCGACGACGCTCTCGTGAAGTTCGTCCTCCATTCGAAGCAGGCGTTCGGTCTCGGCCTCCTTGAGGCGCGTCACCGGGATCCCCGTCCACCGGCCGACGATGAAAGCGATCTCATCCTCCCCGACGGTGGGGCGGAAATTGGCCTGGGCACGCTCCCATTCGTCGCGCCGGCGCTTGATCTCTTCCTGGACTTCCTTCTCGCGGTCTCGCAGGTCGGCTGCGCGCTCGAAGTCCTGATCGCTTATGGCCGCGTCCTTCCACGCCGCGAGTTCCTCGAGTTTCGCCTGGAACTCCTGCACCTCGGCCGGCGGCACCTGTGCGGCGAGTCGCGCGCGGGCCCCGGCCTCGTCGATCACGTCGATGGCCTTGTCCGGGAGGAAGCGGTCCGTGATGTAGCGCTCCGCCAGCCGTGCGGCCGCCACGAGCGATTCATCAGGGACCTCCACGCTGTGGTGGTCCTCATAGTACTTCCGCAGACCCTTCAGGATCTCGACGGTCTCGTCGATGGTGGGAGCTTCGATGATCACGGTCTGGAAGCGGCGCTCCAGCGCCCCGTCCTTCTCGATGTACTTGCGGTACTCGTTGAGGGTCGAGGCGCCCACGCACTGGAGTTCGCCGCGCGCGAGCGCCGGCTTGAGCATGTTCGAAGCGTCGATCGCACCCTCGGCGGCGCCCGCGCCGACGAGGGTATGCAACTCGTCGATGAACAGGATCACACCGGTCGCCTGCGACGTCTCGTTAACGATCGCCTTGAGCCGCTCCTCGAACTGGCCTCGGTACTTGGTGCCGGCGATCACGGCGGCCATATCGAGCGCCAGCACGCGGTGCTTCTTCAGGCTGTCGGGCACGTCGCCTCGCTCGATGGCCTGGGCGAGCCCCTCGACGATCGCGGTCTTGCCGACGCCCGGCTCGCCGATGAGCACGGGGTTGTTCTTCTTGCGCCGCGAGAGCACCTCCATCATGCGCTCGATCTCGGCCAGCCGCCCGATGGTGGGATCGAGCTTGCCCTGGCTCGCGAGCTGCGTGAGGTCGCGGCAGAAGTGGTCGAGCGCCGGGGTCTTGGACTTCCGGTCGCCCTTGGTGCCGGTGCTGGCGGGGTCGGTCACCGAAGCCGCCGTTGACGTGCCGCCGGCCGGCATGTCGGTGCCGAGCAGCTTGAGCGTTACCGTCCGCGCGCCGTCCAGGCCGATCCCGGCTTCGCCGAGGACTCTGGCCGCGAGGCCCTTGTCCTGTCGGAGGAGGCCGAGCAGCAGATGTTCCGTGCCCACGTAGCTGTGGTTGAGTTCCTTCGCCTCGGCCATCGCGTGCTCGAGCACTTTTTTCGCGCGCGTCGTATAGGGCAGCTCCCCGATGGACGAGGCGCTCTTCCCCGGGCGGACGTTCGTTTCGATAAGCTGATTCAGTTGTTCGAGGTCGGCGGACAGGTTGGCGAGCACCGCCGCGGCGACGCCCTCGCCTTCCCGAATCAGGCCGAGCAGGATGTGTTCCGTGCCCACGTAGTCGTGTTTGAGGCGGATGGCCTCTTCGCGCGCCATGGCGAGCACTTTCCGAACCCGGTCCGTGAAGTTGTAGTTCATCCGCGCCTCATGTGGCCTCGACGGTTGTCAGCCGCCCCTGCCAGGTGGGTTGTCTCACCGCTCGCGGTGCTAAGGCCGGGTCTCGTCGCGGGCTGCCAAGGCTTCTCGAACGTACCGCGCGCGGAACGCATCCGCATCCGTTTCATCGAGCCGGCGGCGCGCCGCACGCGCAAGGTGCGCGGTCTGGGCGTGGATCATCATGCGGCTGATCACCTCTACACGAGGCGTCTTCAGAAGTTTCAGCGAAACCCCGAGGCGTATGCCGGAGAGCAGGTTCATCATCTCCTCGAACGGCAGGCTGCGCGCATGGCGCAGGATCCCGTACGCCCGCCACACCTTGTCCTCGAGGACGTTCGGCGCCTCCCTCAGAAGAACGGAGCGGGCCTGTTTCTCGTACCCGATCACGCGGTCGACCAGACGTTCGAGTTGATCGATCAGGTCCTCCTCGGTCTTGCCCAGGGTGGTCTGGTTGGAGATCTGGAACAGATTCCCGACGATCTTCGAGCCTTCTCCATATAGACCCCGGTAGGTGACGCCGAGTTGCCCCATACCCTCCAGCACTTTCCGAATCTGCCGGGTGAGGACGAGGCCGGGAAGGTGAATGAAGACGGATGCCCGCAGACCGGTGCCGACATTCGTGGGACAGGACGTGAGGAATCCGAACTCGTGGTGGAAGGCGTACGGCAGCCGCGCCCCCATCTCTTCGTCCAGCTGGTCGACCTCGCGCCATGCCGCGGAGAGCTGGAAACCCGCCCTCAGCGCCTGGAGGCGCAGGTGATCCTCCTCGTTCACCATGAACCCCAGCGCACGAGCGCGGGCGAGGGCGAGCCCGGCGCCCCGGCGGGGCGTGCCGGCGGGACCGCTGATGAGTTCCTTGCTCACGAGCCTCCGCTCGAGGAGCAGCAGGCGGTCGAAGGCGTCGAGGTTCGCGATCTCCCAGAAGTCGACCTCATCGAGGACCCCGGCGCCCGCGGCGGCCTCCCGTGCCTTGTCCAGCAGGATCTCGCGCTCCTCACCGGTCGCGTGCGAGGAGAACGAATACCCCTGGATATTGCGGGCGAGGCGGACGCGGCTCGAGACGACGATGTCGTTGTCCGGCCCCGGCTCCTCGATCCAGGCGAGGCCGTGGTCGCCGATGGGCGAGCCCGCGCGAAGCTCCTCCGTCACGATACCCCCCTCAAGATGCCTCCGTCAGTACGTGGATCTCATCTCGCAGGTCCGCCGCCGATTCGAAGTCCTCGATCTCGACCGCGCGTTCGAGCCGCCGCCTGAGCGTGGACAGGCGCACATGAGCGGGGTCGGTGTCGAGGGCGGTGCTCACGTACACCTTTCCCATGTGCTGCCAGGCGCCGTGTACGCGACGCAGCAGCGCGCGCAGCTGCCGGTCGAACTGCACGTAGCACTGAGGACAGCCGAGGCGTCCCGACTTGCGGAATTCGGCCGCCCCGGTCCCGCAGTACTCGCACGCTTCGCCGCCGGCCTCGAACAGGGTGTCGCCGGCGCCGCCGCCGAGGTGCGCGAGGAGATCGGCGATCGGGGGCGAGCCGCTGCCGACCGAGACGCCCTTGAGGGTGGCGCAGGTCGAGCAGAGGTTGACCGTGCGCATCTCGTTTTCTTCGATCTCGGTGAGCGTGATCTTCGCCTTTCGCTCCCCGCAGTTCTCGCAATCCATCGTCGTTCTCCGTTGCGCCGCCCGGGCGCTCCGATCATGTCTCGAAGAGTTCGCCGCCCTCGAGGCGCAGTACACGGGCGGCCCGGCCGGCCAGCTCGCGGCTGTGCGTCACGACGATCAGCGCTGTCTCGTGCCCGTCGATCAGCTCGAACAGCAGGTCGTGCAGCCTCAGCGTGGTTTCGGCGTCGAGATTCCCCGACGGCTCGTCCGCAAGCACGAGCGGGGGGGCGTTGGCGAGAGCCCGCGCCACCGCCACACGCTGCTGCTCGCCGCCCGAGAGCCGTCTTGGCCGATGGCTTGCCCGCTCGGCCAGCCCCACCTGCGCCAACAGCTCCGAGGCTCGCGCCGCCGCCTCCTCCGGCGAAGCGCCGGCAATCAGCTGAGGCAGCATCGCGTTCTCCAGCGCCGTGAAATCTCGCAGCAGGTGATGGAACTGGAAGACGAACCCGACGAACCGGTTCCGCAGTTCGGCCAGCCTCCCCTCCCCGAGCTCGGACACACGGTCGCCTCCCAGCCACACATCGCCCCGCGTCGGTTTGTCCAGGGCACCGAGCAAATGTAGCAGCGTCGACTTCCCCGACCCACTGGGACCCACGATCGCAACCGAGTCTCCGCGGGCCACGTCAAGGTCGATCCCCTTCAGTACCGGGATCAGGCCGCCGTCGGGACTCGAGAAGGTACGGGCCAGCCCGCGCGCCTCGACCGCGGGCGGTCGCGCCTCCTGCGTCTCCACCAGTGTGGCCGTCATTCGTGCCTGATGGCGTCGACCGGCGTCAGCGCGGCGGCTTTGCGCGCCGGGTAGATCGTGGCCAGGTACGAGATGAGTACAGACCCGAGGAGGATCAGCGTCACGTCGAGCGGCGCAAGCGAAATCGGAAGCCGGTCGAGGAAATACACGTCGCTGGGGAGCGTGATGAACTGGTAGCGGCTCAGCGCCCAGGCGAGGAGCGCTCCGAGCGTGCCCCCGATGGCGGTGCCGACGACTCCGATGAACAGCCCCATGTTCGTGAACACCTTCCCGACTCCGCGGGCGGTGACCCCCATCGAGCGCAGGATCCCGATCTCGCGCGTGCGGTCGGCGACCATCATCACGAGCGTCGAGATGATATTGAAGGAGGCGACGAGGACGATGAGCGTGAGGACGACAGCCATCCCGAGCTTCTCGAGCCGCAGCGCGGAGAAGAGGCTCTGGTTGAGTTCCTGCCAGCCCTCGACCCGGTACGGCCACCCGAGCCCCTCCTCGAGCCGTGCGGACACCTCTGTCGCCTGCCAGGGGTCGCGAACGTCGAACTCGATGCCCGTCACCCCCTCGCCGAGACCGAGCAGAGCCTGGGCTTCCTCGAGTGCGACCATCACAAGTTCGTCGTCGTACTGATAGAGCCCGGTCTGGAAGACGCCCGTCACCTCGAACTGTTTGAGCGCGGGCGAGAAGCCGACTGCGGAGAGCGGCGCATTCCGGGGCGACGCCACGGTGACGAGCTTGCCTTCATAGAGGCCGAGCTGCTGCGCGAGCCCCCGACCCACTACGATGCCGGGTTCCCCCGACTCGGTCGGCCCGAACGGGGGCCCGCCGACGACCAGGTGCTCCAGCAGCCCTGCGATCCGTGTCCCGGCCGAGTCACCTGAAATGCCGCGCATCGCGCTGGCCTTGTGGTAGTCGTCGCCCGCGTTGAGCAGGATCTCGGTGAAGACAAATGGAGAGGCGGAAACCACGTCCTCGTCCGCCCGGACGCGGTCGAGGACGATCTCCCAGTCGTCCATCCGGAAGCCCGTCTCGAGCTCCATCACGTGCGCGTGCGGGCCGCCGCTCAGGATCCGGTCCCGGAGGCTCTCCTGGAGCCCGTTGAGCACACCGATCACAACGATGAGGGCCATGACGCCCACGGCCACTCCGCCGACGGCAAGGCTCGAGATGAAGGTGACGAGCCTGGAATCGTGCTCGTCGACCGTCCGGTTACCGCCAAAGGGGCGCCACGACAGACGCCGTCCGGTACCCCGGAGGTAGCGTCGCGCGATGAAGCGCTCGAACCGGCCCCCTTCCCCGCTCACGAGGTTCCCTCTTCGGGCCGGAGCATGGGGAACAGCACGACATCGCGGATCGAGGTCTGTCCGGTCATCAGCATCACGAGGCGGTCGATCCCGAGCCCGAAACCCCCGGTCGGAGGCAGCCCATACTCCAGCGCCCGCACGTAGTCTTCGTCGATCTCCATCGCCTCCTGATCGCCGGCCTCCCTCAGGCGCTGCTGCGCCGCGAAGCGGTTCCACTGGTCGATTGGGTCATTGAGTTCGCTGAACGCGTTCACCAGTTCGAACCCGCACACGATGGCCTCGAACCGCTCGGCCAGCGCCGGCTCGCCCCGCTTCGGCTTCGCGAGCGGACTCATCTCGATTGGGTGGCCGTACACGAAGACCGGATCCGTGATCCGGTCTTCCACCAGATCCGAGAACAGCGTGTCGAGCAACTGCAGGCGGGAGAGGTCGTCGGAGTCGGCCCGTCCCACCTGTTTGGCGAGCGCCCGGAGTTGGTCGTCTCCCGCCGTCCAGAGATCGAGACCCGTCGCCTCCGCGAAGGCCTCGTCCCATCGGATGCGGCCCCAGGGGGCGGTGAGGTCCACCTCCGTCCCGTCGTACTCGAACCGGGTCGTGCCCATCACCTCCCGCGCCACGTCGCTCACCATCGTCTCGGTGAGGCGCATCACGTCCTCGTAATCCGCGAACGCGAAGTACAGCTCCAGCATCGTGAACTCGGGGTTGTGCGTGCGGTCGATCCCCTCGTTCCGGAAGTCGTGCCCGATCTCGTACACGCGGTCCAGGTTTCCGACAATGAGGCGCTTGAGATAGAGCTCGTCGGCGATGCGCAGGAACATCTTCCGGTCCAGGCTGTGGTGGTGCGTGGAGAACGGTCGCGCCAGCGCGCCACCGTAGAGCGGCTGGAGCACGGGCGTCTCGACCTCCAGGAAGCCGCGCGCGTCGAGCCAGTTGCGGAAAGCGGTCGTCAGGCGACTCCGGATCCGGAACACCTTCCGGACCTCCGGGTTGACCGCCAGATCGGCAACCCGCTGCCTGTAGCGCGCGGCCTGGTCGCTGAACCCGCTGTGCACGATGCGACGGCCATCTCCGGTGATCTCCTCCTTGCCGAAGGGCAGCGGGCGGAGGGTCTTCGCCAGGAGCGTGAGGGATTCAGCGCGCACGGTGACCTCTCCGCGCCGTGTGCGGAACACCGCCCCCTCGACGCCGACCCAGTCCCCGAGGTCGAGCAGGTCCATGAGGGCCGGTCCCTCGCCACCAAGGAGGTTCCGCCTCAGGTGGATCTGCAGCCGTCCGTCGCGGTCCCCCATGTGGGCGAAGGCGCTGCCTCCGAGGTCTCGGTAGGAGAGGATGCGGCCCGCGACGCGGACCCCTTCGAGTTCCGCCGCACCGTCCCCGGCTTCCTCCAGCCGTTCGAAGGCCGCGAACGCTTCGTGCAGATCGTGGGAACGGTCGAAGGTGTAGGCGTAGGGGTCTACACCCAGCTCACGCAGCCGGGCGAGCTTGGCGAAGCGGTCCCTGATCGGCTTCGGGCGCTCCTCGGATGCGTACCAACAGGAGACGCAGACCCCGTCGCGGAGTCCAGGCGTCGAGGCGCCGCACGATGGGCAGTTCATGCGTTCGTCTTGCCGGCTTCCTGAAGGTAACCCTGGATGAAGTCGTCGATATCGCCGTCGAGCACCGCATCGACGTTGCCGACTTCGATGTTCGTGCGATGGTCTTTCACCATCTTGTACGGCTGCAGGACGTACGAGCGGATCTGCCGTCCCCACTCGATCTTCGTCTTCGATCCCTCCAGTTCGGCACGCCGAGCTTCCCGCTCTTCGACCGCCCGCTGATAGAGGGCGGCCTGAAGCATCTTCATGGCCTTGGACTTGTTCTTGTGCTGGCTGCGCTCCTGCTGGCAGGAGACGACGATCCCGGTCGGCAGGTGCGTGATGCGCACGGCGGAGTCGGTCTTGTTCACGTGCTGGCCGCCGGCCCCGGAAGCCCGGAAAGTGTCGATCCGCAGCTCTTCCTCGTTCACCGCGATTTCGATGTCATCGTCCACCACGGGGTAGACGAAGACCGAGGCGAAGGAGGTATGGCGGCGGCTCTGCGAGTCGAATGGCGAGATCCGCACGAGTCGGTGGACCCCACGCTCGGCCGACAGATACCCGTAGGCGAACTGGCCGTCTACGTCGAGCGTGGCCGACTTGATCCCCGCCTCTTCCGCCGGGAGCAGGTCCATGATCTCGACGTCGTAGCCGTGCTGCTCGGCCCAGCGCATGTACATCCGCATCAGCATCTGGGCCCAGTCCTGCGACTCGGTGCCCCCGGCACCCGGGTTGATCGTGACCAGCGCGCCGCGGTGCGCGTCCTCACCTCTAAGCATGTTGCGGGACTCGAGTTCGGCGGCGTCCTTCTCGGCCGCGGTCAGCCCCGCCTCGAGCTCCGCGTTCAGCTCCGCGTCGCGTTCCTCCTCAAGCAGGGCCACCATCTCGAGCAGGTCATCCACACGTGAGGAGTCGGCGGTCCACGGCCGGGTCCAGCTCTTGAGGCGATTGGCCTCGCCGATGACCTGCTTCGCCTCGTCGCGGTCATTCCAGAAACCCGGGGCCGCCATCCGCTCCTCGAGTTCGGCGATGCGCTTCAGCTTCGCGGAGATCTCAAAGATACCCCCGTAGCTCATCGAGCCGGCCTCTGAGCGCCTCGGCGCGCTCCTTCTGTTTCGCGAGTTCCATCGGTTCTGTCGCACCCCTCCGCACGTCTCGGTGTGGCTCGGCGGCCCGGGGCCAATAGACCACGTTTCCTCGCGGAAGGCGAACTTTCCCGCCGCCCTCATACGAGGTCGAAGTGGATCCTCCGTTCCTCGCGGTCCACGCGAACCACCCGGACTTCGACGGGGTCGCCGAAGCGGTATGTCTTCCGGGTGCGGCGCCCTCGGAGCGTGTGTTTCGTCTGGTCGTGTACGTAATAGTCGCCGGCCAGACTGCTCACGTGCACCAGCCCCTCGATGTCATACTCATCAAGCCTGACGAAGAGCCCGAAACCGGTGACCCCGCTGATCACGGCCTCGAAGTGATCGCCGACATGCCGCTCCATGAATTCGACCTTCTTCAGGTCGACCGAGTCGCGCTCCGCCCGGGCGGCCGTCTCCTCGCGCTGCGACGAATGACGCGCCGTCGCCTCGAGCCATTCGCGGTTGATCTTCCGGGCGGATCCCGGCGCCTCCAGCCACCGGCCAAGCTGCCGGTGTACCACCAGGTCCGGATAGCGGCGGATCGGCGACGTGAAGTGGAGATAGGCCGGAGACGCGAGCCCGAAATGGCCGTCGTTGCTCGTCGCATAGCGCGCCCTGGCGAGGCTCCTCAGGACCTGCATGGAAACGATCGGCTCCTCGACCCGACCCTTCACCGCGTCGAGCAGTCGCTGGAAGTCGATCGGCTGAGGGTTCTTCTTCGGGAAGGAGAGACCGAACTCTCCGGCCAGGAGCTGCAGCGCCTCGAGCTTCTCCCGGTTCGGCTCCTCGTGGATGCGGTAGAGCACCGGCACGGCCTTCTCGATGGCCCAGCCCGCCACCGCCTCGTTCGCCGCGATCATCAGGTCTTCAACCAGCATGTGAGCGGCAAGACGCTCTCGGCGCCGGACATCGACCGGCGCCCCCTCGTCGTCGAGCACGACATGTGACTCCGGGAGATCGAAATCCAGGCTCCCGCGCACTCGCCGCCGCTCGCGGAACGCCCGACTCACGCGGAGCAGGCCCCGCAGGTCGTCACCCAGCGCCGGGTCCCTGCGCGTGGCCGGCGTCTCCCGGCCCTCGAGGATGTCCTGCGCCTCCTCATACGACAGTTTGTGCGCGCTCCGGATGACGGCGCGGGCAAACCGGGCATGTTCGACGGCACCCGCCGCATTGACCCGGATGAAGGCCGCCAGCGTCAGCCGGTCCTCGCCCGGTACGAGCGAGCAGAGGTCGCTCGACAGCGAATGCGGGAGCATGGGCAGCACCCGGTCGACCAGATAGACGCTCGTGCCCCGCTCCCAGGCTTCGCCATCGATCTCGTCGCCCTCGCGAACGTAGTGTGACACGTCCGCGATATGGATCCCGATCC
>NZ_CBDANE010000004.1:0-455000 GCF_965197445.1 Candidatus Palauibacter sp. | reverse complement strand
ATAGCGCTGCGGACCTGCCGGTTCCCCCGCTTCCCCCGGCCTCCCTCGAGGGCTGGTACGTCCTTCACCAGTCGCTGAGCGTGGACTGGGCGGCGCTCAAGGCCGCGGACCCGGGGGACGCACGCGAGGCGCTGGCGAGCTTCGCCGCGCTCGCGGAGGCGTGGGCGACGGCATCCGAACCGGGCTGGTCGGGAGTGTATCGCGTGGCGGGTGCGGGGATCGACTTTCTCATCCTCCATTTCCGGGATACGCTGGACCGGCTGATCGAGGCGGGGCACCAGCTCCAGCTCTCGGTGTGGGGCGACTACGTCATCGTCCGTGAGGAGTACCTGTCCGTGGTGGAGTTGGGACTCTACACCCTGACCAGTGAGCTCGCCGGCCGGGTCGACCCGGAGGACCGCGAGGCGTGGGACCTTGCGCTCACGGAGACGCTGGCTGCCGAGCGCGAGAAAGGGTTCGTCCGCCGCCGGCTTCAGCCTCGCCAGCCCGGGCACATGCCCTACGTCTGCACCTACCCGATGGACAAGCGGCGGAACCCCGGACAGAACTGGTATGCGCTTTCGCTGGAGGACCGGGCCGCGCTGATGGCGGCGCACGGAACGGTGGGCCGGCGCTTCGCGGGCCGGCTCGTACAGGTCATCAGCGGGTCGATGGGTCTGGACGACTGGGAGTGGGCGGTGACCCTGTGGTCGGCGGATCCACTGGAGTTCAAGGCCATCATCAGCGAAATGCGCTACGACGAGGCGAGCGCCCATTATGGGGAATTCGGGCCGTTCACTGTCGGCAAACGGCTCTCCGGGGAAGAGATGCTCGACCTGCTCGCCGTGGACGGCGACCGGTGAGCGGCGGGGCGATCGGGCACGGCGGCGCGAGTTCGGAGCCCATCGGGCTCTCGCGGCAGCTCACGATACCGGAGGTCGCCGCCGTGGCCCGCCGGGGAGCGGGCGTGGACAGGCTGCGCGGGTCGACGCGGGCCCGGGTGGAAGCGAGCCGCGCCACGGTGGAGGAGGCGCTGGCCCGGCCCGGCGCGAGAATCTACGGGATCACGACCGGCTACGGGTCGCTGGCGGGGATCCGGATCTCGGCCGAAGACTCGGCGAGGCTGTCCCGCAACCTGATCCTCAAATGCGCGGCGGGGACAGGACCGCCTCTGCCCGAAGACTGGGTCCGCGCCATGCTCCTGGTGCGGGCGAACTCACTCGCCCTCGGGGCCTCGGGGGTGCGCCCCGTCATCATCGACACGCTGATCGAGATGCTCAACCGCGGGGTCACGCCGGTCGTGCCCGGGAAGGGGTCGCTGGGGGCGAGCGGCGACCTTGCGCCGCTCGCGCACATGGCGGCGGTCGCCACTTCGGCCGCCCACGGAGACACGGACGCGGACAGTTTCAGCGGCGAGGCGTGGTTCGAGGGTCGCCGGACGGACGGGGCCACGGCGATGGACGCGGCCGGAATCGTGCGCCCGGGGATCGAGGCCAAGGAAGGGCTCGCACTCACGAACGGGACCACGATGATGGTCGCCGGAGCGGCGCTGCAGCTCCACGACGCGAGGCGACTGCTGCTGCACGCCGAACTGGCGGCGGCCCTGAGCTTCGAGGGGCTGCTCGCGCGGTCGGCGGCGCTGGATCCGGCGCTGCACGAGGCGAACAATCAGCCCGGCCAGGTGGGGACCGCGGCGCGTCTGCGGGCCCTGCTGGCGGGGAGCCGGCTGGTCGATTCCGATGATGATCGCGTGCAGGATGCGTACAGCCTCCGCTGCACGCCCCAGGTCGTGGGCCCGGTCGTGGACATGGTCGGCTTCCTCTGGAACCGGGTGGAGGCCTCTCTCAACGCGGTGTCCGACAACCCGCTGGTCTTCCCCGCCACCGGGGGCGCGCCGGGGATCGTCCGGTCGGGAGGGAACTTCCACGGGGCGGGACCTGCGCTGTGGCTGGACACGCTGGGCATCGCGATGACCGATGTCGCGAGCCTCTCGGACCGTCGCGTGTTCCGCATGCTCACACCCGAGCTGTCGGGTGGTTTGCCCGCCATGCTCGTGTCGGAACCGGGGCTGCACGGCGGACTGATGTCGCTCGAGTACACGGGGGCGGCCCTCGTGTCGGACAACAAGACGCTCGCGCACCCGGACTCCGTCGACTCGATCCCGACGAGCGCGAACCAGGAGGACCACGTGAGTATGGGGGCCAACGCGGCCCGCCACACACGAGAGATCCTCGAGAATACGCGCACGGTGCTCGCGATCGAACTCCTGAGCGCGGCGCAGGCCGTCTATCTCCGTCCACAGGGCGCTGAACGCCTCGGGGCCGGGACGCGCCCGGTATACGAGGCCATCCGCGAGCGAGTACCGCCCGTGACCGGGGATCGTTCGCTCGCAGCCGATGTCGAGCGGCTGGAGGCGGCGATCGAGGACGGCACGCTCGAGCGGGCGGCGATGGCCGCGCTGGGCGATCTCTGGCCTCCGTCACGCCTCTGAACCGGGGCTGGCTCCTCTGCGAGCCGAACGTCAGCGAGGGCCGGGACGAGGCGCGCATGACGGGTTTCGCGGAGGCGGTGGCGGAGACTGCGGGTGTCGAACTCATCCATCGGTCGTCGGATCCCGATCATCATCGCATGGTTCTGGCCTATCTCGGCGGCCCGGAGGCCGTCGTCCAGGCCACCATGGCACTTGCCGCCGCGGTCTACGGATCGGTGGACCTGAGGCGTCACCGGGGTGCCCACCCCAGGATCGGGGCGCTGGACGTCGTCCCCTTCGTGCGCGGCCCCGGCTGCGGGGAGGCGGAGGCCCTCGCCGCTTGCCGGTCCTTCGGTGCGTGGACAGCGGCTCGGGGCGTCCCGGTCTTCTTCTACGAACGGGCCGCGGCCTCATGCGAGCGAGATTCCCTGCCCCGGATTCGGTCCGGACAGTTCGAGGGGCTCGCCTCAAAGCTGGCCCGGCCCGAATGGAGGCCGGATCTCGGCCCTCCAGCGCCCCATCCTTCCGCTGGAGCGGTAGTGGTCGGCCTTCGCGCTCCACTGGTCCGCTTCAACGTGAACCTCGGCACGCGGGATCCCGGCCCGGCCCGGCGCCTTGCGGGGGCGATCCGGGAGTCGGGGGGCGGGCTGCCGCACGTCCGGGCGCTCGGGATCTCACTGAAACGCCGGGGCCTGACGCAGATCTCCCTCAACCTGACCCGCTATGCCGTGACCTCTGTGGACACGGTCTACGATCGGGTGGCCGAGGGGGCGCGGGCTGAAGGGGTGATGCTCGCCGGATCGGAGTTCATCGGTCCGGTACCGGCCGGAGCCCTGAGGGGCGTCGACCTCGAGCGTCTGGACGCAGAGCTTGATGCCGACCAGATATTGGATCTGCCATGACCGGAGACAGACGCGAATGAAACCATCCGGACCGATCCACGCGCCGCGGGGGACGTCCCTCTCGTGCAAAGGCTGGCATCAGGAGGCGGCCCTCCGGATGCTGATGAACAATCTCGACCCCGCGGTGGCCGAGCGCCCGGACGACCTCGTCGTGTATGGAGGGGGAGGCAAGGCGGCGCGGGACTGGGCCTCATATGCAAAGATCGTCGAGACGCTCCGGCGGCTCGAGAACGATGAGACGCTCCTCGTTCAGAGCGGGAAGCCGGTCGGCGTGTTCCGCACCCACGACGAGGCTCCGCGCGTCCTCATTGCAAACGCTCATCTCGTGCCCCGCTGGGGGGGAGTGGACGAGTTCCGCCGCCTGGAGGCGCTGGGACTCACGATGTACGGGCAGATGACGGCCGGGTCGTGGATCTACATCGGCACGCAGGGAATCCTGCAGGGGACGTACGAGACGT
Organism: Candidatus Palauibacter sp.; assembly: GCF_965197445.1. Classification (GTDB taxonomy): domain Bacteria; phylum Gemmatimonadota; class Gemmatimonadetes; order Palauibacterales; family Palauibacteraceae; genus Palauibacter. Next base: position 451,191 of record NZ_CBDANE010000004.1, on the reverse strand, counting down.
TCGCCGAGCTGGCCCGGCAACACTTCGGCGGCACGCTCGCGGGGCGGCTCGTGGTCAGCGCCGGTCTCGGCGGAATGGGAGGCGCGCAGCCCTTGGCGGCAACGATGAACGGCGGTGCGTTCCTCGGAGTGGAGGTGCGGGAGGACCGGATCCGCCGGCGGCTGGACACGGGGTACTGCGACCGGATGGCCACCGACCTCGACGCGGCCCTGGACCTGCTGTCCGCTGCGGCGGGCCGGGGGGAGGCGCTGTCCGTCGCGCTGCTCGGGAACATCGCGGAGGTGCTCCCCGAACTCGTGAGCCGCGGAGTGGTGCCCGATGTGCTCACGGACCAGACCTCGGCCCACGACCTCCAGTCGGGATACATCCCCGCGGGGCTGTCCGTGGAGGAAGCCGTGGCGATGAGCGCGTCGGACCCGGACGGTTACGGCGAGCGCGTGCTCGATTCGATGGTCGTGCATGTGTCGGCGATGCTGGCGCTCAAGGCGGCCGGCGCGATTGCATTCGACTACGGGAACAACCTGCGCGGCCAGGTCGCGGACCGGCGCGGGATGTCGGAGGCGTTCGAAATCCCGGGCTTCGTCCCCGCCTTCATCCGGCCGCTGTTCTGCCGCGGTGCCGGCCCCTTTCGCTGGGCCGCGCTCTCCGGGGAGCCGGGGGATATCGCGGCGACGGACAAGGCCGTCCTCGAGACTTTTCCGGAAAACGAATCGCTGGGGCGCTGGATCCGGCAGGCGCGCGAACGGGTGCACTTTCAGGGACTGCCCTCACGCATCTGCTGGCTCGAGTACGGCGAGCGCGCGGAGATGGGGGCGCGCTTCAACTGGCTCGTGGAGACGGGTCGCGTTCAGGCGCCGATCGTGATCGGACGTGACCATCTCGACACGGGCTCCGTGGCCTCGCCGAATCGCGAAACCGAGGGCATGCGGGACGGCTCCGACGCGATCGCGGACTGGCCGCTGCTCAACGCAATGCTCAACACCGCCTGTGGGGCGAGCTGGGTCTCGATCCACAACGGGGGCGGCGTGGGCGTCGGCTACTCGACCCACGCGGGCATGGTCTGTGTCGCCGACGGCACGACATCGGGCGCCCGGCGGCTCGAGCGCGTGCTGACGGCCGACCCGGGCACCGGAGTGATGCGGCACGCGGACGCCGGCTATCCGGAAGCGATCCGGACGGCCCGGGAGCGCGGCGTCGACCTCCCCATGCTCGAGTAGCCCCGGACGCCCGCCCATGCCCCGGCTCGAGAACATCGGTTGTCTCGCAACCTGCGCGAATCCGTCGGGGCAGAACGACATCGGTCTGATTCACGGCGCCGCGCTCGTGTGGCAGGACGGCGTCGTTCGGTGGACCGGGCCCGCGTCCGCGCTCCCGACCGAGTACGCCGAGGAGGCTGTGTGGGACGCCGGCGGTCGACTGGTCATCCCCGGTCTCGTGGACGCCCACACGCACCTCGCCTTCGGCGGCTGGCGGGCGGGCGAGTTTGCGGATCGCATTCGGGGCCGGAGCTATCTGGAGATCGCAGCCGCCGGGGGCGGGATCGCCTCCACGGTTCGCGCCACCCGCGCGCTCGACGAGGAGACACTCCTCGAGCGGTCGCGGCGATTTCTGTCCGAGATGGTGTCGCTCGGCGTCACGACGGTCGAGGCCAAGAGCGGCTACGGACTGGACCTCGAGACCGAACTGCGCCTCCTGCGGGTCTACCGACGACTCGACGAGATGGGCCCGGCGCGGGTGGTGGCGACCTGTCTCGCCGCTCATGTGATCCCTCCGGAATGGAAGACCGACCGCTCGGGATACGTGGACCTGATCGTGGCGGAGATTCTACCCGAGGTCGCCAGCCAGGGATTGGCCGACTTCTGCGATGTCTTTGTCGAGGATTCGGCTTTCTCGGCGGACGAGGCGAGGCGGATCTGCGCGCGGGCGCGCGACCTGGGACTCGAGCCGAAGCTGCACGTGGATCAGCTGACGGGAGGCACCGGCGCCGAATTGGCGGCCTCGGTGGGGGCCACGTCGGCCGATCACCTCGAGTGCGTTTCGGACGCCGGGATCACGGCGCTCGCGGACGCCGGGGTGGTCGCGGTCACACTACCGATCGCGACCCTGTACCTGGGTCAGACGCCGCCCCCCGCCCGGGCACTCATAGACGCCGGCGTCGCGGTGGCCGTAGCGACGGATTTCAATCCGGGCACGGCGCCGTCGTATCACCTCCCCCTGGCGATGGCCCTGGCCTGCACGCGACAGCGCATGACTCCGGCGGAGGCGCTCAAGGGGGCGACGCGGTTTGCCGCCCGGGCCATCGGGCGGGAGGGCACGGCAGGATCGCTGGAGCCGGGAGGCGCCGCGGATTTCGCCGTCATCGACGCGCCGGACGTGGAGCACTGGCTCTACCACCTGCGGCCGAACGCATGCACCGCCACGGTGATCGGGGGCGACAGTCGCCACGGAGCCCTCAGGGCGGCGGGGGGAGGCTCAGGGAGCTTGTGAGCCTCCCGATTCCGGCGCGCGGCCGAGGGGGCGGGCATCGCCCTCGAGCGGGATCGTCACGCGGTCCCAGCCGCCCTCCGGCTGAGGTTCGAGCATGAGCATCTCCGCCGCCGCATCCAGCAGGTCGACGGCGATGAGCTTGCCGTCGTAGCTCTCGCGGATGGTCGTTACGGGTGTGTGGCCGACCACATGAACGTCTGCCCCGAAGTGATCGAGGACGGCGTCGAGGTGCGCGCCCAGCGTGTCGGTCAGCACGAGATCCCGGTACCAGAGCACACTCTCCGAAGCGAAGAAGAAATCGTAGCGCCGGTAGATGCCCGCGGAGTCGAGTCGGGTCTGGAGCGTGAATTGTTCCAGGAAGGCCGAGTCGTGCCACCCGGTGAACAGAGGTTCGGAGATGAACGCCCGCAGGGTGTCCTGGTACCGGTGCAGCGATACGTCCCGGTACGTCGGGCTGACGCCCCCGTGCGCGAGCAGGAGGTCGCCGAGGCGGACGAGTCCGGGCTTGGCGGCGAGCCAGCGACCGAGGATCGAGTTCGCCGGATCGAAGAGCTTCGCGTAGGACATGTCGTGCCGGTCCGCGATCGCCATCTCCTTGGGTGACACGTAGCGGAGATCTCCGGACATGACCATGGCTTCGTGGTTGCCCAGGAGGGTGACGACACGGCCCCCGGCGGCCGCCGCCTCCCGCTCGAGTTCATACACGAACCAGAGCAGCCGCGTCACGTCGTCGCCGCGGTCGAACAGATCCCCGAGCAGTGCCACCGTGGCGCTTCCGCCGGTCCAGCGCAGCCCGGCGTCGATGAGACCGGCACGCCGGAGCAACGCGACGACGCGGTCGAACTCGCCGTGCACATCTCCGAACACGAACACCGAATCGGGGGCCGGGAGATCGATCTCCGGGGACGGTGGCCCCTCCGGGCGGATTTCGGTGCGCTGCAGGCGACCCGGTTGATCCGCTCCGTATTCGATGGTGACCACGGGGGCCTCGACCCGCAGCTCGGCCATGTGCGCGTGGCCGGAATCCGTTCTCCTCTCGTCCACGACCCGGCCGTTTACGATGGCTCGAATCAGCCCGGGAAGGCGTTCGTTCGTCAACCAACGGACTTCCAGCCCGCGCCGGGTGAGGCCGACGTAGAGCCCGTATTCCCCCTCGAAACGCCACGAGCCCTGCCCCGCGCGAGGCGCGGGCGCGGCGGGCGGCACGCCCGGCCCTGCGGACGGCGCCGGACCTCCCAGCCATCCCAGTCCCGCCGCCGCGACGGCGCATCCGATCAGCGCCGGGCGACTCGCCCCGGGGTCCGAATACGTGCCGGTCATGCGACGCCGAGGCTTCAGGGGAGCAACTCGTAGCGGCCGTCGTCCACCCACTGGAGGAGGCGAACGATGCGGCGATGGAGCGCCCGGATCTCCGAATCCGTGAGGCCCAGCTGGATCCGCTGCGCGTCGTGGCGGACACCCCGGCCGGGATCGAGATTCTCCGTCGGCTCCACCTCCACGAAGTTGCCGTTCCGGATCTCGAACTGCACCAGGACCCCGAGGTTCGCCTGCAGCTCCTCGCCGGTGATCGTCCGCAGCCGGTCGATGGCGCTCGCCGCATAGCGATCGAGCTGCAGGTCGCGCCACCGGGTGCCACGGTCGCTCTCCTCGCTCGAGAACGCGACCCCGTTATCCACGGCGAACACGCGCGGCCGGGAGGGGTCCGTCGACTGAACGAAGTTCCCCTGGTTCGAGTCACTGTGGCGGATGATGTACGTAAGGAGGTTGAAGTTCCCCAGCAGGCGCTCGTAGACCTCGTCTTCCTCCAACCTGTCTCCGTCCGGCAGCTCCTCGGGCACTTCGACGTTGAACAGCCAGTACTGGAGCGCGACCAACGTCATCGGCCACTCACGGAATGTCTGTTCGGGAGGCAGGTTCGCGTCCCCCGGGGCGGCAGCGAGCGTGGCCTGGACCACATCGAGCGGCAAGGCGCGGATCGCGGTCGGGGGTACGACCCAATCCCGCTCGTCCAGGAAGAGCTTCTGGACAGCCCAGGCGGCGAGTTCGTAGCGGGGCCGGTTGTTGAATTCATCTCCACCCTCGGGCGCGGGGGCGTACTTGACCTGCAGGAGGTGGTCCCCGGACTGGATGGTCGCGCGGTAGGTACGTTCACCCGGAAGGCCGCGGGACGGCCGGATGTCGAGGACCTCGAACTCTCCCTCGCGGAGGATCCGGCCGATCTCCGCGACGGGGAGCAGGAAGTTCGGGTCCTGGCCGGCGAGCACCGCCGGCACGGCCAGGGTGACGCCGGCCACCAGGAGTTTACACCAGCGCATTCCAGCTCTCCTCTCGCTTTGCATCCCTCGCCGGTCGAATCGGAAGCGAAACGTCGAAGGTCGTGCCCTCCCCGACTTCGCTGCGGACCGAGATATCGCCGCCGTGCTGGTTGACGATCTGCAGCGTGATGGCCAGCCCCAGCCCCATGCCGATGCGGTCGCCCTTGGTCGTGAACCCCGGCTCGAAGATCTCCTTGACGAGTTCGGGCGGAATCCCCCGGCCCGTGTCGGCCACGCTGATGTGAACCCGGCCTCCCTCCGCACGCGTCCTGATCGTCAGCGAACCGCCATCCGGCATCGCCTGTGATGCGTTGTGCACGATGTTCATGAACACCTGGTTGATTCGGTTCGGATGGCAGACGACGGCGGGGAGATCGCCGAAGTCACGCACGATGTCGACCTCTCGGAGCTCGTACCCGAGGAGGGCGAGGGTACCCTCAATGCCCTCGTGCAAGTCCACCGGGCGGGCTTCGGACGCCTTGGGCCGCCCGAAATTCTTCAGGCTCTGCACGAGCTTCACCATGCGCTCCACCGCAATGCCGTTCGTTTTCAGCACCGCTTCCGTGGCCCGCACGACCCGCCGCACCTCGTCGAGTTCATCGGGTGTCACGACTTCATCCTCGAGGATGTCACCCAGCTTGAGCAGCGCGCGCTCGATCACGTCGTGGTTGCTGTGGAGCGCCCCCAGCGGCGTATTGAGTTCGTGCGCGATCCCGGCGACGAGAGTGCCGAGCGTGGCGAGCCTCGCCTGCGTGATCTCCGTGGCCGTAGCCCCCAGCCTCGGCGCGTTCACAGGAAGGCGTGGATCCAGCGTTCCCGGAGTCCGGCCAGCTCTTCGTGCGCGGCTTCCAGTTCCCCCATCCTCTCGGTCAGCGCCCGGAACAGCTGGGAGCGCTCGACGCCGTTGCGGATGGCGAAGGCCAGCGCGTCGTTGTCCCACGGCTTCTCGAGATACTGGTAGAGGCCGGCCTCGTTGATGGCTCGGATCGCGTTCTCCTTGTCGGCGTACCCGGTGAGGAGGATCCGCGTGGCCTCGGGCCTCAGCTCGCGGGCCCGGGTCAGGAACTCGACTCCATCCAGTTCGGGCATCATGAGGTCGGCCACGATCGTATGCACCGATTCCTCCGCGAGACGCTCGAGGGCGGCCTGTGGAGAGGTGAACGGGATGACCCGGTGGTCGGTCTCAAGCTCGAGGAACCCCTGGATGGCGCCGACGACCATGGCTTCGTCGTCCACGATCATCACCGTGCCCGCGTCCGAGTTCCTATCCCTGCTCATCATCCGTCCTCATGTCGGATCATGTCATCGCCAGACCGCGGACGCGACTCGCGAACCCGCGCAGCAGGTCCAGCCCCAGCTCCGGGTGGTCGATGAGGAGATCGCGGAAATCCTCCCGGGTGATGCGGAGCACACGGGTCGGACGCACGGCGCGCGCTTCGACCAGGCTCGGCTGTTCGTCGATCAGCGCCCAGGTGCCGAACGCCTGACCGTCGGTGAGCGAGACCGATCCATCCCCGACTCCCTCCAGCGACACCTCGCCGCGGATCACCAGGTAGAGGGCGTCCGTGGGCTCTCCCTTGCGGATGAAGACCGCGTCCTCGCGCGCATCGACCTCGCGCGCAATGGAGGCGAGGAGGGCCAGCTGCCGGCTATCGACCCCTGACAGCAGATCCACGGTCTGGAGCCGAAAGACCTTTTCGATCAGTTCCATCTCTTCCCCTTCTTCGGTCCCTTCTTCGGTCGCGGAGCGTCCTGCCGCCGAGTCGTGCGCCAGGCGCCGGGACAGATCTTCCAGCTCCGCGTCGGACGAAACGAACCCGTCGAGTCGCGCCGCCAGCGATTCCCTCTCCGACTCGAACGAAGTCCAGAGGGCGCACCGCCCGATCCAGATGTCTTCGTCGTCCCACAGCTCTCGGAGCACGTCGCCGGGCTCCCGCCGAACTTCGTCCGCGAGTTCTGCCGCCAGCACCGGTTCGAGCTGAGAGAAGATACGATGGCCGACGGTGCTTTCGATCCATTCCAACGCGTTGGCCCGACGCCGCGGCTGGCCACTCTCGAGCGCAAGGTAGCTGCGCCGCATCGATTGTTCAGGATACACGAGCCCGAGCCAGCGAAAAACACTCGCCCGGCGGTCGCGCCGGGCCTCGTGCAGCGCCCGCAGCAGGAGCGTCCCGGGCACTGAGTCTCCCCTGTCGCGGAGCGCCGCCTCCGCGCGTGCGTAGCGCTCGGAAGCTCGCACCTCCCGCTCCACGGCCTGGAGAACCCGGTGGTCCGGGAAGGTCAAATGATCGTGACTCGTGCGCAGCCGGTGGAGCGATACAAGTGCCTGGTCGTCGAGCGCCTGCTCGGTTTCCGGCAGGAGGTAGGCCGTGATCAGGGCGTCGACGGTGGCGGGCGTCGCGATGTCGCCCAGCACGCTCGCCACCCCCCGGCGGACCCAGGGGTCGGAGGCGGGGTCGGAGAGGGCCTCGAGCAGCGGGGTCACGATCTCCTGACCCCGCCGGGCCAGACCGTCGCGGGCCGCGGCGCGGGTTCGGGGACTCGCGAGGGCCGCAATGCCGGTCTGGACGAGGGCCTCATGGGGCAGGCGGGCCGCGCTCCGCACGGCCGCGGCGGCCACCTCGTCGTCCGGGTGGGCCACCAGTTCGAGGACGATGTCTTCCACTGCGGGATGGCCCGGCACGAGCCCGGCTGCCACCGCGAGTTCGAAGGCCCCGGCGTCGTCGAGACTGCCGCTCGTGCGCCGGGAGAGGAGTCGCTCGAACCTCGGCGTCGTGATGCGCGCGGCCCGCGCGGGCCCGAAGTCGTTCAGCAGGCAGGCCAGCGTGGCGGCCCGCACCTGCGTGGACTTCGAGTCGAGGAGGGGGAGGAGAATGTCGCGGGGCGCGCGCCCGGCCTTCCGGGCGAGCAGCCGGACCGCAGCCTGACGTACCCGCGGGTCTTCGTCCTCGAGGCGGGCGCGTACCGCGTCCTCATCCATCAGGGAGGGGGCACGGAGCAACGCGTCGAGCGCTTCAGCCCGCAGGTCGTGGTTTTCGTGCTCGAGGAGGCGGTACAGCTCGGGCGAGAGAGTGGCGATGTCGTCCGGGGTGGCACCCCTCAGCAGGTCGAAGGCGAAGGTCACCTTGAGGGGCCGCTCGTCCTTCAACGCGTCGCGCGCGAGGTCCATCGCGCCCGCGTCCGCCATCGACACGAACGTGCCGCGCAGGCTGGCGAAGCGACCCTCGAACGACTGGGCGAGGCTCGTCACGTATTCCCGCCGGACCTTGAGAAACGCAACGAGAAGGAGAGCCGCGAACCCGAGGCCGAGCACCCCGAGGATCACCAGGCGCCCCGTGAGGGAGATCGAGGCGAGCGCGAGCGACGGAATGGCGATGAGGGCGCCCGACAGCGTCTTCCCGAGCCCCTTCTCGATCGCCACGTCGATGTAGGACTTGGCCTTGAGCTTGATATCCTCGGGGACGGGGACATAGAGGATCTCGCGCCCCGTCCGCTCGGCGGAATAGCGGAACATCTTCTCCATGGTGCGCGCCCCGACGGCCACGGCGAGCGCTGCGGTCGACAGCCACACGGCGGCGGCGAGCGCGCCCGTTGCCAGAATCATGGCGGTCGGGAAGATGATCACCGCGACGCCCGCGCCCCAGCGCCGCAGGATCGGGCGCAGGGCAAGCAGGACCAGGATCGGCATCCACTGGGTCAGTACGTCGACGAGAGCCAGGAAGCCGGCGATCGCGCCCAGGTCGGTGAAGACTTCGCGCGTGAGCGTGTTGTACTGGTAGTCGATGAACTGCTTGACCACGATCGTCAGGAGCACGGTCGCCGCGATGAGCCGAACCTGCGGATGGGCGGCCATCCGCCGCAGTTCGCTGCCCTCGAGTTCCGGGTCTCCCGGGCGCGCCTCGACCGGCGGCTCCGGCGCCTCGCGGGCCCATACGGCCGCGATGCCGGCGGCCAGTACCACGAGGGCGGCGCCCGCCACCAGCAGAAGGTTCTCGGACCCGCCGCCCTCGGGTACGAGGACGTGCGTGAGGGCGCCGAGCGTCGCGCCGGCCGAGCCCGCGGCGATGACGACGGGATACGCGCGCTTCGCGTCGCGCGCGTTGTAGAAGATCTGCGTCGCCATGTAGAACTGCGTGACGAGCGACGCGGCCAGCAGGTCGTACCACCCGTAGAAGACAAGCCCGAACCACGCCGCGTCCTCCTGGTACAGCAACCGGAACGCCAGCATGCTCACCGCGAAGAAGGCCGCGGTCGCCGGAATCAGGCGGCGCCAGGAGATGCGGTCGGACAGGTAGTTGTAGATGGGCGCCACGACGACCACGGCGGCGCTCACGAAGTACACCTGATAGAAGTCGCCGACCGCGAGCCCCGAGAGGGCGAACGCGCTTCGCAGCGGACGAAGGATCCCGATGACGAAGAGGACGAGGGCGCCCAGGCCCATCATCGCCAGCAGCTTCCCCGCACCCGGCCGCCGCGCCAGGGCGCCTCGCAGCCCAGGGTGGCTTCGATCCTGGCGAGAGTTCATCTTTCCGCACTTCGGGGCGTGGCGCAGCCCGGTAGCGCACCTGCTTTGGGAGCAGGGGGTCGCCGGTTCAAATCCGGCCGCCCCGATTCCGCACGACATGTGTTTCGATCCATCCCCGGGCCCGTCGAACCGCGACTGACCGGTGGCTCGTTTCCGCCTTGACCGCCTCCGGCAACTCGGCGTAGCTGCCCTCGTAGCCTTCCGGCACGAACAGCGGATCGTAGCCGAAGCCGCCCGTCCCCCGAGGCTCGCGCACGATGAGCCCCCGTACTACCCCCTCCACGACTTCGTGCCGGAGATCGTCGGTCAGCGCCACCGCACAGCGATAGTGCGCCGCCCGCTCGCCGTCCGCCACGCCGCCCAGCCGGTCGAGTAGCCAACGGTTGTTCGCTTCGTCACGCCCCCATCGATCGACCCATTCCGCCGGAGCGAAACGGCGCGTCCTGACGCCGGGCCCGCCGCCGAGGGCGTCCACGCACAGGCCCGAGTCGTCCGCGAGCACGGGAAGGCCCGACCGACGGTGGAAGTACTTCGCCTTGGAGAGCGCATTGAGTGCGAAGGTGTCGAACGGTTCCAGCCCCTCTTCCTCCTCCCTCGCGGGGAGGCCGAGATCTTCCGGCCCCAGCAGGCGGACCGGCACATCGGTGAGGAGATCCCGGATTTCCCGGAGCTTGTGAGCGCTGCGCGTGGCGACCAGAACCGGAGGCGGGTTCAGTCCGCCCAAATGCGCTCCGAGGTGAGGCGTTCCGCGAGCTTCGGGTGCGCCCTCCACAGATAGCCGCCCATGATGAGGGCCGCCAAGACGTTGCCGACGAGGATGGACCACCAGGCGAGTTCCTCGAGGATCCAGCCGCCCAGCATGGCCACCATGGCGATGAAGAAGACTTCGAACACGACGAAGAGAATGAGGATGCCGAACGCGAGCGGCGGGAATCGGGTCGCCTGCTTCGCCAGCCCGGAGACGGTGACCCCGAACAGTACGAAAAAGGCGAAGTGCGCAAGCGTGTACCCGAGGATCGGCGCCAGGGCGATGTCCACTCGGCCGGTGGCGGGGGCGCCGCGAAAGAGGACGGTGGCGAGAGCCGCGGGCGTGTAGAAGGGCTCGCGCAGGATCGAGTCGATGATCAGAAACCACACCGCGACCACGATCGCCCCGAGCAACCCTGCATGGATTCCGTGCCGGGTGACCTCGTGCGTCTTGAGGAAGTTCATCACGCCCACCACGCCGGGCTCGGAGCTCACCCAGTGCATGTGCGTGAACATGACGACCCCCGCGAGGGCGTTTCCGAAGAAGACGGCGGGCCAGCCCGGCGCCGACAGCACGAGTTCCGACGGTGTCCGGATCAACCCGATGTAGAACGCGAGCGAGCAGACGAACAGTCCGTACAGGGCGCCGATCAGCACGTTGCGCGGCAGCCCGGCCCAGCGCACCAGCGCGGCCGCCAGCATCCCGAGACCACCCCACACGGCGAAGTGGATGACCGTGAAGCCCGCTATGATGCCGGCGGTGGGTTCGACCTCGGAACGACTCACGATGGCCCCCCACAGAAACGCGGGCGTCTGTAGCGGCCTTCCCTGCCCCAGGTCGTAGAAATAGAAGAGGACGGCGAGGACGAAGCCGCCCAGCAGTCCGCCGACGAGTCCGTGCCGGACGCGGCGGGACAGCGTCAGCATGCCGAATCCGGGTCGGCCGCGCGTGCCGCCTCCCATTCGCGCTGCTCTTCCAGCGCCATCTCTACCTCCCGCTCCCGCTGCCGCCGGCGAGCCCGGAAGATCCCGCCGCCGATTACGACGAGGAGGAGATACGGCGTCGCGGCCATGAGCACGAACATCCACACGTACCCCATCTGCTGGTCCGGTGTGTGCTGCATCTGAAGCGTCGCCACGATGGCGGATATGGTGTTCAGCACGAGATCAGCGCCTACGCCGTTCGACGGATCCTCAAACCTTGTCCATCACGAGGATGGCCATGAGTAAGGGAAGATACAGGATCGAGGCCCGGAACAAACGTCGGGCCCGGGGGCCCGAGGCCTCGCGCCCGAACTGGAGCGCCGCCCACAGGAAAGCGCCTCCGAGCCCGAGCGCGCCCACGAAATAGACGGGACCGGCGAGACCGAGCACGCTGGGCATCAGGCTCACCGGGATCAGGGTGAGCGTATAGAGCAGCGTCTGGCGCCGCGTCTGACGCCCGCGCGGGTCGCCGACGGAGAGCATGCGGAGGCCCGCCGCCTCGTAGTCATCGCGCAGCAGCCACGCCAGCGCGAGAAAATGAGGCAGTTGCCAGACAAAGAGGATCCCGAACAGAGCCCAGCCCCCGGGCCCCAGTGCGCCGGTGGCGGCCGTCCAGCCGCCGAGAATCGGCAGCGCCCCGGGCACCGCGCCGATCACGGTCGACAGCGAGTGCACCCGCTTCAGAGGCGTGTAGACGAAGTCGTAGGAGATGAAGGTGAGAGCGGCGAGCACGGCCGTGATGAGATTGACCGTCACCCCAAGCCACGCGATACCCGCCGCCGCCAGGACACCCGAGAAAACGGCCGCGGGCAGCGTCCCGATGCGGCCCGCCGGCAGCGGCCGCGAGCGCGTTCGCCGCATGAGCGCGTCCACATCCCGTTCCAGCACCTGGTTCATCGCGCTCGTGCCGGCCGCGACGAGCGCGATCCCGAACATCGTATGCGCGAAGACGGCGACGTCGAAGCTCGCGGCGCCCAGAAGGAAACCGGCCGCCGCGCTGACGAGCACGAGCGCCGTGATCCGGGGTTTGGTCAGTTCGAGATAGCACCGGAAGGGCGCGCGCAACGGAGCGGCTCGCTCCGCGACTTCGCCGAGCGGTATCCCGCGGGCCCCCGGGATGCTCTTGGCTTCCAACGCGGAGTTCGAGCGGGCCAGCAGCCCGTGGCAAGAACCCCGCTGCATTCGAGCGTCGCGGGGTTTCACCACGGACTGCTAGACGTACTCCATCATGATCGTGACGATCATGATGGCCACCGCCGGCAGGGGCGCCAGCGCCACCAGCCGCAGTCGGTTGGGTTCGAACTTCAGATGCATGTAGTAAAGGGCCACGAGCAGCGCCTTCCACACCGCCATGATGAGCAGCGATACGACAATCATCCACTTGGGGATTCCGAGGAAGGCCACGAACACCTCGAGAACCGTGAGGATGAACAGATACAGCCAGATGAGCATGTACTTCGGGTGTGCGTGCCCGTGATCGTCCGCGGCGTCGGCCGCGTGCGCTCCAGCTTCACTCATTCGTTCGCTCCGTAGGTTCTCGGTCGCAAGCCGCTAGATCAGATATACGATCGTGAACAGGATGATCCAGACGAGGTCCACGAAGTGCCAGTACAGGCCGAGCACTTCGATCCCGTGCGTATTGTCCGCGCCCCAGTGGCCCCTGAAGGCCCGGATCGTGGCCCACGCAAGACAGATCACGCCGAGCAGGACGTGGAATCCGTGGAAGCCCGTCATCGTGAAGAACGTGGCCCCATAGAGTCCCGCCGACGGGGTGAACCCATGGCTTCCTTCCCATGAGCTGTGCAGCACCAGTTCGGTGTATTCATAGACCTGGACGCCCAGGAACAGCGCCCCCAGCAGGGTCGTCGCGAGGAGGAAGATTCTGATCCCCCGCTGGTTCCCCGCCTGGGCGTGCGCGAACGCCTTCACCATCGTCACCGAACTGCAGACGAGGATGAAGGTATTCACCGCGGTCACGGGGACGTTGAGTACGGTTCCGGGCTCCCCCCATGTGTCGGCGGCTCCGAAGCGCAGGACGACGTACGAGCCGATGAGGCCCGCGAAGAACATCACCTCCGAGCACAGAAACACCCACATCCCGACTTTCTGGGTGTAGACCTCGATTCCCGGCTCGGGGACCCGGCCTGCGGTCGCGGCGTGCGCCATATCGTCAGTTCCCTTCTCTGTTGTGGGCTATCCGTAGCTCTTAGTGGCTGCCCTCGGCGGGACTCATCACGTCCGGCCGTTCATTCTGCGCCAGCCAGTCCTTGTCCTCGATATCGGGATGACTGTACTCGTGCGGCCCGTGATAGACGACCGGGATTTCCTCCCAGTTGCCGTGCTTGGGCGGCGACGGCGTCTGCCACTCCAGCGTGGTCGCGTTCCAGGGGTTCGCCCCGGCCTCTTTGCCCTTCTTCAGGCTCCAGAAGAAGTTGAACGCGAACAGGAAGCCGGAGGCGAAGAGTATGAACGCCGACCACGAGATGAGCGCGTTCGTGTCCTCGATCCCCTGCAGGTGTGCGTAGCCCGTGGAGTCGTAAATGCGCCGCATCATTCCGACCATCCCCACGCCGTGCATGGGGAAGAAGACGAGGTTGAAGAAGATGAACGTGAGCCAGAAGTGGATCTTGCCCATCGTCTCGTTCATCATCCGGCCGAACATCTTCGGATACCAGAAGTAGATCGCGCCGAAGAGGGCGAACAGACTCCCGCCGAAGAGCACATAGTGAATGTGGGCCACGATGAAGTAGGTGTCGTGGATGTAGATATCGACCGGCGTCGAGGCCATGAACACGCCCGACAGTCCCCCGATCGCGAACATCGCGACGAATCCGATCGCGAACAGCATGGCCGAGTGGAGCTGGAGGTTCCCGCGCCACATCGTGCCCATCCAGTTGAACGTCTTGATCGCCGAGGGCACGGCGATCAAGAGCGTCGAGACCGTGAAGGTCAGTCCCAGCGTCGGGTTCATCCCGCTCTGGAACATGTGGTGACCCCACACGATGAAGCCGAGGAAGGCGATCGATGCGAGCGCCAGCACCATCGCCTTGTAGCCGAACACCGGTTTCCGCGAGCCCACCGAGAGGATCTCCGAGGTGAAGCCCATGGCCGGGAGGATGAGGATGTAGACTTCCGGGTGACCGAAGAACCAGAATAGGTGCTGCCAGAGCAGCGGCTGTCCGCCCCCCTCGGGGAGGAAGAAGCTCGTGCCGATCGTCTGGTCGAAGATGAGCATGATCCCGGCGGCCGACAGCACCGGCATGGCGAGCAGGGCCAGGATCGCCGTGATGAAGAGGGCCCAAATGGTGAGCGGCATGCGCATCCAGGTCATCCCGGGGGCGCGCAGGTTGATCACCGTCGTGATGTAGTTGACCGACCCCAGAATCGACGACAGGCCGACGAAGACGAGGGCCGCCAGCCACATGATCTGGCCCAGCGCGACGCCCGAGAGGTCGGGACGCGCGCTCAGCGGCGCGTACAGCGTCCAGCCGGCTCCCGCCGCGCCTCCCACCACGAAGAAGCTGGCCAATGTCAGGATGCCCGCCGGCACCATCGCCCAGAAGGAGAGCATATTGAGCCGCGGGAACGCCATGTCGTGCGTCCCCAGTTGCAGCGGGATCAGGTAGTTCGCCCACACGCCCACCAGCATCGGCATGATGGCGAGGAACACCATCACCGAGCCGTGCATCGTGACAAGCGAGTTGTAGAACTCCGGCAGAATGTACCCGCTCGTCACCATGCTCTCGGGGAAAATCCCGCCCAGCGGCAGCTGGCCCCGCGCCGGCCACGCGATCTGGTATCGCATCAGCATCGCGAGCAGTCCGCCGATCATGAGGAAGAACAGCGTGTAGAACAGGAACTGGATCGCGATGACCTTGTGGTCGGTCGAGAACAGGTACTTGCGCAGGAACGACTGCTCGTGCTCTTCGTGCAGGATCGCCTGCCCGGTCGCCTCCGCGATGATCGTCGCCATATCAGCCTTTCTCGATCACTGGGCGGTCGCCTGGCCGGCCAACCAGGCATCGAAGTCCGCCGCGCTGTGCACGGTCACGCTCGCCTGCATGTAGTAGTGGCCCAGGCCACACAGCTCGGCGCACGCGATCTCGAAGTCCCCCGGCTGGGTCGAATCGAACCAGATCGGGATCGTCATGCCCGGTACCGCGTCCTGTTTCACGCGGAGTTCCGGGATGAAGAAGGAGTGGATCACATCCTCCGATTCCAGGAGGACGGTGACCATCTCGTTCGCAGGGAAATGGAACTGGTTGCGTACGATGAAGTTGTCGGCTCGGCAGGGGTCGCGGTCGGGATCTTCAGGGTCGGGGGGGCAACGGACTTTCCTGTCGGGGCCGGGGTACGTGATGTTCCATTCGTACTGCTTGCCGACGACCAGAAACTGGAGCGCGTCCTGCGGGCGGTTGGACTGCGACTTGATGTCCTGCCAGACCGCGGCGGAGTAGACGCCGAGGATCGCGATGATGATCGCCGGTACGACCGTCCAGATCACCTCCAGACGGTTCGAGCCGTGCGTGTAATGTGCCCTGGCGCCCTCGCGTCCCCGGTACTTGAGACAGAACCAGAGGATGCCGCCCTCCACCAGGATGAACGCGATCCCGGTGATGACGAGGATGATCCAGAACAGCTGGTCGATCACGATGCCCTGTGTCGAGTAGTTCGGGGGCAAAGCCCAATCCACGAGTTCTCTCCTTCCAGGTCAGCTTCGGGTGAGCGAGGGGGGCCCCGGCGGCGCTTCGGCCGCCGGGGTCCGCCCTTCGCGCTACTGTGTGCGCTCGACCCGGATACGATTCGTGCCGTGTCCGATGACGAGCGTCTCACCCATCGGGACGTTGGCACCCATCATGTCGGAGTTGTAGTCGAACGAGACTTCGCTCATGCCGCCGGCCGTCACGGTCACGCTCGCCGTCATCGTGCCGAACTCCTCGTGCCACGCCGTCAGGGTGTAGTCGCCGGCGGGAACGTTGGAGATCGTGTAGCCGCCATCGGAACCGGAGACTCCGAAGTACGGGTGGTCGACGACGCCGATGTACGCCTGCATCCAGCCGTGCACGTCGCAGCGCACGGGCACCATCACCTCGGCCATCTGGAAGCGCTGGGTGCTCGTGATCCCCGCGCGAGGCTGGCTGATGTTGAAGCCGCGGTTCTCGGTCGGGGTGGCGTTGATGTTGTGCAGCAGGTTGTCGCTGTTCGTGATCTCGATGTCCTGGCCGCTCTGCACGCCGAGGACGTGCGGCGAGTAGCGGCAGTTGGACTGGTCGAGCATCGCGGGACCGGAGGCGGCCGGCGCCCCTGAGACGCCCTCGCTCAGGTACACGAACACGTTGGCGAGGCCGCCGCCCGCGGACACCATCACCATCTGGTTCATGGGGCCATCCGCGCCATAGCCGGCGGCACAGTCCTCTTCGGCCGACATGTCGATGGCTTCCATCGCCGGGACCATGCCCGCGAAGTTCGCCATGCCTGTAATGGTGCCGACGGTCGACGGATCCACCGCCGCGCCGGCCGGGGCCGCTTCGCCCGCATCGTCCGCCGCGCCTTCCGACGAACCGCCGCCTCCGCCGCCGCACGCGGCCATCGCCGCGATGGCCATGAAGGCCGCCGAACGGGTCAAGAAATGCGATCGCATAGACTTACCTCCGTATGAGAAACTCTGCGTGATTGCCATCGAAGTTGCTATCGAAGGCGCCGTCGTCACTCCCTCCCTCGATCCTGCGCCCGGCGCACGAGAACCAGACCGAAGGCCCCCGTCAAGAGCATGGCCAGCAACGGCGTAACGACTACGGTGCTGGACGCCGGTGGTTCGAGGAGAACGTAGTACCATGTGCTCACCGAACTCCGCTTTCCGACCTCGGCGCTCGAGCCGTCCCACGCCTGGAAAGCGATGGGCATGGGCACCCCCTCCGTGAAGTCCAGGCCCTCGCTCTCGACCTCGATCGAACGACGGATATAGAGCGTCCACCGCCCCTCCTCCCAGGTCGCTTCACCGCGCACCGGATCTTCGGCGAGCGGTTCGACCGAATCGAGCCCCCTGCCCCGCCCGGCGCCCGCCCCGGCCTCCGAACTCCACGTCCACAGGTAGACCGGGTTCCGCGTGTCCCCCATCAGGAAGTAGGGGCGGTCCGTGCCCTCCGGCGGTTCGAACGGGAACTGGAGGAGCACGGCGTCGGGCGGCCGCACCAGGGACCCGTCGGCGCTGTCCGGCACGATCGGGTCGGCGCCGTCGAGGTCGAGCGAAGCCGTGATCTTGTTCTGCCACTCGTCCCAGCTCGGATCCGGGCTCCGGGACGGGTCGTTCCACTGGACGCGCAGCGCGACGTCGTTGCCGTCATGGAGACCCTGCACCCAGAGGCCGTCCACCGTCGGCGCGAAGTTGCGCGGCACCTGGATGATCTGGCCCGAGAGGGGGAAGTAGAAGGCTTCCACGCCGGCCCATGCCTCCTCGGCGCCATCCGCGGGGAGCCCGCCCTCGGCGCGTCCGACTCGGATCACGTCGCGCAGCGTGGGCATCTCGCGCGGGCCCATCGAGGCGAGGTAGTGCGCCAGCTGCCAGACCTCGTCCGGGGACACGACGCCCGAGTTCATGGCGTCGATCGCCGATGGCATCGGGGTTCCGTCCAGCCCGGTCAGCATCCTGGTGTGCAGGTCCTCGACGCTGCTGCCGCCGTTCAAGACCCATGCCTCGGTGAGGTCGGCCGCGCGAATGGGGAGACCGCGCCAGTCCTCCAGCGTGGGCGCCGACGTGCCGTCGCCGCGTCCCGACAGGCCGTGGCATTCCTCGCACAGCATGGTGAGGTACGCCGCCGCGCCCGCCTCGAGCGCCGCGGGACCGCCGCCGGGGTCCGATCCGAAGTCCAGCGGCTGGGGCGCAGGGCCCTGGCTGAAGAACCGCGAGAAGCTCTTGAGATAGACAACGAGGTCGTCGATCTCCGAATCGCCAAGGTTGGGCCAGCCGGGCATCGTCGTACCGGGGAGCCCGTTTTCGATCGCGGCCCGCATGTCCGCGTCCGTCGGGAGTTGCCCGCTCCCGGTCGTCCGGACCTGGTAGAGGGCCTGGATAAAGTCGCGGGGTCGCGGCAGCATGGACGTGGCCGCCGAGCCGTCCCCTTGTCCCGTCGCCCCGTGGCACTCCACACACCAGCGCTCGTAGACGACCTTGCCCGCGGCGGCCGCATCTTCCTGCCCCGCGAGCGCCACCACCCCGCTGGCGACGAACGCCAGCAGAACGATGGACGTACGGCGCAGGGCCCTCATTCGTGGCCCCCTTCCCCTTCTTCCTCCCACGTCCGCGGCGTGTAGCCCGACTGCTCGTAGAGATAGAGGATGGCCGCCCAGATCTCATTCTCCTCGAGGATCGGTTCCCAGGCCGGCATGGCGGAATCCCACGGCGTCCCCTCGCGCGGCAGGCCGGGGCCGCCCTTGGCGATACGCCAGAAGACGAAGCTCTCCGTCAGCTGCGGCAGGGCGCCCGAACTGGTGAAGTCGGCGGGCACCGGGTTGAAGGCGTGGGCGTAGTGGCCCTGGCCGTCGAGCAGGTCTCCGTGGCAGGGCACGCAGTTGCGGACGTACACCTCCTTTCCGACCTGCAGGTGCTCTTCCATGGAACCCTCCGCGCGGAGGGGATTCTCCAGGCCCGTCAGCTCCATGGACACGCCGCGGAAGGTGATCTGGTTCGGGGGCGCGGGGTGGATCGAGCGCAGCGTGGCCGGCGCCGCGTAGCTCGGCTTGACGTTCTGGTAGGCGAGCCAGCCGGCCATCGCCGGGAAGGCCACCATGAGGATCCCGCGCAGCGTCTTCCGGTGCCGGTCCACCATCGCGGCGCGTATCGGCGCGCGGAAGTTCCTCCAGCGCTCCTCGTCCGCGCTCATGTAGAGAAGGGTGCCCACGAGCACGATGAGCATGTACTCGAGGATCACGGAACTCGGCACCGGGGCGCTCGCGACGCCGATCACGGGGAGGACGTACCCGATCACGTACTTGAGCACGACATAGGACCCCACCACGACGATGGCGCCCTGCCAGAACGGATGGGCCAGAAATCGTCTCATCGGCTCCCTCCCGTGCTGTCGGCCGGTGCCGCGGTGCTGTCCGGAGCGGCGTCCGGGGTCTCACCCGCACCCTCCGCGGGGCCGGCGCCCTCTCCCGTCGCCAGGAAGTCCACCAGAGCGTCGAGTTCCGCGGGTGCCATCATCTGAGCCAGCGTCGGCGACATGGTACCGGCAAAGTCCCGGTAGTCCTCGTTGATGCTCGCGTTCGGGTCGACAATGCTCTCCCGGATGAACGCGGGATCCTGGCCCTGAAGCTCCTCGAACGGCGGCGCGACCATCCCGCCCTGCCCGCCCAGGGCGTGGCAGGCGAGGCAACCCGTCAGGGTGATCACCGCCATCACGTCCACCTGACTCGGGTCCGTCACGACCGGCGCCGCGGGCGCGGCCGCGGCCGCGTCGTCGTCGGCCAGCGCCGCCGCGAAATCGTCCGCGTTCACGGTGATCTCGCCGCCCTGCGCCTCAAGGAAGGCGACGAGCGTCCACAGTTCCGCCTGCGACAGGATGCGGCTCTGGTCGAGCATGATGGGCTCGAAGCCCTCCACGATGTAGGCGAGCGGGTTCGTCAGCGACTCCCACAGGTAGTCCTTGCAGCTCTGCCCTTCCACACGCGTCGCGCACACGCTGCCGGCCACGCCGACAACGTCCGGGGCACGGGTGCCGAGCCCGTGACACGCCGTGCAGCCGCCGACCCCGGCGTAGATGTCCTCGCCGATCGCCGCCAGTTCCTCGGGTGCCATATCCGCGCGCAGCACGATCTCCTCGGGCACCGCCGACTGCACCTGCGGGATCACGTTCGCCACGAAGGTGAACACCGCCAGCGTCGCCACGACCGTGAACAGGATCTTCAGGTTCGTCATCTATCCTCGCCTGTCCTGGTAGACGGACCGTTCGGCCAGACCGCCGAGCCAGAAGATGAACCCGACGAGCACGAAGAAGATGATCACGCAGATGCTGATCATCGTCGCCGCCGGGCCGAGCGCCGGCGTGAATGCCTGCTCGCTCGTGTCGCGGATGACCTCGTAGACGTGCCAGTGCTGCCGGATCCCGCTGCGGGCGAAGCCCATGAGCCCCATGAGCCAGGTGAACGTCACGGCGAGGATGAGCAGCGCGTACTGCGACCGTTCGGGCATCTGCCCCCAGCGGATCTCGCCCCGGGACTTCGCGCCGCGGAGCATCACCATGTCGAGGCCGATCACGAACAGGATCGTCGCCAGCACCGCCAGGACCTGGTAGACCGAGAACCCGATGCGCACGATCGCGGTCACGAAATAGCCATACACCCCGTAGAAGACGACCACGATCGCGGCGACCGCGAAGGCCGCGCCCTGCAGCATGGTTCCGGCGCGCACCCATGGCACCACCGGATCCTTGTTCGCCCGCCGATACATCAGAAACGACAGGAACGTCGTCAGGATCATCAGGTTCACGGCGGTGTTCTTGGCGCTCATCACGCCCAGCACCTGCAGGAACGGGTGCCGGATCCCGCCCATGGCCGCGATCTCGTCGCGGTCGGCGATCATCGTGTTCGGCGTGGCCCACACGATCACGCCGAGGACGAGCACGAGGAGCATCCACTTGATGTAGGGCTGGAAGCGCTCCGCGCCCGGGATCCTCCCCATCCCGATCCACAGGTAGTAGTTGCCCGCGAGGAAGAGGATGCCGATGAGGAAGGCCTGGATGATCCAGAGCCAGCTCATGAACCCACCCATCATGGTGATCCCCATCTGCTGGCTGAACTCGTAGATCTCGCGTCCGAGGTAGTATCCGGCGAAGGGGAGGACGATGAGCGCGCCGATCGCGATCAGGTTGCCGGTGTAGCCCATCCAGTCGTAGTGGGCCCGCTCTTCGTCAGTCTTGCTCGTGAGGAACCGGTACGCCGCATAGGCGCCGACGATCGCGCCGCCGAAGACGACGTTGGCCAGGAGCCGGTGGACGTTGATCGGCATCCAGGTCGCGTTGTTGATCGCGCTCCACAGCTGGACGGTCTGGGGGGCCGTGTCCACGGTGAGATCCGCCGGCGGGCTCATCATGTAGGTGAGCCACCCGTTCGCGATGAACATGACGATCGTGCCCCACACGTTCAGCATGATCCCCAGGCACCAGTGGGCCTTCTTCGCCGCGCCCTTCTTCCACGCGTCCCACCCGTAGTAGTACAGGTAGAGCGTGAAGGACTCGAGGAAGAACATGCCCGCGTACACCCACATCGACGGAGCGAAGACGGCCGTCAGGTAGGCCCAGAAGCGCGGATAGAGGGTGGAGAGGAAGAAGACGAGGATCGCGCCCCAGATTGCGGTCGCGCTGTAGGCCACGAGCAGAAGGCGCGTGAACTCCTTGGCGAGTTTGTCGTACTTCCTGTCTCCGCCGAAGATGCCGATCGCCTCGATGACGACCGCGAACATCGGCACGCCGAGCACGAAGGCGGCGAACAGGAGGTGGAGCTGGGCCGCGATCCATACCGCGCCCCGCCGGTCGAGACCCAGGAAGTTGAATTCGCCGTAATCGGGCCCCGGCGCCTGCGCGAGGAGCGGTAGCGCCACCGCGAGCGCGAGGACGGCCAGTACCGCCCCGCGGCTCAGCCAGCGCCACCGCCCGCCGTCGGGCGCGAGCTCTCGGGCCCGGTCGAGCTTCATCGCTTCTCTCCCCGCCCCGCGCTCCGCCGGCTCCGGGCGAAGAAGGGCATCCGCTTCGAAAAGTCCACCGGCATGGCGCGGCGGACTTCGGTCATCACGTCGAGGGTCACTTCGGAGTGCCCGCGCTCGCGAGCGAACTTCTCCACCCTCCCGGCCACGACCCCGCGCACGAAGCTGGGGATGGCGTTGAGCCGCGCGTCGGCTTCCACGCTCCAGGGAAGCCGGAGTTCGGCGGGGGACCCGTAGGTCACCTCATGGCGTGGCGGGATGGCCTCTGCGATCCCGGGCGCCGGTTCATAGGCACAGGCCGGATCGGGTCCGAGCAGATCGCCGTCCACCGCGTAGGCGCGCGCCCGGCAGCCGCCGCATAGCGCGCGGTACTCGCAGCGTCCGCACTTGCCGCCCAGCTCGCCCTCGCGCAGCAGGCGGAAGACCGTCGCCTCGCGCCAGATCTCCCCGAACGACGAGGTCGCCAGATCCCCGGCCACCTCCGGCATATACGGGCAGGGGGTCACCTTCCCCTCGGGGGTGATGCGGCAGTACTGCACGCCGCACGGGCAGCGCGTGCGGTAGTTGAGCAGCGGCGATTCCGGGTCCCGCTCGTGCACGTGGCGCATGAGCTGTGGCTGGCACTTGGAGCGGATCATGAGCCGGCCGCGGTATTCGCGCTGCAGCTCGGAGAGCCGGACCACGATCTCATCGTTCTCCTCCGGAGCGAGACCGCGCATGCCTTCGCCCCTGCCGGTCTCGACGAGGAAGTAGACGTTAAGACATACCGCGCCGCGGTCATCCGCCCATGCCGCGACCGCGTCGAGTTCGTCGCGGTTCCCGCGCGTGACCGTGAACTGGATGAGGAAGTCGAGCCCCTGCGCCGAGAGACGGTCGACGGCGGCGAGCGTATCCTCCAGCGCTCCCTCCCCATGCCGGAAGCGGTCGTGATAGCGCGGGTTCAGCGAGTCGACGCTCAGCGCCACTCCCTGGACCCCGGCCTCCATGAGCGAGCGAATGCGCTCGTCGGTGAGTCCGGTTCCGTTCGTCCCCACCGTCACGGTCGCGCCGCGCGAGGCGGCGTACGCCGCGATCTCCTCGAGGTCGGAGCGGACGAGCGGCTCGCCCCCGCTCAGGATGAGGAGGGGTGATGGGTTGACGTCGACGATCTGATCGATGACGTCGCGGCAGGCGGCCGTGTCGAGTTCGTTCTCGCTGCCGTGCCACGAGCCGGCGGAGATGTAGCAGTGGGCGCAGGCGAGGTTGCAGCGGCGAGTGAGGTTCCAGGCGATGACGTGCGGGAGGGCGACATCGGGCGCGGCGCGCGGAGACGCGGCGGCGGGCACGCCGTCCCACAGCGCCCCGGGCGCGGCTGGAGAACGTTGCGCCACGGCTTCCGCGCCCAGCGGAGCTCCAGTCACGCGGGGCGGGGCCCTTGCTCCGACCCGGAGTCGGCCCGACCCCCTTCATCGCCCAGTTCCTTCTCCGCGAACCGCTCCACGGCGGCGCGCGCGTCCTCGGGCGAGACCGTCTTGAAGTCCACGGGACAGTCCGCGGCCTGCTGCTCGATATCGCGGATCGGACAGCGCGTCACGCCGGAGGCCTTCGCCTCTTCGATGAAGCGCCTCATCTCCTCGCTCATGCCGTCCACGCCGGCGGCTTCGGCCCGGGCCTGCTTCGCCTTCAGTTCGTTGAACATCACGAGCATGGTGTCGAGATCGAACTCGTCGGCCGCGATCATCGCGTCCTTGTTCTCGTCCATGACGAGAGTCGTGACGCGCCACATGTCCTGTTCACGGGCGAAGCGCTCGACCGTGTTTCGCGCGAGCGGGCGTGCGATCAGCGGCACCCGGCCCAGGCGCTCGAACGCCTCGCGGGTCCAGGCAACGGGGTCCGCGGCGGTGCGGTCGCGCGGGATCTCGTTGTCGGTGACCGGACACTTCGCCATCACCGGCAGCGGCGCGTCGAAGACATCGTCGTCGCTCGTCTGGACGACGGTCCGCTTCATCGCCTCAGCGGCCTTTACCTCGGCGAGGGCGAGTTCCTCTGCGTCGCCGATGCCCATGACGAGCTGCATGTGGGTCGGCAGGAGTTTCTTGATCGCCTCGTCCAGACGCTCGTTGGTCACGACGGGGAGCTGGTCCCGATTCCACACCTCGGGCCCCGATCCGTCGGCGCGCTTTTCGTTCGAGGCCTGTCCGACCTCCTCGATCGAGGGCGCCGCGCCGACCGCAAGGGCCTCGCGGGCCATCTCGGCCGTCACGTTGGCCGTCGGCGCACTCCCGTTCGACTCCGCGCGGTATTTCTTCTCATCCTTCGGGTTCGGCACGAACGCGGCCGCGTAACGGCTGCCGGGTCCGTAGTGTTCGAGCACGAACTCCTCGACGGCCTTGCGCGCGATTCCGAGCGCAAAGGGCGGCACGCGCAGGATCCTCACTTCCGCCTCGGGCGCCCACTCGAGTCCGGCCTCGCCATCCTCCTCGATCCAGGGGATCTCTTCCGGCCGCACGTGTTCGGTCCCGATCAGGAGCACATTCGTGTCCGCGAGACTGACCAGATTGTCGGCCTGAGAGCCGATGTCGGTGCCCTCGATGCGGTGTGAGCCGTGGCGCGCGACGATGAGGAGAGACGGGTCGATTTCCTCGGCCCACTTCAACAACACGTCGAAGGGCTTTCCGATGAGCACCTGGGTCTCGACCTCGACCTCGGGATACTCGCTCGCCATCACCTCGGCCCGCTTGATGTTCGCCTTGCAGAGACGCAGCAGGCCCTTGTCGATGATGTTGTTATGGAGCTCTTCCTGCTCCTCGAACTTGAACACCTTCGAGGCCTGGACCGAGAGCACGTCCTTGATGTTGTTGAACACGACGTGGTGGTACTGGACGTCGAAGGCGCTCCCGATGTGGAGCTTCGCCCCGTACTCCCGGGCCATCTCGAGCGCGATCCTGAGCCCCTTGTAGGCATAGGCCGAACCGTCCACTCCGACCAGCCAGTTCCCGCCCTCGAGGGGGCGATCGTGGCGGACTATGAGCGCGTCTTTCTCGATCCCCCGCAGGGCACGGGCCACCACGCCGCCGAGGCGGCTGCGTTCCTGGCGGCCGAGGCCGTGGGCCCCAATCGCGACCAGGTCGTAGTCGCGCCCGGAACTCCCGGCGAGCTTGTCCTCCTGCTCTTCGTCCTCCGCCACCAGCCGACCGTCCTCGCCCAGCTGAACGTCGGTGCGCTGTTTCTCACTCCCGTCGTAATTGTGGGCGATGTTGGGGTCGAATCCGATGAGACTCGGGAGGCGTCCGCCGCCCCGGTTGGCCTCGTTGATGATCTCCTCGTAGTTGATGCCCTCGAGGAGCTGTCGGGTGATCGTCACACCGGCGTCGGCGCAGCGGCGGTGGAGTTGATCCAGGAAGCTGTCGGAGATGAGCTGGAGGCCCTTCTCGATCAGCTTGTCGTGGATCTTCCGCTGGCGGCGGATTTCGGCGGGTTCCTGGAACTGGGCCGGGAGGCCGATCTCGAGCTGCCGGAAGCGGATGTCGTGGAGGCGAGCCGCGTAGACGTGTGAACCGGTGATCCGGCCGCCCGAGTGGGCGCAGATCTCAATGGACCGGTCCACGGCCCAGTCCGACTCGCGCGAGTTATCGACCGGGACGAATAGCTCTCGGTACATGGCGCTCCGCAGGCTGGCGTGCTACGGCCGGTTCAAGATGCTCGAGCCAGTCTCGCCAAGCCGTACGATCCCGGCGCGCGCGACCCAGGAAGATCGGCCACGGACAGGGACTTCGGCGACGCTGCTCAAAGGTTCTCGGGATCGCCCGGAGGTCCGGGCCCCCGCTTGTGCGCCAAGAAGTTGCGGGAGCCTACGGGGAAAGTCAAACGCGCCCCGAACGGCGCGGTGAAACGCCGATCCACAGGTTTCGGATCGCCGCTCTACGCTGTCCGCGGCCAGCGGAGACGGCGGCTCCATTCGGCCGCGAAAGCTGCCGCTCCGAGGGTGCCCACGAGGAGGACGAGAAAGCTCGGAAACCACGCCGCGGGGTCGGCCGACGCCCCGCCGACTCCGGCGCCCAGCGCGGCCCGGAGCGGAGTGTATGGATTCCATGCGGCCGCAATCTCGGTCCATCCGGGAACGGGGAGGCGGAAGAAGCCTGCGAAGTGCAGCAGGAGGAGGGAGAGGGCGGCGGAGGCGAGGGCCGCCTCGGCAAGCGACCGCACGAGGGCGGCGACGAGGGGGCCGATCAGGTTTGCGAACCAGAGGGCGGCGAGGGCCCCGAGGAGGACGACAGGGGTGGCTCGCAGACCCCCGGCGGACCCGAGCAGGAGCAGGAGCACCGGGACGAGCTGTATCGCGTCGACCGCGGTGCCGGCCAGCGTACGCTCGAGCAGCCAGCGGGGAGCCGGATATCCAGTCCGGAGCACTTCGTCGAGCCACCCGTCGCGTGCGTCGCGGACGGCCGGGATGGCGGAACCGAAGGCCCCGAAGAAGACGAGGAACACGCCGAACACGGCGACCCGGTGCGGGGCCGCCGCCTCGCTCAGGGCCACCGGGGTGAGGAGCAGGAGTGGCACGGCGACGTTCCACACAAACAGTCGTCGCCGCCGGAGGGCCGACCGCCACGCGAGACGCCAGACGGTCACCGGTCGTCCTCCTCGAGTCGCCGGCCCGTGAGCACGAGGAAGGCGTCGGCGAGGGTCGGGGTTCGCACGTCGACCGAATTCACGGAGAGACCGGCGCGCAGAACCCAGGACAGCGTGTCGGGAAGTGCGTGGCGCGGATCCTCGACTTCAAGCGTTACGGTGCGTTCGCTCCACATCGCCGAGTGTACGCCGTCCGGCACCCCCTCGAGTGCCGAGGGGTCCTCTGGCCCGGCTTCGGCGAAGTGGATTTCGACGCGCGGCCGAACCCCGACGCGGGCAAGCAGCCGGGCGGGAGTGTCCGCCGCCTCGCACCGTCCGTCGACGATGAACGCGACACGGTCGCAATGGGCTGCCGCGAAGCCGGGATCATGCGCGGAAAGCACGGAGGTGCCCCCATCGGCCCGGTGGCCGGAAAGCGCCGTGGCGAGCACCGCCGCGCCATCAGGGTCGAGTCCGGCCAGCGGCTCGTCGAGGAGCAGCAGGCTCGGCGCCGCCCCGAAGGCGATGGCGAGGGCCAGACGGCGCCGCATCCCGCTCGAATACGTGCCGGCCGGTCGGTCGGCGTCGTCGGCCAGCCCGAAACGGGCGAGCCAGGCGGCCGCGGTGGCGCGGGCTTCGGAAACGGACGCGCCGCGCAACTCGAGAAGAGCAGCCGCGTTCTCCCGGCCGCTCAGCCACCGGCGGAAGACCGGCTGATCGGTTGCGAGCCAGCGCGCCCGCGGGTTGTCGACCTCGGGCGCCCGGCGGATCCCGGGAGCGGCGTCCCCGGCGAGGAGCCGGAGAAAGGTGGACTTGCCGGATCCGTTGGGCCCCAGGAGTCCGAGCACCTCCCCGGCGGACACGTCGAGCGACAGATCACGGAGGGCCCGGCGGCCATCCGGATAGGCGTACCCGAGGGCATGCGCGGTCACGAGGGGATGAACCCCGCCGGCGACGCGGGTCACGGAACGATCTCGACTCCGTCCTCCAAGACGGTGATCGCGTCGACGGGGCAGGAGGCGCACGCCTCAACGAAGCGGTTTTTCGACGTGTGCTCGGGCGTGGTGAACACGGCGACGCCATCCTCATCGAGGTCGAACGCCTCGGGAGCCTCCTCGATGCAGTCCCCGAATCCCACGCACAGGTCGCGATCGATGACGGCGCGGAGGCCGTGCACGTCCCGCTCGACCAGCGGATCCGGAGCGCCCGCCGGTTCCCCTCCGTTGTTTCCCACCCGCTACATTCCTTCCAGGCCCAGATCCGAGCGCGCGCGGTCCATGACGTCCGGCGTCATCTCCTCGATCCCCCGCTCCCGGGCGTACTCGTTGTAGATCTTCTTCACCATCCCACGGACGAACGAAGGTACGTGGCCGAGACGCTCGACCGCGTCCACGTTCCAGCGAACCGGCCCGGGTTTCGTCGTGGACGCCGGCGCGAAGGCTTCCTCCCGCCCCGCCGTTACGCCGGTCCGGATCCCTTCGAAGTTCGCGTCCGGTACGGTGCGGCCGCCGATCTTGACTCCCAGCGAGCTCACCAGTTGCGTCTCCATGGGGTTCGCCAGCATGGCCGTCTTCCGGCCACAGGAGGGGCAGGTGAAGACCGCGGCCAGGGTGCCATCTCCGGGCACCGCCCGTTCCTCGAAGGCCATCTGACGATCACAGTCGACGCAGAGGAATTTCATGTGTTCTCTCCCGCCGGGATGGCGCGGAGCACGTCGGCGACCTCCGCCAGGGTGACCGCCGCCGGGCCGGCCTCGGCCCACCACGCGTCGAGCCTCCCCGTGTCGGCTGCGGCCCCCAGCCGCCGGTCGAACGGGATCCGGGCGAGCAGCGGCGTTTCGAAACGGCGAGCCAGGTCCTCACCCGCCCCTCCGGCGTGCAAGGGAGAAAGGGCGCCGCAGGCGTCGCAGTGCACGCCGGACATGTTCTCGACTACGCCCAGGAGCCGCAGGCCGCGCGCCCGCGCCAGATCGAGCGAACGGGCGACGGAGTCCCGCGATGCTGCGCTGGGAATGGTGATGGCGACGGCGCCCGCGAGATCCGGAACGAGCCCGTGAAGCTGGGCGAGGCGCTGTGTGCCCGGCGGCAGGTCGACGAGGAGCACGTCCAGCCGCCCCCAGGCCACATCGGACAGAAACTCGCGCAGCGCCCCTCTCTCCTGGGCGCCGCGCCATACGAAGCCCGCGTCCACCGGCTCTCGCCAGTCGAGGGCACGGTCAGGTTCGAGGAGGAGGGCCATCGACATCAGGCGGACCCCTGCCGGGGAGACGGGGGGCTCGAGTCCGGCCGGCCCTTCGACAAGGCTTCCCGGTTCGACGCCGAGCAGTCGCGCGGCACTGGGACCGTTCAGGTCCGCGTCGATGAGACCCACCCGGTCGCCCCGCCGGACGAGCGCCGTCGCGAGGAGCGCCGAAATCAGGCTCTTCCCCACCCCACCCTTGCCGCTCATGACGCCGATCACGCGTCCGACCGACGCGAGTCGCGCCCGGACGCACTCCTCCTGCGCCGCGATCTGGTCGGGCAGGTCGGAGCGGAGTTCGTCCACTTCGTGGTATGTGCGGATTCCGGGAGTCATCGGGCGTGCAAGCTCCCACGGGGCCGGCGAGGGGTCAACGGAGGACGCGAAGTTTCGGGGCGCGCCCTGTTATCGTACGATGATGGGGTCGACCGCAGCTATCGCAAACGGACGTCCAATGTCGATCATCAGCTTTCACCGCTTCCTCATCACCACGGCCATCGTTTTCTGCGCCGTGTTCGCCGCGTGGGAGTTCCGGATCTTCGCCACCAGCGGCAGCCTCGGGGCCCTTGCCCTCGGTGTCGGGTTCGCGTTCGCAGCGGCCGCTCTGGCTTACTATCTGGCGAATCTGGCCAGGTTCCTGAAGTCCGAGTCGCCTCGGTAGGGACGTGAGCGGGGACAATCGGGAGCAGCCGGAGGGACGCCGGCCGATCGGCCTGTACCTTGCGGGTGGAGCGTTCGCCCTCGTCATCGGCGCCGTCGTGGCGGGCTCACTCTCCAGGCCCGATCCACTGAGCTTCGTCCCCACGCCCGTCGCCCCGCGGCCGCCGGTGGACCATTTCGTGCTGGACACGGTGACGGTCGATGCGCGGGACGGTTCCGGCTGGGTCTATTTCGACTTCGACAAGGGGAGTGCGGTCGAGGGGCCGCTCGCAGGCTGGGATCTCGCCGTGAATCGCTACCACATCGTCGTGAACGGAGGGACGGGATATCCCGGAGCGGGCGGGGCCATCGCCACCACCGCGTCGTGGGCGGCCGTGACCGAGGCGCCCGCGGCGGGCTACGAGACCACGGAGGGGGCGCTGAACGATGGGCCGGCGACGCCCGGGCTCGAGCGCTGGTACACCTACGGCTTCTTCTCCCACCTTCTGGAACCCAAGGATGAGACGTACGTCATCCGCACGGCGGAGGGCCGCTACGCCAAGCTCAGGATCCTCAGCTACTACTGTCCCCAGGCGACCCCCGGCTGCGTGACCCTCGTCTACGGCTACCAGGGGGACGGGACCCGCCGCCTCACGGGCTGAGCCGGCGGGCGCGCTCGACGAGGGCGGCCGCTCCGGACTCCAACATGCGGCTGGCCAGGCGGCGACCCAGTTCGTCCGCGCCGTCCGCGCGTCCCGCCTCGGCGTCCTGCACTGACGGTCCCCCGGCCACGTCGTAGACGGCCGCGCGCAGGCGGAGGTCTCCCCCCTGTAGCGACGCTCGCGCCGCGATGGGCACCCGACAGCCACCTTCCAGCACCGCCAGCAAGGCCCGCTCCGCCGTCACTTCCGCCCGCGCGACAGGGTCATCCAGCGCGTGGACCCGGTCGGCGCCGACATCTCCATCCGCGCGGCACTGGAGGCCGAGCGCGCCCTGCCCCGGCGCGGGCAGCCACTCCTCTCCCAGAACCCTCGCGCCCCGGGGCCGGAGACCGAGGCGTCGCAACCCCGCGGCGGCCAGCACCAGCGCCTCGAACCCGCCCTCCTGCAGCTTCCGCAGCCGCGTGTCCACGTTCCCGCGCACGGGCAGCGGGCGGAGGTCGGCGCGGCAGGCCCGCAGTTGCGCGGCGCGTCGCAGTGAAGACGTACCCACGCGCGCCGCAGTGGGGAGCCGCCGCAGCACGTCCAACCCCTCGCCACTTCCCTGGGCGACGATAGGGGCGTCGCGGACCACGAGTATGTCGCGGGGATCCTCCCGGACGGGCACCGCCGCCAGCGTGAGTCCGTCCGGCGGATCCACCGGCAGGTCCTTGAGTGAATGCACGGCGACATCGATGCGCCCCTCCCGGAGCGCCTGCTCGAGTTCCTCCGTGAACAGCCCCTTGCCTCCGATCGCCGGAAGGGGCGTGACCCGGTCGCGGTCCCCCGCCGTGGCGATGAAGCGGTATTCGACGGCGAGGCCGGGCCAGCACTCGCTCAACCGCTCTCCCACCCATTCCGCCTGGGCCCGGGAGAGCGGAGACCGCCGGGCTCCGACGACCAGCTGTGCCTCAGACACTAATCGGCGCGACGCGGGACGTTAGGGGACGGACAGGACCACCACATGCCTGAGGCCGAGCGCGTCGATCTCATACCCGTAGAAGCGTCCGTCTCGAGCGCCGGTTGCAACGAACCCGAGAGGAACTTCCAGCCGATAGCGAAACGACCCGTCGAACCCGTAAGCGTCCGAAGGTCGCAAACGTCGTGGTGACCGTGTCTCTCGGCGCCCGGCCTTCCCGTCCCTGCGCTTCCAACGGGAATCCGGCGGAAGCCAGCAGCGGCGCGAGCAGCACTGCCAACTCAGGTCGACGACACTTTCCAGGCATGTGACTCAATTTCGCACGATATCCCGGCTTCGCAAATATCACCCCACGATGGAAGAGTACGTCCCGCGTCCCACCGCGCAGAGGCGGCCCTGGGCATCGTGCACGTCCACGTCCGACACCGAGATGGTGCGGCCGTGGCGCGGCAGGCGGGCCGTGGCCCGCGGCCACGGACCGGTACAGGGACGCAGGTAGTCGACCCGCAACGAGATGGTGGGCACTCCGCCCCCGGCCCGCACCGCGACGGCCATGTCCCCCGCGATGTCGATCAGCGACGCGACCGGACCCCCGTGATAGATCGTGCCGTCGCGGGTGAGATCGGGCCGCATGGTCATCCTGAGGACCACGGTGTCCTCGCCCATCTCTTCGAGGGTGATTCCGAGTGCGACGATCGCCTCGGATTCGGCGAGGATGGACTCGATCAAGGTCCAGGAAGGAGAGTTTCGGTCTGGCATGGGATCATGTGGTCGCGGCTGTCAGGTCCTTCCACGCCGGTCGTCGCCTACCTGGCGTAGTAGAGAAGGAGGAGAACTCCGAGCAGCACGGCGACCCATATGACCGAGGTACCAGTGGGCCATGTGCGCGCGAGCACGCCCTGCGGGCCCATGTGCCGCCGCGCGGCGCCGACCACGTTTCCGGTGGTCGCGACGGCCCGTGTCGCCACGCTCCCCCGCAGCGCCCAGGCGACACGCCCCACCGCCAGTGCCGCGCCCCTGCCGACGTGTCGATAGAGCCAGTCGGCATCGAGATTCGTCGACGGCAACTCGTGCGGTTCGCGGTCCGACAATCGGAGCCATACAAAGGCCAGCACGGCGAAGAAGAGTAGCTGCAGCTGACTGATCACGTGCGCGGAGGTGAACGGCACGTAGGTGACTTCATACGGCAGGTTCGGGTACAGGAAGGCGTACGGGAACGTCCCGTTGAACACGCACAGGAAGGCCGCCGTACCCATGGCGATGAGCATGCTCGTGGGGGCTTCTTTCGTACGAATCCCGGAATCCGGCCCGAAGAAGCCGTAGAAGGGGATCTTGATCCCGGCGTGATGGAGGACGCCGGCGGAGGCGAAGAGGAGGAACACCCAGACGATGTCGAGGTTCTGCTCGAGGGCCGCCGCCATCACCATCGACTTGCTCACGAAGCCGCTGAACAGCGGAAAAGCCGCGATCGACGCGGCCCCGACCACACAGAGTGCCGCGGTCTTCGGCATGCTCTTGTAGAGTCCGCCCAGCTCACTGCACTTCGTCGTGCCCGTGCGATAGAGGAGCGCCCCCGTCGACATGAACAGGAGTCCCTTGAAGAGCACGTCGTTGAAGGCGTGGGCCACCGCTCCGTTCACGGCCAGTTCCGTACCGATCCCGATCCCGCACACCATGAACCCGATCTGGTTGATCATGCTGTAGCCCAGGACCCGGCGCAGATCGTTCTCGATCACGGCGTAGAAGATCGGGAACAGCGTCATGAGAACGCCGACGTAGATCAGGAGTTCCTCGCCCTGAAAACCGCGCGCCAGCGCGTACACGGCCACCTTGGTCGTGAACGCGCTCAGGAAGACGGCCCCGCTGTACGTGGCTTCGGGATAGGCGTCGGTGAGCCAGTTGTGGAGGAGCGGGAAGGCCGCCTTGATGCCGAACCCGAGGAGGATGAGGTTCGTCCCCAGCGTCCCCGTCTCCATCAGATCGAAGGCGACGGACCCCGTTACCCGCGCATGGGCGATGATCCCGGCCAGGAGGATGACGCCCGACCCGACCTGGACGATGAGGTATCGCATCCCCGCCCGGTATGAGCGCTCCGCGCCCCGCGCCCACACGAGAAAGACGGAACTCAGCGCAAGGAGTTCCCAGAACACGAAGAGCGTGATCAGGTCCCCGGCCTGGACCGCCCCGATCGCAGCGCCCGCGTATACCAGTGCCGAGGCGTCCTCGAGCCTGCTTTTCGCCCGGCGGGCGAAGATCAATCCGATGAGCGCGGCGATGTGAAACAGCCAGCCGAACAGCCGGCTGAGGCCGTCGATCCGGACGAGGGTCAACTCGTAGGAGAAGATGGAGACGCGCCCGAACTCCCCTTCCCCGAGCGACACGAGCAGGAGGAGGCTGACGACGGGCAGGAGAAGCACCCACGCCGAGCGGATGCGGCCCCGGAGCGCCGGCACGAGAAGTGCCCCCAGGATCATCACGGCGGCGGGCGGAAGTCCGCCCGGCAGACTACCGGTCATAGTAGTCCTCGTCCCGCATCACGCCCTTCCGGAGCGCCTTCGCCGTGTAGACGATCGCCGTATAGGCGAGGAATCCGTACACCGCGTAGAAGCCCGGCCAGCCCTCCCAGTCGCGCTCCTGGTGGCGCAACTCGTGCCACCCCATCCCCTTCTGGAGGAGGCTCACGAGGTCGAGCGCGACGACGACGGCGCACACGACGAACAGGATCCCGACCAGCCTCTTCCAGCGCTTCGGGTCGTCGAAGTAGTGCCTGCGTCCCCCCGTGTCCTGTCTGTTCGCGGCCAACTGTTACCCTCCGGCCATGGGCAGGAGCAGACGATACACATCGTCCGCGAGGAAGAAGAGCACGATGCAGCCGAGCGCCGTGAACGAGAGCGCCGCAAGGCAGAAGGCCGGCGCCTCATGGAAGCGCGGCGGCTCCGATCCGTCCGCGGGTTTCGAGAAGAAGGCGCGGATGGGGATCGGGATCAGGTACGCGATGTTGAGCAGCGAGCTGATCATCAGCACCGCGACGAAAAGGATCTGGCCCGCGTCCAGCGCGCCGAGTGCGAGATACCACTTGCTCCAGCTGCCCCCGAGCGGGGGCACGCCGATTACGCTGAGGGCTCCGATGAGGAACGCCGTCATCGTGATCGGCATGGCGCGTCCGAGCCCGCGCATGTCGCTGATCTCGGTCTTGTGGGCCGCGACGTAGATCGCGCCGGCGCAGAAGAAGAGCGTGATCTTGCCGAAGGCGTGCATGACGATGTGCATGCTGCCGCCCACGACGCCCCACGCGTTCGCGAGCGCGGCCCCGAGCACGATGTAGGAGAGCTGGCTCACCGTGGAATAGGCGAGCCGCCGCTTGAGGTTGTCCTGCGCCATGGCCACGAGCGAGCCCGCGATGACCGTGATGCCGGCCGCGTACATCAGCCACACGCTGGCGCCGGTCGTGGTCAGCAGGTCGAGGCCGAAGATGTAGACGACGACCTTCATGATCGTGAACACACCGGCCTTCACGACGGCCACGGCGTGCAGCAGGGCGCTCACCGGCGTGGGCGCCACCATGGCGGCGGGCAGCCAGCGGTGGAACGGCATGAGCGCGGCCTTCCCCGTCCCGAACGCGTACAGCGCGAGCAGGATCACCAACACCCCATCGTCCGCCCGGCCGGCGAGGATCCCCCCGTCGCGGAAATCGAGTGTGCCCGCGATGGCCCACGTCCACGCCACCGCCAGGAGGAGGAACCCGACGGACGTCGTCACGAGGATCCCCAGGTAGGTGCGCGCACCCTTCATCGCGGTCGGGGTCCCGTGGTGCGACACGAGCGGGTACGTCGACAGCGTGAGGACTTCGTAGAAGAGGAAGAGCGTGAGCATGTTGCCGGCGAGCGCCACGCCCATGGCCGCGCAAATGGAGATCGCGAAGCAGACGTAGAAGCGCGTCTGGTGCGCCTCTTTGTGGCCTCGCATGTAGCCGATCGAGTACAGCGAGGTCACGATCCAGAGCCCGGATGCCACCAGGGCGAAGAGCATGCCGAGCGGCTCCAGCCTCAGTGCCAGGGGGAGGCCGGGGAGCAGCCACACCAGCACGATCCCTGGGCGCGCAGTACCAAGGATCTGCGGTATGAGCGACGCGACGAACCCGAACAGGACCACGCCGGTGACGAGTGTGGCGGCTTCCCGCGCGTTGGGCCAGCGGCCGAGTGCAGCGATGAGCACGGCACCGGCGAGGGGAATCACCAGTGCCAGGTGCAGCGGAACGATTCCGCTCACGGGAGACCTCCCAGCACGGCCTCGGCCGCCTGCCGCGCGACGCCCGCCGAGTACTTCGTGTAGATCCCGAAGAACACCGTGGCCCCGAGCAGCACCCAGGTCGGAACGAGCATCGAGAGCGGCGCCTCGCGCGCCTCGCGCGCCCGCTCACCCGGCTCCCGGAAGAACGCCGTCTCCACGACCCGCCACACGTAGACGAGCGCGAGGAGCGAACTGAGCAGCACGAGGACGGCGACGATCAGCGCCTCCTCCTCAAGCGCCGCCTGGATCAGATACCACTTGCTGATGAAGCCGGCCGTGGCGGGCACGCCGATGAGCCCCAGACCGCCCAGCGCCCACGCGGCCATCGTCCACGGCATCACGCGCCCGATCCCGGCCATGTCCTCGAGGTCGACGGAGTGCAGCCGCAGCATGACGCACCCCATCGCCATGAACAGGCCGCCCTTGATGAGCGCGTGGTTGAACAGGTGGACGATGCCCCCCGTGAGCCCGGTCGCGGTCGCAAAACTGATCCCCAGCACCATGTAGCCGATCTGCGCCACCGACGAATAGGCGAGCATGCGCTTCATGTTGCGCTGGAAGATCGCCACCGTGGAGGCGACGAGGATGCCGGCCAGCGCGAGCGGCATGAGCGCGCGCCCGAGTCCCAGATCCACGAACGAGAACTCGAGGCCGAACACGCTGAACATGAAACGGAGCAGGATGTAGACGGAGACCTTGGTCGCCGTCGCCGCGATGAAGGCACTCACTACGGATGGCGCGTGCGCGTAGGCGTTCGGCAGCCATACGTGCAGCGGGAAGAGCGCCATCTTGAGGGCGATCCCCACCGTGAGGAAGCCGAACGCCACGAGCGCCGTGCGGCTGCCCTCGACGTCCGGAAGCCGGGCGGCCATGTCCGCCATGTTCAGCGTCCCGGTCATCTGGTACATGAGACCGATGCCGATGAGGATGAACGTAGCCCCGATCGTCCCCATCACCAGGTACTGGAAGGCGGCGGGCAGCGCCTGGCGGCGGCCGCCCTGGGCGATGAGCGCGTAGGATGAAAGCGCCGAGATCTCGAGGAAGACGAAGACGTTGAACAGGTCCCCGGTGATCGCGATGCCGAGCAGGCCCGTGAGGCAGAGCAGGTAGAGCGTGCAGAACAGGTAGTGCCGCGAGGCCGGGATTTCGTCCGCCAGGCTGCGCGGGGCGTAGGTAAGGACCAGGGCGCCGATGCCCGACACGAAGAGCAACAGGAACGCACTCAGGGCGTCCACGCGGTATTCGATGCCCCAGGGCGCCGCCCATCCCCCGAGTTCGTAGGTGATGACGCCCGTCGTGAGCACCTCGCCCAGCAGTGCCACGGCTGCCGCGAAGGTCACCCAGCACACGCCGATCGCGAACGGCAACACGAGCGCACGCCGGCGCAGGATGATGCACAGCGGCGCCGCGACGAGCGGGATGACGACCTGCAGGACCGGCAGCTGCGCGCGGATCATCGCACCTCGTCCTGCTCGTAGATCTCATCCTCCTCGATCGTCTCGTACGCCTCGCGGATGCGGACGACGAGCGCGAGCGCCACGGAGGTCGTGGCCACGCCGACGACGATCGCGGTCAGGATGAGGACGCTGGGGAGCGGGTTGCTGTAGACCTCGATCCCCTCGGCGAGGATGGGCGCAGTGCCCCCCGATACTTTCCCGATCGTGATGTACAGGAGGAAGACGGAGGCCTGGAAGATGTTGAGGCCGATCACCTTCTTGATGAGGTTGCCCCGCGAGATGACGATGTAGAACCCCGTCATCATCAGGAAGATGACGACCCAGTAGTTGTAGAGGCCGAGGGCGGAATCGAGGGCGGACTCCATCATGCGCGCCCTCGTCCCGCGAAGGTCGAATAGATCGCGATCATGACGGCGGCCACCGTCATGCCGACCCCCAGTTCAACGACCAGGATGCCGTAATGCTGCCCCGTCGACGGGTGCGCGGGATTCAGGGCTCCGTACTCGAGGAAGTTCCCGCCCAGAAGCATCGTCACGATTCCGGTGCCCGCATAGACGAGAACTCCGGTCGCGATGAGCAGCTCGATCATGCGGGCCGGCGCGACGCGACGTACCGCTGAGAGCCCGTAAATCAGCCCGTAGAGCACGAAGCCGGCCGCGAAGATCACCCCCGCCTGGAAGCCGCCCCCGGGCCCGTAGTCACCGTGGAACTGCACGTAGAGGGCGAACAGAAGGACGTACGGCAGGAGGAGCTTGCTGACGACGCGGAGGATCGTGTGATCGGTCATGACGCGTCCTCCTCACCCGTGGCGACGGGGCGACGTTTGCGGCTGCCGCGGAGGAGAACCAGCACTGCGATCCCGGCCGTGAAGATGACGACGGTCTCGCCGAGGGTGTCGTATCCGCGATAGCTGGCCAGGATGGCCGTGACCACGTTCGGTACGTGGATGTCCTCCTCGGTGCGCTCGACATACGAGGGGTGCGGGTAGTTGCTCGCCGGCGCCTCGGGATCGCCGAACCGCGGCATGTCCAGCGTCCCGTACACGAGCGCGGCTCCCGTCACCGTTACGACCACGAGCGGGAGCGCCGCCGGGCGCACGGGCCGCTTCGCCTTCCGCGTGGTCAGCGCGAGCGTGGCCAACGCGAGGATGGTCGAGATGCCGGCGCCGACCGCAGCCTCGGTGAAGGCGACGTCGGGGGCGTCGAGCAGGAGCATCCAGCAGGCGCCGAGGAAGCTGTAGATGCCCATGAGCATGACGGCCGCGAACAGCCCGCGCATGCGCACGACCGCGATCGCCGTCAGGCAGAGCAGCGTGAGCAGCAGGGCCGTGACCACCTGGATCTCGAGAGCTAGAGTCTCGATGACGCCTCCTCTGCTCCCTCTGCAGGCGTGTCGACGCGCGGCTGGAGCCCGCTCTCCAGCGCCGCGTTGGCGAGCGCGTGTGTGGATGTCGGGCTGGTGATCCACAGGAAGACCAGGATCGCGACCAGTTTCACCGTTACGATCCAGTGGGGCGACAGGAACATGAGCCCCGTGAGAATCAGTCCGGCACCCAGCGTGTCGGTGATCCCCGCGCCGTGGATGCGGCTGTAGAAATCGGGCAGGCGGACAATCCCGATCCCGCCGATGACGGCGAAGGCGGCGCCCGCCAGCACGAGTACGGTGCTCACCGTCTCGAGCATCAGCCGGCCTCCTCGCGGTCCGGGTCGGCGAAATGCCCGTACTTGGAGAACCGGAGGACGGCGATCACGCCGATGAAGTTGATGAGGGCGTACACGAGTCCGAGATCGAGAAAGTCGGGGCGACCGCTCAGGAAGCCGATCACCGCGATGAGGAGGACCGTCTTCGTCCCGAACATATTGAGGGCCAGGATGCGGTCGAAGACCGTCGGGCCCCGCCCCGCGCGAACCAGAGCGAGGCCCATGGTGACGATGATCGCCCCAACGGCGGCGGCGAGAATCATCCGCGTCCCTCGGCCCGCGCCACGCGCCGGTCCATCTCGCCGGTGAGGACGCCCTCCGCGGCTTTGCGCGTGAGAGCGTGGACCGTGATCTCGTCGCCTTCCGTGTCGATTGTCACGGTGCCGGGCGTGAGCGTGATGGAGTTGGCGTAGATGACCCGCCCCAGGTCGGTGCGCTGCCCGGCCCGCACCCGAATCACGCGCGGACTGATCGGCATGCGGGGCCTGAGGATCCGCAGGGCGACATCGACGTTCGCCTTCACGATCTCGAACACGAGCCACGGGAGGTAGAAGATCAGGCGGGGCGGAAGGTGGACCGGCGCGCCCTCATCGTCGACGATCCGCATCCGGACGGAGATGACGACGACCAGAGCGAGCGAGACGGCGCCGAACCCCAGGAGAAGCGGGTCCCTGAAGTGCCCGGACCAGAGGAGCCAGACGGCAGCCATGACGACGACGAGCCCGACGAGGTTCCTCACAGGCCGGCCATCTGCGGCGGTTCGTGGAAGCGGGCGGTCGGCCCGGCAGGTCGAGCGGCTCGCGGCATTGGCGGTCGTTAGTTGGGTGAACGTTCGGACTGCCCGGCGTCGGTCGCCCGACAGAATGGCGAACCCCTCGCGTAGGCGCGAGGGGTCGCCGCCAGCCGGTCAGTCTACCACTGCGATTGCGCCCCGTCGACGATCTGCTGCACAAGGTTCTCGAGAGCGACGATCAGAGCCTGTTCCTCCGTTTCGTTGCCGGGTTCGTACTCCCCGGTGCCGGTCAAACTCTGGTTGCCCCAGATGATGAGGTTCTCCGCTACATCCAGGATCTCCACCGACACGCTGACCGTGACCCGGCGCTGGAAGACGTCCGCGCCCACCCCGCCCACGGCGTTGAAGTTCACCGCCTCATCGGAGTACCGGCGGATCTGCGCGGTGATGACCGCGTCGGCCTCCTCCTCCGATGCCAGCCTCAACCCCAGCCGCTGCCGAGACGCGCCGAGGAGTTCTTCCATCAGGGACTCCGCGATCCCGAATTGAGTGCTCTCGTTCTCGATCGGGGCCACGTACACGGTGCGCATGTGGCTGGGCAGCCCTCCGCCGCCGGAGAAGCTGTAGCACCCCGCCGGCACGGCGAGGAGTGCGATCCCGACTACGGTCCCGGCTGCGGTCCTGGCTTTATCGCCGGGGCTGATTCGGCAAGACATAGAACCCCTCATCAAAAAGCTGTGGCTCGACCCTTGTGCTCAACAATTCCCAGCGGACCCCGCTCTCCGTCACCTCGTCCGTGTAGCGGGCCTCCCGGGGCCACACGGAGTCGCTCCCCCAGGCGAGTTCGATCCAGCGCTCCCGGCGCCGGCCGCTCCGCTCTTCGACGCGCGTCAGGCGCCCGTCCACAAAATCAAAGTAGCGTCTCGTTCCACCCTCGGCTTCGAACTCGAGTTGCAGGCCCGGGATCTCGGATCCGGCCGCGGGAGCCTGCCGGCCGGGCGCCGCGAACCCGGCCCGCGGAGCGTCCTCTCCCGGTCTGAACACGCCGGCCATGGCGTACAGGAAAACGATCGGTGGCAGGTCGACCCCCTCGAGATCTCCGGACGTGGTGAGCACGCCGTCGACGAGGGTCGCCTGCAGGCTGCCCTCCCCCGTCGAGAAGAGATCGAGCCGGAACCGGTCGGGCGGGTTCACGCGCGCCACGCCGTCGCCGCGGAAACTCCCGCTTTCGTCGGCGTATTCCCACTCGAAGATGACGTGGGTCGGGTGCTCGACGGCAGATGCCTCCCGGACCCGTCGGGCGACATCTTCCGCATCAGGGATCGGGGTATCGAGCCGGGACCCTCCGCCGCAGGCCGCCGCGCCGAGGGCGAGGATCAGCGGCCAAAGCACGGGACGGGCCGGCGGACCGGGTCTCACGGCGCGGCGCCGCTCGGCGTGGCCCTGACGAGGGCGGCCAGTTCCCGCCTCACTGCTTCCGGGAGTCGCCGCGGGCGCCCGTGAGAGTCCGTGCACACAAGGGCAGTGCGGGCATAGGCGTGTGTCGTGTCGTCGTCCCCGCTCGCGATCCGGTAGGAGAACACGAGCTGGCGGCTTCGTACGCGCTCCAGCCAGGTGTGAATCCGGATTCTGTCGTCATAGCCGGCGGGGACGCGGTATTCGACCTCGGCGCGGGAGACGGGGAGCATCAGCCCACCCCGTTCCAGCTCCGCGTACGAGACGCCGTGCCGCCGCATCAGCGAGGTGCGGCCGAGTTCGCACCACACGAGGTAGTGGCGGTGGTGCACGCAGCCCATCTGGTCGGTCTCCGCGTACCGTACCCGCACCTCCGTGACCCCTGCCTCGTTGTCCGGTCGCATCGGGACAATATGCCCCCTTTCGGCGGCGGGTGTCGAACTCCGCACACGCGTGGTTTGACGCGCCGAACCCCACCGGCCGAGCTTCGGCGCATGTCCGAGCGCACCGTGGTCGTGTCCGACGTTCATCTCGGCGCCGTGGCGGCGGAGAATGAGCGCGCCTTTCTCGCGTTCCTCACCGAGGTGCCCCGGTGGGGCGATGAACTGCTCATCAACGGCGATCTGTTCGACTTCTGGTTCGAGTACCGAGAGGTGATTCCGCGCGGACAGCTCGATGCACTCGCCCGACTTCGCGCGTTGGTCGAAGGCGGCATCCGGGTCAGCTTCATGGGCGGCAATCACGACGCGTGGGGCGGGAGCTTTCTCCGGGACGAGGTCGGGATCGAGGTGCTGGAGGAGCCGGCGCGGCGTCCCGTCGGGGGACGGCGCGCGTACATCGCCCACGGGGATGGGCTCGGAGGTGCCGACTGGGGCTACCGGGCGCTCCGCTGCGCGGCGCGCAGCCGAGCGGGACGCAGCCTCTTCCGCTGGATCCACCCCGACCTGGGCGTGCCTCTGGCGCGCCTCGCGAGCGGCACGCGTCGGGCCCAGGCGCGCGATGCCGAAGGCGAATCGCCCCGGGCCGCCCGGCTCGCCTCCTACGCGAGAGAGGTGCTGGCCGAGAACGTCGATGTCGAACTCGTTGTGTTCGGCCACGCCCATCGGCCGGAAGTGTCGGAGCTCGCGCCCGGGCGATTCTACCTCAATTCGGGGGACTGGCTCCACCACAACAGCTTCGCGGTGGTCACGCCCGAAGAGATCCGCCTAGAGTCCTACGGGAGGCGGGGCGGAAGCTGATCAGGGGAAATTGAGCTTCAGGCCGAGGGCGATCCCCACCGACCCGTCGGCCGGAGGGCCGATCGTGGGCTCGAAGTCCCAGAACTGGGCGGAGACCCAGGCGTCGAGACCGCTGAGGAACGCGATGAAACCGGCGAGCACCATCCAGTTCTCGCGCTGTCCGGTGCGGGCCTCGAGGCGCTCCTCGTTCGGGGGCATCTCCTCCCTGGCCGCCGAGAGCCGCGCGTCGGATTTGAGGACCATGAACAGAAACACCGACTCGGCGGCGAAGTAGAAGGCGCCCCGCGTGGGCTGCCCGACCTCGAGCTGGCCCCAGCCGGGGAGGATCAGGGAACGTCCGAAGGCGCCGAGGGGGGAGACCGGCGGACGGCGGACCGCGGCCGCGGTGTCGGCGATGACCGTGGGTTCGGTCACCGCCGCGGGGGCGGGAGGATCCTGCGCCCTCAGCGACGACGGGCCGACTGCGCTCGCGGACAGGAGGGCCATGATGGCGGGAACGTGTGGGAATCGAACCCACCCGGGACGCGCGAACGCCCCGTAACGGTTTTGAAGACCGCAGGCGACACCAGTCACCATCCGCTCCCGTTCATCCGGCTTCAGGCCCCGCCGCTCGAGCGCGCGATCATCTCGATTTCGACCCGGGCCCCCAGCGGAAGCTTGCCCACGGCCACCGTTGACCGGGCCGGGTACGGCGGATCGACGTGTTTCGCGTAGATCTCGTTCACTGCGGCGAAATCCCCCATGTCCGCCAGGAAGATCGTGGTCTTCACCACATCGGCGAACGCGAGGCCGGCCTCGTCGAGAACCGCCCGCAGATTCGCCATCGCCCGTTCGGCTTGCGAGACGACATCAGCTCCTACCATTGCGCCGGTGGAGGGATCCAGCCCGACCTGTCCGGCGGAAAAGAACAGATCGCCGGCCCAGTACCCCTGCGAGTACGGGCCCAGGGCGGCGGGGGCATGGTCCGTATGGACCGGTCCGGTTTGCATCGATGGCTCCTTTCCGCGGCTGGCACATGGCTTGTTCCACCGGAAGGAGGGCGGGAATCCGCTTGCATCGCATCGGTGGGAGCCGGTAACCTCGCCCATGCGCCTCGTTGCCCGAGGCGAGATCCTGCGTTCGAGCGCGTCCTGGCGGTCGGGCGAAGATACGTCGATCCCCGGGAGAGCGCCAAAGAACGTGCCCGAGGCTTCCGCCGCCCGCGTTGCCGCAAGACTCGGCCGCGACGCCGTGTTCCGCATGGCCCTCGCGGTACAGGCCTACTTCAGTCTCCTCGTGAGGGTGCTGCGGGCCTGCGCGAGCCGGCCATTCTACCGAGCCGACCTGATCCAGCAGATGGACACGATCGGGGTCGGATCGATCCTGATCGTGATGCTTACGGGACTCTTCACGGGGATGGTGCTTGCGCTTCAGTCCGCCGTGGAGCTGGAGCGCTTCGGCGGGTCGCTCTATATCGGGCGACTCGTCGGCGCGAGCACGATCCGGGAACTTGGCCCGGTCCTCACGGCACTCATCGTGACGGGGCGGGCGGGAGCCGGGATGGCGGCGGCCCTCGGGGCGATGCGCGTGACCGAGCAGGTGGACGCGCTGCGCACGATGGGGATCGACCCGGTTCGGAAACTCGTCGTGCCACGGTTCATTGCGGCGCTCGTGATGCTCCCGGTGCTCACGATCATCGCCGACTGCGTCGCGGTGTTCGGGGGACTTCTCATCGCCGTCCTCAAGCTGGACATGACGGTGCAACTCTACCTGTCATCGGTCTTCGACACGCTGGCCCAGACCGGCTTCGTGCTGACGGTGGTCCCCATCGACCTGATCCAGGGCCTCGTGAAGCCCTTCGCGTTCGGAGGGTTGATGGCTCTCACGAGCTGCTTCCACGGCCTGCGGACGCGAGGCGGTACGGAGGGCGTCGGCCGGGCCACAACCCAGGCGGTCGTGGCTACGTCGCTGCTGATCCTGGCGGTGGACTACTTCATCACTCAGATCATCATCGTCATCTTTCCGCAATGACCGAGCACGGGGGCGCCCGCGGGGCGAGACCGGGAACCGAGGCCTTCGACGCCGAACTGCGCG
The DNA here is from genome assembly GCF_965197445.1 of Candidatus Palauibacter sp. Classification (GTDB taxonomy): domain Bacteria; phylum Gemmatimonadota; class Gemmatimonadetes; order Palauibacterales; family Palauibacteraceae; genus Palauibacter. The sequence continues at coordinate 407,407 of NZ_CBDANE010000004.1, read as the reverse complement.
ACGAGATCCGCCGCGAGCTGCGGACGCACCCGCCCGACCACGGCGAGCCGGAAATTGTCCGTCTGCAGGACGTGTGGCTCTCGTTCGGCCATCACCAGGTCCTCCGCGGAGTATCGCTCGGCGTCGCCCGCGGCGGGACGCTCTGCATCCTGGGCGGATCCGGGGTCGGGAAGTCGACCATCCTGCGGCTCATGCTCCGGCTGCTGCTTCCGCAGCGCGGCGAGGTCCTGATCGAGGGACGCGACATCAGTGCGGTGTCCCGCGAAGAAGCCCTCGAACTGCGGGAGCGGATGGGGATGGTCTTTCAGGGTTCCGCGTTGTTCGATTCGCTCAGTGTGTTCGACAACGTGGCCTTCCCCATGTACGAGCACACCGAACTGGGAGATGAGGAGATCCGGGAGCGCGTGGAAGAGGTGCTTTCCTTCGTGGATCTCGAGCCGAGGGAGGTCCTCTCTCTCCTTCCCTCGGAGCTGTCGGGGGGAATGCGCAAACGCGTCGCGGTCGCCCGAGCCATCGTACACAAGCCTCCGATCCTGCTGTTCGACGAACCCACGAGCGGCCTCGACCCGATCACGACGCGGACCATCGACGAGTTGATCCTGAAGTTGCGCCGGGAACTCGATGTGTGCGCGGTCGTCGTGACGCACGATGTGCGATCCGCGGCGCGCATCGCCACCGAGACCGCGCTACTCAGGGACGGAGAGATTATCTTCAGCGGAACGCCTGAGGAGATGCACGCCTCCGAGGACCGGTACGTGCGGTCGTTTCGGGACTAGCGGGAAGGAACGGAGCCAGACGATGCGACGATCCAAACCGATCACATGGGACCAGGTCAGGGTGGGAATCGTCCTGATGTTCGGGCTCATCGTACTCGCACTCGCGGTATTCCTGATCGGCCAGGTCGGGGACGTGTTCGGGGAGCGGTACCGACTGGTCGCGCTGATGGAGTCGGCCTCCGGGCTGCAGCCGGGCGCGTCCGTCCGGGTGGCCGGACGACCCGTCGGCCAGGTTCAACGGGTCGAGTTCGTTCCGCCGGACGAACGCGGGGCCTCGGATGCGGCGGTCGCGGTCTGGTTCGGAGTCAACGTGTCCGTGCGGGAACAGATCCGGCGCGGCTCGAGGGCCCAGGTGCGTACGGAGGGGCTGCTCGGTGACCGTCTCATCGACATCGAGCCGGGCTCTCCCGACTCGGCCATGCTCGCCCCGGGAGATACGGTGGGCACCGCACCCGCCCTCAGCTATGAGGAGCGCCCCGGGAGATACGGTGGGCACCGCACCCGCCCTCAGCTATGAGGAGCTTCTGGGGGAGGCTGCCGACGCCGTCCGGAGCCTCACGGATCTGTCGAACGACCTCTCGGCGACGCTGGCCCGCGTGTCGGCCGGCGAGGGTTCCCTCGGTCGTCTGCTCGTCGACGAATCGTTGTACGAGGGATTGGTGGAGTTCAACGAGCACATGGGGGCGGTGCTCGGTCCGATCGCGGCCGGCGAGGGCACCCTCGGCCGCCTGCTGGACGACGGGGAGATGTACGACCGACTGGCCTCGGCCGCGACGCGCTTCGACACGATGACCGCCGCGATGGCCGCGGGAGAGGGGACCTTCGGCCGTCTCCTCGCCTCGGACTCTCTCTATCTGGCCGTGGCCTCCTCCGCGGCGCGAGCCGATTCCATGCTCGCCCTGATCGAAAGCGGCGAGGGAGCGCTCGGGCGTCTGGTAGCGGACGAGAGGTTGTACGAAGAAACGCTCAGGGTCATCGTGGACCTGCGCGCGTTTCTCGCGGAAGTCCGGGCGAACCCCGGCAAGTACATCCCGGCGGTGAAAGTCTTCTAGAGGTCGTGCAGCGTCTCGAAGCCCAGGACCTCCAACTCACGCGCACCGGCCGGCAGAATCACGTTCACGGACTCGCCTTTTCTCTTTCCGAGCAGCGCCTTGCCGATGGGAGACTCCATCGAAATCTGGTTGTTATCGAAATCGATGTCGTCGCCGAGCGTGAGAGTGAAACACTCGATCTCGCCGTCCGCCACATCCCTCACCTCGATCTTCGATCCGAAGCCGACGCGATCCGTCGGGACGTGCTCGATGTCGATCTCGCCCAGTTGCGACATGCGGCGGGCCAGATGGTCGAGCCGGGCACGGATGAATCCCTGACGCTCGAGAGCCGCTGTGTATTCCGAGTTCTCTCTCAGGTCGCCCTGGGCTACGGCCGTCTCGATTTCCCTCGGAAGGATCACGTTCAGTTCGTGGAGCAGCGTCTCCGCCTCTTCCCCGATCTTCTGCTGCAGTTCTTCGATCATCCGACCCTCCTCGACCCGTCGCCGGGCCAACCGCCAAAAAAAAGCCGAGGCGCTCCCACGAGAGGAGACGCCCCGGGCCGAAGTGGAGGCGGCGGGAATCGAACCCGCGTCCGCGAGCCCATCCGCCACGGCATCTACGTGCGTAGTTCGCGATCGGATCTCGTCCCGGTCGGGTTCACGAACCACCCCTCCCGGGACCAGCCACGCTTACGGCTCTCGCCGCATTCTCGTCACCCCGCCGCGCGGCACGTCTGGGTAACCAGCCCGATTTATCGACGTCCGTCGGGAGTTCCTCGGGCCCAGCCCTCCCGGGGACGGACTACGTAGACTTACGCAGCCAGAGCCAAACCATCGTTGGCACCTAAAGGTTTCCCGGTGTTTAACGAGGCCCCGGGCACCTCGGCACGCTTCCGCGGCTTCCAGTTCACGCGTCGAAGCCGTGTCGCCCCCTGCTATGGATATACGGTCGTTTCTTTTGCCACGGCGCGCAAGTTCCGGGGGAGCCGGCCCGGGTTTTCTTTGACAGCCGGAAACCGGCGCCGGTATACTCGAAGCTCGCCGGGTCCGGCGTAATCCGTTGATCATCATCCCGATGCGCGCCCCACGCGCCCGCGGGGAGGAGACCATAGATCCCAGTGCAGCTTCGAGAGTTGTTCGCGCCGTCCGCCATCAAGCTTGAACTGGCGGCCGAGACCAAGGACGAGGCCCTGAAGGAGTTGGTGTCGTGTCTGGGTCTCGATGAAAAGTCCGAAGGAATCCTGTTCAAGATGCTGAAGCGCCGGGAAAACCTCGGGTCCACCGGCATCGGACGCGGCATCGCCATTCCGCATTGCCGCTCGCTCGTTGTCACGCGGTTGCGGGTCGCGTTCGGGAGAAAGCTGTCGGGGCTGGACTTCAAGGCCATCGACGAGAAGCCGGTACGGTACGTTTTCCTCATCGTGGCCCCTCCGCTCGAGGTCTCCAATCAGTATCTGCCCGTCCTGGGGAAGATCGCGCAGTTCGGGAAGGAACCCGACGTGCCGGACGCGCTCGCCGAACTCGCGACGCCCGAGGCATTCATCGAGCTGCTCGAAGCGAAGGATGTCTGAGGCCGGCCCGGGAGCGCCCGGGAGCCTGCGGCGGAAGGTCTGAGATGACCATGCACCCGCAACTCGAGCTACTTCTCGAAATCCAGGATCTGAGGATGCAGCGCCGAGGTCTGTCGGACGGCACGATGACGGACCTCGAGGCCGATGTCTTCGACATCAAGATCGAGGACGCCATCCGGTCGCTCGATGAGAAGGTCGAGGAGTTGGAAGGGCGCCTCGCGCCTGGCGTTCGGGAGCGCTATCACCGGATCGCGGACAAGGCCCCGAGGGTCGTCGCGCCGGTCCTCAACGGGATTTGCTACGGCTGTTTCGTCGCGCTGGCGACGGCACGCGCCTCGGAAGCGGATCGCAACCGGCGCGTGGAATCATGCGAGTACTGCGGCTGCTTCCTGTACCACCTCGACTGACGCCCGGCGGCGGCAGCTAGCGGCGTCCGGCGAGGACCCTGCCTTCAGGGGTGCGGCGGGTCACCCCCTCCCGGTCCAGATATTCCAGCAGGGGGATCAGGTATTTGCGGGAGAGTGCGAACACCTCCCTGAACCGCGTCGGCGCCGCCGGCACCCCGTCCACCAGCAGTTCGCGGACACGCGCTTCCAGGTCATCCAGGGCCGCCACCGAGATGTGGAACTCGGGGGTCACGGCCTTCGTCGTCCCGGCCTCCTGGAGCAACCGCAACAGGTCGTCGAGCACCGGACGGGCCAGCCGGAGTTGCTTGCCCAGCTCGGCGACGAGGGGGGGCTGCAAGCCGGCCTCCGCGATCGTCGCGGCCAGTTCGGCGCGGGCCGCCTGTTCCGCTTCCGTGAGACGGGGAGTGTGGCCGGGAAGCGCGAGGCGCGGGCCCTTCTCGACCAGCCGCCCGTCCGCAAGCAGCTGCCGCAGGGCGGTCTCGGCCAGTGCGCCGTCGCAGGCAGGGGCGAGCGCGGACCGGACGGCTTCCTTGGACACCCCGGCGGCCCTCCGGTCGGCCTCGTGCAGGCGAGCCACGGCCCGCTCGACCGCGCGCATGGCTTCGGAAGTGGCCCCGGAGGCGAACCAGCGCCCGCCGATGGGCCGGCAATCCGCCTCGGTGGCGGCACGCTCGAGGGTGGCGGCGCGGCGGCCCAGGCGGATCGGCGCGGTGTCCACGGGGAGGCCGAGCGACCCTTCCAGGGCGACGGTTGACTCCACGGCCTCCGCGGGGGTGCCGTCGAGCACGGAACGCCAGGCGGCCGTGCGCGGAGCCCAGTCGGGCGGCGGATCGAGTTCCGCGACACGGCCCCCCCCGATCGTGGCCACCGGCGAGTAGAAGCGCAGGATGGCTCGATCACGCGCGCGGGCCAGGAGTGGGGACTCGAGGGCGAGCACGGCCCAAGCTCCCTGCCCCGGCGCGATGGGGGCCCGGTCCGCGGTGTGCAGCCTGGCCATGACTTCGCGAGTACCGAGGTAGACGCGCAGCCGCTGCCCGTGCTCGAGAGGCCGATCGCGGGCTCCGAGCGCTCTCAGGCGCACGCCGAGGCGCTCGCTCTGGTTCCACTCCGGGTTGTCGACGAGCACGCTGCCGCGCGCCACCGCCGAGGACGACACGCCGACGAGCGCGACGGCACACCGGCGGCCCGCCGTGACGCGGCGACGCGGGTCTTCGTGCACCTGGAGGCCTCGTACGCGGGCCGACGCGCCGCCGGGCACGACGCCAAGCGTGTCCCCCACCCCTACGGAACCGCTCCACACCGTTCCGGTGACCACGGTGCCCGTACCGCGAATGGAGAACGACCGGTCGACCGGAAGCCGGAAGAGATCATCCTCGGCGTGCCTCCCGAGGCCGGATACCGATGCGCACAGGGCCCGCCGCAGGTCCTCGATCCCCTCGCCCGTGAGGGCCGAAACGGGGACGACGTCCCATGAGGCCCGCGCCGGGTCCTCCGCCAGAAGTTCACGTGTCGTTTCCTCCGCGAGCTCGAGCCACTCCTCATCGACCCGGTCGCGCTTTGTGAGCGCCACCACTCCCCGCCGCACGTCAAGGAGTTCCGCGATGGCGAGGTGCTCCCGCGTCTGGGGCATCGGCCCTTCGTCCGCGGCCACGACGAGGAGGAGCACGTCGATGCCGGTCGCCCCCGCGAGCATGTTCTTGAGGAAGTCCTCGTGTCCCGGTACATCGACGATACCTGTCTCGATCTCCGGATCGAGTTCCAGCCGCGCGAAGCCGAGATCGATGGTGAGCCCCCGCCTGCGCTCTTCCAGCCAGCGGTCCGTCTCGACACCTGTGAGGGCGTGCACGAGGGCCGTCTTCCCATGATCCACGTGGCCGGCGGTCCCGATCACGATCCCGCGCCGGTCGCTCATCGCCCATTCACGTGAGGCGGCTCAGGAAGGGCAGCGAGTTCAGCTTCGCGCCCTCCGCGAGGTGGTACCGAATGAACTCCGCCAGCCAGCGGCCCTGATTCCCGTAGGGGCCGGGTGCGGCCGCCGGGACACCTGAAACCAGCGCCCGAAGCGCGTCGATCTCGGCCGCATCGAGTCGTGGACCGCCGGCGCCGCACGACCCGCAGCGGAGGCCGCCGGCCGGGAAATCGAACCGTACCCTTTCCTTGCCGACGCGCCGCCGGCAAGCGACACACCGCTCCAGTTCGGGACGGAAACCCAGCGCGTCCACGACGCCCCACACGTACTCGAGCCCCCCCCTGACGGGACCTTCTGCCGCTCTCCCGCCTAGCCCGTGTAGCCCGTCGAGACCGCGCGTCAGCGTCTGGTACAGCGTGGCGTCGCGATGCTCGGGGGCCAGCCGCATCACGAGTTCGCAGAGCACGGAGGCGATCGTGAAGAGTTCGAGCGACTGGTCGAGACCGCGACGGTCTCGCACGAGCTCGAAGTTCGAGAGCGTGTGGAGATCGCGTCCCTCCTTCATGTAGAAGGTCGCCTCTCCCTCCACGAACGGCTCCAGGAGGCCGCCGAAGCGGCTGCGGGGGCGGAGCGCACCCCGGGCCAGCGTCGAACAGGGCCCCAGCTCCCACGTCATCAGACGCAGGATCTTGCTGGTCTCGCTGTACCGGTACGTCTGAAGGACGACCGCCCGGGTGGTGACGAGGCTCACCCGTCTCGCCGGCGCCGGCCTGCGTCAGCGCAGGAGGATATCCGTCGTACCCGCTCCGGTCGGTGTGTCGGAGATGAACTCGCCATCCGCCGAAAGGAGGATAAGACGTCCCCGGGAACCGGTCTCGTACGTCGAGCACAGCATTTCACCGTCCAGGAAAGCGCTGACCACTCGGCAATTCAGACTCGAACCGTCGCGGTCGAGCGGCTGGATCGGGTTGTCCGGGCCACGCTCGAAGACCCGCACCGAGAAGTTGAACGTGAGCACGTCGGTGTCGGTGGTCGTGCCCTTGCTTCGCACGATGTAGATGAGGCCGTTCCGTCCCGGCTCCATCGACAGACCGTTCCCGCCGAGGGCGCTCATGTCCTGTACGCCCCGGGCGGTGACATTGATCTCGACAAGGCTGCCGTTACCCATGGGGGCCGAGGTCGCGGGATCGAGACTCCCCCCCGCAAGGAAGAGCAGATTGTCTTCCAGCACCAGAGCTTCGGTGGCGCCCGTCGTTCCTTCCGGGAGGCGCAGTTCATCGAAGAAGCTGCCGCTGAGGAACTCGTGCAACGCCATCCGCGGCGGACCCAGCGGCTGAAGCTCCCCTCCTTCGTCGTCCAGATTCGCGTCGATGGACACGATGAACAGGCCGGCCGGGACGGCACGCTCGACGAAGGTGCCCACCCGCTCGATGACCAGCTGGGCCATCGGCGCACCCGGGAAGGCGACGAAAATCGCGTCCAGCCCCCGTGCCGGGACCAGCGCGCCCAGGGTGCCCGCGGCATCGGCGATCACGGTGGGCTTGCCCGGATCCACCGATGCGTTGCCCGGGAAGACCGCGACCGTCTGCTCGCCGGTGGAGAACGATCCGAACAGGACCTGGCTGCCGCCGGGAGCGTCCGATGTCGTGACCCAGAGATCCTGGAGGAAATCGACCGACTCTCCGTCGAACCCGGCCCCGAGCTGTATATCTTGCCCGAAGGGCACGAGGCGGTCGTCGATGCGATTGAACTGCTGCAACGTCCCCGAAATCGAGTTGAGGACCGCGATGTCGGACCTGTCGGGCGTGACGACCCCGGGGCCGTCCGGCCCCGGCGCGCTCGATTCGTTGCAGCCGGCCAGGACGGCGGCGAGCGCCGTCACAGTAACCGAGTCCCATCTCCGCATTCTCTTCTCCTGTCGCACCCGTGAACCCGTACGCACCCGGTCATCCCGCCCGCGGGGAAGCCCGCGCCGCACCGGTCCGTCGGGGGGGAAGCTCCGGTTCGCGGTGCCGGCAAGCAAGCGGACCCGCATCTTCGTCCGCGTCCGGGAAGTTGGTCGCGGCCCCCGTCAAGTGTAACGTCTGACGGACCCCTATTGGGGACGCGGGCGGACCGGAAGTACGGAGTGGCCGAGTTCCCCCAGCGCTTCGACCCGGACTTCGCAGCCGTAGGTCGCGCCCAGAGCGGGCGAAGCGAGCACGGGGCCGGGGCGGCCCGAGGCGACCACCTGCCCTTCCGACAGGAGGACCAGCCGGTCCGCGTAGCGGCTTGCGAGCTGCATGTCGTGGGTGATGCAGATGACGGTAAGCGCTTCGTCCCGAACGCGAGCGCGGAGGGCGTCGAACACCCACAGGGCATGACGGAAGTCGAGGTGAGCCGACGGCTCGTCCAGGACGAGAACGCCGGGCTCCTGGGCAAAGGCCCGGGCGAGTTTGGCGCGCTGGCTTTCGCCGCCGGACAGCTCGGCGAGCGGGCGGGACGCGAGCTGCGAGAGATTCGTCCAGGCGAGGGCGGCCCGCGTGACGTCGCGGTCCCGGCGTCCGAGTGGCGCCCACGGGCTCACATATGGGTTTCGGCCGAGTTCCACATACGCCTCGAGGCTGATTCGGAGACCCCTCGGGGGCGCGTCCTGCGACACGACGGCGATCCGGCGGGCGAGCGCGGCCCGGCCCCAGGCGGGCAAGGGCCGGCCATCCAGCCGCACCGTCCCCTTCTCCGGCTTGAGAAGCCCTCCCAGCAGCCGAACCAGGGTGCTCTTCCCCGCCCCGTTGGGACCGATGATCGCGCTGAAGGCGGCCTCGGGGAGATCGAGAGTCAGGTTTCGGACGGCCGGGGCCGTCGCCCCCGGATAGCGGTACGTTACCTCATCGAGTCCGTAGGCGGCGCGCCGCTCGATGGACCGGCCTCCGAGCGCGCCGCCGGCGCCGGACTCAGGCATGGGTCCGCTTGAGGAGCACGAGGAAGAGGGGGACACCCAGGAGCGCCGTCACGACGCCGACAGGGAGTTCCAGGGGCCGGAGCGCCGTGCGGGCCACGGTGTCCGCCACGACGAGCGCCACCGCGCCGCCGAGCGCGCCGAGCGGGAGGAGGCGACGGTGGTCGCTGCCCCAGAGCATGCGCGCCCCGTGCGGTACGACGAGACCCACGAAACCGATCACGCCCGCCGTGCTCACGGCCACCGCCGCGAGCAGCGAGGCGATCAGATACGCCGTGCGCTTGATCAGTTCCACGCGCGCCCCCAGGTAGGCCGCCGCTTCCTCACCCAGGGCGAGCGCGTTGAGGTGTCGCGAGAGCCCATAGGAGAGCGCACCACCACCCAGCGCCGCGACGGCCAGCGTGACGGTGGATTCCCAGCCGGCCCGTTCCAGGCTCCCCATCGTCCACAGAATCGCGGAGCGCGTGGCATCCGCCTCGGCCAGGGAGAGCAGGAGCATCACGCCGGCACCGAAGAACGCGGCGACGACCACGCCCGCGAGAATAAGCACGTGCGTGTCGAGGCGTCCGACCCCGAGCGCGACGCGAAACACTACGGCGATCGCGACCAGGGCTCCGACGAGCGCGAAACTCGCGGTTCCCAATGGCCCCAGGGCACCGCCGAACACTGTGAGGGCGAGCACCGCGCCGAGGGCCGCGCCCGACGAAACACCAAGCAGATAGGGCTCGGCCAACGGGTTGCGGAGCAGGGCCTGAAAGAGTGTCCCCGAGATCGCGAGCGCGATGCCCGTGAGCGCGGCCGCGACGACCCGGGGCAGACGGAGCGAGACGACGATGGTCCGCGCGGATGGGTCCACGTCCCGGCCCGAGAGGGCCCCCCACACCTCCGATGGGGACACGTTCGCCGCCCCGAGCAGGAGACCCGCGGCCGCCGCCGCGCCGAGAAGGAGAAGCAGCAGGAGCGCCCCGCCAACGGGCCGTCTTACGCTCGGCAAGAGAACTCCGCGGCGTCCGGCGGGGGCTTCGGAAGGCCGGGGTCGATTCTGCGGGCGATCGCCCACGCCGCATCGACCACCCGTGGACCGAGGCGATTGACGAGATCCCGGTCGAGGGTGGAGATCCGGCCCGCCGATACGGCAGGGATCCCGTCCCAACCGTGCCGGCTGGCCAGGTTGGGTGTCTCGTCCAGCGCGTCCGGCGGGACGGCAACGAGGATCCGCTCCGGATCGCGGTCGATGATCGCCTCGAGACTCACCCGCGGTGCGGCGCCGGCGAGGTCCCCGAACACATTCTTGGCACCCGCGATCGTGAGCAGTGAATCGATGAAACTGCCGCGCCCGACCGTGATCGGCGGCTGGGACCAGACATCGTAGTACACGCGGACGCGAGGACGCCCCTCTGTCGCGACCGAGGCCGCCGTGAGTCCGCGGTTTATCCGGTCGGCCAGGGCCTGGGCACCGGCCTCGCAGCCGATGACCTCACCGAGTCGAAGGATGTTGCGCCGCAGGTCCTCCACCGTGTCATGGCGCAACGCGAGCGTCGGCACACCGAGGCGGCCGAGCTGTTCGCGGGTCGACCGGTTCGTCTCCCGTCATACAGAATGACGAGATCCGGATCCCGGGCGACCACAGCCTCCACGGCCGGACGTATCCCGTCGCCGACATCGGGGATTTGCTGCGCCGCGGGGGGATACACGCCCCAATGCGTGCGGCCGACGAGCCGGTCTCCAGCGCCGAGGTTGAAGATGATCTCCGTGACCGCGGGAATGAGCGAGACGATGCGCTCCGGCGTGTCGGGTCGCTGCGCTTCCTCCGACCGTCCCGCCGGCTCCGGCTCGGGCGTGCCACAGGCGAGGGCCACCGCAGCAGCGAGGGCAGCGTGCGAACGGATCCTGGTGTGAGGCGTCATCCCCCGCTCCTGGTCCTGAGCGGGGTACGCCGTGCAACCACACAACGGCGGGCCGACCCCGCTCTTCCCGCGAAGAGCTTCGTGAGGGCATGGACGAGCACGTCTCCTGGCTCGAGGCTCTCTCCGCGCGCCTTCCGGTGTGGCCGTGGCTGCGTACGCAGAAAAGTGGGTGTGCCGCTACCCGGGCCTCTCACAGTGGCGGGGCCGCATCGGATTCTCACCGACTTCCGTTTGCCCGTCCATGTCTCCGAGCGTCGGCGCCAACATGCGCGGGGCCCGTCAGAACGCGCAAGCAACCCCGCCCCGGACCCGGTGGCCGCTAGGGATCGAAGCGGCCGAAGTCCTCCGGGTCCAACCCCTTGAGGTAGTCGCTCAGGGGCTCTTCCGGGCTCTCGCTCGTCCCGCTCTCGAGGAGTGGTTCCTCATGCTCGGGGGGAGCCGCCTCCTCGATATCGTATTCCGTCGTCTCCAGCAGACTCTCCTCCGCATAGATGGGGGCCTCTGCGCGAAGGGCGAGCGCGATGCTGTCGCTGGGCCGGGAATCGATGGAGATGAACTCGCCGTTTCTCCGGAAGACGAGCGAAGCGTAGTAGGTGTTGTCGATGACCTTCGTGATCAGGACGCGGACGAAGGCGCTGCCGAGCCCACGCACGACCGCGTTGAACAGATCGTGGGTCAGAGGGCGCGCGAACTGGACTCCCGCGAGTTCCATCGCGATCGCCGAGGCTTCCCCCGGTCCGATCCAGATTGGGAGGAGCCGATCCCCGTGCTTCTCCTTGAGGATCACGACCGGTGCTCCGGAGACCTTGTCGAGCCCGAGGCTCGCGACCGTGACCTCCTGCATCCCCTGCTCAATCACTCCGACATCCTCCCGACGCTACCCTGCGAGCGCGTCGACCTGGTCGGTGCGTTCCCACGTGAACCCTCCCTCTCCCGGTTCCCGGCCGAAGTGACCGTAGGCGGCCGTCCGGCGGTAGATCGGGCTGCGGAGTCCGAGCCGATCGATGATCGCGGCCGGCCGCAGGTCGAAGACGTCCACCACGCGGCGAGCCAGCGCGTCATCTCCCAGCCCTCCGGTGCCGAACGTGTCGACCATCACGCTCACCGGCTCCGCGACTCCGATCGCGTAGGCAAGCTGCACCTCCACGCGCCGGGCGAGGCCGGCCGCGACCAGATTCTTGGCGATCCAGCGCGCCGCGTAGGCGGCGGAGCGGTCCACCTTGGAAGGGTCCTTCCCGGAGAAGGCGCCGCCGCCGTGCCGCCCCACGCCGCCATAGGTGTCCACGATGATCTTACGTCCCGTGAGCCCGGCATCCCCCTGCGGCCCGCCGATCGCAAAGCGGCCCGTCGGGTTGATATGAGTCTTCACCCGGTTGCTGTCGTACAGCGCCGAGGGAAGCACGGGCCCAATCACCTCATCGCGGATCGCCGACTCGATTTCCTCCTGCTCGACATCCTCTTCGTGCTGGGCGGAGACGACGACGGTCGTGATCCGGACGGGCTCGCCGTCGGCGTACTCGACGGACACCTGAGCCTTCCCGTCCGGCCGCAGCCACGGGATGCTGGCGGACTTCCGCACATCCGCGAGACGTCGCACGAGCGCGTGCGCCAGCATGATGGGCCGGGGCATGAGCTCCGGAGTCTCATCCGTCGCGTACCCGAACATCATGCCCTGATCGCCGGCACCACCCGTATCGACCCCCAGCGCGATGTTCGCGGACTGCTTGTCGATCGCCGTGAGCACGCTGCACTGCTCCCACTGGATACCGTGCTCGGCACGGGTGTAGCCGACGTCGCGCAGGACCTCCCGGGCGATGCGCGGGATGTCGATCTGGGCCGAGGTCGTGATCTCTCCGGCAACGAGGACGAGTCCCGTGGTCACGAGGGTCTCGCAGGCGACCCGGCCCGCCGGGTCCTTCGACATGATCTCATCGAGGACCGCGTCGGAGATCTGGTCCGCAATCTTGTCGGGGTGTCCCTCCGTCACGGACTCCGAGGAAAACGGTTGATTCCCCTTGACCAATGCTGGCTCTCCCAATCAGTGGTTGGCGACAGGATGCCGCTGCGCACGTAGCGGCCAAGATACTCGCCGTCGTGCTGCCCTCAGGCAACGTCGTCTAGGCGATGGAGAGCGGCGTGGCGGCTCCCGGTACCGCGTCCTCGAGACAGGCGCGCAGCCGGCGGCGAAGGCCGGAGACTCCGTCGCCGAGGTCGGCGGTGGCCAGGGCTCGCTCCAGTTCCGCCGCGGAGAGCAGGGAGACGAATTCCCGGATCTCGGGAACGGACGTCGGCGCGAGGCTGAAGTCCCGGTAGCCGAGCGCCAGCAGGAGGGCGAGCCCGACGGGGTCGGCGGCCAGGTCGCCGCAGACACCGATATCGAGTTCGAGATCGCTCGCCGACTCGAACACCCGGCGGTAGGCGCGCACCATCGCCGGGTGCAGCGGATCCGACAGGTGCTGGAGCCGGGCGTTCCCCCGGTCAACGGCGAGCGAGTACTGGGTCAGGTCGTTGGTCCCGAGACTGATGAAGTCGAGATGTCGTCCCACCAGGTCGAGCGTATCCGCGAGGGCCGGTGTCTCCACCATGACGCCGAGGGGAATCGTCGCCGCCAGCCCGATTTCCTCCGCCACTCCGTCGACGATCTCCTTCGTCCGCAGGATCTCGTCTTCGGAGATGATAAAGGGGACAAGGATCCGCATCCGGCCCTCCGCCCCGCCGGCCCGGATCGCGGCCCGCAGCTGGTTGCTGAACAGCTCCGGCAAGTCCAGGCAGACGCGAATCGCACGCCAGCCGAGGTATGGATTCTCCTCGGGAGGAATGTCCAGGAAGAGGGGGAACTTGTCGCCCCCGATATCAAACGTGCGCAGGGTTACGGGCTGGTCGGGGAAACCCTCGATCACCTCCCTGTAAGCCTCGTATTGCTCTTCTTCGCTGGGGATCACACGCCGGCCAATGACCAGGAACTCGGACCGGAAGAGTCCTACTCCCTCCGCGCCGACGCGCCGGGCCGCGGGCACGTCGTGTGGCTGGTCGATATTGGCCCGGAGGTGGACCCGTACACCATCGGCGGTGAACAGGGGGGCGGGGTCGCGTGTCAGCCCTTCCTCCCGACACTCCGAGAGGCGGCGCGCCATCTGCACGTGCGCCGCTGTCTCGGCTTCTCCCGGGTGCAGGACCACGCGTCCGTTCCCCCCATCAAGGAGCGCCGTTACCCCGTCGGCGATCTTCGCCAGGCCATTGCCCAGACCGACGACAGCCGGGATGCCGAGGGAGCGGGCGAGGAGGGTGCTGTGCGAGGTTCTGGACCCGGTCCCGCTCGCCACGCCGAGCACCAGATCCGGGTCGAGACGAACGGCGAGACTGGGGGTGAGATCGTCCGTCGCGATCAGCGCCTCCTCCGTCGGGAGCGCGAGCGGGTCTGTTTCGAGACCCGCAAGCCGCGTCAGCACGCGGGAGCGGATGTCGCGCAGGTCGGCCAGACGGTCCACCACCATGACCTGTCCCGCGTCCATGATCGCCGTGCGGAGTTCGGTCAGTCGCCAATCGAAGGCACGCTCCGCCGAAAGGAAGTTCTCGCGGATATAGCGGATGGTGCCCGCTACGAGATCGGGGTCGGAGAGGATCAGGATCTGGGGATCGAAGATGTGTGCCTCGACGTCCCCCAGCGACCGGGCCGCGTCTTCGCGGGTCTCGCGGATACGATCGGCGGCCCAGCGCCGCGCCTCCTCGAAGCGAGCGACCTCGTGCTCGACGGCGTCCGCCGCGATGGTCCGGTGCTCCGGTCGCCACACGCGCCGATCCAGCCGCCGTATCGAGCCCAGGGCCCGACCGGGAGACGCCCCGATCCCGTGGATGATCTCGCTCACCGAGTCTCCGCTTCCGAGCCGTCCGTCACGAGTTCCTCCGAGAATCCCGACAGCACCAGCGTGACCAGCGCGTCGACTGCGGACTCCGCGTCGGCACCCGCGGCGCGGATCCTGATGGAGGACCCTGCTTCAGCGGCGAGCATCATGACGCCCATGATGCTCTTTCCGTTCACCTCCACCTCCGCCTTCTCGACCCACACCTCGGCATCGAACCTGGTGGCCAGTTTCACGAACTCGGCGGCCGGGCGGGCGTGCAGCCCGAGCCGGTTCTGGATGCGAACCGCTCCTTCGTGTCGTGTCGTCACAGGAACCTTCCGCTCCGGTCGAGCGAACGATCGACGGCGGGTCGCAATCCCCCGAGGGCTGCCCCGCCCGTCGCAACTCTCACAGGAGCCACACTACGCAGGCGGCAAGCAGGCTCGCCATCGCGGCTCCCGAGACATGTCGGGGGACAAGGTAACCACTTAACGCCGCGAGGACCGCAAGCGCCCCGATCCAGAGGTCCGCTGTGGCCCCGGGGATGCGCGCGATCAGGAGCGCGGCCACCGCCCCGATGAGGAACTGGTTGGCGAGCACAAGGGCCCTCGCCGCTTTCCTGAAGGGGACTCCCCTGAGCGCCGCCGCGACGGTCCGCCCGGCCCGCCAGCCAAGGCGCAGCCCCCACAGCCGAAGTGCGAGATGTCCGAGGTTGTACACGATGAGGAAACCCGCCGCCGCGACGACAGGATCGAGCCCGAGAAGGAAGCCCGCCGCCGCGACCGAGGCGCAGAAAGGTCGCCAGCCGGCCCACACCGTCTCATCCCCCAAGGCCCCGAGGGGCGCACGGAGTGCGGACCGGAAGCGAGCCACCGTGTCCGGATCCTCGCCGCCGTACTCGAGCCGCGCCAGGGCTCCAATCGCCACCGGAGTCAGGTACGGATGCGCGTTGAAAGCGAGCGAATGGCGTTCAATGGCCGACTGCAGGGCGTCCGCGTCGTCCGCGAAGATTCGGGCCAGCAGCGGGGCCATGGCGTGGGCCATCCCGGGGCCGCTCATGGTCCGGTGGTTCCAGGATCCCTGGACCGAAAAACTGCGCAGCAGGGCGCGGACGATGTCCGTCCGTCTCGGCCTCACGCGAGCACCCGGGCGAGGATCGCGCCGAGCAGACCGCCCGCTGCGAAGACCGGCCAGCTTCGGCTCCGGGCACCCAGCCCGCGTGCCGAGACACCGGCCGCACCGGCCAGGCCGACCGCGGCCAGCGCCGGCGTCCAAACGAGCCCCGAACCCCCGGGCGACTGCGTGGAGAGGAAGCTGACGAGCAGGGCGGAGGGCACGAGCAGCACCGCCACGAGCAGTCCCGCACGGACGCCGTCCAGCAGCATGGCGAGCCGATGGCGTCGCGCCAGTACGCCTGCCCCGCCCCGGACTCCGCCGGGCCCGCTCACGAAGCGGGCCGTCACGCGCCTCAGCAGGCCTACCGAGTAGGCCCCCGTCCAGCCGAGCGCCCACCCGGCGACGACCGCCGCCAGGAGGCCCACGGGCGACCCCGTCTCCGCCAGCCCGTAGGCGGCGCCCGCCGTGAACGCCGCCGGCCCCGGCTCGGGGTGCCGGGCGCCGCCGAAGGACGGGTGTCGCGACAGGACCAGGTCCAGCCAGGCCCCGATCAGGAACCCGCCCGCCGGCGCCCCGAACAGGAGCCCGCCCAGCGCACCGGCCACGATCGGCCGCGACCACATGCCCTGGGGCCAGGATACGGCGTCCAGGCCGACCGCGGCTCCCAGACCGCATGCGAGGAGCCAGTGACTCAGCGACAGTTCGACGCCCATCATCAGCGTTCGAACTCCTCCAGAGATACCTCGGGTGCCGTCGGCAGGTCCCGGGCCGACACCCGGCAGTGGCGCCCGATCGCCCTCAAGTCTTCACGCTCGCCAGGTGACAGGTGCACATAGTCGAGGACCTTCTCCCGCCCCGGTGCCGGATGGAGGCCTCCGACGTTGACCGCGCACCCGTCGAGGCAACCGCACTCGGCGAGCACCCGCATGGCCGCCGTATCCCTGGTCAGCAGGGCGCCCCGCCCCGCCCGGCCGGCGAAGTCCTCCAGGCGAGCCGCCGCCGCGACACTCAGGAACTCCACGCACTCGTCGTCGCTCAGCGCGCTGGCCCAGATCTCCTGCTCCCACTCGCTGGAGGCGAGAGCGTCGTCGACGATCACGTAGTAGTCGAGGCCCAGGTGGTTGCCCCAGCCCACGAGGACCTGGCCGTGGATCAGACGCTCGTCGATCCTCAGGAGTTGCAGAGACACGACACCCCCGGTCAGTCGGTCTCGGCCGCGGGGCCCAGGTGTGCCTGCTGCCCGGACTGCCCCTTCCGGATCAGGCGCGGGACCAGCGCATCGAGGGGCATCTCCCGGTGAAACACGAAATCGAGCAGCATGGGCAGGTTGACGCCGGTGATGCAGGCGGCGCGCCGGGTCTCGCGCACCAGCCTGAGGCCGGCCATGCCGCAGCTCCCGCCCGCGATGTCGACGAAGAGGATGGTGTCCACGTCGGCGGCCGCCTCGGAGAGGGTGTCGCGAAGCGTGTCGGGCCCCAGGCCCTCGTTGCTCACCGGACGCAGCACCCCGGTCACTCCGCTGATGGTCTCCACCGCGGACACCAGCGCGCGGGCCAGATCGGCGTGCGAGACCACAACGCCGCGGACGCGGCTACTCATCGTCGGATTCGAGGTAATCGCGCACGGGCCGCATGCGCTCGATGAGGTCCCGCTCGAAGGCCGCCGCCGGGTCCTCTCCCGAAAATCGTAGCAGGTGGTTCATGGCGATGACTTCGGCGATGACCGTGATGTTCTTTCCGGGATTCAGCGGGATGCGGACCTTCGGCAACGGCACGCCCAGGATCTCGCACTCCTCTGTCTCGAGACCCGTCCGGTCGTAGTCGTCGCGCGCGCCCCAGACTTCGAGCTCCACCACGACTTCGATCCGCTTCTGTTCGCGTACGGCGCGGATCCCGAACATCGCCCGTATATCGATGATGCCGACGCCCCGCATCTCCATGTGGTGACGCTGATGTTCGTGAGCGCGGCCGAGGAGGATGTCGCTCTGCCGGCGGTGCACGAGGATGAGGTCGTCGGCCACGAGCCGGTGGCCACGTTCGACGAGATCGAGGACGCACTCGCTCTTGCCGATGCCGGACGGGCCCATGAAGAGAAGGCCGATCCCGTACACGTCGGCGAGGGATCCGTGGATCGAGGTTCGCGGCGCGAATTCTTCCTCGAGATAGGGCTGAAGCCGTCGGTAGAAGTCTCCTGTCTTCAGCGGCGTGGAGAGCAGCGTGACACCGGCGGCCTCCGCGGCCACCAGCAACTGCTCGGGCGCATCCTGACTCTTGGTGATGAAGGCACACGGGACGCCTGACTGGAACACGAATGTGAGCGCGGCTCCACGCTCGGCGTCGGAGAGGCTGGCGAGATAGGCGATCTCGGTCTGGCCGAAGATCTGGACCCGGTTGGATACGAAGCGCTCGCTATAGCCCGCTAGCGCGAGCCCGGGCGAGGAGACCTCCGGCACGCGGATCTCGCGCTCGAGCCCCCTCTCACCGACGAGCACGGAGAGGGAGAAGGCATCCCGTTTGCGCCGCAGCAGCGACGCCACGGTCAGTGTCACCCGGTTTCTCCGGGCGGCTCGAACGGGCTGCCGAACAGTTCCTCCATCGGGGGCGCGGCATGCTGGTGGTACCGGTCGTGGTTGCGCCGCAGCTGGTTGCCCAGCTTGTCGGTCAGCCGATCAAGCGCCGTGCGTGGGTCAGGCCCCGCGGCTTCTCCGTGCACCGGCCGCCCCCGGTCGATACTGACGACCGCCGCGGCGCGGACCTGCGTCTTCTCGCCGGTGAACACTACTTCGGCTTTTGATGCTCGCGGCTCGAAGCGCTGCAGGTTTTCGAAGCGCGCCTCGATGACGTCGCGAATTCCCGATACATCCGTGTTGCGTGCAGTGACGATAGTTCTCATCGGCCCTCATGTGGGTTGTCGGCAGCCAGTATGCGACAAAAATGCGCTTCTGTCTCGTCCGCTGCACGCGACCATGAAAACCGGGCCGCATGCGCGATCCCGCCCTTCCCGAGACGGTCGCGGAGGGCGGCGTCTCGAAGCACCTCGAGGAGCGCACGAGTCCAGGACTCCACGTCTCCGTGCGGCGCGAGGAGTCCCGACTTCCCGACCTCGACCGACTCCCGAAGTCCCGGCGCGTCGCTGGCGATCACCGGCGTCCCGCACGCGGCGGCTTCCACGTTGGTCATTCCCCAGCCTTCCTTCGGCGACGGGTAGACCACGCTCCAGGCCCTCCGGAGCCAGTCGACCTTCTCCTGTTCCGATACATACCCCCGGAAGCTCACCGTGTGCGCGTGACCCGCGCGGCCCGCGAGGCGCCGGAGCCGGTGCTCGTCGCTGCCGCGGCCTGCGATCACGAGTTTCACGTCGGGGATCCTGGGGCGCAGCCGCGACAGAACGTCGAACAACAGATCGATCCCCTTGTAGCGTTTGAGCCGGCCCACGTACAGGACGGTGGGGTCTCTCGACCGATCTCGCTCCGACCCCGGTCGGTACGTGCCGTGGTCGATACCGGGCGGGATGACCGTGATGTCGCGGGCGCGGAGGCCGCGTTTGGTGAGATCGAGGGCGGTGCTCTCCGAAATGGCCTGGAACGGACAGTCCCGGTATACGCGCGGGATCGCCCGCTCGGCCGCCCATACCGCCGCTGCGACGGGGAGTCGCGCCTCCGTGAAGGCCGTGGCGCCGAACAGGTGCGGGACTAGCGGCACCACGGGTACGCCGGCCCACAGGGGCGAATAGAGCGGGATCTTGTTGATGTCCTCGACGAGGAGGTCGGGCGCGAAGTCCCGCAGGACACGGAGGGCCGCGCCCCGGGCGCGCGCTGCGTAGCTGTAGCGCCCTCCGACTCGTTCGAACTCGATGCCGTCGAGCTTCGCCGAGGGCGCGGCGCCCGGCCACCCGCCGACCACCGCCCGGACCTCGTGGCCGCGGGCCGCGAGACGACCGAAGATCTCGTGCAGATGGACCTCGGCCCCTCCCGCCTCGGGGTTCTCCCGGTCCTGCCAGTTGAGGAGCAGGAGCCGGAGCGGCCGCGCCGCGGGGTCGCTCAGGGCTCGCCTTCGCCGGCCTTGAGGACCGCGTCCAGCACTCCGTTCAGGAAACGTGGGCTCTCGGGGCTCCCGTACCGGGTTGCCAGCTTCAGCGCCTCGTGGATGGTGACTCGCGGCGGGACGTCGTCGAGCCAGCGCAGTTCCGCGATCCCGATACGCAGGATGTTGCGGTCGATGACGTGCAGACGTTCGAGTCGCCAGTTCGACGCGTGCCGCCCGATCGCGGCGTCGATCTCCGGCAGGTTGCCGCTCACCGTCTCGAGCAGGCGCTCCACATGCGGCCGATAGCGGGCGGACATCCTGCGGTGCGCCAGGATTCGACGTGCATGTTCGAGCGGCGTGCCCTCGCCGGCGACCTCCCACGCGTAGAGCAGGTTCAGCGTCCAACTGCGCGACCGCGATCGGACGTGTGAACGCAGGGGTGGGCTCACGCGTTCCGCTGACCGCGGAGATCAGCCATTCGCAGCGCGGCCAATGCCGCCTCCACGCCCGCGTTTCCGAGTTCGCCGCCCGCCCGGGCCAGCGCCTGATCCCGGTGGTATGGCGTAAGCACACCCAGGCCCACCGGCACGCCGGTGTCCAGCTGCACCCGGGCCAGTCCGTCGATCGCCGCACGGCTCACGTGCTCGAAGTGCGCGGTCTCGCCACGTATCACGCAGCCCAGAGCCACGATCGCGTCGTACCCGCCCGCGGCCGCCTCGCGCGCGGCGAGGGGGAGTTCCCAGGCACCCGGAACATGCACGATGTCCATATCCTCCTCGGCCACCCCGCACTCGATGAGCGTCCGCGCCGCGCCGTCAAGCAAACGTTCCGTCACGCGACGATTGAAGCGACTCACGATGACGCAGATCCTCCGGCCGGCCCCCTCGGTCGCGTCCTCGTGGGGGGCGGGGCGCTCGCCCGAGGGGGCGTCCGACTTCGTCCTCACGCGGACCCGGTGAGGTGCCCCAGCTTCTCGCGCTTGGTCCGGAGGTACGGGATCACACGATCGTCCACAGGGCTGAGATCCAGGGGGACGCGGTCGCTGATCACGAGACCGAACCCCTCCAGACCGGCAAGCTTCTTCGGGTTGTTCGTCATGATCCGAATCGAGTGCAGCCCCAGATCGGCGAGGATCTGCGCCCCGATGCCGTAGTTCCGCAGGTCGGGCGGAAAGCCGAGCGCCTCGTTCGCTTCGACCGTGTCGTGTCCTTCATCCTGCAGCTCGTAGGCGCGCAGCTTGTTCAACAGTCCGATACCCCGCCCTTCCTGGTCGAGGTAGACGATGACCCCGCTCCCGGCCTCGACGACCATGCGCATCGCGGCCTCCAGCTGATCTCCGCAGTCGCACCGGTGGGAATGGAACACGTCGCCGGTCAGACACCGGGAGTGAACGCGGACGAGGACATCCTCCTTCGCCGTCACATCACCGCGCACGAGCGCGACGTGCTCGCGTTCGTCCACGTCGTTCGCGTACCCCACGATCCGAAAATCGCCCCAGGGGGTGGGAAGTTCGGCCTCCGCGATCCGCCGCACGAGGCTCTCGTTACGCAGGCGGTGCGAGACGAGGGCGGCGACGGTGATGAACGGGATGTCGTGCTCGGCCGAGAACGCCTCGAGCTCAGGCCGTCGCGCCATCGTCCCGTCCTCGTTCAGGATCTCGCAGATGACGCCGGCGGGGGTGCGCCCGGCGAGCCGCGCCAGATCGACAGAGGCCTCGGTCTGTCCGACTCTCTGCAGCACGCCCCCGGGCTTGGCCCGCAGCGGGAAGATGTGGCCTGGCCGCATGAGGTCGGTCGGCCGGGTCTGGGGATCCACCGCTACGCGGATCGTGCGCGCCCGATCCTGCGCCGAGATGCCCGTAGAGATCCCGAAATCCTGTCGGGCGTCGATGGAGACCGTGAACGCGGTCTTGTTGGGGTCGGAGAGCTTGTCGTCCGTCATCAAGGGAAGATCGAGGCGGTCGGCAATCTCGTCCGGCAGCGTGAGGCAGATCAGGCCCCTCGCGTGCGTGCACATGAAGTTGATCGCCTCTGCCGTTGCGAGGTCGGCCGCGCAAACGAGATCCCCTTCGTTCTCACGGTCCTCGTCATCAGCGATGATGACCATTCCCCCGCTGCGTACCCGCTCTATCGCTGCTTCCACGGTGTGTGTGGGCATATCCGTCAGCCGAAGTCTTTCTCGGGTTCATTCAGGCCGGCGCCCGGCCTCAACCCTCTGCGGGCGTCGAGTACGAGCGGGCGGCGCGAGCGACGTACTTGCCAATCAGGTCCGCCTCTACGTTAACCCGCGCGCCGGGCGTGAGGCGCCCCAGGGTGGTGTGGGTCCATGTATAAGGGATAATCGCGAATCGCGCGATGGGCCCGGTGAGGCGATTCACCGTCAGACTCACCCCGTCGATCGCGAACGACCCCTGCGGTACGGAGACGGTTTCGATCCCGCCGGGAAGGTCGATGTCCAGGACACCGGACTCGCCTTCCCACACCGCCGAGGCCACTGTCCCGACCCCATCCACATGTCCCTGGACCATGTGCCCGCCGAGGGGTTCTCCCGCCCGCAGCGCGGGCTCCAGATTCACGCCGTCGCCGACCCGCCAGTCTCCGATCGTGGTGCGCTCCAGCGTCGCGGCCACGACGTCGATGTCGAACGCGTCGTCCCCAACCTCGACGACGGTGGTGCACACGCCCGCCACGGACACGGAATCCCCGGCCTCCATCCGGTCGAGGAACGGAACGCGCCGGATGCTCACCCGCAGCCCGTCGTTCGTCCGCTCGCGGCCCGCGACCTCGCCAATGGCCCGCACGATTCCGGTGAACACTAGTCGTCCCCTGGATGGCTCAGAGCTTGCTCAGGACTTCCTCGAGTCGCCGATGCTCGAACACGACCCGGGTATCCTGCCCCAGCGCTTCTCGCTGGACCGGCTGCCAATCTCCCGGTTTCGAGGGGTCGAGCCCCGGAAACGCGGGAACTCCGTCTTCGCCGTAGAACATGGGGGCGAGGAAGGCGTGGATCCTCTGGACGTGTCCCTGGCGCAGCGTCGCCGCCGCAACCTGCCCGCCACCCTCGATGAGCACGGAAAGGACGCCGCGCGTCCCGAACTCGTTCCAGACCGCGTCGACACTCAGGGTATGCTCATCCCGGCCCGGCACTCCGATGACCTCCACGCCCGCGTCGCGTAGCGGGGCGGCCCGCTCTTCGAACCCGTCCGCCCCAGCGTCCGCGAACACCCACACGGGCGCCTCTTCAACAGTTCGCACGAGCTGAGTCCCCAGACCCAGGCGGAGTCTCGTGTCCAGCACTGCCCGCACCGGCGGGACGCGCGGCGGGACTTCACCCCGGGCGGTGAGGAGGGGGTCGTCGATGGCGACGGTGTTGCGTCCGATGAGGATCGCGTCGTGACAGGCGCGCAACCGGTGGACTTCATCCAGCGCACGTATGCCGGTCACCGGGGTCCGCACGCTTTCCGCACCGAGCTTGGCGTCGAGTGAGAGCGCAAGCTTGAGGGAGGCGAACGGTACCCACTCGCGGTGAAACCAGAGGAATGGTGCATTCAGCCGTTTCGCGGCCGTACCCTCGATCCCGATCTCGACGTCCAGACCCGCCTGCCGGAGTTCTTCGGCCCCGTGCCGAGCTTCCGGGTTCGGATCTCGGCACGCGATGACCACGCGCCGGACTCCGGATCGGATGATCGCGGCCGTACACGGCGGAGTCTGTCCCGTGTGGCGGCACGGTTCAAGGCTGACGTAGAGGGTCGCGCCGGCCGCGCGCGTGCCCGCCTCCCGCAACGCGACCACCTCGGCGTGATCGCCACCGTATTCGGCGTACCAACCGCTGCCGAGCACCTGATGCCCGCGGGCCACGATCGCGCCGACAAGGGGGTTCGGCGACACGCGACCCAGACCACGCCGGGCGATGGCCAGCGCTTCGCGCATGTGCCGGAGATCCTCCGTACGACTCGGCGGAGCACCCGCGATGGGGTCGAATCCCTGAGCGGTCACGCGCCCTCCATGCGGACCTTCCCGGCACCTTCGATCAGTTCACCGCATACGAACGCGTCGCAGCCGGAACTCCGGACCTCGTCCAGGACGGGGCCGACATCCGACTCTCGCACCACGGCGATCATGCCGACGCCCATGTTGAATGTGTCGAACAGCTCGGCCTCTTCCGCCCCACTCTCACGGGCAATGACGGCAAATTCGTGCGGGCGCGTCCACGCGTCGGATCGCACCACGGCGTCGAGGTCCGGATCGAGGATCCGGTCCAGATTGCCCGGAATCCCACCCCCTGTAATGTGGGCCAACGCCCGCACCCGTCCCGCCTCGAGGCTCGGCGCGAGAATCGGCAGGTAGCTCCGGTGTGGACGCAGCAGGACCTCCGACACGGACGCCTCCGCACCGGGGAAGGGATCGTGCGCTCCAAGCCCGAGCCGACCGAAGAAAAGCGCGCGTACGAAGCTGTAGCCGTTGGTGTGGATGCCGCTCGAAGCGAGTCCGATGAGGTGGTCGCCCGCCGCGATCTCCCGGCGGGCCAGCTCCGGGTATGCGATTTCGCCGACCACGAACCCCGCCAGATCGTACTCCCCTTCCGCGTAGAAATCCGGCATCTCCGCGGTCTCGCCGCCGAGCAACGCGCAACCGTTCTCACGGCACGCCTCCGCCAGCCCGGCGACCACGCTGGTCACGGTGTCCGGGTCCAGCACGCCGCAGGCCACGTAGTCGAGAAAGACCAGCGGCCGGGCGCCTTCGACAAGGATGTCGTTGACGCAGTGGTTCACGAGATCTGCGCCGACGGTGTCGTGGCGATCCGCCATGAAGGCGATCTTGAGCTTGGTTCCCACTCCGTCGGCGCTCGCCACGAGTTCCCGTCCGGGCGTGGCCCGGAAACGTCCTCCGAACGAGCCGAAGTCCGAACTCACCGCGTCGGTCCGCGTGCGCCGCACGAGGTCGGACAACCTCGCCTTCGTCTCGCGAGCCGCCTCAAGGTCCACCCCCGCATCTCGATACGTCAGTCCGCCGCTCATGCCTCCGCCAGTTCGGATGGAATGTCGAATCTCGTCAGCTCCCGGAAGCTTTGCACCCGCTCCTCGACTTCCGCCATGGTCAGCGCCACCATGCGACTCGCGCCGAACCCCTCGCACGCGAAGGACCCGAGCGTGCAGCCATACACGACGGCGCGCCGCAATCCGGACGCCGTCACCGACCCGCTGCGGGCGAGTGACCCGAACAGCCCTCCGGCAAACGCGTCCCCGGCGCCCGTCGGGTCCACGACGTTCTCGAGCGGATACCCCGGAGTAAAGAAGATCTCGTCGTCCGTGAACAGGACGGCGCCGTGCTCGCCCTTTTTGACGACGACGTGCCGGGGGCCCCGCCTCTGGATCCAACGCGCCGCCCTCGTGAGATTCGGGTCGCCGGAGAGCTGCTTCGCTTCCTCGTCGTTCAGCGTGATCATCTCGATTCTCGAAATGACTTCGGAGAGGCGGTCGGGCGTCCGGTCGATCCAGTAGTTCATGGTGTCGCAGCCGACCAGGATCGGCGACTCGATCTGGTCGACGACCGCGAGCTGGAGCGAGGGATCGATATTGCCGAGGAACACCCACGGGGCCGCCCGGAATGCTTCGGGGATCGTCGGCTGGAAGTCGGCGAACACACCGAGCTCGGTGTGCGTCGTGTCTCGCGTATTCATGTTCTGATGGTAGACGCCGCCCCACCGGAAGCTCGACCCGGGTCGCCTCTCCAGGCCCGCCAGATCGGCCCCCCGCCGCCGCAGGAAATCGAGTTCGCTCCACGGATAGTCGTCTCCCACTACTCCCACGAGCTGGACCTCACCGAAGAGAGAAGCCGCCGCGCTGAAGTGAATCGCGGCTCCTCCGACGACCTCGTCTCTGTGTCCCACCGGGGTCGAGATCTCGTCGAGGGCGACGCTGCCGACCACGAGAATCGGATCACCGCGATCTCCCCTGCCGCTCACGGCTGCGGACCGACGGCGACAGCGGGCTCCCGAGACAGTGTTTCGGGGGCCGACAGTCCGAGCGCCCGCAGGCCGTTCCGCAGCGTAATCTGGACCGCGCGCGCGAGCACGATCCGCGCGCTCCGCTCCGGTACGTCGGCCAGGATCCGCAGCCCGGGGTCCAGGTTTCCCTGATGGTACCAGGCGTTCACCGACCCGGCGGTCTCCTCCAGATATGCGCACACGACATGGGGCGCCCGACTCTCCGCGGCGGCCGCGATGATCTCCGGCAGCCGGAGAATCGCGAGCGCCACGTCACGCTCGGCCGGCGTGCCGAACCCTTCCGGAACCCCCCCGCCGACCGGGACATCAGCCGGATCGAGTCCCGCTTTCCTGAACACGCTGCACATCCGGGCGTGGGCGTACTGGATCTTGTAGACGGGATTCGCCTCGGAGGTATCGAGAGCCAGGTCGAGGTCGAAGTTGAGATGGACCTCGGCCCGTCGCATGAGAAAGAAGTACCGCGCCACGTCCGGCCCCGTCTCGTCAACGAGCTCTCCCAGCGTGACGAACCGCCCGGCCCGCTTGCTCATGCGCACCTCCTTGCCGTCGCGCATGATCGTTACGAGCTGGATGATGAGCACCTGGAGGAGATCGGGGTACGACAGCCCTCTGAGCGCCGCGAGCATACGTTTCTCGTGACCCTGATGGTCGGCCCCCCATACATCGATTGCGACGTCGAAACCGCGCCGCGCCTTGTCGAGATGGTAGGCGAGATCCGGCAGGAAATATGTGAACGAGCCGTCGCTCTTGATGAGGACACGATCTTTCTCGTCGCCCAGATCCGAGGTCCGGAGCCAGGTCGCACCGTCCTCGCGGTACGTCAGTCCGCGCGCCTCCAGGCGTTCGAGCAGGCGCCCGATCGCACCGGAGTCGTACAGCGACTGCTCCGAGTAGAACACGTCCATCTCGACGCCGAACCGGGACAGGTCCTCCGCCTGCTCTTCCCGCAGCAAGCGTACGGCCTCGCTCTGGAAACGGGTCAGACGGTCCTCGGGGGAAAGCGACGCCAGGGACTCCGCGCCGGCGGCATCGCGGATCGCCGCCGCCACGCCGCGAACATACTCCCCGTGATACCCACCCTCGGGCACAGCGGCCGGACGACCGGCCATTTCTTCGTGACGGGCCTCGACGGACTCCGCGAGGAGTTGGATCTGCCGCCCCGCATCGTTGACGTAGAACTCGCGCGTGACCTCGTGCCCGACCCACTCCAGAAGCGACGCCACGGCGTCGCCGAGGGCGGCGCCCCGCCCATGAGCGACGTGCAGTGGCCCCGTCGGGTTGGCGGAAACGAACTCCACGTTGATGCGTAGGGGCGGCGTGGCCGGACTCCGCCCCCATCCCCTGTCCGCCTCGAGAATCCCATCCAGCCGGGGCCAGATTGAATCGTCCGCGAGCCGGAAGTTGAGGAAGCCGGGGCCCGCGACCTCGACCGCGTCGAGGCCGGCGGCGGACGCATCGAGGAGTTCGCAGATGCGCTCCGCCAGCTTACGGGGTGGCTGTTCCAGTCTTCCTGCCAGCACGAGGGCGGCGTTGGACGCCCAGTCCCCGTGCGACGGATCGCGCGGCCGTTCGAGGCCCGGCGAGAAGCCCTCCGGGGCACCCGCGGCACGGAGCGCGCACGCGAGCGCCGCGGACAGTCGGGCGAAACCGGGGTCACCGGTCACGAACCGCCGTCTTTCCTGTCGGCCTGGCCGCCGCTGCCGGCACTCTCTTTCGTGCCACCCTTCGCCTCGCCGCCGTCGTGCTTCGCCTCGCCCTTCGCGGAGGAGGAGGACTTCGGCCCCGTTGAATCTCCTTCACGACTGTCCGCCTGCCGGTAGTCGGTCGCATAGAAGCCGGGCCCCTTGAAGACGAGGCCGCCTCCGGCGGAAATCAGGCGTTCGACCTCGTATTCCCCGCACGACGGGCACAGACGCACGGGCGCGTCCGACATGCGCTGGAACTTCTCGAACTCGTGACGGCAACCACGACATCGGTACTCGTACGTCGGCATTGCAACCCCTGTCAGCGGGGCCGGTATTCGCCCCAGATATCGCGAAGAGCGTGGCTGATCTCACCCAGGGTGACCCGGCGCCGGACGGCGTCGATCAGGACGGGGAGGAGGTTAGCATCTCCGGCCGCCGCTTGCCGGATCTGCGTCAGCGCCCCCTCGACCTCGGACGCATCCCGGGCAGCCTTGAGCTCGGCGAGCCGGTGGCGCTGGTCGCCCTCGAGGCGGGCGAAATCGGGCGGCTTCGGCATCTCGACCGGAGCATCGTCGTCGTGGATGTTCACGCCGACGACTTCGAGCTCGCCGCTCTCGATGGCCCGTTGATGCCGGTAGGCGGCCCGGTGGATCTCCTCGCGCATGTAGTCGATCGCCTGCACCGGACCGCCAAGGTCGTCGACGCGCGCGATGTACTCCCGCGCCCGCGCTTCCAGGTCGTCCGTAAGCGACTCGATGAAATAGGAGCCGCCCAGGGGGTCGGCCGTATCGCCGACTCCGGTCTCCGCGGCCAGGAGTTGCTGCGTCCGCAGCGCGAGGCGGGCCGCCTCGGCGCCGGGCAGCGAGAGCGCCTCATCGTAACTGTTCGCATGGAGAGATTGCGCCCCTCCGAGTACGGCGGAGAGCGCCTGGATCGCGACACGGACCACATTGTTGAGGGGTTGCTGCGCCGTAAGCGAGGACCCGGCCGTCTGGGCGTGGAACTTGAGCTGGCAGCCGGCCTCGGGCGCTCCGAACCGGTCTCGCATCAGCCGCGCCCAGAGGCGGCGGGCGGCCCGGAACTTGGCGACCTCCTCGAAGAATACGCGGTCGGCGGAGAAGAAGAAGCTGAATCCGGGAGCGACATCCTCGACCGCCAGGCCGCGCTCGACGGCGCGGCGCACATACTCCAGTCCGTTGGCCAGGGTGAACGCGAGTTCCTGGGCCGCGGTGGCCCCACTCTCGCGCATGTGGTAGCCACTGATGGAAATCGAGTGCCAGCGAGGCATTTCCCCGGCGCAGAAGTCGAAGACGTCCGTGACGAACCTGAGGCTGGGTTCCACCGGAAAGATATAGGTGCCCCGCGCGATGAACTCCTTCAGCACGTCGTTCTGAACCGTTCCGCGCAGGGTGGACCGATCGATGCCTCGTTCCTCCGCGACGCCCGCGTACATCGCGAGCAGCAGAGGCGCCGTCGCATTGATCGTCATGGAGGTCGACACGCCCTCGAGCGGAATGCCCTCGAACAGGCGATGCATGTCTTCGATGGAATCGATCGCCACCCCGACCCGTCCGACTTCGCCCCGCACACGATCATCATCCGAGTCATACCCCATCTGGGTAGGCAGGTCGAAGGCGACGGAGAGGCCGGTCTGGCCGGAATCCAGCAGATAGCGGAAGCGCCGGTTCGTCTCCCGGGCGGTCCCGAATCCGGCGTATTGACGCATGGTCCACAGCCGGCCCCGGTACATGGTCGGGTAGACGCCGCGCGTGTAGGGAAACTCGCCGGGATGGCCGGCATCGAGCGCCGCTTCCCGTCGGTCGTAGACCGCCTCGATCTCGAACCCGCTCGAGGTCGTGAACGCCGGGCGCCGTTCGCTCACGGTTTCTCCGGTTCGAGCGTGACGAGGACATCGTCGCGATCCACGATGTCCCCGGGACCGACCCTGATCTCGGCTACGGTGGCGGAGCCTTCGGACCGCAGTTCGTTCTCCATCTTCATGGCCTCGACCACTACCAGCGCTTCACCGCCCGCGACACGCTGCCCGGGCCGCACGAGGACGCGCGAAATCAACCCGGGCATGGGCGCGCGCACTTCACGTGCTCCCGTGCCATCGGCGCTGCGGCTCGCCAGCGCCCGAAGCGCCCGGGCCCGCTCGTCCTCCACCGCGACCTCGAACGTCCGGCCGCGCACGGTCACGCGCCACCCTTTGGGCGTCGGGCGTGCGAATACGCGGTGATTCCGTCCATCGAGGATCAGCCGCAGCTCCCCGTCGCCGACCCGAATCAGCTCGGCTTCCCGGTCGAACCCATTGATCCGCAGACCGGAGGCCAGGCGCTCGACCTCGAAGCTCTCACCTTCCACGCCGGCGTGGTACTTCACCGCGATCGCCTCACCATTCCCGGCAAGCGCTCATCCAGGCCGAGAGTCCGCGGCGACCGTCCCGGGAACTCTTGCCGTCGACGAGGGCCGCGGCCCCGCGGGTGCGATCCGCCAGCAGCACCGCGGCGGCGATCGCCGCGTCGCGGAGGGCCGGGTCCGAAGACCCTCCAAGCCCGGGATGATCGTCCAGGTAGCGGATGGAGACATCGTTCGCCCGGTAGTCCGGTTCGTCCATGACCGCGAGGTGCAGGGGGATCGTGGTCTCGACCCCGTCGATGACGAGTCCTTCCAGTGCAGCCCGCATGCGCCGGATCGCGGCTTCCCGGTTCGCGGCATGGACGACCAGCTTGCCCAGCAGCGAATCGTAGTGAAGGCCGATCTCCGAACCGGGCCGGATCCCGCCATCCCAGCGGACGCCGGGGCCGGCGGGGAGCTCGAGACGTTCGACCCGTCCCGCGGATGGAAGGAACCCGGCCGCCGGGTCCTCGGCGTTGATCCGACACTCGATCGCGTGCCCGCGGGCCGCGGGCGGCTCGCTACCGGAAAGCAACGGGAGGCCGGCCGCGATCCTCAGCTGCTCGCGAACAAGGTCGACCCCCGTGACGCATTCGGTGACGGGATGTTCCACCTGAATCCGCGTGTTCATCTCCAGGAAGAAGAAGTCGTCCCCCTCGACCATGAACTCGACTGTGCCGGCGCCACGGTAATCGACCGCCTCCGCCGCCCGGACCGCCACATCGCCCATCCTCCGGCGGAGACCGTCATCGATGGCCGTACAAGGCGCCTCCTCGATCAGCTTCTGATGCCGCCTCTGGATCGAGCATTCCCGTTCGCCGAGATCCACCGTGCGCCGCTCGTCGGCGAGCACCTGGATTTCGACATGTCGTGGACGCGGCAGAAATCGCTCCACGAAGACCCGACCGTCACCGAAGGCGCTTCGGGCTTCGCGCCGGGCACGGTCGAACACGCCCGCGAGTTCCTCCTCGTCGCCGGCCACGTGCATGCCCTTTCCACCTCCGCCGGCGGCTGCCTTCAGCATGACGGGGAAGCCGATCTCGCGCCCTCCGTCGATGGCCTCGCTTTCCGATGCGAGCGGATCCGTACCCGGGATGACCGGCACACCCGCGGCGATCATCCGCGCGCGGGCCCGGGTCTTGTCACCCATGATCCCGATCGCTTCCGCGGGGGGGCCAATGAAGACGAATCCGGCGGCCTCGACGGCGCGGGCGAAGTCCGCGTTCTCGGCCAGGAAGCCGTACCCCGGATGGACCGCGTCCGCCCCGGCGCGGGCCGCCGCCTCGAGCAGCTTCTCGACCGACAGGTAGCTCTCGGCGGAGGGCGCCGTACCGATCCTCACGGCCTCGTCCGCCAGAAGTACGTGCGGGGCGGCTCGATCCACGTCCGAGTAGACCGCGGCCGCCCTCAGCCCCTCTTCGCGGCAAGCCCGGATGATGCGGACCGCGATCTCGCCGCGATTCGCGATCAGGACCTTGTCGAACATCCGGCCTCGAGGGGGCTCACAACGGGATGTTCCCGTGCTTCTTCGGCGGATTGCGGTCCCGCTTTTCGGCCATGGCTTCCAGCCCGGACACGAGCCGGCGCCGCGTTTCCCGAGGATCGATCACATCGTCGATGAATCCGCGCATCGCCGCGAGGTAGGGATTCGCGAACTTGGCGCGAAACTCCGCTTCGAGTTCGGCCGTCCGCGCTTCCGGATCCTCCGCCGCCGCGATCTCGCGCCGATAGAGGACTTCGACGGCTCCCTTGGCCCCCATCACCGCGATCTCCGCGCTCGGCCAGGCAAGGTTGAGGTCGCCCCGGATGTGCTTCGATGACATGACATCATACGCGCCGCCGTACGCCTTGCGGGTGATGACGGTGAGCTTCGGCACGGTCGCTTCGCAGTAGGCGAAGAGCAGTTTCGCTCCGTTGCGGATGATCCCCTGGTGTTCCTCGCGCACTCCCGGCAGGAAGCCGGGCACGTCCTCGAACGTGACCAGGGGAACGTTGAAGGCGTCGCAGAATCGAACGAAGCGGGCGGCCTTGATGCTCGCGTCACTGTCGAGGACTCCGGCAAGCACCGCAGGCTGGTTTCCGATGATCCCCACCGCGTGCCCGCCGAGCCGCGCGAAGCCCGTGATGATGTTGCGGGCGAAATCGGCGTGGACCTCGAGAAAACTCCCCTCGTCCGCGACCCGGGCGATGATGTCCAGCATGTCGTACGGGAGCTTGGGATCGTCCGGCACGATGTCCAGCAGCTCTTCGTCGGCCCGGTCCGCGGGGTCGGCCGTCTCGCGCCAGGGCGGAAGCTCCTGGTTGTGCGAGGGCAGGTAGCCCAGGAGTCGCCGGATCGCCTGCAGCGCATCGACTTCGGTCGCCGACCGGAAGTGCGCCACCCCCGAACGGCTGGCGTGCACGGATGCCCCGCCCAGTTCGTCGAACGTCACCTCCTCGTGGGTCACCGTCTTCACGACGCCGGGTCCGGTCACGAACATGTGGCTCACGCCGTCGACCACGAACACGAAGTCGGTGATCGCCGGGGAATAGACGGCCCCGCCCGAACACGGTCCCAGGATCGCGCTGAGCTGCGGGATGACCCCCGACGCCAGCGTGTTCCGGAGGAAGATGTCGGCATAGCCTCCGAGGGAGGCGACACCCTCCTGAATCCGGGCTCCGCCGGAGTCGTTGATCCCGATGAACGGAGCCCCGTTCCGGGTCGCGAGATCGAGGACCTTTACGATCTTCCCGGCATGCGCTTCCGACAGCGACCCTCCGAACACCGTAAAGTCCTGGCTGAACACGTACACGGTGCGGCCGTCGATGCGCCCGTATCCCGTGATGACGCCGTCGCCCGGGCTGCGTCGGTCCTCGAGCCCGAAATCGGTGCAGCGGTGCTCGACGAAGCGGTCGAACTCCACGAAACTTCCCTCATCCAACAGGATGTCGAGGCGCTCGCGGGCGCTCAGCTTGCCGCGCGCATGCTGCCGGGCGAGGCGCTCCGGATCTCCGCGCAGAGCTTGCGCGGACCGGGCTTCGAGGTCGGCCAGTTTCTCCCGCATGCTCACCGGGGACGCACGCGCCGGAGGGTGTCCGCCCGCACCGTGTCCCTCGGGGCAAACGGCGACGGCCCCCCCCGTACCTCCGCAAGCCACTGCAGGAGTTCTCCGCGATCCGCGTCCACCGGGGAACCCTCGACCAGCATCCGGATCTCCGTCGCCCGGTGCACGACCGACCGGCCGGTCTCCGGCCGGAGCAGGCCGGTCACCCCCTCGACTTCGGGCTCCTCTTCAAGATACGCGGTGAGCGCGGCCGGGATGGGCAAGCGGCCTCCCTCAAGCGCGGCGAGCGCCAGGGCAGTCGCATCGTGTGCCAATGCTGGAATTACGTTGTCTCGCAATGACTTTCGGTACTTTCTCTCATAATCCGCTACAAATCGTCGCCACGGGGTGCCGGCGCTCACCCGGTCCATGGTGAGACCCACCACACGGTGGTCGGTCGCGAACTCCTCGAGACGCCGGAGGGCCGCAGGGTCGGCCCAGGCCTCGCTTCCCAGCACGATCACGTTGTACAGGCCGTAGTAGAAGAGTTGGGGCGCTACCGAAAGGACTCCGGTCGCGGACGGCGACGGTGCGAACACCACGTCGGGCTCGACCGCGGCGAGCGCCTCGATCGGTTCCTGGAAGGTCGTGAGCGAGGGGTCATATCGCTCGTGCCCCACCAGCTCGCCGCCGTGCTCGCGGATTGTACGTATGAACCTCCGAACGCCGCCTCCGAGACCGGCCCCGAGCGGTTCCAGGACGCCGACCCGACGAAGCCCAAGTCGTTCGATCGTCCAGCGCGCGAGAGCCTCCGCGACATCCGACTCGCGGGTCGCCCCGGCGTCGAGCGTATAGCTCCCCGGACCGGGCCTCAGGACTTCCGTCGCCGTCGGACTGATGATCGGGAGCCGCGGGTTGCGGCGCGCCCGTGTCGCCGTCGCGAATGACTCGGAGCGCAGTGGGCCGATGATCGCAACGACACCGCGGCGCTCGAGCGAGCGGACCAGACTCGGCGTGTTCTCCGGGTTCGACTCGTCGTCGAGCAGCACAAGAGCCACGTCGAACCCATCGGGACGCGCCAGGTGATGCCGGTCCACGGCGAGCTCGATTCCCTCGCGCAGAAGCTCGCCCACATCGGCCAGATCGCCTGTGAGCGGAAGGATCGCACCGATTCGGGCCGTGCCGCTACTCAGCTCCGTCCCCGCGGCCGCGATCAGTTCCGCGGTCGTCCGCTCGGGCTCGGCCGGACGTCCCTCGAGGACTCCCGCCGCCAGTCGCCGCGCCTCGTCGGACTCGCGTGCGACGAACAGGAGCCTGGCGAGCTGCACGTGCACGATCGAAGCCGCAGCCGTCCGGGGCGGGTGACGGTCGGCGAGGTCACGAAGGTGAGCGACGGTGAGCGCCGAGGTCAGCTCGCGGAACGTGTCCGGCCCGACCGCCTCCAGCGCTTGCGGATCCGCGAGCATCACCCCGACCGCTTCCGGCTCCCGGCCCGTGTCAGCCAGGACGCGAACGAGCCGCTCCACGGTTTCGTCCCGCAACGGCCCGGCAGGGGCCCGGACGAGGAGGCGTCCGTAGCGATCGGCCGCTGCACCGGGGAGGTTCTGCGCTTCCAGCGCCCGGCCGGCGAGGGAGAGGGCACGATCGGCGAGGGGGCGCAGCAGATCCTGGTTCGCCCAGGCGAGGCTCAGCGAATCCCCATGACCGGAGGCCGCTGCGAAGTTCCCCCGCGTGTAGTCGGACTCGACCACCTGCAGCGCGATCTCGGCCTGACCCGTATCGACGGCAACCGGCGCGCCGGCATCCTCCGGGGGACTGCCGGTGGTCAGCACGCAGCCGACCGTGGCGATCAGCGCCGCGCTGCAGCCGAGGGCGACCTGTCTCCCCGCTGCGCACCGCTTCGCGTTGAAGCGGCTACGCCTCCGCCTCGCCATCGGAATCGGACTTGCTCCCGTCCTCGTCGTCGTCAGCCGATCCGGATCTGGACGCCCCCATGCTCTCGTACTCCACCTCGGCGGCATCATATGGGACCTCCGGGGCATCGACGACAGCGAGTACGATGCGACGGTTTATGGGATCCGTCTCGAGCACGCGCAATTCGAGTCCCTGCCCTTCCGAGAAGTGCTCGGCGGGGTCGGCGACCGGCCCTTCGACGCCGAGTTGCGAGACCGGCACGAAGCCTTCGAGGTCGCTCCCCAGGTCCACGACCACTCCCTTCTCCAGCAGCCGCGTGATCGTGCCCGCCACTTCCCTCCCCGGCCCGTAGGACTGGGCCAACTGATACCAGGGATCCTCCTGCACCTGCTTCAGCCCGAGCGAGATCCGCTTCTGGTCGGGATCGATCGAGAGGACCACGACATCCACCTCGTCGCCCTTGCGGAGCACTTCCGCGGGGTGCTGGACGCGGCGAGTCCAACTCATGTCCGAGATATGTACGAGGCCGTCGATCCCCGCTTCGACCTCGACGAACGCGCCGAACGAAGTGAGGTTCCTGACCAGCCCGCGGATCTTCGTCCCCGGCGGGTACTGCGCCGGGAGCGCGAGCCACGGATCCTCCTCGACCTGCTTCATCCCGAGCGAGATCTTCTGTGCATCCTCGTCCACGCGCAGCACCACGCATTCGACCTTGTCGTTGATGCCCACGAGTTGCGAGGGATGGCGGACGTTGCGGGTCCAGGACATCTCCGAGATGTGGACGAGGCCCTCGATACCGCGCTCGAGTTCGACGAAGGCGCCGTAGTTGGTGATCGACACCACCCGCCCCAGCACGCGCGTCCCGACCGGATATTTCTCCGCCACGTTCTTCCAGGGATATTCCTGAAGCTGCTTGAGGCCGAGCGAGATCCGCTCCCGGTCCCAGTCGATGTCGAGGATCTTGATCTCGACCGTCGCACCGATGTCGCAGACCTCGGATGGATGCCCGATGCGACCCCAGGACATATCGGTGATATGGAGCAGCCCGTCCATCCCGCCGAGGTCGATGAAGGCCCCGAAGTCGGTGATGTTCTTGACCACGCCGGCGCGCACGTCGCCGACCGAAAGCTCCTCCTTGAGCTCCTCCCGCTTGCCCGCCCGCTCCTCCTCGAGGAGCACGCGGCGGCTGACCACGATGTTCCGACGACGCTTGTTGAGCTTCAGAATCTTGAAGTCGTATTCGTCGCCGAGGAGATCGTCGACGTTCGGCACCCTCCGTAGCGCGATCTGGGATCCGGGAAGGAACGCGTCCACGCCCATCAAGTCGACCGTCACGCCACCCTTGATCTTGCGCTTGATTCGGCCCTTGACGGGACGATCGTTGTCGAAGGCATCCTTGATCTTCTCCCAGACTCGGAGGAAGTCCGCCTTCTTCTTGGAGAGCACGACGACACCCTCGTCGTCCTCGAGACTCTCGAGGAACACATCCACCGAGTCGCCGGGCTTCACTTCGTCCGGATCGTGGAACTCGTCGAGGGGGACGGCGCCCTCGGACTTGAAACCCACATCGAGAATGATGTCGGTCTCCGTCTTGCCGATCACCTGCGCGGTGACGATCTCGCCCTCGGTGATCTGGCTCAGCGTGTCTTCGTAGAGGGCGAGGAGTTCTTGATACTCCGCCGCATCGTGCTGCGAATCATCGCGCGGATCGGCGTCGAGATCGAGGTCGATGGCGCTGGGCTCGAAGGGCTCAGGGGCTACGACGGCAATCCCCTCCGAGGGCGTCTCGCTGCCCGCGCCGCCGGCGTCGGGGCTATCGGTAACGTCGTCGTTCTGTGTGGTCGTGTCGTCAGGCATTGGAAGTCATCTTTCCGAATGGAGCCGGGATCGGTCCCACCGGGCCTTTGTGGCAAAAAAAGATCGACCCTGACCGAGCATCGCGCACCTCCGCCCGGCCGCCGGTCGATCCCTTGTCTCGGGGTTACGAGCAGGACCGGGGCGGGCCGCCACATTCACCCTCCACGGTCCTCGGACAGTACGCCAACTTAGATTTGAGGATACCCTGCGTCAACCGAGTGGAGAGGGCTCAACGCGGCGCG
Source organism: Candidatus Palauibacter sp. (assembly GCF_965197445.1). Taxonomy (GTDB): domain Bacteria; phylum Gemmatimonadota; class Gemmatimonadetes; order Palauibacterales; family Palauibacteraceae; genus Palauibacter. Next base: position 370,759 of record NZ_CBDANE010000004.1, on the reverse strand, counting down.
AGACCACGCTCCGCGGCGAGGTGTACGATCGCTTCCACGACCGCCTCCCGGTCCATCGCGGTGGTGTCGATCTCGATCGCATCCCGGTCCCGTTGCAGCGGCGATACGGCACGCGAGCGGTCGAGGCGATCGCGCGATTCGAGGCGTTCGGTCTCAGCCTCGATGTTTTCCGTGGTGAGCTCCGCACCGCGCTCCAGGAGGCGCCGGCGAGCCCTTTCCCGGGCCTCGGCTACGAGAAACACCTTGAGTTCCGCATCGGGGAAGACCGTCGTCCCGATGTCCCGCCCGTCGCACACGATTCGGTACCGGCGGCCAGCTCGGCGCAGCCGGTCCAGCACGACCGTGCGGACGGCCGGTATCGCGGACACCGCCGAGACCCGGGTCGTCACCTCGGGGGAATGGAGCGCGGGCCCCGGAAGCACCCCCTCGACGCCCACCGTGAGCCCGTCGCGCTCGGGCACAAGGTCGATATCCAGCGCGGGCGCCCCGCCCTCGATCGCTTTCTCGTCCCGGCCGATCCCCGCTTCGAGCGCCCACCATGTGATCGCGCGGTAGAGCAGCCCGGAGTTCACGTGCACGAACCCGAGCCGGTCGGCGACGCTGCGGGCCGTGCTGCTCTTCCCGGAGGCGGCCGGGCCGTCCACGGCGATCACGCGCCCGCCCCGCGATCCGGGCCGTCGCGCCGGATGGCGCCGGAACGGCGCGAGGGCTTCCTGGAAGCCGGGGAACGAGACCGCGGCACACGCGCGATCGTCGATTCGCAGGTCGGCGTCTCCCGCCGCCTCGAGCACCCCGAAGGCCATCGCGATCCGGTGATCTCCCCGGGTCTCGACCGGGCCCGAGAGCTGTCCGGTACGGCCCGTGATCGTGAGGCCGTCTTCGCGTTCCTCGATCTCGACGCCCAATGTCTCCAGCGTTCGGGCCAGCACGGCCAGCCGGTCGCTCTCTTTCACCCGGAGTTCGGCCGCACCACGAATCTCGGAACGCCCCGCCGCCCGCGCGGCGAGCGCCGCCAGCAGCGGAATCTCGTCGATCACGCCCGGGATCTCGGCGCCGCCGATAGAGAAAGCCCGCAGGCCGTCGGGAGGGTGTACGGTCCAGGTCTCGCGCGGCTCGCCGCCCTCGTCGGGCAGAGGCTCCCGGCGGACGGAAGCCCCCATCTCCTCGAGCACCGACAGGAACCCTGTCCGCCCAGGGTTGGCTGCCACCTCCTCGACGTACACCGACCGGCCGCTCAGCATGGCCGCGCCGATCAGGAAGGCGGCGGAAGAGGGATCGCCCGGCACGGTCATCCGGAGCCCGTGCAGGGTCCCGTCCCATCCCGCCGGATCGAAGCGGACGGAGCCAGCACCAGAGCGGACGGGGTCGAACACCATCGGCGCGCCCATCGCGGCCAGCATGCGCTCGGTATGGTCCCGCGAGAGGGCGGGCTCACTCAGTTCCACGCGGACGCGGCCGAGGACGCCGGCCAGCAGTACGGCCGACTTGACCTGCGCGCTCGCGATCCTCGCGCGATGCCGGAGCGTCCGCAGGGACCCCGTGGCGCGTGCCCGGATGCGGATCGGCAGCCGGTTCGGCTCTCCTTCATATTCGATCCGGGCACCCATGGCCTGCAGGGGATAGACGACCCGGCGCATGGGCCGACTCCGAAGCGATGCGTCGCCGTCGAGCACGGCCGCGACCCCGGTCCCGGCGAGGATGCCCGCCAGCAGCCGCACGGTCGTTCCGCTGTTCCGGCAATCGAGCGCGGGCGGCGGACCCGCATCGAGCCCGCCACCGGCGCAGCGGATCGTGAGCCCGCCCTCTTCTTCGGCGCAGTCGATGGAAGCCCCGAGCCGCTGCATCACGCGCACGCTGGCGCGCACATCCGCGCCTGTGGACAGGCCCCGGATCACCGAAGCCGACCCCGCCAGGGGCGCGACGAGCGCGGCGCGGTGCGAAATCGACTTGTCCCCCGGCAGCCGCACGCGGATCAAGGCGCCCCGCTTCCCGGCAGCGCCGTTCCAGGGCGGCGGAGTCTCACCACGGGCCCCTATCCGGATCCTCGAACGGCACGTCGACGGTCCAGCCATCCCGAGCCAGCTCCGCGCCGGCGAAGACGGCCCGCGCTTCTTCGAGGAGTCGCCCCGGCCGCTCCGCGTAGCGAGCACTCAGGTGCGTGAGGACGAGCCGACGCACACCCGCCTCGACCGCGACGCGGGCCGCCCCGGCGGCGGTTGAATGACCTGTCTCCCGCGCCCGCCGCGCCTGCTCGTCCGCGAAGGTCGCCTCGTGGACCAGCAGATCGGCTCCCCTCGAAATCTCGACGGTCTCGGACGAGGGCCGCGTGTCACCGGTATAGACCAGCTTGCGCCCGGGTCGCACCGGCCCCACGAGGTCGCCCGGAGCGACCCGCCGCCCATCTTCCAGCTCAACGCTCTCGCCGCGATGGAGCTGGCCGAAGAGCGGCCCTTCGGGCACGCCCAGCTTGCGCGCCGCCCGCACATCGAACCTTCCGGGGCGCGGGTCCTCGATGAGCGCGTACCCGAGGGACACGCGCGTATGGTCGGTCGCGAAAGCCATCAGTCGGTATCCGTCCCCCTCGATCGCTTCACCGGACCGCAGCTCCCGGACCGGCGCCTCGAACGAGAGCCGGTCGCCTCCCAGATCCCGGAGCGCCCGGAGCGTATCCCCCGCCCCCCGGGGGGCCCAGATCCGGAGCGGCTCCTCGCGTCCCTGGAGACTCATCGTCCGTAGCAGGCCTGCCAGCCCCAGGTAATGATCGGAGTGGAGATGGGTGATGAGGATGTCCCCCAGGGAGAAACCGACCCCATACCGCATCATCTGCCGCTGGGTCCCCTCACCGCAGTCGAGCAGGAACATGCGCCCCTCCCGCTTCAGGGCGAGGGAGGCGACGTTCCTCGACACGGTCGGCCGCGAGGAAGCCGTTCCGAGGAAGGTCAGCCGGAGGATGGGACGGCTCCTTCGATAGCCGTGGTCAGGGCGATGAGGCCGTCGTCGGACATGTCCGCGAGGATCACTCCGTTCGATTCCACGACCGCGCGCTCCGCGGAGAGGCAACGCAAGCGGACGCCCACCGCTCCCGCCGCGGCCCCTCCCTCCGCCCACACCGGTCCCACGCTCTGCGCGAGCCACACCGCGCCCTCGCCATCGACCACGCGCCGCTCGGTCGGCGTGAGCGAGCGACCCGCCTCCCACAGGTGCCGGAACCCGTCGTCGTCCAGCCGTTCGACATCCACCTCGGGTGCGAGTTCCGTGCGACGATCTCCCCCTCCCGGATCCCCGCGAACGAAATAGCCCAGGCCGAGGCCCGAGGGGGCGCGACCCGCGTCGAACAGAGTCCACGGCGACCCGTCGATCCGGCCCGTGCGGCGCGGCCGCGCAGTCCCGCCGCTCACGCCGGCGCCTCGCTGTACACGCCCGAAGCCGCCGTTTCTGCGCGGGGAACCGCCAGGTCTCGGCTCGCCAGCGCCTCTTCGGCCGCCGCCTCGATTTCCGCCTCGACCTCCTGCTCCACCGATTCGAGCAGGGCCAGATTCCGCTCGCGGAACTCGCCCTCTCCTTCGGCGCCGAGGTCGATGTCCGCCAGGTACTCTTCGTACTGGCCGATCGGGTCGCGCCGGCCCCACCGTTCGAACAACTCGGGCGCGAACGTGGCCCGGGCTTCGTGCACGTCGTGCGTCGCATGTCCTCCCATGCGGAACGTGCGCGCCTCGATCAGCTGCGGACCGCCACCTTGCCGGCAGCGCTCCGCGGCGAGCCGCGTCGCCGCGTAGACATCGAGGACGTGGTTCCCGTCCACCGACCGGGAGGGGATCCCGTACGCCGGCCCCCAGTCCGAGAAGTCCGGCGGAGCGTGGTGCTGATCCAGCCGCGTCCCGAGCGCCACCTGATTGTTCTGAATGATGAAGACGATCGGGAGCTTCAGCGACGCGGCGAAGGCGAAGGCCTCGTGCGCCTCGCCATGTTTCGTCGCCCCGTCTCCGACCCATGTAAGCGCGACACGCCGCTCACCGCGGATACGGAACGCGAGGGCAAAGCCGTTCATCACCGTCGACAGCGTGGCGACCATGCTGATCGGAGGACAGACGCCGTAGCGCAGGTCGCCGAGGTGCAGGTCCCGTCCGCCCGCCGGGGCGTCCGCCGTCGCGAGGTAGGTGCGGAACAACTCGATGATCGGCACCCCCATCTCGTGATTCGCACCCTGGTTGCGGATCATGGGGCCGACGATATCCCCCTCCGGGCCACGCCGGTCGAGCGCATGAACCGCACCCACCGTCACGGCCTCCTCGCCCGTCCCGAGCCACGCTTTGGAGATCACCCCCTGCTTCACCCACCTCGCCAGCGCGATGTCGCTGAGGCGGAAGCGGAGCAGCCCCCGGTACATGGCGAGCAGCGCTTCGGGCGGCAGCGCGACGATCTCGCGCTCACGGTCCGGGTCGGCGGAGACGCGCACCCGGTACTCCTCGACGAGCCCGCGGTCGGGCTGCCAGGATGTGTACTCGGGGGGGTCGTAGGCCGCGTATCGACGCATTCGGCAAGGTCCTCGTAGTGTGGGTAATCCGGAATATGCTCCCTCGTCGCGCCGCGTGAAGCAAGCGCCGCCCCGCTCTCGGCGGAGCGCGGGTTCCGTTACCTTCGGACATGATGAGAGAATTCGCTTGAAACCGTGTCGCCGCTGCAGACGCCGTGTGCCGGACGCCACCCGGGCCTGCCCGCACTGCCGGGCGCCGCAGCCGCGTGGCGAGCGACTGCCGCAGATCGTGCTCGGCGTCGCGGCCACAGTGGCCGCCGCGCTGGGGGCAATGGCGTCCTGCCCCGACCTGTCGGGCCAGACACGAGCGACGACTCCGGGGGTGGAGCTTCCGACGATCGCGCGCCTGCGTTACGACGGCGGCGGCGACTGGTACGCCAACCCCTCCAGCCTCGACAACCTGCTCGAAGAGATTCAACTCCGGACAGGGATCGGCGTAGCGGACCGCCCCGCCGAGGTGGGCGCGGCGGACCCCGATCTCGCCGATCACCCCTATCTGTACGCGACCGGGCATGGAAACATGACCTTCCGCCCACTCGAGATCGAACGCCTGCGCGCCTACCTCTACGGGGGCGGTTTCCTGCACGTGGACGACAACTACGGACTCGACGAATCGTTCCGTCGCGAGGTCGCCCGCCTCTTCCCCGAGATGCCCCTGGCCGAGGTACCGCTCGAGCACCCCATCTATCGGGTCTTCTACGACTTCCCCGATGGTCTGCCCAAGGTCCACGAGCACGACGGAAACCCGGCGCAGGGGTTCGGCATCTTCCTCGAGGGCCGGCTCGCCCTCTTCTACAGCTTCGAGTCCGATCTGGGAGATGGGTGGGAGGACGAGGGCGTACACGGCGATGCACCGGAAGTTCGCGAAGAAGCGCTGAAGATGGGCGTGAACCTCTTCCTCTACGCGCTCGCCGCGACCCCCGCTGGCTAGCCGCCCAGTTTTCCGAAGATCGCCATCAGCCCGACGACGATGGCGGTGGCGATGAAGAGCCCCCAGGCGAACACCCCGGTCAGCAGCGGCCCGTCCGACTTCAGATGCATGAAGAACATCGCGACGAGGGCGAACTTGGCGGCCATCATCACGAGCAGGATGGGGATGAGCACGGGAGCGAGCGCCTCGATGTAGAACACCATCACTTCCAGCGCCGTCAGCGCGGCCAGGATCACCGCGATGGCGATGTAGAGACGCGTGCTCGGGTGGGACCCGGCGGAATGGCTGTTCACGGACGCCTTACACCAGCAGGTAGATGAGGGTGAAGAGGACGATCCACACGGCGTCCACGAAGTGCCAGTACAGGCCGGCGATCTCCACCGTCTCGGCGTGCCGCACATCGAGTTTCCCGGACGCGGTACGCAGGTAGAGGGTGCCCAGCCAGATCACCCCGCCGGCGACGTGCGCGCCGTGCGTCCCGGTGAGCACGAAGAAGGTCGACGAGAACAGGTTCCGCGACAACGGCAGCCCCTCGTGCACGAAGTGGCTGAACTCGTAGTACTGGCCACCGAGAAAGATGAGCCCGAACAGCGCCGTGAGCGCGAGCCAGCGCTTCGTCTGCCGCAGGTCGTTCCTCTGCACCGCCGCCAGCGCGAGCACCATCATCAGGCTGCTCATCAGGAGGACGAACGTCGTCACGGTGATGAAGGGGATGTTGAGCAGATCGTGCGGATAGGGCGGTACGAGATTGCGGCCGCGGTAGATCATGTAGGTCGCGATCAGCGTACCGAAGAGCATGCACTCGGACCCGATGAAGGTCCACATGGCCAGTTTGCGATTCGGGATCCCCGTCGAGGTCGGCCCCTCCATCAGCTCGCCTCCCTGCCGAACGGGGGCTCGAAGGCCCAGCCGAACAGACCCACCGCCGTCACCAGAAGGCCGAACAGCGTGAGACCGAGCGAGCCGAGTCCGCCGATGGTCATGAGGAGCATTCCCGTGGCGAGCACGAGTGGCCAGTACGAGGGCTCCGGCATGTGTACAGGCTCGGGCGGCTCGTCCGGCTGCCGGCGCGGGAAGACGCCACCGGGCTCGTCCCCCTCCTCGCGCAACTCGGGCTCGACATAGGGATGCCACAGGGGATCACGCCGGTCGACACTGGGGATGACCGCGAAGTTGTAGTGCGGAGGCGGCGAAGGAGTCGTCCACTCGAGGGTCGACGCGTCCCATGGGTTGTGTCCGGCCGCCTCCCCGCGACGCCAGGTCCGCCACAGGTTCCATATCAGCGGCACGAAGGCGAGCGTGAAGATGAAGGCCCCGATGGTCGAGATCAGATTGAACGTGTCGAGGCCCAGCCCCTCCGCGTAGGTGTAGGTGCGGCGCGGCATGCCCAACAGCCCGGAGAAGTGCATCGGGAAGAACGTCACGTTCAGGGCTACGAACGTGAGCCAGAAATGGGCCTTCCCGAGCCCCTCGTGCAGAAGCCGGCCGGTGGCCTTCGGGAACCAGTAGTAGAATCCCGAAAACAGACCGAACACGGTCCCGCCAACGAGTACGTAGTGGAAGTGCGCCACCACGAAGTAGGTGTCCGTCTGCTGCAGATCTGCGGGCGGTGAACTGTGCATGACCCCGCTCAGGCCGCCGATCGTGAACGTTCCCACCAGGCCGATGGCGAACAGCATCGCGGTCCGGAACCGCAGCTGGCCGCCCCACATGGTCGCAATCCAGTTGAAGATCTTGATCCCGGTCGGGATCGCGATGAGCATCGTCGTCCCGCCGAACACCGCGTTCACCACGGGCCCCAACCCCACCGAGAACATGTGGTGAACCCAGACGCCGAAGCCGAGAAACGCGATCAGGATCCCGGAGAACACGACGATGGGATACCCGAACAGACCCTTCCTCGAGAAGGACGGGATGACGTCGGAGACCACGCCGAACGCCGGGAGGATGAGGATGTACACCTCCGGGTGCCCGAACACCCAGAACAGGTGCTGCCAGAGGACGGGATCGGCCCCGGCCGCCGCGTCGAAGAAGTGCGTCCCGAACCTCCGGTCGAACAGCATGAAGATGAGGCCGACCGTGAACGGCGGGAAGGCGAGCAGGATGAGGGCGGCGACGATCAACGCCATCCAGGCGAACAGCGGCATCCGCATGAACGTCATCCCGGGCGCCCTCAGGTTGAGGATCGTAACCAGGAAATTCACCCCGCCCGCGATGGACCCGACACCCGCGATCAGGAGCGCGAGAAGATAGAAGTCCATCCCCAGGCTGGGAGAATACTCGGGGTTCGTCAGCGGCATGTAGGCGAACCAGCCGCCGTCCGGCATGGTACGGAACGGCACACTGGCGTAGAGGAACAGGCCGCCGAAGAGGAAGACCCAGAAGGACAGGGCGTTCAGCCTGGGGAACGCCACGTCGCGCGCCCCGATCTGGAGCGGCACGACGAAGTTGAGAAACGCCGCGACGAGTCCCATGCCGGCGAAGAAGACCATCGTCGTGCCGTGCATGGTGAACAGCTGGTTGTACAGGTCGGGATCCAGAAAATCGCGCCCGGGCGCGGCCAGCTGGAGCCGCAGCATCTGCCCCTCGAAGCCGGCAATGAGGAGGAAGAGGAAGGCCGCGACGAAGTACATGACCGCGATCCGCTTGTGATCGACCGTGGTCAGCCAGCTCCGGAGCCATGCCAATGCCGTCACCGGAGAGAACCGAGGTACGCGACGAGCTGCCGGATCTGCGTCGCACTCAGCTGCACCTCGGGCATCAGGTTGCCGGGTTTGACGTGCTGGGTGGAATCGAGCCATCGCGTCAGGTTGGCCGGCGTGTTCTCGAGCACTCCCGAGGCGATCGTAAGACGGCTCCCGAAGTTCGTAAGGTCGGGGCCGAACCGACCCTCGGCGGGCGTCCCGCGTACGCTGTGACAGCTCACGCACGCGTTTGCCATGAAGACGCCCCGTCCCGCCCGCGCCTCGGCGTCCGCCGGCGTAACCGAGCTGCCTGCGTTGGCCTGCGCCCAGCTCTCGAAATCCGCGGGCTCGTCCACGATCACCCGCATCCCCATGAGAGCGTGGGCCGTACCGCAGAACTCGGCGCACTGTCCCGGGAACACGCCGACCGAATCCGGACGGAACCAGAGCTGGTTTTCCTTCCCGGGCACCAGATCGCGCTTGCCCGCCAGGCGCGGGACCCAGAACGAGTGCAGGACATCCGCGCTCCTCAGACGCAGGTCGACGGTGCGTCCCACGGGAAGATGGGCCTCGTTGGCCGTCACGATCCCCAGTTCCGGATAGCGGAACTCCCACCACCACCGTCGGCCGATCACCTCCACCACGAGCGCGTCGGGATCGTCCGTCGCCCGGTCGATGACGAAGATCGTCTGCATGGTGGGGATGGCGATGGCCACCAGGATGAGCGCGGGCGCGAGCGTCCAGCCGACTTCCAGCAGGACGTGACCGTGAACCTGTCGCGGGCGCCGGCCGCCGGGCCGCTCCCGAAACCGGAAGATCGTGTAGACGAGGATGCCCTCCACCACGACGAAGACGCCGACCGCCCACCAGAAAATCTGGTCGAACAGCCGGTCAAGACGTGTGGCGGCATCCGAACCGGGATGCAGGGCGGACTGCGGATATTCGCCGCCACAGCCCTGTAGGACCAGCACCCCGAGACAAAGCAGGACCGCCGCGAATGCGGGGAGGCCGGCCGTCCGTGGCGAGACGGTCGGTCGAAAAGGCACGACGAAGGAGCTGCGGCGGGGCTTTCGCCACGGGCTGCCGGACAAGGGCGTATCTATGAACGTTCGGGAAATGTCTCGACTGGAATGGGCCCTGCATCCCGCAGCGCCCGCGGGACTGTAGTCGGGAATGGCGGGCAGGTCAAGGAGCGCCCCGCGGCGCCTTCCTGGCGGAGGGGCGGGGGCGCTCCCGGGCCTCAAACCGGCGCCGCAAGCCGCCCGGGTCAGCGGGCGTGCGGCACGTCTCCAACGGGCGTCACACGACCGCCATACAGGTCGCTGACCCACTCTCCATATCCATTGAAGGGCAACGTGGGAATCCGCTCGCCGGTCCCGACGATCTCCTCCTGAGCCTGCGACCACCGCGGGTGCGGCACGCCGGGGTCCACGTTGGAGTAGAAGCCGTACTCGGCCGGCTGCAGCTCATTCCAGAACGTCGCCGGCTGCTCGTCGGTGAAGTCGATGCGGACGATGCTCTTGGGACTCTTGTAGCCGTACTTCCAAGGCAGATGAATCCGCACCGGCGCCCCGTTCTGTTTCTGCAGCGGGTGGCCGTACATGCCAGTCACGACAAACGCCAGTTCGTTCATCGCCTCCTCGATCCGGATGCCCTCGTAGTACGGCCAGCGATACCAGCTCTGCGTCTTCTGGCCGAACGCCTGCTCGGGCCGGTTGAAGGTGACGAAGCCCACGTAGCGGGCGTTGCTCTGCGGCTGCACACGCTCGAGAAGCCGGGCCATGGGGAAGCCGATCCACGGGACGACCACGGACCACCGCTCAACGCAGCGGTGCCGGTAGATCCGCTCCTCCAGAGGGAACGCGCGCTCGAGTTCGACGAGGTCGTAGACGCCCGGATTCTCGACCAGGCCGGTGACTTCCAGTTCCCACGGACGGGCCTCGAACGGGCCCACGTTACGCCACACGCCGTCCTTGTCCGTGCCGAACTCATAGAAGTTGTTGTAGGTGGCGACGATCTCTTCGGGAGAGACTTCCTTGTGGCGATCGCCGGGCGTGAAGCGCGGATCGTTCACCGCCACCGGATAGAGGTCCGCCGTCGGGGTGTCCGGGATGTTGTCCAGCGGACCGCGCTCATGGGTCTCCGCCGCACCGCGGCCCGGCCCGCAAGCAAGCGAGGCGGCGGCGAGAACCGCGCCTCCGCCCATGCGGGCGACAAACTGCCTGCGGTCGAGGTAGATCGACTCCGGAGTTGCTTCGCTCTCCCTGAGCCTCCAGCCGGGGGGGATGTGAATGTTCGCCATGGAGCTTCTCCCTTGCCGTTCGGTACCCGGGCGCCGTTGCCGGGGACCTTGCCTCTTCACATGTGTGAGTATAACCCGGTTTTGCGTTCGGTGTTTCGCAACGCGTCCCGTCTCTCAGTGCCGGAACAGGCGTCGTCCGGTAAACACCATCGCGATGTCGTGTTCGTTCGCCGCCTCCACGACCTCGTCGTCACGTCTCGACCCGCCCGGCTGTACGATCGCCGTTACACCGGCGGCGGCGGCGGCGTCGATTCCGTCGCGGAACGGGAAGAAGGCGTCCGAGGCGAGGACGGCTCCCGCCACCTCGAGTCCCTGCGCCCCGGCCTTTCGAATCGAGAGTTCCACGGAATCGACCCGGCTCATCTGCCCGGCCCCGATCCCGATCGACGCGCCATCGCGGGCGAGCAGGATCGCGTTCGACTTCACGCTCTGAATGGCCGACCAGGCGAATGCGAGATCATCCCATTCAGCGTCCGCGGGAGCTCGGGCCGTAGGCACCCGCGCCTCCCGATCGACATCCCGCGCCGGCCGGGGAGCGGCCTGGACCAGCACCCCTCCGCGCACACCGCGAATCTCGACGCCGTCCCAGAGATGGCCTCCGGCCTCGAGCCGTGTGTCCGCTCCCGGCTTCAGGATCCGGAGATTCCTTTTCTGACGCAGAACGAGCAGCGCGTCGTCCGAGTAGTCGGGCGCCAGGATGCACTCCACGAAGTTCCCCGAAAGGGCCTCGGCCGTCGCTTCGGTCACCGGATCGGTGAGAGCGATGACGGAGCCGAAAGCCGATACCGGATCGCAGGCGAGAGCCTTTCGGTAGGCTTCCTCCGCTGAGCAGCCGACAGCCAGCCCGCACGGTGTCGAGTGCTTGAGGATCGCGCACGCGGCCTGGTTACCGCCGACGAACGGAGCGATCGCGGTGAGGGCGCCATCCACGTCGAGGATATTGTTGAACGACAGCTCCTTGCCGTGCAGCTGGGCGAGCGCGGGAATCCCGCGCGGCGGGCCCGATCCGTCGCGGAAGAACGCGGCGTCCTGGTCGGGATTCTCGCCATAGCGCAGCGGCTGGACACGGACGAGCGCGGCGAGGGCCTCGTGTCCGGGGATACGCCGCGGACCGCCGTCCGATTCCGTCTGTGACAGGTACGCCGTGATCGTCGCGTCGTACGACGCTGTGTGCCGATACACGGTGGAGGCCAACTCACGCCTCAGCTTCTTCGCCGCCGTCCTCTCGTCCGAGTCGAGCGCGGCGAGCACCCGCTCGTAGTCGGCCGGATCACAGATGGGCCAGACGGACGGGTGATTCTTGGCCGCGGCCCGGAGCAGCGTGGGCCCGCCGATATCGATCTGCTCGAGCGCCTCCATCAGAGGCACGCCCTCCCGCGCGACGGTCTCGCGAAACGGGTACAGATTGGCGACGACGAGGTCGATCGGAGCGATTCCGTGCGCAGTCAGTTGGTCCAGGTCGTCCGGCACCTCGCGGCGCGCGAGGATTCCGGCGTGCACGGTCGGGTGCAGTGTCTTCACCCGCCCCTCCAGCATCTCGGGTTGCCCCGTGAGGTCGCTGACACCGCGAACCTCCAGCCCCGCAGCGCGCAGAGTCCGCCTCGTCCCTCCCGTCGAAACGATGCTCCAGCCGCGCGCAATAAGCCCCCTGCAGAACTCCTCGATTCCCCTCTTGTCCGAAACGCTCGCGAGCGCGATCGGCATCCCCACTCATCCTTCCCGGTTGGTGAATACTTCGGTCTCGAACCACTCTCGTGCCCACTCGGCGCGACCATCGGCGCCGAGACGGACGATCCCCGCTGCCAGCGACTCGACCGCCGCCGGGAGGATCTGGTGCTCCACAGCCAGCACGCGGGCCGCAACGGACTCCGGAGTATCGCCCGCCAGCACCGGTACCGGCCACTGGCACAGAATCGGACCCCTGTCGTACGCCTCGTCGACGAAATGAACGGTCGCACCGGTAATGCGTGTGCCCGCTTCGATCACGGCTCGGTGGACGCGACCGCCGTACATCCCCTTGCCCCCGAATGCCGGCAGGAGGGCCGGGTGGATGTTGACGATCCGCCCCCAGTACGCGCGCACGACGCGTTCGGGCACCAGCTTCATGTAGCCAGCCAGGACCACGATGTCGCTCCGCCAGGCGGCGAGCGTCTCGAGGAGGAATTCCGCCGTTTCCTCCTCGCCGGCCTGCGGGGGTGGCACGGCCGAAGCGACGCCCGCCCGGCGGGCCCGCCGCAGCACGCCGGCGTCCGCGCGGCTCGCGATCACGCCGACCACGGCCCCTTGCGGGCCCCCTGCACGATTGAAGCGGTCGACAAGCGCCTGGAAGTTGCTGCCACCCCCGGACGCCAGCACCGCGATGCGGACCGGCTCAGCCATCCGCATCCTCCGCCAGGCGCGCGAGCGCCCGTTCAACGACCCCCGCGGCTCGGGTCACCTCATCCTCCGGCAGCGTTCGGACGTCCACGATGAACGCCGAGCGTTCGATCCGTCCGATGAGAGGGGGGGTGACCGCGCGACACTCCGCCGCGAGCCGGTCGGCGTCGACCCCTGTCACCGCCCAACCCGCCGACGCGATGGCGAAGCCGGGGAAGGCGCCGCCACCTACCATCGCCTCCATCCGCGTGACTTCCACCCGGGCCGGGCTGCCGGCCGGAGGTTCGAGGACCGCGGCAAGTGCGCGTGCCTCGACGGTGCCGACGGGCTCGCGCAACATCCGGAGCGTCGGAATGCGGCGGGCCGCGAGATCCGGATCCCTGTAGAGCATCAGCGTGGCCTCGAGCGCGGCCAAGGTCGTCTTGTCCACGCGGAACGCCCGTAGCAGCGGGTTACGTCGAAGCCGTGCGATGAGTTCGGCATCGCCTGCGATGATGCCGGCCTGCGGTCCTCCCAGAAGCTTGTCGCCGCTCCAGGTCGCCAGGTCCACGCCGGCTGCCAGCGACCCGCGTGCCGTGGGTCCGAGCGGGAAGCCGGGCAGCAGATCCGCGTCGAGGAGCCCCGATCCCAGGTCGTGCGCAAGCGGGATCCCCCGACTCTGCGCGAGCGACACGAGCGCCTCGAGGGAAGGCCGGGCGGCGAACCCCTCGACCCGGTAGTTCGAGGGGTGGACGCGGAGAATAAGACCGGTGGCGTCGCCGATCGCCGCCTCGTAGTCGGCCACGCGCGTGCGGTTGGTGGTGCCGACTTCACGCAGACGCCCGCCGCTCCGGGCCACCACGTCGGGGATCCGGAACGATCCGCCGATCTCGACGAGCTCGCCCCGTGATACGAGCACTTCGCGGTCCCGGGACAGTTCGTTCACCACGAGCGCGACCGCCGCCGCGTTGTTGTTCGCCACGATGGCGGAGCCTGCCCCGGTGAGTTCGCACACGGTGTCCGCACAGTGGTCGTAGCGCGAGCCGCGCTGTCCGGTCGCGAGCGCAAGTTCCACGTTGCCGTAGCCTGAGGCGGCTGCCTGAGCGCTGCGGGCCTCTTCGGCCAGCGGCGCACGGCCAAGGTTGGTGTGCAGGACCACGCCCGTACCGTTCAGCGTCTGCCGCAGCGAAAGGCGGGATCGGGCGGCGAGGTCATGCCGCGCGCCGCAGAGTACGTCCTCCACACCCTGACGCTCGGCCCCGGCTGCCGCGCGGGCCCGATCGAGGGCCCTTCGCAGCGACTCCTTGACGGTCTGGCGCCCATACCGGCCGAGCCAGGGCGCAACCTCGGGCCGCTTGAGGAGCGAATCCATCGACGGGAATCCCCGGCGCGGATCGGTCATTCGCGGCGCCTGGCCACCGCGGGGTCCCGGCTCCGATCCCGCCCATTCCCGGAACGCCGCCGCCCCCCCACCGTATCCGGCGGGGCGCCCAGAGTGTCCGGTGGCAGGCCCAGAGTGTCCGGTGGCAGGCCCAGAGTGTCCGGGGGCAGGCCCAGAGTGTCCGGTGGCAGGCCCAGAGTGTCCGGCGGCAGGCCCAGAGTGTCCGGCGGCAGGCCCAGGGTATCCGGGGGCAGGCCCAGAGTGTCCCGCGGCAGGCCCAGAGTGTCCGGCGGCAGGCCCAGAGTGTCCCGCGGCAGGCCCAGAGTGTCCGGGGGCAGGCCCAGGGTGTCCGGGGGCAGGCCCAGGGTGTCCGGGGGCAGGCCCAGGGTGTCCTGCCCCCTGGCGGCCGAATCGCTCGGCAGCCCGACCGGGTCCTCGGCGCCCGGGTCCGCGGGCGCTACCGCGGAGTCGCCAGCCGCAGCGGCCGCGGCGGCTGAGTCGACCGCGGGAGGTTCCGGTTCGGCCACGAACGAAGTGTCGCCACCTCCGGTAAGCCGGCGCACGTTGACCGCGCCGCTCACCGACACCAGGTAGGTCGCGGAATCCAGCGGTTGCGCCAACCTGACAGTGATGAATCGCGAGGGCAGAATCGGATCTTCCTCCACCTCAGCCGAATCCGCAGCGGCCTCCGACGTCGAATCCGCGCCCGCGGGCGCGACGGCTCCGGAGTCCGCGACCGCTGCTGAATCTTCGGCTACTCCTGTCGAATCGACGACCGCGGAGTCGGATGGGAACTCCACAGCGTCGGCCGAGCCGACCAGAAAGGCGACGATTTCAAGGTCGCTGGCTGCGGCCGAATCCCGGATCGTAATCACGGGCTCGCCGGGCTGGGGACTGAGCAAGTAGTCGTCGAATTCGAGTTGCACGGTCTCGCGGCCGGCGCTGATGGCGCGCGCCAGGAGCGGGGGCGTCGTGTCGGGTGCCACCAGGACGAAATGCAGCGACTGACCGGCATCGATCGACGCCACCACGGACACGCTGTCGTAGGATTCGAGTTCGCGATCCGGAACCAGGTTCCGGTTCCGGTCAACGAATCCGAACGCCTCGTACTCGCCCGGTGGCAGGCCGCGCGCCACGAACTCTCCCACGCTGTCCGTGATGGCGCCGTACGGGACCGAATCGGGGCCCGCCCAGAAGAGTACGCGTGCCTCCCTCGGGGGCTGTCCGGTCAGCACGTCGATGACCGACCCTCCGACGTGCGTGTCGAGGATCTCCGAGCCTGTCGAGAAGCAGAATTCCTCCGGATCCTCCATCCGGTTTCGCAACAGGTCGGAGATCCCTTCGGTCGGAATCGTATAGCAGTAGACGACGCCCTCCCTCCATCCGTCCTCGGGCATGAGGCGCATGCCGGAGAAGCCCATCTCGACCTCGTACGTCTCCATGGGAGAGACGAACATCTGTCGCGTGATGTCGTTCGGAATCCGCACGGGCTCGTCGAAGCGAACTTCCAGCTGGTCGTCGAAATCGACGACGATCGAATCCGGCGCCGGGCGGATCGTCAGGATCGAGGGGGGCAGTTCGTCAGGATGCGCCCCGGGGGGCGGCATCTCCTTGGCGCAGCCGAGCAGGATAGCCGCGGTCAGCAGCCCCGCCGTACCCCGGCCGTCCGAGGCGAGGGCCACACAACCCCGGGCCGCGGAAGTCCGCAGGCCGCCGGCTCCGCTGGCCGGAGCGTCGCTCGCGCCCGGCAGGCGCGCGGATCCCCGCCGTCCGAGCGAGGTCAGAGCGCCGACCCCAGCGATCGGAGCTTCTCCTCGAGGCGTGACCGCTGGTCTCCCAGCGAGACGAGTTTTTCCCGCTCCCGTTCGATCACCTCGGGCGGCGCGTTGTCGAGGAAACCACGGTTCTCGAGCTTCCTCCGCGTCCGCGCGAGCAGATCGACCGCCCGTTCCATCTCCTTCCCAATGCGTCGGCGCTCGGTCGTCAGATCGATCACCCCCTCCAGCGGGATGATGACTTCTCCGCCGGTCCGGAGCACCGCGTGCGCCCCCGCTACGACCGCCGTCTCCGTGTCCGTGCTCACACGGGCCACTCTTGCGATGGAGGACAACCCGGCCAGGCGCGCCGCGCTCCCCTCTTCTTCGGCGAGCGAGCGCTCAAGGGTCGGGGACGGATCCGTCAGCCGGACCGGCACCCGGACTCCCTGCGCCACGCCGTACTCCGCGCGGAGCGCTCGGACCGTGCCGATGAATTCCTGCAACGCCTCGATCGCCTCGTCCGCTTCCGAATCGATCCAGTCGTCCGGATAGCGGGGCCACGGTCCGGTGACCAGCGAATCCGTCGCGGCCGCGTCCGGCAACCGCCCGGCGATCGCCTCGGTCACGAAGGGCATGATGGGATGCAGGAGGGACAGCCAGCCGCGCATCACGAGCGTCATGGTGCGCCCCGCGTCGCCGGCCTTCTCGCCCTCCCCGCCCAGGCGGCGCTTGGAAAGTTCGAGATACCAGTCGCAGAAATCACCCCACACGAAGGCGTGACCGATCTCCGCGGCTTCGTGGAGCCGAAAACCCTCGTAGGCCGCATCCATCTCTCGGGCGAGACGGGCCAGCCGGCTCCGAATCCAGCGGTCCGCGAGCGCCATCGACAGCGAACCCCCCTCCGAGGCGTCCGCGCGAGCGTGGGGGAGGGCGAAGCGCGCAGCATTCCACATCTTGTTCGCGAAGTTGCGGCCCGGCCGGAACGCGGCCTCGAGGTTCTCGTAGTCCAACTGGATGTCGGTCCCGAGCGGCGAGCCTCGAACCAGCGTGAAGCGCATGGCGTCAGCTCCATACGATTCAACAATTTCAAGCGGATCTATCCCGTTTCCCAGCGACTTGGACATGCGTCGGCCGAGATGGTCCCGGACCGTCCCGTTCAGGAGCACGTCGCTGAAGGGAAGTTCTCCCATGAACTCGAACCCCGCCATGATCATGCGAGCGACCCAGAAGAAGAGGATCTCGGGGGCCGTGACGAGGGTGGCCGTCGGGTAGAAGGCGCGCAGATCCTCGGTCCGCTCCGGCCACCCCAGGGTCGAGAAAGGCCACAGCCATGAACTGAACCATGTGTCCAGCACGTCCTCATCCTGCCGGACATCGCCTCCGCAGGCGGGACAGTCATCCGGATCCTCCATCGCAACAACCATCTCGCCGCAGTCCGGCGCCTCACAGTACCAGACCGGTATTCGATGTCCCCACCACAACTGCCGGCTGATGCACCAGTCGCGGATGTTCTCCATCCAATTCCGGTAGACCCGGCCGTAGCGCGGCGGGTGGAAGCGGAGGTCGCCGCTCTCGTACGCCGCCAGCCCCGGTGCCGCGAGGGGCTTCATACGGACGAACCACTGCAGGCTCAGCCGCGGCTCGACGATCGTGTCGCACCTGTAGCAACGGCCGACCGCATGCGGATGGTCCTCCGCGGACACGAGCCACCCCCCTGCATCGAGGTCCGCTACTACGCGCTCGCGCGCCTCGAAACGGTCGAGTCCACGGTAGGCCTCGGGCACCGCGTCGTTCATGGCACCGCTGTCCGTCATCACATCGACGGCTTCGAGACCGTGCCGTCGCCCGATCTCGAAATCGTTGGGGTCATGGGCGGGCGTCACCTTCACCACGCCCGAACCGAAGCCGGGGTCGACGTGGTCGTCCGCCACGATCGGGAGGCGGCGACCGACCAGTGGCAGCTCCGCTTCCCGGCCGACGAGTTCGCAATACCGGTCATCGTCGGGGGACACCGCGAGCCCGGTGTCGCCCAGCATCGTTTCGGGACGCGTGGTCGCGACTTCCACGTGGCCGCCGGCAACCAGTGGGTACTTTATGCGGAAGAGCTTGCCGTCCAGGTCGCGGTGCTCCGCTTCCTCGTTTGAGAGGGCGGTCCGGCAGCGAGGGCACCAGTTGATGATGTAGCGGCCCCGATACACGAGGTCCTTCTCGTACAAACGGACGAAGACCTCGCGCACCGCGTTGGAGAGCCCTTCGTCGAGCGTGAACCGCGTGCGCTGCCAGTCGCAGGAGCAGCCGATGGTGCGCAGCTGATCGATGATTCGCCCGCCGTACTCCTCAACCCACTCCCACACGCGGTCGACGAAGGCCTCCCGTCCGAGATCGAAACGGGTGAGATTCCGGCCGCGCAACTGCCGCTCGACCACGTTCTGGGTCGCGATGCCCGCGTGATCGGTACCGGGCACCCAGAGAACATCGTACCCCTGCATGCGCCGCCGACGGATGAGGACGTCCTGCAGCGTATTGTTGAGCCCGTGTCCCATGTGGAGTGCCGCGGTGACGTTGGGCGGCGGGATCACGATCACATAGGGTCGCTCGGCGTCCTCGGGAGCGGCATGGAAGAGGCCGGCGTCAACCCAGCGCTCGTACATCGGTCCTTCGAGCCCTGCCGGATCGTAACGTGAAGAGAGTTCGGTCGCGGGTTGCGAGTCCCCCAAGGGACGGCTCCTGACTGACGGTTGCGGTGTTTGCGTGACGACGCCGGAGCGACGGGGACGAGGCCCCGGCGGACCCCGGAGTCCGGTGCGCGCCTCAGTATAGCAGTCCATGCCGGGAGAGGCTCGACGGGCGCGTCACCGGACGGCGGGCGGTCAGGGAGGTCCGCGGACGCGCAGCGTGTCGCCGCGCCGCCGCCGCACCTCCTCCTCGGAACGCTCCCGCATGCGTTCGCGCGCCAACGCCTCCGCCGCCTCTACGTCGTCGCGAAGATTCTGGAGCTGGATCGCCGTCAGGTCGCGGATCGCCTGCTCGTAGGCCCGGCGCTGCGGACCCGTAGGGGCGAAGCCGATGGGAATCGGGATCATCACGTCGCCGAGATGGATGCCCTCCGGCGAGAACCCCCAGCGTTTCCCGTCTCGTTCGACCGTCCAGTCCATCGCCCGCTGCCACAGCTCCTGGTCGAGGGTCAGGCTGTCGAGCCAGTCCCGCAGGATGGCCCGCACCGCGCTGTCCGCGCGCGCGAATTGAACCAGCCGTTCCCCGATCAATCGCGGAGACTGAGGGTCGAACCAGAGGCGCGCATCGCTGTAACGCAGTTTGAGGCGAGAGGCGTTGCTCCTGCCCTCCCCTTCTCCCGCAGGGGTCGGACGGCCGGGCAGGATAAGGCCCGGCGCCCCGGGCAGTGGGTCACCTTCCTCGACCTCCTCGGGCTCCTCCTCTTCCTCCTCTTCCGGCTCCACCGGCTCGGGCTCCGGCGGCGTTTCCTCGGGCGGCGGCACGGGCTCCGGCCGGGGATCCTCCAAGGTGTCCTCGAGTTCAGGGGGCGCGATCTCCACGACGACGAGGGCGTTCGGGGCCGGCACGGTCTCGACCGGGGGAAGTCTCAGCGGGAGCGCTTCGACGCGAATGCGGCCCGCGAACACGACGAACAGTACGTGAACCAGGATGGAAGCGGCGAAGCCGGCCGCCACCGTCCGCCGCTGGATCCGTTCGCGCTCGCGTTTCCGGTCCGAGGCACCCCTGGCCTTCGTGGTTCTGACGGAAGGCACCGGTCTCTCAGCCGGCCGCGCGGTACGGCGCCGCTGCCTCCGCCTCGGCCTCCGTCACCTGGCGGCGGGTCCCACGGGGAGCACCGTTCACGTGGTCAGCTTCTTCTTCTTCGCCGCCGGGAAGAGGACATTGTTGAGGATGAGTCGATAGCCGGCCGAATGCCGGTGAAGATCCAGGTCCGTCGGGGCGTCACCGATCAGGTGCCGCGGATCTTCAGGGTCGTGTCCGCCAAGGTAGGTGAACGTGCCCTCGCCGAACGTCCCGTGCAGGTATTTCACGCGCCCGCGCGCCTCCTCCTCGGCGAGCACGGTCACACCCGGCTGAAGGCGCTCTTCGCGGAACGTGGTCGTAAGGCCATAGAAGTCGGGCAGCACGCGCCTGTGGTTCTGCGTCAACATCGCCGGCACCGGGTCGAACTTGGCGCTGAACTCGAACAGGGAGAAGCTGCCCAGATCGACCCGCCAGGGCGTGTTGACCTGGTGCCCATCGATATCACTGAAGGCGCTGAGGGTAGGATCCGTCACGAGCACCGCGTCGCGGAAGGCGAGCGCGTCCCCCCAGCGGAGCTTGTCGCTCGCCGCCAGGTCCGGAGGCGAGCCGTCGGCGAAGGAGGCCGCGATGTCGGTTCCAGCGGCTGCGAGCGCCAGTTCGAGCGTCTCGGTCGCCGTACACATTGCGAACAGGAACCCACCGCCTTCCACGTATGCCCGGAGACGGGCCGCAACGGCCTTCTTCAGCGCGGGCACGTTCGGATACCCGAGTTCGCGGGCGATCGTCTCGTTTCGCGTCACTTCTTCCTGGAGCCAGGCCGACGAGGCGTAGGTCAGATAGAACTTGGAGTACTGCCCCGTAAAATCTTCGTGGTGCAGGTGCAGCCAATCGAAGTTCTCCAGTTCCTCTGACAGCACCTCGGGATCCCAGATTCTCTCGTACGGGATCTCGGCGTATTCGAGCGCCATCGTGACGGCATCATCCCACGGAGAACTGTTCGGCGGCGTATAGACGGCGATCAGCGGCGCCTTCTCCAGCGGCACGGTCTCCATGTTGCGGGTCTCGATCTCACGGCGGATCCCCGCCACCTCCGAGCCGCTGAGCGTCTCGACCGTCACTCCCATCAAAGCGGCCCTTCGCCGGTTGGCGGGAAGGTCCGACACGAGGAAGGAACCCGAACGGTAGTTGAGCAGCCACTCGGCCGACTGCCCCTCCGAAAGAATCCCGAAAGCATATCCGTAGGCCTTCAGGTGATTCTCCTGTTCGCGGTCCATGGGGACGAGGAGCTGAGCCCGGAGGCCGGCCGCGCCCGCGAGAAGAGCCAGGCCCGCCAGCACGGCTCGGCACAAGAATCTCCCTGTCATCAGAGGCCTCCGTCGAGTTCGGTCAGGAGTCGGCGTGCCACAGGTGCGAGCGCGCTTCGGGGGTACCCGACTATGAGCCGTTCGAGCCACAGGGCGGCTTCGGGCGGGGGCGCCGCGCGAGCGAGGTCGAGGAGTGCCGCGGGCGCCTGCGGGCTTGCGGGATGTCGCTCGACGACCTGTCGGCGGAGTGCTTCCGCGATCCTGTGCCGGCCCGTCGCCGCCGCTTCGTCGGCCAGGAAGGCCAGCACGACGGGGCGGCCGCTCGATGCGGGGGCGCCGGCCAGATCGCGGAGGGCCGGCCCGGGGTCGAACGCCTCCGGGTCGGCCAGAAGCCCGAGCGCGGCGGCTCCGGCGATCCGCACCTCTGCCGTGTCCGCAGCCTGCACGAGCGTCAGCAGTTCGAGGCGGCGCGTTCTTTCGGCTGCCTCGATCTTGACCTCGCGCACGCTGCGCCTCGCCCGCTCGTGGGCGGAGTCGCGCCGTCCGGCGTACAGCGACAGCCGCGCGGCCGCGGCGTCGAGCGGCCCGGTCGAGGCGACCCGAAGGCGGGTCCGCGCTTCGGACAGGACCGCCTCGGCCTTGACCAGCTCCCCCGCCCGGGCGCGACCCAACGCGAGTTGGCCCCGCATTGAGGCTTCGGCCAGGGTCGAGTCCGGATACTGCCTCACGTACCGGTCGAGAGCGGCCGCCGCCGCATCGAGCGAGGCGGATTCCGCCGCAAGCAGGCCGAACAGCCGACGTGAGGCGAGTTGGTGAGGACCGTCGCCCGGGTCGCTCTCGCGGGTCAGGTCCTCGAGCGCTCGCCTGGCCGCTCCCGTGTCGCCGGCGACGAGCGACTGTTCGGCAGCCAGGGCCTGCCAACGCAATCGGTCGACCGGCCGCGGGCTCAGCCCGGCGAGGAGCTGAGCGGCCCAGGCGATCTCGGCCGACAGGGCGGCCGCGTCGGCTTCCCGCACGTACTCGCGCAGAAACGCCGCGTCCTCGATGTCGCCGGCCCCGCGCACCCCATCGGCCAACTCCCGCGCCTGGGCGGGATCGCCCAGGCGCAACGCGATGATCGCTCCCGCTCGGGCGGCATCATCCGTCCGTCCGCGCAGCCGCTCCCAAAGCCGGTCGAGGTGCGCCTCCCCTGCTTCTCCCGCCCGGCGGAGATCCTGCTCGACTTCGTCCGTCTCCGGTGGGGAGAGCGCGAGGAGTTCGGCCCACGCCGCCGCGACTCGGTCGCCATCGCTCGAGGCAAGGAGGATATCCGCCAAACGTGTGAGGAGCTCGCGCGACGGTACCAACGCGCCACCCAGTGTACGGGCCGCTCCTGCGGAGTCGCCCACCGCGAGCTGGACATCCGCGCGGGCGAGCCGCGCCTCGCCACGCCCGGACCCATCGGCGAGCCAGCGCTCAGTGACCGCGAGCGCGGAGTCGGGCATGTCCGCGCCGGTCAGCGCCCGCGTCCACCAGAGTCGGGCCACCTGATCTTCCGGCGCGGCCGCGAGGGCGGCTTCCGCGTAATGCACGAGCGTCCGCGCCTCCCCCGTCTCCAGAGCCAGCTCGCCGAACAACGCGAGGGCGGCCGGTGAGGCGGGAGCTCGATCAAGGTGCTCGCGCAGAGCCGCCGAGGCCTCGGCGGGGCGCCCGGCGGCACGGAGGCGTTCAGCCCGGGCCACCGTCCGCTGCTCCGACGCGGCCGACGCCTGACCCTCCAGAACCGGGGCGTTCACGACCTGCATGGCGCAGGCGGCCGCGAGGGCGGCGGCGGTTCGAAATCCGCGTACGCGGAAGCGGGAGCGCATCCCGGTCAGGGCTCGCGACGCGCACCGGCTCCGGCCGGCGGCACGCGGTTCAGACGATCAAAATACTCGAAGATCAGCGATCGATAGAACAACGGCAGTTCCCGGAGCACAGCTTCGGACGGGAGCGGGAACCGGCGTCCCCGCAGCAGAGCGGGGTCGATCGGCGGCGGCGCACGCGGCGAGGCCGTCGCCTGGCGGGATTCCCTCTGGTTGGGGTCGAGGTCCTCATCCTCGAGCGAGCGCCCGGCGTCCAGCATGCGCCGGAAGAGCTGGCGCTGTCGCTCGAGTGTTTCCTGGGTCGGCCCCTGCAGTTCCAGATCTCGGGAAAGCTCCGCGGCCTCTTCCGCCAGTTCTTCAGGCCTTCCCAGCAGGTCGCCCTCCGGGTCTTCGAGCTGCCCGAGCTCTTCCGCGATCTCTTCCTGGCGACGCACGACCTCCTCGCGACGGCGCTCCTCTCCAGACGGACGCGGACCCGGCACCAGAAGCGAACTCGTCTGCTGCGTCACCGCTTGCTGCTGCTGGGCTAGCTGGTTCATCTGCTCGGCCGCGTCCTGCCCGGCGGATTCCTGCTGCGCCGCTCGCGCCGCCTCTTCGCTGGCCAGCAGGTGTCGGGCCAGCGTGTTCAGCGATTCCTGGATGGCCTCCGTGTCCGCCCTGGAGGGAAGACGCCTGGCGCCGTCGCCGGCCAGCCGTTCCAGCAGCTGGTCCATGCGCTCGGCGGCTTCGCCCGCGGCCGCTCCTGTACGCTGGTCGAGCATGGCAGCCTCGTTCCCCGCCTCCGAGAGACCTTCCACGAGATTCTCGAGCCCCTGTCGGACTGCACTCTGCTGAGCCCGCCAGGACTCGGGATCGGCGGTGTCCTCTCCCCTCGTCCGGTCGGACAGACGACCCTCTTCCTCTGCCAGGGTGAGCGCCTCGCTGCTCGCGCGGGCCAGGGACTCGACAGCGGACTCGCCCTGCTCCCCGCTCATCTCCTGCTGAGCCGAGCCGAGCGCACCTGCCGCCTGTTCCAGAGCTTCCGCCGCCTCCTCTGCCGCCTGTCGCTCGGCTTCGCCTACCTCGCTCTGGCCGCTGGCGCTCGCCTCCCCCGACTGGCTCTGGGCGTCGGCCATCTTTCCGAGCGCCTCCTGCGTGCGCTCGCCCGCCACGCGCGCCGAGTCGGCGGCGGCCTCCCGGTCGGCGGCCGCCAACTCCTGCTCCAGTTCCGACAGGCGCTCCGCAAGAGCTTCGGCCTGCTCGGCCAGCGCCTGCTGCTCGCGCTGAAACGCCTCGGCATCGGACTCCTCCGCCACGTCCCGCTGTTCACGGGCCAGTTCGTCCGCGTTGGCCTGTGCCGATTTCATCGCCTGCTCCAGCGCGGCCTGCTCCAGGGTCCCGAGCGTCTGGTCCACCTGTTCGCGCAGGGCTTCGTAGTCTTCGGCCAGGCGCTCCAGCGCTTCCCGGACCGCCTCCGGGTCCAGATTCTGCAACGCCTCCGCCAAAGCTTCGATCTGCTCTTCGAGTCCGCTGCCAGCCAGTTCCTGGTACCGTTCGGCCAGGCGCCGCAACTGCTCCTGCAGCGCGGGGTCCGACAGCGACGAGGCCTCAAGCTCTTCCCGCATCGAATCGAGGTCTTCCGCGAACTCGGCGAGTTCCTCCTCCGATCGCTGGGCCTCGTCGAGTACGCTTCTCGCCTCCTCCGTGGCCTCGAATCGCACTTCCTCGCTGTCGTCGGCTTCGGCGTCCGTCTGCCGAGCCGCATCGGCGGCGGCCTCGGACAACGCATCCATCGCGTCCTCCAGCGACTGCGCCGCGTCGGACAGCTCCGCCGTCTGCTCGGCGCGCGCATCGCGAATCTCCGTGAAGGTCGGCACACGCAGCAGGAAGACGTCCGACAGCGCCGGGCCCCTTGTCGGGTGTCCGTCGAGGGCCTCGAACCGATAGAAGAGCGTGTCCCCCGGCAGAAACGACTCGGAACTCCGGTCGAGGAGGTGTCGGAAGACCGAGCGCGCCGCGCCCGCCGGCTCCGGCGACAGGGCTTCCCGGCGTTCCGCGGCCTGCTCGCCCAGCCCCGACCGCCAACTCCTCACGAAGGCTCGGCGCAGGCCGATGTCATCTTCGATGTCGACGATGACCGGCATTACCCGCTCGTATCCAAGCGTCGTGTCGGGGGCCGGATAGAGCAGCCGGATGCGCGGCTGCACATCGGCTACGACGAGCACGCGGATCGGGTCCGGGACGATCGGCTCTCCGAGAGACGATTCCGCCTGCAGTTCCCATGCCCAGGCCCCCGTGCGCTCCGGGAGCCAGGACACCGCGAACGTCGGGCCCGCGATATCGAGCGCCATCCGGGAGTCCGGTACGCCGCGCTCTCCCGCAGGGGGCTGCCACACGAGCGCGCCGCCGTCCAGGGGGAGATTCGCCTCTCCGCTCAGGCGCAGCCTCGTCCCTTCGGGCGCCACGAGGGGCGGAATCCTGCCGCGGTAGGTCTCCGAGCCGCGCCCCAGATAGGCGGGATACTCGAGGACGATCTGGAGATCCTGAACGAGGAGCGGCTCGAGCGGCCGGACCCGGAGCGTGTCGCTCGACAGACCTTCGCGATCCTCGACCCACACAGTGGTCGGAGAGACGATCGGGCCGGTTCGCCCGTCGACCGAACCCGACGCCGGGACCTCGAGGCTCCGTCGCTCGAGCGCGCGGCCGGCGGCCCGCCACACCAGTGTCACCTGGTCACGCCCCACGGCCGAAATGGAGACCGTCGCCGCTTGTCCGCGCGGCACGCCGCCGGCGCCGGACAGGCCGAGACGCGGGAGCGGCGCGGGAAAGGCCGTCCGCCACGGCGCGCCCAGCGCCGCGGCGGCCGAAAAAGTCGGCTGCGGCCGCAGGAGCGCGGCTCCGGAGATCGCGAGCAGCGTGACCGCCACGACCAGGCCCGAGCGGCGGGCTCGACGCTTCCATCCCAAGGCGGTGACCGGGAGCAACGGTCGAGGCGAGACCCGTCCCAGCGCCCTGGACACGCGAAGTCGGTGGAGCGCCGCCAGTCCGGCCCCCACGGCTGTTGAAGAGCGATCCAGCTCGAGCGCCGACCGCACGTCGCCCGCGCCCAGTCCCGCCGCGGCGTCCGCCTCTTCGGCCACCACCCGAGGCCGCAGCGCGAACCACGCCCGGCGGCCGAGCCAGGCCAGCGCCGCCACTCCGGCCCATAGCACCAGCGCGAGGGCGAGCGGGACCAGCGAACCCCGGCCCTCCCTTGCCGGGGCGGGCATCAGCGACAGGACGAGGATCAGCGATCCGGCGAGCGTGAGCGCACGGGCGACAGCCGTCGCGGCGGCGCGTGCGCGGGCCGCGGAACACGCCGCGGCAAGCCGTTCGAAACCCGATCCGTCAGTCATCCGAGGGCGCCCCTTCGACCCGCAAGCTCACACGATAGGCCTCATTCCGGCTCAATCCGAACTCCGCCGCCAGGCGGTCGGCAATCTCGCGCCGCCGCAGACCCTCGCCCGACAAATGTCGCGCCTTTTCCATCAAGACCGCCAGATCGGGCCGTTCGTTGCCCGGCACGGCGCCCGCGAGGACGATCGTGACCTCCCCCCTGACGCCCTCCGACGCGTAACTCCGTGCCAACTCGGCCACGGAACCGGACCTGATCTCTTCGTGGAGCTTCGTCATCTCGCGACACATGACGGCGTACCGATCCGACAGCCCTGCGCGCGACAACTCCTCGAGCAACGAGCCGAACCGCCCCGGCGCCTCGAACACGACCGCGGTCTGCCGGCAGCCGAGGAGGTCTTCGATCCAGGCCGTCCGCTCATTCCCGCGGCGCGGCGCGAAACCGAAGAAGGTAAAGCGATCCGCCGGCAGGCCCGATACCGACAGTGCCGCCATCACCGCAGAGGGGCCCGGGATGGGGCGAACGTCGAAGCCCGCTTTGCGGACTGCGGCCACTGCGCGGCAGCCGGGATCCGAAACGGTCGGCGTACCGGCGTCCGACACTACCGCCAGAGACCGGCCGGCGGCCAGGTGCGCCAGGATCTCGTCCACGCGCGACCGCTCGTTGTGCTGGTGGAGGGACCGCAGAGGGACGCCGGCTTCCAGGCGGACGAGCAGCCTGCCGGTTCGCCGGGTGTCCTCGGCGTAGCACACGTCGACCGAGCGGAGAATGCTGGCTACCCGTGGCGTCACATCGTCCAGGTTGCCGATCGGCGTCCCGACCACATAGACCGTTCCCGTCACGACGTGCGTCCTCGCTTGCCTGCCACTCGATGCGCTCGCGCCCCCCGGCACGTAGCGCTCGGGGGGCGCGCAGACCCGGCGGTCCGTGGCTTGGGCGCGGTTCAGGCGTGCTCGCGGATCTTCTTCTCGAGCGCACGCCTGGGCTGCGCACCTACCACCGTATCGACGACTTCGCCGCCCTTGAAGAAAAGGATACTGGGGATCGAACGGACGTTGAACCGGAACGCCGTGTTCGGGTTCGCGTCCACATCGAGTTTCCCGATTTTGACGCGACCCGAGTATTCCCGCGCCAACTCGTCAACGATCGGTCCGACAAGGCGGCACGGACCGCACCACTCTGCCCAGAAATCCACCATCGAGAGGCCGTCGGCCGCTTCGATCTCGTCCGCAAAATTCGCGTCCGTGATCTCGACCGGCCCTCCATTCGCTGCGTCCGTCATTCAAGTCTCCTCCCGGCATCCCGGGTTTGTCTCTCTGTTCCGACTACCAACTGGCTCCGCCGCGGTTCCGCCAATACGTTCTCGCACGCGCGCTTCGACCTGTCGCGCGTCATACGACGAACGGTGCCCGGCCGCGTGAAGAAATCCAGTCAATCCCCGAAGACGCCCATAATCGACCACGTCGGAATCGCGGTCAACTCGCTTGAGGAGGGCGCGCAACGATGGTCCGCCATCCTGGATGGGCCGCCGACCGGAGTGGAGACAGTCCCCTCTGAAGGGATTCGGGCCGCGTTCTTCGGCGAGGGCTCCGGCCGGATCGAACTTCTCGCCCCGCTGACTCCGGAATCTCCCATCGCCGGATTCCTCGAGCGACGCGGCCCCGGCATCCACCACATCTGCGTACGAGTCGCGGACCTCGAGGCCGCCCTCCAGCGGGCCGAGGCATCGGGGGCCGAGGTCATCCCTCCGCGCACCCGGACCGGCGCCGGCGGGGCCCGCATCGCGTTCCTGCATCCAGGCACGCTGGGCGGGGTCCTTCTGGAGATGCGGGAGGATCCGACGGCCGGGTGACCGGCGGTCCGGAGCGAGGCGGCGAGGAGTCCCACCCGCGGGATCGTGCCGTGCCGGAGTTCTCCGTCATCGTCCCCACGCTCGACGAGGAATCCCGGCTCGACGAGACGCTGCGGCGCGCGCGGGCCGCGCTCGGCCCGGAGAGCGAACTGATCGTCGTCGACGGGGGCAGCCGGGACCGCACGGCGGAGATCGCGGCACTCCACGGCGCTGCGCTCGCGGCCGCGCGTTGCCGCGGGACGCAGCTTGCGACGGGAGCGCGGGCCGCGACGGGACAGATCCTGATTTTCCTCCACGCCGACACCTGGCTTCCGGAGGGGAGCGGGGACGCGTTGCGTGCCGCCGTCCGGGCGGGTGCGGGGGCCGGCTGCTTCCGGTTCGCCGTGCACCCACCGGCCCGAGGCCTCCGCTACCGGCTTCTCGAATGGGGTGTGAACTGGCGCACGCAGTGCTTCAACACGGCGACGGGAGACCAGGCCATCTTCGCCTCGCGGGGAGCCTACGACGCATCCGGCGGATTCGGAGACCTCCCCCTGTTCGAAGACGTCGCGTTCGTCCGTGCCGTACGCCGTGTAGCCCGCTTCGAAAAGCTCCCGCTGGCGGCCCTGACGTCGAGACGCCGCTGGGAGGGGGGTTTTCTGCGTACCGTCCTGAAGCATTGGGCGCTACGAGTGGCATACTCGGCGGGCGCCGATCCGAGTCGTCTGAGCCGGTACCACGCCCGGCCGACGCCACGGGCTGCCAGGGACCGGTGAGCGCCTGTGTCAGGATCTGTTCAACGAACCAGCGGCCCTGGTTGGACACGAGAATGAAGGGCACGCTCACATCACCGTTACGTGTGCCCGCCATATCGGCGATCCACCGAGAGCCGCCTCCGACCTCCGCCACCGCGAGCGGACGGACGGCGTAGGCTCGGTGGGCGAGCAGGCCCGCGAGGACGAACATCCGTTGTTCCGTTTCGGGCCTGCCCCACCTCTGCTCGGCCGGGCCTTCGGCCGTTCCGAACAGCCGAGCCATCCCCGGATAGTCGCGCGCGTTCGCCGCGTCGAGAAACCGACCCACGGCCGATTCCGCGGACCCCGCTCCGTACAGATCCCCGAACCCCGATGCCCCGACGCGGCGACCCGACGCGCACCCGGCGAGCGCGAAGCCCGCGAGGACGGCCAGCAGGGTCCGTCTTCCCATTTCGGTCATGGCCCCCCGACCTCCTCCGCCGAATCCGCGGCGGCCATCTCCAGCGGGACGAACAGGAGGCCCTCTCCCGCGGCATCGAGATCGACGCGAAGCGAGTCCCCTTCGCCGAACCGCCCTTCCAGAAAGGCCATCGCAAGCGGGTTCGCGATCAACCGCTGAATCGCCCGCTTGAGCGGACGCGCGCCAAAGGCCGGATCATACCCGACCTCGGCGATCCGCTTTCGAGCCGCGGCGGTGACCTCGATCCGGATCGCCCGCTCCGACAGCATCCCGGCGACCCGATCCAGCTGGATCCCGACGATCGACTCGAGGTGCTCGCGGCTCAGAGGACGAAAGACGAGAATCTCATCCACCCGGTTGAGAAATTCCGGCTTGAAGCGCCCCCGCAGGGCGCTCTCTACCTCGACTTCGGTATCCGCCCACGGCTCACCTGCCTCGGAGCGCGCGAGGATCGTCGAACTCCCGATATTGCTCGTCATGATCAGCACGACGTTGCGAAAATCGACGGTTCGGCCGCGCCCGTCCGTCAACCTCCCATCATCCAGAACCTGGAGAAGGACGTTGAACACTTCCGGGTGCGCCTTCTCGATCTCGTCGAACAGGACGACCGTGTAGGGTCGGCGGCGCACGGCCTCGGTGAGCTGGCCGCCCTCCTCGTAACCGACGTAGCCGGGAGGCGCGCCGATGAGGCGGGACACCGCGTGCCGCTCCATGTACTCGGACATGTCGATCCGCACCATGGCCGACTCCTCATCGAACAGGAACTCGGCCAGGGCCCGCGCGGTCTCGGTCTTCCCGACGCCGGTAGGGCCGAGAAACATGAAACTGCCAATCGGGCGGTTCGGATCCTGGAGTCCGGCGCGGCTGCGCCGAACCGCATCGGAGACCGCTGCGATCGCATGCGACTGGTTCACCACGCGACGGTGAAGATGTTCCTCCAGCGTGGCGAGCCGGTCCTTCTCATCCTCGAGCATTCGGGCCACCGGAATCCCGGTCCAGTTCGCGACAACCTCGGCGATCTCGCCGGGTCCGACCTCCTCGTTGAGGAACGAACCCTCCGCCTGGATCTCGGCCAGCTTCGCTTCGGCCGCGGCGAGTTCCGACCGCCGCTTCGGCAACTCCCCGTGCAGGATCTCTGCCGCCCGGTGGTGATCGACCCGCCGCTGCGCCTGTTGGGCCTCCACGCCGAGTTCCTCGATCTCCCGCTTGAAGCGCTGGACGGTCTCGATCGTGTCCTTCTCGCGAATCCAGCTGGCGTTGAGCCCCGCGAGCGACTCCCGCGCGGCGGCGAGGTCGTGTTCGAGTTCCTTCAGGCGTTCCCGGCTACGCGTATCGTCCTCATCCTTCAGCGCCTCGCGTTCGATCTCGAGTTGCGTCACCCGCCGATCCAGTTCGTCGATCTCCTCCGGCATGGAGTCGATTTCGATCCTGAGCCGGGACGCGGCCTCGTCGACGAGGTCGATCGCCTTGTCAGGCAGAAAGCGGTCCCCGATGTACCGATCCGAGAGCCGCGCGGCGCTCACAAGGGCGGGATCCGTTATGCGGACGCCGTGATGCACTTCATAGCGCTCCTTCAGCCCCCGAAGGATGGCCACCGTCTCGTCGAGACCGGGCTCGCCGACGAGCACCGGCTGGAAGCGGCGCTCGAGAGCCGGGTCCTTCTCGATGTGAAGGCGGTACTCGTCGAGCGTCGTCGCACCTACCATGCGGAGCTGGCCCCTGGCCAGGGCCGGCTTGAGCATATTCCCCGCGTCGACGGCGCCCTCCGCGGCCCCCGCGCCGACTACGGTATGGAGCTCGTCGAGGAAGATGACGTAGCGACCGCCGGATTCGGTGATTTCCTTCAGCGTCGCCTTGAGACGCTCCTCGAACTCGCCCCGGAACTTGGCGCCGGCCAGCATGGCGCCGATGTCCAGCTGCACCAGCTGCTTGTTCCGCAGGGACTCGGGGATGTCCCCCGCCACGATGCGCTGTGCGAGCCCCTCCGCAATGGCGGTCTTGCCTACGCCCGGCTCGCCGATCAGCACCGGATTGTTCTTGCGCCGCCTCGACAGGACCTGCATCACGCGTCGGATCTCCGCATCGCGGCCGATGACGGGATCGAGCTTCCCGGCCCGGGCTTCCGAGGTCAGATCGACGCCGTAGCGTTCGAGAGCCCGGTACTTCCCTTCCGGATCTTCGTCGGTCACGCGATGCGGCCCGCGCACCTCCTCGACCGCGCGCCTCGCGGTCTCCGGGTCCGCGCCCGCACCTCGAAGCAGCGGACCGGTCGTGGAAGCCTTCCCGCCCGCCAGGGCGAGGAGCAGGTGTTCCGTGGTCACGAACGCGTCGCCCATCTCCCCGGCGAGCGTGTCCGCGGCGTCGAACACGCGCTCGAGTTCGCGGCTAGGCGTCGGGGAGGCCCCAGTCTGCCTCGGAAGCCGGCTGGCCGCCTCCCCCAGCCGGGCCTCCAGGTCGGGGAGGTCGACCCCCACGATCTGCAGGACAGGCACGATGACGCCGCCGTCCTGCGCCAAGAGAGCCGTGAGGAGATGCACGTCCTCGACGGCCGGATTGTCCGCCCGGCGAGCCGCCAGGATCGCCTCGGCCATCGCCTCGCGGGCCTTCAGCGTGAGTCGATCGGTCGGGATCATCGTCTATTAGCCTCCCTCGGTCTCCGACACCCTACCCCTGACGCAATTCCCGTGCCCTTTCGCTGGACACGCCCCGCACCCCGCATGCGCCGGAAAGGCGGGCCTCGCGCCGAACAGGCGGGAATGGATTTCTCACCCGGGCGCACGAATGCCAGTTCGGCAGCACGGGCGCGACCTCCGGGTCCGAGCATCCGTTTTGCCCCTCCCGCTGTTGACCCTTACGGGAGCCGCAACTAGCGTCTGGTCGGTCGATCGCGTCCCCGAGCCGGATCCCCGAGCGAACGTTGGAGGCACGCCCATGCCGGACCAGGTTACGGGCACTTCGAATCCGCGCACTCATGAGCCCTACATCCCGGCCTCGCAATCTCTGCCGGAGATCACGGGCAAGGCGATCGTGCTCGGCATCCTCCTTTCGGCGGTACTCGCGGGCGCCAACGCCTATCTGGGGCTCAAGGTGGGGCTCACCGTGTCCGCGTCCATCCCGGCCGCCGTGATCTCGATGGCGATCCTGAGGATGTTCCGCGAGCACAATATCCTCGAGAACAACATCGTCCAGACCGCCGCTTCGGCCGGTGAGTCTCTCGCCGCGGGCGTCATCTTCACGCTGCCGGCCCTCATCCTGCTCCGCCACTGGGCGGGTTTCCCCTTCCTGCCCACGATGGGGATCGCCCTCTGCGGCGGAATACTCGGGGTCCTCTTCACCATACCGCTGCGGCGCGCCCTGATCATCGAAGCCGACCTGCGCTTCCCGGAGGGTGTCGCGACCGCTGAAGTGCTCAAGGCGGGGGCGACGGGCGGATCGGGGGCGAAGCTGATTGCCTTCGGAGGCGTAGCCGCCGCCCTCTTGAAGCTGTCGCAGACCGGGTTCAAGATCGCCGAGAGTTCCCTGCACGGTGCGGTCACGGCCGGCCGCTCGATCTTCGGCATCGGGACCGACCTGTCTCCGGCTCTACTGGGTGTCGGCTACATCGTCGGACCCCGGGTCGGCAGCCTCGTACTCGCGGGCGGCGCGATCTCCTGGCTCATCGCGATCCCCATCTACCTGGCCGTGGCCGACCCTGCGACCGTGGCCGGTATTGTGGACGGCGCGGACGGGTACGGCGCCGCCCAGGCGATCTGGAGCGCGCAAATCCGGTTCATGGGAGTCGGCGCCATGGTGGTGGGCGGCGTGTGGGCCCTTGTCTCGCTCCTGGGCGCCGTGCGAGACGGTGTGCGGTCGTCGGTACAAGCGCTTCGCGCCTCCCGAGCGGCGGGGGGAGGGCCGGAAATCCCCCGCACCGAGCGGGATATGCCGATCAACCTGGTCGCGGTCGGCACCGTGTCGCTCGCGGTCCCGATCCTCGCGGTGTTCGTCCTCGTCGTCGACCGCACGGCTCTCGGCATCACGCCAGGCCTGTACTGGATCGTGCTGGCCCTGGGGACGGTGTTCGCCCTCCTGGCCGGATTCCTGTTCGCATCGGTCGCCGGCTACATGGCGGGGCTCGTGGGCTCCTCGAACAACCCGATCTCGGGCGTCACCATTGCCACGATCCTCACCATCTCTCTCATCCTCTACATGCTGCTGGGATTGCAGATCGATTTCACGATCTCGGGGCCGCAGGCCCTTTCGGCAGCGGCCACCGCGATCCTGGTGGGGGCGGTCGTCGCGTGCGCGGCGGCCATCGCGGGCGACAACATGCAGGACCTCAAGGCTGGCCGGATCGTGGGAGCCACGCCTCGCCGACAGCAGATCATGCAGGTCATCGGCGTCGTCGCGGCCGCGCTCGTCATCGCGCCCATCCTCGGACTTCTCTACAAGGCGTACGGGTTTGGTGGCGTCCTGCCCCGCGAAGGGATGGATCCGAACGAGATGCTCCAGGCGCCGCAGGCCACACTCATGGCTTCCGTCGCCGATGGGGTGTTCTCGCAGAACCTGCCGTGGGCGATGATCGGCATCGGGGCACTGATCGCCGCCAGCGTGATCGCCCTCGACCAACTCCTCAAGGCTCGCGGGTCGAGCCTCCGCGTTCCCGTCCTCGCGGTCGCGGTGGGGATTTACCTGCCGATCGAACTCGAGGTCCCGATCTTCGTGGGGGGCGTCGTGGCCTGGCTCGTGAGCCGGTCCGTACGGCGGGGCGGAGGCGATGAGGGCGACGTAGAGAAGGCGAACCATCGAGGCCTGTTGTTCGCCTCGGGACTCATCACCGGAGAGGCGCTCGTCGGGATCCTCCTCGCCATACCGTTCGCGGCCACCCAGAGCACGGACGTGCTCAGCCTCGCTCCGGACGGTTTCGGTCCGATCGCGAGCTGGATCGGGGCGGCCGCCGCCGTCGGATTTACATGCTGGCTCTACCGCATATCCGTTCGCTCGTCCGGCTGAGGCGGCCCCGGGCGGCCCGGCCCGCCCTGATCGCCGTACTCGCGGCGAGCGTGGCGATCGGGGGCTGCGGCGGCGGTGACGCCAGCCTCGACGAGGACACGTACGTCCAGGTGATGGCCAAGCTGACGTGGGCTCGCGGACGGTACACCAGCACACCGGACGGCGACTCGGTGCGGGCTGCGGTGCTCGACGAGTTTGGCGTGTCCGGCCAGCAGCTGCGGGACTTCGCCGAGCTCCATGGAGGCGACCCCCGGCGCATGCACCGTTTGTGGGAAGCGATCCGTCTCGAGGTGGAGATCCTCGACGGCATCCGGCCGCCCGAGTCGCAGGCGGAGGCGCTGGAAGACGTTCACGACGAGGCCCGGCAGGGAGGCCGTTGAAGACGCCCGACCTCTTCGCCGCTTCGGGACGCTCCGCGCGCACCGCAGCCCTCCACGCCGGACGAGTCGGCCTCCTCGGCTGGGCCACACTCCGCTCGCTTGCACGACCCCGCGCGTATGCGCTCGAGACGGTCGCCCACGCGAAACAGATCGGTGTCGACAGCCTGCCCCTGGTCCTCCTCATGGGAGCCCTGTCGGGAGCCGTCATGGCCCAGCAGACCATGTACCAGCTTTCGCAGGGCCTCCCGAGAGAGATCGTCGCCGGCGGCGTGGTCGGTGGCATGCTCACCGAGTTGGGACCCGTGCTCACCGCGGTCGTACTCGCCGGACGCGTCGGCGCCGGGATCGGCGCCGAGCTCGGGACGATGAAGGTCACCAATCAGATCGACGCACTCCTCACCATGGGCCGGGACCCGGTGCTCGAACTCGTCGTCCCCCGGGTTGTCGCCGGCACCGTCATTCTGGTTCCGCTGGTCCTGCTCGCGGACGCGATGGGCATCTTCAGCGGCTATGTGACGTCGGTCACCATCCTCGGGCTCACCTCCGGCGAATACGTGGAGGGGGCCAAGGGATACTATCACCACGGCGCGCTGATCTTCTCGCTCGTGAAGGCGGTTGCGTACGGATTCGCCATCACTTTCACGGCAAGCTACGTGGGTCTGCGGGCGCGCGGCGGGGCGGCCGGCGTCGGTCGAACCGCGACGCGTGCGGTGGTCGCGATCATCGTATCGATCATGGTGCTGGACACCGTGCTCGGGCCTGTGTACAAGGCGCTCACGTGATCGAGATCATCGGCCTCCACAAGCGGCTCGGAGGGCGTCCTGTCCTTCGCGGGGTCAACCTTCAGGTGAGGGAGGGCGAAACGCTCGTCGTCATGGGTCCCTCCGGGACAGGCAAGAGCGTGCTGCTCAAGCACATCGTCGGCTTGTTCGATCCGGACGCGGGAGACATCGTCGTCGACGGCGTCTCGGTGCCGGTCGCGGACCGGAGGGGGATCGCCGCCGTCCGCAGCAAGATTGCCTACGTCTTCCAGAACTCGGCGCTGTTTGACTCGATGACGGTGCGAGGCAACCTGCTCATGGGACTCCCCGCGGGCTTCTGCCGGGGCCGCCAGGGGGAGTGCGATGAACTGGTTCTGGCCGCGCTCGGCCATGTGAACCTCGAGCCGGACGTGCTCTCGCTGTTCCCGGCCGAACTCTCCGGGGGCATGCAGCGACGGGTCGCCATCGCGCGCGCCATCATCGGCAAGCGCCGCTACGTCCTGTACGACGAGCCCACGACGGGACTGGATCCTGTCAACGCCACCCGGATCAACAGGTTGATCGCCCGCGTGAGCCACGAGGTCGATGCGACCAGCATCGTCGTGACGCACGATGTAACGTCGGCGTTCTTCCTGGCGGACCGGATCGTCCTGCTGGCCGACGGCGTGGTCCAGGCGGAGGGGACGCCGCAGCAGTTGCGCGACACGGACAACCCGGCCGTCCGCCAGTTCCTCGACGCCGCACCCGCCCCGGGGCCGGCATGAGAGATCCGGGCCTGCGAGACAGGGGGGTCGAGATACGGGTCGGCGTCTTCCTGATCCTGGCCGCAGTCATCGCCGTGGCCGGCCTGTTCTGGATCTCCGGCTCTCCGTTCCGCGGACCGTCCATGCAGGTGTGGGCGCTCGCACCGGACGCGGGACGGATCTCGCCCGAATCGTCGATCCTGCTGCGCGGAGTCGAGGTCGGGACCGTGGACGCGGTGGCGCTCGAACTCGAGCACGTCGTCCTCACGATGACGCTCTCCACGAGGACCGCTCTCCCCTCCGACACGCGCGGCACGATCAAGCCTGACGGCTTCCTCGGACAGCAACTGGTCGAGCTGATGCCGGGCGAAAGCATGCGGATGCTCGCGGAGGGGGACACGATCGTCCTCGACCGCACCTCGGATATCGCGTCGCTGGCGTCAACGCTCGGCGATGATACGGGAGCCCTGATTGGACGACTCGAATCGCTCCTCAGCGAGGGGCTGGCCGAGAACGTCGCCGCGGGCTCGGAGGCGTTCACCCTTGCCATGCGTGAACTGGCGGGGCTTCTCGAGACGGAGCGAACCTCGATCCACGCCATGCTCGCCAATATGGACACGCTCTCGACCCGTCTGTCGGGACTCACGGGGTCAAATGAGGTCGACCGCACGCTCGCCAACCTCGACACGCTCTCTTCACGGCTGGCCGGGGCCGGCGAGGACTTCGCGTCCACGGGCAAGTCTCTCGCCGAGATCACGCGGGGCCTCGAGCAGGGAGAAGGGACGCTCGGGAAGGTGCTGCGCGACGACACTCTGTATGATGGCTTGCTGGAAACGGTCGCCACGCTTCGCGCCGCCAGCGAAGAGATCGCGCTCCTCGTGCGCGACATCCGCGAGCGGCCGGATCGCTATCTGAACGACGTCAAGGTATCGGTCTTCTAGAGTTTCGGCGGTCAGCGACTCAGAGGCCGGTAGGTACGTCGAGGAAAAAGGGCTCCGCTCCGAAGTGGTCCGCCGCGCGCTCCGCCAGAGCCCTGACCCCCAGCGTCTCGGTCGCGTAGTGCCCGGCGTAGATCACGTTGATCCCGAGTTCCATCGCCTCGTGATAGGTATGGTGGTTCCCCTCGCCGGTGAGGAAGGTGTCGGCGCCCGCCACGGCGGCGGCCTCGATCATGGAGCCGCCGCCGCCCGTGACGATCGCGAGCCGCGTAACGCGTTCCGGCCCTCCGGGGATCACGATCGGAATCCGGCCGCATACAGCCTTCGCTCGGGCCGCGAGTTCTTCCCGTGACGCGCCGAGGGTCCCGATCACGCCGATGCCGTCGTTTCCTCTGAAGGAACCGAATCGCTCGATCGCCTGCAGGGCGAACTCGGCGGCGAGGAGGATGTTGTTTCCGATCTGCGGGTGCGCATCGAGGGGGAGGTGTGCCGAATACAGGCCCATGCCGCTCTCCACAAGCCGTCGAAACCGCTCGTAGGCGGGGCCGACGAAGGGGCGAAGGCCGCCCCAGAACAGCCCGTGGTGCACCAGTAGAAGGTCGCATCCGGCCTCGGCGGCGAGATCGATCGTCGCCCGGCAGGCGTCGGTGGCCGCCCCGATGCGGGCGACTTCGCGGCGCCCGTCGACCTGGAGCCCGTTGAGGGCGAACGGATAGTCCTCGATCTCGGCCACCCGCAGGAGTTCGTCCATCCAGGCCGCGATCTCCCGGCAGCCCGCCCCACTCTCGCCGCGAGATGTCGCCACGGAGGCTATTCCCACTCGATGGTCGCGGGCGGCTTGGAGGACACGTCATACGTCACGCGGTTCACCCCCTTCACCTCGTTGATGATGCGGTTGGAGATCCGGCCCAGTACGTCGTGCGGGAACTGGAACCAGTCGGCGGTCATACCGTCCAGGGAGGTCACCGCCCGGAGCGCGACCACATTCTCGTACGTGCGCGCATCGCCCATGACCCCCACCGACTGGACGGGCAGGAGTATGGCGAACGCCTGCCAGATCTCGTCGTAGAGTCCCGCCCCGTGAATCTCCTCGAGGTAGATCGCGTCCACCTCGCGCAGCGAGTCGAGCTTGTCTCGCGTCACATCGCCGAGGATGCGGATGGCCAGGCCCGGGCCGGGGAACGGATGGCGGCCCACGATCTCCTCCGACAGTCCCAGTTCACGGCCCACCGCGCGCACCTCGTCCTTGAACAGCTCCCGCAGCGGCTCGATGAGTTGGAACGGATGGTCGGGCCGCAGTCCCCCGACGTTGTGGTGCGACTTGATCTTCACGGACGGACCCCACACCGACACGGACTCGATCACATCGGGGTAGAGTGTCCCCTGCACGAGAAACCGGGCATCGCCGTGTCGACCCGCGGCCTCCTCGAACACGTCGATGAACGTGTGGCCGATGATGACCCGCTTCTCTTCGGGTTCTTCGACGCCGGCAAGCCGCTCAAGGAACAGATCCGCCGCGTCGACGACCTCGAGCCGCATCCCCATGTGTGCTCCGAACACCGCCTTCACCGCGTCCCGCTCGCCCTTCCGCAGCAGCCCGGTATCGACGAAGATGCAGGTGAGTTGATCCCCTACCGCCCGTTGCACGAGAGCCGCGGCGACCGAACTGTCCACCCCGCCGGACAGGCCCAGGATGACCTCGGCATCCCCCACGGCTTCGCGCACCGCCGCCAGTTGGTGATCGATGATGTTCGCCGCGTTCCAGCTCATCTTGCAGCCGGCGATCTCGAACAGGAAGTTCCGGAGTATCTCGCCGCCCCGGGTCGTATGAGCAACCTCGGGGTGGAACTGTACGCCCCAGATCCGCCGTTCCTCCGACCCGATGGCGGCGATCGAGTTCTCCGTCGTGCCCAGCACTTCGAAGCCGGGAGGGAGGTCACGGAGCGAGTCCCCGTGGCTCATCCAGACCTGCGTGGCCTCGCCGTCGGAGAACCCGTGGAAGAGTCCGTCGGTCGACCGCACCTCGAGTTGGGCCCGTCCGTACTCGCGTCGGGCCGCCTGGTACACCTCCCCTCCCACCAGGTCCGCCACGAGCTGCATGCCGTAGCAGATCCCGAGGATCGGCACGCCCATGGCCAGGATCTCGCGCCGGGCCGTCGGCACGCCTTCGTCATATACACTGGCGGGCCCTCCGGAGAGGACGATGGCGGCCGGCTTGAAGCGACGGACCCAATCCGGGTTGCGCGTCGGCGCGTGGACCTCGCAATACACCCCCTCCTCACGGATGCGGCGCGCAATGAGCTGGGTGAACTGAGAACCGAAATCGAGGATGAGTACGCGGCTCACCGCACCTCCTCCGCTTCACCCGCCAGCGTTCCGATTGCGACTTCCCGTTCATCCCCGGATGCCATGTCGCGGAGCGAGACGACGCCGCGGGCCAGTTCGTCCGGGCCGAGGACGATGGCCCGCGCGGCTCCCGCCTGATGCGCCGCCTTGAACTGCCGCCCGACGCCACGCGCGCGGAGGTCGTACAGTACGTGACGTCCACGATCCCGCAGCGCCCGGGCCAGGCCGAGCGCCGCCTCGCGTTCGGCATCGGACACGCAGATGATGTAGTCGTCCACCCGGCGAAGCTGCGACGGAACGAGACCCCGGTCCTTGAGCAGTTCGGCCAGAACCACATCGCCCATCCCGAAGCCGAGCGCCGGGAGATCCACTCCTCCCAGCGCCAGGAGCAGGTTGTCGTAGCGGCCTCCGCCGCAGATGGCCCGCAGTTCATCCCTGCGGTCCCAGATCTCGAACACGGTCCCCGTGTAGTAAGCCAACCCCCGGACGAGACCGGCATCGAAGCGAAGGAATTCGTCGAACCCCGCCGCGCGCAGGTGGCCGAACACGATGGAAAGCCGCCCGGCCGCCTCCGCGACCGGCCTGTCCCCCGCGTGCGCCGCCTTGAGCGCGTCCAGCGGGAGCCGCATGGCCTCGAGCAGGCCGGTCGCCTGCGTCGCCTCCACGCCAGCCGCGGCCAGTCTGGCCCGGGCGCCCTCTTCCCCTTCTTTCTCCAGGCGGTCGAGGGCGCCGAACACCGCCACGTGGTCGACCTCGCCGATCCCGTGCGCAACGAGAAGCGCTCCGACAAGCCGACGGTCCGAGATGCGGACGACGATGTCGGCCGAGCCGAGCCCCAGTTCTCGCAGCGCATCGATCCCGGCCGCGATGATCTCCGCGTCCGCGAGGGGGTCCGTTTCCCCGACGATGTCCATGTTGAGCTGGAAGTGTTCCCGGAGGCGCCCGCGCTGCGGCCGTTCGTAACGGAACAGTTGCGGGATGGAGAACCACCGCACCGGCTTCGCGAGCCCACCGGCTCGGGCCGCCA
The DNA here is from genome assembly GCF_965197445.1 of Candidatus Palauibacter sp. GTDB lineage: Bacteria > Gemmatimonadota > Gemmatimonadetes > Palauibacterales > Palauibacteraceae > Palauibacter. Next base: position 330,302 of record NZ_CBDANE010000004.1, on the reverse strand, counting down.
TCATGCGAGCGAACGTCGGGGTCATCTCGGGCCGCAACGCGACGGCGCGCCCGCCCTTGTCCGCGAACTCGTACAGCTGGCCGACGATCTCGTCGCCCGACTTTCGCGTGTAGAGTTCAAGCGGCTCGAGCGGGGGGCCGTCGTACTCCGTGAACCCGTAGCGAGCGCCGACCCGGCGCCAAGCCGAGAAGATGTGACGACGGAGTGCGAAATCCTCGGGGAAGAAGTCCCGAAAGCCGGGCAGACCGCGGATTTCCCCGGAACTCACAAACTCAGTTGGTCGCGCAGAATTCGTCGTACGCCTTCGTGAGGTCGGCGGCGATCTGGTGCGCTTCTCGTCCCTCGATCTGGTGCCGCTCGAGCATGAACTGCAACTCGCCGCCGGAAAGAAGCGCGATCGACGGCGATGACGGGCGGACGCCGGTAAAATACTGCCGCGCGCGGGCCGTCGCCTCCACATCCTGACCTGCGAAGACCGTGACCACCCGTTCGGGCTGCACCTCGTGACGCATGGCGATCGCCACGGCGGGCCGCGCGTTCCGGGCTGCGCACCCGCACACGGAGTTCACGACGACCAGAGTATCTCCGCCGGCTCCGAGCACCTCGTCCACTTCATCGGAGGTCCGAAGCTCACGCACGCCCAGACGCGTCAGCTCGGCCCTCATCGGTTGCAACAATCTCGGATCGTACAGCATGTCTCTCCCTCCGCTCCTCTCTCTGCGTACCGGCCACGACCGGCTGCGTCCTTGCCTCGCCCACGGTGTACGCGGATCCGGTCACCAGCACGGTTCCCGAACCGGCGAGTTCGCGGCCCCGCGCAACGGCCTCCGCGACACTTACAGACACTGTAACGTCCCCGGCGCCCTTGCGTGACATCCACGCCTGCGCCTCCGCAGGGTCCCACACCCGGCATTCGGGGGCGGCGGGGCACGTCAGAATCATATGGTCGCTGTCAAGCGCGAGGCGCCCGAGAACGGCCTTCCAGTCCTTGTCGGCCAGCAACCCCACGACCGCGACCAGGGGGCGCGGAGGGGACAACTCCGCCAGCGTCGCACACAGCGCCTCGGCCGCCGCAGGGTTGTGCGCGATATCGAACACCCACGTCCCGCCAGCGGGACCCTCGCGACGGAGTTCGAAGCGGCCGGGCAGGCGTGTCTGCGCGACGCCCCGCCTCACTCGCGCCTCGTCCAGTTCATAGCCTGAGCGGTCGAGCATGAGGAGCGCGAGCGCCGCGTTGTCCGCCTGGTACCGCCCCGGGAGCCGGGTCGCCAGCGGCACCCCGCCCGGACGGGCCCTGGAGACGTAACGGAACCGGGTACCCTCAGGCTCGCTCCGGACTTCGGACACTTCCGCCTCCCGCCCGAGCCGCGCGACGGGCGACCCCGTGCGGGCAGCGATACGCTCCAGTGTCTCGAGGGCCACTCCGTCCATCCGCCCCAGGCTGGCCGGAACGTCACGCTTGAAGATGCCCGCCTTCTCTCCCGCGATCGCCCGCAGAGAGGACCCGAGCAGGTCCGTGTGATCGAATCCGATCGGTGTGATCGCAGTGCCGGCCGGCCGGAGCACGTTCGTCGCGTCCAGGCGACCGCCGAGGCCCGTCTCCGCGACGGTCACCTCCACCCCGCATTCCGCGAAACACAGGAAGGCCAGCGCGGTCGAGACCTCGAAGTACGTGCAGGCGTCACTGGCGTCGCAGTCGAGGATCCGGGAGGCGGCCGACTGGACGACCGATTCCTCGATCCACGAACCGTCCACGAGAAATCGCTCCCGCACGTCCGACAGGTGAGGTGACGTGTAGAGTCCGGTCCGCAGCCCCCCCGCCGCCAGCATGCTCGCAGCGAAGCTCGCGGTCGAGCCCTTGCCGTTCGTCCCGGCGACATGAAGGGCTCTGAACGTGCGCTCGGGCCGTCCGAGCTGATCCAGAAGAGCTTCGATTCTGTCGAGGCCCCAGCGCGCCGTGGTGACCGGGTGGGGGCCGAGGAGGGCCGCGAGCGCGTCCTCACCCCCGGTCAGCACATGTGGGCCAACAGGCTCGAGATCGCACCGCGCAGTTCCGGCCGGGGGACGATGCGGTCGATCATCCCGTGCTCCTCGAGGAACTCGGCAGTCTGGAAGCCCTCCGGGAGGTCCTGCCGGATCGTCTCCTTGATCACCCGGGGGCCGGCGAATCCGATCAAGGCGCCGGGCTCCGCGAGAATCACGTCTCCGAGCATGGCATGGGACGCCGTAACCCCTCCCGTGGTCGGGTTGGTGAGAACGCTCAGGTAGGGGATGCCCACGCCAGCCAGTTGCTCGAGGGCCGTCGCGGTCTTGCCCATCTGCATGAGCGACAGGATCCCCTCCTGCATCCTCGCGCCACCCGAGGCCGAGATGATGATGAGCGGGACTCGCCGCTCAAGCGACCGATCGGCGAGTCGGCGGATCTTCTCCCCCACGACCGAGCCCATCGAACCACCGATGAACCGGAAGTCCATGGTCCCGAGGTGCACCTCCCTGCCATCGATCTCGCCCCGCCCCGTACGGATCGCGTCCTGGTCGCCTCCCCGCTTCTCCGCCTGAGAGACGCGCTCCGCGTAGCTGCGAGAATCCACGAACCCCAGGGGGTCGGCGGAGCGCAGCGTCTGGTCGTACGCGACTTCGAGCCCGCCGCCGTCGAGAAGCAAGGCCTCGTAGGATTCCGCCGTGATACGGAAGTGATGGCCGCAGTTCGGGCAGACGTGAAGACTCTCCTCGAGCCGCCCGCTGTAGAGGATTTCGCCACAGCCGCCGCACCTGTCCCACATCTCGCCGGGGAGCTCACGCTTCTGCGAAACGAGCTTCTGTTTCGGTTTCTTGAACCAGGACAAATTACCTCTCCCACACCACGCGTTGCACCATCCCGAACGCCGCGTAGAGCATGAGCAGGAAGCTCCCGCCGTAACTTACGAGCGGCAAGGGCAACCCCGTCACCGGCAGCACTCCGACGGTCATGCCGAGGTTGACGACCAGGTGGGTCAGAAGGATGGCGAACACGCAGAATGCAATCGAACTTCCGAAGTCATCCTCCGTGTCGATCGCCGCGTAGAGCACCCGCCACAGCAGCAGCCCGAACAGTACGAGAAACACCGCGACCCCGACGAAGCCCAGCTCCTCCCCCACCACGGAGAAAATGAAGTCGGTGTGTTGCTCCGGCAGAAAGGCGAGCCGCTTCTGCGGTCCGTTCGCGAACCCGGCCCCGAACAGTCCCCCCGATCCGATGGAGACCTTGGACTGGATGAGGTGCCAGCCCGCGCCGAGAGGATCGATCTCGGGATCGAGGAACACCAGGAGCCGGTTCCGCTGATAGTCGGCGAGCGAATCCCATATCCGCAGGGTGAGGGCTCCGGCGGCGATGTTCGCGAGGAGTACGCCCACCGATTCGATGATGAAGAGGCGACGTACGTACAGACAGGCCGCGACCACCAGGAACCACAGGCCCCACACGATCCAGTTGAACCCCAGCAGGAGGCTGAGGCCCGGCGTCGCGATCAGGAAAATCCTGAACAGCGGGACCCCGCCCCAGAACAGAGCGGCGATGAAGATGACGGCGAAGATCATGGCGCTCCCCAGATCCGGCTGCCGGATCACGAGCACGAGGGGGATGAGGGCGAGCACCGCGGGCTTCCAGAGATCGAATAACCGTTCATATCGCTCCGGCCCATCCCCCATCACCCGGGCCAGCATGAGAACTGTACCCAGCTTCGCGACCTCGGCCGGCTGGAGCCGGCCCGGTCCCAGTTCGAGCCAGCTCCCGTTCGGGCCCGTGCCGATGGCCAGCGCAAGCACGAGCAGGAGGATCGAAACCCCGTAGCACCAGGGCGCCAGCCACTCGAGAAAACGCAGGGAGAAGCGAGAAGCCACCGCCAGAGCGACGATTGCCACGCCGAACCAGGTGAGTTGGCGCAGCCAGATTCCGGTGGCGGGCGATCGCACATCCACCTGTCCGGCCGAATAGATCATCGCGATCCCGAGACCGGTCAGGATCAACACGAGCGCCAGGAGCGAGGGATCGCCGATACCCGGGATCCGACGAGACGAGATCATCCGCCCCCTTCCGCCGGGGCCCCTTCCACGGGGCGGACGCCCGGTGTCGCTTCCGGCGGGAGGCCGATCGTCGCCAGGTGCCGGTCCACGATCCCGGATGCGAGAGGCACGGCGAGCGACGGTGTATTGTCGGGATGGCCGTGCTCCACGATGGCCGCGACCACGATGCGCGGTGCGTACGCAGGCGCGAAGCCTACGAACCAGGAATGCGGCTCGCCGTGCGGGTTCTGGGCCGTTCCCGTCTTCCCTGCCAGCGTCCAGCGTGAGAGACGGCTGCCGTACGCGGTGCCGCCCGGCTCGTTCACGACCCGGACGAGGGCGTCGACCAACTGGTGCCGCTGGACTTCCCGGAGGTCGAGTCGCCAGTCCACACGCCGCTCCGCCAGGGTCTCGTCGCGCACCAGGTGCGGGTGCACGGGTGCCCGGCCCGTGGCCAACGCGGCATAGAACTGCGCCATGGTCAGCGGACTCTGCGCGTTGGCTCCCTGTCCGATCGAGAGGTTCATGATCTCGGATTCGAACCAGCCGCCGGGGCCGTACTGCTGATCGTACCACTGTCTCGACTCGGGAAACTGGCCGCCGATCTCGAACGGGAGGTCGATCCCCGATGGCCCGTCGAAACCGAACTCGCCCACCTCCTCGAGGAGCGGGTCCAGCCCGATACGCTGCCCCGCCTGATAGAACCAGACGTTGCAGGAGTGCATGATCGCTTCCGACAGATCCAGACGCCCGTGTCCCGCCGACCAGCAGCGGAAGTATCGGTTCCGGTAGGCGAGTCCGCCCGCGCAGGTGTGCGTGTGATAGGTGTCGATGGTGAGGTCGGCGGTCTTCATGCCGACCGCGGACATGACGAGCTTCCAGGTCGACCCGGGCGGGTACGAGGCCATGGACACCCGGTTCAGCATCGGCTTGTCGGGATCTTCGCGAAGCGCATCCCAGAGATCGAGCGGAATGCCGCCTATGAAGTCGTTCGGATCGAACGTGGGATGACTGTAGAGGACGATGACTTCACCCGTGGCCGGATCCAGGGCCACGACCCCCCCGCGCATTCCTGCCGGGAACGTCGAGTCAGCGAATGCCTGCAGGTCGAGATCGATCCCCAGGTGCAGGTCTTCCCCCGGCACCGAGGCTCGCCCCGGGCCGACGCCGAGGTCCCTCACGATCGTCCCCAGCGCGTTCACCTCCACATATCGGATTCCGTTACTGCCGGCCAGGCGGTTCTCGTATTGCGCTTCGAGGCCAGTCTTCCCGAGGGATTGACCGGTCTCATATCCCGCGTATTCGGGTCTCGCCAACTCTTCTTCGCTGATTCCTCCTATATACCCGACCATGTGCGCCACGGCGGGACCCGCCGGATATCGCCGACGCGGGCGCTGGTCCACCACGACCCGCCGAAACTGCGGACGCCGCTCCTCGATGAACGCGACCTGTTCGAAGCTCGCGTTTTCGCGCACGACCAGCGATTCGTTCGGCCGCGCCCGGTTCCGCGCCAGCAACTCCTCACGCCGCCCGGCCGACAGCTCGAGGCGGCTCGCGAGGCGCTCCAGACCGGCCGAAATCGAGTCCGGCGGGCCGGAGAGGAGGGACACGTCGTAGCCCGGCACATTGTCCGCGATCGCGCGACCGTAGCGGTCGTAGATCGTCCCGCGCGGCGCCGGGACCGTGATGGTCCGAAGGCGATTCTCGCTTGAGCGAAGGGCGTACTGCTCTCCGCTGAAGATCTGTAGTCGAAGGAAGCTCGCGGCGACGAACACGAGGAGGATGAGTACCCCGCTCCCTGCCGCGCGCCCGCGCCGTCTCCGGTGCAGCCGATGCACCTGGTTACTCTTCACGGCGTTTCCCCTCCCCGGCAGCCCGTCACGCGACCACGCCCGACACGAGTCGTTCCGCAACCCAGCAGACGGCCGTCGTCAGCGCGGCCGACGCCGGAGTGTATACGAGCACCGAAGCGAACGACAGTTCCCCGCCGACCAGAGCCGTCAAGGCGATCCGAAGGACCCACACCCCGAGAAAAAGAAAGATAGCCGTGAAGCGGCTCGAGTCCGAATAGATGAGATGGCGAAGCCAGCTCGCGAGGCACCCGACGAGAGAGAACAGCAGAATCACAGGGCCCAGAGGCCCGAGCGATATCGAGGCCTCCAGGAGCCCGATCAGGCCCCCGAACGCCGCCGCCCGGCCCCACGGCAGGAGCAGCGAGCCCAGGAAGAGCCCGCCGGCGACCAGGTCGAGCCCGACCGGCCATCGACTCCACAGCGGGTGCAGCGCAAAATGCGCGAGCAACAGCAACGCGACAACGAGCCATCTTCCGGCCGCGGTCATCGACCGACCGAGCCCGAGTCCGCCGGGACGGACACACTGTCGGCTTCGACCCCGACCGACAGGTCGGGGCGCTCCCATACGAACACGTCTCGGACCTCCGGCGGCCGAACCGCGGGCTCCACCACGTACCGCTTCATCCACCCCGCCTCGGGCGTCGAAGGCTCCCGTATCCACCCCACGGGGATGCCCGGCGGGTACACGCCGCCGATCCCGGTCGTCACCACCAGGGTTCCGACCGGGATGTCGGCCTGGAAGGGCGCACCCTCGAGCAGCAGCACCGGTTGACGGCTCTCGGCCCGTATCGACCGGACGAACCCCGATGTGCCCCCGTCTTCGGCCATTACGGTGACCCGAAAGTCCGCGTGACTCCAGAACTCTCCGCTGGCCCCTCTCCCGTGAGGCGCCCTGGCGACGCCCACCAGCCCGGTGCCCGTGAATACGCCGATCGGGAACTCGCGACCGGAGAAATCGGGTCCGTCCAGCATGAACACGTCCGGGTTTCCAACGTAGGGGCGGCCGGGATACACGACGGCGGGCGTCGCGGATCCCACCAGCAGGGGCGGGAGCACTTCGGCCGCCCTCAGTCCAACTGCCCGAGCCGCCTGAGCGCGGGTTCGCATCACCAGCTCCGTCAGCGATTCCCGCTCCACCAGCAGTTCCCGGTTGTGGCGCTCGATCTGCCCCCGCTCGGCCGCCGCGCGGTGGAGGGCGAGAAAGGGATAGAGGACGGTGGCGCGAACCGCGGACTCGATCTGACTCTGGCGCTCGCGCGACAGGCTGGCGGCGATCCCACCCAGTATGAGGACAAGCAGGAGGGTCGTGAGTTCGAGCGTGCCCCGGCCCGGCGGCTGGACACCCGGATAGGTCACGACCGCATGCTCAGGGACAACGGAATTGCCGCCATTGGGCTGTCAGCTGGTGAGGACCCCACGGTATCGCCCGAACTGCTCGAGGATCTTCCCGCACCCCCGGACCACACACGTGAGAGGCTCTTCGTCGACATGGATCGGGAGTCCCGTCTCTTCCCCGAGCAACGTGTCCAATCCCCGCACCAGGGCTCCTCCCCCTGTCATCACGACGCCACGGTCCACGATATCCGATGCAAGTTCCGGCGGCGTGATCTCGAGCGCCCGCCGCACCGCGGCTACGATCTGCTGGATCGGTTCCTGCAGGCATTCCCGAATCTCCGCGGAGTGCACTCGGACCGTCTTCGGAATCCCGGATACGAGATCCCGGCCCTTGACCAGCATCTCCTTGTCCTCGTCGGTGGGATAGGCGGATCCGATCTGGATCTTGACGGCTTCCGCCGTCGGTTCGCCGATGAGGAGGTTGTAGTTCTTTCGGAGAAAGGAAACGATCGTCGAGTCCAGCTCATCCCCCCCGACCCGAATCGAGGTGTCGGCGACGGATCCCGAAAGCGCAATGACCGCGATCTCGCTCGTCCCGCCTCCAACGTCGATGATCATATTGCCCGTCGGGGTCTCCACGGGAAGTCCGACGCCTACGGCGGCCGCCATCGGCTCCGCCACCATGTAGACTTCCTTGGCGCCGGCCGCATGAGCACTCGACCGGACAGCGCGGCGTTCAAGTTCCGTGATGCCGGAGGGCACTCCCACCACCACGAGTGGCCTGATCTTGAAGAACCGCGAGGTCATCACTTCCTTGAGGAAATAGCGGATCATCATCTCGGTGATGTCCACATCGGCGATGACGCCATCTTTCAGCGGGCGGACGGCTTCAATCCCGCTCGGAGTACGACCGAGCATCCGCTTGGCGGCGAGACCGATTCCCTCGATGCGCCCGCTCTCCTTCCGCACGGCGACGACCGAGGGTTCATTGAGCACGATGCCTTCGCCCTCAACGTGTACCAGTGTATTCGCAGTCCCCAGATCGACCCCGATCTTGCTGATCGGCAGGAGACTGCCGCGCAACGACCACTTCGCCATCTAGAGGCCCGATCTCCCGGGAGCGTTCGAGCTGGCGCGGCTGCGGGACACAGGCGGGAGACCTCCAGGGCGGCTGGTCGTAGCGGGAACGCCCCGCCGGGGCGTACAAAGCACCAATGTACAGGCGGTTCCAGACGCAGGAAAGTCGGTTTTGGGGGGAGGGTTCACGTCCAGTTCCGGGGATCGGGCCGGCAGTTGTCCAGAGGCGTGTATTCCAGATCGAACGCCTCGGCGACCGCCCGGTAGGTGACCCGCCCATCCGCGGTGTTGACCCCGAGCGCGAGGTCCGGGTCCGCGCGGCACGCGGCCCTCCAACCCTGGTTCGCGACCTTCAGGACGTACGGGAACGTGGCGTTCGCGAGGGCCAGCGTGGAGGTGCGGGGCACGGCCCCCGGCATGTTCGTCACACAGTAGTGGATCACGCCGTGGACCGTGTACGTGGGGTCGTTATGCGTCGTCGGGCGGGCCGATTCCACGCAGCCCCCCTGATCCACGGCGACATCCACGATCACGGAGCCGTCCTTCATCCGCTTCAAGTCGTCATGGCGTACGAGCTTCGGAGCTTTTCCGCCCGGGACGAGGACGGCACCGATCACGACATCGGCGCGTTCGATCTGTTCGAGGATCGCGTGACGGTTCGAGTACAGGGTATCGACGTTGGCGGGCATGACTTCCGCGAGGTAACGAAGACGCGGGAGACTCACATCGAGAACGGTCACATGGGCGCCGAACCCCGCGGCAATCGTCGCGGCGTTCGCGCCGACAACGCCTCCTCCGAGGATCACGACCTCGGCGGGGAGGATGCCGGGCACGCCGCCGAGCAGGATGCCGTATCCGCCGGCGGTCCGTTCCAGATACTTGGCCGCTTCCTGGATGGCCATGCGCCCCGCCACCTCCGACATCGGCGTGAGGAGCGGAAGCTCGCCCGTCGGAAGCTGGACCGTCTCGTAGGCGATGGCGGTGCAGCCGCTCTCGAGCGTGCGTTGCGTGAGCCGCTCATCCGCCGCGAAGTGGAAGTAGGTGAAGATGACCTGATCCGCCCGCATCCGGTCATACTCGGGCTCGATGGGCTCCTTGACCTTGACGATGAACTCCGCCCGCTCCCACACCTCTCCCGCCGAGCCCAGGACCTCGGCCCCCGCGTCGACGTAGGCCTCGTCCGGGAAGCCGCTGCGGACTCCCGCGTTTCGCTCGATACACACCGTGTGTCCGGAAGCGACCAGCGCGGTGACGCCCGCCGGGACGAGGGCTACCCGGCTCTCATCCGTCTTTATCTCCTTCGGTACGCCGACGATCATCTCTATTGGCTCCAGGCGGAAGGTCGGATTGGGTCCGGTGTGGATCCTGCGGGATCGTCTCCGGGCGACAGCTCGAGCGTGGCGAGCCGCTCCGGCGAGAAGTATGCGGCGGCTTCGAGACACTGAGCGCGGTTCACTTCATCGATGCGGGCCGCCACCTGGTCCAGGGTAAGATACGGGTGTTCGTAGAGCGCGATCCCGGCCAGCCGGTTCATGCGGGACACCGGCGATTCCAGTGAAATCAGGAACTGTCCCTTGAGCTGGCTGCGGGTGTCGTCCAGTTCATCCCCCGTTAGTCCCTCACGGGCCAGAAGCGCCAGTTCTTCCGTCAACGCCTCGCGGGCTTCCCCGGCCGTCTCGGGTCTCGTACCGACATAGGCACCCACATGCCCTGCCCGCGCATGGAGGGCATGGAAGCTATACACGGAGTACGCCAGACCGCGCGTCTCGCGGATGCGCTGGAAGAGCCGCGAACTCATCCCGCCGCCGAGAGCCGTCGAGGTCACGTAGATCGCGTAACGCAGGCGGTCTCGGCATGGGACAGAGGGCGCGCCGGTCACGACGTGCGTCTGGCGTCCGCCGGCGTGTCGGAGGCGTCGGAAACCGGACCCGCCGTTGGCTGGGGGAGGATCCTCGGGACGCGGCACAGCCGCCCGGTCTGGAAGCCACCGCGCCAGCCCCTCCACCAGAGCTGCATGCTCGACCGCTCCAGCCGCCGCGACGACGATGTTCCCCGGCCGGTACGCGCGGCCGTGCACTTCTGCCAGCGCCCTCAGGGGGAGCGCTCCTACAGAGGCCCGGGTTCCGAGGATCGGCTCCCCGTACGGATGACCGCCATACAGAAAGCGCGCGTGCGCCTCGAACGCCAGGTCTTCAGGGATTTCCGCGGCGGAGGCGATTTCCTCGAGCACGACTTCCCGCTCCACCTCGAGATCGCGCTCCTCGAGGAGGGGCCGGAAGACGAGGTCACACAGCACGTCGAGAGCCACGCCGAGATCGGCCGCCGGTACGCGCGCCTGGAAGGCCGTGCATTCGTGCGTCGTATAGGCGTCAAGGGCTCCACCGAGCCGCTCGAGCTCCCATGCGAGATCCCTGGCCGACCGCCGGCGCGTCCCCTTGAACACCATGTGTTCGAGCAGGTGCGACACTCCGCCCACGGCTTCGTCCTCGTGGACTCGTCCCTGACGCACCCAGAAACCGACCGCCACGGAACGCACGGAATCCATACGCTCGCTGAGCACCGTGATGCCGTTCTCGAGGCGGGTCCGGTGGACCGCCACGTCGAGTCGCTCGGATTCGCGCGCGGGCAGGAGGCGATCTCCGTCAACCGAAGGGAGCGACCCAGGGCTCCCGGCCGGCCCGTGCGGCGGCAGGCCGGGATGTGCCGTTCTCAGCCCTCCCCGGCGGGAGTGAGGGCCGCACGGCGCGAGAGCTTCATGCGTCCGCGGTCATCCACCGCCAGCAACTTCACCTTCACTTCGTCGCCGGGCTTCACGACATCCTCGGTCTTCTCGGTCCGCCCCTCTTCGAGTTCGGAGATGTGGCACAGGCCTTCCACTCCGGGAATGATCTCGACGAACGCCCCGAAGTCGGTCGTGTTCTTCACGACGCCGCGGTAGATGCGTCCGACCTCCGGCTCCTGGACGATGGCCTCGACCATCTCCTTCGCATGCTGCGCGCCCTCGCCCGAAGGCGCCGCGATGGTCACCACGCCGGTATCCTCGATGTTGACTTCGGTACCCGTCTCCTCCTGAATCATCCGGATCGTCTTCCCCTTCGGCCCAATGACCTCGCCGATCTTCTGGGGGTTGATCTGGAGCGTCACGATCCGCGGGGCATGCGGCGACATCTCCTCGCGCGCCGAAGGCAGCGTATCGTTCATCCTCGCGAGGATCTGCAGCCGCGCGTCGCGGGCCCGTGCGAGCGCTTCCCGCATCGTGGCGACCGACAGTCCGTCGGCCTTGATGTCCATCTGGACCGCGGTGATCCCCCGCTCGGTCCCGGCGACCTTGAAGTCCATGTCGCCGAGGGCGTCTTCCACGCCGAGGATGTCGGTCAGGATCTCGACCCGGTCGCCCTCCTTGATGAGCCCCATGGCGATCCCCGCGCACGGGGCGCGCACCGGCACGCCCGCGTCCATAAGCGACAGCGAGCCCCCGCAGACCGAGGCCATCGAACTCGATCCGTTCGACTCCAGGATGTCGGACACGATCCGGATCGTGTACGGGAAATCCTCGTACGCCGGGAGCAGCGCCTGGAGCGCGCGCTCGGCCAGAATCCCGTGCCCCGTCTCGCGGCGGTTCGTACCCCGGAACATCCGCACCTCGCCCGTCGCGAAGCCGGGGAAGTTGTAGTGGAGCATGAACGACTTCGAAGTCTCTTCCCGGACGTCCACCGAGTCGATGCGTTGCTCGTCTCTGACCGTCCCGAGCGTCGCCACGGCGAGCGCCTGCGTCTGCCCGCGCGTGAACAGGGCGGAGCCGTGCGTTCGCGGCAGGAGACCGACATCGCAGGTGATCTCGCGGAGGTCGTTCACCCCCCGGCCGTCGATCCGCTCTCCGTCCTCCAGGATGCGGTGGCGCATGATCTCCTTCTCCAGCTTCCGCAGGGCGGCACCGACATCCTTTCCGCACTCGGGGTGCTCTCCCTCGAGGCGCTGCGTGACGTCTTTCCGCAGCGCGGAGAGAGCCCGTCCGCGTTCTTCCTTGTCAGCCATCCTCAGCGCATCGCCGACGCGGCCGGCGGCCTCCGCCGTGACCTTCGCGACGACATCCGCATCGGGCCCCACGGGCTCGTACTCGATCGTCTCCGGAGCCCCCGCCATCGCCACCAGCTCGCGCTGGAGGCCGATCAGCTCGACGATGGCTTTCTGTCCTACGCTCATCGCCTCCAGAAACTCCTCTTCCGTGGCTTCGAGGCAGGCGCCTTCGACCATCACGATCGAATCCTCGGAGCCGGCCACCACGATTTCGAGGTCGCACATCTCAAGGTCGTCGAACGTCGGGTTGACGAGCCACTGGCCGTCCATCCTGGCTATGCGGACGCCCGCGATGGGTCCGTCCCAGGGGATCGGGGAGAGCAGCAGCGCCGTCGAGGCCCCCAGCATGCCGATGACATCGGCGTCGTTCTGCTGGTCGGCGGAGATCACGAAACAGACGACCTGGGTGTCGTTGCGATAGTCGTCGGGAAAGAGCGGCCGCAGCGGGCGATCGATCTGCCGCGCCGAGATGGTCTCCTTGTCCCCGGGGCGTGTCTCTCGCTTGATGAATCCGCCGGGGAACTTGCCGGCGGCGTAGGTCTTCTCCCGATACTCGACAGTGAGCGGGAAGAAGGGGAGGTGCGTGGGCTTCCGATCCGCCGTGGCCGTGACCAGGAGGGCCGTTTCACCGTACTGCACGTAGACGGCGCCATCCGCCTGGCGGGCCATCCGGCCCGTCTCGAGGATCAGGGGCCGGCCATGGAATTCGGTTTCGATTCTGTGCGTCATTCTTTGTCTTCTCTTCTTTCTTCGAGTGTTGCGCCACGGTTGGTCGGGCGCTGCGCCCGCCGGCAATCGGCCGGGGCGCTCATGGTGTGTTGCTCATCCTTGCATCAGCTTGTTCGACTCAACGCCCCGGGTGAGGGGAAACCCGGGTCGATCCGTGGGAAGGACAGCGGGTGGCCCGATGAGCCGGGCCGTGGGCGGCGGAGGTTGAGAACTTCGGGGCAGGCCGGCGCCTGAATGGCCTCAATGGCGTAGCCCGAGCTCCTCGATGACCGATCGATAGCGGTCGAGATCGGTCTTGCGAAGGTAGTTCAGCAGTCGGCGACGACGGCCGACCATCTTCAGCAGTCCGCGGCGGCTATGGTGATCTTTCGGGTGATCCCGGAAGTGCCCGGTCAACTCCTGGATACGGGCAGTGAGCAGCGCGACCTGCACCGGTGCCGACCCCTGGTCGTTCTCGCGTCGCGAGAACTTCTCTATGATTCCCTGCTTCCTGGTCTTTTCCACAGTGTCTCGATGTCCCTTGATCCACACGCCCGCGCGGCGAACCCCCGCGGGGCCGCTTCATATACAGTCCATAAACGTAGAATCGTCGCCGGTCGCTGTAAAGTACGGTGCAAGTGTGCCGTGCCGTGTCGTCTCCCCCGCCCCCAACGGTCTCACGGGAGCAGGGCCGCGGCCGCGGTCGCCAGGAACTCCAGCGCCAGACACGTCAGGCCCCAGATGAGCACGCGGGCCCCGCGGCCCATGCCCAGGTTGTCGAACCACCGAGCCGCCCCGCGACGGCGGTGGTCGATCCCGGTCAGCAGGACACAGAGTGCGACCAGCGGGAGCGAGCTCCTCATCTCGAACGACGACGACACCCCGGCGGCGGCACCCACCATCGCGACAGAGACCCGGACGGCGAACCACACCGCCGCGGCCGAGCCGGCGAGCGGCAGCCACACCCGGCCGGCGCGTGCGACCCAACCCGATACGCGGCGCCCGGCCTCGCCCTGGCCGTCGCCCTCCTCGCCACGGTCGGATTCGCGTCCGGGCAGGCCGGGTTCGCTACCGTCCCAAGGGTTCGCGAGGGGTCTTCTGCGACCCAGGTATTGGCGGGCGAACTCGGGATGCGCCCACGCCTGTTCGGGAGGGCCGAGTACGCGCGTACCGCCGGCGACAATCCATACAACCTCGTCGGCGACCGCCATCAGGCACTCAACCTCGTGGCCCGTAATCAGCACGGCGGAGCCGCCCTGTGCCGCGTCGCGCAGCGCCCGTGTCACCACGCTCTGGTAGTTCGGCGCCAATCCGGTCAAGGGCTCGTCGGCGATCAGGCACGCCGGATTTCGCAACAGCGCGAGCGTGAGTTCCACACGCCGCCGCTCGCCGGTCGAGAGCTGCCGGATCCGGGCCCCAAGGAAGGGCGCCACGTTCAGAGGATCCCAGTCCTCCAACTTCCGCACCCCGGGGTACGCCGCCCGCAGGCTGTCGAAGTGCGGGCCGACCCTTTGTGGAGGCACCGCCAGACCGCGGTCGGGCACAAAGAACAGACCCTCCGGAGCCATGCGGCTGATACGGGGGCGCAGCGTGGCCCTGCCACGCCACAGGACGCTTCCCGTCTCCGTCCTCAAGAGTCCCAGCGCACAGCGCAGGAGGGTGCTCTTCCCGGAGCCGTTGCGTCCCAGAAGGACGGTGACCCGACCGGGCCGCACCTGAACCGCCGCAGCCTTCAGAACCTCCGTCTCGCCGAATCGTTTCGCGAACCCTTCCGCCGCGAAGATGGGCTGCGGGGTAGCCCGGGCGGCTCCTGTCACATGCGGGGTCGATCCGAAGCGGGACACCCGGTGCCGGCGAGAGAGGTCTCGTAGAGTACGGCACGGGGGATTCCGCCTTCTTCGCGAACGCCGAACAGCAACGCATCGTCGCCGGTTCCGCGGAGCGCTTCGTCGCGCCTCGCTCGCGCGACGATCCGGCCGGTGTCGGGGTCGATCACTTCGAGGATCGTGTCGAGCAGTCCGTCCAGGTCCAGCGCGGACGATTCGATGCCGGCGTTGTCGGCCCAGTTCGTGTCGGCCACCCAGGTGCCGACCCACATCAGACCCTCGTCAAAGCGGAGGCTCATGACGACGGAGGGTATTGGCGCCGTGACCGGCACGCCCGGCTGCGGCGGCCCCGGATCGAACCAGTCCGCTTCCCCTGCCAGCCGCACGACCGCCTCCTCAGCCCCGTCGGGCTCCCACCCCTCGAACGCGTACTCCCCTGCCCTGGCCGACCATACGCGACCCTGTCCATCGACGGCCACCGGCGACCGGAAGAAGTTCACGATCCACGCTTCCACGGGCATGTCTCCCAATCCTGCGATCCGCTCCCCGTCGCCACCGATCAATTCCGTCGTCGCGTTCAGTCGTCCGTCCACCTGTCCAAAGCCCGACACGGCATACCGCGAGCCGGCATCGAGGGTCACGAAATCCAGCCCCTGGAGCGAACGGACACCCACGGTTTCCAGAAGTTCCATTTCGCCCGACACCCGCGTGATGCGGCGGTTGCGGAGGTCCAGGATCACCAGGCTCCCATCGGGTCCGAGGCGGATGCGCCCCGGCATCACATATTCGCCGGGTCCGTCGCCGCCCCTCCCGAAGGTGCCGCGGAAACCGCCCTCCGAGTCGTAGACCAGCAGTTCCCCCCGGTTCTCCGCGCTTGCGACGATGTGTTCGCCCCGTTCGGTGCGCGTGATCTCCGGACGGCTCCCGATCGTCCCCGGATCCTCAAGTGAACCCAGACGGAGGGTTTCGCGGAGCTGAACGGTACATTGGTCGGCCGGGCCCCTTATGGGGCGCACGGCCTGGGCCGTCGACAACCCGGGGACCCCCAGCAGAACGGCGAGGCTCCATGCAGCCACCCTCACCGCCCTCGTGCCCGGACGACATCGGATGTCAGCGGACAATTCCGCCTCCCTTGTTTTCGGCGAAGAACTCCCGTCCAGTCTCCAGGTCGCGTTCCATCTGCTCGACCAGTTCCTCGCCCGTCGCGAACGGCCGCACTTCGCGCAGCCGGTGCAGGAACTCGACTACGACCCGCTCGCCGTAGATGTCACGGTCGAAGTCGAGCAGGAACAACTCGATCGTCGGCGGGGACCCCGCGAAGGTCGGCCGCGGACCCAGATGCAGCAGCCCCCGGAGGAGTTCGGGGCCGAGGCTGGCCCGGACCGCGTAGATGCCCTCGGCCGGGAGGAGTTTGTCCGGAGGGGGAGCCGTGAGGTTGGCCGTCGGAAAGCCCAGCGTGCGGCCGCGCCCGAGCCCGTGGATCACGGTGCCTCTCAGCGAATAGGGACGACCCAGCCCGGCGGCCGCGGCTTCCATGTCGCCCGCCGCCACGGCGTGTCGGATGCGGGTGGAGGAGATGGCCGAGCCGCCCACCTCCACGCCCCGGACCACGGAGACCTCGAACCCGTGCACGGCCCCGAGCCGTTCGAGCGCATCCACGTCACCGGCCCGCCCGCGCCCGAACCCGTGGTCGTATCCGATGACCAGCTCTGCCGCCCGCAGGCGGCGTACGAGCACCTCTTCCACGAACCTCTCCGGCGAGTAGCGCGAGAACTCGATCGTGAAAGGGATGAATGCGACGTAGTCGAGATCGAACTGGGCGAGAATCTCCTTTTTCTCGTTCGGCATCGTGAGCAGCGGCGGCGCCGCGTCGGGGCGAACGACGCGCAGCGGATGCGGGTCGAAGGTGAGCAGGACGGCGTGCCGGTCCCGCGCCTGCGCGCGGTGCCGGATCTGGCGCAGGATCGCCTGATGGCCGAGATGGACTCCGTCGAAGGTTCCCACTGTCACGACGGTGCCGCGCACGTGAGGCGGAAGTCCGCTCACGCCGGGAACACCCGCTTCGGAAACAGGCGGTCGTCCCGCTCCAGGGCGATGCCGACGAGCCTGTCGCCGCGGGAGAGCGCCACCGAGCCGGCCTCTGCGGGGCGAGGCGCGACACCCGTCCAGACCGGGGGAAGCAGATCGCCGCGTTCCACGGGCCGACCGTGCCTGATCTCAATCTGCTCGCCCGCGCTTAGCTCCCGCCCCCGGATCCATGGGAGCGCCGCGACGCCCGGCCGCCACGCAGGAGATTCCGAGGCCACCGCGCCCGCTGCCTCCTCCGGGACGGTCGCATCTTCCACCCGAAAGGGCCCGATCGCGGTGCGTCTCAGCGTGGTCAAGTGCGCTGCGGACCCGAGATCTCGCCCGATGTCGCGGGCCAGCGCGCGTACGTACGTGCCGGTGGACACCCGCGCCCGAAAGCGGACCTCCGGCAGGTCGATACCCGTGACCGCGATGTCATGAACCACCACCTCACGCGCCCCCAACTGTGGCTGCCTGCCGCGGCGGGCCACGGCGTACGCACGCTCTCCGCCGACCCGTCGGGCCGAGTACGCCGGCGGAACCTGGAGGCCGGTCCCCTTCCGGGCGGAAAAGGCCGCCCGCACCGCCGGGGCGTCGAACTCCCGCCAGCCGGGGCTCTCAGAGACCGTCGTGCCGGTCACGTCATCGGTGTCCGTCTCCCGACCGAATTCCAGGGTGGCATCGTACGACTTCGGGATCTCGTGGAAGAGATCCGCGAGACGCGTGAACGGTCCGACCAGTGACAGGAGCAGCCCGGTGGCAAACGGGTCGAGCGTGCCGGTGTGGCCGACCCTTCGCGCCCCGAGCGCCCGGCGGAGACGAAGCATGATGTCGTGAGACGTCGCGCCGGCGGGCTTGTCCACGAGGAGCAGGCCGGCCTCAGCCCTCACGCTGTCCGTCGCTCTCGTGAACCTGCCGGAGGAGCGCTTCGATCCGGCTCGCGTGTTCGGGCGTCTCATCGGGCAGGAAACGGAATTCCGGAATCTTCCGGAGTCGCAGCGATCGACCCAACTCGCGGCGTATGAAACCGACCGCACGCTCCAGCGCCTCGATACCCTCCTCGACATCATCTTCCGACCGCACGTAGACGGTGGCGAAGGAGAGGTCCCGTGTCGCCCGCACTTCGGTCACGGTCACACCCTCGAGCCGGGGATCCTTCAGAGGCCCCATGAGCAGCCGCGTGAACTCCCGCCGGAACAACTCGCCCAGGCGCTCGCCCCGATGCCGGTGAGTCACGCGCCCGCCTCGGCGCCGCCTGCCGCCGTCAAAGGAACTCGGTCTCCGACTCGACGACGTACGCGCGAGGATCGGATCGCAGGAACCGGTCCACGTGACCGAGCACCGATTCGGCCTGCCGGCGCTCTCCCGCGACGACGCAGGCGGTGATCTCGGCCATCGAGGCGCGGTCGCGGAGACCCGTCTCAGCCGCCGAAATACGGAACTTTCCGATCGAGCGCTCGCGCAGGCTGCGAATCACGGACCGCTTCGCCTTGAGAGACCGGCACCCTGGAAGGTGAAACACCCAGCGACCCACTCCGATGACGGCCACGGCGGCTCCCGACGCGTCAGCCGGCTGGTGCTCCGGACAGCGTGCGGGCGACCTCCACGACTTCGTAGCACTCGATCACATCGCCGACCTTGATGTCGTTGTAGTTCTCGATGGAGATCCCGCACTCGTACCCGTCTTTCACCTGGCGGACATCCTCCTTGAACCGCCGCAGGCTCTCGATCCGTCCCTGATAGATCTGGACCTGGTCGCGCAGCAGGCGGATCGGAAGGTTGCGCCGCATGGTGCCGGACTGCACGTAGCACCCCGCGATCGTCCCCGCCTTCGGCACGCGGAAGAGTTCGCGGATCTCCGCCATGCCCATGGTGATCTCCCGCTGCTCCGGCGCGAGCAGGCCCTCGAGGGCCTGCCTGACCTCTTCCACCGCCTCGTAAATGACGTTGTAGATCCGGATCTCGATCGACTCGCGTTCGGCGGTGGCGGCCGCCCCGGCGTCGGGACGGACGTGGAAGCCGACAACGATCGCGCGCGATGTCGAGGCCAGCAGGATGTCGGACTCGTTGATGCCGCCGACCGCGCGGTGGATGACCTCGACCGAAACCTCCTCGGTCGACAGCCGTTCGAGGCTGTCGGACAGGGCCTGGACCGATCCGTCGGTGTCGCCCTTGATTACGATGTTCAGACGCGCTCGCTCGCCCGCCTTCACCGCCTCGAAGACGTCTTCCAGGCGCGTCCCGGTCGCCTTGCGGCGGATGTCCTTCTCACGTTCAAGTTGCTGGCGGCGGGTCACGATCTCCCTGACGCGGGCGGCCGGGAGGACGACCAGCGAATCACCCGCCTGCGGGACACCCTCGAGCCCGAGCACCCGCACCGGGATCCCCGGACCCGCACTCGGCACTTTGCGCCCCCGCTCGTCGAGAAGTGCCCGGACGCGTCCGCCGTGGAGGCCGCACACGAAGTCCGTACCCACTTCCAGCGTACCCCTTTCGATGAGAACCGTTGCCATGGGGCCCATGCCCTTGTCGAGCTGGGCCTCGACGACCGTGCCACGCGCATCCCGATCCGGGTTCGCCTTCAACTCCAGCAGTTCGGCCTGGAGGAGGACCTTCTCGAGCAGGTCGTCGAGTCCCTTCCCGGTCTTGGCCGAGACGTTCGCGCCCAGGACCTCGCCGCCGAATTCCTCGAGGATGACCTCATGCGATAGCAGTTCCTGCTTCACCTTGCTCACGTCGGCCGACGGCAGATCGATCTTGTTGACCGCTACGACGAGCGGCACCGACGCGTTCTTCGCGTGGCTGATCGCCTCGACCGTCTGCGGCATGACGCTATCGTCGGCTGCGACCACGAGGACCACGACGTCCGTGACGTCCGCCCCCCGAGCGCGCATGGCCGTGAAAGCTTCGTGGCCGGGCGTATCGAGGAAGGTGATTTTCCGTCCCCCCGAGAGCTGGACGTGGTAGGCACCGATGTGCTGTGTGATCCCTCCCGCCTCGCCCGCAATCACGTTGGTACTGCGGATCCGGTCGAGCAGCGAGGTCTTCCCGTGGTCCACGTGACCCATCACCGTCACGATCGGGGGACGCGGCGAAAGCGCGCTCTCGTCCTCAACGTCCTCTCCATCGTCCGTCGAGATGTCCGCCTCGAAGGCCTCCTCCCGGATCGCGGTGTAGCCGGCCTCTTCGCAGATGAGTTCGATCTGCCCGAAGTCGAGCCGCTGGTTGATGGTGACCATCAGACCCAGGTTCTTGAACGCCGACGTGATGATCGCCTGCGGCGGAACCTCGATCAGATCCGCGAGTTCGGACACGGTGAGGAATTCGTTGACTCGCACCGTGACGGTTTCTACGCGTCGCTCGAGCTCGCGCTGCTCCTCCTCGGCCTCGCGCTGTTGCTGCTGCGTGTCCCGGCGCCGCTTGCGCGGGGAGGACTGGCCCATTGCGGCCAGCGTCTTCTTGAAGTTTTGCTGGACTGCGTTTCGATCCACCCGGCGCCGCTTCTTCCGCTCGCCGGCCCGCGACTTTCGGCGGCCGTCGACGGTGTATCCCTCGGCCGAGATTCTCACCTTGCCGCCCGGTCCGGCCGTGGCCGTCGGGCCCGAGTCGGCGGGCGGCGAGGTTTCCGCCGGCATGTCGCGACGAACCGGCTTTGGGCGGCGTGCCGGCCGCGGCGACGCGGCGTCTGCCGCAACCTCCCCTTCCGGCAGCGGCTCGGCTTCAGCGGTGCCCGACTCGGCGGCCGCATCCACCTCGGTGCCGGCGGGCGCCTCCTCGGATTCGACGACGGCGGCGGGCTCCGGAGGGACCGGGATTCCCTCCGCTGGCGCCGGCTCTTCCGCGACTTCCGGAGTCTCGACTCCAACCTCGACCGCAGGCTCGACGATCGTCGGCTCAGCTTCCGCGGCGGCGGCGATCTCGTCGACGGAGACCTCCTCGGCGGAAGGCTCGTCGACCGCAGCTTCCTCGGCGGAGAGCTCTTCGACGGGGGGCTCCGGGGACGGCTCGGGGGCCTCCCCGATCTCGACCGCCGGCCCGCCGGAGGGTGCCAGCGTCGCGGGAGTGACCCTGCGACGGCGCCGCCGACGGCGGACCCGGGTGGCCGTTCCGGCCACGGTCTCGCCGCGTCGCTCTCGTTCCAGACGCGCGTGAAGGCGCGCCACGCTCGCCGGATCCACGATCGACATGTGGCTTCGCACGGGAACGTCCATTTCGCGGAGCATCTGGATAAGGTGACTCGTCTCGAGTCTCAGTTCCTCCGCGACCTCGAAGACACGCTTCTTTGTCAAGGCATCCGCCCTTCCGGGTCTTCTGGCGACCCGGAGCTGTCGTCGCCCCCTGCGGGCCCACGCTCCCGTTCGATAATCCGCGAGGCCAGCGCCACATCAGTGACTCCGACCACGGCCACATCGCTCCGCCCCAGCGCCTGTCCGAGCGCCCTCCGGCTCGCGACCGTAACGCGAGAGGCCGCGCGGGCCTCTGGCGTCAGACGACCCAGCGCGTGCCGCGATGCGTCGCCCGCGATCACGAGCAGCGCCAGCCGCCCCCTGCGCGCCGCGCTGTCCACCGCCCGCGTACCGAGCGCCAACCGACCGGCCCGGGTGGCGATCCCGAGCAGCCCGAGCGTCCCGCCTCCGGCGGTCATCCGGACATCCCCGAGATTCAGGCGGTACTCTCCGCCGACGCCGCTGTGCTCACCGCGTCGCTCACCGCGTCCTCAGCAATCTCTTCTCCCTCGTCCTCTTCCGCCTTGCCGGCTCCGGCCGCGTTCGACTGTGCCTCGTCGACCACCGTCAACTCATCGATCAGCGCCTCGAGGATATCCGCCTCATCCGGCCCGATGCCCGGAACCTGGAGAAAATCACTCCGGTCCATCTCGAGAAGGCCGTAGAAGCTGCTGATCCCGGCCGCTTCAAGCGCCGCCAGCGTCGCGGGGGCAATGCCCTCCAGTTCGGAGAGCGGGAAATCGGACATCTCGTACTCGTCACCCCCGGCGAACAGACCGCTCTGTCCGCCCCGCTCCATCCAGTCGCGGCTCGAGTAGAGGTCGATCTGCCATCCGATGAGTTGCGATGCCAGACGGACGTTCTGCCCGTTGCGGCCGATCGCGAGCGACAACTGGTCCTCATCCACGATCGCGGTGATCACGTGGCCGCCCTGGTCGGAGATCACCTTGGCCACGCGGGCCGGAGCCAGCGCGCGACGTGCAAAGATTTCCGGGTCGGGGTGCCACGGGACGATGTCGATACGCTCGCCGCTCAACTCCGAGACGACCGCCTGTACGCGAGAGCCCTTCAGGCCGACGCACGCGCCCACCGGATCCACCGCTTCGTCGCGGGACGCGACCGCGACCTTGGTGCGCCCACCCGCTTCCCGGACGATCTCCTTGATCTCCACGATGTTCTGGTAGATCTCCGGCACTTCGAGCGCGAACAGGGATGCGACGAACTGCGGGTCCGCCCGCGACAGGATGAGCCGCGGACCACGCGGTGTCTCCTCGAGCAGCTTCAGCACGGCACGGATCGGCTCGCCCTGGCGGAAACGCTCCCGCGGGTTCTGCTCCCGCCACGGGATGATGGCCTCCGCCTCGCGGGAGCGATTCAGCATCACGACGAGCTTTCCCCGCTCGCTGGCCTGAACCTCCCCCGAGACGAGGTCACCGACGCGATCGTTGAACTCCATGCGAATTCGGTCGCGCTCTCCCTCGCGAATGCGCTGTATGATCCTCTGCTTGGCGGCCATGACGGCACTGCGTCCGAAGTCCCTGAAATCGACGGGGATCTCCATGAGGTCGCCGACCTGGAACTCGGGATCATCCCAGCGTGCCTGCTCGAGGGTGACTTCGCGGGCCGCATCCTCGACATCTTCGACCACTTCCTTGAGCACGATGATCGAGATGTCGCCTTCGTCCGTGACGTCGATCTCCGCATCGACCGGGCCGCCGAAACGCCGGGCCAGCGCCGCATGGATCCCTTCACGGATGAGTTCATGCAACTCTATTTCCGTCAGCGACTTGTTGGCCGCCATCATACGAAACGCTTCAACGACCGGGATCTGATCGCTCATCTCTTCCCTCGATCTCCATCGTCACCCGCGGCCGCGTCCCAGTCGTAGACCAGGCGGGCCGAGGCTACAGCCTCCAGCGGGATCTCCACACGATCCCCCTCGATCTCCAGCATGAACGCCTCCCCAGAGTCGACGGCCAGCCCGAGAAGCGTGCCGTCGAGCCGTCGGCTTCGGGCGGCCAGCGGCGCGAAGCCCTTCACACGCACTCTCGAGCCCGCGAACCGCGCGTAGTCCGCGGCTTTCACCAGTGGTCGTTCCACGCCCGGAGAGGACACTTCGAGCACCCAGTCCTCTCCCGATCCATCGCCGCTGTCCAGCACACCACGGAGTGCCCGCATCACCGCCGCGCAATCGTCGATCGTGACGCCCGAGCGCCCGGACGACGGCGCCGGACGGTCGATACGGAGCCGCATGAGAGGTCTCCGGCGGCCGCCGCCACGCTCCATTTGCACGACCTCGAACCCGAGGGCTTCGACCGTTTGCTCGATGTTCGCCGCGTCCCGAATAGTCGACCTCCGGAGGCACCGGTTCACCTTGACCGCAACAAAAAAGTGGGGTCCGTACAGCTTCCCCACTTCGAGTAACGCCATCGCCCGCCGACCCCGCGCGGACGTATGTGAACATACGAGCCGGAAGATACGGCGGGCCCCGACACGCTGCAACCGGAGTTTGCCGGTCCCGCTCAGCCGTGTCGGAGCCCCACAAACGCGGCCATGCGACCCGCGATCCCCCCACTCGCCCGGTGCGAATGCAGCCGCGCCGGACCGCACGCAGTGCAGTGGCGAGAGCTTGAAATGGCGGCCCGATCTACCCCGGCCGCGACCGCCTGCGCGGAGAGCAGACCGCGCAAATCCAGCCTGGCTCGCTCGCCCGCGAAGCCGAAGGCCTTGAGGACCGGGGTGTCCACTTCGTAACAACGCCCGCAGATGGCAGGGCCCAGGTGGACACGTAGCGCCGGACCGGCGCCGTCGCCGCGTCGCCCGAGGCGGGCCAGCGCGCGGCCCAGAATCCCCGCCGCTGTACCCCGCCACCCTGCGTGGATCAATCCGACCTGTCGGCTCGTACGACGCCAGAGATAGACGGGAACGCAATCCGCCGCCGTGGCGGCCAGGAGACAGCCCCTTTCGGCGGTGAACTGCCCATCTAGGTGACCGACCTGCGCGACGAACGGGGCGGTGGCATCGCGGAGGGGGTCGTATGAGACCTCGCGGATCCGGGTTCCGTGGACCTGCGTCGGTACGGAGACGTAGTCGAAGCCGAGCCCGCGGGCCAGTTCCGCGTAGACCGTCGCGACGCGAGCCGATGCCTCCCCAACGACGCAGTAGTCTCCGTGCGCAGCCGTCGTGACCCCGCAGACGAGCGCCGGATCCAGCGCCTCCCACGCGGTCAGCCGCAGCAGGCCATCCACGAGCGTCTCCGCGACCTGAAGCCCGTCGAGCTCCCGTGCCGCGAGAACCTCCCGCGGTGCTGTGGCCGGCCTTTCCCGCAGGGGTGTCATCAGCCGTCCGACCCAACGCGCGCGATCCGCGCGCCGAGCGCGCCCAGACGCTCGTGAATTCGCTCGTACCCACGCTCGATCTGGCCGATGTTGTGCACGCGGCTCGTCCCCCGCGCCGCCAGGGCCGCGATCAGGAGCGCCATTCCCGCACGGATGTCCGGACTCTCCAGCGTCGCTCCTCTCAGGGGAGACGGTCCCACCACGACGGCCCTGTGCGGATCACAGAGGACGATCCTGGCGCCCATCGCGATCACCTTGTCCACGAAAAACATCCGCGACTCGAACATCTTCTCGTGCATGAGAACGGTGCCCCGGCACTGGGTCGCGGCCACCAGGGCGATGCTGATCAGGTCGGCGGGAAAGGCCGGCCACGGCCCGTCGTCGATCTTGGGAATCTGGCCGCCGAGATCCGGCTGGATCTCGAGTTCGCCGGCGCCGCGTACGATGAGGTGAGCGTCGCGCCACTCGAATTCCACGCCCAGCCGCTGGAACCCGACCCGAAGCGGATCGAAATGGATTCGGTCCACGCCCGCAATGCCGAGAGTCGAACCCGTCGCCGCCGCAAGGCCGATCACGCTTCCGATCTCGATGTGGTCGGACCCGATCCGGAAGGTGCCGCCACCGAGCGCCTCCACCCCTTCGATCAGCAGCCGTGGCGTCCCTATCCCCTCGATCCGGGCCCCGAGCGTGGCGAGAAAGCGGCACAGATCCTGCACGTGAGGCTCGGTTGCGGCGTTCCGGAGTTCGGTCGTTCCCCGGGCCGTCACCGCCGCGAGGACGGCGTTCTCGGTGCCTGTGACGGAAGGCTCGTCGAGGAAGATCGAAGCGCCCATGAGCCCGGGGGTCCGAAGGAGATAGCGGTCCCCGATGTCAACCGACGCGCCGAGCGCCTGCAACGCAAGCATGTGCGTGTCGAGGCGCCGCCGGCCGATGAAGTCGCCGCCGGGCTGCAGGAGTTGAAACGCACCCAGACGCGCCAGCAGCGGACCCGCCAGCAGGACCGAGCCGCGGATGCGCCCGGCAAGTTCGGGGTCGAGGCTGCGGCCGGGACCCAGATCGGCGGCGCTCAACTCGAGGACTCCCGGACCTGTCCAGCCGCCCTCCACACCCATGCTCGCGAGAAGCGAGAGGAGGGTCTCCACATCGCGGATTCGCGGGACGTTCTCCAGGCGGACGGGCTCGCGAGTGAGCAGTACCCCCGCGAGGATCGGTAGAGCGGCGTTCTTGTTGCCGGCGGGTGTGAACACGCCGCTCAGCTCGTGTCCGCCTTCGATCCGAAAGTGCATCGTTCGTCCTCCCGCCCGTCCCTGGCGCGGCTCCCGACCCGGGCCGCCATATCCGCCGCGCCAAAGTAGCCAGCCGGCAGAAGGGGGCAAACGATGTTGAGCGCCTCGGGAGCCAGACCTATACTCTCCTCCGACTCTCCCTCGAAGGAGCGGCAGTGAGCACGTACGAGATCGCGATCGTTGTCGGCATGGCACTATGGATCGTCGTTGCGGTGGCGATCCTCGTCGGCCTCCTGTACGCGATCCGGCTCCTGCGGGAGGCCCGGGAGCCGCTGAGGCGCGTGTCCGGCACTGTCGGCGACCTGAACGAGCGTCTGAAGCCAGTTCTGGGCAACGTCGAACAGGCGAGTGAGCAGGCCCGCCGGATCGCGGCGCGGCTGAAGACGGACGCCGACGACGTGGGCCGAACCCTCCGGAGCGCCAGCGAATCGACCGGCCGCATGGTGGACCTCGTCGAAGAACGCGTCGTCGAGGTCGCGGCGCTGCTTCAGATCGTCCAGGAGGAGGCGGAGGAAACGTTCGTCACCACGGCCTCGCTCCTGCGCGGGTTCCGGCGCGGAAGCCGCACAGTGTCGGCCGCAAAGCAGATGAAACGCGCGATTGGGGACCGCCGGAAAGGCTGAGCCGCCGGACTCAGGCCGGACGCAGCCCCGCGTAGGCGACGACGACCCTCTTGCGGCCGGCGTCGTCGAAGTCGATGTCGGCCTTCGCCTCCCGACCGTACCCGTGCACCTGCAGGATCTCTCCCGTACCGAATCGGGGGTGCATCACGCGGACGCCCGGCGCCAGCGCCAGTGGCACCTGGGAGTCCTCGAAATCGTACTCGAGTTCGCCCGGTGTGCCAGACCCGGGTTCGCGGCCTGACCCCTTCGTCGCGTCCCGCCTCCAGGCGAAGGATGGCTCGTCCGGCGCCGGGAGCGACCAGCCTGACGGGACACCACCTCCGAACGCCCGTCGCCCGGATCCCGGGGGGCCGCTCCGGGTCGGCCGGGAGCCGCCCCACGTCGGGCGTGCGAGTCGCGGATGAACGTGTTCGGCGGGCAGTTCATCGAGGAAGCTCGAGGGGGCGGAACGACTCGCCATGCCGGCGCGCCACCGCTGGTCCGCGTAGGTCAGGCTCAGACGGTCCATGGCACGGGTCACGCCCACGTAGAACAGACGCCGTTCCTCCTCCAGCCCGCCGGGCGTCTCGACGGCCCTCGAGAGCGGAAAGAGTCCTTCCTCGAGCCCCGCGAGGTAGACGACCGGGAATTCGAGTCCTTTCGCGTTGTGGAGCGTGATGAGGGTCACGGCCTCACCGTCGAAGTCCGCCTCGTCGAGATCCGACCGGAGCGACACGGACTGAAGGAACAGCTCGAGGTCGGTGGCCTCCTCGATCGCATCCTCCGCGTCGTCGCGCTCGAACGCCTCGGCCGCGGCGAACAGTTCGCTAACATTCTCCAGGCGGTCCGGTCCGTCCTCTTCCTCCGCGAGCGCCGTCGCGAGGCCGAAGGTCGCGACACAGTTCTCCATCGCCTCCCTTGCGGTGCAGTCAGCCAGCGACACCTGCACCTCCCGCAGCGCGTCCGTGAACCGCCCCAGACCTCGCAAGGCAGCCCGGGGGATCCCGTCACCCTGGCCGACCCGTGCCGCGGCCAGAGCCAGCGGCTCGTCCCGGAGGACGGCGAGCGCAGCGAGGCGCTCGATACTCTTCGCTCCGACGCCCCGCCGCGGCCAGCCCACCGCACGCAGGAACGCGACATCGTCCGCCGGATTCACAAGCAGCCGCAGGTAGGCGATGACGTCCTTTACCTCGCGGCGCTCGTAGAACGGAACGCCCCCCACGATGCGGTAGGGGAGGCCCCGCCGCCGGAACGCCTCCTCGAACGCACGGGACTGGGCGTTCGTTCGGTACAGCACCGCGAATTCGTTCAGTCCTCGGACCGCGCGCTCCGTCCCGATCTCTGACGACACCCACCCCGCCTCGGCACGCTCATCGCCGCAGCGCACGACCTGGATGGGGTCTCCGGTCTCGCGCCGAGTCCTCAGTCGCTTCGGTTTTCTCGCCAGGTTCTGCGAGATGACGGCGTTCGCCACCTCGAGGATCGACCCGGTGGAGCGGTAGTTCTGTTCCAGCCGTACTACATGGGCTCCACTGAAGTCAGCCTCGAAGTCGAGGATGTTCCGGATGTCCGCGCCCCTCCAGCCGTACACGGCCTGATCATCGTCCCCGACCACACAGAGATTGCGGTGAGTCGCGGCCAGCGCCTTCACGATCCGATACTGGGCGTGGTTCGTGTCCTGATATTCATCCACGAGTACGTGCTCGAAGCGGGCACTGTATCGTTCCTGCACTCCTTCAGCCTTCTCCAGAAGCCGGACGGTCTCGAACAGGAGATCGTCGAAGTCGTAGGCGTTCCGGCGCTCCAGTTCGCGCTGGTACGCGGGATAGACCTTGGTGATCACGTCCGTGAGCAGATCGAAGGTTTCCGACGCGTACTCCGCAGGTCCCACGAGGGCGTTCTTCGCGGTTGAGATCCGGCCGCGCACCGCGCGTGGCGACCAGCGCTTCGGATCGTAACCCACCGACACCATCACGTCCTTCACCGTCCGGACGGAATCGTCTTCATCGTAGATCGTGAAGGCGCGCGTACGGGACGTATGCGGCGCTTCGATCCGCAGGAGTCGCGCGGCGATCGAGTGGAAGGTCCCGATCCAGAGGCCTCGCGTCGAACGGCCGATCAGCCCCTCGATCCGCTCCCGCATCTCGCCGGCCGCCTTGTTCGTGAACGTGACGGCGAGGAGACGGGTCGGCTCCAGCCCGTACTCGATCAGGCGGGCGGCGCGGGCGGTGAGCACTCTCGTCTTTCCGGAGCCGGCCCCCGCAAGCACGAGCAGCGGCCCTTCGCGGTGCTCTACGGCTTCCCTCTGCTCCGGGTTGAGCCTGA
Source organism: Candidatus Palauibacter sp. (assembly GCF_965197445.1). Taxonomy (GTDB): domain Bacteria; phylum Gemmatimonadota; class Gemmatimonadetes; order Palauibacterales; family Palauibacteraceae; genus Palauibacter. The sequence goes on along the minus strand of NZ_CBDANE010000004.1, from coordinate 301,541 downwards.
GTCCGCTCACGAGCCCGGTTTCCGCGGCCGGTGACGGGGCAGTTCGATCCGGAAGCTCGCGCCCCGCGGGGCATCTTCCAGCTTGATGGAGCCGTCGTGCATGTCCTCGATGATGCGGCGGGCGAGCGAGAGCCCGACGCCCCAGCCGCTCTCCTTCGTCGTGACACCGATGTCGAAGATCTTGTTGCGAAGCGCGGGGGGGATCCCGGGTCCGGTGTCGCGGACCCGATAGACCGACCGCCGGCCGTTCGGCCCCAGATGGGAAATCACGATCCGCCCGCCATCGGAGGCCAGCGCGTCCACGGCGTTCTTGATCAGGTTCTCGAAGGCCCATTCCAGGAGGGTCGCGTTCCCGAGGACTCTCGGGGCATCGGCCTCGATGCTCACCTCGATATCGATCTTGCGCGTACGCGCGAGTGTCGGGAGGCGCGCCTCGAAGTACTGCCTGAGATGGACGACCGTGGCACGAACCGACACCGGTTGCAGCTTCGGCTTGTGGCCGATGAGTTCGAACCTCCGGGACACCTTCTGCAGACGGCTCACATCAGCGGCCATCTCGTCGATGAGGTCGGGTTGGCCCACCTCCGTGGTCATGGGACGCGGCCGCGCTTCAAGGACTTCGAGCCACCCGACGAGTGAGCTGAGGGGGGTCCCCATCTGGTGGGCCGACTCCCGCGCCATGGCCGACCAGATCCGTTCCCGTTCGCTCCTGAAGGAGGTGACGAGGAGCCACACGCCGCTGCCGACGACGACCAGGAGTGCAGCTGCCTGCAACCACGGAATCAATCTCAGGCGACGCAGAAACTCCGGATCGCCGACGTGTATCCGGAGTCCGGGCACCTCGAGGTGAGGCCGGATCTCATCAAGTTCCGCGGCGAAGGCACGCAGTGCCTGTTCGTCGGCCTCGCCGGTCGGTCCCCGCGGAAAATCCTCCGGCAGGTGCGCCGAACTGGTCGGGTTTCCCAGTGTGTCCGTGAGCACGACGGGGATCTCTAGTCGCGTAACCTGGATGACGACCTCGCCGGAGGCTGCGTTCCAGAGGTCGTTAACCTCCTCCACCGAGAGGTTGCCGGCCGCGGTCGCGATGCTGATGGCCCGCAACTGCCCGAAGACTGCCGCGTCCAGCCGGCGCTCCTCTGCCTGCTGTCTGGAAAACACGACGAACGACAGCAGAACGCCGGAGGACAGGATCGCGACCAGGAGGGCGCCGACGCGCCGGTTCCAGAGCCGGATCACCGGCAGAGCTCAAGCCGCTGGAAACCGAGGTAGGGGTGAAGGATCTCCGGCAGCAGAATCCCTTTGCCCTCGCGAAAGCCGGTCTCAAGCAGGACGACGAGGAGCCGGGCTACCGCAAGAGCCGAGCCGTTGAGCGTGTGCGGATACACGGGGCGCGCGCCGGGGCGGGGCCGGAACCGGATGTCGGCTCGCCGCGCCTGAAAGGCCCCGTACGATGAACAGCTCGACACCTCCAGCCACGCTCCCACGCCGGGGGCCCAGATCTCCAGATCGTAGGTGATCGAGTTCGCGAACCCGAGATCTGCCAGCGGAAGCAGTACGCGGCGGTAGGGCACCTCGAGGAGCTCGAGCACGCGCTCGGCGTGGCGGGTAAGCAGCTCCAGTTGCTCCTCCGACTCCTCGGGTCGACAGATGCGGACGATCTCCACCTTGTCGAACTGATGCACGCGCAGGAGCCCGCGGGTGTCGCGCCCCGCGGCGCCGGCTTCCCGCCTGAAGCACGGGGTGTGGGCTGTGTAGGCGAGCGGCAGATCCTCGTCCGCCAGGATCTCGCCCCGGTGCAGGTTCGTGAGGGGAACCTCGGCAGTGGGCACGAGAAAAAGGTCGTCGGGATCCGTCCGATAGGCATCATCCTCGAACTTCGGGATGTGTCCGGTGCCCGTCATCGAGTCGCGCGAGACGAGGAGCGGGGGCAGGATCTCCAGATATCCGTGCTCGCGGACGTGCAGGTCCAGCATGAACTGGACGAGTGCCCGGCTGAGGCGAGCCCCTCCTCCGACGAGCAGGGGGAAGCCCGTGCCCGCGATTTTCGCCCCGCGCTCAGTGTCCAGCGACGGTGTCCGGCCTCCCGGAAGGCGGGCGCTGCCGGGATCCCGATACCCGTGGGTCGCGCCGAGCACCCAGTGCGGAGGGACAGCGTCCTTTCGCGGGGCGCCCCACGCCGCGACCGTCGGTCCCTCCCCTTCTTCGCCCGGTGGCACGCGCGGGTCGGGCAGGTTGGGGATCTGCAGGAGCTTGTCCCGAATGGCGGTTTCCGCGCCCGCGAGATCGGCGTCCAGGGCCTTGATCCGGCCGGCCACGGTGCGCATCGCCTCGATCTGAGCCGACGCGTCCTCGCCGCTCTTCTTCGCCTCTCCGATGGCCTTCGATGCCGCGTTCCGCTCCGCCTTGAGGGCCTCCACCCTGCGGATGAGGCGCCGGCGCAGTTCGTCGGCTCCCAGGGTCTCCTCCACGAGCCGCATGGCCCGTTCGTCGCCACGGCGTCGCATGGCGGCGAGCACGCGCGCGCTATCATCGCGCAGCACTTTGAGGTCGAGCATGGTCTACGCGGGTCCGGGACCTGACGGGCCGGGCATCACAATGAGCCGTGTTGTCCGGGTTCGAGCACCGTGTCGCCGCAGTTCGGGTTCGCAAGATGCCGGAAGGTGATCGTCCCCTCGTCGGGATCGATGGCCAGGATGTGGAGCTTGGCATACCTGCTGCAGGCGAGGAACTGGGTTGGATCGACGCGGCTGCGGGCGATGAGGACGTCGCCGGCCCGGACCGTGACCGGGGCGTTCAGCGTATACCCGTCCTCGGGCGCCTCGAGCAGGGCCTCGAACCTCTCGCTCGTGATCCGCAGACCTGAGTCGGTCACGCTGTCCGTGGCCGCGGAGAAAGGAACCAGCTCCGGTACTCCGCCCCGGATCTGAAACAGGAAATCCCAGTTCAGCGTCTGGTCGACCCGTGCCGGAATCGCGAGCACGACGTCAAAGGCGGGCGGATCCTCGAGACGCGCGGTCACGTAGTCGTACAGCGTGACTTCCGTCGGCGCGAGCGGCACGTCGCCGAGGAACGCCGCGAACGGATCATCACAGGCGAGCGTGGCGAGCGTGAAAACCAGCGCGGCAAGGAGCCGGGCGTGCAGGATGGGGTTCCGGGGCAGCATGGCGCGGAAACTGGCGCTCGCCGGGGCCTCGGGCAAGAAAACGGACGTGGCGCGGGGCAAGGCCCGAACATAGCTTGGCCGCGTCGTGGCCGACCCGCGACGGGGAGTTTCCCGGCGCACGAGACGGGGCGGTACGGAGGATGGGAGGGAGGCCTTGTCGGTGCACTTCAAGGCGTATTGCGCGGTCCTCGCGGGCGGGATCGGACGTCGCTTCTGGCCCGCCTCCACCCCGGACCGACCCAAGCAGTTCCTGCCCCTCGCGAGCCCCGTTCCCCTGATCGACGAGACACTGGCGCGCGCCGTCGGACTCGTGGGGGCGGACCGGGTTCGCGTCGTCGCCCCCCCGCGGTTGGCTCGCCTCATGCGGTCGAGTCTGGAGGCTGCGGGGGTCGACACCCTGATCGAGCCGCGAGCGCGTGGAACGGGGCCCGCGCTCGTGTGGGCCGCGAGCGAGATCGAGCGGGCCGATCCCGGAGCTCTGATGATCTCGATGCACGCGGATCATCGGATCTCCCCGGCGAGGGGGCTGTTCGAGACGCTCGGACCTGCCCTCGAAGCCGCCCGGGACGGATACCTGTGCTGCGTCGGGGTGCGCCCGGACCGACCCGAGACCGGTTTCGGCTACGTCGAGACCGGACGCGAGATTGCTGCGGGGGCGCGCGAAGTCACACGCTTCGTGGAGAAGCCCGACGCCGCGACGGCCGAGGCGTATCTGGACTCCGGGCAATCCCTCTGGAACTCCGGGATCTTCGTCTGGCGAGCGGCCGATCTGCTCGAGGTGGCCCGCAGTCAGGCGCGTGAACTGACGGCAGGCTGGCCGGCTCTGGAACGCGGGGACGAGCGGACCTTCTTCGAACGCGCCGAGCCCGTCTCCATCGATGTGTGTGTCATGGAACGGGCGGATCGCGTGGCGACGGTCGAGGCGAACTTCGCGTGGGATGACCTGGGCGTCTGGGGCGCCCTTCCCCGCGGGCGCGGCACGGACGAAGCGGGCAACTCGGTCGTCGGTTCCGCGCGTCTGCTCGATGCGACCGGCAACGTGGTGTGGACGGAGACGCGCCGGGCGACGGTCATCGGCGTCTCCGACCTCGTGATCGCGGAGGCGAACGGCGAGTTGCTCGTGATGCCTCGGGAGGAAGCCGCGCGCCTCGACAGCCACCTGCGGCAGATTGACGAGGCCGGCGAGCCTCCTGACGACCGGGAGCCGTGACCGCGCTCTTCCTGTTCGACGACTCGCAGGCCGACGGCTGGGCTCCTTTCTCACTCACCCGACCGTGCGGCGAACTCCTCCACGGGCGCTGGACCTTGCGGGAGCGGCTGGAGCGGCTCGCCGGCACACGTTTGGCGGGCCACGTGACCCGCCCCTGGCTGTCCCGGTTCGTAGAGGCCGGGGCGCCCCCGGCCCTCGATCCCGGCGGACTCGACGGATTGCCCGACGCCTGTAGCTACTGGAGTTCACGGGCTGTTCCGGCGCTCGACGCGGCGTGGGACCCAGCGCCCGCCAACCTCTGGGTCGCCGGACGGCTGGCGGGCGTCAACCTTGCCGCCGGCGCGCCTCCGCCGCGACCGGACTGGTTCGCCGCACCCGACCCCGTGCCCGGACTCGCCGACCGCGCGGTGCCCGGCGATTGGCTGCACCATCCATGGGACCTCGTGTCCGCCGGCCCCAGCCGTCTGGCCGCGGACCTGGCGGCGACCCCCGCGACGGGAGTGCAGGAACTGCCGGGCGGCTGCTGGCAGCTGGGCGAGGCCCCGATCCGGTTCGGAGAAGACGTGCGGGTGGAACCGGGTGTGCTCTTCGACACAAGGGAAGGCCCGATTGAACTCGGTGCCCGGGTCGAGATAGCGACCGGCACGCGCCTGGCCGGACCTCTGTACGCGGGATCCCACTCAAGACTTCTCGGGGGCGCAATCTCCCGCTTCTCGGGAGGCCCGTTCTCGTTCGTGTGCGGTGAGGTCGACAGCGTCACGGTGCTGGGATACTCGAACAAACCCCATGACGGATTCCTCGGGCATGCGTATCTCGGGCGCTGGGTCAACCTGGGAGCGATGACCACGAACAGTGACCTGAAGCACACCTACGGATCGATCCGCGTGGGTCCGCCGGACGCCCGGACGGACACCCGGCTGGTCAAGTTCGGCTGTCTGCTGGGCGATCACGTCAAGACCGGGATCGGGACGCGCCTCGACACCGGCACAATCATTGGTGCGGGCTCGAGTCTGTTCGGGGCGGACATGCCGCCCAAATGGGTCGAACCGTTCTCGTGGGGAGGAGGCCGGACGCTGGAGCGCGTCCGCCGCGCCGACTTCATCGCCACCGCGGTCCGCGTCGCCGCGAGGCGCGGCATCGAGGCCGACTCGCGGTTTCGAGACTGGCTCGGGGACATCTGGAACGAGGCCGGCGGGCCGTGACCTTCTCCGTCGCCTCCCTCGGCACGGGCAGCCGCGGCAACGCGTTCCTGGTCGAAGCCGGGAACGCCCGCGTGCTGGTCGACGCCGGTTTTTCCGGGGTGCAGCTCGCGCGTCGACTGGAGACCCTGGACGTGGAGCCCGAAGCCATCGATATGGTCGTGTTGACGCACGAGCACCGGGACCATTCGGCCGGGATCGGCATCGGCGCTCGCCGCTGGGGCTGGCGCCTCGCCATGAACGCGCGGACCCGCACCGCGTGTGGGCCGCTGCTGCGCGGGCGAGAGGCGTGCGAGGAGCTGCCTCCCCTCGGTCTCGATGTCGGTGACCTCACCATTGAGACCGCGCCGACCCACCACGATGCGGCGGCGCCGGTGGCGATCACGGTCCTCCACCGGCCTACCGGACTGCGGGCCGGCATCGCTACGGATCTCGGGAGACCCACCACCCCCGTCCGCGCCGCCCTTCGCGACTGCGCCTTCCTCATCCTGGAAGCGAACCACGACGAGCGCCGGCTCCGGGCAGCCTCCTATCCGTGGCGGGTGAAGCAGCGGATCGGGGGCAGCCGCGGGCACCTGTCGAACCGCCATGCGGCGGACTTCGCGCGCGAGCTGGCCCACCCGGGGCTGGGCGGCATCCTGCTCGCCCACCTGAGTCAGGAATGTAACGATCCGGATCTCGCGCTCGATCGGGTCGCCGACGGGCTCGCTCGATCGAAATTCCGCGGGCTCCTGGAAGCCGCCGGGCAGGACGCCCCCAGCCCCCGCTACAACGTGGTGGAGCTCGTGAGGGATCGGGCCGACGGCGCGCAGTTGTCCCTCTTCACGGGGCCCGGGCCGAAGGCCTCTACCTGAGGACCACCCTCAGGATGTCGTTACCCACGGCCCACAGCATGAGCGCGACCACGAAGACCATACCCACCGTGGTGAACCGCACGCGCTGTTCGATGGTCAGCGCCCTCCCGCGCACGCCCTCGATCCCGAGGAACAGGAGATGCCCCCCGTCAAGCACCGGGATCGGCAGCAGATTGAAGACGGCGAGGTTGATGCTGATGATCGCCATGAAGCCGAGGAGTTCCCAGAATCCGGCGCGCGCGGCGCGGCCGGAGATCTCCCCGATCAGGATCGGGCCGCCGACTTCGCGCGCCGAGCTGCGTCCCGTGACCAGATCGGCCAGGAACTGGACCACCGCGCCTCCCCAGTAGGCCGCGTTGGACCAGCCTCGACCCAACGCCTCGATGGGCCCCGCCCGTCCGCCATCGGCGCCGATCCGAATGCCGATGCGCCCCACGGTTCTGGATTCGCCGGTGATGTCCGAGTACTGCTCGACCGCGTCCGGGGTCGCGACAAAGGTGAGATCCTGCCCGTCGCGGTCGACGAGGATGTCGACGGCCTCGCCGGCCCTGCGTTCGATGCGCATGGTCACCTGGGTCGGATCGCGGACCGACACTCCGTCCACCCTCTTGATCAGATCCTCGCTCCGAAGACCGGCCTCGGCAGCGGGCGACCCCTCCTCGACCTCTACAATCCGCGGCTCGAGGACCCCGCGACCCATGGCAATCGCCGCGAACGCCACGACGGCGAAGAGCCAGTTCATGATCACACCCGCCGAGATCACGAGCACGCGCGCCGGGAATGGCTTCGCGTCGAAATCGCGTGGCGAGCTGCCCGGCACTGGATGTCCTGCCGTCCCGGGCCGATCGTCTCCACCTCCCTCGAGCTTCGAGGTGATTTCCTCGTCGGCCATCCCGGCCATTTTCACATAGCCGCCGAGGGGGATCCACGAGAGCACGTACTCGGTCTCTCCGCGCCGGAAGCCCAGCATCTTCGGACCGAGACCGATCGAGAACCTCGGAACGTCGATGCCGACGCTCTTCGCCGCAGCGAAGTGCCCCAGTTCGTGCACGAAGATCAGTACGCCCAGGACGAGGACGGTTACCAGGATGGTGATGATCACTCAGTAGTCTCCGATTCTTCGGTCCGCGGCTCTGCGTCCCCGGACCCCATTCCCCTCGCCGATTTGCGGGCCACACTGCGGGCCCGGGCGTCAACGTGCCGCGCGTCCTCCACGGAACTGATGGGACGCGACGAGAACTGTTCCAGGGTACGGATCACGACCCCGGCGAGTTCCTGGAAGCCGATGCGGCCAGAGAGAAAGCTCTCGACGGCGACTTCGTTGGCCGCGTTGAAGGCCACGGGAAACTCGCCTCCCGCCTTCCCCGCCGCGACCCCCGCCCGGAAGAGCGGGAACACATCTTCGCGCACGGGCTCGAACTCCAGCGGCCCATCGCGCAGGGGATCGAAGCCGGGCTCCACCCGCGGGTCCTCCAGCCGTTCCGGATAGCCAAGAGCCCACAGGATGGGGATCTCCATCGAGGGTCGGCCCAGCTGGGCGAGCGAGGAGCCGTCGTGAAACTCCACCACGGAATGGATGATGGACGTCGGGTGCACGACCACGTCGATCCGCTCGTATGGAAGGCCGAACAGTATATGGGCCTCGATGACCTCCAGCGCCTTGTTCGCAAGCGTGGCGGAGTCGATGGTGATCTTGGATCCCATGGACCATGTGGGATGACTCAGCGCATCCGCCGGTCGGACCTCGGCGAGCCTCGGCGCCGGCCAGGTCCGAAACGGACCGCCCGAGGCGGTCAGCGTGATCCGCGCGACCTCCGACACGGGGCGCCCGTCGAGGCACTGATGCACCGCCGAGTGCTCGCTGTCGACCGGCAGCAACTCGCCCCCTCCCTCGCGGAGTGCGCGGACCACGAGTTTCCCCCCCGCCACGAGAGACTCCTTGTTCGCCAGAGCCAGCCGCTTCCCCGCCCCGAGGGCTGCCAGAGTGGGGCCGAGCCCGGCGAACCCCACGAGCGCGTTGAGCACGAGATCGACGCCCCGAGTCCTGGCCGCACCCTCCAGCGCGCCCGGACCGGTTCGCCATTCTCCCGACCAGCGAGGCGCGAAGCCGTCCGGCGGCTCCGTTCCCAGGACGACGAACTCGGGATCCCATTCGAGCGCGAGCGCGTCGAGAGCCTCCCACCGGCGGTTCGCGGTCAGAACCCCGACCCGGAAGCGGTCCGTGTGACGACGTATGACCCGGAGGGTCGCCTCACCCACGGACCCGGTGGCGCCGAGGATGGCGACGCGCTTCAACCTGTCCCTCCCCTCATCCGGCGAGGGCGAGGAAGAGGAACGCCGCCGGCAGCGCCCACAGCACGGAATCGAGCCGGTCCAGCAGCCCGCCGTGCCCCGGCAGCAGGCTGGACGAGTCCTTCGCGCCACATTCGCGCTTGAGAGCCGATTCCACCAGGTCTCCAACGATCGCGAGGCCTGCGACCGCGAGTCCGAACCCGAGCGTGCGGACCAGATCCAGCGTCCACACGTCCGGAAGCAGGAGTCGCGGATAGAGGATCGCGACGACGAGGCCCGCAAGCAGGGCACACACGGCCCCGGCGATCGTCTTGTTGGGGCTCACGCGAGGCGCGAGCGGTCGCTTGCCCAGGGCCCGGCCGCCGACATACGCGGCCGTGTCGGCGAGCCAGGTGATGGTCACGGGAAGGAAAAAGAGCAGAGTTCCGGGTATCCGGCCGGCGGTGATCCCGTCCATGGGCGCGAGCGGAATCCAGCCTTCGCGGAGGGGGATGGCGAATCCGAGGAGACCTCCGATGTACATCACGCCGAACGTCGTGCAGGCCGCACTCCTGATCGGCTTGTCGGCCAGATCGACGGTCGCGATCGCGAGGGCCGAAAACGTCAGCAACAGGACGGCCGCGTAGATCGCGGCCCCTTCGAGCCGACCCATGAACACGACCGCAGGGAACAGGAACGCCGCGACCGCGCCGGAGGCGACGAACACGGGGGGTCCGGACGCGCGGATCATCGTCGCCAGTTCCCGATACCCGATCGCGGCGACGGCACCGAGGCCGGCCACGAACACGTACCCACCGGCGTAGGTGACCAGCACGCAGAGCGGAACACCCACGCCGGCAACGATCAGCCGCTTGCCCAGGTTTGTGTTCACGGCGCGACCGTGTCCGGTCACGTCTTCACCAGTCCGAATCGTCTCTCACGGCCCCGATAGTCGACCACGGCCCCGAACAGGTGCTCCTGGGTAAAGTCCGGCCACAGCACGTCCGTCACGAAGATCTCCGCATACGCGAGCTGCCATAGAAGGAAGTTGGAGATCCGTTGCTCTCCCGAGGTACGGATCAACAGGTCGGGGTCCGGCCACTCCCGGGTGAGGAGTTCCCCCGCGAAGCACTCGGCATCGATCGCTTCAGGGGACAGTTCTCCCCGGGTGCACCTCCGGGCGAGCGCGCGGGCCACACCCACGATCTCGGCCCGCGAGCCGTAGCTGATCGCAAGGTGCACATGCAGAGCGGTCCCGCCCGCGGTGGACAACTCGAGCTCCCCGATCGCGTCCCGCGCCGCCTGCGGAAGCCGCATTCGATCGCCGAACACGGTGACCCGGATGCTGTGCCTCGTCAGCGCCTCCCGCTGACTCCGCACGTACTCCTCGAGCAGCGCCATGAGCGCGTCCACTTCCGACGGTGGCCGGGACCAGTTCTCGTCGGAGAACGCGTACAGGGTGAGGTGGGACACGCCTGCTTTCGCGGCCCCCTCGATCGCCTCCCGCACCGCCGTCATGCCCGCTCGGTGGCCCTCCCACCGCGGGAGCCCGCGCCGTCTCGCCCAGCGGCCGTTGCCGTCCATGATGATGGCGACATGGGTCGGCACCTCGCCCTCTCGCACGGCCTCCAGCGAGGACGTCGTGCCGTCTCTCAGCCCGCTCATGAGGCCCAAGCTCGCCCCCCGTGGGCCGGGGTGTCAAAACGCATCGCGATCAGACAATCCGTGCGGTGACCCGGGCATGGCGCGGCGCATGCGGGGGGCCCCGCCGAGAAAGGAGTACGCCTCGTAACCGGCCCGCTGCATGACCTCGGCGAGATAGGCCGTCCGCACGCCTTCCGCGCAGCACAGAATATAGGTCGTTTCGCGGTCCAGGCCGCCGAAGTCACGTTCGAGCGCGAGCAGGTCCTGACGCGTCGCGCCCGGCCAGTGCCAGGACTCGAACGCTTCCCGTGGACGGGTGTCGATGATCGCCGCACCCTGGGGGACGTCGGTCACGTAGAGGGACGCCCCGGCCATCGACTCCGGGCGGAGTCCGCGCACATCGTGCACCGTCGCGCCGGAGATCGCGGCGGCCAGTTCCTCCAGACCCACCGCCGCCTCCTGCGCCTCCGCGGCTGCCGGGGACGACGCGGTGACCGGCCGCTGAGGCACGATGTCGCAGTATTCCCGGACGCGGGAGGACAGTTCGTATGTGCCGATCTCCCGTGCCCGCTCGAGGATCTCTTCCTTGTGGAACCCGAGCAGCGGCCGGAGGACGGGCAGAGAGGAGGCGTTCTCGATGGCCCGCAGGTTGCGCAGCGTCTGGGACGACACCTGCCCGACCGACTCGCCCGTGACCAACGCCTCGGCCCCGATGCGGGTCCCGATCTCCGCCGCCGCGCGATACATCATGCGCTTGAGCACAACCTGCAGGTAGGCGGGCTTCGCACGGCTCCGCATCGCCTCGACCACCGGACCGAATTCGAGCACATGCAGGCGAGGCCGCGTCCCGTAGCTCCAGCGGTCCGCGACGATCTTCGTCACCTCGACCACCATCCGCTCGTACGCGCGTCCCCCGAGGTTGCAGAAGACGTAGTCCAGATGGATGCCCCGCCTCAGCGCCATCCAGGCCGCGACCGGCGAATCGAAGCCACCGGAGATGAGCGCGAGCGCCTGCCCCTGCACCCCGAGCGGAAGGCCGGAAGGTCCCCGGACCCTGTCTTCGTAGAAGAAAGCGCGACCGTCGCGGACCTCGACAAATACCGTGACGTCCGGGTCACCGAGATCGACGGTGGCCCCGGGGTTCAGGGCCGCCCCCAGACGCACATGGATGTCCGAAGATGAGAATCCGTGCGAGCCCGAGCGCCGCGCGCGCACGGCATAGCTCCGGCCCCGCACCGCCTCGGCGAACAACTCCGTCCCGACCTTGACGATGACGTCCAGCTCCGCTTCACACTCGCCGGCCAGGATGGAGCAACTGGACACGCCGAACGTCCGCGTGAGCGGCCCGAGGAAGCCGCGATCCACTCCGTCGATGTAGAAGCGGCTCCACTCGGGCCGAAGCGTCGCCTGGACGCGCTCCGTCGCGAACCCGTCGCGCAGGTTGTGTGCGAGCCGGTTCTGGAAGCGAGACCGCGTACGCCGCGCCTTGGTGGAGAGTTCTCCGGAAAAACGCACGAGAGCCCGAACCGGCTGCGCCCCTTCGGGCGGACGGTCGGGGAACTCGGCAGGCCCGCTATGGGGAGGCCTGCTCTGACGGGATTCGTCACGGGCGGTCATGGGGACAGTTTACTTCGCCCGGCCCAACACCGTAAACGAGCCCGGCGCTCCCTCATGGATCCGGCGGACCCTCACTGCTCGAAGAGCGTAACCTGATCCTTCAGCGGCCCAAGGGGGAAGTGACTGACACTCCGGCTGGTACCCCCCGACATCAGCGTGACGCAGTGCCGGCCATCAGACGACACCGTCCACCCGGCATCGGCACTCTGCCTGACGTGCGCTCACCGCCGGCATCCGGCTCTGCCGTCAGGCGGATCAGGCCTGCCTGTTTTCGTCCCACGATGCGTATCGAGCCATGACTGTCCGACGGAACGTCGAAGTCGCAGTCACCGCTTTCGCGCACACGATTGATCGCAGCTTCAAACCGGTCACGTCCCAGTCCCTGCAGCCAGCGGGATCCGTCTGGTGCCCGTCCCTGTCTTTTCATGGAAGCTACCGTCTGGCGATAGGGCGAAGCGTAACAGGACCCATCGAAACGCTAGCCGACACGTACGGGCGTAAGCCCGGAAGAGATTCCGGCCCCGCCCGGTTGCCCGTGCAAGGCCTGAATCGTGATCGAGTGGCAGGGGGGGGATTTGAACCCCCGACCCAGGGCTTATGAGTCCCTTGCTCTACCAGGCTGAGCTACCCTGCCGCGCTGTGGGTGCGCTATCCTACACGTCGTGGCCCCCGGGTCAACCCGACATCCCCTTTCGCGACTCAACGCGTCCCGGACGTGGGTTCGTCATCGGCCGTCTGATCGACGAACCGCACGAGCACTTCCCCGGGCCGGACGAATCCGTATCGTTCGCGGGCGACGCGTTCGATCGCCCACCGGTCGGCCATCAGGCTATCGGCCCACGCGCGCACGGTGGCGAGCTCCGCTTCGCGAGCGGCGATCTCCGCCTTTCGGGACGCGATCTCCTGCTCGAGACGATGCAGGCCCGCTCTCGTGTATTCGCCACCGACCATCCAGTAGTAGCCGGCCCCGACCAGGGCCACGAAGGTCAAGGTGCGGCTTAGCCGTCGGTTCGTCGCCTCGGCCATCGTCAGCCTCCGTACACGGTGGATCCGGGATAGATCGCGGCGTGCCCCAGCGCTTCTTCGATTCGGAGGAGTTGATTGTACTTCGCGACCCGTTCCGACCGGCAGCCGCTGCCCGTTTTGATCTGCCCGGCGCTCGTGGCCACCGCGAGATCCGCGATGAAGGTGTCGGCCGTCTCTCCGGAACGGTGCGAAATCACGACGCCGAAGTTCGCCTCCGCCGCCATCCGGATCGCGTCGAGCGTCTCACTTACGGTCCCGATCTGGTTCAGTTTGATGAGGATCGCGTTGCCGATCCCGCCTTCGATACCACGGGCCAGACGTTCGACATTGGTCACGAAGAGGTCATCGCCGACGAGTTGGACGCGGTCACCCAGTCGGGCAGTGAGGACCGCCCAGCCGTCCCAGTCGTCTTCCGCGAGGCCATCCTCGATCGAGACGATCGGGTACGCGTCCAGCCAGTCTTCGTAGAGGCCCACGAGCGCCTCCGCGCCGAGGAGGCCGGCTTCTCCGGCGCTCCCGAGTCGGTACGCTCCCGCCTCCCCGTCATAGAATTCGGACGCCGCGCAATCGAGCGAGAGGGCCACGTCCCGGCCCGGCTCGTATCCCGCGTCCGCGATCGCACCCATGATGAGGTCCAGCGCCTCCCGATTCGATCCGAGATTGGGCGCGACCCCACCCTCGTCACCCACGGCGGTGCTGTGTCCGGCGGCCGAAAGTCGCCGCCGCAGCGCGTGAAACACCTCGATCCCGATCCGGAGCCCTTCGGAAAAGCTGTGCGCGCCGAGAGGGAGCACCATGAATTCCTGGATGTCGACCGTGTTGTTCGCGTGTGCGCCGCCGTTCAGGATGTTGAGCATGGGGACCGGGAGGAGGTGCGGTTCGCCCGATCCGAGGTGATGGAAGAGAGGCCTCCCGGTCGCCGAGGCTGCGGCGCGCGCGGTCGCCATGGAGACGGCGAGGATGGCGTTCGCGCCCAGCCGACCCTTGTTCGGCGTCCCGTCGAGCGCGATGAGCGCGGAGTCCAGCCCCCGCTGGTCAGCCGCTTCGAGCCCGCGGACGGCAGCGGCGAGGGCCCCGTTGATGTGCGAAACGGCGCGCAGCACCCCCTTCCCGCCGTACCGCGTGTCGTCGCCGTCCCGCAACTCGACCGCCTCGTGCTCGCCTGTCGATGCGCCGCTCGGCACCGCGGCCCGGCCGACCGTCCCGTCCTCGAGACGCACGTCGGCCTCGACCGTCGGGTTGCCGCGCGAATCCACGATCTCGCGGCCCACGACATCCACGATGGCCGTCATCCGGCCATCTCGCTTCGCTGTTGTGCAGGATCTGTCATGCAGGCGTGCCCCCCCCACCCCTCCAAGCGACCTCGATTCGATCGAGGCAACCTCCACCCGGACGTGAAAGATAGGGCCCGCGAAGCTCGTGGCAAAACTCCGTCACGCTACTGCGGGGTCAGGTGTTCCTCCGTTCTCTCGGCAAGCATGGCTTCGATCGCCGAGCGCACCTCATGCATGACGGTCCGCCGGTCCGGAGGATTCGCTCCATCGAGCGGGATCGGCGCGGCCAATCGCACGGAGATCCGGCCAGGACGCACGCGCCTGGCCCCGGGCCGGTACACGCGGTGGCCGCCATCGACGGCCGCGGGCACGAGGGGCGCGTCCGTCTCCAGGGCCAGCGCGAAGGAACCCCTCAGGAAACGCCCCGGCCTGCCGTCACGCGAGCGGGTCCCCTCAGGAAACAGCACGAGAGTCAGACCCTCGGCGTGCATGCGACGACCGGCCGTCCGGAACGTCTCGCGTGCTCTCCGCGGACGGTCACGATCGATGAATACGTGTCCCGCCGACTGCATGCCCCGAGACAGCAGCGGAATGCGTGACAGCTCCTGCTTGGCGATGAAGCGCACCGATACGGGGAGGGCGGCCAGGAGCGCCCAGATGTCGAAGTACGATTGGTGATTGGCGACGATGATCTGAGGCCCCGAGAGGTGCAGGTGCTCGAGCCCCTCCACCCGGACCCGTACGCCCGCGACCGCCAGCAGCGAGCGCGCCCAGCTCCTGTTGATCCAGTTGACACCGGCGCCGCCGCCGCCCATCCCCACAAAGACCACCGCGAGGATCGAGAAGAACGCCGTCGACAATACCAGGACCGCGCGGAACAGAACGGTTCGGATCAAGGATCGCACGTGAAGTGGTCGAAACCGGCGAGCCCGGGGTCTTCGAGCCCATCGACCGAGACGCCCTTCCCTCGGGTGACGCGCCCGATACGTGTCAGCGGGAGATCGAAGGCCGCCGCGAAGGCGGGTGTCGCCGTCTGCAGGGCCCCGGGGGGCACGACGAGGAGCAGCTCATAGTCCTCGCCGCCGGCGAGGGCCAGCTTCGCCGCGGCAGGAGTCTGCCGGAATCCGTCCAGAGCCGTAGCGACCGGGACCCGGTCAGCATCGATCCGCAGCGCAACTTCCGAGGCCGCCGCAACGTGTCGCGCATCGCGCAGGAGGCCGTCGGAGAGGTCGATGGCGGCCCGAATGTCCACCCGTTCCACAAGCCACCTCGCCTCGTCGATCCGGGGCGACGGGCGGTCGAATGCCGAGCGGGCCGTGCGGTCCGGCTCCAGCCCCCGCTCGAGGTCCCGCAGGGCGGCGGCGGCACCGCCCAGTTCGCCGGTCACCCACAGTTCGTCGCCGGGCCGTGCCCCCCGGCGCGTCGTGGGGGCCGAGGCGAGGCCCAGGACCGTGACGTCGAGGAACGCGGGCCCGGGCGATGCGACAAGGTCACCTCCCAGCACCTCGGCGCCCGTCCGGGCGGCGATCTCCCCGACGCCGCGACCGAGCGCCGACGCGATCTCGATGCCGAGTTCAGGCGGGAGCGCCACCGAGACGACGAGACCGATCGGCGCCGCGGCCATGGCGGCCAGGTCACTGAGCGCCGCCGCCGCCGCCCGGT
Organism: Candidatus Palauibacter sp.; assembly: GCF_965197445.1. GTDB lineage: Bacteria > Gemmatimonadota > Gemmatimonadetes > Palauibacterales > Palauibacteraceae > Palauibacter. The sequence goes on along the minus strand of NZ_CBDANE010000004.1, from coordinate 285,621 downwards.
AGCCGATCGTCTCCCAGGTCATCCATTCGCGGCGGAAGTGAATGCCCTCCACGCTGGCATCACTGCTTACAACGACCTGTTCACCCGTCGGGACGCGGAAAGCCGCGGCATCATCGCCGGGCGGCAGCGTGATCGTGACCCCCGAATCCGACGGGCTCCGGCCCCGGCGTGCTTCGTCCAGAAACGCCTGGATGCGCGCCGTCTCGGGGCCTACCGCCATCCCCAGGCCAGCGAGAGACATCAGTTCGGCCCCTCCGCGGGCCCGCGCCCCGGCACGGCGGGGAGCGCGAGAGGCACGCCCGGCCATGCCCCCGGACGCAGCGTCGCAAGAGCCCGCCGTGCCGACACGAGCGCTTCCGGCACGTCAGCCGCAGAGCCTCCGACCTCGTCCACCCCGCGGAGTACCGCGAGGGCGGTCACAGCCAGCGCCGCGGTCGCCGCATCCGCGGGAGCCAGGCCGACCCCCAGATATGCCCCGCATACGCCCGTCAGCACGTCACCCATCCCGCCGCTGGCAAACGCGGAACTCACGAGCGTGGTCGCGCGCAGCTCGCCCCCCGGCCGAGCTACCCAGGTCGGCGCACCCTTCAGCAGCACCGTGACGCTCGCGGCGTCTGCCAGTCGTCGCGCCGCCGCCGGGGGATCTTCACGCACCTCGGCGACGGACGACCCCAGCAGCCTCGCCATTTCGCCGGGATGCGGGGTCAACAGGATCGGACGGCCTGATGCGGCCGGGTCGCGAAGAGCAACCGACGCGGAAGCGGCAAGAGCATTCAGCCCGTCCGCGTCGACCACGAGCGGCACCGTGGCCGCCGCCAGCACCCTCTCCACGAGGGCGACCCGGGCCGAGCCGGTCCCCAGGCCCGGACCGATGGCCACAGCATCGGCCCACCCCAGCGTGGCCTCGACCGCCTCCGCGTCCGTCCAGTCGACGAACACGGCCTCGGGGACGCTGGTCTGAAGGATGTCCCGGTTCTCGGGGGCGCTCACCACCCGTACGATCCCGATCCCCGACCGGACCGCCGCACGGGCCGCCAGCACCACCGCTCCCGCCATGCCGGGTTCGCCGCCCACGATGGCGAGATACCCGGCATCTCCCTTGTGTCCGGCGGGTGGGCGCCCGCCCAGCAACTCCGCCGCCCAGGAGGCGGTCACCGCGCGGGTTCCGGGCACGGGATCGGGCGGCGGAAAACCGATCTCGACACAGACCAGATCTCCCACCTGCGCGCGCGCCGGGAATCGCAGCAACCCGATCTTGGGCCAACCGAAGGTCACCGTCAGGTCGGCGCGGATCGCCGCACCGGGGACGCCGCCCGTCGTGAAGTCCACGCCGCTCGGACCATCGGCGGCAACGACCGCCGCCTGCGCGGCATTCGCGCACTCGATGATTCGAGCCTGGGGAGCGCGAGGCACCGTTTGGAGGCCGGTTCCGAGGATGCCGTCGATTGCGACCGTAGCGGCCGCGAGTTCGTGCTCCAGCGCCTCCGCCGATTCGATCGGCAGATCCCAGCCGGCGAGGACCCTCGGAGCCGGGAGACGGCTCCCGCACTGGACGAACCCCACGGAGCGCCCCCAGGCAGCGAGCGTCCGGCCGGCCACCAGTGCGTCAGCCCCGTTGTGGCCGCTGCCCGCCAGCACCACGATCCGCCCGGAGGGATATTTTTCGTGAAGGTGACGAGCCAGGGCCCGTCCGGCGTTCTCGATCAGGGCGCGTTCCGGTATCGCTCCGGATTCCACCGCGACCCGATCGATCTCCGCCATCTCGGTCGCCGTGGGCAGCCAGACCTCGGACGCCGCGAAGCGCCACCAGTCCGCTGGCGAGAGAAGAGATGCCGGATTGGCGGGGATCCCTCCGCGGGCGGCGTCGGCCTGCCCGGGGGGGTTACTTGTAGGACTGCTGGACGCTGCGCCCGAAGCTGATCTCACCGTTGTCGATCCGGATGTTGAACCCGCAATCGGGTTTCGAACAGACCCATGCCTTGTACCGGATCGGCGCCCCATCGCGCCCGTAATCCGAGAGCGGAAGCAGCACCCCTTTACTGCAACTCAAGCATACCGTAAACGACCCCGTATCGGCCACGCGATCACCCCTCCCCGAGTTTGGACGGTCTCCCGGCTCAGATCCGGTCACCGCCGCCTGCCGTCCCCCGCCGCCCCACGGCTGCGTGGTCGACCCTGAGTTCCTCCCCTACGCACTCCACGGGTAGCTGTCTTCGAAGGCCTCGTCAAAGGTGAAGAGCCCCTCAAAATCCTCTCGCGAGTCATCGGGTTCCTTTATGAGCACCCCGCCATCCACCAGCGCGAAGACGATCTCGCCGATATCCGTTGTGTCGTGCACGCCCCAGTGCTCCAGAACCGTCCGGGCCAGGGGACCGAAGCGTTCCAGCGCGAGTTCCCTGACGGCCTCGGCAACTTCGGCGCCGCTGATATGGCGCGGCAACTCCAGGCTGGACAGCCGGCGCTGAAGCGCGGAAAGCAGGAACAGGTATGCGGCTTCCGTATACCTGGGATTGCGCTTCCTGATTCCCGCTAGAGCGCCTGGTGTGTCCACTTCTGCACCGCCCTTTCCCGACCGCGATATGCTCTGCCCGCAAAGGTCTTGCATCAAAAGTTAGACGCGGGAAAAAGTTGGCGTCAAGCCACGGGGCCTTTCGATACGCCCGCGCTCTCCGGATAGAGGGGGAAATCGGAGCACAGCGCTCGAACTTCCGCCTCGATCGCAGCCAGGACCGTTTCGTCGCCCTCCGAACAGAGGGCCCGGTGCATGAGGTCGGCGATCTTCCTCATTTCGGTCTCGTCCATGGCGCGGGTGGACAGGGCCGCCGTACCGATCCGGATGCCCGACGCCACGAAGGGAGAGCGTGTCTCGAACGGCACCGTGTTCTTGTTTACCGTGATGCCGGCCCGGCCCAGGAGCGCCTCGGCGTCCTTGCCCGTGAGACTCGTCGTGCGCAGGTCTACGAGCATGAGGTGTGTGTCCGTCCCGCCTGCGACGAGATCGTAACCGTGCTCGGCGAGGCGGGCCGCCAGCGCGCGTGCGTTTCGCACGACGAGCACGGAATAGTCGCGGAACCCCGGTCGGAGCGCCTCTCCCAACGCTACCGCCTTGGCGGCGATCACATGCATCAGCGGACCGCCCTGCAAGCCGGGAAACACAGCCTTGTCGACCGCTGCGGCGTGTTCCTCGCGGCAGAGCACCAGTCCGCCGCGCGGCCCCCGCAGTGTCTTGTGGGTCGTGGTCGTTACGACATCGGCGTGCGGGACGGGCGACGGATGATGTCCCGTGGCCACTAGCCCCGCGATGTGCGCCATATCGACGAGGACGCGAGCCCCGCATTCCGCAGCGATCTCCGCGAAGCGCGCAAAATCGATCTCGCGAGGGTAGGCGCTGGCCCCCGCGATGATCACCGCCGGCCGCACCTCGAGCGCGGTCTCTCGGAGAGCGTCGTAGTCGATGGTCCGGTCCGAGGCCCGCACGCCGTAGGGCACGACGCGATACCAGAGCCCCGAGAAGTTGACTCTGGATCCGTGCGTGAGGTGCCCGCCGTGCGACAGGTCCATCCCGAGAAGCGTCGATCCCGGCTCGGTGAGCGCCTGGAGCGCGGTCATGTTCGCGCCGGAGCCGCTGTGTGCCTGCACGTTGCTGTGGTCGGCCCCGAACAGTTCACGGGCCCGGTCGCGGGCGAGATCCTCCACCGCGTCCACGAACTCGCACCCGCCGTAATACCGGCGCCCGGGGTAGCCCTCGGCGTACTTGTTCGTCATCACGCTGCCCGTGGCCTCGAGGACGCCGCGCGACACGAAGTTCTCGCTCGCAATCAGTTCCAGGCCCGTGCGTTGCCGTTCGAGTTCGCGATCTATCGCATCCGCCACCGCGGGATCGGTCTGGCGCAGAGGGCGGGGGTCCAGCTGGCCGATTCGAGTACGTTCCGCCGTCGAACTCACGCGTATTCCCTTTCCCTGTAGAGTTGTCGCGCGATCAGGCTGCGGTGCATTTCGTTGGCGCCCTCGTAGATCTCCGTAACCTTCGCGTCCCGGAACAGACGTTCCACCGGGTATTCCCGGGAATACCCGTAGCTTCCGAAGACCTGGACCGCCTCGCGGGCATTCTGCATGGCGGTCTCGCTGGCGAACAGCTTCGCCACGCTGGACAGTCGGCGCGCCCGCGGATCGCCCATGGTGTGCGCGGCGGCCGCTCGCTCGAGGAGTCCTCGCGCGGCCTCGAGGCGGGTCACCATGTCACCCAGCTTGAACTCCATCCCCTGGAACTCCCGCAGCGCACGACCGAACTGCCGGCGAGTGTGCGCATACTCGAAGGCCTCGTCTACCGCGGCCGAGGCGATGCCGAGCGCCTGGGCCGCGATACCGAGCCTCCCGCCCTCCAGCCCCTCGAGGGCATAGGAGAAGCCGTAGTTGGGTTCTCCGACCAGGCATTCATCTCCGAGAAAGACGTTCTCGAGTGACAGCGCGACGGTCTCCGAGCCGCGCTGTCCCATCTTGCGCTCCTTCCTGCCCACGGACAGGCCTTCGACCCCGGCCGGTAGGAGGAAGGCCCCGATGCCCCGCGAGCCTCTCCGGTCTTCCGGCGTGTCGGTCCGGGCGAAGATCAGGATGAGATCGGCAGAGCCGCCGTTCGTCACCCACAACTTCTCCCCGTTGAGCACCCAACCGCCATCCGTCCGTGTGGCCTGCGTGCGAAGCGCCGCCGCATCGGTGCCCGCGCCGGCTTCCGAGAGCGAGAAGGCGCTCAGGACCTCTCCGCCGGCCATCCGCGGGAGCCAGTGCTGACGCTGTGCCTCGCTGCCCCGCCTGAGCAGAATCGAAACCGGGAGCGAGTTGTGCACGCTGACGGACACCGCGACACCCGCGTCGCCCCACGCCAGCTCTTCCAGCACGTAGAGGTAGGTGACGAGATCCAGCCCCAGGCCGTCGTAGCGCTCCGGCACCCGCATGGCGAGGAACCCGAGCTCCGCCAGTTCGCCGTGGATCGCGACGTCGAACGTTTCTTCGTTCGCATCCCGGGTCTCGGCCGTCGGCCTCAGCCGTTCCTCGGCGAACTGCCGGGCGAGGCCGAGGACCTGCCGCGCCTCGGCCGAGAGTTGGAGAGCCGACCAGGCCCGTCGATGCGTCGTCATCCGCCCGCATAGTCGTAGAAGCCGCGTCCGGTCTTGCGGCCCAGCCGCCCCGCGGCCACGTACTTCGCGAGTAGCGGGCACGGGCGGTACTTGCCGTCGCCGAGTTCGGCGTGCAGCACCCGCATGATCGCCAGACATGTGTCGAGCCCGATGAGGTCGGCCAGCGCGAGCGGCCCCATGGGGTGGTTCATCCCGAGTTTCATGACGGTGTCCACCGCCTCGATGTCGGCCACCCCTTCCATGAGACAGTACACGGCCTCGTTGATCATCGGCATGAGGATCCGATTGGCGACGAAACCCGGGAAGTCGTTCGCCAGCACCGCGGTCTTCGCCAGCCGCTTACAGAGTCCCAGCGTCAGTGTGGTTGCTTCGTCGGAGGTCTCGAGCCCGCGGATGACTTCGACGAGCCGCATCACGGGGACTGGATTCATGAAGTGCATCCCGATCACACGCGCGGGGGCGGCGGCCCTGGCCGCGATCTCCGTGATCGAAATCGAGCTGGTATTGGAGGCGAGCAGCGTGTCCGCCGCTACGATCGACGACAGCTGCTCGACCAGCTCGAACTTGAGGGCGGGGCGCTCGCTGGCGGCCTCCACCACGACTTCGGCGTCGCCCATGGCATCGAGGTTCCGGCCGGTCTTGATCCGGCCCAGCGCCACTTCGGCCTCGTCCGGGGAGATGAGTTCGCGACGGACCTGTCGCGTGAGGTTGCTCTCGATGGAGTCGCGTGCACGGCCAAGCGCCTCCGTGTCGACATCGACCAGGCGGCAGGAGATGCCGGCGAGTCCGAAGACATGCGCGATCCCGCTCCCCATCGTGCCCGCCCCGACGACACCGACGCGCATCACATCATCCGCTCGAATCATCCGCCCCGCCCGGAGCCGGCGATCCGCCACAGCCAGACCGTCCCCAGCGCCGTCAAAAAGGTGGCCGTCAACCCGCCCTCGGGCCCGAACGTCCCCCCCGTCCACAGCGGCGGGCCGGAGACGACCGGATCGAGACCGGATATTGACACTTCGATCCCGCTCACGGACAGGCCGCTGGCCGCCAGCGCCCAGTTCCATCCGAAGTGCAGGCCGCCCACGAACCAGAGGCTCCGGGACCGCCAGTACGCGACGCCGAGCATCACCCCGGCGAGCGTGAGGTTGACCAGCGCCAGCGGGCCGATCCCGGGGTTGCCGCCGTGCAGGAGCCCGAACGCCACAGAGGTCGCGCCAAGGGCCACGGCCGGCCCGAACCGGCCCTCGAGGACCCGGAAGGGATAACCGCGGAAGAGCAGTTCCTCCGCAAAGGCGGCGGCCAGAAGGAGCAGCGACACCTCCAGCGCCATCAGCACGCCCCCGTGTGTACCGGCGCTCCACGACACCCAGCCCGCGAGGGCCAGGACGAGGATCGTAGCCCCCACGATCGCCATCCCGGCCAGGGACCCGAGGACGAGTTCGACCGCCCCCCGGCGCCCGCCCCGGAGTCCGAGCCAGGCGAGCGGGCGTCCATCGATCGTTACGGCCAGCACCCAGGTCGCGGCGAAGGCCGCCGCCAGCCCTGGAAGCACGGTCCACCAGTCGAGCACCGGCGACGACCCGGCGCCGAGGCTCCCCGTGAGCAGCGCAGCCCCAATGAAAAACACGAACGCGCAGGCCATGAAGAGGGCGACGAACCCCGCCAGCCTCCCGACCCAGGCCCATCTCGTCATCTCCCTGTTCAAACTCGCTCGACACTCATGGCGACGGCGTTCCCACCACCGAGGCACAGCGTGGCCATGCCTCGCTCGACATCCCTGTCCCGCATGGCATACAGCAACGTCGTGAGGATCTTCGCGCCCGAAGCTCCGATCGGGTGCCCGAGCGCGATCGCCCCGCCGCGAACGTTCACGCGATCCAGGTCCAGCCTCAGTTCGCGGGCGTCCGCCAGCACCTGCACGGCGAACGCCTCGTTCATCTCGACCAGCCCGTAGTCCGCCGTTACCGCACCGTCGAGCGTCATGAGCTTCGTCACGGCCGCGACCGGCGCGAAAAACAGATCCCGCGGCGCCGTGGCTCCGACGGCGTAGGCCCGTATTCGGCCCAGAACGGTGAGCCCGTGCGCCTCGGCGTAGGCTTCGGAGGTGACCACGGTCGCGGCGGCCCCATCGTTGAGACCCGGGGCATTCCCGGGCGTGACGCTGGGTTCGGTGACTTCGGCGGGTGCGTCTCCGGCGAACGCCGGTCTGAGCTTCGCCAGCGCCTCGATCGAGGTGCCCCGACGGGGGGGCTCGTCCACGTCGACGGTCACGGTGCCCCTGCGCGTTTCGATGTGAACGGGCACGACTTCTGCCGTGAACTCCCCTGCATCGATCGCGTGGATCGCCCTTTGGTGGCTCAGGAGGGCGAAGGCGTCCTGGTCCTCCCGGCTCACCCTCGCCTTGTGGGCTGTGTATTCGGCGTGTCCCCCCATGTGGCAGGTCCCGAACGCGCACCACAGGCCGTCGTGGATGAGACCGTCGACGAGCGACCGGTCGCCGAACTTGACGCCTTCCCGATGCCCTCGGAGGAGATAGGGTGCGTTCGACATCGATTCCATCCCGCCCGCGACGACGACCCGGGCGTCCCCCGCCTTGATCGCCTGGGCCGCGAGCATGACGGCCTTGAGACCCGAGCCACAGACCTTGTTGATGGTCACCGCGGGGACCGTCTCCGGCACACCGCCCAGAATCGCGGCCTGGCGCGCCGGGGCCTGCCCGACGCCCGCCTGTACCACGTTCCCCATGATCACGTCGTCGATGTCGTCGAGCTCGACGCCGGCCCGTTCGACCGTCGCCGAGATCGCGAGTCCGCCGAGGTCCGGAGCCTTGAGGGAGGAGAGTCCGCCCATGAAACGACCCGTGGGGAGCCGCGCGGCGGACACGATTACGGGGGTCCGGTCCTTGTCTCTGTCGTTCATCTTCTGTCGTTCATCCCTTGTCGTTCTCTGATGGAGGCCCTTTCCGGCGTTCTGCGGCAGTCCTGGCCCGACCCTTACGCCGCGGAAGCCGCCCGAGACCCCTTCGAAGCGCCGGCCACGTCGTCCACCCGCGCCTCTCGGCCTCCCCGAGCATGTGGACGAGGATCTGGGCCGTCGCGACAGCATCCCCCCGGGCGCGGTGCCGGTCGCGGATCTCGACTCCGTAGTAGTCGGCGACCGCGTCCAGCCCGCGACGCTCGAGCCCCGGCAAAAGTCGGCGCGCCATATGGACCGTGCACAAGCGCGGTCCGCGCGGCACGGCGGCTCCGGCTCGTCTCATCTCGGCGCGCAGGAAACCCCAATCGTACCCCGCGTTGTGCGCGACGAACACCCGACCGCTCAGTCGCTCGCGCACACGGTCGGATATCTGCGAAAAGCTGGGCGCGCCCCGGGTCATCTCCGTACGGATCCCGGTCAGGCGGGTGATCCAGGGCGGGATCGTCACCCCCGCGTCCACGAGGGTCGAATAGCACCCCCCGACGGCGCCCCGGTCCACGTCGACGATCGCGATTTCCACCACCCGGCCGCCGGCCCCCGCGATGCCGCCATTCGTCTCCACATCCACCACCGCGAACCGAAGGTCGCGCAGCCCGCGGGCCGGCTGCTCCGCAGTGGCCCCTCCGCGCCCGGCCAGCCGCCAGACCTCGCCGTCCGGCCCACCACGGACGACCTCGGGGACGTCATCTAGAAGCTGTGCCACGAGCCGAGTGGCCATTTCGCGGGGTCCACCGCGCAGGCCGAACACGTCGGCGGCGAGCTCATGCGCTCCACAGGGGCCCCGCTCCAGGCGATCCAGGGCCTTGCGAACCAGAACCCCTTCCGGAGCGAAGCTCACCGCCGGAAGCCGCGACATCTCCCCGCCGTAGCGACTCCTCCCCGGACGCTCACGCGCCAGCGCCGCTCGCAACCCGCCGGCCTACCTCCGATAGCAGGTAGCTCAGGCCTTCCAGTTCAAGAACAATATCCACGGTCCGGATCGGCACTCCGTTCACTTCGGCGAGTTCGATCGGTGCGAAGTTGAGGATCGCCCCCACTCCCGCTCGCGCGAGCTCCGCCGCGATCTCCGACGCTACGTCCGTGGGGGTCGCGACAACTCCGATATCCACGCCCAATTCCGAGATGACGTGCCGGAGCTCCGGCATCGGCCGGATGGTCAGACCGAAAGAGTGAGTCCCGATCTTCGCCTCGTCGACATCGAACGCGGCCACCACATCGAACCCCCGGGCTGCGAGGCCGCCGTAGCCGAGGAGCGCCGAACCGATCTTGCCGACGCCGACGAGCGCCAGGCGCCAACTGTGAGTGAGCCCGAGGATCTCCTGCAGCGCCCCCACGAGACGCTCGACCGAGTATCCGCGCCCGCGCTTCCCGAACGAACCGAAATGGCTGAGGTCCTTTCGAACCTGCGCCGATGTCGCGCCCGAGGGTTCGGCGAGCTGCGAACTGGACACAACCTCCACGCCGGCACGTTCCAGGTCACGCAGCATGCGGAGGTACAGGGAGAGACGCCGGACCGTCGAATCGGAAATTCTGCCGCTCATCCCAAGCCTTGTGAAAGTATTCACAAACCAAGATAGGCCCGGATCGTCCTCAACTCAACGCGAGGTGACCTGGCCCCGTAGCGCGTCCAGCCTCGTCGCCAGAGCAACGAATGTCACCGGATCGAGAGACTCCGGTCGCGCCGCGGGGTCGATGGAGAGATCCGTCAGGACGGCCGCCGCGTCCCCCTCGAACCCCAGCTCGGGTGCCGTTCGGAGCGTCTTCTGAAGCTGTTTGCGGCGTCGGTTGAAGCACGCCCGTGTCAGCCTCCTGAGCGCGGTCCTGTCCACCTCGGCGGCGTCCGGTCGAGGCCACAGGCGCACCACGGCCGAGTCGACCGCCGGCACGGGACGGAACGCCTGTCGCCCGACCCGGAAGGCGAGCCCCGCATCGGCGATCGCCTGGATTCCGACGGACAGTGCGCCATAGGCCTTGGACCCCGGGGTCGCGACAATTCGCTCGGCCACCTCCCGCTGCACGGTGATCACGATGCGGGCGGCGGCGGGGTCGAGCCCGAGAAAGGCGAACACCAGAGGCGAGGTGATGTTGTAGGGGACGTTCGACACGACTCGAACCGGGGAGTCCGGTCGGGCCGCCGCGGACAGATCGAGGCGCAGGGCGTCGCCCTCCACCACCTCGACACCCGGGCGCCCGCCCCATCGCGCCTCCAGCTCGCGGGCGAGATCCCGGTCCTTCTCGACCAGGACGAGCCGCCGGCAGCGGTCGAGCAGATGTCGGCTCAGTTCCCCGTGGCCCGGTCCGACCTCGAGCACGGTGTCCGCAGGCCGGGGATCGAGTTCGTCCACAATCTTGCGCTGAATGTTCGGGTCGACGAGAAAGTTCTGACCCAGGGACCGCTTCGCCCGCGGACGCGTCGCGTCCTCGCGGGTCACAGACTCGCCGCGACCGCGGTCCGGTCGTCCAGCCGCATCTCATCGTCGCTGTCGGCGAACAGAGCTGCCACCAGCGCATCGGGATCGAGATCGCCGCGGTCGATCCGTTTCCGGATCCGGGCGCCGGGGGTCGCGAGGGGATCGCTCAACTCCGCGAGCCCATCGGTGAAAGCGAGCAGCGTTCCGCCGGACCACGGGACCCGCTCCTGCCGGTACTCGCGAACCGGGGCGATACCGACGGGGGGATCGAGCGCCGCGAGCCGCCGGATGCCGTCGGGTTCGATCCGATACGCGTAGGGATGCCCGGCGTTCGCGTAGCGGAGTTCCCGGCGGACGGGATCGAGCACGCCGTAAAAGAGAGTCATGTACATCTCGGTCGACTCCAGCGCGGCTCGCAGATGCCCGTGCATCGCGTTCAGTGTCCCGGCCGGCTCCGTCTCGACTCCGGTCGCCACAGCCACCGCGCTCAGTGTGCGGGCCATGATCAGCGCGGCCGAGGGGCCGTGCGAACTCACGTCGCCCAGCATGACGCCGAGCCGGCCGCCGGGGAGTCGGGCCAGGTAGTAGAAGTCCCCACCCAGCGAGAGCGCCGGATCGCACCGGGCGGCCACACGCGCGAGGTCGCGAAAGTCGTCGGGCGGCGGCAGGAGCCGCAGCTGCAGGTCCCTCGCGACCTCGAGTTCGGCGAGCACCCGCTCGCGGCGCAATCTTCTCGCCAACAGACGCTCGCCTGCCTGTTCACCCTCCGCGACGGCGGCGAGCCACCCCGCCAACAGCGAGGCGGCGATGTCGCTTCCTGCAGGCGGGGACCCACCGCCCTCCCTCGTTTCGTGAACGAGGCGGAGCCTTCCGTCCGCCCCCAGCGGCCATGTCTCGTGCATCTTCCCGGGGTCGGCCGACGCCTCCGCGCCCGCCCAACTGTCGAAGAGCACCCGCGAGCCGTCCTCGAACAGGCGGTCGAGCCGGAACTTCAACCCGGTCACCTCCGCGAACCGACCCAGCAGGGGCTCGATTCTCACCAGGGGATCGGGCGCTCCGCGAAATGTCAGCGCGACTTCGTTGCCGACTTCGTTGAACTCGACCGCGTCGGCCAGTTGCCGCAGAAGGAAGAGCCCACGACCCCGAGCCCGTTCGATGCCGTCCTCCGAGATCGGGTCGGGGACGGCATCGGGATCAAAGCCTTCCCCTTCGTCCGAGACCCTCACGCGCAGACGGTCCCGGTACGCCGCCGCTTCGACTCGCACCACCGCCCCGGCGCGGTCTCCGCTGCCGTACAGGATCGCGTTCGCGACGGCTTCCCCGAGGGTCACCCGGAGCCGGAACGCGGTGTCTCCATCGAGGTCCGCGAGGTGCCTGCACGCGATCACAACCCGCTCGACGACGGCGCGCTGGTACCGCACACTGGAGGGGAAAACGACGCGAATGCGGCCTGATTCGTCGACATCGAGGTTCAGTTCGGGCGCGTCCGCGGGGGCCGTGTGCTTCTGCCAGACGAGCCCCAGTTCGTCGGCATTCAGAGGATAGAACAGGTAGTCCGTCCAATCCTCCGCGACCGCCGACCCCAGGCGATCGATCCACGCGGCCTCGATGAGCGCCACGAGGGAGGGCCCCGGACCGAACCTCCGTTGCAGGTACGGCATCGTCGCACGGGGCTCCGCGATGTCGACGAGGACGAGATCGGAGTCGAGCACGGTCAGCGGCTGGCCGAACAGCCCGCGAACTTCGGGCATCGGCTCGATCCCCGAAGCGGCTTCCAGTACGGCGTCGAGGATGTCCGGCCGGCTCGAGAGGACCAGGATGCGGGCCGGGTCGCCGGCCTTCACAGGGGACCGGCCGCTCGGGTCAGGATTCGCCCAGTGCGGCCGCCCGGGTGTCGGCGATGTCGAACAGGGAATCCAGCTTGGTCAGCGCGAAGAGCCTGCGAAGATCCTCGTTCAGCGCGGCCAGTTTGAGGCGCCCGTTCTCATCGCGGATGTGCTTCGACAGGCTGACGAGCACCCCCAGACCCGACGAATCAATGTAATCGGCGTCAGTGAAGTCGATGACGAAGTCCGAGTCCCCCTCCGCCAGGCGTGCCAGCACGCGTTCCTTGAACTCGCCGCGATTGTTGATCGTCAGCTGACCGTCCACCGCGACGACCGTCCTGGTCTCCAACTGTTCTATCGAGAACGTCATCCTTTGCCCCCGGAGGACATGAGTGCCGTGATGCAAGCGACGTCCACGATATCGGAGACGGACGCGCCGCGGGAGAGGTCGTTCAGAGGTCGGCGCAGTCCGTGAAGGATGGGGCCCAGTGCGCGTGCGCCGGCAAGCCGCTCGATCAGCTTGTACGCGATGTTCGCGGCGTCGAGGCTCGGGAACACCAGGACATTGGCTCGGCCCGCGGCAGGCGACCCCGGGGCCTTGGTCGCTCCGATGTCCGGGACGAGCGCCGCATCGGCCTGCAACTCGCCGTCCGCCGCGATTTCCGGCCGACGCCGCCAGAACCGTTCCGCCGCTTCCCGCACATGGTCCACCGCGGGACCGGAGGCCGAGCCGTTCGTCGAGTACGACAGGAAGGCGACGACCGGTTCGTCACCCACAATCGCCCGTCGGGCGTCACACGCCGCCGAGGCGCTCTCCGCCATCTGCTCCGGGGTCGGCGCGGGCACGACCGCGGCGTCCACCAGCGTCAGCACCCGTTCGCGCGGCGGCGGGAGAATCATGTGGAAGGCCGCGGAAACGGTCTCGGCCCCCTCGGCCAGACCGACAACCTGCAGCCCGGCGCGGATCACGTCGGCCGTCGGGTGCGCGGCCCCCGCCACTGCGCCGTCCAGCTCCCCCTCCGCCAGGCGTCGCGCGGCCTCGGCGAGTCCGCCATGGTCAGCGCCGATCTCCACCGGGCGCACCCACCCCCCGGCCCGCAGACGCCGGATCGCTCGGGCCGTGCGCGCCTCGTCGGCCTCCGGGAAGCCAATGCGGCGCTGCACCTCGGCGGCTCGCGCCCTGAGCCGGTCGATGAAGCCCGGCGTAGCCTGCCGCGCGTTCACTCCCGGGCGGCGCGCCCGAATGCGCGGTCCATGCGCGTCTTCACCCCTGGACTGACAAAATCGGTGACATCGCCGCCGAGCCGCCCGACCTCGCGCACAAGCGAAGAACTCAGGAACGTGTGACGGGTGGCCGGAGCCATGAACAGAACCTCCACCTCGGGCCACAGCGAGCGGTTCATCAGCGCCATCTGGAACTCGTACTCGAAGTCACTCACCGCCCGCAGGCCCCTGATGATGACCCGGGCCTCGCGCGCCTGCGCGAAATCCACGAGCAGACCCGAGAACGAGGTGGCCTCCACCCTCGGTTCGTCCCCGAACACTTCCCGGATCAGATCGACGCGCTCGTCGATGGGGAAAAGTCCCGACTTGGACTGCGTCGCCGTCTCGGCCACCGCGACGATCAACCGGTCCACGATCCGCAGACTCCTTCGGACGATGTCTTCGTGCCCGATGGTGAGCGGATCGAAAGACCCCGGGTATACGGCGGTAGTTTTGTTCATCCGAGCTTCCGTTGAGGTGTCGAGTTTCAGGGGCCCGCCGGAGGGCGGAACCGGCTGACGCGGGTGTCGCCGTACTCCCTCGTCCAGTCGGCCACCGTGGCCCACCCGGCGTTCGAGCCGTGCTCGACCCAAAGTTGCGTAGCGAAGGGTCTGAGGCGGAAGCGCTCCACGAGCCGGGCACCGCCCGCCGACCCGTACGGCGGATCGGCAAAGACGAGATCGAGAGGCGCGGCCAGGCCGTCGATCCAGGCGATGGCGTCACCGCATACGACCTGCGAGCGATCGCCAAGGTCGAGCGCGGTGATGTTGTGTCCCAGCACCGATGCCGTCCGCCGGTCCGACTCGACAAAATGGACGTGTGCCGCGCCACGCGACAACGCCTCGATGCCCAACGCCCCGGAGCCCGCGTAGAGGTCGGCGATCCGCGCGTCCGCGACATCGGCCGCGAGCGCGGAGAACCATGCCTCTCGCACTCGCGCGGCGGTAGGGCGGATACGCCGACCGGACGGCGCGTCGATGTACCGGCCCCCCAGATCGCCCGCGATGATCCGCAGCTTCATGCCGCCGGGCGGGTCAGACGCCGGGGGACACCGGGTACAGAATGATCCCGCAGCCCTCGCACAGGGCGAGACTGCGCCGGGTCCGGATCTCGGATTGGCGTTGCTTCGGCACGGAGGTGTAGCAACGGCCGCACACGCCGTCGAGCGTAAGCTCGGCAAGCGCCGTGTGGCTGCCCCCGCCGCCCGCCGAGCGGTAGAGCTGGAGTGTCCTCCGATCCAGACGACCCTCCTGGGTTTTCCGGCTGGCGCCGTGCGCCTGCAGTTCCCGCTCGAGCGTCGCGCGCAATGCGTCCACCGCGGCTGTGTGCGCGGCCAGGGCGGCGCCCGCCTCGCTCAATTCGCCCTCGGCCGCGGCCAGGGCCCCGCGCGCCGTCTCGACATCCTGCATCGCATCGAGCTGGTCGTCCTCCGCCGCTCGCAGGTTGCGTCTGGCAGTGTCGGTCTCACTCCGCGCCGCAAGATGCTGCTGCATGTTCGCGACCGCGGCCGAGCGCGCCTCGAGGCGCTTGAGCGTCGCCCGTCCGGCCTCTACGGAGCGGTGGAACCGGCGCACCCGTGTCTCGGCTTCCTCGACCTCCGCCCGGATCCGGCCGACCTGTGTTTCCAGTCCTTCCACAGTCTCGCGAAGTTCTGCAACCTCTTCGCCGAGACGCCTGAGTTCACCTTCGATCCTCAGGATCTCGAGATCGATCTCCTGAAGCGTGAGCAATTCCTCGACGGTATCGGTCGCCTGCATACTCTCTCCGGCTGTCAACCGGTAAACCCGGCGGAGGCAGCCCCCTGCCGACCCGCGGAGGCCGGCCGTCCCTGGCCCGGTCGGGGCATGAACGTGGCGGCCTCGCCCGCGGCTCGAAGTTCCTGTGCGAGTTCCTGTTTCTCGCTCAACAATCGACGTTGCTGCTCGGTATCCGCAAGTTGCAGTTCGCGGTTGATCTCGTCCAACCGCTCGCGATGTCCTCGATAGAGGAGCCGGCGGGCCGCGGCTTCGAAGACCTGACCGGGATCCCGGATCTCCTCGTCGACTTCCTGCAGCTCCGCCCGCCGCTCCCGGGCCGCTGGCGAAGCGGAGGACCAATCCACCGTGTCCTCTCCCTCGTCGACCGCCATGGAGAAGATCTCGAAGATCTCCCGTGCGGGCGGGTCGCGCAGATGATCGGACGACAGCCCGACGCGCAGGGCCCGCCGTGCCAGGGCCGGGTCGCGCACCAGCAGGAGAAGGAACTCCCGCTCGATACGTGACTCCACGCGGGGATGGTCGTCCGGTGTTCGCGCAGTGGGTGCCGGGGGACGGCGGGTAGCGCCGGGCCCGCCCGAACGGACGATCTCGTGAACGAGCGTCTCGCGCCGTATGCCGAGGCCCTCGACGGCCCGGTCCACGTATATGTCGCGCAGCGCCGGGTCGGCCACGGCGCGCAGCGTGCTGAGCAGGCCGTCCACCGCCCGCCGCCGCCCTTCCACCCGGTCGAGATAGCCCTCGCGACGCAGGATCTGGAGCTTCCGCTCGAGCAGGTCCACGGCGTCGTCCATGAGGTGCCGAATGGCGGCCGGTCCCTCCTTGCGGATCAGGGAATCAGGATCCTCCCCGGACGGGAGCGAGACGACCATCGGGTGGACGCCGGCGGCGAGCAGGATGTCCCCGGTTCGAAACGTTGCGCGCAGTCCGGCCGAATCACTGTCGTAGAGCAGATATGCCCGCTGCGAGTAGCGGACGAGCCGTCGGGCCTGAGCGGCCGTGAACGACGTCCCCAGCCCCGCAACCGCGAACTCGAGTCCGGCCCGATGCAGGGCGATGACGTCGGTGAACCCCTCCGCGATCGCCGCGTGGTCCTCGCGCCGAATCGCATGGCGCGCGCGGTCCAGAGCGTAGAGTTCTTCTCCCTTGTGGAAGACGGGAGACTCGGGGGAGTTGATGTACTTGGGTGCGTCGGACCGAGCATCGAGGATCCGGCCGCCGAAACCGATCGGACGATCGCGCAGGTCGTGGATCGTGAACATGAGGCGTCCGCGAAAGCGGTCGTAGGGCTCCTCCGCCTTCTCACTCGTCGCGAGCAGCCCCAGCTCCAGCAGCGTCCGCTCTTCGATACCGTGCCGCGTCGCGGCGGTCCGCAGCGCCCTCCATTCGTCGTCGGCGTAGCCGATCCCGAAGTCGAGGGCATCCTCCAGCGACAGGCCGCGGCCGCGCAGATAGTTGCGAGCCCCCTCCCCGGAAGGCTCCCGCAGCCGGTCGCGATACCACTCCGCCGCAAAGGCGAGCACGCCCCGCAGCGGCGCGTACGGATCTTCCCGGTGTTCGTCGCGCTCCGGGACTTCGATTCCGACCCTCGCCCCCACATGTCGCACCGCGTCTGGAAACTCGAACCCGAGGTGCTTCATCAGGAACCCGAAGACGTCGCCACCCTCACCGCAGACGAAGCACTTGAAGATCTGGCGCTGGGGATCGACGGCGAAGTTCGGGCCATCACCCCCGTGCAGGGGACAGGGACCGCGGTAGCTCTTCCCCGATCGCCGGAGCTGCACGTGCTCGCCCACGATCTCGAGAATGTCGGCGCGCGCCCGGATGTCCTCGACGAGGCTGTCGCTCACCACGTCCGCGCCCCCCCGACGGAGCCCGTATCGCCCCTCATCGCCAGCTCACCCGAATTCCACGACCGTAACGCCCCTTCCCCCTTCGTTCGCGCCCCCGTCTCTGAACAGTCGGATCCGGGAGTCCTCGCTCAGGAGTTGCCGTACGCGCACCCTGAGTGCGCCCGTACCCTTCCCGTGAATGACCCTGAGCCACGGGAGATCTCCCACCACCGCGGAATCGAGCGCCGGCGTGAGCGCGGCATCCACCTCGTCGGCCCGCAGCCCTCTCAGGTCGATTTCCGTCTGGACCCTCAGCTCGGGGCGCCGGTCCGCCTTCGCGCCCGAGTCACCGGACCCGCCGCGTGCAATCAGGTCGATCTCCGTATCAGGATGCGGAGCCAGGTCCCCCAGCGGTACCGTCAGCCGCAAGCCCCCGATTTCGATGACGCCGTGCCGGGCCCGAATCTCCACGAGTCGGGCGGGGCGGTCTGATGCACTCCAGCGCACGGCCTCCCCAACCAGCGGCATGCCTCCGCCGCCGGTGGGGGTCCGGGCGTCACCCATGTTGCGCAGCGTCCGGGAAGACACCCGAAGCGCCCGCTCCACTTCGCCCCGAGCTGCCCGCTGCGCCTTGCGCCGCGCCGCTTCGTCGCCGTCCTCGTATTGCGATTCCAGCCGTGCGATCGCCGCTTCGACGCGCTCGCGGGCCTCTCGCAACACTTCTTGCCGAGCCGCCTCCCTACTGCGGACGGCCTCCCGTTCAGAAGCCGCGAGCGCGGTCTCGCGAGAGGCGAGATCCCGTTCGCGCTCGGCGGTCTCTCCCGCCCGGCGTTCCAGTCGCGCGCGCAGGTCGTCGACCTCTCCCCGTTCCGCTTCGAGGCGAGCCAGAAGGGTGTCGAGCGACACGTGCTCCGGGCCCAGCCGGGCGCGGGCGTCGGCGAGCACATCCTCGGGGACCCCCAGCCGCGCCGCGATGACCAGAGCATAGCTTCGGCCCGGCCGATCCCGGACAAGCCTGTACGTGGGTTCGAGGCGCCCGCCGTCAAACTCGAGCGACGCGTTCACGGCCGCCGCCCTCTCGTCGCCGAGCCGCTTGAGGTCGCCGAGGTGAGTCGTGGCCACGGTGAGTCGCGCCTGTTCCGCCAGACGCCGGAGGGCCGCCGCCGCGAGCGCACCGCCTTCCGCCGGGTCGGTGGCGCTCCCGATCTCATCGAAGAGGACGAGGTCGCGCTCGTCGGCTTCGTGCAGGATCTCGGCCAGGTTGCGCGCCTGCGCCCCGAAGGTGGACAGCGATGCGTCGATCGACTGTTCGTCGCCGATGACCGCGAAGAACCGGCGAAAGAACGGAAGCCGGCTTGCCGCGTGCAGAGGCGGCATGACTCCGCTCTGCGCCAGCGCGCAGATGAGTCCGAGAGTCTTGAGGAAGACGGTCTTCCCGCCCGCGTTCGGACCCGACACGAGGAGCACCCGCTCGCTCGACGAGAGATCGAGATTGAACGGCACCGCACCGCCCGAGTCAAGGGCGAGAAGGGGATGCCGCGCCCCCCGGATCCGGATCCCATCCGCGGTCGTGTCGGCGAAGATCGGGGGCGACGCCTCGAGTTCGAGTGCGAACAATGCCTGGGCGCGCAGCGCATCCAGTTCGACCAGCGCCCCGTACGAAGCGGCGAGTTCCGAGGCATGGCTCCGTACGGCGGAGGAAAGATCCCGCAGAATCCGGTCCATCTCGCGGGCCTCTCGGAGTTCGAGTTCCCGGATATCGTTCATCGCCTCGATGGCGCGGGCCGGCTCGATGAACAGAGTACGGCGACTGGCCGAGGCGTCGTGCACGAGGCCGCCGACGGTTCCCTTCCCCTCGCGCCGCACGGGGACGCAGTAGCGTCCGTTCCGTACGGTGACGGACGCGTCGGGCACGCGGATGCGATCGGGCAACGATCGCGCGAAACGCGTCAGGTCTTCGACGAGCCGACCGCGACGGGTGGCCAGCCCCCGGCGGATGCTCCGCAACTCGGCCGACGCTCCGTCCGCGACCCCGCCGGTGTCGTCGAACGTGGCCGCGATCCGCTTCTCGAGCCCCGGATCACCCCAGAGCCGTCCGGCCCACAGCGCCAGGAGGCCGTCCGGGTCGAGCCGTTCCGCGAGCCGCCGGGCGGCGCGAGCCGCAGCCATGGCGTCCCCGCACGCGAGCAGCTCGGGCGGGTCGAGCCAGGCATCCTCGATCGCGAGACGCCGCAAGGCCGCGGCGAGCTCCGGAATCGGGCCCGGAGTCCACCCCTCCCCGCTGCCGAGAATCGCCTGAAGTTCGTCCACAGCCGCAAGCTGCCGCCGGGCGGAGGCCATGTCGGGGAGCGGCCGGAGGGCGCGGACTTTCGATCGCCCCGCCTCGGAGACCGCACGTTCCCCGATCGCCTCCAGTACGCGATCGAACTCCAGGACCCGCAGGGCATGATCCACGGAACTCAACCGGGCGGCCAGCCCATGCGGCGGCCCCCGAGCACGTGGAAGTGGAGGTGAGGCACGGCCTGACCTCCGTCCGCACCCGTGTTCGTGACCACGCGATACCCATCCGTCAACCCCTCCGCGCGGGCCACCGTGGCGCAGGCGATCAGGAGTTCCCCGCCGAGTGCCTCGCTCGACAGGGCCGTGAGGCTGGACACATGTGCACGCGGGACCACGAGTACATGAGCGGGCGCCTGAGGCTCGAGGTCCCGGAACGCCACCCAGCCCTCACCCTCGGCCACGAGGGTCGCGTCGATGGCCCCTGTCGCGATACCGCAGAACACGCAATCCGTCATGTCATCCCCTCCGTGTCTCGGATGACGGCCGCGGCCAGCGCGACCGCCGCCACCGCCGCCGTCTCGAATCTGAGCGTCCCCGGACCCAGCGAGATGAGTTCGAACCCCGCCGCCTCGCAGCGCCGCCGCTCTTCAGCCGTGAGACCGCCTTCCGGCCCTACCGCCACGGCGAGCAGGCTCCCCGAACGCACCGGCGCGACTTCGAGGGCCGTCCCGCCCGCGAAGAAAGGCGAACCGCCACGGTCGGCGAGCCACCCCGCCCCCTCGTGGCCGGCCAGTGCCTGTTTGAGCGAGACGGGGCCGAGGAGGCGTGGAAGCCAGCTTCCGCCCGACTGCTTGAGCGCGGCGCGCGCACGCCGCGCGGCCCGCTGCCGGAAACTCTCGGAACGGCCGGCGTCGCCCACGGACCGAGAGCGCTCCCACTCGATCCACGTCACTTCGGACACGCCGAACTCGACCACCTTCTCGACCAGCCACAGTGAACGGTCACGATTCGCCACCGGAGCCCAGACGCACACCGGGAGCGGCGGTCGCGCGGGGAGGGCCCGGAGCAGCCTGCAGCGCGCCCCGCGCCGCCCCAGTTCGATCAGCTCGCCCTCCCAGCGGCGGCCGGCGCCGTCCGCCACCGCGAGGCGGTCTCCGGGACGGATGCGGGCGGCGCGAACGTGGGTAACTTCGTCCACCGCCAGGTCGGCCTGCACGGCGGACTTCCGGCCCGCGAGACCGTCGGCGAGGAACGTCGGCAGCGGGCGCGGCTGCGGGCTTCGGCCATCTCCTGGGTCGCTCACGACGGGCAACGTATGTGCCGCCGGCGGGCCCTCGCCACCGACATTCCGACAGGCTTTTCCGTCACCGGCCCGGGGCCTATCTTCGCTCCGCCGAACCGGTACACCCGCGGAAAGCCTGTCGCGCGGATCTCCGGCTCTCCTGATCTCGTACAGTCCGCGATCCGTGGCGCCTGCGAGGGGCTATTGAACGAAACGACGATGGCCGAAGCCAATCCCGGGTCCGCTTCTCCCGACTCATCCGTGGTATCACAGTCCATCGACACGATTCGCACCCTCGCCATGGACGCCGTGCAGCAGGCCGGGTCCGGACATCCCGGCACGGCCATGGCCCTCGCCCCCGTGGCGTATACGCTGTGGAAGCGGCACATGCGGTACAGCCCCCGTGATCCGTCCTGGTTCGGACGAGACCGGTTCGTACTGTCAGCGGGCCACGCAGCGATCCTCCAGTACGCCGCCCTCCACCTCGCCGGATACGACCTGCCGCTGGACGAGATCCGTCGTTTCCGCACGGCTGGAAGCCGGACGGCGGGACATCCCGAGCACGGGCTCGTGGCCGGAGTGGAGACGACCACGGGTCCGCTCGGCCAGGGGATCGCGAACTCCGTGGGGATGGCGATCGCCGAGGCCCACCTGGCCGCGGTCTTCAACCGGCCGGACCATCGGATCGTCGATCACCGCACCTACGTGATCTGCAGCGACGGCGACCTCATGGAGGGTGTCTCCTACGAGGCTGCCTCGCTCGCGGGACACCTGGGCCTCGGAAAGCTGCTCTGGCTCTACGACGACAACCGGATCACCATCGACGGCGACATCAATCTCGCCTTTTCCGAGGATGTTCGCAGGCGTTTCGAGGCGCTGGGCTGGCACGTGCAGGATGTGGCTGACGCGAACGACGTCCCGGCGCTGGACGTGGCGATCGAGCGGGCGCGCAGCATCGCGGACCGTCCGTCACTCGTCATTATCAGGTCGCATATCGGCTACGGCGCGCCGAACAAGCAGGATACGGCCGCGGCGCACGGCGCCCCGCTGGGAGAGGAAGAGGTCCGGCTCGCGAAGGAAGCCTACGGCTGGCCGCAGGAACCGCCCTTCCTCGTCCCGGATGCGGTCCGTGCCCACATGGGACGACAGGCCGCGAGCGGCGAGGCACTCGCCGCCGAGTGGAAAGATCGCTTCGAGCGTTATCGAGCCGATCACCCGGAGGTCGCGGCGGAACTCGAGCGCCGCGTACGATCGGCGCTGCCCCCGGGATGGGATGAGGATCTGCCCCGCTTCGGGCCGGACGACGACCCGCTCGCCACGAGAGCGGCCTCCGGAAAGATCCTTGCTGCCCTGGCCCCCCGGCTCCCGGAACTCGTCGGAGGGAGCGCCGACCTGTCCGGTTCCAACAACACGCTCATCGACTCACCGAACTTCTCGAGAGAGGCCCCGGAAGGCCGAAATCTCCGGTGGGGAATCCGTGAGCACGCGATGGCGTCCATCGCCAACGGACTCACACTCCACGGCGGGGTGCGACCGTACGTCGCCACCTTCTTTACCTTTACGGACTACGCCCGCCCGGCGATGAGACTCGCCGCGCTGATGGAATTGCCGAACATCTACGTGATGACGCACGATTCGATCGGCCTGGGCGCGGACGGCCCCACGCACCAGCCCATCGAACATCTGGCCTCGTTTCGGGCCATGCCGGGCGTGGTCGTGCTCCGGCCCGGCGATCCGGAGGAGACCGTACACGCCTGGCGCATCGCCATCGAGCGGCGCGAGGGTCCGACCATCCTCGTCCTCACCCGACAGAAAGTCGCCCACCTGCCCCGGGCCCAGGGGGCGGCGGACCGCGGCGTGCCACGGGGGGCCTACGTACTCCGGCCCGAGTCGGGCCGTCTCCAGGTCGTTCTGCTGGGCAGCGGCTCGGAGCTGCAGGTGGCCGTCGAGGCGGCGGAGCAGCTCGCAACCCGAGGGGTGGCGGCGCGCGTCGTCTCGTTCCCCAGTTGGGAACTCTTCCGCGCCCAGCCACCGGAATACCGCGACGAGATCCTCCCCCCCGGCATTCCCCGACTCGCGATCGAGGCCGGCGCCACGCTGGGGTGGGCCGAATGGACCGGGCCCGACGGCTCCGTCATCGGCATCGACCGCTTCGGACAATCCGCTTCGGCGGCAGACAACTTCGCCCGTTTCGGGTTTACGGCAGAGGCCCTGGTCGAGCGCGCGGTCGCCACCGTCGACCCGGAACACTCCCGGTGAGGCTCGCCGTCGGGGCGGATCACGCGGGCGTTGGCTACAAGGACCTGCTCGCAACGGAGTTGCGCGAGGCCGGTCATGACGTCGTCGATGTCGGGACGCACGGGACCGACTCGGTCGACTATCCGGACTTCGCTCTGGCCGTGGCCGAACGCGTAGCCGACGGCGACGCGGAACGCGGCATCGTCATCTGCGGCTCCGCGGTGGGCGTGTGCATCGCCGCCAATAAGGTGCCGGGCGTGAGGGCCGGTGTCTGCCATGACACCTACTCCGCGGCGCAGGGGGTCGACCACGACGACATGAACGTCCTCTGCCTGGGGGAGCGCGTGATCGGTATCGCTCTCGCCCGCGCGATCACCGACGCGTTTCTGGGGGCAAACTTTTCAGCCGAACCGAGGCACCGGCGCCGGCTCGGCAAGGTCCTCGATATCGAGGCACGACACATGAGGGGAGGTGGAGACAGATGAGCGCGCTACTTCAGCTGCAGGAACACGGCCAGAGCTATTGGCTCGACAACCTGACGCGCGGGATGCTGCTCGACGGAGAACTGGCCCGTCGGGTCGAGGCAGAGGGTCTCAGAGGCGTGACCTCCAACCCCGCGATCTTTCATAACGCGATCACCGGCAGCGATCAGTACGATGAAGACATCTCCCGCTTCTCGGCTCAGGGCCTGAGCGTCGAAGAGGTATGCGACCGGCTCACCATCGCCGACGTCCAGGGTGCGTGCGACCTCCTCAGGGGGGTCTGGGAGAGTACGGAAGGACTCGACGGGTATGTGTCGCTCGAGGTCTCCCCTCACCTGGCGAACGACACCGAAGAGACCGTTCGGGAAGCTCGCCGCCTGCACGAGGCGGTCGGCCGCGCCAATGTGATGATCAAGATCCCGGGAACGCCCGCCGGCGTCCCGGCCATTCGACAGGCGTTGTTCGAGGGCGTGAACGTCAACGTCACGCTCCTGTTCTCCATCGCCGCCTACGAGGCAGTCGCCGAAGCGCACGTGGAGGCGCTGGAGCAGCGGATCGAGGCGGGGCGCGCAGTCGACGGGATCGCTTCGGTCGCCAGCTTCTTCGTGAGCCGGATCGATGCCCTTGCGGACCGGCGGCTGGGCGAAATGGCCGCTGCGGCCGAGGGAGACATCTCCCGCTTCGAGGCGCTGTTCGGCCAGGCCGCCATCGCCAATGCGAAGCTCGCGTATCGCTCGTTCACGCGGCGGCTCGCAACCGCCCGGTGGGCTCGCCTGGCCGGCCACGGAGCCCGCCCCCAGCGGATGCTGTGGGCGAGCACGAGCACCAAGAGTCCGGCCTACTCCGATGTGAAGTACGTCGAGCCGCTCATCGGCGACCTTACGGTCAACACTCTGCCCGAGAAGACAATCGACGCCTTCCGGGACCACGGAAGGGCGGGCAGCACGCTGAGCCAAGGCGTGGATGAGGCCAGCCGTACCATGGAGCGGCTGGCGGAGGTCGGGATCGACCTGGGCGACGTCACGGATCAACTGCTGGCGGAGGGCGTGGAGAAGTTCGCCGTCCCGTTCGACCAGCTTCTCGCCAGCCTCGGCGAGCGTATGGCGCGCCAGCCGGCCGCGGTGGCGGTCAGTTCCGAGGTGGCTACGCCGTAAAGGCCGCTTTCACCCGCTCCCAGAAACTCGGATCCTCGCCCCGGCGCGGCTCCGGCGGGGCGTCTTCGACCTCGCGCAGCGACTCCAGAATCTCGCGCTGCCGGCGTGACAGCCGGCTCGGCGTCCAGGCATGGACCCGCACCAGCTGGTCTCCGCGGCCCTCAGCCCGCAAGCGGGGCATCCCCTGCCCGCGAAGCCTCAGCACCTGCCCGGCCTGGATGCCCGGCGGGACCGTGAGCCGGGCCTGCCCGAGAATCGTCGGCACTTCCATCTCGACGCCCAGGGCCGCCTGCGCAAACGTGACCGGCAGGTCCAGCAGGAGATCGTCGCCCCTGCGCTCGAACCGCTCGTGCGGCTCGACCTCCACGTGCACGATGAGGTCCCCGGGCGGACCACCGCGCGGGCCTGCGTTGCCGCGTCCTCGCAGCTTCAGGTAGTCGTCGGAAGAGATGCCCGCAGGGATCTCGATATCAATGGAACGGACGGCTCGCACCCGTCCGGTCCGGCCGCAGTCGCCGCATGCCGCCGCGATCCGGATTCCCTCGCCGTCGCAGTCGCCGCATGGGCGCACCGAAACGAACTGTCCCAGCATGGACCGCTGAACCATGCGTACTTCACCGGCGCCCCGGCAGGTGTCGCACGTCTCTGCCGTCGTGCCCGGTTCGGCGCCCGTGGCCCCGCAGCGCCCGCACTCTTCCAGCACCGACACGCGAAGCGAGCGTTTGGCTCCCTCCGCGGCTTCCTCGAGCATGATGCTTACGGACACCTTCAGCGTGGAGCCGCGGTGCGGCTGGTTCGCACCTCCCGCGCCGCCGAACAGGTCGCCGAAACCGCCCCCGCCGAACTCGCGCATGAACACGTCGAAGGCGTCCGAGAAGTTGCCGAAGCCCGTAAACGGCGCTTCGCCGCCGCCGCCGCGCCGCACGCCGGCCTCCCCGTATCGATCGTACAGCTCCCGCTTGCCCGGATCCCTGAGTACTTCCCAGGCCTCGGTCACTTCCTTGAACCGCTGTTCCGCGTCAGGCGCGGAGTTGCGATCCGGGTGGTACTGCATGGCCAGGCGCCGGTACGCCTTCTTCAACTCGTCCGCGCCCGCGTCACGCGATACGCCGAGCAATTCGTAGTAGTCGCGGCTCATCCGCGGGTCTCTCCGCGGGTGGCAGAAATCTTCACGGCGTCAGGCGGGTGAGGAGATCGGATGTCCAGTCGACGATCGAGACCACCTTGTCGTACGGCATCCGGGTCGGGCCGATCACGCCGACCGTTCCCTGCAGGCTGCCGACGGAATAGTTGGCCGTAACGATCGTCAGATCCTCGAGCTCGGGCTGGCCGTGCTCGGTGCCGATCGTCACCTGGGGGCCGTCGGAGGCGCCGCGCTCGCCGAGAACCGAGGCAAGCAGTTCCCGGCGTTCGGTGAGGAGGAGGAGCTGGCGCAGCCGGTCGCTGGTCGTGAACTCCGGCTGTTCGGCCAGAGCCGCGGTACTGCCGAGGTGGACCTCGCGCTCCTGCCGTGCCCACTCGAAGATGTCGGGGCCGCTGTGTACGAAGATATTCATCAGCTCCTGCGCGCCCTCGTTGTCGAAGTGCAGGTCCCCCAGCCGCTCGCGCATCGTCGCCTGGATCTCGGACAGCACGCTCCCCGCCAGACGTTCGTTCAGCGCCTGCGATACCGCGTGGAGCGTCGTGCGCGGCAAACGGGTCGCTACGTCCACGTAGACGGTGCGGACGACACCGGACTCGATCGTGAACACGAGGAGCACCTTCTCGCTCGAGACGGGAACGAGCTCGAGCCGCTCCAGGGTGGCCGTCGCGAGCGTCGGGCCGATCGCGAGACCGAGTTCACCCGTCAGGAGGCTCAGGACGCGCGCCGCCTTGCCCACGAGATCCTCAACCCCGCCGACTTCGACGCTCCGGAACTCGCGTTCGATCTTCGCGCGGTCGCGCGCCCGGATGCTGCCCCAGCGCATGATGCCATCCACGTAGTACCGGTAGGCAAGGTCCGTGGGCAGCCGTCCCGCGGAGGTATAGGGGTGCGTCAGCAGACCCTTGCCTTCGAGATCGGCCATCGTGTTGCGGATCGTCGCCGGCGAGACGCCAAGCGAGTAGTCCTTCCCGATCTTCCGCGATCCGGCCGGGGCGGCCGTACGGACGAACGAGTCGATCACCGCCGCGAGGACGGCCTGTTCGCGCTCTGTCAGTGTCGGGAGAGTCATCGTCTCTCGGCTCCGGCGAGTGCCGCGACGATCGTATCGAGCCGGAGCCAGCCTTCGATCGTCGCCACCCAGCGTCGTTCCCGTTCCTCCAGCCATCCCGCCTCGATCCAATCTTCCGGGCGGGCCCCGTTCCCCGCGAACTCCTCCATCAATTCGGGCGCCAGCCCGCGATCGGTACGAAGGTCCAGCCAGATCCGTTCCAGCTCCTCTTCCGCGGATCCCACGCGCTCCCAGCCTTCGAGCGGACCGTGGCCCGCGAGGAGCGCGCGTTCATACCGGTCCCAGCGAAATACGTTCCAGCTACGGATCGGCGGCAGGAACCCGTGAGCCGACGGGCCGAGGGCAAGATAAGATGATTGGTTCCAGTACGACCAGTTGTGCCGGCACCGCTCACCCGGCCGGGCGAAGTTCGATACTTCATAGTGCTCGTACCCCGCGGCGCGCAGGCGGCGGGACAGGAGCCGGTATTCGGCCGCGTACCGATCCTCGTCCGGCGCCCTGACGCGGCCCATCCGGATCCACTCGGCCAGTGGAGTGCGGGGCTCGACCGAGAGGCCGTACAAACTCATGTGGGACACGTCGAGCGCGACCAGGGCATCTGCCTCGGCCGCCAGGTCCCTCGCCACGTCGGGCGGGAGACCGAACATCAGGTCCAGACTCACGCGTTCGAAGCCGGCGGTCCTCGCCTCCGACACGGCCTCGGTGGCGCGGCACCGGTCATGCAGCCGCCCCAGCCACGTGAGGACGGCATCGTCGAGTGACTGGACGCCCAGGCTCAGCCGGTTCACGCCTGCCGCCCGCCAGCGGGCACCGAGACGCGCATCGAACGAAGCGGGGTTCGCCTCTGCCGTCCACTCGGTGCGAACCGGGTCCACCCTGAACCAGGCCGCGATCCGGTCGCCAAGCTCCTCCATCCCTGTCGATCCCAGCAGCGAGGGGGTGCCCCCGCCGACGAAGATCGTGTCGAGTACGGCGCCGCGATCCCAGCCGCCGCGCTCGAACCACCAGGCCAGCTCGCGCTCGATGGCGGACACCCAGCGGTCGACCGGGGGCGCGGCCGCCCGCGTGACGGAGAAATCGCAGTAGTGGCAGCGGTGCGCACAGAATGGAAAGTGCACGTAGAGCGCGCGTGGCGGGCCGGCGGAACGTGTCTCCCCGGCGTTGAATGGCGCGCCGGCGGGGCGCAACCGAACCTCTGAGGAATCGGCCCTCGGCTGTCGACCCGGCGTCATGACCGGCCTGGCCTGCGCACGGCCGCGAAGACCCCGCCCGGCCTGTGCTCGACCCAGCCTTCGAGTTCGAGGCGGCCAAGCCCTCGGAGCACCCGCGCGACGGGCATCTCCAGCCCCACGGCCAGTTCGTCCGGCGATCGCGGGCCACGGGCGAGCGCACCCAGTAACCGGCCATCGCGCGACGGTACTCCCTCTCCCGCAGCCGGAGGCGCGTCCTCCGCGGCCAGGTGAAGGCATCCGAGCGCGTCGAACACATCCTGGACTCCCGCGACCAGCCCCGCTCCCTGCCGCAGGAGGCGAAGGCACCCGGCCGCGCCCGGGTCGTCGATACGACCCGGCACGGCGAGGACCTCCCGACCGAGATCGAGCGCATGGTCGGCGGTGTTGAGGGCGCCGCTCTTCCCGCCGGCCTCCACGACGATCACGCCGCGTGCGAGGGCCGCGATCACCCGGTTCCGGCGTGGGAAGGCGGAACGCGTCGGCGGCGTCGCCGGCTCGAACTCACTCAGGAGCAGCCCGTGCGCCCGCATCCTTCGGTACAGATCCCGGTTCTCGGCCGGGTACTCTCGGTCGTGCCCGGTCCCGAGGACTCCGATGGACCCGCCGTCGGCGTCGAGCGCACCGGCATGGGCGGCGGCGTCAATCCCGCGCGCCATCCCGCTCACCACCGTCCAGCCCCAGCGCCCCAACTCCCGCCCCAGGCTGTAGGCCGTCCGCAGACCGTACGAAGAGGCGGCTCGCGTCCCCACGACGGCCACCGCACGCGCGGGGTCGGGCGATCCGTCCCCGCGGGAGAACAGGAAGGGCGGGGGATCGGAAAGGTCTCGCAGGCCCTCCGGGTAGACCGGATCGCCGTAGCCCACGACGCTGAGCCCTTTCGCCCGCGCGTCGCGAAGGAGCGTTCGCGCGGCCGCCGCGGCCTGGGGGCTCAGCGCCCGGACCGTCCGGGTCGATGGCACCCGCCGGCTGCCGCACAGTTCGCGCAACTCGCCCGGCGTCGTCGCCCGGACGGCTCGCAGTGCCCGGACGGCCCCGCCACAGCGGTCGACGAGCCGCCGCACCGAGCGCAGACCCAGGCCCGGAGCGCGGGTGAGCACGATAAGGGCGATCAGCTCCCGGTCCCCGCGGCCGTCCGACGCCTGTTGGCCGGCAGGACGCTCGCGGATCAGGGGCGCCACGCTTCGGCACCCTCGAACGGGTCCCCGGCCGCCTCATCGTCCGGGGTTTCCTTCTCGGCCTTCACGCGAGCCCACAGGTCCTCGAGGGCCTGGTTCAGGCCCGACCCCGTGACCGCCGAGATCCGGAACTGTCCCCAGCTCTCCGGCGCATCGACCGAGACGCCTGCTTCGGGTGGCCCGAGATCTGATTTCGTCAGAAGCACACAGTGCGAGATCCCCGCCAGCGCCGCATCGTGCGCTCGCAGCTCCTCGCGCAGCAGGTCGTACGTCGCCTGCGGGTCCTTCTCGTCCACCGGCACCAGCAGTGCGAGCGTCCGCGTGCGCTCGATGTGCCGCAGGAACTGGGTTCCCAGACCCCGGCCCTCGTGCGCCCCCTCGATGATGCCCGGGATGTCGGCCATCACGAACGAACGGCTTCCGCTCAGACCCACAACCCCGAGGTTGGGCGTGAGAGTCGAGAACGGGTATTCCGCGACCCGGGGTCTCGCCGCCGTCACCCGGGCGAGGAGCGTCGACTTTCCAGCGTTCGGCTCTCCGACCAGGCCCACGTCGGCGATGAGCTTGAGTTCCAGCTCGATATGCCGTTCCTCGCCCCATTCCCCGGGTTCCCATTCGCGTGGCGTCTGGCGGGTCGGAGAAGCGAAACTCGCGTTGCCGCGGCCTCCACGACCTCCCCGGGCCACGACAAGTTCGTCCCCCTCTTCGAGCAGCTCGCCGATCCGCTCCCCGGTCTCGATGTCGCGCACGAGCGTCCCGAGCGGAACGGGCAGCCGCAGGTCTTTCCCGGAAGCGCCGACTCGATTGCCGCCTTCGCCGTGACCAGCCCGCCCCGCCTTGTAGTGCTCCCGGTAGGAGTAGTCGAGCAGCGTGTCGAGCCGGAGGTCCGCGACGAGTACCACACCCCCCCCGTTCCCGCCCCGCGCGCCCGAGGGCCCCCCGCGCGGCACGCCCCTCTCACGTCGGAACGCTACCGCGCCGGCACCGCCTGCCCCGCCGGTCACATGTACGCTCGCTACGTCGACGAACACAGCTTCTTCTCCACGCGATCGACCACTTCCTCCCAGATTCTCCATAGCCGCGCGGGGTCCGTTCCCCGCCCACGCACCGCACCAGCTGCCCCGACTCCGTGGCGCAATGCGGCTTCGACCCGGTCCGGCGCGCAGCCCACGTTCAGGGCCCCGTGGAGATGCGCCCGGAGCTGCCTGTCGTGCCCGCCCGCGGAGAGCAGAGCCACGATGCACAGTTCACGCGTCTCGACGGAGAGCCCCGGGCGGGACAGCGTCTTCCCGTATCCGTCCTCGACGATCCAGCGATCGAGATCCGGGCTGAGCCGGCGCACGTTCCTTCGCAGCTTCTCATAGCGTCTCCCGTACACGGCGCGGCAGAGCCTTTCCCCGTCAACGGCCGCGTCGACGTCGCCTCCGCGCGCGTCACGCGCCGCCCCGGTCCGGCGCGCGGCGGCTTCCTCCCCCTCGAGCTTCCGCCACTCGATGAGGGCGTTGAGCACTGCCGGGAAGCCCACGAACAGGTGCGCCTGGAGCAGCGTCTCCTCGATTTCCGTTCGACTCGCGTG
The DNA here is from genome assembly GCF_965197445.1 of Candidatus Palauibacter sp. Classification (GTDB taxonomy): domain Bacteria; phylum Gemmatimonadota; class Gemmatimonadetes; order Palauibacterales; family Palauibacteraceae; genus Palauibacter. The sequence continues at coordinate 254,792 of NZ_CBDANE010000004.1, read as the reverse complement.
CGAGGCGGCCGCAGCGAGCGCGTCTCGCCATGCAGGCGCGTCCGAGACGGCCAGCGCGGCCGACAGCCGCACGAGCGCCCGGGTCGCGGCGTCGAGCCCCGCCTCACCCGCCATCGCGCTCGACCGACAGCGCCGCCACTTCCCTGCCGCGGGTGTTCGAGACCGCCGGTCGCGCGAACTCCCTCAGACGGTCTGCCTCTTCCACGCTCAGGAGCGACAGGCTCGAGAGCGCATGCACGATGGCGGGCCCCAGCGCTCGGGTCGCCCCGTCCAGCACCTTGAAGGCCGCACCCCACCCGGCCTCCCGGCTCGCGAGACAGAGCAGCCCCTCGGCCCCTTCCTTCGCGAGGATCCGACCGGACGTAGCCCGCATGACGTTCGCCGACAGCGCTGTCGGCCCCGAGACCAACATGGGATGCGCCGTCATCGCGGCGGCAACGGCGCGTACAGGCGCCTCGTCCGAGCACCCTAACCTCGCGTACGCCCGCGCCATCTCTTGCAGCGACAGGGCGGGCGTCGGCAACCCGCAGCCGTCCACGCCCCACGGCAGCCCCTCGCAGTCGAGCCCCAGCAAGGCGGATAGCTCGGCGCGCACGGCCTGCTGCAGCGGGTGCTCCGGTTCGTGGTACCCCGTGACGGTCCAGTCGCGGGCCACAGCCAGGGCCAGCATCGCGGCGTGCTGCCCGGAACAGTTGTTATGGACTCGGCCGGGCAGCACGCCCGCCTGGTCCAGTTGCTGTGCGGCGTCGGCATCGAACGGGCGATGCGGCCCGCAAACCAGCGCTTCGGGGCTCAACTCGATCGCTGCCAGCACGGAAGTTACGAGGTCCACATGCCGCTGCGTGGCGTGGTGCGAAGCACACGCCAGGGCCAGCACCTCCGGCCCCATCCCCAGGCGCGCCAGGACGCCGTCCCTCACCACGGGGAGCGCCTGGAAGGGCTTCATGGACGAACGCCAGAAGGTTGCCAGTTCCGGGTCGCCGAACGACTGGCTGCGACCCGAGCGTAGTTCATGCACGTCTCCGGCCACGACGTGCGCCGATTCAGGGGTCCCGCCGCGCTCCAGAATAACGCGGATCGCCTTCACGGCCCTCGCGTGCCGGTCGCCGAGGGCGAGCGGAGGCGGGCCCACGCCCTCGCCGTCGCCGAACCCTGTCTCAGATCTCCCTCCATCCGGGCCAGGTCCCCGGGCAGGTCCACATCGTACCAGGACGGCAGTTCGACGGAGCGAAGGCCGAGCGCCACGGCGCGGGCCCGGGTCCAACCGCACAGATCGGACTCCGACCAGGGTGCCCCGTCGAAGAGCGCCTGCGCCGTCGGCCAGGCCGGGGAGGAGAGGCCCATCGCGTAGTACCCTCCGTCGCGGGTCGGCCCGAGCACGAGACGGGCGGTTCGCAGGGCTTCGAACGCAGCGTCGATGAAATCGGGCGGGAGCGTCGGATGATCGCTGCCGACGGCGACCGCGCGCCCCACCCCCTCGCTGAAGGCGCATGCGAACGCCATCTCGAGCCGGTCACCCAGCGAGCCCTCCGGCTGAAGGCGGACACTTGCCCCGGGATATCGGGCGCCCAGCCGCTCGACCGCCCGCGGCCGGTCGGGTACCCACAGTTGCGTCTCCACCCCCCGCGGCGCGAGTCCCATCGCATCTTCGAGGAACGCCTCGTACAGCTCGGCGCTCCCCGCCGCGGTCAGGCCGGGGATGAGGCGTGTTTTGGCATGGCCCGGCTCGGGAAGCCGGCCGAAGACGATCAGCCGCGGACGCCCCAATGGTTGCTAGCGGGTGTTGACCTCGATCACGCCGCCCTCGGCACCCGGCCTGCGGTACTTGGCCGGAATCATGCTCGAGTAGTAGAGGCGGATCGTCACGATCTCGTCCGCCGGAATCCGGCGTAGCGTGGTGACCGCGTCGTTCAGGTTGAAGTCGCCGTCCACGACGAGCATCGGCAGGTAATAGTCCTGGGTCTCTCGACCGAACGTCGAGCGGTCGTTCCCGCCCTTGAAGCCGATCTCACCCTCGAACACGATCAGATCCCGATGGTTTATAAGCGCTTCGTAGGCCGATTGGTATCCCGCTTCCCGGATCTCGCTGCCAGTGATGAGGAGCCGCGTGTACGTCCCCGGCCTACCGGCGCTGGCGCACGCGGCCGCCACCATCAGGACCATCGCGGTTGCGATCGCGGCTGATCTTCGCCTGCGCTCGTTCATCTCACGTCTCCTGCTCTGTTGGCGAACCGGAGCCCGCCGACAACGTTCACCGATCGCCGCCCGGTGCCCCGCCCGGCGTCCCTTCGGCGGCCCGCTCTTCGGCCGCGCGGGCCGCAATCGCGAGCAGCGTCTCCGGCGAATCGGCGTCTCTGAGGAGGTCCAGCGCCGCCTGCACCTGCGCGTCGCGGGTGACCCGGCTCCTGAGCTGCGGCACCTCGCCGAATTCCGACCCGGCCAATTCATCCGCGATGAGCCAGTCCACGTAGGTCTGCGAGCCGTCGAACAGGTCGCGCTCGACCTCGGCTCCGGCCGCCGTGAGCGCGTCCCAGATTTCGTCGCGCATGGCCTGCGTCACGGCGAAGCCTTCGTTGAAGTCGTGATCGTTCGCGTACTCGACCGCCCACCGGAACACGATGTTCCGTGGAATCGCCCCCGAGCGCGTCGCGAGACGCCGAAGCTCCTGCTCGTTCGTGGACAGCGTGTCGCGATAGACGACCAGGTCCGGCGTAATCCCTCCGCCGCCGTAGACCGTCCGTCCTCCCTCGGTCACGAACTCCTCGCGCTCCTCCGGCTCGGAGGGCGCGGCGACCGGCTCCCCGGACACCGCAACCGCGCTCGCCGCCAGTTCGCGCAGGGCGCTCTCGCGGTCGAAGTCCTTCGTGATCGACCGCCCCACCGGCGTGTACCAACGGGCGGTCGTGACCTTCATGCTGTTGTTCCCGGACAGGTGATAGAGCGTCTGCACCGAGCCCTTCCCGAAGGTGGTCGTCCCCACGATCACGGCGCGGTCGTGATCCTGCAGCGCGCCGGCCACGATCTCCGAGGCGCTCGCGCTGAGACCGTCCACGACGACAACCAGCGGCACGTCCGCGTATCGATCGCGGGATGGCGCCGTGAACACGTAGTTCTGGTCCGCCACCCGGGAACGCGTCTCCACGACTTCCCGTCCGCGGTCGAGGAAGAGATCCGTGATCTCGATGCCGGCGGGGAGCAGACCTCCCGGGTTCCGGCGCAGATCGAGGATCAGTCCGCCCGCTCCGCCCTCGACGAGGCCGTCCAGCGTCTCGACCAACTCCTCCTTGGCCCCGCGACTGAACCCGCGCAGCGTCGCGTAGCCGATCCGGTCGTCCAGCATGAACCCCTGTGCCTGACGCACCTGGATGACATCGCGCACGATGTGGATCGCGAGCGGCCGATCCACGCCCACGCGGGCAATCGTGAGGTTGACTCCGGCCCCTCGCTCACCGCGGAGGGTGTTGACCGCCCTGTCCACCGACCAGTCTTCGGCGGATTCGCCTTCGACCTCGATAATCCGGTCGCCGACCTCGAGTCCTTCGCGGACGGCCGGCGAATTCGGAAGCACCTGAACGACCGTGATCCAGCCGTCCTTGGGTTCGATCCGCACGCCCAGGCCGCCGTAGTTGCCGGTCGTGGTGAAACGCAGATCCTCGGAATCCCGGGGTTCGAGGAAGGTGGTGTACGGATCCCCGAGGTTCTCGAGCATCCCGTCGATGGCCATCCGGTACAGTTCGTCGGGCGACACCTCGTCGACGAAGTGCTCGGCGATCAGACGATGGATCTCATCGAGGAGTCGCCGGCTCTCTCCCGCTCCGGCGGTCCCGCCCTGGTTGATGAGCCAACCGCCGGTCGTGAGGGCGATGACACCCACCAGCAAGCCGGTCGTCCAGGATCGGTCCACTTTCATGCATCCTCCGTTCTGGCAGCCTTGTGATCGTCAATGTCTCACCCCGCAGTCAACGGCGAAAGCTCGGACCCCGAAAAGGATTCGGGAAACGTTCCTCCAGCAGCGCGAGGATGGCCCGCTCTACCTCATCCGGGGCGCCGGCGCCATCGACGACCTCAATCCGGTCATCGGTCGCGGCGAGTTCCAGATACCTCTCGCGCACGCGCTCCCTGAACGATCGCGCTTCACTCTCAATGCGATCGGGCGGAGGTGCAAAGAAGGCCAACTGATCAGTTTTCTCCTGGTTCTGCCACTGGCGGTCGAGCCCCACCGACACGCGAACGTCGATCACGAGATAGAGGTCCGGGAGCAAGCCGCCGGTCGCGGCACGGGTCACCCGCCCGACCGTCTCCGCGGGCACCCTTCTCGCCCACCCCTGATAGACGCGTGTCGAGAGCTCGAAGCGGTCGCAGAGCACGACATCTCCCCGCTCCAGCGCCGGACGGATGATCTCCTCCACATGCGCGCGGCGCGCGGCCGAGAAGAGTAGCAGTTCAGCGATCCCGTCCAGGCGCAGTTCCGGCCGCTCGAGGATCACCTCCCGGATCGCCTCCGCCGCCGCCGTCCCACCGGGCTCCCGCGTCGTCACGTGGGCGACGCCCCGCTCCGACAGCCGGCACGAGAGCCGTTCGATCTGCAATGACTTCCCCGCCCCCTCCGGACCCTCGAAGACGACGAAGCGGCCCAAGCCCGTCCCTTCACTCATTCAGTCGTAGTATTCGACGCCGAGGTGGGTGATCTGCCCTTCTCCCATCAACCAGCGAAGCGTGTTCTTCAGCTTCCAGTGCTGGATGAAGATGTCGTGCTCCGGGTAGAGTCCCGGGGCCGTCTGCGGCGCCTTGAAGTAGAACGAGAGCCACTCCTGGATCCCCGACAGTCCGGCCCGCGCGGCAAGGTCTAGGAAGAGGGCGAGGTCGAGCACGATCGGGGCCGCGAGGATCGAGTCCCGGCACAGGAAATCGATCTTGATCTGCATCCCGTACCCCATCCAGCCGAAGATGTCGAGGTTGTCCCAACCCTCCTTGTTGTCCCCCCGCGGCGGGTAGTAGTTGATCCGCACCTTGTGATACATGTCGCCGTAAAGGTCCGGATACATCTCCGGCTGGAGGATGTACTCGAGTGCGCCCAGCTTCGACTCTTCCTTCGTCTTGAAACTCTCGGGATCGTCCAGCACCTCGCCGTCCCGGTTCCCAAGGATATTGGTCGAGAACCAGCCGTGGAGCCCCAGCATGCGTGCCTTCAGTCCCGGCGCGAGGATCGTCTTCATCAGGGTCTGGCCCGTCTTGAAGTCCTTCCCCCCGATCGCCACGTCCTTCTCGGCCGCGAGGTCGAGGAGAGCGGGGATGTCGCAGGTCAGGTTCGGCGCTCCGTTGGCGAAGGGTACGCCTTCCATGAGCGCGGCCCAGGCGTAGAGCATCGACGGCGCGATGGCCGGGTTGTTCTCCTCCATCGCGCGCTCGAAGGAGGCGATCGAGTCGTGGGCCGGGCCCGGCTTCATGAAGGTCTCGGTCGACGCCGCCCACACGATCACGAGGCGGTCACACCCCTTCTCCTCCCTGAAACGGCGGATGTCCGCGCGCAGCTGCTCGGCGAGTTCACGCTTGTTCGCCCCCGTCTTCACGTTGGGGCCGTCCAGCTTCTTCACGTAGGCGCGGTCGAAGGCCGCGGGCATGGGCTCGATCCCCCGCATGAAGTCGGCCAGCGGGTCGATGTCCTCCGGCCGGAGGACGCCGCACACCTTGGCGGACTCGTAGGCGTTGTCGGGAATCGGGTCCCAGGCGCCGAACACGAGATCGTCGAGTTCGGCCAGCGGCACGAAGTCCCGGATCAGCGGGGTCCGGTTCTCGGTCCGCTTGCCGAGCCGGATCGTGTTCATCTGTGTGAGCGATCCGATCGGACGGTTCAGTCCGCGACGCGTGGCTTCCACTCCGGCGATGAAGGTGGTGGAAACCGCTCCGAGCCCGACGAGGAGGACGCCGAGCGTCCCCTCGGCCGGGGCGATGGCTTCGGGTGATCCAGGGGATCTGTCAGAGTCCACGATGGTGGTTCACTCCGTATCTGCTAGTCGGTTTTCGGTCTGGGTTCACCGTCCGGCCGCGTATTGCGGTACACCCACCAGATCCGCTGGAAGGCCGTCAGGTTCGTGAGAATGGCGAGAACGATGATCACCGCTCTGAGTACGAGACCCTGCTCTCCCAGCATGGTGGTTTCGCCGAAGATCAGCGCGGCGAAGCCGATCAGGATGACGCGTTCGGGACGCTGCATGAGACCGACATGGCAGTCGATCCCGAGCGCCTCGGCCCGGGCACGGGTGTAGCTGATCATCAGCGACCCGGCCAGGGCGAGCACGATCCAGTAGATCATCCCGACGTCGCCGAGCTCCATTCGATAGTCGTTGTAGAGGGAGAGGAGTCCCAGGTACACGACGATCTCGGACAGCCGGTCGAGCGTCGAGTCGTAGAAGGCGCCGAAGGACGAAGCGAGTCCGGTGCGGCGCGCGACCGTTCCATCCAGGAGGTCGAACACGCCGCCGAGCAGGATGAGGAAACCGGCCGTGCTCACATGGTGCTGATGAAAGAAATACCCGGAACTGCAGGTGATGAGGAAGCCGAGCGTGCTGATGAGGTTGGGGTGGACACGGCGTCTCGTGAGCCAGCCCATGACCGGCTCCAAGATGGCGCGCAGCGCGCGCTCTCCCAGATCGCGGACCGCCTTCATGTCGGGATGATTATCCGGCTTTCCTCGCCCTTCCGGATGCCCTCGCCGATCGCCCGGTCCACCCGGTCCATCAACTTCTCGAAGTTCGCCTGCGACGAGACGAGCGCCTGGTAGCGGGTGTTCAGCTGGATCCGCTCCTGCAGGGTCCCGAACTCCTGCTCCTGCTCCTCGCTCGGCTTCTCCCCGCGGCCGATCGCTTCCATCAGCGTCTGCTGCAGGTCGCGCATTCGGTTCAGCATCTCCGTCGCCTCGCGGTCCGCGTCGATCTCGCGGCGGGCGGCGCGAAGGTAGGCGTATTCCGGCAACTGGGAGATGATGCGACCTACCTCCCCCGCCTTCTCCAACATGCGGTCTCGTTCGTCCATGTCCCCGGCTCGAAACGGAATCAGGAAGCGCCGCGGGCCAGCGCAGCGAGACGCCGGCGGGCGGGAATCCGGATCGCGCGCGCCCGATCAGCCCCCATGCGGCGGGCCGGAGCCGGCAATCCGACGCCCGAGTATAACCCGGCCCCGGCCCCCACGCGACTTGCCGGCGCCCTCATGACTCCCCTCGAAATGGGTTGTCCGGATCCGCCCGAGGTTGCTCCGGCCGGGCCGCCTTGAGCGCCCTGGCGAAGCGGGGTCGGTCGGCCAGGTCCAGGGCGATTCGGGCTTCGGAAAACGACGTTGCCGCCTCCAGGAGTCCGAGGACGGCGTGACCCTGAGACTCGCCGATCTCGATGAAGAGCGCCCCGCCCTCCCGCAGGCGGGCGGCGGCGCCGGAGACGATCGTGCGGACCGCGTCGAGGCCGTCCGCGCCGCCGTCGAGGGCGGCCCTCGGTTCGTGGTCACGCACCACGGGGTCGAGTGCCGCCCACTCGGCGGTCGTCACATAGGGCGGGTTCGAGACGATGAGATCGAAGCGCTCGTCGGGGCCGAGCGCGGACCAGGTGTCAGCCGGGCAGGCGCGCAGTTCGAGCCCCTCCGCGCCGGCACGGCGGGCGTTTGCGCGGGCCAGGTCGAGCGCGGCAGCCGAGATGTCGAGGCCCACGACGCGTGCCGCGATGCCCTCGTCCAGAAGCGCGATCGCGATCGCGCCGGATCCGACGCCGATGTCGAGCGCTTCAACAGGCGCGGGCCGGGCGCGGTGCCAAGCGGAGATGTGGTCGATGAGCTGTTCGGTCTCCGGTCGCGGGATGAGCGCTCGGCCATCGGACACGAGGCGCACGCGCCGGAAGTCGACCGTGCCCTCGATGTGCTGTAGCGGCTGCCCCTCGAGGCGGCGGGCAACCGCGCGCGCCACATCCGCCGCCGCGAGGGGATCGACGCGTTCCCCGCCGGCGGCGCCGAGCTCGCTGCGGGACAGGGCGAGCGCCGCCGCCACGAGCCGCTCGGCCTCGGCACGCGGCGCCTCCAGGCCGGCCAGCTCGAGCTCGCGCCGCACACCCTGCACGATCTCGCGGCGCGTCGGACCCGCAGGGCGGCGCCCCGCCCCGCCCCGCGGCGGGCCCGTCATCCGGCCCCCGCCGCCAGTCGCTCCTCTACTCCCGCCAGCCGGAGCGCCTCGACGACCTCGCCCAGATCGCCCCCCAGGATGGCCTCGAGCCGGTGGCTCGTGAAGTGGATCCGGTGGTCCGTCACCCGGTTCTGCGGGAAGTTGTAGGTCCGGATCTTCATGGAACGGTCACCGGTCCCCACCTGCGTGCGCCGCTCGCGCGCCCGCTCGGCCTCCTGCGCCGCAACCAGTCGGTCGAGCAGCCGGCTGCGCAGCACTCGCAGCGCCTTCGCCTTGTTCTTGTGCTGCGATTTCTCGTCCTGGCACGAGACCACAAGTCCCGTGGGGCGGTGCGTGATCCGCACCGCGGAGTCGGTCGTATTCACGGACTGACCGCCGGGACCGGATGAACGAAACACGTCGATCTTGAGGTCGGCCGGGTCGATCTCGACATCGACCTCCTCAGCCTCCGGCAGCACCGCGACGGTCGCCGCCGACGTGTGGATTCGACCCTGGCTTTCCGTCTCAGGCACGCGCTGCACGCGGTGTACACCGGATTCGAACCGGAGACGGCCGTAGACGTCCGGCCCGCGCACCACGAAGACAATCTCCTTGAGCCCGCCGAGCGCGCCTTCGCTCGTGCTGACGAGTTCGACCTCCCACCCGGACTCCGCGGCGAAGCGGGCGTACATCCGGTAGAGGTCGGCGGCGAACAAGGCGGCTTCGTCCCCCCCGGTCCCGGCCCGGATCTCGACCACGGCGGGCCGATCGTCCAACGGGTCCTTCGGGACGAGGAGCCGGCGAAGCTCGACCTCGGCCGTTTCCCGTTCGGTCTCGAGTTCGGCCGCCTCCGCGGCAGCCAGGTCGGCAAGTTCACCGTCGGTTTCCGCCGCGACCTCGCGCGCCTGCCTCAGGTCGTCGAGCAGCTTGAAGTGGCGTTTCGCCGCCCGCGCCAGGCGTGCGAGTCCCGAGTACTCCCGCGCCAACTCCTTCAGGCGCGGCAGATCCGACAGCACCTCGGGGTCGGCCATGAGCCGGCCGAGTTCATCGCGCCGCTCGACGGCCTCGCGAAGACCGGCGACGAGCCTGTCACGATCCAACATCAGGCATCCGTCGCGGCCGCCTCCGCCTCTTTTTTCGCGGCTTCGCCGCTCGTGCGATCGCCATACTTGGCCAGGAACCTCTCCACGCGGCCCGCCGTGTCGACGAGCTTCTGCCGCCCCGTGAAGAAGGGGTGGCAGTGCGAACAGATCTCGACGTGGATCTCTCCCACAGTCGAACGAGTCTCCGTGTCCCGGCCGCACGCACAGGTGATCTTCGCCGGCGCGTAATCCGGATGTATGCCTGTCTTCATTGGTCTTCCTCGAGCTTCCATTCCCGCCCTGTCGGGCGTCGCCGAATCAATCGGAGAGAATATCGGTTCGTGCCCGCCTCCGGCAAACAATCTGCGCGATCATCCTCCGTCGGGGGTGAGCACTACCCGATCGGCGACGACGGCCTCCACACGGTCGCGCGAGAAATAGAGGGGGAAGAAGCGGTCCTTCGCCCAGCCCTCGAACAGGTTGCGGTACATGGGATGGTCGGGATCCCCCGCCTGTCCCGGCGTGTTGGTGAACACCGCGGCATCCCAGTCGCCCGCCTCGGTGATGACGCGGAAGGAAGCACCGGAGGTCTGGTTGTCGCCCCCACCCGTCTGGTTCACGGTGAAGCCGTTGCCGCCGCGCGGGAGCGGTCCCACCCCGAGGCGCGCGCGCGTCTCGGGGTTCGCGACGCCGGAGAGCGGATGCCGCAGGCGCACGTGCTTGAAGCGGGCATCACCGTAGCGCCACGGGTCCGCCCCGAAGCGCTCCTCCAGTCCGTCGAGCGCGCGTGCGAAGGTCCGGGCGAGGAACGCGTCGCGGCCGGCCACCGGGTTTCCGTCTCCCAGCGGCGCGAACCACGCCGGCGGCGACCCGAGCCAGTCGATGATCTTCTTCATCGAGAGACGGCCCAGCGAAGCACGAACTTCTGCGGGCACGACGAGCGGGACCATCTGGCTCTGGATCTCCCGCTCCCACGACACGTAGATCGCCGCTTCACGTGAATCCGGAGCCAGCTCGAAGTTCCAGTCGAGAAGCTCGCCGCGTGCCGCCTCGTCCCGCGCGGCGGCGGTCGTCGCGCCGGAAAGATCCACTCCGCGCAGCATGGGGACGAGCGAGCGCGCAGGCAGCGACACATAGTCCGTCGCCAGCTGCATCATCTCCGCCATCGTGAAGCGCCGGCCCGTCGCGAGGACCTCGTCGATCCGCGCGCTCCGAAAAGGATCGCTCCAGCTCCAGCCCACCGCGTCCCGGTGCTCGTAACCGGGCGGGACGAGGTTCTGGTTCGCCGTCGACCAGAAGCCCTTGGCAGGGTTGAAGACGTGCGGCTTGTGGCGGATCTCGAGGTAGCCGTCCCACTCGTACCGGCCATCCCCGGGTACCGGAACGAGCCCCGACCAGTTACGTCGGATGGGGGCGATCCCCACCGCCTGCCAGCCGATGTTCCCGTCGACATCGGCCCACACCATGTTCTCGCCGGGGATGTTGGAGTAGTTGCAGGCGTCCACGAACTCCTCCCACGTCTTCGCCTGATCCATGCGCAGGCTGGCGAGGTAGGGGGCGCCGCCGATCTCCATCCACCCGGCGCGGACCGCATAGGCGACGTGGTTGTCCCGGTCCTCGTACACCACCGGCCCGTGTCGCGTGTACTTGTGTCGGACGCGCACCGCGGTCTGCCCCCCGACCGGAATCTCATCCTCGATCACCCGCATCGCCTCCCAGGCACCGTCGTACCGGTAGCGGTTCGGGTTGTCCGGGTGGGTCTCGTAGACGTACAGGTCCTCCGCGTCCGTCTGGAAGACGGTGAGGCCCCAGGCGCCATGTTCGTTGTGGCCGATGGAGATGCCCGGCAGCACCGGCTCACCGCCGCCGATCACGTTCCAGCCCGGGCCGACCAGGTGCACGAGGTAGCGGAGCGAGGGCGCCGCCTGCACCCGGTGCGGGTCATTGGCCATGAGCGCGCGGCCGCTCAGCGTCCGCCTCCCCGCCACGACCCAGTTGTTGCTCCCGGTCGCGGCCCGCTCCGCTTCGAGGCGCAGCGCGTCCCCGCCGTAGCTGTCGTCCTCCGTCCACTCGTCGTCGTTCCCCTCGGAGGCGGCCGCGCGGAAACGCGGGGCGATGTCCTCCGGGCGGAATCGGACCTGGCCGCGGAACGCGCGGTAGACATCGAGGATCTCGCTCCGGAGCAGTGATCCGTCGACCGCGTCATCGAGTTCGATGTCCGGGTCTCCCGGATGAAAGTAGGAAACTTCCTTCACCTTCTCTGCTCCGACCCTCGCGACGGCAACGCCGAGGTCCAGCTCCTGCCCGATGTTCATGAGCAGACCCTGGTGCCGCGAGATCACGATCTCCGGCGTCCAGGCGGCAGGCGTGATGCCCAGCATCTCGAATTCGACCGGGAGGAGATCCGGGTCGCGTTCCGTCTCGGCGATGTACGCGTTGATCCCGTCGACGAACGCGCGGATGATCTGCGCCCCGTGTGGGTGATAGTGGTTCAGCTCCGCCTCCAGGTCGCCCCGGTACTGGAACAGCCGCGCACCCCGGTCCCGTTCGATCTCGCGGGCGCCGAGGATCTCGGAGACCGTGCCGGTGGCCTGGCGGCGCCACATCTCGAACTGGAACAGGCGGTCCCGCGCCGCGTTGTACCCCTGCGCGAAGAACAGATCGTGTTCCGTCTCGGCGTAGATGTGGGAGACGCCCCACAGATCCTTGAGGATCTCGACTCGCGCTTCGAGCCCCTGAACCCGCAGCGTCTCCGTCCCGGTCTCCTTCGGCCAGGTCGGCAGAAAAACGATGAGCGCGGCAAGAGCGACCACTCGAACCCGCATGCGACTCTCCCGTGATAAAGGTTGCGCGACCTAGGAGCCGGTGGCTCTCTGCTCCCCGGATTTCTCCTCGGCCGACCCGGACCTTTCGACGCTGGCCCTGAGCGCGGCCATGAGGTCGATCACCTGCGCCGTAGGCTCCTCCTCCGCCGGCGCTTCGATCTCGGCCCCGTCGGCCACCTTCTTCTCGATCGCCTCCAGCACGCGTTGACCGACCTCGTCCTCGTACTTGCCCGGGTCGAACTCATCCGATGCGATCTGCTCGATGAGCTGGACGGCCAACTGCAGTTCGGCGTCCTGGAGTTCGGCCTCCCCCGCCGGCACGCCGGTGATGTCACGGACTTCGTGCGCGTAGTGCAGTTGCTCGAGCACGAGGTGGTCACCCACCGGACGGACGAGGACCAGGTACTGCTTGCCGCGCGCCGCGTACTTCGCGAGCGCGGCCCAGCCCGTCTTCTTCATGGCGGCGCCCAGAAGCCGGTAGGCCTTATCGCCCCCCTTGCCCGCTCCGAGGTAGTACGTCTTCCCGATGTACGCCCGCTCGACCTGATCCACGGGCACGAACTCGACGATCTCGATCGCCTGGGTGGCCCGCGCCTCCAGCGCCTTCAGTTCCTCCGGCGTGAAGGTGACGTACTTGTCCCTGGCGAACTGATAGCCCTTGACGAGTTCCCGTCGCTCGACCGGATCCCCGGTCTGCGCGTCGACGTACTGTTGTTTCACGCGCGTCCCGGAGGGGGAGAGGAAGTTGAAGCGTACTTTCTGCGAATTCTCGGCCGACGAGAAGAGTTGACACGGGATCGAAACGAGCCCGAAGGAAATTGTTGCCGTCGCGATAGGTCGAGGACTCATGGCTTGCCGCGCCTCCGTTCCGTGCCGAACCCCTGGCAGCCCGTAGCGGGCCAAGATAATAGGTTCCGCAGCACCACGCCCCGCGCCGAAGGACGGATCGTCACGAAATGCCCCCCGAACGGCTGGAAGTCTACCGCGATAAGAGGGCCGCCGAGCGTACGCCCGAGCCCTTCGGGGGCGCGTCCGGAACCGGGGCGGGTGTGTTCGTGGTCCAGCTCCACGCCGCGAGCCGCATGCACTACGACCTGCGACTGGAGTGGGGCGGCGTGCTCGTGTCGTGGGCCGTCCCGAAGGGGATCTCCGCCGATCCCGCCGACAAGAAACTCGCGGTCCACGTCGAGGATCACCCGGTCGAGTACATCGAGTTCGAGGGCGTGATCCCGGAGGGCGAGTACGGGGCCGGCGAGATGATCGTGTGGGACCTGGGGCGCTGGATCCCGCTCGAGGACCCGGAAGAGGGGCTGAAAAGCGGCAAGCTCCTGTTCGAACTCCGGGGCCACAAGCTGCGCGGAGTGTGGACGCTGGTCCGGCTGGCCAAGGGCGAGACCGGCAACGAGTGGCTGCTGATCCGCGAGAAGCGCGGAGGGCACCCGATCCTGCCGGACGGGTCGATGCCGGAGACATCGATCCTCTCCGGCCTCACCGTCGGCCAGATGGCGAGACGCGAGGGCGGCTGGTATCCGGGCGCGGATCAGGCCGCGGCGGTGTCGCGAGCCGGCGCGCGCGAGGGGCCCGTTGAGCCTTCCGACGTCGAGTTCATGCTCGCCACGCCGCGGGAGGAGCCGTTCGACGACCCGGCCTGGCAGTTCGAACTGAAGCTCGATGGATACCGAATGCTGGCCGCCGCGCGCGGGGGCAGAGCGACTCTCCTCACGCGGAACAGGCACGACGCGCTGGCCAGCTTCCCCGAGATCGCTCGCTCGCTCCGCAAGCTGCCCTTCGAGCAGGTGGTGCTGGACGGCGAGGTCGTCGTGCACGATGCGACGGGCTATCCCAGCTTCCAGAAGCTCCAGACGCGGGCCCGGCTCTCGAAGCCACTCGACGTACACCGGGCTTCGTTCGTGACTCCGGCGAGCTTCTACGCCTTCGACCTGCTCGCGTTCGATGGCCGCGATCTGCGCGACCTTCCGCTCTCCGAGCGACGCAGGCTCCTGCGCGACGTGGTTCCGGAGGCCGGCCCGATCCGGTTCAGCGAGTACTTCGACGAGTGCGGCACGGCGCTCTTTCGCCAGGTGCAGGAGATGGGTCTCGAAGGGATCATGGCCAAGCGCGCCGATTCCCGTTACGTCGGCGGCCGCTCCTCCGACTGGCGCAAGATCCACGCGGGCCGCGAGTCCCATTTCGTCATCGTCGGGTTCACGAACCCCGGCGGGTCGCGCACCGGGTTCGGGGCGCTCCACGTCGGCGCCTACAGCCCCGCCACCGAAGGCGAAGCCGCAGAGGAGGATGGTCTCGCACTCCACTACATGGGCCGCGTGGGCACGGGCTTCGACGAGAAGAGTCTCTCGACGCTCCGGCAGCGTTTCGATGGGCTCAGAGCGGGAGAGCCCGCCTTCGTCACGCCCGCCCCCGCGGGAGACGAGCACACCTGGGTGGCCCCCGAACTCGTGGCCGAGGTGCGCTACAAGGAGGTCACGGAAGGGGGTCTCCTCCGGCACCCTGCATTCCTCGGGCTGGCGGGCGACGTGCTGCCCACGGATTGCCGTCGTCCCCGGGATCCGCGTGCCGCTCTGACCGACCCCGTTCGCGTGGACACGGCGGCGCCGCCGGTGGACGAGCTCCCGGTCTCGAACCTGGACAAGGTCTTCTGGCCGGATGAGGGCTACACCAAGGGTGACCTCATCGCGTACTACCGGGACATCGCGCCGTGGCTCCTGCGCTTTCTGGAAGACCGCCCGCTCGTGCTCACGCGATATCCGGACGGCATCGACGGGAAGTCCTTCTTTCAGAAGAACGCCCCCGGCTCTCAGCCGGATTGGGTGCGCACCGAGCCGATCTGGAGCGAAGGGTCCGAGCGCAATATCCACTACTTCATCGCCGACGATCCGGCCGTCCTCGTGTTCATCGCGAATCTGGGGGCGATCCCGCTGCATGTGTGGGCGAGCCGCCTGGGGAGCCTCGACCGCCCCGACTGGTGCCTCCTCGACCTCGACCCGAAACACAAGCGCGACGGCGAGGAGGTGTACGCGCCATTCGAGGATGTCGTCGAGGTCGCGCGGACGATCCACGCGCTGTGCCGGGACATCGGACTGCCGAGCTATCCCAAGACGAGCGGCTCGTCGGGAATCCACGTGATGGTTCCGCTCGGAGGACAACTGGACTACGAGCAGTCGCGGACGCTCGCCCTGCTGCTCGCGAAGACGGTCGCGGCGGAGATCCCCGATCGGGCCACCATCGTTCGGAACCCGTCGGGGCGTGAGGGAAAGATCTACATCGACTACGTCCAGAACGGGCGCGGACGACTCGTCGTGGCGCCGTATGCCGTGCGGCCGCGCGCGGGAGCCACGGTGTCCGCACCGCTCAGCTGGGCAGAGGTCGAGGAGGGGGTGTCGATGGAGGATTTTACGATCCGCACGATGCCGGAGCGCGTGCGGTCGCTGGATCCCGATCCGCTTCTCGGCGTGCTCACGGACGAGCCCGACCTGATGGGGGCGCTCGAATCGCTGCAGCGGAGGATGGGCGCGTGAGCGCCTCCGAGGGCCGCGGACCCACGCTCCCCGGGCGGCTGTCCGGGATCCCGGGCTTCGATATCGACAGGGTGGCGCGGACGGCGGAGGGCGATCCCGACATCCTCAGGCTTGAGAACCTGGACACCGACCTGCGCCCGCCCCCTGCGGCCGTGGCCGCCACCCGCGCCGCGCTGGAATCGCCCGCCGCCAACAGCTACCTGCCCTTCACGGGCCGGGCGGACCTCCGGGCGGCGGCCGCGCGGCACGTCGCCCGGCTCGCCGGGCGGCAGTACGACCCCGACCGGGAGTGCGTGATCACGGCGGGCGGCACGGAGGGCCTGCTCAACGCGCTGCTCGCGACCGTGGACCCGGGGGACGAAGTGATCGTCACCGACCCCACGTACGCCGGCATGCTGCAGCGTGTGCGCCTGGCCGGTGCGACCCCGCGGCTCGCGCCCTGGGTCTTCGATCCGGCCATGGGCTGGCGGCTCGACCTCGACGCCCTCACCGGGCGCGTCGGCGACCGGACCCGGGCGCTGTTCATCATGAACCCCTCCATGCCGTCCGGCGGCGTACTCGACCCCGACGAATGGGCCGCAATCGCGGAACTGTGCGCGCGCCACGATCTGTGGCTCATCTACAACGCGGCCATGGAGCGGATCCTGTACGACGGGCGGCCCTACCTGCACCCGGCCGGTCTTCCCGGGATGCGTGAGCGAACGATCACCGTCGGTTCCGTCTCGAAGGAGCACCGGATGATCGGCTGGCGCGTGGGCTGGGTCGTGGGACCGGCGGCGGCCCTTGCGGATGTGGCCAAGGTGGGGATCTACAACGTCGTCACCGGGGTCGGGATCGGGCAGCCCGGCGCGCTGGCGGCGCTGACCGCCGCGAATGAAGCGGATGACGTGGCGGCGAGCGTTCGGCGCTGGGAGCGGCGGCGCGACGCGGTGCTCGAAGCGCTGCGGGACTACCCGGTCCGCCCCGCCGCGGGCGGCTGGTCCCTTCTGGTCGACACCCGGGCGCTTGGGCTACCGGCGCGAGCACTCTCGCGACGGCTTCTGGCCGAGGGAGGAGTCGCCGCCACTCCCATGGACGCGTGGGGCGGACCCGGCGCCGCGTACCAGCTCCGCCTCGTGTTCAGCAACGAGCCGGTGGCCCGTTTCCGGGACCTGGGTGATCGTTTCGCCCGCATCCTCTAGTGTCGCGTCCCACATTTTTTGCTGGTCGCAGGTGTCAGTATTATGATTTAGTTTCTGACATTTCATTCCGAGGAGAGTCCGGTGACAACCGTGCCAAGTCTGCCACGCCGAATCCGGGAACACGCGGCGGCGTTGCCCGAGGGCGCACCGATCTGCCCGCACGCCCTCCTGCACATGGGCAACCGCGCCGCCGTCGACCAGGCCCTGTCTCGCCTCGCTCGGCGGGGGCAACTGCTCCGGGTCTGCAGGGGCGTGTACGTGCGACCGATAGAGACGCGGTTTGGCGTTCGCGCACCGACCGTGGGAACCGTCATCTCGACTCTGGGTGCGCTGTGGGGGGAGACCATCGTCCCCTGCGGCGGCGCCGCAGCGAACGTACTCGGACTCACGACTCAGGTGCCGGTACGATTGGTGTACCTGACGTCGGGACCGAGCCGTACGTTGAGGCTCCTTGCGTTGACCGTCCGCTTGCGCCATGCGCCTCGCTGGCAACTTGTCGCCCCAGGGCAGACCTCCGGCCTTGCCGTCCGTGCCTTGGCTTGGCTGGGCCCGCAGGAAGTCGAAGACAGCCTCGACACCATCGCCCGCCGACTGTCCCCGACGGATCTTGCGGAGCTATCCGCCGCACGCGCGATCCTGCCGGCGTGGATCGCCGGGCCGGTCAGCGCCCTGGTGGCTCGTGGGTAGCATCTCCTTCCAGTCCCTCTCCACCTCCGAACGGCGCGAGGTGCTCAGCTCCGCCGCGAGCCTCAGTGGACGCCCACTGCACCTGCTGGAGAAGGACATCTGGGTCGTTGACACCCTTTCTGTGCTATTCGGTGCCTCGTTCGGGCGGAATCTGGTGTTCAAGGGAGGGACGTCGCTGGCAAAGGCCTACCAGGCGATCCGCCGATTTTCCGAGTATGTCCAGGTCACCTACGACATCCGCCGCTTCGCCCCCGAACTGGTGGCCGGTGCCGGCGAGGACGCGCTTCCGCCGACGCGGAGCCAGGAACAGCGCTGTGCTGGTGGAATTCGGGGCACGCTCGACCGGCGAGCCGCGCCAGGAGCGGGTGACCGAATGTGACGCGACCAGGTTCGTGCCCGAGGTTCGCTTTCCCTCCGCGCGCCCTCGGTCATGCTGGCCGAGCGAACTTTCTGGGAGAAGGCCACGGCCATCCATGTCTTCTGTCGGCGACGGCGACAGCGGGGGACACGTCTCTCGCGACACTGGCACGACCTCGTTCGCCTGGACGACGCCGGCTTCGCGGAGGGGGCGTTGGCCGACCGGCAGTTGGCACAGTCGGTCGCCCGCCACAAGTCGATGTTCTTTCGAGAGAAGGACGCAGCGGGACATTGGATCGACTACGAAGCCACCGTTTCAGGCGGGTTGCAATTGCGCCCCCAGGGTCCGTTCCGAGACGAACTCGCGGCCGACTACGAACGCATGACCGGCGACGGCATGCTGTTGGATGATCAGGAACCGTTCGACGAACTCATGAGTCGGTGTGCCGATATCGAGGTGAGAGCCAACAACGGCTGAGACCGCGCGCTACCCGGCGAGTCGGAGGGCCAGCAGCTTCGGCCACAGCTTGCCGGTCACCAGGAAGACACCGGTCTCGGGGACGTAGGCGATGCCGTTGAGCACGGCCTCGATGTCGCCGGGGCGGCGCGCGCTTAGGGGGACGCTGGAGAGGTCCAGCTCGCCGAGCACTTCGCCGTTTCGCTTGTCGATCCGCACGATGCGGTCCGTCTGGTACACGTTGGCGTAGATCCAGTCGCCCACGCATTCCAGCTCGTTCAGCCGCCGTTGCGGCGCGCCGCCCGCCGTGACCTCCATCGTCGCCACGACCGCGAACGTCTGCGGGTTACGCCGCTCCAGGGTGCTCGATCCGTCGGACATCCAGAGCGATTCACCGTCGTAGCACAGCCCCCATCCTTCTCCGTCGTAAACGTGCTCGCGTACAACCTCGAACGTCTCGAGATCGTAGACGAAGGCCCGGCCCGACTTCCAGGTGAGCTGGATCAACTCCGATCCGACGCGCGCCAGCCCTTCCCCGAACAAGGCCGAGTCCACCGCCACCCGGGCCTGGACTTCACCCGTTGGCACGTCGACCCGGCGCACGCTCGACTCTCCGTAACGGCCGGTGCTCTCGAGGAGCTGGCCGTCGTGGAAGAGGAGCCCCTGCGTATAGGCCGCCGGGTCGTGCGGGAACGTCCCCAGGATCTCGTAGTCGATGGATGGGACCGGCGCCCCGCAGCCCGCGAGTCCCATGAGCGCGATCGCCAACAGGACGCGGCGAACGCCGGGTGCGTGTGGCATCAGATGAGGTCCAGGACCGCCTCCACGGCACGCCGTCCCTCCGCGGCGGCGCCCGTCCAGTTCTGGTGCCCGCGGAGTTCGGAATGGCCGATCGCGACGCGGCCGAACGGTTCCCGGATCACGTCCGGGGGCGCGGGCGCACCTCCTCGCGCGAAGAAGAACCCCGGACCCGGCGCCACGTAGGCATGCCCCCAGCGGTTGAGGACGAGACCGCCGATGTCCTCGGCCGGATCGAAGCCCCCTTCGTCGAACAGTGCGACCATCTGCTCACGTAGCCGTCGCTCGTACTCCGCGAAGGGCGCGCTCAGCATCTCCATGCGCCCCGCCATCCCCTGATCCGCCGCGGACGAGCCCGGCGATTCGAAGGTGATGTAGAACGTCAGCATGGCCGGCTGGTCCGGGGCGAACGGCGGCCGGTAGTCGCCGGCATACATGGGGCGGCGGATGTTGCACGAGAAGCCGAGGTCCCCCTCGTAGATGCAGGCGGCGATGCCGAGCCGGTCCAGGAAGCGCCAGTTCCGGAGCGCCACGTTCGCCACGAGGATCGGGGCGTGCTGAAAGTGCCCGTAGGCGGCGCGGTGTCCGTCCGGCAGATCGGCCGCCACATAGCGGTTCATCCACCCCCCGCTCGCGAGCACGACCCCGTCCGCCTCGACCGAATACGCCCGGTCCCCGTGTACATAGGTGACGAGCACCCGGCCATCGCCGGTTCCCGTGTGCCGGACGTCGACGACCGTCGCCCCGAGCCGCAGCCGGACCGTCTGATCCGGGCGGTCGAGGCTGTCGAAGCCGATGCTCCCGTTGATCACGTCTCCCAGATCGGGCCCGCCCGCGATCCCGTCCGGCACCACATCCTTGACGAAATACCGCGCGATGCCGGCGTTCCCGCCCGGGAAGGAGTGGAAGGTCATGCCGTCGTAGCGGGACGGTCCCCCGAATCCGGGCAGATCGAAGTGCATCCCCCACCATGCCGACACGGCGTCGCATCCGAGGCCGATGATGCTGGCCAGGATCGGGTCGACGTACGCCGTGACCTCGGGAGGCAGGCCGAGCACGTCCTCGTAGTACGTCTTGAGGGTCATGCCATCGAGCCAGGCCCCGGGGTTGTCAGGGCCTCCCGGCGCGTCCGGCGGGATGTGGTCGCCGACCCGGGCCGCGCGCCAGCGGTCGAAGCCGGCGCGGACCTCGGGTGTCCAGGGCGCGCGCGAGGGATCGTCCCACAACTCCTTCACCCAGTGGCCCGCCCCGCTACCGGACCAGCCGCCGCCTCCGCCGAAGTGGTGTCCGACGGAGAACTGGTCCTGCACCCAGTGCATGAAGCCGTAGTTCTCGAGCGGCGCCTGCACGTCCCCGTCGTAGGGCGCGTACTCGAACTCGCGCGGGATTCCCAGCGACGTGAAGTAGTCGTCCGGTTCCCCCGTCGCGGGCCGTACACCAAAGTCGTTCGACCCCTGCGGGCCGGACAGCCGTACGCCGTCGACCTCGATGTCGTTGCGTTTCGCCTCGCCGCCGAACACCGGGTGGTTGTCCAGCACGAGGCAGCGACCGTTCGGACGGTGCCGTTTGAAGTGGTGCGCGGCGGAGAGCCCGGAGAGGCCGCCTCCGACGATGACGACGTCGAAACGCTCCCCCGTGTCCGTCACCTGTCCCACGGGAGGGCGGCCATCCCTGAGCCGGTGCGCGACCCGGACGAGTTCCGGCGTGTTCCCATGCGAAGGCGCGTAGTCCCCCACCCCGCCGGGCCCGTACCAATCCGCGCCGAGCATCTCGGACCACGGCTCGACGGGCGCACCCGACCCCGCGCCGGCGGCGACCTCCGGCCCGCGACCCGCACCGCCGTCCATCCCGCACCCGAGCAGCGCGGAACCGGCGATCCCCGCCCCCGCAAGCTGGACGAAGTCGCGGCGCGTGATCTCCCTGTCGAGACCGAGATCCCGGTCCGTCATTGCGTCGTCGTCCCGTCCTTCCGGTAGCGCTCGAACCAGGCGAGGATGTGCTCCACCTTGGCGATCAGGCCGCTCGGTCGCGCGCCGATGCTGTGGCTCGCCTCGGGGATCCGGACCAGGACCGACGGCACCTTCCGGATCTTCAGCGCCTGGTAGAACTGCTCCGACTCCGACATCGGGGTCCGCCAGTCGACCTCGCCCGTGATGAGCATCGTCGGCGTCGTCACATTGGCGACGTGGTGAATCGGCGAACGGTCCATGTAGTGGTCGAGGTTGTCCCACGGCGCGCCCGGGAACCAGTAGTTGAGGCCCCCGCTACCGCCCATGTCCGCCGTCAGCACCCAGCTATACCAGTTGATGACGGGCTTCTGCGACGCGGCCGCGGCGAAGCGGTCCGTGTGGCTCACGATCCAGGCCGTGAGAACGCCGCCGCCGGACCCCCCGGTGACGAACAACTGGTCTTCGTCGACATATCCGCGCGAGATCACTTCATCGACCCCGGAAATGAGATCGTCGAAGTCGTAGCTGGGATACGCGTGGTGAATCTCGTTCCCGAAATCCTCTCCGTAACTCGTGCTGCCGCGGGGGTTCGTATAGAGAACGACGTAGCCCGCCGAGGCGTACAACTGGACCTCGGCACTGAAGCGGTCTCCGTAGTTGGAGAACGGACCGCCGTGGATCTCGAGCACGAGCGGATACTTGCGGCTCGGATCAAAGCCCGGCGGCTTTACGATCCAGCCCTGGATGTCCAGCCCGTCGTACGACGACTTGTACCAGACCTCCTCGGTCTCGCCGATCGCCTTCTGCGCGAAGAGATCCTCGTTCAGATGCGTGAGCCGCTGCCAGTCCCCGTTCCGGTTTGTCACGGCGAGGTCCGCCGGGTGGTCCGGGGTCCCGTAGGTGTACGCGAACCTGTCGTTGCCCGAGGCGGAGAAGGTGCCGCCGCCGTAGGGGCGGCCCAGCGACAGGCCCTGCACGCTGGACACGATGTCCGTCACCGTTCCGTCGAGGTCGACGTGGGCCAGCCGCGTGTTCCCCTCGGTGTCGTACTGGAAGAACAGCCCCTGCCCGTCGCTCGCCCAGTGCAGGTTGCCGATCGAGCGGTCGAGGTCGTCCGCGAGCATGCGTGAGCCCGAGCCGTCGCGATTCATGACGTAGAGCTTCGACACCTGGTGCCCGAGGAAGCGGTCGTCGTACCCCGTGTACGCGATGAGTCGGCCGTCGGGCGACACTTTCGGGCTTTGATCGGGACCCTGCCGGTCCGTCAGCTGCCGGACCGACCCGTCCGCCACGGAGACCTCGAACACCTCCGAGTCGCGCACGTACTCCCAGTCGTCGCGCCGGGTGGCCGAGATCAGGAGGTGCTGCGAATCGCGGGTCCACTCCGGGGTCCCGCCGTGGTTGTAGGGACCGTGGGTGACCTGGCGCGGCGTCCCTCCCTCCTCCGGGAGCACGAAGACCTGCGAATAGCCGAGGGGGAGAAAGCCCCGTCCGTCCGAACGGTAGAAGAGCCGTTCGTACGTCGTGGCGGGGGGTGCCCACGTCGCCCCTTCGGGCTTGGCCGGCATACTCGCGAAGGGAGGCGGCGTGTCGGGGACGAACATGCTGAACGCGATCATGCGGCCGTCCGGAGACCACGAGAGCCCGCCGGGACCCTGCTCGAGGTGCGTGAGCATGGCCGTCTGGCCGGTGTCCATCCAGCGCAGGTACAGCTGGGACTTCCCGTGCTCGTCGCTCGCCACGTAGAGGAGCCGGGTGCCGTCCGGCGACCAGCGCGGCGACGAGAAGTTCTGCTGGCCGGTGAGGAGCGCCCGGTGGTTCGAGCCGTCGTAGTCTACGATCCACAGGTTGCGCCGCTCGCGGTCGGTCATGATGTCCATGAACGTGCGCGCGTACACGACCTGCGAGCCGTCCGGCGAGATGCGGGGGTCGCCGGCGACCTCGAGTTCGAACACGTCGGCCGGCCCGAAGTGGTTCGGATCCCGTTCCTGCGCGGCGAGCGGCGTGGCCGGCACAAGAGAGACCGCGAGCGCCACTGTGGCGACCACCGAGGTGAAGGTGAAGAAGAGGGACCTGCGGCCGAACGCCGCGCGTTGCCGTGACGACTTCATGACGCCTCCTGGGACTGCGATCTCGCGGGGTCCGCGTACCTGGAAGCCCCGCCCGGGCCAGCAAAGGTAGCGCGTTTCACCCCGCGGGATAAGTTGCGCGCCATGAACGATCCCGCGTTGCCGATTCCGGAGACCATTCGCTGGGCCCGTGGGGGGACGAGCGCGCTCATCCTCGACCAGACGCTCCTTCCCGGAGTGTTCGAGGAGAAGGAACTCTCCACGCTCGACGACTTCGTAGAAGCGATCCAGAGCCTGCGGGTGCGTGGCGCGCCGCTGATCGGGATCACCGCCGCCATCGGCCTCGCGGCTCTGGCGCGACAGTCCGCCGCCGAGAGGGTCACCCCGGACGAGCTGCGGGCGCGGTTCGCCGGCTGGGCCGACCGGCTCGGAGACGCGCGCCCGACGGCGGTCAACCTGCTGTGGGCAATCCGCCGCCTGCGGGCCCGTCTGGAGGCGGCGACCGGAACCGCCGGGGAGCTGGCCACGCTGCTGGCGGCCGAAGCGGACGCCATTCACGCCGAGGATCGTCGCATGTGCCGGGCGATCGGCGAGCACGCGGCGACGCTGCTCGCGGACGGCGAGGCGGTCATCACGCACTGCAACGCGGGCGCGCTCGCGACCGGCGGCATCGGCACGGCGCTCGCCCCGGTCTATGTCGCCGCCGAGACGGGGCGGAAGGTGCATGTCTTCGCCGACGAGACCCGCCCCCTCCTCCAGGGGAGCCGCCTCACCGCCTGGGAGCTGTCACGCGCCGGCATCGAGGTCACGATCCTCGCCGACAACATGGCCGGCTCATTGTTCGCCTCGACCCCGCCGGACATCGCCTTCGTCGGCTCCGACCGCATCGCGGCCAACGGCGACGTGGCAAACAAGATCGGGACCTATCCCCTCGCCGTGCTGGCCCACCGCCACGGCGTCCCCTTCTACGTGCTCGCCCCGACATCGACAGTGGATCTCGGCACGCCGACCGGTGCGGACATCCCGATCGAACATCGGGACCCGGATGAAGTCCGCCGAGGCTTCGGCCCCCTCCTCGCCCCCGAGGAGGCCGGCGTCTACAGCCCCGCCTTCGACGTCACGCCGCACGACCTCGTGGCCGGCATCGTCACGGAACGGGGAATCCACCGCCCGCCGTACATCGATTCGCTGGCCGCCGCGGTCGCCGAGGCGGAAGCTGATCGCCAGTCGCAGGGGGCTCAGTGACGATCCGCACACCCAGGCTGCCTGTGTCCGGTCCCGCTTTGCCGCTCTTGCTCGTGGCTGCCCTCGCGGGGGGTTGCGATTCGGGCTCACCGTCGGGCGGAGGCGATCTGACAACCGCGGTGGACTCGATCGGGGGCGTCATCCGGCTGACCAACACCGGGACACCGCCCGAATGGCAACTTACCCCAGTCGTATCCATCGGTCCGAAGTCCCTTACGGACGCCGCCTCACCGGACGAGTTCGGATCTGTCCCCAGCGCCGCCCTCGGGCCGAATGGCGCCCTGTTCGTCGCCGACAACCTTAACCACGAAGTCCGAGTGTTCGGTCTGGACGGGGCCCACAGGCGCACCTTCGGTCGATTCGGCGAGGGCCCGGGCGAGTTCAGCGGTCTGTATTCCGTGGCGTGGGTCGGAGATCGACTCCTGACGCTCGACTTCGGGGTTGGACGGATCGGGGAGTTTTCCGCCGAAGGAGCGTGGCTCGGCCAACGGGAGGTGCCCGGTGGCCTCACTGGTTCACCGGCGCAGCTTCGCTTCTTCCCCGTGAGCGCGGATGAGGCCTTCGCGGCCGGCTTGCGGACGGGCCCGGCGGGCCTGGAGTCCGTGTTCGTAGGCCACGATAGCCGCGGCGTTACAGGTGACACGCTGACATATGTACGGTCGCCCGCGAGCGCCGGCTCCACGATCATCTGCCGGTACGACGGAGGGATGAGTTTCTTCGACGTTCCCTTCCGGGCACGCCTCGTCCAGCATCCCGGCCCCGGCGGCGTAATGTACGTGGCGCTGTCCGACGCCTACAGGATCGCGGTGATTCGCGGGGACGCCGATACCCTGAGGGTGATCGAACGCGCACTACCGGCCGAGCCGGTATCCGACGAGGAGTGGGCGGCCGCCAATCAGGCGTTCGAGGCGTTCCGCGCCGATTATCCGAATGCTTCCTGCGATCCGCGACGTCCCGACCGCCCGGACGGCAAGCCATTTATCGCCGCACTGTTCGTCGCGCCCGCGGCAGACTCTGGGTGGAGGTCGTCCGAACGGCCGGCAACCGCTGGGAGTTGTTCGACGCCGAGGGCCGACTCCTCGCCAGTCTCCCCGTCCGCCCGCAGAGGGAGCACGCCGCTCCCGCGTTCGGTCCGGAGCACATGGTCACGATCCGGCGCGACAGCCTCGATCTGGACCATGTCGATGTCTGGCGGATCGACCCGGGAGGCCAATAGCCGCTGGTCCCCGCGACTACCGTTCGTGGTGCCGGGGCTGATGGATCGAACGCATCCAGGCAGTGATCTGGCTAGCGCCGGTGTAGAGGGTGCCCAGGCAGGTGTACCTGTCTCCGCGTGGCAAGATCAAGCTCCTCGATGAACAGATCGGTGTCGAACAGGTAGTTCGGGTAAGCCGCTCGCAGCCACGAGAACGACCTCGGCGCCATCAATCCCGCGGATTTCTTCTCTCTCTTCGCCACGCCCCCATGAGTCCGACTTGCCACGAGAACGACCTCGGCGCCATCAATCCCGCGGATTTCTTCTTCTCTCTCTTCGTAGAATCGTGCCGCCCCCATGAGTTCCGACTTCCTGAAACCTCTTACGCTATGGAGCGCTCATCGGGCCTGCGCTCGAGGAGAAAATAGTGGCAGTAGGACGGGAGCCGCTCCGGTACATAGCTGATGAACGTCCGATAGTCATCCAGCGTGCCGACTACATTGAGTTCGTTCGCGAGCCCCACCAACGAGTCCCGTAGCTCAACCGGATCGGAAGGGGTCTCCGGAACCACGGGCGAGCGCTCCTTTATGGCGAGCCAAGACCCGGCCAGAGCGAAGAACCGCAGCCAGTCCGAATTCCCCTCGCTGGACTTGAGGGCCTGGTCCTTGATCGCCCCGGCCGTCTCGACAGCGGTCGCCCAGGCGTGTTGGAGCTTCGAGCGCAGCTGTATCTCGATCCGGAGCCCGTTGTATGTATCGTTCCTGTCGCTTCGATAGCGGTACACGAGGTGAACACCCCGGTAGCCGGATAGCTTGGGCCACTGGATGTAGTCCACCTCGCGGATGAGCTGATGCTTCATTCTCGAGCGACGATGCGCACTCCACAGTTCCCGAACCGCAGCAGGGCTGCCGAGGATCGCACGGCAACCAGCGATGTCCTGCATCTGCGACAACTTCATGTCGGGGAACCGACGCAACTTGGCGATCGTGGCCGGTGCCCGCTTCAGGCGCTGTGAGACGATGGCGTCGGGCTCGATGCTCCTCGCCCGCCGCCGCAGCCCCATCTGCATCGTGTTGAGCGGAAAGCTGTGCGCCGCACGCCAGTTGTTCAGGATCGCGAGTTCATGGCGGGTGTCCGGCTCGCCCCGCCCGTTCCCGACCCAACCGGTGATAGCGAGCTTCTTCCCGGCGCGGTCGACCTCACCTCGCGAATAGAGCGGTGGAATCCAGTCCATGGTGGTGGAACGCTATCCTCGCGTTTCTGCCGCCGCCACCAGATGGCGACATCTCAGGACGGGATTGGAGACGTGTTCTACGGTTCGTGGTGCAGGATCGGCAGGTAGGCCTTCCAGGGGCCCACCTCGTCGTCGAACTGGTGGGCGACGACGCGTGTGATCTGGGCGATGTGGTTCAGGTCATGGACGGCCCAGGTGGCCAGGAGTTGCCGCAGCGTGACCTCGCCCAGTTCCGGGTGAAGGCCCCCGGCGTCGAGATCCGCCCCGCCCGCGATCACCTCTCGCAGCGCCGAAAGGCCGGTCTCACGAAGGGTCTCGAACTCGTCCAGCAGTTCGCCGAGCGAGCGGTCGCGGGTCCGCTCGATGTGTGCGAAGCGATCAAACGGAGGGAATGCACGCTCCCGGCCGTGCTCGAGGATCCAGCGCGCCCGTGGAATCCAGTCGTCGATCTCGCCCTGGATCAGATGCCCGAGCACGCTGAACGGGCTGAACGTCCCCTCACCCTCATCCGCGCGCAGGAGGTCGGGAGGCAGGTCCTGGAGCAGAACGCGCACGGTCCCCGGGGTCCGCGTGAGGAGGGTGATGATGTCCTCCGACAGCATGTCATCTCCCACAAGCACGTCGTCCGCCATCTGGCACCTCTCCGCCGAAAAGGACGCGGGCCGAAACCGAACGTGGTCACCCCGCCTTTGCAACAGGGCTTCGGAGCCGCATCCTCCTGCCATCCGAGCAGCCGGCCGCCAGCGGGACCACCCTACACGCGAGGCGAGATCTTCCGCCGTGAGCGACACAACAGGCCCCCGGCACACATCCCGGGAACCGGGCCTCGCCCGGTTCGTGGAGCGCCTGCGCGGCGATGCGCCGACGGCCACAGTGGAATTGCGTCCCCCGCGGAGTGAACTCACGCGGGGCGGGGCGATGGACATGTGGATCGACCTCTCACACGCGATCCGGGGACTCGCGGCGCGTGACGCGTTCCTCATGCTCACCGACAGCGCCGTGGGAGAGGAGGAAGAGGAGAACCTGCAGCACCTCACGGCAAACCTGGCCAACGAAGTCGAGCCGTGGCGCGTCATTCCCTTCCTGACCTGCCTCCACCCACTCGACTACTGCCTCCGCTACGGAGACCGGGCGCGTGCGCGCGGCGTGGAGAGTCTCACCGTGACCGGGGGTGACCGCGTCCGCGGCGCGGCGCGCTGCGTGCCCCACGGATACATGCTTCGACAGCAGTTGCGCGAGCGGGCGCCGGAGCTGTCGCTCGGCGGCTGGGTCAACCTCCACCGCCCGATCGCCGAACAGATCGGCTTCGCTACGGGCCCGGAGTACGAGGCGGACTACTACCTCACGCAGGTCGTCTCGCACCACGACCTGGCGCGCGTGGAGCGATGGCTGGGGGGCGCAGAGCGGGAGGGTCTGGCGATCCCCGGTTCGTTCGGCGTCTTCTACTACCGGAACGGCCGACGGGGCGTGCTGGAACACCTGTCCCGGTACTTCCCCGTTCCGGTGGAGGCGGTGGCCACCGCGTTCGAGGCAGGGATGACGCCCGAACGGCACTGTGCGGAGACGATCGTCGCGCTCCGGCGGCTGGGGGTCGCGCACGTCTATCTGTGCAACCTCGCCCCGCGCCGCGCAGCCACCCAGTTCGATCGGATCATGTCCGAGGTCGACGCGCTCGAGACCGGCTCCGGCTGATGCGAGGGGCACCCCGCCGAGCCACTATTCGGTCGCGTCGAGTCGGTTCAGCTTGCCGGGCCAGTCGAGGATGCACCGGTCGGCGGTGAGCAGTTCATGCCCTTCGAGGGCCGTGGCGACGATCAGCCGGTCGGCGGGATCCCCACGCAGGTCCGGAAGCAGTCCAGCCCGTACGCCAATCAGACCGCTGACCGGGATTTCGACAAGTCCCTGGGTGAGAAGGTCGCGACGCAAGGCCTCGGGGTCCACGAGGAGGTCGAGGCGCCCACTGTGGACGCGCATGGCGACCTCCCAGAAGGATATGGCCGAGATCGCCGCGCGTCTCCGGGGTAATGCACGCTCGACCATCCGGCGCGCGCGCCCCCCGAGACGACGGTCTCCACGCCCGTGCCATAGCAGGACATGCGTGTCGAGCAGGATCAAAACAGATCCTCTCCGTCGTCCTCCCCCTGATCCCACCACTCCCGGGGCATGGGCCCCACGATATCGCCATGAATCCGGATGACGTCACGATACCGTCCGAACAAGGTCTCCGGCTTCTCGCTACAGGGCACGAGCTTCGACACGGGGCGGCCGTTCTTCGTGATCACGATCTCCTCGCCGGTCGCCGCGACCTCATCCATGAGCTTGAGACATTTCGCCTTGAACTCCGACGCCTTAATGGTCCGTGGGACGCCCGCGGGCCCCTCGTGCTCTGCTTCCATCCGTCCGCTCCGAGTGTGTGCAACGCCGTCAACGCACCATCAATAGAACCATGGTCATGACCATGGTCAAATCCTGACGCGAGATTGTGCAGCGGCCGGGCCGCATGAAGTGTTAGCTCCTCGTCGGCCCTGTCCGGTCTGATGAGTCCGGTTCAACCCCAGCACGAGGAAGATCCGACGATGGTCACACGACGCGACTGGCTCCGTTCCACCACCGCCGCGGGCGCGGCCCTCTCCCTCAACCCCCGCATCCTGCGCGCCCTCGCGAGCCAGGAGATGATCACGCGGCCCGTCCCCTCCACCGGTGAGGAGCTGCCGATCGTGGGCCTTGGCAGTTCCGCGACCTTCCAGCGCGTGGCGCGCGGCGACGACGTTACGCAGCTCGAGGGGGTGATGCAGGCGCTGGTGGACGGCGGCGGTACGGTGTTCGACACCGCCCCCGGCTACGGCTCCTCGGAGGAGGTGGCGGGGGCCATCTGTCAGGACCTCGGGATCTCCGAACGAATCTTCTGGGCGACGAAGGTGAACGTGGCCGGGCGGGGCGGAGGCTCCGCGGACCCGGACGCGGCGAGAGCCCAGATCGAGCGCTCCTTCGAGTACTTCGGGGTCCCCGTGATCGACCTCATCCAGGTCCACAACCTCGGAGACCCGCCGGTGCAGGTGGGGATCCTGGAGGAACTGAAGGCCGCGGGGCGCGTCCGCTACATCGGGATCACGAGCACGAGCGAACGCCGGTACCCGACGCTTGCGCAGGTGATGCAGGACTATACCCTCGATTTCATCGGGATCGACTACGCGGTCGACAATGTGAGTGCGGCCGAGGAGATCCTCCCGCTCGCCGCGGAACGGAAGATCGGCGTGCTCGTGTACGTGCCGTTCGGGCGCACGCGGCTCTGGGCGCGGGTGGGAGACCGCGAGGTACCGGAGTGGGCGAGCGAGTTCGACGCCCATTCGTGGGCCCAGTTCTTCATCAAGTTCGCGGCGGCGCACCCCGCCGTGACGGTGGTGACGCCGGCGACGAGCAGGGCGGAGCACATGGTCGACAACCTCGGCGGCGGCATGGGACGGCTCCCCGACGAGGATCAGCAGGCCCGCATGATCGAGTACGTGAGCCAGCTCCCGGAAGCCGGCTGAGCAGAGCCGCGGCGGCGCGTTCCCGCGGGAACGTCGCCGCCGGGCTGTCCGCCGCTCAGGACACGAGTTCGACGGTTTCGTCGGCGGGGTCCACCGCCTCCAGCCCCAGGCGCCCGAGTTCGCGGTTCACCGCCGCGAGTTCGTTCGCCCACACCTCCTGCAGGCGGCCTGCGTAGCCCTCGAGTTCGGCGACCATGATCTCGAACACCTCGTACATCCCGCTCCCTGGCCGCCCGTCGCCCCGCTCCGACATCGACAGCAGGTTCGCGAGGCGGTTGTTGACCCGGATCGGGAAGTTGAGCGGATCCTGATTGCTGCGGTTCCGCACCTGGTAGATGTTGCCCTCGACCTCCGAAGCCGCTGCCGTCAGCGCCCCGGCGGCGTCCGCCAGCGCGGCGTCATCCGAGGCCTCCAACCGGTCATCGAGCTGTGCCTTCACGCGGCGGATCGCGATCACCGCCGAGTTGGCCTCGTCCACGCGCGCCCGGATCCGCATCCCGAACTCGAACTGCTCCTGGAGATCCGCGTCCGTCACGCCTGCGATCCAGGGGTGACGGGCGACCTCCACCTCGGTCGTCCGCACTTCGCCGTCGGCGGTCAAACGCACCGTGTACGTCCCCGGCGGCACGGTCGGCGCCATCGCCCGCACGCCCCACAGGATCATGCCGGGGAAG
The DNA here is from genome assembly GCF_965197445.1 of Candidatus Palauibacter sp. Taxonomy (GTDB): domain Bacteria; phylum Gemmatimonadota; class Gemmatimonadetes; order Palauibacterales; family Palauibacteraceae; genus Palauibacter. Next base: position 223,833 of record NZ_CBDANE010000004.1, on the reverse strand, counting down.
GTCGCGGCCGGATCGGTACGCAGATCCCACTGCAGCATGTTGAGGCCGGCTTCGGTGGGCAGAGCGGGCCCGGCCCAGCGGTCACGGGCCGGCGGCACGGCCTCCGCCTCCGCGACCGCCGCCGAATCCTCCGCGACCGCCGCCGAGTCCTCCGCGGCCGGCTCCACCGGCGCCGCGGGCTCGTATGTGCGCAGCACCACGCCTGGCGCGTCGAGGATCTCCAGCCTCGCCTCTTCAGGCGCGTCTCCAAGCCACCACGAGAGCGTCGCCCCGTTCGCCGAGCGGTAGGCTGTCGCCGGATCGAACAGTACGACCGCCTCCCCGGTCATGCCGCCCCGGGCCTGCCGCAGCGGCGCCAGGTTGTCCAGCACCCAGAAGCCGCGGCCGTGGCTCGCGATCGCGAGTTCGTTGTGCTCCACGATCACGTCCGACACCGGAATGTCGGGGAACCCCGGATTCAATTCCTGCCAGTTCGCCCCGTCGTCGTACGACACGTACATGCCATGCTGCGTCCCGGCGTAGAGCAGCCCCGCCCGGCTCGGGTCTTCGCGCACCGCGTGCACGTAGGCGTCCCCCCGGATCCCGTGCACGATCTTCGTCCAGGTCGCGCCGTAGTCGTCCGTCTTCCAGACGTAGGGAGAGAGATCGTTCAGGAGCGGCTTGCGCACGGAGACGTAGGCCCGCCCGGCCTCGAACACCGAGGCGTCGATCTGGCTCACCCGCCCGAACTCCGGCATGTCCGGCGGCGTCACGTCCGTCCAGGTCTCGCCGCCGTCGCGCGTCACGTGAACGAGTCCGTCGTCCGACCCTGTCCAGATCACGTCGATGTCCACCTTCCCGGGCCCGACCGAGAAGATCGTGGCGTAGACCTCGGGCCCGTTCATATCCCCGGTGATCGGCCCGCCGGAATGGCCCAGCGTCATGGGGTCGGCGCGCGTCAGGTCGTGGCTGATCGCCTCCCAGTCGTCCCCCGCGTTCGTCGTCTTCCAGAGCCGGTTCGAGGACGCGTAGAGGACGTTCGGGTCGAGGGGCGAGAAGATGATGGGGAAGGTCCACTGCCAGCGCTCCACCATCTCGCTGGCGGGCTCGCCGGAATAGAACCAGGGATACGGATTCACCTCGCGCGAGATGCCCAGCCGCCGGTTGAAGCGGTCGATGTAGCGCCCGTTGTTCGTCCCCGAGAAGAAGACGTCGAGGTCCTTCGGGTCCGGCGCGATGTAGCCCGGTTCCCCGCCCCCGGCGCGGTACGCGACCTCCATCGAACCCTCGGTGATGCTCGCGGGCTGCCCGCCGCCGAACCCCGGCGCCTGGCCGAGCCCGAGGCGGCTCGCGTTCCAGGCCGACGGCAGGCACAACGTGCTGTTGTCCTGCTGCGAGCCGCAGACGTGGAACGGGACGTGGGCCGTGGTCACCCCGTGGTAGAACTGCGCGGTCGAGAACTCCTGGTCCGTCCAGCGCTGCCCCGTGTCGAAGCTCACCGCCCCACCGCCGTCGTTGGCCACGATCAGGTGGGCGGGGTCCTCCGGGCTGATCCAGAAGTCGTGGAAGTCCCCGTGCGTCCCGTTGTTGATGACCTCGTACGTGACGCCCCCATCCGTGGAGTGGAAGAGCGAGGTGTTCTGTACGTACACGACATCGGGATCGTGGTGGTCCGCGAAGACGTGCGTGTAGTAGAAGGCGCGCTGCCGGATGCGCCGCTCATCGTTGACCAGTTCCCATGTCTCACCGCCGTCGTCGCTGCGGAACAGTCCCCCGTCCGCGTGCTCGAAGAGGGCGAACACCCGCCCGGAGTTCGCGCTTGAGACCGCGAGCCCGATCCGCCCCACGACGCCCTCGGGCGGCATGCCGTGGTTTCGCGTGATCTCCGTCCACGTGTCACCCCCGTCCGTGCTCTTGAACATCCCGCTCCCGGGACCGCCGGACGACATCGTGTATTCCTTGCGGAACGCCTCCCACAGCGCCGCGTAGATCACATCCGGATCGTTCCGGTCCAGCGCGATGTCGACGGCACCCGTGCGCTCGTCACGGAACAGGACCCGCTCCCAACTGTCGCCGCCATCCGTGCTCCTGTAGAGGCCCCGTTCCTCGCTCGGGACGCCGTACTTACCGAAAGACGCGACGTAGACGATGCTCGGGTCGGTCGGATGGATGCGGATCTTGGCGATCCCGTGAGATTCGGAGAACCCGACGTGCTCCCACGTCTCGCCGCCATCGCGGCTGCGGTAGACGCCGTCGCCCGGCATGATGTTGCCGCGGATGCAGGTCTCGCCGGTGCCGATGAAGACGAGATCCGGGTCGGTCTCGGAGACGGCGACCGCCCCCACCGAAGCCGAGCCGATCTTGAAGTCGGTGACGGGCCCCCAGTTCTCGCCCCCGTCCGTCGTCTTCCACAACCCGCCCCCGGTGGCGCCGAAGTACCCTTCCTGCGGCCGGCCCACGACGCCGCTCACGGCGATGGATCGGCCTCCCCTGTCGGGCCCGAGGTTCCGCCAGCGGTATCCCGCCAGAAAAGCCGAGTCGAGCGTTACCGCCGCGGAGGCGACGTCTTGCGCCCGCAGCGGGCCGGGGTCGCTGGAACTCAGGAAGATGAAGGGCGCCAGCAGGTAAACGAGATGACGCGGGGTGCGGTTCATGGCGAGGCTCCGTGGGTGGACGGTCGGCAACCGCGAACTCTTCCGCGCAAGATAGGCCCGGATTCCGGGGCGGCGGAAGGCGAGGGGCCGCCGCCCCGCGGAGGGAGGCGTCAGCTCCCTCCAGGAAGCTCCGAAACCGGGTCGGGCGGCGGATGCAGATCGAACATCACGACGGACTCCACATCGAGCGAGTCCCGGCGTGTCCCGAGCAGGTAGTCGGCTCCGAACTCGTAGACGCCGAGACCGGGGACCGGCCCGAGATGGCAGAGGAACTCTCCGTCCGGTTCGAACACCATCCACCCCCCGGACTCTCGAGGCCTCGGGTAGCGCCGCACCCAGATGCGGCCGTCCCGCCCCACCGCCAGCGAAGAGACGGTCGGAAAACGGTCTGCGATGGGGCGGTCCTCACCCGCCGTGAGCTCGGTGAACTCCGCCGCCATCCCCTCTGCCCCCTCGCGGCTCTCCAGATACTCCTCGCGCCACGCCCGCACGTGGGCCGATGTCACATCCCTTTCCGGGTCGAGCCAGCGCACGATTCGGTAGAGACGCAGCTGCTCGTCCACAAGCTGGACTTCCGGATCCCGTCCGGTGCTGATGGCGATCGTGGTACCCGCCGCATCGACGGACGGCCCTGCTTCGAAGAGAGGGTCGAGCGTCAGGTTCATGGACCCGGTCGGGGGTCCGTAACGTCGCCCCTCGAGGACCCTGAGCGTCTCGTTGAGGATACCATCCGGCCCATGTACTTCGACGATCACGTCGCGTGGAGTACGGTAGTCGCTCGCTCTACCCTCCGAGCGCACGTTGACCGAGTACCCATTCGACAGCACACCGCCGCCGCGGCTCGGGTTCGCGTACAGGGGGTGCAGCTGCACGCTCCGAACGAACTCGCCCTCCGCGGTGAACACGTTGTAGCGCGGCGGCCTGTAGTCGCCGATCCAGAGCGTATCTCCCGGGAGCACCCACAGGACGTATGGGTTGCGGAACTCTCCGGGGCCCTCCCCTTCACCGCCCATGGAGCGCACATGCTGACCCGATGGGCTGAAGATGCGGACGTCCGCCGTCGCTCTCTCGGCGACCGCGACCGAGCCGTCCGAGAGCCGACCCGCACCGCGGACCTGAAAGAACTCGTAGCGCTCGTCGCCGGAGATCTCTCCGACCGCGAAGGTCGGCTCCTGGCTGACCGTGCATCGCCGGTCCGAATTGAGCGGGTCGCTCGTCACGATGGCGACGTCGGAACTGTCCACAACCACGGTCTGCCGTGCCCTGGGCTCCTCTCGACCGCAGCCCGAGGCGGCGACGGCGATGGCGACCACGCCGAGCGCGGGTGCCCTGCGGTTCACGCGTAGTCTCAAGACGTCAGCCTCCTTCGGGGCTCGGCCCCGGGGGATCCGGCGGAGTGATTTTGTACATGACGACCGACTCGATGTTCCAACTCGTCCCGGCGCGACCCGAGGATGTAGTCGGCTCCTATTTCGTAGACCTGCAATCCCGGCACCGGATCCGGGTGGCAGAAGAAGCCACCGTCCGGTTCGAAGGCGAGCCATCCCGTGGTCTCTCGTGGCCTCGGGTAGCGCCGCACCCAGATGCGGCCGTCGCGGCCCACTCGGACGGAAGAGGCGGCGGGGAAACGATCCGCGACCGGGCGCTCGTCGCTCAGGCGGACAGCGTCCTGCGAGCGGCGCGTTCCCTCGAAGCTGCCCCAGTCGCGCTGTTGTCTCACGTACTCTTCGCGCCACGCCCGCACATCCGCGCGGGTCACGTCCCTGTCCTCATCGAGCCAACGGATGATGCGGTGCAGACGAAACTGTTCGTCCAGGACGCGGACTTCCGGATCGCGTCCGGTCGTGACGGCGATTGTCGTGCCTTCAGCATCGACAGAAGGCTCCCCATCGAACATGGGGCCAAGCCTGAGGTTGGGCGCCTCATCCATGTAACCGAAACGCCGTCCCGGGAGGGTCATGAGGTGGCTGGAGAGGGCTCCATCCGGCCGATGCGCCTCGATGACATATTCTCGCGGCGTGCGGAAATCATCGCGGTCCCCATCGTCGTCCCGCTGGTTGATCGAGTATCCGTTCGACAGCACGCCGCCGCCGTGGCTCGGATTCAGATAGAGGGGATCCAGCGTGACCAGCCGAATAAATTCCCCGTCGGGAGAAAAGACCTGGAACCGCTGTGGCCGATAGTCACCTACCCACAGCGTATCTCCGGAAAGGGCCCACATGAACCAGAGGTTCCGGAACTCGCCCGGCCCATCGCCGCGCCCACCCATCGAACGCACGAATTCGCCGGTTGCGCTGAAGATTCGGACGTCCTGGTTGCGCTTGTCGACGATGGCGACCGATCCGTCCGAGAGCCGGGCCATGCCGCGAAGAGTGTAGAACTCATAACGCGCGTCGCCGAACGCGTCGCCTACCGCGAAGAACGGCTCCTCGCCGACCTTGCAGCGGCGATCCGAATTGAGCGGATCACTCGTGACGATCACGACGCCGGCGCTGTCCACCACCGCACTACTCTGAGCCGCTGCCTCACGCGGACTGAGTCCGAACGCGAAAGCTCCGACCGCGACGGCGAGGGGCCACCTTGCCCGGCGCGTTCCGGCAAGTTTCATCATCTTCGGCCTCCCTCTGTCCGTTTCTGAACGATCAGATGCGATGGGTGTCGACACAACACTCCGGTCGCCTCGGCTGCCTCTGGAGCCTCGTCTATCCCGCCAGAAAAAGGCGGAGTCCAGCGTGACCGCTCCGGAGGCGACCTCCTGCGCTCCCAGCGGGCGGGGGTCGCCGGGACTCAGGAAGATGAAGAGCGCCAGCGGCGAGACGAGAAGGCGGTGGCTTTGCGAGAAGCACAGGTCAGTCGCTCACCCGGTGCTCATCGAGGATCATGCTGCCGAGCGTTCCACGCAGCCACCGCTTCGTGTAGGCCTCTCTCAGGGGGATGCGTGGCCGATGGCCCACGTCATCGAGAAGACGTTCCAGCGACACAAGCCGCTCGCGAAAGCCGGCGCGGATGCCGAAACGGAGGCTGGCCTTATCCGGACCGCACAGGACCCATGCGTCGGTTCGGTTCGAGGCGTGAGCCCATAGAGCTGCCTCTCCGAGATCGAGCGAGATATCGTCCAGTCGCAGGGTCAACTCCGCGCGCTCGTTGTTTCCTACGTAGTGAACGACCGCGAGAGATTCGCATAGCTGTCCCTCATCGATTTGCTGCTCGGGCCGTCGAAGTTGGAACCCTGGCTGAGTCTCCGCGACGCAATCCTCGACGGTTTCGACCCGATATCCGCCGGCGAGCGCGCGCCATGCCCTAACACGGTGCGATTCTATAATGACGTTCGTGTCGACGAGTACCGTGCCACCGTGGCGCACCACGCTCCCTCACAGCTCGACAGGTGCCGGGACGCCGTGCGCCGCGAACAACTCCATCACACCTTCCACAGGGAGGTCAAGCACACCGGCCATGCGCCGCATGGAGACATGGCCTCGGTCGACGGCCAGGCCCGCGACTTCGGCGAAGGGCTTCGAAAACAGAGCGGGCGCGACATCGTCGGCGAATTCGCGTCTGTTGTTTCGCAGTCTCTCCGGGGGCAGCGCAAGCGCTGCCGACTTCGTCAACCGGCGAAGCGCCACCAGTCGCCACATCAGAGCCGAGGCGGTCACGTGCAGTTCGTCTCCGGCCGCATTCAGGCGAGCGACCAGTTCCTGCTCGCTCAAGTGCCGCCAATCGCCAAAGCGGTCCAGCGCCGTCGTCGGCATGAGGACCGCCCCCGCGAAGTTGTTCGCGAGCTGCTCGACGCGGCGGCCACCCGTCTCCAGGGCCTCTTCCAGGTGTTCGGGCGGCATCGTATCCCACGTGAGAAGGTGAAACAGTTCGTGCGCGAGGTCGAAACTGCGACGGCCCACAACCTCGTGGCGCGCGATCAACACCACGTCCAGCTCGGGAAGGCGGCAGGCTGCGCCTGAAATGCCTCGACGGGCGTCCACCATGAGGACGAGGATGCCGAGGTCACGCTCCATGACGCTGGCCAGGCGCGTTGCGGGCACGGAACCCAGCTCGAAGTCGGCGGCGAAACGTGCGCCTGCCTCCATCGCCGTCTCATAGCTGGAACGACGAGTGAGCCCCAGGGTGCGGCGAAGTAGCGGAGTCCTCCGCTCGACCCGTGGCGCAAGGTTGCGGAACGCGGCGATCCAGCGTCCGGCCCGGCGCTCGTACTCTTCGAGTTGGTGGGTATCCGCGCCCTCGTGCCGCCACGAAAAGCGGCCTTCGGCGACGAGCCGAAAGGGATCTGTGAAGTAGTCGAGCGGTGCGCCCAGCTTCTCCGCTACCTGCACCAACTCTTCGGCCGTCACGCGCCGCACCCCGGTCTCAATGGCCGAGATGGTCTGCCGGTCCTTGAAGCCCAGCAGGCGGGCGAGATCGTCCTGGCTAAGCTGATTCTTCTTGCGCAGGGCCCTGATCCGGGCACCAACCAGAGTGGCCGTCACGATACCTTGGTCGAAGTGCTGTGTGTCTTGCGTTCTGTGAATAGCAAGAAGTTTATGCAAATGCATCTTCGCAAGCAACCGCCTGCGTCGGACTCGCGCGGATCCCCCGCCCGCCGACCGAAAGCGGCTTGCACCGCCTCCCCGCCGTTGCCGTATCTTCTGTGGATGCGGGATACCGAGAATCGGCGAACATGCCGGCGATAGAAGCCGGCCGGCGGAGCGGGGCCGCGCGGATCAGGGTCGGCTATCTCGGGCCGCCGGGGACGTTCAGCGAGCAGGCTGCGGTGGAGTATGATCCCGCCGCGGTGCACGTCGCGTTCGGCGACATCTCCGGGGTCGTGCGGGCGGCGGGGGCCGGCGAGGTCGACGAAGCGATCGTCCCGCTCGAGAACAGCACGGAAGGCGCCGTCACGCTGACGACCGACCTTCTCGTGCATCACACGGACCTCAAGATCCGGCGGGAATTGGTTCTCCCGATCCACCACTGCCTGCTCACGGCGCAAGATGTCCCGCTGGAAGAGGTGCGGGTCGTCTATTCCCACCCGCAGGCGATCGCCCAGTGCCGGGGCTACCTCGGGCGGCACCTTCCTCGGGCGGAACCGATGGCTTCGCTGAGCACGGTGAGCGCCGTTCGGGACATGAAGGCCGGGGGGAGGACCGCGGCCGCCATATCGAGCCACCGTGCCGCACACGTCCTCGGGGCCGTCGTCCGGGCGTCCCGCATCGAGGACATCTCCGGCAACCGCACTCGGTTCGTCGTGCTGGGGCGCGAGGATCACGAGGCGACGGGGAGGGACAAGACCTCGATCTGCTTCGACTTTTCGGCCGACGGCCCGGGCACGCTCCACGGCGTACTCGGAGAGTTGGCGGACCGGCGGATCAACATGTTCAAGATCGAGTCGCGACCCGCGAGGAGCAGTCTCGGACAGTACATCTTTCTCATCGACATGGCGGGACACCGCGAAGATCCCGTTGTGGCGGAGGCCCTCGAGAGCATCCGCGTCCGCACGTCCTCCTTCAAGATCCTCGGTTCCTACCCGCGGGCCTTCGGTCCGGAGTCGTAACGCTCCGAGAGCCGCGGTGGGGTACCGAGCCGCGACAGGTTCGTACCCAGCACCGCTTCCACGGCGGCTGCCTGCGCGAGGAGGGCCAGGTCCCCTCCGGCGGGGCCCATCAGCTGGAGTCCAACGGGCATCCCCTCATCGTCCAGCCCGGCGGGAAGCGTGATGGCGCACAGGTCCAACATGCTGGCGGGACACGTCCCGGAGAGCATGGCGCGGTTGGCGTCACGGTAGGCCGCGAGTCGGGCGAGGACCGCGAGCGGCGGCGGCGCGATGGGCAGGGTAGGCGTAGCGAGACAGTCGATGCGCTCCGAGGCCATTCGGGCGTGGACGCTGGCCGAGAGACGGCGGCGCTGCTGGAGGGCGGCTACATAGTCGAGCGCCCGCACCTTGCCCGCCGCTCCCAGCCGCTTTCCGACGATCGCGTGCAGAAGCGGAATCCACTCCGGCAGTTCGCGCTCGAGGAACTCCAGAAACTCCGGCTGCACGATCTCGCCGGCGAAGTAGCGCTCTCCGGCCTCGTCGAGTTCGGGCACGTCGATCTCGAGAACCGTGGCGCCCGCCTCACCGAGTTCGGCCACGGCGCGCTCGACTACGGCCGCGATCCCGGAGTCCGCATCCGTCCACAAACGGGACGCGGGGACCCCGATCCGCAGTCCCGACACCTCCTCCAGAGCCGAATCCGCGCCTTCGCGGTTGCCTCCGGCGAGCGGGTCTATGGCGCGGAAGGCGTAGCGCAGGTCCTCCACCGTGTGGGCGAGCAGTCCCACCGTGTCGAGCGTCGTGCTGAGGGGGACCACGCCCGTCGTCGGCCAGCGGCCCGTCGTGGGGCGCAGGCCCACCACGCCGGTCGCGGACGCGGGGATGCGGATCGAGCCCCCCGTGTCGGAGCCGAGCGCGATCCGCGCCGATCCTTCCCACAGGCTTACGCCCGCACCCGCGGATGAGCCGCCGGGGGCCCGGTGCTCGACGGGATCCCACGGGTTGACGGGGGTTCCCGTGTTAGGGTTGAGCCCGACCGCTCCGAACGCGAACTCGACGGTGTGCGTCTTCCCGGTGATCACGGCGCCCAGCCGGCGCAGCGCCCGCACGAGGAAGCCCTCGGGCCAGGCCGGGAGCGGCCGCTTTGTCCCCGCGCGCAGGGGATAGCCGTCGAGGGCGTAAAGGTCCTTGACCGAGACCGTGATGCCCGCGAGGGGACCCGGATCCTCGCCGAGGGAAGCCGTCCGGTCGACCGCGTCGGCCTGCCGCCGGGCCGCCTCGGCGTCGAAGACGATGTACGCGCCCAGATCGCTGGCCTCGCGGCGCCGAATCGCCGCCTCGACCTCCCGGCGGGCTGCGTCACGCCCGTGCCGGACATCCGACGCCACCTGCCGAATCGACGGCCGTCTCATCGCGTGAGAGTTGATGTAGCTCCGGCCAGAACGGCCGCCCCCAGCAGGGCCGCCGCGGTGAGGTTTCTGGCGGAATTCGATCCGCATCTATCCATGATTTCCCCCATTGGTCGGTCGATATCGGCGGCCGCGATGCGCCGCGACGCCGCGCGTGTAGATTGTTCGTGTTCGTCGCATTCGTAAAGGAGTTTTCCTGATGGTGGGTCTGGCCAGGCAACTGTTCGAGCGCCGCGTTCCACAGGTGCTCGCCATCTACGCAGGCGCGTCGTGGGGAATGGTCGAGTTCGTCAACTTCATCGTCGAGGACTTTCTCCTCTCTCCTCACTGGACGCGAGTGGTCATGACCGTGCTCCTGTTGCTCGTGCCTACCGTGGTCATGATCGCCTGGTTCCACGGCCGGCAGGGGCGGGACGAGGTGCCGCTGGCCGAAAAGATCGGGATTCCGGCGAACCTCGTCGTCGCGGTGGGGGCCCTCTTCCTCCTCTTCGGTGGCTCGGACCTCGGCGCGGCGACCACCTCCGTCTCCGTCGAGACGGAGGACGGCGAGACCGTCGAGCGCGTCGTGCCGAAGCCGGAGTTCCGCAAGCGGACGGCCCTCTTCCCGTTCGACGCGGGACCAGGCCTGGGCGAGGACGAGGCCTGGCTCACGTACATGACGCCGACGGTGCTCGAGTTGGATCTCGCCGCGGACGACTTCTTCGAGCCGCTCTCTTTCAACGCGTTCCGCCAGCGCCTGATGGAACTCGGGTTTCCCGCCCTGCTCGACGTCCCCCTGGCGCTGAAGCGCGAAGTCGCTGAGGACTTTCACGCCGCGTTCATAGCCGCCGGCACAGTCGACAGGGTGGAAGGCCGGTACCGCGTGACGCTCTCCCTCTACGAGACGGGGAGCGGGTCGCCCGCCAGCGAAACGGTCCACGAGGGACCTGACTTTCTGGCGCTCGTCGACGAGATGTCGGAGACGCTCGCGGACGCGCTGGAGATCCCCGACCGCGACGACATCGAAGACCTCCCGGTTCGGGAACGGCTGACCGGGAATGACGCGGCGTGGGAACTCGTCGGTCAGAGTTATGCGAAGCTGCTCGCCGATCCGCCGGATCTGGAGGCCGGCCTAGAGGGGCTGCGCGCTGCGACTGCCCTCGATCCCACCTTTACCATGGCGCAATACCAGTTGTCGGTGGGGCTGCTCGCCGCCAACCGGCCGGGGGAAGCCGTCGCCCCGATTCAGGCGGCTATGGACCACCTCTACCGGCTCCCGGAACGCATGCGCTTCGGGATCAAGTCGGACTACTACTTCATGATGCAGCAGCCGGAGAAGGCGTGGGCCGTCCTCGAGATGTGGGCCGAACTCCATCCCGAGGATCCGGCGGCCCTCCGAAAATACATCGGGGTGCAGCTGCTGAGGGGAGATTGGAAGGAAATGGTCGGGACACTCGGGACGCTGTACCGGCTGAATCCGACCGAACATTCTCTGCTCAGGGCTCTGGCCCAGGCGCACGTGGAACTCGGGGACATCGACCGGGCGCTGGAGGCGCTCGGGCAATACGTGGAGAGGTTTCCGGAGGACTACAGCGGCTACCTGGACCTGGCCCGGATTCAGCGGAGGCGCGGTGATCACGACAGCGCGCGCGACTATCTGGACCGGGCCATCATCATGGAGCCCCGGATGCCGGAACTGCTGGGCGAACTCGCTTCGCTGGACCTTGGTGTGGGGGAGTTCGAGAGCGCTCTCTCGGGGTATGAGGGGGCGCTGGAGGCGGCTCGCACGCCGGTGCAGAGGGCCGCCGCCCTGGAGGGTCTGCGGGAGTACTACAGGTTGCGTGGACAGATGGAAGAAGCGATCGGGATGGCCGACGCCTGGTTCGACGAGATCTCCGCGGCGGAGACGCCGATGCAGGTCGTTCAGCGCCGGTTCTCCGACATCGACCTTTATCTCGATGCGGGCCGGTACGATGACGCCGTCGCCCTGTTCGAAGAGCTGCGTTCTCAGCTTCAGCCGCCGTTGAGCGAGTACCACGTCCCCCACTGGCAGGTTCATATCGCCCTCGGGGCGGAGGACATCGACGCGGCCCGAGGCGCTCACCACGCCGCGCTCGACGCGATGGAAGCGGCGGATTTCGGCGTGCTGCGCCCCGCCCTGACCGGCGACCTGGGGCGGATCGAAGAACTCGACGGGAACTACGACGCGGCCGTCGCGAACTACCGGGATGCGATGGCGCAGGATCCCGGCCGCAACTTACACCGCCGAACCGGACGGGCGCTGCGGAAGGCGGGCCGTCCGGACGAAGCCGAAGAGGAGTTGAGGGAAGCGCTGCGCCTCAGACCGGCCGATCCGCGGGCGCACCTGGAGATGGCCCTGGTGCTGGAAGCCCGAGGTGACGCCTCTGGCGCGGTGGAGCACCTGCGGAGCGCACTCGCTGCGTGGGAGTCCGCCGACGAAGCGTTCGAGCCCGCCCGCGAGGCCCGCGCCTTGCTCGCCGAACTCGACAACTGAGGCCGACGGGCCAGGCACTGGCCGCCTCAATCAGCCCAGGAACCACAGCCGATTCGGAGACAATGCAATTTCTCAAGAACGACCCCGACATTCCCTCAAAGCTTCTCGACGACCACGAGGAGGGCCACGTAGCATTCTTCGTTGGTGCGGCCGAGGCGCTCCCGCTGCACTCCGGCCGGATCGCCTGACCTTGGCGCGGGGGCGCCTGAGGGGCGGTTCGAACCTGTAAGCATTGCTTACACGTTGGCACATCGCGCGGCGCGAGTGGTCAAGGATTACTTTACAACTGCGTGGCTCCTCAAATGGCCATCGTGGGGACGTCGTATTGGAGAACGCGGCGGTCCCTCGTCACGAGCGTCAGCCCCTCCACGCGAGCCTGGGCGACCAGGAACCGATCAAACGGATCGCGGTGCAAAACCGGGAGCCGGGCCGCCTCTTCGGCATGCCGGAACTCCAGCGGTAGATGCGTGAATCCTCTCTTCTTTACCAGCGTGGACAGGCCTTCGGGGGCGTCGAGGCGTCCCTTCGCTCTCTTGGCCTGGATTTCCCACCCCGTGATCGCGCTGACAAAGACTTGGTTGCGGGGATCGACGATCGCGGAGCGGGCAAGATCCGAAATCCGCGCGACATCGGACAGACACCACAGGAACACATGCGTGTCCAGAAGGAGACGGCTCACAGGCGGCCGCTAGTCCTCGTCCGGGAAGATCTTCGAGCTTTCCATCAGCACCATGAGTTCCTGATCGGGTTCGTCGAAGTCTTCGGACAGCCGGATCTGTCCCTCCAGCCCACCAAGCTTCCGTTCCCGCACAGGCTCCCGGTACGGCTCCAGCCGCAGGTACGGCTCACCGGCTCTCGCGATGACGATCTCCTCGCCCGCCCAAGCCAGCCTGCCGAGGCGAGAGAGCTGTGACTTGGCTTCGTGCATGTTCACTTTCACCATCGAGCCCGCCTTGGCTAAGTCCGACTAAGTCTCATCCGATCAGAGGGTCGTGTCAAGGTCCTCGCCGGTATCAAGCTCACCATCAATCAACACGGCGGCGGCGCGGTCGACCTGGTCGCCGGGGCTGCTGACGAGAGCGCCGGCCACGTGGGCGCGTACGGCGTCCAGCATCTCGCGGGCGATGGCGATGCCCTCGCGAGCGGCCGCCTCCCCTCCCCGGTTCTGGGCTGCGGCCATGCGGTCCAGAACGGCGGTCGGAACGTCGACGCCGGGCACCTCATGGGCCAGGAACTCCGCGTTCTCCAGTGAGAGCGGGGGCCACAGGCCGACGAGGATCGGCACGCCGAACTCCTCGATCGTGCGGGCGAAGGCGAGGAACGCCTCGGGATCGAAAGCCGGCTGCGTGACCGCAAAATCCGCTCCCGCCTCGGCTTTCCAGGCCAGGCGGCGGATCTCCTCTTCCGGATCGAGAGCGCCGGGGTTCACGGCCACACCCTTCACGAACGAGGTGGGGGAGCCGATCGAACTGCCGCCTGGGTCGAGCCCGAGGTTCAACTGCCGGACGACGTTCGTGAGGCCGATGCTGTCGATGTCGTACACGCCCCCGGTGTCGTAGGGGCCGCCGCGGGGCGGATCGCCGGTGATGAGCAGCAGGTTGCGGAGACCGGCAGCCGCGGCGCCGAGGAGATCGCTCAGCATGCCGAGCATGTTGCGGTCGCGGCAGCTGTAGTGTGGGACCGTCTCGATGCCCAGCTCGCGTTCGATGACGATGGCGGCGGGCAGTGATGCGATCCGGCTCCGGTGGGCGAGACCGTCGACGATGTGGACGGTGTGCACGCCCGCGTCGCGGAGGCGGCGGGCGCCCGCCAGCAGCTCGCTCGGATCCCACCCGTGCGGCGGCGTGACCTCGACGGCGCGGACGAAACGACCCGCGGCCAATCTCCGTCCGAGGGCCGAGCGGTCGGCAAGCGGTGGCGGCTCGGGGGCGGGGTCGCCGCCCGGTTCGGCCGGCTGGGCGACCGCCACTCGCACCGGCTCGTGCGAGTTCGTCCCGAGCAGCGTCGCCGTCAGACGCGTATGCTCGGGCCCCGTGCCACAGCAGCCCCCCACGAAGCGGGCCCCGGCCTCGGCCATGCGCCGCGCGTACCGGGCCATGTACTCCGGGCTTGCGAGGTAGATCTTCCGGTCGCCGATGTCGCGCGGCAGCCCCGCGTTGGGCAGCGCCGAGACGGGACGTTCCGCGGCCGCCACCATGCGTTCGATCCCGAACAGCATGGCCGACGGCCCCACCGAGCAGTTGAGCCCGATCACGTCCGCCCCGGCTTCGTCCAGCGCTCGCGCCGCCGCCTCGACCGGCGCGCCGTACGCCGTGTAGCCCTCCTCGCCGAACGTCATCTGCGCGAAGACGGGTGCGTCGCCGGCCACGCGCCGTACCGCCCGCAGCGCCTGAAGCAGTTCGTCGACATCGGAGAACGTCTCGAGCATGAAGCCATCGACCCCGCCCTCCGCGAGGCCGGTCACCTGCCGTTCGAACAGCGCCGCGGCCTCGTCGACTGAAGTAGGGCCCCACGGCTCGATCCGGATGCCGAGCGGTCCGATCGCCCCCAGCACCTCCGCCCGCTCACCCGCCGCCTGCCGCGCCAGCCGCGCGGCCGCCACGTTGATTTCGCCGGTGGAGCCGTCCAGACCGAACGCCTCGAGCTTGACCGGGTTCGCCCCGAACGTGTTCGTCTCGATCAACTGCGCCCCGGCGCGCACATAGTCGGCGTGGACCCCGAGGACCAGGTCGGGCTGCGTCAGATTGAGTTCGTCGTAGCACTGGTTGACGAACACGCCGCGCTGATAGAGCACCGTACCCATCGCGCCGTCGATGACATGGACGGCATCTCCCTCGATCCATCCCCGCAGCCGAACGCTCATCCCGCTGCCTCCAGCACGACAGCGCGGTCGTACGCCAGGTTCGGCGACAGCCGTGCCTCCGCCTCTTCGAGCGAGATCCCGCTCCGCGCCGCGTAGTCCTCCACCTGGTCGCGGCCGATGCGGCCCAGACCGAAGTACCGCGCTTCCGGTCGCGCGAAGTACCACCCGCTCACCGAGGCGGTCGGCAGCATGGCGTAGTTCTCCGTGAGCGAGATTCCGAGACGCCGCTCCACGTCGAGCAGGTCGAACAGCAGCGCTTTCTGTGAATGGTCGGGGCAGGCGGGATAACCGGGCGCGGGCCGGATCCCGACGTACTTCTCGGCGATCCGTTCCTCGTTGCCCAGCTTCTCGTCGGGCGCGTACCCCCACAGTTCGCTCCGCACGATCTCGTGCAGGCGCTCGGCCAGCGCCTCCGCCAGCCGGTCGGCGAGTGATTTGGCCAGGAGGCTCTGGTAGTCGTCCAACTCGGCCTCGAAGCGCGCGCATAGCCGCTCGAGCCCGATCCCGGCCGTGACCGCGAACCCTCCGCTCCAGTCTGCGACACCACTCGATTCCTGCGCGACGAAATCCGCGAGACAGACGTTGGGGCCCGACGACCGGTCCATCTGCTGCCTGAGATGGGGCACGGTCAGCAGCTCGCGCCCGCTC
This sequence comes from Candidatus Palauibacter sp., assembly GCF_965197445.1. Classification (GTDB taxonomy): domain Bacteria; phylum Gemmatimonadota; class Gemmatimonadetes; order Palauibacterales; family Palauibacteraceae; genus Palauibacter. The sequence continues at coordinate 208,265 of NZ_CBDANE010000004.1, read as the reverse complement.
TCGGGCGAGAACAGGACGATGTCGTCCCCGCGCGCATTCGCCGGATACAGCCCCGCGATCGCGCGCGCCGTCAGCGTGCCCTCGTGGATGATGCCGTCGAGGAGCCGCCGGGCGTCGTCGTAGAGCGTACGCGCCGCCTCGCCGCGCACCGGATGATCGAGCAGACCCGGGAAGCGCCCCTTCATCTCCCAGGCCTGGAAGAAAGGCGTCCAATCGATGTAGTCGACCAGTTCCTCGAGCGGGAACGGGTCGTAGACGCGGACCCCCGGCTCGCGAGGCGTCACGACGGGCCGGCGCGCGTCGATCGAAAGCCGGTTCGCTCTCGCCCCCGCGAGCGAGGCGAGCGGTCGCTGACGGCCCCGGAAGTCCTCGCGTACGCGCCGGTATTCGGCGCGCGTTTCCTCGATGAACCCCGGCCGCCGGTCATCGCTCAGCAGCTTCCCCACCACTCCGACAGCCCTCGACGCGTCGAGCACGTGCACCGTCGCGCCCGAGTACCGCTCCTCGATCTTCACGGCGGTGTGCTTCCGGGAGGTCGTGGCCCCCCCGATCAGCAGCGGCACCTCGAACCCCTGCCGCTCCATCTCGCTCGCCACGCGCACCATTTCGTCCAGCGACGGCGTGATGAGACCGCTCAGGCCGATAATGTCCACGCTATGTGCCCGGGCCTCCGAGAGGATCCGCTCCGGGGGCGCCATGACACCGAGGTCCAGGGTGTCGTAGCCGTTACACTCGAGCACCACGCCGACGATGTTCTTCCCGATGTCGTGCACATCTCCCTTGACCGTGGCGAGGAGGATCGTCCCCTTCCCCCGCCCGCGAGCCGCGGCGCCGCCGGCGGCCTCTTTCTCGGCCTCGAGGTGCGGGACGAGAAACGCGACGGCCCGCTTCATGACGCGCGCTGATTTCACCACCTGCGGCAGGAACATGCGGCCGCTGCCGAACAGGTCGCCGACCCGGTTCATTCCGGCCATCAGCGGCCCTTCGATGACCTCGAGCGCGCGGGCGTACCCGAGACGGGCTTCTTCGGCGTCCTCCTCTATGTATTCGACGATCCCTTCCACGAGCGCGTGCTCGAGCCGCTCTTCGACCCCCCGGGACCGCCAGGCGTCGTCCACGCGAGTCCGCACCCCCTGTTCGCCGATCCGCCCGGCGAGATCCGTCAGCCGCTCGGTCGCGTCGGGACGCCGGGCGAGCAGCACATCTTCCACTGCCTCGAGAAGCTCGGGTGCGATGTCGTCGTACAGCGGGAGCCGGCCGGCGTTCACGATCCCCATATCGAGGCCGGCCGCGATCGCGTGGTACAGGAAAGCGGTGTGCACCGCCTCGCGCACCGCGTCGTTCCCCCGCCAGGAGAAGGAGATGTTGCTGATTCCGCCGCTGGTGGACGCTCCGGGGAGCTCCTGTTTGATCCGGCGAACGGCCTCGATGAAGGCGAGTCCATACTCGTCGTGCTCCGCCATTCCGGTGCCGACGGCGAACACGTTGGGATCGAAGATGATCTCTTCCGGCCGGAAGCCGGCGCCGAGCAGGAGGTTCCAGGCCCGGTGGCAGGTCTCCAGCTTGCGCTCGACCGTATCGGCCTGCCCCTGCTCGTCGAAGGCCATGACGATGACCCCCGCCCCGTAGCGCCGGATCAGGGCCGCCTGCTCCAGAAAGACCGTTTCCCCCTCCTTGAGGGAGATCGAGTTGACGATGGCCTTGCCCTGCGTGCACTTGAGTCCGGCTTCGATCACCTCCCAGCGCGAGGAGTCGATGACCGTCGGCACGCGAGCGATGTCCGGCTCCACCGCGATCAGGTTGAGGAACCGGGTCATGGCGGCTTCGGAGTCGAGCAGCCCTTCGTCCATGTTCACGTCGAGCAGCTGCGCGCCGTTGCGGACCTGGTCGCGCGCCACCTCCACCGCCTCGTCGAACGCGTCGTCCCGAATCAGGCGCCTGAAGCGGGCCGAACCCGTCACGTTCGTGCGTTCGCCGATGTTGACGAACAGGGTGTCGGGCCGGATCACCAGCGGCTCGAGACCCGAAAAGCGGGGCAGCGGTTCGGGCGTAGGGATCCGTCGTGCGGGCGCCGCCTCCATTCGGTCGGCGATGGCCCGGATATGCTCAGGGCCGGTGCCGCAGCACCCGCCGACGACGTTGAGCAGCCCGCGGTCCGCGAAGTCGCCCAGCAAATCGGACATGTTCTCGGGAGTATCGTCGTAGCCGCCGAATTCGTTCGGAAGGCCGGCGTTCGGATGGCAGCTCACCGGCACGTCGGCGACCCTGGCCAGTTCCGCCACGTACGGTTCGAGTTCCACCGCCCCGAGCGCGCAGTTGAGGCCGACGAAGATCGGATCGGCGTGCCGGATGGAGAGCCAGAAGGCTTCGACCGTCTGGCCGGAGAGCGTGCGTCCCGACAGATCCGTGATCGTACCGGAGACGGCGATGGGGACGGTCTCGCTCCGCTCCGCGGCGAGTTCCAGGATGCCGAAGATGGCGGCCTTGGCGTTCAGCGTGTCGAACACAGTCTCGACCAGCAGTACATCCGCGCCCCCCTCGAGGAGTCCCTCCGCCTGCTGCCGGTAGGCGCAGGACAGTTCGTCGAAGGAGACGGCGCGGAAGGCCGGGTTCTCCACATCGGGCGACAGCGAGGCCGTCCGGTTCGTCGGCCCCATGCTCCCGAGCACGAACCGCGGCCGGGAGGGGTCGGCCCGCGTCGCCGCGTCGGCTTCCCGACGGGCGATCCTCGCCGCCGCGACGTTGATCTCCCGGATGAGGCAGGCGTTGCCGTGCTCGGGAGAAATGCCGTAATCCGCCTGCGAGATGGCCTGCGCGTTGAAGGTGTTCGTCGTGATGAAGTCGGCGCCCGCCTCCAGGTACGCGCGGTGAAGCGACGCTACGGCGTCCGGCCGGGTCAGGCACAGCGCGTCGTGATTGCCGAACAGGGGCCGGTCGTGGGCCGCCAGGGGACCGGCATGGTAGGCCGCCTCGTCGAGGCCGAGGCTCTGGATCATCGTGCCCGTACCGCCGTCCATGACCAGGATGCGCCCCTTGAGCGCCTCCTGGATCTGCGCGATGCGCGTCTCACGACGTTCGGACACGATCTTCACTCCAAAAAAAGCCCTGTCGCCAAAGATCGCGCCGGGGCGTGGCTCTTTAGCGATTGTTTATCGTGGCTGCAATCCGCCTCAAATCACCACGTCCGGATTCTCCCGGCCGCCCAAAACCTAGCGTCGCCGCGACCCTGACGAAACCGAAAACGGCGGCGGTTAAACAACGCGGCGAAGGGCGGTGTTTGGCTTTACATGCAGACTGAATACGGAGCGGGCCGCGCGGCGTTCGCCCTCGCGGCTCTCGTGATAAGTGGGGCGGGGTGGGGGCTTTCCGCGCAGGAATCCGCGCTCTCGCCGTCCACGGTGTCCGCTACGACCGTCTTCAGGGGCGGCGTGGCGCCGGCGGCCGTCGAGGCCGTGCGCCGGGCCGGCGCGTTGTCGATCGACGGCCGGCTCGACGATCCGGCGTGGCAGCCCGCTCCCATCATCACCGACTTCGTTCAGGGGGTGCCCCTCGAGGGTGCCGAACCCTCGGAACCCACCGAAGTCCGCGTCGTGTTCGACGACCGCGCCATCTACGTCGCCGCCCGAATGTACGAAGCGGACCCGAGCGTGATCCGGGCGCGTCTCACGCGGCGCGACGAGCGCGGCTCGTTCGATTCGTTCAAGCTCTCGCTCGATCCGAACCGCGACGGCCTGACCGGTTACGAATTCGAGGTCAGTGCCGCGGGCGCGGAGACCGACAAGTACCTCTTCGGCGATACCCAGGAGGACGGAAACTGGGACGCGATCTGGGATTCGGCGGTCGAGATCGACGCCCTCGGGTGGACGGTCGAGCTGCGGATTCCGTTGTCGCAGATCCGCTACGAAGCCCGATCCGACGTGCAGACCTGGGGCATCAACTTCGAGCGCCGGCGCCTGGAGACGAACGAGACCGACTATTTCGCCCTTCAGTCGCGTACCGCTCGCGGGCGGGTGAGCCAGTTCGGCACGATCGACGGGCTGCAGCTCACGCGTGCGAGCCGTCGCGTCGAGGTCCGGCCGTTTGCCGTCTCACAGTACCACACCGCCCCCGCGGAGAACGGGAACCCGTTCTTCGACGGTACCGAACTGGAGCCGCGCGGCGGGGTGGACGTGAGCATGGGGATCGGTTCCGCCTTCAGTCTCGACGCGACGGTCTACCCGGACTTCGGACAGGTCGAAGTGGATCCCGAGGTCATCAACCTCACCGCTTTCGAGACGTTCTTCCCGGAGAAGCGCCCCTTCTTCGTCCGCGACGCCCAGATCTTCACCTTCGCCGGTTCGCGAGGCGGTCGGATGGGCGGCGGCAAGGCGCTCTTCTTCAGCCGGCGGATCGGACGAGAGCCGCGGGGCAACGGTCCCTACGACGCGGACTATCGCGAGACCCCCAACCTCACCTCGATCCTGGGGGCGGCGAAGCTGACCGGCCGCACGAACGCCGGTCTCTCCGTCGGAGCGATGGCGGCCGTGACCGGTCGAGAATCGGGACAGGCGTACTTCGCGGAGAGCGATTCCCTGGGAGCGTTCGTGGCCGAGCCGCAGGCCGAGCATGCCGTGGTGAGACTGCAACAGGACTTCCGCGGAGGCGCCAGCAAGATCGGCGTCATGGGCACCGGGCTCAGGCGGGAACTGCCGGGCGACGGGACCTTCGAGTTCCTCGCTTCGAATGCCTACAGCTTCGGCGTCGACTTCGAGCACCAGTGGGGCGGATCCCGTGGCCGCGACTTTCGCCTGTGGGGCTTCTACTCAAGCAGCCTCGTTCAGGGGTCCAGCGCGGCGCTCCTCCGGCTGCAGCGCAACCCGATCCACTACTTTCAGCGTCCCGACGCCGACTACCTCGCCATCGACTCCACCGCCACGTCGATGTTCGGGAGCGACTGGCGAGTCCAGCTCGAGAAAGAGGGCGAGCATTGGACCTGGGGCACCTGGGCAGGCCAGCAGACCCCCGGCTTCGAGGTCAACGACTTCGGTTTCCTGACCTCGGGGGAACGGCTCGACGTGGGCGCGCGCGTCGGATACCGGGACATCAGACCCGGTAACCTGTTTCGTAACTATAATATAAGCCTTTTCACCTACCACAATTTCCGTCATTCCGTTCTCGACGACATCCGCGTTCGATCCAACTGGCGCCGTGCGTACGACGCGGGGGCCGCGTGGCTCAGCGGACGGTTCACCTTTCTGAACAACTGGGGCCTGAACCTGAACGTCTCGTACTCGCCCGAGGGCCAGTCCGATACGCAGACGCGGGGTGGGCCGCTCATGATGGACCCGGCGGAGTTGAACTTCCGTCTGGACGCCAACTCGGACCGGAGCCGGGCGTTCCACGTGTCGCCCCGCTTCTCCTACCGCATCGCGGGACGCGGGCGCGGACACGACATGAGCACCGGCTTGAACATCTCTTTCCGGCCCGTCCCGAACTGGCGGTTTTCCGTGAACCCGACCTATTCAAGCACACGGGACGGGGCCCAGTACGTGACGAACACGACCGTGTCGCGGTACGCGCCGACCTACGGCCCGCGGTATGTGTTCGGCGACCTCCAGCGGACGCGGTTTTCGATGGACACACGGCTCAACGTGTCCTTCACGCCCGACCTCAGCCTCCAGCTCTTCGCCCAGCCGCTGCTCTCATCGGGGGACTATCTCGGCTACCGACAGCTCGGGGCGGCCGAATCGTTCGATTTCCTCGACTACACGGAGGGACGGATCCTCCGCGTGAACGGGGCGGTGATGGGATGCGCGGACGGGACGACCTGCGTCTGGGACAGCACGCGCTACTTCGATATCGACGGTGACGGCGCGCAGGACTTCTCCACTCGAGACCGCGACTTCAACATCCGCTCGCTGCGCGGCAACGCGGTGTTCCGCTGGGAGTATCGCCCGGGGTCGGAACTCTTCCTCGTGTGGCAGCACGCGCGGCGCGAGAGCGCGGCATTCGGAGACTTCGACTTGAATCGGGATTTCCGGGGACTCTTCTCGACGCCCGCCGAGAACATCCTGATCGTCAAGGTGAGCCACTACCTCTCCATCTGACCTCCGGCAGGCCTCCGGACGCTGACGCGGGGTTTTGTCACGGGCCAACAGCCCATGACAAACGCCCCACTGCGTTCGAGCGGCGATGCATCCCGCCTGAACCGCTGCGCTCTGCGTTGCTCCTCGGTTACATGGCGCTGCCATGCTCCCTCGTCGCGCCTTGTCAGGCGCGCGCCTCACCGCTCTCGGCGCTGACGCGGGGTTTTGTCACGGGCTGTCGGGTTGCAGGTTGTTGGGTCGGTTGTTCCGCCGCTGACGATCCGCCCCCACCCGGAGACGAACTCCTTGTCGACGAGCCCCCTGAGCCTGGTCGGAGTGACTCTGCGGGAGATCGAACTCCCTCTACGGGAGCGGTTCGTGATCTCGTCCGGATGGATGGAAAACCGCCGCATCCTCCTGCTCGAGCTTCGCGACGAGAGCGGCGTCACGGCCTGGTCCGAATGCGTCTGCGGTGACCGTCCCAACTACTCTCCCGAGACCGTGGATACGGCGTGGCTCGCCCTCGGGCGCTGGCTGCTGCCCCGGCTCCTGGGGCGGGAGATCGAAGGTCCCGAGAGCGTCGGGAGCTTGCTCGACGACGGCGTTCAGGGGCACCCCATGGCCAAGGCGGCGATCGAGATGGGCATGTGGGGACTGGCCGCGGAAACGATGGGCGTCTCGCTGTCCCGGCTCGTAGGCGGAACACGGAGCCGGGTCCCCACGGGTATCTCTCTCGGGCTCCAGGCTTCGCCCGCGGAGCTCGTCGCGAAGGCTCTGCAGGCGGTTGAGGACGGCTACCGGAAGGTCAAGCTCAAGATCAGTCGCGAGAAGGACATCGAGTACGTCGCCGCCGTCCGCGAGGCCCTGGGGCCCGACCGACACCTCGCCGTCGACGCGAACGCGGCCTACACGCTGGAAGACGCGGATCACCTGGCGAGACTCGACGAGTTCGGCCTCATCATGATCGAGCAGCCGCTCGCAGCCGGCGACCTCGTGCGCCACGCGCGGCTCCAGGAGCGGCTCGCCACCCCCATCTGTCTCGACGAATCCATTGTCGACCCGGCCACCTGCGAGGACATGCTCGCGCTGGGGAGCGGCCGGATCGTCAACATTAAACCGGGACGCGTCGGGGGGTTCCGCAACGCGCGCCGGATCCACGACATCTCCGAAGGGGCCGGTGTCCCGGTCTGGTGCGGCGGCATGCTGGAGAGCGGGATCGGCCGGGCCTACAACGTCGCCCTCGCATCGATGCCCAATTTCGAGCTTCCGGGCGACCTGTCGCCGAGCGCGCGCTACTGGGCACGCGACATCGTGACACCCGAGTGGACGATGAGCGGAGACGGATTCGTCACGGTGCCGCGCGAGCGGCCGGGCCTGGGCGTGGTAGTGGATACCGAACGGGTCGAAGCGCTGACCCGCCGTGTCGAGACGTTCGCCGCGCCAGCCGCGCGCACCCCGGCGTGACCGAGTTCCGCGCTGTGGAGACGCTCGACGAATTGCGGGCGTGCGTGCGCCTCCAGAAGAGGACCTGGGGCGAGGGATTCTCGGATATCGTCCCCGCCTCGGTGCTGCAGGTATCCCGGAAGATCGGGGGATTTGCGGGTGGGGCGTTCGAGAATGACCGTTTGATCGGTTTCGTCTACTCGCTGTTCGGACGCTTCGAGGGCGTCCTCTCGCACTGGTCGCACATGCTGGCCGTCCATCCTTCCGCGCGGGGACGCGGGCTGGGCCGGGAGTTGAAGCTGTTTCAGCGAGAGGCTGTCCGATCGAGCGGGATCTCCAGCATCTTCTGGACATATGACCCGATGGTGGCGCGCAACGGCCACCTGAACCTCAACCGGCTCGGCGCGAGGGTGCTTCGCTACGTGCCGAACATGTACGGCTCGGATACGGGGAGCCCCTTGCATGCCGGCGGTGATACCGACCGGTTCATCGTGCGGTGGGACCTCGATGGCCCGGAGACGCTCCGGGCGCTCGAAGAGGGGTCCGCGCGGTCGGCCGACCGGCTTGCCGTGCGCGGCCCGGACCCGGCCTGCGTGGTGGCCGGGCCGGAGGGGAACACGGCGGCCGAGGGGCTGCCCGGGGGAGACGAGGTGTTCGTCGAGATTCCGGCGGACGTCGAATCACTGCCCCCACACGGGTCTCTTGTACGCTGGCGTGAGACCGTGCGAGGCGCAGTCTTGACCTATCTCAGGAGGGGATATGCGGTGCAGAGCCTTGTCAGGGAGTTCGAGGCGGATCGCTGCTTCTATGTCCTGCGCCGGAACTGACGCGGTGGGACTGCCGCGCACTGAACGAATCGGAAAGGCCGCGGCCGGGGCGTGGGTGCTCCTCGCTTCCCTGCTCCCGGCCGGGACCGCGGCGCAGCAGGCGCCCTACTCCGTCGAGGACATCCTCGCCGCCCCCTTCGCCACCGATCTTGTCGCCGCCCCTTCGGGTTCCGTGTTCGCCTGGGTCCGATACGACCGCGGCGTTCGCAACATCTGGGTCGCCGATGGACCCGACTTCGTCGGCCGCCAGCTCACAGACTGGACGGAGGACGACGGACAGGATCTGTCGCAGCTGAGGTTTACGCCGGACGGACGTCAGGTCGTCTTCGTGCGCGGCGGGGGACCCAACCGCGCCGGCGAAATACCGAACCCGCGTTCCGAGCCTGAGCCCGCGAACCAGATGGTGTGGGTCGCGCCGCTCGACGGGACCGGCCGGCCGCTGGCCGAAGGGACGTCCCCGGCCATCGCGCCCGATGGCGGGACCGTCGCGTTCCTGAATCGCGGCCAGATCTACACGCGGACGCTCGATGGATCGGCGTCCGCGGGCCCCCTGCTGCGCATCCGCGGCAGCGCGGGCTCGATCGCGTGGTCTCCCGATGGAGGCCGACTCGCCTTCGTCAGCAACCGCGGCGATCACGCGTTCGTCGGGGTGTTCAGCCTGGGTGACCGGTCGATCCGATATCTGGACCCGAGCCTGGACCGGGACGGCAACCCCGCGTGGTCTCCCGATGGGAGCGCCCTCGCCTTTGTCCGTGTCCCCGGGGAGGGAGGGCAACTTCCGTTCTCCCCGATCCGCTCGGCCCTGCCGTGGTCGATCCGCGTCGCCGACCCCGCCACGGGAGCGTCGCGCGAGGTGTGGCGCGCGCTGCCCGGTCCGGGCAGCGCCTTCCAGGGCGTGACGGGGCCCGCGCTGACCTGGCTCGCCTCGGACCAACTCGTGTTTCCCTGGGAGCGCGAGGGATGGCGGCACCTGTATGCGGTCCCGGTCGCGGGCGGCCCTGCCACCCAGCTCACCTCGGGTGAGTTCGAGGTCGAGTACGTTCTGCCGGCGCCCGACCGGGAATCCGTCTATTTCTCATCCAACGAGGGGGACATCGATCGGCGGCACCTGTGGCGAGTGGCGGCGACCGGTGCGCCCGAGGCGCTGACCTCGGGGACGGGCATCGAATGGAGTCCCGCCGTGACGGGCGACGGCGTGCTGGCGTATCTGGCTTCCGACGCGCGGGCGCCTGCCCATGCCGAGGTCCGGACGGGGGCCGAGGGGCGACCGCTGGTCGACGGGTACATGCCCGACGCCTTTCCGTTCGGGGAGCTTGTAGAGCCGCGGCAGGTAACGTTCCGATCCGAGGACGGCATCCTGATCCACGGGCAGTTGTTCCTCCCGCCGGAGTCGGCTGATGGAGCGCGCCGTCCCGCCGCCATCTTCTTCCATGGCGGGTCGAGGCGGCAGATGCTGCTCGGCTGGCACTACATGCGGTACTACCACAACACGTACGCCCTGAACCAGTACCTGGCGAGCCGCGGCTACGTCGTCCTGTCGGTGAACTACCGCAGCGGCGTCGGCTACGGGCTCGAGTTCAGGGAAGCGCTGAACTACGGGGCGCGCGGCGCCAGTGAATACCGGGATGTCATCGCGGCGGGCCGTTTCCTAGCCGACCGAGACGACGTGGATGCCGCCCGGATCGCACTCTGGGGAGGTTCGTACGGCGGCTACCTGACCGCGCTCGGACTCGCCCGGAATTCGGACATGTTCGCGGCCGGGGTCGACATTCACGGTGTACACGACTGGAATATCGTCATCCGTAATTTCGTCCCGTCCTACCGGCCCGAGATGCGCGAGTCCTTCGCCCGGCTCGCCTTCGAGTCGTCCCCCATGGCCTGGATCGACGGCTGGCGGTCTCCCGTACTCCTGATCCACGGCGACGACGACCGCAACGTGCCGTTCTCCGAATCCGTGGATCTGGTGGAGTCGCTCAGGAAGCGCGGGGTCCTTGTCGAGCAACTCGTCTTTCCGGATGAGGTGCACGGCTTTTTGCTGCACCGGAACTGGGTCCAGGCCTTCGAGCGCGCCGCCGGGTTCATGGACACGCAACTCGGCGCCGTGGCGGCTGCGGGAGGCCTGAAGCCGTGACAGCCCGCATCGCCGGACAGCTCGCGCTCGTGACGGGCGCCAGCGCGGGCATCGGCGAGGCCATCGCACGCCACCTGGCCCGCGACGGCGCGAACCTCGTGCTTTGGGCCCGGCGGTCCGACCGGCTCGCTCAGCTGGCGGAGGAGATCGCCTCGACCACCGGGGTGAACGTGCGGACCGGTGTCGTCGACGTCCGCGACCATGAGGCCGTGGTGGCCGAGGCGGACCGGCTCATGGCCGTGACCGGGGCACCCGACATCGTCATCAACAACGCCGGGCTCGCCGCAGGCATGGCGCTCGTTCAGGACGCCGATGTCGACGACTGGAACCGCATGATCGACACGAACGTGAAGGGGCTGCTGTTCGTGACACGCGCCTTCCTGCCGGCCATGGTCGCGCGGGACTCGGGTCATGTGGTCAATATCGGGAGCATCGCGGGTCGGCAGGTCTACCCGCGCGGGAGTGTGTACTGCGCCTCGAAGTACGCTGTGCAGGCGCTCACCGAGGGGTCGAACCTCGATGTCCTGGGTACGGGGGTTCGCGTGTCGGGGGTCAACCCCGGCATGGTCGAGACCGAGTTCTCCCTCGTCCGCTTCGGCGGCGACGATGTGCGCGCCCGGGCGGTGTACGAGGGCACGCATCCCCTGCGGCCGGAGGACGTGGCGGAGGTAGTCTCCTTCGTGCTCAACGCCCCACCCCGCATCAACGTGGCCGACGTCATCGTCCTCTCGAACAGCCAGGGCAGCATACACCACATCCACCGCGACGGATGAGCGTCGCAGGGATCGCTGGACTCTTCATCGCGTGTCTGGTATCCCGCGCGCGTCCGCGATTGGTATGGCCGGCATCTCGGGCTCCGCTTCTCCGAGGGGGAGGGCGCAGGTTTCTTCTGGCGTGAGCCCGACAGCGGAAGACTCGCCGTCAGCCAGCTCGATTTCCTCCACGAGACCACCGCGTCCTTCCACCCCGGTACACAGCCGGTCATGGTTCGCTACCGCGTTCGCGACCTCGGGTCACTGGCCGATACACTGCGCGCAGGCGGCGACCTGACGATTCGGCACGGTCGGGTCGGGTGGATCATCGATCCGGACGGCCAGCGGGTGGAACTCCTGGAGGCGGACGAACCGCCGGGACGTTCCGTCGACCACGGGCGGGTGCAGGGCATCGGGGGCGTCTTCTTTCGCTCGCCCGACCCGGCCTCGCCGAAGACGTGGTACGCGAAGCTCGGGATCCGTCCGGGGCCTGACGGATACGTTACCTTCCCGGCCAGTTCGCCAGACGGGAGCGAGACGTTCACGGCCTGGGAGATCTTCCCTTCGGACACCATCTACTTTGACTCCCGGGGGGAGCCCAGCCCGCACCCCTACATGCTCAACCTGCGAGTGGCGGATCTCGACGGACTGGTGGAGGGACTGCGCACGGCAGGTGTGTGGGTCGATCCGAACCTCGAGTCCTACGACTACGGAAAGTTCGCCTGGATCGTCGACCCCGTCGGCGCCCGGGTCGAACTCTGGGAGCCCGCTCCGCCCGGGAGCTGACGCCGTTCCGGGCCTGGCGCCCCGCTCCCGGGTTCGCGTCACCGAACCTTGACTCGTTCCGATATATCGTAGTATGTTTCGATATATCGAGATCAGTCGGAACGAGGAGAGGGTGATGTTTACGAATCGGGACGGTTTCGGCGCATGGGCGAACTGCTGCGGGCCCGGCGTCTTCCGCTTCAGGGGCGCCAGCGGGTTCGGCCCCAAACGGCGCATCGTTCGGAAGGGCGAGTTGAAGTTCGTCCTGCTCAGATACCTGTCCGACGAGCCCATGCACGGCTACGAACTCATGCGGAGGCTGGAGGAGGAGTCGGGCGGGCTCTATACACCGAGCCCGGGCTCCGTCTACCCCACCCTGCAGCTGCTCGAGGACCAGGGCTACGTGACCTCGACCCAGGAGGACGGCAAGCGCGTCTATCGGCTTACGGCCGAGGGTCGCGCCTTTCTCGACGAACACGGCTCCAGAACGCGCGACATCTTCGGCCGTTTCGTGAACATGGGCGAACGGTTCACCGGGTCGGCAATGCGCGAGGTCACGCGCTCCTTCATCCACCTCGCCCAGGTCAGCTTCGAACGGGCGACGGGTGGGCAGGGTGATCCCGAGACGCTGGCGAGAGTCAAGGCGATTCTCGACCGCGCCGCCCGCGAAATCGAGACCGCGTGGCCGGAACCCGGATCCGCAGCCTCCCGGGAGGTGTGAACGATGTTCGAACTCGCGTTCCTGGGAGTCATAGCCGTGGCGTTCTACCGTCGTCTCACGCGGTCGCGGGGATGGAGCCGGGCCGATCTGTGGCGGGCCCTGACCAAACTGGAACGACGGCTGCGACGCGGGGTCGTCTCCGGTCGGCAGGCGGGACCAGGCCTGATGGCGCAATGCGCGGCCGATTTGAAGAACCTGGGAGAGGATATGCTAGCGGTTATCGGCCCTGAAGCCCGTGCTCGACTCCGACGAAGCGTCCGGAACCGGACATCTCGGCCGGCGCGGGGCCGGGTACACCGGGGTGATGGAGCGATATCAGACGCGTCAGACCCCGCGTTCGCGCGGCTCCAGCGCCGCTATCTGGATGGACGGATCAGCCTCGAGGAATACGTCGAGGTGGCCCGCAGGCTCCGAACGCCACCCACCCCCGGTCCCTTCCGCAACAAGAACGTGTTCGCTGCCGACCAGCGGACCGAGGTACGCACCGCAGGTCGCAGGGACGCCCGTCTCAAGCGAGAAGCCTCCCTCACCCCCAACTCTACCGCCGGTTAGGGGAGGACATTTTTTGTTCGGGAAGCACCGATTTCGTCACAAATTCCACCGATATTGTATCTGGCATCGAGAATCACCGAGCTCGACCTTGGGAGGGAGTTCCGGGAGCGAGTCACACGGGAGGTGACATGCACACCCGGGAGGTCCTCATGAATTCGTTGCGGCGCTCCTTCCCCAAGGTTCTGCTCACGGTGCTCTTGTTCGGCGCGGCCGCTGTCGCCGGAGAGTTCGCCGGTCGATTGATCTCGCCGAGTCCGCTTTCGGCCTCGCAGTGCGAGTTCGACCTCTGCTTCAACTGGATTGACGAAGGTGAGTGCGTTGATTTCGGCAAACCGCCCTTCAGCGCAAACTGCAATTATGTGGGTAGCTTTTGCGAGATGACGCCCTGCTAGCAGTGCCGCGCCTCGGCGAGATCGCGGCGCTGGCCATTCTCGTGGTTGGGGTCGCTTGCGCCGACGAGGGGGTCCGCCACCCCGTCCGAGAGGCGATGCCCGACCCCGCAGGTCCGATGCTGGCGCACGACACTCTTCCCCCGGCGGCGCTCAACTCGGAGGCGGCGGCGCGTTGGGCCGCCGTGCGCCGAGCGATCCTCGACGCTCGGCCGGGGGCGGTCATCGGCACTCTGGAGGGCGGCGGTTCTTCCATGTTCGGGGCCGTAACGGACGTCAAGATCGACGAGCGCGGACAGATCTACGTCCTTGATCGACTCAACTCGGCGATCACCGTTTTCGATTCCGTCGGCACCGTCCTGGCCGGGTTCGGGGGCGAGGGCGAGGGCCCGCTTGAATTCCGCCTTCCCATCGTGCTCGGTCTGCTGGAGGATGGCACTCTGGTCGTGGAGGAACTTGGGGGGGCACTCAAGAGGTTCGAGCGCGAAGAGGACGGGTTCGCGTTTCTGGCTCGCACCCCGATCGGGGGCTTGGCCCGGGCAATGTGCGTGGTTGGAAACCGGATTTTCGCGGAATCGGGGTTCGGGTTGTACGAGGGGCTGCTCGCCGAGTACGCCGCTGACGGCCCGGAGGAGCCTCTGCGGTCCTTCGGGGACGAGTACAGCTACGGTTCAGAGATGACGCGCATGCAGATGAACCAGGGCTCCCTCGCGTGTCTGGCCAACCCCGCGAGAGTGGCGTTCGGGTTCCGCGCACAACCACGCCTGGATCTCTATTCAGCCGAGGGAGATTACATCTGGACCGCGGGTGTCGCGGACTACGTGCAGGGCTGGACCGTGGAGGACACTCGCGATGACGGCAGACCCGTAGTAACCACAGGGGGTTTCCCCAGCGAGTGGCTGGTCGGTCTAAGTGCGGCTTCCGACGACTACATTGTGGCCGTGTATCGGCGCCAGATGTCGGAGACCGCGGAGGCGGTGCCAAGGGCGTACCTGATTGACGCGGCAACCGGGTGGGGCGCCCTGATTGGCACCATGGAGGGGCGCGTGGCCGCCATTGGTCGAGGTCTCTATGTGACGGTGCTGGACGGGCTCTACCCGAGGCTTCGAGTCTGGCACATGCACGCGGGTTCGCCGGGCTGATGCCACCACGCATCTCAAGCTTCGACAGCCGGTTCCACCTCCGTCGCGTCGGAACGCCGGCAGCAATCGGTATTCTGCTGGCCGGTTTCCTCCTCGGCCTAAGCGGTCTTCTCCCGACCCCCGAGTTCTCGGTTCGGTGGCGGACGCGATCTGCGGGCGAGTTGGAGTATCAACCCGCCCGGCGTATCGACGAGGGCGATGAACTCGTGTTGACCGCGATTGTGTCGTCCAACTGTTATTGGTCGAACCTGCCGGAGGTCAAGCGCGCAATCAGGGAGGCCAAGCTGCTGCTGTCGCGACGCGCGGAGGAGGAGGGAATCGGGTTCGCGGCCGTAGGCGTCGCCCGGGACTTGTCGGCGGAGGCGGGAATCGCGCATCTCCGGAAGCACGGTTTGTTCGACGAGGTCAGGGCCGGAAGGGGGTGGTACAACTCCGGCGTCATGGAGTTCATCTACGGCGATTTCGCCGGGCCCGCGATCACCCCCCAACTCGTCATTATGACGCAACGAGTATCATTCCAAGCCGGTGAACGGCGGATGGCGGAGCGGATCGTGTTGACCCGCAAGCTTGGCTCCGACGCTATTGTGAACTGGGTCGATGCCGGGGCACCCCTACCAGAATAGTGGAGCACACGTGTCTTCGGGAATTCAAGTGAACGGGCGGCTGGCGGCTGGTTCCGTCCTTCTGCTCGTCGGAGTCTTCGCTGGAAGCATAGTTGGATCCGCGGATGCGCGGGCGCCAGTGTCGACCGGATATTGCGAGGACGACACGTGCGAGACGCTCCCCGTGCTCGGATTCGACGCGGGCGAACAGTGGGGCGCGGATGCGGGAGGATCGGGCACTAGCTCCGACATGGGGCGCGGCTCGTGCACGACATATCTGTGCGAGGATGCGAGGCCGGCGAGGGGCCGTCCATTTCTGGCCGATCCGCCCGCGCCCGATGTCGCGGATCCCGTGGAGCACCCGCTGTTCGCCTCGCTGCCGGGGGAGACTGATCCCAAGCTGGGGACGGACACGGTCCCTCCCGCATCGTGGAGTTCCAGCCTCTCATCTCGCTGGCGATCGCTGCGGGACGCAATCACCGGAGCTGAGCCGGGCGCCTCCATCGATCTGGCCGGAGGAGCCGGACGCAGCACGTCTCGCCGCATCCTCGACGTGGAGTTGGACCACGCCGGCACAGTCTATGTCCTCCACACCCATCCGCGACGCTCCCCGATCCGGCGGGTTGAAGCCTACGACTCGTCGGGCCGCCTCGTCGGGCAAGTCGACCGGGAGGGCGACGCGGGGCAAGGGCTTCGGGTACCTCGCGCGATGGCGCTTCTCGATGACAGCCGTCTCGCGGTGGTTCAGCAATACGGGGACGTGGCCGTCTTCTCGCGCACCGAGGACGGCTTCGTGTTGGATGCGGGCCGCCCGGTGAACCTCCCGGCGTCGGACATCTGCGGCGAGCAGGGCCGAATCTACGTCACGCAGCGCCGGAGCCCGCGGGCGATCCACGAACTGGAGTCGGGTCCCCGGCGCCAGGGGCGCTCGTTCGGATCGGTCTACGAACACGGATCGGGTCTGGCCCGGAACGCACTATCGGAGGGAATCCTCGCCTGCCTGGAGGACCCCGCCCGCGTCGTGTTCGGGTTTCGGGCCATCCCCAGGCTGGACGCCTATGAGGCCGGTTCGGGCGAGCGGATCTGGACGGCGGGGGTCACGGATTACACGCAAGGAGTGTTCGTGGAGCAAGTGCGGCCAAGGCACGGGATCACGAGTCCGGTGAACTATCCGCGCGAGCGGTTGGCCCGCCTGCTTCCCGTCTCTCCAGAGTTTCTCGTCGCCGTCTACACACGCTCACACACCGAGCCGGAGGCAGGCGTCGAGACGCGCACCTACCTGCTCCACTCGGCCACCGGCCAGGGTGCGATGATAAGCGACACGCTGTCGATCATCGGCGCGATCCGCGATGATACCTACGTCACCGTGGGCGGCGCGACGGGAGCGATGATCCAGTTCAGATACATGCGCCCGGGCGGGTGACCGGCGCCGGCCCTCCTGATTGGCTCACCTCACGTGCCGGTGCCATGGGCTCCGGGTGAAGTAGGACTCCGTCATCGCCTTGATCTGCGGCGCCAGGAATATGAGCGCGATCAGGTTCGGGATGATGACGATGGCCAGGAACACGTCTCCCAGCGCCCACACCACGGCCAGCGGCAGGACCGCACCGATGAAGTGCATCGCGACGAACACGAGCTTGTACGGGATGATCGCACGCGGCCCGAACAGGTAGTTCGCACAGCGGTCGCCGTAATAGCTCCACGAAATCGCCGTCGAGATCGCGAACAGGAAGACGCAGAAGATCACGATGTAGTGGCCCCAGTCGCCTAGCGGCGCGAGTCCGCGCTGGAACCCCATCTGGGTCAGGGGCGCGCCCGTCTCGTAGGCCTGCCCGTAGAGCACCGTCAGCTCCTGCCCATCGTCGGTGATCGCAACCGCGCGCGCCGGGTCCACAGCGCCGCTGAACGGCTGGTCGTGCGCCTCATCCTCGAACAGCTGCGGCACCGAGACCTCGTGCCACGCCACGTGCGGCTCGCTCGTCACGCCCGGCCGCCCCAGCGTGTAGCGGATCGTCCCGGTCGGGTCCGTGGGCACCGAGGAGCCGCCTTCGTCGAGGACGACGTAGCTCAGATCCCCGCCCTCGAGCGCGATCTCGGTGTCGACCTGTTCATTCCAGGCCCCGGTCATGATCACGACGAGCGCGGTCATCGTCACGATCACGATCGTATCGATGAACGGCTCCAGCAGGGCGACGACCCCCTCTGAGACCGGCTCGTCGGTCTTCGCCGCCGCGTGCGCGATGGGCGCCGAGCCCTGCCCTGCCTCGTTCGAGAACAGCCCCCGCCGCACGCCCCACATCAGCGTGACGAGAAACGCCCCGACGCCGGTGCCCGCCACCCCGGCGGTCGGATTGAACGCTTCACTGAAGATGAGCGCGAAGGTGGCCGGCACCTGGTCGAGATTGAGGATGATGATGATCATGGCGCCGCTCACGTACACGATCGCCATGGCCGGAGCGAGGATGCTCGTCACGCGGCCGATGCGCTTGATGCCGCCCAGGATCACCGCCGCCACAATGCACGAAGTGATGAGGCCGGTCGTCCACTTGGCGACGCCGAATTCGGCCAGCATGGCGTCCGCGACCGTGTTGGCCTGGTTGGCGTTCCCCGTGAGGAAGGCCGTCAGCCCCAGCATGACCGCGAAGAAGGCCGCCACGGGCTTCCAGCGCGGGCCGAGTCCCTTCTCGATGTAGTACATCGGTCCGCCGGACACCGTCCCGCTGTACTCGGCCGAGGACTCGTCCACGTCCCGGTACTTCTGCGCCAGCGTGACCTCGCTGTACTTCGTCGCCATGCCGAGGAAAGCCGTCATCCACATCCAGAACAGCGCGCCCGGACCGCCGAGGTGAATGGCGATGGCGGCGCCGGCAATGTTCCCGATGCCGACCGTGGCACTGAGGGCGGTGGTGAGCGCCTGGAAGTGCGACACGTCGCCCGGGTCGTCCGGGTCGTCGTAGCGGCCGGTGGCCACAAGGACGCCATGCGCGAACTTGCGGATCTGCGGCAGGCCCAGCTTGAGCGTGAGGTAGGTCCCGATGCCGAGGAGGAGGAGGACCTGAAGCGTCAGGCGCTCTCCCCCGATCGTGATCCCGAACTGCGCGATGTTCCGGTCGAGCCAGTCGACGATTGTGGCGAAGTCCATGCGGTTTCCCCGTTTCGGAGCCGTGGCAGGAGTAGCGCTGAGTTTGGCCCGCGGCCGCTGAGGCTGCAACCGGGAGGCCCCGGAGGCTGCCGGCATGGGGTCCGGCAGACCTGTCGCAGCATGCCCGGATCGGTAAGTTCGTTCGCGCTCACGGCCACTCGGCACCCCGGCCGGGAGACGACACCCGGAAGAGACACGTAACGCAGAAGGGGGAGCGTGGGTCCAGACGGCGAAGCGATCACGGTGGATGACCGCCGACCACCCGGCCTGCCCGACCGGATCGGGCGGCTGTGGGAGTTCGCGACCGACATCTCCTGGACGTGGAACCGGGAAGCGCGCGCCATCTTCCGCAGCATCGACCTGCCCATATGGCGCCAGACCCGCAACAACCCGGTCGCGCTGCTGCGGGGGATAGGCGACGAGCGCCTGCAGGCTCTGACGCGCAACCGGGCCTTCCTGCAGCGGTACGACGCGCTGTGCGAGACTCTGGACGACGCGGCGGCCTCCGAGTCGACCTGGTTCGGGCGGCGGCACCCCGAGTTCGCCGACAGCCCGGTGGCGTATTTTTGCGCCGAGTTCGCCCTGCACGAGTCCATCCCCATCTATTCCGGGGGACTCGGCGTGCTGGCCGGAGACCACCTCAAGGCGGCCTCGGACCTCGGCATCCCTCTCGTGGGGGTCGGGTTGATGTACGCGCACGGCTACTTCGACCAGACGCTGGGACCCGACGGCTGGCAGGAAGACGCGGACAACCCGCTCGATCCCGGCCTGACGCCGCTCGAGCGCCTGAGGGCCGCGGACGGGGTCCCGTGGCTCACCTGGATCTACGGATCCGGTCGCCGCATCTACATCGGGGCGTGGAGGGTCCGGGTCGGCCGCGTCTCGCTCTACCTCCTCGACACCGACCTCGATGAGAACGACCCTGCGGACCGCGGCCTCTCGCACCAGCTGTACGCGGGGGGCGTCGATCACCGGCTGCGCCAGGAGGCGCTCCTGGGCGCCGGCGGCGTACGGGTGCTGTCGGCGCTGGGGATCGAGCCGAAGGCGTGGCACGCGAATGAGGGCCACGCCGCGTTCATGATGGTCGAGCGCGTGAGAAACCTGATTCGAGACGGCCTCTCCTTCCCCGACGCCGTGGCCCGCGTCCGCGCCTCGACCGTATTCACGACGCATACCCCTGTCCCCGCCGGACACGATGTGTTCTCGCACGAACAGATGCGTGACTGGACCGGCGAGAAGTTCTGGGAGGAGATCCACCAGCGGGATGAACTCCTGGGGCTGGGACTGCACCCGCAGGATGAAGGGAGGGACCGCTTTCACATGACCGCCGCGGCGATCCGGCTGGCGCGGCGAGTGAACGGCGTCTCCGAGCGTCACGGCCACGTGAGTCGGGAGATCTGGCGCGGACTCTGGGGCAGCCGGCCGGCCCGGGAGGTGCCGATCGGGCACGTGACCAACGGGGTGCATCTCGAGACGTGGATGAACGAGGAGATCGTCGGCCTGCTTGACGCCTGTCTGCCGCCGGATTGGCAGGACCGGCCCCACGATAAAGCGGTGTGGCGTGGGGTACGCGAGCTACCGGCGGAAGCGCTGTGGCGGGTGCGCCACCGGCTCAAGCTCCGGCTCCTCGACCTGATGCGCGAGGAGGCCCGGCGCCGGTGGCGGGAACACTGGCCGGAAGCGGCCCACCTGATCGGAGCCGGGATGCTCATGAGTCCGTACCCGCTGACGATCGGGTTCGCGCGGCGCTTCGCCGCCTACAAGCGGGCGGACCTCGTCTTTCGCGACCGCGACCGGCTCCTCGCGCTGCTGTCCGGACCCGGCCGACCCGTGCAACTCGTCTTCGCCGGCAAGGCGCACCCGAGGGACGAGGAGGGCAAGCGAGTGCTGCAACGCGTGTACGAGCACACGCGCGACCCGGGATTCGAGGGGCGGATCGCCTTCATCGAGAACTACGGACTCCACACCGCCCACTGTCTCGTCGAGGGCGTCGACCTGTGGCTCAATCTGCCGCGGGTTCCGCTGGAGGCGTGCGGGACGAGCGGGATGAAGGCCGCACTCAACGGTGTGCCGCAGCTCGCGACGACGGACGGGTGGTGGGAGGAGGGGTTCGAAGGAGACAACGGGTGGACCATCCCTCGTGCGCCGGACGGTTCGTCCGAGGAAGAGGTGGACCGGCACGACCACGAACACCTGTTCCGGCTTCTCGAAGACGAGGTCGTCCCCCTCTACTACGACCGGCCCGACGAGGGTCCCTGGGACGGTCCTCCGGCCGGGTGGCTCGAGCGGGCCCGGCGTGCGGTCGAAGTCGCCGGAGCCCGGTTCACAGCCGGGCGGATGGTGCGGGAATACGTCAGCGACTACTACGTGCCGGCTCTGCGCGGGAGCACCGACGGCGACGATCCGCCAACCTCGACCCGATCTGGCGAGTAGGCCACCTGAGGCATGCAGCCTCTCTCCACACCCGTTACTAGCCCTCTCTTGAAACGCGCCTTAGGCTCCACCCGAGGCGTGCTCACGCTGTGAACCAACACACTTAGGCCCTCGCCTTGCTGAAACACCAATTCAACCTACCCCAAGCGACGTGGCGTCAACTCAAACGCGAACTGCGTCAAACCGATGCCGCCTCGTGCGCCGCTGCCATCGGAGGTCTCCTCACCGTCCCTCGCTTCGCCGCCTACGATTTCCGGCTCGAAGCCCTTGCGCACCTCACGGTTGCATACGCCCGAGGGAACCAGCCTCTCACTCCTCAACGTGCACTTCACTGGCTTGACGGTACCCTGACTCATTCCACCGTCGTCCAGATGGAAGAGCTGCCTGAGGATGTATTCGTTGCGAACGTCCACACGGCATCCGGAAACTACCGGTTGTTCGACGGTCCATGGGACTCCGCTCACGCTCATCTCCAGCAACTGCTAGACTGCCTACTACTCCCCCCTGATCCGCAGTCTTGGGGCAGCATTACGAAACCAGTCCAGCGGCTTCTCCGTCTCAGTGATACGATCGCTCAGCGATCCGAGTTCTCCCGCTGGACACCTCCTGCGGATCCACCTCCGTCCGGCACGTTCGGTTCTCTTCCAGACCTCGAATCTGCCGGACATCGGGTTTCCTTCAGTATTGATGATCTGCGGTCACTCGACATCCAACCGACCCACTTGGATCCCTTTATTCTTCCCCGCAAGGCTTGGTCCACGATTCAAACCGCTCCAATCGTTGAATCAGACCTCGTGAGACGACCACTGCTTCGCATGAACGACACAGTGATCTGCATACTACCTAGCGCCATTAGTATCGCCGCCCGTCACTACATCTTAGCAGCCGCGGCGCGGCGCGGCCGCTTGGCGGAGTTGAACGCGGGCGCGGTCTTGCGGCCCAACTTCGCGTTCTTCAAGAAACACTCTTGTTCCGGGATATTGGAGAATGGTTTCGACTCTGCAATGGAACTCTCGCCCGAAGCTTGGCGGGCGTTTCTTCGGCGGATCGAGACGCTGTCCCGGCAACATGAGACCGTGTTTGGATGCGTCGTCGTCGCTGGCCTCGGGCGGGGCGTTTCTCTCGATGTCTCCCAGCTCCCTCAATCCTCAAAGCTTCCTGTCATCAGTTTGCCCGACCTTCACGTCTTCTCCTCGCAGGAGGACGCCAGCCTCCTGCGCCTCGTAAAGCTCGCTCAGCACGAAGACGCCATGAGGACCCAAGGTGTGACGATTGTGAACATGAGCGGCATATTGAACCTCTTCGCTTTCTGGGAGGCCAGAGGGTATGCCCTCGTGCCGGATGACCTGCACCTTCCTCACCCCAACACTCCATTGGTAATTCCACATGACTGTTTGCGCGACGTTCGGATACGAGAGCGGACCAACCTTGATCGGCATGCGGTGCGCGCGCCCAGCGGGACTGAGGAAGTCGTTGTGGTTGAGCGGCTAACCCCGCACGCAACATTCCCGTCAGAAGCGCACCGACCGGTGTACGCATCCCGGGAAGCGTTGCTCGCCGGACAGTTGGCGGGCGTCGTGGAAGGGTCGTCTACGACTGTTTGGGTGTTGGCGAGTAGCGGCGGACTTCCGCCGCTCGCTCGGGACCAGGCATATCGGATCTGGTACGCGCTGCTAAAATGGCTTGATCGCGCCCGAGAATGGCTGGCACCGAACACTCCGCAGATGGAACCATTCGTTGTCCGCGTCGAGTTGCAGGAACCCACCCGCTGGGCTCAACAGTTATCCGACGGTCCCGACCTTGAGCCGGTGACACCCCGAGCAAGTCGTCATGGTGCCGTAGTCACGCTGCGGGTGCCGCCAGGGTTCGTCCGGCTCCTTGATCGGTCCGACAACGACGCGGAACGCGCTCTCCTTGGATCCGTCGTCGAATGTCTGCTATCTCCGGCCGGCGGGCCGAACGATGCTGCACAAGTGCGCGCGGCCGAGATCGTGCAGAAGGTGATGCCAGGCAGAGATGCACGAGAGATTCATTTGCTCCGGTCAAGGGGGCCCACCGACCATCTCCCTGAGCCCCCGGGGCCCGTACCACGACTCCTTCAACCGGAAGACGTGTCGCTCACGCGTCTCGGCCTTGGGTGGAAATGTCTTTCGCCGACGCCCACGGGGCGGATCGTGCGGCAGGAAGCTGCCCAGAAGCTGCTGCACGGCTGCGTCGACGCATTGTGGCGCAGCATTCGACGACAACTTGGTACCCTTGATCGGCGACACGTGGTATCCCTGTCGATGGGCAACATCGAAGCCATGTGGCGAGAGCGGCGCCAGTGGCGAGCCACGGCAAGAGCGGTTCTGGCCTTAGCCCCGGACGAGGACAGCGCCCTTGGCCTCGTCGCCACCCGCGAAATGCAGCGCACCGCAGCAGCAGTATCCTTCCGAGTTCTGAGCGAAATGGCCGCATCGACCGCCAAACCGGCCACAGGGCGACCGGCCTCGTGGGCTCAACTGGACCACCTTGCTGCCCGGATTGGCGAGATCATAGAGCTCGCGTCACATTCGGACGCCATTCGAGGTGGCCTTGCTGACCCTGAGGTCCAGGTAACGCCAGTCGGGACCGTTGTCGTTGATCGCGGATACGTCGAGGGACTGATGAGACCATATTTTCGACGTCGACACGATCACGCCTATCTGCACGATGCCGCAATTTACGAAGAGCACCGAGGCTCTCCGAAGAACGACGAGGGTTCAACATGGCTTACCGAGCCGTTTCTCGCCGCGTTCGAGACCGAGTTTAGTATATCCATCGAGAGCCTACTGCAAGGGGCCGGTAGTTGGAGGACTCGTTGATGTCGCCGGAGCCGAGGGCTCTCTGGTGGTAGGGCTCCCAAGGATTGTGCTGCAAGAGCGGGTGGCAGCAGCGCGCGATCTGTCTCCATGCGAAGTGGCGAAGGTGCTGCAGTTTCTCACTCTTCCGAGCCGTGATCGATGGGACTCTGCGCCTGATGGCTATGAGAATAAGGACTGGTATCCCTGGCGTTTCCGTCGACGGTTGTCTATCGCAATGACTCCGTTGGTTGTCTATCGCGTTAGGAGCAGAGCCGCGAGATGGGGTCGTCTTTGGTGCGAATCAACTCGTAACGAGCGTATCCTATCGCCTGGAGGGACTCGAGAAGGGATATTTTCCCGCGGAACATTTTTCCAGTGATGTCATGCGACGCTACGTGGGTGAGACTAGGCATCGTGAAGGACACACCTTTGCTCAGAACGTCTCTGAACTGTTGAGAGAACTCGGGTGGCTGACGGACGTCGGCATCCAGATGTCGTCGTTGGGAGCACCCGAAGAGTTGGGAGACATCGACGTGCTCGCTTGGCATCGCACTGCACCTCGAGTGCTCATCATTGAATGCAAATCGCTGATACCACGTGGTAACACCTACGAGTTGGTGGAGGAGCTGCTGGCTTTTCGGGGCGAGGCGTCCGATCGACTTGGGAGACACCTTTCGCGCGTACAGTGGTTGACGGACAATCGTCAATCGTTGGACCGATACCTATCGCATGAACGGGGAAATCTAGCCTTGACACCGCTGTTTGTCACGAACCGCGACGTCCCAATGCGTTACATCGATACGCTACCAATTGCCCCCGACGCCTTCTGCCCGATTGACCAACTTCGAGACCTCGTCGAACGAGTGGCGGCTCGTCATGATGCGGCGGGGCGGTGACGTACGGACGGCTTTGTGACTTCGTGCACGGCGGTCAGGTCGGCAGGTTTTTCGTATACTTCAAGAGCGCATTCGAGGACTCGTGGTCGCTCATGGCTGGCAGGCAGGGTGCGGGGCGGTAAGGGCCTATCGTATTAGATGTCCCCGCGACTCGAGCGTCTCAACATACTCGCTCTCGGTCATGGGGCAGTCGATCAGTCGGAGGAACTCGTCCTTGGAGAGTCGGCACTGCCTCGCCATGCGGGCGATGAGGTCTACGCCGATTTCTGCTCGGCCGTGGGACATCTTGGTGAAGATCTCGGTCCTGTCGCCGTTGATCATGAGGCAGTAGAAGACGTGGTGTCTGTCGCTGCGCTCGAATCCCTTCTTCCGCAGGGCACGATCAATCTGGCGTTTACTCCGAACGGGCACGACGACGGCGGTTAGGCCGGTGCGGCCAGAAACTTCATCACGAAGTCGCGCATCTCCCGCCCGCCGCGAGTGAATCGGTCCGGGCCCTTCTCCGCCAAGATCTGTCCAAGCTCTCGTGCCTCGGCGCGTAGATCGCGCTCGGCTTCCTCAACGGTGCGCCCCGAACCCATCACGCTCCACCCGGGATGCACCAGACAAACGATATCACCCCCCTCGCCAGGCTCCACCTCGATCACAAAACGCTCACCCATTATGGTCACGCCGTCAGGCCGAGCGTCGCTATCCCGCCGTTCGTCATCGCGGATGGCCGACATGCCGTCGCTCTGAACGGAGGCGGCAGGCCTACCACGTTGCTTCTCGGACCGTACGATCAATCTCTTCATCCTGAACGCCACCTCTCCCACCCGCTGGGCGATCTCTTCGCGAGGATCCCGTACGCCGGTCTGGCCCCGGCGTACGGTTCAACGCCTCCACCGCAACTCCCCCGCGGCGACAGCTCGCTGCCCCTCCAAGTCTAACCCTCCCACCGATACTCCGCGATGAACTCCACCCGGCACGAGGGCGCGGGGTCGCGCGTTCAGCGAGGCGGCAGGAGTTCGTCGAGGTACTGCACGAGCATGTTGCGCCACGTGGGCCAGTCGTGGTGCCAGGTTTCACCCCAATCGTCCATGCGGTTCGGCACTCCCTTGCGGCCCAGCAGCGACGCCATCCGCCACGATTCGTCGATGTCCTCGGCCCGGCCGCGCCCCGACGCGAGGAGGACGAACCGTTCCCGCAGCAGGTCGAGCGTCTCGCCCGTCAGATCCGGCAGGTAGTGGAGAGGCGACGAGTAGTAGAAATCCCCGGTGATCCCGGCTTCGATCCCCGTTTCGTGCTTCAGGAATCGCAGCAGATCGTACGTGCCGCTCATGCAGAGCGCGTGCGAGAACACGTCGGGGAAGCGGCACAGCATGGCCAGGGCGTTGAACGCGCCGATCGAGGAACCCGCCGCCATCACCTCGATGGACGGATCGTTGCAGTCGTCCCGGATCATGGGCACAAGCTCGTAGTAGACGAAGTTCTGGAACGCGTTGAGCACCCGCATGCGGTGCTCGGGGGTCCCCTCCTGCCCTAGCATCACGCGGCCCGCCACGCTGTCGCACGAGTAGACCTTGATCCTCCCATCCGTCAGAAAGTCCGCCACCGTGTCGATGACGAGGAAGCGTTCGATCTCCTCCGCATCGCCCCCCGCCGTCGGGAACATGAGGAGGGGGACGCCGACCTCGCCCCAGCGGACGACGTTGACTTCCTGGTCGAGGCCATCGGACCACCAGCTCGTCATGAGCTTCATGACGCGAGAATCGGCACACTGCCGGGCGGCTCCTGCCGGCGGGCCGCCTGTATGCGGTCGAAGAACAAGTGTGTGAACTCCTCGATTTCAGGATCGGGGTACAGCGACGCCACCTTGGCGTGGACCGCTTCGCGGGCGGCCTGGCTGCCGAAGAAGTCGTCGGCCACCTGGTCGAGGTCGGCGAGGTGCGCATCGCAGAACTCGACGAAACGATCGGTCTCGAAGCGCGCCTCCGCGATCGCCCCGCAGGCCCGGATCTTCTCTTCAGGTGTCATGCCGGGCCGGCACGCGTCGAAGAAGGGCTGCCAGTCGAGGTTGACACGCATCTTCCTCCGGGTCGCCGCGCAGAAGATGGACCAGCGGATGTTGGCCTTGATGAGCCAGGGAAAATGATAGTGGAGCGACGTGACCTGCGAATCGGGACACGGATTGGCGAAGTCGATCGGCACCCACTGTCCCCCGCTCCGCAGCACCTCGCAGGAGTTGAAGTCCCAACCGAAGAAGGCGTTGATCGTGAGCGTCGTGTCGCGAATGGTGCGGGCGTCGCCCGCGTCCACGAAATCCCGCTCGACGGTGTATCGGTCGTGGGACGGCGCGCCGGGGTCGTAGAGGACGGCGCGCGTCTGGGGGCCGAGCCCCACGCAGCGGACGAAGCGGTCGTGCGCTTCCACTCCCTGCTGCAGGTGCATCACGAACTTGCCGCTCCCGTCGTACGCAGCCCGCAGCGAGTCATCGTCCTCGATCCGTGACACGCCGCGCCAGCCGCCCCCGTCATAGGGCTTCATGAAGAGGGGGTAGCCGAGGTCGCGCGCCACGTCCGCGAGATCGAACAGCCGCGCGTAGCGGCGGAGGGTGACGGCGAGGTCGTCCCTGGGCTCGTACGACTTGGGTGGGAGCAGCCACGTCCGGGGGACGGGGAGACCCAGCTTCATCATCGCGCAGTAGGTGCTGTGTTTCTCCATCGACTGGACGCTCCACGGATTGTTGAACACGTAGAGGTCGTCCATGATCACGGACTTCTTGATCCACTCGCGCGTCGGGAAGTACCAGTGCGTCAGGCGGTCGATGACGAGGTCGTAGCCGACCCGCTTCTGCAGGTCGAAGGGTTCGATCGTGACGTCCTCGACCTGGAAGCGCACGGTGCCGTCCGCGGCGGGGATCCGGAGATCCAGCCGCTCGAGAATCTTGCGATAGGCGATGGGCCAGCAGAGGTCCGCCCCCAGCGAGAGGCCGATACGGCGCGTAACCTCGGGCGCCGCCGCGGTCATTCGTACACCATCCAGAGCGGGCCCGGGAAGAGCCACGAGAGGCCCTCGCGAAGCCGGTCGCGCCAGTTCTCCCAGTTGTGCCCGTCGCGTGTTTCGACGAATCGCACGTCCACGCCGCCCCGGCGCAGCACGGGGATGAGCGCACGATTCTCGGAGACGAGCGCCTCGTAGACGCCCACGGAGACGAACGCCTTCTCTGCCAGCGGGGCGGGCTCGGCCCGGTACGCATTCATCATGGCGACGGTCCGGTCGAACACGGGCCCGCGCTCGTTGTCGCCGATGTCGGTGAACACGAAAGAGCCTGACTGGAGGAGCAGGCGGCCGAAGCGGCCCGGGTAGCGAAGCGCCGCATGGAAGGAGGCGACCGCCCCGAGGCTGGCCCCCATGAGACCGCGCGACTCGGCCCCGGGGAGCAGCGGATAGTCGCGCTCGAGCCGCGGCAGCAACTCCTCGACCACGAACCGGGCGTGTCCGGGGTCCGCCGCGTATTCGGCCATCCGGTCGCCGGGGTGCAGCAGAGCCACGACAATCTCGGGAATCTCGAACCGCCGGATCAGCTGATCGAGCACCTGGCGCAGGCTGGCGTATTCCACGTAGTCCGCGCCGTCGTGGACGATGAGCAGCGGGTAGCTCCGCGCGGCGCGAAACTCCGGCGGCCGGTACACGCTCGCGTGCCGGGCCGAACGGAGCACCTCGCTCTCGACGACGAGTTCATCCAGGACGCCGGCGGGCGCCTCGGCGTCCTCGCGGGTCCAGTCGGGGATCTCGTATCCGCGCGCCTGCACGACGGAGTTGGCACCGAACGGGTCGCGCGCGTGGAGCGGATTCAGGGGATCCTGGACCCACTCGGCCCGGCCGTGCCTCAGCACCTCGATCTTGTATTCGACCCGGGATTCGTCCGGCAACTCGACCGTGTAGCACCAGAGATCGGTCCCGGCAATGCGGCGAAACGGCGCCGATGTCTGTAGTCCGTGCACCCAGTGTCGAAGCCTCACGCCCTCGGCGGGGCCTCGGTAGACGAAGGTGTAGAGGGGGGGCTCCGCGAGCGGGAACTCGTGGGCGGCGAGAAACGCGTCCAGCGCTTCGGGATCGGACGCCAGCCGCTCCTCCAGGGCAGCGATGAGGGCCGATCGCGGCATGGGCGTGGCGGGCCCGTGCGCCCGCGTGTGGGCGTCGAAGGTCATCGGCCCGGTTACGCGGCGTCGCTGAGGCGGACGCAACGGCCCGCCCGGTCGATGCGTTCGACTCCGCCGTGGCCGCTCCAGCCGGCCGGGGCGCGGTCGACCCTCTGACCGGGGGCGAGGAGCACGCAGGCCGCGGGGGCGAAGCGCGCCGCGAGCCGCGACGTGCGGTCGCGGTCGTCCAGGACGAGACGAGCGGAGGCGTGAGGCAGCGCCACGATGCCCTCGGCCAGGCCGAGGCCCGCGTCGAAGACCTCGGGGTTTCCCGCGCCCCAGGGCGGCCGATCGTGAAAGAGCACGACACGGTCCGTGAGCACCATGGCGCCCGCCGAACGGCCGATCACGGCCCGCTCGCCCAGGAGTTCCCGGCCGCCGAACAGACGCAGACGACTCAGCAGCAGACCGACGTGTCCGCCGGCGATGACCACGGCTTCCGCGTCTTCGAGCAACCGCTCGACTTCGCGCCGCTGCGCCCGTACCGGGTCTCGCGCCTCGGGGGTGTAGGCACGCTCGAACTCGGACCGGATCTCGGCCACCCGGGCGAGCTGCCGCTCATCGAGCCGCCGGATCGCTTCGAGCGCCTCGGCCCTCTCCTCCGCGAGAACCGACGCGTCCCCCCGCAGGTCTACCAGGCGGACGTAGGCGTCGATGCGGCCGGCGAGCCGCACGTTGTAGGCTCGGCGCAGCAGATCGAGCCGGTCCTGCGCCTCCCGGTGCGCGCGGGCCAACTCCGGATCCGCGTCGGCGACCCGGGCCGAGCGCCGGTACAACTCGAGATCGACCACGCGCGCCGCGAGGCGGGGATCGAAGAGGCCGACCTGCGCTTCCCGTTCCCGCCACCCGGCCGTGACGGCCGCGATGCGCGAATCCGGTGACACCGCGCCCGCGGCTTCCAGCTCTTCGATCACGTTCGACAGCGTGTTCCGACCGTCGCGCGGCCCCTGCAGGACGACGGACGGCGCGGGCGCCGGAGTCGAGCGACCCCGCCTGGCGCTCATGTGGCGCTCATGTGGCGCGAACCCTGACCCACCGGCCCACCGCGTCGAGCATATTGCGCAGTTCGTCGTAATCC
Source organism: Candidatus Palauibacter sp. (assembly GCF_965197445.1). Classification (GTDB taxonomy): domain Bacteria; phylum Gemmatimonadota; class Gemmatimonadetes; order Palauibacterales; family Palauibacteraceae; genus Palauibacter. Next base: position 178,321 of record NZ_CBDANE010000004.1, on the reverse strand, counting down.
GGATGCCGCATGCGGACCCACGCGTTCGCCATGTAGCCAGCCTCCACCGGCTGGGTCGGGGTGCCCGGGGGCGGAAGATGCACGTCGATGACCGACTCTCCGAAACGTGCTTCGACTCTGTCCAGACCGTCATACCCCGCAATCCGCCCATCGGACTCGGGGCGCAGCGTGACGATTCCCGCGGAGTATCGGCGAGAGGCCTCCTGCGCCTTGCGGCCGTGGACGATGCAGGCGGCCCATTCCCGATACACGTCCATTTCGTTGGCGGCGCAGTACAGATCCCAGGCTCTCACGCCGGGCGGCCGACAGCCGATCTCGGAAAACTTGAGCCCCTTGTCCCCGAAGAACCATTCCATGTGAGTCGCCGAGGTCCCGATCTCGAGCGCATCGATGACCCTCTTCCCCAGGTCCCGGACCTCGGCGTAGGGGGCGGCCGTGTCGATCCGGTTCGTCGTGATGAACTGCGGCGAGACCTCTCGCGTCCGCATCGCCTCGAGCACGTTTGGGTAGTAGTGGGTCATGAAGTCGTGGACGACCACGCCGCCGACGGTGAGCGTGTCGTAGAACGCCTCGTGTCCGTCGACGAACTCCTCTACCGCAACTTCGGCACCCACGCCCACTCCGAGTGTCGGGAGCAACTCCGCGAGCTGCGACTCGTCCTCCACGCGATAGGTGCCCGAGGCGCCGGCCCCGGCGCGAGGCTTGACGATGAGGGGATAGCCCACCCGGCGACCGAACTTCAGGATCTCGCTCGCATCGCCCCCGCCCATCGACTGCGCGGTGGCCACGCCCGCCTCGCGCAGCGCGTCCTTCATGACCGGCTTGTCGCGGCACAGGTGCGCCGTACGGACCGATGTGCCGGCCAGCCCCGCCGCTGCCCGCACGCGGGCGACCGGAAGGATGTGCGCCTCGACCGTGGCCTCGAGGCGATCGACCGGCCGCTGCCGATGGATCGCCTGCACAGCCCGGGCGAGCGCGGGTTCGTCGCAGACCGAGCCGACCTGCTCGTAGCACGTGAGCCACGCATGCAGGTCGGAGCCCAGCGCGTCGAGCGGCGCTTCGCCGACCGCCGACACTTCGGCGCCGACTTCGTGCAGACCACGGACGAAGTCCTTCTGGTTCCCTGGGAATCGGGGTTCGACGAATACGACGTGCATCAGGGGTCCAACCTTCACTTTGAGGGCTCGGCATTGTACAGTCCTTCCTCTCAAACGCCAGCCCGGCGGCCCGGATCCGGCCCGCCGATGTCGGAAGACCTGGAAGGTCCATGCCCAACGTCGCGTTCGTCGCTCCGTTCTATCTCCCTACCACGCTGCGCTTTCTGGAAGCTGCGGCGGGGCTCGCCGACGTGCGTCTGGGGGTCGTGACGCAGGAACCCATCGAGAAGGCGCCGGCGTCGCTCCGCCAGCGGATCACCGCGTATGCGCGGGTCGATGACGCGCTATCGGCGGAGGGCATCCACGTCGGGCTCCGGCAACTCGCGAGTGACCTCGGCTCCGTCGACCGACTCCTCGGGGCGCTCGAAGACCTCCAGGTGCCACTCGGAGAGCTGCGTGACACACTCGGGCTCCCGGGCATGGGCGCGGAGGCCGCACGCAATTTCCGCGACAAGTCGCGCATGAAGGACGTGCTTCGCGCGCACGGCCTGCCCTGTGCCCGGCATGCGCTCATCCGGGACGAGGGCGAAGCGACGGCGTTCTCGGCCGAGACCGGGTTCCCCCTCATCGTGAAGCCGCCAGCCGGCTCGGGCGCCCGCGGCACCTTCCGCGTCGAGACCCCCGCCCAGTTGCGCGCCGCCGTCGCCATGTCCCGTCCCAGCGCGGACCGGCCCACGCTGATAGAAGAGTTCGTGGCGGGCGAGGAACATTCATTCGACGCGGTGTCGATCGGGGGGCGCCTCATGTGGCACTCGATCAACCACTACCTGCCTTCTCCGCTCGAGGTGCTCCGGGAGCCCTGGATCCAGTGGTGCGTGCTCCTTCCGCGCGAAGTCGACTCGCCGCGCTACGACGAGATCCGCCGCGTGGCCCCGCCGGCCCTCGACGCTTTGGGGATGGATACCGGACTCAGCCACATGGAATGGTTTCACCGACCGGATGGGACGGTGGCGATCTCCGAGGTCGGCGCCCGACCGCCGGGAGCCCAGTTCGTCACCCTGATCTCTCACGCGCACGATTTCGATCTCTACCGGGCGTGGGCGCGGCTGATGGTCTTCGACGACTTCGATCCGCCGGACCGGCCCTACGCGGCGGGCGCGGCGTATCTCCGGGGTCAGGGGCGGGGACCGGTGCGGCGCGTCGCGGGACTCGAGGAGATCGCGCGTGAGCTGGGGCCGCTCTGCGTCGAGTGGCGGCTTCCGCGTGAGGGACAGGCCCAGAGCGCGTCCTACGAAGGGGAAGGTTACATCATCGTACGCCACCCGGAGACCGAGGTCGTCGAGGAGGCGCTGGGAAGGATCATCACCCGGGTTCGGGTGGAACTCGCGACAACGTCATGAATGTACTGATGATTTCACCGGGGTATCCGGCCGAGATGCCGTACTTCACCCGCAGTCTCGCGGAGGTGGGTGCGACGGTCATCGGGCTCGGAGACCAGCCCCGGTCGGCATTGCCCGAGATCGCCCGGACGAGCGTGGCGACGCACCTGCAGGTGCGGTCGCTGGCCGACGAAGCCGACGTCATGCGGCAGGTGGCGGCTCTGGCCGCGAAGACTCGCCTCGACCGCGTGGAGTGCCTGTGGGAGCCCTACATGATCCTCGCGGCCAGGCTCCGGGAGATGCTGGAACTCCCGGGGCCGACGGTCGAGCAGACGCTGCCCTTCCGCGACAAGGAGATCATGAAGGACGTACTCGACGCCGCCGGCATCCGGACGCCGCGCCACGGGAGGGCCACGAGTATCGCCGAGTGCCGCGACGTGACCGAGCGGGTGGGGTTCCCGCTCATCGTGAAGCCGGTGGCCGGGGCCGGCTCGGCCGACACCTACCGCGTCGGCTCCGAGGATGAACTCGAGCAGGTGTTCCCCGCCCTGCGGCACGTCCCCCAGGTCACGGTGGAGGAGTTCATCGAGGGCGAGGACATGACCTTCGACACCGTAACGGTCGGTGGCGTGGTCGCCCACTACAACATCTGCCGGTACTGGCCGCGGGCGCTCGAGTCCAAGACGCACGAGTGGCTGAGCCCGATTACCTACGCGCTGCGAGACGTGGAGGCGGAGGACGTCGCCGCCGGCCGCGAGATGGGATTCGCCGTCCTGGCCGCGCTCGGGTTCGAGACCGGGTACACGCATATGGAGTGGTACCGGACGGCGGACGGAGAAGCCGTGTTCGGGGAGATTGCCGCACGCCCCCCGGGAGTGCGGACCGTCGATCTCATCAACTACGCGAGCGACATCGACACCTACCGGGGCTGGGCCGAGGGGGTCGTCCACGCGACGTGGTCACAGCCGGTGGAGAGGAAGTACAACGCCTGCTGGATCGTGAAGCGCGCACGGGGACACGGCCGGATCGAACGCATCGAGGGGCTCGGCCCCCTGCTGCAGGAATACGGCGACCGGGTGTGCAGCCTCGATCTCCTCCCGATCGGCGCGCCCCGCCGCAACTGGCGGGCGACGCTCGTGTCCGACGGGATGATCTTCCTCCGGCATCCCGACATGGCGGCGCTGGAAGCGATCGCCGGGGAGTTCGTGACGAGGCTTCAGCTCTACGCCGCCTGACCCGCCGCCGCCGTCAAGGCGTGGTCGCCGCCGTCTCTGGTGTCCACCCGACGCCGAACTCGTCATAATCCAATCCATACGGCAGGGGGCGTCTTGTCCGGGGCCCTAGGAGATTCGGTTACATGTGACGGCCCGCGACCCTCGCGAGGCGAGTGTGATGGACAAACCAGCGAGTTGCGCCCGTCGTCGGGGCGGGCGGTGGTGGCCGGCGGCGGGGTGGCTCGCCGCGCTGGGGTTCCTCTCCTGCGTCGACGACCCAACTGGGCCAGCGCCGCCCCCTCCGTTACCGACGTCCGTCGACTCGGACCGGGCGGCGCTGGTGGCGCTCTACGAGTCGACTGACGGGCCGAACTGGGTCAACAACGAGAACTGGCTCACCGACGCGCCGCTGGGAGGGTGGTACGGGGTGGGCACCGACCGTGACGGGCGCGTGTCGCGTCTTGATCTGTCCGGCCGGTCGGATCCTCGGACCAGGCAATGGAGACCACACGGACTCTCGGGTCCGATCCCGCCCGTACTGGCAGACCTCGCCAACCTTACGAGCCTGGACCTCAGCCGGAACAAACTGACGGGCCCGATTCCGGCGAAACTCGGCGGCCTCGCCAACCTGACGTACCTGTCCATTGCCCAGAACGAACTCTCGGGTCCGATCCCGCCCGTACTCGGCGGCCTCGCCAATCTGACGCAGCTGCACCTTTGGTCCAACAACCTCACTGGCCCGGTCCCGGCGGAACTCGGCCGCCTCACCCACCTGAGGAGGCTGAGCCTCAGCAGGAACGAACTCACTGGCCCGATACCGCCCGAACTCGGCGGCCTCGGTCTGACGCACCTGCACCTTTGGTCCAACAACCTGACCGGCCCGATCCCGGCGGGACTCGGCAGCCTCGCCAAGCTGACCTCGCTCTACCTATGGGGGAATGAGTTCACAGGCTCCATCCCGCCGAGTTTCGTGCAACTCGATCAGCTCCGCTACTTCTATGTCTCGCGAAACAGCGTTTGCGTGCCCGGCACCTCCGCTTTCGCCGCGTGGCTGGAAGGAATCGAGAACCGCGACGCGGGAGCGGCGTCCTACTGCAACGCAAGCGACGTGGCCGCACTCGAATCGCTGTACGAAGCTGCGGGCGGCATGGGCTGGACGGAGTCCGGCGGCTGGTTGGGCGAGGAGGGTGTTGCCAACTGGCACGGCGTTACCGCCGATGGCGTCGGCCGCGTGACGGAACTCGATCTCGCCCGCAACGGATTGACCGGCCGACTTCCCGCGCAACTGGGGGCACTGGCCCGGATGACCGTATTGCGCATTGGCGGCAACGCTCTTTCAGGTCGACTGCCCCTTTCGATGAGGCGACTTCCGCTGCGCGAGCTTGGCTACGCGGACACCGCACTGTGCGCCCCGACAGAGACGGTATTCCAGGCATGGCTCAACGGCATTCCGTCGCACGAGGGGACGGGAATCGAGTGCCAGCCCCTCTCGGACCGCGGCATCCTTGAGATACTGCATGGGGCGACGGGAGGACCGACGTGGGCCAGGAGCGAAGGCTGGCTGACGGATGCGCCGCTCGCGGATTGGTACGGGGTAGAGGTCGATGGCGACGGCCGGGTGGTGGGGCTGGGGCTTCAGTCAAACCATCTCGAGGGCGGGATCCCGCCCGAACTGGGCGGCCTCGCCAACCTTGCGCGACTCGACCTCTCGGAAAACGAACTTTCGGGCCCGGCCCCCGCGGAACTCGGCGGCCTCACAAGGCTCACATCGCTGGACCTCGATCGAAACGATCTGACGGGGGCGATCCCATCCGAACTCGGCAGCCTCCGAAGCCTGGAGCTGCTGGCGCTCCGCTTCAACGACCTCGAGGGCCGGATCCCTGCCGAAATCGGCAACCTGTCCGGCCTGCAGCGACTGTATCTTTCCTACAACGACCTGAGCGGAAGGATACCGCCCGAACTGGGGAGTCTCTCCAGCCTGACGTGGCTCGAGCTGCACGCGAATGATCTGAGCGGTCCGGTCCCCTCCGACCTCGGCCATCTCTCGAGCATCGCCCGACTCTTCCTCCATGGCAACCGCCTGACGGGGCCGATCCCGCCTGAATTCGGCGAACTCACCACCCTGAAGGTTCTATCCCTGCGCGACAACGATCTGTCCGGCGCGATCCCCGGCGAATTCGGCAACCTCTCCTCGCTTACGCATCTGGCGCTCGGCGGCAACAATCTGATTGGCCCACTCCCGCAGTGGCTCGGCGACCTTCCGATGCTGGAGAGCCTGGTCCTGGACAACAACGAACTGACGGGCCCGGTGCCCCTCGCGTTCGGCCGCATGGCGAGCCTGCAGGAACTGTCCCTCTCGAACAACCCCGCCATGGCGGGGCCGCTACCAGCCGGCATGACGGCGCTTCACCGCCTCGACGTGCTCCTGGCGGGGGGCACGCGCCTGTGCGCGCCGTCAGACCCCGGGTTCCAGGCGTGGCTGACCGGGATTTACAAGCGCCGGGTCGCCTCCTGCGTCGAGAGAGACCTGCCGGCCGCGTACCTGGCCCAAGCGGTGCAGTCGCGTGAGCTCTCCGTCCCGCTGGTGGCCGGCCGGAGGGCACTTCTGCGCGTGTTTCCGACGGCCAACCAAGCCACGAGCGAGGGTATCCCGGCGGTCCGGGCCCGGTTCTACGTCGACGGCAGGGAGACGCACGTCGAGGCCATCCCGGGGACATCCGTGGCGATCCCGACCAGCGTTGATGAGAGCAATCTGTCGAAGTCGGCCAACGCCGATATCCCGGGGCACATCATTCAGCCGGGGCTCGAGATGGTGATCGAGGTCGACCCGGACGGGACGCTGGATCCGGGCCTGGGGGTCGTGACCCGAATCCCGGACACAGGGCGGCTGACGGTCGAGGTCCGCACCATGCCGCTGTTCGACCTGACGCTGATCCCGTTCATCTGGAGCCGGACCCAGGACTCGTCGATCGTGGACCTCGTCAGGGGAATGGCGGCGGATCCGGATAACCACGAGTTGTTCGCGGACGCGCGCGCGCTGCTGCCGATCGGTGATCTGGCCGTCACGGCGCACGAGCCCGTGCTGACCTCGACCAACCGCGCGAGAACTGTACTCAACCAGACTTCCGTCATTCGGGCCGTGGAAGGCGGGACCGGCCACTACAAGGGGATGATGATGCGCCCCTTGACGGCATCCGGGAGGGGAGTGGCCAAGCTCCCCGGCCGGTCCAGCTTCTCGCTCCCCGAACCCGATGTCATAGCGCACGAGCTCGGTCACAACCTGAGTCTCCGCCACGCGCCATGTGGTGGAGCCGGCGGCCCCGACCCTTCCTTCCCGTACTCCGACGGATCCATCGGGACCTGGGGGTACGACTTCCGGCGCGGCCGACCGGTGTGGCCCTCCACGCCGGATTTCATGTCCTACTGTGGCCCGCCCGACGGGATCAGCGACTACCACTTCACCAACGCGCTCCGCTTCCGTCTGAGCGAAGCGGACAGCGTGGGGCTCCCGGATCGCGCTCGGCGGACAAAGGCGCTCCTCCTTTGGGGCGGTGTGGGCGCGGACAACGTGCCGTTCCTCGAACCGGCCTTCCTGGTCGATGCACCGCCGGACTTGCCACGCTCGGGCGGTGCGTACCGGCTCTCCGGACACTCCGCCGCCGGCGACGAGCTGTTCTCTTTCGGATTCGACATGCCCGAGGTGGCCGACGGCGACGGCAGTTCCGGCTTCGCCTTCGTGCTCCCCGTGCGACCGGGGTGGGAGCGCGACCTGGCGAGCATCACGCTTTCGGGACCCGGCGGATCGGTTACGCTCGATGGGGAAACCGACCGGCCGGCGGCGATCCTCCGCGACCCGCGAACGGGGACGGTGCGTGGCATCCTGCACGATTTGCCGCCGACGACCGTGACCCGGGCAGACGCGGTCGCCGCCGCCTCGCCCGACCCGGGCCTCGAAGTACTGTTCAGCCGGGGGATACCGGACGGCGAGGCGTGGCGGCGCTAATCGAGCAGCGGGCGGCGGGGCGTTCAGCCCGTGCCCGTTGCGCTGTACCTCTCGGTCCGCTGGAGGACGAGGAAGCCGAGCGGCGGCAGGTCGACTGTGAGCGCGGCCGGGCGCTTCAGGTAATCGACCTCCTCCGCAGACTCGGGCAGCTGCGTGCGGCCGCCTCCTCCGAACGCGGGGTCGCCGCTGTCGAGGAGCACCTGATAGGTGCCGGCGGCGGGCAGGGCGACCCGGTACTCCGGCCAGGCCGTCGGCGAGAAATTGGCCACCGCGACGACGAAGTCCTCCCAGTCAGGGCGCCAGCGTACGTAGCTCAGCACGCTGTGCCGGGCGTCGTGCACATCCAGCCACTCGAACCCTTCCGGCTTGTGGTCGAGCGCGTGGAGTGCCGGTTCGCGGACATAGACTTCGTTCAGGGCGCGCACCCAGCGCCGGATCCCGCGGTGTGACGGGTCATCGAGCAGCTCCCAGTCGATCGACCCCTCCTCGTCCCACTCCCGCCGCTGGCCGAGTTCGCCACCCATGAAGAGGAGCTTCGCGCCCGGATGGGTCCACATGTAGCCGAGCAGGAGGCGAAGGGTCGCGAACTTCTCTTCGTCCGGTCCCGGCATTTTCTCGAGCAGAGGGCGCTTGAGATGGACGACTTCGTCGTGCGACAGGGGAAGCAGGTGCCGTTCCTGGTGCGCGTAGTGGAGAGAGAACGTCAGCCGGGTGTGTAGCCGCGGCCGCCGCCCCGGCGCGGTACCGAGGACCCGGAGCGTGTCGTTCATCCACCCCATGTTCCACTTGAAGTCGAACCCGAGTCCCCCTTCGTCCGGGGACGCGGTGATTCCCGGCCACGCGCTGCTCTCCTCCGCGAACAGGAGGACGCCGGGGAAGCGCTCGCGGACCGTCTTCGCGAGCGTCTTGAGGAAGGCGATCGCGCCGAGATTCTCCCGGCCGCCGAGTTCGTTCGGTTCCCACTGCCCCGCCTCGCGGGAATAGTCGAGATGGAGCATGGAAGCCACGGCATCGACGCGCAGGCCGTCGACGTGGTAGCGCTCGATCCAGTAGCGGGCGCTCGAAAGGAGGAAGGAGACGACTTCGGGTCGTCCGAAGTCGAACACGAGCGTGCCCCAGTCGGGATGGACCGCCCTCGTCTCTTCTCCCATCTCATAGAGTGGCGCGCCGTCGAACGTCCTCAGGCCATGGAGGTCGGGCCCGAAGTGACCCGGGACCCAGTCGAGGACGACGCGCCAGCCCGAGGCGGTGTGCCTTGTCCACGAAATAGGCGAAGTCGTCGGGAGTCCCGTAGCGGGAAGTGGGGGCGAAGTATCCGACCGTCTGGTATCCCCAGCTCGCGTCGTACGGGTGCTCCGTGACGGGCAGAAGCTCGACGTGTGTGAACCCGAGATCGGCCACATAGGGCAGCAGCTCGCGGGCCAGGGCCCGGTAGCCGAGCCAGGAGCCGTCCGCATGCCGACGCCAGGAGCCGAGGTGGACTTCATAGATGGAGACCGGCGCGGTGGGGGCCGAACGCTGCCGCCTGCCCTCCAGCCACGTCCTGTCCATCCAGGGGTATGGGTCTCCGGCGACGACGCGCGACGCGGTGCCGGGCCTCACCTCCATGGCCCGGCCCACGGGATCCGCCTTGTTGACGTCGCGGGGCGTTCCGTCCGCCCCGGAGCGTACATGGTACTTGTAGAGGTCGCCCGGCCCCACACCCGGGAGGAAGAGTTCCCACACGCCGGCGTCGCCAACCGGGGACATCGGATCCCGCCCCGCCTCCCAGGCGTTGAAGGCGCCCACGACGCTCACGGCCTCCGCTCGCGGCGCCCACACGGCGAACCGGGTGCCCGCTGCGCCATCGCGCTCGCAGGGGTGCGCGCCGAGCAGGTCGTACAGCGCGGATTCCCGGCCCGCGCGGAACGGCTCCAGGTCGGCGGCCGAGAGGGGGAACGAAGGGTCGCGCGCCGGGGTTTTGAGAGGTCCGGGCGGGCCGCTAGTTTTTTCGTGTTCGATCTGCCACCTCATCGCGGGATCTTCCCCAAGTATGAGCCGGATGCCTACGATCGCCAAGCCGATGACCGAGAGCGCGCGCCGCGGGGTACGCCCCGCCGAGGAACTCGCGGCCGTGCACCTCGTCACCGAATACTGGCCGTACGCGCGCACGGGCGGTCTCGCCGAGGCCGTGCGGGGCATCGCGACCTTCCAGGCCGCCCAGGGCACGCCGGTCACCGTGTTCATGCCGCTGTACCGGGCGGTGCGCGAGGCCTATCCCGACCTGGAGCCGATCAGCGGACGCATTCCGCGTGCGCGTGGGATCGCGCGTGGAGGAAGCGCGAATCCTCCAGCATCCGGGTCCGCGCCGGAACCCGAGGGTCCTGTTCATCGACCATCCCGGATTCTTCGACCGTGGGGGGATCTACGGCGAGGACGGGGCGGATTACGAGGACAACCCGATCCGGTTCGCGTTCTACAATCTCGCTGCGCTCAAGATACTTCCCGAACTGGCCAACGTGCCGGTCGTCGTGCACGCGCACGACTGGCATGCGGCGCTGGCGCCTGTGTTTCTGAGGACGAGGTTCGCGGGCCGGGAGGTGCACGACCGCATGGCGACCGTGTTCTCGATCCACAACGCGGGCTACCAGGGGCTTCAGGGGCGCGAAGTCCTTCAGGAACTCGGGCTCCCGCGGGAACTCTTCCACTGGAGACGGATGGAGTTCTACGGCCATCTGAACCTGCTCAAGGGCGGCCTCGTGTTTGCGGACTACGCGACCACGGTGAGTCCGACCCATGCGCACGAACTCCGCACGACGGCCGGGGGCTTCGGGCTCCACGGCTCGTTCATCGAGCTCGGCGACCGCTTTCTGGGGATTCTGAACGGGATCGACCTCGATGTCTGGGATCCCGCGACAGACCGGGAGATCGAGGCAACGTTCTCGCGGTCCGATCTCGCCGGGAAGGCGCTGTGCAAGGGAGCGCTGCAGCGGGAATACTCCCTTCCCGAGGCCCCTCGCGAACCGTTGTACGGGATGACGGCGCGGCTCGTCGGCCAGAAGGGACTCGACCTGCTGCTGGACGGCGGCCTGCTGGAGCGGGCCGAAGGCCAGTTCATCTTCCTCGGTGCGGGAGAGGATCGGTATGAGACGGCGCTCCGCGACATCGCGGCACGCCATCCCGACCGCGTCGCCCTCGACACCGACTTCAGCGAGCCCAAGGAGCATCGGCTGCTGGCGGGCGCCGACCTCCTGCTGATGCCGTCGCTCTACGAACCCTGCGGACTCACGCAGATGCGAGCCCAGCGGTACGGGGCGCTTCCGGTGGCCCGCCGCGTGGGGGGACTGGCCGACACCATCGAGGATCAGGTGACGGGCTTCCTGTTCGACGGCTATACCTCGGAGGATCTCGAGGTCGCGCTGGGCCGGGCCACGGCGCTCTATGGCGGGAGCCCGGAGGCGTGGGCCGAGCACATGATCGAGGCGATGTCGCGTGACTTCGGCTGGGCGAACAGCGCCCAGCGCTACCTGGACGTGTACCGTCGCGCACTCGCGGCGCATGCCCCGGACGCCTGAACCGCTCAGCGGTATTGTGACGGGAACGTCCGCGTCGCCACCCAGCCCGGCGGCGGTCGTCATCCACGGCCATTTCTATCAGCCTCCTCGTGAAGACCCGTGGACGGACCGCATCCGCCGCGAGCCGACCGCGGCCCCGTTCGACAACTGGAACGAGCGCATCGCCGCCGAGTGCTACGCGCCGCTCGCCGAGGCGGGCGCCTTCGAGTGGCTGAGTTTCGACCTCGGTCCGACCCTCGCGCGGTGGCTCGAGCGCGAACACCCGAACGTCCACGACGGCTTCGTCCGCGGAGACCGCGCGAGCCGCGCGCGGCTGGGTCAGGGGAACGCGGTCGCCCAGCCCTATCACCACATCATCCTCCCGCTCGCATCGCGCCGCGAGAAGCAGACGGAGGTGCGCTGGGGGCTGCGCGATTTCGAACGGCGTTTCGGGCGGCCGCCGGAGGGTCTGTGGCTGCCGGAGACGGCAGTCGACATGGCTACGCTCGAGGTACTGGCGGCGGAGGGCGTCGCGTTCACGATCCTCGCGCCGCACCAGATCGCCGAGCCGCCGCCGGGCGGAGTCGGGCGGATCAGGCTCGGCGGAGGGCGCGAGATCTCCGTCTTCGTGTACGATGGCGGTCTGTCGCACGGTGTCGCGTTCGGGGCGCTGCTCGAAGGCCGCGACACCTGGATCGACGGACTTCAGGCTTCGGCCCACGGTGGCGCGTCCCTGATCGCGCTGGCGACGGACGGTGAGACGTTCGGGCACCATCATCGGGGCGCCGACCGCACGCTGATGCGAGTCATCTCTCGCGTCCGCACGCATCGGGAGTTGAGGCTCGAGAACTTCGCTTCGGTGCTGGCCCGCGCCGGCGCCCCTCCCCAGGTGACGCTGCGCGAACCCAGCTCCTGGAGTTGTGCGCACGGCGTCGAACGCTGGCGCGCGGACTGCGGCTGCCGGCTGGCTCCTCACCTCGATTCCCAGCAGCGGTGGCGCGCTCCCCTCCGCACCGCGCTCGAGTCGCTGGCGGCCGGACTCGATGATGCCTACGAGACCCTCGCCCCGGGGCGCGTGTCGGAGCCCCGGCGGACGTTGCTTCAGCTGGGCGAAGGTCTGGGCGCGCCCGCGGGCCTGGCCGAACTGGCCCGGGAGGTCGCCGAGGAGGGGGCCGGGGAAGACACGCTCGCACTCGCCGAGATGATGAGGGACCGGGCCGCAATGTTCACGTCGTGTGCCTGGTTCTTCGACGATGTGGCGGGGATCGAGACGACCCAGGTCCTGGGCTACGCCGCGCACGCGCTGGACCGGCTCGGGGGACTCGCGCCGGCCCGCGCGGCGGAACTCGAGCGCTCGTTCGTCGAGGGGCTGGCTTCGGCGCCGACCAACGACCCCGAAGTCGGGAGCGCCGCCGCCATCTATCAGCGTGAGTTTCGCGGGCGGCGCGAATGAGCGGACCCCCGCTCCGGTTCGCGTTTGCGATCCACCTCCACCAGCCGGTGGGCAACTTCGACCACGTGTTTGCGGACCACCTGGCGGGCGTGTACCGGCCCTTGCTCGATGCGATCCATGCTCGGGGGGCGTATCCGATCACGTTGCACGTCTCGGGACCCTTGCTCGACTGGCTCGAGGACCAGGCTCCGGATTTCCTGGATCACCTCGGGGCTCCCGTGTCGGACGGGCGGATCGAGTTGCTCGCGTCCGGACGGTACGAGCCGATCCTGGCGGCGCTCCCGCCGCGCGATCGCCTCGAGCAGATCGAGTGGATGTGCGCGGACCTCGCGGCCCGCTTCGGCGTGGAGCCCACCGGGCTCTGGCTGACCGAACGAGTGTGGGAGCCCGACCTGGCTGCCGATGTGGCGCGCACGGGAATCAAATACACCCTCCTCGACGACCGGCACTTCCTCGCGTGCGGACTCGAGCGCACGGAGCTGGACCGCGTCTATACGACGGAGAGCGACGGACACCCGCTCCGGCTGCTCCCCATCGATGAGGAACTCCGGTATCTGATCCCGTTTCGGCCGGTCGAGGAGATCGTTGATTTCTTCGGGGAGCGCAGGAGGGCCGGCCGCCACCAGCTCGTTCTCGGCGATGACGGCGAGAAGTTCGGAGGGTGGCCGGGCACCCGCGCGTGGGTGTACGACGGCGGGTGGCTCGACGCGTTCCTGGATGCGCTCGAGGACATGCGGGGACGGGATGAACTGGAACTGGTCACGACGGGCGAGGCGGCGGCCGGACCGAGCGGCGGGCTCGCCTATCCCGCCGCCGGATCGTACCGCGAAATGGAGGAGTGGACGCTTCCCCGCCCCGCCGCGCTTCGCCTCGGACGACTCGCCGAAACGGACCATGGTCCGCTCGTGCGCGGCGGTCACTGGAAGGGGTTTCTGCGCAAATACCCTGAGTCGAACCGCATGCACAAAGCGGCGCTGAGGCTCTCCCGGCTGTGCCGTCAGCGCGGCGACCCCCGCGAGGCCCGCCGGGCCATCGCTCGCGCGCAGTGCAACGACGCCTATTGGCATGGGGTGTTCGGCGGCGTCTACCTTCCCCACCTGCGACAGGCGATCTGGCGCGAGCTTGCTGCTGCCGAACGCTACCTGAGGGAGGGTGAGGACATCGCGTACGAACTGGTCGACTTCGACTTTGACGGCCATGAGGAGATCTGGGTCCATTCCTCCCGCTGTTCCGTCGTCATCAGTCCCGCGAGGGGAGGAGCGATCGAGATGCTCACGGTCTTTGCGGACGCAGCCAACTACGCCGATGTGCTGGCGCGCCGGCTGGAGGCCTACCATCGCGATCCCCACGACGGGACCGCGACGTCCACCGGCCCCACGCCGGGACACCCCGGCGATGCATCGGCCGCAGGGGGCATTACGTCGGTCCACGATCGACAGCCCGAAGCGCCCGTGCCCCCTTCCCCGGATCCGGTGCCTCTCGCACTCATGCAGGAGATCGCGCTCGACGGGGCCCGTGATGCGGAGTCCTCCGACCCGGCCGTCGTTGCGGACTGGCGCCTGCACGCGTTCCGACTCGCCGCCCCGCCGGAGGTCGAGCCGCGGAGGATCCGCTTCCGCCTCGCATCCGCGCCGGGCCCGGCGCGCCTCGAGAAGACGCTCGACATCCACGACGACGGTCGCATCGAAGCGAGCCTCGACTGGAGCAGTTCCGGCGTTCCCGCGGGCGGGGTGCTCGCCTGCCGCCTGCCGCTCGCGCACCCGGCATGTGTGGAAGCGATGCCCGCCGCCGCCGAGTCGACGGAGCGCATCGTCACACTGGCCCGGTCCGAACGAGGTTTCGAGTGGATCGATCAGGGAGAGATCATCGAACTCGCGTGGCCGGCGTCGGCCGGCGGCGCGCACGTCCGATTGACCCCGGGCGGCGGATCCGGATCCGTGGGGAACCGGAGATGAACGCCGGCATGCACCGGCGGCGATGGCTGTGCCGACGCGCGGCTCTCGGGGTCCTCGCCGCTGTGGTCGGATGCGGGGGCGGGGACGCCGACCCGGTCACGCCCGCCGGCGGCGGTTCCGCTAGCGTCGTCCTCGTGTCGGGTGGAGACCAGCGCGGGGTCGGAGGCCGCCCGGCGGCGGAGCCTATCGTGGTCCGGGTGCTCGATGCGGCTGGACGCCCTGCCTCGGGTGTCACCGTCTCGTTCACACCGGCAACCGGGAACGGAAGTGCGGATCCGAGTTCGACCGCCTCCGCCGGCGACGGCGAAGCCGTGACGACGTGGACGCTGGGGTCCGCCCCCGGACGCCAGACGCTCACGGTGTCCGCCGGCGCCGCTACCGCCATGGTCGGCGCCGAGACGATCGACCTGGACGCCGAGCTGGACGCCCTCTTCGCACCGGCCTCGGCGGCGGAGGTGGGGGCGGTACGCGAAGATTGGGCCCAGCGCGACGTGTCGGCGGCTGGAGTGTCGGTCGAACTCTCCGAGGAGATGACGCTCGGAACGTCCACCGCCACGCTCCGGATCATCTCTCATGTGGTGACGGGTGCACGCCACTTCGGGGCGATCATCGTGCCCGCCGGCGCGGAGCCCGAGAGCCTGCCCGTGCTCATGTATGCTCACGGGGGCGACGGGGGCGTCTCGGTCGATGATCTGCAGGTCGTCGCGCTGGCGCTGGGCGACCTCAGCGCCCGCTTCGCATACGTGATCCCCTCGTTCCGCAGCGAACCGCTGCGATACGGCGACCGGGCGTGGGTCTCAGAGGGCCCCTCCGGGCACTGGGACTACGACGTGGACGATGCCCTTGCGCTCGTGAACGTCGCCTTCGAGTCCACGCCGGAGGCCAGACCGGGCACGTTCAGCATCCTCGGCGGCAGCCGCGGAGCCGGGGTCGCGCTCCTGGCCGCGATCCGCGACGAACGGGTCGAGCGCGTCGTCGCGTTCTTCGGTCCGACGGACTTCTTCGACGCGTGGATCCGCGCGATCGCCTGGAAGACGGCGCTGGACGGCCCCTGGGACCTGCCCGGCCTCATCCATCTCGATTCCACCCTCATCAAACCCCTCGTCCGGGGCGGAATCACGATTCCCGAGGCGCGTCTCGGGCTTGTCCGGCGATCGTCCGTCCTCTTTGCCGCCGACCTCCCCGCGGTACAGCTGCACCACGGGACCGCGGACTTCACCGTTCCCGTCACCCAGGCCGAGTCCCTGATCCGGACCATGGAGGCCCTGGGACGTGCGTCGCCCGACTTCGAGGCGTTCATCTACGAGGGGGGCGGACACGACTTTCTCTCTCTGACCGGCGCCATCCCGCGCGCCGTCGAGTTCATCTCAAAGAGCCTGCCTCCCGGAGGAGCCGCAAACAGATGAAACAGAAGATCGCACAGACGATCGAGATCTTCAAAGCCGCGCGGCGGCCGCTGTTCGCCGTCCTCGACGGGATCTCGCGCGAGGACCTCGACTGGCAGCCCGTAGACGGGATGCGCGGGATCGGAAAGATCTGCCGCCACATGTACCGGGTCGACATCTGGTTCCTGAAGCGGCTAGGCATCGTGCCCGTGATCGAGGAGGATGGCCCCGGTTCAGCCGAGGAGATCGGCGCGCGGATGCGCAGGATCCAGGAACAGATCATCACCGAACTGAACGCCTGCGACGAAGACGACGACCTCTTCACCGAGCGCACGTCGCTGGACGGCGACGCGACGTCACGCATGGGCGACACCGTGATCCACATCGCCCAACACTATCTCTACCACCTGGCCCAGATCACCTACCTGCGCCGCATCCGCGACCGCGACTGGGCCGCGCCGCTGGACGAGTGGGAGGCCGCGACCTACCTCATCGGCGACCGGATTCTGGAGTAGCCCCGTACTTCTCGAAGAAGTCGTCGGTCCCGGCCGGGAGGAGCAGCTTGTCCGCGATCGCAGCGATCTCCTCGGCCTCGCGCCACGCCTGCTCGAGCACCCATAGCTCGCCTTCGAGCGCGCGCCGTTCCTGCTCCTCGTGCAGCGCCATCTCCAGCGCGAGCCGCGTCGGCTTGCGCATGTTCGTGACGAACCCCGGGGGGCTTTCCCGGTCGACATCAGGGTTGCCTCTCACGGCCCGGGCGACGTAGCGGCTCGGATGGCCCTGAGCCTCGATCTCGGCAACGGCGGCCTGGACGGTCCGTCGCATGCCGCCATTCGCGTTAAGTATCGGCAACACGGCCGCCGCGACCCGGTGAGCGTCTTGGCCGGCGAACGACGCGGTCCGTATCCTCTGGATCCCCTCTATCCCCTGGTGGATGTCGACTGTGAACCCGGGTTCGTGTTCGGCGGGGAGCATCCGGATCGAGCGAATATTCGTGTGCTTGAACTTGACGACCGTCCCCTGTTCGACCGGTTCCTGGCCAGTCGCTGATTCGCCGTCGACCCGGACCTTCGCCACAGTGCGGGTCGTGGACCAGAGAAGGAGGACACAGACGCCGCCGGTGAACAGGGCGCCCGGCACACTCGCGAACACGAAGTTGGCGGCCACACCGCCGGCAAGGGCGAACCCGAGGTTCCGCACCCTGCGCCGGAACTGGTCGCCGTAGCGCCACGCGGCGAACTCTCCGCGCGGTGGCTTGCCGATGCGGACCAACTCCAGACCCTCGCGATGGCGAGCGAGCCCGATGTTGTCGGTGGAAGCACGAAGCGGCGTGGCGCGGAAGAGGCGTTCGCACGTTTCTACGGCCTCCCAGCGTTCCTCCAGCGGCGTCAGGTTCCAACGCAGGCATTTCCGGCACACCACCCACAGCCGGCCCTTCGCCGCGTCGAAGGCGAGTCTGCGTCCCACGGGGAAGGTCTCGACGACCTCGTTGGACCCCAGCGGTTTCTTGCAGAACATGCACGTCCGGTACACGGCCCCTCCTGGTGATTCGCGCCCACGTCAACGTGTGGTGAAGCGGCGCCGGGCGCCACGAGAACGCGGGCTGACGAGGACCAACGGACCGCAGCTCCGATTCTTGCATGAGAGGCACAAATAACCCATTATCCGGGTTATAATAGCCCACGTTCTGGGCGATATACCCGAGAGGGATGGTGAATCCCGTGAGACCCGCTCCATATCTGCCGCGCATTCTCGAGGCCACGCTGCGGGCAAGGCTGGAAGCCTTCCCGGTGGTCGTCGTGACCGGAGCGCGACAGACCGGGAAGAGTACCCTTGCCCGGGAATTGGAGGGTCATCGGCGAGCGTACCTGACCCTGGACGACTACGGCGTGCTGGACCAGGCAGAGCGCGAGCCCGACGCGCTTCTGGCGCGCGGTCCCCACGTGACGCTCGACGAGATCCAGCGGGCTCCGGAACTGCTGCTCGCGATCAAGCGGGCCGTCGACACGGACCGGGCACCGGGTCGTTTCCTCCTCACCGGGTCTGCGAACCTCGACCTGATGAAGGGCGTGTCGGAGACGCTCGCGGGCCGAGCCGTGTACGTCACCCTCTGGCCGATGACACGGGGCGAGGCCGCAGGCGGCGGCTCGGCGGGACGCTGGGACGTCTTCCTCGACGAGCCACCGCGGCACTGGATCGACGCCTTGGCTGGTGGCGACGCTCCGACGCCCGATGGTCCTCCCGCCGGAGACTCGACTACGCGAAATCCGGAGAGGTGGAAGGACCTGGTCCGTCGCGGCGGATACCCGTTTCCGGCGCTGAACCTCGCCTCCGAAGCGGACCGGGCCGCCTGGTTCGAGGCCTACCTGCGCACCTACCTCGAGCGTGATCTGCGGCAACTGGCGGCGATCGAGAACCTCCTTGGATTCCAGCGGCTCGCGCGCGCGGCCGCCCTTCGGCTCGGCGGCCTGTCGAACCAGGCCAGTCTGGCGAGAGATGCAGGGATCCCTCCGACGACGGCGCAGCGCTACCTCGACCTTCTGGAGGTCTCGTACCAGTTGCTGAGGGTCGAGTCCTATGCCGTCAATCGGAACAAGCGGCTCGTGAAGCAGCCGAGACTGTACTGGAGCGATCCCGGGCTCGCGCTCCACCTCGCGGGCGGCATCGAGCCGACGGGGGCCCATCTCGAGAATCTCGTCGCATGTGATCTCTTCGCGTGGAGAGAGACTCGGTTGTACCGGCCCAACATCCTCTTCTGGCGCACCAGCAAGGGGGCCGAAGTGGATTTCGTCATCGAGACGCCCCGGACGCTGATTCCGGTGGAGGTGAAGAGCCGCCGGGCGCTCCGCGTGTCGGATGCGCGTCACCTCGTCAGCTTCATGCGAGACTATGGCGAGGCGGTTCCCGCAGGGGTCATCATCCACGGGGGCCGGGACACGTACTGGCTCACGGAGCGCGCGCTGGCGCTTCCGTGGCACCAGGCAATCTGAGCAGGCAATCCGACCAAGGGAGCCTACGGGAATGACTGTCATACCGCAGAGACCGCTGGGATTCGGCGAGATTCTCGACGGCGCCATCCAGTTCTACCGGCGTGACTTCGGTCTCTATTTCCTCATCGCGCTCGTGGGTGCGCTGCCGGGGTACGCGATGGTGCTCGCCATGGGCACACCCAGCCCCGGCATCGACGCCTCCGGGAATCCGGACTTCGGAGGGGTCGGATTCGACGGTCTGGTGGTCCTCCTCGCAGTGGCCGTCTCGTGGGTCGGGACGCTTGCCGTGGCCGTCGCCATGCGCGCCCGCCTGGAGGGCGGCCCGGCCTCTCTGGAGAGCGCGTACCGCGGGGTCCTCCGTCCCTTCCCGAGCGCCATCGGCGCTCATCTGCTGGCCATCCTGCTCACCGGCATCGTCGGCGTCGCTCTAGTGATACTCGTGATGATCCTCGCTTTGGGGCTGGGCGCGGCCGGCAGCTTTGTCCTGGCGCTGGTGGTCCTCGTGCCGCTGAGCCTCGTGGCCGCGCTCCTGGTGCTGGCCCTGTGGTTCTCAAGCACGTTCGCGATCCTCCCTGCCGTCCTGCTGGAGGGCCGGTCCGCCGGGGCGGCGATCAAGCGGTCGTTCGAACTCACCCGTGGCGCGCGGCTCCGGGTCCTCGGAATCATGCTCGTGGTATTCGCCATCCAGAACGCGGTTTCCTTCGGCCTCTTCACGTTCTCGGGAGGCTTGGACATGTTCACATCGCCCGCGACCGTAGGGACCGTAGGGGGCGGGTGGATGGCTCTGCAGAACACGCTGGATCTGTTGATCGGATCCCTCACCGGACCGTTTCTGGTGGCCACCGTCTTCTTCCTCTACCACGACCGGAGGGTACGACTGGAGGCGTCCGATCTCGAAACCACCGCCGCCGCGATGACCCTCGACGGGCCTTGATCCGGCTCGCCCACTCCACCTCGCTCTCGGCCGGACAGGAGCCGCCCGCCACCGGGCCGCTCCCCTCGCCCGAGGAGATGTCCAGCGTGATGCGGGAGATCCTGGCGGAGCCGGACTTCGTGACGGCGGCGCTGCCGCTGCGGCAGCGGATCCTCCAGTGGATCAGCGAAGCGCTCTCCAACGCGTGGGAGTGGTTGCGCGCGCAGGTGTTCGACGACGGGAGCGGTCTCCTGATGGTCCTGGCGATACTCGTCCCGCTGGCCGCTCTCGTGGCTCTGGGAGCCGTGGCGTTCCGTCATGTGCCGGCCTGGGTGGGAGGAGCGTCCAGGGAGGGCGACGAGGCAGCGGGTGCCGGCCGCCCTTCGGTCTCGGCCCGGGAGTGGTTGCGTCTCGCGCGGGCACGGGCCGGCGAGGGAGACTTCCGACCCGCCGCAAGCGCCCTTTATCAGGGCTTCCTCCTGACGCTGGAACAGAGGGGGACGGTCGCGTTCCACCCCTCGAAGACGCCCGGAGACTACGCCGCCGAGATTGACGATGTCGGGGCCGGAGGCAGATTCCTCGGCTCATTCCAGCGCTTCTCCTTTGGTCAGGAGGCGCCGACCCCCGGGCTGTACGCGGATCTGGAGGCGCTGGCGCGTGACGCCGGGTGTCCGGATCCGGCCGGCCCCGCCGAGGCCGACGCGCCGTGACGCCGACTGCCGCGTCGGGCAAGGGCAGGACCTTGTTCTGGGTCGCCGCGATCGCGCTGGCCGCGGGAGCCGCCGCCTACCTCGCCCGTCCCGAGGGAAGCGCCGCGACCGATGTGAAGCGCAGCTTCTTCCGAACGACGCCCGACGGCGTGGCCGGGCTCGCCCGGGGCCTCGGCCGTTTCGGCCGCCCCACGGCGCCCCGCATTACACCGCTCGCCGACGCGGATCCGGTGCCGGGCGCTCTCGTCCTCCTCTCGCCGCAGGTCGTTCCCAGCCCCGCCGAGGTACGCGCGCTCCTCGAACGGGTGCGTGCAGGGGGCACGCTTGTGTACGCGCCGCTCCTCTTCCCGACCTTCTACGGCACGCTGCGGGTCACCCCGCTCATGGACTCCCTGGGCATCGCCTTCCGTCAGCCCCGGTCGGGTGACGTCGAGAATCCGGAATGGATCTCGCATCCGCTCACGGAGGGGCTGCCCGCCCCCGGCCCTCTCCGCCGCGTGCTGCGCCGCGTGACGGAACGCGGGGAGACACGGCGGCCGGACGCCGCCGCGGAACGTTCGCTCCCACCGCTGGAGCACCTTCTCACGTGGGAAGGTGGAGAAGATCGGAGGTGGACCGGCGCCGGCCTCATCCCGCTGGGAGAGGGACGCGTCGTGGTGCTGAGCGACGACGAGTCGCTCTCCAACGGGCGCGCCGCGGAAGATCCTCTGGCGCTGCTCGTTGTCCGCGCCCTGCTGGCCCATACAACTCCGGCCGACACGGTATACTTCGATGAGTTCCACCAGGGGATCCGCGGCTACGACAGCACGGCGCGACGCTGGGCCGGCTTCCTCTTCGGTACCGCCGGGGGACGGACCCTGCTCCATCTGCTCGCCGCCGCCTTCCTGGCCCTCGTCTGCGCCGGGCTCCGCTTCGGGGCCCCGATGATGCGGGTGGCACCTCCCGACCTGGAGCGACGCTCTCCGCTCGAACACGTGTCGGCGCTCGGCGATCTGTACGAGAGGGCCGGCGCCACGCGCTCGGCAGCGCTCCTCCTCCTGGCCCGACTGGCGCGCGCCGCGCGCCGCCCGCCGCCCCGAGACCTCCCGGAGGCCGAGGCGCTGATCCGGGAGCTGGAGGCCCGGCGCGGAGATGAGCCTTCGCTGGCGCGCATCCGCGGCGGCTTGCGCGCCAATCCGGTGGACCTGACGATGGTCGCCGCCGGAATTGACGACCACCTCGCAACGAGATCCAGCCTATGACGACACCCGACGCGGCGCTGCGCCTGCTGAGCGACATGGAGCAGGTGATCCTCGGCCAGCAGGTCGTGCTGAGACAGCTCATGATCACGCTCCTCGCCCGGGGCCACGCGCTTCTCGAGGGCGTGCCGGGAACCGCCAAGACCCTTTCCGTGCGCGCGCTGGCCCGAGGGCTCGGGCTCGATTTCGGACGGGTCCAGTTCACCCCCGACCTCATGCCCACCGATCTGGTCGGCGTGAGCGTGCTCGACGAGGCGCGCGGGAACTTCCGCTACCGTCCGGGGCCCGTGTTCACCGACCTCCTCCTGGCAGACGAGATCAACCGGGCGCCACCCAAGACGCAGGCGGCCCTGCTCGAGGCGATGGAGGAGCGGCAGGTCACCGTCGATGGCACGACCCGCCCGCTGCCCGCGCCATTCACGGTGTTCGCGACCCAGAACCCGGTGGAGTACGAGGGGACGTACCCCCTCCCCGAAGCGCAGGTGGACAGGTTTCTGATGAAGATCGTGATCGACTACCCGCCGGAGGAGGCGGAACGCGCGATCCTCGATCGCCATGAAGAAGGATTCCGGGCGGACGACGAGTCGACGTATCCGATGGGCGATCTGCTGACGCGCGAGGCACTGCTGGCGGCCCGCGACGCGGTGGACCGGGTCCACATGGACGAGCGCGTTCGGCGCTATGTGACCGACATCGTGCGGGCGACGCGAGATGACGCGGCCTTCGCGCTGGGGGCCAGCCCGCGAGCAGGCGTCGCGCTGTTCCAGGCCGCCCGGGCCGAGGCGTACCTCTACGGGCGGGACTTCGTCACGCCGGACGACGTGAAGTCGCTCTCCTTCCCCGTACTCCGGCACCGCGTCGTACTCACGGCGGAGGCAGAGGTCGAGGGGCGCTCCTCGGACGACGAGCTGCAGGCGCTGCTCGAGACGCTCGAGGCGCCCCGATAGCGCGCTTCGCGCTGATCCCCGGCGCCCGCACGCTGTGGCTGCTGGGCCTGACGTCGTTCCTGTTCCTGTTCTCCGCGACGGGCGCGCTGACGGCGGACGCCATCATCCTGCTCGTGGCCTGGATCGATGGACGGCGGACCCCGTCTCCATTGGCCTCCCGCCGCGCCCCGCGTATTGCCGCGCTCGGAGAAGTCACGGAGGTCACGATCGACGTCGTCAACCCGACCCGCCGGGCGCTCTCGCTTCGGCTGACGGACGACCTCGACCCCTGTCTTCGCCGCCTCCCCGGCCCCGACGGAAACGAAGAATGGGAGATGGGGCTGCGGGTGAACCTCCCCCCGGCGGGGACAGTCCGCTGCCGGTACGAGGCAAGGCCCCGAACTCGCGGATTCCTCGCTCTGGGCGCCATCCACCTGCGTACGCAGTCACCGTGGGGCTTCGCGTGGCGCCGTTCCACCGTGGAGACCGCGGACACGCTGCAGGTACAGCCGGGGATCCGGAGTCTCCTGCGTGACCGGAGCGGACATGCGCTGCGGCGCGGGCTGCGCACGGCGGGGTCACGCCGCAGCCGGCAGTGGGGCGACGGTCGCGAGTTCGAGAGCCTGCGCGACTACGCCGAAGGCGACGATCCCCGTATCATCGACTGGAAGGCATCGGCCAAGCGCCGGCGCTTCGTCGTGCGCAACTACGAGGCGGAGCGCAGCCAGAACGTCGTGCTCGCGATCGATGCCGGCCGCCACATGCGCGAGCGGCTGGAGGACCGGGAGCGGGTGGACTTCGCGCTCGCGGCGGGCATGCTGCTGGCGGGCCGGGCCCAGAGCTTCGGCGACCGCATTGGCACGATGGTGTTCGACGACCGCATCCGGCATGTGTCGGCTCCGCGCCGCGCCGATCCGCCTGCGCTGGCCCGGATCTTCGCCGGCGTCGAAACCCGGCCCGTCGAGCCCAATTACCCGCTGGCGCTCGCCACTCTGGCGCGGACCTTCCGCAAACGGTCGCTCGTCATCCTCTTCTGCGACGTAATCGATGACGTGGTCTCGAAGGCGCTCGTGACCTCACTGGCGAGGATCGGACGCGCCCACCTTCCCCTGGCCGTCGCCATCCGCAACCCCGCGCTGGAGGCGGTCGCGACCCATCCGGCGTCGACGCCCACCGAGGCGTTTCACCGCGCGGCCGCCGAGGAACTCGTGCAGGCGCGGGCCATGACGCTGAAGGTCATGCGCCAGTCCGGGATCCTCGTCGTGGACACGCCCCCCGGCGACGCCCTCGTCCGCACACTGGACAAGTACGTGGAGATCAAGGAGCGGGGGCTGCTCTGACCGCACGCCGGCCGGCGAAACCGAAGTAGATGGCAAGAAAGATCGCCGTGGCGCCGCCGAAGGCGAATTTCGCAATGGCCGGAAGCCCGGCGGGCGAATAGAACCCCTCCACCAGCCCCGCCACCACCAGCAGCGCCACGGCGCCGCCCACCAGGGAGAGGAAGGCACGCCCCCGCTCCCTGAGCGCCTCGCGCCGCGTGCGCCGACCCGGGACCAGGAGCGCCGAGCCCAGACCCAGCCCGGCGCCGCCGGCCAGACAGATGGCTGTGAGTTCCATGACCCCGTGCGGAAAGACGAAGGCGAGGATCACCGCGAGCACTCCGTTGTTCGCGTACAGCCCGAACGCCGCTCCCAGCAGCACCCCGTTGAAGACGAGGATCAGCACCGTACCCACCCCGGCCAGGAGGCCGCCCGCGAAGGCGGTGAAGCTGACGCCTATGTTGTTCGTCATGAGACCGGACGAGAGTGCCGGCCGCTCGGCGCCTTCCACGTCGATGTAGGGTGTATTGATGTCACCCCGCACGGTGTTCTCGACCCGCGCCAGCATTCCCGGCGACATGATCGCGCGTGCCCGCGCCGGGACATCGCGGACGGCGCCGTACGAGGCCAGCATGGGGCCGAAGAGGAGGAAGGCGGCGAGAAGTACGGGTCGGTGGTCGCGCCGCACAGCCCTGGGCAGTTCCGAAGCGAGCCAGCGGCCGAGCGGGATCGCCGCCCGGCCCTTCGCACGATACAGGAGGTTGTGGCCCGCCCCCGCCCACCGTTCCACCGCGCCCAGCAGCCCGGGTGAAGCCCCGTACGTCCGCGCACGGGCCAGATCCGCCGTCACCCCCCGGTACAGACGCCCGAACGCCCGCACCTCCGCTTCCGTCAGTGCATCCAGACCGCGATTTCGGCCCTTCTCGACCAGTTCCGTATACGCGGCCCAGGCCTCTCGCCGTTCCTCGGCCATCGCCGCCGCCTGGAGACTCGCGCCTCCCCTGCGGGCCGCGTGCCGGGGCGCCTCCTGCTCGTGGAGCCGCACGAGACTCCCATCGGGCTCAGCCTCCGCGTCCCCCCCCTCCCCGCCCGCCGCGGAGCGGAGCGCCTCCCACACGGAGGCCGCCACCCGTTTCCGGACCCCCGGCTTCAGGCTCCCTCGTCGCGCAACGTATCCCGCCAGCAGCGCGAACTGCTCGGAAGAGAGGACCGGACGACCCGGCCGCCCGCTCACCGACGGCTCATCCCCAAACATCTCGCCGCCACCGGCGTCCCTGACGACGATGGTGCCCGCCACGAGGTCGCCCAGCCTCTGCGCCCGACGGTTGACAAGGATCGTTGTGGCTCCGGCCAGCCCCGTCAGGCCCGGCTGGAGATCCACAATGCGGATGAGGTTGCGGAGCACCGACCCCCGGAAGGAGAGCGGTTCCCCGCCATCGTGCAGCACCCTCAGCCCCAGCGCCCGTTTTCCCGGCGTACGCCCGTCCCAAATGGCTTCGAAGAAGAGGAAATAGCACCAGGTCGCGAAGAAGATGGCGATGAAGAGAACCGCTCGCCCGAAGCCCCCCGTGACCCTCAGGACGAGGACCAGCAAGAGGAGCGCCGACGTGATGATGGCCAGATCGATGAGGAGCGCGGCCGCCCGCGACCCCAGATCGGCGAGCTGATACTCGAGGCGAACGTGCTCCGGCGTTTCCACCGCGATCCGGCGATGCAGCGCGCCTTTGGAGCCGACCCCCGCCCCGGGGGTCATCGCCTGGCTCACGTCTCGCGCGCCGGGTCCCGCAGGCCGGGGAAGAGAAACAGAACCAGCTCGAGCGCGCAGAAGAGGAACGCCCAGGCGGTCACGACCCCGGCGAGAAGGAACAGCAGGAATCCGGTCTCGTCGATCGACCGCACCCAAAACCACACCGCGAACATGACGGCGCCGAGGTTGAGCCCGTGGAAGACGAACATCCCGCGCCGTGTCAGGCCCCGGTAGCGCTTCCACTTGTAGACAGGCTTGAGCTTCATGGCACCTCCACGGTCCACGCTAGACCGAAATCGCCGGAGCGCAAGACACGTCCGGACTACAGGTCGCGGCGGCGGAACCAGATGAAGGCCGTGCCGATGAAGATCGCGGTCCAGGCCGCGGCCGCGACCAGGTGCCACGTGGGGTCGAAGGCCGATGGTGCCGACCGTCCGGCCGCCTCCGCGGCGGCGACGAACCGCTCGAACGTCGGAGCGTCGTAGCTCCGGAAGTCCAGCAACTGGAGCGCGTTCCTCCACGGCATGTAGTCGAGCCAATCGGCATAGTCGGGCAGGTAGCGGCCGACGAGCGGGCTAATCGTGCCGAACTCGACCGGGCCGACCCAGAGGACCCACACCCCCAGCGCCGCACCGGTCTTGCGGATCGCCAGCGACAGGAAGAAGGCGAGAGCTGCCACGCTCAGGAAGGCGAGCACGAGGCCGCCGGTCGCGGCGAAGACCGACGCCGGGACCAGCGGTCCGTCGACAGCCCCGAAGTCCGTTCGAATCAGCGCGAGCACGGCGGGGATCGAGATCTGTACACCTATGAAGGCGAACCCGAGGATGGGCAGCAACAGCGACTTGCCCCAAAACCACTGGGATTTCGACAGGCCGTCGATCACGTTCTGACGGGCCGTCCTCCATGTGAACTCCGTCGTCGCAATCAGCAGCAGCGTGAGCGCGGAAAAGATCAGGAGGGTGCCCGAATCACCCCCGAACACGCTCCCCCAGGCACCCGGGAGATTGAACCCCTCGCTCCGTTGGAAGAACGGGTACGCGTGGGTCCCGACGGTGCCGAACGTGAAGAAGCCGAGTGCCATCCAGAAGGCGATCCGCTTCCTCGCCTTGAACCACTCGTTGCGCAGCAACACGCCGAACACGCGTCCGCCGTTCATTGCACTTCTCCGAACCCGTTCGCCCCGCCGGTGATCTCCATGAACGCGTCCTCCAGCGACTGCCGTTCCAGGGACAGGTGCGAAGCGTAGATCCCTCGCTCGGCGAGGAAGCGGTTCAGCTCCGAGAGCCCTCCCACCGCGAGGTGCACCAGTACTCGCCCATCCTCGGCCCGGGCGTTGCTCGCGCCCTCGAACTCCGCCACCGCGAGCCGCAGCGCCTCCAGATCCATGTCGGCGCCCACCGCGGCCACCGTCCGGGCGGAGGTGATCTCGCTCACGCTCCCCTCGCGTACGAGCCGGCCGCTCTCGATGATCGCGACGTGCGTACAGGTGCGCTCCACCTCGTGGAGCACGTGACTCGAGAGGAAGATCGTCTTCCCGCGCCGGGCGAGTTCGCGGATGATGCCGCGGATTTCCCGCTGCCCCGCCGGATCGAGACCGTTGGCCGGCTCGTCGAGGATGATGAGCTCCGGGTCGCCGATCATCGTCGCCGCGAGCGCGAGCCGCTGCTTCATCCCCAACGAGCACGCCTTGAATTTCGTCTTCTGGCGCGCGGCGAGCCCCACCACTTCGAGTGCTTCCGCGACGTCCGTCTCATCCCTCCCCTTCACCCTCGAGACGAGCTTGAGGTTGTCCCGGCAGCTGAGGTACGGGTAGAAGTTTGGATACTCGAGCGTGGCCCCGATGCGCTGGCGCGCGGCGTGGAGTTCCGCGGGAGACGAGCCGCCGAACAGTCGGAAGGAGCCGCCGGTCGGAGTAATGATTCCGAGCAGCATCCCGATCGTCGTCGTCTTGCCGCTCCCGTTCGGACCCAGGAAGCCGTAGACCTGGCCGGCCTCCACCTGGACGGAAAGCCGGTCGACGGCGAGCGTGCCTTCGCCGCGCAGGGCCGCATAGCGCTTGGACAGCCCTTCTATCTCTATGATGGACATCAGGTGCGCTCTTCGAGTTGTCGCCGAAACAGCTCCGCGTCGGCGAGTCGGTCCACCAGCGCGTCCCTCGCGCGGGCTTCGTCCTCGAGCTGGGAGATCCGGTCCGCCAGGCGGGCGATCGTGTCTCGATCCTCCCGCCGGGGCCCGAGCGCCTGTGTCACATCGCGCACGAGCGGGCGCAACGCGAAGCGCGTCGCCAGGGTAAGGACAGGCACGCCGATGACGAAGAAGATGGCGAACAGGGGGATGATCAGCTCCATGGGAAGTCCGAACGGGCAGCGTGACGCCGCGGTTTCACGACCCGGGAGGACGCCGGCCGACGATTCCCCGGCCCCACACGTTGTTTCCGCGGTTCACGTCGGGCAGGACCCCGTCCGGATCGAGCTGCACGTTGCGCACGAACCCGTCCACCACCTGGAGCACGTAGGTGCCGTCCACCTCCCACGCCTCGACCGGGACCTCGTGCCGCTCTTCCCCTCCGTCCCGATACAGGATCCGCACCTCGAGCGGCATCGGGATCCCGCCACGGTTCTCGATCTTCACCGTGGTCGTGTCCCCCAGCCTCTCCACGGAGGCGATCGCCTGGTCGAGGAGCGCGTCCTCGTAGATCCAGCCCCTGAAGAACCAGTCGAGGTCCTCCCCCGACACGTCCTCCATCGTGCGGATGAAATCGGCCGGCTGCGGGTGTTTCCACGCCCAGCGCCGGATGTACTCCCGGAACCCCTCGTCGAACACGTCGGGCCCCAGCACTTCCTCGCGCAGCAGAACGAGAACCGCGGCGGGCTTGTTGTAGGCCAGGACCCCGATGTCATCCTCGGAGATGCTGTCGGCCGGCGTGTAGATCGCCTGGCCCGGCTCCCGGCTGTCCAGCGCGATCTGGCCCGGCGACATGAACTCGCCCAGGATCGGCTCTCCCCCCGCGAACTCGATGCCCGAGTAGTAGTTGATGAAGGTGTTGAACCCTTCGTCCATCCACGCGAATCGCCGCTCGTCGGAGCCGACGAGCATGGGGAACCAGGTGTGCCCGATCTCGTGGTCGGTGACGGAGAAGAGGAAGGCGCCGCGGGACCGCCATGAGCAGAAGATGACCATGGGATATTCCATCCCCAGCGCGAGCCCGGCGACGTTGATCGCCACGGGGTACGGATAGCGGAACCATTCTTCCGAATAGTACTCGACGCTGTGGCGGAGATACTCCGTCGAACGCTCCCAGCCGCTGACGCCGCGCCCGCCGATGCTCTCCTCGGGATAGACGGACATGATGAGGACATCCTCCCAGCCCGCCGCGTCCCATACGAAGCGGTCCGACGCGGCCCACGCGAAGTCGCGCACGTTCTCGGCCCGGAAGCGCCACGTGAGCGGGGTCTCGCCGGGTGGCCGCGTCTCGTCGTCGCCCGCCTCCTCCGGCTCGATGATGTGTACGGCCTCCTCCGAGGCCCGCGCCTCCGCCAGCCGGTCCAGTTGCGTGCGGGTGAGGACATCCTCGGGATTCAGCAGTTCCCCGGTGGCGACGACGACGAAGTCGCGCGGGACCGTCAGCTCCACGTCGAAGTCGCCGTACTCCAGATACCACTCGCCCTGCCCCAGGAAGGGGGACTGGTTCCAGCCGTTCACGTCGTCGTACGTGAAAACGCGGGGATACCACTGCGCGAGCTGGTAGATGATCCCGCCGCCGATATCGAGCTGCCCCATGCGGTCGCCGCCGCTCTCGGGGATCTCGAACGAGAAATCGATGTCGACCGAGGCCCGGCCTCCGCCCGGACGCAGCGGCTGGTCGAGGAGGATCTCCATCATCGTGTCCTCGGTCCGGTACTCCGGGACGGTCATCTCGCCCTCGAAGTCGATCCGCACGCCCGAGATGACGAAGCCGCCGTCCCTGAAGAACCCGCCGTGGCGGACATCTCCGTCGAGTTCGGCCGCCCTCTGCGCTCCGTAGCTGTTCTCGCGGAAGAGGTTCTGGTCGAGCTGAACCCAGAGGCTCGTGAGGGAATCGGGACTGTTGTTCGTGTAGATGATGCGCTCGGTGCCCTCGATCCGGTCGCCGGCGAGGGTCGCCTTGATCTGATAATCGGCGCGCTGCTGCCAGTATTCGGCGCCCGGTGCGCCGGCGGCGTCGCGGAACGGTCCGGGCTCGGGGAGATCGAGCGGCGCGAAGGCGCTCGCCGGATCGAAGATCCGCCGCAGCGAGTCGCGGCGCGCGAGTTCGGCCGCTTCCGCCGCTTCCCGCTGCTCGCTGCTCTCTTCCTGTTCTTGCGCCGCCAGACCGCCGGCCGGCAGGATGAGCAGCGCGCAGAACGCCGCCATGGTCCGTCGCATCCGAAATCCTTCGCCTTGAACTGTTTTCGCCGGTCCCGATCGCCGGCCCCAACATACCCGGATGGCCCCTCGAGGGTCACCCGCCTCTTGAATCGGATCGGGTGCGGGGGACATCATGCCGGGACCGGCCACGTCACTCGCAGGAGGCTCCCCGATGGTTACGAGGATGTTCACAACTTCGGACACCCCGCTCCGCCTGACCCGTTGCTCTCTCGGCTGCTCCCTCCGCTCTCTCGGTCGCACCCTCGGTGTGGCGGCGCTCCTCGCGCTGATGGCCGTCCCACCGCAGGGGGCCACTGCCCAGGAGGACGCGGGGTGGTCTCCGGAACTGAGTATGCGCTACCGCGCGGTGTCGGGGACCGCGATCTCGCCCGACGGGTCGCGCGTCGCCTTCGTGGTGCGCGAGCCGCTTATGGAAGGACCGCAGTCGGAGTATCTGAGTCACATCTGGATGACGGACGCCGACGGGTCACGCCCCACGCAGTGGACACGGGGCGATGCCTCGGCGGGGTCGCCGCAGTTCTCGCCCGACGGGGCCTGGCTCAGCTTCACTACAAGCCGCGACGGCGAGGGGGAGAACGGGGGCCAGGTATGGGCGCTGCCGCTGGCGGGAGGCGAGGCCCGCCAACTCACGGAGGCGGAGGGCTCGGTGGGGACGTACCGCTGGTCGCCGGACGGAACGCGGATCGCCTTCCTCATGCGGGATCCCGCGACCGCGGAGGAGAAGAAAGCTACGGAGGAGAAGCGGGACGTCATCCTCGTGGACCGGAACTACAAGTTCTCGCACCTGTACGTGGCCGCGATCGACCCCGAATCCGACGGGCCCGCCGCGCCGGTGCGGCTCACAGCCGGCGACTTCCATATCACGGGGTTCAGCTGGGCGCCGGACGGAGAGAAGATCGCCTTCTCGCACCAGGCGGACCCCCGCATCAACACGGGCCGACTCAGCGGCGACGTCTCGACGACCTCGGTGCCGGACGCGGCGGAGATCGCCGAAATCCTCGCCGCCCGCGACGACGCCGGGGATGCCGAGGAGGAGGAGGACGACCCCGCGGCGGTCGGGGAGGTCGCGCCGCTCGTGATCGGGGCGGGGATCGAGCGCAGCCCCCACTGGTCGCCGGACGGGGAGCGGATCGCGTACGTCTCGACAGGGAACCAGCCGGAGCCGATCGGGCTGGCCGACATCTACGTCATGCCCGCCGCAGGGGGCGAGGCCAGGCGCCTCGAGACGCCCAACCGGAGCGCGTCCGTCCTGGGCTGGTCGGGCGATTCCTCCGAACTGCTCCTGCTTGAGTCGCTCGGGACCCGGCGGCACGTCCTGGCCGTCCCGGTGGATGGAGGCGAGACCCGGTTCATCTCGTACGGAGACGGCGTGGTCGGTTCAGTCTCGCTCACGGACGACGCGAGCGGCATGGCCTTCACCTACCAGACGCCCGAAGAGCCGTGGGATGTGTTCGTCTCGCCCACCAACGGGTACGCACCCAGCCGGGTCAGTGACTTGCACGCGGACGTGCCGATGCCGCAGATGGGCCGCACAAGCCTCGTCTCCTGGACATCGACGGAAGGGTTCCAGATCGAGGGGCTCCTCACCTACCCGGTGGGCTATGAGGAGGGGGAACGCGTGCCGCTCATCCTGAACGTGCATGGCGGTCCCGGCGGCGTGTTCAGCCAGAGTTTCACCGGGGCCCCCGCCGCGTACATGCTGCAGTACTTCGCCCAGGAGGGGTTCGCGATCCTGCGCCCGAACCCGCGCGGGTCCACCGGCTACGGCAAGGATTTCCGCTACGCCAACTTCCAGGACTGGGGATACGGCGACTTCCGGGATCTGATGTCGGGCGTCGACCATGTGATCGAGATGGGCGTGGCGGACCCGGACCGTCTCCTGCTCATGGGCTGGAGCTACGGCGGATACATGACCTCGTGGGCCGTCACCCAGACGGACCGCTTCGTGGCCGCGAGCATGGGGGCCGGACTCCCCAACCTCATCTCCATGACGACGACGACGGACATCCAGGACTACCTCGTCGGCCACATGGGAGTGGAGTTCTGGGACGACTACGAGCGCTACGAGCGGCACTCGGCGATGTACCACATCGCGAACGTGGTGACGCCGACGCAGGTGATTCACGGAGCGGAGGACCTGCGCGTCCCGTTCACGCAGGGGCAGGAATTCTACCGCGCCCTCGACCGGCGCGGCGTGCCCACGGAGATGGTCGTGTATCCGCGCACACCGCACGGGCCGCGCGAGCCGAAGTTCGTCATGGATGTCTCCGAGCGGATCCTGGCCTGGTTCCGGAAGCACCTGGACTCGGATGCGGTCACCGCCGCGGATGGGGGCCGCTGACCCGCGCGGGAGGCCGGTCGCCGGCGCCGACCTCCTGGCGCAGAGGCTTGCCCGGATCCTGCTCACCCGGGATCCGGGGGCCGTCAGCATCGACGGCTGGACGCGTGGCATCGGCGGGGACCTTCTGACCCGATCCCCGCACGTCCGCGAGCCGAACTTCACGCGGATCCACGGAGACGACCTCGCGTTTCTGTTCGCAGCCTACGACGACCGCTTCCTGAACGGCCTCTGCGGAGGGATCCTCGGCCCGGACCGCCTCACCTTCCGCCTTTCCGGCCGGATGACGCGCGCGGGCGGCAAGACGACGCGCTTCGAGCGCTCCGGTGGTGCTCGGCGCTTCGAGATCGCGGTCGCGACGTCGATCCTGTTCGACGGATTCGGGGGAGATGATCCCGAGGTCACGGTGTGCGGGCGGGCGTGCGCGAACCGGCTGGAGGCGTTGCAGCGAATCTTCGAGCACGAACTCGTGCATCTGGCCGAGTGGCTGGGCTGGGACGAGAGCCATTGCGGCCGTTCGCGCTTCCAGGGGATTGCGCAACGTCTGTTCCTGCACCGGGCCCATAGGCACCAACTCATCACCCGTTCCGAGCGCGCGGCCCGTGTCGGGGTCGGGGTCGGCTCCCGCGTGACGTTCGGATTCCGGGGTCGGCGCCTGACCGGCCGCGTCAACCGGATCACGAAGCGCGCCACGGTGCTGGTCGAGGACGCACGGGGCGAGCGCTGGTCCGACGGGCGCCGCTACGCGAGGTACTACGTTCCGCTCGGCGAGCTCCGCCTCGCGGAACCCGAGCCGGCCCGGGGCCGGGGGCGCGCGTGACGGCGGCGCGCCGCGGGCCGCCGAATTTCACGCGGGAAGCCGTGGTCAGGCTCTGGCTGCATCGCCAGGGTCTCGACCGGCCCCGGGGGTCCACCCCCCTCGACCATGGCGCCTTCGTCGACCACCTCGAGCGGACGGGGGCGCTGCAGCTCGATAGCGTGAACGTCGTGGACCGCGCCCACTATGTGACCCTGTGGAGCCGTTTCGGGCCGTACGACCGTACGCGCGTGGACGGCTGGGTGTACGGGGAGCGCGTGGCCTACGAGTACTGGGGACACGAAGCCTCGATCCTCCCCATCTCCCATCTGCCGCTGGGCCGCCGGCGCATGCGCCGGTTCCCGCCCCCCAGCTGGTCGGGCCGGAAATGGTGGAGCCGCTACGCGACCTCGACCGCGTCGAAGCGGCGAGTGCTGCGCCGGCTGCGTGCCGAGGGCCCGCTGGAAAGCGTCGACTTCGCCCCGCGGCCAGCGGAACGGGGCGAGAAGACGGAGTCGCTCGCGTGGCGCCTGCACGAGGACAAGCGTTCGCTCAAGCTCCTGTGGCACGACGGCCGGGTCGCCGTGAGCGGCCGACGCCACTTCCGATGCGTGTACGACGTGGCGGAGCGCGTGTACCCCGAGGGGCCCGCCGCGTCGCTCACCGAGTACCACGACAGTTGGCTCATCATCGCGCTCTCCGGCTGCGGCATCGCCCCGGAAAGGCACCTCGTCAACTACTTTACGGGACCCGAACTCAACGCGGCCGAGCGGCGGAGGGTCATCGCCCGCAACCTGCGGAAGAAGCGGATCGTCGAGGTCGAAGTGGAGGGTCTCCGCGGTCCCTGCTACGCCCTGCCCGAGCACCTCGAGACGATCGACGAGCTGCCCGAACCGACCGGAACCACGCTGATCTGTCCCTTCGATTCCCTGCTCTGGCAGCGGAAGCGCGCGGCGGAACTCCTCGACTTCCACTACACCGTCGAGATCTACGTCCCCGCAGCGAAGCGGAAGTACGGCTATTACGTCCTGCCCATCCTCCACGACGGCCGACTCGTGGGCCGGCTCGACCCGAAGCTGCACCGGGACCGGGGCGTGCTCGAGATCCGCTCCCTGCACTTCGAGCCGGGGTTCGCCCCGACGCCGACCTTCAGAACCGCACTCGGCGATACGCTCGTGGACCTCGCCGACTTCCTTGGGGTCACCAGAATTCTCGGTCTATGAGCGGCCCCTCTCCTGACCGAAGCCAGCCCGGACAGCACTCTCCCCGGTTTAGCCCCGGGGCGAGAAGCGATCGACCAGGCCACTCACCCAGCGGCCCGCCAGATCCTTGCAGCCCAGCCCGAAGGCCAGGGCGCACCCGAAGCTGATGGCTCCGAGGATGATCAGGAAGGCGTCGCCCACGAACTGGACCCCGAGCTGCTGCAGGGCCACCACCACGGCGAAGATGATGACGATGGACTGCACGAACTGCCCCAGAACCTGGGCCTGAGCGATGCCGGCGTTGCTGGCTACGGCGCGGACCGTCGCTGCCAGAAAGGCGGCCGCCAGGATCCCCAGAATCAAGATGAGGATCGCCGTCACAACGGCGGGCAGGAAGCCAACGAACCGTTGCAGCAGTTCGGCGGTGGCAGTGAGCTGGAGGGCGTTGAGGGCCGCCACCAGCACCACGAGCATGACGAGCCAATACGAAATGACTCCTACCAGCTGGGAGAAGGTGCGCTGGATGCCTCCTCTGGCCAACATCTCCGCGAGCTGAATTCTCTCCGCCAGACTGTCTGCCTTGACCGCCTTGAGAAACCGAACGAGCAC
This sequence comes from Candidatus Palauibacter sp., assembly GCF_965197445.1. Taxonomy (GTDB): domain Bacteria; phylum Gemmatimonadota; class Gemmatimonadetes; order Palauibacterales; family Palauibacteraceae; genus Palauibacter. The sequence goes on along the minus strand of NZ_CBDANE010000004.1, from coordinate 143,107 downwards.
CGCCTGGATCACCTTGGCGACGATCCAGCCACCGACCGCAATCGCCAATACGGCCAACAAGTTGGGCAAGAAGCTACCCAGTTGGCCAAAAAAAGCGCGGATCGGGTCGAGGAGGATTGCGTCCCAGTCCGTCTCCATTTCACGACCCCCTTCGTAGAACGAACCTTCCCAATAACCGCCGCCTCGTGACAGTCAGCCCGACTTGTTCATGACGCTACGAGGGGAGCTCGGTTTCGGGCGGCCCCGCCGCTGCGGGCCATCCGGGAAGCTGGACTGCAACTATATGGCGCGGGAGACCATGCCCGCCAGCTTGCTCTGACCCCCGGTGAGAGCGGCGGGAGCTGGTGGAGAGCGACCCTGCCGACCTTTGTTCGGCTGTTGTATTCGGCGTGGCGCCCACGCAGATGTGCCCGTCGCCGGGAGCCTGCCGCACTAAAGCAGAAGTCACCCATGCGATGGTTTCGGACGGGTGCATTCTGTATGCTACCAGAACGATCAGTAGTGAATCGACCGGGCTGCGCAAGCGCGCGGCGAAGGCGGGAACGCATGGCGGAGAGGTGATCGCGTGAGACACCGGCGCAGAACAAGCTCGAGCATCGCCGCCAGACGGTTTCGGGTGGGCCTGTTCGCCGTGGCGGAGCTGGCCCTCGCGAGTTCCGCCGCCGCGGCGCAGTCGGGCACGGTGCGGATCGTCCAGACGAACTCGGCTGGAGACAACGTCCATATCATCGACCCGGTAACGAACCAGGTCGTGCAGGTGATCGAGGGGATCCCCAAGGCGCACGGCGTCGCGGCGGCGCCGGACGGGAGCACGCTCTACTTCAGCAACGAGATCCACCGCACGCTGGAGATCGTCCCCACGGACGCGATGAAGGTCGCGGAGCGCATCCCGCTCTCGGGGCGGCCGCACAACGTCGCAATCAGCAACGACGGCCGGAAGATATACGTCGCGATTATCCAGGATTGCAGTTGCGTCGATGTCGTGGACCTCGATAAGGGCGAAGTCGTCAAGTCGATCCCCACCCTGGGGACGGTCCACAACGTGTTCATGTCGCCCGATGGGCGGCACGTCGCGGCGGGGATGATCGGCGCGCGAACGCTGACGATCATCGACACGGGCACCGACGAGGCGATCTGGTCGCTCCACTTCAGCGGGCGCTCGACGGGTGGCTACGCAGATGGGGGCGTGCGTCCCATGGCATTCGAAGCGCATCCGGACGGGTCCACGAAGCGACTGTTCGTCCAGATCTCGAATTACCATGGTGTGTATGTGGTTGACTTCGAACAACGTAAAGTATTGCAGAAACTGGATATGCCAAGCCTGCCGATCTCTCGCGTAACGAACGATGCGCTGCAGGGATCGCCGGGTCACGGACTCGCCGTGTCGCCGGATGGACGGCAGCTGTGGTCGACGAGCAAGCCCAACGGGCATGTCTATGCGTGGTCGCTCCCCGACCTCGAATACCTCGGCGGCGTCGAGGTGGGCCACATTCCCGACTGGCTCACGATGACCCCGGACAGCCGCTACCTGTACGTGGCGAATGCGGGGTCGAACGACGTGTCGGTCGTCGATACGAAGGAGATGAAGGAGATCGCCCGCATCCCCGTGGGCCAGACGCCGAAGCGGAACCGGACCGTGGTGTTCCCGTGAGTTCGACGCGGCGGCCGGCTCTCGCGCTCGCTGTCGCGCTGATGGCGTCAGCCCCCGGCGCGAGCGAGGTCAGGAGCCAGGAACCCCTGAGCTTCGAGCGCTACCGCGAGACCGTGGAACCCATCTTCCTTGCGGACCGCGGGGGGTGGGGACCCGGACGCGCGCCCTGTGTCACCTGCCACGCCGAGCAGGGTACGCCGCTGCGTCTCCAGCGGCTCCGTGAGACGGCAGAGGAGGACGTGTTCTGGTCGGAGGAGGATTCCCGCCGGAACTTCGAGGTCGTGTCGCGGCTCGTCACGCCGGGGGACCCGGACGGCAGCCGACTTCTGAGAAAGGCGCTCACGGTAGCGGCCGGAGGCGCTCCGTCTCATGTGGGGGGGAAGTTCTTCGAATCGAAGTCCGACCCGGAATGGCAGACGATGGCCGACTGGGTGGCGGCCGCCGATCCGGTGGAGCGCCCTGCCCCGCCCCGACTCGACTTCGACTTCTTCCGGGACTGCGTACAGCGCGTCTTCCTCGACAAGCGCCCGGGTGACGTCGAGTGCATCCACTGTCACGAATCCGGCGCCCGCGGCTTCGCCCGCCACATCCCCGAGGGTCGCGATTTCTGGGACCAGCAGGAATCCCGCGGCAACTTCGCGATCACCCGCCGCTACGTGGAGCCGGGCGAGCCGATGATGAGCCGGCTCCTGACGCATCCCCTCGCTCCCGACGCGGGCGGGGACTACTTCCACGGCGGCCCCCGGCGCTGGGCCTCGATGGACGATCCGGAGTGGCGGATGCTCGCCGCCTGGGTCCGCGGCGAGACCCCCGAATGCATCGTCGGAACGAGGGCTGGCGCGGGAGGCGGATGACGAAACCGCTCGACATCGCCGTCGTCGGAGGCGGCATCGTCGGGCTCGCCACGGCGCACGCGATCCGGCGCACGCGCGGGGATCTCTCGCTGACGGTGCTCGAGAAGGAACCGGAGGTCGCGGCACACCAGACCGACCGGAACAGCGGCGTCATCCACGCCGGTCGTACTACGCGCCCGGGTCGCTAAAGGCGCGGCTCTGCACCGAAGGGAGCGCCCGGCTGTTCCGGTATTGCGCCGAACGAGGCATCGCGACCACGCGCACCGGCAAGATCGTGGTCGCGACGTCGCGCGATCAGCTCCCGGCCCTCGATGAACTCGAACGGCGCGGCACGGCCAACGGCGTGGCCATGGAGCGGATCGGCGCGGACGGAATCGCGGAGCGCGAACCGCACGCGGGCGGCATCGAGGCGCTCCACGTACCCGCCACCGGGGCGGTCGACTTCGGCGACGTGGCGCGTGCCCTCGCGGCGGACCTGGCCCGCGCCGGCCACGAGATCCGCACCGGCTTCGAGGTCCGTGAAGCCGATCGCACGCCCGCCGGGATCCGCCTCGAGGCCCCCCCGGGCGGCGTGACGGCCAGAACCGTCGTCAACTGCGCCGGGCTGCACGTCGACCGGGTGATGCGAATCCTCGGACATGAACCCGGCCTGCGCGTGCTCCCGTTCCGCGGAGAGTACTGGGGCCTCTCCGGAGCCGCGGCCGACCGCGTGCGCGGCCATATCTACCCAGTTCCGGACCCCCGCCTGCCCCATCTGGGCGTTCACTTCACGCGCAACGTGACCGGGCGCGTCGAACTCGGCCCGAACGCAGTGTGGGCCTGGGGCCGAGAGGCCTACGGCCGGTTCTCCGGGCGGGTGCCGGACGCGCTGGAAGCGCTGAGCTACCGAGGCTTTCGGCGCCTGGCGTCGTGAATGTGCTCAACGCGCCCTCCCCCGCCGCGACCGCCTGCCTGGCGATCGGCGAACACATCGCAAGCCGGGTTCTCGGACAGTTGGCCAGGTCGTGACGGGGCTAATCGCCACCTTCGAATGGGTCGAGGATCTCGACTCCCGCGGGCTCGAAGTCCTTTCGGTTCCGCGTGACCACAACCAGCCCGCGGGCGAGGGCGGTCGCCGCGATCAAACTGTCCTTGACGGGCATCGGCCGTCCCCGGGAACGGAGACGCGCCAGGAGTTCCGCCCAGCGGAGCCCCGTGTTCGCATCCAGCGGGACGCATTGAATCCTGCGAACGGCCTCCTCGAACCACGACTCGAGAGCCTCGCGACCCTTCCCGGGCGCCACCAATCTTATTCCGTACCAGATTTCTCCGAGTACGACCGGATTGACGACGATCTGCGGTTCGTGGTTCCGCAACCATGTGACGACGCGCGGATCAGGTCTCGTCCTGGTCGCCTCGGAAAGGACGTTCGCGTCAACGAGGTATCGAATCGGCCGGCTCCTCGATTCCCGGAGCGGGCAGGTCGGCGGTCGAATCAGACGGAACCGGTACGAACCAGCCCTTCGCGGGACAGGCCAGAAGGTGGTCGACGAGACCCTCGTTCACCGCCGCCGGGGCGCGCGCGAGTCGGTAGACTCCTCGCCCGAGCCGCTTGATCTCGAATTCCTGGCCGGGCACGACGCCGTCTCGCCGCCGAAGCTCAGCCGGGAGTACGAGCTGCCCCCTTGTGGAGATAATGGTTCGCATGAGGGTAAGATGGACGACTTACCCACGCTGTGCAAGCCCCGGCATCCTCCTCCCGGAGGACGCGGCGGGTCAGGTGGCGTAGTCCTGGCCTTCGGCGTCCAGCACTTCCTTCATGCCCTCCAGGTAGCCCGCCTCGCCGCCCGACTCGACGGACATGTCGGCGTTTTGCTGCGCGGCCTCGACCGGGATCCGCCGCAGGCTGCGGCCCGTCTGGAGGACCAACATCTCGTTCATGCAGGCGCGCTCGAGCTGGTACAGCCACAGCATCGTCTTCTCGATCGTATCGCCGACGACGAGCACGCCGTGGTTCGCGAGGAAGAGCGCCCGCTTGTCGCCGAGGGCCTCGACCATGCGGTCGCCCTCATCCGCCTCGGTGACGATCCCCTCGTAACCGAAGTACGCGCAGTTTCCGCAGAAGACCGCCGCGTTCTGACTCCCCCGCTCGTCCAGTCTCCAGCCGTCGATGGATACGAGCGCCGTACTGTAGGGGGCGTGGATGTGGAGCGCGCACATGATGTCGGGACGGGCGCGCTGGATGGGCGCGTGGATCGCCCACGCGCTCACGTTCAGCCGTCCCTCTCCGCCCACCGGACCCCCATCCGGACCCACCTCGACGAGGTTGCTCGCCGTTACGCGGGAGAAGTGCATCTGCCCGGGCGTGATGAGCAGGTGACCGGGCCTCCCCGGCACCTTGCAACTGAAGTGGTTCCAGGTGCCTTCGTGCATGTTCTCGTGTACGATGATCCGGTGTACCGCCGCGAAGTCGACGCGCGCGCGCCGGATCGCGGCGGCGTCCATGCCGACCTCCGTCGGGGACGGCGTGGGAGCGAAAGCGGTCTCGACCATGCTCATCACCTGCCTCCTTCGGGCGTTGGGAGTCTCCCCCGAAACTCACCCGCGGGACCCGAGGGATCAAGCGGCGTCCGCTCCCGACAGCGCCGGGATTGCCTTCCGTGTGCAACATTCCAGAACTGAGTGGATGTCTCATGCATCGAGGTCCCGCCAGCGGAAGTCCAAAACAGCCGCGACACGAAACGCGGCGCGGCGGCGAGGAGAGAAGCGAATGAGAATGAGAGCAACGTCGGCATACCGATTCGCCATCGTCGCCGCACTCGCGACGGCCTTCATCCTGGTATGGGTGATCGGAGCCGTCGGCCTCATCGGGGCCGAGGGAGACTCCGCCGACCTCATCTACGCCGGAGTGCTCGCCGTTGGAATCGTCGGCGCCATCGTCGCCCGTCTCCGGCCACGGGGAATGGCGCGCACATTGCTCGCCACGGCGATCACGCAGGCGTCGGTCGCCGTGATCGCGCTGATGGCCGGGGAGCACCACTCCCCGGTGACGTCCGTGTTCGAGATCCTGGGCTCAAACGCGTTCTTCGTCGCGCTGTGGGTCGGCTCGGCCCTGCTGTTCAGGGCCGCGGCGCGGGAGCAACGGTCCGCGGCCGGTTCGGAAGGCGGCTGACGCTCCCTGCGGTTCCCCGCACCCGTCTCAGTGATTACCATCCCGCGCTCACGAATTCTCCGGAGAGGTGCGGGTGACCCCGGACTCCATCGCCGAGTCGGAATCGGTTTCGGAACCGCTTGACGTGGCCATCGTCGGGGCCGGCCCCTGCGGCCTGGCCGTGGCGATCGCCTTGCAGGAGCGCGGGTCGAGTTACGCCATCGTGGACCGCGGGTGCATCACCGAGTCACTCACCCACTATCCGTCCTACATGACGTTCTTCTCCACGGCGGAACGGCTGCAGATCGGGGGCGTGCCCTTCACGATTCCCGAGCCCAAGCCCACCCGCCGCGACGCCCTCGCCTACTACCGGCATGTCGTCGCCCACCACGGCCTCGAGGTCCGCCAGTACGAGGAGGTGACGGGCATCGAGCGGGGGGAAGGCGCTTTCACGCTCGTCACCCGCACCTGGGACGGACGGGAGAGCCTGATCGCCGCGAGGGCGGTGGTCATCGCCACCGGAGGCTTCGGGGAGCCGAACCGGCTGGGACTTGAGGACGGCGAGCCGGACGACCGCGTCATCCACTACTACAAGGAACCGTATCCGTTCTTCGATCAGGACGTGATCGTCGTCGGCGCCGGGAACTCCGCCGTGGAAGCGGCGCTGGAGCTGTACCGCAACGGCGTCCGCGTCCGGATGGTGCACTTCGCCGACGTACTCGACCGCGGCGTCAAGCCGTGGGTGCGCCCCGACATCGAGAACCGGATCGCGGGCACGGAGATCCCGATGCACTGGAGGTCCCGCGTCGCGCGCCTCGGGCCGGGGACGGCGACCATCCTTCGGGAGGGGACGGGAGAAGAGACCGAGGTCCCGAACGACTGGGTGCTCGCGATGACGGGATGGCGGCCGGACGCCGCCCTGCTCACCGGCCTGGGCGTCCCCACGGATCCCGAGACGGGCATCCCCGCGCACGACCCGACCACCATGGCGACGACCATCCCGGGCGTCTACATCGCCGGGGTGATCGCCGCCGGCTACAACGCCAACAAGATCTTCATCGAGAACGGTCGCGAGCACGGCGCGCTGATCGCTGCCCATCTGGTGAACACGCCCCGCTGACCCCGGCCGTGTAGCTCGCCAGATACGTATTTGAGTAAATTTACTCAAGACCGTATCTTATCCCGCATGGATGCCTACGAACGCCCTCACGTCGACCGACTTCTGCGGTTGCTGGATGACGACAGGACGATGCGGATCGTGGCGATCACGGGACCGCGCCAGACCGGCAAGACGACGATCGCCCGCCAAGGACGAAGCCGGTTGGAGGCGGCCGGGCGGATGTGCTGGTACGTGCCGCTCGATGACCCGACGCCGAACGAGTCCGAAGCGCCGGGACTGTTGGCCGGGGTGGATGCGATCCCGGCCGACAGTGCCCGGGACGAGCAGTGGCTGGTCGGGACCTGGGAACGAGCCCGTCGCGCGGCGGAACGTCTGGACCGGGGCCTCGTCCTGGTTCTTGATGAAATCCAGCATGTTGCTCGATGGTCCAACGTCGTCAAGGGACTCTGGGACGGAGACCGCCGGGCGGAACGCAAGCTGCGGGTCGTCATCCTGGGATCGGCCCCGTGGCAGATGCTGACTGGACTGAACGAGAGTCTCGCGGGGCGTTTCACCCCCATGCCGACCACGCACTGGTTGCTCGGGGAGATGGCGCGTGCGTTCGACCTCACCATGGACGAATACGTCTTCTTCGGCGGTTACCCCGGGTCGCTGTCTCCTGAGGAAGGCACCGAACGACTCGAGGCTTGGCGGAATCACATCGCGCGTGCCATCGTCGCGCCGGCCATCGAGCGGGACATCTTCGGCCTGACACGGGTGACGAAACCGGCCTTGATGCGCCAGTTGATGGATCTGGCTCCACGGTATTCCGGCCAGCTCATGTCCTACAACAAGCTGCTCGGTCAGCTTCAAGACGCCGGCAACACGACAACCATCGCGCGCTACCTCGATCTTCTTTCCGACGCCGGACTGGTGACCGGGCTATCCCGTTACACACCAGCTCCGCACTTGGGGAGGGCGTCGTCTCCGAAGCTCAACGTGCTCAACACGGCGCTGATGACGGCGCCGTCGGGCTACACGTTCGAGGAGGCGCGGGTTGATCGGTCCTACTGGGGCCGACTCGTGGAGAGCGCAGTAGGCGCGCACCTGCATAACACTCGCGCCACGGCGACCCGGCTCCATTTCTGGCGCGACCCTCCGCACGAGGTCGACTTCGTCGTCGCACGCGGTCCCCATCTGCTCGGGATCGAGGTCAAGAGCGGACGAACGCGGGGGCGGACTGGTGGACTGGACGTCTTCGCGGACCGTTTCCCCGGCGCCGGAACGATGCTGGTGGGCACGGGCGGCGTTCCCCTCAACGAATTCCTGTCGCTGAGCGCCGACGAGTGGCTGGAAGAGACATGAGCCCGCTCGTACGCCGCACCGTCAGCCTGATCTCGCCGCGAGACGACCGGCGCTTCGGTCGGGTCGGCCTGTCGCTGGCCGATTTTCGCTCGGACTACGGCTATGTCCTGCTGGGCGAGCCGGGACTGGGCAAGACCGAGGCGTTCAAAGAAGAAGCGCGGCGTGTAGAGGCCTGTTGTCCGGTCACTGCACGCCGATTCAAGCGGGGTCGCTTCGATGGCCACGCCGAACGCGGAGGACCGCCGGTCTTCATCGACGGACTGGATGAGGTGCGCACCGGCGGCGGGGATCCCAGAGTGCCGCTGGACGAGATTCTGGACCGGTTGAAAGATCTCGGTCATCCGCCGTTCCGCCTGTCTTGCCGTGCCGGGAGCTGGCTGGAGCCCGGAGATCAACGGGAGTTCTCTTCTCCTCCAAGTGCCGGACCAATTCGGGTTCTGAGGCTGAACCCACTGGCCCGCAACGACGTTCGCCAGATCGTTTCCCATCGAAGACGCGATGCCGAGGAGTTCATGTTCGAGGCGTCCGAGCACGGGCTCGATGCGTTTCTGGAGAATCCGCAGCTGCTCGGCGTACTCCTCGACGCAGTTGAGGCGGAGGGCTGGCCCGACAGCCCTCGGGCCGCGTTTGAGAACGCGTGCCGCGAACTCTCGAAAGAGCGGAATCCCGAACACCGGGACGCCCGTCGCGGGAAGGGTCAGCCTCCCCGGGACGCGGTTTTATGCGCGGCCGGACAGCTGTCTGCCCTCCTGCTGCTCACCGGAAAGGCAGGTTGGACAGCGACCGACACGAACGATCCCGACACCCTCTCCTTGCGCGACGTGGAGGACGAGTTGGACGGCGGGGATCGGGACGCGCTGCTCGCCGCCCTGGAATCGGGGTTGTTCAGGGGCTCCGCCGCGTGTCGAACGCCTGTCCATCGGCTCGTGGCGGAGTTCCTGGGTGGCAGGTATCTGGACGGAAGGATCCGCACGCCCCACGGAACTACTGTACGGCGAGCGCTGTCGCTCTTGTTGGGACATGACGGAATCCCGCTGCCGGACCTCCGAGGCCTCTCCGCGTGGCTTGCGTCTCAGAATCCGGCCGCGCGGGCCATCCTGATCCGCGCAGATCCGATTGCCGTGGCGTTCGGCGGCGACGCGACCGACTTCACGGCGGGAGAGCGACAGGAATTGTTCGCGCAGCTCGAGAACAGCCCCCATCTCCCCCTTGTGTGGCCGTCTTCGGTCGCGCTCGGAGCCCTGGCCGGAGGTCGCGACCGATCCCTGCTCTGGGAGCGGACCTCCTCTCCGGACCGAACCGACGCCGGACAGACGCTCGTCGCACGGCTGCTCGCCGGCTTCACGCGCAGACTTCGCTCGTCGACCGCCGACCGCAGCCTGGCATCGACGGCCGACTACGACCTGGAGCGCCGCTCACTGCTCCGGATCGTTAACGACGATAGTTGGCATGACTATGTTCGGTGCGAAGCCCTCAAGGCCGTCGACCTCCTCCTCTCCGACAGCCCCGACCGGTCTTCCACACTGTGCGGAGTTCTCTACGACATCGAAGCGGGCCGCTTGCCGGATGAGCACAATGAACTGCTGGGGACCCTGCTCGCCCGGATGTATCCGCGGGATCTGCCTCCCGCCGAGATCTGGAATCACTTGGCCACGCGACCGCGCCTCCCGGGTGCCACGTCCTATAGCATGTTCTGGGGCAGCCTCATCGACGGATCGGATCCGCAGCGGATCCAGCAGCTGATCTACTCGCTTTGTGATCGCGCTCCCGAGATCCTTCCGGCGTTGGCGGATGACGGGTTCGGATCCATTGTGCTGGAACTCCTGGCGCGGGGGCTGGAACTGTTCGGCGACGCGCTGACAACGGCGCAGCGGCACGCCTGGTTCGGGCTCGTTGAAGCCGCCCCGAACCGGCCAGGATTGGTCCCGGCCCACTGCGGTCCGGTCGTGGCAGTCGACTTCTTCCCCGAACTTTCCGACCGGATCCACTCATGGCTGAGGTCGCACCAACCCATCCAGTATGAGCTCATTGAACTCGACCTTGGCGAACGGGAGGACGAGGTTGGACGCAAGGCGCTCGACCAATCCATCGGCAGAAAACTCCTGGGAGAAGAGGCACCCGTAGGGTTCCGCCAATGGTGTCTCACGCGGGCGACGGAACTGGCGGAGACGCGGCCGAAGATCGCGGAGGAACTCGCCTGGTGGTCCATCCGAGAGAGGGGCGATTGGGGCCCGCCGCTGCCCGACGACAAAGTAGCCTGCGCCGTATCGGACGCGCCGACGCTTCTGGAGTGGAACGCCGGGCGCCTGAGTGCCAAGGCGCGTCGGGAACGGGAGGACGCCGAGAGGAAGAAGCGCGACAGCGGCTTCCTGAGCCTCGTCCGGGAACGGCAACGGGCGTACGCAGCGTCGGTCCGCGAGCACGCGCAGGAACTGGCGGAAGGGCGCTGTCGCCCGGCCCTCCTGCATGAACTCGCGCAGATCTACTTTGATGGACTGGACGAAGACCGAGCCGGTGGCGACCCCGCAGCGCCGCTGCTGCAACGACTCGACGGTGACGAAGCACTCGTGGGGGCAACCTTGGCGGGGTTTCGGCGGCTGCTGGCGCGTGACGACCTGCCCGACCTGGCCGGGACTGCCCAACTGCACGAGAAGGGGCGGTTTTCCTACCTCGACCTTCCCTTCCTCGCGGGGCTGGCGGAGGAGGAGCGCGCAGGCGGCGATCCTCTGGAGTGTCTCGACGACAAAGGGCTGCGGAGGGCGCTGGGGTATTACTTCGTATCGGGGCCGCAGACATCGCTGTTTGCGGCTTCGGGCGATGCCGACGGGCAAGAGGAGGCGACGCCGGGTCTCCGCTGGTATCACCGCGCCCTTGAATCGAATCCGGAGGGCGTGGCGGACGCGTTGGTCGCCGTCCATCGAGCCCGGGTGCGGACGAAGGCGGGGCCCGACCGACACCTCCACAACATGAGCCAGGATCCGGTGTACGCGCGCGTGGCGCCACTCGCCGTGAAGCGGATGTTCGGGGTCTTTCCCAGCCGCTGCACCAAACCACAGGTCGAGACCCTGCGCCTAGTGCTGTGGGCCGCCCTCGACCCATGGAATATGGCACCGGCTGAACTGGCCGATCTGGTGCGTAAGCGGCTCGGACGCCGGGGCATGGACGTGGCGCAGCGGGTTCAGTGGATGTGCGCCGGCTTGTTCGTAGCCAGAGCGAACCGCCTCCCCGAACTCATCGACTATCTGGCCCGGGGAAGCGACGCGCACGTACACCACCTCGTCGACTTCTTTATGTCATTCGACCACAAGCTGCGAGGGGACCTCTCCCTTGACGACTGGGAGGCTGAGGAACTCGCCGTGCTCCTGCGGGCGCTCGGCGGGCGCCTGCAACGATACGAACCGCCGGACGGCGTAGGCATGCTCGGCGACGAGGCGCTGGCGCGGTTCAGGGCAGGACCGCTGATTAGAAGGTTCATCGATTCGCTTGCGGGCCGCGACGACGACAAGGCCGCCGCCGCGCTGGAATCGCTCGCCTCCGATCCCGGCCTAAACGAATGGACCGCGGTACTCTCGCGGGCGCGCGACGTTCAAGCCGAGAGACTCCGCGCGGCTAAGCACGAAACGCCGGGGCTCGCCGCGATCCAGGAGTCGCTCAGGGGGGGACGGCCGGTGAGCGCGGCGGATCTGGCCGCGCTCGTGCTCGATGCCGTGGAACAGCTCGCCGCACGCATCCGAGACGACTCCACGACGGACTGGCGGCAGTATTGGCACTTGGATCCGAAGTCGCGGCGACCTCTGCGACCGCAACACGAGAACGACTGCCGGAACGCGCTTCTCTCCGACTTGCAGCTAACCCTCGGACCATACGGCGTGGACGCGCAAAAGGAGGGGCAGTACGCCGACGACAAGCGGGCGGATATCCGAGTGGCGCTCGGCTCGCACCTCGCCATCCCGATAGAGATCAAGAAGAACCTGCACCGCGACGTGTGGCGCGCCGTGGACGAACAGCTCGTGGCGAAGTACACGCGGGCACCGGAGTCGGACGGCTACGGGATCTTTCTTGTGTTCTGGTTCGGGCCGGACCATATGAAGGTGATGCCGCCCCAGGGCCACCTGCCGGGGACACCGGCCGAGTTGCGGGAGCGACTCGAGGAGCAACTCGCTCCCGCGCAGCAGGCGAAGATCAGCATCACTGTGATCGACGTCAGCCCATCCAGCAGTTACGCCGGGGACACTGCGAAGCAGGCTTCGGCCTGATTCGTTCGTTCAGCCCTCCGGTTTCAGGACGCTGATGATCGGGGCCACCGGCAGGGCGTCGAGATCGACCTGCCGGCCGTCCTTGATCACGGCGTGGATCGACCGGTAGTGGCGGGCCGTCTCCAGCGGATTGGCGTCGAGGATGACGAGGTCCGCGACCATCCCCGGCTGCAGCGAGCCGATGTCGTCCTCCATCTCGTAGGCACGTGCGATGTGGCTGGTGGCCGATCTCAGGATCTCCATCGGCGCCATCCCCAGTTCCTCCAGCGCCGCCAGCGCGTTGAAGTGGCCTTCGCCCAGCTTTGTCCGCTGATCCACCGTGTCGGAGGCGATCGTGGGTGACTCCGCCAGCAGCACCGGGTGCTTGATGCCGGCGTCCGTCGAGAGGAGCATCGAGACCCCCGCCTCGATCATCCGCGCCTGATTCTCGCGGCCGATGGCCATGTAGGGCGTGAGGGTGCCGTCGGGGTTGTGCTCCTGTAATGCTTCGAGCCGCCGCTGCGTGATCGGGAGAACGGAGACGGCGATATCCCGCTCCACCAGCTTCCGGATCGTCTCCATCGGGATGGGGACCACGGGGCCGGAAATGTCGCCGTGCGTGATGATGTCGACGCCGGCCTCGATCGCCATGTCGAGGCTCTCGACCGAGGTCGTATGGGTCTGGACCGTCATTACGGCGCGGTGGCCTTCCTCCACGATTACGTGCTGGACGCGCTCCGAGAAGGAGATGAAGTACATCTCCACGTGGCTGCTCGACCCGTACTTGAGGAAGTCGACCCCCGTGCCCGTGTACTCGCGGATCTCGGCGCGCACGGAATCCGGCGTCATCCACATGAGGTCGCGGCCCGTCCCGTTCTCCCATGCCTCGTTGGTGCGGTTCGTGAAGGCCTTGCTCACATGCGCCGCCGCCTCACCGCGGAAGTCGCGCGAGAGCGGCCCGTCGAAGCCGATGATGTTGCCGGCGAAGTAGATGCGGCTACCCGGCGCCTCTCCCGCGTCGATCATGTCCCGCGCCTTCGCCAGGGCGCCCAGCGGGCCCCAGGTGTCGAAGACGGTGGTCTGTCCGGTCTTGAGCGTGAGTTGCGCCGCCTCCAGCACGATCTCGTGATAGCGGCCCTCGTACTTGATGAGGGTCTCGAGATCGAGGTTCAGGTAGAGATGAAGGTTGGCGTCCATCAGCCCGGGGATGACGTACTTGCCCCGCGCGTCGATGATTTCCGTTCCCGCGGGAACGTCCACGGCGTCCGCCGCTCCCACCGCGGTGATCCGCCCGTCCTGCATCACGACCACGCCGTTTGTCAGAGGCGCGTCGGCCAAGGGGTCGATGACGGTGGCCCCGGTGACCGCCAAGGTCTGCGCTGCCGCGCCAATGGGAGCGATCGTCCCGGATAGCACCAAGGCCAAAATGGCGCATTTCAGTCCCACCATCATCTCTTTCTCCTCTCCCGCATGGGTTCCACCATCAGAGTGACGGCCATGACCGCCAGAGGCAACGCGACGTATACTCCTCACTCCGATCTATGGGAGGTCAGAGATGACGATGATCGCACGACGAGCCATGGGAACCGTCGTCCGTCCACGAACCCCGCGGGGAGGCCGAGTTCTTACGGCCATAGCGCTGTCGATGGTCGCGACGTTGCCCTCCTCCGGGGCCAGGCTGGAGGCTCAGGCTCGCGACTATCGGCCGGAGCGGCCGTTCGGCACGCTGCGGGAGCAGGCGCGGACGCAGCAGGCGTGGCTCGAGGAGAGACTCGAGAAGAACCTGCCCATGCTGATGCGCAGGCACGGCGTGGACATGTGGGTCCTGGCGATGCGGGAGTACAACGAGGATCCCGTCTTCCCCGCCCTGGTCTCCCCCACGACCTTCGCGGCGCGGCGTCGGACGATCTACATCTTCCACGACCGGGGGCCGGAGCACGGCGTCGAGCGCCTGGCTCTGGGGGGCTCGTCGCAGGGAGGCGTGTACGAGGCGGTGAGGGCCACGACTACCGCCCCGGACGGCAGGGCGGCGGAACTGTGGGGCGAGGACCAGTGGAATCTCTTCGCCGACATGGTGCGCGAGCGCGATCCGCGGCGGATCGCGGTCAACATCTCCCGGGATCACAACTTCGCCGACGGACTCACGGCGGGTGAGTGGGAGCAGATGGAGGCGGCGCTCGCGCCCGATCTCGCGGGCCGCGTGGTGCGTGAGCCGCTGCTGGCGATCGAATACCTGGCCATGCGGGTGCCCGCCATGACTCCGGTCTACCGCCGGATGCAGGCGGTCGTGCACGAGATCATCGGCACGGCGTTCTCCGAGGTCGTGATCGTCCCCGGCCGGACGACCACCGCCGATGTCGTGTGGTGGATGCGCCAGCGGGTCCACGACCTGGGGCTCGATTCCTGGTTTCAGCCCTCGGTGTCCGTGCAGCGGCGGGGGGTCGACATGGGCGGCGTGACGGCGCCGGTGATCGAGCGGGGGGACGTGCTCCACTGCGACTTCGGACTGGTCGCGTTCGGACTCGCGACCGACACGCAGCACATGGCCTACGTCCTCCGGGAGGGCGAGACGGAGGCGCCGGAGGGTCTTCAGCGGGCGCTGGCGAACTCGAATCGCCTGCAGGACATCCTCCTCGAAGAGACGAAGGTCGGCCGCACCGGAAACGAGATCCTGGCGTCGGTGCTGGAGAAGATGCGGGCGGAGGGCCTGAACGGGACGATGTACACGCACCCCATCGGGGACCACGGACACGGCGCGGGTCCCCTGATCGGGCTGTGGGACTATCAAACGGGCGTCCCCGGCCGCGGCGACCCTCCGGTGATTCCCGGCATGTGGTTTTCGACTGAACTCCAGGTGACGACCCCGGTTCCCGAATGGGATGGGCAGCCGGTGCGGATGGCCCAGGAGGAGGAGGCCGAGGTCACGCTCGATGGCGAGATCCGCTGGGTGCTAAGGCGTCAGACCGAACTGCACCTGATCCGGTAGCTGGCTGCGGCGTCGGGGGCTCAGTTCCGGCGGAGGCGCAGGAGCTGCGGGTGTTCGACGTCGAGGGCGTCGGTCCAGACTCCGAGGAGTGCGTCCGTCTGGATTTCGTGGAGGCTGAATCCGGCGGGCATCACGAGCTGGCCGAGCCATGTGCCATCGTGGTCGAGGACCAGCCAGTTCTGTGGCGACTCCCGTTCGTGGCGTGCCCGGTACCGCTCCAGCCAGATGGCTCCCGACGGGTCGACCATGATGTCGGCGTAGGCGGGCCGCATCCCCGACATCGCCTCGAACATCTGCATCGTAACGGATCCGGGGTTCTCGCCGAGCGACTCCCGGGCGGCGTCGATCTCATCCGGCGTCAGTTCAAGCGGATAGTCGGGGATCCTGATGATGCGGATCAGTTCCCCGGTCGCCGCGAGTTCCTCCACCTCCATGGCATCGGCCGAACCGCGCAGAATCGTGCCTCCGCGGGTGGCGACCTGGCTGACGCGAGCGAAGAAGGGGACCGTGCTGAGCAGACTCTCGCCCCGTGTGATCATCAGCTCCTCGAACCCCGCCGACTCGCCGATGCTGTCGATCCGGGTCCCGTGCAGGTCGAATCGCCACAGCGACCACGGCTCCCGGCGTAGCCCGCCGGTGCCTTCGTACGTCCGCATGCTGCCGTAACCGAGTTCCACCAGGAGCGTGCCGCCGCCGAGGTCGTAGATCGCATCCGTGAACAACGGCAGGGTGAACGTGCGGGAAAGGGTCAGGTCGGGGGCGACCACAGTGACGCGCTCGTCGTAGTCGAGCAGGAGGAGGGTGTCGCCGGAAATTCGTTCCATGCCCCAGATCCGTCGGAACTCGCCAGGCCCTTCCCCCTCCCGTCCGAACGACCCGAGGAATTCGCCTGCTGCGGAATAGAGGCGGATCTCCTGCTGACCCGAGACCACCACACGGCCTTCGGAGAGACGGGTCATGTCGCCGACCCGGTAGAATTCGTGGTCCTCGCCCTGGCCGGACCGCGTCAGGTCCAGGATGGGCTCAAAGTCGACGGTCCAGCCGCTCGAATCGTCCCAGGCGGGGCGGAACGCCTCCACGATCTGGACGTCGGCGCTGTCCCGCTGCGTGACGAGCGAGGGATCGACGTTCACGTCGCCACATGCGAGAACGGAACCACAGCAGCCCCACGCAATTGACCGTGCCGTACGTCGAGAGGTTGCCCGTCGATCGATGTTCACTCACGGCTCCCTGTGTCGGGTTCGTCGGCGACGAAGCCTCGGTAGCCCAGGGGGCGCTGGCGGGGCCAGACCTCGTCGAGCGTCTCGGCTTCGAACAGGCGTCCGTTGATCATGACCCGCTCGATCGCCAGAGAGTTGCGCAGATCCTCGAGCGGGTTCTGCGACAGGACGAGCAGATCGGCCAGTTTTCCGGGCTCGACGGAGCCGAGTTCGCGCTCGAGGCCGATGCCGTTCGCGCCGAAGACGGTCGCGGCCTTCAGTGCGTCGTGGTTCGACATACCTCCCGAGGCGACCATCCACAGCTCCCAGTGGTACGCCAGGCCCTGGAGCTGGCCGTGGCTGCCGACGCCAGCGAACCCGCCTGCGGCGACGACCTCGGCCAGGAAGGCGGCGTGCTCCTCGAACACGAACTCCTCCGGTACGGCCCAGCCCACCGCTCCGGAGGCTCCGGCGCGGCGGCGCGTACGGGCATCCAGCGTCTCGTGCGGCGTAAACCGCGCGAGACGGGGGTCGTCGTGGACGTTCTCGCGGGTGAACCAGTAGATCTCTCCCATCGGTCCGCCGAACGAGACGACGAGCGTGGGCGTATTCACGACTTTGGTCTCCGAGAACAGTCGGACGACGTCCCTGTGCAGCGGATAGACGGGCAGATTGTGTTCGATTCCGGGGTAGCCGTCCATCGCGTGCGTGAGATCGAGCTGCAGGTCCAGTCCGGCCTCGGTCGTCGGCATGAGTTCCAGTTCGCGGGCGGCCATGACGAGCCACTGTCGCTGCTGGCGGTTGCCGGCCAGGTACATCTTGAACGTCTTCGTGTCGTAGTAGTCCGAGTAGCGGGTGAGAATATCCCGTGCGTGGTCGAGGTCGCGGATCGGCTCCCCGGGCTGATAGTTGCCGAACACGCCGGGGCCGGTGGAATAGATGCGGGGCCCGAGGATGTCTCCGGAGCGCACGCGGTCCGCGTAGGTGAGGACGTCGGACACGCCGGTCTGGGGGTCGCGCGTCGTCGTAACTCCGAACGCGAGGTTCGCGAGGTAGCCCCAGGGCTGTGTCGTGTGGATATCGCGGGGTGGGCGCAGGTGCGCGTGGGTGTCCACGAAGCCGGGCATGATGGTCATGCCGCTCACGTCGTGGGTCTCCGCGTCGTCGGGGACGGCGAGAGTGCCGGAAGGCCCCACGGCGGCGATGCGGTTTCCGTCGATGAGCACGTCGCCGCGCTCGATCACTTCGTCGCCCCGCATGGTGATGATCCGGGCGCCGCTGAGCAGGAGACGGCCGACGGGCAGGTCGCGGTCCGCCTGCAGGTCGACCCGCACTTCGACGGGGCGGTAGCGCGCCTCGGCCTCCGCGTCCGCCGCATCCTCTTCCGCCTCCAGCGCCGCCAGGCTGTCGTTGACCGCGCGCGCCCGGGCCAGGTCGTAGCGCAAGTAGGCGTTTCCCAGCGCCCACACCACCGTCCCGCCATCGGCGCTCCAGGACGGGAACTCCCCGCCGAATTCCGTCACGCGGGTGACGGGAACCGCCGCCCCGTCCGGGTCTCGCACCGAGATCGTCGGCGCTTCGGCGCCCACCTGCGGCACAGTCACCACGTATAGATCGTTGCCTACCTTGGCCAGCGCGCGGTCACCGGTGGGCGAGACTTCGATGAACGAGGCGTCCGCGGGCGAGCCCCCGCGCGTGGCCGAGAAACCGGTCACCTTGAGGTGCTCCCTCTCGTTGGTGCCGTCCCAGCGCACCGAGACGAGGCCACGCGAACCCGCGTGCAGGTAGATCCGATTCGGCTGATCGCGCCGATAATGGGGTCCCGAGCGTCCCAGCGCCTCGGCCACCACCGTGGCGGCACCACCCTCCGCTTCGTACCACGCGATATCGGTCTGGCTCCCCGCCCCGCCCGTCAGCCGCGCCCGCGCGGGTGCCTGAAGCACGACGATACGCCGTCCATCCGGCGACCAGGCGGGAGACCGCATGAAGCGCGCGAGGTCGGAGACCCGGCCCGCCTCGCCGTCATCGAGAGAGACGGTCCACAGGTAGCCTCCCTCCGGCTCGTCCCAGCTTACGACCGCCAGCGTCTCCCCGTCCGGCGACCAGGACGGCTCCGCCAGCCCGCCCTCGATCTCCTCTCCGACCCGCCTCGGGACCCCGCCGTCCGCTCCCATCACATAGAGGCGTCCCAGCGCCGTGAAGGCGACCTCGTCCCCGGCGGGCGAGAGGGCGACGTCCCGGATCTGACGCACCTGGAAGGTCGGCGTGTCTTCGATCGGATAGTCGAAGTCGAGGCGCGGCCCCACGTGGAGCGTCACGTCGACCTGGAACGGGATCTCGGTCGCTTCGGCTCCGTCCGTTTCTCGTGTCCCGTCCACCGGAACCCGCCACAGCCGGCCGCCGTGTGAGAGGATGATCGCCTCCCCGCCGGGCGTGAAGGCATAGCCGGGGAGAAGGTCGAGCGTGGCGCGGCTCTCCATGTCGTCGCGCTGCACCGGGTAGGCGAGCCAACGCTCTTCTCCCGTCGCGACGTCGCGGGCGCGGAGGCCCGTCGCATCCTCGTGGCGCGTGCCGTACACGAGCGTGCCGCCATCGGGGGAAACCGCGGGCCGGACGCCGGATCCGTACCGGCTCGTGAGGGTCGCGCGACGACCGGTCTCGCGGTCGTATCGGGTGAGTTGGTACTTCGGGAAAGCCGCGTCGTACGTCCAGTCGCCGGTTCCCTGGGCGAGATAGACGTACCGGCCGGTGGGATCGAAGGCGGCCCCGATTGCCTTCAGGTTGTCGGGTTCATCGATGAGCGCGATGCCGCTTCCGCCGTCGCGGTGGAAGAGCCAGGGTTTGGCGGCCCCGCCGAGCGGGCTGTAGGTGCGCGAGGCCACGAGGTAATCGCCGTCAGGCGACCACTCGGGCGACGTGTAGAGGTTGTCTTTGCCGCGGGTGACCTGTGTCGTGTCGGTCCCGTCGAGGCTGAGGATCCAGAGGTTCTGTCCTCCGCTCCGGTCTGAGACGAACACGAGGTCGGAGCCGTCGGGGCTGAAGCGCGGCTGGCTCTCGAAGGCGGGACCGGTCAGCAGTGGCGTGGCCGTGCCCCCCTCGATGGGCAGCGTGTACAGATCGCCGAGCATATCGAAGGCGAGCGTCGCGCCGTCCGGGCTCACGTCGACCGACATCCACGAACCGCGGTCCGTCCGGAAGCGGATCTCCCGCGTGGGCTCGAGCGGGAGTCCCTCCGTCGCGAGCCCGCCGACGTCGTCCGCCGTCTCCTGCGCCTCCGCGTCCGCTCCGAGAACGAGGCAGCCCGCGAGCGAAAGCGAGATCATCGGATGACTGCGCATCGACATCCTCCCTGCAGTGGGAAAGGCGTTCCCGCGGGAACGTCCCGAATCTGTACTGCGTGTCCCCTACTCCGTACCGATCACGGCCTCCGCCGCCAGGCGGGAGACCGCCGCGTCGGAGAGTTCGAGCACTTCGGTCTGAGCAGCGGGGTTCGAACGAACCGGAGTTCTCCGAGTCCGTCGTAGTCCACGGTGACGCGCTCGGCGAACACGGGTCGGACGACCTCGTCTTGAGCGCGACGCTGCTCGTCAGGGGGGGCCGGACTCCTCACCCCCCCCCCCCCAACTCCGCCAGCTTCGCGCGCGTCTCCCGCGCCGGCTCGAAGTCCTCGTCGGCATTCTCCCACACGGCGAGCGCGCTCATCAGGTGCTCCACTGCCGCTTCAACATCCCCCAGTGCCTCCGTCAGCAACCCCATCTCCACGTGCGCGTGAGGATCGGCTGGAACGAGACGCAACGCTTCCCGCAGCTCGGCCTCCGCTTGGTCGAGAAGGCCCGCCCTGCGCAGCGCACGTCCCGCTCCACGGTAGAATCTCCCCTCCGGCGATAGCGCGATCGCCGCTCTAAAGCTCTCCGCCGCCCCTGCGTAGTCCCCTTGGCGGTCCCGAATCAAACCAAGATCCCCCAGGAGGACGGGCCGGAGTCCCTCCAAGCCCCCAGCCTCCACTACCTCCGATGCCTGCCGCTGCGCCTCCAGAGCGGCGTCAAGGCCCTCCGCCTCCAGAGCGACGTGCACTGCCAGGCGCGGGAGGTAGGTGGACAGCGATGCCGGTAACTGTGCCTGCAATTCCTCCAGGAGGGCGCCCGCCTCGTCGACGCGGCCCGCGTCAAGGTAGACGAAGATGTCCCCGGCGCGCCCGAAAGCCATACCGAGCGGCGTCTGGAGGCCTGATTCCTCCTGCAGCCTTGCTTCGATCGCCTGGATCGCGTCGGCCATCTCCCCCCGGCGGCGGTGATAGTGTGTGAGCCCCGAGAGCGCCTGGACCCTCTGGTGCGGAGTACGGGCCAGCGCCAACGAACGCTCGTACCCGGCGCGGGCTTCGTCCAATCGCCCGATGTCCAGGTCAAGTTCCGCGAGTCCCCGCGCGAGGTCCGGTGCCAGGGGCTCCAGTACGATGGCCCGCTCCATCGCTTCGCGCGCGTCGCGATACCGCCCGCGCCGCCGATGGAAATCGGCCAGCCGCGAGTGCGCGAACGCCTCTCCCGGGAACCGCTCCACATACTCGGTCAGCAAGGACAGAGCGCGGTCATGATTGCCTAGCTGCTCGTGCGTCTGCGCCATCCCCAGGATCGGTCCGCCGTCCAGGGGATCGAGGCGGCGGATCGCGGCGAAGGTCGCCAGTAGATCCTCCCAATCGCCCCTGGATATCTGCAGCTCCGCCTGGCTGCGCAGCGCGTTCAGATCGTTGGGGTACAGTTCGATCCACATCTGCGTCAGGACCGCCGCTCTGTCCATCTCCCCGGTGAGCCTGTAGTAGTCCGCCTTCACCTGGAAGCCGTAGCGCTCAGGCATGCGGTACAGGTTCTCCATGGCTGCCACCAAGGGAGCCGCGGCGACGGTCTCGCCCTCCGCAAGCGTTTGCAGCACCTGGTACAAGGTGTACTGGGCGACGGTGAAACTGGGATCGAGCGTAGTGGCGGTGGTCAGGTATTCGATGGCCCCTTCGGCATCCCGGTGGGCGTAGTGGCGGAAGATACCCTTGAAGAACGCCTCCACAGCGGCGGCGTTCTCGGAGAGCCGTCCCCGCACGGGCAGGTCCTCGATGCCTTCACGGGCCGGAATCTCCAGCGCGGCCTTCACCGGGCCCGACATCTCGTCAACGAGTGCGAGTAGGTCGATCCCTTTGTAGACGGCCTCTCCCGCGAGCGATCCGTCGCCCACTCCATACAGCCTGAGAGTGACGCGGAGGAGGTCGTCCACCCGGTCGATCTCGCCGGTCGCCATGAACTCCGCGTACGACTCCTGTGCCAGTTCGCGCTTGAGCGCCAGGGGCGCTGCCGCGAAGCTGTCGAACCCACGCTCCCGCGCGTACGACCCATACCGGTAGAAGCGGATTGGCGCGAAGAAATCGTCCGGCATGAGGTCAAGCACCAGCGCCTCGGGAACCGCGTAGGAGATCCACGACTCGTCCTCCGCGATCCCGGGTCCAGGATCCAGGGGGAAGAGTGCCATGGTCTTCCTGAACCCGGACTTGGGCACCTCTCGTTCGATGGTCTCGCCGTCCTCCGTCTCCACTGTGAGCGAGGTCGTGACCGAGCCCAGTTCCTCTCCCCCGAAGAGCGCCCACAGCACGACCACGCACAGCACAAGATTGGCGGGAATACCGATCTTCTCCGTCCGGGCCAGCGAGTCTCTGTCCCGCCCCGGCTTTCCGTGAAACCAGGCAAACATGAGAATACTCGGCAGCAGCACGAACAGCGTGACCAGCACCATTCGCGCCCAGTGCGGCGAGAGCAGAAACTCGTCCGCGGCGAAGCTCGTGAACTCGACCAGACCCCATGATGCCCCGGCGTAGATGGCCAGGACGTGAGGAACGCGCCGATGGATCAACTCACGCGCCAGGCTCACCCGTGACGGGTGGGAGGAGGGAGGACTTTGCGGCGTGTCCATGTCCGCAGGTTAGGTCCGCTGAACGACCCATGGCAAGCCTGCGCCTTCGTCCGCCGCACCCGGTCCGCTTCGAGTACCACGGGCTCCAGAGACCGGACAAGAGCCTGATGAAGCGGTTTGGCGCTAGTCCGTACCGATGACTGCCTCCGCCGCTAGACGGGAGACCTCCGCATCGGATAGGTGGAGCACGTCGGTCAGGACCTGTCGGGTGTCCCGGCCCAGAGTCGGGGCGGGGTTCACCGGCACATCCGGAGCGTCGGAGGTGAGGAGCGGGCTGCGGACGAACTGGAGCTCTCCGAGCCCGTCGTAGTCGACCGAAACGCGGACCCCGCGCGCTTCCAGTTGCGGACAGTCGAGCAGGTCGTCGGAGGTCTGTACCGGCCCCGCGGGGACGCCCACCTCGAGGAGCCGTTGCACCGCCTCGTCCCGGGTGAGTTTCGCGAACACGGGCCCGACGACTTCGTCGAGAAACGCGCGGTTCTCGGTGCGGGCCGCGGGGGAATCGCAGCGAGGATCGTCCAGCAGGTCGGGTCGGTCCAGCATGCGGCAGAATCGGCGCCACATGATGTCGTCGGGGATCGTGAGGGCGACGTAGCCATCGCTGACCGGCACCGGGCCGCGCGGGTAGAAGCCCGGCGCATCGCCGCGCGCCGGCCGCGCCCCGGTGTTGGCGGCCAGCGAGATCATGCGCTCGTTCAGCGACAGCACGCCGTCATACATGGCGGAGTCCACGAACTGGCCCCGCCCTGTCACGCTGCGCCGGTAGAGCGCCATCGAGACGCCGTGCGCGGCGGCCATCCCCGCATAGAGGTCCGGCATCCCGTAGATCGAGGGGGACGGCGGCTTGTCGGCAAAGCCGATCATGTGCATGACGCCTCCCATCGCCTCCGCCACCACGTCGAACGAGGGCCAATCGCCGTACGGACCCTCGCGCCCGGGCAGGCGGCCGAACCCCGACACCGCCGCGTAGATGAGGCCCGGGTTCAGCTCCGACAGCGACTCGTAGCCGAGTCCCATGCGATCCACCGACCCCGGCCGCAGGTTTTCCACCACGACATCGGACTCCGCGACCAGGGACCGATAGAGATCGCGCCCTGCCTCACTCTTCAGGTTGAGCGCGAGGGACTTCTTGTTCCGGTTGTAGGCCATGAAGCCGACGCCCATGCGGACGCCGTTCCGCTCGACAAACGGGGGGATGGAGCGGCGCGGGTCTCCAACCCCCGGCCGTTCGATCTTGATGACTTCGGCCCCCGCATCCGCCAGCAGCAGCGTGCAGTAGGGGGCGGACATGTATTGCTCGGGCGCGAGAACGCGGACGCCCGCCAACAGCCGCGCCGAGCGGTTCACGCCGGGGTTTCCACAGGCCGCTTAGGCCGTGTCGGCCTCGGGAAGGGGCAGGCCGAACACCCGGCCCTCGACCCGTGCCACGCGGTCGGTCATCGCCAGCCGCGTCGCGACCTGCTCGTCGCGAACGCCGCCGATTTCGGCCTTCAGTTCGGTGTGAACGGTGGCGATTTCGGCCTTCAGTTCGGTGCGAACGGTGGCGATTTCGGCCTTCAGTTCGGTGCGAACGGTGGCGATTTCGGCCTTCAACTCGGTGCGGACACCGGCGATGTCGGCCTTCAACTCATCGCGGACGCCGGCGATGTCGGCCTTCAACTCGTCGCGCGTACGGGTGATTTCGCCCTCGAGCTTGCGGATCTGCGGTAGAAGAATGAGGGACATCCCCCCCACCGCACCCACGATAGTCGCCAACGCGCTGATGATCGTGATCACGTCCGATCCCATGATGATGTCGAAGCTCCCGCCGAAGGTTCGAGTGCGGCCCGGGGCCCGAAGCCCCGATGGCCGGACATACACTCCAACTTCCGTGCGGAACTCAACCTAGTATCATCCGCACCTCGACCCAAGGAGCGACCGCCGACGGCCTTCGGTGGCGCGTCGGGAGCCGGCATCTGACGACGCAGCATCGGCTCAGCTCGTCGTGGGCATCGTCCGGTACTTGTCGAACCACGCCACGATGTTCGCGATCTTCGCCATGAGCTGGCTCGGGCGGCGGCTCATGTCGTGCGAGGCGCCCGGAAGCCGGATCACCGCAGTGTCGATCCCCCGCAGCTTGAGCGCGTGGAACATCTGGTACGACTCCGACAGCGGCGTCCGCAGATCCTCCTCGCCCGTGATGATGAGCGTGGGCGTGTTCACGTTCCCCACCAGCGACAGGGGCGAGAACTCCCAGTACGCCTCCGGGTTCTCCCACGGCAGCCCTTCATATCGACTGAAGTAGTAGCCGTACCAGTTGTCCGCGGTCAGTGTCTTGCTGATCCAGTTGACGACGGGTTTCTGCGACACCGCGGCCCGGAAGCGGTCCGTCTTGCCGACGATCCAGGCGGTCATGATCCCGCCCGCGCTGCCCCCCGTCACGAACAGGTTGTCCTCGTCGATGTAGCCGCGCTCGATCACGGCGTCGACACCCGAGATGAGATCGTCATAGTCCTGGCCGGGATAGTTGTGATAGAGGAGATCCGCGAACTCCTCCCCGTAGCTCGTGCTCCCCCGCGGGTTTGCATAGAGGACGACGTAGCCGGCCGCGGCGAGAAGCTGCATCTCGGCCGAGAAGCGATCGCCATAGTTGGAGACGGGTCCCCCGTGGATCTCGAGGATGAGGGGATAGCGCCGGCCGGGATCGAAGTCGGGGGGCTTGACGATCCACCCCTGGACGGGACGGTCGTCGAAGGAGGACTCCCACCGGATCTCCTCGACCTCGCCCAACTGCCGGTTGGCGAGCAGGTCCTCGTTGAGCGAGGTGATGCGGCGCACACCGCGACCTCTCGCGCCCACAGCGACATCGCCCGGGAATTCGGGACGCGTCTGGTTGAGGGCGAAGCTCCCGTCTCCCGCCACGCTGAACGACCCGCCGCCGTAGGGCCGCCCGTAGGACGTGCCTCCCAGATCCTCCGCCAGTACCTCGATCTCACCGTCGAGCGTGACGAAGGCGACCTTCGAGTTCCCCTCGTCATCATACTGGAAGTAGAGGCCGCTTCCATCCGAGGCCCACAGCGGGTTGGAGACGCTTCGGTCCAGTCCGCCCGTGAGGACGCGTGCCCCGCTTCCGTCCAGGTTCATGACCTGCAGCTGGCTGACCTGGTAGGTGCGCGTGCGGTCTTCGTAGCCCACGAAGGCGATCTGCGTGCCATCGGGAGACACGGCGGGAGTGTGGTCGGGCCCGGGGCGATCGGTGAGCTCGCGAACCTGCCCGTCCGCGATCGACACGACATAGAGCTCGGAGTTGCGATAGTCGTGTACCCAGTCTTCGTTCCGGTTCGACGAGAAGACGAGGCTCTCGCCATCCGGTGTCCAGGCGGCCGCGCTCTGGTGCTGGAAGTCGCCCGAGGTGACCTGGATCGGCGTCCCGCCCTCGACGGGGATGATGAAGAGGTGATCGAAGCCGAAGTCCAGGTAGCCGACCCCGTCCTGACGGTTCTTGAAGCGATCCTCCATGATGGGGGGATCGGCCCACTCGGCCCCGGCGGGCGGCTTCGGAGGTGGGGCGAGGCTGGGCGGCGCGTAGGGGGACAGCTTGTTGAACGCCAGGTAGCGCCCGTCCGGCGACCAGCGGAGCCCGCGGGGCGACTCGAGCAGCTGAGTGAGCGTGGCCTGCTCGCCGGTGTCCATCCACCGGACGTGGATCTGGCCTTCCGCCGTGTAGGCGATCCGCGTCCCGTCCGGCGACCAGCGCGGGGACCCGCCCACGTCGAGTCGGCGGTGGTCCGAGCCATCGGCGTTCACGATCCACAGCTCCGACCGCTTCCCGTCGCGCATGATGTCCATCGAGGTGCGGACGTAGACGACCTGACTGCCGTCGGGCGAGATCCTGGGGTCGGCGGCGTATTCGAGTTCGAACACGTCCATCGGCTGGAAGTGGTCCTGTGCGACCGCCGGCTCGGCGACGGCGGCGCCGGACATGACGAACAGCACCAGAGCGATCGCCTTCATTCGATTCTTGTCACGCATCTTCGGCTCCAGGGTTCGGATCTCCCGGCCTCGAACCGGGGACATGCCCGGAAACATCCCCCGGATTCGACCGGCCGGCAACCACCGCGTTACTGTTCGCGTCCGTCGCAGCTTCCCGTGACCCAAGAGTGAATGACATGATTCCGTTTCCGGCACCGTACCGGGCCCTTCGCGTGTGGGCGATCGTCTTCCTCGCCGGCCTCGGCTCGACCGCCCCGACGGCGCGGCTCTCCGCGCAGGAATACGACCTCATCATCCGCGGCGGACGCCTGATCGACGGGACCGGGAACCCGTGGTTCGCGGCGGACATTGGCATCGTCGGAGACCGGATCGTGCGGATCGGGAATCTCGGAGAGGCGACCGCCGGGCGGGTCGTGGACGCGACGGGCATGTACGTCACGCCGGGCTTCATCGACCTCCACTCGCACGCCGACCGGGCGATGACCTCAGAGCACCTCGAGGCCCGGCGCGCGAAGAGCCTGAACAGCCAGGGGCTCACGACGGTCCTCGGCGGCGCGGACGGGCGCACCACGGCCTGGCCGCTGGACGACGAGATCGCGTCTCTCCGGGAACTGGGCCACGCCATGAACTTCGTCCCCATGGTGGGCCACAGCACGGTGCGCCGGGAGGTGATGGGCGACGACTACGAGCGGCCCGCCACGCCCGAGGAGATCGCCCGTATGAGCGCGCTCGTCGGCGAGGGCATGGAGGCGGGAGCCTGGGGACTGGGGGCCGGGGTCGAGTACCGGCCGGCACGCTTCAGCGAGCCGGAAGAGGTGATTGCCCTCGCCGGAGCTGTCGCGCCGTATGACGGCTTCTACATCGCCCACCAGCGGAGCGAGGCCGCCATGCCGTTGTGGCAGCTCCCGAGCAACGTCGACAACTGGCCCGTGGACGGGCTTCAGGGGCTGGAGGAGACGGTGAACATCGCCCGGGAGGCCGGCATCCGGGTCGTGGCGAGCCACCACAAGGCCCGGGGCCGGTCGAGCTTCGGGCGCTCGGGGCAGGACACGCTGGTCGTGAACCGGGCCCGGGAGGAGGGGCTCGAGGTCTATCTGGACGTCTATCCCTACGAGACCTTCGGCGGAGGCCCCCGTCCCATGATTCCCCGCTGGAGTCTGGTGCACGACACCCTGGATACGAGCGGAGGGAGGGACAGCCCCGTCTATAGCGCACCGGGGATTCTCGACGACGCGCGCTCGCATCTGGAGCGCCGCTGGGCCGACCCCGAGTTGCGGGCCCTCATCGCGAGGGACATCGCGTGGATCGTCGACCACAACGGAGGCCCGGACCGCGTGGTCGTCGTAGGCTATCCGGACTCGACCTACGTCGGCCGGACGCTGGACGAACTGGCCCGCGAGATGGAACGTCACCTACCAGGGGGTCGTCGTCCACATGGCGCTCAACGGATACCCCGACGTGCTGGGCGGCGCCTGGACCCGCGGGTACGGGATCCACGACGCGGACATCGTCAACTACTACCAGCAGGACTACACGGCTACGGCGTCCGACGCCGCCGTGAGCGGGGTCGAGGGCGTGCCCGAATTCGCCTCGCGGCCGGGCGCCCACCCCCGCCATTTCGGCGCGTTCACGCGCAAGATCTCCCGCTATGTGAAAGACCTTAAGGCGATTTCCCTGCCCTTCGCGGTCCGCTCCATGACCGGGCTGCCGGCGCGGATCGTGGGTCTGGAGGACCGGGGATTCCTGCGCGAGGGGTACAAGGCGGATCTGGTGATCTTCGATCTGGCGCGTCTGCAAGACCGGGCCACCGTGCTGGAACCGGATCGCTTCAGCGAGGGGGTCGACTACGTGATGGTCAACGGGGTCTTCACCGTGGACGGCGGGGAGTTCACGGACGAGCTACCCGGCGAGGTCATCCTCCGGCCGGGGCGCTCCGGCCGCTAACGGTCCGAGCCGGGCAGCGTCTCGAACCCGGCCTGCGAGAAATGGCGATCCGTCGTAAGCGCTCTCCGGATGCACAGTTCCTTCATCACGACGAAGCTCGTGCAATCCGTGAATGAGAAGTCCTGGTCATTCCATTCGAAGAACCACCTCCGCGCCTTCTCGGCACGCAGCGGGTCGATCCATTCCCACCTGAGACGCGAGCTGGCGTCGATCTGTGCCCACCACTCGGCGGCGGCGCGCAACCCCAACCGCGCGCGGATCAACGTCAGGGTCTCGTCGACGACGTAGTCGGTGGAAACGAGGAAACCCCCGCGCCTCAGGCAGGCGTCGCGCTCGCGCCGACTGGTCGCGTGCTTCGGATCCGCGGCGTCGGCCATGGCCATCCAGCCCGCCGTGTCGACGAACAGCGCCGTCTCACCCGTCGGTTGCGCCATAGAGAATCCGGTC
Organism: Candidatus Palauibacter sp.; assembly: GCF_965197445.1. Taxonomy (GTDB): domain Bacteria; phylum Gemmatimonadota; class Gemmatimonadetes; order Palauibacterales; family Palauibacteraceae; genus Palauibacter. Next base: position 114,276 of record NZ_CBDANE010000004.1, on the reverse strand, counting down.
GTGGTCCTGGGCGGCAAGCCCGTCTGTCGAGCTTCCGATGGCCGCGGCTCCGTAGAGCGAATCTTCCTCACCGGAGCCCGAATCGAATCGGCCGTCCACGGGGACGATCCGGAATGCGGGCCGGCTACGGTAGAGGACCGTGAAGTCCTCCCCCTTCCTCACGCGCTCGATGATCCGTCCCATCTCGTGCCTGAGCGTCTTCACGTTGATCGTGCTCGACATCGTGGCTTCTCCGGTCTGCGCCCACAAAGATAAACTCAAGATAATCTTTGGGCAGATCTCAAGCCAACGGAAGCCCGGGATCATTCCGCCCCGTGTCGCGGTCGCGGGTTTTCCAGCTATTGTTCGAGCTTCATTTCGGCAACCGCCAGATTCGGGAGAACCCATGCGCACGCGACTCCACGCCCTGCTGCTTCTCGTTCCCGCCGCTGCCTGCACGTCCGACATGGCGCCCGCGCCGGATCGCGTCGAGAGCGCACGCGATGTGACCGACGCGGTGCTCGAGGCCGCGGGACCTGACGCCAACTGGCTTACGTACGGCGGCAACTACGCCGAGGACCGTTTCAGTACGCTGGACGACGTCACGCGCGACAACGTCGACCAGCTCGGCCTGGCCTGGACGTACGACATCGAGCTCCGCGGCGGGGTCGAGGCCACGCCCCTCGTCGTGGGCGGCGTCATGTACATCAGCTCGCCCTGGAGTGTGGTCCACGCCATCGACACGCGCACGGGAGAGCGTCTGTGGCGCCACGACCCCGGAGTCCCGCGTATCCGCGGCCGCCTCGCCTGCTGCGACGTGGTCAACCGCGGGGTGGCGCTCTACGAGGGCAAGGTGATCGTGGGCACGATCGACGGCCGCCTCATCGCACTCGATGCGGAGACGGGGGACGTGGTCTGGGAGGCGCTCACGATCGACCCGAACGAGGCCTATACGATCACCGGCGCGGTGCGCGTGGTGCAGGGGCTCGCGATCATCGGCAACGGCGGGGCCGAGTACGGGGTGCGCGGCTATGTCTCGGCTTACGATGCGGACGACGGCGAACTCGTCTGGCGCACGTACACGGTGCCCGGGAACCCGGCGGACGGGTTCGAGTCGGAGGCCATGGCGATGGCGGCCGAGACGTGGAGCGGTGAGTGGTGGATCGCGGGCGGGGGCGGAACCGCGTGGGACTCGATCATCTACGACCCGGACCTCGACCTCCTCTTCATCGGAACCGGAAACGGTTCTCCATGGTCCCGCAACCTCCGGAGCCCCGGGGGCGGCGACAATCTCTTCCTCGCCTCGATCCTCGCGCTCCGCCCGCAGACCGGCGAATACGTGTGGCATTTCCAGACGACGCCCGGCGATCACTGGGACTACACGGCCGTCCAGCCGATGACGCTCGCGGATCTGGAGTTCGACGGGCGGATGAGGCGCGTGATCATGCAGGCGCCCAAGAACGGGTTCTTCTACGTCCTCGACGCGGAGACCGGCGAGTTCCTCTCGGGCCAGGAGTACATCGTTCAGAACTGGGCCGAGGGACTCAACCTCGAGACAGGCCGGCCGACGGATCGGCCGGAAGCCGTACATGCCGAGGTGTGGACCCTCATCACGCCGGCCGCGCTTGGGGGCCACAACTGGCAACCGCAGTCCTTCAACCCGGAGACGGGGCTCATGTACCTCCCGATCCAGGAGGGGTGGGTGGAGCGCAGCGAGCCGCCGGACTGGGTGTATACCGACCTCGAGATCGAAGACCACAGCTTCGGGCCAAGGGTGAACAACGTGGGGCACCAGAGCCGCTACGGTGCCCGGGACGACGCGGGCTTCCTCGTCGCGTGGGATCCGAAGGCTCAGGAGGCCCGCTGGACGGTGCCGCTCCTCGGCTACTGGAACGGCGGCACCATGACCACGACGACCGCGCTCGTATTCCAGGGCGGCGGGGACGGCCGCTTCGTCGCCTACGACGCCGAGACCGGGGACCAGTTGTGGGAGGTCTCGACCAACCTCGGCATCCTTGGCGGTCCGGTGACCTATCTCGTGGACGGACAGCAGCATGTGAGTGTGGCGGCCGGCTGGGGCGGCTCACGGGGCCGCAGCGGCGCCCCGTACGGCGAAGCCGCGAACTACGAGCAGCAGGGGCGGATCTTCACCTTCGTGCTCGGCGGCACCGAGCCCATGCCGATGCCGCAGCGGAAGCGGCCGGTCAACGTACCGACGCTCGACCTGCCCGCGGACGCGGCGTCGCTCGAGCGCGGCGGCGAGGTCTACGTGCAATATTGCCGGCACTGTCACGGAGCGGAGGGCGGTTCGGAGGGTTCGATGCCTAACCTGCAGCGGGCGACGGACATCGTACACCGGAACTTCGAGGACATCGTCCTCGGCGGGAGCCGGGAGCCTCAGGGGATGCCGTCGTACGAAGGGCTCCTCGACTCCGAGCAGGTAAGGCTGATCCAGGCCTACATCGTGTCTCAGGCGAGGGAGACACGCGCGGCCGACGAAGAGGCGTCGGGCGGCGGAGAGTGAACTTCAGATTCCACCATCGAGAACGAGAGGAACAATCCAATGAAGCGCTTCATCCTGGTCTCACTGCTTGCCGCCGGAGGGTTCGTCGCCATGGCTCCTGATCTTTCGGCCCAGCGCAGCTACATCAACCCGCGGCACGCGAGCGAAGAAGGCGTCCTCCCCTTCAGCGGCGCCGTGTGGGCGGGGGACCTGCTGTTCGTGTCGGGGTCGCTCGGCCTCGTGGACGGCCGTCCGCCCAACGATGCCGAGGAGGAGGCCCGGCTCGTGATGGAGTCCATCAAGAACACGGTGGAGGAGGCCGGCCTGACGATGGACGACCTCGTCTCGGTTCAGGTATTCTGCTCCGACGTCGACCTCTACGACGTGTTCAACAAGGTGTACCGGACGTACTTCACGGAGAACTTCCCGGCGCGCGCCTTTCTCGGCTCCGGCCCCCTTCTGTTCGGGGCGCGGTTCGAGGTGATGGCGATCGGCTCCCGCAACTGAGCCGAGCCTCGAATCTGGTCAGCGAGGCGGGCCCCGGAGAGGGGGAGCGGCCCGATCTCGCCGAGGCGCTGGAACGAGGGGAGATCGTGTTCTTTCCCGTCTGTCCGGTGGAGCTGCCGGCCGAACATGACCTCGAGCGGCTGCGGGAGGAGCTGCCGCGCCAACTGAGAGCGAAGAACGTCAGCTACCACCCGGAGAGCGGCCGCCTGCGCGGCGTGAAGGGGCGCGGAGGGCTGCGGGACGCGGTTCTGGGCACGCTCACGGCGCACGGCGCCCGCGTCCGCGCTTTCCTGAGAGAAACCATGCCTTCGCTCACGCGCGGGGGGACCGTGGGGACGACGAGTTTCCGCCCGATCCAGGAACGAGGCCGGGGCCTGTCCTCGCACGCGAGCAATGAACTGATCCATTTCGATGCCGGTGCCTACGGCGCGACGGACGGCGACCGGATCCTCCGTTTCTTCGTCAACGTGAATCCGCACGAGGACCGTGTGTGGAGTACGAAGGGGACGTTCCCGGAAGTGTTCGCACGGCATGGCGCCGAGGCGGGCCTGGCCGGCGGGGGGTCGCTGGACCGGGGGGCCGTGGACCGACTCCGGGGACATCTGTTGCGAGGGATCGCGAAACTGGGGCTGGCGGAGGCGGTACTGGCGGACTCCAGTCCGTACGATCGCCTCATGCGGCGCTTCCACAACTACATGAAGGACACGCCGTCCTTTCAGGAACGGGACGAGAGCTACCGGGAGATCCGCTTCCCGCCCTTCTCGGCCTGGATGGTGCTCACCGACATGGTGAGCCATGCGAGCGTGTCCGGGCAGCACGCCCTCGTCGACACGTACATCCTCCGCCTGGCCGCCTGCCGGCGCCCGGAACTCGCCCCCATCAACATCCTGCGCGGGCCGCCCGGCTGAGAGTCCGGTTCAGACGGTCTTCGGGTCCTTCCTGCGGCGCGTGAACCCCTCGAACAGGCCCTCCTGGTGGGTGAGGCGCTCCCGGAGTTCACCCATCTCCCGCGCCATTTGTTCGCGCAGCCCACCGATCTCCCGAGCCACGTGGGCCCGTAGTTCGCCGATCTCCCGAGCCACCTGCTCGCGCAGTTCGCCCATGTCGCGTGTCATGCGCTCGCGGAATTCGCCAAATTCGCCACGGAGGTTGCTTACGTCTGCCGTCAGCACCGCCAAATCCTTCCGCATCGCCCGCTGCCCCGGCAGCACGGCAGCGGCCAGGACGATACCCACTCCGATGATCGTCCACATCTCAGGCGTCATCTCGTCTCCTCTTCGAGCGCACTCAACCTAACCCCTCGTTGAGTTAGTTGTCGGGCGTCAACGACGCCTCAACGATTCAGTACGTCCCGTCGAGGAAGGTTCCCTGGAGGCGGTCGCGCCGGGCGATGGCCACGCACTCCGCGAGGTCGGAGAGATACTCGTCGAGCACCGGCGTGTGCACGGACGTGATCGGCTGGTGGATGGCCGGCGGCTCGCGGTGCTGCCCCATCATCCAGCCGCGCTGGTTCATGAGCTTCGCGACCGCGAAGATGTTGAACGGCTCGCCCGGCTCGACGTCGTACCGGAAGAGGTTCGTGTCGCCCTCCGGCTCGAACACGTACAGGCCATCGATCGCCCTCACTCCGTCGATCGCCGCGTGCGTCGTCTCCATGATCCCCCGCACGACCCCGCGGTACCCCTCCCGGCCCAGATGCTGAAGCATGGTCCACGCGCACGCAACGGCGCCCCCCGGACGAGATCCCTGGGCCGTGGCAGAAGCGTAGGAACCGCCGACGAGGTCTCGGACGACGTACCTCGCGTACTCGAGGTCGCTGCCATCCGCGAACAGGACGAGCGAGGCGCTCTTCTGCGCAAAGCCGAACTTGTGGAGGTCGGCCGACAGGCTGGAGACCCCCGGCACCGAGAGGTCGAAATCCGGGACCGGATAGCCGAGTTCCCGCGCAAACGGCGAGATGAAGCCGCCGTAGCAGGCATCCGAGTGTAGACGGACCCCCGTCTCGAGGGCCAGTTCTCCCAGTTCCCGCATCGGGTCCATGAGGCCGTAGTAGATCGTGGGGGCGCCCGCGTATATGAACATGGACGCCTCATCCATGGCGTCGCGGATCGCGTCCACATCCGCCCGATAGTCCGCCCGGCAGTCCACATACTTCATGTCGAGGTCGAGGATCTGCGCAGCCTTGTCCACCGAGGGATGGCGACTGTAGGCGGCGACGATATTGAGGCGCCCCAGGCCGGGGCGCGCTTCCCGCTTCATATCGCGCGCGACTTTCACGGCCTGGAAGATGCTCTCCGTGCCGCCGGAGGTGAACTGTCCTCCCGCGTCCTCCGGCGCGTTGAAGAGTTCGAGGCCCATCTGGATGACCTCGTCCTCCATCGTCCCGACGCTGGGGAATGAACCCTGGCCCGAGAGCGCGTTCTCGACCGAGTAGATCGCGTGCGACGCGTCCTGGACACGCTTCACGGCCTCGTCCACGTAGTAGACGAGGTACGGGACGCGGCCGTTCTTCCAGTCGTAGTCCGCGCCCTTTCGGCGGAGTAACTCGCCCCTCAGCGTCTCCCAGTCGATCCCCTGCTCGGGGAGCTGCTTCCGTGTCCGGACTTCGCGACTCAGGGTACTCGTTGCCTGTGCCACGTCGACTGCCCCCTTGATTTGTGTCGGTGGACTATCTCGAGGCCCAGCGGCGCTGCTCCTCGTATCGGGCTCCAATCAGCACCGGGAGTGCGACCAGGCCTGCGTATAACAAGATCATCGCGGTCCCCCCAAACAACAACGCCGGGAGGGCCACGATTCCGGCCCACCCCAACCCGCCGGGCGTGGACGCATTGCCGAACGAGATCGGCACACCCATCTGCACCAAGCCGGGAACGACGAGCAGCGCGATCAGGATCCAGGCGGCCGCGCGACTCCCCGCGAGGCGGGAGGAGATGAAGCCGCCGGCGAAATGAAGTGCCAGACCCAGCAAAAGGATCGGTATTGCCAGCCACCAACCCACTCCACCCAACCGGAGAGACGAAAAGGACAAGAAGATCGAGGCGATCGCCCCGACGAGAAACGAGGAAACGAGGATGACGAGGTAGCCGGCCACGGCTCCGACGATGGTTCTGATCCAGGCCGGTCGATCTTCAAGAATGGGACGCACGGCTGCCTCCTTTGGTGCGCCGGTCTTGACTTCAGGCGTGCCGGGCGCCATGCGGCGCGCCTGGAGTGCTCCTCGGAATGATACTTGTAGCGTGACATCGGCCGAGCAACGTGCGTCGGCTTGGGGGCTGCCCCGCGGCGAAGATCGCGGGCGCCGCGCGACCCCTCGCTCTGTACCCTTGTCAGGCGATCCGGTTTCCGGTCAGATACCGGGTTCGCGCAAGTCCTGGATCCCGGAATCAAAGGCCCCAACAAGCGCATGACCTGGCTGCAGACGCACTGGATCGCGGTCGCTCTCCTCGTCGTGTATGGCGCCCTCCTCGTGCGGCACGCGATCGAGGGCCGGCGCGGGACGAAGGGGCGGACGGACTACTATGTGGGCGGTCGGTCGATGGGAGGCGTGGTGCTCGGCCTCTCCTTCTTCGCGACCTACTCGAGCACGAACAGCTTCATCGGCTTCTCCGGGCAGGCGTACACGTACGGGGCGGCGTGGCTGCTCGTCGCGCCCGCCGTCGTCATCTTCTCGCTCTCCGCGTGGGTCTGGGTCGCGCCGCGTCTGCGCGCGTTCACGGGGACGGTGGACTCGGTGACGCTTGCGGACTACGTGGGCTTTCGCTTCGAGAGCCGGGCAGCCCGCCTCCTGGCGGCGGTCATCGTGATCTTCGCCAGTTTCCTCTACATGATCGCCGTGTTCAAGGGGATCGGGAACCTGCTCGAGATTTTCCTCGACATCCCCTACGCGGCCGCGATCGGGTTCGTGTTCCTCGTCGTCGTCTTCTATACGGCGGTGGGAGGGTTCATCTCGGTCGTGAAGACGGACGCCGTGCAGGGGGTCGTGATGTCGATCGCGGCGGTGCTCCTGTTCTGGGGGACGCTGCGCAGCGCCGGTGGCCTGGGAGCCCTCGACGCGATCCGCGCGGCACCGGCCACCGAGGGGCTCTTCCGCTGGGACGCGGCGATGCCCTTCCCCGTCCTCATCGGGATCATCGTGGCGGGAACGCTGAAGTTCATCGTCGATCCGCGACAGCTCTCCCGCTTCTACGCGCTCGCGGACCCGACCGCGGTCCGGCGCGGATTGATCGTCTCGACGATCGCCTTTCTGGGCGTGTACACGCTCCTGCTCCCGATCGGGCTGTACGCGCATGCGGTGATCGGGAGCGGGCTGGCCGAATCGGATCTGGTCGTGCCGACGCTGCTCGGTGACGCGGGGATCCTGCCGGCGCTTCCGGCGGCGTTCATCCTCGTGGCCATGCTGGCGGCCGCCATGTCGTCGCTGGACAGCGTGCTCCTCGTCATGGCCTCGACCTGGGAGCGGGACGTGATCTCCTTCGTGCGCCATGTGGAGGAGGGGCGCGCGGTGGCCCAGACGCGATTCTGGGTCGCCCTGTTTGCGATCATCACCGCGTGGCTCGCGCTCAACCCGCCCGGGAGTATCGTGACCCTGACCGCGTTCTCCGGCGGCCTCTACGCCGCGTGCTTCTTTCCGGCGGTGGTGCTCGGGCTGCTGTGGCGGCGCGGCACGGGGGCGGGGGCGATCGCCTCGCTCCTCACCGGGTTCATCGTGCTCCTGTGCTGGGACTGGGTCCCGTTCTCCGAGGCCGTGCACGAGGTGTTCCCCGCGATGGCGCTCTCACTGGCCGCCTATGTGGGCTTCGGACTCGCGGCCCCCCCCCTCGAGGCGGCGAAGGGGCTCGACATCAAGCTCTAGGGTTCGGCTCCGCGGCCGTGTCCAGGGCGAGACGGCAGCAAAGGGACCCGCGTTCCGCGCCGTCCCGGAGCGCGGTTGAGGCCTGCCAACGCCAAGCCGAGTACTGCGTTACGCCGGGGACCGGTTGCGGCACCCGGGGGTCGCCCGACACGATCCGGGCGGTGTGCAGCCGCATCGAGAGCCGGTAGCCGTCGCGGTCGACGCACCCATCGCTCAGGGGGCCGAGGTCGGCGGTCTCCACGCCCAGCTTCTCGCGCCCGATGCGCCGGACCAAGGCGTCGTCGGTCTCCCCTTCGGCGTGGGATCCGGCCGGGAGACCCCACACGCCGGGCAGGTCGAGATCGTCATCGGGGCGCCGGACGGTGAGCCAGCGCGGTCCCCCGCCCGTGGCTTCCGGCGCCCCGGGCCGCCTGGGCCGCTCGATGATCAAGGCGATCGCGCGGCGGGTCGGCGCGCTCCGGGGGTCGGCCCGGTCGTCCGGCGTCATCGCGCGGCCAGCGCCTCCAGCCGCTCGTGCGCGGCTTCGAAGCGGCCGAGCAGGTTGGGGATGTCCGCGTCTCCGTAGCCCGCGACCAGCCGCTCGCGCGCCGCGCCGAGGATGCCGAGGAGGTCCGCGGCCGCCGCTGCCCTGGCCGAGGGATCGGAACTGCCGACGCTCCCGATCCACACCGGGGCCGTGTGGGCGAAGGGATAGTTGGCCATCATCGGCCACCGCGCCTCACCGCCGACGGCGCGCGCGGCGACCCAGCCCCCCTCCGGCAGCGTCAGGTTGCCGTCGTAGCGACGCGTGCCGGGCGCGCCGAGTCCGCCCTCTGTCCACACCACTTCTCCATTGACCAGGACCTCGACCCGATCGACTTCGGTCGCCGTGGAGACGGCGAGAGACCATGAGGCCTCGCCGGCGGGGACGACCTCCCCGGGACCGGCGCCGTCCAGACGGAAGTCGAGGAATGGCCCGTTCGTGACGAACGTCCGGCCGTTCCGCAGCGCATCGATGTAGGCGGGCCAGTTCCGGGCCCCGCTGGTCTGCGCGTACACGCGCGCCGTACCCACGGCCATCGTCCGGTAGAAATCGGTCATCACGTCGGTGCCCGCCGACGGGGCGACCGGGATCCCGGCGTTGAGCAGCAGGTGCCAGATCTGGGACGTCAGTATCTCGTCACTCCACAGGCAGACGATCTCGAGCGCGTCGAGGTCGCCCAGGACCGCGTCCGCGACGAGTTCGACCGGGACGCTCCCGTGAAGCTCGGCGACCGGCAGTTCGGCCCACGGCGTCGCGCGCTCGGCGCCCCGCGAGCTGACCGGATGCACGTAGTACGCCAACCCTCCCTGCGCGCGCGCGTGCCCAAGGGCGTCCGCGTTCCGCCGGTCGTCCGACCCGTAGACCTGGTAGCCGGGCCCCCAAACCCACGGCCAGAACAGGTCGTCGATCCCGATGAGCCCGAGGTGGCCGAGGAAGTGGGACCGGACCTCCTGCCCGAACCGGACGAACGGGGGGCCGCCGGGCTCGCCCCAGGCCCAGAGGTCCTGATCCTCGAACCGGTTGTGCAGGTTCGCCAGGAGCGGGGTGGCGAAGTCGAGCGCCTCGCCCCGCATCATGGGCATCAGGTCGGCCGGGGAGAGGTCGTACAGGCCCCCGTAGTTGAGATGGAAGTGGTGCTCGCCCGAACTCCAGCCTCCGGCGCGCGCGTCCCACACGGAGGGCAGCACGACCTCCACCTCGGCGATCCCGGCCTCGGCCCCCGCCTGAACGGTCGCGGACGCTTCCGGCGTCGCGAGGCCCTGGACTGCCGAGACCGTGACCTCGCCGGCCGGAACGGTGACTTCGATCACGCCTGGCGAATAGAAGAAGACGCGCCCGCTCTGGCCGTCGAAGCGCACTGCGGACGCGTCGGGGACCGCGGGATGGCCGGACCCGTCCACGACCTCGAGCCGGGCCGCGACCGGGGGACCGCCTGCCTCCCGCATCGTCCGTATCCGGATGGTGGCCGTCGGCGCGCCCCAGTCCCAGCCGACCACGTCGACCTCGTCCACCGGTCCGCCCGCGGCGCGGACGCGCTTGAGTCGCAGCCGTTCCCGATCGTCAGCCTCCGAGAAGTACACCCACTCGCCGGACGGATCCCAGGCAGGGGTCAGCGGCAGCCCGCCCGACGCGAGGAGGATCGAGGGCCCGGGGTCGTCCACGTTCAGAAGGCGGAGGTCCCAGCCCTCCTGGGTGGGCCAGTTGACGGCGACGGTGGACCCGTCGGGACTCAGGGCGGGCCGGGTCATGGAAGCGATGTTGCCCTCGATGAGTGTGCGCGACTCCGGGGAATCGCCCGAGCGCACGACCACGCGGTCGCGTCCGCCGCCCTTTGCGAGGTACACGAGAGAGCTCTCGCCGGGCTGGGGTTTGAGTTCTATCCCGGGCGCGTCGGTGACCGGCCGCCTCACGCCGCTCGCGATGTCTACGGCCCATAGATCCAGCGTCCCGGCCTCGGCCTCGGCGGACGAGTAGAAGAGCTTCGTGCCATCGGCGGAGAACGCGGGGTCGAGTTCGATCCCCGGACTGTCGACCCGGCCCAGTTCCGCCCCGGTCGCCGCGGCGACCCACACGATTTCCGTGTCGTGGGTGTCATCGCGAACGAACGCGATGACCTGCCCGTCGGGCGACCATGCCGGGCGTGCATCGATCTCGCCACCCAAGGTCAGACGGCGAGCGACCCCGCTCGACAGATCCATGACCCAGATCCAGCCTCTCGACGCGAATGCCACCTCCCCACCGCCCGGCGACGGGGCGGGATCGATCGGTCCGCTGGTGAGCATCGGAAGCTCGTAGCCCTCGAGGTACACGTGGTGGTTGTACCCGGCGACCTTGGGGTATCGATGGGTCCACTGTCCGGCCGCGGAAGCCGGGGCGAAGCCCAGGCCGAGAGCAGCCAGGCCCCAGACAGCGAGACCCGGGAGCGAGAGGCCCCGGACGGAGGGGTGGGCGAAGGAAGGGATGACGGCCGGACGCGGTCGCATGGCGATTACCTGTCGAGTTGAGATACCGGAATAGTTGGGCGGGGCACGAGATTCAAGGCCTCACCAGGTCCAGTTCGAAGTGGCGGGCGATCATATCGTAGTCGACGTGTCTGCGATCACCAGCGATCCCCCGGATCGCCGGACCGCAGTTCATCGAGGTCGCCGCCCCATCCGGTGCCCTGCATGGCGAGCGCTTCCTCCCTGGTCATCGGCACCACCGCGATCCGCCGAAGCGCGAATTCGGCGGCGGCGGACCGATCCGCAAAACCGTATCGCTCGCGAATCGTGTCCAGCAGGCGCGCAGTCACGGTCAACTCGACACGCACCCTCCCGGACAGGGACGGCTCTGCTTCCCCGTACATGGGGCGAGTCTCCGGGACGACCGTGGCGCGACCCTGGAGTTCAAGGGCCCGGGCTTGCCGCAACTCGCGCCGGACCCAGACGGAAACCGTCTCCCGGTTGCGCCGCGCGGCATCCCGAATCTCGTCGTACTCGGCACCGGAAACTACGACCTGCAAACTCTTACTCATGTCATGAGTATGATTTACTGATCTCGACCGGGGCAAACCGTCAACTCGGGGGGCCCGTCCGGCTCGGCACCTTCCGACGGGTCAGCGCCGCCAGGCCGCCGCGTCTGGAAGCCCGCTGCTGATCATCACATCGAGGCCCGGCTCGGGGGCGAGCGCGTCGAGATCGCTGCTCGCCAGCGTGCCCGCCGGCAGGTCACGGAGAATCGCTCGCACCTGGCCGGTCCGCGGATCGCGCAGGATCGCCTGCGGCGGCTCGCTCCCCTCGCTCATCTCGACGGTGCCGCCCGGCCCCGTGAGCAGAAGGCTCGCCAGCTCCATGTCCCATCCCGGCTCCACGGGCAGCGCAAAGACGAAGCCCGTACGCCCGTCTCCGTCGCCGACCTCCGGCATGCTGAACCCGAGCGAGAACAGTTCGCCTCCGTCCGCCCGCCGACCCGCCAGCTGGTAAGGTCCATCGGAATCAGGCAGGACTGGTGGTGCGTCCGTAACGAAGGCCGGTTCCAGCACCGGTACGCCGTCCTCGCCGACTCGGCCCGACACGAGGAGCGTGCGGGCTGCCGCGGCGGGAACTCGGGACGGCGCGCCCTCGTCCACGAGCCGGTAGCGCATCGAGTTCGTGAAGTAGTAGTCGCTGATCCATTCGGGCGGACAATAGCTCATCAGATCCGCCCAGTCGGGAGGCACGAGCGACCCCCCGTCGCGGGGATCGTAGCCCCAGGCCCCGATCGCCGCGTTTGGCCAGGGGAACGTGGGATCCGGGTTCGCAGGGGCGCCGCAATCCGCATGGCGCAGGTTCAGGTTATGACCCAGTTCGTGCGCGATCGTGGACTCGGTCAGATTCGACACGGCCACCTTCTGACCGATGTGGGCGACGCCCGCGGCACCCTCGGGCTCGTTCAGGAGACCCATGAAGTGTCCGGTCCCCCCCTCCACCGTCCGAATCCTGCCTGTCTCGTACAGGACATTGAAGGCGCTGTTGGAGCCGATGGTCACGCTGGCGTGCCTGTTGATTTCGAAGGCGCCGACCGGCAGCAGGTTGTTCGTCTGCCAGAGTATGTCGTGGCCCCGGTGGATTTCGTTGACGAGCGTCACCGCCGCCGGATCGTTGTCCCCGGTCCAGATGAACGGGATCAGGGTGAGATTCAACGTGGGCATGACCCTCACATCCACCGCCGTCCTTCCGCTCGCCGGGATTCGCTTCATCACGCCGAGCCCCGGATCGAGGGTTCCTGCGGGGTCGATCTCGACGACCATCTCCAGCCCGGGCTGAATCACTTCTCCGGGGACTTCGACGTTCGCCGAGAGGTCGAGTTCGCCCTCTTCCACTTCCATAGGGATCGGCGACGATCCGGCGGGGATGTCCACCACTCGCGCCTCCATTCCGTCCACGAAGAACGTGGCGCGAACCGGCGGCATCGTCTCGGCGGTCTCCTGCTCGGACGTGACGAAGACGCGAAGGAGCGCCTGCTCACCTGCGACAAGCGGGACGGGGTAGTCGCGCGATTGTACGGCCTGAGTCAGATAGGCGTCCGACTCTCCCTCCGCCCGGCACGGCCGGATACGGCGCTTCAGGATCGCTTCGACCCAGGCCCGAAAGGCGGGTTGGTCGGGCACGCACAGCGCCGTGCCGCCCGCGAGCAGTTCCTCGAGACCCACCGAAGTCAGGCTCTCCGGGAGCGGACCCGACAGCTCTTCGTTGCTCTGAAGGTGCAATTGCTCCAGCGCCCCCAAATCGCCGAACGCGGGTGGCACTGAGCCGGAAAACATGTTGTCCCCCAGCCACAGCGCTTGCAGGCGATCGAGCTGGCCCAGTTCTGCGGGCAGGGGACCCGAGAGGTTATTTCCGCCCAGGTCGAGCCATTGCAGGCTCCCCAACTCTCCCAGTTCCGGAGGCACCGGTCCCTCCAGCCGGTTGCCGGATAGCCTCAGTCGCCCAAGGTCGGAGAATGTTCCGAATTCCAGCGGGATTGAGCCCGTGAGCAAGTTGTCGTTCAGGTACAGCTGTCGAAGGTAGACGAGGTTGCCCAACTCCGACGGGACTGGGCCGCTCAGCTGGTTGTCGTTCAGAGACAATTGGACCAGTCGCGTGGCATTCCCCAGTTCCAGCGGCAGTTGGCCCCGCAGGTCGTTCCCCGCGAGATGCAACGTCCCCAGTTCGCTGAGGCCGCCCAGTTCCGGCGGTATGGGGCCCGTAAGGCGGTTGCCGTCCAGGCGCAGGAGTCTGAGGCGCGGGAATCTGCCTATTTTTGAAGGAATCCATCCTGACAGGCGGTTGTTGTTCAGATTGATTTCCGTGACCCTCCCGGTCTCATCGACCCGGATGCCGTACCAACTCGAGAGCGGCGCCTCGGTCAGCCAGTTCACGGAGTTCCGCCAGTTTGGTCCGTCCATGGCTTCGTAGAGCGTCTCGAGGTCCGCCCGTTCCTCGTTGCACTCCAGGAGCGCGCCATCGCGAGACGGGATGGCACCCAGCCATTCCCGGAAGGCTCCGTCGCTCGGCGTACAAAGCGTCGTGTCGCCGTAGTGGAGTGCTTCGAGGCCGAGCCCGGCGAGGGAGATCGGCAGGGGGCCCGTGAGCGCGTTTCCGTCCACTCTCAGGTCGGTCAGGAAGGCCAGTTGTCCCAGGCTCTGCGGAAGCTGGCCCCTTAGCCCGTTGTCGCTCAGGCGCAGCGCGAGTACCCGCCCTTTGGAGTTCGCTTCGACGCCGTACCAGCTCCCGATCGGCGCTTCCGTCGTCCAATCCTCCCTGCGAGTCCAGTCCGCCCCGGACGCCGCGTCGTAGAGGTCCAGGAGCGTCGCCCGATCCTGGCTCTGCACGGCGAGGGGAACGCTCGCGGTGGCGGCCCCGGAGGTGGCGGTCACGCTCGCCTGTCCCTCCTTCAGTCCCGTTACGAGTCCCGAACCATCGACCGTCGCGACCGCGGGATCACTGCTCTCCCACGCCACCGGGGCGCTGGAGATGATCCGTGCCCGCTGGTCGAGGACGCGCGCCGTCAACTGGACCGTTTCGCCCGCCACGACGACGGCCGGATCCGGTTCGAGCGTGACCGTCGTCGGCCGCGGCGCTTCCGCCGGGGGAGGCGGGGGAGGCGGCGTCACGCCCTCGCCGCATGAGAGGAGCGCCGGGAAAACGCCGAGGGCTGCGGCACGAAGTGGCACACCGCCGCGTGTGGTCCGGCGCACCCGGTCGATAGTCGTGTTAACTCGCCTTGCGATGGATCCGCCTCCCGGGCAGGCGCGTCGTCAACGGGCCATCAATCGCAACGTACTACGGCGCGCCGGGCCGCGCGCTCCGTCCCGCAGGACGGGCGCGCGGCCAGCTGCAGGCCGGTTCGACGAGGACGCTCCAGAGGCGCCTGAGCCGGTCTCAGCGCCTCCAGGCCGCCGAGCCGGGAAGCCCGCCGCTGACCATGATGTCCAGCCCACGCGCGGGGGCCAGCGCATCGAGGGCACCGGGCCCCATGGAGCCGGCCGGCAGGTCGCGCAGGATGGCCCGCACGTGGCCCGTCACAGGGTCGCGCATGATCGCCATCGGCGGTTCACTCCCCTCCCGCATCTCGACGGTGCCCCCTGGCCCGGTCAGCGCGAGGCCCGCCAGCTCCGACTCCCACTCGGCCTGGACCGGAAGAGCGAAGGTGAAACCGGAACTTCCATCTCCGTCCCAGATTTCCTCCATTTCGAATCTGATCGAGAAGAGCTCGCTCCCATCGGCGCGGCTTCCCGTCAACGTATACGACCCGACTGCAGGCGGGATGAGCGGCCGCGCATCGACTACGAAGGCGGGATCGAGGTGGATCGCCCCGTCCGCGGCGGCCCCGCCGGACACCAGGAGAGTCCGGGTGGCGGCCGGGGCCTCCCCCACCTCGAGCGTATCCTGGAGCCGGAAGCGCAGCGCGTTCGCAAAGTAGTAGTCGCTGACCCATGTGGGGTCGCAGTAGGTCATGAAATCCGAACGATCCGGAGGCACCAGCGACCCATCGCGCGGATCGTAACCCCAGATGCCGCTCTGCCCGTTGTCGTAGGGGAAGCCCGGATCCGGGCCTCCTTCGTCCCCCCTGCAGAGCGCATGCTGCAGGCTCATGTTATGTCCGAGTTCGTGTGCGATCGTCTCCGCGTCCAACAGCGAGACGGCGGTCTTTCCGCGATATGCCAGGCTGTCAGTATAGAACGGGAAGTACGCGACGCCCCTGGCACCCTCAGGATCCGGGATGAGACCCATCCAGTGTCCGAACCCGTCCTCCATGATCCGGATCCTCCCGACATCGGCCAGAAGTTCAAAGATGTCGTTCGAGTCGACCGTCACGCTTTCATGCTGGTTGATCTCAAAGTCCCCAACGGGAAGATAGTTGTTCGTCTGCCAGAATATCTCGTCATCGGGGTCGGCGCTCGCGACGAGTGCCGCGGCGCCGCGGTCGTTGTCCCCGGTCCACACGAACGGGATCAGCGTCAGATGCAGGGGGGGCACGGCCCTCACATCCAACGCCGTGCGGCCGGTCTCGGGGATGCGCTTCGACACCCCCAGATTCGGATCGAGCGTGCCGTCCGGATCGACCTCGACGACCATCTCCAGCCCGGGCTGGATCACCTCGGCGGGGATCACGGCGTTAGCCGAAAGATCGAGTTCGCCCTCCTGCACTTCCGTCGGGATCACGGACGAACCGGCCGGAATGTCCTCCACATGTACCTCCGCGCCGTCCACGAAGAACCTGGCGCGGACAGGCGGGATCACCTCCGTGGTCTCCTCTTCGGTCATCACGAAGACGCGCAGGAGTGCGTCCTCTCCGGCGACCAGCGGGACGGGAAACTCGCGCGACTGCGCCGCCTGCATCAGGTAGGCCTCGGCGTGGGCCTCCGCTCCGCATGACCGGATCCGGTACTTCGGCAGCGCCGATTCCAGCCAGGTGCGGAAGGCGGGCGTCCGGGGCATGCACAGCCCGGTGCCATCCGCACGCAGTTCGAAGATTTCGTCGAGCTGGGTCATGCTCTCGGGCAGGGGACCGGACAGATCGGCATTACCCTGGAGCCAAACGCGATAGAGCGCGCCGGCATCGCCGAGTCCCGGCGGCAGTGGGCCGGACAAGTTGTTGTTATCCGCCAGGAGGAACCTCAGGCTGTCGATCTGTCCCAATTCCGCGGGAAGTGGTCCCTCGATCATGTTGTCGGCGATCCAGAGTGAAAACAGGCTGTCGAGTTGGCCAAGCGAGGCGGGCAGGGGTTCCGACAGCCTGTTGCTGTAGACGCGGATCGCACGGAGCTTCGCGAGTGCTCCCAGGCCCTCGGGCAAGCCGCCCTCGATCTGGGTTTCCGTAATACGCAGGATCTGCAGTTCGGTGAGCTTTCCGAACTCCTCGGGAATCGAACCTTCGAACCGGGCTTCGTACAGGTGGACTTCCTCGAGGCTGGCGAGGTTGCCCATCTCGGGCGGGATGGGGCCGGTCATCTCGTTCCCGCCCATCCAGAGTTCTCTGAGCTTCTCGAGCTTCCCGATCTCCGGAGGGATGCTCCCCTTGAACTCGTTGCCGTCGATGTCCATCCGCCGCAACTCGGTGAGTTGGCCGATCTCCGGCGGGATCTCGCCCTCGAGACGGTTGTAGTCCAGTCGGAGCAATCGCAGGTGCGGAAAATATTTGATCTCGGTGGGGATTTCTCCCGACAGGTTGTTGCGGTTCAGGTCGATCTGACGGACCCGCCCCGTCGCCGAATCGACCGCGATGCCGTACCAGTTCTCGAGCGGCGCGTCGGTGAGCCAGTTGGTGTTGTCAGTCCAGCTCTCTCCACCCATGGCTTCATAGAGCTTTATGAGGTCCGACCGTTCCTCGTTACAGGCGAGGAACTCGCCGTCGCGCGTCGGAACGGCGTTCAGCCACGCCTGGAACCCCTCGTCTCGCACCGTGCACAGCATCGTGCCGCCGTAGTTGAGCGTCTGTATGCCCAGTTCCGAGAGAGAGAACGGGATCGGACCGGAGAGCCCCTCGTTCCCGCCTACCTGCAGTTCGGTGAGGAGGGCCAGATCGCCGAGGTCCTCGGGAAGCTGGCCGCTCAGCCCATTCTCGCTCAGGTTGATCGCGGTCACGCGGGATTGCTCGTTCGCCGTCACGCCGTACCAACTTCCGACCGGCGCGTCGGACGTCCAGTTCTCGCTGTTGGTCCAGTCGGAGCCGAACGTGCCGACGTAGAGGTCCATGAGTATCGCGCGGTCGACGCTGTGCACCGCGACAGGCGCGGAAGCCGTGACGGGCCCCGAGGTGGCGGTGAGGCTCGCGTTTCCTTCCTTCAGGCCGCTCACGAGTCCCGTCGCATCGACCGTGGCGATTGTGGGATCACTGCTCGTCCACGTCACCACCGCGTCGGAGATCGGCTGCGCCCGATCGTTGAGGACGCGCGCCGTCACACGCACCGTGTCCCCCGCCACGACGGCGACCGTCTCCGGGTCCAGCGTAACTCTCGCCGGAATGGTCGCTGTTGGGGGCGGCGGAGGCGGCCCGGGCCGCGGACCCGCCGTGTCGTCGCCACCGCAGGAAAGGAGCCCGAAGAGCGCGCCGAGGAGGACAGTCGACATCAGGATGTTTCGATGCGTGCGGGTCGTGCGTTCGTCCGGGTTCCCGGTGGCGTGTCTCATGGTGTGTCCAAGGGTTGTGGGAGACCATCTTCGACTCGATGCATATGATAATGCATACTGTATACTACCGCTGCATTACCACCACTCACCCCCAATTCAGGGTGGATAAGGGCGATCCGGATCAGCAGGTTCCCAGGTGTCGGGTGAAGAAGGCCTGGAGCCGCGCGTACATGTCGATCGAGTTCGCGGGATCGCGGAAACCGTGTCCCTCCGGGTATGTCTTCGATTCGAACTCCTTGCCGAGCGTCTCGAGCCGCTCGACCGCGAGGGTGAAGTTCTCGAACGGCGCCCGCACGTCATGTTCGCCGTGCATGATGAGAACGGGCGCGGTAATGCGGTCCATGCGGTCCAGCGTCTCGCTCTTGGCGTAGATCTCGGGGCGCTCTTCGGGGGTCCCGCCGTGACCCGTGATCGTGAAGATCTTCCCGAGGCGATCCGCGTACGGCAGCGTGAGGGACTCGGAGTAGATGCCGCGCATCGGCACCGCCGCGTCGAACTTGTCGGGCGTGCGCGTGATCGCGGACATGGACTGCATCCCCCCGTAGCTCCCGCCGTAGATGCCCACTCGCTCGTTCACATAGGGCTGGGCGCGCAGCCAGTCCGCCGCCGCGCCGGGGTCCTTCGACTGGTCGTTGAGCCAGTCCTCAACGGACAGATCCTGGAACTCGCGCCCGAAACCGGACCCCCCGCGATAGTTGATGGCCAGGACGACGAACCCTTCGCTGGCGAGGTACTGCTCGATGAGGTTCGTCCCCTGCGTGTAGGAGTTCGTCCCTCCGCCGTGCACCTGCACGAGCGCCGGACAACTCGGCGCTTCGGAGCCGTCTGCGAGCGCGGTTCGGATCACGGGCGGGAGGTAGAGGAACCCCTGAATGTACAGGCCGTCGAAGGTCCGGAACGAGATCTCGGTTGGCCGCTGGATGCCCGCGAACTCAGGGGAGAGGCTCGTGAGCCGCGCGGGTACCCCGCCCTGGAGGTCCAGTAGCCAGACTTCCCTGCCCTCGCCGGCGGCATCCCGCGTGAAGACGGCGCGCCGGCCGTCCGGTGTCGCGTGCAACGAGGACCAGGCGCCCCCGACGTTCGTGACCCGCGTCGCCACGCCGCCCGACGCGGGCACCGACCACAGGTCGAAGGCGCCGCGCTGCTGGTACGGGAAGTAGACGCGCTCCCCGTCCCCGGACCAGAAGGGATCGAACCGCATGATCGCGTCGGTCGCATGGACCTGCATCTCGATCGGCGCCTCGCGCACGACCCGGGGGACGGATCCCGACAGGTCCAGATCGATGAGATACAGATAGGCGAGATCCTCGTACCAGTACTCGTCCTTTGCCGTGCCCATGAGGACGAGGCGCGACCCGTCCGGCGACCACACGGGACTTGACGAGGCCATGAGCGAGGTCGACACCTGGTGGGCCTGTCCCGTGGCCACCTCGACGAGCCAGACATCGTCGTGCCACCAGTCGGCGCGGTTGGAGATGTAGGCGATCCAGCGACCCTCCGGCGACCACATGGGAGAGAAGCGGCTGTCGTCAGCCTCCGCGCCTTCTCGCGTCAACGGCATGGGCGCCGACTCTCCATCGGCGGCGACAAGCCAGATGTCCTGATAGCCGGACTCCCTGGAGTAGTACGCAAGGGTCCCGCCGTCCGGGGACCAGGCGGGCGTCCGAAGGCCCTCGACTCCCTCGACGAGCGTCCGGCCCGCCTCTCCGGGAGTCGCGACGTGGAGTGCGCCCCCGGCGATGTACGCCAGGAGCTTCCCATCGGGGGACCAGACCTGCGAACCGCCGGAGGTCCGGAAGGTGGGGGGCCCGTCCGCCCCTGAAGTGCCCGTCAGCAGGTGGATCCCGCTTCCGCCGCCAGGTGCCGGCCCGGAGACCGCGATGGTCTCCCCATCCGGCGAGAGGACGGCCCGTCCCGCCCCGCCGCTCGCTGTGAAGATCTCCGTGAGCGTCAGGGGGATCCGGTCGTGCTCCACTCTCGTCTCCGGAACTGAACAGCCGGTGGCCAGAAATCCGAGGACCGCCGGGAGACGGAGACGCATTCGCGGTCGCTGGCACAGAGACTTGCACGGAAAAAGGATCGATCGAGACACGGCTCCTCCTGGCATGAGTATTGCCCGCGGCTACCGTCGGACAATACCGATCAGAGGGCGGTTGATGCTCCAACCGGAGGGGCGGGACCTTGAACGAGCCGGCTGTAACGCTGACCGACTACGGGCTGACGCTTCTGTGCGCGGTGCTTGCGTGGCGCGCGCGTTCGACGGTGAGGGCCGACCTCCGCCCATGGACCGCGGCGCTGTTCGTCGGCTCGGGCGCGGCGGCACTGTTCGGTGGTACGGTGCACGGCTTCTTCCCCGAACCGATGACCGTCGGATACCGCGCGCTTTGGCCGGCGACGCTGCTCTCCGTTGGCGCGGCCGGCCTGGCGGCCTGGGGGCTCGGCGCCCATGTGGGCACGCGGAGTGCGGGTGCGCAATGGGTGACGCGTATCGCGGCGGTTGCCTTCGTCATCTATGTCGTGCTCGTGCTCACGGGCCTGCACGCCTTCGTCCTCGCGATCGCCTTCTACCTGCCCGCCGTGATCTACCTGACCGTGCGATTCGCGAGCGCGTATGCCCGCCGCCGCACGGCGAGCCGGAAGGCAGGGCTGATCGGGTTCGGCCTTACCTACGCGGCGGCCGCGATCCAGCAGCTTCAGATTTCCATCCATCCAGTGTGGTTCGATCACAACGCGCTGTACCACGCCGTGCAGGCCGCGGCGTTCATCATGCTCTACAAGGGCTTGAGCGGCGAATAGGTGAAACGAATTCTTCAACTTCAGGTGTGTGCCATGCGCAGGGTCATCTTCCCGGGCTCCCGTCCCACTGCAGTCGGTCTCGCTCTCTCCTGCATCGTCGTGTCGGACATCGGCCGGGCTGATGGGTTATCGGCCCAGGATGCCCGGCCGATGACCGTCGAGGATGTCCTCGCGGTGAGAAACCTGTCGCAGGTCGCGATCAGCCCGGACGGCCGCTGGGTGGCGTACGTCGTTACCGAACGGGACATGCAGGAGGACCGCCAGGAGACCGACGTGTGGGTCGTCCCGGCGGCGGGGGGCCCCCCGGATGTGCGCCAGCTCACCTTCCGGCCGGGTTCCGACGACTCGCCTGTCTGGCACCCGTCGGGGGGCTGGCTCGCGTTCTCGTCGGACCGCGAGGGGGAGCGGCAGATCTACGGGATCCGGCCCGACGGCGGCGAGGCGTGGCAGGTGACGTCTCACGAGACATCGGTCGGGAGCTTCCGCTTCGGGCCCAACGGCCGGCGGCTGGGATTCGTGGCGAGTCCCTCGCCCACCGAGGCGGACCGCGAACTCGAGGAGATCCGTGGCCGTCCCATCGTCTGGGACTCGGTCTACACGGAGCAGTGGTCGCAACTCTACGTCGCCGAACTCGAGGACGACGTGGCGGGCGAGGCGGTGAAGTGGTCGCCGGACGGCCTCCATGTGCAGGCCTTCGTGTGGTCCCCCGATTCGCGAGCCGTAGCGTTCGGCGCGCGTTCGTCCCCCGTGCTGCGAACCAACTACTACGGGGCGACCTACGTGCAGTCGGGGGCGGAGACCGAGGCCCGCAGCGTCACCTCGATGCCGGGCGGAGAGAACCCGGTCGCGTGGGACGACGAGGCTGGCCTCATCGTGTCCGGCTCCGGGCATCTGCTCGGTACGTTCAATCGGCAGCTGTGGCGGGTGCCGTTCGCGGAAGACGGCACGGCTTTGGAGGCGGTCTCCCTCACGGCCGCGCTGGACGCGAACGCGAACCTCGTGCATGTCGACGGTTCGCAATTGATCGTCGCCGCGGCTCGGCGTACGGGCGCGACGCTGTACCGGATCGACCTCGAGGACGGAGCCGCGGCGGGGTCTCCTGTCGATCTCACCGACGGCCGGCACTACTACTCGGGCGTCTCCGCATCCGAGGATGGGAGCGTTCTGGCGCTGACGGCGGAGGACGGAGCCGCGCCGCCCGATGTCTTCGTGACCCCGACCCGCGAATTCCGGCCCGAGAGAAAGACTGCAATCAACCCGCAGTTCGCGGATCTCGCCCTGGGCGAGCAGCGGGTCGAACGTTGGCCGTCACGGGCCGGAGGCGAGGAGATCGAGGGCGTGCTCACGCTGCCCGTCGGGTACGAGGACGGTGACCGGGTGCCGATGGTCCTCGTGATCCACGGCGGCCCGTCGGGCATCTCCTCGGATCGCTTCAACGCGACACGCGGCGCCTACCCGGTGCAGGTCTACGCGGGGATGGGGTTCGCGGTCCTGCAACCGAACTACCGGGGATCGAGCGGTTACGGGGAGCGTTTTCGCGGCCTCAACCGCGGAGACATCTCGGGCCGTGACTGGGTCGACATCGACTCCGGAGTCGACGCGATGATCGACCGCGGGATCGCCGACCCCGACCGGCTCGCGGTGAGCGGGTGGAGCTTCGGGGGGCACCACACCTACTGGGGCATCACACAGACGGATCGCTTCAAGGCGGCGAGCGCGGGGGCGGGAGCGAACGACCTGATCTCGATGTATTCCCAGACGGACATCCCCGAGTTCTACCACACGTATCTCGGTCCGAGGCCCTGGGAAGACTGGGACCTCTACGAGGAGCGCTCCGCGTACCGTCATGTGGAGAACGTGACGACACCGCTCCTGATTCAGGTGGGTGAGAAGGATGAGAGGGTTCCGGCGGAACAGAGCATCCAGTTCTTCGAGGCGGTTCGCGCGATCGGCAAGGCACCGACGACGCTTGTCCTGTATCCTGATCAGCCACATGGAGTAAGGTCGCCCCGTCTACAGCGAGATCTCATGTCCAGAAACGTGGCGTGGCTCACGCGCTGGATCCTGGAGGCGGAGGCGCTGGTTCCGTGACGGCCGGCTGGATCGCTACGTTGGTTTGCGGCATGAGAGGACGCCAACGGAGGAGGATGGTCATGCGATGTCTCCGTCTGAGTCTGTGCCTTTCGGCGCTGGCGGCGAGTACGCTCGCGCTGGCGGGTCCGGCCATGGCCCAGGACCCGCTGGAGGTGACGGAGGCGGGCCTCGCCCGTGGCGAGGTGTTCTACCAGGCCCACTGTGGTCGGTGCCACGGAATGCTGGGCCGGGGCGGTGAAGGGCCAAGCCTGGCGCGCCCCACCCTGCCCCGCGCTCCGGACCATGCCTCCCTTGTCCAGGTGATCCGTCGCGGGATACCGGGCACGGGAATGCCTGGAACGCGGGGCAACCTTATTCCCGATCTCGAGGCCGATCTCGTCGCGGCGTACGTCCTTACGCTGGGCGAGGACGCCGTTGTGGAGGTCGCGGGAGACGCCCGCCGGGGAGGCGAGGTGTTCGCGACCGCCGGGGACTGCTACTCCTGCCACGTCATCGAGGGCCAGGGGACGGGCATCGGACCCGAACTCACGGGCATCGGTGTGCGCCGCGGGGTCGAATACCTCTATGCGTCCCTGCGATCGCCCGAAGCCGAGTTGCCGGTCTCGAGGCAGGGCCTCCTGCGAGGATTCAGGGGATACCTGCCCGTCCGCGCGGTTACGCGCGAGGGCCGCGTCATCACGGGCATGCGCGTGAACGAGGACGCGTTCACGATCCAGTTGCGGTCCATCTCGGGCCGCACGGTTTCGCTGCGCAAGGACGATCTCGTGGAACTCGAAAAGCAGTTCGATCACTCGCTGATGCCCGCTGTGGACAACATGACGGAAGCGGATGTCGACGATCTCGTCGCCTACCTCGCAGGCCTCGGAGATGGATCATGATGGCTTCCGCGACTGCCGCACTCGCGATGGGGGCTCTGCTGTGGAGCGGCGCCGCCTCGGGAGCGGTCGCCCAGGTCCCGTTCGAGCGCCTCCTGAACGCGGACGCCGAGCCACACAACTGGCTCACGTACTCGGGCAACTACGCGTCTCACCGTTTCTCGGCGCTCGACCAGGTCCAGCGGGGGAACGTCGGCGACCTCAAGGTCATCTGGGCCTACCAGATGAGCGGCGGACTCATCGAGACGACGCCGGTCGTGGTGGACGGGGTCATGTACGTGACGGAGCCGCCCAGCAACGTGAGTGCGCTCGACGCGCGTACCGGTCGCCGCCTGTGGTACTGGTCTGCCGATGTACCGGCCGCGACGAAGAACATCGGCTTTCCGCGCGTGAACCGCGGCGTGGCGATCCTCGACGAGACCCTTTATGTGGGAACGCTCGACGCGCGGCTCGTGGCGCTGGATGCGCGTTCGGGCGCGGTCCGCTGGGAGGTGGAGGTCGCGGACAACGACCTCGGCTTCTCGATCACCCTGGCGCCGCTCGCGCTCGACGGGAAGGTCATCGTCGGCATGTCCGGCGCCGAGGCCGGCGCGAACGGGTTCATCGACGCGTACGACGCGGCGACCGGGGAACTCGTGTGGCGCACCTACACCATCCCCGGCCCCGGTGAGCCGGGCAGCGAAACGTGGGGTGGCGACAGTTGGGAGCACGGCGGCGGGTCGACGTGGCTGACGGGCTCGTACGACCCCGAACTCGACCTGCTCTACTGGCCCACGGGTAACCCGGCGCCCGACTGGAATGGGGATGCGCGACCGGGAGACAACCTCTACACCAACTGTATCCTCGCCCTCGACCCGGACACCGGGGAGATCCAGTGGTACTTCCAGTACACGCCCCACGACACGCACGACTGGGACGCGACGGAGATTCAGGTGCTGGTCGACGCCGAGTGGGAAGGTGCGCCCCGCAAGCTGCTCGTGACGGCGAACCGGAACGCCTTCTACTACGTGCTCGACCGCGAGACCGGAGAGTTTCTGCACGGGGTTCCGTATTCGAAGCAGACGTGGGCGGAAGGCCTCGACGAGAACGGCCGGCCGATCGTGATCCCGGGCACGGAGCCGACGGAAGAGGGGAATCTCGTGTGGCCCAGCCTGCAAGGCACCGCGAACTGGTTCAGTCCGTCGTACAGCCCGGATACGGGGCTCTTCTATCAGGCGACGCGGATCATGGGCGCTGTCTACTACAAGTCGGAGGTCGAGTACGAGCCGGGGCAGCCTTTCCTCGGCGGCGGCGAGCAGGCCTTGTCGGGCGACGACGCGAGCGGAGCGGTCAAGGCACTGGACGTGCTCACGGGAGAGCTCGAGTGGGAGTTCCCCCTGCTCTCCCCTCCGTGGGCCGGGGTGATGGCCACGCGGGGCGGCCTCGTATTCGGCGGAAGCAACGAAGGAAACATCTTCGCGCTCGACGCGGAGACGGGGGAAGCTCTGTGGGACTTCCAGGCCGGGGCGGCCGTCCGCACGAACCCGATGTCGTTCGAGGTGGACGGCGAACAACGCATCGTAACGGCTGCGGGCAGCGTCCTCTGGGTGTTCGGGCTCCCGTAGCGAACTTGAGAAGGAGGTCATGATGACGTCGCTCAACCGTCTTGCCAGACGCCGACCGCACCGGAGCGGCGGATTCACCGCCGGCATCGTCGGGGCGGCCATCCTGCTCGCCGTGCCCGCCGTCGGAGCACAATCCTGGCCCCCGGCTCCTCCCGCAGTGGAGGAGATCGACGCCTGGGTCGAGGACGCGATGACGCGGTGGGAGGTACCCGGGATGGGGCTGGCCATCGTACACAAGGGTGAGAGTTTCCTCGCCACCGGCTACGGAGTCCGCGAACTGGGGAAGCCCGAGCGAGTCGATGGAGGGACGCTGTTCAGCATCGGCTCGTGCTCAAAGGCCTTCGGCGCGGCGACGTTGGCCGCCCTGGTCGAGGACGGCCGCCTGTCATGGGACGACCGCATCACGGACCACGTCCCGTGGTTCCGCCTGCATGACCCCTGGACCACTCGTGAGATTCGCATCCGTGACATCGTCACGCACCGCGTCGGGACCGGGAGCAACCAGCCGCTGCGGCCGCTCGTCGTGGACCGGCGCGACTATCTGAAGCGCCTCCCGTACATCGAGCCCGCCCATCAGTTCCGGGATCACTACGGCTATACGAACGACATGCTCGTTCTGACGGGCCATCTCGTAGAAACCGTTTCGGGAACGGACTGGGATTCCTACGCGCGAGAGAGGCTCTGGAATCCGCTGGGCATGACGACGACAACGGCGCGCATGGGGCCCGCCAACGCGAGTCCCAACCACGCCGAGCCGCACGCGATCGTCCAACGGAGGTTCGAGGGGGACGCGGCGACCACGGGAATGCCGCTGGAGCCCGTGCCCTGGCAGTACGCCGAAGACGTCACTGTGCCTTCCGGCGGTGTGATCACGTCGGCGGACGAAATCACGGAATGGATGCGGCTCCACGTCGGTACCCACCCGAATCCGCCGCTGTCCGCATCATCCGTGGCCCTCATGCATACGCCGCACACCGTGATCCGGAACCCGAGCAGCTGGATGCCGTTCGAAGGGCCTGGGGCGTATGCGATGGGCTGGTCCACGGGGAGGTTCGGGAACATCACTGCCGTGGGCCACGGGGGGAACGCCCTGGGCTTCAACTGCTCGATCGCGCTGGCACCCGAACACGGGTTCGGCGTGTGGGCGACGACCAACCGGAACTCCGAGTTGCCCTGGGTGCTCACGAAGTGGGCGCTGGCGCGGTTCCTGGGTGACGAGGAACTGCGGGGCCGCGACTGGCACGCGGAACACGAGCGGCAAGTCGCCGACGGGAACCGTCGGGTCCTTGACGCACAGATGGCGCGCCGGGCTGCCCGGCTCGACCGGGGCCCGTCCGTCCCTCTCGAGACATACGTCGGGACCTATCGGAACGGCTATGCAGGTGAGTTGCGGGTTCGCCTGACGGACGCACCCGTTCCGCCCCTCATGCCCGCGGAGGGCCGCCTGGGCCGTTGGGACGGGACGCCGGGGCTGCACGAGCGTCCTGCGGCTGACGCCTCGGCCGGCACCGACGGTAGTGGGTCGGCGAATGGGCCCGCGGGCTCGGCCGGGGAGCCCACGGGTGAACTCCGGCTGGTCGCCGAGTTCGATGGCCGGGAGAGGCCAATCCGGATGCCGCTCGAGCATTGGCATGTCGACCGATTCGACGCGTGGTTCGGCGACGTTCGCATCGGCGTTTCATTTATTCTGGACGACATGGCCCGCGTGACCGGCGTCGAGATGGACTACTACGGCCGCTTCGAACGCGTCCCCTGATGGACCCTGTGACCGGGTGGCCGAACCGACGGCCGCCCGGTCGACCCGGGTTCAGGTCAACGGGCGGAAAACCTCTTTGCGTAGCCGTACGCCGTCAGCGCCGAGACCAGATGGCAGACCCAGCCCCATAGGCCGCCGGTCCCGATCCAAAGGCCGGGGGTCACGACCAGCCAGAACAGCCCGCGCAGGATCTTCCCATTGTAGAACTGCCCCAGGCCCGGCACGAACAGACTCAGGATCGCCGCAGTCGATGGGTTCCTCACCTCTATCCTCTCGATACATCTTCGGGATCGTCGATGGGCGCGTGTCCGCCCTCATGGTGCTCTCGTACGAGGGGCCGCCACTCGCGGTTTCCGAGCTGGAGAGGGATTCAGGCCGGGGCGCAGCCGTCGAGATGACGCGTGAAGAATGCCTCGAGCCGCGAGTACATGTCGATACGGTTGTCAGGGTTGCGGAAGCCGTGGCCTTCCTCCGGATACGTCTTCACTTCGACCCGCTTGCCGAGTCGCTCGAATTCGGCCACGGCGTTCTCGAAGTTCTGGATCGGGACCCGTCGGTCGAGTTCGCCGTGCATCAGGAGCACCGGGGCCGTGATCTCGGCGATACGTGAGACGACATTGCTCTTCGCGTACGTGTCGGGCCTCTCTTCAGGGGTTCCCCCGTGCCCGGTGACGGAGAAGATCTTGCCCAGCCGATCCGTGTACTCGAGCGTGTTCAGCTTCGAGTAGGCGCCTCGCATCGGAACGGCGGCGTCGAACTTGTCCGGTGTCAGGCTGACCGCCGACAGCGACATGCTCCCGCCGTAGCTGCCTCCGTAGATCCCGACCTTGCCATTCACATAGGGGAGCGTGCGCAGGTAATCGGCCGCCGCCCCCGCATCTCGCGCCTGGTCCCACAACCAGTCTTCGACGGACATGTCCTGGAACTCGCGCCCGAACCCCGACCCGCCCCGGTAGTTGATCGCAAGCACGACGAACCCTCTCGAAGCCAGGTACTGCTCGGTGAGATTCAGCCCCTGCTGATAGGAGTTCGTACCGCCCCCGTGGACCTGGACCAGAGCCGGGCAACCGACCCCATCTCCGAGTTGCGGCGGACGGTAGAGGAAGCCCTGGATCCGCAGTCCATCAAAGCTGGAAAAAGACACCTCCAGCGGCGCCTCGACAGACCGCCAGGCCGGGGAGAACGAGGTCACCCGGCGGGGGACGCCGCCTCCCAGTTCGACCGTGTACGCTTCGCCTCCGCGCGTCGGTGTCGAGTGGGCGAAGGCGAGCCTCTCGGCGCCTGCAACATGGCTGAGCGCGGAGATCGTCCCGCCCATGTGCGTGACGCGGGTTGCGACGCCGCCGGACGCCGGAACCGCCCACACGTTCACCGTGCCGCGTTCGAGGTAGGGGAAGTAGATGAACCGCCCGTCCACCGACCACGACGGCGCGTGTCGCATGGCCGAGTCCGTCGCGTAGACCTGCATGTCCACGATCCGCTCCAAGGGGCTGGCGCCCGCGACCCCGGACTCCTCCAGATTCTCGATCATGTAGATGTAGGCGAGGTCCTCGTACCAGTATTCGTCCTTGGCGGTCCCGAACACGGCGAGGCGGTCGCCTTCCGGCGACCATACGGGCGACGACATCGCCATGAGCGTCCGAGTGATCTGCCGGCGGTCGCCGGTCTCGACGTCGACGATCCAGATGTCGTCGTGCCAGTAGTCCGAGGCGTTCGAGACGTAGGCGATCTCACGCCCGTCCGGTGACCAGGCCGGCACGAACCGAGGATCGTCCAGCGCCATCGCGGCATCCGTCAGCTGGCGCGGAGAAGTCGAGCCGTCTGCCGGAACCAGCCAGATGTCCTGGTGGCCGCTCTTTGTGGAATAGAAGGCGATGGTCCGCCCGTCGGGTGAGAACACGGGGGCCCTCGCCCCCTCCATGTCGTCCGCGACCGGCCGCGCTTCTGCCTCGCCAACGTCCGCAATCCGGATTTCCCCGCCCCGCGCGAAGGCGACCCGGTCGCCGTCCGGATCCCAGGAGGGATTCGATCCCTGAAGCCAGAGTCGCGGCGCCCCGAAGTCGTCCGCCTCGCCCCGCTCCGCGAGATACAGACCCGCCCCCTCGGGCCCGGAACCCAAGATCACGAGGCGTCGGCCATCCGGCGAGAGCGACACCCCCCGGACGCCGGAACTGTTTCCGTGGATGTTCTCCAGCGTGAGATCGAGTGCCGCGACTGCCGCGGCGCCGGGACTGGAGGCGCCGGGCCCAGAGCACGCCAGCGGCGCCAGGATCAGCGAGGCTGTCAGAATCCGATTCACGCGAAACACGCTGCCTCCTGACCGGTCAGTCCGGCATCTGTTCGCTGGTCGTCGCCGTCTTCGATCCCGGACGGCTCAACACCTCCCCCGGGAGCGCGTCCGTCGGCGCACCCTCGTCCACGACGAAAGCGCCGTTGACGAGGACGTGCGTCATGCCCTCCTGGAAGACGAACGGGTTCAGGTACGTCGCTCCGGTGCGGATCGTCTCCGGGTCGAACACGACGACGTCCGCCTTCATGCCGACATCGAGGCGACCGCGGTCCGGCAGGCGCAGAATCCGGGCGGCGAGGCCGGTCAGCGAACGGATGGCGTGCGGAAGCGTGATCGTCCCGCGCGACATCACATGCTCCCGGATCAGGCGGCCGGAGGTGCCGTACTGGCCCGGATGCACGGCCGGGTTGTCCCGGATGTCCGGCCGATCCCCGCCCCGGTCGAGCGTCACCGCCGTGTAGTCCTGCACCATCCACTCGACGATGTCCTCCGTCCCGACCGCCTGGGCCATCCAGAGGACGCCGCCCGGCCGGTCGAACCCGTTCATCTGCAGCCAGATCGCCGTCTCGAACGGCGTCTCACCGCGCTCGGCCGACAGCTCGTACAGCGTCTTCCCGACCAGGGATCGATCCGGAAAGTCGGTGATGAGGAGGTTCTCGGCTCCCCCCTGCCGAATCATCTCGTACTCCGCGTCACGGCGGATCATCGCCCGCGTGGCCGGATCCGCCAGGCGGGCCCGGAGGTTGGCGCGCATGTCCCCGTATTCGACGGGCGGGAAGTCGTCCGCCATGCTCTGCCCCGCGACTTCTCCCTCTATGAGCGCCCAGCGCGGCATCAGCGTGATGTAGGCCGAGTATCCTTCGTAGGAGTGCATGTTGAGGTAGACCGGATGGCCCTCTTCCCACATCCGGTCGATGAGCTGGGTCGTGACCCTGCTCATGCCCCATTCCCGTGGACCCTTGGGATGGATGTGATCGATCATCACCGGAATCCCCGCCTCGCGCCCGATGGTGAGGATCTCCATGATCGCGTCCATCCAGGTCACGTGACGTTGCGTCGGGTGATTCATGTGACTGGGCAGCTGCCACTTCGGATAGCGGCCCTGGCTGCGCATGTGGGCCTGGAAATGCCCGCCGTAGGGAGCCACCTCCTTCGCCAGCTCCAGCACTTCCTGTTCGGAGGAATAGCGCATCGGGTTGTACTCGAGTCCGGTGGAGAGCCCGAAGGCGCCCGCCTCCATACCCTGACGGACGAGCGCCCGCATCTCGTCAAGTTCCGCAGGCGTCGCGTAACGCATGACCTCTTCCGGAGCCGTCTCCATGACCATGTTGCGGATGATCCCGTGCGGGACGAGGAGCGCCAGGTTGAGCGCGGAGCCGGCGGCCTCCAGCAGTTCCCGCTCCCGCTCGAGCGGCCACAGGGGCTCGTCGGCACCGAAGTTGTAGCCGTCGGTGTTGATGACGGCGGTCGTGAACCCCTGGGTCGTATAGTTGGGCAGCGTACCGTAGCCATCGAGGATGTCCGGCTCGATGTGCTCGTGGAGGGCGATGAACCCGGGCGTCACGTACTTCCCCGCCGCGTCCACGACCCGGCCCGCCGACGCTCCGGAAAGGTCGCCAATGGCGGTGATCTCATCCCCGCGGATGCCGACATCGGCGAAGAAGTACGGGTTCCCCGAACCATCGAGGATGCGGCCGTTGCGGATCACGACATCGAACGACTGGGCCGTCAGAGGGACAGCCGCGACGCAGGAGGCCAGGGCGAGCACGGCCACGCCTCGGTGGGCCAGCGCACGAACTCTCATGGGGATGTCTCTTCCCGCAGTCGCAGATTGAGGGTCAGGAACGCGTCCATGCGCTCGAGGATGTCGCGCACCGTCGCCTTGTAACGACGCAGGCTGTGGTCCTCATCGGGGTATTCGATGTACGTAAGGAGGTCACCCTTCCCCGCTCCTCGCATCCGCTCCGCCCAGACCTGCGACTGGCGTGGAGGCACGGCGGCATCTCTCAGTCCCTGCAGGAGCAGCTGCGGGACCTCGACGTTTTCGGCGAAGTTGACCGGAGAGCGGCGGTCGTATTCCTCCGGAATCTCGGCGTAGGGGCCGCCGAACTCGGAGCGCTCCCGACGCGGGGTGCGGCCCGCCGTCCAGTGGCGTCCCGACGCGGCGAACCGGTCATTCGCGAGCAGTCGCCAGTCCGACACCGGCGCCCGGATCACCTGCGCCTGAAACGCCTCCGGGGCCTCCGTGGCGATGACGAGGCTCATGTAGCCGCCGCCCGATCCGCCCCACGTCGCCTTTCGCGTCATGTCCACGTAACCGAGCCCCTCGAGGAAGGGCAGGACGTTCATCACGTCCCGGAACTCGACCCCGCCGTAGTCGGCGATGTGGAGATCGTGGAACCCCTGGCCGAAGCCGCGGCTGCCTCGCGGGTTGGGCGCCACCACCACGAACCCGCGCTGGACCCAGTATTGCCGCATCAGCTCGAACGAGTGGTTCCACTGGCCGGGGTGGCCGTGAAGGCGGACGATGGCCGGATATCTGCGGGACGGATCGAAGTCGCGCGGTCTGTAGAGGAGCGTCGGGATCGGCAGGTTGTCGGGCCCGGGGTAGTAGACCTCCTCCGCCTCGCTCAAGCGATCCGGGTCGATCCGTCCCATCGAGTGCGTGACCTGAGCCGGACTCTCGCTCCGGTCCCCGTCGTTCCAGGCGGTCTTCCAGATGTCCGCGGTGCGCGTGTCCGTCTGCTCGATCCAGGCGAGTTCGTCTCCATCGGGTGAGAAGCGAGGCTGGGAGCGCCGGCCCTTTCCGCTGGTGATCTCGCCCGGCGTCCCCGTCCCATCCGCCGGCGCGACCGCGACCTGATTCGAGAAGCCCGACTCGTCGGAGCGGGTGAAGACGAGCCAGCCCCCTCGCGGGGACCAGGAGATGTCGCCGTGCTCGCGCTCATCGTACGTGATCGGCGTCACTTCGCCGGTCTCGATGTGCGCGACCGCGACCTGGGCCCATCCGCTCCGCCGGTTGATGAACGCGAGCCGCGTCCCGTCCGGGGACCATGTGAAGCTGCCGTTGCCGCCTCCGGCCGCGGGGTCGACGACCGCGCGGCTCTCGGCACCGCCAAGGGTCCGGACCCGGATGTCACCGCCGCTGGAGTAGGCGATGGATCGACCGTCCGGAGAGAAGAGGGGCCCGGTCTCGTTCGCATCGCCGGCCGTGAAGAGACGGGGCCATGCGCGGGGATCGGCGAGATCCCGCAGGAAGATCCGCGGGCCGGCCGGGGTGCGGACCTGGTACGCGAGCGTGCTGCCGTCCGTCGAGAGCGTCGGGGCCGTCTCAATCACCGCGTCGTTGAACGTGACGGGCATCGGCCCGCCGGATCCCGGGGACGTCGGGATGCGCCACAGATTGTCGTAACCCTGGTAGTAGCGGGCGGAAACGAAGACGAGTTCGTCGCCGGCGGGCGACATCCGCAGGTTCTGGGCCGGCTCCGGACGGTTGCCCGGCGGCGGCCAGGCGAGTCGCGTCGGGGCGCCACCCCTCGACGCGACCCGGAAGATCGCGCGCGTGCCGGACTCGTCGGCGTTCGAGGTGTAGTAGAGGTCGTCGCCATCGGGAGACCAGACGAATTCTCCGACCCGGGACACGCTCAACCAGTCGTCGAGCGATTGCGCGAGGGCCGGACCGGCGGACAGGACCGCGACTGCCGCCATCGCATGGAGGAGGAGAGCAGCTCGGGGTGGGCAGTGTAGCAGTTTCATCCGATCCTCCGTGATTCTGAAGCCTGGCAGTCCCGTGGCAACCTCGCCTGCTAGTCGAACTCGAGTCCGATACCCAGATCGACCCCCACCGCAACGGCGTGATCGGCACGCGAGGGCGTGTCTGCGGACAAACGTCGCCAGGACACCCCCGGCCGGACTCGCAGGCGACCGAAGCGAATGCGGATCCCGGCGCCGGCCTCAAGCCCGAAGCCGGCCTCCGGCGCCTCCCCTGCGGTGCCGACCCGCGTCGTGCCGTAAAGGGCACCGGCCCGCCCCCAGAGCCAAGCCCATGACCACTCGGCGCCAAGCGTGGCATGGTTTCCCGTCACAGTCGGTTCGCTCCCGCGACAGAACCCCTCCTCACAGCCGAATGCCGTCCGAACAAACCCGGCCGTGAGGGCGACTTCCGGCCGCAGTTGTCTCGCAACGCGGATTTCGTATGACAACTCCGGCACCCAGTCGAGACCCGCCGCCGTGGAGGTGTGGTTCCCCACCATCAACCCGCCCCTCACCTCCGCAGACATCTGAGCGGCGGCTACACCGCAGGCAAGGACCGATCCGGCTACGCCCAGGGAGACCGCCAGTCCCACCCTTCGTCCTCGCGCTCTCATTCGCGCGGCCCCGATATCCCGCTGCCCGGCAGGCCGTCGCTCACCACGATGTCCAGCCCGACCGCCCACGCGGGCACCCCCGCTCCATCTCGCAGCATGCCGCGGAGGCGACCTGTCGCGGGGTCCGTGACGAGCGCCACCTGACGGCCTCCCGATCGGGGCAGCGCCACCGAACCCTCCGGACCCGAGAGCCGGACGTGATCGAGCCCCCGCGGGCCCTCCCAGGCAGCGTCGTACGGGATCGCGAACACGAACGGCCCCGCGCCGAACTCGAGTTCGTCCGGGGAAAACGCGAGGGAGAACAGGCTTCGACCCCCGGCGTCGAAACCCTCCAGCCGATAGGGCCCTGCTTCGATCGGCAATCTCGGAGTGGCGTCGATGACGAATGCGGGATCGAGCAGGAGTTCCCCCCCGCCGGCGTTCCCCCAGAGCAGCAGCGTCTCCTGCCGACGGTCGATCACGGTGAGGGTCTCCCGCTCCTGGCGGAACTTCATGGCCTTCACAAAGTGGTAGTCGCTGATCCAGCTGGGGTCGCAATACGTCATCAGATCCCAGTACTCGGACGGATCCGCCATTTGCGTGAACCCGCCGCGGGCCTCGTATCCGAACACGCCGATCGACCCGTCCTCGTAGGGGAAGTTCGGGTCGGGACTCAGCGCCACGCCGCAGGGCGCGTGCCTCAACCCCATGTTGTGACCCAGTTCATGGGCGAAGGTTTCGTGATTGATGTTGCCCACGCTGAGCGGTCGGCCGATGTAGCCCAATCCCCGCCACGGGGACTCCGGGGGGACCGCGAATGCACCGTAGTGGTAGGAGCCCGGTGCCTCCGTAATGCGAAGCAGGTCAATCTCCCGCAGAAGCTCGAACCAGCCAGCGGGGCTTGCGAGGTTCGCGGACGTGCGCCAGGGCTCGCGAATCGTGAGGTTCAACTCGCCGATCGGCAGCACGGACCGGAAGAACCTCATCTTGCGGCTCGTGGCGGTCATCCCCTCGACCCAGGTCAGTACCGGCCGGCTGTCCGCGCCCTGATGCACCGGCACGACGGTCAGATCCATGGTCGGGAGGACGCGGACATCAAGGGCCATCCACCCCTCGGCAGGCACACGCCGGGCGCTCCCGGAGGTCGCGGGGACGATGCCGTCCGGATCGAGTTCGACCACCATCCCGACACCGGGCTGCAGGACCCACCCGGGAACCTGCCCGTTGAACGATCGGTCGAGATCTCCCTCGTCGACCGCCAGCGGTATTCGATCCAGCGCCGGGTCCAGTCGCATGCTGTGGATCGGCGCCCCGTTCTCGTAGAACGTGGCCAGGGGGCTCGGCCGGAAGAAGCTGGGCCGATCACCCGTGAGGAAGACCCGCAGGAGCGCCGGACGGCCCGCGATCAGCGGCACCGCGCCGCCGAGCGTCTGCACCGCCTGCGTCAGATGAACGGCAGGGGCGTCGATCTTCAGGATGCGAGGGTTCACGCGCAGCCGGGCCCCGGCAAGCAGCCCCGCAAAGCCCGCCAGCACGCGCACGTCTCGGCCACCCTCCCGGCCCGTGACCTGTCCGGCCGGCCCGAGGGAGGCGACGACCGGGTCGGAGACGGACCACTCCGGCGCCGCCCAGGACGGGACATCGCGGAACTCCGCGCCGCTCTCGTCCAGCACTCGCAGCTGATAGGAGACGGCGTCGCCCTCGAGGACGCTGGTGTCGGCGGGCAGGATCTCCAGCCTCCGGGGGACGCGATCCGGCTGGGACGCGAGATCACCGCACGCGGTCAACACCAGCACCGCGGCAACCGTCCGGACCACCCTGGCTTCGGCTTTCATCATTTCACGTTGTCCCGCCTTCAGATGGCGGGCAACCCGGAGCCCCTGTTTGACGCAGCGCCGCGGCGATGAACGTCCACTGGAGCACCAGCTGATCCCCCACCGGCATGGCAAACAGCCCCTGCGCCGCGGCGGCCCGAGTGACCGCGCCCGGACAGCATCCGGCGGACAGTTCCGCCCTCCACCCGGCGAGCTTCGACCTCCATCGTTCCATGACCGGATCCGGCGGGCCCAGCTTCTCTCCCACACCGGGCAGGATGAAGAGCGGCATCTCGGAAACGATCGTGAGTGTATCGTACCCCCGCGAGCGCACGGTCTCCATGGAACTCGGCCAGAACCGCGACGCGGTCTCGGGATCGCCGAGCCCCTCGAAGTGCGCGGCCATGGATTCGGAGTCGGGTCGTGACGCGAACCCGCGCTCGAAGCGGAAGAAGCCCTTCTCACCCCGCCGCTCGACATCATGGAGCAGGTATCCAAGCTCCGCCACCCGCGCCCGGCAGGCGGCCTTCAGCTCTTCGCAGCAATGCTCCCACGCCCGATCGATAAGGAAGAACGGCCCCGCGGCAAAGCCGGTGCTGTGCAGCGACGCGTGAAGCACGAACGGGCGGTCGCAGCTGTGCCACCAGTCGTACGCCGCACGGTTTTCGGGCCGCGCTCCCGGATCGGCGCGGTGACGCGGGAACCCGAACTCGATGTCATCGCCGGGAAGCTCCCTCACGGCGCCCTGCAGGTACCGGCCCAGGTCGTAGGCGGTCGCGTCCGGATCCTGCCACGTCGCGTTGCGGACCTCCCCGTCGGGGTTGATATGCGGGATGATCCACCACTGATATCGAGTGAGCATGGGATCATCCGTCTCGATCCCTTCCAGGTAGCCCGCGAGGCGACGCAGGAGGCGAGGCCCCACAGGTTCATCCGCGTGGCAGCCGCCGATGAGGCTCACAGCCTCGCGCCCCGTCCCGAAACGGAAACCCCCGATGGGTCGTCCCTCGCCCGATTCACCGAGTCGCAAGCCCCGACTCCCCGGAACGTCCGGGGCCTTCATGATTCCGCTGAAGCGTCTCCTCAACCAGTCTTCGATCGGAAACTTCCCTTCGTTGTTGTCGGGGTTGGGCTCCGTCCTGGGGAACCCTACATTCCGGGCCCCTTCCTCGTCAGATCGGCGAGGAAGGACGATGCTTTCGGACCCGGAGTCCACCTGAAGATGATCGTACAGGTAGTCCCGTCCATGTTTGTGTGGCTGGTTCTCGGCACGTTGGCCGGTTTCCTTCTCGGGTGGGTGATACGTGGCCGGAGGATCTCGGGGCGGGAGCTGACTCTGAAGCGGCAGTACGACAATCAGTTGTCCGCCGTTGACGAGGATGCGAAGCGCGCCCTCGAACGTGCGCGAACCGAGGCGGAGGCGAAGCTGCGCAGGCTCCAGACCGAGCGAGACAGGTTGTACACCCGCCTCTCGAAAGTCGATCCGGCGGGGGGCCTGACTGTCGATCCGATGGCAGCCGGGACCGCCGTCGGGCAACGCGGCCGTCGCCCCCGCAAGCCGCGTCCCGGCTCCACCGAGGCGTCAGCCGGCCGGATGCCCGGCGAGCCGGATGACCTCAAGCTGATCAAGGGGATCGGGCCCGCCTTCGAGTCGCGGCTGCACGCATTGGGATACACGACGTATCGAGATCTCGCCGGATGGAGCGCGGAGGACCTCGATGCGCTCGGCGAGGGCCTGGGGGCCCGGATCCGCCTCGAGGAGTGGTCGGCCCGCGCGGCCGAACTTCATCGCCGGAAGTACGGCTAGCAGCCCTGACCCCAGCGGTCAGAGCGCGAGCACGATTCCCCGGGCCGGCTCTCCGCTCGCCTCCCGGACGGCCGCTGCGTAGCAGGCGACCTGTGCTTCGTATTCTGCCCGCGCCCGCGTCGGATGTCGATCCGTCTTGTAGTCGATGACCGTCCACCGGGGCCCCGAGCCGGTGACCTCGCGAAAGGCAAGGTCGGCGACGCCCTCGACCACGGATGCGGCTCTCCCCGCGTGGAAGACCGTGACCTCCCGCCGGACAGAGCCGGGATCGAATGCCGCGGCGGCCCGAGCCCGCCCGAGCACTTCGTGTCCGAGCGCGCGCGCCGCCAGGGCCCCCGCCGCCGCGACCTCGGCGGCAGGACAGCCCAGCGTTCGGCCCAGAGCGTCTGCCAGCCGCCGCACCGTTTCGGCATCCGCATCCAGGGTCGTCTCCGCGAGGACCCCGTGCACCAGAGTACCGAACCGCTCGCCGCCGGGGCGCTCACTCCCATCCACCTCCTCGATCCGTGGCCGGGGCACGACGACCCACTCGACCTCCACGTCGGGTACGCCCGGAACCCCGGCCTCCGCGGCGGCCTTCGCCACAGCCCGGGCCGTGGTCACCGTCATCGTCTCCTGCCGTCCCTCCCTGAGACTTGCCGCGCGGGCCGCCTGCCATTCCTCGTGAGCCCGGCGCCCCGCTTCTACGTCGAACGTGGGCTGCTCGTCACCCTC
The DNA here is from genome assembly GCF_965197445.1 of Candidatus Palauibacter sp. Taxonomy (GTDB): domain Bacteria; phylum Gemmatimonadota; class Gemmatimonadetes; order Palauibacterales; family Palauibacteraceae; genus Palauibacter. The sequence goes on along the minus strand of NZ_CBDANE010000004.1, from coordinate 76,184 downwards.
GACCTCGAGCAGCCGCTGCTGGCGCTCTCCGGCGAGCGGGTCGACCGCGAGGTCCAGCGCGGCGGGATCCCACCAGACCACGGGCGTCCCGGCCTCGGCGGTGTGGAGGCCGGGCGCCACCGAGCCGGCCGGGGTGGGCCGCTGGTCCCCCTGCCGATCGGGACGATCGAGCACCGATTCGTCCTTGAAGGCCGGGGCTCCCAACCCCTTGGCGGAGGTCGGCGCGCGCCGGGCAGCCGGTGGCGGACACACCGCGGCGTTCAGGGAATCGAGCCACCACTCGTCATCTCCTGCGGGACTCCCGCCCTGGCCGTCACGACCGTCCCCCAGAGCCGGGACCACCAGCAGATCGCGGGCTCGCGTCGACGCCACGTAGGCGACCCGGTCGGCCTCGGCCCTCTCCCGTTCCCGCTCGAGCTCCGAGTTCTCCAGCACATCGAGCGGTGTCGCGCCGCACAGGGCTTGAGCCCACAACCCCTTGGCCGCATCGACGTGGCGCGTCGGGGTCTCGAACGTCGCACCGCACGTCATGTCCGTTAGGATGACGACGGGAAACTCGAGCCCCTTCGCCTTGTGCACGGTCATCATCCGCACACCCTCGGTCCCTTCCTCCACGATTGGCGCCTCCTCGGCCTGGCCGCGCTCCGCCTCGTCCTCGAGGCGGTCGAGGAACGCCCGAAACGAGGGAGCCCCCGTGCGCTCGAACGCACGCGCCCGGTCCACGAGCCGGAGCACATTCGCGAGCGCCTGTTCTCCGGTCGGCCAGATGGCGATGCCGGCGTGGGCTCGGACGGCCGAGAGCAGGCCGAGAATCGTCTCCGGCAGCGGACGCCGGTTCCGGGCGCGATGCAGGTCTCCGATGAGTTTCAGGACCTGGGCCACGGCCTCTAGTTCAGGCTTCAGAGCCGCCACCTGTTCAGCCCTCTCCTCCGTTCCCCATCCGGCGAGCGGGTGCAGCGGGCCTACCTCGACACCGAACTCGAACAGCGCCCGGTCGCCGAGCGAGAACAGCGGGCCGCGCAGCGCCGCGTACACCGACAACCGGTCGTCCGGCCACTCGATGGCTGTAAGCGCGTTGCGGACGGCCAGCACCTCCTCCCGGTCGTAGTACGAGCGCCCGCCGACCAGCACGTGCGGGATCGCCCTGGCTTCGAGCGCGCGCACGTACGGTCTCGTGACGTCGTCCCCCCACGTCTGAAAGCGGCGGAAGAGGAGACAGACGTGCCGCGCCTCGATCGGTACGGGAACCTCCGGGTGTTCCCGATCCGTCACGACCCACCCCGACTCGCGGACCAGCCAGTCGACGAACGCCCCCACCGCGACGGGGAGCGACTCTTCGATGGCCCTCTTCCAGATGGAGCCGTAGCGGCCGTAGGGCCTTGGGACCGGCAGCGCGATGACGGCGGGCTGGGCCTCGAGGTCCTCCCGATAAGGGGCGAGCGGCACATACTCGGCCTGGCTGCCGTCCTCGCTCGCCCTCATCCGCTGCTGGAAGGCTCCGTTCACCGCGGCCTGCAACCGCGGCTGGGATCGGAAGCTCGTGGACAACTGCAGCACCCGGGCGTCGGCCCCGGCCAGGCGGCGCTTTGTCCGCTCGTACAGCATCACGTCCGCCCGGCGGAAACGGTAGATCGACTGCTTCGGGTCGCCGACGACGAACAGCTTGCCCCTGGCGGGTGCGAGAAACTCCGGCCGGATCTCATCCGGATCGTCGCTGCACAGGAGGAGGAGGATCTCGACCTGCAGCGGGTCGGTGTCCTGAAACTCGTCCACGAAGAAATGCGTGAACCGGCGCTGGCAGTGCGCGCGGATCTCCCAGTCATCCCGCAGCAGGTCGCGGGCCCGGATCAGCAGGTCCACGAAATCGAGCCGACCCTCTCGCCGCTTCGCTTCCTCGTAGGCGTGCGTCACCGGCCACAGTTCGTCCCGGAGGTCCGCCGCCAGATCGGCATCCGCGGTGTCGAGGATTCCCTGCAGTTCGGCTCTGACCCCATCCCGGCGCGCGAGAACGTCGGCCTTGGCGAGTCCTCCTCCGAAGTCCCGGGAGCGGAAACCCCGCCATGACCAGCCGCGCCACCGTTCGCGCACGAAGGTGCGAAGCCATGCTTCCAGATGGTCGTAGTCCCGGCCGAGCACGACCTCGCGGAGGTCGAGTTCGCGCACGCGACTTTCGATATGGCGCAGGTTCTTCGTGAGATAGTCGTCCTGGCGGGCGGCCCGCGGGGCAAAAGCTGCGAGTTCCCGGAGGAGGTCGATGGCGCGGTCGAGCTCGGCCGCGCGATCCCACTCCGGCCTCGACCAGGCGGCGTCGAAGTCGCGCTGTTCCACGAGGCTGCCGGCCGCGCGGCGCAACGCGGCGCGGGGCCCGCCGGAATTCCGGGCATAGCCGCGGCGCAGCGCCCTCCGCACGCCCCGCGGCGGATCGGCCAGAGCCCCCTGGAACCAGCGCTCGAAGGCGGCTTCGAGGATGCGACCCGCCTCGTCCTCCGCGGCGACCCGGAACGCCGGATCCACGCCGGCCTCGACCGGCCGTTCCCGCAACAGGTCGGTACAGAAGCCGTGGATGGTCCCGATGTGGGCGAGTTCCAGCTGTTCCAGCGCACGCGAGAGATGTTCCCGCCCTTCCCCGGCCTCCGCGCGCGACCGCGACGCTTCGATTTCGCCCCGCAGCCGGAGCTTCATCTCTCCCGCCGCCTTCTCGGTGAAGGTGACGGCAACGATGTCCTCGAGCGTGCCGCGCCCGCGCCTCAATACCTCCACGATCCGGCCGACGAGCGCGGTGGTCTTGCCGGTCCCGGCGGCCGCTTCGACGAACAGCGTGTCGTCGAGGTCGGTAAGGATCGCATCTCGCGCGTCCTGGTCAGCGAGGCGTTCGCGGCCGCTCACGGATATTCCCGCAGTCGCCGCAGTTCGACGGGCGGGGGCTTTCTCCTCACGCGCCGTTCTTCGTCGGGTCCACACACCTGCCGGTAGTCACACCAGCGGCAGGCCCCCTCGCGCGGCAGCGCCGGGAAACGGCCGGCCTCGAAGGCGCCCCGCACGACCTCGCTCAGGATCGTCGCGGCCTCGACCGCCCGGCCGTCCAGCGGCACCACATGATCACGGAACTCGCCATCCGTCGTGCAGTAGTACAGCCGCCCGGATTCCACCCGGTATTCGGGGAACAGCGTCTGGACGACGAGTCCATACAACACGGGCTGCAGAAGTTCGCCCCCCTGGATCGTCGCCCCCGGTTTCGCGCGGTGGCGTCCCGTCTTGTAGTCCGTCACGCGGAGGACGCCGCCCGGCGTGCGCTCGATCAGGTCGATGGCGCCGCGCATCTTCAAGCCGATCTCCAGGTCGACGGGTTCGAGGACGGAGCGCATATCCCGGTCCGCATCGCGGGGAAGTCCGAAGGAGAGTTCGAACCGCCACGGCTCGAACGGGGTGTCGCCTCGACTCTCGCGATGCAGCCATTCCCGCAGGTCCTGACGGATGGCCTCGATGCCGTCGTCCCAGACCCGGTCGATCGCCGGAACGAGGCGGTCCCTGAAGTCTGCGGCCACCTTGGCGAGCACTTCCTGCAGCCGATCGAGCGCGTGCGAGAGGTTGTCCGGCCCCACGGGGAGCAGCGGCCGGTCCTCCGTACTCTCGGCCTGCAGTCTGGTGAGGAGTTCGAACTGGATCTGATGCACGAGCGAGCCACGCTGCAGCGGGTCGAGGGCGTCGATTCCGATGGGGTCCTCGCGCGGACGCAGGCCCTGGATGGCCTGCAGATAGAACCGGTACGGGCACGCAGCGAAGTGCTGCAGCGCGGTGACCGAGTAGGGGCGCATGGCGGGCGACCGGTTGGCCAGGGCGACGGCCGCCCCCTCCGTGAGCTGAACCAGCCCATCCGCCCACGTCCAGCCGGACACCTCCCAGCGGTAGGCGCGAAAACGGAGGGCCCTCGCGAGGTGCGGGTTCGAGTTGAGCAAGTGCCCGGCGGCCTTCACCGCCCGGTCGCCGCGGAGGCCCAGATCGTCGAGCACCGCGAGGTCGTACTCCGCTTCGTCGATGGCCCGCGTCCGCGACTTGGGCGCTGGCCAGCCGATCCTGGCGTCGGACACCGCCTCGGCCTGTTTGGCCAGCTCCTCGAAGCCCGGCAGCCGTCCTTCCGACGCGCGAACCGCCTCAAGCGCGTAGAAGGAGGGGACCCTGGGTCTCGCCTTCATCGCGTCGATCCGGGGATAGGAGAGGACGACCTGCTCACGCGCCGCACCGACCGCGAGCTTGAACCCCAGCCGCTCGTGCTTCAGGCGGTCGGCGTTCGTCGCGAGTCGGCCGGGCGCGAGCGCGCGTCGCGCCACGTCCAGGAGGATCGGGTCTTCGGCGATCTTGGGCGGGAACAACCGTTCGGCCATACCGGGCACGAACACTACATCGAACGCCAGCCCGCGCGCCGCGTCGATGGGTCCCACGAAGACGCGGCCGTAGCGGTGAGGCGGCGACGGCCCCGTGATCTCCGCCAGCCGGGGCCCGAGAACGCGCAGCACCTCGTCCAGCGTCACGGGACCGACCGGCCCCATCGGCCCCAGTGCGGAGAGCGCCGCGAGCACGTTCCCGGGGTGCCGGAGCGACCGGGTCGCAAGCCCGGTCAGCGCGGTCAGCCAGTCACCCCATCGCGCCTCGGCGGGCAGCTCGGACAGATCGGACAGGAGAGGCAGCGCGTAGCCCCGAAGGCAGGCCAGGTTGGCGAGCGTCTGGTCGACGCGTTCGATGCGGGCATGGTCCGGGTCTTCGGCCTGCAGCGCCGACCGCTTGAGCTCGAGTTCCGACGCGAGACCGTCGAGTCGCCGCTCCCATCGGTCGAGGCCACCCACGACCGAGGCCTCGACGAGCAGTTGTTCCCAGCGCCGCGGCACTCGAAGCGAGCGTCCCGGCACCGGGTCCTCGGCGGCGGGAGGACCCGGCTCCGTCGCCCCTCTACGCGGCGGCGCCCCCGTCGGCGGCGACTCCGGGAGCCCCCCGGCGCCGTCCTCGTCGTGGGGTGCGACCCACCGCTCGTCCTCCGCGGGCGGTCCCGGAGGAGCCCCACCCTCCGTCGCGTCGGGCACCTCTCCGATCGACAGGTATTCCGCGAAACGGAGCGCCGAGTAGTCCTCCGCCCGGCAGCGCAGGAGCGCGATAAAGGCCCGGCCCGCGGGATCGGGTCGCCGCACGCCGGACGCGAGCCAGGCAGGGATCTTCGCTCGCTCCAGAGCCTCCGCCAGATAGGGGCGGTAGTCCTCGGGTTGGCGGAGAAGGATCGCACACCGGTCGAAGGGGGTTCCGGCCTCGGCAAGGGCGATGAGTCGCCTGGCGATCTCGACGGCTTCCCGACCTTCCCCGGGCGCCGAGAACACCGTGATCGCGTCGTCCGGAGCGCACGGAGAAGGAGGCGACCCGAAGAGGTGGGCGTGCAGGCGACCGATGGCGCCGTTCGGGGCGGGAGGCACCGCTGATCCGCCCCGCGGGTGCGCGCCGGCACGCCGGAGCGCATCGATCGTGCGCGGGTCGCCCTCCGTCACCGTGGCCAGCGTCTCGGAACTACGCTCGATGAGGGCCGCCACGAACCGTTGCTCCAGCTCGGTCCATATCCGGGCGTCCAGGATGAGAAGGGGGCACTCCATGCCCGGGTGCGGGAGGTGCGGATCACGAAGAACCTCGGTCGCCGTCTCGAACAGACCGGCACGATCCGTCAGCCCCGCCGCCCGCCATTCCTCCTGCACCGCCTCCGCGAAGGTGGCCAGATCCGGGTCGATTGCAGAGACGTGGGAGGGCGCGACGCCCGCCATGCGGAGCGCATCCAGCGCGCCGCCCATGGCGCGGATGAACCCGGGTGTGTCGGCGACGCCGGCGAGTCGGCCCACGCTCGGCGGATCCAGCTTCATTGAGGCCCGGGCCACGATCGCGTCGCGCGCCGTCGCGTCTCCGACCGCTTTCCCCCGGGCGGCGAGGGGAGCAAGGGCGAGGTCGCGGGCGAGGCGCACCAGCGTCGTACGGCGCCACCCCATCGTCGCGCCAGCCGCGCGCGCCCCTCGCAACAGGAGTTCGTGAGGGCCCACCAGCGTCTCGCCGATGACCGTGACCCCGGCGGTCGGCGACCGCGACTCGAGCCAGCTACGCGCGGCGGCGAGGCGCACGGCAGAGGTCGGGGAGACGATGAACTCGGCGGAAGATGCGGACATGGACACAACGTAGCGCCGCAGACGCAACCCGCCATTAACCCGGGCGTCGTGCCCCGCCTGCTTGACGGCGTCGAGGGCGTTCGGCGATCCTCAGCGCATGACAGAAGACGCGTGCTGCGGCATTCCCCCCGGCGAGTCGGCGCACGCCGCGACGATTCGCCGAATGATCGCGGCCGCCCCGCGGTTCCGCCCGGGGGCGACGCCGGCGGAACTCGTGGAGGAGTTCACGGATCCCGAACACCGCATGCCCGCCTTCCTCGCCCTCTACGAGCGCGGCGACGAGGTCCTCCCCCATATCCGGGCGGGCCTGCGGCACCCCGACTGGCAGGTGCGCCGCTGGTGCGCGCTGTTTGCCGACAACTTCGCGGATGCCGAGACGCTTCGCGCGCTCGTTCCGCTCCTCCGCGACCCCAGGAGCAAGGTTCGGCTATGGGCCGTCCATTCGCTCGCCTGCGAGGTGTGCAAGGATGGCCCGAACCCGATCGACCCCATCCCTCTGTTGCTCGAGAGGATCGAGACGGACGGCAGCCTCAGGGTGCGCCGCCAGGCGGTCGCCATGCTCGCACATCACCTCGCTCCGGACCCGCGCGTGACCTCGGTCTTCCGGAAGATCCTGAAGGAGGAGGAGGACCGGAAGCTGCGGCTGCACGCCGCGGACGGACTGAAGCGGTACGGAGCCGCAACGGGAGAAGCACGGTCATGAGACCCGAGATCCGAGGCACCGTCCGCTCCAGCATCTGCGTCATCGTGTGCTTCGCCGTCTGTTGGGCGGCGACTCCCCTCGTCTGTGTGCCGCTGGCGGGCCAGTCCGAAACCTGGTCGGTCTATATCTCCGCCGACATGGAGGGGCTGACCGGCGTCGGCACGCCCGCGATGACCAGCAACGGCGGCAAGGACTACGAGGTCGGCCGGGCCATGCAGACTCAGGACATCAACGCGGCCATCGCGGGGATCCGGGCCGCGGCCGCGCAGCGCGGCATCGAGCGCGTCCGGATCGTGGTCAACGATTCCCACGGCGACCATGCGAATGCCTACGTCGAGCTGCTGGCGCCCGGCGTCGAGTACGTACAGGGAAGCCTCAAGCCGCTGGGCATGGTGGCCGGACTCGACGAGACCTTCGACGCGGCGATGTACATCGGATATCACTCGCGCGCAGGGACGATGGGCTTTCTTGCCCACACAGGCTCGGGGCTCGTGCAGCACCTCGAGATCAACGGAATCCCGAGCGGCGAGGGCGAGATGAATGCGGCCTTCGCGGGCGCCCACGGCGTGCCCGTCGTACTCGTGCACGGCGATCGCGACTACGTGGCGCAAGCTCGGGAGACGTACGCGCGCACCGCCGAGACCGTCATGTCGAAGACCGCCATCACCGCCCGTGCCGCACACCTGCGTCCGATCGACGACGTCCGGCGGGAACTGACGGAGAAGGCCCGCCAGGCGATGCTCACGCTCGAGGACCGCGAGCCCTGGCTGCTCGACGCACCCTACACCGTTGAGCTGACTCTGGGGAGTACGACGCGCATCGACGTGTCGATGGCGGTGCCCGGCGTCGAACGGGTCTCGCCCACCACGCTGCGCTTTCAGTCGGACGACATCCGGAGGGCCTATGCGCTCATTCGGCTCTTCTACCGCTTCATCAACGCCTAGCGGCCCATGGCAAAACCCCGACTGCCTTCGAGCGCCGATACATGCCGGCCGAACGCTTCGGTCGCCGGGAGTGGGCGCCCCATCGAGCGGCGCGACTTCCTGCGCGGCGCCGCTCTGGCCGGCGCGGGGCTGACTCTCGGCTGCGATGTCGACCCGCAGCGCGGCGACGGCACCGCCACGGAGGGCGCGGCCGGCGCGCCGGTTCCCCCGCTGCTCATCGACCGGGCCAACGTGTTCGATGTCCGAGCCGGCACCATGCGCACCGACACAAGCGTGCTCGTCCGGGCCGGCCGGATCGAGGCCGTGGCTCCTGCCGCCGAACTCGGTCCAACCTCCGACGCGGCCGCCGGCGCCACGCGCCTCGACGGGTCCGGCCTGTTCGTCCTCCCCGGACTCATCGACGCGCACGTGCACGTCACTCACATCCTCTACCAGTCGCACATGACGGGCGACGAGGTCCTTCCGTTCTATCTCGGCCACGGCGTCACCTCGATCCGGAGCACGGGCGACAACGTCCCGGCCCAGCGCCTCGTCGAGCGCTATGCGGAGGACCACCCGGATACCTCGCCGAACGTGTTCCGCTGCAGCTTCCTGATCGACGGCGACCCACCCTGGCACCCCGACGTCGGCTGGACGCTGAGGTCCCCCGACGAAGTCGACCCCTTCGTCGCGGACATGGCGGGCTGGGGCGTGAAGACGCTCAAGATCTACGTCGGCACCGGTCCCGAGGTCGGGCGGCGTGTGATCGAGGCCGGCCACGAGCACGGACTCGTCGTGAGCGGACACCTCCTCGACTACCACACGGCGGACGCCGTCCGCGACGGGCTCGACTGCATCGAGCACATCTACACAGTGTCGAATTTCCTTCTCGACGATCCCGACGACCGCCACTCCATCAACCTCGACTCGGACGAGGCGCGACGACTCATCGACGTGATCGCGGAGCACGGCACCCGCGTCGATCCAACACTCATGGTCTTCTGGGGAACACTTCTGTTCATGGATCTGCCCGAGGTCTACGGACACCCGGACCACGACCCCATGCCGACCCGCCTCAAGGCCTTCTGGGACCGGGACCGTGAGCGGCGCGCCCTCGACTGGGGCGCGGCTCCCGTCTCCGTGCGCCAGGGGACGTGGGAGAAATACCTGCGCCTCACCGGCATGCTCCACGACGCCGGGGTGCAACTGCTCGTGGGGACGGACGCTCCGGAGCCGCAGGTCGCGCCGGGCGCTTCCCTGCATCATGAGATGGAGTTTCTCGTCGAATCCGGGATGTCGGCCGCAGACGTCCTGACCGCCGCGACGCTCGAGAACGCGCGGATCCTGAAGGAGGATGAGAATCTCGGCTCCATCGAACCGGGGCGGGCCGCCGATCTCGTACTCCTGGATGCGGACCCTCTCGCGGACATCAGGAACACACGGCGTATCCGGACGGTCGTCCGCGCCGGACGCCCGCTCGACCCCGCACGCATCCTTTCCGCGGCGCCGGCCGGATGACGCGGCTCGCGGCGATCGCCGCCCTCCTGACCCTCGGTGCGGCGCCCCGCGCGGTCGACGGCCAGGAAATCACGCTCCTCGCGGTCGGAGATATCGAGTGGTCTCGGACGACCAGGGCGCCGTCCATGTACTACGACGCACCGCAGGCCGGCGGAGGCATCCTGTGGCACCGGGGCGACGGCTGGATTCGCGTGCCCTACGCCGCGAGCCCCGCTTCCCGCAGCCACCTCGAGGCGGCGCTCGACACCAGCCTGGTCTCGGCGGACGCGCACTACCTGAGGGCACATCACTACGGTCTGGAGTTCGACGACGGCCGGGAAGAGGCGCGCTATCCGTTGCGCCGGTCAGCGGACCTCCTGCGGGAGGCGGACATCGCCTTCGCCAACCTGGAGACGCCGCTCTCGGACCGGGCGCGCTGGAGCGGCGCGTTCCGTACCCCGTCCGCCTTCGCCGGCGCCCTCGCCTGGGCGGGCATCGACATCGTGGCCACGGCGAACAACCACGCGCTCGATGCCGAAGGCGAGGGCCTGCTGGACACGGTCGATCACCTGCGCCGGGCGGGAGTCGGACACGCCGGGACGGGGCGCGACCTCGCCGACGCGCGCCGCCCGTACGTCATCGAGCGCGGCGGCATCCGCGTCGCCTTCCTCGCCTACGCCCAATTCGTGAATGACGGGGGCTCCTCGTTCGCCACGCCGAGCCAGTCCGGCGTCGTCCCGCTCGACCCGCTGCTGATCCGGGAAGATATCGCCCGGATCCGCGACCAGGTCGATTTCGTCGTACTCAGTTTCCATTGGGGGATCGAGAACAGCCAGGACGTCCACCCCGGAATGCGGGCGTTCGCGCACGAGGTTCTGGACGCGGGAGCCGACGTCATCCTGGGACACCATCCCCACGTGCCCAGGGGCATCGAAGTTCGCGGCGGCAAACCCATCGTCTATTCCATGGGGAACTTCATCTTCGGGCACGGACACGACTACTGGATGGACAACATAGCCGTTCGCCTGCACATCGGATCCGAAGGCGTCACGCGGGTCGACGTCCTCCCCATCGCCGGGCGGGGAGACGCCCTCTCACAACCCTATCTCCTCGAGGGTGAAGCCGCCCGCACCCTGCTCGAGGACATTCGCACGCGTTCGGCCGAGTTCGGCACCACGCTCCGTATCGAAGCAAACGCCGGGGTCATCGATATCGTGCGCTGATACCCGGCGCTCCTTTGCGGGACCTCATCAGGGAGCAGAAAGATGAAGACATGGGACCACCTACATCTTCCACCGGGGCGACGGGGGACGCGTCACCCAGGCGAGTCTCAGCCAGGGACGGGTCTGGGACCTCCGCTTCGACCGCGTCCCATGGATGCCCCCCCGGGCGTCAGATCTCGACGCGGCGCGCGCGGGCACCGACATTGCATCGTTGTCCGATCCGACGGCTACAGCCGTTCACGAGGCCGCACGTTCCGCAATTCAGTCAGGAGGAAGACGATGAAGACACGGCTCTGGGCGCTCATCCTTCCCCTCGCAGCGGGCCTCGCCTGCTCGCAGGCCAACTCCGGCGACGCGCCGGAAGGCACGGTCGACCTCGCCTCTCTCGACGCCGTGTTCTCGGACTTCAGCGACCCGGATGGACCGGGGTGCGCCTTCGCCGTCTCCAGGGACGGGCAGCAGGTCATGGCGCGCGCATACGGCATGGCGAACCTCGAGTGGGACATTCCGAACACGCCCGAGACGGTGTTCGAACCAGGATCGGTCTCGAAGCAGTTCACCGCGGCGGCCACGATCCTTCTGGCGCTCGACGGACGTATCGATCTGGACGACGACATCCGGGAGTATTTCCCGGAGATGCCGGACTACGGCGAGCCGATCACGGTGCGCATGCTGGTCCACCATACGAGCGGGCTCCGCGACTGGGGCTCGGTCGCGGGGATCGAGGGCTGGGCGCGCACGACGCGGATCCACACGCACAAGCACGCGCTCGACATCGCCAGCCGACAGCAGGCGCTGAACTACGAGCCGGGCCTCTACTACTCCTACACGAACACGGGATACAACCTCCAGGCGATGCTCGTCGAACGCGTAACGGGACAGACCTTCGACGAATTCTCGCAGGAGCGGATCTTCGGACCCCTCGGGATGACGAAGACGCAGTGGCGGGACGACTTCACCGAGATCGTGGAGGAACGCTCGGTGGGGTACCGGCGCGGGGCGGACGGCGAGTGGCACATGCTGATGCCGTTCGAGAACGTGCACGGAAACGGCGGCCTGCTCACGACCGTGGGGGACCTGCTCAGGTTCACGCGCAATCTCGACACGGGCGAGGTCGGAGGGCCCGAGTTCATCCGTCTCATGCATGAGCAGGGAACGCTCACCTCGGGACGGCAGATCAGTTATGCCGGCGGGCTCTTCGTCGGCGAGTACAGGGGCGTGCGCGAAGTCCAGCACTCCGGCGGTACCGCGGCCTACCGCGGGTTCCTTACGCGCTTCCCCGACCACGGCGTGGCCGTCTCCGTGATGTGCAATGTGGGGGAGGCCAATCCCGGAGGGCTCGCCCGTGGAGTGGCCGAGCTCTACCTGGGCGACGCCATCAGCGAGGAGTCCGCCGACGACGATCCGGCGGGTGTGGAGGTCGATCCGGCCCGCGTCGCGGCCCTCGCCGGCGGATACCGGGACACCCGCACGGGACAGTTCATGGAGCTGGCGGCGGACGGTTCGTCGCTGCGCGTGGGCGGGATGCAGGGGTTTCAGCTCGCGGCCATGAGCGAGACCGAGTTCGGTTCTCCAGACGGCATATCCATCGCCTTCGAAGCGGCCGCGGAGGGAGGACGGCCCGCCGCGATCATGAACACACCCGTGGCCGTGGACGTGCGCATCGAACCGGTCGGTGAGTTCTCGCCGACGGCGGCCGACCTCGCCGACTACGTCGGGGCCTACCGCAGTGACGAGGCCGAGGTCACGTACTGGGTCGAGGTGGAGGACGGGAGCCTGGTGCTCAAGGACCGCTATGGCGACGGCGAGGCGCTCGACCCCGTCTACCCCGACGCGTTCACCCAGGGGGGGACCACCTACATCTTCCACCGGGGCGACGGGGGACGCGTCACCGAGGCGAGTCTCAGCCAGGGACGGGTCTGGGATCTGCGCTTCGACCGGGTCCAGTAACAGGGGGCGCGTTCGTCAGATCTCGACGACGACCTTCCCATCGGCGCGGCCGGACTCGAGCAGTTCGTGCGCCGCGGCTGTGTCCGCGAGCGGGAATGTGTTCGCGATCCGTACCTCCAACTGCCCGGCCGCCAGCCAGGTCGTGAGGTCTCTGATCGCGGCACGCCGGGCAACGGGGGGTAGCAGGTAGCCCTGGAGGAAATGGATCCGCAGGTCCTTGAAGGCGAGCGGGTAATAGGCGAGGGAGAGTGCGGGACCGGAGGTCGACGAATAGGAGGCGATGGCGCCGTTAGGGCGCAGCACGGCCACGTCGGTTTCCAGGTTCGCGGCGAGGTCCACCTCGATCACGCGTTCCACACCTGCGCCGCCGGTGAGATCCCGGATTCGGGCCGGCACGTCCTCTTCCCGGTAGTTGATGACGTGCCGGGCGCCGGCGGCGCGTGCGACATCTCCCTTCGCCCGGCCGCTGACGGTCGCGATCACTTCCGCTCCGCCCAGGGTGGCGAGCTGGACAGCCAGATGGCCCACGGCCCCGGCGCCGCCCCGCACCAGAATTCGCTTCCCCCCGACCGGGCCGTCGCCATACACGGCGTAGTGGGCCGTACAGCCCGGTACGCCGAGTCCCGCCCCCTCCGTGAACGACGCGCACTCCGGCAGGGTCGCGGCACGCTCCGCGGGAACGGTCGCGCAGTCCGCCGCCGTCCCGAACGGGCGCCCGCCCCCCTGCGCGTTCCACAACCATACGCGCTCGCCGATTCGGGCCGGGTCGACTCCCTGCCCCACCGCTTCGATCGTACCGGCTCCGTCGGAGTGGGGGATGACGCGCGGGTGGCCCATGGAGAGCCCGATCCAGCCGCCCCGCCGCTTGGTGTCGGAAGGATTGACGCCGGAAGCCGCCACACGCACGCGGACCTCGCCCGGTCCCGGCCGCGGGGCCTCCAGTTCCCCGAACCGCAGCACCGCTCGCGCGGGACCCGTCGTTTCGTACCAGATCGCTTTCACCCGTCACCTCCGCGTCGCCGCAATGGGGCGCCCGCGGCGTCCGGGTGCAATGGGCCCCGTCGGCGCGGCGACCGTGTACATTCCCGGCGGAGTTCATGGTGCACCGATGTTCATTCGGAGAGAGAGAGAGGGAGAGAAACGACGTGAAGCTCGAGGGTACCGTCGCGCTCGTGACGGGTGGCGCACGCCGGTTGGGACGCGCGCTGACGCTGGGCCTGGCGGAGGCGGGCTGCGATGTCTTCATCCACTACGGCACTCGGCAGAGGCCGCCCGGCGCACGGCAGGCGAAGTACGATCCCTGGGCCGCCGGGCCTCGACCGCCGCCGCAGATCTCACCGACCCGGCACTGATCGACCGCCTGTTCGAAGCGTTCGACGCAGCCTTCGGGCGCCTGGACATCCTGGTGAACTCGGCAGCCAGCTTCGAGCGCACCCCGTTCGACGAAACGACGGCGGCGGACTGGGATGCCGTGCAGGCGCTGAACCTTCGCGCCCCCTTTCTCATGTCGCAGCGCGCCGCCGTGCGCATGCGTGCGGTCGCCGATCGCCCTGGTAGCCGAAGGGAACCTCGGGCGCCCGGCGTCATACTCAACATGTCGGACATGGCTGGCGTCGCCGCCTGGAAAGGCTTCACCCCTCACGGCGTGAGCAAGGCGGGGCTCGTCCACCTGACGGCGACGACCGCGAGGGAACTCGGCCCCGACGTGCGCGTAAACGTCATTGTACCCGGCCCGATCCTGCCGCCTGCGGGTGAAACGGCGGACGATCCGGGGTGGCGGCAGAAGGGTCTCCGGGTCCCTCTGGGGCGCACGGGCGATGCGGCGGATGTCGTGCACACAGCGGTGTTTCTGGCCGAGAACGACTACGTGACGGGAGCGACGATCCATGTGGATGGCGGCGAGCACCTGCTGCCGGGAGGGAGGGGCTGATGACGGCGTCCGACACCATCATCATCCGGGATCTTCTCGTCAGGGGGATCATCGGAGTCAACGACTGGGAACGCGAGAAGAAACAGGACATCGTGATCAACATGTCGCTGTCCGTGGATGCCCGGACCGCCGGCGAGTCCGACGACGTCGAGCACGTGCTCAACTACCGAACGCTCACGAAGCGCGTGATCTCCCACATCGAGACGGCCGAGCCGTATCTGGTGGAGGCTCTCGCACACCAGTTGGCGCGGATCGCGATCGTCGACTTCGGCGCCGGACGCGCGAAGGTGCGCGTGGAGAAGCCCGGCGCCCTGCGATACGCCCGCTCGGTGGGGATCGAGATCGAGCGTTCGGCGGTGGACTACGCGTGAAGACCGTCCTCCTCGCTCTGGGCTCGAACATCGATCCGGAGCGCCATATGGTCGAAGCCCTCGACGCGCTCGACGCGTTGCTCGGCATCGAGGCGCTGTCGCCGATCTACGAGGCCGACGCGGTCGGAAGCACCGAGACGCCCCGCTTTCTGAACGCCGCCGTGCGCCTCACGACCGAGCGCTCCCCAAGCGACCTGAAGTTCGGCGTGATCCGCCCGCTGGAGCGGCGCCTGGGCAGAGTCCGCACATCCGACCGAAACGCTCCCCGCACGATCGACATCGACATCGTGGCGGTAGAGGGGCTCGTCATCGATGAGGATGACCTGCGCCTGCCAGATCCGGAGATCCTGACGCGGGCCCATCTGGCGTTGCCGCTCGCGGATGTGGCGCCGGGATTCCGGCACCCGACCGAGGGGTTGACGCTGGATGAAATCGCCGCCCGTTTCCGGCCCGAACGAGGAATTGCGAGACGCGATGATGTGTGGTGGCCGCGATTCTAGAGCCGCGGTACTTTCCGGCCCCATGATCCCGTCCGAGGCCCCCCGGTGAGGGGTATTCATCCCGCACCCGCGCGGGGCAGGAACGTCGCCCGAATTCTCCCTCTGCTGGGCCTTTTCGGCGTGTCGCCTGCGTGGGCGCAGGTGTCGCCTTCCGCCCAGGCCGGCGGCGCGATCATCGACACGGTCGTTATCAGCCGGCAGGACGTTTTCCCCCCCGACGCCGCGGCCGGCAACATCATCTACCGGCTGGGCAATGGTTTGCACGCGACCACGCAGGCCTGGGTGATCCGCCGCGAACTGCTCCTGGAACCCGGGATGCCGTACGACTCCCTGCTCGCTGCCGAGAGCGAGCGCAACCTCCGCCGTCTCGGCCTCTTTCGCCGCGTCCGCGTGGATTCGGTACGGGTGGACGGCAAGCTCGCCCTGAACGTCAGGACACGGGAGGCGTGGAGTCTGCAGCCGCGCTTCACGGGACGCCTCGCTTCGGATGGCACGCTGACCGGCACGTTCGGGGTCACCGAGGTCAACCTCGCGGGTACCGGCAACTCGATGCGGGCGTGGTACGTGAGGGAGACCGACCGCGACGGCATGGACCTCCGGCTCACGTCGAACCGGGTGGGGTCGACGCAGCTGTCGGCGAGCGGAACCTGGCTCAACCTGTCGGATCGCGACGTCGTCGTGTGGAGGGTATCGAGCCCCTGGCGTTCCCTCTCGGGCCGCTCCGCGTTCCACTACGAAGGGCGCAGCTTCCAGGGGCGGATCCCGCAGTACATTCGAGACCACCCGGACGAACTCCAGACGATCGAGTGGCGGCGACGCGCGCTGATCAACCGTTTCACGGGCGCGCTCGCCCCGATCGCCAGCCCACGCGGGTTCCTGCGCGTGGGGGCCACGCTGGAGGTCCGCCACGAGGAGCACATGCGGCTGGAGAACCCTGACGTCGATGTGGACAGCCTCTATGCGACGGTTCCGGACTCGGTCTACGGCCTGGTCGGCGCGTTCGTGGAGTGGCGGCGTGCCCGCTTCGAACGCGTCGAACGCTTCAACGGCTTCGCGGACGAGGACCAGGACCTGAGTCACTCGGTGCACTTCTCGGCCAAGCTCGCACATGAAGCCCTGGGCTACGAGTCGACGGGCGTGGGAGCCCGCCTCCGTCTTTCCTCGGGCACGCGCGCTGGATCGGCGCTCCTCAAGGGTCTGCTGGACGGTGGCGGCCTGTTCAACTCGGCGGGGCTCGATTCGGGCTACGTCTACGGCTCCGGAACGGCGGCGGTGCGCTCCACCGCTCGCAACACCACCTTCCTGCGGGCTATCGGAGGGGTTCAGGAATCGCCGCGGCCAGGGTCCGAGCACGACATCGGCTTCCAGATCCTCCCGCGCCTGTGGGGACCGCATGCCTTCGTGGGTACCCGGACGCTCCAGGCGACGCTCGAACATCGCTCCTATCTCGTCGACAACTTCGCCAATCTGTTCGGACTCGGCGTGGGCGCGTTCGTCGATTACGGAGGGGCGTGGTATCCCGACCAGGACACGAGGCTCGGGGGCAACGTCGGCGTCACCATCTTCGGAGGCTCCCCCCTGTCATCGTTCGCGCAGGTGACGAACTTCAATGTCGGCTACCGGTTCGGCGGGGGTATCCGCGACTCCGACACATCGAGATGGGCCTTCAGCGCCGGCGGCGGCTTAAGGTTTTAGCAGCCTGTTAGGGCAGGAGGATGCCGCCGGCGATGACGAGTTGTTCCCCCCCCTGCAGTTCGTACCTCGCCTCGACGAAGGGGTTGAATCCGACGAGCGGAAACCGGAGCCCGCCGACGAGGTTCAACCCGAACAGGCGTTCGGGCGTCCCCTCCTCCCCTTCCGACGGGACCGTTTGCCAGGTCACGTTCACTCCGCCGCCGACATAGGGCGTGAAGTTCGTCACGCTGGCGATCGAGATGTCCCCGAGGACGTTGACGTTCAGTTCACGGTAGTCGTAGTCGCCCCTCAGGTCGGTGAGGCCTGAATCGGGGAAGAAATAGTCGAAGGAACCCGCGAGCCACAGCCCGGGAGCGATCCAGGGCAGAGTCACCTGCGCGCGTGGGCCGAGTCCGAAATCGGAGTCATCCCCGAAGCTGGCCTGGCCGCCGACCTTGATGCTCTGCGCCGCGAGCGGGACGGCGCCCAGAGCCAACCCCAGCGCGACCGCGAGTGAACCCCATCTGCTTCGACGCATGCTCCCCTCCCTTCGTCTTCTCGACAGGCCACTGCTCTGGGACGTTGGCCGAGGCCGGACGGTTGCACCGCGCCGGCCGATTCCGGAGTTTCGTCCACCGACTCGCGCGCGAGGTCTCATGGACAGACTCCGAATCCCCAACATAGCGACCTACCTCCCCGTCGCACCGTCCGATCTGCTCCTCGCGGCCCCCATCGCGGCGAGGATCCTGTTCGGCGCGAGCCCCGCGGGCCGGGTCATCCAGGCCGCAGCGCTGGGCGTATACGCCGGCAGCGCAGCCATCGACTGGGCCATCCGCGCGGACGCGCGGCGCGTGGACTTCGAGGACACGTTCGGGTTCGACCCGCTCGCCCCGCCCCCGGCCTCCGAGGAGGAACGGCGGGAGGATGTCGGGCGCCTCGTGCGGAAGTTGAACCAGATATGCGTCCCGATGGAGACGCCCCGGAAGGAACTGGCGGAGCAGGTCGACCTGCACCTGACGGATTTCCTCGCCGAACTCACGGGGCAGCGACTCGAGACGAGCGCCCAGATCCGGGACTTCATGCTCGCGCAGATCGTGTTCCCGTTCGCGCTCGGGGCCGCGGACCCTCTGACCGGAGACGTCGCGATCTTCAAGAGCACGGGCGTGTTCGAGCCCCATGTGATCGCGCATGAGTTCTGTCATCGGAAGGGATACCTGAAGGAGGTCGAGGCGCAGATCCTCGGCTACCTCTCCCTGGTGGATTCCGGCGAGGCCGTACTCGAGCAATCGGCCCACTGTGAACGCCTCGACCGCCAGCTCTGGGTTCTGGCCGACCGGGACGCCGGCACGTACAACGCACTCCTCGCCGAATCGGGACTCCGGGAGGAGCTGCGATCCGCGTTCACGCTGCGTCACCCGGCGGAGGATACGCTCTCCGGCGTCGTCGGCCCTCTCATGAAGAACGCCTACAACGCACGCATGAAGCTCACCGGCCAGAACGGTCTCTCCGACTACGACGAGGGGTTCACCAACTTCCTCCTCGCCATCGAGCGGGAGCCCGCAGAAGCGACCTGATGGACTTCCAGGATCCCGCACTCACCTTCGCGCTCGCGATCACCGCCGGCGTGGTCGCGCAGTCCGTGGCGCGGCACCTCAAGGTACCCGGCATCCTCTTTCTGCTCGCGACGGGAATCCTCCTGGGGCCCGAGTTCGCGAACATCGTTCGGCCGGAGACGCTGGGCGAAGGCCTCAATCCGATCGTCGGACTCGCGGTCGCCGTGATCCTGTTCGAGGGCGCTCTGCAGCTCAACATGGGTCGGCTGCGGCGCGAAGCGGTGACCATCCGCCGGCTCATCACGATCGGGACGCTGATCACGATCGCCGGGGCCACGGTCACCGCCATGCTCGCTCTGGGCTGGAGCTTCAAGGTCGCGCTGCTGTTCGGCGCGCTCGTCTCGGTCACGGGCCCCACCGTGATCAACCCGCTCACGCGGCGGATCCGGCTCCGGAACAACCTGCGTACGATCCTCGAGGCCGAGGGGGTCCTGATCGATCCCGTCGGCGCCATCCTCGCGGTGGTCGCGCTCGAGGTCGCACTGGCCTCGACGGCCGGGGATGTGGGAGCGGGCGTCCTCGGCCTGCCCCGGCGGCTCGGGCTCGGTTTCGTCATCGGGATCACGGGCGGATTCGCGATCGGAGGCCTGCTGAGGCTCCGCCGGGCGATCCCGTCCGACCTCCGGAACATCTTCACCCTGGCGAGCGTGCTCGCCCTGTACCAGGCGTCACACGCCATCCTGCCCGAGAGCGGCATCATGACGGTCGCGATCGCGGGGCTGGTGGTCGGAAACATGGGCCCTCGGCACGCCCGCCAACTGGTCGAGTTCAAGGAGCAGCTCACCTACCTGCTGGTAGGCCTCCTGTTCGTATTGCTGTCGGCTGCCGTCGATCTCTCCGAAGTGCGCGCGCTGGGTGCCGGAGGCATCATCACCGTCGTCGTCCTCGTCGTCCTCGTACGTCCGCTCGGCGTCCTGCTCTGTACGCGCGGGGCGGGACTCGAGCGCAACGAGCAGGCCTTCCTCGCCTGGCTGGCACCCCGCGGGATCGTGGCCTTTGCGGTCTCCTCGCTCTTCGCGGCCGAACTCGCGCACAACGGGATGGAGTTGGAGGGAAGCCAGCTCCGCGCCATGGTCTTCCTCGTCATCGCTGTCACTGTGGTCGTGCTGGGCGGCACGAGCGGGCTCATGGCCCGGCTGCTGCGCGTCCGCAAGCCGTCCAACTACGGGTTCGCGGTGGTCGGAGCCAACCCGGTCGGGCGCGCGCTCGCCCGCACGCTCCGGGCCGCACGCACCGGTGACGCGCCGATCGTCCTCATCGACACCAATCCGACGGAGGCGGGAGCCGCGGAGGGCGAGGGCTTCCGCGTGATACTCGGCAACGCGAACGAACAGCGCGCCCTCCTGAAGGCCGGAGTCGAATCGCGCCGTGCCCTCGTGGCCCTCACGCCCAACGAGGGCGTCAACCTGCTGATCGCCAAACACGTGGGGGAAACGTGCCCCGGCGTTCGGCGGCTGGTGGCCATCGATCCGCTGACTCCCGGCGTCGGCCCGGAGCAGGTGGACGAGAGCGGTGCAGCGGTGCTGTTCGGGGGCGGCATCGACTACGAGCGCTGGGCTCACCACTTCCGCCGCGATCGGGTCGCGATCGAACCTCTGATCTTCGGGGGAACTCCGGGCCTGCGCGTGACGCAGCTCGACGCGCTGGCCGACCGCCAGTTCCCCGCCCTTGCCCTCGTGCATCGGCGCGGAAGGCGCGAACAGCCTGTGTCGAACGAGACGAGCCTCAGGACCGGCGATGTCGTCTGGTTCGGCTGGCTCAGAGATCATGGGGAGCTGGTCGAGCCGCGTCTCGCGGGCGCCGGGTTCCGCCGGCCGGAAGACGCAGCGCCGGAGGCTCCGGACACCGGCGCTGGCCCGGAATCGACCGGAGACACAGATTCGAGCCGATGAAGATCCATACCGCGCGACGCACGCACGGGTTCACCGAATCCGTGATCCGCATGATGACCCGGCTCTCGAACGAGCACGGTGCGATCAACCTCTCGCAGGGCTTCCCCGACTTCGAGTCGCCCGACACGCTCAAGATCGGGGCGGCACGCGCCATCTACGACGACATCAACCAGTACGCGATCACCTGGGGCGCGAAGCGGTACCGCGACGCGCTCGCCGCCAGCTACCGGGATTGGTACGGTCTCGACATCGATCCGGAGAAGCACCTTACGGTGACCTGCGGCGCGACCGAGGCGATGATGTCCGTGCTGCTGGCCGTGGTGGATCCTGGCGAAGAGGTCATCGTATTCGAGCCCTTCTACGAGAACTACGGGCCCGACACCACGCTCTGCGACGCGACCCCCGTCTTCGTTCGGCTGACCAGCGACTGGCGTATCGACTTCAACGTCCTGAGGGCCGCATTCAGCGGCCGGACCCGCGCCATCATCGTCAACACGCCGAACAATCCGACGGGCCGGGTCTTCAGCCGGGAAGAACTGGAGAAGATCGGGGCGCTGTGCCAGGAGTTCGACGCCTACGCGATCACGGACGAGGTATATGAGCACATCATCTACGACGGCGCGCAGCACATCCCGATGGCGACGCTGCCGGGGATGCGCGACCGGACGATCACGATCAGCGCGGCGTCGAAAACGTTTGCGGTCACGGGGTGGCGGCTCGGGACGATCGTCGCGCACCCGGAGTTGTCGGACGCGATTCGGAAGGTGCACGACTTTCTTACGGTCGGGGCCGCGGCGCCGCTTCAGGAGGGAGTCGCCGCGGGACTCGAGATGCTTCCCGCTTCCTACTATGAAGGGCTTGCCGGCCTCTACGGTGCGAAGCGCGACCTCTTCTACCCCGCGCTGGTGGAGGCCGGCTTCCGCTGCAGCAAGCCGGAGGGAGCGTACTACGTTCTGGCGGATTTCTCGGACCTCTCCGATCTGCCCGACGACGAGTTCGCGTTCTGGCTCACGCGCGAGATCGGGGTCGCTCCGGTTCCCGGTTCCAGCTTCTTTCACGATCCTGTGGATGGACGACGGCTGGTCCGGTTCGCCTTCTGCAAGACCGAGGAGGTACTCGAACGCGCCGCCGAGCGTCTCGTGACGGTGCGGGCCCGCGTATGAAGCTGCCCTCGATCCAGCGCCTCGCCGTCGCGGCGTGGGCCACGGCGCAGCGGTTCCCGGTCGTCCTCGTGTGCGCCATCGTCGCGGCGGTCGGCGCCATGAGGGCCATCGAGGGGGAAGGAACGCTCGACGATCTGCGCATCGTCGCCGCGGCGAGCCTCGGACTGCCCCTGCTCACGGGCTTCACGCTGTTCGCGGAGAGACGGAGGTTGGGGGCGTGGCAACGGTGGGTCCTGCAAGCGTTGGGTGTGGCCGTGCTGGCCCTGTTCTACTGGCGCTGGCCGAACTGGAGCGAATCCGCCACGGGGCTTCGCTACTTTCAGCTCAGCGCCACGCTGCACCTCTTCGTCGCCTTCATCGCCTACCTCGGGGTCCGCGAGTCGAACGGCTTCTGGCAGTTCAACCGCACGCTCTTCTTCAGGTTCGGTCTCGGCGTCATATACACATACGTCCTGTGGGGCGGGCTTTCGATTGCCATGCTCGGCGTAGACAACCTGTTCGGCATGGACATAGACGAGGAAAGCTATCCGCAACTGTTGTTCCTCCTCGGTTTCGTCTTTCAGACCTGGTTCGTTCTCTCCGGTGTCCCGCGGGATTTCGAGCGACTGGATCGGCGCGACGATTATCCGGCCGGCCTTCGCGTGTTCGCGCAGTACGTTCTGCTCCCGCTGGTTGCCGTATATCTGACGATTCTCACCGCCTATCTCGGCCGTGTCGTCATTACCACGACGTGGCCGAGCGGGTGGATCGGCTATCTGGTATCCGCCCTCGCGGCTTTCGGCATCTTCTCGCTCCTCCTCGTCCACCCCCGGCGTGGCCAGGAGGATCACGCCTGGATCGACACGTACGCCCGGGTCTTCTGGATCGTGATCCTTCCTTCGGTGGCCATGCTGCTGCTCGCCATCGGTCAGCGGATCGGCCAATACGGGATCACGGAACCGCGGTACATGCTCCTCGTACTCGCCATCTGGCTCGCCGGCACCGCGCTGTTCTACACCGTGTCGCGGTCGCGGGAGATCAAGGGAATTCCCCTCAGCCTCGCCGTGATCGGCCTCGTCACCTACGTCGGTCCGTGGTCCGCCTTTGATGTCGCGGAACGCAGCCAGGTGGGGCGGCTCGAGAGTCTGCTCTCCGCTCACGGAGTGCTGCGGGAGGGCCGGATCTTCCCGGCGGCGATCGAGGTGCCGAATGAGGACTGGCGCCAGATCAATGACGTCCTCCGCTATCTGGTGGAATGGCACGGGACGGCGGGCATCGACGCCTGGTTCGAGGGAGGCCTGGCCGCGGTCGACCCCCTCGTCGAATGGACCGGGCCGTCTCCCGGGGCCGAAGTCCTGAGCCGCGCGACCCTCATCGGCGATCACCTCGGCCTCGTCCCGGCCGGCGGGTTGCTCCTGGGCCCCCGCGGCTTCGTGGATGTCTCGCCTTCTGATGGTCGCGATGCCGCGGTCCCGGTATCGGGCTTCGATCATGCGGTCTTCGGCGTAGACCTGTTCGAGGACCAGCGCGTCCTCGAAGGGGACACGCTCGAGTTTGCCGCCACGACGGACAGCCTCGGCACGACACTCCGCCTCGGAGAGATGGAAATCGGGACCGCTCTCTTCAACGAACTCATCGCGCGCGCGGAGCGGTCCGGCACGCCGACCGCATCGGGAAGGGCACAACTGCCACCCGACTCGCTACGGCTCGAACTCTCGGGGGCGGACTTCACGGTCAGGATCCACGTCACGGGGTTGCGACTTCAGCAGACGGAGAACGGCGCCCTGAAACCGGTCCGCGCGTCCGGCACCGTCCTGCTCAGGCGCGACCTCCGGCTCAGGCGCGACGACGACACCGAGCCCTAGCAGCGTCGGAACAACCATTGGGCCGGGAGTTCTGTCCCAAGAGCAGGTGAAACCCGGCATGCCGCCGACTCGTATCTCACGGGGTCATACGGCCCCCGCTGCCGCCGTGGAGTAAACGACGTGAAGCTGATCCGACAAGCCGCCGGCGCCTTCGCCCTTTGGGCCCTCGTGACCTATGCCTGGGCCGGACTCTCTCACCTTTCGGGCGTGCCGGGACCGGCGCGCGCCAGTGCAGCGACGCTGGGCCTGTTGGCCGACGCTCTCGAACTCCTTGATCCGCCGAACGCGGTGGGAGCGCCGCAACGCTTCGCGGCCGCACAGATTCGGCGAACGGCCCATACGGCCGAGAGCGTTCACGGCGCGGTCGAGCGTTCCACCGGCGAGTTCCTGGACCGGCTCGGGCATGACCGGGCGCACCTCCACGTCGATCATCTGGTGCGGGCCCATGAGCGCCGGATACGAGTTCCAGACGTCCATGTGACCATCGAGCACGAAGAACAGAGCCTTTCGCTGGCGCTGGAGGCCACGGAGTTGGAGTTGGAGCTCGGCGCGATGGTGTTGAAGCTCGAGTCGGACGCCAGCCTCGACCGGGACAAGCTCCGGGAGCGGCTCGAGAAGCTGCTCGACTTGCTCGAGGACCTGGAGAAGTCCGAAGACGGCCGCTGACCTGCCGACCCGTGCCGCACTCGACAGGCATTCGTGCCACGCCTCGGAGATCCCGTGGCCGCCGATTTCCGGCGGTCGCCGCCGGCATATTGTCGGCGGTCTCACAGCCGTGCCTGGTGCCTGCCGCTGCAGGGCAGGACGCGCACGCGGGCCATGTCATGGCGGAGGAGGACGCCCGGCCGACCACCTCCACAAGGAGCATCCGGATCGTCGACGACCCGGGTCGCAAGGAACTCGCCGTCGTCCTGGGTCCGATCGACCTTCCCGCCTTCTCTTCTCATCACATGGAACAGCTTCCCGTTCAGGAAGGCACCGTTCCGTTCGACATGACGATCCGGGGCTACCGGACTCACATCATCGACAGGGATGGAAACCCCGTGCCGCGCGCCGTCCTGCACCACATGAACCTGCTCGACCCAGGACGACGCGAGCTGTTTCTGCCGATCATGCTGCGCGTACTCGCGGCGAGCCATGAGACGCCGCCGATCCGCTTGCCGGGGTGGCTGTTCGGCATCCCGATGAGGAGCGGCTCGACCTTTCTCGCGCTGACCATGCTGCACAACCCGACAGAGGTGAGCTACGAGGGGGTCACGGTGCACCTGACGCTCGAATACGAGCGCAACGAGCCGCTACCGGTGTATCCCGTGGTACCGTTCCATGTCGACGCGATGTATCCGGAGGTCTCCGCCACCAAGTCGTGGGATCTGCCGCCGGGGCTCTCGACAAAGTCCTGGGAAGCCAGCCCGGCCATCCGCGGGCTCGTGATCGGGTTGGGCGGCCACCTGCACGCGTACGCATCCCGCCTCACGTTCAGAAATCTGACCGCGGGAGAACTGTTGTACGACGTGCGGCCGGAACTGGACGAAAACGGACAGATCGTCGACATCCCGATGCTCACCCATCAGGGGCGCGGCGTGGGGGTGCTCGTCGTCCCGGGCCACACCTACCGCATCACCGCCGAATACCTGAACCCGTTCGACACGGTGATCGAGAACGGGGGCATGGGAGCGGTCGGCGGAGCCTTCATTCCGCTGGAGCGCTGGCCGGCCTCAAATCCCCGCGAGGCGCTCTTCGCCGCCGACTACGACTGGGTC
The DNA here is from genome assembly GCF_965197445.1 of Candidatus Palauibacter sp. Taxonomy (GTDB): domain Bacteria; phylum Gemmatimonadota; class Gemmatimonadetes; order Palauibacterales; family Palauibacteraceae; genus Palauibacter. The sequence goes on along the minus strand of NZ_CBDANE010000004.1, from coordinate 50,953 downwards.
ATCCGCAGCCAGGTAGCGCACGGGGCCGCGCACGAGGGGCCCGACCCCGCACAAGGCTCGAGTCCGGCCCGCCGCTGAGCTCAGTTCTCCCGGCTGTACTCCACGCGGCCGCCCACGATCGTGTAGTCCACTTCGGTCTCCAGGATCTCGTCCGCCGGGATCGTGAGGATGTCCCGCGAGAGCACCGTGATGTCGGCCAGCTTCCCGACCTCCAGCGTACCCTTGAGATCCTCTTCGAACGCCGCGTAGGCGTTCGCCCGCGTATAGGAGTGCAGCGCCTCCTCGCGCGTCATTCCCTGACCCTCGAAGAACGTCGACCCACCCTCGATGAGACGGGTGACGGTGCAGTGGAAGCTCGCCAGCGGGTCGGCGTCCTCGACGGGTACGTCCGTCCCGTTCGTCACGACCGCTCCAGCCTTCATCAGGTCCTGCCACACGTAGGCGCCGGACCGCGCGCGGCCCTCGCCCAGGCGGAGCATGACCCAGGGTCCGTCGGAGCAGGCGTGGATCCCCTGCATGGATGCGATCACGCCCAGCTGGGCAAAGCGCGGGATGTCCGCAGGGTCGATGTGCTGCGCGTGCTCGATCCTCCAGCGCAGATCGTCGAGGTCGGCGTGGTCCGCGAAGGTCCGCTCATACAGGTCGAGCACCTCGCGATTGCCGCGGTCCCCGATCGCGTGCGTGTTCACCTGGTAGTCGTGAGCGATCGCCAGCCGCGCGACGCGTGCGATCTCCGCGGGCGGTGTGGTGGCCAGGCCCGTCGACGAGGGCATGTCCGCGTAGGGCTGGAGCAGCCACGCGCCGTGCGAGCCAAGCGCGCCGTCCACGACCTGCTTGATCGACCGCACCGTGAGCCGGTCGTCCCCGTACCCGATCATGCGGTATTCGTCGAGCCGTCCCTCGAGGTCCTCGACCCCGCCCCTCAGCATCACATACAGCCGCACCGGCAACCGGCCTTCATCGGCCAGCGTCTTCAGCAGATCCACGGTCCCGAAGCCGGACCCGGCGTCCTGGAAGCTGGTGATCCCCTTTCGTAGCAGGTCTTCGTTCGCCAGCCGCACCTGCTCGCGCGCCGACGACTCGCGCTCGGCTCTCGAGCGGCTCGCCTCCTCTTCGTTGAAGACCCGCCGCGCCAACCCCTGCGCCGTCTCCCGCAGGACACCCGTGGGGCGTCCCTCCGCATCGTGGACGATCTCTCCTCCCGGAGGGTTGGGCGTTTCGGCGTCGATCCCCGCCAGCTCGAGCGCCCTGCCGTTCACGAAGGAAGCGTGCCCGCTCGCATGCGTCAGAATCACCGGATTCCCGGGACTCACCGCGCTGAGGCCGTCGTGCACCGGCTGGCCTTCGACCATCGGATCCGGAGGGGTGCTCCACTTCTCCTGGTGCCAGCCCCGACCGCTGATCCAGACCCCGGACTCGGCGTTCGCCGCCGCCTCCGCCACCATATCGACGATGTCGTCCCAGGTGGCCGCAGTCGTCAGATCGAGGATCATCTGCGCGTTTCCGAGGCCCATGAAGTGACCGTGGCCTTCGATGAAGCCCGGAATCGCGAGCCGCCCGCCGAGGTCGATCACCCGGGTCCCCTCGCCGACCCATCCCGTTACGTCTTCGTCGGCGCCGAGCGCCGCGATGCGGCCATCCTTCGCGGCAAGCCCGCTGACCGCCGCGTTCGTTCCGTCGAGCGTGACGATCCTGCCATTGGTCAGCACGAGTTCGGCGACGCCCTCCGGGAGCGGCGCGTCGCCGGGAGCGGCATCCGGACTCTCCGCGGCATCGGTCGCGCACGCGGCGAGACCGAGCAGCAAGAGCGGCATGAGGTGACGGGTTCGGGTCTCGTTGCGTCGAATCATGGCGTCCCTGGCCTCAAGTGTGAACGTGTCGGCTGATGATAGCGGCCGACTGCAGGCCACGCACCGAAGGTCACGGCTACCTTACGGGGTGATGGGCCCACAGATACGTTCTTCGGAGCAACCGATCGCGGAGGGGGCGAGGTGACGGGGAAAAAGCGAAACGCACGATGGCGGTGGATGTGGCTCACCGTGAGTCTCGCCTGCGCACTGCCGGCTTCCGCGAAGGCCCAGATGGGCATCCTCGCGGGGTACAATCGAGACTCGATCAGCGAGTTCCTCCCGGAGAACGGCTTCGATCTCACCGATCTGACCGACGGATTCCATATCGGGGTCTTCATCAACTTCAATCTTGGGACCTTCGCCGTGCGGCCGGCGATCGTGTACCACCGTGTGCCGGACCTCGTGGCCCAGGCCGGCGAGGAGCTCGTCAAGTTCGATGTCGAACTGGTGGAAATCCCGCTGGACTTCCGGATCCGGCTCCCCTTCCCGCGGGTTCGGCCCTATGTGCTGGCGGGGCCCGTGCTCACCTTCCCCTCGAGCACGTTCTCGGGCGTCGACGACCTGCTCACCGCCCGCCCGGTTCGCGCGGAGGTCGGGGTCGGCTTCGAGATCGATCTGGGTTTCCGGCTTTGGCCCGAAGTGCGCTACGGGCTGGGGATCACGTCGCTGATGGAGTCCGAGGTTCCTGTCGGCTCGAGCGTGCTCCGGGGCGAGGGAAGCCCCCGACTCGACACCCTTACCCTGCGTCTCGGCGTCAGCTTCTAACAGCTGTCAGGCGGTTTGACTTCGCGCCCGCGATCTGCCACTATCCTCCCAATAGCCGAACAAATACCGAATACAGAACTGACAGAGCATGCGGGATATGTCGCCTGGAGTCTCGGGAAGACGGTCGTCCATCAGGGGGCGCGGAAGCGCGCACAACCCGCAGAACCGGTTCCTCCCTCTTGCAGTGGAACGGGAGGCCTGGACCCTCGCGTCCGACCCGGGTCCGAAGACGGAGATCCTGGAGGACCGCTCCCGATCCGTCATCTCCTACAATAACAGTCCCGATCTGGGGTTCGACGCCAGCCTGAACCCGTACCGTGGCTGCGAGACGGGCTGTGCCTACTGCTACGCGAGGCCGACGCACGAATACCTCGGGCTGTCGGCGGGTCTCGACTTCGAGAGCAGGATCCTGGTGAAGCCGGAAGCGCCGGAACTGCTGAGGGAGGCGCTCGCTTCGCCGCGCTGGGAGCCGCAGGTGCTCGTGCTGAGCGGGGTGACAGATCCCTATCAGCCACTGGAGCGACGGCTGGGCATCACACGCCGCTGTCTCGAAGTGCTTGTCGAGGCGCGGAACCCGGTGGGGATCGTGACCAAACACCACAGGGTGACGAGGGACATCGACCTTCTGCGGGAACTCGCGCGGTACGGCGCGGTCCAGGTTCAACTCTCCGTGACGACCCTCGATCGATCGCTGCAGCGGAAGATGGAGCCGCGCGGATCCACGCCGGAGCGGCGGCTCGACGCGATCGCGCGGCTGGCGGATGCCGGGATTCCCGTAGGCGTCAACGTGGCCCCGGTGATCCCCGGGCTCACGGATCACGAGATTCCCGCCATCGTCGAGGCTGCGGCGAAGGCGGGGGCGGACAGAGCCATCTACATCATGCTGAGGCTGCCCTTTGGGGTCGCCGGCCTATTCGAGGACTGGCTGGAGCGGAACTACCCGGACCGTGCGAAGAAGGTTCTGAATCGCATGCGGCAACTCAGGGGCGGGAGTCTCTACGCGTCGTCGTTCGGCGAGCGCATGAGAGGCCGGGGTCCGTTCGCAGATCAGGTCGCGCGGCTCTTTTCCATCGCGAGTGCGAAGCACGGGATCGAGCCGCGCGACTACGACCTGTCGACGGATCATTTTCGGCCGCCACGGGCCGGCCCGCAGCTCGGCCTGTTCGACTAGATCCGGATCTGGAAGAAGTCCCAGGCTCCAGGCTCGAAGAAGCCTCGGTCCCGCTCCTCCAGCCGGACGGTAAGCGTGTGTTCCTCACCGTCACGGATGACGCGAAGCAACACGTCGCCCGGCTCAAGCTCGGAGAGGGTCTCGCGCAAGTCTCCCGGGTCGGCAATGTCCTCGTCCCCGATCCCCACGATCACGTCGCCGGCCTGCAACCCGCCTTCCGCGGCCGGAGAATCCTCGGAGACGGACATCACGAGCGCGCCGCCCTCCACGCCGAAGTACTCCGCGAGTTGCTCACCGAGACTCTGGATGCTGACGCCGAGCCGCGGCCGCATCGCGATCGCAAACCTCTGACGCGTGAGATCGTAGGGCCGTCCCCTGTCCCATGCAGCCTCGACCAGATCCCGTGCGGCCTCGACCCTTTCCCGTGTGGCCTCGATCCTCTGCCGTGACAGGTCGATCTGCGGAGCCACGAACTGCAGTCGGCGGCCAGCCGCGGCAGACCCCACGCCGCCCCACGGGTAACCGAGTTCGACCGACAGCTCACGTTCGGCGCCGTCGCGAAGGACCGTAAGCTCCGTGACGCGGCCCGGGGGCGTCTCGCGAGCCAGCCGCTGCAGTTGGGCGACACTCTCGAGCCGGTCGCCGTTCCAGCGCAGAATTACGTCCCCTTCTTCCACACCGGCTTCGGCCGCCGGGCCATCCTCGACGACATCGCTGATGTACACGCCGTAGGGCCGCGACATCCCCAACTCCGAAGCGCGCTCATCGTCGACATCCGCGATTCCGACGCCCAGGTATCCGCCGCCAGCGGCGAACGTCAGCCGCACGCGCTCGCTTCGGTCGTCTTCTTCTTCCTGGGCCGCGGCCGGCCCGACAACGGCCCACAGCCCTGCGAACAGCGCCATTCCGAGTCCGACGGCGAGCGACTTCCTCGAGTCCCGTTTCATTGATCCCCCTTCGCGATGGCCACGATCTCCCTTGTCTTTCCGGTGGGACACCGCCGCGAGGACGATCGGTTGCCCGCGCGGAGAGCCGCGCGGGGCGGATCAGCGAGCCGGAGCGAAGAAGAGGGGGACCCCGCCTTCGGTCGGCGCGATAACCATGTTGTTCGTCCCCTCACCGATCTTCCCGAGCATCTCCAGGTAGCGCCAGTGCAGGTAGCGCTCGCCCGACACGCCCGCGAGGCTCTGGGCGATGATGTCCTGCGCGTCGCGGATCCCCTCGGCCTCCGCGCGCTGCTGGTTCGCCTGCTCGACCACGACCTGGGTCTGGTACTCCTCGGACTGCACCTGCTGTTCGCGCGCCAGCTTGGCTTCGATCGCCTCCCGGATCGTCTGGGGCGGCACGACCTCGCGCACGAAGAAGTCGGTGATCTCGACCCCGCGCGGACTCAGGCGGCTCGTCATCAGAGCCTCGATGCGGGCGGAGATCCCGGTCCGTTCCGTGGACAGGATGTCGGAGGCTTCGATCTCGGCGATCGCGTCCCGGATGGCCGAGCGGTAGGTGTTGTAGACGAACGAGGAGACGGCGTTCTCGTTCCCCACGGTCAGGTAGAGATGGACGGCGCTGTCCGGATTGAGGCGATACCGGTAGGCCGCATCGACCGCGATCTGAAGCTGGTCCGACGTGAGGGCGTCCAGGCGCTCGGCCTGCCCTCCCGCAGGATACTGGACTTCGCGCAGCGGGTAGTTCGTCCACGACCGCAGTATCGAATGGTACAGACCCTGCGTGTAGGGCCGCGATGCGACCGCGCCGGTCACCGGATTCCGCTTGACCGCGACTTCGTACTCATCGACACGGTTGAAGCCGAACACGAACACGAGCAGTACGAAGAAGGCCGCGACGCCCGCGGCCAGCGTGCCGAGGCGCAGCGATTTTACGGATTTGGACATTTCTCGTCTCCCGAGACTGGAAGTTTCCGCTACCCCGTTGCGGAGCTGCGGGTGGGCTGGTGCAAGAGCCCTTTGGCAACATAACCGGGCGGTCGCACCGGCCCCACCGGGCCGGTATGATCCACCTGGCCAAACTGTACCCCCTCGCGGGAGTAAGCATTCATGGTTCGAGCGACTCGAAGGTACGGCATCGCGGCCGTGAGCCTGCGGGGTCGGCTACCCGCCGCGCTGGCCACGCTGGCCGCCATGGTTGCCTGTGCGGCCCCCGGCGCCGACTACGATGTCGTCATCAGGGGCGGGACCGTCTACGACGGGTCCGGCGATCCGCCGCGCGTCGCGGACGTGGCCATCGCCGGCGACACGATCGCGGGCATCGGCGACTTCGCCGCCGCCTCCGCCACGACGACGATCGACGCGACCGGGCACGCCGTGTCGCCCGGCTTCATCAACATGCTCTCGTGGGCGACCGAGTCGCTGATCGTCGACGGGCGATCGCTGAGCGACGTACGCCAGGGCGTCACCCTGGAAGTGTTCGGTGAAGGCTCGTCCATGGGACCGCTCAACCCGGAGATGAAGCGGGATATGGCCGAGCGGCAGGGCGACCTCCGCTTCGAGGTCCCGTGGACCTCGCTCGGCGAATACCTCGACCACCTCGCGGCGCGCGGCGTGGCGACGAACGTGGCCTCCTACATCGGGGCCACGACCGTGCGCGTGCACGAGATCGGCTACGAGGACCGCCCGCCGACACCGGAAGAACTGGGCCGCATGCAGGACCTCGTGCGGGACGCCATGCGCGAGGGCGCCCTGGGGGTCGGCTCGTCGCTCATATACGCGCCCGCGTTCTACGCCGGCACCGACGAACTCATCGCGCTCGCGAGCGCGGCCGGCGAGTTCGGCGGCGGGTACATCTCCCACATGCGGAGCGAGGGGAACCGCCTCCTCGAAGCGGTCGACGAACTCATCACGATCGCGCGGGAAGCCGGCGTCCGCGCCGAGATCTACCATCTCAAGGCGGCCGGCAGCGAGAATTGGGACAAGCTCGACCGGGTCATCGAACGTGTGGAGGCGGCCCGCGCCGAAGGGCTGGAGATCACCGCAGACATGTACACCTACACCGCCGGATCGACAGGGCTCGATGCGGCGATGCCGCCCTGGATCCACGAGGGCGGCCACGACGCGATGATCGAGCGACTGCGCGAGCCCGCGACGCGGGAGCGGATCGCAGTCGAGATGCGGACGCCGACGGACGAGTGGGAGAACCTCCTGCTCGCCGCAGGTTCGCCCGACCGTGCACTGCTCGTGGGCTTCCGGCAGGACTCGCTCAAGTATCTGACGGGCCGGACGCTGGCCGAGGTCGCCGCCGCCCGCGGCACCGGGATCGAGGAGACGGCCATGGACCTCGTCGTGCAGGACGACAGCCGCGTGGGCACGGTCTACTTCATGATGTCCGAGGACAACGTCCGCCGTCAGATCGCGCTGCCCTGGGTGAGCTTCGGCTCCGACGCCGGATCCCTCGCTCCCGAGGAACCGTTCATCCTCTCCAGTACACACCCCCGCGCGTACGGCAACTTCTCGCGGCTCCTGGGGCGGTATGTGCGCGACGAGCAGGTGATCCCGTTGGAGGAGGCGATCCGGAAGCTCACATCGCTACCCGCCGCCAATCTGCGGCTGGAGGGGCGCGGGCGAATCGCGCCCGGGTACTTCGCCGACGTGGTGGTCTTCGATCCGGGGACGATCGGCGATCACGCGACGTTCGAGGAGCCGCACCAGCTCGCGACCGGCGTGCGCGACGTATTCGTGAACGGCGAGCAGGTCCTGGCGGAGGGAGAACCGACGGGTGCGACGCCGGGACAGGTCGTGCGGGGACCCGGCTGGGAGGGCGTCGCCCGCTGACGCCTTGACAGGCTATAGCTGAGTTTATATAGTCGGTATATCGTTACTGATATACCTGGGTTGATATAGCCGATGAGTCTCGATCACATCCTTCTCGGTCTGCTGCGGGAGCCGGCGAGCGGGTACGACCTCAGGAACGCGTTCAGCGGGAGCGTCGCGCACTTCTGGTCGGCCGAGCTCAGCCAGATTTACCCGACCCTCAAGCGTCTTGAGGAGAGGGGGCTGCTCCGGAGCCGACTGGAGCCGTCCCCGAAGGGGCCGGATCGCCGGGTCTACGCGTTGACGGGGGAGGGCCAGGCAGAGCTCCGCCGCTGGGTGCGCAACGGCCCGGCGGTCGGCACGGAACGGTTCGAGTACCTCGCCCAGCTCTACTTCATGGACGCGATCGACGACCTTGAGCAGACCCGTGCGTTCATGACGGCCCTGCGCGACCACCTGGCGAACCGGCTCGCCCAACTACGGGCGATCGAACGGGAGATCATCGCCGCTCACGGCGATGCGCCGGAGCGCTACAGCGATGCAGGATTCCATCGCTTCGTGACGCTGCGCATGGGCATCCACTCCATCGGGTCGAAGGTGACCTGGTGCGACCTGACGCTGGCCGCGATCGACCGGCGGCTCGCCTCCCCGCCCGGCCCCGCATCGTGACCTTCCTCTTCGATGTCCTCATCTGGGCGCACGTCGCGACCGGGTTCATCGGTCTCGTGGCGTTCTGGATCCCGGTGTTTGCCCGCAAGGGCGGCCGGGCGCACGTGCGGGCGGGCCGCGTCTACACCTACTGCGCCTACGTCGTGACGCTGTCGGCGGTCACCGCCTCGGCGGGACGCATCGTCACCTATCTGAGCCAGGGCATCGGCGTGGCGGACCGGCCCGACCTCTACGGCTTCCCCTTGTTCCTCGGCTACCTCGGGGTGACGACGTTCGCCATGGTGCGCCAGGCGCTGCGGGTCGTGGCCACGCGCCGGGCGCCGGAGACGCTGCGGACCCCGCTCCACGAAGCACTCGGTTGGGCGTCCATCGCCGGCAGCGCCACCGTCATCGCGTTCGCGCTGGGGGTGTGGTCCGACATCTCGCCGATCCTGCTGGGGCTGAGTCCGATCGGCCTCTTCACGGGGAGGGGCATGCTGCGGCTCATGCGCAACCCCGGGTCGGAGCGCATGGGGTGGTTCTACAGCCACATGGGGTCGATGCTCGGGGGCGGCATCGCGTTCCACACCGCGTTCTCCGTCTTCGGGGCGCCGCGCCTCTGGGCCTACGAGACCGCAGGTCCGCTCGCCGTCGTGCCGTGGATCCTGCCGACGGTCATCGGCATTCCGGCCATCGTCGTCTGGACCCGCTACTACCGGCGGAAGTTCAACCCGGTGGCGCGACCCGCTGACGCCCGCTCGGCGTGAGGCGATACCGCTGGTTGCGGGCGCGCGGCGCGTCCGGCCGGGTCATCGCGATGAAACCGTGACGCAATGCGGGCCGCAGGTAGTTGTAGAGAAAATTCGGGCGATGCGTCAGCTGCAGCCGCGACATCAGTTCCCTCGCGGACAGTGCGCTGTCATCCATGACTGCGAGAAGGCGGCGGACTTGTTCGGTTACTTGTTCAGTTACTTGTTCGGTCCGCAGATGCTCGACGACGACTTTGCGAATCATCCGCAACGCGTATTCCACGAATGCCGTGGACTCCCCCGCCCGGCCGCTCTCGCGCAGCGCCTGGTAGTACTCGGCCCGGTGGTCGCGAATCATGCTCTCGACCGGCAGCGCGGCGAAGAGCGGCTTCCAGCGGGCGAGGATCAGGGTCTGCCAAAGCCGGCCCATGCGGCCGTTGCCGTCCGCGAATGGGTGAATGAACTCGAACTCAAAGTGAAACACGGAACCGGCGATCAGCGGATGCTCGTCCGTCTCCTCCAGCCAACCCAGCAGGGCCGACATCAGGGACTCGACACGGGGGGCCGGAGGCGCGATGTGGACCACGCCCTCCGGGCCCGCGACGACGGCACCGCCGGTTCGAGAGCGGCCGGAGGCCTCGATGAGTCCGTCCATCATTACCCGATGCGCTCGCAGCAGGTCCGCGACCGAGTGCGGCGTCCACTCCGACATCGCCTCGTATGCCGCGAACGCGTTGCGGACCTCGAGCAGGTCGCGGGGCGGCGCCAGGACGGGCCTGCCGTCAAGTACGGCGGCGACTGCTTCGACGCCTAGCGTGTTGCCTTCGATCTCGACCGTGCTCTGAACGGCCCTGATACGGTTCGCGCGCCGTAGCGCGGGCCGGACGCCTTCGCCGCCTTCCGCCTCGATCCTGCCTATAGCCTCGCCGATGCCGGCCACGTGGCGCACGATATCCGGCGTGACGCGATAGGGAGGCTCATAGCCGCCATCGCCGTCGAAGCCGGAGTCGTCCACGGGCACGCCCCGCGCTAGTTTCCGCGCGCGCCGCCATCGAAGGCGCGGCTGTCGGCGGCTCCCCAGCGGAGCCCGGTGTCCCAGTCGATGTAGATCCCCATCGCGCTCCCCTGCCCACCGCGGGTCGAGATCCGGTGCCCCATCCCCTCGTAGAGACGCCTGGTGTCGGGTGAGAAGCCCCACTCCTCGAAAGAGGTCCTGTCCGGCAGCCATTGGTGGTGGATGCGCGGCGACTCGATGGCCCGCCCGAACTGCGACCCTGTCATCCCGTGATCGATGACGTTGAGCACGACCTGAAGCGTGGTGTTGATGATGGTACGTCCACCCGGACTCCCGATCGCGAGCACCGGCCGCCCGTCTCGCGCCACGATCGTCGGCGTCATGCTCGACAGCGGCCGCTTCTCCGACGCCACGAGGTTGGGCAGGGTCCCGATCGTGCCGCGGGAATTCGTCCGGCCCGGAACCGCGTTGAAGTCGCCAAGTTCGTTGTTGAGGAGGAAGCCGGCGCCCGGGACGACGATGCTGGAGCCGTATCCGAATTCGAGCGTGTAAGTGACCGAGACAGTGTTCCCGTCGGCGTCGACCACCGAGTAGTGCGTCGTCTCTTCGCTCTCGTTCAGGAACGCCCCGTTGAAGGTCGCCGAGTCGCTTCGGGATGCGCCTTGCACGTCGATGGTCGCCCGGAGTCGGTCCGCGTAGGCCTTGGATGTGAGGCGTTCGATCGGCATGTCCGGATTGAACTTGGGGTCTCCGAGATGAAGTGCTCTATCAGCGTACGAGCGCCGCATCGACTCGGTGAGGAGGTGGAGGTAGAGCGCCGAGTTGTGTCCGATCTCCACGAGATCATACCCCTCCAGGATATTCAGCATCTCGACGAGTCCGGTCCCGCCGGAACTGGGGGGCGGCATCGAGTAGATGTCGTAGCCGCGGTACGTCCCGTGGATCGGTACCAGCTCGTCCGCCTCGTAGCGCGCCATGTCCTCCTCGGTGATGAGCCCGCCGTGCGCCGCCATGAAGTCGGCCAGAAGCTTCGCCGTCTCGCCGCGGTAGAAGCCGTCGTGCCCATCCCGCTGGATGCGGCGCAGCGTCTCGGCGAGGTCGGGCTGTCTGAACACCTCGCCCGGCTCGTACATGCCGACGCCGTTCTTGAGGAAGGCCTCGCGTGTCGCGTCGTACAGTGGGCCGGCTCGGCCCGGCAGCGAGCGGAGCCAGTTCTGCATCGCCCACGTGGACGGCATCCCGTCGGCCGCCAGGCGGATGGCCGGTTCGAGCAGATCCTCCCACGGAAGCCGGCCCAGACGCTGGTGCGCCTTCCACATGCCGGCCACGGTGCCGGGAACGCCGATCGCGAGCAGTCCGATATGGTTCGAGTTGTCCCGGACCTCGCCGCTCTCGTCCAGGTACATGCGTTCGGTCGCCGCGATCGCCGCCTTCTCGCGGAAGTTGAACGTCGTCACCTCGCCGTCGGCCCCGTGATACACGAGGAAGCCGCCGCCCCCGACGTTACCGGCAGAGGGCAGCGTCACGGCGAGCGCGAAGGCGGTGGCCACGGCGGCGTCCACCGCGTTTCCCCCCTTCCGCAGGATCTCGTCCCCCGCCTCCGAAGCGAGGTAGTGGCTGCTCACGACCATGCCGCCGCGCGACGGCGCGGCCATGCGACCGGACTGCGCGGCCAGCGGCGAGAGAACGACCCAGCCGGCCACGGCCGACAGGGCGAACGTACGGACGGCGAACGCCGACAGGCGCTTCATGGCTATCAAGACCCCTCCTCTGCGAAGACCCTGTGTTGCGCGCAATGTCGGGCGACCCGGCGAGGACGGAAAGGGGATCAGCGCTCGCCGGATAGGACGGGCCCGGGGACGAGCGCGACTGCGCGCAGGGGGCCTCCCGAGCCACCCGAGATCTTCATCGGCAGCGCGATCACCGTCGCGCCGCGCGCGGGCAGCTGGTCCAGATTCGTGAGGTTCTCGAGGCTGGGAACGCCCGCGGCCGCCGCGATCTGGTGGACGGTGAAGTCCGTCGAGGGCCCGTAGTCGATCGAGGCGACATCGGCGCCGAGGGCCGCCGCGCCCCGCTCTTCGACGAGGAGGCGCGCGGCCTCGTCACCATAGCTCGGGAAGTGGAGGCTGGACGCATCTCCGGGGGTGTCGTCGCCGAGATAGCCGAGCGCATCCGGCCAACGCGCGCTCCAGTCCGTCCGAAGCAGAATCAGGCTTCCGGGAGGGATCTCCCCGTGCTCCGCCTCGTGAGCTTCGACATCGGCGGGGGTGAGGCGGTAGTCGACGGCCCCCGCGGCCTGCGCCGTGATGTCGATGACGACCGCCGGCCCAAGCAGCCGCCTCAGCGGGATCGAGGCAGCGTCGACTCCACCCTCGTGGAAGTGGATCGGCGCGTCGATGTGGGTCCCGCCGTGCTCGGCGGTCGCCAGCGCGTAGGCCGAATAGAAATAGCCGCCGTCCGTCTCGCCGAACGCCAGCTGCTCGAGCAGGAAGCCGGTGGTGTCGGTGGGCCAGTAGATCGTCTCCGGGCCGAAAGCGTGCGTGAGATCGACGATCTCGAAGGTCGTCAGGTCCAGTTCGACCCCGGGATCCCCCGCCCCCGATGGTCCGGGCCTTCTATCGTCCGGCGTCTCGACCCAGACCGAACAGGCCGCCAGCGCGGCGCACCCGACCAGGACGCTCGCGGCAAGAAACCGCAACTCCAACTTCGGCATAGTCTCCCTCCGTTCCCTTCTTCTCCGTGATAGTGGCGACTGCCGATGCGCGAAGCGAGTTTGTCGCATGCGGAACATTACGAGGGGCCTTCTCGCCGTCTTCGTTTCGTCTCTGGGCTACGGCGCGCTGCCGATCTTCGGCAAGCTGGCGTTCGCGGAGGGAATCGGCGTGCTGCCGCTCCTCTCGTGGCGGTTCATCATAGGCAGCGCGCTGGTTTGGACATTCGTTTTCGCCACCCGCCAGGCTCTCCCTCCGCCTCGTCGGGTCGTCGCGCTATGTCTGCTGGGGATACTCTACGCGGCCGTGTCCGTCGTCTACATGCTGGGCCTCACTCGACTCCCCGCCTCGCTGGCGACACTCATCTTCTTCAGCTATCCGGCGCTGACGGTCCTCCTGGCGCGAATCCGGGGGCGTGAACGTCTCACTCGGCTCCGAATCCTCGCGCTCCTGCTCGCGACCGCGGGTTGCAGCCTCACCCTCGGGTCCGGAATCGGATCCGCCGACGCCCTGGGTGTGGCCCTGATGGGGCTGGCGGCACTGTGTATCGCCTCGTTCATCGTACAGAGTCACGGGACCATGAGCGGGCTGCCGCCCATTTCAAGTACGGCCGCCGTGATCACCGCGAGCGCGGTCGCGATCACGGCCGCGGGGCTCCTCACAGGAGGGATCGGCGTCCCGGTCGCCCCGCGCCCCCTGCTGATCATCGCGGGCATCGGGTTCTTCTCCACCGCCATCCCCATGTCGGCCTTCCTGATCGGAATTCAGTGGATCGGCCCCGCCCGGGCGGCGATCGCGGCCACCGCCGAACCGGCCGTCGCGCTCATGCTGGCGGTCCTCCTGCTCGGCGAGCGCCTGTCGATCCTTCAATGGGCGGGCGGGCTGCTCATCGTCGGCGCGGTGGTCTGGCTGCGCCTGGAGCGCCGCCCGAAGCCGGAAGGGGCGGGGCTCCAACCTTCCGGCTAGAGAGTACGTCTCAAGATCAAATGATGACGCGGGTCATGAAGTGATCGAACCGAACGGCAAATCGGAGGGGCACGGGTCGGACGCGGCGGCGGGGCGGCAGGCCTCCACCGATGTTGCGGCCGACGTGCGCGCAGCGGCGTTCGGCGACGCCGAGGCCTTCGAGCGGCTCTATCGCGCCCACGTGTCGCGCGTCTTCGGGCTCGCATGCCGCATGGCCGGAAGCGAGCACGCCGACGAACTCACGCAGGATGTGTTCGTGAGAGTCTGGGAGAAGCTCGGGACGTTCCGGGGCGAGGCGGCGTTCAGTTCGTGGCTTTATCGACTGGCCATAAATCTGATCTACAGTCGATTGCGCGCCATCAGCACGCTGCGTGAGCGGGAAACGGCGGGCGAGATCCCTCTGCTCAGGGCGCGGGCCCGGAGAGACAGCATCGAGATCAGGCTCGATTTCGAGGTCGCGATCGAACGGCTGCCGGATGGAGCGCGACACGTGTTCGTCCTGCACGACATCGAGGGATACAAGCACCGGGAGATCGCGGAGATGCTGGAGATCACGACCGGGACGTCCAAATCCCAGCTGCACCGGGCGCGGATGATTCTGAGACGGCACCTCGACTCATGAGTACGGTGAGAGGGTTGAACGCATGACGGATCGGGGACGACGCAAGGATCGGTTTCGGGACCGCCTGTCCGAGTATCTGGACGGAGGACTCGGACCCGAGGAAGAGACGCTGCTCGAGCGGCACCTGGAGCGCTGCGAGGACTGCGCCCGGACGCTCGGCGAACTGGAGGCCGTGGTGGAGCAGGCGGGCCACGTCGGCGGGCGCGAACCGGCCGGGGAGCTGTGGCCCGGAATCGCGGCCCGCATCGGGGCGGACGGCGACGAACTGTCCGAAGCCGAGACGGACCTCGCTCATCGTCCGGCGCGGCGCCGGCCGGCCACGCGCGGCCTCGCCAGGTTTGCGCCTCAACTCGCGGCGGGCGTCGCGCTTGTATGGCTCTCCGCGGCGCTCGTGTGGATGGCCGGGGCGCGGAGCGATGCCGAGCGGGTCGGGTTGGCCGACGAAACCGTCCCGGGGATCGGCTTCCCCTCCCTGCTGCCCCCGGCCGCCCGCACCGCCTCGACCGGCACCGACGCGGAGGCGACGGCGGAGGAATACGCCGACCTCATCGCCGAACTCGAGCGGGTGCTGTTCGACTCGGAGCGGCCGCTGCCGCCTCAGACCGTGGCGCGCATCCGACGCGCTCTGGTGACGATCGACCGGGCCATCGAGGACGCGCACGCGGCGCTCCGCGAGGTCCCGGACGATCCCTATCTCCAGCAGCACATGACGGTCACGATGCGGCGCAAGTCCGAGTTTCTCGCGCAGGCCGCGCAACTCGCGGCGAGCGACTGATGACCGCCGCGCTTTTTGTCCTGGCGCTCGCGACCGTGCCCTCCGCGCGCGATACGACGTTCGTGGTACCCGAGGGCGTCCGTATCGCCATTTCCCACCGCGAGGGCGATGTCCACGTGACCGGGATCGGAGGCCGTGAGGTCCGAGTCCTGCTGGAAGACGAGGAAGACGGAGTCCGGGTCCGGTCCGATGGCGCGACCATCCACCTGGGCGCGCGCGATCGGGGAGACGATGCGGACCTCTTCGTCTGGGTTCCGGAGGATGTCGACGTGAGCGTGACCGGACGCGAGGGCGACATCACCGTCGTCGGCGTCGTGCGCGGCGCCGTGGAAGTGCGGACGGCCGACGGAGACGTGGAGATCGATGGCGCGGCGCGGGTCGACGTCGCCGCGCTCGACGGAAACGTGCGGCTCGCGAATACGGGACCCTCGGCGGTCAACGTGGCGGACGGCGATGTGTGGATCGACCGGGTCAGGGGCGAAGCGACCGTACACGGCATCGATGCGGATATCGTTATCACGAACGCCGATGCCCGGGCCGTCTCCGTCACCGCGGTGGACGGCAACCTCTGGTACGACGGGGCCGTGCACGAGGGGGGAAGCTACTCCTTGAGCACGCACGACGGGGACCTGACGTTCGCTGTCCCGGAGGGCGTGGGCGCCCGCATTTCGGTATCCACATTCGATGGCGAGTTGGTCCCCTCCTTCCCCGTGCAGTTCCGGGGCGGGCGGCTGCGGGGCGGAGAGTTCACGGTGGGGGATGGATCGGCCGCCATCGCGCTGAAATCCTTCGACGGAGACATCCTCCTCATCCGGCCCGGGGAGCGGGTCCCGGATTGGGACGACTAGCGGAACCGGGAACAGGAAACCAAGGGAGCGGGACCATGCGAAATTCGGTGCGACGACTCGCCGCTGCAGCGGCGCTACTGGTCATCTCGGGAACGGCGGCGGCGCAGGCTCAGGACTTGGAGTGGCTGGCCAGGGACGTCGAGTGGCAGGTCGCCGTGGAGCGCGGGGACGCGGTTACGATCCGGAACGTGAACGGCACCATCACGGCCCGTGCGACGAATGCGAGCCAGGTCCGGGTCCGGGTGAGGAAGGAGGCGGATGACGACGATCCCGACGCGGTCCGGATCGAGGTCGTAGAGGACGCGCGCGGAGTCCTGATCTGCGCGGTCTACCCGTCCCGCCGGGGACGGGACCCGAACCGGTGCGGGCGCGGCGACGACTACAGGATGAGCGTCCGCAACAACGACGTGAAGGTGCACTTCACGATCGAGGTCCCGGCCGGGGTCGGACTCGAGGCCCGCACCATCAACGGCGATATCGAGGCGGCGGGGATGTCCGCCGGGGTGGAGGCGAGGACGGTTAACGGGGACATCGCGGTCGACGGTTCCGGAGCGGTGTCCACGGAGACGGTTAACGGGGACATCGCAGGCGCGGCTGACCAGTGGACCCACCGAGGACCTCCGCTTCAGGACTACGAACGGCGGCATTCGGCTCGTCCTGCCGGACGGGACCGATGCGGATGTCGACATCTCGACGGTCAACGGCGCCATCGATACGGAGTTCCCGCTCACGATCCGAGGTCGCTGGGGACCGAAATCGGCCTCCGGCGAGATCGGCGGCGGCGGCCCCGACATCGAACTCCGCACCGTCAACGGCAGCATCGCCCTCGTCCGCGGCGGCTGACCCCGGGTCCGTTCAGCCCAGCGTAGGGGCGAACGTCGGAGCGCGCCGTTCCTGCGTGGCCTGTTCGTAGGCGTAGGCGATCCTCAGCAGCGTGGGCTCCGTCCATGCCGGACCGAAGAAGGAGATCCCCGTCGGCAGCCCGCGCACGAAGCCCATCGGGACCGTGATGTCCGGATAGCCGGCGATTGCGGCCGGCGCGGCGGAAGACCCCCCGTCGAGCCGGTCGCCCTTGATGTGGTCCGTCGGCCACGGGAGATCGCGCGTGGGCGCGACGATCGCGTCGAGGTTTTGCTCGCGCGCGAGCCGATCGATGCCGTCTTCCCGGTTCGCGCGCTGGATCGTGGCCACCGCGTTCAAGTATTCCGGGTCCGTGAGCGGCCCTCTGCTTTCGGCAGCGATCAGCCGCTGTTGCCCAAAATGTGGCATCTCACGCTCGGCGTTTCGCTCGTTGAACTCGATCACCTCGGCGAGACTCTTCACCGGGGCGTCCTCCCCCCGTCCGGCCAGGTAGGCGTTGAGGTCGGTCTTGAACTCGAATTCGAGCACCACGAGCGAGAGGGGGTCGTTCCAGGCGGCCGCGTCCATGTTCGCGGGGTCGATGATGACGGCGCCCGCCGCCCGCATCGCCTCGATGGCCTCGTCGAACAACGCGAGCACGCGCGGGTCGAAGCCGGGGAACGTGCGCACGACGCCGATCCGGGCGCCCCTGAGCCCGGCCGGGTCCAGGAACTGTGTATAGTCGGCGTGCGCGTTCCCTTCGCTCGCGGCGGTGGCGGGATCTCGCGGGTCGACGCCGATGCAGGCGCCGAGCAGAACC
This sequence comes from Candidatus Palauibacter sp., assembly GCF_965197445.1. Classification (GTDB taxonomy): domain Bacteria; phylum Gemmatimonadota; class Gemmatimonadetes; order Palauibacterales; family Palauibacteraceae; genus Palauibacter. The sequence goes on along the minus strand of NZ_CBDANE010000004.1, from coordinate 33,409 downwards.
GCCGCGTCCCGCACCGTCCGGCACATGGGCCCCGCGGTATCCTGGGAGTGCGAGATGGGGATGACGCCGGCCCGGCTCCACAGCCCCACCGTGGGCTTGATCCCGACGATCCCGTTGCTCGACGAAGGGCACATGATCGAGCCGCCCGTCTCGGTCCCGACCGTGAGGGCGCAGAGGTTGGCCGACGCCGCGACGCCCGACCCGGAACTCGAGCCGCACGGGTTTCGGTCGAGCGCGTAGGGGTTCCTGCACTGGCCTCCGCGCGCGCTCCAGCCGCTGGTCGCGCGCTCCCCGCGGAAGTAGGCCCACTCGCTCAGGTTGGCCTTGGCGAGGATGAGGGCCCCGGCCTCGCGCAGCCGAGCGGCGACGCCCGAATCCTGCGGCGGGATCGACCCCTCCAGCGCGAGAGATCCTGCCGTCGTCGTCATCCGGTCGTGCGTATCGATGTTGTCCTTGAGCGCCACCGGGATCCCGTGCAGGGGCCCGCGGACGTTGCCGGCCGCCCGCTCCGCGTCCAGTTCATCGGCGATCTCGAGCGCGTCGGGGTTCGTCTCGATGATCGAGCGTAGTTCCGGCCCCTGCCCGTCCAGCGCCTCGATCCGTTCGAGGTACAGTTCCGCGATCGAGCGCGCCGTCCGCTCGCCCGACGCCATGCTCGCCTGGAGCTGGGCCACCGTCACTTCGTCCAGCTCGAACGGCGGCACGGCCGCGGTGTCATCCGCGCTCCCGGACGCGGCACCGCCTGGTCCGTCTTCGGACGCGCACCCCGAGGCGGCGGCCACCGCCCCCAACCCCCCCGCGACGCTCGCTCCGATGAAGCTGCGTCGGTCGATCATAGCGCTCCTCCTCTCTTCAGCAGCCCTCGATGCTCGGGTCCGGGTCCGAAAGACGTTCCCGCGGGAACGTCCGGGGCACGTCCCGCGCCGCTCACGACGCGTCGTCCGTGATGATGAGCATGCCCAGCCCGCGCAGCGTCTCGTTCAGCGCCGCCACGTCCGTCTGCACCAATTGCTCCAGTTCGGCGAGGTGCGCCTCCAGCGCCTCGCGGAGGATGACCTTCACCTCCATCTCCTGGTCCGTGGGCCGGAAGTCCGCTACCGAGAGTCCGCCGATCACGTAGCCGAGCTTTTGCAGGAGCCGCGCCCCGAACCGCACCCCATCCTGACCCTGACCCGTGAGGCGCAAGTCGACCATCGTTTCCTGCAGGTCGATCAGCTTCTGCCGCAGATCCTCCACCGAGACGGCGACGTCCTCGTCTTCCACGAACCGGGCGAGCGTCCGCAACTGGACCCGCATCGCCTCCACCCGCTCGACCGCCTCCCCTGCCTGCACCACGTCTTCGCGCACGTCGCGGATGAACGACACCTGCGCGGCGATGTCCGCCTCCGTCCCCGCGGAATGCGGATCCTTCAGCACCGTGAGCGGCTGCGCGTGCGAGGCGCCGTCGACCGTGAGGCGCACCGTGTACCGTCCCGGGGGCATGAGAATCGAGATCCGCTGCCCGCCGGGCGCAGACCTGCCCTCCTCCCCCACCTCGATGTGCTCCGCGTACATGGGCGGGGTGAGCATCCGGATCGGCTCGTTGGGCTCATCCCTCAGGTCCCAGTGAATCCGGTTCACTCCGGCCCGGTTCGTCCCCTCCAGCGTACGCACGACCGTCCCCGAGCCGTCCAGGATCTCGATCGCCGGCGCCTCCGAGGCCTCCGACGCGAGCCAGTAATTGAGCGAGGCCCCGTACTCCGGATCCTCTCCGATCGTGGGATCGTCATACGGAATCGACGGCGGCGTGATGGGGCGGAAGCGGTAGGCGTCGCGGGGCGAGAACAGGTGCGAGGCCGACGCCATCACCTCCGGCGTCAGCTGCTGGATCGGCGACAGGTCGTCCAGGATCCAGAACCCGCGCCCGTACGTACCGACCACGAGGTCGTTGAAGTGCTCCTGGACCACGATCCCGGACACCGGCGCCGCCGGCAGGTTGTTCTGCAGCGGCTGCCAGTCGTCCCCGTCGTTGAAGGAGACGTAGATCGCGTTCTCCGTCCCCACATAGAGGAGCCCCGGCCGCACCGGGTCTTCCGCGATCACCTTCGTGTAGCTCAGCATGCTGGGCGGGATGCCGTCGGTGATCTTCTCCCACGAAGCGCCGAAGTCGCGCGTCCGGTAGACGTGCGGGTCGCGGATGTTCACCTGGTGCCCGTCCGCCGCGATGTAGGCCGTGCCCACGTCGTAGCGCGAGGCCGCGATGCTGCGCACGGCGATCCACTCCGGCAGCCCGTCGATGTTGCCGGTCACGTCCGTCCAGTTCGCCCCGTCGTCACGCGTGACGTGAAGCCGGCCGTCGTTCGTGCCCGCCCAGATGAGCCCCGGCTCGATCGGCGACTCCGCGATCCCGAACACCACGCCCGCGTACTCGACCCCGATGTTGTCGCCCGTGAGGCCGCCCGAGAGGCCCATGCGGCTCTGGTCGTTCATCGACAGATCCGGGCTGATGGCCTCCCAGCTCTGCCCGCGGTTCCGGGTCCGGTGCACATGCTGGCTCCCCACGTAGACCGTCTCATTGTCGTGCGGGGAGATGTGGATCGGCGCGTCCCACACGAAGCGATAGCGGACGCCCGACGCCGCCCCCCGGCTCTGCTCGGGCCACACCTCGACGGCCCGGTACTGCCGGCGCTCCTCCTCGTAGCGGACGACGATGCCGCCCACCATCCCCGATCCCGAGGCAGAGGACCAGACGATGTCGGGGTCCGTCGGATCCGGCGTGGCCCAGCCGCTCTCGCCGCCCCCGACGTGGTGCCACATGGCGCGCGGGATGTGGTTGATGCGCCGGGTACCGAGGATCCGGCTGTTGCTGGGGCCCCGATACGTCGGCTCATCCTGCTTGTTCCCGAGCACGTTGTAGGGGACCGCGTTGTCCACCGTCACGTGGTACATCTGCGCGTTCGTGAGGCGCTGCCGGAACCACGTCTTCCCGCGGTTGATGGAGATGGAAAGCCCCTGGTCGTGCGCCACGATCATGCGGTCCGTGTCCGTGGGATCGATCCACATGTCGTGGTGGTCGCCGCCCGGCGCCTGCGGCCGCGGCGTCACATCCAGCGTGCGCCCGCCGTCCGTCGACACCGTGAAGGAGGCGGTGAGGAAATAGGCCTCGTCCTCATCGTCCGGCGAGATCACGACGCGGGAGTAGTAGTGGGGACGTCCCATCGCATTCCGGTTACGGGTGATGAGCGACCAGTTTCGCCCCCCGTCCTCGGATCGCCACAGCTGGCCGCTCTCGGTGGGCTCGCCTTCCCACGGGATCCCGTCCCCCGTCTCCAGCATCGCGTACACCCGCCGCGGGTTCGAGGGCGCGATCGCCACGGCGACCTTGCCGACCGGCTTCTTCGGCAGGCCGATCATGTTGTCCGGCCCGTTCAGCTTCTCCCACGTGTCCCCGCCGTCGCGCGACACGTGCAGTCCGCCGCCCGCCCCGCCGCTCGTCCGGCCCCAGGTGTGGATCTCGAGCTGCCAGGTGCCGGCGAAAAGGACGCGCGGGTTGGACGGATCCATCGCGATGTCCGAGCACCCCGTGTCCTCATCGATGAAGAGGACGTGCTCCCAGCTCTCGCCCCCGTCCATCGTCCGGAACACGCCCCGCTCCGGCTGCGGCCCGTATGAATGGCCCAGCGCGCAGGCATAGACGATGTCGGGGTTCGAGGGATGGATGGCGAGACGCGGGATCCGTCCCGTGGGCTCGAGCCCCATGAGGGTCCACGTTTCGCCGGCGTCCGTCGACTTGTAGACCCCCTGCCCGACGGAGATGTGGCTGCGGATCTTCCCCTCTCCAGTCCCCGCCCAGACGATGTTGGGATCGGCCACGGAGACGGCGAGCGACCCGATCGACTGCACCGGCTGGTCGTCGAACATTTCGTCCCAGTTCACCCCGCCGTCGATCGTCTTGTAGATCCCGCCCGAAGCCGCGCCCACGTAGTAGGTGTACGGCTGGCCGGGGATCCCGGCCGCCGAGCTGAAGCGGTTCCCCTCCGGGCCGATGTTCCGCCACCTGAGCGACTCGTATGACGCCGGATCGGGACTCTCCTGCGCCGCCAGAGGGGTGACGGCCGGAAACGCCGCAAGGAGCAGGGCAAAGCCCGATACGAACGGGTGGATTCGGGAGAGTTGGACGCGCATGGCAACCTCGCGGGTTGAACTCGGGGAATGGCTTCGAACTGCGCCGTAGGTCACGGTGCGCCGACCCAGCCCGGCTGACAAGACCGCTGTCGCGGATCCGCTCACCCATTGAGCCCCGGATGATGACGCCGGCGACCGTGGAGTCGGACTTGGAGACGACTCCCGCCCGGAGCTATGATGTGTCGACCATGGCGCTCCCCTCGATCACCTGGCAGGACGTCCAGCAGATGCCGGACGACGGCAATCGCTACGAGGCGATCGAGGGCGACCTTTGCGTGACCCCCGCCCCAAACACGCGCCACCAGCGCATCAGCAAACGACTGTATCTGGCGCTCGACCGGATCCTCGAGCAGCCCGGGCACGGTGAGGTGTTCTATGCACCCATCGGGGTCGAGTTTCCGGCCACCGGCGAAGGGGTGCAGCCCGACCTTCTGTTCGTCTCCAGCGGACGTCAGAGTATCATCGCGGAAGCTTGGCTCATGGGGGCCCCGGACCTCGTAGTCGAGATCCTGTCTCCGACAACGTCAAGCCGCGACCGCACGATCAAGCTCCGGCTCTACGAGCGGCAGGGCGTGCGCGAGTACTGGATCGTCGACCCCGACGAGAATGCCGTCGATGTGTGGCGGTTCGGGGACGAGACCGACTACGAGCGCTTCACGACGATCCTCCCCGTCCGCCTCGGGGCCGACCGGGTCGGCTCGATCGACCTCCAAGCGGTGTTCGTATGACCCGAGGGCTGACAAGGGCGAGTTGAGCAGCGGTTGAGAGTCCGGGCGACCGTTGGAGTCCGACTTGGAGACGACTCCCGCCCGGAGCTATGATGTGTCGACCATGGCGCTCCCCTCGATCACCTGGCAGGACGTCCAGCAGATGCCGGACGACGGCAATCGCTACGAGGCGATCGAGGGCGACCTGTACATGACCCCTACCCCCACGCCGCGCCACCAGATCCTCTTGCTGCGCCTGTACGACGCCCTGCGTCCGCTGCTGTCCAAAGCCGGGCACGGCGTACTCCTCGTTGCTCCGGTCGGCGTCGAGTTCCCGGCCACCGGGGAAGGCGTACAGCCCGACATCCTGTTCGTGTCCAACGAACGGCGCGGCATTATTCAGCACACGTCGCTGATTGGCGCTCCGGATCTCGTCATCGAAATCCTCTCTCCTTCGACGGCGGGCCGCGACCGCAGCATCAAGCTCCGGCTCTATAAACGGCAGGGCGTGCGCGAGTACTGGATCGTCGACCCCGACGAGAATGCCGTCGATGTGTGGCGGTTCGGCGAGGCGCCCGATCGAGAGCACTTCACAACGACCCTCCCCGCCCGCCTCGGAACCGAACAGGTCGGCGTGATCGACCTGGAAGCCATCTTCGCCCCCGACTTCTAGCCAGGTTGGAGCCCATCAGCGGGTGACGGCAAGCGCGAGTTGAGCACGGGTTGAGAGTCCGGGCGACAATGGAGTCCGACTTGGGGACGACTCCCGCCCGGAGCCATGATGTGCCGACCATGCCGCTTCGCTCGACCACCTTCACGAGGAGCCCGGTCGCTCGCCGCCACGATCCGTCCCCGATGCAATCAACGGCATTCGCCCATGATGGGGGCACAGGAGCACCAATGAACGACTGGAAGTCGAACCTCCCCTGGTTCCTCGCCGGTGGCGCCAGTGCGGCCCTCGTTACCGTTCTCCTCACCGCGGGGCCGGGACCGCAATCCGATCCGTCACAGGTCGAAGCTGCGCCGCGCATCACGAGCCCCGTCGCACCGGTCGGCCCTATCACGATCCCGCCTGCCACGCGGCCTCCCGCTCCTCAAGTGGCGACTCCAGGCTCGCCGCTCGCGCTCTACGACGACAACGGGAACGGACGGATAACCTGCGCTGAGGCCCGGGCGCACGGCATCGCTCCCGTGTCACGGGGCCACCCGGCCTACGAGTACATGCGGGACGGGGACGGCGATGGGGTCGCCTGCGAATGAATGCCGGCAAAGCGCATACGTGAGTGCCGGCGCACTCATGGCCGACGGCTGCGGGGCGTTGAACCCGGGTTGAGAGTCCGCGCGACCCTGGAGTCCGAGTTGGAGACGACGCCCGCCCGGAGCTATGATGTGCCCACCATGCCGCTTCCCTCGATCACCTGGCGGGACGTCCAGCAGATGCCGGACGACGGCAATCGCTACGAGGCGATCGAGGGCGACCTCTACGTGACCCCCGCACCCGCACCCGGCACCCGCCATGCGCGTGTCGGCAAGCGACTGCAGTATGCCCTCGACCGGACTCTGGAACGGCCCGGGCTGGGGGAGGTCTTCGTCGCCCCCTACGGCGTCGAGTTCCCGGCCACTGGGGAAGGCGTCCAACCGGACATCCTCTTCGTGTCCAACGATCGCAGGAGTATCATCGCGGAGGCCGGAATCCTCGGCGCCTCCGACCTCGTGGTGGAAATCCTTTCCCCGTCGACGGCGGGCCGCGACCGCAGTATCAAACTCCGGCTCTACGAGCGGCAGGGCGTGCGCGAGTACTGGATCGTCGACCCCGGCGAGAACGTCGTCGACGTGTGGCGGTTCGGGGAAGAACCCGCGCACGAGCGCGTCACGAGAACGCTCCCGGTCAGGCTTGGAACCGAACAGGTAGGCTCGATCGACCTGGAAGCCGTGTTCGCCCCCGACCTCTAGATCTCGGCGAGAGCTGCCAAGACCTGGCCGAAGGCGTTCGAGCAAATCCTCGGGTACATGGCACGCGCGAGTTGAGCACGCGTTGAGAGTCCCGGCGATCGTGGAGTCCGACTTGGAGAGGACTCCCGCCCGGAGCTATGATGTGTCGACCATGCCACTTCCCTCGATCACCTGGCAGGATGTCCAGCAGATGCCGGACGACGGCAATCGCTACGAGGCGATCGAGGGCGAGCTGTACATGACGCCCGCTCCATCGATTCGTCACCACCGCCTCTCGAGGCGGCTCTATGACGCCCTCAAGCCCCTCCTTCCCGACCCGGGGCACGGCGAGCTGTTCTGGGCGCCAGTCGGGGTCCAGTTCCCGCTGACCGGAGAGGGCGTCCAGCCGGATCTCATGTTCGTGTCCAATGAACGTCGGGGGATGGTGGGGGAAGCCGGGATCCTCGGAGCGCCCGACCTCGTGGTCGAGATCCTCTCCCCTTCAACCGCGAGCCGCGACCGCGGGATCAAGTTGCGGCTCTACCGGAGGCAGGGGGTGCGGGAGTACTGGATTGTCGACCCCGACGAGGAGGCCGTCGACGTGTGGTGCTTCGGGGAGGCGCCCGAGCGGGAGCGTTTCACGACGACCCTCCCGGTCAGGCTCGGCGTTGAGCCGGGCGGCTCGATCGACCTGGAAGACGTGTTCGCCCCGGACTTCTGACCGGTCCGGCCGGGTCCCGCAGCCCTAGTCGAGGCCGCGCTCCATTACGTGCCCGGAACTGCCGAAGATGTGATGGACCGTAATGTCGAGACCGGATGCTCCGGCCAGTTTGCCGTCGCCGGTCAGGAGGGGCACTTCATGCGAACGGGCGGTCGCCACGTAGAACGCGTCGTACGCGCTCACGCTGTGGCGGTATCGCCATGCCACGTGTGCCAACGCCCGGTGGGAAATGCGGTCGACGGGCCACCGGCTCAGATCCGTGACCGCCGTCAGCGCCCGAGGCTCGTCGAGACGCCCCAGAAGCACCGCCTTTCGCAGCGCTGACACCACTTCCACGTCCATGAGTTCGGGGGCGATCAGGGCGAACGTTCCGACGATCTGCGGGGTCACCGTGCCTACCCGTTTCGTGCGGACCGGGCCCGGAAACGGGCCGCGTTCGCCCGGATGGCATCCGCGACGAAAGCCGCGAGGCCCGCGTGTCGTTCCTCGAAGTACGCCGTAAAGCGGGGATCCGCCGTGTACATGGAGGCCAGCCCACGGTGCATGTCGGGAGTGCAGGCGTAGAACCACCGGTCGATGTGGCGCCGGTGCGCCTCGGCCAGGTCCATGGCGGCCGCGGACGTCGGGCGCACGCCGTCGGCCATCAGCGCGGCCATGCGCTCGAACACCCCGTCGCTCTGGGCCCGGATCCGGGCCCAGTCGTCCTCCGTGTAGCCCCGGGTCCGCTGGACGGACTTTTGCCATGCGTCCGTGTGCCCCCAGCGCTCCCGCGCCTCGTCCGCGAGCGAGCCCCCGCCGACCAAGGCGATTCAGGGCGTCGCGAGTTCGTACTCGCGAACGAGCACGTCGGCGGGCAGGCTCCACTCCGCGGCGAGGGCGCGAATCATGGCCAGAGAGAGAGGACGGCGACGGTTCAGCACCTCCGAGGCGTGCGGCTGGGATCCAATCACCGTCGCGAGATCCTTCTGGCGTAGACCGCGCGCCTCCATCACATGTTCGATGAGGGCGAGCGGATCCGGTGCGTCGATAACCCAATGCTCCGCCTCGTAGCGTTCGACAAGCGTCACGAGAACCTCGAGCGCATCGCCCTCCGGCGTGCCGGGCGCAGCGCCCATCAAGCGATCGATCTCGGCGAGGGCCGCATCGTAGTCGGCCTCGTTCCTGATGGGTCGGATCGTCATGGTACGCCTCCTACACCTCTGCTGCGTCGATCTTGTCGTAGTCCTCGTGCGTTCCCACAAACCGCCCTCTCAGATCCAGACGTCCGACTCGGCGGTGAGGTCGTCGTGCTCGTCGCCGGTGTTCACGACGCCGCGGGGTTCGACGAGCATCAGCTTCACTTCCTCCTCGGCGACGGGGCGGTGCCGCACGCCGCGCGGGACGACGTATAGTTCGCCGGGGCCGATCTCGACGGCGCCATCGGGGAGGTCGATCCGCAGCGTGCCCTCGAGGACAAAGAACGCCTCGTCCGTGTCCGCGTGGTCGTGCCACACGAACTCCCCCTTCACGCGCGCGATCTTGAACTGGTAGTCGTTGAGTTCCGCGACGATCCGCGGCTGCCAGTACTCCGTGAGCAGACCGAACTTTTTCTCCAGGTTCACGACGTTCTTCAATCCCCGACCCTCCACCTCCTGGTTCTCGCCGGTCGTCACCGGAGCCTCCCGGACATCACGATCATCCCTGAGGGCGAGCCCATGCGATTCCTTCCACATGCTCGAAGTGGTGGTCGGCCGACGCCAGATCGGCCGCGTCTCACCCTCACTCCCACACGGCCTCGTCGATCGTTTCAAAGTGCTTGAGCGCCCGTTCAATCTCGTGCGCCTCCGCGTCGCTCCACGAGCCGATGAGGTGGTCCAGCGACGACCCGACCGTGTCGATTACCTGTCCGTCGTCCAGCCCCGCCCCTCGGCGCAGCAGCTTGGCGGCGGCCCGGTCGAGCGATGTTCCGTCACGTTTCGCCAAGCGGCGAATCGCCCGGGACAAGTCGTCCCGAGGCCTGTAACGGTAAGCTGTCTCATATCCCGATCTCGTGGTGCTTCGATGTTCACGATGCTGCTCCTCCGCCGTCGACTCCGAGCAGCCCGGCCTGCTCGTCCCGGGGCCCTTCCGCGGCCAACCGGCGGATCTCGGCCCAGCTCCCCACCAAGCTGTTGTATCATAACGCCTCCGGGGCGCGCTTCGTCCGTTCCGATCATCCCGTCTCCCTGACCCGCAGACCGGCTTCCCGCTCCCTGGGAAGGACCGCCAGCCCATGGGCGAAAGCATGACGCCGCACCGCAAAGATGGGACGGAGGATGACGGGTACGTTATTCTCCGTCCTGACCGGAACCGGTCGACGCGTTTCGGCTCTGTCGTCCGTGACGGAGGACGGACCACCAAGGAAAGCCCGATGCTCAAGAGGCTCACGGTTCGGAGGTTCAGGTCTCTGGCCGACGTGACGGTCGAGTTGCCGCGACTCGCGGTCCTGGTCGGCACCAACGCGGCCGGGAAGAGCAATCTTCTCGAGGCCATCCAGGCGCTTTCGTGGATCGGGAACCAGCGTACGCTGGCCGACGCCTTCGAGCCGCTGCGGGGATACCCCCTTGAGACCTTCCAGTTCGGAGCCGGGGGATGGCCGGCGCTGTTCCGGAACGGAGCCGCCTCCTTCACGCTGGAGGCCGATGTCTCAACGCACGGAGGGGGCAACTATCGGTATCGCGTGCAGCCGGAGATGGACTTCACGTCGGGCGAACTTCGCGTCAGGGACGAGTATCTGACTCAACTCACGAAGGCGGGTCGCCAGCGGAAGAACGCCACGGCGGTGATCGAGCGGCATCGGAACACCGTTCGCGTTCGGCGAAAGGGGAAGCCCGGTTCCCCGCGCCAGGAGGCGCTGGGGCTGAATCACGCCCTCCTCTCCGACCGGAGTCTGGCCGGCGACGGATATCCGTGGCTGGAGGATGTCCGCAACGAACTCCTCAACTGGCGCACGTACTACCTGGAACCGCGGACCGCGATGCGGAGGCAGCAGTCTCCGGCGGACGTGTTCGACATCGGCAAGCACGGCGAATGCATCGCGTCGTTCCTGTACAAGATCCGGGCCCAGTCCCGGAACCACTTCGACGCCGTCGGCCGGGCGCTCCGGTCGATCGTACCGGGCATCGACGCGCTGCATGTGCAGCTGAACGAACAGCAGGGCACCCTCGACCTGTGGACGCAGGAGGGCGAGGCTACGTACTCGGCCCGCCTGATTTCCGAGGGCACCCTAAGAGTCATTGCCCCGTGCGCCATCGTCGTGAATCCGTGGGGCGGTTCGCTCGTCGCGCTGGAGGAACCCGAGAACGGCGTACACCCCAGGCGGTTGGAACTGATCGCCCGCCTGCTCGCCTCGCTGGCCTTGGACCAGGGGCGTCAGGTGATCGTCACCACCCATTCGCTGCTCCTGTGCAGCGCCATCCTGCGAGAGGCGCGCGCGAGGGACAGCGATGACATCTCGCTGTTCAACGTCCGGCGCGTGGACCACCGAACCGAGATCCAGCGCTTCGACGCCAACGCGCGGCTGTTTCAGGATCTCGAAATCGCGGAGGGCCTCACCACCCCGCTGAAGACGCGCTGTTCGGGAACCTCGTCCTCCGCGGATTCCTGGATGAGTGATCGGGCGACCGCCGCAACAGAGAGGTTGATGAAGACGCAAGCAGTGTTGGCATCGGTACTCGCGTTCTCGAGCCCGGCAGCCGCACAGACCGTCATCGATCTTCCCGGCGAGGATCGTCCGCTGTCCGGGGAAGCCGAGTTCGTGTACCGCATCGGATCGGCCGTAGCGGCCGAGGCGTGGAAGAGTTCTCATCGATTCGAGGCGGAAGGAAGGCCGCGCCTTGACGGTCCAATACCGCGGGCGGGTGGAAGTCCTCTACCGGCGCTTTTTTTGCGACATGGGGATCGATCCGGAGACGGGGACAACACCGCTACAAACTGATTGGAAGTTCGCGGCCTACCCGTACATCGGCTCGAAGTACGGCGCGGACCCGGACGTGAAGAGGCTGCTCGTCGTCGGACGCGACATCGGGTCCGACGAGACGCCCGGTCGACTCCAGCACTTCGAGGAAAGGCGCAGGGCGATCGAGTGCACGCCTTTACCCTCGCTCAATCCTCACATCGCGGGCACCTACTTCACGGCATTGAAGTACGCCTGCCCGGTTCAGGAGTGGGACCAGGTCAAGGACCGCGATCAGACCTGCCAGGCCATCTTGAGAGACGGCTACTCACTCGGAGCAATCCGCTTTCCTACATCGCCCTGACAAACTTCTACAAGTGGGTCACGGTAGGCCGACGGAATAAGGGTGGCGCGCAGGATTGCACGTTCGTCGACCCCCATCTCGAAAGAGGTGCTGTTCCTGGAGGAAGTGCGCCTGCTCGCGCCGCACCTCGTCGTGTTCCAGGGCGTGGACTTCGACAAGGCTCGGTTTCGGCAAGTCCGCGATGCCATTCCGTCCGAGGTCGAGTGGCACGTCCTGGTGCATCCTTCGTGGCGCGGCAGGCGGCGGCCGCAAGGACATCACGCAGCCGCGACTGAGCAGCACGGACCCGAGCGATGACTCGCATCCCGCCTCTCACCGGCCGTCGCGGACGACCTGCGTAGAGACGGGCACCGAGGGCTACGGGGGGCTCTTCAGGGACGATGCGTTGGTGCTGGGCCTGATCGCTTTGGATGGCCAGAATCAGAGAAGTCCGACTCCACGACGTGGTGGCCCATGTAGCTCGAGCACGGGTACGCCGGGCCGCGCGGCGGGGGAGGCTCTGCCATCTCCTTTGCGTGTCGCTGGCTGGCGAAGCACGGGAAGCCTGTCCGTGGCTTCGTCATCACATCTCCGCGTCGTGGCTACTACCGGCTCGAGAAGGCGACCGAGGCGCAGAGGCAGATTGCGGCATGGAGATCCGATAGCGTAGGAGGGTGTGGGGGAAATCCCCACCGTTCATCAAGAGGCGGCGGTTGGGCGATGGTGACGTGCCTCCCTGAAAACGAGACCGTCGCAATCATTCGCAGCGACCTGCAGGTTGCGGATCATGCGGCTCCGCGATCCACAATAACCACTTCGACGCCGAGTGTGTTCCGCAACGGAATCAGTTCGTTCGGGAGCGGATTCGCGAGGACCAGGACGGTACGCGCACTCACGCACCGTTGTTCGGCGTGCAACGTCGCCTCCAAGAGGGCCTTGTATTTCACACACTGAAACAGCCCTCGTTCGACGTCGCTCGGGGTCGAAATCTCCGACTTCACTTCGGCGACGGTCCATTCTCGGCTCGCACGAAACAAGACATCCGCCCGGTCGCCGGAGCGGAATAGAAACTCCGTTTCCCCCGGAGCGGTCGAGTCCGGTGCTCCTATTGTCACCGGATGATCGGCGACGAAACTCTTGAGGGCCTTGTGCTCTCGAGATTCCCCCTCCGAGCGGAGGCTCAGCCCACGTCCGGTCGCTAGCGTCGGAGCCGCGGCCGGATCTAGGCCGAAGTGACTTAGGATGTCCTCCCAGCGTCCGAACGAATAGACCTCCTCCCACAGCGGGGCTACGATCGCACGCTTGCCAGCCATGCCCGCATCCTCGTATTCCGCCTCGCCTGGGCCGACGAGCTCCCCCGGCAACCGAGACGACCGGTTGATGACGAGTACCTCAATCGGCGGGATCTTCTTCTGCCACGTCTCCCCCAACCTCAGCAATTCATTGCCGATGGCGCCCAAGGGGTAGTTCAGGTTCCGAGGGTTCTCCATCCCAAGTTCGGCGGCTAAAGCTCCGTATTCGATACGGCGTCTGGCGTTCGCTTGCCTCACCAGAATTGGCAGCGCCCTTCGCGCCCTTCGCTGGTAGAGCTTGTCTCCACGAAAGCCGTACCGGGTCTTCTCGGGTGTGCTGTTGCGAACCTCGGCAGGTTGAATCCCGGTCACGGCTTCCTGCCTCGAACGTAACGTCCGTGCCCAACGCGCCGAATGTCTCCTCGTTTGTTGAGCTTATCCAACGCGGAGCGAACATAATGATGGTAGTAGGGGCGACCGTACCGTATCTCCATTAGACGAGGTGTGACCAACGGGTGACCCTCCATTTCCCGATAGATTTCCTGCACCGTGATCTCACCGTCCTGGGCACGAACGATCCGCAGCACCGCCTCCTTCCAGGTCTCGGTCACGGTCGCGTCGCCTCCTGGATCACAGCGCCGGGCTCCTCGGACGCCGGGCCGTGGATCACGATGACCGGCGCGGCGACGCGGAGATCGTCCAGACTCAGCTTCCGACCGCGCCGCTCGAACAAGCAGTCGGGTTGGCTCGCGGGGTGAGGCACGCTGGGGCCTGCCGGCTCCTCTCCGTAACGGGAATGAGTGACATACGGTGGTTTACAGAAACGATTCACAGGATGACGTAGAGGTCGCCGGAACCGATCTCGGCGGCGCGGTCGGGGAGGTCGATCCGTAGCGTCCCCTCGAGGACGAAGAACGCCTCGTCCGTGTCCGCGTGGTCGTGCCACACGAACTCCTGCGACGCTCATCGCTCCTCCGGGGGTGGGACCACGCGGGTGAGGTAGTCCGCGAGTTCCGGGTCGGGGGACGCGGCGCGACCTTCGTGCGGGGGAGGCGGATAGCCCGGCAGCGCACGATACGGCAGCGGCACGACCCGATCCCCCGTGGCGGTGTTGAGATCGCCGTCCTTCACCCAGCCGTCCGAGTAGATGAGGAAGGTCCGCCTCCATCCGTCCGGCAGCGCCGGGAGTGCCTCGGCGTCGAAACGGAGCGTGATCTCGTCGCCGGCGTTCTGGATCACGTATCGGTCGTCACCCTCGCCTACGAGGTCGGTCACGTCTCCGAAGCGTGTGTAAAGACCGAACAGGTCGTGCCACCGAGGCTCGACGGTGACCGAATCATAGTCGAACCAGTGCGGGCCGTAGCGGCCGCCCTTTCGATATTCGCGCGCGAAGCCGCGATAGTGAATGTCGGCGTTCCGGGGCGCGATCGACGTCACGCGAACCTCGTCCGTCGCGGGGTGGGCGGGGCCGGTCGTGAAGAAAGCCTCGTCCCAGTAGACCATCAGATTTGTGCGGACCCTCACGCGCCGGTCGTCGGTCGGGAAGAGGCCGCGGAGGTCGGCGACCACCGTCTTGTCCTTGCCCGATGGGAAGGGGAGGCCGGGAATCGCCGGTCGCCACTCGCCGTCGGGGCCGATCACATCGAGCGCCGGAAAGTGGGGCTGAAGCGCGTCCGACTGGCCCAGCGCCACATTAATGCTCGCGTCCGTGGGAAAGATCCACCCGGTCAGGAACAGCGTCACGTCGCCCGAGGCGGCGGCCGGGCCGAGGTCGAGGACCAGTTCGTGCGGCTCGGCGATGCCCTGGAAGCGGCCGGGCCGGAAGGACGAGACATAGTCGAAGTCGCGCGCGGCCAGCATCTCGCTCTGGTCCCGTCCGTCCTCATCCACGGCGGAGACCGGCTGGTGGCGCTCACCCACACGCCACAGCTCCAGTTCGACCGGGGCGGGTGGAATGAACCCCTCGTTCACGTAGACATCGATGTCGGAGGGGTGGTCGACGGCGACGAGGTTCACGCCGTCCACGTAGATCGTCTCCCACAGTTCCTCGGTGATCTGCATCACGTACTCGCCGTCGCGCGGCTGGAGCACGCCATCGGGGAGACGCCGGTATTCCTGCGATGGGAAGGCCGGGGCGTAGGCCCGCTGTCCGCCGCCGAGGATCCCGAGCGGCATGCCGAGCGCGCTCTTCCACATCATGTCGCCCACGAACTCGAACCCGTCGCCGTCCCACACGTAGAGCATGGGGCAAGAGCCCTTGAGCGTCTGCTGCTCGATCAGATCCTGGTCGGTGCCCGGGAAGTAGAGATCCTGCGGCACCCCATTGGGCCAGTACACGCGCACGACATCCGCCTTGAGGCGGCCGTCGAGGCCGATCAGCGTAGTGGGGTCGGTCACGGTGTGGACCTGGAGGAGGTCCCCGGCGCGGACCTCGACCCTCGCGCCGATCCCGAAGCGGTTGTTCTTGCGGCTCCCTTCGCCCAGTCCCGCGAGGTCGAGCCTGAGGTAGTGGTTCGCGTTGCCGCCGTCGTTGCGCAGCAGGCGCGGGCGTCCGTCGGTTCCGAGTGCGATGAGGTCGGCGTCACCGTCCTCGTTGTAGTCGAACGAATGAACGCTCCGGAACGGCACCGGGAGTTCGGGGAGGAAGCCGTCGGCGGGCTCGAGGCGCCCGTCTCCACTGTTGCGGAACAGCCGCAGGCCGGCGGCGGAGTCGCCCGGCGGGGTTCCCGCGGCCGCGAGGTCCAGCCAGCCGTCGTTGTCGAAGTCGAGGAGGAGCAGATCGCGCGGCGCCAGACCGCCCAGCGGCAGCCACGCGGCGAGCGTGAAGGCGTCGGACGGAGAGCCGTGCAGCAGGCGGACGCCATCGGCGCCGGCGGCCGCGATGTCGATCCAGCCGTCCCCGTTCACGTCGCCGAGCGCGACGGCCTGCGCATCCGCGGCCGCGCCGGCGGCCGGGCCGGCGAGGCGGTCGGTCCGATCGGCGAAGGTGCCGCCGCGCTCGTTGTCGAGGAGCCGGAGCCCGCCCGCGCCCTCCGCGAGCACGATGTCGAGATCGCGGTCGTCATCCAGGTCGGCGAACGCTGCGGCCCGCGTGTCGGCGTCCGCGGGGCCGGCGAGCCCGAAGTCGGACGCCATCTCGGCGAACGTGCGGTCACCGTTGTTGCGGTAGAGGCGGTTCGGACCGCTGCGGGCCTCCAGCACGTCGAGGTCGCCGTCCTGGTCGAGGTCGGCGAAGAAGGCGTCGTTCGCGGTGCCCGCACCGGCAGCCGACGGCGGAAGCGCGACCTCCTCGAACCCCCCGGCCGGATCGTTGTGATACAGGCGGGATCCGTTCCCGGTGAGCCAGACGTCCAGGCGGCGGTCGTCGTCGATGTCCCCCCATACCGCGACGCCCGCGCCACCCGCGTCGCCGCGTCGCCGGTGGCGATCGTGCCGAGTTCGTCGGAGGCGTCGACATAGCGGCCGAGGTCGACGCGAAGGAAGCGCCCTTCCCCGCCGACGCTCCACAGCAGGTCTTCGTCGCCGTCTCCGTCGAAGTCGCCCACCGCGACCGCGGCGGCCGGGTCCGCGCCGGCGGACGGGGGCGGCCCGGGGTCGAGCGCCTCGAGGCCGGCCAGCTCCGAGGCGTGGGTGTAGCGGAGGGCGGCCAGGACGGCTTCCGGCTCCTGGATGCGGAGCGAGGTCAGGAAGCTGAAGTCGAGCGTGGCGACGCCGGCGAGGGGGCCGCCCGGGGATCTTAGCTCCTCCAGACCCGCCTGATAGGGCGCGGTCACCTCGAACGCCGCCCGGAAATCGGCGAAGAAGCTGATCGCCGTCGGGTCGTCCGCCTGGCGGATCGCATCTTCGGCGGCCTCGAAGGCCGCGCGCGGACGATCCCGGAAATCGGGTGCGATCTGGCGCAAACTCTCGAGTGTGCCGAGGGCGGCGTCCAGTTCACCGCGCGCGAGATACGCATCGGCAAGGTCGGCGAGGGCGGCCAGATTGCCCGGCGCGGCCGCCACGAGGCGCGCCAGGAAGGCCACGCGGTCGTCGGAGGCGGAACCGCCCGCCCGGGCTTCGAGGTCGGCCCGCGCCCACAGCGACCGCGCGTGGGCCGGGTCGGCCGCGAGCGTGCCGTCCAGCAGCTCCCGAGCTCCTGCGAAGTCGCCCGACTCGATCCGGAGCGTCGCCAGGGCCAGCACCAGCTCCGGATCTTCGGGCGCCCGGTCCAGCGCCTCGAGCAGGTTCTCCTCGGCCGTCTCGTAGTCCGCGGCCTTGAGCGCCGCGAGCCCGAGCCCCGCGTATCCGGCCGCTTCCGTCGGCGTCATCTCAACCAGCCGCTGGTATTCGTCGCGGGCATCCTCCAGGCGATCCTGCTGCAGCGCGGCGTCTCCCGCTCCCCGCGTGGCGAGGATGTCCGCCAGCGACGCCTCCGGAATCGACGGCCCCGCCTCGCCGCAGCCCGCGACCAGCCCGGCCATCGTCGCGCTGAGTCCCATCCAGCGGCGGAAACCCCGCGTCATGGTTCCTGCTCCCAGGGTTCTCTCCCCTCTTCAGCCGAGGCGACCGCCGCGACCGCCGCGATCGCCGCCTCGTGGATCACGATCTCCCGGCCGGCTTCGACCGGCCCGGCCACGCTACGACCCCCCGCCGGCCACACGACGACCACGCTGTCCGCGCGCCCCGCCCCGCCGAGGCCCGCCAGCACCGGGTTCGCCTCGGACTGCGACAGATACGACGATGCCGTGGACACGACGAACCGTTGCCCGGCATCCCCGACGAACACCCGTACCGTCGCACCGACCGCCCCGAGGTTGGGCGCCGCCCCCGCCAGCCGCACGCGCACCCAGCCGGGCCCGGGCCCGAGGTCGTTTCGAAGCAGCTTCGCCGGCCCGCCGTTCGTCGAGATCACCAGGTCCAGGTCCCCATCTCGGTCGAAGTCCAGCGTCGCCACCCCGCGCGCCACGATCGGTTGGTCGAATCCGCCGCCCACCAGCCTGCCGATGTCGGCGAAGCCCCCGCGTCCATCATTCCGGAACAGTTGCGGCGGCTGTGCGAACGTCACGTCCCCCTGGATCGCCTCGATCTCCGGCTCGATATGGCCGTTCCCCAGCACGAGGTCGACGTATCGGTCCAGGTCCAGGTCCACGAAGCGGAGCCCGAAGGTCAGCGGCAGGAGCGTGGAACGCGTGAGCCGCGCGGCCCCCGCCAGGTCCTGGAACAGCCCCTCCTGGATCTGTGTGAACAGCGACACCGGCTCGTTCGAGAAGTTGCCGATCGCGATCGAGAGTTGCCCGCGGTTCAGGATGTCCCCCACGTCCACCCCCATCCCCGCGCGCGCCCGCCCGAACTCGTCGAACGCCACGCCCGCATCGAGCGCCACGTCGACAAACGTCCCATCCCCCTGATTCTCGTACAGAAAGTTCTGATAGGTGTCGTTCGCGATCGCGATATCCGGCAGCCCGTCCCCGGTGAAGTCGTCGATCACAATGCCGAGCGACTTTCCGTCGGGGTTGTCGAGACCCGACTCGGCCGTCACGTCCCGGAACTGCCCTCCGGCTTCGTTTCTCAGGAGACGGCAGGACTCGCCGTTGTATTCCTCGGGGGTCGCGTAGGACTTGTTCACGCCGTCGCGACTGAAGAAGAGGTCGGTCTCCGGGGTCCAGTCCACATAGTTGCACACGAGGAGGTCGAGCCAGCCGTCCCGGTCCGCGTCGAACCAGGCCGAAGCGGTCGACCACGCCGGATCCGCCGCGCCCGGTGCGCTGCCCGCCGTCCCCGTCTCGGAGGTCACGTCGGTGAAGCGTCCCCCATCGTTCCGGTACAGCCGGTTGTCGCCGACCGCCGTCACATACAGGTCCGTGTCCCCGTCCGCGTCGTAGTCGGCCGCCGACCCTCCCATCCCGTAGATGGGCCGCCCCAGTCCGGCCTCTACCGTCACGTTCCGGAACGTTCCGTCGCCGAGATGGCGGAAGAGCATGGACGTGGCGCCCCGGTCTTCGGCGTGCCCCTCCCAGCCGGTGCTGTTGACGAAGAAGAGGTCGGGCCACCCGTCTCCGTCGTAGTCGAGGACGAGGACGCCGCTCCCCATCGTCTCGGGCATCCACTTCTCGCCGAAGGCGCCGGTCGCGTGGACGAAGTCGATGCCCGCCGCGGCGGTGACGTCGGTGAACCGGATGGAGGAGGACGCGTCGGCCCCCGTGCGTTCGGTGAAGCTCGGCCGCGTCTCGGTGTAGGCCGGAGCCTCCTCGCGCTCCGCCCCGCCCGGATCGCAGGAAGTCGCCGCCGGAGCGAGCAGACCGGCAGCGAGGAGCACGGTCTTGTGAGCGCTCATGGACCTCCGCCGCCGCCCGCGGGCCGCAGTTGATGCGTGTGGATGTCCTGCGCCATGAGGTTCACGCCCGGGTTCTCCGCCCTGTAGGACCTCGTGATCGCCTGCGCCGCCTCGTCGATCCGGTAGCGCTCGAACGCCGCTTCGGCCAGCGCCGCCTCCTCGTCTCGCCCCGACGCCCGCAGACTGAGCATACGGTTGTAGTGCGCCTGCCGGTGCTCGGGATCGATGGCCAGCGTCCGGTCCAACGCCTCGACCGCCGCCTCGTACCGGCGGGCAAGATATCGCGTGCGCCCGAGTTGGAACCAAGCCTCGCGATCCTCCGGAAACGCGTCGAGCACCGCAAGGTAGGCCGCCTCTGAAGCATCGTACGCCCCATCCTCCTGGTGCGCCCCGCCCCACACCCACGCCACGCGAGGGTCTCCCGGGCTGATGGTCTCGGCTCGCCCGAGGTTGTCGAACGCGTCCGCCAGGTTGCCGGCGCGCAACGCCATGCGCGCGAGGTTCAGCGGCCCGTCCACCCGGCCGGGGAAGAGTTCTCCCACGCGCTGGAACGGGCGCTCCGCGAGGCGGGTGTTCCCTTCCCTGAGGAGGGCGATCCCGTAGTCGTTGTAGCGGACCCAGATTTCCTCGCCCTGGTCGTCCGCGGAGACCGGATCCACGCGGCCCCCGACCCCGATGACGACCTCGTCACGGGCGATCTCCGTCACCGGCAGGTCCGGGACGTCGTCGAACTCCGCGAACCCCTCCGGGTTGGCCCCGAACGCGAACTCGGTGTAGGCGCGGTCGAACTTCCGCCACAGGACACGCGCCCTCGCCGTCAGCGAGCCCACCGGGAGATCGGGCGGCAGCGTCACCTGGAAGTGGGCCACATCCGCGTTCCCGGGGCCGATCACGTTGACGGCCGCCGTCACATGGATGTCCTGCGCGTTCCGCTTCCGGATCGGCCGCCCCTCGCGGTCGAGGATCACGGCCTTGAACACATGCGCGTCGGGATCGAGGTGACCGTCCGGCCCGATCTCGCCGCTGATCGCGATCCGCCGTCCCCCGTCATCCCCCAGTTCGAACTCGAGCCAGCCTTCGTTGGAGTCGTTCGTCCCGCCGGGGAAGGTGTGCCCCACGCCCTGGTTCCGGACCACGACCTCGAAGGTGATCGTCTCGCCCGGAGAGACGCTGGGGGGCGAGAGGTCCAGCCCCATTTCGGGCTCGTCGCCGGGGCCCCGCCGGATCGCGAAGATGTCGACGCGCAGCTTCTCATCCTGAAGGAACGCCTCGATCCGGCGCAGCGTGGCCGTGTCCCCTCTCAGAAACGGCAGCGCGGTGTTGACGGCGAGGAACCGGTGCGAGCGCACGCGCCCGTTCTCGGCGGAGACGTCGCCCAGCGGCGCCTCCTCCGACGGCATGTGACAGTCCTGGCACACCCGGGCCGCGGGAGGGAGGTAGAAGGTCCGGGACGCGTTCCGCGCCACTCCGCTGTCGTGCCAGGCGTCGTACTCGTTCTGGCCGCGCAGCCAGCGGTAGTTATTCACGGGCTCCGTCAGACTCACCTTGTGACAGGTGGCGCAGAACTCCGACGTCGAATGCACCGGCTTCAGGAGCTGTCCCATATGGACGGACGGCTTGGCCTTGAGCGCCGCGTCGTGCAGGTACGCGCCCAGCGTGCCCGCCTCGGCGTCGGCGAACAGGTACGGGTCCTCCTGCTCGTCGGCGATGTTGTAGTTGCCGTTGCCCGTGTTGTCGTGGATGCGGTCGATCGCGTGGCAGGCGAGACAGGTGAGCCCGGCCTGCGCCTCGACGGTGGCCGGGTCGATCGGCGCGTCCATCGCGCCCGCCAGCATGAGCGCGGGGTCGTGGCACCCGCTGCACCATTTGCTCTTGACCCGCCCCGCCGCGTCGGGCTCCAGTCCGAACTCCCGCAGGTGCGCGATGACCTCCGGCCCCGCCTCGAGCGACCCCTCCCGCATGTCCTCGATTGTCGCCGTATAGAAGGGGTTGTTGAAGGAGGCGAAGCGGTGCGCCGAGGTCGCCCACTGGGCCGTCACATCGGGGTGGCAGCGCACGCACTGGGTGGCGCCAATCAGCTCGTCCATTGCGAACCCGCGCCGCTCGACCTCGGAGCGGACGCGCGCCGCGCGCTCCCGGGCCGCCTGCGCCGCGAGATCTCCCGCTTCCGTGCGGGTGATGATGCGTGAGGGCAGCCAGGTACCGGTGCTCGTCGTGGTGGCCGCCGGGAAGAACGGGCTCGTCGGAGGGACCAGTCCCTGCGGCACGAAGTCGGCCTCGACGAAGCGGGACACATCCCGGTCCCGGCCCCCCGGCCCCTCGTTGAGCCCCTGGGCGAGCGCGGCTTCGGCCTCCGGGGTGAGCTGGAGTCCGCGGTGTGTGAGGCTGTGCCCCGCGACGAGGACGAGGACGACGGCGCCGGTCGCGAGGGCGAAGCGGCGGGCCCGGACGCGCGGCGGGCGGGCGTAGCTCACCAGCCGGTGCCCCGCGTAGGCGGAGACGATGAGGAGGGCGCTCCCCACGTGCGCCCACCACGCCCAGCTGTTCTCCCGGCTCGCGGCCGCGGTGAGGATGAAGAGCCCGGTCAGGACCAGGACACCACCCACGAGCCCCATCCCGATCCCCGTCAGGATCGAGGCGCGGTGCTTCCGCTTCCACACGGTCGGGAGGTGAGCGGCGAGGAACCCGAACATGACCGCGGCCAGGACGAGCCCCACGCCGGTGTGCGTGAGCACCATCGTCTGGAACAGCTTGGGAAGCGAGTTCTCCCCCACCGCGAAGAAGTCGAGCCCGACCCCGTCCGCGAGCCGGTTCGCCAGCAGGTAGAGGGTGTTCGCCAGCATGAAGACGGCGACCCCGAGACCGAACCGGAGCCAGCGCTGGAGCCCGATTCCGAGGATGGAGCGCAGCACCGGCCGTCCGCGCGGCGCCGCGGACCCGGAGCCGCCCGCCCGCCCCGAGTCGGCGCCGTTTCCGGCGTCGTCCCCCTGTTCCCGCCCTCGTCCGCTCATGCGTCAACGAAACCGCGCGGGGCCGGAGGGCGCAACCGAGACTCGTGATGTCGCCGCGCCCCCACGGGCCCACCGGGCGGATCCGTGCACCGGAACGAACAATCGGGTTGAGCCGTCATCGGCGCGGGGAGTCGACGCCGGGGCTGGGACCGCCGGGAGTTTATGGCCAAGTTAGCCATGTTATCTCGTGGCGATAAACTCGCTAACTTTGATCCAAATCAAGCCGCCCAGACCAAGGCATTCAGAGGGTCAGCCGAACCCCGACGCGAACCGGAATCGTCACCAACGTCCGCCGCCCGGGCCTCCGCAGCCCCCCCGGCGCCGGATCGAACGTGGAAAGGAAATGGGTCCGGACGGCAGTATCCAGGAGCACGGACCAACGCGAGGAAACCGGGAACCCGAGGCGGACGTTGCCCCCCACCGCCATATCGGAACCGAACTCAAGTTGCCGCCCAGCGTACAGGATGGCCAAGTAGGAGCCGGGGACTCGCGAAACTCGAACCACGCCGGCCTGGACCGCCACGACTACCCACGGCCCTTGGCGATCCTCCGCCAACCCGAACCCGTATCCGAGTCTGGCCAGGAGACCGGCGACGCCCACGGCGTGGCCGAACATGAAGTCGCGGGCGTTGAGGCGATACGAATCCAGGTCGATGCCGTACCGGATTGCGGCGGAACCGCACTCAAGGCCCAACCCCACCCCGAATCCCGGGGACAACCGGGCGTCCGCCTCCGTGGCGTTCGGCACGCGGCCTGCGGGAAGCGCCGTCCCCAACGCCATGTCGAGCGCACACCGCTGAGCGGCGATGGGCGTCGGGAGCAAGACGAAGACCAGCAGTATCGATCCCCCGAAGGTGGATCGCCCCAGGCAGCGAGCCCTCCCGCGTATCACAGCACGACCTGCTCCGGAATGGTCCGACCTCTTCGATGTCAGCTACCGGACAACGCTCCAAGGGTTCCGCGATCCGCCGGCAGGGGGAACGCTTGTTCGCCTTCTATTTCCTTGAACGTTCGATAAGAGAACGTTACGTTTTCAGCTTCAGTTGGCGGGCAGCGCCATGGGCTCCACCGATGAGATCAGAAGAGGGCGAGGAGGTGATGCCTTGACCAGTGCGGCGCAGTTGGCGGAGCGACTCCGCGGGGCACGCGAGGCGTGCGGGGTGACCCAGCAACAGGCGGCGGACGCGCTGGGCGTGCCCCGCACGGCGCTGAGCAAGATCGAGAGCTGTACGCGAGCGGTATCGACGCTGGAACTCACGAGACTCGTCGATCTGTACGCGTTTCCCGCCTCGTACTTCCTGGCCGAAGGCGACGGCGCGCCGCCGGAGGGCGTGGTTCAGCTCCTGTTGCGGGCCATTCCGGAAATGACGCGGGATCCGGAGGTGGGGGATGCCCTGCGGTTCGGCGCGGCGTTGTACCGGGAGGGGGCATCGCTGCGGAGGCTTCTGGGGCGCCGGGTTCAACCGACCGTCCCGGACTACTCCGCGCCCATGTCGTCAACGAGCGACGCGATCCGCCAGGGCGAGAACATCGCCGCGGAAGAGCGCCGGAGGCTCGGGCTCGGCGATGTCCCGATCTCGAGCATGGCGGATCTGGCCGGAAACCAGGGGATCTGGGTGAGTGGCGCTCCCTTGTCGGAGGATCTGTCGGGTGTGTTCGTGAGCCACGCGACGATCGGCTTCGGCATCTTCCTCAACCGGCGTCACGAGGCGGTCCGGCGACGTTTCGCCTGTGCCCACGAGTACGCGCACGCGCTGTTCGATCGAGGTCGAACCGTAACCGCATCCCGGCGCGACAACGCCTCGGAGCGGAACGAAACCCGCGCGAACGCCTTCGCGGCAGCATTCCTCATGCCGGCGGGGGGTGTCGCCCGCCAGTTGGGGCGGGTCGGCAAGGGCCACCCCAGCCGGCATGCCCGGACGTTCCTCGACGTCGCCAACGACGCCGCCGCCGGAGCCGTCGTGCGGGAGCGTTCGGGGTCCCAGCGGATCACCTATGCCGATGTGGCCGAACTCGCACGCCACTTCAAGATCGGCTTCAGGGCGGCGGTGTGGCGTCTCGCGAGTCTCAAGCATGCGTCGAAGGCGGAATCCTCCGCCCTCCTGGCCCAGAGCGAGGTCGCGGACCGGTATGTTCGAGTGTCAGACGGGAATCTCCCCCCCGCCGACGCTGCGAGCATGCCCGTGCGGGATTCCGGTCAGGCTAGCGGGTGGGAAACCGATCACGACCGGGCGCTGCGCCGTCGGCTCGTACGCCTCGCGATTGAGGCATTCCGCCAGGAGGTCATCTCTCAGGGCCGCCTCCGGGAAATCGGCCGCAAGCTCGACATCGACGAGGAAGAGCTGCTCGAACTGGCCTGGGCCGCGCGTCCGTATTGAGCCGTGCATCCGGGTCCGGTGAGCGTGTCGTCGCGGATACATCGGTTCTCATCAACTTCCTCCGGCTCGATCGGATGGATCTGATCGGTGCGCATCCCGGGTCGTTCGTCGCGACGGACCATGTCGCGGCCGAAATCGCTCAAGCTCCGCAGCGCGAGCGCTACGAACGGGCACTCCGTGCCGACCACGTCGCCGAAGAGCGGTTCGGGAAGCTTCACTGCGCCGGTACGAACTCCGCATCGTCGGCACGGCGGGCATCGTCCTGGAACTGATCCAACGAGGGGTCCTGACGATTGAAGAAGCCGATGACATGCTCGCCGATTGGGCAGCGAACCACAGCTTCCAGCTTCGATTCTCTTCGTTCCGCGTCCCATTGAACCAGGAAGCGTCCGAATGAGTTGGAACCCGGCACTGCATGGGCACAGGTTCCCCTTTCTCAGCCTGCCGATCCGCGTTAGCGATAACCGGGGACTGTGGTGGACGAGGCGACGGAGGGGAAACCCATGAAAGTTCTGGTCATCGCAGGTCCGAACGGGGCCGGTAAAACGACGTTTGCTCCGCTAAATGGCGTCTTACGCGGCAGACCGCAGGGACTTCGCGTTCGAAACCACGTTGAGCGGCCGTGCCTACGTGCGCCGCCTCGTCAAGTGGCGTGAGCACGGCTACCGGATCGGTATGATCTACCTCCGGCTGCCATCGGCGCACCATGTTGTTCGGAGGGTGGCCCAGCGCGTACGCGAAGGGGGACACGACATCCCCGAGCCGGTCGCCCGCCGCCGATTCGAACGAAGCTGGCACCACTTCGTCGACCTGTACCGACCGGTTGCCGACGAATGGCAGGTCTACGACACTTCGAGCCTACGCCCGATCCTCATCGCCAAGTCGGAACGCGCGGACATGCTCCCGATGCCTCCGCCCGGATGGCGCGTCCGCGAGGTTCCGGCCGCAGCGGACGCGGGTGTGCAGCCGGGGTTGGACCGCCAAGACCATTCCGCAAGGAGAAGCGCCATGACGAAGGAAGTAACGCGCACCCCGGATAGGTTCCCGGAGGGAGAGCCATCGGTTGAGAACGTCATGATCGCCCTCCGCCGCGCGCAGGAGGTCGCCTTGGCCCGCGCCAAGGCCGTCCGGCAACGCCAGGATGAGACGGCGCGGACGGAGAACGCGTCGTCCGCCGCCGAAGACTGATCCGGCATGGCTCGCCATGTCGAATACGGGTCGGCTGGCGGTACCCTTGCAAGTTGGGCCGGTCGGAATTTATGGCCAGTTTAGCGATGTTATCTCCCGACGCTAAACTCGCTAACTTCGATATAAATCGAGCCGCCGATCGGATCCGCGTATCTTCCCTCCAGGATGGATCTCGCCACCGATAACGACCGGTCCTTCCGAGCGAAGACCGAACAACCGATAACGGAACGATGAATAACGAGACTGTCGTCATCATCGGCTCGGGCCCCGCCGCCTGGACGGCCGCCATCTACGCGGCCCGGGCGAACCTGAACCCGCTCGTGTTCGAAGGCGCGGGCAGCCGCACCATGATTCCCGGCGGGCAGCTCATGTTCACCACCGACGTGGAGAACTACCCGGGTTTCCCCGACGGCGTCAGCGGCATCGACATGATGTTGGACTTCAAGAAGCAGGCCGTACGCTTCGACACCCGCGTCGTCACCGAGGACATCGTCGAGGTCGACTTCTCCCGACGTCCCTTCCGCCTCCGTGCCTCCGAGGGACAGAAGGTCCTCGCGGAGACCGTCATCGTGGCGACGGGCGCCAACGCGCGCTGGCTGGGCGTGCCGGGTGAGGAACGGCTCGCGCAGAGCGGCGGCGGCGTGTCCGCGTGCGCGGTGTGCGACGGCGCCCTGCCCCACTTCCGGGGACAGGTCGTCGCCGTGGTGGGAGGCGGGGACAGCGCGATGGAGGAAGCGCTCTACATGACCAAGTTCGCCGGCGAGGTGCTGCTCATCCACCGCCGGGACGAACTCCGGGCCTCGCAGATCATGCAGCAGCGGGCCTTCGCCAGCGACAGGATGCGCTTCCTGTGGAACCGGACGGTCGAGGAAGTGCTGGGCGACGACGTGATCACCGGCCTGCGGCTGCGCGACACCGTGACGGGCGAGACGTCGGAGATCGAGGTGGGAGGCATGTTCGTGGCCATCGGCCACATCCCAAACACGGGCTTCCTCCAGGGCCAGGTCGACCTCAAGGACAACGGCTACGTGCGGCTGCCGACGGCGTGGCGCACGGAGACCAACGTGCCGGGGGTGTACGCGGCGGGCGACGTCATGGACGACTACTACCGGCAGGCGGTGTCGGCGGCCGGTACGGGCTGCATGGCCGCGCTGGAGGCCGAGCGCTTCCTGGCCCACAACGGCACCGCCGGCTGAGCCTTACGCCGCCGGGCCGTCTACCCGAGAGATCCGGGAAATGAATCATGATTCATAACGGTTATGGATCATGCGCATAACAATGGATCATCGGTTCACCAGAAGATGGCGTAGAGGACGGCCGCCCCCGCGATCACGCCGCCGGCCCAGAGTCCGGCGCCGGCAGCCGGCGTCAGATCCACGCCGTCCGCGGCGCGCGGCAGTCGGCGCGGGGCCGCGAGCGGACGAACACTCGTGACCACCGTGATGTAGGCGCTGATCACCAGGAAGGTGATCGCCATGTGGTGCAGAAACGCCACATCCGGCAGCAGCCAGAGAAGCAGGCCGTAGACCGGGATCCCGAGCACCATCCCCCCGAAGGCGGCCCGCGGCGGCGTCCGCGGCGCAAAGATCCCGAACAGGAACGCCGCCACGATGCCCGGGGAGATGAACCCCCAGAACATCTGGATGTACT
This sequence comes from Candidatus Palauibacter sp., assembly GCF_965197445.1. Classification (GTDB taxonomy): domain Bacteria; phylum Gemmatimonadota; class Gemmatimonadetes; order Palauibacterales; family Palauibacteraceae; genus Palauibacter. The sequence goes on along the minus strand of NZ_CBDANE010000004.1, from coordinate 5,797 downwards.
CGAACACGCTCGGCGCCCGGGCCACCAGCGGGGCCCACAGGCAGGCGACCACCACGAGCACGCCGGTCGTCACCCGCCCCACCAACATCAGCCGGCGTGACGAGGACTCCGGCCTGAGGTGGCGCTTGTAGAGGTCCACGCTGAAGATCGTCGCCGCCGAGTTGAGCATCGAATCGAGCGAACTCATCACCGCCCCGAACAGCGCGGCGAACATGAGGCCCGTCAGCCCCGCCGGAAGGAGTTCCCGCATCATCACCGGGTAGGCCTGGTCCGGGTTCGTCACCTGATCCGCGAACAGTTCAGCGGCCATGATCCCGGGGAAGATGATGATGAAGGGGATGAACAGCTTGATGAATCCCGCCAGGAAGAGCCCGCGCTGACCGTCCGCCAGGCTCCGCGCCGCCAGCGTACGCTGGGTGATGAACTGGTTCAGTCCCCAGTAGAAGATGTTGGGGATCCACAGTCCCCCGATGAAGACGGCGATCCACGGCATCTCCGGGTGGTTCCAGGGGAGGACCGTATGGAGCTTTCCGTCCGCCGCCTCCAGGAAGGGACCGACACCACCCATGGCCCGGAACCCGAGCACCGTGACGAGCACGCCGCCCAGGAGCAGCGCGACCCCCTGGATGAGGTCGGACCACACGACCGCCTTGAGCCCGCCGTAGATCGTGTAGGCTCCCGCGAGCAGGCCGATGAGCCAGATGCCGGTCCCCATGTCGAGCCCGAAGATCGACTCCAGGGCGAGTGCGCCGGAGTACAGCACGGTGGAGAGGGCCACCAGCACGTACGCCGCGAGGATGAAGCCCGCCATCAGGGTTCGCGTGCGGACGTCGTAGCGGAACTCGAGGTACTCGGGGATGGTGTAGATCCCCGCCGCGAGGAACCGGGGGAGGAAGAAGAGGCCGACGAGGACGAGGGTCACCGCCGCCATCCACTCGTAGCTCGCGATCGCGAGCCCGATGTCGTAGCCGCGCCCCGCCATGCCCACGAAATGTTCGGTGGAGATGTTCGACGCGATGAGCGAGAAGCCGATCAGCCACCACGGCAGGCTGCGCCCCGCGAGGAAATAGCCGGCCGCGCTCTTGCTCCCGCGCGAGGCGTACAGCGACACGCCCACGACGAGCAGGAGAAAGCCCGCGAACGCCGCGACATCGAGCGGCTGGAAGCTCATCCGTCCCGGTACTCGAAGGGGTTGACCGTCTTCACGCCGAGTCGCTCGAAGTCACGGACATTGCGAGTCGCCACAGTCAGCCGGTGCACGGTGGCGACGGCGCCGATCATGGCGTCCTGGAACAAGGTGTCCGACTGTCGGTGCATCAGCCTCGCCCACTCCCTGAAGGCGGCGGCATCAACCGGCAGCACATCGTACGTTCCCAGAACTCCGTTGAGCCACGTCTCCAGTTCCACGGCCTTGGCCGGGTCCTGCTCCCGGGTGATTTCGATCCCGGCCTGAATCTCACCAATCGTCACCGCGGAGAGACGCAGGTCCGCTTCAGGAATCTCGCGAAACCACGCCAGAACGCCGCCGTGCGGCTTCGGTCGCCTCAGTTCCGAGACGACGTTGGTATCCAGGAGATACAAGATTCTAGTCGAACTGCGGCGTTTCTCGCTGTGGGATTGCCCGGCGCGGCGGGACGAGCGAGTCGGTTCGGGCCTCGGGCGCGAGCATCAACTCCTTCAGGCTCGGTTTGGCCATCTTCTCCAGTCGGCGCCAGTGGTCAATGGGAACCAGGACGGCAGTCTCGACGCCCCGTTTCGTGACAACTTGCGGCCCCTGCTTCAACGCGGTCTCAAGGAGCGCGCTGAAGCGTGCCTTCGCCTCTTGGACCTGCCAGGTGTTGTTCACCAGGAGTTGCGGGATCCGGAGCACGACCCTGCCCGGCCGAGCCACGCGGGTGCCCCGCCCCGGCCGCAATGAACCGTGCGATTGCGGCAGCGACCGAAAGTACAAGAAATGCTGCGGCCGCCTCCGGGCCCTGTAGCGGCGCGACACCATCGAAGGAGGTAGGAGTGAGCCTTAGAAAGGTCGCCGGGGTGCGGATCGAGAAATCCGGCTGGCTCTTCCCGGCCTGGCGTTTCATCGTCTCGAAGAAGGGATATTTCGAACTTTCGAACCGACAATACTTGCGGGCGCGGGAGTCAGACCGTCGCCATGATCGGTGTCGATGGAGGTCGCGCGCTGTGGTGGACCTCCTACGGCTTCTTCTGGGCGGACCCCGATCTGGCCGCCGAAGATGTCGAACTTCTCGTATGGGACCGGTCGCGAAAGCACGACGCGAAGCTCGACCGGCTCCGGAAGATCACGGGCGCGCGACGAAGAGGTGACGCCTGCCCGGCGCCGCGCCACACCGGACGAGGTCCGGGCGTTCGTGTGGCGCTCGGGACCAGGGAAGGTGCGTTCGGTGCGGGGCGGAGGAAGACCTCCAGTTCGACCATATTATCCCCGTCGCCAAGGGCGGCGGGAACGCAATGGACAACATCCAGATCCTTTGCGCAGACTGTAACCGACAGAAGAGCGATTCAATCGTCTAGCGGCGCCCGCGAACCGCTCTCGTTGGTTCCGGCACCGCGTTTTACGAGGCCGGGGGCGTCTCCTCGATGTCGGCCGTCCAACTGACCTTGATCGCGCCCTCCAGGGAGCGGGCGGTGGGGCACTTGTCGCCGTGGCTGGCGAGCGCGCGGTCCACCGTCTCCCGGGCCTCGGCGGGCACGCGGAGCCGGTAGTGGACGATGATCTCCTCCAGCGTGGGCATGCGGTCGCGGAGGCGGTTGATTCCCTCCACTTCGGCGCTGATGTCTTCGGGGGCTAGGCGGATGCCGCGCACTTCCAGTGCGCCGTTGAGCGTGCCCAGCATTCAGGCGCCGGTCGCGGCCACCTGATAGTCGACGGGGAGCGGCAGGTCCTTCGCGTCGATCCGATAGTGGGACTTGATCGGGCCGTGGACGCCGAAGTCGATCTCGGTCCCCTGCTCGAGGCGGGCTCTCCGGTGTACCCCTTCGACCTTTTCGACGCGGGCGCGGGCGGTGTAGAACGGATCGGACACGGGTTCTCCTTCTCTGTCACCTTTACGGGCGCTCCCACCCCGTCGCATTTTCGGGCAGCGAGAGTCGGGCCCGGACGCGAGACTCGGGCGTGAGACTCGAGGATCAAGCGAACCCAAGGATCGAGAGCCGGCAGCATGACGTCAACCCGCAAAATCGGTCGGCTTCGGGGCGGACTGCCGGGCCTGCTGCGCGATGCTGGTTCGTCCTGGTGGTTGGCGTCACGGCGTGTCGGGATGGGGCGGCCGACACCTCGGAAGCGCCCGTGCAGAGCGACCTCTCGGCGCTCTCCGACCGCTTCTGGGACGCGTATCTCGCCTGGAACCCGTTGCAGGCGACCTACCTCGGCGCACACCGCCTCGACGACCGGGTGCGTGACATCTCTCCTTCGGGACGCAACAACCGGCGGCGCGAGGTCCGGGCCCTCGTGGACGCGCTGGCCGCGGTCGACTTCTCCTCCCTGCCGCCGGACGAGCGCCTGACGCATCTCGCGCTCGACCACCAGCTCAAGGGAGAGATCGCCCAGCAGACGTGCGATCTCGAGGTGTGGGTCGTGGATCACCGGGAGGGGTTCCAACTCGACTTCCTCAACATCGTGGGCGCCCAGCCGCTCGACACGCCCGTGGACGGCGAGCGGATGATCCGGCGCTGGAACGCGTTCGCGGACTACATCGACGACTACATCTCGAACCTGCGAACGGGGCTGGAGACGGGACGGGTGGCCGCGCGCGCGTCGGTGAACCGGACGATCGTCCAACTCGACGCGCTCCTCGAACGGCCGGTGGAGGAGTGGCCGATCTACGCGCCGGCGGGGACGCGGCTCGACGCCTGGCCGGAGGGGACGCGACACGACTTCCGGGCCGGAATCCGGGAGGCGGCGACGGACCGGATCCGTCCCGCGTACGCCCGGCTGCGCGACTTCCTGCGGGACGAACTGTATCCCCATTCGCGTACGAGCGGGAAGATCGGACTCTCCAGCCTGCCGGGCGGCCGAGCCTGCTACGAGGCGCTGATCCGGGACCTGACGACGCTCGACCTCTCACCGGATGAGATCCACCACCAGGGGCTCGCTGAACTCGAGGGGATCCACGAAGAACTGCGGGCGCTGGGTGCCAGGGTGCTCGGCACCACCGACCTGGCGGAGATGCAGGCGCGGCTGCGCTCGGACCCGGAGATGTTCTTCCGTTGGCCCGGCGAGATCGTACGGCTGGCCGAGGAGGCGTACTCCCGGGCGACCGCCGTCATGCCCGAGTGGTTCGGGACGCCTCCGCAGACGGGTATGGTGATTCGGCCGATCCCGCTCTACGAGGCGCCGCAGAGCGTGCTCGCCTACTACCGGGAACCGGCCCCCGATGGATCACGCCCCGGCACGTACTATGTGAACACCTACCGGCCGGAGATCCGCCCCCGCTACCAGGCCGACGTCCTCAGCTTCCACGAGGCGATCCCCGGCCATCACCTGCAGACGGCTATCGCCCAGGAAGTGACGGGCCTGCCGGAGTTCCGGAAGCACCTCGGTTCCGTCGCCTTCGTCGAGGGTTGGGCGCTCTACGCGGAGCGACTCGCTGACGAGATGGGCCTCTACGCGGACGACCTGAGCCGCATCGGCCTCGCCTCCTACGACGCGTGGCGGGCGAGTCGGCTCGTCGTCGACACGGGGATTCACGCGTTCGGCTGGACGCGCGAACAGGCAATCGAGTTCGTACGCGAGAACACGCTGCTCGCCGAGGTGAACATCGAGAACGAGGTGGACCGCTACATCACCTCGCCGGCCCAGGCGCTCGCCTACAAGCTGGGGCAACTCGAGATCTCCCGGCTGCGGGCGAAGGCCGAGGCGGAACTCGGTGAGGCGTTCTCGATCGCCGAATTCCACGACCGGGTGCTGGAGAACGGCGCACTGAGCCTTCCCGCCCTCGGCCACGCGATCGACAGCTGGCTCGCGAGACTCCCGGTCAGCAGTCCGCAGTGAGACCTCGCGTCGCACCGAGAGCGTCGTGAGGTCCGTATCGAATTTCGGGAGAAACATCCGCTTCACCCCTCGTCATCGGTACAAACCGCAGACCGAGGACGAGGTACTACAGCTCCTGAACGAACACCGCGACGGGACAGTCCGCGTCGTGGGCGCCCGGCACTCGTGGAACCCGGGCATCGAGACCCCGGACGCGCTCGTGGACGTGCGGCACTTTCGGCACGTACGAGTACACGACAGCCGCACCCGCGTGACGGTGGGGGCCGGGTGCCGCATCGGCGCCCTTCTGAAACACCTCACCCGCCGGGGACTGACGCTGCCGTCGATCGGGCTGATCGATCGCCAGACCGTGGCGGGGGCCGTCGCCACCGGCACGCACGGCTCCGGGCGCCACTCCATGTCCCACTACGTCCAGTCCATGCGCATCGCGTGCTACGGGGCGAATGGGAATGCGAGGGTGCTCACGGTCGATTCCGGACCCATGCTGCGGGCGGCGCGCTGCTCCGTTGGGGCGCTGGGCGTCGTCCTCGAGGTCACGCTGGCCTGCGTGCCGCAGTACTACGTGCGCGAGAGGTGCGCGTGGAGCCCCAGTCTGGACGCGGTGCTGGAGAAGGAACGGGACGCTCCGTTGCAGCAATTCTATCTGATGCCGCACGCGTGGAGGGTTCTGGCGCACCAGCGGAGCGTCGCCGATGAGAACCGTCGGCGAGGGGGCGCGGCCCTCTACCGTGTGTACTGGCTGGCCACGATCGACGTGCGCCTCCATCTGTTACTGAAGTTCTCCGC
>NZ_CBDANE010000003.1:0-700215 GCF_965197445.1 Candidatus Palauibacter sp. | reverse complement strand
GGCTCGTCCCGCGCGCGGTGGCGGAGTACGCGGACGAGCACGGAGGCGCGACGCTCGCTCCGGGAGACGCCCTGCTGGTCAACGATCCGCACCGGCAGGCGAGCCACCTCAACGACGTCTTCCTCATCTCCCCCTTCTTCCACGAGGGCGAACTGGTCGGCTACGTGGCCAACTGCTGCCATCACGTCGACGTGGGAGGCGGGGCGCCCGCCAGCATCGGAGCGTTCCGCGAGATCTACCAGGAGGGGATCATCCTTCCCGTCGTCAGGCTGTTCGCCGGCGGGGAACTGGCGGAGGACGTGCACAAACTCTTCCTCGCCAACGTGCGCGCCAGGAAGGAGGTGGCGGGCGACCTGAGGCGCAGTCCGCCGCGAACGAAATCGGGCTGCGGCGGCTGTCCGCGCTGTGGGAGCGCTACGGCGCGAAGACCCTGCGCTTCTACATCGAGCGCATGATCGCGTACAGCGAACGGCGGCTTCTCGCCGAGTTGGCGGGCCTCCCGCGCGGCGAGTTCGAGGCGGAGGGGTGGCTGGACGACGACGGAATCACCGGCGAGCCGGTTCACCTCAAAGTCCGGATCCCGCTTCGACGGTTCGTCGGCCCGCTTCGATTTCACCGGGACCGACCCGCAGCGGGCGGCCCCGATGAACTGCAACCTCACGCAGTGCTTCACGGCCTGCGTCTACGTGCTCAAGTGCCTGGTCGACCCCGACATCCCGCTGAACGAGGGCTTCTATCGTCCGATCGAGGTGGTCGCGCCCGAAGGATCGGCGGTCAACGTGAAGCCGCCCGCCGGGGTGGTCGGCGGGTGGGAAGTCGCGATGCGGCTCTGTGACATCATGTTCCGGGCTCTCTCGGATCCCATGCCCGACTGCGTTCCCGCGGGAACGAAAGGGATGATCTGCCACGTGGGGTTCGGGGGCGAGGATCCCGCGAGCGGAGAGTACTACTGCTTTCTCGAGACGCTCGCCGGCGGATACGGCGGACGCCACGACTCCGATGGTCCGGACGCGGTCCAGACGCACATCCAGAACACCCAGAACGCGCCGGTCGAGGAGACGGAACTCAACTACCCGGTCCGCATCCACGAGTACAGTCTGGTCCCGACTCCGAGGGCGCGGGGCGCCACCGCGGTGGGCTCGCGCTGTGCCGGGAGTACGAATTCGTGGGGCACGAGCCGACCTTCACGACGCTGGCGGACCGCGCGCGCTTCCCGGCCCATGGCCTGCGCGGGGGCGGGGAGGGCAAGGTCGCGAGCTACCTGTTGATCTCGGACGGGGAGGCGCGTGTTCTCGGCTCGAAAGCGACGGTGCAACTCGCGAAGGAAGACCGCGTGCGCATCGAGACGGCGGGCGGCGGCGGGTTCGGGCCCGCGCACGAACGGGATCCGGAGGCCGTGCTCCGGGATGTCCGCGAAGGCAAGATCACCCGGGCCCGGGCCCGGGAGGCCTACGGCGTGGAGATCCAGCCGGACGCGTGGGCCGTTGACGTGGCCGGGACGGAAAGGCTGCGCGGACGACTCCGCGGATGAAGACCGCCGATGCCGTCGTCATCGGGGGCTGGATCATGGGGGCCAGCGCCGCGCACTTCCTCGCCCGGAAAGGGTTCGGCCGCGTCGTCCTGATCGAGAGAGGACGCCTGGCCGGCGTGAGCACCGGGCATTCCGCCGCGATCGTGCGCACGTACTACTCGAATCCGATCACCCTCGAACTGGCGAAGCGGGCCCTTCACATGTTCGAGCACGACCGGGCACTGCTCGGCGGCGACTGCGGGTTTCGGCCCATCGGCTTCCTGCTCCTGATTGGCGAGCGTCTGCGCGCTACTGGGGAGCACATCCTCGAGTCGGAGCGGCGGCACGGACTCCACGTCGAGGATCTCTCGCCGGAAGACATCGGCGAGTTCGCGCCCCAACTCTCCCTGGACGGTGTGGCACGCGGTATCCTGGAGCCCCGCTCGGGTTACGCCGATCCGACCCCGGACCGTGGAGAACCTCGTGGCCGCGGCCCGCCCATGGGACTCGAGCCCCGCGCCGGCGTCGCGCCACGGGCGTCCGCCTGCGGGGGGACCGCGTCGTCGCGGTTGAATCCGAGCAAGGGATGATCGAGACGAACGTCGCGGTGAACGCTGCGGGCCCCTGGGCCGGTCGCGTCGGCTCGTGGCTTGGCCTCGGGTACTCGCTGCGCTGGAGCCGGGAGAGCGATCTGTTCGTGGAACCGCCGGCTGGCTTCGGAGATCTCCCGTGGTGTCCGATCCGGGCCTGCGCTTCTACCTGCGACCCTGCGGCGAAGATCGAATCATCGTCGGACTGGGGGCGCCCAAGGACATCGAGCCGGTGGATCCCGACGACTGCGATTCAGGCCTCGATCCGGGGACGCGCGAGCGCATCGAGCGCCCGCTGTTCGAGCGGATTCCCGCGCTGGCGAACGCAAGACACCTGGGCGGCTACGCCTCGATCTACACGATCACGGACGACTGGCACCCCATCGTGGGCCCGGAGCCGGGCATCGAGGGCTACTACGCTTTTTTTGGCGGGAGCGGCCACGGATTCAAGCTGGGACCGCCAATCGGCGAAGCGCTGGCCGATGTCATCTGCGGCGAGACGCCGGCCATCGACCTCTCACCCTTCCGGCCCGGCCGCTTCATCGACGGGGAGCCCCTCACCTCCGCATGGGGCGAAGGAAACCGCGGCTGAGGGTTGCAACGGGGCGCTGTTCGGTTTCTATTCGGTATCGTTGATCTGACAGTTTCGCATGCACAGGTACTCGCCGCATGGGTGAACAGACGGCCATCGAGTGGACCGACGCTACGTGGAATCCGGTCACCGGATGCACCAAGGTCAGCGCGGGCTGCGACAACTGCTACGCAGCGGCCTTCGCCCGCCGGCGACTCAGGCATACCTATCTCGCGCGTCGACCCGCCATTGAATCAGGGGAGAATGAACGGGATCCCTTCGCAGTGAGGTTGTGGCCCGAACGTCTGGGGCAACCCGAACGCTGGTCCCGCTTATCGACGCCATCACCTGGTTCAGGTCCCTGCTTGCGTTCGATTCCTGTCATGCGAACCGTTACTGGGCCCGCTCGAACTGGACCTCGAAGGCATCCATTGGGTGATCGTGGGAAAGCAATGGGGCGGGGCGGACGCCGAAGGCGGGCGGACGACTTCTGGACGGTCGTGAGTGGAACGAATATGCATGAGGCCATGGACCTCGTGTCGACCGTCTCCGCAGTCCACTGATGTCAGCACCGCGAGAGACGGTTTGGGAATTCGGTGAGCACTCGCGCGGCAAACATCTCGTACTCAGGACGTATCTCAAGGTCCTGGCTCCCGATTCTCGGTCAGACGCAGGGCAGGATCATCCAAATCTCCATCACGTATGTGGCCGGCCGGTCAGAGCCGTCGCCAGGTCTCGATCCGGTCTCGCAGCGCTTCTACGAGTTCCGGAACCGCCCCCCGCTCCGCTTCAACGCGCCCGGCGATGCGGGCGATCTCCGGCGGCGTCCGACCGAGAGCCTGTGCCAGGCCCGATAGGGTGACCCTCGCTTCATCCTTTTGCTGCACCGCACCCTCGATCGATCGCTCCAGGTGCTCCATCCGCGGAACGAGGTCGCTCTGCGCGACGCCGAAGTGGGGGGTGTATTCCGCGGGGCGCAGCCGAATCGCGTCCCACAGCCACTGCTCGGGCGTTCCTCCGCCCGGCAGGAACAACAGTCGCACGGTATGTCCAAACTTGTCCGCTGCCGCCCTCAGTTCGTGTTCCAGGTTACGGGCGTCGCCGTCGAGCACGAAGATGAAATCGGCGAGTTTGTTGAACATGCCGAGCGTGCGGATGTGACCTGCGAACTCGTCTTTCCCGGTGTCTCTTCCCACAACGACATCTTCGTGACGCAACCCGATTTCGATGTTCAGCCAGTCCAGAATCCCGCGGATTATGCCTTCCGCGACGGCGTCCTCACACAGGATCGACAGCTGGTCTCGCGACTGTCCGTACAACGCCTTCTGGAAGATGTCCCGGTAGAGGGGGGCGCGCCGCACCTCGCCCGTCTGGTCGTCTCGCTCGAAGAAGAGTCGCGCCTCGGGGGGTACGCTCTCGAGAACGACCGAGCTGTGGGAGGCGACGACGATCTGGAGGTCCTGCCGCAGGGCGCTACGCTGGAGTTCGAGCATGACCTGCTGCTGCGTGTACGGATGCAGTCCCGTGTCGATCTCGTCGATAAGAACGAGGGCGTTCCGCAGCTCGGAAATATCCTTCGAGATGCGCAGGATGGTGCGCTCGCCCGAGGACATGTGGAACTCGGAGTAGCTCGTTTCCTCGGTGGTCTCGAGCTCGGCGAAGAGGAGGTCTCGCGTCGGACGGTCGCTGATCAGGGCGAGGCTCCGGTAGCGCCACGGGAGAATCCGGTGCGCGAAGACCAGAAAGTCCGGCGTCAGGGTCTCGGACTGAACCCGCTCTCTGCCGAGCTGGAGGACGCTGCGGACCTCCGAGGGGTTCGTAAGGTTGGCCAATGTGCGCAGGTAGACGTCGCGCTCCGGCTGACGGCCTCCCTTTCGGCCCATGAAGCTCCTGTTCCAGCGCTTCCCCCGACGCCAGGCCATCGAGAGACGCTCGCCCCCGTGTAAGTAATAGAACTCAAGTTCCGTGCGCTGCACCGCATCCGACGACACGGCGAACTGTCTACTGGTGAAGTTTGGGAACAGGCTGCTGGGGACGAACTCACGCGCGCCGCGGCCCGGCGGACGGTAGGCGCAGGCGCACGAGAAGAGCACAGTTGACTTTCCACACCCGTTGGGCCCGGCAAGCACCGACACGGGATAGGAGAACGGAACCCGGAGATCCCGCACGTTCCGGAGCTGCTTGATCCGGATCTCCTCCAGCGTGTCGTTGCGCTCTCCGCTCTTGGCTCGCAACGCGTCCCATATCTCGCGCAGTTCACGCGCGATCAAAGACACGGTCGCTTCCGGTGGTTGGGTGCTGCTCGGTCAGTTCCTGGCATGTGCTCTTTTCCATCCGTCGCGAAGATCGTAACCCCGCTGCACGCGGTCGGGCGCAGTTGCAAGCCACGAGGTCACGGTCTGTCTCTGGACGAGCCCATTGTAAGATAGGCTTCGCTGGCCCGCTTGGCCTGCCTTGAGACTGTGTCGAGCCAAACGCTAGCGGAGGGTGAAGCGCTGCACGCGCCGGCCGGTGGAGGCCTCTCCCACGTAGATGTTTCCCCAAGAGTCCACGCTCATCCCGTGCGGGCGCAGGAACTGGCCGAGCTGGCGTCCGCCGCGGCCGAACTCGCCCACGATCTCGAGGTCGGTGCGGCTCAGGATCCACACCTTGTGGTTGGTGCCGTCGGCGAGGTACAGCCAGCGCTGCTCCGCGTCGGGTGAGAACGCGATCACGAAAGCGGAGCCCGACGCCAGGGTTCCCGGGGCCACGATCTTCTCGGCCTGGAACGCGCCGCTCTGGTCGAACACCTGAATCCGGTTCCCGCGGCGGTCGGCGACGTAGATGAGGCCGTCGTTCGATCCGGCGAGACCGTGGACGGTAGAGAACTGGCGTGGCGGCGAGCGGTCCGGGTCGAGGTTGGCGTAGTCGTATGGGTACTCGTCGTCCGGCGAGTCGCCGTAGGCGCCCCAGTGGCGCAGATGGGCTCCGGTCTCGCCATCGAAGACGACGACGCGGCGGTTCCGGTAGCCGTCCGCGATGAAAACCTCGTTGTCCTCCGGGTCGACCCAGATGCCGGCGGGGCCACCGAGTAGTCCGGTGTCGTCGCTGCCCCCGTTCTCGTCGTAGCGGCCGATCGTCATGACGAGGTCGCCGGATCGCGTGAACTTCATCACGCGATGGTGCCGGTACGTGCCCACCCACACGTAGTCGTTATGGTCGACGAAGATGCCGTGCGCGTTGCGCGGGAACTGGGACACGTCCTGGGTCGCAGGATCGCCCCATCCCTGAACCACGTTGCCCTCGGGGTCGAACTCGATCACGACGGGAGCCGGAACGCAGCAGGTTCCGATCGGCGGGTCCTGCACGGCGGACGTCTCCTCGGGGGTCAGCGTCTCGGGCAGGTGCGTGACCCACACATGGTCCCCGACATCGACGAACACGCCGGTGACCGACCCCATGATCCACTGGTCGGGCATCTCGCGGGGCCAGCCGGGATCGACCGCGAACACGGGCACGCCGCCGGCCTCGCCCGAGCCGCCAACCGCCGCGTGATCGGGATCCCCCGCGCCCGAACACGCCAAGGCGAGGACGCAAGCCGCCAACCCGGCTACCCCTCCGTGCCGCCGCTCTTGCTCGATCCGCTTCATGACGCCGTCCCCGGTCGCTGTCGTCGCTCGTTGCCTCTCGCCCGCCGCATCCTCAGTGTAACGGGTCATTCCCGGATTCCCAGCATCGGAGGTGTCCGTGTCGAACCCGAAGAGACGTACCCTCGGTGGCTGGGTCTTTCCGACGCTCCTGGTCGTTGCGTGCGGCGCGCCGCCGGTCGAAGCGGACCACTTCCTGCCGTCGAGACCCGAGTCGCTGAACTGGGGCTGGTATCCGCTCGACAAGGAGCCCGTGCTCCGGATCGCGTCCGGGGAGACCGTCCGGATCCACACGCTCACCCACGTCGGGGCCACGCAGAACGAAGACCCCGTCGAGTTCCTTACCGGACTCGGGGTTCCGCGGGAAGAGATCCTCGACGACGTCATCGACTTCTGGGCCTCGCGCGACGGTCGTCCCCGCGAGGGCCGAAGCGGGCATGTGATCGCCGGCCCGATCCATATCGACGGGGCCGAGCCCGGCGACATGCTGGAGATCGGGATCCTCGACATCGAGACGCGGGTGCCGTGGGGCGTGAACTCCACCAGCGGCCGGGGCGGCGTCTTCTCTCCGAGCTATCCCGGCGCGCGCGCCGACGACACGGCGCTGGATATCCCGTCCGTCCGCCACCTGATCCGGACCGGAGAGGTCGAAGGCCGGGAAGTCGCGTTCTTCTCCCCCGACATTCAGGTGCCGCTGGCGCCGTTCATGGGGATCCTCGCCGTGGCCCCCGATCCGGTCGTCGGCGAGCCGGGAGTGACGGTGCCGGGCGTTCAGGGGTCCCGCCCGCCGGGCCCCTTCGGCGGCAACCTCGACGTGAAGGACCTCACGGCCGGGACGACGGTGTATCTCCCCGTCTTCCATCCGGGGGCGCTCTTCTACACCGGTGATCCGCACGGGGCCCAGGGCGACGGGGAGGTCAGCGGCACCGCGATCGAGCAGTCGCTCACCGGCGTCTTCCAATTCGTCCTGCACAAGGGCGTGACGATCTCCGCCCCCCGCGCCGAGACGGCGACCCACTACCTGATCATGGGGATCGATCTCGACCTGGACCGCGCCGCGCGCGAGGCGACGCGCCTCGTCGTGGAGTTCCTCGTCGAGGAGAAGGGGTTGGCCCCCGACAAGGCGCTTTCCCTCGCCAGCATCGCCGTCGACTTTCGCGTGAGTGAGGTCGTCGACCTGACCCAGGTCGTGACCGGGTTCATCCCGAAGGACATCTTCCTCAACGAATGAGGAGCGGGGTCTGCCGATGCCCATGACGCAGCGCCACCTGGCGTTGGCTTCCGTTGTCGCGATGGTGCTGGCTCTGCCCGGTGGGGATGTCCAGGGGCAGGGGAGGGGCATCGAGGACCGGCAGCAGATGCGGGCCATCCGCGACACGGGAGGGACGCTGCGCCTGGACGGTCGCCTGGACGACGCGGTGTGGGCGGAGGCGGAGTTCGTGACCTCCTTCTGGCAGCGCGAGCCCGACGAGGGCGAGCCCGCCACGCGGCGCACCGAGGTCGCGTTCGTGTTCGACGACGAGGCGCTGTGGATCGGCGGCCGCATGTACACCGACGACCCCGCGAGCCTTCAGGCGTACCGCACCAGGCGCGACCGGAACACGGGTTCGGAGCGGCTTCTCGTATCTCTCGATCCGTACCTGAACCGCCGCACCGCCGTCTCGTTCGGGGTGAACGCCGCGGGCAGCCGCACGGACTGGTTTCATCCCGAAGACAACGTCTCCAACCGCGACTACACCTGGGATCCGGTATGGTCGGCCCGGGTGCAGCGGGATTCGCTCGGGTGGACGGCCGAGATGCGGATGCCGTTTTCCCAGCTGCGCTTCAACGGTGACGAGCCGGCCTGGGGGGTGAACATCAACCGCTACATGCCCGACATCCAGGAGAACCTCCTGTGGGAACTCGTGGTGCGGAGCGAGCCGGGGTGGTCCTCGAGGCTGGGTGACCTGACCGGACTCCAGGGGATGCGCGGGCGTCGCGGGCCCGAGTTCCTCCCCTACATCGCCGGGGACATGCGTACGCCGACGGGAGGTCCTTCGAGCGGGCTGGTTACGCACAGCGAGGCGCGCGTGGGGGCCGACCTCAAGCTCGGTCTGGGTTCGAGTCTGACGCTGGACGCGGCCGTGAACCCCGACTTCGGACAGGTCGAGGCGGATCCAGCCGTCGTGAACCTGACGGCGTTCGAGGAGGTGTTCGAGGAGCGCCGGCCGTTCTTCACGGAGGGCCGGCAGCTCATGGAGGGGCTGGGGCCGCGCTACTTCTATTCACGCCGCATCGGTGCCCCGCCGCACGGCCGCGCGCGGGCCGACAGCGTGGAGATGCCCGACCAGACGACGATCCTCGGGGCCGCGAAGGTGACGGGACGGATGCCCGGCGGGACCGCGGTGGGCGCCCTGTTCGCCGTCACGGGGCGGGAAGGGGCGCGGACGTTCGACTTCTCCGAAGGCGAGGCGCCGCTCCCCGGCGAGACGCCGACCCCGGGGCAGGCGATGGTGCCGGGCGAGACGTTGGTGCCGGTCGAACCGCTGAGCGCGTTCGGCGTGGCCCGGCTCGAGCAGGAACTCGGCGAGAGCGGTTCGACGGTCGGGTTGGCGGGGACCGCGCTCAGCCGCGAGGCGCAGCCCGGGCTCTCGGAACTGCTCGTGTGGCGCGCGGTCGCAGGGGGCGGGGACTGGAACCTCCGGTTCGGTGGCGGCGAATACGAATTCACCGGCCACGCCGGCTTCTCGAGCATCAGCGGCAGTCCCGAAGCGATCCTGCGGGTGCAGCGCTCCAGTGCCCGGTTCTTTCAGCGTCCGGACGCGAAGACCGCTCGACTCGACCCGTCGCGCACCTCCCTCTCCGGCTACACCGCCGCGCTCGCGATGGAGAAGACCGGCGGCCGGCGCTGGTTGTGGCGCGTGCGGGGCGACGCGATATCGCCGGGCTTCGAGATCAACGATGTGGGCCAGATGTTCAACGCGGACCGGCTCACGGCCGAGGCGGACGTCGCGATTCGCGAGACGCTGCCGACCGCCCTCGCGCGCTCCTGGCGGCTCGGGCTGACGTCGTCGAGCGCCTGGAACTTCAACCGCGTCCGTACCGAGACGATTCTGGGGGCCGAGGCCACGGCTACCTGGCACAACTACCTGCGCACGACGCTCGACTACGAGTACCAGCCCCGCACGCTGAGCGATCATCTCACGCGCGGCGGCCCCCTCATGGGGATGTTGGCGCGCTGGCGCGGCGGCCTCAGGATCGCGAACGACCGTTCGTTCCGGACGGGATTCAGTCTCACCGGAGCCTACGGGCAGGACGAGGTCGGGGGCTGGGCGTACGACGTGAGGGGCTCGCTCACCCTCCGTCCGGGGCCGGCGCTCCAGCTCCAGATCGAGCCCGGCTACCGTCGCGAAGTGGAGTCGAGGCAGTACCTCACGACGCTGGATGGAGGGCGCGTGGAGACGTTCGGCCGGCGTTACGTCTTCTCCGCCATTGAGCGCAGCACCGTCGCGGTGCGGGTCCGGGGCGGCTACGCGTTCACGCCCGACCTCACGCTCGAGGCGTACTTCGAACCCTTCGCGGCCAGCGGACGCCGCTACGGGCTCGGCGAACTCCTCGCGCCCCGCAGCCGCGACCTGCTCGTGTACGGCGAGCGGGGGTCGACGATCGACCGGGTCGCCGACGGCTCCTGGAGCGTGACCGAGGGCGGCGGCGCGTTCGCGCTCCCGGCCAGTGACTTCAACGTCCTTTCCCTCCGCAGCAACGTGGTCCTGCGCTGGGAACTGCAGCCGGGGAGCACGCTCTTCCTGGTGTGGCAGCAGGACCGCTCCGACATGCGCACCTCCGGCGAACTCGTCGACCCGGGCCGTCTCGTCGACAGCCTGCGCACGGGTGGCCAGCACGTCTTCCTGCTCAAGATCGCCTACTGGCTCCCGCTGTGACGCCCGCACTCGATCTGACCGACCGGGTCGCGCTGGTGACCGGCGGAACGAAGGGGATCGGCCGCTCGATCGCGGAGCATCTGCTCGAGGCGGGCGGGTCCGTCGCCCTCTGCGCGAGGACCGAATCCGAGGTTCAGGCGGTTGCGGCCGAACTCGGCGGCCGGGCGCTCGGGATCGCATGCGACGTGGCCGACCCCGCCGCCTGCGCGGGCATGGTCGAGCGGACGGTGGCTCACTTCGGGCGGCTCGACATCCTCGTGAACAACGCGGGGCTCGGCGTCTTCAAACCGCTGGCGGAGATGACCGTCGAGGAGTGGCAGCTCCAGATCGACGTGAACCTGGGCGGCGTCTTCTACTGCTCGAAGGCGGCGCTCCCACTACCTCGTCGCGAGCGGTGACGGGTTCATAGTGAACATCGCGTCTCTGGCCAGCCGGCACCCCTTCCGGGGAGGAACCGGGTACAACGCGAGCAAGTACGGGCTCCTCGGCCTCACCGAGGCGATGATGCTCGACGTGCGCTACGACGGCGTGCGCGCCAGCGTCGTGATGCCGGGGAGCGTGGACACGTACTTCGACGGCCGGGAGCAGGTGCCGGAGCGGACCTGGCGGCTGCACGTTGACGACTGCGCGGCGGCCGTCATGCAGCTCCTCTCCTATCCGCCGGAAGCCCACGTGAGCCGCATCGAACTCCGGCCTTCGCAACCGCCGCGGAACGCGTGAGCTCCGACGCCTGCCGGGACGAACTCGGCGCTCACGTCTCGGTGGCGGGCGGAGTACAGAACGCCCCCGGGCGGGCGGCGGAGATCGGTGCGGCGAACTTCCAGCTGTTCACGAAGCAGCCCAACCGTTGGGCCGAGCCGAAGATCGACGACGAAACCGCGGCGGCGTTCAGCGAAGCGCGCGCCGAGCACGGCGTGGCGATAGCCGGGGCCCACGACTCCTATCTCATCAACCTCTCGACCCCGGACCGGCGCCTGTGGCGGATGTCGCAACGCTGCTTCCAGGGCGAGCTTCAGCGCTGCACGGCCCTCGGTCTCGATTTCCTGGTCACGCATCCCGGCAACGCGACCGACGGCGACATCGAGGAGGGACTCAGGCGCAACGCCCGGGGCGTGACCGAATCATTGGAGGCCGTCGACGGCCCCACCCGCGTGCTGCTGGAGTTGACCGCCGGCGCCGGGACGACCGTGGGGGCGAGCTTCGAGAACCTCCGCAGCATCATCGATCAGATCCCTGTCTCCCAGCGCGACCGGGTGGGCATCTGCTTCGACACCTGCCACGGGTTCTCCGCCGGCTACGACCTCGTGGACGACTACGATGGCGTGTGGACCGCGTTCGACGCAGTCCTCGGACTGGACCTGCTCGGCCTCATCCACATGAACGATTCGAAGCACCCCTTCGCCTCGCGGAAGGACCGGCACGAGGAGATCGGGCGGGGAACCCTCGGCGAGGCCCCGTTCCGGCGGCTCATACTCGACCCTCGCCTGCGTCACGTCCCCAAGATCCTCGAGACCCCCAAGGGGGACGACGGCGCCGACGCCGACATCCGGAATCTGACCCTCCTCCGCAGCTTCCGCGAAAGGAGTCGCTGAACATGTCCGACCCCGTGAAGACCGAACGCCGAGGCCGCGTCCTCGAGGTAATCCTCGACCGGCCGCCGGCGAACGCGATCGACGTGGCGACGAGCGTCCGCATGGGAGAAGTGTTCTGCGACTTTCGGGACGACGACGATCTCTGGGTGGCGATCCTCACCGGGGGCGGCGAGCGCATCTTCTCGGCCGGCTGGGACCTAAAGGCCGCGGCCGGGGGCGAACACGAGCGGATGGACTACGGCGCGGGCGGCTTCGGCGGGATCACGGCACTGTGGGACCTCACGAAACCCGTGATCGCCGCGGTGAACGGCCTGGCGGTGGGGGGCGGGTGTGAACTGATGCTCGCTGCGGACCTCGTCGTGGCCAGCGAGAAGGCCGAGTTCTGGTTCCCCGAGACCCGCCTTGGAAACCTGGCCGACGCGGGAGCGGTGCAGCGCCTGCCGCGGAAGATCCCGCACAACGTCGCGATGGAGATGTTACTGACAGGGCGCCGGATGGGGGCCGCCGAGGCGCGCGACTGGGGGCTCGTGAACTGGGTCGTCCCGCCGGATCAGGTGCTCGCGAAGGCCCGTGAAGTCGCCGAGAAGCTGGCCCGCAGTGCCCCCCTCTCCCTGCGAGCCATCAAGGAAGTCGTCCACGGGATTGAAGGCCTGTCGGTCCGCGATGCCTTCCAGGCGATCTACGACGGCCGGTTCCCGGCCTACGAACGCATGCTCGTCTCGGAGGACCACGAGGAAGGCCCCCGAGCCTTCACAGAGAAGCGAGACCCGAACTTCAAGGGCCGGTAGCGGTCAACGTCCCACTGCCTGGTCCTGGTATAGCCGGAGGCCCTCCTCGAAGGTCGCGATAACTTCGGCTTTGTGAGCCGGGTCGTCCCAGCGGTCCATGGAGTGGAGGTCCTCGAGCGTCCGCTCGATCCAGCGCACGAAAAACGCCGCGTCCTCCTGCGACCGGACCGGCTCGCCATCGGCGATCACGAACACCGGGTTCGTGTGCGCGAACAGGTAGCTGTCCATGGCCCCGTGCTGCGGGGGGCCGAGAACCCGGGCCGCGACCCACCCGCTGCCGTCCATGCGCACGTCGATCTCCGCCTCGATCGACTTGCCGTCGCCCGTCGCCTCGACAGTGTGGATGATCTCGCCGTTTCGGATGATGTCGAGGCGTTCCATCTCGAACAGCGAGCGCGCCGTCACCGCGACCGTCACGCTCTCGCCCCCTGAGACCGCGAGTTCCTCGCCCATTCCCATCCCTTCTACATCGAGCGTGAGGATGGGTCCGCTCGTCACGAAGGCGTGGCCCGCGGCCATCGCGTCGGCCCACTCGTCGTAGTCGAGTTCCTCCTCCGCCGTGTAGACGTAGGACCGCGTCGTCCCGACGGCCGGGTGCCGCCACATGTCGGTCATCACATCCGTCCCCGCGGTAGCCGGGATCCGGGATCCGGTGTTGAGAAGACGATACCAGATTGCGGCCGTCCCCAGCTCGTCGCTCCAGATGCAGGAGACGTCCACAAAGTCGGCCAGCCCGAGGATCGCGTCGACGGGTAGCTCGCGCGCCCCGCCGGGCGCCGGGTCCGGCCCGCGGTGGCTGAGCCCGAACGGATGAACGTAGCCGCCGATGCCGCCCTGCTCGTGCACGCGCCGCAGCACCGCCGCGTTGTCGGGATACAGTTCGCGGTAGGCCGTCCCCTCGTAGCCGATGTAGAACGGCGTGATGAGCTGGACGAGGTTCAGCAGCGACATGTGGGCGAAGAAGTTCGGCCGGTACTCCTCGTTGTAGTAGACGATCGTCCGCGGGTCCGGATGCGGGTGCGGATGGCCGAGGAAATGCTCCAGATCCTCCACCCGACTGTTCGCCCAGTAATTGGCGATCATCCCGTTCGCCACGTTCAGGTCTTCAGCGAGGGCCTTGTTTCCGAGGTCCAGCGGGGTGACGAAATAGTGGCCGCCATAGTTCGGGTGAATGTGATTGTCTCCCGAATACCAGCCCTCCGCGGCCATGTCGATCCAGCGCTCCAGCCGCACCTCCACGCTGCTCCACTCGCCGGCGCGCACGTCGACGGTCCGGGTGACCGGCTCGTACTCGAAGCCGCGCCACACCTCGAGTTCCGCCGGGCCCACGGGCAGCGTGACCGAGAAGCTGCCGTCCGTGTGGAAGTAGTAGTCCTCGGGCCCGCTGAGGACACGCGGGAAGCTGCCATCGGGGAAGTAGCTGCGCCCGTCCGACGCCCTGGAGGTAGATCCGGGACGGGAGCCGTCCGCCCGTTCCCGTCGCTCACGCGCACCTGCACGCTGGCCCATCGGCTCCGACCACGCGTAGTCCTCGATCCGCACCGGGACCGGCTCGCCGCCGCCGCGGCCCGTCGTGTAGAGCCCGAACCCCATGCCGCCGTCGGTCGTCCGCTCCTCCCCCGCGCTGCCGCCGTTGCGGGCGTATACGAGGCGCTCCCCGTCGGGCGACCACGATGGGAAGTATTCGTCCGTGCGGGAGTGCGTGAGCCGCACCTGCTGGATCCCCGGGCTGGAGCGATCCTGGGACGGCGCCCGCCCGGTACGTCGGCACCTGATAGATGTCGTTGTTCCCGGAAGCGTCGGTGACGTACGCGACCGAACCGCCGTGCGGAGCCACGACGGGCGACGCCTGGTAGTTGGTCTCGATGCGGATGAGAAGCTCCGCCTCGCCGGTTCCCGCGCTCCAGCGCCACAGGGAGCCCGAGCCGAGCGCCGCCTCCCCGCGCTTGGAGACGAAGACGATGTCCCCGGTATCGCCGATCCAGTCGCCGGCCATGTCGTGCGCCCTTGGGTGGGCGATGACGGCCTCCAGCGCTCCCGCCCCGAGGTCGTACCCCCAGAGGTCGAACGTTCCGTCCCGTCCGGTCGTGAACAGGATCCTGGAACCGTCGGGAGAGAACCGCGGGCGCATGTCGATGGCGGGATCTTCCGTCAACCTTCGGGATTCGCCGCTCTCGATGTCGAGCAGGAAGATGTCGAGATTGAGGTCGACGTCGGCCGCGTAGGCGATGTGGCGGCCGTCCGAGGACCAGCTCGGCTGCGAGTGGTACCCGGCCCCGGACGTGAGCTGCCGGGCCACGCCCCCTTCGGCCGAAACCGCCCAGATCCGCCCCTGGTAGGCGAAGGCGATCGAGCCGCCATCGGGCGAGAACGCCGGATAGGTGGGAGACGCCGTGACCGGCGGCGGGAAGTAGCTCTCCATGTACATCTTCCCCGACCCGCCGATCCCGCTCATCGATGGATAGCCGCCGGGGAACGGGCCGGGATACCGATCCGCCTCCTGCCCCGCGAGCGGCGGGATAGCGAATCCACCGACGACGAGCAGAAGGAACCCAAACTGTCTTGGGAGTCGCAGCATCCGTGTCATTCTCGGCCTCCCGAGTCATCAAGCTTCGCGGTGTTGGCCTCGGATCGCCGACCGCGTACGGGCATGACCCGAGGCCATGTAGCGGATCGTACAGTGGTCGGCGGATACCATTGCCGCCAGACGCCGACCCGACCTTGACGCAGGTCGATTCCGTCAGCTAGACTAGGTGAAATAACTAGTTATGAGAGATGGTTATGATTGAAGTCGGAACTTTCGAAGCGAAAACGCACCTGTCTTCTCTTCTCAAGAGAGTGGCCGGCGGGGAAGAAGTGCTCATCACGAGGCGCGGCGTACCCGTCGCCCGGATCGTCTCGGCCCGCAAAGCCACGGGAGCCGAAGTCGATCGGGCGATTGAGGAATTGATCGCCCTCCGTGAGGGGGCGCGACTGGATGGCTTGAACTGGAAGGATCTGCGCGACGCCGGCCGACGATGAATCCGTTCGTTCTGGACTGCTCGGTCGCCGCCGCTTGGCTGTTCGAAGATGAGGCTGCGCCCGCCACCGATGCCCTCCTCCGTCGCCTGAGGCGGGACGGTGCTTACGTTCCCAGCCTCTGGCGGCTGGAGCTGGGGAATGTCCTCGCGCAGGCGGAACGGTCCAAACGCGCCGACACGACGCGAATCGCGCGCTGGATCGAGCGGTTGGAGAAGCTCCCGATCACTGTCGACCCGGAGACCGGCAGCCGCGCGTTCCGCGAAATCCTGGCACTGGCTCGGCAGGAGCGCCTGACGACGTACGATGCAGCCTATCTCGAACTCGCGATGAGAAAGGCGATCCCACTCGCGACCCTGGATCGCGCGTTATCTCGAGCGGCGCGGCGCCGGGGTGTCCCGACCCTGCCTCGAAAGGAACGGACCAAGCCATGAACGACGGACGAGGGCCGGAGTTCTACGGCGTCATTCTGCTCGGCATGGCCCTCATGGGATGTGGATCAGGCGATGTGTCGGGCCGGCCGGAGCCGTTCGACGTGCTCATCACCGGCGCGCGGATCGTGGACGGGGCGGGGAACCCGTGGGTGCGGGGCGACGTTGGTCTCCGGGGGGACCGGATCGCGGCGGTCGGCGACCTGGGCGGACACTCGGCGGCGCGCACGATCGACGCGGCGGACCGCGTAGTCACCCCCGGCTTCATCGACATGATGGGGCAGTCGAGCGTCGTCCTCGTCACCGATCCTCCGAGCGCCGAGAGCAAGCTGCGCCAGGGAATCACGACCTACCTCTCGGGCGAGGGTGGGTCGGCCGCGCCCCAGAGCGACGCCACCCAGCCCGAGGGCCCGGTCGTGAACGGCGAGGAACTGCGCTGGCGGACGTACGCCGAGTACTTCGCGCACATCGAGCGCATCGGCATCTCGATCAACGTCGTGCACGATGTCGGACTCACGCAGGTGCGGCGCGTGGTTCTGGGCGAGGAGGACGTGCAGCCGACGCCCGAGCAACTCGAGGAGATGAAGGCGCTCGTGCGGCAGGCGATGGAGGACGGCGCCGTCGGGACCTCGACGTCGCTCATCTATCCGCCCGCCGTGTACGCGACGACGGAAGAACTCGTCGAACTCACGCGCGTCGCCGGCGAGTACGGCGGCACGTACTTCACCCACATGCGGAACGAGTCGCACTCAGTGCTGGAAGCAATCCGCGAAGCGATCGAGATCGGCGTCCGCGCGGGGACCCCCGTCCACATCTACCACCTCAAGGCGGCGGGGCAGGAGAACTGGCCGCTGATGGCCGAAGCCCTCGCCCTCATCGATTCGGCGCGCGTGGCCGGGATCGACGTGACGGCGGACATCTATCCCTACATCCGCAACGGAATCGGCCTCGGCTCCTTCCTCCATCCACGACACTACGCGGGCGGCACGGCGCCCTTCCTGGAGACCCTTTCCGACCCCGCGGTGCGGGCCGAACTCCGCCGCGAGGTGGAGACCGCGGCGGACTGGGAGAACTGGTACCGCCACGTGGGGATGGACTGGGGCAAGGTCCTCATCGTCTCCGCCCCCGACGAAGTGGACGAGCGCGTGATCAACCTCTCGATCCACGAGGCGGCGGAAGTCCTGGGGACGGAACCATGGGACGCGTTCTTCGACCTCGTGCAGGCCGGCGGCGTGAGCGTGAACCCGCAGAGCATGAACGAAGAGCAGAAGTGGCAGGCGCTCCGGGCGGAGTTCGTGATGATCGACACCGATGCTTCGCCCACGAATCCGGCCACGACCGCGAGTGCGCATCCCAGGGCGTTCGGAGCCTTCCCGCGGGTGATCGCGAAGTACGTGCGGGAGGACGGGATCCTGAGTCTGGAGGATGCCGTACGCCGCATGACGTCGCTCGCCGCCCGCCGGCTGGATCTCGCCGACCGGGGCCTGATCGCGCCAGGGATGGCGGCGGACCTCGTGCTCTTCGACCCGGACGAGGTGCGGGACGTGGCCCGGTTCGGGGACGCGATGCGCTATGCCGAGGGGATGGACTATGTGTTCGTGAACGGCGTGGCGGTGATCGATGACGGCGCGCTGACGGAGGCGCAGCCCGGCAGGCTCCTGCGCCGGGAGACGGGAGGGACGCCGTAATGCCGAAGATCATGCCTTCGCGGGCCGTGGCCGTGCTGGCGGCGCTGCACCTCGCGGCCTGTGCTGCGCCCCCGCGCGAGATGGCGGGTCCTGTCCCGTTGAGTTGGAGAGCATGCGAAGGGAACTGGAGACCACTGACGCACGAGTTTTTCTTGGAGAGGGAACGCACGAATGGGTAGACTGACGCCTGAGGAGTGGGAGTGGCTATCCGAGGCAGTGTCTTCGCACGGTGCATCGTTGCTGGGCCAAAACGATGAATTGGAGAAGATCCGCATATCCATTCAGGATGACGAGGTCGAGGCGAATCGGCGAATCCGAAACGTAAGGCAGCGATTGCGTACGCTCCAGCGTCTGCATGCGCGCGTGGACGACCTGCTGACGGCTGCCGATGCAGACGAGGAACGTAGACACTTCAACCGGGCTTGTCGATTGATGGGACGCCATCCTCCATGATCGTAGCTCGGCTCACAACGCCAGCGGCAAGCTAACGTAGCTGGCGAGAAGTCGAGAGATCGCAGGCTCGGTCGGTGCCGTCCGCGCGGCTCCGGCCGGTCTGGCCGCCCCGGCACAAGACGCGACAGCGACAGCGGATACGCGCCGGTTCCGGTGCGCATCGCGGAAGCGCCGAAGTAGGCATCGGACCCCCATGTCGTTTGCGCCGCTCAGGTACGGCCGTAAGTCGGAGCGCCGAGGCGTCGTTGAACGCTCCCCGATGCTCGGTGCTGCCGCCGTGCTCCGCCCGAAGCGTTTCGGCTCGCACGCCAGCCAATCGGTGGGCGATCCGCCGTAAAGCACGGTTCGATCCGGAGCTCTAAGCCGCGGGTGAGGGCTAGCCCCGGGTTTGCCTCGGGTGCCATGCCCGGGCACTCGCGCCCTTGCGGCTGAGCGCCGAACCGGCACCGCCTACGCTGCAGTTTGCCGATGAGCCATTCGCCGGCGCTGTCGCTCCGCCGGACTCTTTGTCAGCGACTCCAGGCGGCCGCATCCGGAATCCCGCTGCTGATCAGAATATCTAGGCCCGGCTCGGGTGACAGTGCGGCTGCTGCGGCAGCTTGGGCGGCAACGGCGACGGGAGGAAGATCGCGCAGGATGCCGCGCACCTGCCCGGTCCCCGGATCGCGGAGGATGGCCATCGGGCGGTTGGTTTCCCTGTCCAGGGTCACGGACCCGGTCGGCCCGGCAAACGTTA
This sequence comes from Candidatus Palauibacter sp., assembly GCF_965197445.1. Classification (GTDB taxonomy): domain Bacteria; phylum Gemmatimonadota; class Gemmatimonadetes; order Palauibacterales; family Palauibacteraceae; genus Palauibacter. Next base: position 681,292 of record NZ_CBDANE010000003.1, on the reverse strand, counting down.
TGCTGGCAAGGGCGCCTGCCCACGCGTCCTGCACAGGCAGCGCGAAGGCAAAAGACGAACTCCCGTCGCCATCCGTCACTTCCGGTATGTCGAAGCTGAGTGAAAACAACTCGCGGCCTCCCTCGGCCCGTCCGGTGACCTCGTACTCGCCGCCGGAGTCGGGCAACGTGGCCGGGGCGTCGACCACGAAGGCAGGTTCCAGATACGGCGCCCCCTCGGGATCGACGCCTCCCCAGAGGAGGAGCGACGTGGCCGGGGACACCGGACCGGACACGCCCTCGCCGGCTAGGCGGAAGCGGTGTGCCTTGGTGAAGTGGTAATCGCTGATCCAGCTGCGCGATCCCCCGCAAGCCATCACATCGAGCGAACTCGGCGTCACCAGCCGGCCACCGCCCCGGAAGTCATACCCCCAGGCGCCGATGGCTCCGCCCCGGTAGGGATACCCCGGGTCTACGCCGCTCGCGCCAGGGCACGTACCGTGCCAGAGGCTCATGTTGTGACCCAATTCGTGTGCGATCACGCTGGCACGAGGCACCGAGAAGCTCACTCGTCCCGGCCGCGCAGCCAGACCTGCGGCCCCGCCGATAACTGGCCCGGACATCATGCCCTTGTAGTGGCCACGGCCTCCTTCAAGGGCCCGAATTGCCCATGTCTGAGCGAACAGCGTATGCACGTTGTTGCTCGAACTAAGGACCGGTTCGTGGGCCGTCACATCGAGACCTTCGACCGGCATAAGGATGTGAAGAAGCTCCAGCAGATCGTGACCTTCTGGATCGGCCGCCATGCCCGCCGTCTGTTCCAGAATCACCGAGTCGGGGTCCGTGTTCCACAGGAACGGAATGACAGTGAGATCGAAGAGCGGCATCTCCCCGACGTCGACTGGAATGCGGCCCGTCTCCGGGACGCGCTTCGCCACGCCCAGCCCGGCGTCGACGGTCCCCCCGGGGTCGATCTCGACGACCATCTCCAACCCCGGTCGTACGACCTCCCCCGGAATCATGTAATTAGCGGATTGTGACAGGGATCCCTCGTCAACGTCGGTCGGGATGGGGCCCGGCTTGGCACCGATGTCGGCGACGTGCGCCAGCGCGCCGTCCAGGTATAGCGAGGCGCGGACCTCCGGGATCGGTGAGTTGTTCGGGCGTGTCGCGGTGACGAACACGCGCAGCAGAGCCTCCTCGCCCGCGACGAGGGGAACCGGGAACTCCCGCGACTGGACGGCCTGGACGAGGTATGCCGTTTCGCCTTCGCAAAGAGCCACATACCGATTCTGTATGCTCTGCATCCACTCGATAAAGTCGGGGTCGGAAGGCGCGCACAGCATGGTGCCTCCCGTGGAGAATGTCTCCAGCGACCGCAGATTCGTCAGGCTGGCCGGGAGAGGTCCGGACATGGCAGCGTTTGAGGCCAGAACGAGTTCCACCAGATCTGCGAGACTGCCGAATTCGACTGGGATGGGGCCCGTCAGTTCGTTGTCGTTGAGGTACAGGGTGTTCAGGTTGGTAAGGCTGCCGAGTTCGGGCGGGCTCGCGCCCGAAAGATCGTTCGACGAGAGTTCCAGGTGTGCCAAGCTGGCGAGATTCCCTAGCTCCGACGGGATCGAACCCGACAAATTGTTCTCGGCGAGGTTCAGCCGTTCCAGGGATACCAGTTCACCCAGCTCCGACGGAATCGGGCCCGTCAGCTCATTCTTGCCGAGGAACAGAAACTCAAGGTTGGCAAGGCGGCCGAACTCCGCGGGGATCGACCCCGATAGCTCGTTCTCGGCGAGGTTCAGCCACTTCAGGGTTACCAAGGTCACCCAGCTCCGACGGGGATCGGGCCCGATCAGTTCATTATCATCAGAGGTACAGGCCGTTCAGGTTGGTAGAGGTTGCCGAGTTCTGGCGGGATCGAACCGGTGAGTTCGTTGTGCCTGAGATACAGGTATCGTCAGGTTGGCGAGGCTGCCGAGTTCGGCCGGGATGGAGCCGGTGAGTTGGTTGGACGAAAGGGCCAGGTACGGTCAGGTTGGAGAGGTTGCCGAGTTCGGTCGGGATCGGGCCAGTCAGCGTTGTTATCGGGAAGCCAGGAGTGTCCCAAGGTTGGAGAGGTTGCCGAGTTCGGTCGGGATCGAACCGGTCAGGTTGTTATTGCCAAGCACCAGTGTCCCAAGGTTGGAGAGGTTGCCGAGTTCGGTCGGGATGGGGCCGGTCAGGTTGTTATTGCCAAGCACCAGTGTCCCAAGGTTGGCGAGGCGGCTGATTTCCGGCGAGGATTGAACCGGACAACTCGTTCCCGTCAAGGCTACAGGGACGTTCGAGGTTGGCAAGGCTCGCCGAGTTCGGGTGAGCATCGGGCCCTTCGAATCGTTTCGTTCCGGAGGGCAAGCCTCAGCTGACGACGACGCGCCGAACGTTGTCCACCTCCACTCCGTACCACTGCGTCTAGCGGCTGCGTCCGTGAACCAGTTATCGTTGCTCGCGTCCAGTTCGGATCCGTCAGGTGGTCTTGGTAGACCGCCACCAGCGCCGCCCGATCCGGGTTCTCGACGGTGATTTCAGCTATCCCCCGGGCGTCTGAAGCCGTCGCCGTGATCGTCGCCGTCCCCTCAGCTACGCCCCGGACCAGTCCCGAGGCATCCACCGTCGACACCGACACATCGCTCGAAGACCAGGTGAACTCCGCACCTTCGACCAAGTGCCCGTTCTCGTCGAACGCTTCCGCGACGAGCCGAAGCGTGTCGCCCAGCGCGACCGTGTCCGCGGCCGGCGATACGGTCACGGAGCCCGCCGACTGCATGACCGTCACCGCCGCGCGCCCGGATGCCTCGCCCGCCATCGCTGTGACGCTGGTGGCGCCCATGCCCGCTGCCGTCACCAGCCCGGCGGCGTCGACGGTTGCCACTAGGGTGTCCCCGCTCGCCCAGACGACCGCCTCGTCCTCCATAACCCGTCCGGCTTGGTCGCGCACCTCGGCCACAAGCCGCGCCGTGTCCCCCAACGCCGTCATCTTGACGACAGTGTCCGGAGTGATGGCTACCGTCGTCGGCGCGGGTGTCACCACGGTGAGTTCCACGCGCCCGGTCACCCCCGACGAGGTGGCCGAGACTTCCGCTTCGCCAGCGTCCACCCCCGTCGCCAGTCCCGTCGGGTCCACGACCGTCACCGAGGTGTCGCTCGACGACCAGGTGAACGCCGCACCCGCCACCGCGTGGCCGTTCTCGTCGAACGCCTCCGCCGCCAGGCGCAGCGTGTCGCCCGCCACCAGCGTGTCGGCCGAGGGAGAGATGGCGACCTCCGTCACCTCCTGGGACACCGTCACCGTTGCGCTCCCCGACACGCTCCCCGCCGTCGCGGTGATGGTGGCAGTCCCGTTGCCCGCCGCCGTCACCAGCCCGGATCCGCCGACCGTCGCGATCGAGGTGGCGTTGCTTGTCCACGTCACACCGGCCCCCGCCATCACCTGCCCGTTCTGGTCGCGGACTTCCGCCGTGAGCTGCACGGTGGCGTCCAAGGCGGTGAGCGGGTGGGTCGCGGGCGTGACCGTGACGGTCGTCGGCCGCGGGGGATCGGGGGTCGGGGTCGGAGGTTCCGTGGTCGCGTCGCCGCAGGCGTACGCCCAAAGGGTGGCCGACAGCGTCGCCGCCACAAAGATGGGGAGTCGATAGCCGTTCATGTACCCATCCCCCACCGCACCGGAAGCGAGGCTTCCGTACAACTTGTCCACGGAACCGTTAGGTCGGTCCAAGAGGTGTGCAAAAAAAAGGGAAGGCAACGTACCTTTCAGCTGACCAGTATCAGCGCATCCGGGGAAGACCCGGAGACCGGAGAAAGGACGTCGCCTCATAGGCAACGATACGCCGGGGAGGTACGGTGGGCCAACGAGTCGGTGGCGTCGTGGGCGGCGATGCTGAAGGATCTGAAGGCGCGGGGGCTGGGAACCCCGAAGCTGTTGCTGGCCGCCGGGAACCTCGGGATCTGGGGCGCGGCGCGGGAGGTGTGTCCGGAGGAGGCCGAGCAGCGGTGCTGGGACCGCAAGTTGTCCAGAGAGAGCAGGCCGAAGCTAGGATGTTGCTGCGGGCGGTGGCGTACGCGCCGTCGCGGGCCGAGGCGCTGGCCGCGCGCAAGGCGTTCGGGAACCGCTACGGGGATACGCGGCCGAACGCCGCGGCCGTGCTCGAGGACGACTGGGGGCGGATGGTAGCCTTCCCCGAGCCGCACTCGCGGCACCTGAGGACGACCAACATCGACGGTTTGGAGCAGTTGGCCGAGCTATGGGAGCTGCTCGGCCGACCGGGTCAACGCCGACAGGTCAGGGCCACAGCCAGCCGAAGCCGCCGCCAGGCTCCTGCGCCGGGAGACGGGAGGGCCCCACGATGACCAAACTCAGGCCTACCTGCGTGGGCGTCGCGCTGGCGGCGCTGTACCTCGCGGCCTGCGCCGCGCCCCCGGGCGAGATGGCGGATCTCGTCCTCGTCGACGGGGAGATCCTGACGCTGGGATCGCCGGGCGTCGTGGAGGCGCTGGCGGTCGGCGGCGGTCGCGTGCTCGCGGCGGGGACCTCGGAGGAGATCCGCGCGCTGGCCGGGCCGGATACGCGCGTCGTCGAACTCGGCGGCCGTACGGTGATCCCGGGGCTCACCGACAACCACTATCACGGCATCGGGGGTGGTCCCGGCGTCGATCTCACGGGTGCGCGCTCCATCGCCGACGTGGTCGACGCGATCGCCGCTTTCGCGCTGGAAACGGGCCCCGGGGAGCTGATCGTGACCAACCGCGACTGGCACGAGGGGCAACTCGCGGAGCACCGGTTGCCGTACCGCGACGATCTGGACCGGGCGGCCCCGGGGCAGCCGATCGTCGTCGTCCGCGGCGGTCACGAATACGTGCTGAACAGCGCGGCGCTCGCCCGCTGGGGCATCGACGAGTCGACGGCGGAGGTGCCGGGCGGCCGGATCGGCCGCTATCCGGACGGGCGGCTGAACGGCGAACTCGTCGACCGGGCCAAGGATCTCGTGTCGCTGCCGGAAGCCGCGCCGCCCGACTCCGGAGGCGTGCTCGACGAATTGGCCGAGGAGTACGCCGCGCTCAACGCCCGGGGTCTGACCAGCATCCGGTACCCGGGCGGCCCCCCCAGCCAGTACCGGGCCATCGAACGGCTCAAGGACCAGGGCCGGCTCACGCTCCGAGTGAACTACGTGCTCCGCGCCCCGCGCGGCGCCGGCGCCCAGCCCCTCTCCGACGCGCTCGCGTCGTGGCCCGCCGTGAGCGAGGGCGACGGCTGGCTCCGTGTAGGCGGCGTGAAGCTCGGCGTGGACGGCGGGTTCGAGGGCGGCCTCATGCGCGAACCGTACGAGGAACCGTGGGGCGAGGGCGGCACCTTCCACGGCCTCCAGACCGTCCCGACCGACCGCTACATCGAGACCGTCCGCGAGCTCCACCGGCAGGGGTGGCGGGTGGCGACGCACGCGGTGGGGGACGCCGCCATCGACCTCGTCCTCGACGGCTACGAGGCCGCGAACGCCGACGAGCCGATCGACGGCCTGCGCTGGGTGATCGAGCACGGGTTCATCCCGCGCGAGGACCACTTCCCGCGCATGCGGGCGCTCGGGCTCTCCGTGACGGCGCAGAACCACCTCTACGTCGCCGCGCCGAGCCTCGTGAAGTACTGGGGCGAGGATCGCGCCGCCTGGACCACGCCGGTGCGCGCCTACCTCGACGCCGGGATCCCGGTCTCGCTGGGGACCGATTCCCCCGTCGTCCCATGGGACCCGTGGTGGATGCTCCACCACTTCACGACGCGTGGCACGATCAGCGCCGGCGTGCTGGACGAGTCCCAGGGCATCACCCGCGAGGAGGCGCTGCGCGCCGCGACGTACGGGTACGCGTACCTGACCTTCGAGGAGGCGGAGAAGGGGACCCTCGAGGTCGGGATGGCCGCCGATCTCGTGGTGACGTCGGACCATTTTCTGGAGTGTGAGGACCCATGCCTCGAGTCCATGGAGGTCGATCTCACCGTCGTGAGCGGCCGGATCGTGTACGAGCGGTGAGGGGCCGCGTCCGGCGGGCGTCTCTGCTCGCGGTGGCCGGAGTCTTCGTCGCCGGCGCGGCCGGCCCCGCTCCGGGACGGCCGGTGGGAGCGGTGCACGGCAGCGACGCCCGCTACGTCGTGGAACTCGAGTGGCCGCGCGAACACATCGCGCGCACGCTCGGGGTCGCGCGGTCGGAACTGCTCATGTACGGCCGCGGGAACCCATTCCAGACCCGCGACATCGGCGGCCATAGCTGCGTCGTCGGCCCCCTGTTCGCGCTGGACATCGAGGACGAGTTCGCGTTCGACATCGATGAGCCGGTCGATCTCGTGATCACCTACGCGCCGGAGTTCACCGGTACGTTCAACGTGGGATTCAACGACAACGGCGGGGACGGCATCGGTGCGTCGGAACCGATCGAGCCGGAGTCGGACGCGACGCTCGCCACCGCCCGGGTCACGCTCGACCGCGCCCGCTTCGCCGCGCACGGGATCCGCGACACGGATCTCGCCCTCGGCGGATCCGACGGCATCGCTCTCTGCGACATCGAAGTCGTGCGCAGCCACGCCACCCCGGTCCCCGCGGGATTCGGTACGCTGCGTCTAACGGTGGAAGACGCGGCGACCGGGCGCGCAGTCCCCGCCCGCCTCGGCCTCTACGACGCGACCGGCCGGGCCCCGCTCCCGTCCGAGCGCTCCGTCCTCGTGCACCGGTTCGCGGACGAGGTCCGACTCCTGTGGGTGAACCCGCGCACCTGGTGGCCGTCCGAACACCGCCTCGCCTTCTACGTGGACGGGGACTACGAGGCCCGGCTGCCGGTCGGGAGCTACGAGTTCGTCGCGACGCGGGGCCCCGAATACCGCGGCTACCAGCGTACCGTCGAGGTCCGCGCGGACGAGACGACGGATCTCACCGTCTCCCTCGAGCGCTACGCGGACCTGCCCGCGGAGGGCTGGTATTCCGGCGACTCCCACGTCCACATCGCGCGTGACCATACGGAGGATGACGCCGTATGGGCGCAGATCGCCGCCGAGGACATCCACGTCGCGAACCTGCTGGAGATGGGGAACATCGCCGTCACCCACTTCAAGCAGCCGGCCTGGGGCGAGGCGGGACAGTACGTGCGCGAAGGCCACGCGCTCGTGTCCGGGCAGGAGGACCCGCGCACCGTGCAGCGGGGGCACACGATCCATCACAACCTGCAGCGTCCCATCCGCCAGGATCCGGAGTCCTACTTCCTCTATCACCGGGTGTTCGAGGAATCGCGCGCGCAGGGCGGGATCTCCGGCTACGCGCACATGGGCCAGCTGTTCAACGGGGAGCGGGGGCTGGCGCTGGACGTGCCCTTCGACCTCGTCGACTTCATCGAGGTGCTGCAGGGCGGGCGCCTGTACGACGACATCTGGTACAGCTTCCTCAATCTGGGCTTCAACGTCCGCCCCATCGCCGGCGCGGATTACCCGTACTTCGGACCCACGCTCCCGGGCGTCGAACGCACCTACGTGAAGCTGGACGGGCCGTTCGCCCCGAACGAGTGGTACAACGCCTACCGCCGCGGCCACACGTACGTGAGCAACGGACCATTCCTCGAGTTCCGCGTGAACGGCCGCGAGATGGGTTCAGAGCTTCGCGTCGGGCGAGGGGCGAGCCTGGAGATCGTGGCAGAAGCTTCCCTCAATCCCGATATCGATCGCCTGAACCGGCTGGAACTCGTCGTCCACGGCGAGGTCGTCGCGACGGAAGCCGCGGCCGGCAGCGACCGCATACGACTCGAGACCCGGATCGAGGCCGGCGAGAGCCTGTGGGTCGCCGTCCGAGCCTTCGGCGACCGCGACGGAGAGCGCGACATGACCGTCGCCCACAGCGCCCCGGTGTTCGTCGTCGTCGAGGACGAGCCGTGGTGGAACCTCGAAGCCGTGCCCGAACTCGTCGCCCGTCACCGGGCAAAGCTGCAGGAACTCCTCACGGAGCCGATTCAGCCTGCCGGCGACCTCGAATACTGGGAGACGACCCGGCTTCTCGAGCAGGAATGGGAGCAGCAGCGCCTCCGCCTCGAACCGCGCGTGCGGGAGGCGGACGCCCTCTACCGCGCGCTCTGCTCGACCGCGCCCGCGCCGCAAGGGCGGCGACCTCGTCATGAGCGGCTGACGCCGATCTCCCGCTCGAAGCGGTCCTCGAGGAACGCCGCCATGCCCTCCCGGACGCCCGCCGCTTCGGCGTGGGCAGGCCAGTCGCCCAGCGCCTCCAGCACCTGCTCGATGATGCGTCTTCCGGCCGCGGGCACGTCGAACATTCGTCCGACCTGCAGCAGATCCGCCCGCGTGATGTCGTAGAAGCGGCCGTTCACCGAGAGCTGGTGCTGCCGCGTCCACGCGTCGCTCTCCGCGTAGGTCACGTCGTAGGCGGGCGCGAGACGCCAGCGGCCTTCGCGATCCATGAGGAACGCGAAGTTCTTGACGTGGTCGTCGAAGTTGACGGTCGCCACGCTGAACACCAGGCGGCGGAACGCCTCGTTCACCGAGGGCTGCCCCAGCCCGAGGGCCCGGATCGCGTCGAACCAGCCCTCGTAGCTGAACACGAACTGGTCGTTGAAATCGATGTGCTGGAGACCCCCGAGACTGTGCAGGTGGAGTCGCTCGAAGACTGTACCTCCGCCCACATCCGCGGCCGGCGTGGAGGCGCGGTCGAAGCGTCGCGTCATGAAGTGAGCCAGATCGCCGTCGCGGAGCAGGTGGGTCTCCGCCATATCGATGCCGGCATCCCGCGCCAGACGGGAATACGCGAATTCGATGCGGCCCCACGGACCGGAGCGGCGGGCGGCGCGCATGCCCAACCCCGACGCGTCGCGGCTGGCGCCATCGAACTTGATGAGCCACAACTCCTCCCCGGGCCGTGGGTGGGCGAACCCCGAGCGCACACGTCGCGTCGCGCGATCCCAGAGAATCAGCGCCTTGGGCCGGGCGCCCCCCGCGCTTCCTCCCACCTGCATCATCTCCGGCACCGCAACAGAGACATCGCCCTCGATGACGCGCCGCGCCTGCTCGACGAGCGCCCGGACTTCGAGAGCCTCTTCCGTCCCGGGGCCGCGGTCGTGCGGGGGAAGGAACTCGAGGGCACCCATCGCGCGATCTCCGATGTAGAGCAGCCGCTGGAGCGGCGACCGCGCGTCCCGGGGGCGCCCCCGCTCTTCGAAATAGCGGCGGATCACGGCGTTGCCGAACCGGTCCGGCAGCGCGTCGGCGAACACGCCGGGTAGTCCGAGGAAGGCGGGCTTGCGGGCGAGTTCCGGGAAGGAAACCGGTCCGGGACGCGCCAGCGGCAGGTGGATCGGCGAGATCTCAAGTCCCGAGTCCCGGAACCCGCGGTCGTACTCGAACGTGATCCGCCCGCCCTCCGACTCGAGGAGAAGACCCACGTCGCGTCCCCACAGCCGCACGCGGACCGTCGTGTATCCGTTCACGGCAGCCGCTCCGGGGGCGGGGTCCGTCTCGACGCGCGTTGGCGCGGCTTTCCTCTCAGCTGCTCGATCTCATAGGGAGAAGGTTCGGGAGGAGGGATCAAGGCCTCGAACGCCTGGAGCCGGCCCAGACCGCGCATGACCCGCACCAGCGTGTCGGTGCCCACGCTATGCCCGGCCTCCACCCGGTCGATGGTGCGCGCACCCACCCCGGCGCGGGCGGCGAGATCCTTCACGCGGAGGTTCTGCCGTAGTCTCAGCGTCTTCAGCCGTGCGCCCAGTTCCCGCAACACGTCCGGCGTCCGGCTCGTGGGGACGATCGTTCCCATGTCCCGGTTCTCCCGTCCAGTTCCCTCGAAGCTGGGCCTGCGCAACCTGCGGAGCCTGCCCGAACGAATGGAACGTAGGTACGAGAGATGGTCATGTCCAGACCGCCATATATGGCGCGAAATCACGTTTCCAAGCAGTTACGCGCCTTAACCGGCGTGTTGACAACAAGTGGGCAAGTGGTCGCATGTCCTCACACACTGAACCGGAGACACCCGAGTCGAGGAGTGGTGCGCCACCACCATGGTGGGACGCGTCCGCCACGGCGCTCAGTCAGCCGCCATGCGCTCATCCCGGTCCTCGGCATACCTTGGCGACAGGCAAGGATGACCCAGCCCGTCAGAAGGAGGACCGCATGCGCCGCCCCGCTCTCCTCGCACTCTGCCTCGCCGTCCTCGCGCCGACCGTCTGGAGCGAGGCGCAGGCGCAGACCCGTTCGCCCATCGATTCCGACACCCGCTGGACGCTGGCCGCGGTGGGCGACGTGATCATGAACCGCCGCACGGCGCCGTTCGATCACCCCGGCGATCCGGGCTTCCACGAACTCGCCAACATCATCCGCGCGACCGATGCCGCCTTCCTGAACCTCGAGCAGTCGGTCTTCCGTCTGCAGGAGTTCACCGGCTGGCCCGCGGCCGAGAACGGCGGCAACTACGAGGTGGGCTCGCCCGAGACGCTGAAGGACCTCGTCGACATGGGGTTCAATCTCTTCAACCGGGCCAACAACCACACGACGGACTACGGCGTCGAAGGCATGCGGCTCACCAACCGGCTGATGGACGAGTGGGGACTCATCCACTCGGGCACGGGCGAGAACCTGGGCTGGGCCAGCCGTCCCGGGTATCTGGAGACGGCCAAGGGGCGGATCGCGCTGATCGGGATGGCGTCTACCCACACGCCGATGTCGCGCGCGGGGAGGACCGGGCCCACCGTGCAGGGACGCCCGGGGCTGAACCCGCTGCGGCTGAGTACCCGCTACGAGGGATCGCCGGAGACCATGGCCGCGCTGCGGGACGTGGCCCGCAGGCAGGGCGCGAACGTGTCGGCAAACGAGGGCGCGCCGGTGCGCGTGTTCGGCTCCACCGTGTTCCCGGGCGACCAGGACCGTTCCGTCGTGTCCCTGAACGACGTGGACCGTGAACGGGTCCTCCACGAAGTGCGCAACGCGACCGACCAGGCCGACTACGTCGTCGTCAACAGCCACTCGCACGAGCCCGGCAACGCCTTCATGACGGCGCCGCCGTGGATGGAGGAGTTCGCGCGGCAGACGATCGATGCGGGCGCGAATACGTTCATCATCCACGGACCGCACCAGCTGCGCGGGGTCGAGATCTACAAGGGCCGGCCGATCTTCTACTCCCTGGCCAACTTCATCTTCCAGAACGAGACGATCGACCCCATGCCGTCCGACCAGCGCGACCGCTACGGGATCCCGCTCGACCGGCTCGCGTCGGAGATCTACGACACGCGCTTCCAGGTGGACGAGGACGGGAACCCCACGACGGGATTTCCCACCGGGGCCGAGTGGTACGAGAGCGTGGTTCCGGTGGCGACCTTCGAGGGCGACGAGGTGGTCGAGATCGTGTTCTACCCCATCGAACTCGAATGGAAGGCGCCTCGGGGCCGGCGAGGCACCCCGCGCATCGCGCCGGAGGAGCTGGACCGCAAGATCATCGAGCACCTCGCCGAGCTGTCACGTCCCTACGGCACCGAGATCCGCTACGAGAACGGCGTCGGGATCTGGCGGCGCTAGCTCCCGCAGGTGGGACGGGGCGGTTCACGGGCCGCCCCGCTCGGCCTGGTCGAAGAAGCGGGCGGCCTGTCCTTCTTCAATGAACCCCAGGGCTTCGATCTGTTCCTCCTGACGTTCCGACAGGTCGTCGAACAGCATCCGGTCGCGCGATGTCGGCGCGGCGTCCGACGCTTCGGCGTGTTCGAGCAGCTTCGCGAACTTGTCGTCGAGGCGGACCGGCCAGTTGATGAGTTCCTGCTTGGCGCGGTGCTCGCGGGAGGGCCGGAACTGGCGCAACTGGTCCTCGATCTCCCACAGCCGGGCGTCCAGTTCGGCCCCGGCGCGGGCGACGTCGGCGGCGCCCTCGGTCCCCGCGGCGGCCTCGGTCGCCTCCACGATCCTCTGCCGCAGGCTGTGGATGCGCGCCACCGCGCGGTGGTTCTCGCCGATCTTCTCCCGGATCGCGATCAGGAACCCGAACTGCTCGTCGAACTCGGCCTGCGGCGTGGACACGCGCGGATCCGGCACGATCTCGAACGGGACCGAGAACGTTTCGCCGTCCACCATCAGCCGCGCCTCGTAGCGACCCGGCGGTGCCAGGGGCCCGTACGGGTCCCGGTGCCGGTAGAGCGTCTTCGGGACCCAGTCGACCGGCTCCGGATAGCGCATGTCCCACTCGAACACGTTGGCGCCGGCCTCCGCCGGGAGTCCCGGTTCGATGAGGTCCTTGGGATCCAGCGGGTCCGGTCCGGGCTGTGGAGCGCGCCCCTGGCTGGAGAAGGTGCGGATCTCCTCGCCCTCCGCATCGTGGATAGACAGCTGGACTTCAGTCTCGGGCGCAGCCGGCAGGTAATAGCGCAGCAGGACGCCGCTCGGCGGGTTCGGCATCGAGAGGCCGCCGAAGGTCGCCTGGGTCACCATCTCCCGGAACCGGATCGTGGGTCGCGGCGTGAACAGGCGAACTCCGTCCTCGACTCTCGGTCCGCCACCGTCGGCGCGGAGCGATGCACCCGCGGCCGCGAGCTGCCGCAGCGGCGAAATGTCATCCAGGATCCAGTGCGAACGCCCATGCGTGGCCGCCACCACGTCGCCGTCCTTCAGTTTGAGGTCGCGAACCGGCGTGACCGGCAGGTTGAGGCGCAGCGAGTGCCAGTTCTCCCCGTCGTCGAGGCTCACCCACACGCCGCTCCACTCCGCCCCTGCGTACAGCAGCCCGGGCTGCTCCGCGTCCTCGCGCACGACCCACACGAAATCGTCCCCCGGGAACCCCGCGTCGATGCGGCGCCACGTGGCCCCGAAATCGTCCGTCGCCCACACGGACGGAGCGTCGTCCCCCATCATGTGCCGGTTGGCGGAAACGTAGGCCGCCGCCGGATCGTGGCGCGAAGGCTCGACCACGCTCACCCAGGTGTCGGCCTCCATGTCGGGAGGTGTCACGTCCTCCCAGTTCCCGCCGCCATCGCGTGAGAGGTACACGAGGCCGTCGTTCGACCCTGTCCACAGGACGCCTTCCCGCAGGGGCGACTCGGCGATGCTCGCGATCGCGGCGTACCACTCGATTCCCACGTTCTCCCGCGTAAGACCCCAGAACTCGCCACGATCGGAGGGGGGCGTCGCTTCGAAGCGGGTCTCGTCGGCGCGCGTCAGGTCGGGGGAGATGTCCTCCCAACTCTCGCCCTCGTCCGTCGAGCGGTGTACGAACTGGGTCGCCGTGTACAGCACGTCCGGGTCGTGGCGTGAGAGGAAGAGCTTGACGTCCCACACCTGGCGGTAGCGGAGTTGGTCCTCTCCGGTGCCGTAGTAGTTCTCCCCCCAGACCGAGATCCAGCGGCGCTCACCGGTCGATCGGTCGACACGCGAGATCCAGTGGTGGTCGCCCCCGTAGCTCACGTCGAGCCGGTCGGGGTGGACCGCGATCCCGCCGTTCTCGGCCGCCGCGGTCGTCCAGCGCTGGTAATCGAAGATCGCCCCCTCGTCGGAGCGGCTGGGCACGCAGATGCTCGTGTTGTCCTGCTGGGGGGCGCACACGTTGTACGGGAAGTCGTCGTCGACCGAGGCGTTGTACATCTGGCCCGTGGGCTGGTTCTCGACCGACGACCACGTACGGCCGCCGTTGAGGGTGACCGTGGCGCCGCCGTCTCCCCCGCCCAGCATGCGGCGCGGTTCCGCGGGGTCGATCCAGAGCGCGTGGTGGTCGCCGTGGGGAAGCGTCGTGAGCGCGGTGAAGCTCTCGCCGCCGTCCGTCGACTTCCAGATCGAGGTGTTGAGGACGTACACGACGTCCGGGTCGGTGGGGTCGGCCACGACGTGCGTGTAGTACCACGGGCGCTGGAAGAAGTTGGGATTGTCGGCGACGCGCTCCCAGCTTCGGCCGCCATCGTCCGAGCGGTAGAGGCCGTTGCCGGAGCAGTAGTAGTCGCGGCACGGCTCCCAGTCCGCCTGGCCGGGGGCGTCGGCTGTGTAGAGCCCCCCTGTGCCGTCCCCTTCCGCCGTCATCAACGCCCACACCCGGCTCGGCCGCGACTGGGACACGTCGAGCGAGATACGTCCCTTGAGTCCCGCCGGAAGCCCCGCGGCCGCCGAGATATCCTCCCAGCTGTCACCCCCGTCCGTCGACTTCCAGATCCCGTTTCCGGGGCCCGCGTCGCGAATCGTCCACGGGAAGCGGCGCCCGTTCCAGGACGCGGCGTACAGGGTTCCGGGCGCGCTCCGATCCATGACGAGATCGATCACGCCGGTTTCGTCGTCGATGTAGAGGATGCGCTCCCACGTCTCGCCTCCGTCGCGGGAGCGGTACACGCCGCGGTTCTCGTCCGGGATGAACCCGTGTCCGTGCGAGGCGGCGTAGACGAGATCCGGGTCGCGCGGGTGGACCTCGATCGCCGACAGGTTCCGGGTGTCGGCGAGTCCCATGTTCCGCCACGTGCGTCCGGCGTCGTCCGAGCGATAGAGCCCGTCGCCACGCGAGATGTTCGTGCGGAAGGAGACGTCCCCGGTCCCGACGAAAAGGATGTCGGGATCGGACTGGGCGATCGCGAGCGACGATACGGTCGTTGTCCCGAAGTACCCGTCCGATAGGTTGTGCCAGCTTACCCCGGCGTCGTCCGTCTTCCAGACGCCGCCCCCGTTCGTGCTGCCCATGTAGAACACGCCGGGCTCCGTCGGATGCCCGGCCCCGGCGATGGACTTGCCGCCGCGCCACGGTCCGATCGGTCGCCACTCCAGCACCTCGAGCACGGCTGCATCGGCCGAACCGCCCGCCAGCCCGGCGGCCGCGTCCCGGTCCGGCACGTCTTCCGGACCCGCACAGGCGAGGGCGGAAACGAGGATGATCGAGAAAACGCTCCCCAGCAACGGTGAGTGATCGTGGTGGCGCATCGTCGGCTCCCAGCTTCGAGAAGACGTTCCCGCGGGAACGCGTAGGATGTGTTCAGTCGGTGCGGCGCAGATCGTCTACGAGAACGGCGTCGGGGTCTGGCGGCGCTAGCCGCCGGTCCGGGCACAGCGCCGTCAATCGCCGGTGTCGGCCACGCCGAGGCCTTCCCGCTCGGCGGCGTCGCTAAGGCGCTGATCGAGGCAAAGAAACACCAGCGGGTGCGAGAGCTGCTCGCTCACCAGCAGGGCGGCGCCAAGTTGGCCGGCATCGGCGGCCCGGAGCGGGTGCCGCGCCAGCACCGCGTTCGCCCGGGCGCGCACGGAAAGCACATCAATCACTTCGTCCCAGCCGGCGGCGAAACCACGAAGGCGGCCGAGAACCGTCCGCCGCTGCCCCCGGGTCAGCGCCCCTTCGCGCGTGCGCCTCTCAATCGCGCTCGTGATCTCCGTCCTCGTCCAGGCCCATGTGACGATGTGACCGTCTTCCAGAAGCCACGTTCGAGCCAACCCGCTACCGGGCTCCGAGACGATTAGCGGGACAAGGGCCGACGCATCCCAATACCTCACAGCCGGTCGATCCGGTCCTCCGCCAAGGCCTGCGAAATGCTCGTCGGCAGCTCAACGGGAGGGTTGTCGAGAATCGATGTGGCCGATCCCGCGCGGGGCCGGAGAAGACCATCGCCAATCAGCCGGTCGCGGACGGCGTCGTCGCCGCCCGGTTTGGGCGCCATCAACCTGGCGACCGGCACGCCGCGATCGAGGATCTGAACCTCGCCGCCCCGCCGGACGTGGCGAAGGTAACGAGAGAGATTGGCCTTGAGGGCGGAAATCGACACGGTAGCCATAAGACCAATCTAGTCTCGGCAAAAAGACCAATCAAGTCACAAATCGTGCGAAGGCCGTAAGTCGTCCGCGGCGTCGAGCGACCGATGGGTCGTACCTCAGTCGGCCCGGCGCAGCTCCACCGGCTGGCCGTGGGGGGTGTGGCGGTAGGCGTCCGCCCACGCCTCCTTGCAGTCGTGCAGAGCCGCGGACGTGCTCAGGCGGCGGTCGATGACGAGCCGTTCGAGTGCGGTCACCCAGTGGTCGTAGTACCGGGTGCCGTCGTCCGGTTCGCCCCGCGCCTCGGCCGCCGCGAGTTCGTCGGCGAGCGTCCGGGCCCACTCCTTCCAGGTGAAGTGTCCCTCTTCGGAGAGCTTCACGGCGAGGGCGAAGGCCTGCGCCTGCCACGGCGCCTCGAACACCGGACCCTCGTCATCGGCGGGCAGGGGAGGGAGTGCCGCGAGGCGTTCGGCGTCGATCCGTCCGGCCCCGGCCGTCACGCCGGCTCCAGGTAGTCTTCCCACAGGTCGACGTACACCGAGTCGCCTGCGGAAGCCCGCTCGCCCCAAAGCTCCCAGGCTTCGAAGCGAACCGAATAAACGTGCTGGGGACGGCGGTCGGGGGGACGCCGCCCGTCCGCGTCGGTGTCCTGCAGCGCGTACACGCCGTGGTCCTCGACCACCGTGCCGCTCCGTCCGCGGACGTACCGCGGCTGACGGGTATGGCCGCGTGGGTGGAGGTTGCGCGCGCGCACCCGGTCGTTCGGCCCGAAGCGGGCCGGGATGTCCATGTCGAGGAGTCCCGCCCCCGGCGAAGGGGTGCTCGAAGGCGGGAGCAACTCCGGCCGCGGCGCGCCGGGATCCGGATAGCCCGTCTCCAGTTCGGTCTCGGAGATGAGGCCGCTCACGCGCAGCCGCGTCGTCATCATCCGGAACCAGCGCTCGTAGTAGGACAGGCTCAGGTATTCGACAGGCGGAATGCTCTCGAGAGTGAAGCGGAAGGAGGGCCACTCGCGGCCCCGTCCCCATGGGCCGACGGCCCTCGTCAAGGCGTAGACACGCCCCTCCCAGCGTTGGTGGAAGACGGGTTCGTTCTCTTCGGGCTGGATCGGGCCGAAGCCGTCCATGCCGCCCATGTCGTGGATCGTGTTCACTGCTCGCCTCCGGACGGCGCCTCGACCCTGGCCACGCCGATCATCGAGTCGCGGGTGACGATCCCGGCCAGCTCCTGCTCGGTCATGTCTTCGGTGCCGGCGGGCCGCTCGGGGAGCACGAGATAGCGGATCTCGGCGGTGCTGTCCCAGACGCGGATCTCGACATCCTCGCGCACGTCCAGGCCGAATTCGCGCAGGACCTCGCGCGGCTCGATGACCGCCCGCGCCCGATAGGGGGCGGACTTGTACCACACAGGGGGGAGACCCAGCGTCGGCCACGGGTAGCACGAACAGAGGGTGCAGACGACGAGATTGTGCACCTCGGGCGTATTCTCGACCACCTTCATGTGCTCGCCCTGGCCGCCGAGATGGCCGAATTCTCCGATCGCAGTCGTCCCGTCGGCCAGTAGCCGCTCGCGGTACGCGGGGTCGGCCCAGGCCCGCGCGACGACCTCGGCTCCGTTCCGGGGCCCGACCCGGTTCTCGTACGTGTCGACGATCTCGTCCAGCGCCGCCGAATCGACCATCCCCTTCTCGACGAGCACGGACTCCAGCGCCCGCACCCGGAGGGCGATATCGGGCGGCACGTCCTGATGATCGTGGTCGTGATCGTGACCGTGCCCGGAGCCCTCGTGGGCGTGAGAGTCCGTCTCTTCGGCCATGAGTTTCCCCGGGGCGGCGAACGCGGCCGCTCCGACCGCCGCATCCTTGATGAACGCGCGCCGGTCGACCGGCGGCCCTCCCGATTCGTCCGTTTCAGCCATTCGGCTCCTCCTGTTGCGTCCATCGTGACCACAGGGTGCCGGGCGGCGCAACCGCCGTGTCGCCGTACGCTGACCGCCAGCGCCCGACCTGTCGCTTCGGCGCGGCAGGTCGCGGCGGGAGCGGGATTGCGCCGCCCGTGCCGCCCCCGCACCCTTCGCGCATGACCGTCTCCTACGAGAACTCGAAGGCCGTCTTTGACGGGATCAAGGCTGCGGGGATCCGGAGTATCTCGGCACTCCCGGAGACCTGGCTCGGGCTCCTCCTGCAGCGCGCGGAGGACGATCCGGAGGTCGATCTCATCCAGGTGGCCAAGGAGGAGGAGGCGATCGGGGTGGCGGCCGGGGCCTATTTCGCCGGGGAACCCCACATCCTGCTCATGCAGAACCACGGCTTCTTCGGAGCGATGAACGGGATCATCTCCCTAGCCCAACTCTATTCCGTGCCGCTGTGCATGCTGATCGCGGTCCGGGGCCACTGGGGCGAACCGTATCCGTGGCACACGCGCGGCGGCATCGTCACCGAAGGCCTGCTGCAGGCGCTCAACATCCCCTATCACCACGCGCGGGATCCCGCCCTCGTCGCGAAGGAGATCGCCGAAGCCTACACGCTGTCGCAGAGTTCCCTCTCACCCGTCGCGCTGCTCCTCACCCGCGATCTCATGGAGGTCTGATGGAACGGGTGCATTGCCTGGAGCTGATCTACTCCGAGATCGAGGACAAGCTCGTCGTCACGATCATGGGCGCCTGCGCGCAGGAGCTGTACGACCTCGGCCACCGCGAGAACTTCTTCTACCTGCAGCACGCGATGGGACTCGCCTCGTCGATCGGGCTCGGCCTCGCGAGCCACCTGCCGCACGAGAAGGTCATCGTGCTCGACGGGGACGGCTCCGCGCTCATGAACCTGGGCACATTCACCACGCTCGCCCGCTACCGGCCCCGGAACCTGCTCCACATCATCTTCGACAACGGGAGTCTGCTCTCGACGGGCGGGTTCGAGTCGCACACCACGTCAGGGATCACCGACCTCGCCGCCATCGCGCGCGGGGCCGGCATCGAGCACGCGGTCTCCGTCGATTCGCCCATGGCGTTCGGGGAAGCGTTCGTCGAAGCGATGGAGCGCGAAGACCTGAGCGTCATCGTGGCCCGGGTGGATGCGGTGGGCCCCGACAACTACGGCATGGACTTCGCGCTGCCGGAGAACGCGTTCCGCTTCAGGCGCTGCGTGCAGGAGCGGCGTGCCGCGACGGGCTGGACCCCGCCCCCCATGCCGGGGCACATGGGCGCCGCTTAAGGGGGAGAGTCCCCCACCGACAGCTCAGCTTCGGCCGCCACCCGCTCCACCACCGCCCGGACTCGTTCTCCGAAGACGCGGGCGCGATCCATCGCCTCCGCCTCGTCCACCGTCAGCACCTGACCCTCTCGCACGACGACGCGCCCGTTCACGAGCACGGTGGAGACATCGCTCCCGCGGGCGGCGTAGACGAGGTGCGAGTAGACGTCGTAGAGCGGCGTAAGCCCCGCCCGCCGGGTGTCGAGCAGCACGATGTCCGCCCGTTTGCCCGGTTCGAGCGAGCCGACGCGGTCGTGCAGGTCGAGTACGCGGGCGCCGCCCATGGTCGCCATCCGGAACACGGTCTCGGCCGGAAGCGCGGTCGGGTCCGCGTTCGTGAACTTGTGGAGCTTGGCGGCGGTGTCCATCTCGTCAAAGAGATCGAGGTCGTTGTTGCTCGCCGCGCCGTCCGTGCCGAGTCCCACCGGGATCCCGGCCGCCAGCGCCTCCACGACCGGCGCTGCCCGCTGAATCCCCAGCTTGAGGTTGCTCCCGGGGTTGTGCGAGATCCCGGCGCCCCCGGCCGCGATCCGCGCGATGTCCTCCTCGGAGAGGTAGATGGCGTGCGCGAGCACCGTGCCCGGACGCAGGGCGCCGATCGACTCGAGCGCCTCAACCACGCCCATCCCGGTCAGCCCGCTGGCGATCGCGAACTCGCTCGCGTCTTCGGCGGCATGGATCTGAAACGGAGCACCGAAGTCGATGGCCAGCCGGGCCGTCTCGCGGACATCGTCGAGGGAGGTTGTGTAGAGCGAATGGGCGGCCATCCCCGGAACCAGTGTGGGATGGTCGCGATACCTCTCAAGGAACTGCGCCGCATCCCGGAGGGTCGCCTCCGGTGACCCGAAGTCCGGGGCCGGGAAGCCGATAACGTGCGGGCCGAGGACGGCACGGATGCCCGCATCGATCACCGCCCGCGCCGCGTCATCCCGGAAATAGTACATGTCCGCGAAGGTCGTCGTCCCGCTCTTCAGCATCTCGATCGATGAGAGGAGCGTGCCCCAGTAGACGAACTCGGGATCGACCAGTTCGGCCTCGGCCGGGAAGATGTGATCGTCCAGCCATGTCATCAGGGGCATGTCGTCGGCGAGTCCCCGGAAGAGCGACATCGCGGCATGGCCGTGGGTGTTGACGAGGCCGGGGATCACCAGGTGGCCGGTCGCGTCGAGGACCGGGATGCCAGACGGCCGGGGGTCAGCTTCGTCCAGCAGACGGGCGATCGCGTCCCCTTCCACGAGCACGGCGCCCCCCTCGAGGACGGCGCCGGCCTCGTCCATGACGACGACCGTACCCCCGTCGATGAGGAGCCGGCCGTCACGCGTCGCCTCTTCCGGGCCTGCCGAGCACGCCGCCAGCAGAACGCAGGCGAGGAGTGACGCGCCCGCCCGCCCCATAACCTTGGCTCCGTTCACCGTCGGGACCCGCCCGCCCCCGCCCACAGCGCTCCGATGGAAACTGCGTCTGATCGTTATTTGGCGGCCAGCCCCGCAGCCGCCTTGACCTCGACCGCAAAGCATCGACCCGATAGCGTCTCGACGACGATGTCGACTTCCAGCTTGTCCTTATCGCGGTACAACGGTTCATCGGCCCACAATGCCTACGTCAGGTGATCCCCATGGATCGCTAGCCGTCCCGCGGTTGCGGGACGATTCGGATGTACGGGAGGGGCTGCTCCCAGCCATCGGGGAACCGTTCCCGCGCTTCGGCGTCGGTGACTGCCGGCGCGATGATCACGTCATCGCCCTGCTCCCAGTTCGCGGGGGTGGCGAGCTGCTTCTCCGCCGTGAGCTGGCACGAATCGAGGAGCCGAAGGATCTCGGCGAAGTTCCTCCCCGTGCTCATCGGGTAGGTGAGCGTCGCCTTGATCTTCTTGTCGGGGCCGATGATGAAGACCGAGCGCGCGGTCGCATTGTCCATCGGCGTCCGGCCCTCGGATGTATCGCCTGCGTTGGCGGGCAGCATGTCGTACGCCTTGACGATCTCGAGCCTGGGGTCGCCGATCAGAGGGTAGCCGACGGCGTGGCCCTGCGAGGCCTCGATGTCCCTGGACCAGGCCTCATGGTCGCTCACGCCGTCGACGCTCACGCCGATGATCTTGCAGTTGCGCGCCGCGAACGCGCCCTGGAGCGCGGCGACGGCGCCCAGTTCGGTCGTGCACACCGGCGTGAAGTCCTTGGGATGCGAGAAGAAAAGAGTCCAGCCGTCCCCGATCCACTCGTGGAAGTTGATCGTCCCCTGGGTCGTCTGCGCGGTAAAATCCGGCGCGGTGTCGTTGATGCGAAGCGTCATCGGTTCCCCCGGTTGAACTTTCACGGTCATCCTCAGGGGGGATGATCGGCGCTTCTTGCTACGGGGACAACGCCGGCAGGAGGATGTCGCGGACCCAGGCATAGCCCGGCTCGATCTCCAGGGCCTGTTCATACGCGGCGCGTGCTTCCTCCGGCCTGTTCAACTCGACGTAGGTCTGCCCCAGCCAGGCGTAGGCTTCGGCATGGCCCCAGGCGGGGAGCGGAGGCTCCGGCGCGTCCTCCTCGAACAGTGCCGCTGCTACGAGGAAACGGTCGAGTGCGATGTCGAAGCCGCCACCGAACATGGACGGCGTATGGAAGGCCCCGATCCCTTCCAGCACCTTCACGCGCGGATTGCGGGGCCCCAGCGACACGGCGCGATCCATCTGGGAGCGCGCCCGCATCGAGAGACTCATGGCGGTTTCGTCGCTTACGATCTGTCTCCCGAGTACCGAACTCATGAGCGCGTGTGATTCGGGGATCGGTTCGAGTTCGATCGACCGGAGCAGGGCCGATTCCGACTCGGCCAGCGTCACACGAGCCCCGTCCGGATCCGTATCGAAGCGCACCATGGCGAGTCGGTAGAGCGCGTAGCCCAGGTAGTGATGCAGGAGCCCATCTTCGGGGAAGGCGGTCACAGCCCGCCGTGCGAGCGTGGCCATCCGGTTCAGGTCATCCTCATCCCGCGCGATTACCGCCTGCGCAACTCCCACGAGCAGCCGTTCCGCTACTTCGCCGGAGTCCAGGTTCTGGGCGGCGTAACCCGCGTTCGGGACCGGCAGAGAAGCCAGGGACGCCAGCACCGCAAGTCGGCTCGGCAGGTTGGTCAGGCAAGTCATGTGGTTCTCTCTCCTTCCCCGCTCGCGCTCGAACGACCGCTAGAACGGCACTGTGGTCGTCGCGCCGAAATAGATCGTTCTGTTGAACGGGCTTCGCAAAGGGATGCGACCGGAATAGTCGTTGTTGTAGCGATATTCCGAGGTATTCCGGCGGTCGAATACGTTCATCACCGAGACATAGAAGACAGTGAGATTGTCACGCCAAAAGCTCTGGAGGACGCTCGCGGAGAGGTCGAACCGCGAGTAATTCGGGAGTCTCTCCGACATGGGTGCCCCGTACACGGGTGCCCACACATCGCGGTCAGGGTCCAAAGCCGCGTTCTCGACGGGCGTGAACGGGATACCCGTGGCGGCTCGCCATGCGGCCCCGACCTCCATCCACTCGGTGAGGTTCCGGGTAAGGACGACATTCAACGTGTGTGTGACGTCGAACGGAGACGAGGCCAGCTCTCCGCTGTTTGGATCGGTTCGCTCGGAGTCGATGAAGCTGTACGCCGCCCTTCCCGTCAAGCCGAGAACCCCCAGTTCTCCCTTGAGAAAGACGTCGATTCCCGTCGCCTCGCCGGTCCCCCCGCCACGAACGCTGTGGTCCCGATTCTGCGACACCAGCGAATCGTACTGCTTGCGATACGCCTCGACGCGGATGAGCTGATCTCCGTCGTCATAGGTCACGCCCCCGATCAGATGGCGTGCCGACATCGCCGGCAGGCCGGGGTCCCCCAGCGTGGGCTCGAACAGCAGGGGGTCCGGGATCTGATGAAATACGCCCCAGGCCCCCGTCAGCGTCAGGTACGCGGTGGGTCGCCAGGACACCGAGACCCGGGGATCGGCCGTCACGCGTTCCGTGAACGAAGAGTGATCCGCGCGCACTCCCAGCACGAGCCGCAGCGCATTCCATGGCTGTATGTCGACCTCCCCGAAGCCCCCCAACCGCGATCCGACCTCGCGGCTGGCGAAGACGGTCGTCGGGGCACCGGGCGCGCTGTCATGAGAGCCCGTCGGCACCGCCCCTGCGAGATCCGCCCTCCGGTTCTCGAGTTCGGCCCCCGCAGCCAGCTCGATTCCCGGGCTCACGTGTACGTCGATCTTCGCGCGCGCCTGTGTGAGGCGATCATCGCGCTCGAGACGGAAAGCGCCGAAATCCTCGTCCTTCCGCGACCCGCTGCTCGCCACCCCCCACGCGAGGCCGAGCGCCCCGAACGCATCAAAGCCCGAGATGGCGAGGAGGTCGGCACGTGCGTCCGAACGGAAGGTGCCCGAGTACCCGGGATCATCGACCAGAACCCCGACGCGATCGCTCTGATAGAGGCCGAATGCCTTCACGCTGCCGCCCTTGCGGTAGGACCATTCGGCGCCCCCGCTCAAGTCGGTGGACTGCGGTACCTGGTCGAACTCCGACCTGCGCCCATTGAGGCGCATGAGCAAGCCGGTGTCCGAGCGTGACGCGGTGGCGCGCACGCCGAACGACTCCGACACGTCGAGGGTCACGCGTCCCGACACTCCAGCCACGGAAGCGCCCAGGTCGAGTTCGCTCCGCGTCGGCTTGCCCACGCTGCGGAGATCGGCCACGGCGGAGAGGGCGTCGCCGTATTCCACGCCGAAGCCGCCCGCCGAGAAGTGCGTGCCTTGCAGCTGAAAAGGGTCGAAGCGTCCGAACGAGACGGTTCGGTCGCTGTCGAGCCGGAATGGAGAGATGACCGTCGCTCCGTCGAGCATCACTCGCGTTTCGGACAGGTCGCCGCCGCGCACGAAGAGCCCCGCCCCCTCTCCGACGCTCTGGAGTCCCGGAAACGTCTGAATCGCCCGGAAGGGGTCGGCCGCCGCTCCGGGGGTACGTACCACATCGAGATCGCTGAGAATCACGTCGGGCAGACTGCCCAACCGATAGGTGCCGGCTTCGATCCGAATCGGCTCCAGCGCAACCGGGGCCGGCTCCATGACGATCGGGACGGGAACTGCGAGCGGGAGTTGTATCGCCCGTCTCACCTCCAGGTATCCGAAGCGCTGCACCACCAGCGTCACCGGACCCCTGGCCGCGGACTCGAAGCTGAAGATGCCCGCCGAATCCGTGAGCGCGCCCTCCAGCGTCTCGAGCAGGAAGACATTGGCCCCGCCAAGCGCTCCCCCCGCCGGCTCGCGTACACTTCCCAGCACCCGGGACGCCTCCTGCCCGGCGAGGCCGGCCGGTACGAGGACAAGGGCCCAGATCCAGGCCGTGGCGATGGCCGCGCGGCTCGTCTTCACGGCTTCACCCCGCCTCGCGATGGTCCGTGTCCATCGGCAGCGAATGCAGTATCCGCTCGAGACGGTTGACGTAGTCCCGAAAGGCCCCGCGCCCCGTCTCGGTCGTCCGGTAGCGCGTGATCGGTCTCCGGCCGACGAAGCTCCTGCTCACGCGCACATACCCCGCGTCCTCGAGCTTGCGAAGGTGCGCTCCAAGGTTACCGTCGGTGGTCTTGACCTGGTCCCGGAGGTACGTGAACTCCGCGTCCTCGACACCCGCAAGGATGGCGAGGACCGAGAGCCGGATCCTCGAATGAATCAGCGGATCGAGATCGCGATAGTCATAGGGCGTCATGCGATAAGCTCCATTCGGGCGGGTTTGCGGGGGCGGCGGGTCAAGAGGAGCCCCGGTCCCGCCATGAGCAGGATCAGCCCGGCGGACATCACCAGATTGTTGGCGGGGCCCGGCCAGATCAGCATGGCACCGCCCATGGCCCACCAGGAGACAGCCAACACCCGGAACAACACGCGATCGCATAAGGAAGAGGAGGCGAAGAACGCGGTCCCGATCACGATGGCCATCACACCGGGGGCGACCGGGCCCGGTAGCGTTCCGGTTTGGGCCCCGCAGAATCCGAGCAGCATCAACCCGAGGCCGCAGCCAATCCAGATCGCCGCGAGAATCCTGTTGGCCAACGAGTCGACCGCCGCGTGCTTTCGTCTCCAACGCCGCAGAGGTATGGAGATCCCCCAGCCGAGCCCGAGCGCCGCGCCCCACACAAGACGGGACGAAACGGGAAGGACACCGCTGTCCGCCCAGTGGCCAATGGCCTCGGCGGCCGCGAGCACGCCGCCCCACAACACGAGGTGCCAGCCGTTGTCGGAGACAGTTTCCCGCGCGTCCTCCATCAGGCGACGGATGATCGCCAAGTCTTCTCCCACCTGCTGTCTCGAGTTCGATTCGTCCACGGAACCCTCTCATGCAGAGTACTCTGTATATCAGAGTCTAAGGTTCTGACTGGCCCACGTAAACTGTCGGGCGAGCGGTGAGATACGAGGTCGGACGCGACTACTATGGCCGAACCGGCGGTGACCCTTTCATGTTCATCGACACGCCGGAAACCCGGAAGGTTGCCACTGGGAGTTCAGAAATGACGAACGGACGCCGCGTCCTGCTGACCACCGCCCTGCTCACCGTCGCCATCGTCGCGACGGCGCAGGCACACACGATGTTCCTGAAGCTCGAGAGCTTCTTTCTGGAGCCGCACTCGACGAATGTCGTCGCCCTGCTGAACGGGGACTTCGACAACAGCGAGAACACGATCACGCGCGACCGCATGCTGGACGTGCGGATCGTAGGTCCGGATGGTGTCGTACAGCTGCCGACCTCGGCGTGGCGCGACACGGCGATGTTCCACTGGCACGCCGACAGCGTCGACACGGCGCTGCTCACCTTCGAGACGGGCTCCGCCGGCACCTATACGATCGGAGTCTCGACCGCGGCCCGCGTGTTCACGCTCACGGCGCAGGAGTTCAACGACTATCTGGCCCACGACGGTGTCGTCGACGTGATTGCGGAGCGGGAGGCGGCGGGCACGACGAACGACGAAGCTACCGAACGCTACAGCAAGCATGTGAAGGCGATCGTCCAGGTCGGGGAGGCGCAGAGCGGGGAGTGGGCCGAGGAACTCGGCTACCCGGTGGAGTTCATCCCCCTGCAGAACCCGTACGACCTCGATGTCGGCGACGAACTCGAGGTGCGGTTCCTTCGCGCCGGCGAGCCGGTGGCGAACCAGGTCGTGTACGCGAACCACGAGTTCAATCACGAGCACGACGACACGGGGGGCCACGTCGACGCCGTCACGACCCGCACGGACGGGAACGGCGTCGCCACCATCTCGCTTGTCGGCGGCGGGCGGTGGTACATCCGGGCGATCCACATGGTCGAGACGACGGCGGAGCCGGAGGTCGACTACGAGTCGAACTGGGCCACGCTCACGTTCCAGATCCGCTAGCCGGAGGGCCGACGGGAGCCCGGGCTGCTAGTAGCCGCGCTCCCGGTCGACCACGGCCAGAAGCGGCTCGCCGGCCACGAAGCGCCGCAGGTTCTCGCGGAAGAGGATCCACATCCGCTCCATGTGCCCGTCGGAGTCACCGCCGAGATGCGGCGTGATGATCACGTTCGGCATCGACCACAGGGGGTGGTCCGGCGGGAGCGGTTCAGGATCGACCACGTCCAGGCCCGCCCCGGCGATCCGCCCCTCTTGCAGCGCCGCGACGAGCGCATGGGTGTCCGTCGTCCGCCCGCGTCCCAGCGTGATGTAGAAGGCGCTCGGGCGAGTAAGCCGGAAGAACGCCTCGTCGATGAGCCCATCGGTCTCCGGCGTGAGGGGCAGAGCATTGACGATCACGTCCGCCTCCGG
Source organism: Candidatus Palauibacter sp. (assembly GCF_965197445.1). Classification (GTDB taxonomy): domain Bacteria; phylum Gemmatimonadota; class Gemmatimonadetes; order Palauibacterales; family Palauibacteraceae; genus Palauibacter. The sequence continues at coordinate 654,546 of NZ_CBDANE010000003.1, read as the reverse complement.
CACCAGCTCCGGCAGCTCCGAGGCCAGCCCGACGCGTTCCACGAAGTCGGGTCCCTCGCGGCTGCTGTTGCGGGTTGCGATCACGCGCATGCCGATCCCGTGCGCAATGCGGGCCGTTTCCGTGCCGATGCCGCCCAGGCCGATGACGAGCATCGTGCGGCCCCGGAGTTCGAGCAGTTCGCTCCCTTCGCCGACGTAGGGAGAGGGCCCGGTGAGCGGCGTAATGTCCCAGCGCTTGTCGCGCTGCAGGTCGAGCGCGATGTGGAACCGTCGGCTGAGCACGAGCGCCATCCCGAGCGCGTGCTCCGCCCCGCCGGGCGCGAAGATGCGCTGCGCGTTGGTGAGGATCAGATCTTCGGCCTCGGCGAAGCCGGGAATCGCCAGATAGCGCTCGACCCCGGCCGAAGCCAGTTGCACCCAGCGCAGCCGGTCGCCGGCCGCGAGGATGTCCGCGTTCAGCGCGCCGAGAACGGCGTCGGCGTCGTGCGCCTCGGCTGCTGCGGCCCGGGCGTTCTCGACGACGACGAGGTTCACGCCCGGCGCGACCTCCGCGAGTTCGGCCGTGCGCCCGGGCCAGAGATCGGCGACAACGATTTTCACGGGAGCTTCCCAGTCAGGAGAGGATCGATCCGGTGAGGGGCCCGGGCGCAGGCCGAGCACCCCGCCCGGTGTGCTCGCGGCGTCCGCCGAGGTCTCCGGCGGCCGATCCGTCCCGCAACCCGCGACCGCCAGCCCGGCCAGCGCCGCGCAGGCGGCTCGACGCCCGAGCTGTGCTACCGATCCCCCCGCATCCGCTCCTGGTAGCGCGCGCCGCTCAGCACGTTCGACATCGCGTAATTGCCTTCGTGGCAGGCGTACTCGTAGAGCAGGTGGTCGAAGCGCTTGAAGGGGACCTGTCCGCCCCAGCTGCCCGTGTACGTCCCGGGGTCGTCGATCGTGAACTCGTACAGGATCGTCTCTTCATCCACGCGTGTGAAGCGTTCGATGACCTTCCGATCCTTCGACGGCGGTACGCCCCGGAATGCGTGCTCGGGGTTGAGATTCGTGGTCTCGACGATGAGCGTTCCGTTTTCCCAGTAACCCCATGAGTCCCCGAACCAGGGGCCGACGTCGCTCTGCCGCGGGAGCTCAGGCTCGCCGGGCTGCTGCGTCGGGTCGCGGAGCGGAATGATCCGCGCGTCGTGGACCATCTCCGCCATGATCACCACGAAGTCCTCGTTCTGGGCGATCGTATAGCTGTTGTTGTACCAGTAGTTGGGGAGCATCGGAGGGCCGGCGCTCGAACCAAACGACACGATGCACCGCTCCGAGAGCGGACGAAGTTCGGGGTGATCGAACTCGCCGAACCGGCTGCGCGTCTCCGCAGCCTCCTCGAGGCGTCGGCGGGCCCCGGGCGTGAGGTCGGGAACGCGACCGTCCGGCGGATGCGTGACGAGAGAACTTCGAGGTTCGCCGTTCACGATCGCCACGCGATCGCCCGGCTCGCGGTAGAACTCGTCATAGCACGTGGTCGCCCCGTCGATGCACACACGATGATCGCCCCCCGGCGGCAGCGCCCGGTCCGGGTCGACCGGGGCCGTGCGCTCGGCGACCGTCTCGGCCTGCCCTCCTTCGATCGCGGCGACTTCTTCCCGGGTCAGCACCGGTCCGCGGCCTTCCGGGCGCTCGAATGGAGTCAGCGTCTGATTGGTCCAGTTCCCCTGAAGGTCCGGGTGTCCGTGGGGCGTAAGCGGGGGCTCCCAGTCGTCCGAGGCGGTCTGCGTTCGCGCCATGTCGGGCAGGAGCAGCGCTCCTCCAACCCCGAGGGTGAGCAACCCGAGCGCGACGTACCTGTTCATCCTTCCTCCTTCGTGCCGGCGTGGAGTTCGCCACACGTCCAATCTGTCCTCCGTGACTCACTGGCGCGAGACGTGGCACGCGAAAGGGCCCGGTCACCCGGGCCCTTTTCGATCAGGCAATGTCAGGACAGCGTGGGCTCAGACGCCTCCGCCTCCGCGCCTCCGCGCGGTCCGGCCGGTAGAGCGACCGCCCGAGGAACCGCTGGAGCGGCCGATCGATGACGTGCCTCTCGAAGACCCGATCGATCCGCTCACGCCGCCGGAGCGGCGGCCGCTGCTGTAGCCTCGGCCGCTGATCACCCGCCCGCCACTGTCGTTATCCGTCCGGATGATCACGGGGCCGTATCCATAGCCGTAGCCGTACCCATACCCGCCGTACCCATACCCGCCGTACCCGTAGAGGGGCGAGTAGCCGAAGCCGTAGCGGGAGTACGGGTACCCCCAGCGAGAATAGCCACCGAAGAACGGATCGTAGTACCCGCCATAACCGAGCCCTGGCCGGTTTTCGTCGTTTACCTCATTCGACAGGGCGAACCGGTCGGGGAAGCTCCGCGCGATCATCATGTCGATGACCTCCCCCGATACGCCGCCATCGGCGAGCTGGATCAGGCGGTCGGCGTCGACCTCGATCGGGCTCTCGTGCTCGACGATCCACGCCTCGATGGCCTCCGAATCAACGTACTCCGCAGCCTCGATCACGTCTTCGACCGAGTAGCGACCGGAAGCCGCGAGCCGCATCGAGCGCACCGCCAGACTCCGGTCGGCCGCGATCTCGCCCAGTCCGACGGCCTCCGCCTCGCTCTGCGTGGCCAGCCGGTATCGGGTTACCCAGGTCAGTTTCTGGTCTCCCACCGTGACAACGCGCGCGTCGATCCAGGCATTGGGCGAGATCATCGCGAACATCCCGCTCGACCCCCGCTCCACGCCGCCGTCGCACATGTGATCCACTTCCATGAACACGCGGCCGGGGCGGGAAGCGAACGCCGCGCGACGCGAGCCATTACATCCCTCGAGGCTCGACTCGCGGGGTTGCCCGTCGGCCCGCACGACCTCGCGGGACACGATCTCCCCATCCTCCACGGAGATCATTTCGACGCCGGCCTCACCGGCGCTCGGCTGGAAGCACAGCAGCGACTCGGGCGCGTCGGTGCTCGTCGACGTACGGACGGGCTGCCAGCAACCCATCCAGGCGAGCCAGCGGTCGTCCATCTCCTGTGCCGCCACATTCGCCAGCGGCCCGGTAACAAGCATCGCGACCGCGGCGACGAAAAGGGCGGAGCCGATTCCGGCAGTTTTCTGTTGAGTCATGAGACGTGACCTCACGGTTTACAGCCGTAGCGAGAAGCCGAGTGCGGCGCGGAGACCGGTCAGGTCGATCGGATCGAACCCGACGAAGTCATCGCCCATATTCGCACTGGCCCAAGAATAGCGGGCTTCAGCGGTCAAAATCCACCTCAACCCGAGTGAGTAGTCGACTCCGGCCGTCGCATAAGCGAGCGCGGAACCGTCGCGCGACGTGAAGCGGTCTACGAAGATGTCGAGCGTCTCGTAGTCGACGAACTCGCCATCCTGCTCGAATTCGTACCACACCCACCCGACGCCGGCGCCCACGAACGGGGCCCACTTGGTGGGAACCCAGGCGAGATCGCTGATCCGGCGTCCCCGGTCCGTCAGGTAGGCCTTCAATCCGACTGTCACCGGCGTTCGCTGGAAGCCCGTCGTCTGCAGAATCGGGAGGTCGTCATCGCCGATGAAATCCCGGGACTCAGAGTCGATCTCACTGTACTCGTAGCCGAAGCCCAGGGAAAAGTCGATGCGGTCGCCGAGTCGAATCCCCAGATCGCCGGCGAAGGCGGCCGAGTTGAAGTCGCCCTTCTCGACCGTGAGTTCATCGCTCGTGAAGTCGAAGATCTCTCCCTCCGCCCGCGGCATCGAATACCCGAACCGGACCCCGATCGTCACGCTCGGACGGCGGAAAAGGAAATCCTGCGCAAGAACGATATCGGCGGCGGCCGCTCCCGCGAGCACCGCGAGAACGACCGCCATCGAGAACCGTTGGACCATGTGCTTCACCCTGCCCCCTCCTGTCCGCGCCCGGAGGCGCCACGCCTGGTTTTTCGATCTCTCACCCCTAACACGAGGCAACGGGCCACCGCGTCACATCCCGGGATGAGGACCGCCAGGCTACGGGCTCCGAACGACCACCGGGGCTTCCTGCTGGACTTCGCCACCGCCCGAATCCCGCGCGGTGACCGTGATGGTCGTGCGGCCCGCGGCCACGGCGCCCACCGTCAGGGTGCTGCCCGAGACCGAGACGCCAGCCACCAGTGCGTTCGCGGTCGTCGCTCCGAATATCAGCGTGTCACCCTCGGGATCGCTGAAGTAGTCGTTGAGGTCGATCCTCTCGGCCTGGCCGGCCGCGAGGCTCAAGGCCGGGAGCGAACGGACGGAAAGGGGAGGCTGGTTCGGCACGGTCACCAGAAAGTTCTGCACGGCCTCGCCCCCCGTGCTGTCCCGGGCGAAGATCAATCCGGCCGCCCTGCCGGTGCCCACGCCGACCACCGTCATGATGCTACCCGACACCGAGGCCCCGGCCACGAGCGCGTTCGATGTCCCGGCGCCGTAGGTGAGCGGGTCGCCGTCAGGATCCTGGAAGAAGCCGGAGACGTCGATCGTGATGTGATCGCCGGCGGCAACAGTCACCGGCGGCACGAGCCCCACGGCCACCGGCCCCTCGTTCGGCAACCCGGGCTCCATCATTCCGTCGTCTTCGCTCTCGATGCATCCGGCGATGAACAGGAGGGAGAACCCCGCCGCCACGCCAACCAATAGTCCTCGACCAGTCAGGTTTCCTTGAACCATTCTCTTTCCCTTTTTTCCTGTTTTAGGGGAGGGCCAGCGCCGCGAGTCCGTCGGTCAGCTGGATGATGACGTACTGCCTTCCCTCGTGAACCCAGCTGGACATGCCGTAGCGGGTGTTGCCCGGAAGCTCCACCTGTCCCACGCGCTCTCCGGTCCGCTTGTCGATCGCGAACAGGTGCGGCGTCCCGTCGCCCGTCTGCCCCGAAGCGAGCAGGAGCGTGGGTGTCGCCACCATGGCGGAGTGGCCTCGGCGGCCCTGATTCGGGTTCACGTCCACCCCCTGCAACAGCGGATGGTCGCGGATCGCTGCCTGCTGCCGCTCCGGCGCGTCGCCGTGCGGAATCATCCACAGGTGTTCCCCCGTGTTCACGTCGATGGCCGTGATGCGGCCGACCGGCCCCTTCCAGATCCGGAGACCCTCCACGGTTGCCTGGTCGGCCGTGTTCTCGGTCACGACCCCAGTCGCGCGCGAGAACTCCGAGTGGGTGACTCCCGTCTGGTCGGGGCCATCCAGCTCCGAATCGATGCCGGGCGCCACCATCACCGGCGAGCACCCGCTGGTGGAGGTGACGAAAACGACACCGTCCACGGGATCGGCCACGGGCGGACCCGTGATGTTGGCGCCGCCCCCGCCGCCCGGGCAGATGAGCGCCGGGCCCTCGCCGTCGGGGTTCCCGAGGTGTGTGGGCGGGTTGAAGAGCGGCGCGAAGAGGTCGTTCTCGCGCGCGTACTGCAGCGCCATCTCGCGCAGTTCCGGCGTGTAGTCGATGAGATCGGCCTCGGTGCGACCCTGCAGATCGTACGGCGCCGGCAATGTCGGGTGAGGCTGCGTCGGAGAAAGCTTCTCGCCGGGCACCTTCGAGGCCGGGACCGGCCGCTCCTCGATGGGCCAGATCGGTTCGCCCGTCTCGCGGTCGAGGGCGTAGAGCCAGGACTGCTTGGTGGCCTGGAAGACCCCCTTGACCGGTCGGCCATCCACGACGACGTCCATGAGGATGGGGGCGGTCGGCGTGTCGTAGTTCCAGATGTCGTGATGCACGAACTGGTAGTGCCACCGGCGCTCCCCCGTCTCCGCGTCGAGCGCGACGATGCTCGTGCTGAACAGATTGTCGCCGGGATGGAAGCCGCCGTAGTAGTCGATCGTGGCGCCGTTCGTCACCACGTACACGAGGCCCAGTTCCGGGTCTGCGGAGAGCGGCGCCCATGCCGACACATCTCCGGTCCACTGCCAGGCGTCGTTCTCCCATGTCTCGTGCCCGAACTCGCCGGGGCGCGGGATGATGTGGAACTTCCACTTGAACTCGCCCGTGCGCGCGTCGTAGCCGAGGATATCGCCCGGGACCATCTCCTTCCGCGTCTGGTTGTAGCCCTGCTGCGCGGAGTTCCCGATGACGACCACCCCGTTGACGACGATCGGCGGGGAAGAGGCGGTGATGTAGCCGATTTCGAGCGGCATCCCCTGATCCGGGTCGTATTCCTGGTTCAGGTTCTCCCAGGGGCCCCAGCCTTCGACGAGGTCCGCGACGAGATCGACCGTGCCGGAGGACGGGAAACCCTCCAGCGCCACGGGCTCACCCCAGTTCTCGAGCGGCTGCCCGGAGTCCGCGTCGAGCGCGTACAGGAAAAACCCGGGACTGATGATGTAGATGACGCCGCGTCCATCGATTTCGGCGTAGGCGACGCCCTTTCCGTACGCCTTCCGCATCGAGTACTCGTGCCGCCAGGTCATCGGTTCGGCGAAGCTCCAGAGGAGCCTGCCCGCGGAGGGGTCGAGCGCGACCACGTGCCGGTTTTCCCCCGTGACCGTGATCATCCTCCCGTCCACGTATGAAGGAGTGGCCCTCGGGGTGCTGGGTCCGAAGCTCGAGGCGTCCCACCGCCAGGCGACCTCGAGGCTCTCGAAATTCGAGGCGTCGATCTGGGTCGCCGGAGTGTAGCGGGTGTGCCAGACATCGCCGCCCATGTAGGTCCACCCGGCCCCCTCGGTGCCCGGGCCCTGGGCCGCGAGCGGACTGCCCGGGACCATCCCCGGGAGGAGGAGGAGAAGAAGGGCGGACGGGCTCCGGAACCGCGAACTCCAATCGTTCTTCATCATGCGTACGCTCTCGCTGTGGTCTTCCACCGCCAAGGGGGGCCGGCCAGTGAACACTCCGAGTGAACACTCCAGGTCAACACTCCATCGTTCACGCACGTTTCCCGGGGCGCAACGGCTGCTTGCACTCAGAGGCGGTTTCTTCGCACTCTATCTAGAGAAACAAGGGGTTGGATCCCGGTGCTCCGGAGGAGGATGTCTCATGCGTGGATCGCGTGATCGTTCGAGCCAGGCCTGGTCGCGTGCGGCGGCCCGGGCAGTCTTCATCGTTCCGCTGACCTTGGGTCTCGCGGTCGGCGCGCTCGCGGCGCAGGGGCCGGCCGCCAACGGCGCGGGGGGCACGAACGGCGCGGCGGTAGACGTCACCTTCGCCCGGGACGTGGCCCCGATTCTCCAGGCAAACTGCCAGATCTGCCACCGGCCGGGCTCCGTCGGGCCCATGCCGCTCCTCACCTACCGCGACACGCGACGCTGGGCCTCCCGAATGAAGGAACTGGTCTCCCAGCGGCTCATGCCCCCGTACCACCTCGACACGGGTGTCGGCATCCAGGACATCAAGGGTGACTGGCGGCTGAGCGAGGAAGAGATCGAAACGGTGGTCGCGTGGGCGGACGCCGGGGCCCCCGAGGGCGATCCGGCCGACATGCCGGCCCCGGTCGACTGGCCCAACGAGCAGAAGTGGCAGCTCGAGGACGTGCTCGGCCCCCCGGATCATGTCATCAAGTCGAAGCCCTTCGACGTGCCCGCCGAGGGCGGCGACACCTGGTGGCGCCCGCGGGTCCCGACCGGCCTCGACGAGGACCGCTGGATCATGGCCTTCGAGACGCGGCCTTCGTTCCCGGCCGGGCGCCAGGTCGTCCATCACGCCATCCCCCGCCTGCTCCGGCTCGACGAAGAGGGCGAGTACCAGCGCATCCAGAGCCTGTCGGAATACGCGATGGGAAAGATCGGGGAGATCGTGCCGACCGACGCCGGACGGCTGTTGAAGGCGAACGACATGATCGAGTGGGACGCCCACTACTATCCCATGGGATATGAAGTCGACGACGATCAGGTCGAACTCGGGATCTGGTTTCACCGGGAAGGGTTCGAGCCGGAGTTCCAGCAGGATCTGAGCCTGTATCCCCTCCGCGGCGACATCGCGCTGGCGCCGGGAGGTACAGCCATGACGCAGGGGTTCCACCGCTGGGACCATCCGGTGAGACTCGACAGCTTCCAGCCGCACGGGCATGTGCACCTGCACGCGATGTCGATCCAGGCGATTTATCCCGACGGCAAGGTCGAACTCGTCAGCATGGTCACGGATTTCGACGCGCGCTGGCACCACAGCTACATCTATGAAGACGATGCGGCGCCGCTGCTCCCGACCGGGACGGTACTCGTCATGACGGGCTGGTACGACAACACGGAGGAGAACGAGCTGACGCCGGACCCGGAGATCTGGTACGCGCGCGGCAGCCGGACGGGCGACGAGATGTCCCACGCGTGGCTCGCCGTGACGCACCTTTCGGAAGACGGTTTCGAGCGGCTGGTGGAGGAGCGGGAGACGAAGCTCACCAGCGACGACAACTGATCCGCACTATGCGCACAGGACATATCGCGGCCCTCCTGCTCGCCGCCCACGTCGCGCCGCTGAGCGCGCAGCAGGTTCAGCGGCTGCCGCTCGCGCCCATCCCGCCGAAGGGCGAGCCGGTCGCACCCTTCTTCGAGGGTTGGTATCGGAACGACGACGGCACCTTCACGCTCTCGTTCGGCTTCTTCAACCTGAACACCGAGCAGATCCTCGAGATCCCGCTCGGCCCGGACAACTTCATCGAGCCGGGCGAGTTCGATGGGATGCAGCCGACGCACTTCCCGGTGCGCCCGCGACGGGACCGGGGCGTGTTCTCGGTCACGGTGCCGGCTCACTACGGGGACGGGGAGCAGCGGCTCGTGTGGACGATCACGGCGAACGGCGTGACCTATTCCGTGCCGGGGCGCGTGGGGGTGTCCGCGCTGCAGCTGGACTACGGGCCGCGGGCCATGGGGTCCGTGCCGCCGATGGTGCGCTTCGACCCGGAGGGGCCCGCAGGCCAGCACGTACAGGGCGTCTGGGGGGAGCCCCGCACGGCGAAGGTCGGGGAGCCGCTGACCCTCCAGCTGTGGACCGACGAGGTCTCCGACCGGGATCCCGAAGACCTCGTGAACCAGGAAGTCGACGTCGAGGTGAGCTGGTTCAAGCATCTGGGTCCGGCCGCCGAGGTGTCGTTCGAACCGTGGCAGATCACGATCGCGGGCGGGACCGGCGAGGCGACAACGGCCGCCGTGTTCAGCGAGCCGGGCGAATACGTGCTGCGGGCGCGCGTCGACAACTGGAACGCGAACGACAGCACGGGCGGCGATCAGTGCTGCTGGACGAACGCCTACGTTCGGGTGACCGTCACCACCTGACCCCGCGTCCCTGCCGCCACAAGGAGGCGTCATGGCGGACCCGACTCGCCGCGCCATCGCAGCGCCCGTCAGCCGGCTGTGGCCGCTCGTCGCACTCGCCGTCTTATCTGTGGCGTGCGGCAGTCCGTATCCTCCTCCGCCCGAGACCGCCCGGGCCCCCGTGGCCGACACGCTGCACGGGGTCACGTTCACCGACGACTACCGGTGGCTCGAAGACCAGGATAGCCCCGAGACGCGCGCGTGGATCGCGGAGCAGAACGCCTACGCGGAACAGATCGTCGGGGACACACGCCTGCGGACGGAGCTGGAGGGGCGGCTGCGCGAGCTGATGGACGTGCCCGGGGCGATCTTCCCGCGGCGTGCGGGTGACCATGAGTACTTCTCGTTCCGAAAGCCGGGTCGCGAGGTGGGGGCCATCTACCGGCGACCGGCGAGCCCCGCGGAAGATGGGGACCGGGGCGGTCCGCTGGACCCCGAGGGAGAGTTCGAGGTCGTCATCGACCCGCTGGAAATTCGGGATGACGGCACTACCAGCGTGAGCATTCAGGATCTGTCGTCCGATGGCGGCCTCATGATCTACGCCATCCGCGACGGCGGACAGGACGAGAGAGAAATCCGCGTCCGGGACCTCGCCACCGGTGAGGACCTTCCGGACCGCCTGCCCAACTATCTGTACGGGAGCATCGCCTTCGACTCCGATGGCACCGGCTTCTACTACAGTCGCCGGTCGCGTGAGACGGGCGCCCGGATCCGATATCACCGGCTGGGGACCGACATGGAGGAGGACGAGGTGTTGTTCGGGGAGGGGCACGGGCCGGAGCGGTTCGTCAACTTCTCGCAGGGCGGCGATGGCCGGTGGCTCGTGTACACCGTCCAGCACGGCTGGGCGCGCACGGACGTCTACCTGCACGATCTTCGCTCCGGGACGGCGCCCACGCCGCTGATCGTCGGCGCTCCGGCCCGCTTCAGCGCCCGCTTCGTCGAGGACGAACTCTTCCTGCTCACGAATCTGGACGCGCCGAACAACCGGCTTGTCGCGCTGGACCTCGACGATCCCGCCCCGGACCCGGCCACCTGGCGCGAGGTTCTGCCCGAGGGGGAGGACCTCCTGACCGGGTACCGGATCATCGACGAGCAGATCTACGCCGACTATCTGCACAACGTGAGCAGTCGGATCGTCCGCTACGACATGGACGGGACGCGGACGGGCGAAATCCCCGTGCCGGAGCATCACGTCGCGACCCTGCGCCCGTGGGGTGAAGGACGCGCGCTCCTGACCCTCAACTCTCTGGTCACGCCGTCCACCATCGTCGAGATCGATCTCGAGACGTTCGAGATGGTGGGGGACGAGCCGTGGCTGCCCTCGGAGGTTCCCTTCGAGGGCTCAGACTATGAGCTGAATCAGGTCTGGTATACCTCGGAGGATGGAACCCGGGCGCCGATGTACGTCGCCCACAGGAAAGATGTGGAACCGGACGGAGAAACGCCCACGCTCCTGTACGGGTACGGCGGCTTCAACGTGAACCTGCTGCCCCGTTTCGACGCCCGGGCCGCGGTGTGGATGGAGCGAGGCGGCGTGTACGCGATCGCGACCCTGCGCGGAGGCGGCGAGTTCGGCGAGGAGTGGCACCGGGACGGAATGTTGGAGAACAAGCCCAACGTGTTCGCAGACTTCATCGCGGCGGCGGAGTGGCTCATCGACAACGGCTACACCGACCCGGAGCGGCTCGCGATCCGGGGCGGCAGCAACGGGGGGCTGCTGGTCGGCAGCGCGCTCACGAAGCGGCCGGATCTGTTCCGCGCCGTCTTCTGCGGCTTCCCCGACCTGGACATGGTGCGCTTCTACCAGTTCACGCACGCGAACAACATGCCGGCCCTGCTGGAATACGGGAATGCGGCGGTCGCCGAGGAGTTCGGGGTGCTGCGCACGTTCTCGCCCTACCAGAACGTGCGGGACGGCGTCGACTACCCCGCGGTCATGCTCACGCAGGGAGATCTCGACACGCGGGTGCCCCCGCTCCAGGCCCGGAAGATGGCGGCGCGACTGCAGGCGGCCTCCACCTCGGGGCTGCCGGTCATCCTCGACTACGACCCGCGGGCCGGCCACGCGGGGGGCCGCACGTTCAGCCGCAACGTGCGGAACACGGCGATGGAGCTCGCTTTCCTGCTACAGCAGCTGGACGCTTCCGGAAGCTGAGCCTTATCGAGCGAGTTTCAGGCCGCGGGCCTCGAAGCGGCGGAAATCTCCCTCGTCGGTCGTGGCCAGCCGCGCCCTCCGGCCAAGCGCCGCCGCCGCAATCATGCAGTCGGGCAGAGATCCACGCCGCCGCCCGGACTCGTTGAAGAGACGTGCGGCTACGGCGGCATCGCTCCCGGTGAAATCGATACGGGGACCCACGATACCATCGGCCACTCGCTGCTCGGATGCGGTGAGCGGGCCGCACAGGAACTCCGCCCACGCGACCGCGCTCATGCCGACATTTTGATTCGCGGCAACCCAAGCCGACAAGGCGTGATCCTCTGATGATCCGGCACTCAGCGCCCGGATCAAGAAACCAGTATCGAGATGGATCATTCGCCGCGCGCCTCGTGCGCCGGAGGGGACATCGTCCAGGCCCGGCGTTCCGCCCGGACCTCTCGCACCCACTGGTCAAGATCCACTCCCCGGCTCCGAACGCTGTCCTGAAGCTGCCGAAGCGCCGCCAGCGGCCCATCGGCGACGCTCTCATCCCTTGCGGCGGCCGCTCTGATCGCGCGGCGCACCACTTCCGACTTGGAAGTGTTCCAGCGCGACGCCAGCTCTTCGAGCATCCGCACGGTTTCCACATCGAGCGAGTACGTTGATTTGATGGTTGTAGTGGCCATAACGCCGAGGATATGGCCATACTCTCCATGCGTCAAGCCGCTTCAAAGCCTGAGTTCCGCTTGAGCCGAGGAAGGCGCATCCTTCTCGTCACACGCGATCCCCTTCGATCATCCTCCGAGACTTCGGCAAGGGAACCCTGATGGCCACAGCCCGGCGCAGGACCTACCAACTCAGAGTTGCGCTCAGCGGTGCCAAGCCACCTATTTGGCGCCGTTTTCTCGTGTCGCCGACGGTGGCGTTGTCCGAACTGCACGAGGCGCTGCAGGTCGTCATGGGCTGGGAGAACAGCCACCTGCATATGTTCCGGAAGGGAGAGCGGCGCTACGTCGTGCCGAGTCCCTTCGATGACGATTTCGGGACGCTGGGCCTGGACGCGCGGAAGATCCGCCTTGGCCAGCTTTTGGGTAAGCCGAAGGACTGGATCGCGTACCTGTACGACTTCGGCGACAGCTGGAGGCACCGGGTCACGCTGCAAAAGATCCTGCCTTACGACCCGGCGGTCCGCCTCCCAGTGTGCATCGCGGGCAAGCGGAGTTGCCCGCCGGAGGACTGCGGCGGACTGTGGGGCTATTACGAGATGCTGGAGGCGCTGGGTGCCCCCGGTCATGAACGGCACGAGGACATGGTGGACTGGATCGGCAGCTTCGACCCCGACGATTTCAGCATCGACGACGTCAACGCCCAACTGCGCGCCCGCTGGAAGTAGTCGGGCAACTAGCAGGCCGTGGCAGAAGCCTGCCAGACCTCGGGGCGGAAGGGACGCGCTGAGGGCCGCAGCCATCCTTGTGCCCTGTGCTGGGATCCAGCTGCTCCCGGCTCGCCGGGCCGTTCGCGCCAAACGACCCGGTGGCGATGGCGCGCCACCGGACGCTCCGATGCCAGCCCGGCGGACACCCTGATCACTACAGAGATCCTCGACTACGACCCGCGGGCCGGCCACGCGGGGGGCCGCACGTTCAGCCGCAACGTGGCCCGGATCGTTCTCGTTTGATATCTTGATGATATCTGATCGATATCATTCATCGCGAGAGAATCGACCCATGCCGAACCTGGCGCTGCGAGGGATTCCCGCAGACCTGCATCGAGAGCTCAAGGAGGCAGCGATCCGCAACCACCGCAGCCTCAACGGGGAAATCGTGGCGCGGCTGAGCGCCTCGGTGCGCCCCGCGCCGGTCGATGTCAAAGCCCTCCTTCATCGAATACAACTCCGACATGAGATGCTTGGGACTCTCGACCTGAGCGAAGACAAGCTTCAACGGCTCCGGAACGCCGGGCGGCAATGATCGTCGTCGACACCAACGTCATGGTGCATCTGGTTGTTGGCGGGACGGACGGCACGGACGCGGTCAGGCTCCTCCGGAGGGACCCGGAATGGGCGGCGCCGGCCCTCCTGATGAGTGAGCTGAGAAACGTCCTTGTCGGCTTCGTGCGGGAAGGCGCCATGACCCCCGAGCAGAGCAAGGCGATGTTGGACGATGCGTCCTCGGTTCTGGGCGACCGCCTGGCCACCGTGTCGGGCACACAGGTCATCGACGTTGCCCTCGAGTGCGGCCTCACCGCCTACGACGCCGAGTTCGTGGCCGTAGCGCGGAGGCTCGGTGTCCGTCTTGCGTCTCTGGACCGGAAGATCCTGCGGGGCGCACCCGATGTGGCCGTTCTCTTGTCACGGCTGGCAGGTTCACGGGACGACACATCCCCCGGAGGGTAGGCAACTACCGCAGATCCGGTGGTCACGGCCCAGTCTCCGCCGACTCTGGACGCCCGTGCCGGCGGCGGAGAGAGTCGCGCCTCTGTCGGTAGTTCGCGTGGTCCGGCCGTTCGTCACGGCCGCCACGGTCGTCGCGAGGGTCGGAGAACCCCGTCAGGTGCACGGTGACGTCATCCGCCACAAGGGCGCCCCCGATCGCACCGTCGGCGACGATCCCCACGTCGCGGCCGAGGCCGACGGCCGGGTAGTCGTCGAACGAGCCCTCTCGCAGTCGGTCGAGGAAGCCGCGGGCTCCGGAGAGAGGTGCCGCTTTGACGGCCTCGGCCCGCCGTGCCAGCGCGTCGACGGCGTAGCTGCGCACCAGCCTGGGGAGGAAGGCGGCGAGCGTCCCCGGCCGGTCGAACACGTCCAGGCCGTAGCGCCGCTCACCCACGGCGAAGATGGCGCCGACCTGCTCCGGGGCGGGGGCCACACCCCGCACATAGTCGTCCAGCGTCTTCTCGTGGCGGTCGAAGATCGCGCTCATCGCTCCGGTCTCGGAGGGCGCGGCCATGGCGTCGGCCGTCTCATCGATGGAACTCCAGACCCGGCCCTGATCGGAATGCCGCGTACCCGTCGTGCGCATCGACTCCTGTACGCTCCGGTATCGCTCCGCCCGCCCGCTCGCGTAGTGCATGCGCTCGGACACCTCGAAGTCGGGGCGGTCGTAGGACCAGCGGCCGGCTTCCACGCACGAGACGGGGATGATCGTCGTCTTCCCTGCCGCAGCCAGCAGCGTGAGGTTGGCGACCCGGTTCTGCTTGGCGCCCACAAGCTCCTCGCCGTCGACGATGAGCAGCGGACGGTCCGCGCGGTTCTCGACCGCGAGGTCGGGCACGCTCCCGCCCTCGGAGACCTCGGTCACAGACACGAGCCCCTTCTCCAGTCCCTCCGCGAGCATGAGGTAGCTCAGGGAAGGGCGATCCTCCGCGGTGAGGGGGAAGACGGTCAGTCCCCCGTGGAAGGTCGGCTCTCCGATGCCGAGACTCGAAATTGCGGTCCTCACTTGGTCCATCTGTCGACTCCTCGTATGTTGTCAGTGTTGATACTCTGTTGACAGTAGCGCGGCTCTTCAAGGAAGTCAACAGTAGTCACCTGTACACGACATGAAATGTCACGCGACAGCGAGGGGACCGACACCATGGGCGGCTACACGGTCGGAGAACTGGAGCGGGACACGGGGTTCAGCCGCAGGACCATCGCCTACTATGTGCAGCTGGGGCTGCTGCCCAGAGTTGGCCGGCTGGGGCCGAAGACGCGCTATCCCGAGCAGGTCCTGGACCGTCTGCGCTTCATCCGCCGGGTGCGGGAGGCGCAGGAAGCCGGGGAGCTGCCGCCCGTCTCTCTCAGCGACATCCGCGAAGCGTTCGAGCGCGTGTCACCGGGGCTGATTTCCGGCGTCGCGGACGGACGGATCGCTGTGACCGGGGAGATCTTTTTCCTGCGCCACTCCGGCCTGTCCTCTCCGTGGCGCCGTCTCGCCGCGCTGAAGGATCGTCTGGAGGTCAGGGAGCCGGAGGCCTACGTGCGTGAATCGATTCGGCAGGGACTCCAGCGGTACGGCGCGGAGCCCGTGCCCCAGTCCGCGCCCCGCTCGGACGCGTTTGGTGAGGGCGAACCGCGCGCGTACAGTCCCCTGCGCGAGGCGGACCGCGGCGACGATCGCGAGCTCTCGGAACTGCTCGCGGAGCTGGAGGACCTGGCGGGTTCACGCGGCGAGATTTCGCTGTCTTCGGTGGACACCTGGTCCCGGATCGAGATCACTCCGGACATCGCGCTCTCGGTCCGCGGGCTCGCGGAGGGGGACGAGGAGTTGCTCGAGACTCTGGGACGGAAGCTCCGCCGACTGGTCCGGCGCGCTCAGGACTCGATGTCGTAGAAGCTCTCGACCGGCGGCGGCGTCGCGGGGACGGGATCGGATGCGAGCCGGTCGCCCGGCGCCGGACGCCACGGGGCGGCGGCGACCCGGCGAAGACCGGCGCTGCGGTCTGCCATGGCCGCGACGAGCCGGGTCGCACGGTCGAGGCGTTCGGTGATCTCCTCCTCGATCGGTTCGAGACTCCAGTCGTCTCGCTCCATCACGTGCCCGAGGGCGATGCCGTCCGAGCGGGGGAGGATCCCGATCCGGCCGCCGCCCGGCGGGCTGCCCTCGAGGCTGTAGTCGAGTTCGGGTTGGGGGGCGAGGAAGGTGAGCTGGCCCTTGATGGGCGTCATCGTCTCGTCGCCGAACAGGGCACGGGAGCCGAGGCCCGTACAGTTGGCGATGAGCGCTTCGTCGAGCGACGTGAGGTCGCGGGGCGTGCCGAAGTCGCGGATCCGCACGCGGCCGCCGAACAGGAGGAACTCCTCCATCAGTCGGTCGAGGTAGATCGAGGGCTCGATGCGCAGGGTCGGTCGGCGGAGCGCGTAGGTGCCGGGGAAGGGGTGTTCTCCCGGCTGCAGCACGGTCGCACCCACGTCGAGCCCGGGGTCGAGGCCGCTCTCGACCTCCGCCAGGCCCGATTCTTCTCGTTCGGGACCCGACAGGCGGTTCCTCCACGTGTAGGTCGTCATCCACGATACCCCGCGTCCCGCCCCGGCGAGCAACTGGAGCTGCCGGTACGAGGCACGGACGGCGCGGTCGAACTGCGCGTCGAAGGCCGGGGTCCGTTCCGGGGCCGACACAAGGTTGGAGAGCGGAGAAAATCCCGCGTAGGCCATGTTGGACGTCGTGTCGGGCGGGAGGGCGCGCGCGTAGATCGTCACGTCGAATCCGCGCCGCTGAAGCTGTCGCGCGGTGGCGAGGCCGACGGCGCCAGCTCCGATGACGGCCGCCTGCCGGGACGGATGACGCTCGGCCAGTTCGGCGACGAGCAGGCCCGTTCCCCATGACAGAGAGATGCCCGCCCCGCCGTGGCCGTAATTGTGGATCACCGTCTTCTCGTCCAGCCGCTCGCTCGCCACGCGGAAGCCCGCCGGGCGGAAGGGTCTCAGCCCCACGGTGGTTCGGATGACGCGGTCCGGGGAGACGCGGAGGAGGGGGAGGCTCGGAGCGCCCGCACCCGGCGGGTAGCGGCGCCAGGCACCGCTGCAGCCGCTGACTCCCGCGCCCAGAGCGGCCGTCCCCACGGTTCGGATCAGCGTTCGACGGTTCACTCGCCGAAACTGGCGCGAACCACCCGAATCGGCCAGATGTCGCTACAGGTCTTCGGCGAGGCGGCGGAGCGTGGCGGAGGCGACGGTGTCGAGCCGCTCGTCGTCCGCGAGTACGGTGCCGAAGGTGATGGCCCAGCCGATTGCTCGTACGACGAGGGCCTCCGACGCACCGTAGGATTCGAGGCAGGCGGTGCGCGCGGTGCCGTCGTCGAACAGCATCCAGACGGAGCCGAGGTCGGTCGCCACATCGCCCGCGCCCAGGTCGCCCCAGTCGATGACCCCCGAGAGAACTCCGTTGCGGACGAGGATCACGGACTGCTACATCGTTTCCAGGTCTCCGGCGCGCACCCACCCGACCTTCCCGTCCTCGAGCACGATCTCGAGCCACTCGCTGGAGCGCCGGTCGATGCGGACGACGGTGCCTTCGTGGATCGTGAACAACTGCAGCGACGGATCGTCGGAAGGCGCACTCTGAACCGCGGCCTCGGTCCGGAGGATCACGCCGCGCCCGGCCCGTCCGATGCCGAACTCGCGGATGGCGAGGTTGGCGCCCGACACGACGGTGAGTACGGCGGCCGCAATTGCGACCCGCGCCGTCCACGGCCGCGGCCCGGCGGCGGAGACCAGTCTGTACAGCAGCGTGGAGACCAGCACGAGGTACGCCAGCGCCACGATCGCGATCAGCCAGGCCCGAGGCACGAGTCGCACCGCCCAACTGACGACCCGCGGCACCCAGAAACCGGGGAGCGGCGTAATCTGGTCGGCGGTGAGCGATCGCGCGAGTTCCAGATTCACGCGCACGTTCTCGTCGCGGGGAAGTGCGATGCGCGCCCGCTCGTAGAAGAGGATCGCTCGACCCAGCTCTCCGAGCTTGAAGTAGGCGTTGCCGATGTTGTAATGGAGTTCGCCGCTCTCCAGCCCGTCGTCGAACAGCCCGAGATAGGCGTCGAGGGCGCCCTGGTAGTCTCCCGCCTGATATAGCTGATTCCCCGCCTGGAATCGGTCGGCGGGGGCCATGGCCGAAGGGGCATCCTGCAGCGCGGCCAAGCCGGTCGCGAGGGCCAGCGGGACCGCGGCGGCCAGGAGCCCGGGTCGGTGGCGGGCGGTTCGGCGCGCTCTCATCGGAGCTCCCGGCCCAGCGCGGAAAGCACCGCTTCTGCCCGGGCGAGGAAGGCTCTTCGCTCCTCGATCTCGGTGCCGGTCGGAGCGAAGCGCTGACGGTCGCAGGCTTCGAGCACCGCGAAGTACTCGTCGACGGTCGCGCTCGCCGCGCCCCGGCAAGCCAGGTCGTCGCGCAGGTCATCGCGGATGATCCCGGCCGCCGAGGTGTCGAGCTTGTCGGCTGCGAACCCCTCCAGCGCCAGCGCCGCCTCGGCGTAAAAGGCCCGGGCGTCGTCTCCGCCCGCCAGACCGGCCGCCCGGGCGAGCCGCTTCTTCGCCACGCGAGCGGCCCGGCGGTCCCGCGCGTAGGCCTGGTCGCCGGAGAGCCGGTCGCGCCGGCGGCGCAGCCCGGCCGCGCCCCCGATCATGCCGACCGGCGCCAGCGCGACGATCCAGAACCACGCCTGGTCGAACAGCGTCTCGCCGCGGCGGCGGAACTGCGGCGTGTCGATCCGGATGAAGCGGATGTCAGAGCGCAGGGCCTCGACCGAGCCTCGCGCGCGAGCCCCCGGGAGCGCGTCCTCGATGGCCCGGCCGGTGACCCTCAGGTCGAGCGGCGACGCCGAAGCGGTCTCGTATCGGCCTGCTGCGGCGTCGAAGTAGCCCAGGTCGACGCCCGGAATCGTCAGCGTCCCCGGCGCGCGCGGGATCAGGACGTACTCCCACGTCCGGGTGCCCGATACGCCCGCGTCCGACGTGCGCAACCGGTCCGTCACCTCGGGCGGAAAGGCCTCGACCGTGGGCGGAAAGGCGAGTTCCGGCGGCGGCAGCGCCTTGAGGTTGCCGGCGCCCGACACTTCCACGCGCAGAGTCACGGCCTCGTTCGCGGCCAGACTGTCGCGGTCGACCGCACTCTCGACCGCGAGGTCGCCCACGAGTCCGGTGAACCCGGCGGGTCGGCCATCGGCCGGGAGTGGAAGCACTTCGATCTCCACCGGAGAGGAAGCGGCCCCCGCCGATACGACATCGCCGAACAGGGACCCCCGGTTGAAGAAGTTGCCGAAGATGTCGTCGAAGCTGTCGCGCGAAGGGCGCCGCACCCGGACCTGCGCCTCGATCGCCAGTGGCTCGAGCGTCTTCGGGCCGGGTCCGGTCGGGTACAGCGCCACCTTGCGGACGATCGCGGTGGCGTACGCCTCGCCGTCCCGGACCACCTGTTCAACCTGCGGCTGCTGCGGCAGTTCGAATTCCTCCACCCAGAAACCCGCCGTGGCCGGGAGCCGCGTCACGCCGTACGAACTCACATTGACGCGCGTATAGAGCCTGTACTCGACGATGACGGGCTCGTTCTCGCGCACCTGCCGCTTGTTGGGTTCGGCGACGATGAAGAGGTCATCGGGGCCGACCGTCCCGGGATCGGACGGTCGTGGCACGACGCCCCCCGCCCGAGGCTGAGGCTGTGCGGCCGCGGACACCCGGAGACTGAGAGGGTCGGTCGTGAGCGTCCTTCCCCCCACCTCCACCGTCACCGGTCCGATCTCGAACGTCCCCTCCGCCGTGGCCTGAAAGCGGTACTGCACGGTAAGAGAGACGGTCGTCCGCCCGTTCACGATCCGGACCGAGGACTGCGTCCCGCTGCTCAGGTAGGCGGCGAACGGGCTCATATCCGGGAGCTGCGGATCCTGGTCGAACCGTTGAACTCCCTCGAGCACTACGTTGAGCGTGAACGCCTGTCCGACGCCGACTTCCCCGCGGTCGAGGTGTGCCGAGGCCGTGACGTCCTGCCCCGCCAGCGAGGTCGGAGTCAGCGCGCAGGCCACCAGCCACAGCGCCGCGGCGGGGGCGTTCGACAGCCGGAAGGGGAGCATCCTCATCACCAGTCTCGGCGCGGCCGGGTGCCGCGTACCGGCGTCCGGGGCTTCCGGTTCACCTCGTCCTGATCCTCCTGGATCGCGCTCAGCAGACGCTCCGCCTCCTCCCTCGTCATCTGACCCGGCGGCGGGGTGTCCGTCTCGGGTGGCTGCTCCGAATCTTCCGGGTTCGGCTGATCCTGCGGATTCCGGCCCGGATCCTGCTCGGGCTGCTCTGGGTCCGACTCCTGGTCCTGCGGGTCGTCCTCGCCGTCACCCTGTTGTTGTTGCTGTTGCTCCTGCTCCTGCATCTGTTCGAGCACACGCTCGAGATTGTGTTTGGCGTCGAGGTCTCCCGGGGCCGCGCGCAGCGCCTGCTTGAACGCTTCGAGACTCTCCGGCAGGGCGTCCTGGCGGTAGAGCGTGTTCCCGAGGTTGTACCACGCGGCGGCGGCCAACTGCGGGTCTCCACTCTCGACCGCGGAGCGGAAGGACTCCAGCGCGGATTCGTAGTTCTCTCCCTGGTACAGCGCGTTCCCGTCGTTGAACCGGATGATGGGTGAAGCCGGAGCTTCGAGCAGTGCCTCGAGGTATTTCTCGTGCGCCTCGGCGAACCGCCCTTCCTCGTAGAGACGATTTCCCTCGCGCGTCCCGGCCCGACCCGCCTGTCCCTCGACGGCAGCGGGTGCCCCTGCCGCGACAGCCGCGATAACGAAGAACCACGCGCGTCCCCCGAGTCCGCCACCAGCCATGCTCACGAAAACCTCCCTCTCCAGGCCCGCGTCGTCTGTCTTCGATCGCTCCACAGACCCTCCAGAAACAATAGAAGAATCGCCGCCCCGAGGAAGATCTGGAACTGTTCCTCGAATTGAGTGACCTCGCGAGCGTCGATCTCCCGCCCGCCGAGCGCCGCGATCTCGTCGATGAGCGCCGTCAGTTCGCTCGCCTCCGGAGTACTGCGGAACAGCTGTCCACCCGTACGCTGGGCGATCTGCCTGAGTGTCGCCTCCTCGAGGCGCGTGGTGATGACGGCGCCTTCCTCGTCGCGCTTGAAGCCGGTCTGCGCGCCGCGCCCGTCGAATTCCGGGATCGGCACGCCGTCCGTCGAACCGATGCCCACCGTATGGATGGTGACCCCCGATCTCGACCGCTCGCTCCACCGCTGTCTCGATCCCCCCCTCGTGATCTTCGCCGTCCGTGACCACGATGATGATCCGCTCCTCGACCGGCGCATCGGAGAACGCGTCGAGGGCGAGTTCGAGCGCGGCCCCGAGGTCTGTGCCCTGAACCGGGGCCAGTTCCGTGTCCATCGCGTTGAGAAAGAGCCGCGCGGCCCCGTAGTCGGAGGTCAGGGGACTCTGGACGAACGCCTGGCCGGCGAAGGCGATGAGACCGATGCGGTCCCCGTCCAGCCGCTGGATCAGGCGCTGGATCTCGAGCTTGGAGCGCTGCAGGCGGTTGGGGGCGATGTCCTCCGCCAGCATCGACGTGGACAGGTCGAGCGCCACGACGATGTCCATGCCTTCGCGGCGGACGGTCTCCACTCGTGAGCCGAACTGCGGCCGCGCCATGGCCACGACCGCGAACCCCAGGACCGCGAGAAGCGCGACCCCCTTCCAGACCCGCGCCCGGTGGTTGACGGTCCGACTCAGCTGCCGCACCAGAGCCAGGTCGCCGAAACGCGACAGGGCACGGCGCCGGTCGGCTGCGCCCCGCCACATCAGCGCGGCCACCAGCGGGATCAGCGCCAGTCCGAACAGTGCCGTGATGAACCCGAACCGAAACATGACTACACCATCCTCCTAGGGCAGCCTTCTGAGGATCGTCTGAGCGAGCCCGATCTCGATCAGCAGGAGACCGAGTCCCGCGGCGAGCGGGAAGTGGAACAGCTCGCCGTATCTCGTGAAGCTCTGGACGTCGATCTCCGTCGTCTCGAGCTGGTCGATCTCCTCGTAAATGTCCGCGAGGCTCTCTCGGTCCGTGGCGCGGAAGTACCGTCCGCCGGTGACCTCGGCGACCTCCGTGAGCGTGGGTTCGTCGACGTCCACCGGAATCGAAACGAGACGCCGCCCGAACACCGGGTCGTCGACCGGGACCGGGGCCGTCCCCCGCGAGCCGGCCCCGATGGTGTAGACCTTGACCCCCAGCGCCTGGGCCATACGGGCGGCCGTGGCCGGATCGATCTCCCCGCGGTTGTTCCGGCCGTCGGTGAGGAGGACGATGATCCGTGACTCGGCCTGGCTCGACTCGAGACGCTTGAGGGCGGTGGCGAGCCCGAGTCCGATCGCGGTCCCGTCTTCGACCATGCCCACCTCCAGTTCGGCCATCACGGCGGAGACGGCGAGGTGGTCGATCGTGAGCGGGGCCTGCGTGAACGCCTGCCCGGCGAATACGACGAGCCCGATGCGGTCGTTGCGGCGGCGTTCGACGAAGTCGGCCGCGACTTCCTTGGCGGCTTCCAGTCGGTTGGGGGTCAGGTCCTGGGCGAGCATGGAACTGGAGATGTCGAGGACCATGACGATGTCGATCCCCTCCGTCGACACGTTCTCGACCGTGGAGGCGGATTGCGGACGGGCGAAAGCGATGACCATCGCGGCGAGCGCGAGAAGTCGCAGCACCAGCGGCACATGCCGTGTGCGACCCGTCCGCCCGGCGCCGGCACGGCGCAGGAGCGACAGGTCGGGATAGCGCAGGGCACCGCTCTTCCGACCGCCCCTCGCCAGGTGACGGTACGCAAGCGCTGGCACGAGGAGGAGCAGGAGGAGCAACGCGGGGTCCGCGAACCGGTAGATCATGGGACCGCCGCCTCCACCGGTTCCGGCTCGACCGGGGGCGGCGGGACGAACTTCGTCCGCTCGACCAGCTCTCGCGCGTCCTTGAGGATGTCCCGGCAGGCTGCGGCGTCCGGCCGCCATTTGGCGAACTTCACCAGGTCACAGGCCTCGAGGAAGCGCTGGAACGCCGTTCTCGTTTCGGGGTCGACCCCGGCTCGCCCCAGCCCGGAGATCACGTCCGGCGTAATCATCTCCATCGCCCAGATCCGGTAGCGTCCCTCGATGTAGGTGCGGATGATCTGGGAGACTTCGATGTGGTACTCCTTGATCTTGCTCCGTTGCAGCAGGGGGGAGCGCTCGAGCCGGCCCAGCGCTTCGAGCGCGATCTCGTGCGGCGGCCGGGCCGGCTCGGGTGGCTCGGAGCCGCCGGCGTCCGAAGCGCGCCGCCGCCACCGGAACCACCACAACCCGAGGCCGGCAAGCGCCAGGGCCAGGAGTATCCACGGCCACAGGAGCAGCCAGTTGCGGGCTATGGTGCGGGGCCCCTTCACGTCGCGGATCTCCCCGCCCTCGTCGAGTCCGACGGTCGTCACGCCGATTACCACCGGATCGGTCGAGACGGTGACGGTCCGGTCCGCACCGTCCGTGAGTTCGAGGTCGAACGAAGGCACCTCGAGTTCGCCGAGTTCGAACGCGGTCACGCGAAGGAGCGCCGGCGTGCGCAGCCCGCCCCCGGAGGCTTCAGGGGCCCCCACCTCGAGCGTCAGCGCCTCGAACGCCCCGAGCCCCAGCGAATCCGGCCAGCGCACGGAGAGGTCGGCCGGGTGTTCGACCGACAGCCGCAGCGTGAGCGGGTCACCCACGTGGATCTCGGTGGTGTCGGCCTCGATCGTCACGCGCGGCGCCTGTCCGCGTCCCTCCTCGGCCGCCGCGAACGCCAACACGACACCGACAACGCCAACAAGGACGGGCCTCATACGCGCCGTCCCCGGTCCTCGAAGAATCTCATCAGCGGACGCAGGTACGGGCGTCCCGGGCTCAGATCCACGACGTCCACGTTGCTGCGCCGGAACGTTCGGTCCTGCCTGGCGCGTTCCTCGGCCCCCCGATCTGCGAGCGCCGCGCGAAACTCCCGGTCCGACGTGTCGACGACGAGCCGCTCGCCGGTCTCCGCGTCCTCGAGTTCCATCAGGCCGACCGGCGGAAGCTCGGACTCGCGACGGTCCCGCACGCGGAGCGCGATCAGGTCGTGCCGGCGCCCGGCCACCCCGAGTGCCTTCGCGAACGGTCTCGATATGAAATCCGACACGACGAAGACGACGGCGCGCCGCCGGATGAGCCGCGAAAGGTATTCGAGCGCCGCCCCGACATCCGTCTCCCGACCCTCCGGTCTGTGGTAGAGCATCTCGCGGAGCACGCGCAGGACGTGCCTCCGTCCCTTCCGTGGCGGGACGAATTTCTCCACGCGGTCGCTGAAGATGATGAGTCCGACCTTGTCGTTGTTCTTGATCGCGCTGAAGGCGAGAAGGGAGCACACTTCGACGGCGAGGTCTCCCTTCATGCGCTCGCTCGTGCCGAAGTCGCCGGAGGCGCTCACGTCCACGAGCAGCATGACCGTCAGTTCGCGCTCTTCCTCGAAGATCTTGACGTGTGGCGTGCCCGTGCGCGCGGTGACGTTCCAGTCGATGGTGCGGATGTCGTCGCCGTAGTCGTACTCGCGGACCTCGGCGAAGTTGATCCCGCGCCCCTTGAACACGGAGTGGTATTCGCCCGAGAACACCTGGTCCACGAGCCCTCGGGTCGTGATCTCGATCCGGCGGACCTTCCTGAGGATCTCCCGTGGAATCATCCCTCGCCCCCGAGCCTCCGAATGCCTAGGGGACCTCGACGCTGTCGAGGATGCGGTTCACGACATCCTCGCTCGTGACCTCCTCGGCCTCGGCCTCGTAGGTGATGAGGACGCGGTGGCGGAGCACATCGAGGGCGACGGAGCGCACGTCTTCGGGCGTGACGTAGCCCCGGTGACGGAGAAAGGCGTGTGCGCGGGCCGTCCGCGACAGGCAGATGCTGGCACGGGGCGAGGCTCCGTAGGCGATGAGGTCCGCCAGATCCTCGAGTCCGTGCCCGGATGGGTCACGCGAAGCGAACACGAGCTCCACGATGTACCGCTCGACCTGATGGTCCATATAGATGAGGTCGACGGCGCCGCGCGCCCGCAGGATCTCTTCGGGCGTGACGACCGGCCGCGTCTCCGGGGCGGACCCGACGCCCATGCGCCGCATGATCTCCAGCTCCTCGTCCTTGTCCGGATACCCGACGGAGAGCTTGAGCATGAAGCGGTCCACCTGCGCCTCGGGCAGCGGATATGTCCCCTCCTGCTCGATCGGGTTCTGCGTCGCGAGCACCAGGAACGGGTCGTCGAGGGGGTAGGTCTCGTCCCCGATCGTCACCGTCCGCTCCTGCATGGCCTCGAGCAGCGCCGACTGCACCTTGGCGGGGGATCGGTTGATCTCGTCGGCCAGGATGATGTTCGAGAAGATGGGACCTCTCCGGGTCAGGAACTCACTGCGCTTCGGGTCGAAGATCAGCGTTCCGATGAGGTCGGCGGGAAGGAGATCCGGTGTGAACTGGATCCTCTGGAAGCCGGTGTCGATCGCCTGGGCGAGCGTGCGCACCGTGAGGGTCTTCGCCAGTCCGGGCACGCCTTCCATCAGTACGTGGCCATCGGCGAGCAGTCCGATCAACAACCGCTCGACCATGTACTTCTGGCCCACGATGACGCGTCCCACCTCGTCGACCAGCCGCTCGACGAAGGCACTGTGCTCGCGGATCTTCTCCTGGATCGCCTCGATGTCGTGACTCACTTCGGGTGCTTCCCCTCCTCTCCAACAGGTATCAGCGCCAACAACGGGCGGCCGCATGGATGGACAGCTTATCGAATTCCGGCGTTGCCCGGAGCGGATTGTCCGAATCCGCGTTGACGCGGGCTCTCCCCGTGAGCACCCTGACGTACGACCCTTTCGCGAGGAGCGCCGTATGGAGGCCAGCCAGGTACAACGTCGTGACTTCCTCCGCTGGCTAGCGGCCAGCCCTCTCCTGGCCTCGTTCGGCGGTTGCGATCTGGGCCTGATCGGCCAGGCGATAGCGCAGGAGGCGTCGTCCCGGTCGCTGGACGACCTCGTCGCCTCGGCGCAGGAGGCGCTCGATGTGTTCGACCTCGAACAGGTCGCGGCGCAGACGGTGCCCACCGCTCACTGGGGATACATCAAGACGGGTGTCGATGGGGAGGGGACGCAGGCGAACAACCGGGCCTCGCTGGAGCGGATCTATCTTCGCGCCCGTCGCCTGGTCGACGTCTCGAATCTGGACATGCGGGTCTCGATCTTCGGTCGGGAGTGGCCGACGCCGCTCATGATCGCGCCGGCGGGGAGTCAGGGCGCCTTCCACCGCGACGGCGAACTGGCCACCGCGCGGGCCGCGGCCGCCCGTAACCACCTGCAGACGCTCTCATCCGTGAGTTCGACGGGCGTCGAGGCGGTGAACGAGGCGAGGGGGGAACCCGTCTGGTATCAGCTCTACGCGCCGCGCTACTGGAACGCCACCGTCGACCTGGTGAACCGGGTCCGTGAAGCCGGCTGCCCCGTGATCGTGCTCACGGTCGATCTGCTCGGTGGCAGCAACCGACTCACGTTGGAGCGGTATCGGCGGATCGACGATCGCAACTGCGAGAGCTGTCACCGGAGCGGCGGGCGCGCGGACCCCGTCAAACCGATGTACGAGGGGCTGCCGCAGGGTCCGCCGGACAGCGGGGGCCCGACGATGACGTGGGACTACGTGCACCGGCTCAGGGATATCACCGACCAGCGGATCGTCGTGAAGGGCCTCGTCACCCGCGAGGACGCGGAACTGGCCCTTGAGCAGGGTGTCGACGGCATCTGGGTCTCCAACCACGGCGGCCGCGCAGAGGGCAGCGGCCGCGCGACGATCGACGCGCTACCAGAGGTTGCGGAGGCCGTTGCCGGCGAGGTGCCGATAATTGTGGACGGGGGCTTCCGCCGCGGAACGGACCTCTTCAAGGGCCTCGCGCGCGGCGCCACTGCCGTCGCGATCGGCCGCCCCTACCTGTGGGGACTGGGCGCGTTCGGTCAGGCGGGCGTCGAACGGGTCCTCGAGATCCTGATCGAGGAGTTGCGGATCACGATGGGCGCCGTCGGCACTCCGTCCCTCGCCGACATCGGCCCCCACTCCATCGGCGTCGACTGAGAGAAGCGTTCCCGCGGGAACGTCAACGGGGGCTCCGCTGCTTCAGGGGCCGATGCCGAGACTCATCGCGACGTACACCAGCGCGATGAAGATGATGGGGAGCAGCGTGACGCCAACCGCGGTGGTCACGGCGGCCCGGAAGAGCAGGGGGCCGGCGGGGAAGAGTCCGCGGCCGAAGAGCTTCTGGAGTCCGATCTCGGCTATGGGGCCAAGCGTGTAGGACACGTTCGCCGCGACCAGCCAGAATATGCCGGACCGGACCCAAAACAGGGGTTCGAAATCGCCGTTCAAGCCCATGATCAGCGAACCGACCGTCATCGTCACGATTCCGGTCGCGCCGACGATGAGGTTGCAGGGAAGACGGCGCTTCTCCCACCAACCGATGATCGCCCAGACGCGGCGCTCGGCGGGAGCCGGGTAGAGGAAGTCACCGAGGGCGGTATCTGTCAGGTTTTCATGCTTCATTACAGCTACAAACCCAGAAGGGTCGCGACGGTTCCGATCATGAACAGGAGAATGGGAAGCAGGGTCACGCCGACGGCGATCGTCACGCCCGCCCGGAAGAGGAGGGGTCCGGCGGGGAGGAGGCGTCCGCCGAACATCTTCTCCAGCGCGATCTCGGCCACGGGACCCAGTGAATAGCACAGGTTCGCCATCACGCCCCACCAAATGGCCCCGCGGAACATGTCGACCGGCTGAAGTTCGGCCACCAGCGCCGTGAACAGCGCACCAACCGTCATCGTCACGAGTCCGGTGGTGCCGACAATGAGGTTGTAGGGGAGGCGACGCTTCTCCCACCAGCCGATGATGGCCCCGATCCGACGCTCGGCGGGGGCCGGGTAAAGGAAGTCCGCGAGGCAGGTGCCTCCAGGGACAATGCCCTGAGTCAATGCGGGGGAAGGTTTCGGATCTGTCAGGATGTCGTGGTTCGTCACAGTCTCACTTCGTGCGCGTGGCTCGAACTCGGCGTGGTCAGGCCGTCATACGGTTTTGTGCGCTCCGGGTTCCGTGCGGTTAGCGCTGGAGGCGCAGTACGAACAGGCCTTCGGCCTCGCTGGTGACAATCAAAAGGCCGCTCTCAAAATACGGGTAGTTCGACCAGGAGCCGCCGAAGTCCGCCGCGTTCGTGCCCGGTACCGTGTCGAAGAAGGCGAGTTGCACCGGGCTCTCCCTGGTGGTGATATCGAGGATCCTGATCCCGAAGTTGTAGTTCGAGGAATAGAGGAGGTCGTCGCGCACGTAGATATTGTGATCGATGGCCTTGTTGGGTCCGTAATGCTCGCCGGCCAGGACGGGATCGTCGAGATCCGTCAGGTCCCAGACCAGCATGCGGGAGTTCGGCACCAGCCCGTAGTACTCGTCGAGTTCGTCGTTCTGGTAGAAGAACCGGTGCTCTTCGTCGAGCCATCCCTGGTGGACATACGAGGCATGCGGATAGTCGGCGGTCGACACCGTCGTCGGATCGGTTTTGTCGGTGACGTCCGACACGACAATCTTCGTCTCGTTCGACCCGACGCAGATCTCCCGCCCCGCGTACGCCGCGTCCGGGCCGTGATAGGTCACGCATTGGACATCGTGCGTGTAGCCGCCCCCCCGCCATCCCGTGCCCCGTGTGGCGTGGCAACCGGCGAAGGCGGGCATCTTCGGGTTCGAGAGGTCGATCATGTGCAGGCCGCCTCCGCACGTCTCCCCCCCGTCGCGGCTCCCGACAGCATAGGCAAAGCCGGTCTCCTCGTTGATCGCGATGTTGTGGACCGAACTCACCCTCGTGTAGCGACCGTCGGGCTGGAGCTCGGTAAACTCGCTGAGGTCGCGCAGGCGCGTGAGATCGAGGATCTGGACGCCATGCTCCAGAGCGTTGTCGGCCACGATGTAGGCGTGGTCCGCGTAGACCTTGACGTCGCGCCACCTGCTCGGATCCGTCGGGGAGGGGAGGAACGCGAGCGGCTGCGGGTCCCACGGATCGGAGAGATCGACGATTGCCAGTCCGTCGGTCCTCCCTGCGAGCGCGTATTCCGTCCCCGTCACGGGGTCGGTCCAGCCCCACACGTCGTTCAGGTCGTGCGGGTACGATCCGGGTCGGAGTGCGCCGACTGTCAGCCGTCCGAGAAGGTCCAGACCCTCACAGGGATAGAAGCCGGCCCTTCCATCGACGCAGGCGACCGTATGAGCGGACTGCCGCACGGACACGGAGACGGTCGCGTTCGCCGGTCCGGAGGTCGCGGCCACCGTCGCCTCGCCCTTGCCGATGGCGGTCACGAGCCCGGTCGGATCCACCTTGGCTACGGCGGAGTCGCTCGATGACCACGCGACTTCCGCCCCCTGGATCGTGTGGTCCAGGGCGTCCCGCACCGTGGCAGCGAGCCGGGCGGTATCCCCCGGCGCCTCGAGGCTCAGCGGGTCTGGAGATATGGCGGCGGACGCGGCCTCCTGACGGATGGACACGGGGATGGCCGCTTCGGCCTGTCCGGAGGTCGCCGTGACGGTCGCCTCGCCGTTTCCGACCGCGGCCACGAGCCCGGTCGAGTCCACCGCGGCAATGGCGGGATCGCTCGACGACCAACCCACGTTCGCGTCGCGGACGACGTTGCCGCGGGCGTCCAGCACGGTGGCCGAGAGCCGGGCGGTATCCCCGAGCGCCGCGAGGTTGATCTGACCGGGCGAGATGACGGCGGTGGCGGCGGCCTGGCGGACGGAGACCGGGACGTTCGCGCTTGCCTCGCCGGAGCTGGCGGTCACCTCCGCTGCGCCGTTGCCGACCGCTGTCACCAGTCCTGCGGCGCCCACCGTCGCGACGGCCGAGTCGCTTGACGACCACGCCACCTGGGCCCCAGGAATAGCGCGGCCCGACTGATCGCGTACGTCCGCCGCCAACTGCAGGGTCTCGCCGAGCGCCGACAGCTGAATGGTCGAGGGACGGATCGAGACCGACGTCGCCTGTGGCGCGGGAGGTGCGGGCTCCGCGGGACTCTCTCCGCACGACAGCGCCGCTGCGCAGACGACTGCCGGAGCGGGAAACCGGAAGGGTCGTTTCGAGAGCATCGCAGGGCGGCCTCCGAGTTCGCTCCGGGGGCCGCGTGGGCCCCCGGAGCCTGCCGGCAGAGTACGGCTCAGCGCACCGAGGCCGTCAGCTCGCGGATCGCGTCGGCGAGGAGTGCCAGGCGCCGGGCGTCTCCCGGCCCCGCCGCGTTCGCCGCGCGCCGCGCGTCCTCGTCGAGTGCGCCGGCCACCGCATCGAGTTCGTCGAGCGTGGCGCTTCGCTCCGTCCCCGACTGGCTCTCCGCCTGGTCGAGCAGCGTCGCCACACGCTCTCCGCGCTCAGTCCCGATGCCGCTGCTGCGCTGCATCTGGACCAGGTAGGATCGAGCGACCGCGAAGCTTGCGGGCCAGGTGAACCGCTCCTGGTTCTGCACGTTGGAGTCGCCGACCATCACCGACATGGCCGCGTCGATCTCGGCCTGCGAGAGGTGCTCGCTCGCCGCCAGCTGGAACACGTCCACGCCGCGTGCGATCTCCGCGCCGTAGATCGATCCGTTGTGCCAATAGGCCGACCAGTAGCCGCCGCTCAGCATCTCCACCGCGTCGAGCGGACCCCGGTCGAAGTAGGCGATCTCGAACGGATTCTCGGGATCGGTGAAGTCGAAGATCGAGAGGCCGCCCTGGTACCAGCCCTGCACCATGATGTCGCGGCCGGGAACCGGAATCATTGAGCCATTGTGCGCGACACAGTTCTCCTGCTCCGTCTGCGGGACCGGCAGCTTGTAGTAGCCGGCCAGTTCCATCTTGCGGTCGCGAATCGTGAAGATCGCGTTGGCGCCCCACGTCTCCGGGTCCGACCCCCGGCATCGCGGTGCCCCGCCGCCGCCCCATTCGTCCGTGAAGATCACGGCTGTGCCATCGTTGTTGAAGGTGGCCGAGTGCCAGTAGGCGAAGTTGGGGTCGACCACCTGGTCGATGCGCACCGGGTTCGCCGGGTCGGAGACGTCGAGCAGGATCCCGTTGCCCGCACAGGCGCCGGCGGCGAGTCCAAGGTCCGACCGCACGGTGATGTCGTGGCACTGGTTCGTGAGACGCGTGCTCTGGCTTCCCTCTCCGTGGTCGCCGCCCGACCACAGGCCGGCGATATCCCCCGTCTCGGCGTCCGAGAAGATGCGCGGCATGTTCACGATCTCGGCGTTCTCAGGCGCGTCGACGGGAACCTCGATGATCTCGATCCTGAACAGCGACGTGTTCTGGTCCTCTTCGGCCGGAAGGCCCGAGCAGCCCGGAAGTTCGCTCGCCGAGCGCACGCGCCCCGTCCCCGAGATGTAGATGAAGACGTGCGAATCGTCGTTCGGATCGGTGACCAGCGTGTGCGTGTGGGAGCCCCGGCAGCTCTGCACGGTCTTCACCTGGCGCGGATTCCGGATGTCGGAGATGTCGAAGATCCGGATCCCCTGCAGGCGCACGGCGCTCACGGTGTCCTGGACCCCTTCCGTGCCGCAGTCGAGCCGGGCCGAGGTCTGCTGGACCGACATGAAGAGGAGGTTCTCGTGCACGCTCACGTCACCCTGCCCGCCGGGGCAGACGACGGCGACGACGAGTTCCGGCTGCGCGGGATCCGAGGCGTCGAAGACCTGGAAGCCCCAGTAACTGCCCTGGAAGACGAGATCCCCCTGGAACGCGAGGTCCGAGTTCGTCGGTCCGCGCCCGCCGGCCTCGTCGGTGAGGAACGGGTCGGGCTTGGGCAGGCTGATCAGCCGCTCGAGGTTGCCGATCGCCATGCCGGCATCGTGGAGGCCGGGCGCGAGCCCGATGCGGGGATCGTCGGGATCCCACTCCCACACGGCTTCGGGAGGCGGCGGGGGCGGGTCCTGTGCAGCCAGGTCGCCCACGTTCACCAGCCCCGCAAGCGCCAGCCCCGGCAGGAGGGCGCTCCATGTGATCCGGCTCCGCGCCGTCAACGTCGTTCTGCCTGACATCTCGTTACCTCCCGTGAGTAAGTCCCGCAGATTCCCTCTACAGCGGCGTTCCCGCGCCGGTCAGGGAATCCTGTTCAGCATCTCCCGCATGCGCAGGATCTCCATGTCCTGGTCGGCGTCGACATCCGCCGCGAAGCGGTGAATCTCGGTCTCCTGGCCGCCGCCCACGCTCCCGAACAACTCGGCCACCATCATCAGCGCGCCCTGATGATGTTTGATCATTCCCTCGAGAAAGAGCCGGTCGAACTCGGCCCCGCGCGCCGCGGCGAGCGCGGCCATCTCCTCGCGCGACAGCATCCCCGGCATGAGGGCGCCCTCGCCGAGTCCGTGCGCGTGTGCGGCGCCTACCATCGGGGCTGTCTCGCCCCGCCGCTCGAGCCAGCGCGTCATCCAGGCGATCTCGTCTCGCTGTGAGATCTCGATGCGGCGGCCGAGCAGGTGGAGCCGTTCGTGGCCGGTTCGTTCCGGGATGAGCGCAGCCATCTCCAGCGCCTGAGCGTGATGCGGGATCATGCCCTGCATGAAGCGCACGTCCGCCGGGCTGAACGTAGGGTGCCCGAGCGATGCGGCTTCCTCCACGGTGAGCAGGCGGGAAGCCTGGCCGGGAGCGCCCGGCTGCACCGTTCGTATCTCCCTGTCGCCGGCCGCCGTGCGGCACGCCGCCAGCGTCAGAAACACGAGGCAGATCCGGTGTAGCAAAGCTAGTTGTCTTCCTGCGTCGCGAGCTCCGCTTTGGCCGCGCGCACCATGTCGCGCACGTCGGCCAGCAGCTGCTTCGCGTCGTAGACGATCCCATCCTTGATTGTGAACCTGATACCGCCGACCCGCTCCACCTCACCGGTCTCGTCGTTCAGCTTCACGGCTCCGGTCCCGTACAGGACCTTCAGATTCTCGAGCGGGTTCTCCTCGACAACGACGAAATCCGCCTTGAGTCCGGCGCGGATCATCCCGAAATCGGGCGCCATCCCCTTGGGGTCGTTCAGCTCCTGCGCGCCGTGCAGCGTCGCCGAGCGGATGACCTCGACCGGGTGGAATCCCGCTTCGCGGAGCAGCTCGAACTCCCGGATGTAGTCGAAGCCGTAGAGCTTGTAGATGAAGCCCGAGTCCGAGCCCGTAGTCACCCGGCCGCCGCGGTTCTTGTACTCGTTCAGGAACTGCATCCACACCGTGTAGAAGTTCCGCCATGCGACCTCGTCCTCCGAGGTCCAGTAGAACCAGTACGACCCGTGCGCGGCCCGGCTGGGCTGGTAGAAATCCATCTGGCTCGGGAGCGTGTACTCCTCGTGCCAGTCCGCGTTGCGCGCCCGCATCACGTCCCGGCTCGCCTCGTAGATCGTCATCGTCGGATCGAGGCCGAACCCGAGTTCGAGGAAGCGTTCCTGGAGCGCATTCCAGCTCTCGGAACCCGGCCCGTCGACCTGGTCCCAGAGGCGGGCCACGCCACCGAAGCGGTGCTGCTCGTTCTGGTAGTTGTAGTCGAGCGGCCAGTCCTGGATGCTGTAGTCCGACAGCATCGACTCGAAGAGTCCGTAGTAGTGCGTCATCATGTCCAGCCCGACCTCTGCCGCGTCGAGCGCGGTCATCCGCCCCACCCCCATCTGGCCGAGGTGGGCCACGGTGCCGAGTCCGTGCTGGTGCGCCTCATCGATGAGCGCTTCCATGATCGGGGGGTCGTAGGAGCCCAGCTTCAGGCCGTCGATCTTCTGGCCCTCGACCTCCTGTGCCGCGGCCCAGCGTACCCACTCCCGCGCCTTCTCCGGCGAGTCCACAGACCCCTCGTCCCAGGCCTCGCCGGGTCGCACGTAGGTGTACATGCGCGGCGCCACGATCTCGTTGCGGGCGGCCCTGGCCTTCTCCTCCAGCGCCCACATCATCGGCCCGTGGCCGACCCCGCGGGAGGTCGTGATTCCGTGCCCCATCCAGAGCTTGTACACGTACTCGGGCTGGGGCGCCTTGGGCACGCCGCCGGTGTGCGCGTGCATGTCGATGAACCCCGGCATGACGTAGTGCCCGGACAGGTCGATCTCGTGCACGTTCGCGTCCGGGCGGTCCTCGACCTCGACGTCAGGGCGGCGATCCTCATTGATGTCCAGCCCCGGGAACCCGACGCTGCGCACGGAGGCGATGCGGTCGCCCTCGATGACGATGTCCACCGGACCCTGTGGAGGCGCACCGGTGCCGTCGATCAAGGTCACGCCGCGGAGGATCAGGCGATCGTAGGGACCGTCGCCCTCGTCGGCGCCGCGGGGTGTCGTCTCGGGTCGTTCGTCCTGCGCGCGTGCAGACCCGGCAACGAACAGGAAGACCGCGGCGGCAATCACGGCGCGGCGGCAATTCCAAATGGTTCTCATGGTTTCTCCATTGGTTTGGGCCCACGGGATAGTCACGAAGCGGAGGTCACCTCCGCGATGTTGCTCTCCCGAAGCAGCTTTATGCGGAACTCGGTGAACTCTCCCGGCTCGCTCTCGACTTCGAGTTCGCCGCCGTGGCCGACGACGATGTCCCGTGAGATCGAGAGTCCGAGGCCCGTCCCCTGCGTCCCGGACTTCGTTGTGAAGAAAGGTTCGAAGATCTTCCGGACGATGGAATCGGGGATCCCGGTGCCATTGTCCCGCACGCTCACGACGACATGGTCTTGGTGGCCCTGGGTCTTGAGCGTCACGGTGGGCGAATAGGAGGGGTCGTCCTCATCCTCGCGCCGGGCCGCCGTGGCATGACAGGCGTTGGTCACGATGTTCAGGAAGACCCGGCTCAGATCCCGGGCGATTCCCGTGACCTGTCCCGCGTTCTCATCGAATTCCTTCACCAGCGTCACGTTGAAGGCGGAGTCGGTGCCGCGGAGTCCGTGGTAGGCGAGCTTCGCGTATTCGTCCACGACCCGGTTGACGTTCATGGTCTCCTCCCCTCCCGGCTCGTCGCGGGAGTGGGCCAGCATCCCCTCGACGATGCGGTCGGCCCGACCGCCGTGCTCGCGAACCTTGCTCATGTTCATGTCGAGGTCGTCCAGGATTTCGACTACCAGTCCCTTGTCCAATTCGCCGTTGCTCCCCGTCCCGTCGGCCATCTCCTCCTTCAACTCGTCGACCAGTTCCCTCGACAGGGCGGCGAAGTTGTTCACGAAGTTGAGCGGATTGCGGATTTCGTGGGCGATCCCCGCCGTGAGCGCGCCCAGCGACGCGAGCTTCTCCTGCGTGACAACCTGCTGCTGGGTGCGGCGAAGGTCCTCGAGTGTCTGTTCCAGGGCCGAGTTCTTGGCCTGGACCTCCTCGGCGAGTTGCTCCACGAGGTTCAACCTCTGGACCTCGAGGGCATGCTGCCGAAACACCTCCAGAGCGCCCGCCATGTCGGTGACCTCGTCGTTGCCCTCGACCTGGACCTGCGCTTCGAGGTCGCCCTCCGACATCCGCCGGGTGGTCTCGAACAGTCTGTGGAGCCTGACGATCAAGGGCTGTCCGAAATGCCTCCAGGCGATGTGGGCCGCTCCGAGAGTCACCACCGTGACCCCGAGGAGGAACCAGAATCCGAGTGTCACGAGGAGGCTGGAACGGCTTGCGGCCTGTGCCGCGGCCACCTGGACGCCGTCCACCAGCCCCTCCACGCTCGACACCAGCTGGGCCGTCGTGGTCCGATTCCGGGCCAGCAGGTCCTCGGCCCGGTCGATCTCTTCCAGTTCGCGTCGGCGGGTCGAAAAAATGCCGGTCGGTCCCCCATACAGGTCCGCGAGGACATCGACCTGCAGAGAAAGACTGTCCCGCATGGGGGGCCGGATCTCCTCGAGCGCTTCCTGAACGTCGCTCAGCGCCGTCGCGACCCGTTCCTGGTCAGCGAGAAGCAGTTCGCTGTCCGTCTCCGTGAACGCCTGCTGAATCAGCGTCGTGGCCTCGTTCTGGGACGCCTTGAAGCCGAGCAGGCCGGAGTAGTGTTCGAACTCGGCGAGGGCGGTCCGGCGGGCCAGCGGGGCGGGCACATCGTCGAGTTCCCGGAGCCCGGTGTGGATGAAGAAGTACTGGTCGTCCACCTCCTCCTCGAGCCGCGACTGCAGCCGAAAACCCGCCGCCTCCACTTCGGCTCCCATCTGGCCGAGGAGCGCCTGATGGCTCATCCGGTTGCCGACCGACTCGTGGATCTCGTTGAGGCTCTCTACAAGATCTTCGGCCAGACTCCCGACGCCTCCGTCCTCGCTCCCCTCGATGCCGACCCGCCCGACCAGGGCCAGGAGGCTGTCCTCTTCGGAGATGACCGCGGACCGCACGTTCTCCAGTTCCTCCGGGCTCGCGGCGGCCAGGAGTTGCGGCGACGCGCGCACGAGCGCCTCGCTATGCTCGAACAACCGGAAGGCGTCGACGAGGGCCGGCATCTGCTCCTGCGTGACTTCGCTCTGTCCGCGCTGTACGACGCTCATCAGCAGCAGGACGAGGAGAATCGCCCCGAGGGTGAGGGTGACGCCCCCGCCCAGTCCCACGACGACCTGGCTCCCGATCCCGAAGCGGCCCCCGGTCGCCTTCCGCGCCTTCTCGCCGAGCTTCCCTGGGATGCGGCCCAGAATCCACTCGAAGACGGAGTAGATGCGGTCGTTGACCGTCTTCACTGTCGGGTCCTGCGTGCTCATCGGGAGAGCCGGGTCACGGGGACGAACTCGCCGCCCCGAATCACGGTGAGGAACACCAGATCCGAGCCCTGGTTGTCCCCCTCTCCGTAGCTGACCACGAAGCCCCCGAGATCGATGGAACCCGATTCGGTGAGCGTACGCAGGAAAGACTCCCGCGTCGGCGGAGTCTCGGGATCGCCGGCCTCCAGGGCCTCGACGACCAGACGACCGGCCAGGTACCCCTCGAGCGATACGAACCCGGGTCGCGCGTCCGGATCCACCGCCCTCAACGCGGCCTGATACCGCGCGACGGCAGGCCGGCTCGTATCTCCGGGGAAGGGCACGACCTGAGTCACGACGACGCCATCCCCGGCGCGCCCCAACTCGCTGAGCAGGGCGCTGCTGCCGACGAAGGAGATGTTCACGAACACCGCGTCCAGGCCGATCTTCCGCGCCCAGCGGATGAAATGGGCCACCGGGGCGTAGGCGCCGATAATGATGACCGCCTCCGGGGCGCCGGCCCGGATGTCGAGGAGTCCGCGCTTGACCGCGAGCGTGTTCCGCATGTAGGCGGCTTCACTCACCAACTCCATGCCGCGCTTGTCCATCGCCATGCGGACCCCGGTCAGGCCCGCCAGGCCGTAGCTGTCGTCCTGATAGAAGACGGCGATCCGTCCGAATCCCAGGTCGCGGACCAGCCGTTCCACCATCTCTTCCGTTTCCTGGTAGTACGATGCGCGCAGATTCACGACGTAGCGCTGAGTATCGGCTCTCAGGAGTTCGGCCCCGGTAAAAGCGCCGATGTAGGGTACGGCCTCGTCACTGGCGGCGGGTTCCGCCGCCCTGGAGGTGGGGGTTCCGACCGCGCCGATGAGGCCGAACACGCCATGCGCGATGAGTTCTCGCGTGTTGGCGACGGCCGCCTCGGGTTCGTATCCGTCGTCGCGCACGAGGAGGCGGAGGACGCGGCCGTTCACGCCGCCCGCGCGGTTGGCCTCCTCGAAGGCCGCGCGGATCCCCAGGTTCATGTTGCGGCCCAGTTCCTCGGCCGGACCGTTCAGCGCCGCCGACTGGCCGAAGACGATGGAGTCGGGGAATACACCGTCGCCCCCCGATCCGCCCTCCTGCGCGGAAGCGCCGCCGGCCGGGAGGATCGCGGCGGCCGCCAGGGCCGCAGCGCCCAGGACGAGGCGCCGGCCGCCCGACATCAGTTCCCCAGGTACCGCAGCGTGAGGCATGTGATGTCGTCCGACTGGGGCGCCTCACCCGCGTGGTTCTGCACGGCCTGCACGACATGGCGGTTGATGTCCGAAGCGCTCAGCCCCCCGCACTCCGAGAGGACCTCGGCCAGCTCCCGCTCCCCGAACTCGGCGCCGTTCTCGTCCATCGCTTCCGATATGCCGTCGGTGTAGAAGAAAAACGCGTCGCCCGGCTCCATCTGGACGGATCCGCTCGGGAAATCAATGGACGGCATAATCCCCAGAACCAGCCCCGGCTCGCATTCGATCTGCTCGACCTTGCCGGAAAGCTTGATGATGAAGGGAAGGTTGTGCCCGCCGTTCGAGAAGTCTACGAGGCCGGAGCGGGGGTTGAACTTCGCGTAGAACGTCGTCACGAACATCGCCTCCTCGTTCTCGTTCACGAGAAGCTGGTTGACCTCCTCGAGGCACTTCGCAGGGTCGCTCTCCCCGATCGCGGTCCCCTTCAACAGCGTCCGGCTCACCATCATGAAGAAGGCGGCGGGTACGCCCTTCCCGGACACGTCCGCCATGACGATCCCCATCCGGTCGTCCTCGAGCCGGAAGAAATCGTAGAAGTCGCCGCCGACCTCGCGGGCGGGGGTCATCCACGCATGAAGTTCGTAGCGAGGGTCTTTGGGATATACGGTCGGAAGAATCGACTCCTGCATTCGGGCGGCGACCCCGAGTTCCTGTCGCAGCGCGACCAGTTCGTCTCTGGAGCGGAGCGCATCCCTCATCACCTGCAGGTGGTCGAGCGTCTTCGCGATCGTCGTATCCAGGTCCCCGAAGTCGATCGGCTTGGTGACGAAGTCGAAGGCCCCGCGGTTCATCGCGGTCCGGATATTCTTCATGTCCCCGTACGCCGTGACGATGACGGCCCGGAGGTCGAGGTTCAGCTGGTCCAACTGGTGGAGAAGAGTGAGTCCGTCCATCTCGGGCATGTTGATGTCCGAGAGCACCATGTCCACATCGGGGTGGCGCTCGAGCTGTTCCAGAGCCTGCACGCCGTTCTGGGCGAATACGAGCGTAAACTCCCCCGATCGGATGCGGCGCCGGAATTTCTGCCGGAGCAGCAGCTCGAGATCGGGTTCGTCGTCTACAACAAGGATCTTCGGCATCAGAACCTCAGTTGAGGTGAAGGAGGGTCGGGAGGCGAGCCACCCTGAATTCCGGCTCCCGGCGGATCTTCGGCTCCTGCTCTTGTCTCGACCCGAGTCGAGTCGTCATCGTCCCTGTCGATTCGCGAGACGGTCCCGATGCCTCGTGCGCAGAATCTCCACAAACGGGGACCGACCGCGCAATATGCAGGACCCGGCGAGAGAGTGGGTACCTTCGGTAGCGCGGGGGTTTCCCTTTCTCGGGCAAGAGCCAACGAAGGAGCGGATCAGGGTGCGGATCGCCGTAAAGCGGGACCCGAGCGAGCCCCGGCGCGTCGTGGACGAAATCGAATGCCTGTGCCTCGACCGCGGGCTTTCGCAGGACATCATCTTCAAGTTCCAGTTGTCGATGGACGAACTGCTGACCAACGTCATCTCGTATGGATTCGAAGGCGTCGAAGAAGAGCCGGTCATTACGGTGGACATCCGCCTCGATGAGGCCAACATTCACGTCGTAATCCGAGACAACGGCCAACCGTTCAACCCGCTCGAGGACGCCGCCACACCCGACCTGAGTCTTGCCGCGGAGGACCGTCCGATCGGCGGGCTTGGCATTCACCTGACAAGAGCGTTTATTGAGAAGCTTGCGTACAAGCGGGTGGATGGTTT
Source organism: Candidatus Palauibacter sp. (assembly GCF_965197445.1). GTDB lineage: Bacteria > Gemmatimonadota > Gemmatimonadetes > Palauibacterales > Palauibacteraceae > Palauibacter. Next base: position 615,032 of record NZ_CBDANE010000003.1, on the reverse strand, counting down.
CAACTGCCTGACCCTGACGCAGCCGCTGGGTGCTGCCGAAACCGAGGAACCACCAGAGGAACCGCCAGATGAACATTGAGACCAGCTATTCCGGGGATACCGCCGTGGGGGTGATCAGCGGACGCGTAGACTCCAGCAACGCCAAGGACTTCGACGGTGAGCTTTCCGGCATCATAGACGGAGGGGCAACCAACCTGGTGCTTGACTGCGGGAGCCTCCGCTATATCAGCAGTGCCGGGCTTCGGGCGCTCCTGATCGCGATCCGCAAGACCAACCAGGCCGGCGGCGGATTGGCCCTGTGCCAGGTACCCGCGAACATCCTCGAAGTGTTGGAAGTCAGCGGCTTCGTTCGTCTGACGAAGGTCTTCGACACGGTGGAGCAAGCTCAAGCCAGCTTCGCCTAGGACAGGAGCAAGAGCACGCCGAACGGCGGACCGGCGTGCCTCAGCCGTCCGCCAGGTCTCAGAAGAAAGCGAACGCCTGAACCTTCAGGGACCAGTCCGACCGATCGCCGGAACTGTAGAAGTCCACGTTCGTGGAGATCCCGTTTCGGCCCACGAAGTACACCATGACACCCGGCGTGATGACGGTTCCCGTCACCTTGTCGGGATTCTCGGCACCCGAGTCGACCCAGCTGACCCGTAGCATGGGCTCAATCGCCGCAAACCGGGACTCCGGTGCCATCGGCAGATACCAGAAGGCCATGAGCTGGAACGCCGAGAACTTCGCGTCGTCGTTGAGCTTCCAGTTGCGGCCTCTCAGGCCGTTGGCGATCAGGTGCGGGCCGTCCAGCCAGGTGCCGATCTCGACCTCCGCTCCATAGGCCGGCACGCCCATCGTCTCGCCCTGCATGTTCAGCGTCTCATCGAGGGCGAAATAGGCGGACACGCGGGCGTTCCCGGCGGGGAACAGGGACAGCTGGCCCGAGGCCGATTTTCCGTGGTTGACGTCCCTGTTCCCGATCCCCTCGCCGTTCGTCAGCGTGAACCGGTATCCGAATCGCTCGCTCACGCGACCCTGCGCGAGGAGACCGGGCTCGTAGTTGTCGAGGCCGAGGGCCCCCGTCAGGCGGCCGAACGAACAGACGCTGCCCACGCCGGGACAGTGGTCCACGCCCGTGACCCGCGCGTCCCGCTCGATGACCGGGAGCCAGGCATTCGGCACCAGCCAGAAGTAGGACATGCCTTTCTTGAACTGCCCGATCTGGATCTCCAGCGCCTCGCTGGGAGTGAGTTCGAGGTAGGCCTCCAGCACGGACGCGCCGTCGATGTTGAACTGGGCCCGTGCGCCCACGAGGTCGTTGAGCTTTCCGTCCATCGTCACCCACGCACGGCGGATGAAGAAGGATGAGGCGGTCCCGTCGACGCTCGATGCCTCGTACTGAGCCTGAATCCTGGCGCCTACCGTCACGGTGGAGCCGCCGCGCGCCCGGATTTCCTGGGCGAGCAGAGGGGACACGGTGCCAAGCGCCAACCCCAGGCATGCACCGGCGGTCACCCTGATTGAGCGTTTCCACATGATGATCTGCCCTCCCCGTCGAAGATTCCGGTGCAGCCCGATCGCAGGAGAAGATAACGGGATCGATTCTTCAGGCTACCGGCGCCCCAAAGGGGCGTTGCGTGATCCCGAGTCGAGGCCCAACCTAGACGCGCGGAGATTTCTCCGGGAAGAAACAAGGCGAAACGATCACGCACGACCATAAACCTGCCGAGGGAGGAGCACCCGTGATCAGGCATCAGGTACGCCGGCCCCGCCGAGTGCGAGCGGGAATGTACGTAGCGATCACCGCGCTGCTCTCGAGCGCGGGCCTCCTTCTGGCTCCGGCGACTCTCGCCGCGCAGGACGGCGCGGGAGACCTCGGCTTCGTCCTCAACACCTACTCGTTTCTGGTTTGGGGCGTACTGGTGATGTGGATGTGCGCCGGCTTCACCATGCTCGAGGCCGGGTCCGTGCGGTCCAAGAACGCGTCCGTGATCTGCATGAAGAACATCGGACTCTACGCGATCGCGGGCCTCGCCTACTACATCATCGGCTACGGCATCATGTACACCGACGTGGGGAGCGTCATCGGTTCTCTGGACTTCTTCTACGGCCCGTCCGCCGAAGAGGTAGCACTCCTCGGCGGCGATCAGGGCGCGGCGGCCGCCGTAGTGGAGAACGGCCATGCCGTGATGTCGGATTGGTTCTTCCAGATGGTGTTTGTCGCCACGACGGCCTCGATCGTCTCCGGGGCGCTGGCCGAGCGGGTCAAGCTGTGGGCCTTCTTCGCCTTCACGGCGGTGCTCACCGCGTTCGTCTACCCCATCGTCGGCGCGTGGACGTGGGGCGAGGGCTGGCTCTACCAGATGGGTTTCACCGACTTCGCCGGATCGACCATCGTGCACTCGACGGGAGGCTGGGCCGCGCTGGCCGGAGCGCTCGTCGTGGGGCCGCGGTGGGGCAAGTTCCGCCGTGACGGCTCGATCAAGGCGACGCCACCGTCGAACATCCCCGTGGTCACGCTCGGCGTGTTCATCCTGTGGATGGGGTGGTTCGGCTTCAACGGCGGTTCGCAGCTCGCCCTGGCCGGCGTCGCCGACGCCGTGGCCATGAGCAACATCCTCGTGAACACCAACCTCGCGGCGGCCGCCGGTGTCATTACCGCGCTCTGCACCTCGCGCCCGATCCTCGGCCGCGTGGACCTTTTCGCCACGCTCAACGGCGCCATCTCGGGCATGGTGGCGATCACCGCGGGGCCGAACATCGACAACCCGCTGTGGGCGATCCTGATCGGCGCGGTTGGCTCCCTCGTGTGCATGGTGGGACTCAAGGTGCTGGAGGCGCGGAGGATCGACGATGTCGTCGGGGCGGTGCCCGCGCACCTGTTCGCTGGAGCCTGGGGCACGCTGGCCACCTGCATCGCGGCGGGCGGCAACCTCGTCACCCAGCTCGTCGGCGTCCTGAGCGTCGGCGCGTTCGCCTTCTCCGTCTCGTGGATTCTGTGGATGGTGCTGGACAGGGTGATGGGGGTCAGGGTCTCGCGAAGCGTCGAATCCATAGGCCAGGACGCGGCCGAACTCGGCCTCGACGCCTATCCCGAGTTCGTGCTCATGGTGGATCCGGACGAAGAAGACGACTTCCGCGACGCGGGATGAACTTCGCGTAACGACCAAGAGATCGATTCATGTCGACGATCAGATTTGTCGACGCCGGTCGCGATGATCCGGATCCTGCCCTCGCGGCAGGGTCCGGGGCGTTCCGGGACTACGAGCTGGACTCGACGTTCCACGACGAATTGTTCCATGAAGACGGGACGCCAAGGGCGCGGGTCCGCCGCCTGGGTGCTGCGTTGTCCCGGATTCCGCTCCAGGATCTGGAGAGGATCCAGGACGGGGTCTACCGCCGATTCGTCCATGAGGGGATCACGTTCACGGTCCTCGGGGTGGAGGACGTTTCCGAGCAGATCATCCCCATCGACTGCGTCCCGCGTCTCATCACCGCCGAGGAGTGGGACCACCTCGAGCGGGGACTCAAGCAGCGCCTGACGGCCCTCAACCTCTTCCTGCACGACGTCTACCACGAAGGAAAGTCGCTGCGCGATGGCGTGGTCCCGACCGACCTCGTGCTGGGGTGTCCGCAGTACCGCCTGGAGATGCGCGAGTTGAGGGTGCCGCACGATGTCTACGTCGCGGTGTGCGGGACCGATATCGTGCGCGTCGGCGACAGTTTCGCCGTCCTCGAGGACAATCTGCGGGTGCCGTCGGGGGTCTCATACATGCTCGCCTGCCGCACGGCTATGAAGTGGGCGTTCCCCTACCTGTACCGCGCGTATGGCGTGCGGGAAGTGGCGGAATACCCCGAAAGGCTCTACTCGACGCTGGCGTCGCTCGCACTGACTTCCGGGACGCCCCGGATGGCGGTCCTGACGCCGGGCCGGTATAACTCCGCGTACTACGAGCACGCCTTTCTCGCCGGAGAGATGGGAGTCGACCTGGTCGAGGGGCGGGACCTCGTCGTACACGACGCGACCCTGTACGCGCGTACCGCGGCCGGGCTGCGGCGGATCGACGTCCTCTATCGCCGAATCGACGACGATTTTCTGGATCCGGTGACGTTTCGCGAGGACTCGGTACTCGGGGCGCCCGGCCTGTTCCACGCCTATCGTGCCGGCAACCTCGTGCTCGCCAACGCACCGGGTACGGGCGTGGCGGATGACAAGGGGCTGTACGCGTACGTGCCCCGGATTATCCGCTACTTCCTCGATGAGGAGCCGATTCTGGCCAATGTGGAAACCCACCTCTGCCGTGAGCCGGACGGCCTCGCCTACACGCTCGAGCACCTGCACGAACTGGTGGTGAAGGAAGTCGGCGGTTCCGGGGGGTATGGCATGCTCGTGGGCCCGCACGCCTCGGCGGCCGAGCGCGAGGAATACGCTGCGAGGCTGCGGGAAGACCCCACGAACTTCATCTCTCAGCCGGTGCTGCCGCTCTCGCGTGCGGGCTGCTTTGTGGACGGGCGCCTCCAGCCGCGCCACGTGGATCTGCGCCCCTTCGTGCTTCAGGGCCGGGACAGACAGCACGTGGTGCCGGGTGGCCTCTGCCGTGTCGCGCTCCGCAAGGGAAGCCTTGTCGTCAACTCGAGCCAGGGCGGGGGCTGCAAGGACCTCTGGATCCTCCGATGCTAGCCCGCATGGCGGCCAACTTCTACTGGCTGGGGCGCTACGTGGAGCGGACCGAGAACACCGGCCGCCTGCTCGAATATCAGCTGGTGCGGCTCGTCGACACTGACGCCGACGAACTGGCCTTGGGATGGCGCGTCGTGTATCGTACGCTGAGCCAGCCCCCGCCCGCGGCTCCCGCCGATGTGGACGAGGCGGAGGCGTTCCTGATCGCCGACGCCTACACCCTCACCGGCGGTCTCGTCGAGGACACGACGAATCCGGCTTCGATGATCTCGTGCTGGGAGATGGCGAGGGAGAACGCGAGGGAAATCCGACCCAGGCTTCCCCTGCGGGTGTGGGTCTGCCTCAACCAGGGGTACCTCTGGCTCAGAGAAACCGAGTTCGCGGACGTGTGGGCCGAGGGACCGGTCGCCCTTGTCAGCCAGGCGATCGACCGACTGCGGCTGCTGGCGGGCGTGGTGGACTCCAGCATGGCGCGCGACGATGCGTGGCGCTTTCTCGAGCTGGGCCGCTACGTGGAACGGCTGCAGCAACAGATCGTGCTCCTCGACGTTTGGGACCGGATCGGCCGCCGGGGCAACGAGGGGCCCGCGGCGCCCTGGGCCGATCTCCTGCGCGTGTGCGGCGCGTTCGAGCCCTACCGGCGCGACCGTTCACTGTCGTTGCAGCGGGAAGCCGTGCTCGGCTTTCTGATCCGCAACCCCGAGATATCGCATTCACTCCGCTTCGCGACGGAGCGGATCGATGCCATGCTCCGCGGCATCCACCCGGGAGGCGCGCGCCATCCGCTTGCCGCGCCGCATCGGCTGGTGCTTCGCACGGCCGCCTCGCTCGAAGCTTCGGATGCCTCCGGCTTCAGCTCGCTCATAAAGGACAGTTGGGATCTGCACGACGTCATCATGGCGACCTACGTCGACTACCCGGTGACCGCGAGGCTGCCGTCATGATCACCCGCTACTCGGTGGAGCACTCGATCGAGTTTGTGTACAGCGCCCCGGTTCGCGCTTCCATGATGACGCTCTACCTGTGCCCGATTCAGGACCGCAATCAGCTTGTGCGCGGCTTCTCGATCGAGACGGATCCCCCGGGGCCGGTGTTCGACTTCGACGGGTGCCTCAACAACCGCGGTCACTTCTTCGACCGGCCAGGTCGGCATCGGCGGCTCTCGATCCGCGCGCGGTCGACGGTGGAGGTCGGCCCGATTCCGGAGACGCCCCGGAAGCTCCGGGCGGACGCCTGGGAAACGTTGGGCCGCGCCGTGCAGGCGGCGCCGGAGTTGGGACTGATGCTGCAGCCGAGCCGCTTCGCGCGTCCCTCGCCGCTGCTCGACAAGTTCATGGCCAGTTGCGGTCTCGAGCCCGGGAAGGATCCGCTGGCCAGCGCGCTTGCGCTCCGGACCCGGCTCCACGAGTTGTTCGACTATCTTCCCGGGACGACCGCGGTCGATTCGCCGATCGAGCGGATTCTCGAAAGTCGCGAAGGAGTCTGCCAGGACTACGCGCACGTGATGGCCTCCATCCTGCGAGGGTGGGGCATCCCTACGCGTTACGTGTCCGGATACCTTGGGCCGGACGGGGGACACAGCGGGGATCTTGCCACCGGAGAGAGCCACGCCTGGGTGGAGAGCTGGTTCCCGGACTCGGGTTGGCTCGGGTTTGATCCCACGAACGACACCCAGTACGACGACCGGCACGTACGGGTGGCGGTGGGACGAGACTACGCCGACGTACCCCCCACGCGCGGTGTCTTCCAGGGAGCCGCGGAATCCATGCTGCGCACTCGGGTCCGCATCGCTCGACAGAGGAGTACCGCCTGACCTGGCGCCTCCAGAGGCGCCCTCAACCGAATCCCCAAGAGGAGGAGAACCGTGTCCCTGATCCGCATTCACCGGAGTTCACCCCGAAGTCTTCGACTCCCCCTCGCTCTGGTCGCACTCCTCGTCCTCGCATCACCGGCCTGGGGTCAGGTATCGGTCGGCGCGGACGTGGTCAGCCGCTATGTGTGGCGCGGCGTCGACTTCGGAGAATCCATGGCCGTCCAGCCCGCGATCACGTTCGGGGCCGGCGGTCTCGAGTTCGGGGCGTGGGGTTCGTATTCCATCTCCTCCTCCGGCGCTTCCGCCAACGAGAACGATCTCTGGGCCACGTACACGGTGGCCGCTTCGTCCGGACTGTCGGTCGCGTTCGGGCTCACCGACTACTACTTCCCGGCGCCCGACGCGGACGCGGGCTTCGGCACCGGGAACGCTCATACGCTGGAGGTATCGCTCGCCTTCAGCGGCCCGGAGACGTTCCCGGTCACCCTGTTCGGCGGCATGCTCACGGGAGGCAGCGATCTGTACGTGGAGGCGGGCGTCCCCTTCACCGTCGCGGCGGTAGACGTGGGACTTCACATGGGCTTCGTGGGCGGTGAGAGCGACTTCTACGGCACATCGGGTGCGGCCCTCGTGAACCTGGGCGTGACGGCGAGCAAGGGGCTCCGGATCACGGAGACATTCGAGTTGCCCGTCAGCGTCGCGTATATCCTGAACCCCGACCAGGATCGCGCCCATCTGGTGTTCGCCATCAGCATCGCGCCGTAGCAGCCCGCTTCGCTGGCCGTGCTTGCGCCGACTGATGCGGCGCGGGCAGCTTTCGGGGCGTAGGGGCTCCGCCCCGCCAGATTCCTGCGTGAAGCCGAAAGGCGCTCGATAACGCGAATGAGAGTGAACCGGATCGCCCCGCTCCTGCTCCTTTCCGCGTGTTCCTTCGCGTGTTCCTTCGCCCCGGCGCCTTCTCTCCCCGAGCCGGTAGCGGAAATGCCGGGCGACTTCTCGGCGAAGCTGGTCGCGGGGGAGTACGAGCCGCTGGAATGGTGGCGGGCGTTCGCGGACCCGGTCCTTGATACGGTCGTCGATTCCGTGCTGGCTTCGAACTTCGATCTGGCGGAGGCGGTGGCCCGCGTGCGTCAGGCCAGGGCGAGGGCCCGCATCGCGAGGGCCGCCTTCTTCCCGACGGTGGGCGCGAGCGGGGCGATCAACGATATCGACTCGCCGACGAACGCCGGCATCGGCGCCCAGATCCAGGCGCTGGGACTGGGCGGGGTGGCCGGGGACTCGACGCTGGGCTTCGTGCTCCCCGAACGTTTCGAGTTGACGACCTACACGATCAGCGCGGACTTGGCCTACGAGCTCGATTTCTGGGGCCGGGCCCGCAACGACGCTCGGGCGGCCGGGGCTGAATACCTCGCCTCGGAGTCGGATTTCCAGGCTGCGCGGATCGGGATCCTGGCGGAGACGATCACGACGTACTTCGACATTGTCAGCCTTCGGCGACAGACCGCACTCACCCGGGAAACTGTCGACGTCCTTCTGGAGCGCGAGGCGCTGGCCTCTACCCGTTACGACCGCGGCCTGATCGACTCCTGGACCCTGTATCAGGTGAGGCAGGATCTGAGAAACACCCAGGCGGGCCTGCCGCAGCTGGAGACCCAACTCATCAGCGCCGAGGCGCGGCTCGCCGTGCTGCTGGGCGGGTACCGCGCGGACATGGAGGCGATCCTGCCCGACGACCTCGCTCCCGCCCAGGCCGCGGACCCCGTTCCCGCCGGGATCCCGGCGGATCTCCTGTACCAGCGGCCCGACGTGCGGGCCGCCGGACAACGGCTGGATGCGGCCCGCTACAACGTGGGGGCCCGCAGGGCCGAGCTTCTTCCGTCGCTCTCGCTGTCGGGTTCGATCGGCCTGGCGAGCGCGGAGGCGGACGGGCTGTTCAACGTGAATCAGTGGTTCACGAATCTGACCACGAACCTGCTCGCGCCCATCTTCCAGGGGGGGCGACTACGCAACAATGTCGAGCTCGCGCAGGGTCACTTCGAGGAGGCCGCCTCGTCCTACGGGCGGACCGTGGTGACGGCGGTGAGCGAGGTCGAAACTACCCTCGCCGGCCTGGCGAACGAGGATCGTCGCCACGCCTTCCTCGTCTCGCAGCGTGAGGAAGCGCAGGCCTCCCTGGACCTGCAGTCGCAGAGGTACGAGGCGGGCGTCGTGGGCTACACCGACTACCTGGACGCGCTGCGCACACTCCTGAACGTCGAAGCCGCGCTGGCGGGGGCGAGCCGCGACCTGGCCCTGGCGCGGCTCGCCGTGCACCGGGCGCTGGGCGGCGCCTGGATGTCCCCGGGGCCGCTCGCCGAACCGCGCATGGTCCCCGCGTCAGGCGAGGCGAGGACGAGGGGGGGAGACAAGTGACCCGAAGACGGACCTACCTCACGGCGGGCGGCATCCTGCTTGGATCAGTGCTCGTTGCCGCCGTCATGGTCGCGTTGAGGCCGGACCCACCCCTTCGTCCTCCGGATTCCGGCATCCCGTACGCCGCCACCGCGCCGGCGGTGGCCGGTGAGGGCGCGATCCCCGTCTACGGGGCCGGAACTGTACGACCGAGCGCGGAGATCAATGTCGCCGCCGAGATCAACGGGAAGGTCTCGTGGGTCGCGCCGACCTTCCAGAGCGGGGGACGGGTGCGCGAAGGGCAGGTGCTTTTCCGCATCGACGACGCGGACTATCAGAACCGCGTGAGGCAGGCCAGAGCGAATGTGGCTGCCCAGCAGGTCGCGCTGCTGCAGGCGGAAGAGGAAGCGCGGATCGCGCGCTCCGAATACGCGCAGTACCGGAACCGGGAAGCGTCCTCGACGACCGCGAGTCCGCTGACGCTGCGAGAGCCGCAACTCGAGGCCGCCCGCGCCGCGCTGGCCAGGGACAGCGCCGGTCTGGCCGACGCGGAACTGGCCCTGAGTCGAACCGCGGTGCGGGCGCCGTTCGACGGCGTAGTGCGGGACGAAGCCGTCGACATCGGGCAGTTCGTGTCGGCGGGCGTCGGCGTGGGGCGGCTGTACGCGGCTGATGCCGTCGAAGTCGTCGTCCCGCTGTCCGACGCCGACGTAGCTCTCATCCCGGGGCTGTGGGAACTCGAGTCCGGCGGCTCGCGTGTGGCCGCCCGCGTGATCGCGGAATACGGGGATGAGAGATACGCGTGGCAGGGGCAGGTGGATCGGGTCGAGGCTTCTCTGGACGCGCAGACCCGCACGATCGACGTGATCGTGCGCGTCCCGGAGCCATTCGCGGCCGGCGCGCGGGAAGGGGCCGACGAGGGTGCTTCGTGGACCCGCAGCCCGCCTCTGCTCGTGGGCAAGTTTGTCGAGGTGCGGATCGATGGCGCCGAGCCGAGCCGGTACTTCGTTCTGCGGCGGCCGGCGTTGAGGACCGGAGACGAGGTGTGGGCCGTTCGGGACGACACGCTGGTCACGATCGTGCCCGTGCGCGTGCTCCAGCGCTCCGATGACGACGTGTTTGTGATCGGGGCCCTCGAGGGCGGGCAGCCGGTCGTCGTGGGCGGGCTCCGGATCGCGACCGAGGGCATGCGCGTTCGGACCGCCGCCAGCGAGGAGAACCCGGACGGCGAAACTACCGAGACCGCGGCGCAGGTCCACGATCCGAACTACCTCGGCACGTTCTCGATCATCGGACGCGACCCCGACACCGGCCAGCTGGGCATGGGCGTTCAGTCCAAGGCGTTCGGGGCGGGAAACCGCGCAATGCACGCGAAGGGCGGACTGGTGATCATCGCCCACCAGGCGGCCGCGAACCCGATGTACGGCGCCATCGGCATCGAGCTTCTCCAGGCCGGCTACTCGCCTGAAGAGGCGCTCGCGATGATGGTGGCGAGCGACGAGGGCCGGGACCGCCGCCAGACGGCGATCCTCGATCAGCAGGGGCGCACGGCGGCGTGGACCGGCACCGGCGCGAGCGACTGGAAGGGCCACAAGTGCGGCGTGGACTACTGCGCTCAGGGGAACATCCTCACGGGCCCCGAGGTCGTGGATGCGATGGCCGCCTCGTTCGAATCCTCGACGGGGCCGCTGGCCGAGCGGCTCATGGACGCCCTCGACGCGGCGCAGGCGGCCGGCGGGGACGCCCGCGGCATGCAGTCCGGTGCGATCCTCGTGGTGGCCCCGCGGGTCAACGGAGGCTACAGCGACCGCGTCGTGGACATTCGCGTGGACGACCACGACGAGCCGCTCGTGGAGCTGCGCCGCGTGCTGCACATGTACCGGTCGGGTCAGATGCTGCGCGAGGCCGGCCGGATGCGCCGGGACGGGGACCTTCGCGGCGCCGTGGCCCTCGTCCGGGAGGCCACCCGCAAGTCTCCGGAGAACGACAACGTCTGGGTGTCGATGGCCGCCATGCTGTTCGAGAGCGGACGCGAGGATGCGGCGTTCGAGGCCCTGGAGCGCGCGGTGGAACTGAACCCCGGTCGCCGCCGGACCCTCCCCCGCGACGACGACTTCGCGAGCGTGCGCGACGATCCCCGTTTCCTGAGGATCATCGGCAACTAGCGGGCCGGTCGCCCGCGGACGCTAGTGGTGGTCTGACTCCTCGTAGTGCCGGGCGAGGGCGTCGCCCCCGAAATCGTTCTCCAGATCCCTCCACACCGAGTGGACGTGGTTCGCGTCATTCTGCGTGTTGTCGTACTCGATCAGGAATACGGGGGCGTGAATGCGATAGTAGTGTCCCGCCCCCGGCTCCGTCGGCCCAGCCCACGCGAAGTAGATGTCGCTCGCCGGAATCTCGGTCTGGATGCGCATCATCCATTCGAAGTCGGTCGTCGTGTTGCCGACGTACTCGTGCACGATGTCGTACAGGATCGCGCGCTGCGCCTCGGTCATCGCGTCAGCCGGCAGGCCCTCGAACGCATCGAGTCGAGCCCGGCGGTCGTTGCCCGTGACGATGTCGCTTGGCGCTTCGGCGGCGATCGTGGCCTGCTCGCGCTGGTCGGCGGTAAAGCTGAGCACCAGCGCGCGGGCCAGGTCTTCTTCCCGGCCCAGCGGTCGCCAGCCGGCCTTCGGCCCCGATGGAACGCGCGCCGGGTTTGCGCCCAGGAAAGCGGGCCCCGTTACGGTGAGTTGTCCCGAGGGTGAGGCGAAGTTGAACGACACGTGGTGTCCCTCGAAGCGCCAGGCCCAGGGTTCGTCCGTGGAGGGCTCGCCGAAGATGGTGACGTAGTAGTTCTCCGGATCACGTCGCTCGGGCCGGCCTTCCAGCAGGCCGAGAATCCGCTCCAGCTCAATGACCGCGCTGGCCTTGAGGTACCCCTGGCTGCTCAGCGCCGACTGGAGAAGATCGTAGGCGGCGGACCGCTGCTCTCCGGTCATGTCCCGTAGCGGCAGGCCGTTCCGTGTCCTGGGGACGAAGTGCCAGTCGAAGCGCTCCTCGTCAGCCAATGCATAAAGCGTCTTCCCCCGCGCGTCTTCATCGAGCAGCGAGATGAACGCCTGGGCGGCCGAGGCCGCGTCCGGGACGACCCGCACGGGTTCCACGGGATCCGCGTCCGTTTCCGCACCGCTCGCGATCGCGACGAGTGCGAGGGAACCCAGCAGACAGGCAGCCCACGTTGTCCGGACCAGTATCGGATTCCTCTGCGTCATCGGTTCCTCCTGCTCACAGCGTGCCCTCGCGGTTTCGCGTCGGTCACTTCAAGTTGCCCGGCCTACGCGACCGTTGTCCCTGTCCATATTCCGGTTCGAAAGGCAAGACCGCCAGATGAATGCCGGTCCCAGCGCCGCTGACAGCACCAACGGCGCCATGCATGTCGAGTTCGAAGGCGTGAGCAAGAGTTACGACGGTCGCACGTTCGTCGTGGACGATCTGACCCTCGGCATCGGGAAGGGCGAATTCGTGACCCTGCTCGGTCCGTCGGGCTCGGGGAAGACGACGATCCTCATGATGCTGGCCGGATTCCAGACACCCACTTCCGGCGCAATCCGGATCGGCGGCCGCTCCGTTCAGGACCTCCCGCCCCGCAAACGGGGGATTGGAATGGTCTTCCAGAACTACGCGCTCTTCCCGCACATGACCGTCGGCGCGAACCTCGCGTTCCCGCTGGATGTGCGCGGCATCCCCGAAGCGCAGCGGCGGGAGCGGGTGGAGCGCGCCATGAGCCTCGTGCGCCTCTCCGGCCTGGAGGACCGGCGACCCGGCCAACTCTCGGGTGGACAGCAGCAACGAGTCGCGATCGCCCGGGCCCTCGTCTTCGAACCCGGCCTCGTGTTGATGGACGAACCGCTCGGCGCCCTGGACCGCAGCCTGCGCGAGGAGATGCAGTACGAGATCCGCTCCATCCACCAGCGCCTGGGCGTGACCGTGGTCTACGTCACCCACGACCAGCAGGAGGCGATGGTGATGTCGGACCGGATCGCCGTGCTGAACCGCGGTCGGATCGAGCAGATCGCCGGGCCGGAGGGGCTCTACGAGGAGCCGGAGCGCGCGTTCGTCGCCCGCTTCATAGGAGAGAACAACCGGCTCCATGGCCGCGTGGCCAGCATCGAGGACGATCTCTGCGAAGTCGACGCCGGCGACGAGCGGATTCGCGCGATCCAGATCGCCCCCTGCGAGCCCGGCGACATGGTCACGCTCTCGATCCGCCCCGAGCGGATCGCCATCAACCCCCGTAAGGGTCTCTACCACAACGAAATCGAGGCCACGGTCGAGGACATGACCTTCCTCGGCGACCATCTTCGGATACGTCTGGCCGCCTGTGGACGACGCGACCTCGTCGCCAAGATTCCGAATATCGTGGGACACGGCGCCATGGTGGTGGGAGACACGGTCCACATCGGCTGGACCGTCAACGACTGCCGCGCCCTGAACTTCGAAGAGGAAGAGGAGAGCCACGCATGAAGAACAGACGCCCGATCCACTGGGTACGCGACGCCGTGCTCGCCACGGTCGGCGCAGCGGCGCTTGTTTTCATCCTCGCCCGCGGACCCAGCCAGGCGCCCGAAGGACCGGAGATTACCGTCGTCTCGTGGGGCGGGTCGTACGGCCGGGCGTATGCGGACGGCATCCAGACCCCCTTCAGCGAGGAGACGGGCGTCCGGGTGGCGATGGAGGACTACAACGGCGGCCTGGCCCAGATAAGGGCACAGGTCGATGTCGGCAGCGTCTACTGGGACGTCGTCGATCTGGAGATGGCCGACGCGATGCGCGGCTGCGACGAAGGCCTGCTGGAGCCGATCGACATCGAGATGCTGCCGCCCGCCCCGGACGGGACTCCGGCCAAGGACGATTTCTATTCCGAGATGCAGGGGGAGTGCGGGGCCGGGATGCTGTTCTACTCCACCGTGTACGCGTACAACGCCGACCTCTTCCGCGACGAGAAGCCCTCGACCATGGCCGACTTCTTCGACCTGGAGAAGTTCCCCGGACGCCGGGGAATGCGCCGTGTACCGCAGGTCAATCTGGAGTTTGCCCTCATCGGCGACGGCGTGCCGCTCGAGGAGGTGTACGCCACGCTGGATACGCCGGAAGGGCTGGACCGGGCTTTCGACAAGCTCGACACGATCAAGGATCAGGTCATCTGGTGGGAGGCGGGCGCGCAGCCGCCGCAGATGCTGGCGGATGGAGAAGTCGTGATGGGTACGGCCTACAACGGCCGCATCTTCAACGCCCAGGTCCTGGAGGACCAGCCGTTCGTCATCGTGTGGGACGGCCAGCTGCTCGACTACGGTCAGCTCAGCGTCGTGGCCGGGACACCGAGACTGGACGACGCCCTCCGCTTCCTCAGCTTCGCGACGACGGCACGATCCCTGGCCGCGATGGGGCGCCGCATCTCCTACGGACCCGCCCGCCGTTCGGGAGAGCCGCTCGTCACGACCCACCTGGCGACGGGCGTGGAGATGGCGCCGCACATGCCGACGAGTCCCGAGAACATCGCGCGCGCCCTGCGGAACGACTGGTCGTGGTGGGTGGACAATCAGGACGAACTGAACGAGCGCTTCAGCGCCTGGCTCGCGCGCTGATACCGTGAGCGAACGACTGCGGGCGCTCGCGCTCGTCCTTCCGCTGCTCGTTTTCCTCGGCGTGACCTTCCTCGCCCCACTGGGAACGATGCTGCTCCGGAGTGTCTACGATCCGGTGGTGGCCGCTGCCCTGCCCGAGACTCTGGCGGCGCTCCGAGGATGGGACGGCGAAGGGCTGCCCCCGGAGGCCGCCTACGAAGCCATCGCGGCGGAACTCGAGGTGGCGCGCGAGGCGAGAACGCTGGGACAGGTTGCCGGTCGCGTGAACCGGCTGGAGAGTGGACTGCGCAGTATGTTCACGCGGACTGCCCGGGGCCTGCCGGATGCCACGGGCGGCCCATGGCGCGACGTCATGGCCGGCCTCGACTCGGCCTGGGTCGAACCCGCCACCTGGCACGCGATCCAGGCGACGGGCGAACGCTTCACGGCTCGTCACTACCTGAACGCCGTCGACCTGCAACGGCTGCCCGACGGTTCCGTCGCCCGACAACCCGAGGAGCGGCGGATCTACCTGCCGCTGCTGTGGCGCACACTGCTCGTGAGCCTGGCGATCACAGGCCTGTGCGTGATCCTCGGCTATCCGATTGCGCACCTCATCGCCCACGCGCCGCCACGTCGGGGCAATCTGCTGCTCGCGCTCGTGCTGGTCCCGTTCTGGACCTCGCTACTGGTCCGCACCACGTCCTGGATCGTCCTCCTTCAGACACAGGGTGTCATCAACGACCTGCTCGTGGCGCTCGGCCTCATCGGCGATGACGGCCGACTCTCCATGATCTACAACATGACCGGCACGCTCGTGGCGATGACCCATGTGCTGCTGCCGTTCATGGTCCTGCCGCTGTACTCGGTCATGCGCTCCATCCCGCGCCTGCACATGAGCGCCGCGGCCTCCATGGGAGCCACGCCGGCCCAGGCCTTTCGCCGCGTCTACTGGCCGCAGACGCTGCCGGGCGTCGGCGCGGGTTCGCTTCTCGTCTTCATCCTGGCGATCGGCTACTACATCACGCCGGCCCTCGTGGGCGGGAGCAGCGGCCAGTTGATCTCGAACATGGTGGCCTATCACATGCAGACGTCGCTGAACTGGGGGCTGGCGGCGGCACTCGGGGCCGTGATGCTGGCCGGCGTCCTCATCCTCTACCTGCTTTACGACCGGCTCATCGGCGTCGAGCGCATGAGTCTGGGTTGAGATACCCGTGACGGAATCACGACTCGGCCGCTTCGCCTACCTCGGCTTCTGCGTCCTCGTGTTCGTTTTTCTGATCGCGCCGATCATCGTGATCGTGCCCCTGAGCTTCAACGCGGAGCCGTACTTCACCTTCACCGAAGGGATGCTGCGCCTGGACCCGGAGGCCTGGTCGCTGCGGTGGTACCGGGAGGTCCTCGGCAACGAACAGTGGACGCGCAGCCTGACGAACAGCCTCGTCATCGGCATCTCCGCCACCGTGCTCGCGACCGCGCTGGGGACACTCGCCGCGCTGGGGCTGTCGAGTCCCGCCATGCCGGGCCGCCGCTTCATCACCGGGCTGCTGATCTCGCCCATGATCACGCCGGTGATCATCTCCGCCGCGGGGATGTTCTTCTTCTACAGCAACCTCGGACTCGGGCAGACGCACCTCGGGCTGATTCTGGCCCACGCCACCCTGGGAATGCCTTTCGTCGTCATCACGGTGGTCGCGACGCTGTCGGCCTTCGACCGCAACCTCACCCGCGCCGCCGCCAGCCTGGGTGCCGGCCCCGTCCACACCTTCCGAACCGTCCAGCTGCCGCTGATCGCGCCGGGAGTGATCTCCGGCGCGCTGTTCGCCTTCGCCACCTCCTTCGACGAGGTGGTCGTCGTGCTCTTCATGGGCGGGCTGGAGCAGCGGACGATCCCGCGGCAGATGTGGGCCGGGATCCGTGAACAGATCAGCCCCGCGATCCTCGCGGTGGCCACGTTCCTGGTCGTATTCGCGCTCGCGCTCCTGCTCACCGTCGAATGGCTTCGCCGCCGGGCGTCGGCGTGAAAACCGTTCGACAAGGTTCCGCCCTAGCCGGGGGAGATAGTCCGCGAGTAGGATAGTACCCCGACCCGATTAGGTGACCTGATACGGTTCGACCCATGGGGAGGGAATATGTTGAGTGTCGCCCGTCCGCTGTCGCTCCCGCTTTCCGTCTTTCTCGCTTTCTGCCTGCTGCTTCTCGTCGCCGCCGAACCCCTCGCCGCACAGACGGCGGATTCCGGCGATACCGCGTGGCTGCTGACGTCCACCGCGCTCATCCTGTTCATGACCCTCCCGGGGCTGGCCCTCTTCTATGGCGGCCTCGTGCGCAGGAAGAATGTCGTGTCGGTGCTCCTCCAGTGTTTCGCGATCACCGGGATCGTCACGCTGATATGGACCGCGTTCGGCTACAGTCTTGCCTTCGACACCACCGGCATGGCCGCAGGCGAATCGGGCCTGCACGCCTTCGTGGGGACCTTCTCCAAGGCGTTTCTCAGAGGCGTGACCGCCGACAGCTTGACGGGAACGATCCCCGAGGTGCTCTTCTTCGCGTTTCAGCTCACATTCGCGATCATCACGCCCGGCCTCATCATCGGGGCGTTCGCCGAGAGGATGAAGTTCTCGGCCATGCTCCTCTTCACCGCCCTCTGGGTCATCTTCTGCTACCTGCCGATCGCGCACATGGTCTGGGCGGGAGAAGGATCCTTCCTGGGAGACCTGGGGCTTATCGACTTCGCCGGGGGCGCCGTCGTCCACATCACGGCGGGTACGGCCGCTCTGGTGGCCGCGGTCATGGTCGGCGCGAGGCGGGGATTTCCGGATTCGATCGGGCCTCCGCACAACCTCACGCTGACGCTGATCGGCACCGCGATGCTCTGGGTCGGCTGGTTCGGGTTCAACGGGGGCAGCGCTCTGGCCGCGGGCGGACAGGCGGCGATGGCCGTTGTCGTCACCCAGATCTCTCCCTCCGTAGCCGCCCTCACGTGGATGTTGATCGAGACGATCAGGGTGGGGAAGCCCAGCGCCCTCGGGTTCGCTACGGGAGCGATCGCGGGCCTGGCCGGGATCACCCCCGCCGCCGGCACGGTGGGACCGGTCGGGGCCATAGCGATAGGCCTCGTCGCGGGCACGTTGGGCTACGTCGCGGCGACCTCCCTGAAGTTCAGGTTCCGGTACGATGACGCGCTGGATGTCGTGGGGGTGCACGGTGTGGGAGGCTTCGTCGGGATCGTGATGCTCGCGGTGTTCTCCTCCACCACGTTCGGCGGATCGATGGCGAACCTCGACATGCCACGGCAGCTGGGCGTCCAGTTCCTCGGCGGACTATTCACGGTCGTCTACACCGCCATCGTCAGTGTGGTGATCCTGAAGGTCGTCGATCTCCTGGTCGGCCTGAGGGTCGAGGAACACGAAGAACTCGAGGGTCTCGACCTGACCCAGCATGGCGAGGTCGGCTACCGCGACCTCTAGCATCCAGCGGGCTGCGGGCAGCGCCGCCGGTCAGTTTCCGTCGATCGAGAGGTTCACCAGTTCGCGGAAGCGCTCGAGCGGATTGTCCCCGCGCGGCGTCTGAGTGAACACGAGCCCGATGATCTCGCGCTCGGGATCGAGCCACGCGTTGGTGCCGTCCGAGCCGCCATGGCCGAAGGTGCCGTCCGCAAGCCGCCAGCCGTAGGCGTAGTAGCTCGCGTCCTCACCCTCTCCGGCGATGTGGATCTTCGGCGAGGTCATCATCTCGACGGACTCCGGATCGAGGATTCGGGAGCCGTCGTAGACGCCGCCGTTGAGGAACATCTGCGAGAAGACCGCATAGTCCCAGGTCGTCGAGATCATGCCGCCTGACGCGCGCGCGAACGGAAAGGCGACGGGTCCTCCGGGCGTGCCGCCGGGAGCCCAATCCCCGTCCGGCCCGCGCTGGTAGTAGACGGCGCCCATGCGATCGAGCTTGCCGCCCACAGGGTGCTCGGCCCGGTGGTTGTAGGAATCCTCCATCCCCAGCGGTCCATAGACCTTCGCCATCAACCGATCCTCGAGCAGTTGGCCGGAGGCGATCTCGACCAGCGCCCCGAGCGTGTTGTAGCCGGGGTTGTTGTAGGCGTAGGACTCTCCGGGCGTCACCTCCGCTCCAATCGCGCCGAAGCGGGCCGATTCGCTCTGGAGGGTCGGATCGTCGCCCAGCGGTTGCAGAAAGAGGGTGGGGATCCGGAGCCCGCTGCTGTGGGACAGGAGGTGGCCGATGGTGATGAAGCCCGCCCGATAGTTGTCCCACTCGGGCATGTATTCGCGGACGAGGTCGTCGTACGAGAGTTCGCCTTCTTCCGCGAGTTGGGCGATCGCGGTGGCGACCAGCGGCTTGGTGTTCGACGCCATGCGGAACAGCGTGTTCCGTTCCATGGGCAGGCCGCGCTCCTTGTCGCGCATCCCGACCGCTTCGTGGAGGACGATCCGGCCCTTCCGGGCGATGAGGACGACAGCCCCCACGAGATCTCCGCGTTCCACCGCCTCGTGGTACAGGCCGAGCGCTCCCTCGAGGACCGCACGCGACATGCCCACGTCCTCCGGCTCGCCGTAGGAGAGGGTCTTCGCCTCCTGCGCCGCCACCGTCGGCGCCGAAAGCACCGCCATGGGCAGGATGACCGCGGCTGCAAGCCACGCGACGGCGCGAACGCCGCTGAAGCGCCGGGAATACTGCATCAGTCCTCCTCCGGGTGCGGAAGAAAAGAGTGGGCCGGGGCCCCTGCTGGAACCCTAACCCGGCTGGAGAGCGCGAACCAGATCCGGCCTGACCTTGCCCCCCGGCGTCCGGTGCGGACATCTAATGGGCCGGGCGGTCGGCGCCGGGCCGACGCGTCGACGATTCCCGCGCACGGAGGCGTTGCCCACATCGGTGCCCACATCATCGTCTACTTGAACGGGGACTACCTCCCCATCGGCGAGGCTGTCGTGTCCGTGGAGGACCGCGGATTCCTGTTCGCGGACGCCGTGTACGAGGCGGTGCCGGCGTACTCGGGCCGTTGCTTCCTGATCGAGCGCCACCTGGCGCGGCTCGCCTGGGGCCTGCGCACACTCAGGATCGAGGCCGACGTGACCCCCCTCGGGGGCGTGGGCGACGAACTCATGGCGCGGAACGACCTTCTCGACGCGGAGTTCTCCGTGTTCTACATGCAGGTGACCCGGGGCGCGGCGCCGCGTACGCACGCGTTCCCGAAAGCGCCGGTCGCGCCCACGGTCTACGCCTTCGCGAAGGAACTCGTCCGGACCACGCCCGAACGCTGGGAGCGGGGGTTCGCGGCCATCACCGTCCCCGACCAGCGCTGGGCCCGGGCCGACATCAAGACCACCGGCCTCCTGCCCAACGTGCTCGCGCAGCAGGCGGCGGTGGAGGCGGCGGTCGAAGACGCCATCTTCATCCGCGAGGGGATGGTGCTGGAGGGGACCCACAATAACGTGTTCGCGGTCATCGGCGGCGAGGTGACGACGGCTCCCGCTACGAACCACATCCTGCACGGCGTGACCCGCGCCTTCGCGCTCGAACTGTGCGAGGAGTTGGGGATCCCCGCCCCGGAGCGCGCCTTCACGGTGGACGAACTCCGGGGAGCCGAGGAGATCTTCTTCACCGGAACGACGACGGAGGTACGCCCCACCGTCGAACTGGATGGCCGGCCCGTGGGGAGCGGACGCCCGGGCGAGATCACCCGGGCGTTGTCGGAAGCCTACCGGCGAGCCGTCGCCCCTGGCTGAAGCCCCATCGAGTACGGCTTACCGCGTATCCGGCAGCCGCCCGACGCCTAGCGCGTCTCGACCGGCTCCATGCGCAGGATCGCGGTCGCTTCACCCCGCCGGCCGTCGATGGCGATGTAGATCAGCCCGTCCGGACCCTGCCGGACATCGCGGATGCGTCCGAGACCCTGGACGAGCGTCTCCTCGCGCACGACCTGCTGCCCGTCGAGCGCGAGGCGGGCCAACTGCTCGCCGGCCATCCCGCCCGCGAACAGGTTCCCCTTCCAATTCGGGAAGCGGTCGCCCGTGTAGAGGAGGAGTCCGGAAACCGCGATCGACGGCACCCAGACGTGGACCGGGGGTTCCATCCCCTCCTTGTGGGTCCCCTCATGGATCGCGGTGCCCGAGCCGTAGTTCACCCCGTAACCCACGACCGGCCAGCCGTAGTTGAGTCCCGGCTGGACGAGGTTGAGTTCGTCGCCGCCCTGCGGCCCGTGTTCCGTGGCCCAGATGTCGCCCGTCTCCGGGTTGATGACCATCCCCTGCTGGTTACGGTGCCCGTAGCTCCAGATCTCCGGGCGGATGTTCGGGTCGCCGACGAAGGGGTTGTCCTCCGGGATCCCGCCGTCCTCGTACACCCGGTTGACGGTGCCGTGATGGTTCGAGGGATCCTGCGCCGGGTGGGCGTAGACGTCACCGCGCGTCGACGCCTGGCGCTCTCCCACCGTGATGAAGAGGTGTCCCTGTCCGTCGAAGACGAGGCGCGAACCGTAGTGTCCCCGCCCCTCGGAGACCGCGAGGAAGATCTCCTCGATGTCGGTGAGGGCCCCGTTCTCGTACCGCCCGCGGATGACCGCCGTGGTCCCGCGCTCCGTCTCGTTCGGCTTCGAGAAACTGAGGTAGAGGAGGCGGTTGTCCTCGAATGCGGGGTGCGGTACGACGTCGAGGAGCCCTCCCTGTCCCGCCGACACGACCTCGGGCACACCCTTCACGGGCTCGGGGAGGAGCAGACCATCGCGGACCACGCGGAGCCTTCCTTCCTTCTCCGTGACCAGCATCTCGCCGTCGGGGAGGAACGCGATCGACCACGGGCGGACAAGGTCCTCCACCACGGGGACGAGCCGGTAATCGTGGTACGCCGACTGCATCACCTCCTGGCCCAGCGCCGGAGTCGTGGTCGACAGAAGAAGCCCGGCGGCGAACATCGCCAGAGGGGTTCGCTTGTTCATCTCATCTCCCGGAGAGGAGTCACCTCATTACTCGTATCGAAACGCGCATCGATATGCCCGCCGCGCACGGCGGCGTAACGGGCGAAAAAGTGTCTCGGCGCCCACCCGCCCAGCAAGGCTTCGCGAGTCTGGACGGCCTTGAAACACCGACGCCCGAAGCAACGTTGGTCAGTCGCTGGCGTCGTCCGCGTGTCGCCGCGCGATCCGGGCGAGCTTCGGCTCGATGGAGGTCATCACCGCCGCGAACAACACGAGTGCCCAGCCTACCGACAGGATCAGGTGCATGCCGACAAGCATTCGGGCACTGGTCGACACCGGGATGATGGCCGCGTAGTCCTGGGCAAGTGCGGTGAAGAAAGCGAAGGACACCCAGTCGGCGAGCCCCGTGCCGGCGTCGGAGAACGCACCCGGGCGAAAACGCTCCAGCGTTCCGTAGAACCCCGCGAAGAGAAAGATGATCGTCAGGTAGCCGGCCGCGAACCCGCCGATGGGGACCCACATGACCCGCAGGTAGGCTGCGAGCTGGCCGTACACCTGAAGCCGCGGACGCAGCCAGGTGGCGGCGGCGCGCCCCACGAGAAACCCGGTCAGCGGAAGCACTACGAGCGAGACGATCAGGATGAGGACGATCCAAAGGACGTGAGCGATGCCCGACAGCCCCACATCTTCCCGTACGACGCCGAACCCGAACAGGAGCCCCATCAAGACAGGCAGCGCAGCCGCGCCGAGGACCAGCAGCCGGGGAGGCCGGGCGTCCCCCCATCCCTCGCGGCGCCGGCTGAGGAGGCCGATCAAGAGCGCCGTCCAGGGCATGGCCAGGAGCGGGACCGCCGCCACCAGCGGCGCCAGGGAGACGTCGCCCACGACCAGCGCGGGGATGAACCCCACGCTCAGCAGGACGGCCAGGATGAACGCCTCCCGGATCACATCCCGATACCCGGAGAGAGACGACCGGCCGAGACCGTCGATCAAGCCGACCGCCAGAGGGAGAAGGGGCGGAATGATGACGCCCCAGCCGACACTCAGCCCTCCGGCCAGGAACGCCGTGACGACGCCAACCATCGAGCCGATCAGGAAGCCGGTCCACGGGCGGCTCCCTGACCCCCCGCGCAGGCCGACGCCCACGCCGACGGCAACCCCACACCCCGCTCCGAGCAACACGTCGGTGTGGACCCCCGTGATCGCGTAACCGCAGGTTACGACAACGAGGGCGACGGCGGCGGCAATCCGGACCCCCAGCCAGATCAGGCGCCTCAGCATGCCCTAGCGCTCCGAGACCACGGTGGGGCCCTCCTCGCCCTCGAGCGTTTCGAGGACCTGGCGCCACTGGAAGTTCTCGCCGATCCCGCGCACGTAGTAGTCCATCCAGGCCATCTCGCTCACCGCCTTCACGAGCCGGTTGCGCGGGTCCGGAATCCCGTGGCTGCGGCCGGGATACATGAACAGTTCGGTCGGCACACCCAGCTTCTTGAGCGCCATGTGGAGTTCGACCGACTGCGGGCTCGGGACGCGCGGATCGCCCTCCACGACGTGGACCATGGTCGGCGTGACCGCATTCGCGATGTACTTGAGCGGGGACTGGTCGAAGTAGGTGTCGAAGTCCTCGTACAGGAAGCCGTCTCCCACGTAGAACTGCCGGTTCCGCTGCACATCGCTCTGCGCATACATGCTGATCCAGTTCATCGTCCCCGCGCCCGAACTGATCGCCTTGAAGCGGTCCGTCTGCGTGAGGATCCAGTTGGACCAGTGGCCGCCCGCGCTCCAGCCGAGAGCGCCCATGCGGTCGCCGTCCACGATCCCCTCGTCGATCAGGTAGTCGACGCCGGCCATGATGTCTTCGTAACCCATCGTGAAGTAGTCGCCGACGATGTCCGTGCGGTGCGCGTTCCCGTAGTTGCGAGAGCCGCGGTAGTTGGGCTTGAGCACGGCGTAGCCCGCGCCCGCGTACACCTGCGCGCTGTAGCCGCCGTTGAAGCGCAGGACATCCGCCGACGCCGGCCCCCCGTGGATCGCGACGATGAGCGGATAGCGCGTCCCCTCCTCGTAGCCGACGGGATAGACGAGGACGCCCCCGACCATCTTTCCGTCAGACGAACGCCAGTCGATCTCGGCTTCCTCCCCGAGGGCTATGTCCCTGACATACGGGTTCACATCGACGAGCTGGGTCCACGCCGAGCGGTCCGGGACATCGTTCACGCTCGCCACGGTGAACACGGTGGGCGGGGTCTTCGGATCGCTGTAGTTGAGGAGGAGGGTGCCGGTGTCATCATCCCGGGACACGGAGAGCGCGGCCCGCTCGTCGGTGAGCTGCCGCACCGCGCCCGTCTCCACGTCGAGCGCGTGCAGCTGCGTCGTCACCTTCACGCCGGCGTTGAAGTAGATCGTGTTCGAGTCCTCCGACCAGAACCCGACGCTCGAACTCTGGTCGAAGTCCGCGCCGAGCTTCCGGAACGCACCGCCCCGGTCTCCGACTTCGCGGATGTACACGCGGTTGTCGGTCATGGAGTAGCGTTCCATCTCATCCGGCGCCGAGAACGCGATCCAGCGGCCGTCGGGGGAGAAGCTGAGCCCGCCCTCGCCGACCTCGTAGTTGTCGGTCAAGCGCTCGATTTCGCCCGTGGCCACCTCCATGAGATAGAGATCGGCGTAGAGCCGCTGCCCCGTGATGTTGCGCTCATAGCGCTCCGGTGAGCCGCCGGTGATCCCGATCCAGCGGCCGTCATCGGAGATCGTGAAGTTGTTGATGCTGTAGGACGGATCGTCGGCCAGGCGCTCCTCGGTGGCCGACTCGACGTCGACGCTCCACAGGCTCGAGAGGGGCGTGATCGCGTTCCGCACGTCGACCGTGAATCCCTCCTCGCGCCGCTTCTTCTCATCCTCATCGAACGCGTCGGGACGCGCGAAGTAGACGCGGCTCCCGTCGGGGGCGAAGTTCCACTGGTCGACGCCCGCCTCGCCGTCGGTCATCTGCTCGGGCTCGGCCCCCGCGAGATCGTCGGCCGGCAGCCGGTAAAGCTGCTCCTGGTTCGACTCTCCGGAGCGATAAACGAGCCAGCCCCCGTCCGGACTGAAGGCGAACCCCGAGACGCCTTCCTCCGCGTCGGTGATCTTCCGGGCCTCGCCCCCATCGTGCCGCATCATGTAGAGCTGGTTCTCGTCCCCGTCCCGGTTGGAGGAGAAGAGGAAAAACGATCCGTCCGGACCCCACGTCGGACTCGTCTCGTTCTTGTCCTCGGTGTAGGTGAGTTGCCGGCTCGACGAGACGCCCTCGTCCAGAGACACGAGGTGGATGTCGGTCTGGGACTCGGCTTCCTCCCAATCGGGGGTGGTGACGGTGTAGAGCATCCACGCCCCGTCCGGACTCGGCGTCCACGAGCCGGCGCGCTTCATCTCCTGAACATCCATGAACGTGAGCGGCCGCTGCTGGGCGGCGAGCGGCGCGTCCAGCGGCAGCGCGAGCACTGCCACGGGAAGGATGAGGGCGACGGGAAGGGAACGCATCTGAACCTCGGCACCAAGAGTGAACTGGAGTCCGTCTCATCATACGACCTTCACCTTGCAGGAACGAGCGGCCTGGAATAGCGTAGCATTGAGGTGCTACTTGGAGGGATTCATGGTTCGAAGCGTGAAACTGAGGCGAATGGGCGGGTCCGTCGGGGCCACGCTGCCACGGGATATGGCGCAACGCCTCCACCTCGAGGCGGGCGATGAAGTGCTCGCGGTCGAGACGGCGAACGGGATCCTGTTGAGCCCCTACGATCCGGATGTGGAAGAGGGGCTGGCCATCGCAGTCGAGGCTCAGAAGCGGTACCGGAGGGCGTTGAGAGAACTCGCGAAGTGACGCGACCGGAGCCGCGCTGGGTTCCCCGACTGGTCGTTGAGGCCGTCCAACTCGACCAGGTTCGAGAGCACGGCGGCCTGATCGGCCTCCGGGACGAGGATGCCCTCGAGGCAGCTCTGGCGCGAGCGCGGCAGAAGTGGACGTACGACCCGGAGTCGGATCTGCCGCGTCTGGCCGCCGGCTACGCCTTCGGAATCGGCACCGGCCACCCCTTCCGCGACGGGAACAAGCGGATCTCGTTTCTGACGGCGGTCATCTTTCTCGGCCTCAACGGATTCGACCTCATCGCGCCCGAAGACGAAGTCGTGGAGAGCATGTGGACTCTAGCCTCCGGCAAGCTGGACGAGGAAGCCATCGCCGACTGGTTCCGCTCGCGTATCGAGCCCCGGCCAGGCGGCTGAGGCCAGGCGTCCGAGTCCACGCGTCTGACAACTCCGCGGCCGGATGTCGTGTCTCCGGTGCGAACGGAGGAAGTTCCGGGCGATCTCCGGGCGCCTCCCGTGCACATCGCGAGGCGAGGAGGCGATCCGGTGATCACCCTTGGCAGGCACGCCGCGTTCGTTGTCACGGCCCTCATCGCCGCACCCACCAGCGGGCAGGAAGTGGTCGAGAGCGCAGCCGCTCGCGACCCCGACCTGACCCTGGCCGCCGAGCCGCTGGTGCGGATCGGCATCGTGGACGGCCCGGTGGAATACATCTTCGGCAACGTGACGGGCGCGGTTCGCCTCGAGGACGGGAGCATCGTCGTGGCGGACGAACAGAGCAGCAACATCCGCCGGTACGACGCGAACGGCCAGCACATGTGGACCAGCGGGCGGTCGGGCGAGGGGCCGGGGGAGTACCAGGGGCTCCGGTTGCTGAGGCACTGTCCGGGAGTGCCGCTGACCGTCTTCGACTGGCGTGTCCATCGGGTCACGCAGCTGGATCTCGACGGCAACCTCATTGCTACCCGCTCACTCGCTTCGGAGGGCGTGTACCCGTACTCGGACCCTGTCTGTTCGCCGGATGACCGCCTCGTGTTCACGCCCATTCCCGCGGACGTCGAGAGCTACGACGAGACCGTACCCGTGGGCGAGCACTACCGCTCGAGTATGTCCCTCATGTCGGTTCAGGGCGACAACGTGGCGACGCTGCTCTCCGGGATCCCGGGCGCCGAGCGTACCCGTCACTACGCCGAAGGAAGCGGTCCGCGGTGGTGGGGGAAGGACATGGTGTATGCGCCCGGTGGCACGGGTGTGTGGTACGGGACGGCGGACGACTACGCACTCGAGCGGGTGGACTGGACCGGACAGGTGACTCGCACGGCCCGCTGGGCCGGCCCTGACCTCACAGTCACGGGCGACCGCGTGGACATCTACCGCGAAGCTTGGCTCGCCAGGTACGACGACCCCGAGCGCCGCCGGGACTTCGAGCGGGACTCCTGGCCGGAGATACGGGATAACCTGCCGGACCGCTTCCCCGCGTACGAAGCGCTCTTCGCGCTGCCGGACGGCGGCGTGTGGGTCAAGACCTTCGTCTGGCGGGCCCCCGGAGAGGAAATGCACCTTCTGGGCCGGGACGGAGCGTGGGTCCGACGTCTCACTTTGCCCAGCAACGCCGTCGTCCTGGACGCCGGCCGCGACTGGGTTCTCCTGCGCCAGCGCGACGAACTGGACGTCCCCACCGTGGCCGTCTACGAACTGGTGGAGACGGGGCGGTTGAGAGCACGTTGAGGGTTCCATGGAACGTGAGTAGGGTGAAGCCGGAACCCGCCCCATGGACCGCGCCGGACCGTATGCCGTACGAGAACCTGAAAGTGATGGAGTTGGGACGTTGATCCCCACGATCACCAAGGAAAACCTGCCGGAGATCAGGGAACTTCTCCAACACATGGTGTGCGAGACCTTCCCGAACGTGACGTTCACGGACATCTGGGTCCGGGGACGCGAGTCGTGGTACGGCGATGAGGTCGTGGATATCTGGTCGGTCTACGAAGGAGATGTGGGCCAGATCGACCCGGACGTCAGGAACCGGTTCGGAGTGCGCGTCCTCGATGCACTGCGGGAACTGGGAATCACGGCTTCGCCCGTTACGCGCTTTATTACAAAGGCCGACGTGGGAGACAGAATACCCGAAGGCTTTGATCTTGAAGATATGGGCCGCGAGGCCGCTTCCAGCTGGGCGTGGCGAGTTGCGGAACGTTCGCCGAAGAGGAGAGACGGGCGCAGATCCCGGGAGGCCTCCCGCTGAAGGCTTCCGATCTTCTGAGGTCAGCAGAGAGACAGCTTCCCTCCGGTCGCGGCAGGCCGCTCGAGACCGATCTTCGGCGTGCGGCGAGCACCGCATACTACGCGCTGTTTCACCGCTTGGCGCAATGCTGCGCGCACGCGGTCGTGGGTCCACAACGTGACGCAGTGGGGAAAGGCGCCTGGCGGCGAGCGTACCGCGCCCTCGATCACGGGATGGCCCGCCGCATGTGTTCTCATCCGAACATCCGAGACTTCCCCGACGAGATCCGAGATATCGCCGAACGCTTCGTTGATCTGCAGGATGTCCGGCTGTCCGCCGATTACGATCCTTACGGTACTCTGTTCAAGTCGGATGTGGAGGACTTCATCGCAAGCGCCCGCGGGGCCTTGCGGGCCTTCGAGAACGTAAGCCGCCAGAACCAACGGGCCTTCGCGGCCCACCTACTGTTCAGGCCGCGACCTTGAAGCGATTCGCGCTGGGTGCGATGCGGGTGCCGACGAGTCTCCGGCGCACCCTGTTGCTTGTCGCTGGTACGGATCGGCATCGTCGACGGCCCGCTGGAGTACGTCTTCGGTAACGTGACCGGCGCGGTTCGCCTCGAGGACGACAGGGCGACGGACCCGGCGAGTACCAGGGCCTTCGCCTCCTGCGGAACTGTCCGGGGGCGGCGATCACTGTCTTCGACTGGATTCTGCACCGCATTATCGAGCTGGATCGCGAAGGGAACGTGGTCGACACGCGCGCGCTCAACTCGGCCAGCGTGAATCCCGACGGCGAGACAGAAGCGTGGGCGAGTCCTATCGCTGGCTCGTGGACCGCCTGCCCGAGCGTTTCCCGGCCTACGAATCCCTCCTCGCGCTGCCGGACGGCGGGATATGGGTCAAGAGCCACGCTTGGAGGGCGCCCGGTGAAGAACTGCACCTCCTGGACGCGAACGGCGTGTGGCTGCGGCGCCTAACGCTCCCCAGGGGCGCGGCCCTCCTCCACATCGGCCCCGACTGGGTGCTCCTGAGCCAGCGTGACGAACTGGATGTCCCGACCGTGGCCCTCTACGAACTGGTGGAGAGCGTCAGATAGTACGAGGGTTCGCGACGGACTACGTCGTACTGACCGCGCGGCTACTACGACGGCACGCCAGGTAAACGCTCCTCCCTCTGACGGCGTCTCACTTCTCGAAACCACGCGAGGGGGAAAGGGACCGAGAGCCCGATGCTCTCCGACCGAGAAATCCTGGAGTTAGCCGAACGGGCCAGGAAGGGAGAGCGGGGGGCGCTCGAGACGCTGGCGGGCGCTCTCCGTCCCCTCGTATGCCGGTGGGCCCTGGTCATGACCGGCGATCCGGATGACGCAGAGGATGTCGCTCAGCTCGTCCTGGTGAAGACGCTGAACTCGATCGCGAGCTTCGATGGTCGTGCCAAAGTCACGAGTTGGGTCTACCGGATTACGCGGAACGCCAGCCTGGATCACCGGCGGGCGAAGCGGCAGGAGCAACGGCTGGCCGAGAAGGCGGAATTGTTGGCCGAGGCCAGGACGCCGCAGTTTGACGATCCGCTGGACAAGATCGAGATGAAGAGGACGCTGCGACTGATTCGGACGCTGCTGCGAGGGCTGCCCATGACACAGCGGGAAGTCTTCGATCTGGTGGACCTGCAGGGACTGAGACCCGCCGAGGCGGCGCGGCTGCTGGAGATGAACCCGAACACGCTGCGGGTACACCTGCTTCGCGCGCGGCGCAGGATGCGGAAGGAGATGTTGGCGCAGCCCGGGGAGACGGAAACCAGGGGGACTGATGGCTGAGCGTGACGGCGGGCCGAAGGGTCTGGAGGACGGCATCGATACGGCCATCGGCTCGGACTCCCGGGAGCATCGGGACGCCCAACGAATCGCTCGGGACGAACGGAACATGCACGCCGTTCTGTCGGCGATGGCAAACCAGCTAGGCGAAGGCCTGCCCAACGTGCCGCATGAGCACGCCCTGCCCGTGCACCGACGACCCGCGTGGCGCAGGCGGGCCGTGGCCGTGGGGCCGCTCGCGGCGGCGGCGGTCGTGGCGGCCCTGATCCTGTTGCCCGGCGGCGTCATCGAAGAAGGCGGCGCCCCCCCCACGTCCCCCCCACGGAGCATGGTGAGCGAAATGGATGTGGAGGCCGACAGGCCGTTCGTGGTCTTCCCGACGAATGATCCCGACATCGCCGTCGTATGGCTGCTCAGCCCGGAGGAGAGTGACTGATGATCGAGTACGTGAAACGAAGTATCCGATATGCCTTGATCATGCCGCTGGCCTTCGGCCTCCATCCCGGCGTCGCGAGCGCGCAGGAGCGCGAGGATGCCGCGGAGACCGTCCAGAACGTGCAGCTCATCTTTCACCTGGTCGAGGCGGACGGTTTCACCGATGACGACCCCGAGATCAGCGACGTTGTGAGCGAACTCAGGAAGCTCTTCAACTTCCAGGGATACCGGCTCCTGTCGACTTCGATGCTGAACGTCGGCCTGGCACGGATCTCAAACGTCAGCGTTGGCGGCAGCGGGTCCCAGAGAATCTTCGCTGACGATTCCGAGACACCCTTGGCGATCCACGCCGAGGTCACCGCACGCCGTTCCGAGAGGACTGTCCGTGCCAAGGTGATCCTCACCGAAGGGGCTTCCGGCTCCTCGAGGTATGAGGGGCGTGAGGGAGGGGTCGTCCTGATGGGGTTGTCGGGGCCCCTTCTCGAGGCATCGGTCACGATCCGCGACGGTCAGAGGGTGGTGTTGGGATCGGCTCGCCGCTCCGCGGGGGAACCCGTGCTCATCCTGATCGTGAGACCCAGAATGGACCCGACGTGATCACCGCGTCGTGCGACCCATCCCGGCATCGCCCGCGTCTGGGCGACTCAACGTCCACAGGAGCGAATCCATGAGACGGCATCTGACCCTCACGGGGGTGTGTCTATCGGTCCTGACGGGTTGCGGCGACTCCCGCTCGCACGCCGAACTGGTGGCCGACGCGGCCGCCGACGCGGCCGCCATCGAGTTCGAGCGCGCCATGGCCCGCTATGACTCGGCGCGCGCCGCATCACCCGATGACGCCGATGCACACCGGCAGTACGCCACGCTGGCCAGCGACTTCAGTCTACATGCGGAAGCCGCGCGGGCCTGGCAGCGGGTGCTCGAACTGGAACCCGGCGATTCCGCTGCGTGGGAAGGCTACATCCACGATCTTCGCTGGGCCGGCATCTTCGAAACCGATCGGAGGTACGGGGAGAAAATCCTCCAGATCCTCCCCGAGGCACTCCGCCGCGCGCCGGACCGGCCCGTCATCTACAACGAAGCACAGGACGCGGCGGAGGACCTCGGACAGCTCGACGCGTACGGCGCGATCCTCGCCGAGATGCGGGCGATGCGGCCGGATGACCAGATCCTGCTCCACGCCGCCGATGCGCTCCGTGTCGCGTTCGCTGAACGGGAGGAGCGCGAACGGGCACAGGTCGTGAGGGATTTGATCGGGGCCGCGCTCGACGCGCTCGCGGCCGAGGCCGAAGACGATGCGGACGTCGCGGCCCCGGTTCTGTACCGGCTCGCGGCGGGATACGACGACTTCGGGATCCTCCGACGGGAAGAGGACGCGGATCGCTGGCTGGAACGACTCGAGGCGGCGCCCGACCGGGGAGTGTTGGCGGACGACCTGCGGTACTGGGACTTGACGAGCGACTTCGAGATGGCCCGGCGCGGGTATGCGGATAGTACGGTCGACATGGGGCGCCTCGCCGCCGAGGGGTTGAAGTCACGGGATCTCGGGCGCCGCGGCGCGTGGGTAGACCGCAACCACACGGTTGTGACGCAGCGTGCGCTCGCTTCAATAACCGGTGATGCGCCGAGCAGCAGGACGGTGTGGGGGGCGGCGACCGTCGCGGCGGAACCCCCGCACGCGCCGCTCGAACCGGAGGTGGCCGGGCGGCTGTTCGATGCCTCGATGGCCGTGGTCCGCTGGCGGGAGGGCGTGTTCTCGGCGCTCCGCGGCCTGCTCTACTTCGGGATCGAGCCGCAGACCGTGCTCGAGGAAGCGATCGCGATCGAGGAAGACCTGCGAGCACACCGTCCCGGATACCTGTACCCCGGCCTCCGGGGCGACGCGCGGGAGCGGTCGCGGCAGGTTGCGATCGATCGCGCTCGCATCCTCCAGGCTCGCGCACTCACGCAACTCGGGGAGATCGAAGCGGCCGGCGAGCTGTTCGAGCAGATGGCGAACGAGTCACGGGATGCCACCACGCTGGGAGCCTACGGGCGTCATCTCCTCCGCACGGACCGGCCAGTGGAGGCCTTGGACGCCTTCGTGGAGGCGATGGCCTTCGGCGGATCCTGGTTCGAGGGCCTCGCTGAAGAAGCTGCCACTGCGGCCGACCTCCCTCCCGAAACTGTCGAGGAGCGGCTCGCCGTGCGCCGCCCCGTGGTGGAGGAGGAGATGGAATGGCGGGAACTCGGGCAGCGCAGCGAGCGCGAGGCCCCGGAGTTCGCGATCGCGGACCAGGACGGGGTCGAGTGGCGGCTGAGCGACCTCGAGGGGAAGATCGTCGTGCTCAAGTTCTGGGCTACGTGGTGCGGCCCGTGCATCGAGGAGTTCCCGCACTTCGTCGAACTCCTGAAGACGTATGAAGACGACGAAGATGTCGTGTTCCTCACCGTGGCCACGGCGGGGTCTCCGCGCGAACAGGTGGCGCGGCAGATCGAGGAGGGCGGCTTCACGTTCCCCGTCCTCTTCGACGAGCAGGGGCTCGCCCTGGACTACGAGATCCTCGGCTATCCGACGACGTTCTACCTGGATCAGGCGGGCGTCATCCAGTTCAAGCGCGAAGGCTTCGAGGAGGCCGGCTACGAGGAAGGCGTCGCCCGCCGCATCGACGCGCTACGCACGACCGTTGACGCGTCGGCTTCGCCTTGACGGCAGCCAATCCACGGCCCGTGATCGCGCCTCACTCCTCGGCAGCCTCTTTGTGCCGCTCCGCGATGAACGCATCCACAACGCTTCCGTCCGTCCGCTGTCTGCTCCGGGCGAGGTCTTGATAGCGACGGATGGCGTCATCGGTCGTGTCCACCCCGGGGGTGTCCCTGGATTCGGGCAGGCGGCGCTCCGGTAGGGGCGGAGCGGGCTCCATCCCCAGGACCAGGTGCCAATACGATCACGAGCGAGGATCGAATATCCCGGGATGAGCCTGCCTCAAGGCGGCCCGGAAGTCGTCGTCGTCGAAATGCGACCGGGCGACGAGGATGTCCTCGACCGTACCCCAGGTCATGACGTGGTTCAGGAAGAGCACGGGGTCGCGCAGCGTCTCCTCTGGCGGCTTGAACCACACCATGCGCTTTGCCACGCGAAGAAGCTCAGGATCTTGCAGCGCGTCGGTCATCATTCGGTTTCATCGCCCCGTTCACGCACGGCCAGCCCGCGTCGATTCCCCGGAGGCCACCATTGCAACCTATCGACCGCCGTCCTCCGCGAAACCGGTCACACACCGTAGTTGGGGGTACGTTGGGGGTCCGGTGCAACGTGGGTGCGGTGAAGGTCGGATCGCCTGTGGAACCCGGCGAAAGGAGATCGGACGATGATTGCCACGATTACGAAGGACAACCTGCCCGAAATCAGGGAGCTGCTCCGGCGAATGGTGCGGGAGACGTTCCCGGAGGTCACGTTCACGGACATCTGGATCCGCGGACGCGAATCATGGTACGGCGACGAGGTCGTGGATATCTGGTCCGTGTACGAAGGGGAGGTGGGCCAGATCGACCCGGCTGTCAGGAACCGGTTCGGAGTGCGCGTCCGCGATGCGCTGTGGGAGCGGGGGATCACGGCGTCGCCCGTGACGCGCTTCATCACGAAGTCCGATGTGGGAAACAGAATACCCGAAGGCTTCGATCTCGAAGATCTGGGCCGGGAGGCCGCTACCAGTTGGGAGTGGCGGGTGGCGGAACGTTCGCCGGACGGGGGGGACGGTCATGATGCGACCACGCACGGGACAGGGCAGATGTTTACCGGCCGAGCCCGATGACCGCCTCGACGGCCCCGCGCAACCCGGCATAGGACACGTCCCGCGGGCCTAGTGTCAGGAGAGGGTTAAGCCTGATTTTCTGCTGTTCAGGTCTCTCGGAGTCGAGCCTGGAAGTGGCGAGGACGAGGAACCGCCACTCGTCAACATCGAGCGGATCGGGGCTCGGGCGGTCGGGGTTGCCGAGGACACAGAAGACATAGGCTCTCGCCGTACGACGCGGCGGATCGTAAGTCTCCGTCTCGTTGGTCAGGGGATCCCATGCCTGCTTGCGCGGCGCGATATCGAACTCGATGACCGATGGCCGCGCCTGAGGCCAGCTTTGCCAGTAGGCTGCGCTCTTCACCTCGATCGCGTGACCTTCGCGTGTGAGGACGTCGAAGGCGCCCCATTCGAGCCGGGGGGTCTCCGCTGTTCCGAGTGCGCGGGCGACCAGAAACTCGGCCATGACGCCCCTCTGCGCGTTGCTAAGAAGATCCGAGCCGCTCCAACGCCAATAGTCGCGCAGTGTGAAATCCGCCGCCTTGCCGGCCACCCGGAAAGACTCGCGGCCGCTTCTAAGGCTCGGCGGGTGACTTCGCCGATCAACCGTCCGGTGAGGCAAGTCCTTCATGGCAGATGCCCCGTCATGGCAGTTTCGCGGTGGCCCGTCGAGCCGGCAGCCGACATCTTCCTTCCCGCTGCGCAGTCGTCGTGTCCCCAACCGGGAGGGTCGGTGATCATGTTTCGCGTGTCCAGCGTACGTCGCACTTCGGACTCCTCGGCGTACTCCCTCCCACGCCCGGTAGTTGCCACGTTCGTTCTGTCGGCAGTTCTCTCGGTCCCCGCCTCCTCGGCTTCCGGGCAGGAATCTACCGAAGCGCTGGCGGAGGCGGATTACGCACGGGCGGAAGGGCGGCTCGGGAACCACACGAACCCGCTCGTGCTCGGGGCTTCCGTGCTCCCCGTCTGGCTGGACGACGGGCGGTTCTGGTATCGGAACCGGTTCGAGGGTGGCACCGAGTACGTCATCATCGATCCGGCCGCGGGGACGCGGGAGCGCGCCTTCGACCATGCGCGCATGGCCGCCGCGCTCACCGGGGCGAGCGGCGGGGAGTACACCGCCTTCGCGCTCCCGTTGGGAGATCTCGCTCCGGAGGCTGGGTCGGTTCGCTTCGAGGTCGAGGTCGAAGGGGAGACGTACACCTGCGGGCTCGACCCCGACCGCTGCGAGGCGGTGCCGTCGCCCGAGGCCACGCCGGCCGGCCGCTTCGACATCGTGTCGCCCGATGGGGCGAAGGCGGCCTTCATCCGCGACCACGACCTGTGGCTCCGCGACCTGACGACGGGAGAGACGGCCCAGCTCACCGAGGATGGGATCGAGAACTTCGGCTATGCGACGAACAACGCGGGCTGGGTGAAGAGCGACCGCCCCGTGCTCAAGTGGTCTCCCGACTCGCGCCGCATCGCGACCTTCCAGCACGACGGCCGCGGCGTGGGGATGATGTACATGGTCACGACCGAAGTCGGGCACCCCGAACTGGAGGCCTGGCGCTACCCGCTCCCGGAGGACTCGGTCATCTTCAGGATCCACCGAGTGGTGATCGATACGGAGGCGCCGGCGGGAAGCCGCGTCGTCCGCCTGGACATGCCCCCGGACCAGCACCGCTCCACCGTGTGCGACCATGTCGCGTGCCGCGGGACCTTCTCGGACGTCGAGTGGAGCACCGACGGCTCCCGGCTCGTCTTCGTTTCGAGTTCGCGCGACCACAAGCGGGCGCTCGTCCGCGTCGCCGACGCGAGCACGGGCGCGGTCCGCGACCTGTTCGAGGAGGTCGTGGAGACGTTCTTCGAGTCTCACGCCAACTGGCGCTATCTCTCCGCCTCCGACGAGATCCTCTGGTACTCGCAGCGGGACGACTGGGGACACCTCTACCTCTACGACGCGAGCAGCGGGGAACTGAAGCGGCAGGCAACGTCGGGCGCCTGGAACGTCGACCGCATCGAGAGGATCGACGAGGAGGCCCGCGAGATCCTCTTTATGGGGAACGGGCGGGAACCGGGCGATCCCTACTTCCCGTACCTCTATCGCGCGTCTCTGGACGGGGGCGAGGTCTCGCTGCTCACGCCCGACAGCGCGAACCACGTGGTCTGGCTGGCGCCGGACGGGGAGACGTTCGTCGACCAGTACTCCACGCCCACGATCCCGCCGGTGACGGTCGTGCGGAACATGGACGGCGAAGTGCTGCAGACCGTCGAACAGGCCGACATCTCGCGCCTGGAGCGGGCCGGCTGGCAGCCGCCCATCCCCTTCACCGTGAAGGCCCGGGGTGGGGAGACCGATCTGTACGGGTTGATGTTCCGTCCCTCGAACTTCGATCCGACCGCCAGGTATCCGGTCATCAACTACCTCTACCCGGGGCCGCAGAGCGGGAGCGTGGGCCCGCGCAGCTTCCAGGCGGCACGTCGCGACCTGCAGTCGCTGGCCGAACTCGGCTTCGTCGTCATCGAACTCGACGCGATGGGGACGCCGAGGCGGTCGAAGACCTTCCAGGACGCCTACTACGGGAACATGGGCGACAACGGGCTGCCCGATCAGATCGCCGGCATCCGCCAACTGGCGGAGCGCCACGCCTGGATCGATATCGACCGGGTCGGGATCTACGGACACTCCGGCGGGGGCTTCGCCTCCACCTCCGGGATCCTGCGCTACCCCGACTTCTACAAGGTCGCCGTCTCCCAGGCGGGGAACCACGACAACCGCAACTACGAGGACGACTGGGGCGAGAAGTACCAGGGGCTGCTCGAGGAGTACGCCGACGGGGTCACGAACTACGACAACCAGGCGAACCAGCTCGTGGCGGAGAACCTGAAGGGCAAGCTCCTCATCGCGCACGGCACGATGGACACGAACGTCCCACACTCGAACACGATGCTCGTCGTGGACGCCCTCATCGCCGCGAACAAGGACTTCGATCTCCTGCTCTTCCCGAACCGCGGCCACGGCTTCGGCAACGAGCCCTACATGATGCGCCGCCGCTGGGACTACTTCGTCCGCCACCTCCTCGGCGCCGAGCCGCCCCCGGACTACGAGTTTGGACGGATCCAGCCCCTGGTGCCGTAGACCGGTGCGTGTCTGCGTTAGTATCTCGGAGATGTACGAGCGCCGCAGGTAGTACCTTCGACCCGACTGCTCATGGCCACTAATCCCGTACCCCCAGCCTTCATGAGGCAACCTCGACAGGAGAAACCGCACGTGTGCCCCTCAAGCACGGCCTTTGGCGCCGACGAGCCGATCTCAACCTCTCGCGACCTCTGGACTTACCCCGGCGGTCTCAACCGGTGAACGCAACGGTCCTGGCGAAGACTTCACATGGTTTCAGCCAGTGGAGGGTTTGTCGAGGGCGGCCGTTGAGCTGCCGGGCGACGGCGTCGAGGTCGGCCTGCGAGTGCGTGGAGAGATCGGTGCCCTTGGGGAAGTATTGGCGGAGCAGGCCGTTGGTGTTCTCGCTGGTCCCGCGCTGCCAGGGGCTCCGCGGATCGCAGAAGTAGACCGATACGCCGCTCTCGATGCCGAAGCGGACGTGCTCGGCCATCTCCTTGCCCTGGTCCCACGTGAGCGAGCGCCTGAGCTGGTCCGGCAGCGTGACCATCCGCTCGACCAGCGCGCGGCGCACATGCGGGGCCGTCCGTCCGCCGGGAAGGTGCAGAAGGAGCACGTAGCGGCTGCGGCGCTCGACGAGGACTCCGATCGCGGATCGTCCCAGCTTGCCGAGGATCAGGTCCCCTTCCCAGTGGCCCGGCACGGCCCGGTCCGCGGCCTCGGCGGGCCGCTCGGAGATGGAGACCATGTCCTTCAGCCGCCCCTCTCCGGGCCTGTGCCTCGGGGATCGTCGTCGCGTCCGGCCGGTGCGCAGGCAGGCCGTGAGTTCCTTTCTGAGCGCTCCCCGCGTCTGCACGTACAGCGACTGGTAGATCGTCTCGTGAGACACGCGCATCTCGGGATCCGAGGGATGATCGAGCCGAAGGCGATGGGCAATCTGCTGCGGAGACCAGCGCTCGGCGAGCAGACGCTCCACCTTCCGCCGCAACCGGGGGCACCGGGCGAGCTTCGCCACCTTCGGGCGCCGGGCCTTCCCGGACGCCCGTCGCTCCGCCCTCCAGGCCCGGTATCGTTTTCTCGAGCCGTTGGCGGCAACTTCGCGCGAGATCGTCGACGGCGCCCTGCCCAGACGCAGATCTGGCGATCGCCCGGTACGAGTCTCCCGCCGTCAGGCCCCGCGAGATCTCCTCTCGCTCGGCAACCGTAAGGTGGTGCGGCGAACGATTTCGACCCCGGGGCGCGAGTCCGCCGGTGCGTATCAACAGCCGTTGGATCGACTTGGTCGAACACCCGACCGCCGCGGCGATCTCGGCGTGTGTTTGCCCGTTCTTGATCCGGTCCCCGATCTCGACCCGGTCCGCTTCGCTCAGCCTCCCGTACTTCTCCCGTTGGCGCATCGCATACCTCCCGGCAGTTGAACAGCCGCTGCCAAGATGTTGCGTTCACCGCTTGAGACCGCCGGGGTAACTCCACTCCTTTCTCGGTCGGAACTCGTAGATGTGATTGCGGCGCATCTCTTGGCAAGCAGCAGCGAGGAGCCGCTCGTGCTCGCTCTACATGCTCCCTGGGGTGCCGGCAAGTCATCTTTCCTGAACCTCCTCCATGAAAGTCTTGAGACAACCGATTCGTCCGCAGGAGACCCGTCTCCCACGCTCATCCGGTTCAACCCCTGGCACTACCATACCATCGACCAACTCGTTCACCTCTTCTTCGATCAGCTAGCCCGAGGCATCGACCAAGATGAACGCATCGCAGACCGTCAGAGCATCGGGCACCTCCTCACCGCGACCGCAGACGTCCTCACTGCCGTTCCCGCACTTACCGGTCCTCTTCTCTTGCTGCAGCCCTTCTTGACTAAGGCGTTGCGAGGATTCGGCGACGAGCTCAAGAAGCCCAAGTCCATCCACGAACTCAAGAACGATCTTGACATGGCACTACAAGCCTTGGGGCGGCGAGTCATCGTCTTCGTGGACGACATAGATCGCCTCGAACCGGATGCAATACGCCTCCTGTTCCGCGTGATTCGACTAAATGCAAATTTTCCTAACGTAACATACGTACTCGCGTTTGATCGCGGCGTTGTGGAAAACGCGTTAGATGGCGTCGGCTCGGGACGCGGGCGGCATTATCTCGAAAAAATAGTTCAGATATCCTTCGACATTCCTGAGCCGGAACGAGAGACCATTCAATCGATCCTTGACGATAGACTGGACGCGGTGGTGTCGTCCATCGACGCGAGAAACTTTGATGGGCAGCGCTATCGCTCGTTGTCACGGAACGGCTTCACGGCTCATTTTCGCACGGTTCGTGCGATCAAACGCTATACGAACGGGCTTCGTTTGACACTCCAACCAGTGGCTGAGGAAGTAGATCCAGTTGATTTTCTTGGCATAGAACGCATACGACTATTTCATCCGGAGCTACATGAGGAAATGGCCAAAGCGAAGGATCTGCTGACATCGGACGGTTGGCTATCCGAACTTCTGATGTGATTGAGGTGGTCTTACTTCGTTGGACAGTCCGAGGGCAAAGTTAAGGTGGATTCCGAGTGGTTGTGAGAGCCCTCGGGAGCCTTCGCCGTGTGTTCTCTCGGGGTGGATGCTCCACCCATGGGTCCTCCCCCGGCAGGGGAGGGACAGGTTCCAAAATGAACCCCGGCCGGCGGGAGGGGAACCCGGCCGGCGACGGGGGCTTGGCCGCGGGCGGAACGAGGTGCGCGGCATGGGGAGATCCCATGCTTCTCCCGCGCCCCGCTGCTGCTTTACCAAGGCGACCGTCGGCGCATGCCGAGATCCGCCGTTCACACCGCCCCCTCGCCGTTGCGGTAGGCCTCGCCCGGCGTCCGCCCGCCGAGGGACGAATGCGGGCGCACCTCGTTGTAGAAGTCGAACCACGAGCCGATGATGCGTTCGGCGTCCAGCCCGTCGCGGAGCTCGTGAAGATACACCGCTTCGTACTTCAGCGACCGCCACAACCGCTCGATGAAGATGTTGTCGAGGAAGCGGCCCCGGCCGTCCATCGAGAACGCCGCGCCCGCCGCCAGCACCCGGTCCGCGAACGCCTCGCTGGTGAACTGGGCGCCCTGGTCGGTATTCAGGATCTCCGGAGCCCTCCAGCCCAGCGCGTGGTCCAGGGCCTCGACGCAGAACGACGCGTCCATCGTGTTCGACAGCCGCCAGGCGAGCACGTGCCGGGTCGCCCAGTCCATCACGGCCACGAGGTAGAAAAAGCCTTGCGTCACCGGGACATAGGTGATGTCCGCGCACCACACGTGGTCCGCCCGCGAGATCGCCAGGCCCCGCAGCAGATAGGGGAAGACCCGGTGCTCCGGACTCGCCACGCTCGTGCGCGGCCGCCGGTAGGTCGCCTCCACCCCCATCAGGCGCATGAGCCGCCGGATCCGGTGCCGGCCCGCGGTCGCCCCCTCACGGCGCAGATGCCGCATCAACTGCCGGCTCCCGTAGAACGGATACGCCATGTGCAGCTCGTCCATGCGACGCATGAGCGCCAGGTTCTCCGCGCTCTCCCCCTTGGGCCGGTAGTACAGCGACGACCGGCTCACGGCCAGCAGCGCGCACTGCCTTGAAAGACTCAGCGGTCCGTCCCGCTCGATCATCCGCCCCCGCTCCGCCCGGCTCAGCGCTTGAGCCCGCGCCGAAAAAAATCCCGCTCGACCGTGAGCTCCCCGATCTTGGCGTGCAGGTCCCGGATCCTCGCCTCGTGTTCCTTGGCGAGCTTGCGGCCCGCGCCCCCGGCGAACACCTCCGGCAGCCCCTCGAGCAGCTGCCGCTTCCACGTGCTCACCTGGTTGGGATGAAGCTCGTGCCGCCTCGCGATCGCCTGCACGCTGTCGCGTTCCCGCAACGCCTCGAGCGCTACCCGCGCCTTGAACTCCGGCGTGAACCGCCGTCTCTTCCTGGCCATCTCGGTGCCTCCCGTTCCTTCCTGGAATCCACCTTAACGACCTGTCCAAAAAACTGGGACCACCTCAGCTCACGAGATCGGGCACGCCGTTCTCCACCCGCGTGAAGTCAAGTTAGGCCAGGAAGCGCCGGAGGCCTTGGCCTTGCAACGAGCTTCGAGACAGAGCTTGCCAGCTTTCCGCGACTCGGAGTGGCAGGCCCACACGTTCGCCGGAGCCATCCTGGTGCCCGTGGCAACCCTTCATACGCCTTCCGACCGAGATACCGTCCGACTCGCCGATGTGTACGACGTCAGCGTCCCTTTGATTACGTCTCATCTTCGCCGATGCCGCAAGCTGCTATCCCCTACCGTCCGTAGGCCACGCGCGTGACCGGGCGAGTCTTCAGAATTTCACTAGATGCGGAGCGCCTCCCGGACCGGTGCGGGAAGATCTGAACCACAGGTCCGCGGATGCGCGAAAGGGAGGAGTTCGGCCAGCGCCCGTTCAGTTCCGCCACCCAGTCGGCCTTCGCGAAGTGGCCGACCCCCACAGTGAGGGGCGTCGCCACCTTGACCATCTTGCTGGCCACCCTGCAGGGAAGGGCTTCCGCTCAAACACAAGACTCTGGCCGGGACGCCTACCTGGACGACACCGCCCGCCAGCTCGTAATTGGGTTGAAGGCCGCCCGGGACACCGCGCGCGTTACCATCGACACCTACACGGCGCTGTTCCGCGAGCGGCTCGGTTTCGAATGGCCCTCCCCCCGGCGCAATCGGCCGTGGGTGCACGGCGAACGCACGGCCCGCGTGCGGTGGTCACGTGACGAGCCCGCCGTCGTGCATGTTCTCGCGGCACGGTTCCGGGGTGCACTCGTCGATCCAGAAGACTCCGAGTTCTTCACCGGGCTGCGGACGGAACGATTCGCGGCCGACCCACTGGGCGACCCGTTCACGTTCGGCTTCACGATCTTCTCGCAGTCCCCGGAGGCCGAGATCACCACTCGCAGTCCGCTGGGGCCAGCTTCCGAGAGCTACTACCAGTTCCGTTCCGGGGACACGACTACTGTTCAGTTGAGCAACGGGAGCACCTTGCGAGCGGTCGCCGTTACGGTGATCCCTCGCTATCGCAGCATACGCCTCGTCTCCGCGATCATGTGGATCGACGCGGGGTCTTTCGGGCTCGCGCGCGTCGCCTACCGACTGGCCAAACCGGTCGACCGCGAGATGGCCTGGCGGCTCCGAGACGGCGGGCGCTGGAGTCCGGGTCTGCATATCGACATCAGCTCCCCTGATCCCGCCGACAGCGCGCCCGCACCCGACGCAACTCCCGGTCGGCCCGGCTTCTTCGATCGGCTCGTCAACGGAGCGTTCAACAGCGTGTTTCCACGCCTTCGGCTGGACATCTCGACGGTGGTCGCGGAGTACGAACTCTGGGAGATGCGCCACTGGTTGCCCCGCAGCGTGACATGGAGGGGGGACATGAGCGCGATGGAGGGTGTCACCGCCGCCGGCCTCGCGCCTCTCGCCGTTCCGGCGATGATCGACTGGACCCTTGAAATCGAGGACATCCGTGAACGCGGCGCCGGAGCCACTCCGGGGACGCCGGCCACGGCCGCCGAGGCTCTTCTGGTCTGGCGCCAGGAAGGCGACAGCATCAGCGGTGCGCTGACGGAAGCGGAGCCCGGCGAGACGGTCACGATCACGCCTGCGGATCGGCAGGCCCTGGCCGCGAGCGACATGCTGCCCCCGACCGTGTGGGAGGAGGAGGGCGGAGTCGACGACGCTATCATCGAGCGGATCGCGGCGGAACTCACGGGCATCGGTACGGGCGAAGGAGGCGACCGGGCCGAAGCACCGAGCCCCTGGCTGTTCGACGCCCCCGGCAAGACGCTGAGGCTACTGCGCTACAATCCCGTGGAACGCGTGTCCGTGGGAACCCGTCTGCAACGCGAGTTCGGGTGGGGACGCGCGGCGTTGACTACGCGGGTCGGAACTGCCGGCGTGGCGCCGCCGGACATCAACCTCACCCTGCAGCGCAACCATCCCGGCCACACGATGCTGGTCTCCTTCTACCGGTCGTTACGGGACGGTCAGCCGGGCGAAGGCGGCAGCACGCCCGGCATCTACGTGACCGGGGATCCCGAGGACTTCCATTGGTCGCACGGCGCTGCGGTACGATTCCTGCCCCCCCTTGGCGAAAGGAGCTGGCTTTCGCTCCGGCTCTTCGCCGAGCAGGACGCCGCCCTCATGTCCGACGCCAAACGGAACCGGGCCGGAGCCGCCGTCGCATGGGCGCCCTGGTGGGGCACCCTGGAGCCGGGATCGCTCGGCGGGGGTGGCCGAGCGAGCGTACGTGCCTCGACGGGTGACAATCCACACGTGCGGGCCGTCGTCGAGGGGACGCTGGTGATCCCCCTGTTTCACCGACTATTCCTCGGAATGCAGGCCGGAACGGCCCGGGTGTGGGGCGACCCGGCCCCGCACGATCTCTGGCGCATCGGTGCGAGCGGGCGCTGGCTCCGG
Organism: Candidatus Palauibacter sp.; assembly: GCF_965197445.1. Lineage (GTDB taxonomy): Bacteria > Gemmatimonadota > Gemmatimonadetes > Palauibacterales > Palauibacteraceae > Palauibacter. The sequence goes on along the minus strand of NZ_CBDANE010000003.1, from coordinate 572,015 downwards.
GGCCACGCGGAATCGGTCCGGGGGGCGCGAGTCCACATGGCCAGAGTTGACCTGCAGCGACCGATCCGCTTCCTCCGCCTCTCCGTGTTCGGCGACTGGGCGTCCGCCGGAGGCGACGATTTCTACGCCGTGGGTGCGGGACTCGTCTTCATGGACGGCATCCTGCGGTTGGACGTGGCCCGCGGCCTGGGGTCGAACGGAAAGGGTGGCGCCGATCCCGTCCTGAAGCTGCACTTCCGCGGGGACGCGTTGTTCTAGTGGCCGATGGCAAAGGCTCTCGCGGCCACCCGTTCGGTACAGGATCCATCGGGTGTCGTCCCGGTCCAATGCGGCAGGTCGGTCATTCGTCCTCCAGGCCGAGTCGCCTGGCGAGTTCGTCGACATCGACGACTTCGCCCTCGCCGCGTTCGACGGAGGCTATGGACTCGCGGAGGCGCCGCGCGTTGGCGGGGGAGCGGAGCAGGTAGGCCGTCTCCATCCAGGAACTGAGTTCGTCGGCCGCGACCAGCGCGACCGGTTCCTTGCCGCGCCGACGTATCAGAATCGGCTCGCAATCGTCGACGACCTCGTCCATCAACGCCGCGAGGTTCCGGCGTGCCTTGGAATAGCTGATCTCCCTCATCTGGTCTGACCTCATCTCTCATCGTGGGATTCAAGGGAAGACTATGGCGACCTCGTGCGTCGTGCTCGCGCGACCCCTCCCGCGGAGCGAGTTCCGGGACAATCTTGAAAGACACGTACGCACAGGAGCGAGTGAGGGTCGGGGATCGGGGCGCGCGGAATACGGAGGAGTCCATGAACGCACGGCGATGGCCAGACGACCCGGCAAGCGCGCTCCATGAGAGGAACGTCGCCTTCCGGGTGTTGGCGTTCGTGGGGTTGGCCGCGGTCCTCGTGGTCTCTGCCTGCGCGGACGCCGATCCCGACCGGTTGCCGTCGCCGAGCGATGAGTGGACGTACTACGGCGGGCAGAACTCCTTCAACCGGTATTCTCCCCTCACGCAGATCGACCGCGAGAACGTGGCGGGGGTGCAGATCCTGTGGCGGCGGCCGGCGATCGATCCGGAGCTGTCGGAGGAGTTCCCGGAGCTCGACTTCACCAACTACCTGCGGGGGACGCCTGTTCTAGTCGGCGGGACGCTCTTCGCGCCCAACGCTGTCGGTCTGGTGGAGGCCTTCGATCCCGCGACCGGTGAGACCCGCTGGATTCAGCGCCCTGTTTCAGAGGAAGACGCGGGCGGGCGGAGCTTCCGCGGCGTCGCCTACTGGGGCGGGAACGCGACTGGAGACGCGGACAACCGCGGACGCGTGATCTCGGTGCGGGGCTCGTACCTGCACGCGTTGGACGCGGAGTCCGGGGAGCCCATCTCATCGTTTGGAGACGGCGGGCGGGTGGACCTGGAGCTTCCCGCCGGGGGGCGGTTCGGCTGGAGTTCGGGGCCGATCGTGGTCGGGGAAGTCATCGTCGTGGCGGGGACCGTGGACGGGGCGGGGGATGGGGGCACGGAATGGCGCGGGAGCGTTCGGGAGGACGTGCGCGGCTTCGACGCCAGGACGGGCCGGCTCGTCTGGACCTTCCACGTGATTCCGGAAGAGGGCGAGTTCGGGGCGGGTACCTGGGGCGACGGGTCGCTCGCGGAATCCGGCGACCTGGGGTCGTGGTGCTGTCTCAGCGCGGACGACGATCTCGGCTACGTCTACGTGCCGCTCTCGGCGCCGACCTCCGCCTACTACGGGGGGCACCGGCCCGGCGACAACCTGTTCTCGAACAGTCTGGTGGCGCTGGACGCGGCGACGGGCGAGCGCGTGTGGCACTACCAGATGGTGCACCACGACATCTGGGAGTACGACACGGTGGGCCCGCCTGTGCTGGGCCGGATCCACGTGGATGGGCGCGCGATCGACGCGGTGATGCAGGCGAGCAAGACGGCCTTCCTCTACACCTTCGACCGCCGGACGGGAGAGCCCGTGTGGCCGATCGAGGAGGTCGAGGTGCCGCAGTCGGAGGTGCCCGGCGAAGCCACCTCTCCCACGCAGCCGATCCCGAGCCGGCCGGCCGCGTTCGACCGCCAGGGGGTCACGCCGGAAGACGTGATCGACTTCACGCCCGAGATCCGCGAGCGGGCGCTCGCGCTGGCCGACTCGCTCATCATGGGACCGCTCTTCACCCCGCCGATCCGGAAGGGGACGGTGGAAGGGAAGATCGGGACCTACGTCATCCCCGGCGCGTGGGGGGCGGGGAACTGGAACACCGGCGCGTTCGATCCCGAGTCGGGCGTCTACTACGCGGTGTCCCATACGCTGCCCAACGTCTGGAGTCTGTCCGAGATCACCGAACCCGATGAGATGGAATACGGGACACAGGGAGGGTGGCCGCGGGCCGAGATCGAGGGGCTGCCGCTTGTGAAGCCGCCCTGGGGACGGATCACGGCGATCGACATGAACCGCGGCGAGCACCTCTGGATGGCCGCCAACGGCGACGGTCCCAACGACCATCCTCTCCTCGAGGGTCTGGATCTTCCCCCGCTCGGGAACGCGAACCGGCCGGCGCCGCTCGTCACGGGATCGCTGCTCTTCATCGGGGAGGGGAGCGACGCCGTCATAGGGACGCCGGGTACGCACTGGGGGACGACCTTCCGCGCCTATGACAAGGCGACGGGAGACGTGGTGTGGGAGACGGAACTTCCCTCCGGGACGACGGGCGGGCCGATGACGTACCTGCACGAGGGGAAGCAGTACATCGTGGTCGCGGTCGGGGGCAGCGAGCATCCCGCCGAGTACGTCGCGCTGGGCCTGCCGTGAGCGGCTTGTGGTCGCGGGCGGCGACGGTGGCCGCGCAGACGCCCGCCTCGCGCAACCGGTACGTGGACTTCCTGCGCGCCCTCTCGATCGGCGCAGTGGTGATCGGACACTGGATCGTGGCGGCCCCCTACGCGGGCGGGGGCGAGATCACGCTCTCGAACGTGCTCGAATACCAACCCTGGACGCGCTGGCTCACCTGGGTCTTTCAGGTGATGCCGATCTTCTTCCTGGTCGGCGGCTACTCGAACGGCGTGTCCTGGCGGTCGGCCAGCGACAAAGGCAAGAGCTACGCGGAGTGGCTGGAGGCGCGGCTCCGGCGCCTGCTCGGTCCGGTCCTGGCGCTCCTCGCGGTGTGGGTGCTGCTCGGCGTCGGCATGGGACTCGGGGGCACGGAGGCGACGCTGGTGGGCGGCCTCTCGCAGATGGCGCTGATCCCGATCTGGTTCCTCGCCGTCTACATCCTGGTCGTGCTCGTCGTGCCTCTGACGTACGCGGCCTGGCGTCGGTACGGGCTGCTCTCCTTCTGGGTGCTCGTCGCCGCTGCGATCCTCGACGACGTGCTCTTCCTGGCCGCCGACCTGACCGTTGTGGGCTGGGCCAACTACGCCTTCATCTGGGTCGCCGTCCATCAGTTGGGTTACGCGTGGCGCGACGGGTACACAGCGGGACTCCGCAGGGGTGCGGCGTGGGCCGCCCTCGGAGGCGCGGCGCTGGTGGCGATGGTGACGCTCGGCCCGTATCCGGTCAGCATGGTGAGCGTACCGGGCGATGAGATCAGCAACTCTCTGCCTCCGAAGTTGCCCATGCTGGCGTTGGCGCTGGTACACACCGGGCTGCTCCTCTCGATCGAGGGCCCGATGCGGCGCTGGCTGGATCGCGCGGTGCCGTGGACGGCTACCGTGCTCGTGAACGGGATGATCATGACGGTCTTCCTGTGGCACCTGACGGCCGCCACGCTGGTCGTCGGCGCGGCGTTCCTGCTGGGGGACGCGGGCCTCGGCGTCGACCCCGGCAACCGGAGGATGGTGGGCCGTCCGGCCGCTGTGGCTCGCGGTTTACGCGGTGGCGCTGGTCCCGTGCGTGCTCGCCTTCGGGCGCTTCGAGCGCAGCGGGGGCGGGGGGCGCACTCGTCCGGGCTGGCTGCTCGCAGGGGGCGCGGCCGTGGCCTGTGCCGGGCTGGCGCTGCTCGCCCTCGAGGGCGTCGCGGCGGACGGCGCCGGCCCGCTCGGTCTCAGGCTGTGGGTGCTGGCGCTCCCCTTCGTCGGCGCCGCGCTGGCCGGCGTGAACCCGCTGGCGGGCGCCCGCGCCGGGTCCGGATGAGTTAAGCGGTTCAGGAGTCAGACGAGACCATGCGTGCCGCACTGCTTACGCCCTTAGGTTGTGGCCTCTTGGCCGCAGCTGTGGCCGCCTTCGCCCAGATCTCGGTAAGGGGGCAGTAGCAACCAGCCCGTCCAGTGCGCGGCTTCGACGCTTCGGTCACGCTCGCCGGGGAAGACATTCTCCCTTCGCGAAACCACGACCCCAATTTCGCCTCGCGACTTTAGCGGGGGCCGGCACGATGCAAGTCTCTCCGTTGTGATGGATCGCGAGACTTCAGCGCGGTCGAGGGCCGAAGGCCTTGGAGAGAGTGAGAGCGACGTGCGAGATCCGGCCGGTGCCAGCATCTTCGGATCGCGTGACCGGTTGGTGAACGGGAACCGTGGTGTGCAACAGGCGCTCTCGGCGCCCAGCAGACAGCCCGACGTTCTCGTCAGCCGTCAAGGCGCGTCCGGGACCGCCGCTAACGCACGCGTCCGCGAACGGCAATCGGACTCGGACTAAGCTCTTCCCCTAGGAAACGAGTTCAATTCGTAGATTTTGCCCGACGACGTGAGCAGCCGCGGTAAGGGTGTCCAAGCGGATGCGATCGTTATCCGGGTCCAGGATCCGATCCAGTTGACTGCGGCTGGTCTTCATGGCCGTTGCCATCGCCCGCTTGCTGATCTGCTGTTTTTTCATGGCCTGCTCCAGCTGCCAGGCCAAGACTCGCTTTACAGCGATTGCGCTCGTCTCCTCGAGCGTGCCTTCCTCCTTGAGGAAGTCCTCGAAAGACGAACCGATGCGTCCGTTCTTCTTGCTCATGATGTGATCTCCCTCGCTCTCTTCTTCGCGAGATCCAAGTCTGTCTTCGGGATCTTCTGGCTCTTCTTCACGAAGCCGTGTAGAAGGACCATCCGCTCCTTGTGAACCACGAAAATCACCCGGGCCATGCGTTTGTCGGTGATGTTCGATCTGTCTCGTGTAGTCCGCCTCCAAGCTTCCGCGAGAGCGGCATGCCCACAGGCCAACCGAACTCAGCCGTGGCGATGTCGCGTCCGATGATGCCTCTGCTTTCGTCGTCCATCCCTCGAAGCCACTCCCTAACGGGCTCCTTGCCACTGCCGCTTTGGTAGAAGGCGGCCGGCAGCTTTTTCAGTTCCGGCATTGCACCTCACAAAGTACCACGTGTGGTACACATGATCAAGCAATAGGTGTTCCCGTAAGCCCCAAGGGTCGTGAGGGGACATGTTGACGTGAACGGAGCGGTGTCACAAGAAGAAGGCGAGACCAAGTGACCCCGCCCCAACAGACAACTCTGGGACGAACTAGGAGGTAGTCATGCGCCCGATGTTGCCCGTGCTCCTGATCTGCGGCCTCGGCGCCGCCCCGCTCTCCGGCCAGACGCTGAGGCTGCCGGCGGACGCCGCGGGCCTTCCGGCCTCCGGGTTCGGGGCTTCGATCACCCTCGTCGGAGAGGACGTTCTCGTCTCGCGCACCGGCGCCGAACTCCGCCTCCCGACCTATCCCCAGGCCGGCGGTGTGTATGTCTTCCGGGCCGACGGAGACGCCGGATGGACGGTCGCACAACTGCTGGAGCCCGTCGCGGGCGAGGTGGGAGATCAGTTTGGCGCCGACATTGCATGGGCCGAGGAGGGGCTCGTCGTCGGCGCCCCGGGAGCAGCGGGTACGCGCGGCGTCGCCTACCTGTTCGAGCGTCGAAACGGGAACTGGGTGGATCGCGTTTTGTTCGATCCCGAGGCCGAGCCGCGCGCCGGCGCGGGGAGTTCCGTGGCGATCGCGGACGACGCGGTCTTTGTCGGCGCCCCCGGCGGACTCGGCGGCCTGGCGGTGTTCGGGCAGCCCGCGCCTCCGCAGTCCGGCGCCGTCTACGTCTGGGCGCTCGATGCCGGCGCCGAGTCCGCTCTGACGGACCGCCTGACGAGTCCGTCGCCGGAGGGGGCCGATCGCTTCGGGGTTGCTGTGGCCGCAGCCGACGGTCGGCTGTTTGTAGGTGCTCCGGGGAGCGACGGCGGCCGGGGTGCGGTGCATCAGTTCGAGCGTTCGGGCGGTGCGTGGCGGCACACGAACTCGTTCAAGCTCGAGGACGGGGCCCGCAGCGACCGGCTCGGTGCCTCGCTGGCCCTGGCAGGTACCACGTTGTTCGCGGGCGCGCCCGGCCGGGTGGGCGAGGGTATGGTCGCCGCGTTCGAGGTGGGTCTGACTCCGGGTCGGCCGCGGCTCCTGAGCCCCCCGGACGGATCCGGGGCGGCCGGCTTCGGCACTTCGCTCGCGGTCGCGGGTGGGGCGTTGTGGGTCGGGGCCCCCGGCACCGCCGCGGCCGCCGGCGCGGCGTACGTCTTCGACCAGGCGTCGCTCGACCATCTGCAGACGGTCGACGCCACGCCGTTCGGTCCGGGCGCCGGGTTCGGGTCCAGCGTGGGGGCGGCCGCCGACCGGGCCGTTGTCGGAGCGGGCCAGGCCGATCTCAGGCTCGGCGCCGCCGCCGTGCTCGAACGTGCCGGCTCCGCCCGGCGCTGGGAACTGTCGTCGACCGTGCACGACCCCCACCGGACGGCCGTGGCCGCCGTTTCGGGTGAGCCCGTCCCTTGCGAGGAAGGAGCGGCCGGCGACTACGCCTGCACCGATGTCGACCTGGTTTCCTTCCTTCCGCTGGACCAGTTGGGCGCTGGACCCGCCTCCATCGCGAACGACATCTGGGGCTGGACCGATCCCGCGACCGGACGTGAGTACGTGCTGCTCGGCAAGTCCAACGGCACGTCCTTCGTCGACATCACCAACCCCAACGCGCCGGTATATGTGGGCGAGTTGCCTCTCACCGAGGGGGCGGTCGAGAACCTGTGGCGCGACATCAAGACCTACGCCAACCACGCATACATCGTCGCGGACGGGGCGGGCGCGCACGGGGTCCAGATCTTCGATCTCACCCAGCTACGGGACGTTCGCGATCCCCCCGTTCTCTTCGAGGAGAGCGCCCACTACGACGGCGTGTTCAGCTCGCACAACATCGTCATCAACGAGGCGACCGGGTTCGCCCACGCCGTGGGCAGCAGCGGGGGCGGGGAAGCGTGCGGCGGCGGTCTCCACATGATCGACATCCGCGATCCGCTGAGTCCCCGCTTCGCAGGCTGCTTCGCGGACCCGAACACCGGCGGCTTCCTGGGGGGCGGCTACACTCACGACGCACAGTGCGTGGTCTATCATGGACCCGACGAGAACTTCGCCGGGCGCGAGATCTGCTTCCACGCGTCGGTCAACGCGCTCGGGATCTCCGACATCACGGACAAGGACCAGCCGGTCGCGCTGGCGAAAATGGACTATCCGGGGTACGTGGCGGCCCACCAGGGCTGGCTGACGGACGACCATCGGTACTTCTTCATGGGCGACGAACTGGACGAAGAGTCAGGGACCGTGGCTAACACGCGGACGCTCGTATGGGACGTGGCGGAACTCGACGACCCCGTACTCGCCGCCGAATACTTCGCCGATACGCGCGCAATCGACCACAACCAGTATGTGCACGGCGACTACCTTTATCAGTCCAACCTGATGAGCGGACTTCGGATCCTCGACATCCGGGACCCGGAAAACCCCGTCGAAGTGGCGTTTTTCGACACCGTCCCGCACGACGACGACGCGACGGCGTTCGGGGGCACGTGGAGCAACTACCCGTTCTTCGAGAGCGGGGTGATCGCGGTGTCGAGTTGGGGCGAGGGCCTGTTCCTGCTCAGGAAGCGCGAGCCCGTCCTCGTTCCGTAGCGGAAGCGGAGACCGACAAAGCGACGGGGGGCCGACCGTCCGGTCGCGCCCCCCGTATCGCTGCGGCTTACGGCTGGTTCGACTCCAGCCGCTGACTCCCGACCGTGATTACGAGCCGCTGCGGCTCTCGGCGGCGGTCATGCCATCGGGGAAGATCTCGTTCCACGCGGTCATGAAGCGCTTCATCTCGTCTTCCGTTCCGACGGACACCCGCAGATGGTCGAGCATCGGCGGAAAATCTCGACCCACGGCCACATCATACTTGCGGAACTCGGCCCTCACCTCCGCAGCCGGACGTCCCGTGTGGACCATGAAGAAGTTGGTCTCGGACGGAAGCACCTTGAACCCCTGGCCCTGCAGCTCCGATACCGTCTGGTTGCGCAGGGCGACTGTGGTCTCCCTGACCCAGCGTTCGGACTCGTGGTCCTGCAGTGCCGCGACGCCGCCCCACTTGACGAGTGCGTTGACGCTGCCGGTGGCGTAGCCCCGCATCTGGTCGATCATGTCCGGCGGCGCGATCCCGTAGCCGAGACGCAGGCCCGCCATCCCGTAGATCTTCGAGAAGGTTCGCGTCACGAGCACCTTCCGGCCTTCCTTGATGTAGGGGATCGCCGAAGCGTAGCGCGGGTCCTCGACGAAGTGGTGGTACGCTTCGTCGATGAGGACGGGGATGTCCTCGGGGATCCCGTCGAGCAGGCGGCGGATGTCGTCATCGGGCACGACGACGCCGGTGGGATTGTTGGGATTGACGATGTAGACCATCCCGACATCCCGATAGTTGCGGTTCGTGACCGCGATCAGGTCGTCGATGTCCTGGGTGTGGTCGGGCAGGAGCGGACGCGCGATCACATCGGCGTCGATGCCGGATGCGACCTGATAGACCGTGAGGTACGTCGGCGTCACCCCGACGACCTTCTCCTCGTGGCGCAGGAAGGCGAGGCCCGCCGCGCGCAGCGTCTCTCCGGAGCCCGCGTTGATCATGACGTGGTCGGTCCCGACCCCGTGATGCTCCGCGATCCTCTCGATGATGTCGCCGTCGGGGTAGCCGTACCGGTTCGAGTACTTCCAGGCCCCCTGCATCGCCTCCATCATCTTGTCCGAGGGCCCGTACGGGTTCTCGTTTGAGGAGAGCTTGGCGAGGTCATCGTAGGGGTCGAGCGGAGCGAGACCCTTCGGGGGACGCCGGATCCCGCTGCCCAGCGCCGTGCCGGGACTCAGGCCGAGGGCGCCCAGCGCCGCCGCGGCTCCGCCCATGAAACGTCGGCGTGATACGGTGTACTTCGAGTTCATCGCTGCCTCCATTCCTGTCGCCCGTCTGTCACCGGCCGTGAGCGCCGATCCCTTCGGATCGCACCATCACTACTGTGGGGCTCCGGTCGGGGCCTGCGCAACGGCGGCGGCGGATCGCCCGCCCGCCCGGCGACGAGGCGACCTTCCGGCAGGCCGGGAAGTGGCGGTCCAATGGTCTGGCCCGGAGCCTCTTGTGATTCCTAGGTTTACGCCCCGCCCTCCACCGCGAGGCCCTCTACTTCAACCCGGGGACCGCATGCCCTCGAACCAGAGCGCGTCCAGCACGGACGCTCCGCCGATCGAACCGGATGCGATGGCGATCACGGTGCGGCCCGAATACGCGACCGAGCACTCCAATCCGCGGGGCTGGCAGTTCGTGTTCGTATATCACATCACGATCGAGAACGTGGGGAACGAGACCGCGCAGCTCTTCTGGCGCCACTGGTTGATCCACGATCTGGTGGCGGGCGACCACGAAGTCGAGGGGGCCGGCGTGGTCGGCGAGTCTCCGGTTCTGAGCCCGGGCGATACGCATCAGTACCAGAGCTTCTGCGTGCTCCGCGGCCCGACCGGCCACATGGAAGGGTTCTACCACTTCCGCCGGCGGAACGGTTCGGTCTTCCGCGCCCCGATTCCCCGTTTCCACTTCCACGCGCCGCCCGAAGCCGTGGGGACGCTCCTCAACTAGGGGCCGGGGCACGCGTGGCAGAATCACTCCACCGGGCGCTGTGGGCCCGGAACGTCGGTCTCGCCGAGGCTTGCCTCCGCTCCCGTTTCGTGCGTGGCCTGGCCGATGGTACGCTCGACCCCGAGGCGTTCAAGCGCTATGTGGCCCAGGACGCCTTCTTCCTGCGGGCGTTCTTCAGCGCTTACGCTCTGGCGGCCGCCCGCGCCGCCGAACGCATGGACGTCGCGCGCCGGCTGCTCGCCCTCATGCGGGGCGTGCTGGATGAACTCGAGCTTCACCGCGCGTACGCCGAACGCCTGGAAGTCGACCTCGAGGACGTGACGCCGAACGCGGCCGCGAAGGGCTACACGGACTTCCTGGCGAGCACGGCGTGGAGCGCCGGCGTGGGTGAGATTCTCGCCGCCATGACCCCCTGCATGCGGCTGTACGCCTGGCTCGGGCAGCGGCTGCAGCAGCTCCCGGGAGGCGACCACGAGGCGAATCCGTACCGGGACTGGATCGAAACCTACGCCTCGGACGAGTTCGAGAGTCTGGCGGCCGAACTCGAGGGCCTGCTGGACGAACTGGCATCCGACCTCCCCTCGGAGGCCGAGGCCGCCTATGCCCGGGCCATGCGCCACGAACTCGCCTTCTTCGAGGCGTTCACTGACTAGAAGGGGGGGGGGGGACTAGAAGCGGTAGGTGTAGTTCAGCTTGATCGCCGCGCCGCGAGAGAGTGTCCGCAACTGAAGCCACTCCGGATCGGCCGGCTCATCCAGCAGTCCCGACTCCAGATTACGCCAGTTGTGCGTATAGACGAGATAGAGGTCGTTTCCGGGTTTGAGGATCCAGCGAAACCGCATGAAGAGTCCCAGAACTCGGCTCACATCGTCGTACTGCAGCTGGTTGGTGAGACCGATCCACGGCGTCGGATCCCAGGAACCTTCGAGGCGATAGAGGTTGGTGATGAAGTTCCCCTGCGGCAGGGCGACGGCGTTGCGCTCGTAGCCCGTCTCGAAATTAATGCCCGGGTTCGGACGGAAGTTCGCGTTCAGGTCGACCCGCGCGCGCTCACCGTTCCAGAACTCGCCATAGTTCACGCCGCCGCGGATCGATACCGGGCGGCGGCTGGTGGTCCGGCCGCGGAAACGGTATTCCCAGGTGGTATAGTCACCCGGCGAGACCTCTATGCCGTCGCTGATCTCGAACGAGCGGTCGAGGAATTCGTACGTTCGCACCGCCTGAAAGTTGAGATTGTCTCCGCTCTCGAAGTTGACCTCGAGTGCGTTGAGCTGGAGTTCCTGCTCCTCGAGGATCCCGGATCCGAGTTCCCACAGATTGCGTAACTGGACGGAGAACTCCAGTTGCCGGATCCAGTCGATGTCCGGACGCGGGGACCAGCCGATTCTCGGCTCTATGCGGCGAAAATCATTCCGCGCCACGAAGCCGACGGCGGGGCTGTAGTCGTCGCCGAATTCCCGGTACGAGACGTGACCCGACCAGATGTCGTTGGGGAAATTGACTCGCCCCCCCCATGCGGAAAGATCCTGGAATGACCGGCCTGCCGTGGGATCCGGGTTCGAGTTCCAGACAAAGAAGCCCTCGATCTCCAGGTTGTTGCTTCCGAGGAAGTTCCGCGACCGGTAATCGAGGTCGGCGCCGAGGGTGTGCCGGTCGGCGGGTGCGAACCCGGTCGAGTCCGTCGTCGTCCCCCGGCGTGTATAGATGGCGCCGATGGACGACTGCTCGAAGATCGGGACCCGGGCCCGGGCGACCGTGAACACCTCGCTCTCGAGCCGGACGAAGTCTTCCGGCCCGGATTCGGCGAAGGAGTGTGTGCTCGTCCCCATCTGATAGAACCCGAGGTCGACGCCGGCGAACTGGCCGGTGAGCCGTACCCCGTAGTCGATGGGGACCTGCTGCCCGGCCTCGATCCCGATTCGCCGCGAGAAGAAGGGCTGCGGACCGCTCCGCGGCGCGAACTGGAACACGCTCGAGCCTTCGAGGAAGAAATCGCGTCGTTCGGGAAACCGGAGCGGGAAGCGGGTGAGGTTGACCCGCCGCTGGTCGCTCTCGACCTCCGCGAAGTCCGTGTTCAGGCTCAGCGACGCGCGCAGGCTGGGCGTCACGCTGTAATTCAGGTCGACACTGAGATCGCGCGGAAAAGTGGTGGGATCCGCGTCCCCGGGGGTGTGGCGCCAGCTGCCGATCGCGGACGCCACCGCCTCGAGTCCGATTCCCTGCGACAGTCCCTCGAGTCCCGCGAGTTCTCCCGCGAAGACCAGACGGGTGAGACCTTCGGTGCGCCGGTAGCCGCGCCAGAGGATTTCTTCGTTGTGCCGCCGGATCGACCGCTGGAAGTTGATCCCCCAGCTGCTGTCGTCCGGGTTGAAGTTGAGCGTACGGAAAGGGATCTGGACCTCCGCGGACCAGCCGTCGGGGCGGCGCGCGGTCCGCACTTCCCAGATGCCGTCCCAGGACCGGTTGACGCCGCCGAACCCGCCGCCACCGCCGCCGCCTCCCCGGCCTCCGCTGCCCGTAACCAGGCCATCGCTGAGGACACCGGCCGCGTTCGTCTCGAAGTGATAGGCGGTGCGGCCGTCGCGGAACGTGTCGAGAACCCAGGCGAACCGGTCATCGGTGAACAGAAAGGCGTCTCGCGCGCGCTGCCGCGCGAGAATCTGGTCGGGATCGTCGAACAGGATGGCGGCGATATAGAGATTGTCTCGGTCATACGCGATCCGAACCTCGGTCGCCCGGGACGGCGGGCCTCCCTCCACTGGCTCCTGCTGTGTGAAGTCGGTGATGGCGATGGCCCGCTCCCAGGCGGACTCCTCGATGCGACCGTCGAGGTCGATGCGCTCCTGCTCGGTCATCCGCTTTGCCTGAAGGGGAGGGCCATTCCCCTCCTGGGCAGAGGCGATTGCCGGCGCGGCGGCCAGCGGCATGAGGGCGAGCAGGCCGGACACGAGAAGAAGCCGGGGGGAACGCAACGGTCCCGTCAACGCCGAGATGATGGCCGGGTCCTCTCTCCGGGGCTGGTCGGTGGCCCAGGCGCCCGATGCGGGCGCGGCCAGAAAGAGGACAACCAGCGCTCCATGAAGGTTGAATACGCGGTCAGGTCACGATGATCCGCGCGTCCAGCATGATGCTCGGGTGCGTGGCGCAGTGGTACGTGTACGTGCCCTGGACGGTCGGCGTTACCGTGAACGTGTCGTCGTTGCTGATCGTGCCGCTGTCGAAGGCTCGCGCGCCGGAGGGCACGTCGGTCGATGTCACCGTATGGGGATTCGCGCCGACATGCCGCCAGCCAACGGTCTCACCGCTGCGAATCGTGACCTCCGCCTCGGTGTTGCGGCGACCGTCGGGGTCGACGAACGCGTTGTCCTCGATCATGACGGTCACGTTGGCGCCCGGCACGGCGCCCGGCGGCGGGGGCGGGGGCGGAGGCGGAGGTGGCGGAGCCGCGGTCGGCGCCTCGCTGTCTCCGCAGGATGCCAGGGCCAGCATGGCCGGGACGGCGGTCAGGAACTCACGACGTCGCATGGATTGTTCTCCTCCCGTGGGTGATCGCTGTATGTGATCGGCAGCCGCCGAAGCGATTCGAAACCTCGACGCCGGCCGTGCGTACTATGTCCCGTTCGCAAAAGAAGGTTCCGTAGCGGCTCAACACTGTCGGGAGAGAGATGTGAACGGCAAGAAGTGGAACAGACTGGCTCACGCGCTGCTGCTGGCCGGCGCCCTCAACTGGGGTCTGATCGGCCTGTTCGGATTCAACCTCGTGGCCGCGACATTCGGCCCGCTCGCGCGCATCGTGTATCTCGCCGTGGGATGGGCGGCAGTCTACAAGATCTGCGGGAACGGCAACCGGACCGACGCTTGAGCCTGGTAGCCGGGGTTCGAGGCCGTCAGCTGATGCAGGGAGAGCCGAACCGTCTCGCGACGGCGATCGCGGCGCCTCGGCCCCGGAATTCCTCAAGGAAGTAGTCGTACAGCAGGCGGGTCATCTCGGAGATCGTACGCTCCCGGCGCGATGTCGTGCGTCGCAGCGTATTGACGAACACCGAGACGATCAGATGCCCCGCTCCCTCAGGTAGCGCGACGATCCCCACATCGTTGATGGCCCCGGCCATCGTGCCGGTCTTGTGCGCGACGAAGGTCGAGCGTGGCAGTCGTCCGCGCATCCTGCTTCGCCCCGACCCGGTCCGGCTCAGCACATCCAGAATCCAGGCCCGGGACTCGAGGCTCAGTCCTCTCCCTTCGTGAATTGCGAGCAGGAGGTCCGTCATCCCGTCCGGCGTCGCCGTGTCGCGGGGATCTGTCCCGTAGCGTTCCCGCGCGGCCTGCCGGTGCGTTTCGGGCACGGCGTCCCGCATGCGGAAATACTGGTATCGATACAGCTCGCTCTCGGGAATGGTGTCGGGCAGGCCCACCAGATCCGCGAACGTGCGGGCCTCCGAGCGGTCGACCTCGACCCCCGTCACGCCCAGTTCGCGGACCCGCCGCGTGGCCGCCTCGGGTCCGCCGGACATATTGAGAATCACATCGGTGGCGGTGTTGTCGGACGCCGAGAGCATGAGTACGAAGAGGCTGTCCACCGTACGGCGCACCGAACGCGCGCCCGACCATTCGGCGAGCGGGCTGTGCCCTGCCCGAAACTCTTGCGTCGTGACCATGATCGTGTCGGCGGGGTCGATCTCCCCGAGGTCGACCCGGCGCAGGAACTCGAGCGCCATCGGGACCTTCGAGACGCTGGCCATCGGGAAGCGACGGTCTCCGTTGAACGCGATGCGCGCCCCCGATTCCACGTGAAGCGCCGAGAGGCCCGCTTCGTCACCGACCCGTCGAGCGATGCGTCGGAGCCCTTCACCGATCGAGTCGGGCACCACACACGCCGCACCGGGGGACGGCATCTCCGGAAACGACGGGCTAAGCGGATCCTGGGCGGCGACGGTGCCCGAACAGAGAAGCGGGAAGGAGCCGAAAACGAGTATCCGCGCGGGAACCCGGACCCTCACCCGGACGCTGCCGGACGGTCTGCTAATCATGAATCCCGGACATGCTTGCGCGCCTTCACCCCCCGAGATGCGGCGACCGAAATCCCCTCCTGTTGAGAACATCCGTCGGGACGAAACGTTGTATGGGAGGACTTGATATCCGGCCTGTTCTCCGGCACACTCGCGTATCTCACCGCGGAGCTTACCGAATCCAGGATCTCGATGTGGAACCGATGTTCAACCGACGGGTGAGGCGCGGCGAATGACGCACGCGGTCCGGGCCTTCGCTCCCGCCTCCGTGGCGAACATCGCGTGCGGTTTCGACATCCTGGGCCTGGCCTTGCAGACGAACGGGGACGGGGGCACGAGCCTGGGCGATGTCGTCACCGCCACCCGGACCGATCGGATGACAGACCCCCGGGATCGAGATCCGGTGACGATCGCCGCGATCACCGGTGACGGGGGCCGTTTGCCCCTTGAAGCCGAGCGAAATTCGGCCGCCGTGGCGGCGAACGCGCTGCTGCAGGGTGAGGCTCCGGACGTCCGCGTGACACTGGACATCGAGAAGCGGATGCCGCTCGAGAGCGGCCTCGGATCGAGCGCCGCGAGCGCGGTTGCCGCGGTGGTCGCGCTCGATGCCCTGCTTGGACTGGACTTGCCGAAGACGGCGCTGCTTCGCTACTCGTTGGCCGGCGAGATCCTGGTCAGCGGTGACGCCCACGCCGATAACCTGGCGCCGTCTCTGATCGGCGGGCTGATCCTCGTCCGCTCGCTGGCACCCACTCCGGACATCGTCGAGCTTCCCGTGCCGCCGGGCCTCGCCTGCGCGCTGGCACGTCCCCATGTCAGCGTGAACACGCGGGCGGCCCGCTCGGTCCTGGGTCCACATCTGCCGCTGCGGCGCGCGGTCGAGCAGTGGGGCAACTGCGCGGCGCTGATCGCCGCACTCTACGGTGGGGATCTGGAACTGCTCTCCCGTTCGCTGGTCGATGTCGTAGCCGAACCGGCTCGGGCGCCGGCCGTACCGGGCTTCTTCGCCGCAAAGGCGGCGGCGCTCCAGGCGGGCGCCCTTGGCAGCAGCCTCTCGGGCAGCGGCCCCGCGCTGTTCGCCCTCTGCGAGGGCATCGATTGCGCCCGTGCGGTGGCGGAGGCGATGGCGGCGGAACTCGAGGACGCCGGGGGCACGGAATGCGATCGGCTGGTGTCGTCGTTGCCGGCGCCCGGAGCGCGGGTGATCGATGACGACCCGGTCCCGGCCGCCGCGACCTGACGGTGCGCTTCATCAGCACCGAAGGCAGGGCTCCGCCGGTGACGTTCGGCGAGGCGGTGCTCGAGGGCCCGGCACCGGATGGCGGCCTGTACGTCCCCGAGCGCATCGAGCCGCTGACGCTGGCGGATCTGGACGTCCTGAGCGCCGGGTCTCTCACCGACATCGCCCGGTCTCTCGCCCGCCGGCTGTTCGGCTCCGAACTCCCGGAGGGCGAACTCGCCTCGCTGCTCGAAGACGCCCTGAACTTCCCGGTGCCCCTGGTCGAGATCGAGCCCGGTATGCACTGCCTCGAGCTCTTTCATGGACCTACGCTGGCGTTCAAGGACATCGCGGCACGGGTCATGTCCCGCCTGATGTCCCGTATCACCACATGCGAGCGGGACACCACCGTGCTCGTTGCGACCAGCGGCGACACCGGCAGCGCGGTCGCGCACGCGTTCTCCGGCCTGCCCGGCTTTCGGGTGTGCGTGCTCTACCCTCGCGGGCTGGTCACCGGGGCGCAGCGGCGACTGTTCACAACACTCGCCGGCAACGTGACCGCGGTCGCCGTCGAGGGCGCGTTCGACGACTGCCAGCGGCTCGTGCGTCGGGCTTTCGCCGATGAGGATCTGCGCCGAACGCGGCCGCTCGCCGCTGCGAACTCGATCAACATTGGTCGACTGCTACCGCAGGTCTTCTACTACTTCCACGCCTGGGCCCAGCTTGCTCGTACGGGCAGGCATGGAGGAAGCGCCGCCCTTGTCGTGTCGACGCCGAGCGGAAACTTCGGCAACCTCACCGCTGGGCTGATCGCCGGGAAGCTGGGCCTGCCGGTCGACCGCTTCGTGGCGGCGACCAACATCAATGACGTGGTGCCGGCCTACCTCGAGAGCGGCAGATTTCTCCCGCGTAAGTCGGCGGCAACGATCTCGAACGCAATGGATGTCGGCCATCCCAGCAACTTCGCCCGCATCCTGCACCTTTACTCTGACGGCGGCGACACTTTGACTGCGCTCCGTCGTGATCTTGCCGGCCGCGCCTTCACCGATCGGGCGACGCGCGCCGCGATGCGCGATGTGTACGAGGGGCGCGGCGTTCTGCTCGACCCGCACACTGCGGTCGGGTATCTGGGTCTGAAGGCGGAACTGAAGGCGCACGGCGGCACGGGCATCGTGCTTGCGACGGCCCACCCGGCGAAGTCCGCGGAGGTCATTCGGAGCGCGGTCGGAATCGAGCCGCCGGCTCCGCAGGCGCTCCTCCGCTGTGCCGACCTGTCCGAGCGCATCGTCGGAATTCCGGCCGAGTACGACGCGCTGAGAGACGTGTTGACCGGAGGCCGGCACTAGAACGATCCCGGGAGCGATCGAGATCCTCCACCGGGCCGCACATCTCGCGCCGGCGAATGGGTTTGCCTAATCTGCGGATCCGGATGCCGCGTAGCACCGATGGATCGCTCGCCCATGGAGGCCCCATGCGTTTCCCGCTCTCAAGTCGTATTCCCATCGCCCTGGTCGTCCCGGCCGCGCTCGCCGTCGCGTGTGGGGGTGGAGAACAGGACGAAGCCGAGGCGGACGCCGCACCAGAAATGGCTGCGGAACCGTCGGCGGCCGTCACCATCGTGCAGCCCGAGGAGGGCGCGACGGTGGGCCCGGACGTGCAGGTCGTGCTCGAAACCGAGGGGATCGAGATCGTCTCGATCACGCCGCCGGTCGTCGGCACCGGCCACCATCACCTGTACGTCGACGTCGATCTCACGCCGCTCAGCGAGATGATCCCGCAGAACGACCCCCAGATCATCCACAAGGGGGACGGCAGCACCGAGATCATGCTCGAAGGGCTGGAGCCCGGAGAGCACAGGATCATCGCGGTCGTGGCCAACCCGGCTCACATTCCGATCGATCCGCCCATGGTGGACACGCTCCACTTCACGGTCGCGAACCAGCCGTGACGGCGACGCGCCGCCGGGCCGGGAGTTCGGTCTTCGTCCTGCTTCTTGTGACGGCCTGTGCGACGGGTGACGGGCCGGGCGACGCGGCGGATGCGGGAGGCGCGGAAGCCGGCGTCCAGGTCGGCGGGTCGACGCCGACGGCGCAGCATACGCTGACGGCCGATCAGACGCACAATCGATGGAGCCGGGCGATCCCGCCGATCCTGACGGTGCAGTCCGGTGCCGTCATCGAGGCCTACCTCGAAGAAGCTTCGGACCAGCAACTGACTCCCGAGTCCACCGTGGAGGACCTCGCCACGCTGAGCTTCGACCCCATCCACCCTCTTACCGGGCCGGTGTTCGTCGAAGGCGCCGAGCCGGGCGACCTGCTGGCGGTGACCCTGCACGAGATCGAGTTGGGAGACTGGGGCTGGGTCGCGAACGTCCCCGGGTTCGGCTTCCTCTCCGACCGGTTCCCCGACCCCTACCTCCGGATCTTCGAGTTCGAGCCGGGCGATACGAGCGTCGGGTTCGCGCCGGGGATCCGGATCCCGCTCCGCCCCTTCCCCGGCGTCATGGGTGTCGCCCCGAACACGGATTCGATGCTGGTCACCATTCCGCCCCGCCAGAATGGGGGCAACATGGACGACCGCGACCTGGTCGAGGGCACGACGGTCTACTTCCCGGTGCTGGTCGAGGGCGCCCTCTGGCCCGGGAGCGGGCGCTCTCATTGGGCGACCCGCACATCGCGCAGGGGGACGGGGAAGTGGGCGGCACCGCGATCGAGGGACCGCTCCGGGTCGTCTACGAACTCGAGGTCATCAAGGGGGCAGGGCCCATCCCGTCGCCTCACTACGAGACGGATGAATTCTATGCTGTGACCGGATTCGCACCCACGATCGATGAGGCGGCCCGGAACGCGGTCGAGGCGATGATCGACTATCTCGTGAACTCGCGGGATCTGTCGCGCGCGGACGCCTACGCGCTGGCCTCCATGGCCGGGGATCTGAAGATCTCCGAGGTGGTCGACGTGCCCAACATGCTCGTCGCGATGCGTATCTCTAAGGACGTGCTCGGCAACTAAAGGCCGCGTTCGTCGATGGCGAGGAGGGTGCGCAGCAGCACGTTGGCCCCGGCCGTGATCTGCCCGGGAGCCGTGAACTCGAGCGGCGAGTGGCTGATTCCGTCGCGGCTCGGGACGAAGATCATCCCCACCGGCCCCAGCAGCGCGACGCTCTGCGCGTCGTGGCCCGCACCGCTGGGCATGCGGAGTGTCGCGAGCCCGATCTCCGCAGCCTCCGCTTCGATCCGGTCCCTGAGGCGCGGGTCGGTGGGCGCCGCGCGGCTCTCGTAGAACTGCTCGGTCGACACCGACGTGCCGTCCGCCGCGGCGATCTCCAGCGCCCGCGCCCGGATCGCCTGGAACACGGTGTCGATTCCGTCCATCTCGAGGTCGCGGATCTCGAGGCTGAACGTGACCCGCCCCGGGATGACGTTCGGCGCGCCGGGCTCGGCCGTCAGCCGGCCCACCGTGGCCACATGCCGCCCGGGCAACTCGAGCGCGATCACGTGCACGGCGTCGACGATACGCGCCGCCGTCACCATGGCGTCCTGCCGGAGTTCCATGGGCGTGGTGCCGGCGTGGTTCGCGAACCCGTCGACCGTCACCGTCCAGCGGCGGATGCCGACGATGCCCTCGACGACGCCGATGTCGAGTCCGCCGCGGTCGAGCACGAAGCCCTGCTCGATGTGCAGTTCGAGGTAGGCCGCGAAGCTCCCCGGATCGCGCCGCGCCGCGGCCAGGTCGGCCAGGTCGCCGTCGAGCCGCCGCGTGCCCTCGCCGATCGAGAACCCGCTCGCGGTCACGATGTCGAGTTCTTCGGGACGGACCTCGCCCGCGATCGCCCGGCTGCCGGTCTTGCCGCCCTCCTCGTTGGCCCAGATGACGAGTTCCAGCGGATGTCGCGTCTCTCTCGCCGCATCCGCCAGCGTCGCTAGCGCTTCGAGGGCGCCCATCGAGCCGACCTGTCCGTCGTAGCTCCCGCCCGCCGGCACCGAGTCGATGTGGGACCCGACGAGAATCGGCGCGAGCGAGGGGTCGGCCCCCGGCCGGCGGCCGATGAGGTTGGCTGCCCGGTCCACCTGCACGTCGAGTCCGAGACCGGACATGATGTCGGAGAGCCAGTTGCGGGCCGCCCGGTCCTCGTCGCTGTACGCGAGCCGCGTCGTGCCCTCGGCGGCGGCGCTGAAGCGGGCGAGTTCGCCCATGCGGCGGTTGAGCCGCTCACCGTCCACGAGAAGGGGCTGACGCCGGGCGGCACGGATGGGCCAGGGGGACGCCGCCGCACCCAGCGCGCCGAGGGCGAGCGTCCCGAACCGCCTCCGGGAGATCGGGCCCATGATGCCGCCGAGGCTGCCGGGTCCCCGTGGGCTGCCACGCATCGGGATCAGTGACTAAGCCCGTAGATGATGTAGTTGATCGCGAGTTCGTAGGCGTACGTGGACCGGTCGATCGGATAGTACGGGTTCTCGGACCACTCCCACGCGTCACCCAGGTCGGTGTTGTGGTTGATGACGACCATGACCTCCCCCCGGTCGTCGAGGATCCCGTAGATCGCCGGCTCACACGGCCCCCAGCATTCCTTGTACCGGCCTCTCACCGCGTTGTTGATGCTCGGGACCGTCAGAATCTCCTCGATGTCGTAGAACTGGTGGAAGATCGGGTGGTCATCGGGGATCTTCACGATCGGCCGGTCGGGCAGCACGCGGGACATGTGCCATTCGAAGTTCCGCCATTCATCCTCGCCCCAGAAATCGTCCACGACGAGGAATCCGCCCGCCTCGAGATAGTTCCGCAACCCCTCGATCTCCGGCTCCGAGAGCGTCATGTACCCGACCTCGAGCATGTAGAGGAAGGGGAAGCGTCGCAGTTCGGGATCGGCCAGGAAAACGGGATTCTCCCACTCGTGCAGGTCCAGCATCGTAAGCAGACGGTGGAGGATGAAGAGGAACTGGCGGTCGGCTTTCGGGAAATCGGTGGACCACGATCCGCGTCCTCGCCCCCAGCCTCGGCGGCCCGAGTAGATGGCGCGCGTGAAGTAGAAGTCGCGGCCCCATTCGGCCTGCGCCTGGGCCAGCCCCGGCTCGCTCTCGAGCAACGCTTCGCGCAGCCGCCACGCCTCGCTCGGTGCCGAAGAAGTCGCGGGTTCCGCAGCCGGTGCCCGCTCCGGAGCGGGTCGTCCCGCCGAGTCCGTCGCGGCGGTCGCGGCCAGCAGGGAGACGACGATGAGGGCGGGTCGCAGACCAGTCATACGCTGATAAGGACCGCCGGCCGACCGCTCGTCAACACCGTCCCCGTGGGTGCGGACCGACTTTCCCGGCCCCGGAAGCTCGCGTAGACTCACTTCCCCATGACCGAGCCCGATGGTAGAGCCAGCGTCCGTGTAGACGGCGTCACCCTCCGGTTCGGGGGCGTGACGGCGCTGACCGATGTGAGCCTCGACATCCGCGGCGGCGAGCTGCTCGCGCTCATCGGCCCCAACGGCGCCGGCAAGACGAGCGTCCTCAACTGCATCTCCGGCCTGTACCGGCCGCAGGCGGGCACCATCACCCTCGCGACGGCCTCGGGCGCGTCACACGCGCTCCACCGCCTGCCGCCACACCGGATCGCGCGGCTCGGGGTCGCTCGTACGTTCCAGAGCATCGAACTCTTCAAGCACATGACCGCGCTCGACAACCTGATGCTCGGACGTCACGTTCACATGCCGGGCGGCGTGCTCTCGGGTGGGTTGTTCTGGGGTCCTCAGCGCAGGGCCGAGATCCGCAACCGTGTCCGGGTCGAGGAAGTGATCGACTTCCTGAACCTCGAGCCGATCCGGCACGCCATCGTCGGCAACCTTCCGTATGGACAGCAAAAGCGGGTCGAGCTCGGCCGCGCGCTGGCGCTGGACCCGGAGATCCTGCTTCTCGACGAGCCCATGGCCGGGATGAACTCGGAGGAGAAGGAATCGATGGCCCGCTTCATCCTGGACGTGCACGAGGAGTGGGGGGTGACGCCGGTCGTCATCGATCACGACATGGACGTGATCATGGACATCTCCGAGCGTGTGATCGTCCTCGACTTCGGGCAGGTGATCGCCGAGGGATCTCCGGCCCAGGTGCGCGAGCACCCCCGCGTGATCGAGGCCTACCTCGGCCGCCAGTACGCGGCAGCCGGCACCGTCTCGTGAGTATCGGATTCCTCGACGGCAGTCTGCCCGGCCGCCTGCAGCGTCAGGCGTCTCTGCGCGGCGACCGCGTGGCCCTGCGCGAGAAGGAATTCGGGATCTGGCAGGGCATCACCTGGTCCGAGTATGCGCGACGCGTGCGACATTTTGCGCTGGGACTCCGGGAGCTTGGTCTCGGGAGGGGCGACCGGATCGCCATCGTGGGGGACAACCGGCCCGAATGGGTCATCAGCGAACTGGCGGCCCAGTCGCTCGGGTCGCTGCCGCTCGGGTTGTACCAGGACGCGGTGGCCGCCGAGATCGAGTACCTGCTCCGGGCATCAACGACGCGCGTCGTGGTAGCGGAGGACCAGGAACAGGTCGACAAGGTGCTCGAGATCCGGGAGGCGCTGCCCCACCTGGAGCACATCGTCTACTACGACCTGCGCGGTCTGGCCCGGTATGAGGCGCCGGGCCTCCTCTCGTTCGAGCAAGTGGAGCGGCGCGGTGAAGACCTCGAACGGGCGATGCCTCACGTGTACGACACCTACCTCGCCGCCATCCAGACAGAGGATACCGCGCTCCTGTGCACGACATCCGGGACGACGAGCAAGCCCAAGCTCGCCATGCTCTCGCACGGCAACCTCCTCAGCATGGCCGAGCAACTTCAGGGCGTCGATCCCATGTCGGTCGACGACGAGTTCGTGTCGTTCCTCCCCCTCGCCTGGATCGGCGAGCAGATGATGACCATCTCGCGTCAGCTCTCGGTCGGTTTCCCGGTCAACTTCCCCGAGGAACCGGGCACCGTCCGACAGGACCTGCGCGAGATCGGCCCGCGCGTCATGTTCTCGCCCCCGCGGATCTGGGAGAATCTGGTCTCCGAAGTGCAGGTCATGGCCGAAGACACGACGCGGCTCAAGCGCGGCGTCTTCGGCTGGGCCATGCGGGTCGGCGGCCAGGTGGCCGATGCCGGGTTGCGTGGACAGTCGCCGACGGTGTGGCAGCGGGTCCAGCGCTGGATCGCGGAGGCGGCCGCGATGCGTCCCCTGAAGAGTCAGCTCGGGTTGCGGCGCGTCCGTGACGCCTACACGGGGGGCGCGGCGCTCGGACCGGACGTGTTCCGATTCTTCCACGCGATGGGCGTCAACCTCAAGCAGATCTACGGACAGACGGAAGTCGCGGGGATCTCGGTGCTCCACCGGGACAGGGACATCCGGTTCCAGACGGTCGGTCAGCCCCTGGCCGAGATGGACGTGCGGGTCGCCGACGATGGGGAGATCCTCACCCGGGGTCCGGCCGTCTTTCAGGGCTACTTCCGGAACCCCGAGGCGACCCGTGAGACGCTGGAAAACGGCTGGCTGCACTCCGGAGATGCCGGGTACTTCGATGGTGAAGGCCACCTCGTCGTCATCGACCGCCTGAAGGACGTGATGTCGCTTGCCGATGGGACGACCTTCTCACCCCAGTTCATCGAGAACCTGCTGAAGTTCAGCCCCTACGTGAGCGAAGCCGTGGTCTTCGGCGGCGAGCACCCGTACGTGGCGGGGATCATCGCGATCGACTTCGAGAACACGGGGCAGTGGGCGGAGCGGCGCCAGATCGCCTACACGACGTATACGGATCTGTCGCAGAAGCCCGAGGTCTACGAGCTGATCCGGGCGCACGTCGAATCGGTCAACGCCGATGTGCCCGAGGCGGCCCGGATCCGCCGCTTCCTCCTGCTGCACAAGGAACTGCACGCCGACGACGCCGAACTGACCCGGACGCGGAAGGTCCGCCGCCGATTCATCGCCCAGCGCTTCGAGGCGCTGATCGCCGCGCTGTACGGGGACGCCGACTCCGTGACGGTGGAGATGCAGATCACGTATCAGGACGGCCGTACGGCCGACGTGAGGCACGATCTCCGGATCGAGCGAATGGAAGGAGCGGCCTGACGTGAACCCCCTGGACGTCTTCCTCCAGCTCACGGTCACGGGCCTCGGCACGGGGATGATCTACGCCCTCGCGGCGGTGGGGTTCGTCGTCATCTACAAGGCGAGCGATGTCATCAACTTCGCGCAGGGCGATCTGCTCCTGTTCGGGACGTACCTCATCTTTTTCTTCCTCGTCCAGGTCGGACTGCCGTGGACGGTTGGCGTGCTCCTCACGATGCTGGTGGCGGCGGCCATCGGCCTCGCCGTCGAGCGGGCCGTGCTCCGGCCGCTGATCGGCGAGCCCATCATCTCGATGATCATGGTGACGATCGGGCTGTCGAGCGTCCTGCGGGCAATCGTCCACGGGATCTGGGGGCCGCAGCCGCGCACGTTCCCGTCCTTCCTGCCCGAGGGCGAGGTGATGCTGGGATCGGCTGTGGTGAGCGCGGACAGGCTGGTGGCGATCCCGCTCGCGCTCGGACTGCTGGCGGGACTGGCGCTCTTCTTCCGCCGCACGCGGAGCGGGATCGCCATGCGGGCGATCGCAGACGACCAGCAGGCTGCCCTGAGCATGGGGATCAGCATTCCGCGCGTCTTCGCGATGGCGTGGGCCCTGGCGGGGATAACGGCCGCGATCGGGGGCATGATGCTCGGCAACATCGTCGGCGTAAGCCCCAACGTCGCCAACGTCGGCCTGCGTGTATTCCCCGTCGTGATCCTGGGCGGACTCGACTCGATCCGGGGGGCGGTCGTGGGCGGGGCGATCATCGGGCTGCTCGAAATCTACGCCGGTGGCTATATCGGCCACGGGCTCAACCTCATCGTCCCGTACGTCGCGCTGATCGTGCTGCTCATGGTCCGCCCGTACGGACTCTTCGGCAGGGAAATCATCGAGCGGGTCTAGGTCGACCGGCGCAAGGAGGATCCCTTTGGAGTGCGGCGTTTTTCATACGGACTATCGAACCGATATCGGGCTCCGGCGCGTGCCGGCGGAGCGCGCCCGGCTCGGGCTGTTCGTGGCCGCTCTCCTCGTCTTCCCCTTCCTGGCTACCCCGTACGCGCTCAACCTGGCCAACCAGATCGCCATCGCGACCATCGGCGCGCTGGGGCTGAACATCCTGGTCGGCTATACGGGGCAGATCTCGCTCGGCCAGGGTGCGTTCATGGCGGTAGGGGCGTACACCTCGGCGCTACTGACGCTGAGGCTCGGCCTTCCGTGGGGTGTGAGTATTGTCTGCGCCTGTCTCACGACCGCTGCGGTCGGCGTCTTCTTCGGCCTTCCCTCCCTGCGCCTCAAGGGGCTCTACCTCGCGATCTCGACACTGGCCGCGCAGGAAATCGTCGAGTGGATCGTCACGCACTGGACCGCGCTCACAGGTGGGGTCGAGGCCCTCGTCGCGCCCGCGCCGCAGCTTTTCGGCCAACGGCTGAACACGGACTTCGCCTTCTACTGGCTCGCGGCGGTGCTCGTGGGCGCCACGGCGCTGTTCACGGCGAACCTCTTCCGTTCACGCATCGGTCGCTCGTTCGTCGCCGTGCGCGACCAGGATATCGCCGCGAGTGTGATCGGCGTGGACGTGTTCCGGACCAAGCTCCTGGCGTTCGCCACCTCGTCGTTCTTCGTCGGACTTGCCGGAGCCCTCACGGCGTACTATCGCAACATCATCTCGTGGGAGCGCTTCACACTCGACACGAGCATCCTGTACCTGGCGATGATCATCGTGGGAGGCCTGGGGACGATCCGCGGCTCGCTGTTCGGGGCGGCGCTCATCACCCTTCTCCCCGCCATGATCACGACCCTCGGGCGGGAACTGCAGCAGTCGGCGCCCGCTGTCGCGGCCCAGTTGCCGAACGTGCAGCAGGCCGTGTTCGGGCTCGTCATCATCCTCTTCCTCGTATTTGAACCTGAAGGTCTGTCCAAACTGTGGCGCAACGTGAAAGACTACTTTTACGTGTGGCCCTTCGCGTATCGTCGCGGGGAAGGCCGTTGACCACGAGCCGAAACAGGTGTTCGGACATGCGTTTCAACCGATCGGGAATCTTCAGCAGGGCCCGCGCGGCGGGCTGCCTCGCGGTTGTCCTCGCGCTTGCGGCATGCGGAGGCTCGAGGGAAGCGGCGGAAGACGAGATTCTGATCGCGGCCATCTTCGACCTCACGGGTCCGACGGCCGACGTGGGGCTGGACTACGCCGACGCGGTGCGGGGGCACGTGGAGTGGCTCAATGCCCGCGGCGGCATCCGCGGCCGGCCGGTCCGCCTCATCTATCAGGACTACGGCTATCAGGTCGACCGGGCGGAGCAGCTGTATACGCAGTTCGTGCAGGAAGGCGCCCTCATCTTCATGGGCTGGGGCACCGGCGACACCGAGGCTCTGCGACTCAAGATCACCGAGGACCGCGTCCCGTTCGCCTCGGCCTCGCTCTCGCATGTGCTCGGCAACGCGGAAGAATCGCCCTACAACTTCCTTGTCGCGACGAGCTACAGCGATCAGTTCAGGATCGTGCTCCGCTGGATCGCCGCGGACCATCGGGCGAAGGGCGGGCAGGAAAACGCGCAGGTCGCATTCATGCATAGCGCGAGCCCGTTCGGCCGGTCGCCCTGGGTGCAGGGGGGCGAGGACTACGCGAGTGAGATCGGGGTGGATGTCAGGCCCTATGAGATGCCGCGGGGCGCGACCGACTACACGGCGGAGTTCTCGCGTATCAGCCAGTCGGGCGCCACCTATGTCGTGTTTCAGAACACGTCGGCCCCCGCGGCGGTCGCTCTGAGAAATGCCCGCGGTCTGGGGGTCGACGCCACCTTCGTGTGCCTCAACTGGTGCGCCAACGCCCTCCTGATGCGGCTGGCGGAGGGCGCCGCCGACGGCGTGATCGGTGCGATCCCGTGGACCCCGCTCACCGACGACGTGCCGGGGGTCCGGGACATCCGGGCCTATCTGGAGTCCCGGGGTGAGGACTACAGTGAGAAGACGAACGCGTACACGCAGGGGTGGTGGACACTGAGCGTGTTCGTCGAGGGCATCAGACGGGTGATCGACTCGGGGCAGGAACTGACCGGCGAGAACATCAAACGAGCCCTCGAAACAATCGAAGGGCTCGACACCGGCGGTGCGGGGCCGCCGCTCACGTTCACCCCGAGCGACCACCGGGGCTCGAAGGGACTGCGACTCTTCCGTGCCGAGGACGGAGTCTGGTCACCGGTGACGGAGGTTCTGACTGCGCCGTCCTGATCCGGAAACACCTGTGAGCGCCTTGCTGGAACTCAACAACGTCGAGGTCCTCTACGACGACGTGATCCTCGTGCTGCGGGGACTGTCGCTAGAGGTGGCGGAGGGCCATATCGTCGCGCTGCTGGGGTCCAACGGTGCCGGCAAGACGACGACGCTGAAGGCGATCTCCGGTCTTCTCGGGGTCGAGGACGGCGAGGTCACCGACGGCTCCATCCGCTTCGACGGCCGCGAGATTCACGGGCTGCCGCCGGAGCGCATCGTGCGGGAGGGCATCTTCCAGGTCGTGGAGGGTCGCCATGTGTTCGAGCACCTCACCGTCCACGAGAACCTCCTCGCCGGGGCACACACCCGTAAGGACCGCTCGGCGGTCCCGGCGGATCTGGAGCGTGTGTACGGGTATTTCCCCCGGCTGGGAGAGCGACGCCGCCAGCAGGCGGGCTACCTGTCGGGGGGGGAGCAGCAGATGCTGGCTCTGGGACGTGCGCTGATGGCCCGCCCGCGGCTCATGCTGCTCGACGAGCCTTCACTGGGGCTGGCGCCGATTCTCGTGGAGGAGATCTTCGAGATCATCCGGCGGATCAACCGGGAAGAGGAGACGACGATCCTTCTCGTGGAACAGCACGCGCGGATTGCCCTCTCGATCGCCGACTATGGCTACGTCATGGAGTCGGGCCGCGTGGTCCTCGAAGGGGCCGCCCAGGCGTTGAGCGAGAACGAGGATGTGCGCGAATTCTACCTCGGACTCGGTGAGATCGGCCGGCGCTCGTATCGCGATGTCAAGCACTATCGCCGGCGGAAGAGGTGGCTGTCATGAGGCCCGGAAAGCGCCTGTGGGACCCGGCCGCGGAAGCGCCATCGGATTGGGGGGCCGTGCAGGACGCGCTCGCCGACGAGGCGGTCCGCCTGGCTCTCGAACGCAGCCGCGAAGCGTGGGGACGACTGCGGGTGGCAGGGGTCTCGCACCCCGAGCGACGCGGCGTGGAGGGTCTGCGGGCGGTGCCCGTCCTGGAGAAGGACGATCTGCCGGAACTTCAGGCGGCCGATCCGCCCTTCGGCGGGATGCTGGGTGTGGACATCGGGGTGCTGCGGCGCATCCATCAGTCGCCGGGTCCGATCAGCGATCCCGAGGGCCGCAAGGCTGATTTCTGGCGGATGGCCCCCGCGGTCCGGGCGGCCGGGTTTCGCTCCGGTGACGTGGTGCTCAACACCTTCTCCTACCACCTGACGCCCGGCGGACACATGATGGACGCCGGGCTGCGCGAAGCAGGCTGCGTGGTCGTGTCGGGAGGGGTGGGGAATACGGCGGCGCAGGCCGCCTTCGCGTCCCAGGTCGGCGCGACCGGGTATGTGGGGACTCCGCAGTTCCTCCTCGCCCTCCTCGAGCGGGGAAGGGAGGGCGTAATCCCGGCCACGCTGCGGCGTGCGCTCGTCAGCGGCGCGCCCCTGCCTCCGGCGTTGCGCCATCGGCTGGAAAAAGGGCACGGGATCAACGTCTTCCAGGTCTACGGGACGGCCGATGTGGGCGCGATCGCCTACGAGTGCGAGGCGAAGCGGGGATGGCACATCGCCCCCGGCGTGGTCGTCGAAGTGCTGGACCCGGGCACGCGCGAGCCTACCGACCCGAACTCCCCGGGCGAGGTTGTCGTCACGAGCCCGAACCCGGTCTACCCGCTCGTCCGCTTCGGCACCGGTGACCTGTCGGCGTTCATGCCGGACGCGTGCAGTTGCGGGCGAACATCGGCGCGGCTGGCGGGCTTCCTGGGCCGGGTGGGCGAGGGCGTGAAGGTGCGCGGCATGTTCGTGCATCCGCGTCAGCTCGCGAAGACGCTGGGCGCCTGGACGGGCGTGGCGCGGTACCAGGGCGCGGTCACCGCGGAAGACCACCGCGACATTCTCACCGTCTCGGTCGAGGCCCGGGCCGGCCGCTGGCTGGACCTCGATGGACTCGCCGAACGGCTCAGGGAGGCGACCCGGCTCCGTGTGGACGTCCGCGCCGTCGAACCCGGAACGCTCGCGGAGGATGCCGGTCCCCTCGTGGATCTTCGCTAGGAGACCGAGGGCACCCGGTTGCCGGCGATCCAGACGGACTCGATCGCGCGTAGATTCTCCACCCCCGCCAGGGGATCATCGGAGAGGAGGATGAGGTCGGCCCAGTTGCCGGCCTCGATCGTTCCGACCCCCTCGAGTCCGGTGCAGCGCGCGGCGTCGCCGGTGGACGCGACCAGAATCTCCATCGGCGACATACCGGACTCCGCCATCAGGGCGAGTTCCATGTGCTCGAAGTAGCCCTGGAAGCGGGCAGGCGGCCCGGTGTCGGTGCCCATGGCGATCGTGACGCCCGCGTCCGAGAGAGCGCCCAGGTTACGCTGGGCCTGCGCCAGCGCCTCCTTGTAGCGCTGGGCCGACTCACTCTCGCGATAGCGCGCCATGCTCTCCGGCGCGCGCAGCGCTTCCAGGACCGCCGGTTCGGCAGAGGCGAGGAAGAAGTCGTCCGAGAAGAACTCCGGCTCGCTCTCGTACACGAAGGTCGAGACCTCGCGCGTGAGCGTCGGCGAGTAGCAGACGTCAGCCTCGACCAGCCTCGCGGCGAGCCCGTCGTCCACGTCGCGGTCGCGGACGCTGTGCACGATGAAATCGACATCCTGGTCGAGGAGCGCATGCGCATCCTCCAGATAGAACAGGTGTGCCGCCACCGGGAGTCCGAGTTCGTGCGCCCGCTCGATCACCGCCCGGTACACTGCCGGGGGCATCTTGCTTGTCGCGCCGAGGTTGTCGTCGACCCGGATCTTGATGAAATCGGCTCCCATGGCGGCGTTGCCGTCCACCATCTCGAGTGCGGCTCCCGGGGTGTCTCCCGTCACCACCGCTCCCGCCACGAAGAGCCGGGCCCGGTCCAGAGACGGGGTGTCCTGCTCGTCCCGCACCTCGACCCCGGCCGGTTCGTCCCCCCCGAGGCTGACGACGGTGGTCACTCCGTAGTTCGCATACAACTGAAGGTGACGCAGGACGTTCTCGCGCGAATAGTGCCCGCCATCGAGGCCAAGTGTCGCGCCCACGTGGCCGTGCGCGTTGATGAGGCCGGGCACGAGATACTTGCCGGCCGCTTCGAGAACCTCGGCTTCGGCCGGGACCTCGATCTCCGCCGACGGTCCCACGGACTCGATCCGACCGTCCCGCACCACAACCGTCGCGTCGGGCAGGGGTTCCGCGCCGGAGCCATCGATGACGGTCACGCCGACGATGGCGAGGACCGGCGCCCCGGCAGCGTCCGTCGCCGGCGCTTCCCGGTCGACGATGCTACAGGCCCCGATGATCCCCGATGCGAGGAGTACGATCGCCGAAAGCGAGCTGCGTTTCACCATGGTCCGGACTCCTGTGGCGGTGGCTCACCGCGTCCCTCGGGCGAGCGGACCACTATCATAAAGCAAATCCGGCGATCTGTGAAGATCATCGTTATTGAAACCGACAAGTAGACGAAGTTGAAACCAACAAATAGACGATAGCGTAACCGGCAAATAGCCGATATCTTTCGAGCATGTCCCTGAACCCGCCGCTGTACCCCCGTTTGATGGCCCCGGCCTTGCGCGAGGCTTTGTCCGACACCCCCGTCGTATGTCTCGCCGGGCCTCGGCAGAGCGGCAAGACCACGCTCGCCCGCGTCCTGCTACCGGAGCGGTACGTCGTGAGCCTGGACCATCCACCGTATCTCGACGCGGCTTCCGCGGACCCCGCAGGCTTCGTCGCCAGTCTCCCCCGCGAAGTGACAATTGATGAGATACAGCGGGCACCGGGGCTCCTGCCGGTGATCAAACTCTCCGTAGACACGGATCGTCGGCCGGGACGCTTCCTCCTCACCGGCTCCGCCGACCTGCTGCTACTCCCCTCCGTCACCGAGTCACTGGCGGGCCGAATGGAGGTAGTGCGGCTCATGCCGCTGTCGGAGTCCGAGAAGGATCGGCAGCCGGGTCATTTTCTCCGCGACTTCCTCACGGGACAGCTGCTGCCTTCGCTTCGCCCCCGGACGGCGCCGACCGTGCCGGAACTCGCCGCACGGCTGGTCGCAGGGGGCTACCCCGAGCCCCTCACTCGAACTCCGGCGCGCGCTCGCCAATGGCACCGTCAGTACGTGCGAAGCATCGTGGACCGGGATGTCCCGGATGTGTCGAACGTCGGGTTGCCGATCAGGCAGGTCGCCTCCTGGAGTTGGTCGCGGTCCGCAACGGCGAACTGTTCAACGCCAGCGGTCTGGCGCGCGACCTCGGCCTGCATCGCGAGACGGTGTCCGAGTACGTCTCCGTCCTCGAGCGCCTCTTCCTCGTTCGGCGGCTGCTCCCTTGGCACCGCAACCCTGGGAAACGCCTGGTGAAGGCGCCGAAGATCCACCTGATCGACAGCGGCCTCGCAGCCACGCTGGCCCAGCTGTCTGCGGCGGAGTGGCTCACGAAACGGCAGCGTATGGGGCACCTTCTCGAGTCCTTCGTCGTGCACCAGTTCGTGACGCAGGCCGGCTGGACGGAGCCCGATGTCCGTTTCTGGCACTACCGTGACAAGGACGGGCGTGAGGTGGACCTGGTGATTACGCTCGGGTCGCGTACCTGGGGCGTCGAGGTGAAAGCAGCGAGTTCGCCGGGGCGGTCGGCGGGCCCGGGGCTGAGACGCCTCGCGGCGCTGTGCGGAGGTGACTTCGAGGCCGGGATCGTGCTGTACAACGGCAGCGACATCCTGCCGCTCGCCGAAGAGAAGATGCTGGCCGTTCCCCTGCGCGAACTCTGGGCGCGGTAGGTCGGTCGAGGCTAGACCGGGCGCTCGCCGCGGATTGTGACGCGGTAGCCGGAGCGCACGGCGGGGTAGTAGTCCCAGATCGCGTGGTGCTGGGTGCAGCGGTTGTCCCAGAAGGCGATCGAGTTCCGGCTCCAGCGGAACCGGCAGTGGAAGTCGGGCCGCTGCACGTGGCGGAAGAGGAAATCGAGCAGTGCCTCGCTCTCGCCGCGGGGGACCCCCACGATGCGCACGGTGAACATCTGGTTCACAAACAGCGCCCTCCGCCCGGTCACGGGGTGGGTCCGGACCACGGGGTGCTCCGACGCCGGGTATTCGCGGCCCCCGTCGTCGCGTCCGATGAGCCGGTTCACTTCCCGGTAGTAGGGCCCGCCTTCGTGGACGGCGGTGAGGCCGTCAAGCAGTGTCTTCATGCGGTCGGACATCGCTTCGTACGCGGCGTACATGCTCGCGAACAGCGTGTCTCCCCCGGTCGCCGGCACGGTGTGCATGCGAAGGATCGAGCCCATGGGGGGCGTGGGATCGCAGGAGACGTCCGAGTGCCAGCGTTCGCCCGTCGCCCGCACCGAGTTCTCGTCCGCGTGGATCCTCATGACCTCGGGGTGCCCCTCGAGTCCGGGATCGTTCGGGTGGACGACGAGTTCCCCGAACCGGGCCCCCAGCGCCTTCTGGCTCTCGATGGAGATGTCCTGGTCCCGGAAGAAGAGGACGCCGTGCGCCATCAGGGCGTCGCGGATGGCCCCGAAACCAGCGTCATCGAGAGCCCCCAGATCCACGTCTTCGACCTCGGCGCCGATCAACGGCGTGACCCGGCGGATGGTGGGAATCGTTCGCATGCCGGCGAATCTCGGGTACATCCGCCGCCGTAGCAACGCCCCGCCCCGGAGCCCGGAGTGCCCTGTCGCACCACGCGCACCGGAACCTCCCCGATGGAGGGCGGGTAGCCATGCAAACCGCCGGAGGTTGCCTTGAGTATGCAGGTCGCATCATTTTTTGGGGTCGGACTCAGGGGGTCGGGCGCCCCGATCTCGAACCGGCGCGATCCGACGAAGGCGGTATCCAGGAGGGTCTTGAATGAGGGGTCGTTGGCCAGCCCTGCTGTTCGCGATGGTCGTTGCCTTGAACTGCGGAGGCGACGGTTCCGGCGGAGACCCGGTCGGTATGCCTACCACGAATCCGCCCGCGCCGCCTCCGCCCCCCGGGCCCGCGCCGCCCCCGCCGCCGCGACCCCCCCCCCCGCCGCCGACGCGGGTGGAGCCGCCGTTCGGTTCGGACGCGAACTTCGACATCCAGGACGACACCTTCGTCGACCCGGATGGGAATCACGACCAGGAAGGTCATGTGTCGGTCAGACGCAGCGCCACCATCACATGGACGCAGAACGGCACGAACATCCATCGGGTCGAGTTCAGCAAGGTGCCGAAAGACGCCCCGTCGCCCGACAGCAAGGATCTGAGACCGGGCACGATCTGGGAGTTCGTTCCCAAGGTCGAGGGGGAGTACGTGTTCTTCTGCCGCTATCACGAGTACATGATGGACGTGCGAATCACAGTGGCAACGCCCTGACCGCTTCTCCCGAGCCTTGCGTGGAATCGCTCACGTGCTGAATCGCACCCGGATGTCGTTCGCGTTGGTGGTCGCGGGAATCCTGCTCGGATTCGGGGCCTGCGGAGATGGTTCCGTCTCGCCGCCGGACCCGCCCGCTCCGCCGCCGGCGCCCCCGGAGCCGCCGCCACCACCGCCGCCGCCTTCTCCGGCGGAAGTGCGGGCCATGCTCATCGACACGGTCCGCCTGCTCGTCGATCACCGGAACCTCGACCCCCTCGAGCCGGCCCCCGGGGTGCGGCCGGAACTCGTCGAACTGGGACGAGCCCTGGCTTTCGACCGGATCCTGAGCGGGAACCGGGACCTCTCGTGCATGACGTGTCACCTTCCGAGCTTCGCGACGGGGGACGGCAGGTCGCTGTCGATCGGCGTGGGAGGAAGCGGGCTGGGGCCGGATCGCACGCACCCCGACGGAGAATTCATCCCGCGGAATTCGCCCGCCCTCTTCAACCTCCACCTCTCCACCCAGTTCTTCTGGGACGGCTTCGCGGAGGAACTTGAAGGTGGATCGATCTCGTCCGAGGCCGGGGACCAGCTGACGCCCGAGATGCAGGCGGTGCTCGAGTTCGGCGCGCTGTCGGCGCAGCCCATGTTCCCGGTCGTGCGACGAAAGGAGATGCGGGGTCTGGGCGACGAGAACGAACTGGCGGCGCTCGGCGATGAGGACTTCACCGGCGTCTGGGCGGGACTCATGGCCCGGCTCGGGGGGATGCGCGAGTACCGGGAGATGTTCGAAGCGGCCTACCCGGGGACGACCTTCGACGCCATGACCTTCGCGCACGCCGCGAACGCGATCGCGGGCTTCTATGTGTCTGAACTCACCTTCATCGACACGCCGTGGGACCGTTTCCTGAAGGGAGACGACGACCAGCTCAGTGACTCGGCGCTGCGGGGTGCGAAGAGCTTCATGACGATCCGCTGTATGCAGTGCCACGATACGGACCAGTTCGACGACCGCAACAACGAGCATCACAACGCGGCGATCCCGCAGATCGGCCCGGGACTGGGGGACGGCCCCGGCGGGAACGACGACTTCGGGCGCGAGCGGGTGACGGGAGACCCGGCGCACCGGCGCCTCTTCAAGACGCCCCCGATGCGCAACGTCGAATTGACGGCCCCCTACGCCCACGCGGGCCAGTTCGCCACGCTCAAGGCGATCGTCGTGCACTACGACAGCATCGACAGCCGGCTGATGGAGTACGACGTGTCGCAGGTTGAGCCCGCGCTCCAGTCCACTCTGCTCAGCAATTTCTCCGAGATCCTGGCCACACGGGACACGATTCTGATCCCGATCACGTTCGACGACGCGGAGGCGGACGACCTGGTCGCGTTCCTCGAGTCGTTGACGGATGAGGCCGCGCGCGACCTGTCGCACCTGGCGCCGGCCAGCGTCCCCAGCGGGCTGCCCATCGACAAGTAGCCGAGGTCAGCGGCCGAGGTCAGCGATCCCCGCCGAGGAGGGTCCGGATCACCCGTTCGAGTTCCCGTGCCTGGGCTTCGGGATCCCCCAGCGTCGGATTTCGGACGAGCGCGAGATCGCCCCGGGGGTCCACCACGTACAGCGCCGGGACTGAGACGAGCTTGTAATCGGACGCGATCCGTTCCGCGCGCACAAGCACTGCGGCCCCAAGACCCCATTCCCGCGCTGTCTCACTCGCATCGATCTCCGGGCTCTCCCACGCATTGAGCGCCAGGAACCGTACGCCCTCGCCCGCCCACCCGTCCGACAGGGCGGCAAGCGGGGCCGCAAGGTCGCGGCAGGGGGCACACCAGCTCGACCAGACGTTCAGCACCACGATGTCGCCCCGCAGTTCCGAGAGACGGAGTGTCGATCCATCGCCGGCCTCGAGGGTCCAGTCGGGCGCCGGGATCCCGGCCTCGATCGGGCGGGCGTCCTCGTCGATCACCTGGCCGGCCTCCGGGTCGGTCACGTCCATCCGGATTGCGAGTTGATCGGGCGAAATGAACGGATCGACCTGCAACTCGCGGACCTCGAACGCGAGCGTCCCGCTGCCGTCGGCCGCCTCCCAGCGGAAGGCCCGGGGCAGGTCGTCCTCGACCCCGATATGCCACCACACCCGTGCGGCCCCGAACTGGTCCGTCTCGCCGCGCAGCACGTCGCAGAGAACGCCGTCGACCGTCTCCTGACTCACGAGTTCCAGGTCGCCCGCCAGTTCCGCCTCGAACGGGTGCGGGTCCGTAAGCGCGGAAGGGACCGCGAACGGGGCGTTCGCGACGAGGTGGCCCGAACCTCCCGAGACGGTGCCGTAACTGAACCGCGCGAGCGCTTCGTCGTGGGCCGCGATGTGATCGCCTCCCCCGGACAGGACGAGGGCAGGGGGCGGGTCGTCGTCCTGCGCAGCGGGGATCCACGACGGAGACGGCCGAAGTTCGGCCAGGTAGAGGGGAGGTTCGTCTGCCGGCCGGACCAGCGTGACGCTTCCCGTAAACGATCCAGCGGCGCTCCCCGTCCCTTCGTACGAGTACTGGTAGGTGACGCTCGACAGGCCCTGGATAGCCGCTGCCGCGTCGAGCAACCGGTCCCGCCCCGTCGTGGCATCCGCGCACGAGGCGCACACGGCGGCGGCGAGACCCGCAACGGCACCGAGCCCCGACAGTTGCCTCACGCTGTCCCGCATCATGTTTGCGATCTTCTCCCCGGCGCTCCGAAGTTAACGCAGTCCAAGGTAAACCGTCCGCGGAAGAAGAAGCACATGAGAGACGCATCGAACAGACCAGGCGAAGCATCGTCACGCGGCGTGGATCGGCGGACTCTGCTCAAGCTGGGTGCCCTGGGCGCGGGCGCGGCCGTGCTGTCCGGATGTCGCGCGCGCGGCGATGAGACGTCAGCGGATGGACCGCGGGGCGGTGACGCGGCCCCCGAGACACTGTTCGCGGCGCCCCCGATCGAGACGATAAGGATCGGCTTCGTCGGGATCGGGGGCATGGGATCGGTTCACGTCCGGAATCTCCTCGACATGGAAGGGGTCGAGCTGACGCGCTGTGCGACATCCGGCCCGAACACGCGGAGCGGGCGCGAGACTGGGTGGTCGAGGCAGGGGGGCCCGAACCGACGCTCTACACGCGGGGGGAGACCGACTTCATCCGGATGTGCGAAGCCGAGGACCTCGATCTCGTGTACACGGCTACGCCGTGGCGGTGGCATGTACCCGTCTGCGTGACGGCGATGGAACACGGGAAGCACGCGGCGACCGAAGTCCCGGCGGCCTATTCCCTGGAGGACTGCTGGCGGCTGGTGGAGACGGCCGAAGCGACGGCCCGGCACTGCGTGATGATGGAGAACGTGAACTACGGTCGCTGGGAGATGATGGTCTTCCACATGGTACGGCAGGGAGTCTTCGGGGAGATCCTGCACGGAGAGGGCGGCTATCTGCACGACCTGCGCGCGATCAAGTTTGCCGACAGCGGCGAAGGGCTGTGGCGCCGGGAACACTCGAAGGTGCGGAACGGGAACCTCTATCCCACACACGGCCTGGGGCCCATCGCCAACTGCATGGATATCAACCGGGGAGACCGCTTCGATTATGCGGTCTCGATGAGCGGTCCATCGCGCGGCCTGCAGGACTTCGCGCGCGCGCACTTCCCGGAGGGCACGCCGGAACGCCGGGAGACTTTCGTGCTCGGCGATGTGAACGTCACGCTCATCAAGACCGCCCTGGGACGCACGATCTACGTGTCTCACGACACGAACCTCCCGCGCCCCTACTCGCGGATCCACCTCGTCCAGGGCACTCGCGGCCTCTTCCAGGGCTATCCCGAGCGGGTCTACATCGAGGGCCGGAGCGAGGGGCACCGCTGGGACGAGGCGGAAGATCACCGGGAAGAGTACGAGCACCCGCTGTGGCGTGAGATGGCCGGGGCCGGAGCGGGGCGGGGACACGGGAGCATGGACTACCTGGAGGACTACCGTCTCATCAAGTGTCTTCGTGAGGGATTGCCCACGGACATGAACGTCTACGACGCGGCGGCGCTGTCGGCGGTGTGCGCGGTGAGCGAGTCGTCCGTGGCGAACCGGAGCCGGCCGGTCGACGTGCCTGACTTCACCCGCGGACGGTGGGAGACGTGGCCGCAGCTCGACGTCGTCGGCGCCTGAGTCACGGGAGGGGCCGGCGGTCCCTCGCCGCGCGTGTGCGGCGCAGCCTGGTCGCCCTCACCTTGACCGGGCTGGCCTGTGTGGCTGCCTACGCGGGGTTGCGCTCCGCGGGATTCCGCCCCCGGTGGGAGGTCGAGGCACCAGCCTCGGTTACGCCGGGTGAACTTCCGGGCCGCGGCGCTGCCGCGCTCTCGCCGCAAGCCGCTGCCCCGCCCCCGACCGTTGTACGCGTGGAGGCCGACCCACCGCTGCCGGAGTATGGTCGGCCCGCTCAGGGCCGGTTCGAGCGCATCGAGTTCGAGACCTACGGCGACGGCCGCCCGGTCCGCTCGAACTCCGCCGTGGCGGAGGAATGGCGCGCCCTGGGTCTTGTCCTGTCCTTCGAGTCGTACACCGCGGATGCCCCTTCGCCGCATGTCCTCGACGCGCGCGGATACCTCCCCGAGCACGCGTCCATGCACGCGCTCGGCCCCCCTCTGTCAGGCGATCTGGGGCTCGAGGTGGGCGTCATCCATCTCGATTTTCCCGGGCGCCCGCGAAGGGTGGCCTTCACCCTGTTCGGACCCGATCTCATCGACAGCTTCCTGGTGATCGTCTGGAGCGGAGGAGAGCGTCTTCCGGAGGCGACCGCGGCGCACTCACCCGATACGCGGTACGGGACGGACGGAAACCCTGACGCGGGGCAGGCGACGTACAGCCCGGGCGGGCGCGCCCGCTTCCGGGCCGAACTCGTCGTGGTGGGGGCCGCCGGGGGGATCGACCGGATCTCCCTCGACGGCTGGGGCCCGCCGGGGCACATCCTCCTCCTGGATCACCTCGAGATCGACCCTTGACTCAGCGGATCGGGATGCGCACCCAGAACTGGTGGGTGAGTACGGCGGTGTCCACCAGCGTCAGCGGCCCCTGCGGGGCGACGATGAACTCGCCTCCGCTCGATGCGCGGTCTGGCCGGTTGGGATTCACGCCGGGCCGGCCGGTGCCGGTAGTGAGGCGGAACCCGTAATGCAGGTCCGCGGCCCCCAGCCGGAAGATCGCCGCAGCGGCAGGCGTCCATTCGACCCAGGACTCGTTCTGCGTCCTGAAGTCGCCCTCCACGTTGTTCGTCTGCCCGAGCGTATATCCGTAGGACCGGCCCTCGAGTCCCAGCCGCACCCCCAGCTTCTCGAACTCGTGTGCCACGCCGACGCGCAGCCGCAGGTTCAGGAACGAGAAGGCGTTTTCGATCGTTCTTCCGCCCGCGGGTATGGTGGTCCCGTTGGTCGTCTCGACCGGGTCCTCCGCCTCCTGCCAGGTGTCGCTCCGGATCGGCTGAAGAGCCACGTCCAGCCCCGCAGTGGTGCCGTCCAGCGAGCGCGCGACTCCGAAGCCTAGTTCCCAGGCCATGCTGTTTCCCGGATCCCGGGGGATGTTCTGGATGTTGTAGTCGGGGATCTTGGGGTGCGACTTGCGGTTGGCCGTCAGGGAGGCGCCGATGCGCCATCCGGGTGCGCGGAGGCGGCGGTCCCAGGCCAGCTGCACCCCCCATGTCCGGGTCCGGTCCAGGTTCGTCTCGGTCCAGGTCGCCCTGTCGACGTAGGTGACGTCGTGCGTCATCGATACCGAGTTGCGCACGAGGACCGCCGAGGCGCGGTCGCGGCCCGAATCGCGGTAGACGCCGAGCCTGACGTCGTCTATCGAGCCCGACTGGACGATGCGATCCGCACCCGCGTATAGCAGATCCACGCCGTCCATGGCCTGGAGACGCGCCGTCCTCGCACCGATGCCGAGGGACCACGCGCTGGATCCAAGCCGGCGACCGACGAAGCCGCCGGCGTAAAGGTTGCGCCTCGATACGTCGGACAGCCTGCCAGCCCCTCCCGCCCGGAATCCGCCGTCCGCGGCGTTGTCGATTTCCTGGAGGGCGGCCGTGACCCCCCCGAACCATTTTTCGCCCGCGATCAATCCGCCGACCGGAAGAGTGAAGCCGCGCCCGCTCGCGTCGGAGATCCAGTAGTAGACGGGAGCGCTGAGCAGCGAGGATTCGGAGAGGAGCGCACCCTTGGCCGGGTTCGACCATCCGTCGGCGATGGAGTCGTCCACCGCGTAGGTGAGTCCAGCCATCCCGAAGTTCGCCGAAGGCGTCGTCAGGAACTGGTCGCCGGTCGCGACCGGTACGGTGCGGATCGGAATCAGCTGTGCCGCCGCCTGTCCGGCGAAGGCGGGGCAAGCCGCCAGGATGGTGCCCACAGCCAAGCGCCTGAGCCGGTTCGCCGTCATCGCTGCCTCCCGGGAGTTGTACCTGCACCTGTCCCATAGACGAACCAGGTGCGCGGTCCGTGACGCGCGCGGACGGCGGTTCGCGGGTGCTGCGGGGTCGGCGTTACCCGGCAGGGGTCAGTCGAAACCGACTTTGGGGAGGGTTCGAAACAGGCCCACGCCGGCGGCGACGGCCACGAGGCCGAAACCGATCGCCTCGGCCGTCTGGCCATACAAGGCCATCCCGGTGCTGAAGAGGGCGGCATACACGGTCGCACACCCCAGGCCCCAAGCCGCGACCCCCGCAGCGAGGCTCCCGGGCGTGCCCGGACGGGTGTTCACGGCCTTCCTCCACCCACGGGGGAATGGGCGGATTCGGTCGTAGAACGCCTGCAGGGTACGGGGTTCCGTGGGTTGGGTGAGGAACGTCACGAGCAGCCACACCGTCGTCGTCACGCCGACGCCGAGCAACAGCCGGACCGCGGGATCGAGCGCCGGGAGCCCCACCCGCTCGTGGACCAGCGGGAACCAGAGCGCGACGGCGGCCGAAACCGCCATGCCGGAGATCTCCGACCAGGCGTTCACTCGCCACCAGAACCAGCGGAGCAGAAAGATCAGTCCGCTGCCCGCGTGCAGCAGGAGGATCAACTCGAACGCCTGCTTCGCGCTGTCGAGGAAGAGGGCGAGCGCGGCGGAAAGGGCGATAAGCACCCCTGTGGAGATCCGGCCCACGCGGACGTAGTGGGCCTCGTCCCGGTCGCGGGCGACAAACCGGCGGTAGAAGTCGTCGACGATGTAGGACGATCCCCAGTTCAGGTGCGTGGAGATGGTCGACATGTAGGCGGCCGCGAGGGAGGCGACGACCAATCCCAACAGCCCGTGCGGCAGGAAGACGAGCATCGCCGGGTAGGCGAGGTCGTGGCCCAGGATGCTCGGGTCGAGGTCGGGGAAGGCCGCGCCGATGGATTCGAGCGTGGGATACACGGCGATCGAGGCGAGGCCGACGAGAATCCACGGCCACGGCCTGAGCGCGTAGTGCGCGATGTTGAACCACAGCGTGGCGCGCATGGCATCGCGCTCGTCACGGGCCGCGAGCATCCGCTGTGCCGTGTACCCGCCACCGCCGGGTTCGGCGCCGGGATACCAACTCGCCCACCACTGCACGGCGATCGGGATGACGAACACCATCGCCGCCGTCCGCCAGTCCGAGAAGTCGGGCAGCATCGACAGGTTCGGTGCGATCCCGGGGTGTGTGACGAGTCCCGCCAGACCGCCGACCGCGGGCTGCGACAACGCGTAGTACGCCGCGGCGACGGACCCCACCATCGCGATCGCGAACAGCAGGAGGTCGGTGACGACGACGCCCCACAGACCGGAAGTGGCCGAGTAGAGGGCGGCCACGGTGCCCGCGACGAGGACGGTGGTGTACTTGTCGGCCCCCAGCAGCACACCGGCGATCTTGATCGCGGCGAGCGTAACGG
This sequence comes from Candidatus Palauibacter sp., assembly GCF_965197445.1. Lineage (GTDB taxonomy): Bacteria > Gemmatimonadota > Gemmatimonadetes > Palauibacterales > Palauibacteraceae > Palauibacter. The sequence goes on along the minus strand of NZ_CBDANE010000003.1, from coordinate 530,446 downwards.
TGGCCATGATGACGACGTTGAAAAAGACGCCCAGATAGAGAGCCCGGAAGCCTCGCAGGAACGATGCCGGGCGCCCGGAATAGCGGAGTTCGTAGAAGCCGATGTCCGTGAACACTCCGGATCGTCGCCAGAGTTTGGCGTAGAAGAACGTCGTGCACATCGCGGTGATCAGGAACGCCCACCAGACCCAGTTCCCGCTCACGCCGCCGTTACGGACCAGGTCCGCGACGAGGTTCGGCGTATCGGTGGAGAAGGTCGTGGCGACCATCGATGTCCCGAGGAGCCACCAGGGGAGGTTCCGGCCGGCGAGGAAGAACTCGTCGGTGCCCGCACCGGCGCGGCGGGCAAACCAGAGCCCGACCGCGAGGGCCACGGTCCCGTACGCGGCGAGGACGATCCAGTCGAGACCGTTCAGCTGCACGAGAGTCCTACCACCCCCAGCCCGAACGGTAGTTTGCCTTCACGTAGCGCTCGGGGATCGACACGCCGTCGAGGATCTCGCCCGTGTCGGGGTCGATGCGGATCTCCCGACCGCTGCGCACGGAGAGGTTGCCGAACAGCACCATCTCGGTGAGCGGCCCTGCGTGCTCGACGAAGTTCGACCCGGCGGGTGGGCCGTCCTTGCAGGCGGCCGCGAACTCCGCGTACACCCCGTCCGTCCGTGGGTACTTCTCCGCCGGCGGGTCGGCCCGGATCTCCGCATCCCGCGCGGCGTCCAGGAGCCGCGGATTCTCGCCGTAGATGCCCGCGAACAGCGTGCCGTCCGTCCCGATCCACAGCTGCCCGCTCGCCTCGAACGGCCACCTCGCGTCGTCCGGTACTTCCTCCGGCCGCGGCGGCGAAAGGTTGCCATCTCGCCACACGACCTTCACGGCCGGCCGGTTGCCGCGCGCCGGAAAATCGTATTCGATGCGCGAGGCGGCCGGCGCCGTCTCGGGAAAGAGCGGCGTCGATTCCGCGGAGATCCGCTCGGGCGTCCCGAGGTTGAAGGTCCAGAAGGCGGCGTCCATGGCGTGACACGCGATGTCGCCCAGCGCGCCGGTTCCGAAGTCCCACCAGCCGCGCCAGTTGAAGGGCGCGTAGGCCGGGTGGTAGGGACGGTCGGCGGCGGGCCCGAGCCACAGATCCCAGTCCAGCGTCGGGGGCGCGTGGTGGGCTTCCGTCGGCCGGCGAATGGCCTGCGGCCAGATGGGGCGGTTGGTCCAGTACTCGACGCGCCGGATCTCGCCAATGGCGCCGGCCTCGTACCATTCGCGGAGCTGGCGCGTACCATCCTGGGCGTGGCCCTGGTTCCCCATCTGGGTCGCGACCCCCGCCCGCTCGGCGGCCGCCATCAGCTGGCGCACCTCCCAGATGGTGGTCGCGAGAGGCTTCTGGATGCGGGTCGGCTTCCCCAGCGAGAGCGAAATCATGCCCGCCGCGGTATGCGTATGGTCCGGCGTCGAGATCACGACCGCGTCGATGTTCTCAGCCTCTTCCCAGAGCATGATTCGGAAGTCGCGGTACCGCTTCGCGCGCGGAAAAGCGCTCCAGGAGCCGGACGCCTGCCGCTCGTCGACATCGCAGAGGGCGTAGATATTCTCGCCGACACCCGCCATCCCGCGGACATCCCCGCCGCCCATGCCTCCGACGCCGATGTGCGCGACGTTCAACGTGTCGCTGGGTGCGCGATGACGGGGCCCGCCGAGGACGTGGCGGGGAACGATGGACAGACCGAGACCGGCCGTGCCCGACGCCCGAACGAAGTCACGCCGCGAGAAGTTGGTCTTCGACGTCATGCTGCGCCTCATTCCGGGGGAACCTTTGTGCGGGGAAACCTGGCAAACTACTGAATGGTCTCGCGCCGACGGCGGCTAGGCCAGACCCAGGCGTTCGAGGACCTCCGGGGGCGGGCCGTCGAAGCGGGGCATGGGGCGATTGCCGACGAAGCCGAGGTCGGCCATCCCCTCCGCCGTGGTCCAGAACGCGGTCGACGTCAGGTCCCGGACGCGGTCGAAGAACCGCGCCGCGACCCGGTATTCCGGCGCCGCGTTCGGTTCCCAGCAGATGTCGTCGCAGATGTCTTGCTTCTGCTGGAGCGTCAGGTCGGCGAACCGTCCGGCGAACCGCTCCGCCGATTCGATGTCCAGCCACACGATCCCGCCCCGCACGAGCGTCAGATCGCTTCGGTTCCCGTCGTACGGCGCGCTCACCCACTCGTCGATGAAGGCGTGGGCTCCGAGCGCGGCCGCGCCCGGCGAATGTTCGTCCTCGGGGATGATGACGTCGCAGAGGGCGGCGAGTGTTGCGAGTTCGTCCTCCGTCAGGGCGAGATCCCACCACACCACGGGCGAGACGAGATCCGGGTCCGTGGGCGTGCCGGCCGCCCGGGCGTTGCCGCCGCTCGTGGCGCCGGTGAACGCGGTCGCGTCCTCCGCGACGGGCGTTCCGGCCTCGCGCCCGTCCGCACACGCCGCGGCGGGGAGCGCGGCCGCGCCCGCCGCCCCGGCGGCCAGCACCTGAAGCGCCCGGCGACGGGTCAGCCCCCCGGTCGCGTCCCGGTCTCGCTCGTCCACGTCCCCGGCCATCAGAGGCTTCCCTGCCGGAGTTGATCGACAAGGTACTCCGACGACCTCCACGCGACCGCCATGATGGAGAGTGTCGGGTTCTTGTCCGCGTTGGAGACGAAGGGCCCACCGTCCATCACGAACAGATTGGGCACCTCCCAGGACTGGCAGTACTGGTTGAGTACGGAGTTGTCCGGCCGGTCTCCCATGCGGACCCCGCCCACCTCGTGAATGATCTGCCCGGGCGCCGCGATGGCGCGGGCCCCATCGGTCTGTACCGTCGACAGCACGCGTCCGCCCATCTCCTCGATGATGCCGGCGAACATCCGCTGCATGTGCAGGGCCTGGTTGAGTTCGTGCTCCGACCATTTCCAGTGGAACCGGAGCACGGGAATGCCCCACTGGTCCACCAGATCGGGGTCTATGTCGCAGTAGCTGTCCTCGTTGGGGATCATCTCCCCCCGGCCATCGAAATTCATGAACGACCCGTAATAGCGGCGGCATTCCTCCTTGAAGCGCTGTCCGTAGGCGCCCTCGGTGAGCGGCTCGATGCTGCTGAAGGCGCCGTAACCCGGCATGCGCTGCCCTCCGCCGAACTCGACGTGGTAGCCGCGGGCGAAATCGAGGCGTCCGGCAGCCTGGTCGGCATACAGCCACCACGGCATGTACATGTGCATGGCCGAGGCGCCTTCCTCGGCGTGGCGAGGCAGGTTCTCCAGCGCCGGGATCTGACCGGAGACGCCCGCGCCCACCGTGTCCATCACGTACTTGCCGACGAGCCCGCTCCCGTTGGCGAGGCCATCGGGGAAGAGCGAGCTGCGGGAGTTGAGGAGGATCCGCGCCGACTCGCAGGCGCTGGCGGCGAGTACCACCACGGGCGCCGAGGCGTGGCGGTCGGCGCGCAGCTTCTTGTCGATGTAGTGGACACCGCTGGCACGCCCTCGCTCGTCCACCGTCACCTCGCGCACCATCGCGTCGGTGATCGTCGTGAGGTTGCCGGTCGCCTGCGCCGGCGGCAGGCACACCGTCGTGGACTGGAAGTTGGCCTTGATCGAACAGCCTCGCCCGCACGGCGTCGCCCAGTAACAGGCCGCGCGCCCACGCATGGAGTCGCGCGTCACCCTGCGGGCGGTCGCGTTGTTCGGCCACAGCATGCTCGACAGGCGGTCGGCGTCCTGCTGCTGTGTGAGGATCGCCAGGTGCGCGGGGATGACGGGGATCCCGAGGCCGTCGCACGTCTTCTTCGTGAGCAGTTCGTAGGCACGCGGGGCCGGCGCGGGCTGGAGGATGCCATCGGAGGAGTCGGGCGTGTTCTCGAGCCCCTCGTTGGAGCCGTAGATGCCGACCAGGGCCTCGGTGCGATCATACCAGGGCGCGAGGTCCTCGTACGTCATCGGCCAGTCGAACCCCAGCCCATCCCGACTATACGGTTTGAAGTCGTAGGGCCCCATGCGGAGAGAGATCCGGCCCCAGTGGTTCGTCCGCCCTCCCAGCATGCGCGACCGCCACCACATGAAGTTCACGCCCTCGGCGCTGGTGTACGGCTCTCCCGGCACGCGCCAGCCGCCGTCGACCGTCGCGTCATAGAAGCCGAACGGTTTGTCGGCGGTCCCGGCGGCCCGCAGCGGCGCGTCCGCGGGGGTCTGGAACATCGGGGTCTCCGAGACCGGATCGTAGTCGCGCCCCGCTTCGAGGAGCAGGACCCGGAGGCCGTGACACGCGAGCACATAGGCGGCCATGCCGCCGCCGGCACCGGAACCGACGATGATCACGTCGTGGGTGTCGCGGCCCTGTCGGATCAACGCGGGGGCGGAGCCAGCCGTTCCAGTACGGAGATGGGTTGAAGGCATGGCCGAGGATGTGTGTAACGGCCTTCGGCGGTCAATGGGCCGGAGACTTCGGATCGCCCGGATGCCGCGGCGCGAATCCGTACACTCGCCTTGCCGCGCCCGACCACGGTGCGAACCTTCACCGTCCACTGCGAAAAACTTGCGGGGAGGCGAGATGCACAGACGAGTCGTCGCGGGACCGATGGCCATGCTGGCGCTGATGTTCGTCACGGCGCGGCCGGTCGCGGCGCAGTCACTCAAGGACCTCGTATCCGAGCTGTTCGTGTTCGGCGAATGCGGCGTCCCTCTGTGCTTCGATCCGGGGTTTGAGGAGACGGAGGATCCGCGGACCGAGCACGGCCGGCACTATCTGCGGGACCTCGTGCCCCGAAACGACGCGCTGCTCCTTTTCTTCGAGGACGGGATCGCCGGAGTGGCCGGCACCCTGCCCGCCACCGCGATGGCCGGAGGCCGCATCTGGTCCAACGGCGATCGAAGCGCGTCGCTGGGGCCGGTATTCGCCGAGCGCGCCGAGACTCTCGGCGTGGGGCGGTTCTTCCTCGGCGTCGAAGCGACGGGGTTCCAGGTCACCAGCTTCAGCGGGGCGCCGGCCGATGCCCTCGTCCTCAATTTCTTCCATGAGAACTCCGACGTCGCTCTGGGACCTGATCCGGGGGTGGGACTGCCCACGTTCGAGCGAGATGTACTACAGGTGCGGACGGATCTCGCCCTCGACTACACCGTCGCCACCGCCGTACTCAGTGCGGGGCTGACATCCTTCCTCGACATCGGTTTCGCGGTGCCGGTCGTGCGGACAAGGCTGACGGCGACGGCCGATGCCCAGATCCTCCCGTTCGACTCCTCCTACCCTCACCGGTTCGACGGAACGCGGAGGGCCCCGATCCTCGCCGCGCGTAACTCTGTGACGGGTTCCGCGACGGGGGTGGGTGACATTTCAGCGCGCGTCAAGGTCAACCTGACGGGCGGTACGGCGGTCGACCGCGCCCCGCCGCCCATCGGGATGGCGCTCCTGGCCGATGTCACGTTTCCGACCGGGCAGGAGGAGGATCTGCTGGGGCTGGGAGAAGGCCGGGGCCGCGCGCTGGCGATCCTCTCGGTCAACGGGGAGAGCTTCTCGCCTCATGTGAACGCGGGATATCTCCTTCGAGAAGGGAACCTTCGCGACCGCGACTTCGATGGCGACGCGGTCCTCGGCACGATCGGTTTCGATGCGACGCCAACGGACCGTGTCACGATGGCCGCCGACCTCATCACACAGTGGGAACTGGCGGATCCCGAGAATCCACTCCCCAACCCGGTCACCTTCGTCGGCCCCGGGTCCTTCACCGTGGAGTCGTCGTCGATCCCCGACCCAGGCCGCTACCGCATCGACTTCGCGATGGGGTTCAAGTTCGAGATCGGCCGCGACATGATTCTCGTGACAAACGGCCTCGTCCCGATCAAGGCGATCGGCTTGCGGTCGGACTTCATCTGGACGCTTGGGCTGCAGGGTACGTTCAGATAGCACAGCCCCCACCCCGGAGGTGTCGATGTTTCTCTTGCCACGCACGGGATCGACCCGACGACACGCGTTCGCGCTGACGCTGGCCACATTCGGGACCATCGCCATCGGGTTCGTCGCCCCGGGGAGGCTTGCCGCCCAGGATCCGCCGCGCGCCCGGGATCTCGGGATTCCCTTCCCGGGGGAGATCGGGGCCTGGAACGCGATCACGGATGTGGCCGGCGTCCGGGTCGGCCATGCGACGATCATCGAAGGGGAGGGAGAACTCGTCGTCGGCGAGGGCCCGGTGCGCACCGGTGTCACCGCCGTGATCCCGCGCACGGATGGCTACGAGCCGGTCTTCGCCGGCTGGTACTCACTCAACGGGAACGGGGAGATGACGGGCACGACCTGGGTCGAGGAATCGGGCTTCCTCGAGGGTCCGGTGATGATCACCAACACTCACAGCGTGGGCATCGTGCACGCCGCCGTCATCGAGTGGTCGCGGGACGCGCGAGCGAACCACCCGATCGCGCCCGGGGTCTGGTGGAGCCTGCCGGTGGTGGCCGAGACCTGGGACGGCCGGCTCAACGACATCAACGGTTTCCACGTCACGAAGGAGCACACGTTCGCCGCCATCGAAAGCGCGACGTCCGGTCCGGTCACGGAAGGCTCGGTCGGGGGCGGGACCGGGATGGTCTGCAACTCGTTCAAGGGCGGGATCGGGACCTCCTCCCGGCGCGTGGGCGATTACACGGTCGGCGTACTGGTCCAGTGCAACTACGGGCGCCGGCCGGAACTGCTGATCGCCGGCGTGCCCGTGGGGCAGGAGCTTCTCGACTGGACTCCGCCGCCGGGCTCGGGAGGATCGGCGGGCGCCGGCGGGGCCGTGGACTCGGTCTTTGACGGTCTGGGGTCCATCATCGTCGTCATCGCCACGGACGCCCCGCTGCTGCCGCACCAGCTCAAGCGCCTCGCGCGGCGCGCCCCGATCGGGATCGGCCGCATGGGCGGATACGGGTCCAACAGTTCCGGCGACATCTTCATCGCCTTCTCGACGGCCAACATCCAGGCCTGGAACCGGGGCGAGAACACGACGGTAGAAATGATGTCCAACGATGCCATCTCTCCGCTGCTTCTCGCGACGGCGCAGGCCACGGAGGAGGCGATCACGAACGCGATGGTCGCGGCCCGAACCATGGTGGGGCGCGACGGGAACATGGTCCCGGGGCTGCCGCGCGACGAAGTCCAGCGCATCCTCGCGGCCCACAATCGACTGGAGAGGCCGTGATGCGCGGGAAGCGCAGTGTGACGCGATGGTCGGGCCTGGTCAGCGCGGCCCTGCTCGGTGCGGTGGTGCTGGGCTGGGCCGCGTGTGCCGCCCCCGCGGCCCAGGTTGCGACGGGCCCCGTCGCCGAGGCCGTCGAACGCGCGCTGGCCCGCGGAACGGAAGGCTTCGACCACTCCGCCTGGGATGGCCTGCTGCGGGAGGGCGCCATCGGCGGCCTGGTCGACTACGAGTTCATGGCCGGCCGGCGCGCCGAACTCGATGCCTATCTCGCGCGAGTGGCGGAAACCGACCTCGGCGCGCTGGAGCGCGATGAACTGAAGGCGCTCCTCATCAACGCGTACAACGCACTGACCGTGGTCGCCATCCTCGATCACTCCGGCGTTGCGTCGATCCGGGACATCGATGGGGTGTGGACGGAACTCGAGTGGACGGTGGGCGGCTTCGCCCTGACGCTCGACAACATCGAACACAACGTCCTGCGCCCGTTCTTCCAGGACCCGCGGATCCACTTCGTGGTGAACTGCGCCTCGCTCTCCTGCGCTCGGCTCCCCGGATGGGCCTATGTGGGGGCGGAACTCGAGGCCCAGCTGGAGGAACGATCGCGGGCCTTCCTCAGGGACCCCGCCAACGTGTCGCTCGAAGGCGGTCGGCTCCGGGTGTCGCGGTACTTCGACTGGTATGGGTCCGACTTCACGGCCGCCGGCTGGGGGCCGCGTGCGGAGTCCATCCCGGCCTTCATTGCACGGTACGCCGACGATGAGGTGCGGGCGGCGATCGAAGCGGATTCCCGCGTCGGTTTCGACTTCGCCGACTACGACTGGTCGCTGAACACGGTCGATGCCCTCTCCTCGTCCAGGGATCAGCAGTTCGGTGCGCCCACGCTGGTGACGGATGAGCCGGGCCTGACGGCGCGACTCGTCACATGGCTTCGGGAGACGACGGCGGGTTTCGGATGGCTGGGGCCGGTCTTCTACGCCCTCATCTATACAATCGCCGCCGTCCTCTTCATCCCGGGTTCGGCCCTGACCATCGGGGCCGGGATCACGTTCGGACTCTGGCTGGGGTCGCTCACGGTGTTCTTCGGGGCGAACGCCGCCGCGGCGCTTTCGTTCCTGATCGCACGCTACGTGCTGCGCGATCGCGTCGAAAAACTGCTCTCGGGACGTCCCGCACTGCGAGCGATAGATCGCGCGGTGGAAACACAGGGGTGGCGCATCGTCGCCCTCACTCGCCTCTCACCGATATTTCCGTTCAGCCTACAGAACTACTTCTACGGGCTCACCGGCGTGACGTTCTATCAATACGTTGCGGCCTCGCTCGTCGGCATGCTCCCGGGCACGGTTCTGTACGTGTACATCGGGGTGGCCGGCGCGGGGGTGGCCGAAGCGGCCGGCGGCACCGCGAGCTGGGGGCAGACGGCCTTGCTGTGGGCCGGACTCATCGCGACGGCCGCAGTGGTCGTGCTCGTCACCCGCGTCGCGCGCCGCGAACTCGACAAGGCCCTCGCCGAAGTCGCCGAACCGACCGACGCTCCGGCTCCGTAAGAGGCGGCTTGCGCGGCCCTCGGCCGATGAGAGCCGGATGATCTCCCGCCGGATCTTCGTCTCCGGTACCGGTGGGAGTGAATCGCGACGGCGAGAGGAGCTATGGGGCGGGCGTCTTGCGCGGCCGGACACGGCTTCCTGGAAGAGTGGGGCAGGTCGAGTGTCCAGCGGGCGCTCAACAGGACCTGCGGTACAACCGAGACCCCTGCGTTCCGGGCCGACCCTATTGCTGTCGGTTACCCAACGGGCGCAGGGGTCGTCCTTTTTTCAGCTCCCCTCCCAGCTCCCGCTCGGGTATGAGCCACGTGGCCATCCTCATCGACGGCGAGTTCATGAAGAAGCGGTTGTCCCGACGGCTGAAGCGATTCCCGGACGGGGAAGCGGTGATGGGAGAGATCAGTCGAATCCGGAGCGCTTTGGGTTCGCCCGCCCTCTACCGAGTCTTCTACTACACGGCGAATCCCCTCACCGAGAAGGTGACCAACCCGCTCGATGGGTCCGTCGTGGACTTCGCCCGGACGGGGTCCTATAGGAGGAACCGGCGTCTGATCACGTCACTCGAGCGCCTGCCCGACGTCGCCGTGCGGCGCGGCGAGTTGGTCAGTCGCGGGTGGGCGCTCAGGCGTCGCGTCGCGGACCGGCTCATGAAGGGCAATCCGAAGCGGCTCAATGCCGGGGACCTGACGCCGCAGATCGACCAGAAGGGCGTCGACATGCGGATCGGGCTCGACATCGCCTCGCTCGCCCTAAAACGGCTCGTCAGCGAGATCGTCGTCGTCACCGGGGACTCTGACATCGTCCCCGCCCTCAAGTTCGCTCGCCGCGAGGGTCTCCGGGTCCACCTGGACCTGCTCGGGGGCGGCGGTCGCAGGGAACTCCGGGTGCACGCCGACCGGGTGATCTCCTGATGGCATCAGGGGCCCCCGGACCCTCCCAGGACGACGCGGCCGCCGAGGTACAGCCCGCGTCCCGGCGCCGCGAACCCCCATACCTCCTCGTACGCCGAGTCGAGGAGATTCTCCGCCCGCACCATCAACGTGATGCCGGGCCGTCCGCCGCCCCCGGCGATGTCGAAACTGGCCGACAGGTCCAGCACAGTATACGCCGGCAGGGTGACGGGCTCGGCGGGGAAGACGGCGAAGTCCCGGTCCTCGCGTGCGCCCACGCGCCGGGCGCTCACGTCTACGCCCACCCGGGAGGAAATCCGATAGAACGCGGTCGCGGCCAGGGTGTGCTTCGGCCGGCGGAGGAGGTGCGAACCCTCTACGAACGTCGCCCCGGGCCCCTCATCGAACCCCGCCTCCTGGACCTCGGTGTCCCACACGTTGACGAGGAGACGGGTCTCGAGGGCGTCGGTCCAACGGCGGCCCACGTCGATGTTGACGGAGAGGGCGTCGCCGAAGGAGTACGCGTTATGGTCCACGAGGTTGCCCGATCCGTCCGAAGGGCGGCGTGAGGCTGAAGCGTGTTGCGTCTCGGCTCTCCCTTCCCGCGGAAAGCAGAGGGAGATGCCGGTGGATGCCGCGCCCGGAAAGAGACCCCCTCACCTCCCCGCGGAGGTGTGATGTGGGCGCCGGATGGGCACGTCTCCTGGCTCGAGGCCGCCGTGACTCGCCTTCCCGGGACCCCTATGGATCCCAGTGGCACGTCGAGTCGGCGTTCCGGAAACTTCCCGGTCCTCTCACAGTGGCGGGGCCGCGCCGGATTCACACCGGCTTCCGTGAGCCCCCCGGCCGATACTTGTCGCGGCTGACGATGCCTTGGCCGCGCCTCGGGGGCAACTCCGGGCGCCTGAGGGGTTGCGGGTCAGGACAGCTCTTCCACCCGGTGGCCGAGTTCGCGGAGCTTGACCACGATCTTCGCGATGTGCTCGGGGCCACGCGTCTCGATCGTGAGTTCGATACCCACCTTTCCCACCGAGATGTCGCCGAAGGCGCGCGTGTGTTCGATGTGGAGCACATTCGCGCCCTCGATCGCCACGAGGGCCGTCACCTCGTTCAGGTAGCCGGGCCGGTCGCGGACCACGACGGCGAGCCGGGCCAGCCGGCCATCCGCCCACAGCGCGCGGTCGATGATCCGGGACACCAGGTTCATGTCGATGTTGCCACCGGAGAGGATGCAGACCGTGGTGTCGGAACTCCGGAGGTCGACCTCGCCCTCGAGGATCGCGGCAACGGACACCGCGCCGCCGCCCTCCACGACGACCTTCTCGGACTCGAGCAGGAAGAAGATCGCGCGCGTGATCTGCTCTTCGTCAATGAGGACAACGTCGTCCACGAACGCCTGGAGGTGAGGGAAGGTGAGGTCGCCGATCCGCTTCACGGCGATCCCGTCGGCGAGGGTGTCCGAGCTCTCCAGGTGCGCGGGGGCGCCCGCCGCGAGCGATGCCTGCGCACCGGGTGAGGCCGCAGCCTCCACGCCGATCACCCGTATGCCGGGACGCCGCTCTCTCATCGCGGTGGCGATGCCGGAGATCATGCCGCCCCCGCCGATCGGGACGATGACGGTCGTTACCTCGGGCACCTGCTCGAGGATCTCCAGCCCCATCGTCCCCTGGCCCGCCATCACGTCGAAGTCGTCGAAGGCGTGGACGGGCGTCAGCCCCTTCTCGGAGGTCAGACGTTCGACGAGGGCCATGCCGTCGGACAGCGTCTCCCCGGTCTGGATGACCTGGGCGCCGTAGCCCCGCGTGTTCGCGACCTTTATCAGCGGTGCGTGGACCGGCATCACGATCGTGCACGCGATTCCCAGCCGGGACGCGTGATAGGCGAGGGCCTGGGCGTGGTTTCCGGCGCTGCCCGCGACGACCCCGGCCTCCCGGGCCGCCGGATCGAGGCGCAGGAGCTTGTTGAGCGACCCGCGGTCCTTGAAAGACCCGGTCCGCTGCCGGAACTCGGCCTTCAGGTGGAAACGGCCTTCGCCATGGGCGGCGAGGGCAAACGATGCCGGACACCCGGTCTCGACGACCCCGGAGCGAATACGTGCGCGTGCCGCGACGATGTCTTCGTAAGCGAGCATGAGCATCAAGACCCGGAAGCCGCTTCCGGAGTTCCGTGACGGAGGATCATGAGGCGATTCGCTGGAGCCGGTCGATGGCGGCGGCGGTGTCGAGTCGCGTCAGGTCTACGGCGTGTCCGTCCGCGTTTTCCTCTTCAAGCCAGCGGCCGACCATCGCGCTGGGCACGGTTTCCCGCGGCGAGAGCACGGATGGCGCGCGCAGCTCCGCCACCCGCACCGCGTAGCATGCGTCCTCGACGGCCTTCTGCCAGGCCCCGTCGACCCATGCCACCCGACGGCGCCGCAGCACCTGCCCGCGCGCGACGGGCTGAAGCGTCCGCTCCGTTGCCGCCACGCCCGGAAGGACGATGAGCCAGGACCGCGGCTCTGCCTCCGGCTCCAGGGCGAACCGGAGTTCCTCGAGCTCTTCCAGCCAGTCGAGGCGTGCCTGAGCCTCTGCGGCCCGCTCGAACTCGAGTCGCTCCGAGGCCCTGTCGCGGGCTCCCTCGAGCCGTTCCATGAGGTCCCACGCGAACTCGCGGTCGACCAGCAGGCGGCCCGCCGAACTCGCCTGCCGGCGGTAGTCGTTGATCCCGACCCGGCGCGCACACGGGGCGGTGCAGAGTCCCATGTCGAACTGCATGCACGGGCTCCGGTCCAGCTCCGGGCGGACTGGCTCGGCGCAGCTCCGCAACCGGAAGATCTTCCCGACCAGGTGGCGGATGCGGTCGGGCAGGCGCCGGCTCCAGAAGGGCCCGACGTAGCGGGCTCCGGCGCGACGCGGCCGGCGGACCACCCGCAACCGGGGGAAGGGCTCGTTCCACCGCAGTTCGAGATACCAGCCGGCGTCGCGGCGCTTGAGCGCCTTGTTGTAGGGCGGACGCTGCTCGAGGATCCGTTCCGCCTCGACGAGGCGCGCCTCGAGATCGCTTCCCGTCGGGTGCGCCTCCACGCCCCGAGCGATGCGCAGCATCTCCGCGAGGCGCTCGTTCGTGGGTCCGCCCGCGTAGAAGTATCCGCGTACCCGCCGCCGCAGATTCACGCTCTTCCCCACGTACAGGGGATGGCCGTGCGCGTCCACGAAGACGTAGACCCCCGGGCCTGCGGGCAGATCGGGCACCCATTTCGGAACCGGTGTGGCGCGGGGAATTGCGGAGCCTCCTCTGTCTCGAGCCCTGGATCACGGCAGGAGCGAGAATGTGGCTTCGGGTTGTGTTCGGTCAAGTGCCGACGCCGGAACCGCGTTGGCCCCGGCAGCCGAGCCTGTCGCGATTTTGCCGCGCAGCGACGGCCGCGCATATTCGCGGCATGATCGCACTCATCACCGGGATCACCGGACAGGACGGCTCCTACCTCGCGGAGTCTCTGCTCGACAAGGGGTACGAGGTGCACGGCGTCGTCCGCCGGTCGTCGGTCGAGAAGTACGACCGCATCTCCCACCTCACGGATCGGATCACGCTCCATCAGGCCGACCTGCTCGACCAGCTGTCGCTCATCCGGGTGCTGGAACGCGTCGGCCCGCGGGAAGTGTACAACCTCGCCGCGCAATCGTTCGTGCCCACCTCATGGGAGCAGCCGCTCCTCACGGGAGAGTTCACGGCGCTCGGAGTCACACGCGTGCTCGAGGCCATCCGCGCGGTCGATCCGGCCATCCGCTTCTACCAGGCCTCGTCCTCCGAGATGTTCGGGAAGGTGCGTGAGACGCCGCAGAATGAGGACACACCGTTTTATCCGCGAAGTCCGTACGGAGTCGCCAAGGTGTACGGGCATTTCATCACGGTGAACTACCGGGAGAGCTACGACCTGTTCGCGACGAGCGGCATCCTGTTCAACCACGAGAGTCCGCGCCGAGGACTGGAGTTCGTGTCCCGCAAGGTGAGTTGGGAGACGGCGCGCATTCACCATGGGCTCGCGGAGCGGCTCCCCATGGGGAACCTGGCGGCGGAGCGCGACTGGGGGTTCGCCGGCGACTACGTCGAGGCGATGTGGCTCATGCTGCAGGCGGAGACGCCGGAAGACTATGTGATCGGGACCGGCGCGACGCACTCCGTCGAGCGGCTGCTCGAGATCGCCTTCGACGAGATCGGACGCGACTGGCGCGACCATGTCGAACTCGACCCGGCGTTCCTGCGGCCGGCCGAAGTCGAGCGCCTCTGCGCCGATCCTTCGAAGGCGCGTCGGCAGCTGGGCTGGAGCCCGAGAATGTCGTTCGAGGAGTTGATCCGGCTCATGGTCCGCGCCGACATCGAGCGCCTCGAACGCGGTGCCACACCCTAGCGTTACGGGTGCGGCGGGCGACTAGGTGCGCAGCCTGGTGAACAGCAGGAGCCCGGCGATGAGGAAGATGGCGTTCGGCAGCCAGGCGGCCAGGGTCGGCGACAGCGCGCCGCCCGCGCCCATCGACTCGGCTATGCGAGCCAACGTCAGGAAGAGGATCGTCGTTCCGAGCGCGATCCCGACCGAGGTCGGTGCGCCGCCTCGCCGATTGCTGTGCGCGAGCGGCATCCCGAACACGATGATCACGACCATGGCGAAGGGAAATGCCACGCGGAAAGCGCGCGATGTCCGCAGTTGGTTCGTGGAGCCTCCGGATCTCTCGACCGCTTCGATCAGACGACCCAGCTCCGCGTAGCGCATCTCGTCCGGCTCCTTGGGTCTGGCCTGAAGTTCCTCGGGAGATTCGTCGAGCTGGCGTACGAATATCTCCCGGAACTCGTATGAGAGTGCGCGATCCGGCCCGAAAAACCGCCGGACCCATCCGTCCTCGAGCACCCAGCGCGAGGAGGCCGAGTCGTACCGTGCCGTCGCCGCCGCGATGTGCATCGTGGGGAAGTCGGCCCCTGTCCCTTTGCGCTCGATCTGGACGTCCTCCATCTGCCCCGCGCGCGTGTCGAGTTGACGCACCTTGTACACGTACCCGTCATCTCCGCGATAGACGAAGGACTGGCGGATCGACTGGCTCCGGTTCTCCTCCTGCACCAGGACCTCGGCCGACTTCCGCGTCGTGACTGCGATCACCTCGGTGAGCGCGAGTCCGGCGAAGCTCAGCACCACCCCGACGATGAGCATCGGAAGACCGAGCCTGTAGAACGAGACGCCTCCCGCCTTCGCGGCCGTCACCTCGGAACGTCGCGACATGGCCGAGATGGTGAACACCGAGCCGAGGAGGGCGGCGATCGGTGAGCCGAGCAGCGATTGGTACGGGAACTGGTAGATGTAGTGCAGCGCCACGTGCCACTTGCTCGCCCCCTGATCGATGAATCGGTCTATGTTGTCCGCGAGGTCGATCACCACGAAGAGCAGGGGAACGCCGATCGCACAGACGGCGACGGTCTTCAGGAACTGCAGGGCCATGTAACGGTCGAGCAGCTTCACGGGATCAGCGGGTCACTCGGGTCGAGCGCGCCAGCGCCACCACTCCGAAGATCCCGAACAGGATGTTCGGGGCCCACATGGCGAACAGGGGCGAGACCCAGAGCCGGTCGGCGAGTTCCTCACCTCCGATGAGCGAGACGTAGTAGGCCCCGAAGAAGGCGAGACTGACGCCGACGACGAGGGCGACCCCGCCCCGCGGGAAACGGACGGCGATGGGTGCGCCGATGAGGACGAACACGATACACGCCACCGGGATCGTTCCTTTCTTGTGAATCTCGACCAGGAACTGGTTGTTCCTGCGGAGGCCGGAAAGTTCGCGGTCTTCGTAGGACTGAAACTGGGTCGCCGCGTCGAAGGCCGTGTAGAAGCGCCGCGCCGCGCTCTCCGCCACGAGCGATGCAGAGTCCGGCGCGGCCGCCTCAGCCTCTCCTTCTGCTGCTCCTTCTCCCGCTCCCGCGATCGTCTCAACCCGGACCGTCGCCTCATCGACCAGGGCGATCTCCTCTTCGCCTCCGGCCTCGAGCGATTGCATGAAGTTCAGGAGCTGGCTCGTGATCTCCCGGGCGTAGACCGCGCTCTCCGCCCGCGCCGCCTGCGCCATCGCGAAGCCGAGATCCGCCTCGACGCGCATGTCGGCGATGTTCATCTCCCGGTCGCCCCGCACGGCCCCGAGAGTGTCACGCTCGAGACTGTTGCCCACGTCCGGCACCCTCAGCGTCATCCGCTCGAACGCGATACGGCGGAAGGCGTGCGTGCGCCCGTTGGGCCGGACCTGGACGACGCCGTCCTCGAGGTCGAAGTAAAGGTCCGCTCCCCCTTCGGAGAAGGCCATCTTCCCGCGGGCCGCGTAGATGGTCCGACTCTGCTGCCCGTTTCGTTCGTCGTAGATTCTGACATCCTCGATCGAGCTGCTGTCCTGATCGATCGTACCGGGGTGGACGTAGAGGCGGGAAGGGAGCACTGCGTTGACGGTTTGCTCGCGCAGGTTGAAGGTCGGTTTCTTGAGGCCGATCCCCGTAAGGAGCACCTGAAGGTGGTGGTTCGATTGCGGCAGGATCGTGTCGTTGAACCACGTCATGGTGCCGGCGAGAAGGACACCACAGACGAGAACCGGCGCCATCACACGCGAGAGCGGGATGCCGCTGGCCTTGATCGCGGTCACCTCGAAATCGCCCTCCAGCCGGCTGAAGACGTACAGGACCGCGATGAGCACGGCCATGGGCAGGGTCTGGGCGAGGATGAAGGGGATCGAATAGACGAACACCTCGGCGATCACCGACCAGTGGAGCGCCTTGCCGATCAGCCTGTCGAAGCGCTTGCTCACCTGATCGAGCAGGAGCAGCACCGTGAGCCCGATGGCGGAGAACAGGAACGGCGCGACATGAAGGCGCAGGATATAGCGGGTGAGTGTTCGCATCGCCCCGAGATTACAGTGTTTTGCGGCCGTTGTCAGCCTGGGTGGCCCCGATCCGATACCGGAGAGTGGGCCGGAAGATCCCTCGCGGGTCCTTCGCGGCAGGTCGTCGCGTGATTCCACCCCTCGATTCCTGCGTCCCGCCCCGACGCGTGGCCATCGTCCTCATGAGTGCGATCGGCAGCACGGTCCAGGGGATGCCGGTCGTCGCTTCGCTGCGGCGAGCCTGGCCGGAGACGCACATCACATGGATTATACAGCCCGGCCCGGCGGCGCTCATGACCGGCCGTCCGGATGTGGACCGGTTCCTGTTGTTTCACCGAGGGCTCGGCGGGCGCGCCTATCCTCGGTTTCGCCGCGAGGTGGCGGCCGAGGCGTTCGATCTCGTCATCTGCCTGCAGCCGAACTTCAAGGGAGGTCTGGTGACGCGCCTGCTCCCGGCCCCGGTTCGGCTAGGGTATGACCGCGGGCGCGCCCGGGACCTGAGTTGGCTGGCGACCAATCATCGCATTACGCCCCGCCCTGTGGCGCACGTGCAGGATGAACTGTTCGAATTCCTCGACTACCTGGCCGTGCCCCGGCGCCATGAGTGGGATTTCCACTTCACGGACGAGGAACGTGCGGAGAGCGCGCGGTGGCGGAAGACGTTCGCTCGGCCCGTGCTTGCCGTCGTGCCCCGCAGTTCGAACCCGCGGAGGAACTGGACCCTCGAGCGGACCGCGCGGGTAATCGACGTGGCGGGCGGAGATCTGGGGCTGCGGACGGTTCTGCTGGGCGGGGACTCCGAGGACGAACTGAGGGACGGCCGTCGTCTCCGGGAGCTATGCTCCGTTCCGCCGCGTCCGGTGCTCGGTGGAACGCTGAGGCAGCTGGCCGGCCGACTGCGAGCGAGCGACATCGTACTCGCGCCGGACACGGGTCCTCTCCACGTGGCGGTGGCGCTGGGGACGCCGACGGTCGGATTGTACGGGTACACGGATCCGAAGCGGAGCGGCCCGTACGGCCGGTTTCTCGATCTGCTGGTGGATCGGCACAGCGGCGACGGCGAGCGGCGGCCGTCCCGGGCCACACGCCCCGCGCGGATGTCGCAGATTCGCGTGGAAGAGGTCGTGGAGAAGCTGGAACGGGCGATACGCCGCTACCTGAAAGGCAGTGCATGACGGAGGCGACAAAGACGGGGGCGGGCCGGATCCTGTGGGTGGACGACGAGGTCGACCTGCTGCGGCCCCATCTGCTGCTGCTGAGATCCTCCGGGTATCTGGTCGACGCCGTGATGAACGGCCAGGACGCCATCGAACTGCTCACCGGCGCCTCGTACGACCTGGTGCTGCTCGACGAGCGCATGCCCGGGCTGCGCGGCATCGAGGTGCTCGACCGGATCCGGCGCTCGGCGCCGCGCCTCCCCGTGGTCATGGTCACCAAGAGCGAAGAGGAGTCGACCATGCACGAGGCGATCGGGCGGCGGGCGGACGACTACATCGTCAAGCCGACGAGCCCTCGGCAGGTACTGTCGGTGGTGACCCGTCTCCTCGCGGGCCCGGCGCTGCGCCATGAGCACATCACGCGGGACTTCTCACGCCGCTTCGGCGAGTTGCGGGAGCGGCTCTCGACCGCGGACTCGTGGCGGGACTGGGCCGAACTCTACTCCGAACTGGTCGACTGGGACCTGAGGCTGGAGGAGGGCGGGGAGTCGGGTCTCCGGGATATCCTCGACGGGCTGATGAGCGACCTCAGCCGCGGGTTCTGCGACCTGGTCGCGGACCGTTACGCCGATTGGGTGCACGAAGGCGGGGAGTCCGGCCCGACGCTGTCGGTGGACGTGCTGGCGCGGTTCTTTCGACCGATCCTCGACGAGGATCCGGCGGCTCTCCTCGTGGTCATGGACTGCATGCGCCTCGACCAGTGGCGGGCCATCCTCCCGATCGTCAGCGAGCACTTCGAGATCGAAGAGGCGCTGTATGCCGGGATTCTGCCGACGGCGACCCCGTTCGCGCGCAACGCGATCTTCGGCGGCCTCTTCCCGGATGAACTCGCGGAACTGCGGCCCGACTGGTGGGAACGGGGGAACGAGATCGGATACAACTCGTTCGAGGACGATCTCTTCGAGCGCCATGTGCGCGCACTGACCGCGTCGCGGATCCGCGTTCACTACGAGAAGATCTTCTCGGCTCAGGAGGGAGAACCCATGCTCACGCGGCTCGGCGGCTACCTGTCGAGCCCGTGCGCAACGGCGCTGGTGTTCGGCTTCGTGGACATGCTGACGCACGGCCGCGCGAAGTCCAGGCTCATCTGGGAGATGGCTCAGGACACGAGTGCGCTCCGCTCGCTCACCGTTACGTGGTTCGAGCGCTCTCCGGCCCTGAAGGCGCTGCAACTGGCCGCACAGCGGGGGGTGCGGGTGCTCATCACGACGGACCACGGGTCGATTCACTGCCGCCGGCCGGCCACCATCTTCGCGGGGCGCGACGCGTCGACGAGTCTTCGCTACAAGTTCGGCGAGGATATGAAGGTGGAGAACCCCGCGGCCGTCATGATGACATCCGCTGCCGACGACTGGCGTCTCCCGCCCGGCGGCTTGAATCAGAACTACGCCCTCTGTCGGGAGGATCACTTCTTTGTCTATCCGACCAGACTGCGGGAGTACCAGAACCGCTACCGGGACAGCTTTCTGCACGGCGGCGTGAGCCCCGATGAGATGGTGCTTCCGGTCGCCCTGCTGACGCCGCGTTGACAGGAGGGCCCGTAATGGGGGGCTCGTCGTACCGGCGGCTGCTGCGGTTCCTGCGGCCCTACCGCTGGATGTTTCTCGGGAGTCTCGGACTCGGCGTGGTGGCGGCCGGGCTCGAGGCGTTCAGCCTCCTGCTGCTGATCCCGTTCCTCCGCTCGCTGTTCGGGATGGGTCCGCTGCTTCCCGAAGGCGGACGCAACGCGGCGGAGCGCTTCATCGATGGGATTGCGGGTGGGTGGCTCGGCGGGGCGGAGGGGCTGGACGCCCTGCGGGCTGTGTGTGTTGTGGTCCTGGCCGCGCTGCTCCTCAAGAATCTGTGCCTGTTCGGGGGGCGGGTGCTGTCGATCCGCACCCAGGAGTTCCTGGTGCGGGACGCGCGTAACGCCGTGCACGCTCGGCTGCAGCGGCTGCCGCTCGCCTTCTTCGAGCGCGGGAAGGTCGGACAGATGGTCGCGCGGGTCATCTCGGACACCGGCGAGGCGAAGCCAGTGGTGACGGACGCGCTCGCCCTGGCGGTGCGTCAACTGGCGACGCTCGCTGCCTACGCCCTGGTGCTGTTCGCGCTATCGTGGCGCCTCGCGTTGCTCGCCATCGTTCTGGTGCCGCTCGTGATGCTCGGGTTGCGCCCGCTGCTCCGCGGGTTGCGCGACAGGTTCCGCCGCACCTGGGAGGACCAGGGCGAGCTGGTCGCCGCGTTGCAGGAGTCACTCGGGGCCGTGCGCCTCGTGAAGGTGCGGGCCGCGGAACACTTCGAGGAAGCGCGCTTCCGGCGGCGTTCGGATGCGTTCAGCCGCAAGCGCATCGCGGCCGCCACGATGCGGCATCTCGCCTCCCCGCTGTCTGAGGTGCTCGCGGCCGCCGTAGCGCTGGGACTGGTCTGGATCGGGGCCGCCTTCGTCATGGGTGACGGGTCGCTGGCGCCGGAGCAGTTCGTCGCCTTCGTGACGATCGCGCTGCGCGCGATCTCGCCGGTGAAGGGGCTCGCCCAGTATCCGGCCGGCACGGCCCAGGGACTTGCCGCCGCGGACCGCTTCCTCGAGATCCTCGACCACGAGCCCGAGCCCGTCGGCGGGTCGCGGACGGCGGCGGCTCCGGCGGCCGAAATCCGCTACGAGGGGGTGACCTTCGCGTACGAGCCGGGACGCCCGGTGCTCGAAGACATCGACCTGAGGATTCCCCGCGGATCGGTCGTGGCCCTCGTGGGGTCGTCGGGGAGCGGCAAGAGCACGCTGGTCGACCTCCTGCCCCGGTTCGCGGATCCGCAGGCGGGACGGGTCACGATCGACGGCACGGACATCCGTGAGTTCTCGATGGACTCGCTCCGCCGCCTCATCGGCCTCGTCGGCCAGGAGGCGGTGCTGTTCCACGATACGGTCGCCGCGAACATCGCCTATGGGGAAGACCCGCCCGCCTTCGCGGACGTGGAGGCTGCGGCTCGGGCGGCGTACGCGCATGAGTTCATCGAGGGGCTGCCGCAGGGCTATGAAACGGTCCTCGGCGAGCGTGGCGTGCGCCTGTCGGCCGGGCAGCGCCAGCGTATCGCGATTGCCCGGGCGGTCCTCAGGGACCCCCCGATCCTCGTTCTGGACGAGGCCACGTCGGCCGTCGATGCCGGGACGGAGTCGGTGATCAGAGAGGCCACGGCCGCGCTGTTCCGTGACCGCACGGTCATCGTCGTGGCCCACCGGCTTTCCACCGTGCGCGAGGCCGATCGGATCTTCGTCCTCGAGCGCGGGCGGCTCGTCGACGCAGGCAGCCACGAGGCGCTCGTGTCCCGGGACGGGCCATACCGCCGCCTGTTCGACCACCAGCTGGCGCCGGTCTCGATGGCGAGGTCGTGACGGAGCGGGTGGATCGGCCCCGGAGGAAAGCCCGCGCGCGGCCCGGGGGCGCGCTCGTGGACGGCGGCGTCGGGGCCATCGCGGCCGGGTTGCACCTCGCGTTGCGGGCCGCCCCGGAACCGGTGGCCCTGGCGGCCGGACGGGCGCTGGGCAGGCTGTCCTGCGCCCCGCTCAGGGTTCGGCGGCGTGTGGTGGAGAGGCAGCTCGCGGCCAGCTTCCCGGACGCGCCTCCGCGCTGGGTCCGCAACACGGCCCGCGCCTGCTACCGTCACTTCGGCCAGGAGGTCGCGCTGCTGATGGGCGGGCCGCCGCGGATCGAACGAACGCTCTCTCGTGTCGTCGACGAGTCGGGGCTTGGACTGCGGCTGCGCACGGCAGCGGCGCAACGGGGCGGGGCCGTGGTCGTCTCCGGGCACCTGGGTAACTGGGAATTGGGCGGCGCGGCGATGAGGGCGTCCGGCATTCACATCACCGCGGTGGTGCAATCGCAACGTGGCGCCTTCGGACGCCGACTCCGCAACATGAGATCGGCGCTGGGGCTCGAAGTGCTCTACCGGGAGACGGCGGCCCGGGGGGCGCTCGACGCGCTGCGGTCGGGCCGGATTCTGGCCCTGGTGGCCGACCAGCATGCGCGGCGCGGGAGCGCTCCGATCGAGTTCCTGGGCCGTCCCGCCTGGACATCGCTCGGGCCCGCTCGTTTGTGTCTGGCCGCGGAAGTCCCTCTCTTCTTCGCCGCCCTGGTGCGAGACGGATCGGCGTATCGGATCGTCCATGAAGAGATCGACTGCGGCTCGACCGGCGCCTCACCGGCCCCGGTCGAGATCACGAAGCGCTGGGTTCGGGTGCTGGAGCGGCAGATCGAACTTCGGCCCGAACAGT
Organism: Candidatus Palauibacter sp.; assembly: GCF_965197445.1. GTDB lineage: Bacteria > Gemmatimonadota > Gemmatimonadetes > Palauibacterales > Palauibacteraceae > Palauibacter. The sequence goes on along the minus strand of NZ_CBDANE010000003.1, from coordinate 508,501 downwards.
ACTTCTGGTTTCACAGGAGGTGGAAGCAGGTGACGGAAAACGGAGCGGACGCGTGATCCACATCGGTATACCGGTTCACAACGAGCGCGAGACGATCGGCCCGCTGCTGTGGCGGATCCGCGAGCTTCTGTACGGGGAGCGGCGGCAGTTTCACGTGCTCGTCTGCGACGACGCCTCGGACGACGGCACTCCCGAGGCACTCGAGCTATACCCGCGGGTGCTCCCCCTGACCGTGCTCCGGAACCAGGAGCGGCTCGGCTACGCGGCGAGCCTCGACCGGCTCGTCCGGGCGACCCTGCGGCGTTCTTCGTACCCGCGCCGCGACGCGTTCGTCTCCATGCAGGGAGACTTTTCCGATCCACCCGAGCGGTTGTCGGAGATGCTGCGGCGGTTCGAGGGAGGGGCTGATCTCGTCACCGTCGCGCGGTCCGACGCGGAGCCGTACAAGCGGCGGCTCACCCGGCTCGGGGGTCGCCTGCTCGCCCGCAGCCTGCTCGCGGCACCGGCGGTGACGGACCCTTATGCCACGCTCCGACTCTATCGATTGTTTGCCCTCGAGCGCGCGACCGGCGCCGGCGCCGGCAAACTGTTGCTGTACGAGGGATGGGCCGCTAACGCCGCATTGCTGCTGCACGTCTGGCCCTTTGTTCGCAGGTTCGAGGAGATCCCCTATGCTCCGCACTCCATGCGTCGCTATCGCGGACCCCGTTTTCACGCCGGCGAGGAACTCCGGCACCTGTTCGCCGCGGGCCGCGACCGCTCGCTGCGCGAACTCGGCCGGCAGATCGTTGAGGCGGCCTGAGATGTCGGGACGCAGCCTCAAGCTCTCTGCCGCGTGTGTGGCGATCCTTGCGGTCGCTGTGGCGAACGCGGGCTCGCTCGTGGGCCAGACCGAGCCGACGGTGGACGACAGTGCGTTCCCCGAGACGTGGCCCTTCCAGGTCGGCGAGGAGGCCGAGTACGCGGTGCTGTTCGGCCGTATCCAGTTCGGGCGCATGACGCTGCGCGTCGAGGCGCAGGACACGATTCGCGGCACGCCCACGCACCGACTCTCGATGGAGATTGAGGGGCGCATCCCACTCTACCGGATGGACGATCGGACCGTTAGCTGGATTGCGAGCGACCCGTACCGGTCGCTTCGCTTCGAGGAAGTTCTTCGCCAGGGCAGCTACCGAAGGCACCGCCGCTGGGAACTGGACCATGAGACTCTCACGGCCACGAGGGAGGATTGGGACGAGGAGGCGGAGGCGTATCGTCCACACCGGCGACAACGCGATCTCCCCATGCCGCCGGGAGCCCTGGACGAAATCTCCTACCTTTTCCTCATCCGGAAACTGGACTTCGAAATTGGTCGGACGTACGAGTTCAACCGCTACTTCGAGGAAGACGGTAATCCCGTCGTAGTGGAGGTTCTTCGGCGCGAGCGCGTACGCGTCCCGGCGGGCACGTTCGAGACCATCGTCGTGCGTCCGATCATTCAAACGGATGGCCTGTTCGGGGAAGACGGCCGGGCGGAGGTCTTCATCTCCGACGACGACCGGCGGCTCATTGTGCAGATCAAGAGCCGCATGCTGAGAGGAGCCGTGAATATGTACCTGCGCGAGTCCACGTCGGGTGAAGCTGAGACGGGTGGATGAGGCGACCCGCCGATCTCGTGGGCACCCTTTCTGCGCAGGCTCATCCCAGGTTAGACTTGAAGTCCGCAAAGCGACGGACGACCGTCAGGAGGTGTCTTGAGCAGAGGAAGCTACATGCCGAATTCAAGTGACCGGGCCCGCGATGAGCTCTTCAGCCACATTCGACGCTGCGGTGTGCTGGACGCCGAGAAAGACCAGCGGCACGAGTGGTTCGACGACACGATCCAGTACCTCGGAGAACGATACCCCGAACTGACGCCGGCTGACCTTTCGGTCCTGCGCACGATCGGCGAAAGGTACTGCGCTCCCGCGATTCCGCACGGGGGTGCGGCCCAGAGAGCGAAGCAGGAAGCCGCTGACGAGGTGAGCGTAGCCTGAACGAACCCCCGCCCCCGGAAAAACCGGGGCGCACTCCCACCTGCTGAATGGACCTCGGGCTCGTTCTGAGGCTCGGCGCGGTTCTGGCGCTCGTGGTGGCGAACGCCTTCTTCGTGGCCGCGGAGTTCGCACTGGTCAGCGCCCGTCGATCCCGAATAGGGGAAATGGCGGATGCCGGGGACCGGCTGGCCCGCGTGGTCCGCAAGGCGCAGGGCGATCTCGACCGCGCGATCTCCGGTACACAAATCGGGATTACTCTCGCCTCGCTGGGCCTGGGCTGGATCGGTGAGCCTGCCCTCGTCCGCTCGCTCGAGCCGTTTCTCGGCGCGCTGGGGATCGTCGCGAACCCGGCGACTCTCCATGCGACGGCGATCATCATCGCCTTCATCCTCCTCACATACCTGCACATCGTGCTGGGCGAACTCGCGCCGAAGACGGTAGCGCTCGTGCGGCCGGAGGCCGTGAGCCGCTATCTGGCCGGGCCGCTCATGGCCTTCAACCGCCTCGTGAGTCCGGGGATCTGGCTGCTCAACGGCTCGGCGCGGCTCTTCCTCAAGCTGATCCGGGCCCCGGTCGGGGACACGCGGGGCGTCGAACACGTCCACAGCCCGGACGAGATCGAGCTTCTCGTTCGGCAAAGTCTGCGAGAGGGAGCCGTGGAGAAGGACGAGCAGGCGATGATCGAGGGGGTGTTCGATCTGACCCATACCGTCGTACGGGAGGTGATGACGCCGCGTCCGGACATCGTGTCGGTCGGCGCCGACGATCCGGTGAAAGTCATCCTTGAAGTGGTGGCCGAATCGGGCTTCTCCCGGCTCCCGGTCACGGAGGATTCCCTGGACGATATCGTGGGCATCATTGTGGTGAAGGATCTGCTCCCCGAGGTGGTCGCCGAACGGCCCTCGGGTCTCGTCGCGCGTGACATGATGCGCGAAGCCCTGTTCGTTCCCGAATCGAAGGCGGTGGACGACCTGCTGGCGGAGATGCGAACCCGCAAGACACACATGGCGGTCGTGGTCGACGAGTTCGGTGGTACGGACGGGATCGCGACGCTCGAGGACCTGCTCGAGGAGATCGTGGGCGAGATCTACGATGAGCACGATGAGGCGGAGGAGGGGATGGAAGTCGGTCCCGACGGCTCCGTCGCGCTGGACGGAGGCGTCTCCTTCGCCGACCTGCTCTCGGGCCTCGGCATCGACGACATGGAAGATGCGGAGGAGTACGACACAGTGGCGGGCTACGTAATCGGTGCGCTGGGCCGGATTCCCGAGCCCGGCGACCGCGTCCCGCTGGGAGGCGGCGAGCTGGAAGTCAGCGAACTGGCTGATCGACGGATCACGCGTCTCACCCTCTACGGCGTGGACGAGGAAGGGGTGCGCAAACTCCGTGAGGCGTTCGGACCGTGACGGCGGCGAAGAAACTTGCTAGGGGGCCAGCCGGGCCCGAAATTGTGAGTGTTCTCCTGAACGAAAGGCTCCGATCTGACACGCCGAACTCCGTCGGAATGGTCCCTGGCTTGAGGTTCCCCGCTTGAACCAGCCCGACTCCTGGAACTACGAGCAATTCGACGCCGAAGCGCAGCGGCTCTACGAGGCCGGCAACTTCGACCAGGCGCTCGGCCTCCTCAAGGAGGCGCTCGCCCGCTATCCCGACTCGATCGAACTCCTCGTTTCTCTCGGCTACACACGACTGGCTCGCGAGGAGTACGCCTGGGCGAGGGCCGCATTCGAGGCGGTTGTCCGGATCGATCCCGAGCACGAGGAAGCATTGGCCGGGCACGGGGACGTGCTCCTCAAGCTGGGAGAGCGGGCCGCCGCCTTCCAGATCTTCGAGGCGCTGATCGATCTCGGATACGACCAGGACGTCGAACTCATGATGTGCGTGGGACGCAGCCTTCTGCGAGAGGGTCTGTTCCGGCGAGCTGAACGCTTCTGCCGGCTCGCGCAGGTGGCCGATCCGGCGAGCCCCGACGCGGCGCTCGATCTGGCGTTCACCTTTTACCGCGAAGGGGATACGGAAGGGGCGTTGTTCTGGAGTCGCGAGGCGGTTCGGCTCGATCCCGGATTTCAGGAGGCGCGTGCGCTCTACGGCAACGTGCTCTATGAGCGCGGCGACTTCCGGGGCGCGCTGGCGCAGCTCGAGACGATTCCGGCGCCCGATGTGTCGGACCCGACGGTCGCCTGGAGGATCATCGAACTCAAGCGGCGACTTCGGGATCTTCCGTCGGACGCCGAGGAACTGCAGCCCTACCTGCTGGCTCTGAAAGAGCTTGTGCCGGATCCGAGCCCGGAGGATCGGCTGCTGGCCGAGGTCGAAGCCGGTCTCGGCGGGCCGCCGCGACGACCGGGCGCAGGCCAGCTCGATCTCTTCGGGCGGCCCCCCGACCCGTTGGGCGAGGGCGTGCACCGGGTGCGAGCGCCCGACGGAGTCGTGTACGAGGGCGATTGGGACGGGATCGTGCGGGCGATGCGCAACGGGTCCGATCAGCCCGGCGTCTCCATCTCCGACTTCATGCGCAACGAAGCGCTGCGGCTACAGACGCTGACCGGCGTCGCCGTGTCCTGGCAGACTGCGCGCGCGTTCCTCGAGGATTCGGCCCGGGTCGGCGCGCTCGAAATCGAACGGTAGCCGGCCATCGCCTCCGGAAGGCTGCGTATCGCCGTCATCGGCGGCGACGGAATCGGACCCGAAGTCACTCGCCACGCGTGTCGCGCACTCAGGGCCGCCGCGTCCGCAGGCCTTGTCGAGCTCGAACTCACTGACTTCCCGCACGGGGCGGATCACTACCTCGCCACCGGCGAGACGATGTCCCAGTCGACTTTCGAGACACTGAGAGACGACTTCGACGCCATCCTGTTCGGCGCGGTCGGCGATCCCCGGGTGCCCGATGGACGGCATGCGCGCGATCTCCTGCTCGGACTGCGGGTGCGGCTGGACCTGTTCCTGAACCGCCGGCCTCTCCGGCTGCGCGCGCCGGGCCTCTCGCCCCTGAAATCGGCGGACGCCGCGCCCATCGACTTCGAGATCTTTCGAGAGAACACCGAAGGGCTCTACGTGGGCGTGGGACGGGTGGAGAAGGAGGGCACGCCGGAAGAGGTCGCCGTGTCGGAATCGGTCGCGAGCCGGTTCGCCGTCGAGCGCATCGTGCGCCTGGCGTTTGAGTACGCCGGCCCACTGGGGCTCCGGGTCACGCTCGCCGACAAGGCGAATGCGGTGCCACACATGTTCGGCCTGTGGCGTCGCGTGTTTTCGGAAGTCGCCTCGGAGTATCCCGGCGTCGAGTCGGAAATGAGGTACGTGGACGCGCTGGCCATGGAGATGATCCGGGTGCCGGCGCGGTTCGGCGTCATCGTCACATCGAACCTTCTGGGCGATATCCTGTCGGATCTGGGGGCCGAAGTGGTGGGGGGACCGGGACTCGCGCCCTCGGCCAACGTAAACCCCGGCCTTCACGGCCTGTACGAGCCCGTGCACGGCAGTGCGCCCGATATCGTGGGGACCGGCCGGGCCAATCCGATGGCGGCGGTGCTCAGCGCGGCGCTGCTCCTCCGTGACCACGGGGCCGCCGAGGCAGCGGACGCGCTCGAAGGGGCGGTGGATGCGGCGCTCGCTCAGGGTGTGCGAACGCCCGACATCGGGGGTGGCGCCAGCACGTCCGAAGTCGGTGACTGGCTCGTGAGACGGGTGGCCTCGGGCGCCGCCTGATCCGCTTCGCTACGTTTCCTGTCGCGGGTCTGCCCGCTCGGCACACGGCGGCCCCACCCGCGAAGGACATAGATCCGATACAGAGGAAGGATTTCGCGAAAATGCGCGAGAGCAACGGGAATGGTACGGTTTTTCTGTCTGCGGCCCGGACGGCCATGGGGGCGTTCGGCGGCAGCCTGAAGGAGCACTCGGCGGTCGACCTCGGCGTCGTCGCGGCGGAAGCGGCGATCGAACGCTCCGGGGCGGAGCCCGGCGGCTTCGGGCACGTGGTCATGGGCAACGTGATGCAGACTTCGGCCGACGCCATCTACCTGGCACGGCATGTGGGCCTGCGCGCGGGGCTGCCGATCGAGACCCCGGCGGTGACCGTGAACCGTCTGTGCGGGTCGGGGTTCCAGGCGGTCATCGACGGATCGCAGGAAATCGAGCTCGGTGAGAGCGACGTATGCCTCGTGGGTGGCGCCGAGTCCATGAGCCAGGCCCCGCACATCGTGCGCGGTGCGCGCTGGGGGCTGAGGCTGGGGCCGGCGCCGAAGTTCGAGGACTCGCTGTGGGAGGCGCTCACGGATCCCTACTGCGGGTTCTCGATGGCGCAGACGGCCGAGAACCTGGCGGAGGAATACGGGATCTCCCGCTCGGAGGCCGATGAAGTGGCCGTGCGCAGCCAGCAGCTCGCGGCGGAGGCCTGGAGCGAGGGCCGCTACGAGGATGAGGTCGTGCCGGTGACGGTGGGGCGCAAGGGGAGGGAGAAGTCCTTCGAGCGCGATGAGCACCTGCGTCCGGACACGACGGTCGAGGGGCTGGCAAAGCTGCGGCCCTACTTCAAGCAGGACGGTCTCGTGACCGCCGGCAATGCGAGCGGCATCGGGGACGGCGCCGCGGCGCTCGTTCTGGCCCGCTCGGGCTACGCCGCCGCGCACGGCCTGGAGCCGGTCGGCCGGCTCGTGTCCTATGCGGTGGCCGGGGTCCCGCCCCACATCATGGGTATCGGGCCTGCCCCGGCGTCTCGCGCCGCGCTCGACAAGGCGGGCCTGACTCTGGATGACATCGATCTGGTCGAAGTGAACGAGGCGTTTGCTCCGCAATATCTGGCGGTCGAGCGGGAGCTGGGTCTCGACAGGGACAAGGTCAACGTAGATGGCGGGGCGATCGCGCTCAGTCATCCGCTCGGCATGACCGGGGCGAGAATCACAGGCCACCTCCTCCACGAGCTACGGCGCCGGGGCGGCGGGCTCGGGCTCGGGGCGGCCTGCATCGGCGGTGGACAGGGGGCGGCCGTGATCGTGGAGGTCGACGCCTGACGCCGGGTATTCCCAGCTGTCGGAGGTTCTGAACATGGATCCCATCTTCTTCATCTTCGCCGGCGCGGGAGCGCTCGCGCTCGCCACGAGTCTCAGGATCCTGAAGGAATACGAGCGGGCCGTCGTCTTCCGGCTCGGTCGCGTGCGACCCACCCGCGGGCCAGGGCTCATCTTCCTCGTCCCGTTCGGGGTCGAGCGGATGGAGCGAGTCAGCCTGCGGATCATCGCGATGGACATCCCGCCGCAGGACGTCATCACGCGCGACAACGTCTCCGTGAAGGTCAACGCGGTACTCTACTTCCGCGTCAGGCTCCCGAGGCGCGCCATCCTCGAGATCGAGGACTACCTCTTCGCCACCTCCCAGCTCGCCCAGACGACACTGCGGTCGGTCATCGGCCAGGCCGAACTGGATGAGGTGCTCGCCGAGCGGGAGAAGTTCAACCAGATCCTGCGCGACATCATCGACCAGGGCACCGACGCGTGGGGGATCGATGTGACCGGCGTCGAGGTCAAGGACGTCGACCTGCCAAACGAGATGAAACGGGCGATCGCGCGCCAGGCCGAGGCGGAACGCGAGCGGCGCGCGAAGGTGATCAACGCCAGGGGTGAGTTGCAGGCGGCGAGCAACCTGCGGGACGCGGCGCGCCAGCTGAGCGAATACCCGGCCTCGCTGCAGTTGCGCTTCCTGCAGACGGCGACGGAGATCGCGGCGGAGAACAACTCCACGACGCTCTTCCCGCTCCCGATCGACTTCGGTCCGCTCGCGGGCCTGTTCAAGGGGATGGCCGCGCCGGCGGAGAGCGAGGCTTCCGCCCCCGCCGAAGAACGGGCGCTCGAGGGTTCGGGCGACCGGCCGCGGCTACCCGGGACGGAGCCGCCCGGCGCCGTGAATGATGCCGCTGTCGAGCCGGAGACCGTGGCGCGGGAGCCTGATGTCGCCGGGTGATTCCGGTCCGAAGGGATCGAGGGGGCACACGCCGGCTCGAACCGCGGCCGAGCCGGAGGAGGCGGTGCGATCCGATCTTCCGGAACGCAGGCCACCCGGATCCGAGACGATCACCCGGGAGCAGCTCGAGAGGGTGATCCGCAGGGCCTCGGATCTGCAGTTCCGGGACTCAACCGCGGTGGGCGGCACCCTCCGCTCGGGCGAGGTGGTCCAGATCGGGGCGGAGGTCGGCCTCGAGGAACGCCATGTCCGGCAGGCGCTGGCCGAGGTTCAGGCCGCCTCGCTCCTGCCCACGCCTCCGGCGGACACGGGTCTCGCACGCAGGCTGTGCGGGCCGGCGATCGTGAGCGCGAGTCGGGTCGTGCCCGGGAGTCCGCCGGAAATCGAGGCCAACCTCGAGCCGCATCTCCGAGAGAAGGAGCTCCTGAAGCGGGTTCGTTCCCGATCGGGTGGGTCGCTGTGGGAGCCGGCCGCGGGGCTAGTCGCCCAGATGCGCCGCAACCTGGATGTCGGCGGCAGGGGATACACCCTGGCCAAGGCGCGCAGCCTCCAGGTCGCGGTCGAGCCGCTCGAGAACGGCTGGTCCCTCGTCAGCCTGACGGCCGACATTGCGAACGTCCGCGCCGAGCACCTCGGCGGGTGGTTCGCGGGGATGACGATTGGCGGAATCGCCAGCGGGGTGGGCCTGGCCCTGGCTACCGGGGGCGGGATTTTGCCCGTGTTCGGAGGGATCATCATCTTCTCGGGCTGCATGGGGGTGGCGACGGTTTCCGCCCGGTCCACCATGGGTAAGCTGAGACAACGGATGGAACTCGCGCTGGAGGGTCTTCTCGACCGCCTCGAGCGCGGCGAGAATCTCTCCAGCGCCGAGCAGCCGTGGCACCGGAAGCTCCTGCGCTGAGGGCGCACGCATTCCTTTAGCCGAGATCATTCAGGAGGAGATTCGACATTGGCCGAGATTCGGAGGGTAGGGGTCGTGGGAGCCGGACTGATGGGCAGCGGGATCGCTCAGGTCAGCGCCGGAGCCGGCTACGAGACGGTCGTGCGCGAGGTGGAGCAGGGGTTCCTGGACCGCGGCATGGCCCGCATCACGAAGACCCTGGACCGCGCGGTAGCCAAGGATAAGCTGGGAGCGGCGGAGCGGGATGCGGCGGTAGGCAGGCTCCATCCGACCCTCGATCTGGCAGACTTCGCGGAGTGCGATCTCGTCATCGAAGCGATCACGGAGAACCTCGGGGCGAAACACGAGCTGTTCGGCGCGCTCGGCGAGGTGTGCGGGGAGAGCGCGGTCTTCGCCTCCAACACGTCGAGCCTCTCGATCACCGAGCTGGCGGCCCGAACCGATCGACCCGACCGTTTCGTTGGTCTCCACTTCTTCAGTCCCGTCCCGGTCATGCCCCTGGTGGAGGTCATCCGCTGCGGGCAGACGTCGGACGAGACGTTCGATTGCGCCTTCGCCTTCGCCGAATCGCTTGGCAAGAGCCCGATCGCCTGTGGGGACAACACCGGGTTCGTGGTGAACCGGCTGCTTGTCCCCTACATGCTCGATGCGATCCGCGCGTACGAGTCCGGCGTGGCGTCGATTCCCGACATCGACAAGGGGCTCAGGCTGGGCTGCGGGTATCCCATGGGACCCTTCACGCTGGGCGACTTCGTGGGTCTCGACACGCTGTACCACATCACGGGGATCATGTACGAGGAATACAAGGAGGCGCGCTTTGCCTCCCCGCCTCTGCTGCGCCGCATGCACCTGGCGGGATACCATGGCCGGAAGACGGGGAAGGGGTTCTACGACTACAGCGGCGACGAGCCCGTGGTGTCCGACTTCGTGAAGTAGCCAGAGTCGATCAGGCCGGCCACAGCCAGCCGAAGGCGCCGCCCGTGAGCAGGCCGTAGACTGCCCCGTCGAGCATGTTCCGAGCCGTCGTCCCCCATGCCTGGGAATACCAGATCGACCTCTGCATGTGGGCGAGCGCATATCCCCCGAAGGCCACCGTTGACGACATGCGGAAGACCTCCATGTACGCGGCGCCCGGTCCCAGCGCGAGGCCGGTCACGTAGCCGGCGAAGAGGCTCACGACGATGCAGTAGACGAACCACTGCACCAGCTGGCGCCCCATGTTGAACGGGTCCCCCGACGGTAGCAGCGTCATGAACCCGGTCGGTCCGCGGGTCGCCTTCTCGCGGAACGCCTCGCTCTTGAGCATCTCCTTGTCCGTCGGATGCGGGAAGGAGTAGTCGCCCGGCGGAATCTCGAACCCCCGGAGCGCATCCATCACGCCGTCCTCGTCCGGTACGCTCCCGAAGTCGGTCCGGTGGTAGTTCAGGACCGTGTGGATCACCGAACTCGCGACGAACACGAGCCCTGCGGCCAGGAGGATCGGAAGCCAGATGCCTGGTACGTGAACCATGTGTTTTCCTTCCTTCTGCGTGGCTCCAGGGGATGCGGGACCCGCTTGCCGCGGGATCTGCGCCGGCCCGCAAGATAGGAGGCGCGAACCGACGGCGCTCCCGGAGAGGTCGAGGGGGGGCTGCTAGAAACGCAGCCGCACCCCAAGCCCGTCCACGAGGACGAGGGGTTCGATCCGGACCGCGGAAACCGCAGGGTCGCCGGGTGCTCCCGGTGACCCCTCCACGTGGAGCCAGCCCGTAGCGGCTCGCGTCGCCCGCCGCCCGACCCAGAGTCCCACGAAGCCGCCCGCGAGGATATCGGAGAGCCAGTGCCGGTCTCCGTAGACCCGGGCGATCCCGGTGCCCGCCGCGACCGCGTAGAAGGGAATCGCCCAGGCGCCATCGGTCACTTCATCGACGGCCGCGGCGATCGCGAACGCGTAGGCCGTGTGACCCGACCCCAGAGAGGCGTTGCTGCGCAATGGATCGAAGTGCAGCGACCCCATCTCATCTCTCGGACGGCTGCGCCCCAGCGTCCAGTTGAGGAACGTATTGGCCATCGAGCCGGCGAACACGCCAAAGAAGGCCGCCGTCGCCTTCCGTGCCCCTCTGTCGCCTTCGAGCGCCACGCCGAGGAGGATTCCTCCCCCGGCGAGAAAGGGTGCCGTCTTCTTCCAGTCGCCATAACCGTGACCGATCTCGGCCAGGTCGCGTCCTGCGGAGCCCTGATGGTCCAGGACCAGGTCGCGGGTAGGCCCGTCGAGGAGGAACGCGACGCCCATACCGCCCGCTCCGAGCCCGATATCCCTCCAGATCCGGCCTGTCTTCGGGTTCGCCGCCTCGGGGGCCGCCGTCGGCTCGGGGGCCTGGGCGAAGACGTGGAGCGGCGAGAGGAACAACGCGGCTCCGAGCGAAGCGGCGACCCTTCGGGGGGCTCCCGTTCTCGACGGCGGGCGGTGTACGCGGCGGCGGCCGCAGGGTGTCATGAGCACCCCCGAAGCTGACTTCTCCGAACCCGTCGGGCAACCGCTGCCCGCCGATGTTCGACGGCGGGTCCGGAGGCCTAGATTTCCTTGCGGCACAAGGGTTTTCGCGGTATTTTCCGGGTACGTGACGAAGACACCGGAGGCACCGTCTATCCGCCAGCCTGAGGCGTCCTCCGCGCCTTTTCTCAGGCGCCTGATCCTGAGCGACTATCGCAATTTCGAGAGACTCGAATGCGAGTTCCCCGAAACGGGGGTCGCGATCATCGGGCCCAACGGATCGGGGAAGACAAACCTGCTCGAGGCGATTTACTACCTTGAGGTCTTCCGGTCCTTCCGCGGCGCGCGGGATCGCGAACTCGTGCGGTTCGGACAGACGGTGTTTCGGTTGGAGGGCGTGGTCGAGGGAGCGACCTCGGTCGCAGCGGCCTACGACCGGTCGCAGCGGATCAAGAAGGTGGAGGTCGACGGGCTCGAAGTTGATCGCGTTTCGGCCGGGATCGGCTCGGTCGGCGTCGCAGCGTTTCGGCTCGACGACGCAGAGATCGTGCGCGGAGGACCGACGGAGAGGCGGCGTTTCCTCGACGTGGCGCTCTCCGTGGGAGTGCCGGGCTATCTGGCGGCCCTGCAGCGCTACCGCAGCCTTCTGTCGCAGCGGAACGAGGCGCTGCGGCGTGGCTGGGCGGGCGAGGAGATCGACGCCTGGACCGATGGGCTGATCGAGGCCGGCGCGTTCCTCACGGAAAGGCGGGCGACGTGGGTGTCGGAGGGAGCGGAGCGATACGCCGACTTCCATGCGCGGATTTCGGGCGGTGACGGTGCGAAGCTGCGGTACGCCGCTTCGATCGCGTCCGGCGATCCGTGGGACGCGCCCGAGGGCGGCGGATCGTGGCTGGACCGGTTTCGGCGCGCGCTCGAGTCGACCCGGGAACGCGAGCGGCGCCGGGGCATGACGGTGGTCGGCCCGCACCGCGACGAGATCCGATTCGAGGTGGAGGCGGCAGAAGGGGCGCGCGACCTGCGGAGCTACGGTTCGAGCGGACAGCAGCGGACAGCCGCACTCGCCCTGCGCCTGCTCGAGGCCGATCGACTCAGAGAACGGCTCGGCCGGGAGCCGGTGTATTTGCTGGACGATGTGTTTGCGGAGCTTGACGAGGGTCGCTCGGACCGGCTGTTGCGGCTCTTCGAATCCGAGCGGTGCGGGCAGGTGATCCTCACGGCTCCCAAGGCCGGCGATGTCGGCCTCAGGGGCGGCGGGCTCGCACGCTGGCATCTGAGGAACGGGCGGCTCATCGCATGAGCGGGGCGGCTCGGAACGTGTCGTCGCCGGGCGATGCACGGAGCGATGAACGGCATCCTCAACGGGTTGGCGGGGTGTTGGCTCAGTTGCTCGACCGGATGGGAATCCGCGAGCGCCTGGAGCGCAGTGCCACCGCCGCGCGGTGGGAGCGTGTCGCGGGGCCGCATATTGCCCGCGTGACGAGGGTCGGAAGCATCCGGGGCCCGACGCTGTTCATCGAGGTCGCGGGTGCCGCGTGGATGACGGAGTTGAACATGATGCGGCGGAAGCTGCTGCACCGCCTGAACGAGGACCGCGACCGCGGCCGGATCGACCGGATCGTGTTCGTGCAGTCCGGGGATTCGTCGATGGCCGCGCCGCGCCGCGACCGAGGCGAGAGCGGGAGGGGTTGATGGCGAAGTCGACGACCGGCCGGAAGTCCGGGGACAACAACCAGGGTAACTCGGACTATACCGCCCGGCAGATCCATGTCCTCAAGGGGCTGGAAGCCGTCCGCAAGCGACCTGGCATGTACATCGGGTCCACGTCGGAGCGCGGGCTGCATCACCTCGCCTACGAAGTCGTCGACAACTCGATCGACGAGGCGATGGCTGGACATTGCTCCGGGATCGAGGTCACGATCGGAGAGGGCGAGTCGATCCGGGTCGCGGACGACGGGCGGGGCATTCCCGTCGACATTCACCCGACCGAGAAGATGCCCGGCGTCGAGCTCGCGCTGACGACGCTCCACGCGGGCGGGAAATTCGACAAGTCGAGCTACAAGGTGTCGGGCGGGCTACACGGCGTGGGTGTCTCCGTCGTGAATGCGCTCTCCGAGTGGCTCGAGGTGGAGGTCCGCCGCGATGGCCACGTGTGGAGCCAGCGATACGAGCGGGGCGTCAGCCAGGGCAAGCTCTACAAGGGGGGGAAGACGAAGGAGACGGGGACCACGGTCACCTTCCGGCCGGATCCGACCATCTTCACCGGGCTCGCAGCGGACCTCGAATACAACTTCGAGACGCTTGCCAACCGGCTCCGCGAGCTCGCGTATCTGAACCGGGGTGTTCGGATCGCCCTCGTCGACGAGCGCGGAGAAGGTGCCAGGCGTGACTTCCACTTCGAGGGGGGCATCGCCCAGTTCGTCCAGTACCTGCTGGGGCGCAAGCACCCGCTTCATGCCGACGTGATCTCCGTTTCAGGCGCGCAGGACGACACCGAAATCGAACTGTCGATGCAGTATACGGACGCCTACAGCGAGAACACGTTCACCTTCGTCAACAACATCAATACACACGAGGGCGGCACCCACCTCTCCGGGTTCAAGGGCGCTCTCACACGCACCATCAACAGCTACGCGCAGCGGAACAACATTCTCAAGAAGGGGGACCCCGCACTGAGCGGCGATGACGTGCGCGAGGGCCTCGTCGCCGTGCTCTCGGTCAAGGTCATGGAACCCCAGTTCGAGGGGCAGACCAAGACAAAGCTGGGAAACAGCGAGGTGCGCGGTATCGTCGAGAGTCTGGTCAACGACCGGCTCGGAACGTGGATGGAGGAGAATCCCGGCCCGTCGAAGAAGATCATCGAGAAGGCTGTACAGGCGTCGCGGGCGCGGGAAGCAGCGCGCAAGGCCCGGGACCTGACCCGGAAGAAGTCGGCGCTCGAGACCGGCATCCTGCCGGGCAAGCTGGCGGACTGCTCAATCACGGACCCGGAGATCGCGGAGCTGTATCTCGTGGAGGGCGACAGCGCCGGCGGCAGCGCGAAGATGGGGCGCGATCGGAACTACCAGGCCATCCTCCCCCTGCGCGGGAAGATCCTGAACGTCGAGAAGGCGCGGATCGACAGGATCCTCTCGAACGAGGAGATCCGGGCCATGATCACGGCGATCGGGGCGGGGATCGGGGACGAGTTCGATCTCTCGCAGGCGCGGTACCAGAAGGTCGTGATCATGACGGACGCCGATGTGGATGGGGCCCATATCCGGACGCTGCTCCTGACCTTCTTCTTCCGGCAGATGAGAGAGCTCATCAACGCAGGCTATATCTACATCGCGCAGCCGCCGCTGTACCGCGTGTGGAAGGGAAAGACGGAGTTCTACTGCTACGACGAGTCGGAGCGCCTGGCCGCGCAGGCGAGGCTCGACAACGGCAGGGGCAGCGCCTCGCTGCAGCGGTACAAGGGTCTGGGCGAGATGAATGCCGATCAGCTGTGGCAGACCACCATGAACCCCGACAAGCGGACGCTGCTCCAGGTGCAGATCGAAGAAGCCGCCGCCGCCGACCAGCTGTTCGAGACCCTCATGGGGGAGAACGTCGAACCGCGTCGCGAGTTCATCGAGCGAAACGCCCGTTACGTCCGCAACCTCGACGTCTGAGTTGGCTTCGCGAGGTCCTCTCACTCATTGACGCATCTCCTGTTGATGCCCCGTTGA
Organism: Candidatus Palauibacter sp.; assembly: GCF_965197445.1. Classification (GTDB taxonomy): domain Bacteria; phylum Gemmatimonadota; class Gemmatimonadetes; order Palauibacterales; family Palauibacteraceae; genus Palauibacter. Next base: position 493,450 of record NZ_CBDANE010000003.1, on the reverse strand, counting down.
TACCCATCTGGATCCTCGTTTCAGAGAGGGCGGCTGGGCGTCGCTCTCGGGGATCAATCAGGGGAGGTGGATGATGAGGAGAGGAACGAGAAGCAAGGGGGCGTGGGCGCTCGTCGTGGGGTGGGCTTTCGCGGGCGGCCTCGCGGATCCGCTGGGAGCCGAAACGCCGCACGCGCCTCGCGCGGACGCGTCCGCACCGGTCGCAGCCGTCTCGACGGCCACGGCCGTCGCTGCTGCGGCCGCGACGACCACTTCGGCTGTTCAGGTGTGCACCGGGTTCTGCGTCAGGGTCTTCGAGTACACCTGGACGATCCCACTGACCGGGATCGGATTCACGAGCTACTGCGACCTTTGCGAGTGCACATGGGTCGAGGACGGCCGTCTCTACCGCACCAGCTATTGGGACTGTGACTTCGAGATCATCGGCGTGAAGGTGTAGTGGTGCGCCGCACGGTTGCAGGCATGGCTATCGTGCCCGTCCTCGCCGCCTGCTTCATGGGCGACGGCGACGGCGAAGCGGCCAACGTTCCCGGGTACCGCGTATCGGTACCCGGGGCGTTCCTCGGACGCTTCCCGCCCAACCCCTACGATCCGGAAGCCGAGGTCCTGATCGAAGGTGCCTCCGGAATGGCGATCGCGGAGGACGGCCAGGGCGTGTTCGTCCTCGACCAGCGCGGAAAGCAGGTGTTCTTCCTGGACCTCGACGCGAACCTCCGCGCCGTCATCGGCCGGCCCGGCGAGGGACCCGGCGAATTCGAAGCTCCGGTGTCGATCGAACCAGACCCGCGGGGCGGCGTACGCGTCGTCGACCCGAGCCTCACCCGATTGTCCTGGTTCAGCCCCGACGGCGACCTCAGGGAGGAACTGTCGACGCCGTGGCCGGTCACCAACTTCGGAATCCTTGGAGACGGCGTGCCGGTCTATCCCACGGCGGACCAGAACAGCCTCCTGGCCGTCCAATCGGGCCTGCGGCACCGTGACCTGGAAATCGATCCGTCGATCATCCCGAGCGCGCTCGGCACCCGGCCGGTGGAGCGACTGATTGGCGGCGCCCTGCGGTTTTTTGCGGTCACTCCGGACACGCTGCTTATGGTCCAGAACCGGAACGCCGAATTGTTCGGCGGCTGGCGCGTCGCCCTCGGGGACTCGCGAACCCGGGTGACCGACGTAGCTCCCTGGCCGCTCCCCGCCTGGATCGTTCGCGGGACGCGATCCGGGGGCGGGGTGGTGGAGAGAGAGCAGCAAGGCGAGCGGACCCGGATTCGGGAAACCGTGCCGTTCAACAGCGTCCGAGTCGTCGACCGCGAGCTGTGGCTTGTCACCGGGCTCATCGATGATGTATTCGCGGCATCGATACCGCTGGTCGGTGGCGATTCGGCGTCGGTCGTGCTGCCCCCCGAGGGCGGCATCGACTGTCTGATGGATGCGGCCGTCCTGGGCGACCGGCTGGTGGTCCTGTGTGAGATCGAAGTTCGCGCCTACGAGCTGGTCCGAGTGCCGGCGGATCGGTTCTCGCGCCGGTGAGCGGCTCGGCGGCGCTCGTCGCGATTGACCAGGGCACCACGTCGAGTCGCGCCATCGCCTTCGATCTTGCCGGGACGCCGGTCTCGGCGGCGCAGCGCGAGCTGCCGCAGAGCTACCCGGCTCCGGGTTGGGTGGAGCACGACGCGGAGCGCATCAGGGACGACGCAATCGAGGTCACGCGCGAAGCCATCGGAGCCGCGGAAGCCCTCGGAAACCGCGTGGAGGCGATCGGTCTCACGAACCAGCGCGAGACGACGGTAGTTTGGGAGCGCGCGAGCGGCAGGCCCATTCACCCGGCGATCGTATGGCAGGACCGGCGTACGGCGGACGCCTGCGCCGTGCTTCGCGATGAGGGACACGAGGAGTGGGTCACAGGCCACACCGGGTTGCGGTTGGATCCGTATTTCTCCGGTACCAAGCTGGCGTGGATCCTCGACCGCGTCCCGGGCGCGCGCGAAGCCGCGGCGCGAGGCGAACTGGCCTTCGGCACGATCGACAGCTGGCTGCTCTGGTGCCTCACCGGGGGGCGCGTGCACGCGACCGACGCGTCGAATGCCTCACGGACGCTTCTCTACGACATCGGCACGGGCGGGTGGTGCCCCGAGTTGCTGGACCTGCTGCGTGTGCCCGACTCCGTCCTGCCCGAAGTGCGCGACTCGGCGGGCGATTTCGGCGAGACGCGAGCCGGCCTGTTCGGTCGCCCGATCCCGGTGCGCGGCATCGCCGGCGACCAGCAGGCGGCAACGTTCGGCCAGGCGGCATTCGAGCCCGGGGAGATGAAGTTCACGTACGGGACGGGGGCCTTCGCTTTGCTCAACACCGGGCCGGAGCGGCTCGCATCGGCGCACGGGCTGCTGACCACCGTGGCTTGGCAGCTCGAGGGCGAACGCACGTACGCGGTGGAGGGGAGCATCTTCGTCGCGGGCGCGTCCGTCCAGTGGTTGCGCGATGGCCTGGGCATCATTTCGCACGCGGCGGAGACGGAGACGCTGGCACGCTCGGTCGATTCGACCGGAGGCGTCGTACTCGTCCCGGCGTTCGTAGGGCTGGGCGGGATCCACTGGGACCCCGACGCGCGCGCCGCGCTGCTGGGGATGACCCGCGACACGGGACGGGCGGAGATCGCCCGCGCGGCCCTGGAGGCCGTCGCCTACCAGTCGCGGGAGCTGATCGAGGCCATGCAGGCGGATGGGGCTCCCCGACCCGCGAGGCTGCGGGTGGACGGAGGCTTCGCACGGAACGACTGGGCCATGCAGTTCCTGGCCGACATCCTCGACCTGGAGATCGCGCGCCCGGCGGTGACGGAGACCACAGCGCTTGGAGCCGCGATGCTGGCCGGACTTGGCGCCGGCCTGTTCGCGAGTCTGCCGGAGATCGCCGGTCTGTGGCGACACGACCGCGCCTGGACTCCGGTCATGGCGCCGAAGGCGCGCGACATCCTCTATTCCGGGTGGCAGCGCGCGGTCGCTCGCGTGCTGTCGAACTGATATTCTGCCCCGACCCCACCTGATTCGAGCCGCAGGGGTAGTCCATGGAGAAGACGAAGAGACCGACGGTTCCGGCCGCCGAGGAGATTCTCGGCGCGTACTTTCCCGTGCTCGACCACGGGTTCGTCGCGCTCGTCGACTACATGGGCTCGGACGCCGCCGTGGAGTCGGCCGCCCGTGTGAGCTACGGTGCCGGCACCCGACGGGTCAGCCAGACGCGCGGTCTCGTCCGCTACCTGCGACGACACGCGCATACGACGCCGAGCGAGATGGTCGAGTTCAAGTTCCACTGCTGCATGCCGATGTTCGTGGCGCGCCAGTGGATCCGGCACCGCACCGCTTCCGTCAACGAACTCAGCGCCCGGTACAGTCTCCTGCCGCTGTTGTTCTACGAACCGGACCACGAGCAGTTCGCCTACCAGAGCAGTCTGAACAATCAGGGCCGAGAGGGAGATCCGGCCCCGAGCGAACTCTATCGCGACGCGGTCGATCGCTGGGAGCGCCTGCGGACCGAAGCGGCGGACGCCTACGGCTGGCTACTCTCCGAAGACGTCGCCCGGGAACTGGCGCGGATCGACCTCCCGCTCTCCACGTATACTCAGTGGTACTGGAAGATCGATCTACACAACCTGCTTCATTTTCTGCGCCTGAGAGTAGACGCCCACGCGCAGTGGGAGATCCAGGAGTACGGCCGTGTGATGGCGGGCATGCTCCAGCGGGTCGCCCCCCTGAGCTACGAAGCCTGGATCGACTACGAAGTCATGGGTGCGCGACTGAGCGCGGGTGAACTCGCGATCCTGCGCAGCCTGCTGCGGGCGGACGCGGATTCGGGATCGATCCACGCGGAGGGAGTGGCCACGCGCGCCGACCTCGAATCGGCGGGCCTGGCCCCACGAGAGATCCGCGAACTCATGGACAAGTTGTCGCCGGTGCAGAGGCCCGACTTCTCGCTCGACCTCTCGCGGATGCAGAGTGCCGAGGAGATGTCCCGGCGGATGGACGAGGCGACGCCGGGGTCGCGCACTCAAGCCGCTCGCGTACCCCGTCCCGGCAGGATGCGGGTCGCGAACCAGACCAGCGACGCGAGCCACAGCAAATAGAACGTGAGCCGGATGGGGTGGAGGGCCAGCGACTCCGTGAACCGCGGGTCGATACCCACGACGGACATTACCGTCCTGGACAACTGTTCGGCCGTGAACCATCCCCACAGGACGGCCGCCCACAGCAGGCTCCAGCGCTTCCAGGCCGGCGGGCCCAACTGGGCGGGCAGCCTCCGCACGTTCATGTAACCGATCACGAGCGTGAAGAGGAACATGCTGGTCATCGTAAACGGCCCGGCGATGAGGAGAAGGAAATCGGGTTGAAGCACATCCAGCCCCTCGCCTCCCACCCATGACGCAGTGATGATCCCCATCGCGGCCAGCACAAAAATCGTCAGAAACACGAGAAACGTCCGCTTTTGGGTGAAGAAGCGGGTTCGGTATCCGAAGCGCTCGTAAAAGATGCAGCCCGTGATGCGGGTCACGGTGTCGAGGATCGCGAGCTGGGTCGAGAAGATGACGAACGATCCGCCCAGCAGGAAGGCGACCCTCAGCCAAATCCCACCCACGCGCTGGATGGCCTCGCCCTGAAGGGTCACCATCGTCGTCAGGTCGCCCGCGAGTTCGGGGGTGTCCGTCCCCAGCGTCGCCGCGACGAGCATGCAGGTGATCACGACGCTCAGCAGAGTGAGCAGAACGAAGGTGACGAGCAGCTCCTGGTGCAGGACCCTCATCCAGCCCCTGAACCGTCCAAGCGCCGTGGGGTCGCCCGCATCGAAGACGAATCCGGAAGTGCTGATCTCTTCGTTCCGGCCCCGGATTCCGGCGATCCGACCCTGGAATCTCGCCATCCCGAAGCCCTTGTCGCGCAGCCACAGCGACTGAGCCAGAAGCAGTGTGCCTCCGGTTCCCGCGTAGGCAACGGCCAGGATGAGTGTCGGGAACTGGTCGCCCGTGAACAGTTCCGCCGGCGCGCTCCCGAACGAGACCGCGCCCACGGTCAGTTCAAGTAGATGCGACGGCACGAGGCCGACGACGAGCAGCGTAATGAGCAGCAGGGGAAAGAACCCGGCCACCAACGCGATCTCGCAACGTTCGAGAACGTTGTAGACGATTCTCGAGACCGCGAGCCCGAACCAGATACAGGCGAGCATGAGTAGCGCCATCGGCTGCCAGGCGATCTGCGGTCCCCCGCTGATCACAACGATCTGGCCCACGAACTCGGCAGACTGAGACGCCCAACCGGGCCAGAAGAAGCTCACGAGTGTCGCGACCAGGAAGAGCCACGGCCAGAACCCGAGCCGGTCGAGTCGCGCCATGCCGGCGAACGTCGATTCGCCGGTGGCGATCGTCCAGCGCTCGATCTCGCCGATGACGACGAACTGAGTGACGACCCCGAGCCAGAACAGCCACCAGATGGAAAAGCCGTTGGCGGCGACGAGATTCGGCCACAGCAGGAACTCGCCGCTTCCCAGACCCATACCGAGGGCGATGACGGAAGGACCGATGATGTGCTTGAGGCGAGGGACCCGCGACATCCTGCGGATCAGCTTGAACGGTGGCCCGTGACCCCGGCGGGGGAAGGCCTCGCCGTCCGGCGCGTCCGGCAGCGTACCCTCGTCGAGCGGTTCGTACACGCCGTCGCGATATCGGCGTCCCGCCTCGTCACTCGCCGCGATCGAATCCGGTCCCGGTGAACCGGAGGCGAGTGCGCTCAACGTGTCGGCGGGTCGAAGCGCCCCTCGGGCACGGTCTCAGCCGCGGCCACATCCTCGAAGTAGATGAAGCGGTCTCCTCCGTCCAGTACCCGGGTCATGGCGAACTGGATATCGCCCACCTGGCGCCAGTCGGACCACCAGATGACGTCGCCGGGAGCCTCGGATCGGCCGAGGTGATACTGCCACGCGGCCATCCGCCCCGACTCGTCGAGAAAGCCCCAATACTGATCCTCCGTCGTGCCCAGGCCCTGGTCGAACGTCAGGTGGACCGTCGCATACTGCTTCCCATCGGAAAGCGTACGAGCCCCCTGATAAGCAAGATGAACGCCCGGGTCCTCCCACTTGAACGGCATCAGGGCCCAATAAATGTCGTTGATGAAGGCACCGTAGCCGCGTCGCAGGGCAGAGTCCCGCGCGGCTTCGCTCAACTCGACGCCACCCATCCACGCGCGACCGGCCGGCACTTTCCCAAGCTCGGGATGCGCATCAATTTCGTTGACGTTGAACAGCAGGAGGTACGAGGTGCCGTCCTGCTCGTAGGCGACGCGATACCGCCCATCGTATCGGTCCCACGAGTGCTCCCGATTCGCGACGACCTGACCGTCTCGCTCGACGATCCAGCGGAAGGACAGATAGCGCGTCTGATTCCATGCGTCCCGTCCGCCGAGGCTCTCCGCCAGCTGCGCGGCATACATGGCAGCCGTGTCTCCCGGGGCGGGGGCCGCCGCCTCGGTTCGTGAGGCGCCTTCCGGCGACCCTCCGCCGCAGCCGGCCAGCGTCGGCGCCGCGATGGCCAAGCCGGTGAGCCACAGGAGTCGCCCTGCGTACAGGGCCTCGCCTGGTCTGGTCACGCACCCTCCCGCGGTGTTGCGTCGATGGGAATCGGAACGTACTCGTGCCCCATTCGGGTGTCGATGTCGTCCCAGGCTGCTAGAACTCTAACTCGGCTTGCGAGTCGCCCTCCTCCGAGGAGAGTTCCGGCGAGGGTAGCGGCCGTTGCTCGTCCGCCGAGGGCGGGGTGGTCTGCGTGCGCCGGCCGGAGTGCATCGGATGCACGGCTTCGACCGCGACCCCGGGCCGCAGGTGTACGACCGGCCGGCCGGCTTCACGTGGTGCCCGTCGGAGCACGGCCGCCGCCGATGTCGCTTCTACCGAGCCGTCGGACAGCTCCCACGCGACTTCGTCGGCGTCATGTGCCTCGATGAACCCCACCAAGCCGCCCGTACGCTCCTTCTCGGGGAGGACCGTGAGCCCCTTCCCGGCTCGGCCCTGCACCCGGAACTCGGTGAACGGGATCCGTTTCCCGTAACCTGCCGACGTCGCCACCAGGAGATCGGCATCCGCGCGGGGAGCCGCCGCCGCCACCACGACGTCGCCGTGCGCGAGGTCGATCGCTCGCACGCCCCCGGCCGTGCGGCCCATGACCCGGATCTCGGACTCCGAAAAGCGGATCGACTGACCGGATCGGGTCGCCAGCAGCACGTCGCTCCCCCCCTCCGTGAGGAAAGCGGCAACGACCTCGTCGCCCCGAGCGATCCGGGCGCCGATGATGCCCGCGGGGCGCGCGTTCACATACTCCGACAGTGCGGACCGCTTGACCTGCCCCTGCCGCGTGGCGACCACGAGAAACCGATCCCGGGCAAAGGCTTCGATCGGCAGCAGCGCGACGATCTCATCGCCCAACCCGGAATCGATGAACTCCTCGATGGGCCGACCCCGCGAACTCCGGGTACCTCGCGGCAGCGCATTGACCGGCACCGCGTGCGCGTGTCCGCGCGCGGTGAGAGCCAGGAGAACGGCCGACCCGCGGGCCAGGAACGCGTAGCGCGCGAAGTCACCCTCCCGGCTCGACAGCACCTCGGCGCCCGCCAGGCCGCCTCCCGTCGCCGCGGGTTGCGCTTTCACGTAGCCGCCACGGCTGACGAGCACGAGCTTCGTCTCGCCCCCGCTGCCCACGGAGAGCCGGAACTTCGCATCATCGTCGAGAATCTCGGTCCGCCGCGGATCATCGTAGCGTGTCGCGAGCTCCTGAAGATCCGCGCGCAGAAATGCCCGCCGGGTCACGTCATCTTCCACCAGCGCGGTCAGGCGGACGATCTTCCTGTTGAGCGCAAGGAGTTCTTCGGCCAGCTTCTCGCGCTCCAGGCCCGTCAGTTGAACGAGCCGCATCGCCAGGATCGCGTCGGCCTGCCTGCCGGTGAGTTCGAACTCGGCCATTAGACTTTCGCGGGCCGATCCCGGGGTCCTGGACCCACGAATGATCTCGATCACGCGATCGATTTCATCCAGCGCCGACTGGAGCCCCTCGACGACATGCGCGCGGTCTTTGGCCTTGGCGAGATCGTGCGCCGCACCCCGGCGGATGACGGAGAGCCGATGGTCGATCCACGTCCCGAGCACAGCTCTGAGATCCAGTTCCTCCGGCTTGCCGTCGACGAGGGCGAGCATGATGACGCCGAAGGTGTATCTGAGCTGGGTCTTCTTGAACAGGGTAGCCACGACCTTTTCCGGTTTGGCATCCCGCTTGAGTTCAATCACGAGCCGGATACCATCCCGGTCGGACTCATCGCGGAGGTCGGTGATCGCGTCGGTCCGCCCGGCCCGCACCAAACGCGTAATCTGCTCGATCACGCGCGTCTTGTTCACCTGGTAGGGGAGTTCGGTGACGATCAGTGAACTCTTCCCGAACCTTCCTTCCTCGAGGTGGATCCGGGCCCGCATGTCCAGCCGGCCACGGCCCGTCCGATACGCGGACTCGATGCCGGCCCGACCTCGGATGTAACCGCCCGTCGGAAAGTCCGGCCCGGGCACCCGGGCGAGCAGTTCGTCCACGTCGCACTGCGGGTTCGCGACAAGGTGGTCGACGGCGCGAAGCAGCTCCACCGCGTTGTGCGGCGGAATCTTGGTCGCCATGCCGACGGCGATCCCGTCGCTCCCGTTCAGCAGGAGATGCGGCAGACGGCACGGGAGCACCTCGGGCTCCTTCAGACGGCCGTCGAAATTGGGTCTCATGTTGACCGTGTCGCGATCGATGTCCTCGAGCAGATCGATCGCCACCGGCGTCATCCTCACTTCCGTGTAGCGGTAGGCGGCCGCCGAATCGCCGTCGATCGAGCCGAAGTTGCCCTGTCCATCAATCAGCGGATAGCGCAACGAGAAGTCCTGCACCATCCGAACCATGGTGTCGTAGACGGCGCTGTCGCCGTGGGGGTGATAGCGCCCGAGCACATTGCCCACGACCGTCGCACTCTTCTTGTGAGGTCGTGAGGGATGGAGCCCCTCTTCCAGCATGGCGTAGAGGATCCGGCGGTGGACCGGTTTCAGACCATCCCGCGCATCGGGGAGCGCGCGCTGCACGATGACGCTCATCGAATAATCGATGAACGACTCGCGCATCTCCTGCTCCAGCGCACGGGGTTCGATGCGTTCGTGCCGAAGGGTACCGTGCGTCACTGCCGTTCCTCCTCTTCCACCTCATCCATGGACCAGAACGGCCCCCTATTCACACAGCAGGTCGGCGGTCGTACGCTGCGCGTCGGACGGATCGACGGGCATCGCGATCACGAACCCCCTACGGTTCAACGCGTCAGGCAGATGGATCAGCATCGGCCCGGGAGGGAGCGGATCCGGAGCGGGCGTCGCGAGTCCCTCCCGCGAGATTGTCACGATCCCTCCGGGCTCGATCCTCGACGCCAGCCAGGCGCCGTAGGAGAGCCACGCCGCCATCGCGTCGGGGCCCCCGGCCACACCCTCGACCTCGGATCGGTACTTCGCGACGGCTCGTCCGTATCCTGGGCCGTCCACCGCCTTGAGCTTGAGGAGGAGCAGCCGGTACCGCGGCTGAACATCCTCCAACCCGTGCGCGGCCAGCGCCTGATCGTAGGTCACGCGTCGACGGCGTAGCGGGCCGAGACTTCTGTCACGGAGCACTCCACGAGTTCGCGGAGCACCTCCATATCGACGTCCTCGAGTCTGTTGATGTAGAGGCAGGACTTGCCGGTCGAGTGCTTGCCGAGCCGCGACAGCAATTGGTCGTGCTTCGCGAAACCCGACATGATGTACACCGTGAGGGCCCGCTTCCTCGGCGAGAACCCGGCGAGTGGCCAGTCGCCCTCGCGTCCGCTGGCGTAACGGTAGCGGTAGCTGCCGAACCCGACGATCGAATCCCCCCACATCACCGGCTTCTCGCCCGTCACGCGCTTCATCAGTGCCAGCACGGCGAGCGCGTCCCTTCTTCTTCTCTCTTTCCCGACACGCGCCAGGAAATCATCGACGCTCGCGTCGTTGGGTCGGGTCTTCAATCGTTGTGGCTGAGTTCGTACTCCCGCTGCGTGCGCGTGCGTTCGCTCCCCAGCTTCGCGTCGCGCTTCTTCGCCGCCGCGAGCGATCGCTCCTTCCGGGCATCGGAATGGACGCGTGGCAGCGAAATGAGTTTCTCGAGCTTCTCGCTTCCGCACGACGTACAAGCGGGCGTCAGCCGACCCCGGACCAGGAGTTCGAACTCGTGCGCGCAGCCGCGGCACCTGTACTCATATATGGGCATGGATCCTCCGGTCGAGCCGCACAAAGCAGCATGCTTTCCGGGGACCCAAGGGGCAAGTCGACGCCCACCGCCGCGACGGTTTCGCTTTGACAGACGGCGACCACTCGTCGGATAATGGCGGGTCACGACCCCGATCCCGCTTCAAGAGAAGGCCTCCATGCCCGACGCATCAGGCACGCGCGTTGTCTCCACGATCGCCCTCGCGCTCACCGCGGTCTCACTCGCTGCACTGCCCGCGAGCGGCCAGGACGGCGACGAAGTACCGATCATCAACGCTCCGGAACACCCGCTGCTCCAGGGGTTCCGATGGCGATCGATCGGGCCGGTGGGGCAGGGTGGCCGCGTCGACGATCTCGCCGTCCACCCCACGGACCCACGGGTGTTCTACGTGGGCTTCGCGACCGGCGGTGTGTGGAAGACCACGAACAACGGGACCACCTTCCAGCCGATCTTCGACTCCTACGAGACGCACTCCATCGGGGATCTCGCCCTTGCGCCGTCAGATCCCGAGGTCCTCTACGTAGGGACGGGCGAAGCCAACAACCGGCAGAGCTCTTCGTTCGGGTACGGGGTGTACAAGAGCAGCGATGGCGGCGCCTCGTTCGCTCACATGGGGCTGAGCGAGATCCAGAGCATCGCGCGGGTTCTCGTCCACCCGGCGAATCCCGACGTCGTGTGGGTCGCCGCGATCGGCCACCTTTTCGGACCCAACCCCGAGCGCGGTGTGTTCAAGTCCACCGATGGAGGCGAGACGTGGCGGCAGGTCCTCGCGGTTGACGAAGACACAGGCGCTACGGACCTCGTAATGGATCCGTCGAACCCCGACGTGCTATTGGCGGCGACGTATCAGCGCCAGCGCACCGTTTGCTGCTTCGTCGGCGGCGGTCCGGGAAGCGGGATCTGGCGCTCGGAAGACGGCGGCGAGACGTGGTCTCGCGTCGTTGGCTCCGGCCTCCCCGCCGGAACCATGGGGCGCATCGCCCTCGCCATGACGCCGGCCGATGCCGATGTCGTCTACGCCCAGATCGAGGTGGCCGCGGATCAGGAGGCGCCGCTCTCGGAAGACGAAATCGAAGAGTGGCGCCAGCTCGCGAGAGTCGATTCGCTGCCGCCCGACCCTCAGTGGTCCGGGGTATGGCGGTCCGCTGACAAGGGCCGGACATGGGAGTTCCGCAGCAACGAGAACGGGCGGCCCATGTACTTCAGTCAGATTCGCGCCTCGACCGAAGACCCGGACATCGTCTACACAGTGGACCAGCGCGTGGCGAAGTCGCTCGACGGTGGCCGGACGTGGGAGACTCTGGACGGGTACGGGCACGTCGACCAGCACGCGCTGTGGATCGATCCGGCCGACCACGACCATCTAATGATCGGCAACGACGGTTCGGTCGACGTGAGCTGGGACCAGGGTGAGACGTGGGAATCGCTGCGTTCCTGGGCTGTGGGCCAGCCCTATCACGCCTCGGTCGACATGCGCCGCCCCTACCAGGTCTGCACGGGTCTGCAGGACAACGGAAGCTGGTGCGGACCGAGTTCCGTGCGCTCCGGGCCCATTCTCGCGCAGGACTGGTATCGGGTCGGTGGCGGCGACGGATTCTACACACAGGTCGACCCCACCGACCCCGCCATCGTCTTCGTGGAGTCCCAGAACGGACGCATCCGGCGGGTCGACCTTCGTACGGGAGCGACCCGATCCATCTCACCCCGCGCTCCGGATGAGGAAAGGCCGGAGGACACCAACATCGTCCCGGTCCCGCCGGCGGAGATCCGCTGGAACTGGAACACGCCGCTCCTGCTCTCGCCGCACAACCCGCGGACTCTCCACGCCGGGGGCAACCGTTTCTTCACGTCGCGCGACCGCGGCGAGACGTGGACGATGAGTCCCGACCTCACGAAGGACATCGACCGGGATGCCGAAGTCGTGATGGGCGTCGCCAACAGCGTTCCCCGATGCTCGCAGTTCGAGAGGGGGCTGGAGTGCGCTCTGTCTCGCAACGACGGCGTATCGAGGTGGAGCAGCCTGACGTCGATCACCGAGTCTCCCATCGTTCCGGGTCTTCTCTGGGCCGGGGCAGATGACGGAAACATCCAGGTGAGTCGAGACGGCGGGGCGACCTGGACTGAAGTGAGCCGCAACCTGCCCGGCGGTACTACGCGGCACTACGTGTCCCGGGTCGAAGCGTCGCACGTGGATCCCGCGACGGCGTACGTCTCGATCGACGGGCACAAGAACGACGACCTCCGACCTTATGTGTACGTGACGCGGGACTATGGCCGCTCCTGGGCGAGCATCAGTTCCAATCTCCCGTCCTTCGGCAACGTGAACACCATCCGCCAGGACCCGAGGAACCCGCGTCTACTCTACGCCGGGACGGAATTCGGCTTCTTCGTCTCGTTCGATGAGGGCGGCACATGGCACGACTTCATGCCGGGTCTTCCGGTCGTCCGGATCGACGACGTGCTCGTCCATCCACGGGATAACGACCTTGTGCTCGCCACGCACGGCCGCAGCATCTACGTGCTGGACGACATCGCGGCGCTCCAGGCGCTGAACGAAGACGTGCTGGCGAGCGAGGCTCACCTGTTCGATCCACGCCCGGCCGTGCGATGGAAGAACGAAATCCAGCGCAGCCGATCCATCACGGGTGACAAGAACTGGACGGGGGAAAGCGCGCCTCCGGGCACGATGATCCAGTACTATCTGGCCGCCCCCACCGACGTATCGATCGAGGTCTCGGACCTCGCGACGGGCGAAGTCGTGCAGCAGCTCGAGGGAACGGGGTATGCGGGGCTCAACCGGGTGACATGGGATCTGCGCACGAACCCGGGCCCCGAGGGCGGGGTTCGGAGGCTGGGGCCGCCGGTGGATCCCGGCACGTACCGCGTCACAATGACCGCTGTGGGCGCGACGTACACTGCCCTCCTCGAGGTCCTGGAGGATCGCTGGCTGCGGGCGCCGTGACGTCGGCGCAGGGGCCTGGCGGAGGGGAGTTAGCCGCCCGCAGCCATCGAGTCGAGGAACTCCTGGTTCGTCTCGGTGCGCTGTAGCCGGTCGATCATGAACTGAATAGCCTCGGCCGGCGGCATGTCGGACAGGAAGTTCCGGAGCAGGTACATGCGGTTGAGTTCGATTTCGTTGAGGAGGAGTTCCTCCTTGCGCGTGCTCGAACGGTTGAGGTCGATCGCCGGATAGATGCGCTTGTCCGAGATCTGGCGGTCCAGCAGCACCTCGCTGTTGCCGGTGCCCTTGAACTCCTCGAAGATGACCTCGTCCATCCGGCTTCCGGTCTCGATGAGCGCGGTGGCGATGATCGTGAGGCTCCCGCCCTCCTCAATGTTCCGCGCGGCGCCGAAGAAACGCTTCGGCTTGTGGAGCGCGTTCGCATCCACGCCGCCGGAGAGGATTTTCCCGGAATGGGGGACCGTGGTGTTGTAGGCGCGAGCCAGGCGCGTGATCGAGTCGAGGAGGATCACGACGTCATGCTGGTACTCGACCAGCCGCTTCGCCTTCTCGATCACCATCTCCGCGACTTGCGTATGCCGGTCGGCCGGCTCGTCGAAGGTCGATGAGATGATTTCGGCGGGGACATTCTCCTCCATGTCGGTGACCTCTTCGGGCCGCTCATCAATGAGGAGCACGATCACCTTGGCGTCCGGTTGATTTGCCACAATCGCGTTGGCGATTTTCTGGAGGAGAATCGTCTTCCCGGCCTTCGGCGGTGACACGATCAGGCTTCGCTGCCCCCTCCCGATCGGTGCGATGAGATCGAGAATCCGCATCGACACATCGCCGTCTTTTTTCTCGAGGACGAGCCGCTCCTCCGGATATCGGGGCCGGAGGTTATCGAACGCGATTCGGTGTTTGGCCTTGTCCGGATCCACGCCGTTCAGTGTCTCCACCTTGAGGAGGGCGAGATACCGCTCTCCTTCTTTCGGCGGCCGTACACGACCCTGGATCGTGTCCCCCGTGCGCATGTCGAACCGCTTGATCTGCGAGGGAGAGACGTAGATGTCGTCGGGGCCGTACAGGTAGTTCCAGTCCTGACTCCGGAGAAAACCGTACCCCTCCGGCAGAATCTCGAGTACTCCCTCGCCCCGGAGGACGATGTCGGAGTCGAGCAGGTTCTGTTCGATCCGAAAGATCAGATCCTGTTTGCGAAGACCCGAAAAGTTGAGGATGTCGAGTTCTTCGGCCATGTCATGAAGTTCGCCGATCGACTTCGATTTGAGTTCGGCGATATCCAACGCCATCCTCCGGAAGAGTAAGTGAGACGGGCTGCCGTTGTTCTCTCGGGGCCCTGAAGCGGCCACGCCAGGCATGTGGCGTGGTCATATCGTGAGGTGTCCTGCTGCGGCCAGGGGATGTGGTCCAGGGTGGACTCAACGACCATAATGGTGCCGCCGGGCACGGTCAAGCGACCGGCCGCAACCGTTACCGCAAAGGTCGAGCGCCGGATGGCCAGACACAATCGTGAGGGAAGGGGACTCGACCAACTCGGCAATCTGTGGCGCATCAGTTACCAGCCGGACTGGTTTCGACTACTGAAGTTGTCGCTCCCGCTCCCCGGCAGACGCCGCTCGTCCCGCACGCTGTGCCGAAACCCGGCGCGCGCCGCGGACGCCGAACCCGGCCGATCCGTGCGCACCCGGATCACGGCCGCGGATGGATCGGTCGATATCGCGGTTTCGCTGGAGGACCGCGACCACGTCGTCGACCACATCATCATCGGGGTTCGACACAAGCGCGGCCGCAAGACCGAAGTGCTGAAGTTCGCCGTGCACGGCGGGCTGCCGCGCCGCAGGATGTAGCCGTCGCGGGCTGTCGGAAGATCCGCTAGAAAACGCGCACGCGAAGCCAGCGAGACGGATTGTACTTCAGGTCCTCGGCCAGTTCGGCGGCCGCGGTGCGGAGCGCGGCGAGCTGTCTCTGGATCTCGCCGTCCATCAGGACGCGGCCCGCCGTGCCCTCCCCGCGCTCTACCCGCTCCATCAGCGAACCGAGACGGACGACCATTGCATCCAGCGCGTCGGTGGCCGTAACGAGACTCTGCCGCGCGATCCGGCGCTGAGGGGACGCGTTCCACTCGGCCAGTCGCTCCCGGACGCGGCGAGTGGCCGGCCCCACGAGCGTGTCCGCCGCGAGGCGGGCAAGCGAAGAGCGCGGAACGTCGCGTAGCAAGATGCCCTGGAGCCCGTCGAGGTCGCGCTTCACCGACGCCAGCGCCCCCGGGTTCCGGCGGAAACGTCCGATCGAGCCCTGTCCCGAAGCGATCACGTTTCCAGCTTCTGCAGCCCGAGCCTCGAGCGA
The DNA here is from genome assembly GCF_965197445.1 of Candidatus Palauibacter sp. Taxonomy (GTDB): domain Bacteria; phylum Gemmatimonadota; class Gemmatimonadetes; order Palauibacterales; family Palauibacteraceae; genus Palauibacter. The sequence goes on along the minus strand of NZ_CBDANE010000003.1, from coordinate 477,830 downwards.
TCGCGCCGCCATGAACAGCGTGTCCGCCATCGCCATCACGGTCTCGGGATCGAGCGGAGGCCCGGACGCGCGGAGCGTATCCGAGAAGTTCCAGGGCGGAGCGGTTCCGGTCCCCGGATCGAGCGCTACGATCACCGGGGCCAGGATATCCGCTGGCCGCACATCGGCCGTGGCGTCCGCTCGCAGCATCGGCTCGACGGCCCGGTCGATCACTCCCTCGATGACGACATGCCCGTATGTCGGCGCGTCCGCGGCGATCACGTCGACCGGGCGGAAGGAGATCGACAGCACGCGTCCCACCGGTCGCCCGGCCAGCCAGACGGCCGAACCCGGCCCAATTCCCGCGGCCGAATGGGTCAGCACGGTGATCCGCGCCCCCTCGAGACCGGCGCGGATGATCAGGTCGCTGAAGAAGACGGCCCCCCCCAGCAGCATGCTGACGGCAATCAGGACGAGCCCGGTGCGGGCCCGTCCGCGCGCCGATTTCGAGGAAAGATCCGTCGCAGCCATCCCTGACCTGACCCACTCGTGAGCTCTTCGTCAAGGTTGGTTCGGCCACTTCAGGTGATGGCGGGGCCCGCCTTGGACCCGTTCGCCCCGGAGCGGATACTCGCATGTCTGCCGTCACCACTACACGCGCAACAAGGAGAACAAGGCCATGTCGAGAACCGTGAATCGCGTCATCCTGGTAGGTAACGCAGGAAGCGACCCGGACGTCCGCGAGACCGCAGCCGGCACTCCGGTGGCGCACCTGTCACTCGCGACCAACCGGGTTTTTCGCAAGAACGGCGAAACGCAGCGCCGCACCGACTGGCACCGACTCACCTTCTGGCGTCGTCAGGCGGAGACCGTCGGAGAGTTCGTGCACAAGGGTTCGCGCCTGTACGTCGAGGGCCATCTCGAGTACGGCTCCTTCGAGCGCGATGGGATCGCAATCCCGACCGTGGACGTCGTTGTCGAGGATCTGGTCATGCTGGATCCGCGTCCCGACGCTGATGGACTCGATGCCGAGAACGCCGACCTGCCGACGTAGACCCGCGCACCACGGCAAGCCCCTGGAGCCGACGACGACCCTGGCGCGGGTACTGGAGACGCGCCCCCGGAACATGCATCTTCCCGTTCGCGAAGCAGGTTCCGCGACCAGCTCGAAGCGGAGGATTCCGATACAGACGCATGATCCGGGGTTTCTTACCCTGTCGAATCTCCTGTCGCTGAGCCGCATTCCGCTGGGTCTCGCGTTTATTGCGGTGGAGGATCCCGGGCTTATGGCCGTCCTGGTGGCCACGGCCGGAGCGACCGATGTTCTCGATGGCTTCATCGCCCGCGTCAGCGGGACGCGCTCGCAGATCGGCCTGCTGCTCGATCCGCTGTGCGACAAGCTGTTCGTCCTGCTGGCGCTTGCGGGTTTTCTGGCGGGAGGCGGGCTCGACTGGGCGTCGTTCCTCATCCTGATCCTGAGGGACCTGTACACCGCCGGCTCATATTTTCTCGCCAGACTCGTGTCTCTGATCATCCCGTTCAGGCCACGATGGCCGGGCAAGATCGCCACGGGACTCCAGTTCCTGGCGCTTCTCGCTCTGATCTTCGACCCCCGATATGTTCCGGCACTCGTGCTCCTGGTCGGCGTCACCTCGGTCTGGGCGATCATCGACTACGGGACGCACTGTCTCAGGCGGAAGTGGAAGAGCGTGGCGTGACCGGCTCCGGATGGTGGGGACGACGAAGGCGTGCGCACCGAAACAGTCGACATCACGATCATTGGAGGCGGTCCCACCGGTCTCTACGGGCTGTTCTACGCCGGAATGCGGGGCGTCTCCGCCCGGATCATCGATGTTCTCCCTGAACTCGGCGGCCAGCTGACGGCCCTCTATCCCGAAAAGGATGTGTTCGACGTAGCCGGGTTTCCGAGGGTCCTGGCCAAGGACCTGGCGCGAGATCTCGTAACGCAGGCCCTGCAGTTCGACGCCGAGGTGTGCCTCGAAGAGCGCGTCCTCGAGCTCAACCCCGGGGAAGAAGCGTTCGATCTCCGCACGGACGAGGGACCTCGTCCCACGCGAACCGTCGTAATCGCCGGAGGGAAAGGGGCGTTCAAGAGTCGGACGCTGGCCGTCCCGGGGTGGGATGAGTTCTGGAAGCGGGGTCTGACCGCCCATGTGAAGGATCCCGAATCATTCCGGGGAAAGCGCGTTCTCATCGTGGGGGGAGGTGACTCCGCCTTCGACTGGAGTTGGGCTCTGCGCGAGATCGCCGGAGAGCTGACCCACATTCATCGGTCGAACCGATACCGTGCTCACGAGCGCACGGTAGAGCAGGTCGAGGGCGCGCACGACCGGGGCGAGTTGGCTCTACGGACCTTCCATACGGTGACAGAGATCCACGGGACCGACCGCGTGGAAGCCGCGACGCTCCAGCACACGAAGACGAAGGAAACGGTCAGGATCGAGGTCGACGAGATCGTCGCCCTTATCGGGTTCGTTCCCAACATTGGTCCGATCGCCGAATGGGGGATCGAACTCGAGGGGAACGCGATCCTGGTGGACTCGCGCATGCAGACCAACATCGCCGGTGTATACGCGGCCGGGGACATCGCCACGTACGAGGGCAAGCTGGAACTGATCTCCACCGGCTTCGGCGAGGCCGCCATCGCGGTCAACAACGCGGTGCACTACCTGGATCCGAGCGCGAAAGTGAACCCCGGCCACTCCACCAGCTCCAAGGCGTTCAAGTAGCCGGGAGCCCCCCGGTTTCAGGCCGTGGCCCCGCAAGTTCGATCAGGCGGTGGTTCGGCGCTTCGAGATTCCGCTTCGCCCAATCCCGGACATCGTCCTCGTGGGTGAAGAGGATCACCTGCGTCGATTCTCCGAGTGACCGCAGCGTGCGGAGTACCGTCCGTTTGCGTTCAGCATCCGATGCGCCCACGACATCGTCGAGGATGAGAGGGCAGGTCTCACCCTCTCTCGTCAGATGTCGGGAGAGTGCGAACCTGAGCAGGAGGTAGACCTGCTCCGCCGTGCCGTGCGACAGCAACTCGGCACGCCGCCAACGGCCCCCCGTCGTCCGGACCTCCACCAGCAGGGACTCGGGGTCGATTCGGCACCCGGTGTACCGACCCTGCGTCACGCGGGGCAGCCATTCGAGGACCGTGCTCGTGAGGATCGGCGCGATGTCGCGGAGGACGCGTTCCTGCGCCTGTTCGAGGAAGTCGATGGTACTGTCCAGCGTGGCCTTCAGTCGCGCGATTCGAGCTTGTTCACGCTCCGCGGCCGCCAGGGAGTCCTCGGCGTCCGCAACGCTGGGGAGGTGCTTCTCACGTTCGGCGAGCCGCCCGCGCGCGCTCAGCCACTCCTCGCGCGCCGACTCCGCTCGCGACTGAAGGTCTATCAGCATTTCGCCGGTAGGCTGTCCTTCGCGGACCTCGGCAAGGGTGCGCGCGGCGACCCCATCCAGGAGCCGGACCGCCCCTGCGCGCCGCCGCTCCGCCTCGGCGGCGAACTCGTCCAGCGTACGCTCGCCCAGCAGCTGTTGCAGCCGATCCCACGACTCGCCCCGCTGCCCCGCCTCGGCGAGAATCCGTACCCGGCCATCTCGCCACTCCGCCAGCCCGGATGCCAAGCCGTCCGCGTCGTCGTCGGTCACGCCGATCTGCGCGGCGGCCTCGCGCAGTCTCTCCGTGGCCGCCTCGATCCGCTCCGTGTCCCGCCGCTGCCGGTCCTCCGCCGCGAGACGCTCCGCTCGCTGCTCCTCCAAAGCGCGACGCTGCTCATCCGCCTGCCGTTCGATCTCGGCGAGATCGCTTCCGGTGAGCTCCTTCGTCCGCAGCTCGGCCAGGCGGACCTGGTCCGAAGACCCGATGATCCGGTCGGCTTCTGCGTGAAGCCGACCGGCCTCGGCCACGAGGTCGTCCACCGACACACCGCCCAGCAGCCCCTGGAGTTCGTCCCACTGCGGAGCCAGCCCGTCGGCCGCCTCTCTCTCTCTCCGCCATGTCTCCTGTCGACCGCGTATGCGCTGGGCCAGCGCGTCCGGTGCGACAACCTCCTCCTCATCGAGTTCGGCCAGGGCTCGCAGTCGCTCGATCACGTCATTACGGCGGCGGAGGCCGGCGTCGTAGCTTGCCTGCTCGCTCCGCCGCGCCCTCAACTGTTGCGCCAGGCCGTCGCGCTTCACGTCGAGTGCGAGCGCGATGTTCGCGTCCGGGCGTGGCCCCGCGAGCCTAAGCGACAGGGCCCCCACGGCTCCTCCGACCGCGAGGATCAAGCCCGCGACACCGTAGTCAGGCAGCAGCAGGGCGATCGCGACCCCTCCCAGGGCAGCGATGACCGACATCGCGAGCCACGACTGTGGTCTTCGTGAACGGGACGATTCCGGATCGGGTTGACGCCGCCTGTCGAAGCTCGTCAGTGCCTGTTCGAGTTCTTCCACGCTCGGCCCGACAGGGGCCGGGAGCGTGGGGAGCGAGGCCCACTCCTGGAGGGCATCCCGAATCTGGTTGGCGTGTACCTCCTCGGCCGCCGAGATGCGTGGCGCACCCGTCGGGAAGAGGGTCTTCAGTTCGAGAGCGCGGTCGACCCGGCGTTCGGTCTCCTCGGCGCCGGCTTCCGCGACGACCGCGCGGGCCGCCAGCACCTCACGCTGGAGCCGGTCGATTCTCTCTGCGAGTTCCCGCGCCGAAGGCCCCGTCAATTCCTGCAGGACGGGAAGATTGCCCCACGTCGTGAGCGCCTCGGTGACCCTTCGCTCGAGCTCGCCCCCATCGGGCGGCGGGTGAGGCGCGCCCTCGGTAAACTGTTCGGACAAGGCCTCGACATCCCTCAGCCGGTCCGCGAACGCGTCCGCCTCCGCCTCGGCGAGCACCGCCTGCATGGCCTCCACTCTCGACCGGGCGTCCTTTACGGCCCGTTCCAGCTCTTCGACCCGGGCTCGCCGCCCCACATAGTCGGCGTGGGCCTCTCGCGCGGCCCCCAGCACGTCGCGCGCGGTCGCGACATCACGCCCCGTCTTCACCAGGGGCTTCGTGGGCGCCCGCTTCGAGCCGACCCGCTCTTTCAGGTATTCGCCGAGCCGCTGAAGCGCGGCGGCCGCCGTCGCATCGGCCCCGGCTGTCGCTGCGGCCCGCTGCATGTCTTCCTGAAGCGACTCCGGATTGTCCCGGACCTTGAGAATATCCGCTTGTCGCACACAAGCCGTGCTGAGAAACGACCGGCGGTTGAGTCCCAGCCAGCGCGAGCCATCGGGCGCGCCGTCAAAGATGATCTCGCTCGCGTAGTCCCGGTTCGCGACGCTGGTGTCCAGCGCGCTGCTGTCGACCTTCCCCGCGAGGTCGTGCCGCAACTCCACCCGGCGGCCGTCCGCCAGCTCGATGGTCGCCCCCACCTCCCATTCGTCAATCCCCCAGGGCTTGTGGCTCTCGGCGAAGTGTCTTTCCGCCTTGGGCGCCGCCCCCTTCCCGCGACGCAAGCCGCAGAGTCCGGCATAGAGCGCGGCGTGCCACGAGGACTTGCCGGCCTCGTTCCGACCGTAGACGACATTCATTCCGGGCCCGAAGTTCAGCGTCTCATCCCGGAAGGGCCCGAACTTGTGGGCGGTCACAGACTCGAAGCGCATCAGAGCACCTCGAGATCGTCTCGCCCGTCGAGCGCACGGAGTCCCATCCTCAGCACACGACGCCTCTCGTCCTCCGGCAGCTCCGCGCCCAGCACATCCCTCACGAACTGTCCCCGCACCGTCGGTTCCTCACCGATCTCATCGAGGTCGTACGCGAGATGCAGCCCCGACTTCCAGATCCGCACCGCCTCGAACGTCTCGAGCAACTGCTCCCGTATCGTGTCCTCCTGGAGGTCGAGAGACGGTTCCAGGTCGCCGCTGACGGTGAGGCGCGCGAGCCCCGCGAGCCCCTCGGCTTCTTCGCGCAGTGCGTCCCGGATCTGCTGCCGACTCGTGAAGCCGGTCACGTTCAGCGCGAGCTCGTGGACTTGCGTCACTGCCACGACATGCCGCTCGCGCTCCAGCGTCCCGTCGGCGGCCACAGTCGCCACAACCGGCCCGCGCGTGCCGTCCTCCCCGAACTGGAGCGGGTCGGGATTGCCCGGATAGGTGTGATGCTCGCCGTCCGCCGGCCGGTGATAGTGGCCGAGGAACGCGTGGCGAAAGCCCGCCGCCTGAATCTCTGCCGTCTCGAACGGGGCATGGGGCGCCTTCCCCTCGCCCTGCGCGGCCAGCCATGACTGTTCCGCGCCGTGGAACAGTGCGACGTGGACCCCCGGCCCCTCCACCCGGAAGCCGCCCCCGAGGAAGTTGTCGGTGTTGGCAGGCGCACAGTGCGCGCCGCCCCACAGCGTGATGCCGGGCGCGAGATGGATGGGCTGCAGAGTAGCGTCGCGAAAGATGTGGACGTTGTGGCTCCACTCCGTCGCGTAGAGGCTCCCCGGCCCGTACCAGTCGTGGTTGCCGGGTGCGATGTAGACGGGCACCGGGTCGAGAGAGGCGAACTGCTGACGGAGAAACTCCCCCGTATCCAGCGTCACGCGGTCGTGCTCGTACAGGTCGCCACCGCAGAAGAGCGCGTCGGCGCCCGATTCACGCGTCAGACGCACGACGGCGATCAGGGTCTCGCGAAGCGCCTCGCGGCGTCGTCTGGCCACGTCGCCGGTCGCCTCGCACCAGGCGAACGGCGAGTCCAGGTGGAGGTCGGCGAAGTGAACGATCTTCACGTGCCCAGTCAGGTGAGAAACGCCTCGATACGGTCCCAGTTCGTTTCGGCGTCGGCCTCTCCCAGTTCCACGAGCGCCCGGATGTACTCACTCTCGAACAGGAGATAGCTGAGGAAATCGGCGTTCCTGATCCCCTGCGTGCCCAGGCCCCGCACGAGAAACCGCAGCGCGCGCGGCAACTCGATCTCGAACTCGCGCGCCAGCCTCCCGATGTCCCGGGAGGGCCGCAGGATGAGCAGGTCAACGTGGCGCAGACCTTGGCGTTCCGTCACCTCGGGCGGGAGGTTGCCGACGAGGTGGTTGATCCTGCGCAGCGCCGCCGCGTCCCAGTCCAGCGTGTCGAGAAAGACCGAGTTGAGCAGCAGCCCAAGCACCCTCGCCGGGGGCGGATAGCGCGTCGTATCGGGTTGTCTCGCCTCGAGCGCCGATCGTCGGTAGCGGGCCGAGATCGTGAAGATGCGGTCGGCGCCCAGGTGGATCGCCGGGGCGAGCGGCGCGGCGGTCCGGAAGCTCCCGTCCCCGTAGTACTGCTGCCCCAGCTTGACCGCCGGGAAGAGGAGGGGGATCGAAGCCGATGCCAGAATGTGGTCCACCGAGATGTTGGTCCGGACGAGCCGGTAGTGGGAACTCGACGGCCCCGGCCGAGAGAGCGACTCTCCCTGTACGAAGAGCACCGCGCGCCCGGTTTGATAGGACATCGCCGTGAGACCGATCGCCTCGATGAATCCCGCCCCAATCCGCTCCCCGATCGCCCCCATGACAAGATTGCGCTCGATGAACGAACGCAGGGGTGCCGTGTCCACGAGACTGCGGAACTCCGGACTGAGGCCGCTTCCGCCGCCGAGGAGGGAACCACCAAGGCGGACCCCGACCTTGAGCAGGGAGGTCGGATTCGTCCGCAGGACTTCTTCGCTCGTCAGCGAGAGCCAGCGCCGCCTCAGGGCGCGCGTCGCCTGACGAAAGTCGCCCCGATAGGAAGCGAGAAAGCCCACGTTGATCGCGCCCGCCGAGACGCCCGTGAGAAGAGGGATCCGAAGTCTCGGCAGCCGCTCACCGATGTGGCACAGGACGCCGGTCTGGTAGGCGGCCCGTGCGCCGCCGCCGGAGAGGGCGAAGGCCAGTTTCCCCTCCACCGCGTCCCCCGCGTCCCCCCCCGGGCCTTCCGTCATGCCGGTCCCCGGATCAGGACCGTCCGGCGGGGTGGCCTGTGAGCTGCAGATGCCATGAACGGGCGACCGGCCGCTCCAGCTCCCCCGCCCGCAGTTCCGCCAGCCTCTCGATGGTCGGATCGAACACGGGTGTAGACTCAACGATGGTTCCGGAGGCCGCATGCGCCCGGAAGGCGGCCCGGTTGCAGCCCTCGATCGCGCCGGACTCGTCGCGGTAGAACACGCGCGTGCCATCGAGCAGCGAGCAGCCGAGGCGCGTTTCCAACGCGGCGAGCCGCCGCACCATGGCGTCGATCGAGCAGCCCGAGGCCGGTGCCGACGCTTCGTCTACAGCGATCACGGCAAAGCGGTCTTCAACCCACTCCACACCGGCTCTGAGCGCCGCCCCGTGCGCGGTCCACTCGTCGACGAAGGCGCGAAGGTCGGCCATCAGCGCCTCACGCTCCGGGGAGGCCAGCGGACGGTCCGTCCCGTAAATCCACACGCGGGCGGTATCGGGCAGTGCTGTCAGCGGAACGCTCATCGATCGCGCCGGGGACCGGGTTCGTCGACAGCCCGCGGCAAGACACCGCGGCTGTCAGGGCTCACGTCGGGACCATACGTCCGCCCGCGGCGTACCGCCAATCCGGCGTGACGAAGGGGTGCTGCGAAAGGCTGTCCGAAGCGGCAGACTATTCGTACCGCAGCGCGACGATCGGATCGAGCCCGGCCGCCCGACGTGCCGGCCAGATGCCGAAGAACAGGCCGACGGCGGCCGAGAACAGAACCGCGAGGCCGATCGCCTCCGGTGCGATCGCCATGGTCCAGCCCGCCGACCGCGAGAGAACCTCCGCCGCGCCGTACGCAAAGGCGACTCCCAGGATCCCCCCCGTCAAACAAAGCGTTGTGGCTTCGAACAGGAACTGGAGCAGCACCGCGCCCTTCGTCGCGCCGAGCGCCTTGCGCACACCGATCTCCTTCGTCCGCTCCGTGACCGACACCAGCATGATGTTCATGATGCCGATGCCCCCCACGAGGAGGCTGACCGCTGCGATGCCCGCCAACAGCATGGTGAAGGTCTGCGTCGTCTCCTGCTGCGTCTGGAGGAACTGCGCGCTGTCCGAGATCCAGAAGTCGTTCTCCCGTCCCAGTCCGAGACGGTGCTCGCGCCGGAGCACATCCTCGATCTGCACCATGGCGATGGGGATCGCGGCCTCGCTCTCGACGACGACCTTGAACTGGTTGACCCTGTCCGTCCCCAACAACCGGAACTGCGCCGTCTCCAGCGGAACGAAGATCTGCTCGTCCTCGTTGAACCAGCTCTGACCGCCCTTCTCCTCCAGAACCCCCACGACCTCGAACGAGATGTTCCGGATCGAGATCGTCCGACCCACGAGTTCGGCCGGCGCGGTTCCCAGTACGGCCGGAACCGCGCCCCCGAGCACCGCAACGCGCCGCCGGCCCCGGTTCTCCGACTCATCGAAGAACCTGCCGAGGACGACCGTGTAGTTGCCGATGCGCGGATAGTTGGGCGTCGTTCCGAGAATCCGGACATTCGCGTTGTTGCGTCCGAACTGGACCTGAAGCTGTCCCTGCATCTCCGGTGCGACCTCCAGCAGCGCCGGAGCTCCGTTCCGCACCGCCTCGACATCTCCGACCCTCAGCCGCGCGCTCGATCCGCCGCGTACGCCGCGGAACATCCCCTGTCCGGGGCGCACGGTCAGCACGTTGGTCCCGAGAGCGGCGATCTGGTCCTCGACGCGCCGCTGTGCCCCCTCGCCGAGGGCCACCATCGTGATCACGGCGCCGACGCCGATGACGATGCCGAGCATGGTCAGGAACGAACGGAGCTTGTTGGCCCGGATCGCATCCATCGCGACCCGCAGGATCTCGAAGAAGATCATCCGGTTATCATCGCCTTCCTCCGACGCCCAGCAGCCCCGACCTGCTGCGGATCCGGTCCAGGAACTCCTGCTGCTGGATGAGGGAGAAGGGAACGGCGACGATCTCCTCACCCTCCTCAAGCCCCTGGACGATCTGCGTGTGGTCGAAGTCGCTGAGGCCGATCATGACGGGCTTGACGTCCAGCGTCCCCATTTCGTCGTACCTGAACACGAACGCCGGCCGGGGCTCGTCCGGCCGCCTGCGGGCTCCGCCGGGTCCGCCTCCCCGTCCGCCGCCCATCCCGGCGGCGCGGAACTGCTGCATCACCTGACGGCGCTCGTCGTCGGACAGGTCCTGGAACACGCGCATGCGTTCCTGCTGAGACATCGATTGGAACTCGGACATGGGGACGCCGCCGATCTGCGGTTCCTCTTCCGACGTCTCCGCTCCGTCCGCGCTCTCGGCTCCGTCCGCGGCTCCCGGCTGCTCCGGCGGCCGATTCTGCCGTTGAAATTCGCTCAACAGGGCGTTGACATCGGCGTCCATCCCAAGGGCCTCCACGATCTGGGCCGCTTCCTGCTGGGACTTGATCCCGCTGTTCGCCACCGCCAGCACATCCTCCTGGCGGCCGATCACGATCTCGACATCCGCGTTCATCCCCGGCCGCAGCAGATCCTCCTCATTCGCGATGCGCGTGAGCACCGCAAACATGGTCACATTCTGCTCGACCACCGCCTGTGGTTCGATCTTGAGGACGGTTCCCCGGAAAGTCCGGCTCGGGTAGGCTTCCACCGTGATGTCGGCGGGGAGCCCCGGATCCAGCCGGCCGATGTCCGTCTCGTCGACGAGCGTGCGCACCTGGACCTCGTTGAGGTCCGCCATCCGCATGAGCACCGTGCCGCCCGTCAGATCCCGGGTCCCGGTGACGACCTGACCCTCCTCCACCATCCGCTCCACGATCGTCCCGGTGATGGGCGCCCGAAGCGTCACATCGTCCAGCTTGTCCTTGGCGAGTTCGAGGTTCGTCGTCGCCCGGACGAGCGACGCCCTTGCGTTCGCCGCCGAGAGGGTCGCGTTCTCCAGTTCCTCCGCCGTGACGATGTCGGATTCGTGAAGCGCCCGAGCCCGGTCCAGCTGCAGTGTCGAGACAGCGTTCTGCGCCTCGGCCACGTCGAGGTCGGCCTGCGCCTGCGCGAACGCGTTGTTGACGTCCCGCGGGTCGATCCGCACGAGCAGGGTACCCTGGTCGATGTTGTCGCCCAGCTCGACGGGCAGTGCCAACACCTCGCCGCCGGCCTGCGACTTCACCTCGATGATGCGGATCGGCTCGATCGTCCCGGTCGCCTCGACGCTGGACACGATGGTCTGGCGCGTCGCGTTCAACGTCTGGAGCATCTGTTCGGGCTCGTTGGCTTCGCCCGTTGCGCACCCAACGGCCGCCAGGCCGAGCGCAATGAGAACAGCGGTCCGGCATGAGATCCCGTCGGGGGCTGCGGAGCGCCGTCGGGAGCGTTGGAATATCGACATCGGAGTCTCGTCTCGTGTCAGGTCCGGGGTGCGACTCGCAGGGGCGCGCGCACGCCGCCAAAGGCACGCTGAGAGGACACCCGTGGCCATCGGGACGTTGAAACGACGAGTGCACGGGCGGCGGGATTCCGCCGTGCCGGGTCAGGGCTGGTCGAGTCTCCGGCCGAGCAGCGCCTCGATCGCCGCGACCGCGACCTCGTAGTCGAACCGCCCCGTGACGAGGTCGACCTCGGCCTGCGTGAGCGTGATCTGCGCGTCCTGGAGCTCGAGGATGGTGGCGAGGCCGAGCCGGTACCGCTCCTGGACCACACGGAGGCTCTCTTCGCTCAGCTCGACGTTCTGTGACGCCAGGTCCACGCCCGCGAGCGCGGACTGGGCCTGGGCGTACCTCGCGTCGAGTTCCGAGCTGATATTGAGCTGCGCCGCCCGCTCGGACTGCCGGGCCTGATCCGCCGTGGCCCGGGCGCGAAACACCTGTGTCTCGCGCTGGAAGCCGTTGAAGAGCGGGTAGGAACCACTCACCGAGAACTGCCACGAGCGGCTGCTCGGGGGGAATTCCTGGTTCGACCATCCCCAGCCGCCGCCGATGAAGATTGAGGGCAGGTAGCCCGAGCGCGCGCTGGAGACCGCAGCTTCCGCCGCCTGGACAGCCGCGGACGTGGACTGCAGCGAGGGTGCGGACACGTCCGCTATCGCGAACAGTTCGTCACGGGTGAAGGTGATCGGCGTCTCGGCGAGCTCCGCCCCGGCGATCGGTCCCACCAGCGTCTCCGACCCGACGGCCTCGGTGAGCCGGAACGTCGTCGTGCGGGCGTTGTTTTCGGCGTTCAGGAGCGCGAGCCGCGCGTTGTTGAGGTCGACCTGCGAGCGGAGGGAGTCCGAGCGCGTCGCTCGCCCCAGCTCCAGTTGCTGTCGGACGAATTCCAGCTGGTCCGCCTGCCGCTGTACGCGGCGCTGCTCGACGGAGACGAGTTCGCGCGCCGCGACGGTCGCCGCGTATTGCGACTTCACCTGCTGGATGACCTGGAACTCCACCTCCCTGTAGCGGGCGTTCTGTTCGACGACGCCCAGGCGGGCGCCCTTCAGGTCGGTGAACCGGCTCCACCCGTTGAAGAGATTGTAGGAAGCCGTGAGCCGCGTAGAGTAACTCGTAGCGACGATGCCCTCACCGAGCGGGTCGATGCGGCCCGTGGACGAGTTCTGGTAGCCGAAGTTCATATTCAGGCTGGGCAGCAACTGCCCGAAGGCGTTCAGCCGGTTGTGCTCGGCCATCTCGATCGACGAGAAGGCCTGGAGCAGCGTGGGGTTGCGGCGACGCGCGATCTCGACCGCTTCGTCGACCGTGATGGCTCGGACATTGTCGATGTCCGTCGCCTGTACCTGCGCCAACGCCGCTTCGGGGGTCGATGCCGCCGCGAGCAGAATCCCCGGCACAAGGGCGAACCCCCACCGACGAAGACCGGCGATCCGCCGGCCTTCGCGTCCCCATCTATGTAGAATCGTCATCGTTTTCCTCACCCCCGGAGGGGCTGCCTTTTCGTGTCTCAGTCGTTTCGGCCGGAATCGCTCCCGTCCGTCGGCCCCCGCTCTCGATCCCGACCTCCGCCATACCGCAGCCGCAGGTGGTCACGGTAGCCCTCCACCTGCTCCTCCGTCAGCACCGACTCGATCTGCGTCCGAACGGAGTCCATCAGCGCCCCGTACCGCGGACGCACGGCCTCCCGGAGGCTCCTGGCGCCTTCGCGGTAGTGGTCGAGGAAGCCCTCGATCTGCGACCGCTGCTCGGGCGTGAGGCCCAGTTCATCCGCGAACTCCTCGATCGCCGTCTGTCCGCCGCGACGATCCCCGCCACGGGCGTCCGACTCGCCAGGCCCTCCGTCCTCCGACTCGCCAGCCTGGTCGGCGGCCACGGCGAGATTGAAGCGGTCGGCGGCCACGCCAACGACGGCCCCGGCCGCGAAGACGAGGGCCAGCAGCAGCATCGCCCGGAATCTTGAAGTGTCCATACGCACCCTTCAGCGCTCGCGTTTCAGCGCGTTACGGGCTGATCAACGCGGCCGCGAAGACCGCGTCGCGACTGGGCTCGACGAAATCGATAAGCAGCGCGGGCGGCGCCTCCGCATCCGGCGCCAGCGAGCGTACCAGCCCGACCGGCTCCGGACCCGGGTCTGCGGACAGCTGGGACGAACCGGGCAGCGAGAGGCGATAGAGCGTCACCCCGGCAGCGACCAGCAGACCGGCCGCGATCGGAGTCAGCGCCGCCGACCATCTGGCCGTGACGTCGATCCAGGAGAGCGGCCGGCGCTCGAGCAACGTTTCCGCCGCGGCCATCACACTCCGGCGCAGACGGCGCCGGGTGATCTGATCGGGCCGCAGCGGCTCCAGGTACTCGGGCCACTCGGATTCCCGCCGGCCGGATCGCCCCTGATCCCTGTTATTCATCTTCCTCTCCTCCATCGCTGGGAGACCCGGCGTCCTCGCTGAGAATCCGGCGCAGCGCCTGTCTACCGTGGTGAAGGTTCGCCCTCGACGTACCGACCGCGATCCCGAGAATCCCGGCGATCTCGGCGTGATCGTATCCCTCCAGATCGTACATCATCACTGCCGTCCGCTGCCGTTCCGGAAGCCGCTCGAGCGCATCGAACACCCGGCCGCGGGCCTGACTCCGCTCGAACTCCCGGTGCGGGTCATCTCTCGACGCCGCCGTGTCCGTCAGTTCGGAATGTGTCCGTAACAGCTCCCGCCGACGGAGATTCAGACACGTGCTCCGCAGCACGCGATAAAACCACGGTCCGAAGCGACTCCCCGGCCGCAGCTGCCCGATTCGCTCCAGCGCGCGGATAAACGCTGCCTGGACCGCGTCTTCCGCGTCCTGCTCGTGCCGCAGGATCGAGAGGGCCACCGCGTACGCCGGGTCCGTGTACCGCGTCACGAACTGCGAGAACGCCTGCACATCGCCAGCCTGCACGGCCTCCACGAGGCCGGGCTCGTCCGCGCCCGGGTCCGGCGCTGCTTCGGGCCGGGAGCCGGGGCGGGTCGAGGCGTCCGGTCGTTGCCTCTGCGTTCGCGTGTCTTCCGCCAAAGACGTCACCATCGTTTGGGTAACACCCCCTCGATGCCGGCCGTTGCACCGGCCCACGGCGGCGTCGGCCCCGGCGCTTGTTCCCTGACCGGGGCCATCGCATCTTCGGCCCCGTGAACAACGCAACGCAACCCCGAACCGCCACGGCGGAACCCTACGATGATGCGTACGCCCTCGCCGGCCGGACCCTCGTCAGGGAACGCATCCGCGGCATGCGAAAAGTCATCGGCCGAAGACTCGCGCCCGGCGACATCGTTCTGCGCAAGGCGTCACCGGAGGTTCGTCAGCATCTGTTCGAAGAGGCGTGTGAGTTGTACTGGAACGAGATGAGCTGGGAGGAGATCACCGACGAAGAACTGATGGGTGACGAGGAACTCACCGAGATGGTCTTCCCGGGGCTGCTCGCGCTCATCGACGCCTTCCTGCCGAGGGCTCCGAACGGGGAGCCGGATCGAGACCGCGAGCACCGCGATGTGGTGCACGACTTCCTCGATTGGCTGGCGGTGCGGCTCGTCAAGCTTCGCGAAGCGCGGCCCGATTCGGAGGACAAACGGGCCAGGATTCTCCGCCAGAAGGACGTGACGGACGATCTCATCGACATCATCGCGTTTCGCATGTGCTCCCTCAGCAACGACGAGATCGACACCTATCAGAACGCCTGAACCCCACCTGATTTCCGATATGAGAACAATCGTCTGTATGAAGCGGGTCCCGGATTCGGCGACCCGGGTAAGAGTAACTCCGGACGGGAGGGGGCTGGACCCGGCCGGCGTCAAGTACGTCGTGAACCCCTACGATGAGTTCGCGCTCGAGGACGCCATCCGCCGAAAGGAAGAGGCGGGAGAAGGCAGGGTGACGGTGATCGCGCTCGGACCGCCGCAGAGCGTCGAGTCGATTCGTCAGGCGCTCGCCATGGGCGCCGATGAGGGCGTGCTCCTCGAGTGCGACGGCTCGCACGACGCGCTCCCGGTGGCGCGGGCGCTTGCGGACGAGATCCGGGACCGCGAGTACGATCTCGTTCTGTTCGGGAAGCAGGCCATCGATGACGACAACATGCAGGTCCCGCAGATGGTGGCCGAGTTCCTGGGCCTGCCGTGCGCGACCGTCGTGGTCGGGCTCGAGATCGATGGGATAGAGGCGACGGCTCGGCGCGAAGTCGAGGGGGGACACGAGGTGCTAGAGTTCCGGCTGCCGGCCGTGGTGTCGACGCAGAAGGGCCTCAACGAGCCGCGCTATCCGAGTCTGAAGGGAATCATGGCGGCGAAGAGAAAGCCCCTGGAGCAGCGCCAGGTGACCCTTTCCGCCCCCACCATTGATTTCATCCGTCTGGAGGAACCGCCGGCACCCGCGGCCGGTCGCATTATCGGCGAGGGTTCCGACGCTGTCCCCGACCTCATGCGCGCGCTGCGCGAGGAAGCGGGGGTTCTCTGATGGCCGATGTGCTCGCCTATGCCGAGATTCGTGAGGGGTCGGCCGGGCGGCCGTCGCGGGAGGCGGTCACGCTGGGTCGTCGGCTCGCCGACGAACTGGGGGGCGAGGCGCATGCCGTCGCTCTCGGTCCGACGGGAACGGAAGAGGCGGCCGTGCGGCTCGGCGGCTTCGGTGCCGACCGCATCTTCGTCGGGGAATCCGATGCTCTCGCCATGTGCCAGCCGGACGTTGCCGCGGAGGCCGTCGCCCGGGTGGTCGAAGCCGGGGACTACGGTGCGGTCATCTTCGCGGCCACGGCACAGGGAAGAGATCTGGCCCCCCGCGTCGGCGCCCGCCTCGGGCGCGGTGTCGCGTCAGAGGTCATCGACTGCCGGCTGGAGGGTGGCGAGATCGTGGTCCGGCGGCCCATGTACGCGGGGAAGGCGATCGCCACGCTGAGGTTCGGCCGGAGCCCGGCCGTGATGACGATTCGGGCCAACGTCTTTGCGCCCGTCGAGCAGGCCGCGGCGGGGGACGTCTCCACGCTCGATCTCGGCGGCATCGAGAGCCGCGTTCGCACCGTCGCGGTGGAGCAGGGCGATCGAGACCGTCTCGATGTGAGCGAAGCGACCATCGTGGTCTCGGGCGGCCGGGGCATGCAGGGGCCCGAGCACTGGCCGTTGCTCGAGGGGCTGGTGGAAGCTCTGGGCGAGGAGGCCGCGCTCGGTGCCAGCCGGGCAGTGGTGGACGCGGGTTGGCGCCCGCACGGTGAACAGGTGGGGCAGACCGGCCAGACGGTGTCGCCCAACCTCTATTTCGCGGTCGGGATCAGTGGGGCGATCCAGCACCTGGCGGGCATGCGCACGGCGAAGGTCATTGTAGCGATCAACCGCGATGCCGACGCTCCGATCTTCGGTGTCGCGGACTATGGCCTTGTAGGGGACGTGTTCGAGGTTCTACCGGCGCTTACCGAGGCGGTTCGCGAAGCCCGGCAGGGCGACTAGCGGCTTGAGTCTCCGGGCCGTCCGCGACGATCTCGCACGCTGGGCCGGGCGGGGCGATCCGATCGCCGTCGCGACGCTGATCGCGGTGCGCCGGTCGGCGCCGCTTCCACCGGGCGCGCGGTTCGCCATCTCGGGGGCCGGGGAATTGAGCGGCTCGATCTCCAGCGGCTGCGTGGAGGGCGATCTGCACGAACGGCTCTCCGCTCTGCTGGGTGGCGACGCGCCAGCCACGGTCACCTACGGGATCACGGACGAGATGGCCGCGGGCGTGGGCCTCTCCTGCGGCGGGGAAATCGACGTCCTGCTCGACCTGCACGATCCCGGGGACCCGGTGTGGCAGCGGCTGTGGCAGCTCCACGAGGCCGGCGCGCCGGGCGTCCTCCTCACCGGCATCGGGGCGCCGACGGGCTCGCGCCAACTTCTCCTCGAGACGGACCGGTCGCTGGGAACTCTGGGATCCGCGGAATTCGACCGGGTTGCGCGCTCCCGCGTCGCCGAGTGGCTCGGCCGGTCGGACGCGCACGTCGTCGAACTCGTGCATGGGGACCCCGACAGCGCCGTGTTCGTCGAATCCTTCGTCCCTCCGCCCCGCCTCGTCATCGTGGGGGCGACGCCGATTGGGCACGCGCTGTGCGCCATGGCGCACCGGACCGGCTTCGAGGTCGTAGTCATCGACCCGCGGGAGGCGTTCCTCCGGCCGGAACGTTTCCCCGCAGCCGCCAGGCTCGATGCCCGGTGGCCCGACGAGGCGATGGCGACGCTCGATCTCGACCCGCGCACAAGCGTTGTAGTCCTCACGCACGACGAGAAGCTGGACGAGCCGGCGCTCGAGGCCGCGCTCACCTCCCGCTGCGGCTACGTCGGCCTGTTGGGCGGACGCCGGACGCAGCGCAAGCGCAGGGAAGCCCTCCTGGCGCGCGGCCTGGACGAGGCGGTGTGCGACCGCATCCACGGTCCGGTCGGACTCGAGATCGGGGCCCGGTCGCCCGAGCAGATCGCGGTCTCGATCCTCGCCCAGCTCATCGCCCTGGCACGCGCCCCCTGACCGCGCGGCAGGCCCGGCGGGCTTCTAGTCCCGCGTGCGCCTGATCCTCCAGCGATCGACCACGCGACGCCCTCTCACGACATCGAAGTGATCGAAGTGCGCGACGGTGAGGCATGCGTGGTTGGGGAGCACGCGGATCTTCTCCCCGACCGCGCAGGGGCCGGAAAGGCGCCCGTGTTCCTGGCTCACCGAGGTCACACGGTGGTCACCCAGTTCGTGTCCCGCCACATGGCGAAAGAGCCGCCCATAGTGGGGCGGGTCGTCCGGCCCCAGGTCCTTGGAGAGGGCCAGCGCCCCGCAATCGGCGATCGCCTCGCTCGATCCGCCGCTGGCGGAGACCACCGTCGACAGCACCGTGACCGCGCAATCCCGCAGAGTGCAGGAGCCCAGACGCATCTGCGAGTAATCGTAGAGGGCGTAGTTGCCCGGTCGCGCCTCGTGGACGCCCCGAAGCGTCTCGACCCGGCTCATGCCGGGTGTGGAGCCGACCGACAGCGTGCCGGGCTCGATCCCCGCCGCGCGGAGCGCCCGGCCCACCGCCACCATCGCCCGCCGCTCCTCTTCCGCCAGCGCCGTAATGGCGGCGGGCGAGTCCGCCGCGTAGGTGTGGCCGGCGTGCGTCAGACAACCTCGCAGAGTGAGCGTCCCCGCAGCCGAGATCCGTGCTGCGAGCTTCACGGCGCGTTCGCTGTCGTGCGGGATCCCCGACCGACCATATCCACAGTCGATCTCGAGCCATACGGAGAAGCGTGCGCCCGCCGCCTCGAGCGCGTCCACCGCCGTCTCGGAGTCCACCGTCACGCCCAGTGCGGTATGTCGCGAGAGTTCGGCCGCCTCCGCGATCCGGGATGGGTTGAGAGGGAAGGCCCAGACAATGTCGTCGAATCCGGCTTCGGCGAAGACCCTGGCCTCCGCCAGCGTCGACACGGTGAACCCCGTCGCCCCGCCGGCCCGCTGCAGTTCAGCGATCTCCACGCACTTGTGGGTCTTCACATGAGGGCGGAGCCGCACTCCCAGCGCATCCGCCCGCGCCTGCATGATCCGGAGGTTGTTCTCGAGGACATCGAGATCGAGGACGAGCGCGGGCGTGGGGAGATCGACCAGGTCCGGCGCCGCCCGCCTCGCGGAGTCGTGACCTTCGTCGGTGACGTGGTTCCCGGCGTTCACGCGCGCAAGGTAGTTGCGGAACCACGGTTCCGCTAAGTTCCAACGGTTGGGTTCCGGGTCCCGAAGGAGTGCTGTAGGGGACCCGAGAATCGGATCGAGTGACCCCAACCCCGTGGAGGTCGTCTTATCCACGAAGAGAAGATCTTTCGGATCGGGCCGGAGGGTCGGGTTCCACGCGAAGAACCGAGCGACGCGGAGGCGGTGTCGGCGGTATTGGCTGGCGACCGGGATGCCTACGGGGTTCTCGTCCGCCGATACAAGGACGTGCTGTACCGATACGCGGAGCGGATGACGGGTCGTGCCGACGACGCGGCCGATGTTGTGCAGAACACGTTCATCCGGGGCTTCCGCAGACTCGACCGATGCCGTGATCCGGAGCGGGTAGGAGGCTGGTTGTTTCGCATCGCCGTCAACCTGTGCAAGGATCAGTTGAAGGGTCGAGCGAAGCGGGAAGTTTCGCTGGAGTCGGTCGGACCCTTGACCGCGACGCGGGGCCTCCCGGAGGCGCGGGCGGAGCGGGCGGAGATAGGCGAACAGATCTACCGGGCCCTGCAGTCGTTGAGCGATGAGCAGCGCGAAGCCTTCGTGCTCAAGCATGTGGAAGGGTGGTCGTACGAAGAGATGGCGGAGCAGCTTGGAGCTTCCGTGTCCGCATTGAAGATGCGCGTCCATCGGGCGCGAGATCAGTTACAGGTGCTGTTAGAGAATTATCGATGAACGACGATCTGAAGCTGTATCTGGACGGAGAAATCGAGCGCTCGGAACTTCCGCCGGACCTGGCGGGGGACGCCGAACGGTGGGATCTGTTCCTCTCGGATGTCCGCGAGTCGGGAGTGCAGGGTGCCCCGGTCGGGCTCGAGTCGAGAGTCCTCGACGCGATCCGGACGGAAGGGCGTCGCCCGTGGTTGGGTCTCGTCGACTGGTGGGTGCACCCGCGGTCCGTACGCGTGCGACCCTGGCTCGGACTCGCGGCCGCGGCCGTGCTGGCGACTCTCCTGCTGTTGCCTCGTGAAGACGTGCTGTCCGAACCTGCGGGAGCGGCCACGACATTCCTGGGAGAGGAGATGCACTACGTGCAGTTCCGCCTCGAGGCGCCGGGCGCGACATCGGTCCACGTCGCCGGCGACTTCAACGAGTGGCAGCCCGAGATTGCGCTGGCCGATCCGTACGGGACCGGCGTGTGGTCCGGTCGGGTGCGCCTCCCGCCTGGGGTCCACAAGTACATGTTCCTCGTGGACGGCGAGACCTGGATCACGGATCCGGACGCGGAACGCTATGTGGAAGACGGATACGGCAACCAGAACGCGGTGATCGCCATTACCGGCGGTGCGGGTGCCCGCTCGCTGGCTCCCTAGCACCGGGTGCTCCCAATGCCCCGGCGCTCGATTTCGGGTCGTCTCCTGGGCGCCGTGCTCCTCGGCGCGACGGTGCTGGCAGGTGATCCGCTCGCGGGCCAGGATACCCGGGCCCGCTTCAGCCGTCATCTGGGCGCGGTCTATGCGGCCCGTACTCTCTCGGTCATCGAGGCCGGCGTACGCGATGGTCTTCCCCGCGGCCTGTTGATCGACAAGGCCATGGAGGGGGTCGCCAAGGGGATGGACCCCGAGGTCGTCCTCACGGCGGTCAACACCTTCGCCGAAGAGTTGCGGGCTGCGGCGGCCGTTGTGGGTCCCGAAGCGGAGCCGATCGCGCTCGAGAAGGCGGCTGATGCGCTGCGCCGCGGTGTGGCGCGCGGACTCCTGGCCACCCTCGGCCGCGACCGGCCGGCCGACTTCGCGATTCTGGTGGTCTCGCTCGAGGAACTCCTCGATGCCGGGGTCGAGTTGGAACTGGCCGAGGATCTGGTCCGGTACGCCGTCTCGCAAGAGTTTGACAGCGACGCCGTACTTCGACTACCCGCCAGCGTGAAGTTGCTCGTACGCGAGTGCGGCGCGGGACAGCCCGAGTCGTGCTGGTCCCGGGCGACCATACGCGAATGCGCCCGCGTAATGCCGACCAGGGCGTGCCCGACTCGAGCGTTGGCCGAAGCCGCGCGCTCGGCTGCGGAGCGCTCCCTGCTCGCGCGATCTGCCAACCGCTCTCTCGTCGCGGCGGCAGGCTAGCAGCGCTCCCCACCCCCCGCGTATACTCTCGGACTCTCCAAATTCAATGGGGATCGTCACATCTTGCGTCTGATGGAGGGGCCTTGAGAGCCAGAATGAGTGCGGCCGTGACGGGTACGGGGAGCTACCTTCCACCTGAAACCGTCGACAACTTCCAACTCTACGAGATGGGTACCCTCCGCGAGTCGTTCGATGTCGAGCAGGCTCGATCCGCACTCAGGCACGTCGAGGGCGCGGAAGGACTCTCCGGGCCGGAGGTCTTCGACCAGTGGGCACGCCAGGTCACCGGCATCGAGTCGCGCAGGCGAATCCCCACCGACAGCGACATGACCACGGAAGATATGTGCTCCCAGGCCGGTCTGGCCGCGCTGGAGGCGGCGGGTCTCGGGGCCGACGAGATCGACCAGGTCTATGTGGCCACCGTGTCTCCCTCCGACGACGTCCCCAACGTCGCGTGCACCGTGGCCAGGAAAATCGGAAATCCGCGGTTGGGGGGGTACGGGATCAACGCGGCCTGCGCCGGATTCGTGTACGGGATCGGTGCGGGGTGGTCGGCCATCGTCAGCGGAATGGCGGACCGGGTGCTCGTGATTTCGGGCGACGCCCTCACCCGCCTGGTGAACTACACCGACGTGCGTACCGCGGCCGTGTTCGCCGATGGCGCAGGGGCCGCCGTGCTGGAGCGCTGCGAGGGTGATCGAGGTGTGCTCGGGCCGCCGGCGGCATCGGGCCTGTTCGCCCGCGACCCGCTGTACCTCGTGGGTCAGAGCTGGCGACGGGACGATGACCGGATCCCGATCCTTCACATGGAGGGCGGCCCGCGGATCCTGCGAAACGCGATCATCAAGATGGCCGAGGTCGCCGAGCAGGCGCTCGAAAACGCGGGACTGAGCTGGGCCGACGTGGATTTCGTCATTCCGCATCAGGCGAACATGCGGATCACGCGCGGCCTGGAGAAGCAGCTGGAGCTGCCGAAAGGGCAGGTCGTGCACAACATCGCCCGCTACGGGAACATGTCGGCTTCGACCGTGGGTGTCGCCCTGGACGAAGTCGTACGCGGGAAGCATGGGCCCGTACCCGATCCGGCCACGATCGTGCTGACCGCGATCGGTGGTGGCTACACGATGGCGGCGGCGGTAGTTCGCGTCTGATCTTCAGGCGGTTGGGCTCGCCCACTCCCTGAGCGGAATCACCCGCACCCGTGCGCCTTCCCTGACCGTATCCGTGCCGGCCGGCAGCGCGAGCAGCCCGTCCGCCAGCATGGAGCCGAGATTTCCCGAACCCTGCGGGCCGGTCAGCCGCGCGACGAGATCACCGGACTCCGTCGACGCGACGAGCACTCGGAGGAAGGAAACGACAGCCCGCGGACCGCGGAAATCCTGTCCCGCGACACAGGTGACCGAGCGACGGCACGGTCGCGCGAACCCGGCCATCTTCCGGATGGCGGGGCGCACCAGCGTCTCGAAGGTGACGAGCGCCGAGGCCGGATTGCCCGGGACGCCCCAGAAGGGCCGGCCGCCGAGCGTGCCGAAGACCGTGGCGCTCCCCGGCCGCATCCGCACGCGCCAGAACGAGCGCTCGAACCCGAGTTCGTCGAGAACACGCTTTACGTAGTCGTGCTCGCCCACGCTCACCCCCGCGGCGGACACGATCGCATCGCAGTCGTCCGCGCGTTCAAGGCGTCGTCGGAGGTCGACGGGGTCGTCACGGGCGATGCCGAGCCGCACGGGATCGGCACCGGAGGCCGCGAGCTGCGCGGCCAGCGCGTGCCCGTTCGAATTCATGATCCTGCGGCCGGCAAGCACCTCCTCGAACTCGTCCAGGTCGACCAGCTCGTCTCCGTTGGAGAGCACACCGACGCGAGGTCGCCGCCCTACCTCGACCTCGCCCCGGCCTGCCGTCGCGAGCAGCGCGACCGCCGCCGCTCCCAGTTCCTCGCCGGGTTCGAGGAGCGTATCGCCCGTCTTCACATCCTCGCCGAGAAGGCGGATGTGGCGCTCCGCGTCGGCGTCGTCGAAGATCCGCACATCCTCGTCCGGGCCGCCGTCCGTATGTTCGACCCGCACCACGCCCGTCGCGCCCTCGGGGACCGGCGCGCCCGTCATCACCCGCGCGGCCGAGCCGGGATCGAGCGGGCCGCGGGGGAAGGCGCCCGCAGGGATGTCGTCGGAGATGGGCAGGATGACCGGCCGATCCGCCCGGGCCCCTCGTACGTCGTCCGCCCGCACCGCGAACCCGTCCATGGCGCTGTTGTCCCACGGCGGATGCGGTGCAAGCGCTTCGACCCGCCGGTCGAGAGCCCGGCCGAGGGCGTCGGGCAGCGGAACCCGCTCGGTCCCGAGCGGCGAAACGGCCCCCAGCACGAGATCGAGCGCCTGTTCGAAGGAGATCCAGTCCGCGTCGCTCATTCTCGCCCGCTCCGCGTCGGCCCGCGCTGTCCGCGAACCCTAGAAGTAGTACCAGATCGAGATGCCGAACTCCGGGTTGTGCCCCCACACCGATCCCTCGGGCGCCGGCCCGCCCGACGCCTCGAACACATCGAGAGTGGCGGGGAACAGATATCCATCCGGGGACGTCAGGCGAAGCAGGTAGTCCCGGATCTCGAAGCCGATGCCGATCTTCTCCGATGGAAAGATCTCGAACCCGAGCCCCACGTAGATGTGCGGGGCCGTGGAGATGTCATAGCGGAACGGCTCCAGGGCCTGATCGGCCAGAGCCTCCGAGGCCCCCTCGTTGATGCCGAACACGAACCCCCCGCCGATCATCCCGTAGGGGTGGAATCCGTTCCAGGTCCGCGCTCCGGTGAGGCCGATCTGCGCGCCGACGTCGGCCCGTAGCCAGCCTGCGGCGACGGTGTCGACGATCGCGGGCCCGCCGTCGGCCATCACGTCCAGCGTCCAGCGATTCGCGGCTCCGTACGTGGCGCCGAGTTCGAGCGAGAGCGGGCTCGACGCCCGGACGCGCATCTTGGCGCCGACCACCTGAGTCGGGCCCTGTCCGAATTCGAGCCGGCCCCGGTTCGCCGCGTGGTGACCCGCGAAGAGTCCGACGCGAAGACCCGTCTCGCGCCAGCGAAACGGCGAGTCGATCCGTTCGGCCTGCGCTTCGAGCGTGGCGGGATAGGAACCGAGCGCGGCCAGCCCGATCAGGAACAGGCCGGTGGCCAGTGGGCCGCGCCGGCGCGGACTCAGTCTGTTTGACACTGGTTTGACGCGGCTTCTATATCTTCGATGATCATGCTCCTGGATCGAACAGACCCCATCTCGAGACGGGGTCGCGGCGCGGGGAATGTAGGTGGTGGACGGGGTCCTTTCCAGAAAAACGTCTCGCGGCAACCGCTTGCGACGCGGGATTCTCTTCCCGGTCGCAGTGTTCGTCCTCTGCTCGCCCTCGCTGACGTCGGCACAGGTACGCGAAATCGTCCTCGATGGGGAGACCTTCCGGAAGACGGCAGACGGCCGACGCCTCGCGGAGCTGGCGCACGGCACGAGAGTCATCGTCCAACGCACCGACGGGTCCTGGGTGGAAGTCCGGATCGAGGGTTGGGTCCCGTCCGGTACCATCGCCGAGACGACGCGTGAGGGCCACAACGGAATCATCACCACGCAGGGGGGTGAACGGCTCAGGGTCGAGCCTGAGGGGCCCGCAACGGGGCTGCTCCTCGAAGGCTTCCTGGTGGACCGGGTGGAAGACCGGGACGGTTGGAGCCGCGTTCGTCGCTCGGGGTGGGTGCGCGAGGCGGCGCTGACCGCCGTCTCCACATCGCTGGGTCCCGCGGAAAACCAGGGAGAGCGACGGCCGTCCCTGGTCGCCCCTGGGCGCGAACTCACGGCCGGAGAGGCCGCGCTCGTCCTGCACGCCGCACCGGAGGGTCGGGCCGCCGTGACCGTCGAGACGGGCACGCCCGTCACGGTGCTGGAGCGCCGCAGCGGCTGGACGCGGGTGCGCGTCGAGGGTTGGGCTCGTTCCGAACGGCTGGTGATCGCGGATCGCGATTCAGTGGTCGCCGGAGTGTCCGCCGCCGCCCTGCGCGCGAGTCCGGACGACTACGCCCGTGTCCGGCTGCGCTGGACCGTTCAGTTCCTGGCCCTGGAGGAGGCCGAGCCCGAGCGTATCGACTTCTATGAGGGCGAGCCGTTCCTCCTCGCGCGGGCGCCGGACCCCGGTGACGGTCTCATCTATGTCGCGGTCCCCGAGGAATTGCTCGAGGCAGCCAAGGAACTCAGGCCTCTCCAGATCATCGACATCCTCGTGCAGGTCAGAACGGGCCGGTCGGCGCTGATGGGCGTCCCGGTGCTGGATCTCCTAGCGCTGTTCTGAGCGCAACGACGCCAGCCGATCAGCGGTTGCCGTCGTTCATGGCCTCGTTCAGGAAGTTCTCCGCCTCCTGCAGGCCGGCGTGTGCGCGACCCTGCCACAGATCGGCGACCTTCGCATAGGCTTCGGAGGCCATCGCCGCATCGCCGTTCGCGGCGTGCGCGCGGGCGAGGCCGAGCAGGGAACGCGGACGGTTCGGCATGCGCAGCAGCGAGGTCTCGAACTTCTCGACTGCCTTGTCGGGCATGTCGAGGTCGAGGAGCAGCTCGCCGTACAGTTCGTGCAGCGGCTTGACCGGGCTCGCCGAACCGCGCGGCGGCGCCATGGTCATGATCTCGGCCTCGGCTTCATCCATGAGGCCGATCGCCACGTCCGGGTGGCCCATCGCGGCGTGCCGGAGCGCGCCGATCTGCTTGTGCATCACATGCGTGTAGCCGCTGCCGTCGGACAGCTCCCCGAGCGCGGCCTCCACCTCGGCGACGATGAGCTGGTCGCCCGTTCGATGAGCGCTGAGCCCCGTGGCAAGGAGTTCGTGCGCCGGCGAGTCCTCCGTAATCGGCTGCACCTCCCACTCCTCGGTGTCGACGATGTAGCGCGCCTTGAGGAGCGAGACCGCGCCCTGCGCTCGCGCGATCCCGGCGGCGCCGCGGGCGCCGCTCGCCGTCCCGAACCCCTCGTTGTCGACCATGTCGCCGAGACGGTCCATCCAGAGCTGCGCCTTGGCGTAGTCGCCCCGCTGCAGGTCACCGTACTGCCCCCAGTCGAGCGCGTGCACGGCATCACCCACCGGGTCGCCCGGCTGCCACAGCTCCTGCGCGACGCCGTAGGCCGACTGGTTGTTGCCGGACACGCGGTCCCACATCCCGTGCTGGATGAAGATGTGGGTCGGCATGTGGCGGGCGTGCGACACGGCCGGCGCGATGTCGGCAAAGGCGTAGGCCGCGTCGAGCGCCAGCGGCGCCAGGATCGGGTTGTCGAACGAGTGGATCGTGTAGTGGGCCGCGCCCGGGTGCATCGGGTTCC
Organism: Candidatus Palauibacter sp.; assembly: GCF_965197445.1. GTDB lineage: Bacteria > Gemmatimonadota > Gemmatimonadetes > Palauibacterales > Palauibacteraceae > Palauibacter. The sequence goes on along the minus strand of NZ_CBDANE010000003.1, from coordinate 451,411 downwards.
TGTTGAACAGCTTGAGCGCGATCGTACCCGCCATGACGTTCCAGCGCTGGCTCAGATCCCGCGTCGCCGCGGTTGCCCCGAGCAGCGACAGCGCGTAGAAGGCCGAGACCTCGGAATCCTCGGGATTGGCCTCGTACAGCTCACGCATCGCCTCCATGTACCCGACGCGCCGCTCCGTGTGGTCCGCCTCGCCCCACAGGATCTCGACCGCCTTCAGGAACCCCTTCTCACGATCCGTCGGCGCCTTCGCCATGCGCTCCGCCGGGGTCGCCCCCAACCTCTGCAGCGCCTTGCGCGGATCCGTCGCGTCCATCTGTGAGACGAGCGGATGATTGTACGCCAGCGACTCGCCCCAGTAGGCCATCGCGAAGTCGGGATCCAGTTCCTGCGCCGCGTGGAACTGCTCGCGGGCCTGCTTCCATCCGAAGCTGTGCAGGATCGCCACGCCGCGGAGGAAATGCTGCTGCGCTTCGCCGGTGGCGGAGGTTGGGAAGTCGATCGACCCGACCTCGTCGAACTGCGCTTCGGCACTCCCGGGAACGATCGAAAGCGTCGCGACGAGGAGGAACGCCATCAGGACCATGGACCATCTTTTCATCGTACTATCCCTCTCAGGAAGAAACGCCGGACCACCTCGACCGGCATTGAAGTTACGGTGCCTAAACCCGGAGCCGTCGTCAACCGTCCGGGAGTTCGTAGTCGATCGTCAGGGTGTGCGTACCGTCGCCGTCGACCGAGATCTCCACGGAGCCCGTCAGCCCCTTCAGATCCCCGGTGCCGGAGCCGGGAACGACGTGCCCGCCCGTCCGCTCGCGGCCGTCCGCGCTGAGGCCCCAGTGCTGCATCACGAACGTGCCTTGCTTCCCCCCGAGCGACCCCCGTACGACTTCGCTGGCGATGTAGCCCGCCCCCGCCGAAATGTCGCTCGTGTCGGCCTGGCACATCATCAGCCGGGCCTCGCTCTCGGCGGCAAGATCCCCGTCAAATTGCTTGCGGACCACGGCTTGCGAGAGGGTGGGGCCTCCGGCTTCCGACTCCGGTTCGCCCTGGTCCCAGCCCGTGACGTCGAACGAGGCGACGGCGCGCGGCATGTCAGGCTCTAGAGAGCCGCGATCGCGCCGGACAGGTTGTCGAGAGCGCGCTGCACGAGCTGCCGCGAGGTCGCGATGTTCATCCGCATGTGTCCCGCGCCGCCCGTGCCATAGCTGGGCCCGTTGTTGAGATAGATGCGTGCGTTCTCGGCCAGCCAGCGCTGCAGAATCGTCGCGGGCTCGACCGGCTGCGCGGCGGTGCGATTCTCGTAGTCCGCCTTGCCCTGCGCGTCGATGCGGTCCATCAGCCTGCTCATGTCGAGCCACGCGAGGAAGGTGCCCTGCGCCTTCGTGTACTCTACGCCGGGGATCTTCTCGCCGATGTAGGACTCTGTGAAGTCGTGGTTGCCGTCGAGGTAGACGAGGAGCTGGTCGAGCCATTCCTCGCCCTCGTTGTTGGCGGCGCGGGCGGCGACCATCCCGATCGTGCTCAGGTCCGCTCGCGTGTACGGGCGGAGTCGCTCCATGAAGGCGGGGTTGGTCGAGAAGTACCAGGCGACCTTGTTGGCGGCGAGGCTGAAGGTCTTGCTGTTGGATTTGAAGGTGACGCTGTTGTCGGCGATCTTCCGGTCGAGGCTGGCGAACGGCGTGTATTTCTGTCCCTTCATCACGAAATCACAGTGGATTTCGTCAGAGAGCACCGGCACGCGGTGCTCGAGACAGATCTCGCCCATCCGCGTCATGTCTTCCGCCGACCAGCAGTTCCCCGTCGGGTTCTGGGGATTGCAGAGGATGAATGCGTGGACCCGCTGTACGCGGCGCTCGAAGTCCTCCCAATCGATCTCGTAGCGGCCGTCGACCACCTTCATCTCGCTGTCTTCGGCGATCGTCCGCGTGAAGCGCAGGTCCGAGTAGAAGCCGTTGTAGGTGGGGGTCGTCAGGAGGACCCGGCTGCCGGGAGGGGTGAAGGTGTGAAGTCCGGCGATGATCCCGGGGTGGACGCCCGACGTCCAGACGATCGTCGAGGGGTCGATGTCGAGGTCGTAGCGGCGCTGGTTCCAGTCCACGACCGCGTCCGTGAACGAGCTGTCGCGGTGCTGGTAGCCCCAGTTCTCGTGACTGCAGCGCTCGGCGATCGCCTGCGTGATGCACGGCGCGGCGCGGAAGTCCATGTCGGCGATGCCCATGCCGACCTCGATCTCCGGGCCGTACTGCTCGATCGCCCGGTCCCACTTGACGCAGTCGCTCCCGCGGCGGTCGTAGATCTCATCGAAGTCGAAGTCTGCGCGAGCGGGGCCGAGCCCGGTTGCGGCCGCCTTCGTCGCGGCCACCTCGCTCGCCAGCGCCGAGCGCGCGCCGACGGCGCCCAGGACGGCGGTGGCTCCGGTGCTCCTGAGAAACGCCCGACGGTTCAGCCCGTGATTCCGCAGCATTTGCGTGTCCTCCTTCGACATTCCCGGATGGCGGCGTTGCGACCGCCCTGCGACCTGTTGTTGCGATGGTTCCGAATCACGGTGGTCCAAACGTGCCGATCTGGCAAGACGGCGGGGGAGCGGACGGATGGCGGCGGACGCCGGCGCGGCTCAGCCGAGATGCTCGAGGTGGGCCGAGCTTTCCGACACGCCGGCTTCGATACCGGCCTCACGGTACAGGTCGCGGGCCTCCCGCCACAGCGCCCGGGCTTCCTCGCGCTCGTCGCGCGTCTCCCTGAGGATGGCCATACGTCGGACCGCATTGGCGACATCGAGTAACGGGGGCGACGAGTGCACCCGGTAAAGGGCCAGCGCCTCGGTGTAACACGGCTCCGCCCCCTCGAGATCGCCCATCTCCCGCAACACGTCGCCCAGATGGCGCACGGTGTGGGCGAGCACGAGCGGATCGTCCCCCCGCCGGCAGAGGGGGACGGCTTCCCGATAGAGCCGGAGGGCGACCTCGCGCCGCCCCCGGTCGCGTTCGACGTTCGCCCGGCCGTGCAGGGCGCGGGCGAGCGCCACGGGATCGTCGTGCCGCCGGGCCAGTGCGACCGCCGCCTCCATGTGGCGTATGGCCTCGCCCGGGCGGCGTTCCCGCCGCGCGGCCATGCCCCGCTGGAAGAGCGACTCGACGGCTTCCCGGGGACCATCCCCCGCTTCCGCCGCAATCACTCCCGGCTTGCCACGGGCCGCTACCCTCCGCGCGGCACGGGGGCCGAGGAGTGGCCGGTCAGGATGCGCCAGCCCCCGGGCTCGTGGGCCCACAGTATCGTCACGGCACCGCCATAGCCGAACTCGAACCCGCCCTCGCCCTCGATCGTGCTCTCGTACAGGGACCGGACGAGCGCGAGACCCGGCGCCAGCGCCTCGATGTCCGTGTCCGAGTATTCGGTCGAGATCCGCATGCCCGGGGGAAGACCCTCGAGTGCGGCGCGTACGTCGGCCGCCGAGCGGTAGCGCAGTTCCCCGTTCTCGTAGAAGCGGAAGGTCGGCGATTCGGAATAGAGGCCGGCGACCGCCGAGGGGTCCGGGCCCGAGCCGATCTCCCGGAAGGTGTCCATCGCGGTCGCCACGCTGTCGCGGATTGCCGAGGCATGCGTTTCAGTGAGCGGCGCAGCCTCCGGCTGGCACCCGAGGCACAACCAGACGCCGAGAGATGCGCAGAGCTTCACCAGGTTCTTCATGTCCGTCCTGTCATAGTTCGACTCAGCAGGTTGACCCGGGCCCGGGTAATCCCAAAATTCGCAGCCGGTTCCAATCCGCCACAGGGTTGACCGGTCATCCTCCCACATTGGTGCCATGAACCCGAGCAGTCTACAGGTGGATCGTGACGGCGGTCGGGTTCAGATCGCGGGCGACCTGAACCTGGGTTCGTTCCGGCGTGTTCTCGCGGCGGTACACCAGGTTACGAGCGACAAGGGGTTCACGGACATCACGCTGGATTTTTCCGGGACGACCAGCGCTTTCCCCGGTCCGATGCTCGCGGTGCTGGCGGCGTGTGCCCGCCTGCGGGACGAACAGGACGTGAATTTCTCTCTGATTCGCCCGACGGATCGTCGCTTGCGACGGCTGTTCTTCAACGCCAACTGGGCGCACATGGCGGCTCCGCAGAAGTTTGAGAGATCGACGTGGGAACCGACCCACGTCATGCCGGCGCGGCGGTTTACCTCGCCTGCCGAGCAGGACGACATCGTGAACCGAATCGTTGATGCGGTGCTCTCCTCTCCCGCGGACCTGACGCGTCCGAATCTGGCTGCGTTCGAGTGGACGGTGAACGAGATCACCGACAACGTGCTTCAGCATGCCGACTCGGCGCAGGGCGGAGTTGTGCAACTGAGCCAGTACCCCAAGAAGCAGCAGGTGGAGTTCGTTGTCGCCGATGCGGGGCAAGGAATCCCCGAAACCATGAGGACGACGAGGGCCGGGATGTCCGACGCGGAGGCTCTCAACCTCTCCATCGAGCGCGGTATCACAAGAGACAAGGATCTCGGGCAGGGGAACGGCCTGTTCGGCACTCATCAGGTGTCACGGGTGGGTACCGGGCGCTTCGCGATCCACTCCGGTTACGCGAGTATCGGTTCCGATTTCGGCACCCGTGAGGAGACGATCCCCGTCGTCGGCACGCTCGTGGTTGTCCGGCTGGACTACTCGGATCCGGAAGCGCTATGGCGCGCTCTTGGGGCAGGTGATCGGCTGGACACAGGCGATTATGTGGAGAATCGCTACGAAGACAAGACAGATGACGTGCTCAACTTCGTCGTGAGGCACGAAGCCGGTTCGGTCGGGTCGAGGTCCGCCGGGAGACTGGCCCGGGCCAAGCTCGAGAACCTCATGTCGATGTACCCGGGATACCCGGCCAACGTTGATTTCGACGGCATATCCGTGGTTTCGAGCAGCTTTGCCGATGAGTTCCTGGGCAAACTCTTCGTACGAATAGGGGCCCTGCGATTCATGAGCGCGATCCGCCTGCGAGGCGTGGGCCCATCGGTCCAGTCGGTGCTCGACCGGGCGATCCTCCAGCGTGCGCAACAGGAAGCCGAAGACCGCTGACACCTGCGGCTTGCCCACGACGCCATCGACATCGGGCCGCAGCCGCTTGCGGAGGGTCGTTCGGGCGGTCCAGCTTGGGCTTACAGGCCTCCCACCCCGCCCAGGAGCCAGACCATGAGGGTCTTCCGTCGTCTTCGTTACGTCCTGCCGGCGCTCTCCCTGACGATCGCAGTGTCATCGGCGCCCCCGCTCGCCGCCCAGAATGCGCCCGACGAGGTGCAGGAGCTGGACATTCCGTCCGGGTACATCCTCCCGGACCAGACCGTGCAGGATCTGTTCGCGACCGACCCCAATTACGCCACGCTGGACCACATCAGTCCGGACGGCGACCACTTCGTCGTCCCGCTCTCGACGGAACTCTCGACGCTCGCGGAGGTGGGGGAGGAGACGCTGCGCCTCGGGATGCTGGAGATCCGGGCGCGCACCGACCGCCCATGGCACCTCGACATCTACGGCCTGTACGGCTTTCGCTTCTACTCGCTGAGCGCGCGCGCCTTCGCCGACGTGCAACTGCCCGAAGGCATCCATGTGAGCGACCTCACGTGGTCGCCGGACGGCTCCCGGCTCGCCTTCCTCGCGCACCTCGAGGAACGCACCGAAGTCTGGATCGCCGACACGAGCGACGGCAGCGTGACGCCGGCCGGCGACGCGCGGGTGATCGCGACGATCGGGACCTCGTCGCGGGGACAGGGATCGGCGCCTTCGCGCATGCTGCAGTGGACACCCTCGGGCTCGATCCTCACGCTCGCGGCGCCGGCGGACCGCGGAGCCCCGCCTCCGCCTCCTGCGCTGCCCTCGGGCCCAACCATCCGTCACACGCGTGCGGCCGCCACGCCGACGCGCACGATGCCCTTTCTGCTCGAGGACGAGCACGGCGGCGATCTGTTCGAGTACTACACGCGGAGCCGGATCGTCGAGCTGGCGCCCGGCCGGCCCGCGCGGACGATCGGCGAGCCGGGCATGTACGAGTCGCTGTCGCTGAGTCCCGACGGACGTCACGTGATGGCGACGCGCCTCGCGCGCCCCTTCTCCTACATCGCGAGCTACACCGGATTCCCGCGCGTGACCGAGGTGATGGAGGTGGGCAGCGGTGACGTACTTGCCACGCTCGAGGAGCGCGAACTGCGGGAAGGCTCCGGCGGCGGCCCGGACAACGGACCGCGAGACCGGGCGTGGCGTCCGGACGGGAGCGGGATCTCCTACCTGCACCGCGCGGAAGCCGAGGACGGCGAGGACGGCGACGAGGGGGAGGACGATCGCCCCGACCGCATCATGCTGTTGCGCGCCCCGTTCGGTGACGGAGATTCGGAGGTGGTGGCGACGAGCGACGACCGGATCTCGGGCGTCACCTATTCCGCGGACGGGGGCCACGCCTTCGCCTCGGTGCGCCGGGACGGCGAGGCCGCGCTGGTGCACTACGCGCTGGGAGACGGCGACGCGGAGGGAAGCGTCCTCGTCCCGTTCCACGATCCCGACGACGCGGTCGAACTGCCGGGCGACCTCCTCACGGCCCGGACCGGGAACGGGATCGAGTACGCGTGGCTGTCCTCCGGCGGGGAGAGCGCCTACCTGCGCGGCGACGGTTTGAAGGAGGACTTACGGCCGCAGCCTTTCGTCGACCTCCTGTCGATCGCGGATGGGGCCACGGAGCGGTTGTTCGAGGGTTCGCGCGACAGCTTCGACCAGCCGCTGGTGCCGCTCGACGCCGATCTGGAACGCATGATCGTGGGCCGGGAGGGGAAGAACACGTTCCCGGACAGCTACATGTGGACGCGGGACGGCGGGATGGAGAATCTGACCCGCAACATGGATCCGTTCCCTCGGTTGACCGCCGCGCGCCGCATCGACTTCGAGTTCACGCGTCGCGACGGCCTGGAGATCCAGGGGCGGGTGTCGCTGCCGGCCGACTACGTCGAGGGCACGCGGGTGCCCGCCATCTTCTGGACCTATCCGCGCGAGTACCGGAGCGAGGACGACTTCGAGAACGCGACGATCCGCGCGCGCAACCACAACGCGTACACGCACCTGACCTGGCTGCGCTGGTCCGACATCTGGCTGACCCAGGGGTACGCGCTGGTCTATCCCGACATCCCGATCGTCGGGGAGAACTACAACGACTACTACATCTCGAACATGGTCGACGGGATGTACGCGGCGATCCGCGCCGTCGACGGCCTCGACGTGATCGACATGGACCGGATCGGGCACGGGGGCCACAGCTACGGCGCCTTCGCGACGGCGAACTTCCTCGCGCACACGCCCTTCTTCAAGGCGGGGATCGCGGGGGACGGCGCCTACAACCGGTCGCTCACGCCGATGGGGTTCCAGGCCGAGCCGCGCGACATCTGGGCGGCGCCGCACGTGTACATGGAGATGTCCCCCTTCTTCAAGGCGGACCAGATCAACACACCGCTTCTCCTGTACCACGGGGCGGACGACAACAACTCGGGCACGTATCCCATACAGTCGAGGCGAATGATCCAGGCCCTTACCGGGCTCGGGAAGACGGCGGCCCTGTTCGAGTATCCGTTCGAGTCGCACACGCCGCGCGCGATCGAGAACAACCTCGACATGTGGGCGCGCTGGATCGACTGGTTCGACCGCTACGTGAAGGGAGACGGCCCCGAACCCCGCGCAACGTCGGAGTGGGATTCGAGGCCGTAGCGCGCGGGATCACCAGTCGAAGGCGTAGCTGGCGCGGACGTAGTACAGACCGCCGTTGAACCCGAACGGCGACTGCTGGCTGTACAGATTCCCGACGTTCGCCGCGGCGCCCGGATTCATGTCCGTGAACGTGTTGAAGAGGTTCTCGGCGCCCACCGTGAGGGTCACGGAATTGGCGAGCGTGTACGCCACTTCGGCGTCCACGAGGGCCTTGCCCCCGTAGGTGTGGTCGTCGAGCCAGTCGTACCAGCCCGAGAAGTAGCCCACCTTGCCGAAGAAACGCAGGCGTCCCGCCCGGTGGGTCGCGGAGAGGCTGCCCCGCGTCGTGGGAAGAGCCTCCCGCAGCTGCCGAACGCGCAGCGGAAGCTCCCCGGCGGACAGCCGGTTCGGATCCTCTCCGGCGTATTCCGTGACTTCCGTGCCGGTGTAGTTGAACAGCAGGCTGAAGGTCGTATTCCCGTTGAGGGTCGGCGGCGAGTAGCTGGCGACCACGTCTACGCCCTGGCTGCGGGTGGAGAAGTCATTGTTGTAGTAGCGGAACCTGGCCAGGTTGCGCGCGCCCTCTACGCCCTCGGCGATGAGTTCTTCGATCTCATGCGGCTCGAGTGTGTAGTCGGGGCTCAGGTTGATCCGGTCGGAGACCGAGACCCGGAAGTAATCTGCCGTCACGATCAGCGGCCCCTGGGTCAGCGCGGCGCCCAGCGCCAGGTTCACCGAGGTCTCGGGTTGCAGCTGCATGCCGCCCCGGCGCTGCGCGACGGCCGATGTCGGCGGGATCGTGCCGCTGTTCACCAGATCCATGAGTGTGATGTCGTAGATCGTCCCGATGTGCTGGAGGTTCTGTTGCCCTGGAGTCGGGGCCCGGAACCCCGTGCTCGCGCTGGAGCGGAGCGCGAACCCTTCCGCGACCCGCAGACGTCCCGACAGCTTGCCGTTGAACGTCGTCCCGAAGTCCTCGAAATCTTCGAGGCGGAGCGCCAGGCCGGCCTGCCACCGGTCGTCCGCTCCGTCGTGGTGCGCATCCCCGTAGACCGCCACGTTGCGCCGGTCCCAGCGTCCCTCGGAGAGCGGGCCGAACCCCGGGAACCCGTTGGACGCGGCGCTGAACCCCTGCTCCAGATAGGGTCCCAGTTCCCATGACGCCGTGTCCCCCGGCACGATCTCGAAGCTCTCCACGCGGTGTTCGAAGCCACCGGCGACGTGGGTCCGCTCGCCGAGCGCGTAGTGCAGATCGAGGTTGAGGTTGAACTCCCGCTGCTGGTTGATGCCGGGCCTGAAGTCGGTCGGCGTCTCGGGCCCAAGCGACGCGTTGACCGTGTTCATCATGAAGAAGTCGATCTTGTGCGTGCCCCAGCCGGCGCTCAGGTCCCACTCCACGCCCGCGGTCGTGCCCTTGATCCCGCCGACCGCGGAAGCGTCGAACGCGTCCCCGCCGAACTGCGGCGTGAAGCCGCCCGGGAACCGCTCCTGGAAGGAGAAGCAGTTGGGGTCGCTGCGGACGCGCTCCATCGCCACGGGGTCGGGCACGTTGTTCACGATGCGCACGACGGGGCAGTTCGCCGAGCCGTCGACGACGCCATCCTGCGCGTCGAGGACATCGCCGATGAGGAGAGTCTCTCCGCCGTCGATACTGAACACGGCATCGCGGGTGTTGGGGTTCCGGAAGTAGAAGCCACCCTCGACCCTTTTCGTGTGGTAGCTGCCGAATCCGTACAGTTCCACGCCGCCGCCGAAGGTGTAGCCCGTATTCGCGAACAGCTTGACGTTGTCGTCCACCTCCGGGGATCCCCAGATCTGGGCCGGGTCGCGCACGGGGAAGCCCGCAGCCGCCAGGGCGGCGGCATCATTCCGCTGAATGCTGCGGCTGGTGGGATCGGACTGGCCGAATTCGCCGCTCAAGCTGAGGAATCCGGTCTCGCCCAGAGGGAGGCCGACGTTCGCGGCAGTCGTGAACATGTCGCCGTCGCCCTCCTGGTAACGACCGCCCCGCACCTCCACGCTGCCGCCTGAACGGTTGTTCTTCGGCACGACGTTGATCACGCCCGCGATGGCGTCCGAACCGTACTGCGCGGAGGCGCCGTCCCGGAGGACCTCGACCCGGCTCATCGCGATGCTCGGAAGCGTAGAGATGTCGGGACCCTGGGCGCCGTCCGCGACGCCGTTGCCATTCCAGAGGACGATGACGGCGGAGCGGTGGCGGCGCTTGCCGTTCACCATCACCAGCGTCTGGTCCGGGGCCAGGTTCCGGATATGCACCGGGCGCGCGATCGTGGCCGCGTCGCTGATCGGTTCATCAGCCACGTTGTAGGAGGGCAGGACCCTCCTCAGCTGCGAGCTGAGATCGGGCGTCCCCTGGCTGGTGAGTTCGGACACCGGGACGACGTCGAGCGGCACCATCGACTGCGTGGCGGTCCGGGGCCGGGCGCGCGAGCCGATGACGACGAGCCTTTCCAGCGCTATCGCCGCTTCGATCAGCGTCACGTTGACACGTAGCGTCCCCTCCGCGCGCACCACGACCTCGAGCGTCTGGGTCTCGTAGCCGATGCGGGCGAACCGCACCTCGTGGGCACCCGCTGGAACCCCGGCGATCCGGTACGCACCGCCAGCCCCGGTGACGCCGGTGAGGTCTAGCGCCGAGAGCGTGATGCCGACCCCCGCCACGGGCTGGCCGGCGCCGTCCCGCACCGTCCCTTCAAGGGTTCCCTGTGCGACGGCGACCCTCACGGTGGCTGTGATCGCGAACGCCGTGAACAGCGCGACCCGGATTCCGTATCTCCGTAACATTGTTGCCTCCTCGATGTCTCGCTTTGACGCCGTGGCGCCGGCCTTCCGGGCCCCCGCGTCGCTAACGCATGCTGATCCTCGCCGGCCCGCTTGGACGCTGGGCCAGACTCCAGCTCGTCTGGTACACGAGGCGGACCACCTTCTCGAGTTTCTCGTAGTTGATGCGCTCCGGGATATCGTCCTGGCGGTGGTAGTCCGGGTGTAGCCCCGTGTGATAGAAGAGCGCGGGCACGCCCACCTGCATGAAGGGCCAGTGGTCGCTGCGGCGCAGCAGCTGGATCGGGTGGTTGTCGTAGCGGAAGCGCAGATCGAGTCCGATCTCCCCGTTCGCCCGCTGGACCTCGGACAGCAGGTCGTCGCTCCGGGTGGTCCCGAGGATGTTGATCGCGTTGTCGTTGGATTCGGAGGACTGGATGTCGAGCCCCCGGAAGCGGCGACCGCCTCCCACGACGACCTCCTCGTTGCGCCCGATCATGTCCATGTTGAGGACGGCCACGGTCTGTTCGAGAGGATGGAGCGGGTTCTCGGCGTAGGCCCACGCGCCCAGCAGTCCCTTCTCCTCGAAGTCCCACGCCGCGAGCAGGACGGAGCGGCGGGGGCCCTCGCCCCTGCGTGCGGCCTCGGCGTAGGCCTCGGCGATCTCGATCAGGGCCACGGTGCCCGAGCCGTCATCATCCGCCCCGTTGTAGATCACACCCCCGTCGGCGCCATCGTGGTCGAAGTGCGCGCAGATGATGACCCACTCGTCTTTCAGTTCCGGGTCCGAGCCCTCGATGAGCCCGACGACATTGCGCGCGGTGTGGACCTCCCGGCGCACGTCCGCGGAGACCATCACCTCGAGACCGGGGAGGGATATGGGTGCCGCGCCCCCCTCCGTCTCCGCGCCGCCCGCCAGCTCCGCCAGCGCGCGACCGGTCCCCGCGACCAGGCTTTCCGCCAGCGCCGTCGAGATGCGGACGGCGGGGATCCGGATCCGGTTCAGGCGGCTCTCGAGCGTGTAGCGTCCCCCGCGGCGGACGGTCTCGGGCCAGTAGCCGGCGGCCTCGGTGCTGAAGTTGCCGGGTTCGGGGTGATTGTGGACGTCCGTTACCAGGAGGGCCGCGACCGCCCCGGCCTCCTGCGCGGCGGCGAGCTTCCGGTAGGCGGCGGAGGCCTCCGAAGTGACGAGGCCGTCGAAGGCGCTCTCGGGGTCCGTCTCTTCCGGTTCGTGATCGAGGATGAGCACGACCTTGCCCGCGACCCCGCCGCCGTAGTCATCGTGACCCAGTTCAGGCGCGGAGATCCCGAAACCGGCGAACACGACCTGGCCCCCGGCCGCGCCGCTCCCGCTCTCGCGCAGGGGGTAGAACTCCTGGCCGCGCTCCTTCGAGATCGTGAGGCCATCGGCGTAGTGGACGACCAGGCCGTTGTCCTCCCCGACCTCGGCCTGGACGACGTTGAAGGAGTGGTAGTAGGAGCCGCCGGGGGCCACCGGCGTGAGCCCGAGCCGCTCGAAGCGTGATTTGATGAAGGCGCTCGCGAGGCGTCCTTCGGGCGAACCGGCGAGGCGGCCGCGCATCTCGTCTCCCGCGAGGAAGAAGAGGTCGGCGCGGAGGTCGGCCCCCGTGATCGATTCGATGGCGGGGGCGGTTTCCTGGGCCTGCGTCCGGGTCGGGAGCGAGACCGCAGTGACACAGAAGACCGCGATGACGGACGGGAGTGCGCTCAGGGGTGTTCCGCGCGAGACCATGGGGTGCCTCCTTCCGGGGGACCGGGAGTGCAAGCTAAAGTGATGCTGCGGGGGAAGGCGAGACTGCTCCACGAGGAACTGATTCTGTCGAAGGAGGACTCCATGGATCGAGGGACGGGCGGCACCTGCCGGACCGTGTCGGCAATCGCCGGTATCGCGGTCGCGTGCCTGGCGGTCGCTTGTAGGGGAGAAACCGTTGAAGCGCGGGCCGCCCCGATGGCGGCAGTCGGCGAGGCCGAAGTGTCACCCCCGCGCATGGCCGAGGCCGCCCGCGCGTTCCTCGCTTCGCTGTCGCCGGAGCAGCGTGCGGCGGCGGAGTTCCCCTTCGACGCCGATACCGCCCGAACCAGCTGGAGCAACCTTCCCGCGAGTATCGTGGTCCGCGATGGCGCACGGGTCGGCGACTTCACCGATCTGCAGCGAAGACACCTGCACGATCTCCTGCGGGCGTCGACGAGCAGCCAGGGATACCAGAAGATGGCCGGGGTCGTGCGTTTGGATGAGGTGTTGCACGAGGAGGCCGTGGCGGCTGTCGCCAGCGGCGAACGCAGGCTCCCCGACGATCTGGTCGAGAGCTGGACATCGGCCAACTACTGGGTCTCCTTCTTCGGGCGTCCGGGCGAGGAACCGACCTGGGGCTGGCAGATCTCGGGTCACCACCTGGCGGCAAACTTCACCGTGGCGGACGGCCGGATCAGCTTCACCCCGCTGTTTCTGGGCGCGGAACCGCACGAGATCATGCATGGGCTGGACGCCGGGTGGCGGGTGCTCGCCAACGAGGGGGAACGCGGCTGGAGGTTGCTCCAGGCGCTGGATGACGGGCAGCGCGCCCGGGCGGTTCTAGGAGACGACATCCCCCGCGACGTGCTCACCGGCCCCGGCCGCAAGGGTAGTCTGAGCGAGTTCGCCGGGCTTTCCGCGTCCGCGCTCACGGACCCCCAGCGCGCACTACTGTGGGAACTCGTGGAGGAATATGCGGCCAACGCGGACCACGCCGCGGCGGACGCGCAGCTCGAGAAGATCTGGCGGGACGGTCTCGCGGCGCTGCACTTCGCTTGGATCGGGCCCGTGGACGAGAAGTCGGCGCGCTACTACTACCGCGTCCACGGACCGTCCGTCCTCATCGAATACATCGTCGAGCGCGGCGTCGGGGGCGGCGCGGCCAATCATGTGCACAGCATCATGCGCGACCCGGGCAACGACTACGGCGAGGACTGGCTCGGCAAGCACTACGAGGAGCACCACCAGCGCCGATAGTTCGCCTCCATACAGATGCCGCCGCCATAGACGGCGGTTACGTTGTGCCCGAAGCCGCTGACGCCCGCCGGCGACGCGGTGATCTCGTGGCGGTTGAACCCTGATGAGTGGATTTGGCTTGCGAGATATGAAATCGGTCCGGGCCGCGGGTCTGGGCCTCCTTCCGGGTCTTCTCGTCGGCGCCGCCGCGGGATTTCTGCTCTGGGGCGGCGACGCGCGATCTCCGGGCGCGGATGGCGAGGCCGCGGACATCCTCGCGGGCATGGCCGAGCGGCACGACGAAGAGTTGGAGCGACTCACGCAGGTCGCGGACCAGTCGGCCCAGCTGCAGCGCGAACTCGCGCTGGCGCTCTTCTACCGTCTACAGGAATTCCGGCGCTTCGGGCTCGAAGGCCAGATCGTGACCTGGGTCGTCCCCGGGGCTTCCGCCGAAGCCGGCACGAGTCCGCTCTCAGGTTCGCTCGCGGGCGCGATCCGCCTGCCCCAGTTGGCCGTCGACGAGGCGACGCGGCGCGAGTGGCGGGCCGTCTCGGAGCGGCTCGCTTCCATCGGCGCCGAGGTGGACCCCACTGTGCTCGCCGTCTTCGAAGCCGTCATGGAGTTCGCCGGGCGTCACCCCTGGCCCGAGGGTTCGGGCCTCGCGCCGGCCGGCGCCTCGCCGTGGGCCGATCCCGCCACCGTGGAGAGTTGGCTCTCACTGAACCGCGCCCTCGTGGGCCGCGCGGATGCCATCCTCTCCGGCTTCTGAGGGACCTCCCCGCCTCGTGAGCCGACGAAATCTGCGCGCAATGGCGACGCTGGCCGGTTTCGCCGCCTGCGGGCCGGCCGACTTCTCCGCCCCCGCGCAGCCTGCGGAGTGGAGCGAGGTGCCCGGCGCGCGGTGGCGGGATCTCGCGGTGGAGGGAGGCGCTGCCGGGTTCACCGCAGTGCCTTCCTCCTGGTCCGGCGTGGACTTCGCCAACGCGCTTTCAGACGCGAGCTTCATCGAGAACCAGATGCGGGGGAACGGCGCCGGGGTCGCGACGGGAGACGTGAACGGGGACGGACGCCCCGACCTCTACCTGGCTCGGCTCGAGGGCCCCAACGCCCTGTACCTCAATCTCGGGGACTGGCGGTTCCGGGAGGCGGCCGCCGAAAGCGGAATGGCGGCCGCGGACCGGTTCTCGACCGGCGCGACGCTCGTCGATGTGGACGGGGACGAAGACCGCGATCTCATCCTCACTTCGATCGAGGGTCCGAAATCCCTGTTCGTGAACGACGGAACCGGACGCTTCACGGAGGCCGCCGGCGCGGGGTTGCTGGACTCGCCCGGGGGCATGTCCACCGCCTTGGCCGACATCGACGGCGACGGGGATCTGGATCTCTATCTCACCCGGTACAAGAGCCGCTCGGTCCTCGACCGCTTCACCCCGGAGGAGGTCGCCTTCCCCAATACGGTGCGGCGCACGGAGACGGGATTCGAAGTCGTGGAGCCCTTCACCGAGCACTACGACCTCTTCTGGCGGGCGGACGGCGTCGCCCGGCTCGAGCGGGGTGAGCCGGACGAACTCTACCTCAACGAACTGAACGAGGGCGGCGGAGCTTTCCGGCATGTCCCGTTCACCTCCGGCGCCTTCCTCGACGCGGACGGCAAGCCGCTGGCGGAGGCCCCGGCGGAGTGGGGGCTGGCGGCCCGTTTCGGAGATCTGGATGCGGACGGAGACCCCGACCTCTACGTGGCGAACGATCTCCACAGTCCCGACCGGCTGTGGATCAACCGGGGAGATGGGACCTTCCGGCTGCCGGCTTCCCACGCGCTCCCGACCACGAGCGCGTCCTCGATGGCCGTGGACTTCTCCGACTTCGACAGGGACGGGGACGCCGACGTGTTCGTGCTCGACATGCTGGCCCGGGACTCGAGGTCGCGGAAGACACAGGATCCGGTGTCGAGGGTGGAGCAGACGCCGCCGGGCGAGGCCTCCCACGCCCAGCAGGTGAACCGGAACACCCTGCTCGCGAACCGCGGGGACGGGACGTGGGCGGAGATCGGGCGCCAGGCGGGGGTCGACGCCTCTGGATGGTCGTGGTCGGCCCTGTTTCTGGACGTGGATCTGGACGGCTTCGAGGACCTCCTGATCCCGAACGGCCACATCCGGAATCTGATGGACGCAGACACGCAGATCCGGATTCGGGAGGCCGGCCTCTCCGGCCAGCGCGAGTCGACGCTCCTCTACCGTCCGCTCCCGCTGGCGAACGTGGCGTTCCGGAACCTGGCCGGTGCGGGGTTCGAGGAGGTGGGGCGCGAGTGGGGCGTGGCGCCCGAAGCGGATGTCTCGCACGGCGCGGCTCTGGCGGACCTGGACGGTGACGGGGATCTGGACGCGGTCATCAACCGCCTCGACCGCCCGGCACTGCTGCTCCGAAACGACGCCTCCGCGCCCCGGCTGGCTGTCCGTCTCGTCGGGGCACCGCCCAATACGGCCGGGGTCGGGGCCACGGTGTGGCTGGAAGCGCCCGGACTTCCGCGACAGACGAAGGAGATCGCGGCCGGGGGCGGATATCTCTCGGGGTCGGAGGAACTGGTCTCGTTCGCCATGGCCGAGGCAGCCGAAGGCACGCTCGGCGTGAACTGGCCCGGGGGCGACCGCTCGGTCGTCCATGTGGATGGCGCCAACCGGCTGTACGAGGTGTTCCAGACGGAGGCCTCCGAGGCGGGGGATGCAGGCGGTTCGGGGGCTGCCCCCGGCGGGACGCCGTGGTTCGAGTTGGACGAGAGCTTCGGTCCGCTGCACGACGAGCCGCCGTTCCCCGAGGCGACGCGGCAGCCGCTTCTGCCCCTGCGGCTTGCGCGCATGGGGCCGAGCGTCGCGTGGCACGACCTGGACGGCGACGGCGATCCCGACCTGCTGCTGGGCTCGGGGGCGGGTGCGCCCCCCGTGCTGTTCCGGAACGACGGCGGAGCGCTGGCCCGCGTGACCCTGGCCGGGCCGCGGGCACCCGTGGACCAGACCGGGCTCGTGCCGCTGCCGGGCGAGAGCGGCGCGAGGGTGCTGCTGGGTCTGTCGAGCTACGAGGCCCCCGCCGCCGAGGTGACCGCCGTGCCCGGCGTGGTGTCGATCGAATGGCCCGTCGACGCCATGCGTGGCGTGACGTTGACTCCGGACACCCGCGGCGTGGTGCCGGGAGGGTCGGCGTCCACCGGCGTCCTGGCGGTCGCCGACTATGACCTGGACGGACGGCTGGATCTGTTCACGGGCGCGCGAGTCGTGCCCGGCGGATATCCGCTTTCCGGCCCCTCGCGGGTCTTCCGGGGCCGTCCGGGGGGCGGCTTCGAGGCGGACCGGCGAGACGCCGCCGTCTTCGAGCGCCTGGGCATGGTGACAGGGGCCGTGTTCACGGACTACGACATCGATGGGGATCCGGACCTCGCCCTGTCCATCGACTGGGGTCCCCTCCGGCTGCTCCGGAACGACCGGGGGCGGTTCACGGAGGTGACCTCGGAGGCCGGGCTCGGGGAGCACGTCGGCCGGTGGAACGGCGTGTCGGCCGGCGACTTCGACGGGGACGGGCGTCCGGACCTCGTGGCCATCTCCTGGGGGGACAACACGGAATACCGCCCGACGGCCGAGGCGCCGCTTGAACTCCATTTCGGAGACGTGGACCTGAACGGCACCCTGGACCTGATCGAGGCACAGCGGGATGAGCGTCTCGGCGCGGTGGCGCCGCTGGCCTCGCTGGGCCGTCTCGCCGAACACATCCCGCCCGTCGCCGAGCGGATGCCGACCCGCGCCCTCTACGCGGAGGCGGATCTGGAGGAGGCGCTGGGCTCCCGGCCGGAGGGACGGCTGGAGGCGATCGAACTCAGGCACATGCTGTTCCTGAACCGGGGCGACGGCTTCGAGGCTGTGCCGCTCCCGGACGAGGCGCAGCGGGCGCCGTCCCTGGGGCTTCTCGTGGCCGATGCCAATGGGGATGGACGCGAGGACCTCTTCCTGTCCCAGAACTTCTACGCCACGGACGAGGACACGCCGCGCTACGACGCGGGCCGCGGGCTGTGGCTGGAGGGGGACGGGCGCGGCGGATTTCGCCCGATCTCGGGACAGGAGTCGGGGGTCGCCGCCTACGGGGACCAGCGAGGTGTTGCGTCGGCGGACGTTGACGGCGACGGCCGCCTCGATTTCGTGCTGGGGTTGAATGGCGGCGTGGCGCGCCTCTTCCGTGGGGCCGGAAGCTCGCCGGGTCTAAGGGTTCGCGTCGCTGGAACGGCGGAGAACCGCTACGGCATCGGGGCCGTCCTGCGCGTGGTGTACGCCAGCGGCCTACTAGGCCCCGCGCGCGAGATCAGGGCGGGCTCGGGAACGGGCTCCCACGACGACCCGGTGCAGATCATGGGTCTCGGGGCCGACCCGATGGCCGTCGAGGTCCGGTGGCCGGGCGGCGCCGTCGAGCGTGTCGAGATTCCCCCCGGCGCGCGCGAGGTCAGGATCGGCCCGCCGTGACGGGGCAATCGCTTAACGACTTGGCCTATCACCGGTGAAGCTCTGTTGTTGCGCGGTCTCGGGTCTTGGCGCATGCACGGTGATCTGTCCGACGGGCTGCCTACCAATGATCCGAGCATGGCTCGCGACATCGCAGTGCCATCCAAGTTGCCCGGACCGCGCCGGTTGAGGGGCGACACGTTATGCGGCGTCGGCGGGGAGGGGCCAGCGTCGAGTTGGACGCTGTCGGTCCTCATCGCAGCAATTCGACACCCTCTAGTCGCGCCGCCTTCCGATCGAAAGTATAGAGTGGCCGCGCTCCAGACCGCTCCGCCGCGGCAAGGATCATCAGATCCGAGAATCCCGGGCCACCCGCTTGGTAGCGAAAGGCGGCTCGGGCCACAGCGTCCGCAGCCTCGATAACGAGACTCTGCGTCGCCACGAGTTCCTGCAGGATCGTCGCAATGCGTTCGCGGGAAACCCCGTAGGCCCGTTCCAAGACCCAGACGAGTTCGAGGACAACCTCGCGGCAGGCATAGCCTGGGCGTTCGGTCGTGAGCGATTCCAACAACGCGCGAGCGGACTCCGCCTGCTGCGGGTCGTCGCGCACCAAGTAGCGGGCGAGGACGTTGGTGTCGAGGGCGATCATTCCTCAGACGCCCCGTCGGCTACGGCTTGCTCCATTTCCTCCACAGTGACGGGTGGGCCATCGTGCTTCAGTACGCCGAACAGCCGATGAATAGGCCGTACGGGCAGTATGCGCACCTCGCCGTCAAGAACGATGTAACGCACGCGGTCACCGGCCTGTACGCCCAGGGTGTCCCGGACGGGCTTGGGGAGCGTGGTCTGTCCCTTTTTGGTTACCGCAGATTCGAGCATGGCCGTACCTCCGTTTGCCTTACAGTACATCAATTCACCTTACAGTATGCAGTATTGCCTTGCTTATCGCAACAAGGTAAGCGTGCCGCGCGACCAGTGCGTGCGCCTTCCCTTGAGCTTCTCGTGGCCGATGCCAACGGAGACGGACGGGAGGATCTGTTCCTGTCCCAGAACTTCTACGCCACGGACGAGGAAGCGCCGCGCTACGACGCGGGCCGCGGGCTGTGGCTGGAGGGGGACGGGCGCGGCGGATTCCGCCCGGTCTCGGGACAGAAGTCGGGGGTCGCCGCCTACGGAGACCAGCGCGGCGCGGCGGCCGCGGACATCGATGGCGACGGCTGGCTCGATTTCGTGCTGGGGTTGAACGGCGGTGCGGCGCGCCTCTTCCGCGGGGCCGGGAGCTCGCCGGGTCTACGGGTTCGCGTCGCTGGAACGGCGGAGAACCGCGACGGAATCGGTGCCGTCCTGCGCGTGGTGTACGCCGATGGCCTCTTGAGGCCCCGCGCGCGAGGTCACGATCGGCCCGCCTTGGCGCGGTAACGCGATCACCTGAGGGCGTCCCTCAAAATGAGAGGAGCTGTTCCAGGGAATGGGGTTCGCGCAGCGCCTCGAATGGCGAATCCGTCCGCAAGGGGGATACGAGTTGCACCATGCCGTGTCCCCCGAGCGCGTTATGCCACACTAACAGTGCACCTGCAACGGACTGGTCGCGCGAGAGACAGGCATGGACGCGCTCGGTGTCCCGCGTATCCCAGCCCAAGCCACCGACCTGCACCGCGACGTATAGCGGCGAGAACGTTTGGCGGATCTGTTTCGCCTTGCGGCGGAGCGCGTTCAGCACTCGGTCGGCTGTGTCGTCGCCGATTGCGACCTCGGCTGAGGGGAAGCTGCCGATGCCTCCCCGATGGCCCTCCGAGGCGTGGCGGATGCTTCTCACGAACAGCGTCCAATCCTCCGTCGGGTGTCGGTATACGGGCAATCCGTAGCCATACGCATCCCAGTTTGGTCGCCGAGTTTGCACCCCGTACAGGCCCCATATGCCGTGGACATCGAAATAGTGCGAGCGGACGCCGGCAGCGCGAAAATGACTGATTGCGTCGTTTATCCCCGGCACAAGACGTTTGACGGACGGTGTGTCGCGCATCTTGCCGCGCGATTCCAGCCCGATCCACAGGCCCAGGGGAGTCTCGCTGCTGTCGAAGTGTCGCCGAAGCCGCAGAATGACGTCCTCCTCGGCGTCGGTCTTTCCGGAATCGTAACCCCGGACATGGGTGGCCTCCACCTGGAAGCGTTCGCACCGGAAGTCCGCCCCACCCTCGGGGGCTTCGTAGTGTGGTTCCAGTCCCAGGCGGTGCAGTATTCCGAACATCTGCATCTCGAACCGGGCCCCCTCGAACTGTCCTGGGCGCTTGCTGCGAAGCCGGCCGCGCAACGCCTCTTGTCCCCGGGGCGGGAATAGCGCAAAGAGCGTCTCCAGCTCCTCGCGGACACTCGCCGCGCGCTCGTGGGATTCGATCCACCGGAACGTCGTCTCGCCCGGACGGATGTAGGCGTCGTGGCCATCCGGGATCTGCTCTATGTCGCGAAATAGCATAGGTGTCCTCTACCTGTCGTCGCGGATCGTTCGGGGTGGTCCGCCTTTGCTCGCGTGCCACGCCAGAGTCTGTTAGCGATGCCTGTCTCCGTGCAAATCCCGGGAAACCGGCACCGCCTGTTGACGGAGGGAGATACGCCGTCGCGCCGGGGTGGCTCCAGCGGTCGGGTCGAGATGCCGATGCTCTTGGGGATCCGGCGGTCTTGGGCCAGGGGCGAGACGGTGCCTCGGCTTGCCGAGAGTTCCGGTTTCCGGTCATCCTGTGGCCCAACCGGAATGAGCCGGTCGTGCCCTGGACGCGCCTCATGACGCCTCAACTGGAACCGCTCGGTTCCCCTGCCGCAGCTAACGCCCACGGTGACACCCGGCTTTCCCGTGGCTTGCCAAGCCGGGATCCGGAGGTGGGGGAGATGGTGCGCGTGCGTACGCGCCGTTGGCTCGTGGAGGAGGTGACGGAGGGCCGACAGCCCTGCGAATCGGCGCGCGTTCGGCTGGCGTGTGCGGACGACGACGCGCAGGGGCAGGAGCTTGAGGTCTTCTGGAGCTACGAGCTCGACCGCGCGATCCTCGACGATGAGCCGTGGGAGAATCTGGCGGAGCGCGGCTTCGACTCGCCGGAATACTTCGCGGCGTTCCTCAACACGCTGCGGTGGAGCTGCACGACCGCGACCGATCCGTCGCTGTTTCAGGCCCCGTTCCGGGCCGGGATCACCCTCGACGCCTACCAGATGGAGCCGCTCCGGAAGGCCCTGCGCCTCCCGCGAGTGAACCTGTTCATCGCGGACGACACCGGTCTCGGCAAGACGATCGAGGCCGGACTCATTGCGCGCGAGCTTCTGCTGAGGCGGAAGGCGAAGACCATCGTCGTTGCCGCGCCGCCCTCAGTGCTGGAGCAGTGGAAGGCCGAGATGGAGGAGCGGTTCGGGCTCGTCTTCCAGATCCTGGACCGGCACTACGTGGCGACGATGCGCCGCGAGCGCGGCTTCGGCGTGAACCCGTGGCGCACGCACAGCCGGTTCCTC
Source organism: Candidatus Palauibacter sp. (assembly GCF_965197445.1). Classification (GTDB taxonomy): domain Bacteria; phylum Gemmatimonadota; class Gemmatimonadetes; order Palauibacterales; family Palauibacteraceae; genus Palauibacter. The sequence continues at coordinate 429,972 of NZ_CBDANE010000003.1, read as the reverse complement.
GTTTCGCACCGGCTGTTGGCCGATCCCGCCTACGCGGATCCGATGCGGGAGTGGCTCGGAACGATGTCGCCCGGAAGTCTGCTGATTCTGGACGAGGCGCATCATGCTGCCCCCAGCCACGGCGGGCGGTACGGCATCGAGTCGAAGTTCACGCGCGCGATTCGGGATCTGTGCTACCGCTTCGAGCACCGTCTCTTTCTTTCCGCGACGCCCCACAACGGACACTCGAACAGCTTCTCAACGCTGCTGGAACTGCTCGACCCGCATCGCTTCACGCGAGGCGTCAAGGTGCGCGGGAAGAGGGACCTCGACGCCGTGATGATCCGCCGTCTCAAGGAAGACATCCGCGAGATCCAGGGCGGCTTCCCCAAGCGGGACGTGAGACCCGACGTACGGAACGTCGAACGCGTCGGTGACCACCGCCCAGAACTCGTCGCCGCTTACGATGGCGTTCACAAAGATCGAGGGGGCGAACCCGGAGGCCGACGCAGTGCCGAGCCAGGCCCCGTCCGCCGAGTGGACATCCCAGGTCGCATCTCCGCCGGATGATGACGTGCGGACCCAGATGTTCCCTTCCTCGGACGTGAAGAGGTTCGTGATGGAGGGCTTGACGTCCGGGATTGCCGACCAGTCGCGGTCGGTGTCCGCACCCCGTTCCCGGAGGTATTCCCGGACCTCTTGAATCGCCGCCTCGCGCTCTTCCCGTGTGACGGGGACGAGTGATTTCCAGGTCTCGACAATCAGTGTCGTGTCCCCGGCCAGGTTCTGCCTCCTGATCCGATAACCTGTCGGGTCATGCTCGTGAAGGCCGATCCAGACAGTCCCCTCGCGATCATAGTGGCGCGCACCTCCCGGATAGAAGGGGACGGGGATGTAGCCTGAACTGCCGTCACCGGATTGCCAGGCGAAGCTGGAGGGAGTGCCCCGTCTCCGCTGCTCTTCGTACGCCCGCGCCAAAGCCTCGACGTCCAGGTTGCGCTCCCGGGAGAACGACTCCACCAGCTCCATGTTCAGGTCATAGACTTCGAAGCCCCGTCGTCCCAGCGTGGGGCGAACGATGCGGCCATCCGTCGTCATGGCTCCTCGAAAGACGTAACTGTAATAGGAGAAGTGGTATCGGAAGGAATCCAGGAACCCGGTGTCGGGGTCGAACACCGACATGCGGCTGTTGGCCGGGTCCGTCACCCAGAGACGGCCCTGCGGATCGAGCATGAGGCCATGGGCGTCGCGGAGCTCCCCGGGGCCTTCTCCCTTTCCCCCGTACGTGGCCCGATGGGAGCCGTCGGCCGCGAACACGCGGACTTCCTGCGCCTGCGAATCGAGAACGGCGAAACCCCCATCGGGTAATACGACCAGGCCCCTCAGCTCGCCGAAGGTGTCGGGGCCGTCTCCGTCCACGGATCCGACGCGCAATTCCTCGATAAGCGTCCAGGTCGGAGACGGGTTGTCGGGGAGGACGTTTGTGACCTGCTCGATGCCCGAGGGCAGCGTCTCTCTGGTCGTGACCCCGCCGGCACTCCCCGGCCGCTGTTGGGCGTCGGCGGTCGCGACGAGCGTCAGACCCGCGATCGTGGCCGACACAAGCGAGTTCCGGATTCTCCTCGTACTCCGTGTGGTTCCGGCCATGCCCCGCTCCTCGGTGAAGGTCGCCGGCATATGACCGACGAGCCGCGTTTTGGTTCCCTGCGTGGGCCGGGGAGGGGCGGGTCAGCCGCCGAGGGCGGGGCCGGCGAGCGCGCGCAGGTCGGGGCGGTCCTGCGGATCAAGTTGGCGGAAGTGGTGGCGGAGCTCGATCGTCGCGTTGATCGCCGCCCGCAGATGATCCTCGGAAGACCACGGTTCGCCTCCAAGGACGCCTCTCAGCCAGCCTTCCACGTCGGACCAGCGCCAGAACCGGTACCGGTCGTGAGGATCGTTGAGGGGCGGCGGAAAGCCGCCCGGTCCGCGTTTTCCGAGCACCCACAGCCGGACACACTCGCGCGAGCGCCCAATGCGGGCCGCGATTTCAGACATCGACACCAGATCGAGGTCTGCGATCCGAACCACCCGGAGACCGTCGACCGATTCGGCGTCGGCAATCGCGGAGGAGATTGCTTCGTAGAGGCTCGCTGCCTTGCGGCTGAAGTCCATGACCGGGATTCCGCTGGTGGTTCCGATCAGCGCATCGTCGCAGCCGGCTTCGTAGAGCGCATCGAACACGTCCGGGTCGTTGGTATCTGCTCCCTCGACGATCAGCGTGAAGCTATGGGTCGTCATTCTTCTATTTCCTGTCCTCTTTCGTGAGGGCATCGGCGCACGGTCTCCCGCAGATCTCTGGAATAATCGCCGGGGTTCCGCGGCGTGGAAGCGATAAACCTCCGGCAGCCACCCGTACCGGTCGCCGGGCAGTACATCACGCCCCAGCTATGCCCGGAGGATTTTGGTATTACGGTCCACCCGGCTTTTCGGGCGACGGCCAGCGCCTTCTCGATGTCCTTCTTCGGATGCCTCCGGAGCCTGATCATGCCCCACGGTGTTGCGTCGTGTCAACACCGTATCAACGGGCATCTCGCTCCCCCCGACGCGGACCGGTTTCTAGCGGTCGGAGCCGGTCCCGCGCAAAAGCTCCTCGGCCCAGTTCACGACGGTCTCGGCGATCTCGAGAGCTTCGAGGTATTGCGCCTCGGAGACGGGCACTCCCGGACCGGGATAGCGAGTCGCGACGGCGTAGGGGGTGAGGCGTCCCGCGCGGCGAAGGTCGGACGGGATGCGTTCTCCGTGCGATTCGAGGATCAGGAGCAGGCGCGCCAGGTCATGCACGTAGGGGAACTCGATGTTGCGGGAGATCAGCATGCCCTTGATTGCCTTCTCCGCCGCCTGCTGCGCGTCGAAGCAGAGATCTTCCAGGTAGACGCCGGGAAGGCGGCTCCCCGCCTGGGCGAGATTGCTCCGCGCGCGGTTGAGCCATTCGCGCGGGTCGGTCGATGGATGACGCTCAGGCGGCGTCATAGACCACCCGGCCTTCCCGGAGGGCCGGCTTGATGACCAGTGCGTGCGCATCCCGGTAGCGCTCGACCTCGCCGGGGGTCACGACGACGACATCGACCGCGGCCGCGACGCCGTACAGTTCCTCGTAGATGTCGCCCATCACGTCCCAGTTGTTGTCGCACTGCTTGACAACGAGGAGGTCGACATCGCTGTGCGGGCCCATTTCGCCTCGGACAGCGGAGCCGAAGAGGATGACTTTTTCCGGTTGAGACGCGGCGACGATACGCCGAACGATATCGTCCAGCGTCGCGCCATCGAGCGAACGCCCAGCCCCGCGCGTGGCCGTTGATTTCTTCGTGTCAGGCATCCTCGCCTCCCCCGCCGTTCACGGACGCGCATGGGTTCTGCGAACGCGCCCCGGACAAGATAACAGGGCTGTGGGCGTGACGGGGGGAGGCGGTCAGCGGGGGATGGTGCGGCGCGCGAGCCAGCCGTCCAGGCTCAGGCGGTCGTCCTCGAACAGGAGGAGGACGATGACAAGCAGCAGCGTCCGCGGGATCACGTGTGCGCTGAACACATAAAGCGGTTCGGCGAGCAGGTGGCCGAAGGTGACGAGGATGAGGACACCCCCCAGTGCAAACGCGGCGATCCGGCGCCGCCACCCGACCAGCATCAGCGCACCTGCGGCCAGTTCGATGAATGGGGTCGCGACCCCGGCGACCCACAGCGACCAGGCGGGGAGGAACGTGTCGGCGTAGGGCTCCACGAACCCGGCCCGTGCGTGCCGGAGGGCCCCGAGTTCGAACACCTTCCAGAACCCGGCCATGAAGAAGATGAGGCCGAGGATCGTCCGGGCCACGAACGCGGCCCAGCTCCTCGGTGTGATCGCCTCTCCCGCTTCTCCCGTCTTGAATCCCCAGTTCATGGATCGAAAGTATCCGGGTTTGCCCCGGCCAGCGACGCGTCACGGCTCCCTTGCATCCCGTTTCGAACCGACTAGGTTAGCTGGCCCGATCTTCGGTTTTTCTTCGGTTTATGGGAATTTCATGGGCTACGACAGCAGAGAAAATGCGGGGCGCGGGAGCCGGATGGCGCTCTGCCTCTGGTGGCCGGGGTTCGAGCTGGAACTGGAGCGGGTTCGGACGCCGTCACTCGCGGATCAGCCGCTCGCGCTGCCGACGGTGGGGGACCGGCGCCGCATCGAAATGGGGTGTACGGTCGCGGCTTCGTTCGGGGTCGAGCCCGGGATGATCGTCTCACAGGCGATCGCGCTCTGTCCGTCGCTCATCCTCTGCGAACCGGATCCGGATTTCCATGACGCGGTGTGCGACCGGTTTCTGGAGATTCTCCGCATGTGGAGTCCGGTCGTTGAACGGTCGGTGGATCGGGGGCGGTTCTTCGTGGGGGTCGACGGACTCGAACGGTTGTACGGTCCGCCGGAGCGTCAGATCGCGGGGCTCCGGGCGAGGCTCGAAGCGCTGTCGCCGTGGCTCGCGTTGAGCGCCCGGATCGGCTACGCGCCGGGGAAGTTCGCGGCTTGGGTCGCGGTCCGATCTGCAGGGCTCGCAGAGTCGGCGAGTTCCGCGCGGCCGGCTGCGATCGCTTGCGCGGCGTCGACCGATCTCGCCGCGTTTCTCGCGCCGCAGCCGGTCGAGGTGCTGCCGGTGTCGCCGCGCATGGTCGGGCGGCTGAAGCGGCTCGGGGTCGAGCGGCTCGGGCAGCTGGTCCGCATGCCCGAGCCGGCGCTCGTGTCGCAGTTCGGGGCCGATGGGCGCCGGGCGCTCGCCTGGGCGCGGGGGTTGCGCATCGACCATGTGCGGCCGGAGGCGCCGGCCCGGCCGATCCGCGTCGCGCTCGACTTCCCGAGCCCGATCGGGCAGGTCGAACTGCTGCACGCCGCACTCGATCGGCTCATCGCCCGCGCGCTCGAGCATCCGCGGCGGCGAGGCAAGAGCGTCCGTGGGCTCAGGGTGTCGGCGAGCCTCGAGGGCGGCGGCTCCTGGTCCATTCGCACGATCGCGCGGGAACCCACGAGCGAGCCTGAGCGGCTCGGGGCGTTTCTGCGCTCGCGGATCGCGCTCGACCGGCCCCGGCGCGCGGTCGAGACGTTGCGGCTCGAGTTCTTCCGCTTCGGTCCGGCGAGCACGCAGACCGGGCTCTTCGACCCGAGGGAAGGCGCTCCCCGCGTGCTCGGTTCGCTGGAGACGCGAAACGGCGAGCTTCTGCCGCCGTTCCGACGCGCGGCGCGCCTGCTGCGGCTACGGCTGGGGGGCGCGGCGCTGTACCGGGTGCTCGAACTCGAGCCGGAGTCACGTCTGCCCGAGCGGCGTCACGCGCTCATGGAACTGGCCTGAGCAGCCCGTGGCGACGAGGCCGAAGCCGCCCGCGGGGAAGCTGCGTCCGCTCAACCGGCCGCGTCCGGTGCGGGTCCGGCTCGGTGGCGCCGGCGTGCCCGTGAGCCTCGAGATCCGGGGCCGCTGGCGGCGGATCGGCACGGTGCTCGACCAGTGGCGAATCGATGACGAGTGGTGGAGGGAACCGATCTCGCGCGCCTACTTCTCGATCGTGCTCGAGACCGGCGCGCAGCTCACGGCCTACCACGATCTGATGCTGGATCGCTGGTTTCTGCAGCCGGAATAGTCGTCCGTGGACGCCCGGCCGCCCCTGGACGCCCGATCGCGCTTGGCCTCGCTGCCGCCCGCGGCTCCCCGGCGCACCGTCGACTACGTCGAACTGCATGCGCACTCGGCCTACTCCTTTCTCGATGGGGCGTCGCGGCCCGAAGAACTCGCGGTGCGCGCGCTCGAACTGGGATATCCCGCGCTGGCGCTCACCGACCACGACGGGCTGTACGGCTCGATGGAGTTCGCGCGCTTCGCCCGGGCCCACGGACTGCAGCCGATCACGGGCGCCGAACTCACCCTCGCCCCGCCGTTCGCCGCCGCCGAACGCACCGAAGGACATGGTGGAGGCGCCGGAGACGTTCCCGCGGGAACGTCCAGAGGCCGCGCGATGGCTGAACGGGCGGCGGAAACGGGCGACTGCCACGTCACGGTGCTGGCGGAGAACGCGCGGGGATACGCGAACCTGTGCCGGCTCATCACGCAGGCGCACATGGAGAACCCGCGCGGCGACCCCCGGCTCGACCTCGACGCGCTTCTCGAGCGATCCGAGGGGCTCATCCTCCTCACCGGGTGCCGCCGGAGTCCGCTTCTGGCGGCGCTCGATCGGGGGAGGGACGAGGCCGAGCGGCTGGCCGGCCGCCTGCGCGACGCGTTCGGTCCCGACAACCTCTTCGTCGAACTGCAGCACAACGCGGTCCACGGCGACCTCGCGCGCGGCCGGGCGCTGGGGGCGCTGGCGGACCGGCTCCGCATCCCGGTCGTGGCCACGGGCAACGTCCACTACCACGTCGCGGACCGGCACCGTCTCCAGGACATCCTGGTCGCGATCCGGAACCGGACGACGGTCGACGATTCGCACGCGCTCCGCCGTCCCAACGCCTGCTTCCACCTCGCCTCGCCGCGGGAGATGCAGTGGCGCTTCGCGTCGCGGCCCGACGCGCTCCGGAACACGCGGGCGATCGCCGAGCGCTGCCAGGCGTTCGATCTCACGGCCGACCTCGGCTACCGGTTCCCCGACTTCAAGGGGAGCGGCTTCGCTCCCGCCATGCGCGTGCTCCACCATGTGTGCCACAGGGCATTCGAAACCCGATATCCTCCCGGCAGCAGATACCGGAAAGAAGCCGAAGAGCGGCTCGCCACCGAACTCGCGCTCGTCGACCGCCACGGACTGGCCGGATTTTTCCTCGTCTATCACGACATCCTCGAACTGGCCCGAGAGGTCGCGCACCGCGTACGGGGCGACTCGATGCCGCGCCAGTTGCTCCCGCCCGGCCGCGGACGGGGGTCTTCCGTCTCCTCCATCATCTGTTATCTGATCGGGCTCTCCCATGTGGACCCGGTACAGACGAACCTCTTTCTGGGCCGGTTCCTGAATGACGCCATGGAAAGTGTCCCGGACATAGACATCGACTTTGCACGCGATATTCGTGAGGAATTGATCCTCGCCGTCTATGAACGCTATGGGTACGATCACGTCGGGCTCGTGTGCACCTTTCCCACCTATCGCACGCGTTCGATCGTGCGCGAACTCGGCAAGGCGCTCAGCCTCCCGGCCGGCGACATCGAGAAGCTGGCCAAACTCGCCGAACCCGGCTCGGACGGGTTCATGGCCGAACTCGAGCGGATCCCCGGCCTCGAAGCGCGCGCGAACGCGAGGATCTGGCAGGTATTCGCCGAGCTGGCCGAGGAGATCAAGGGGCTGCCGCGGCACATCTCCCAGCACGTGGGCGGGATGATCATCTCGAGCCGGCCGCTGGTGGAGATCGTCCCGCTCGAACCCGCCGCCTGGGAGGGGCGCGTCCTCTGCCAGTGGGACAAGGACTCCTGCGACGACGCGCGCTTCATCAAGATCGACTTCCTCGCGCTGGGGATGATGTCGCTCGTGGAGGAGGCGGTGGAGACGATTCACGTGCGCCACGGCGAGATCCCGGATCTTTCCCGCATCGACTATGAAGACGAGAAGATCTACGACCGCATCTGTTCGGGAGATACGGTGGGCCTCTTTCAGGTCGAAAGTCGTGCCCAGATCCAGATGCTGCGGCGGGTGAGGCCCCGGAACCTGGCCGACCTCGCGGTCCAGGTCGCGATCGTCCGGCCGGGCCCGATCGTCGGCGGGGCGGTGAACCCCTACGTCCGGCGGCGCGAGAAGCTGCGCGAGGACCCGGGCTACGTCGTCCCCTACGACCATCCGCTGCTCGAGGAGGCGCTTGGGGAGACGCTGGGCGTGATCATCTTCCAGGATCAGGTGCTCCAGGTGTGCAGGGCGCTCGCGGGGTTCAGCGACGGGCAGGCCGAGGGACTGCGCCGCGCCATGAGCCGCAAGCGCTCGCGCGAGGCGCTGCTCGAGTACTGGGAGGCGTTCCGCGACGGCGCGATGGGGAAGGGGGTCGACGGCCCCACCGCGAAGAAGGTGTTCGAGCAGGTCGTCGCTTTCTCGGAGTTCGGGTTCCCGAAGTCGCACGCGGTGGCGTTCGGGCTCCTCGCCTTCCAGTCCGCGTGGCTCCGCGACCGCTACCCGACGGAGTACTACGTGGGGCTGTTCAACAACCAGCCGATGGGGTTCTACTCGCTCGACGCGATCGGCCGCGACGCGCGCCGGCACGGGGTCGGCGTCCGGCTGCCGGACCTGAACGCGAGTGAGGTCGCCTGCACCGCCGAGGGGGACGACATTCGCATCGGGCTCGGCATGGTCCGCGATCTGGGGACCGAGGTGGCCGAACTCGTCGTGGCCGAGCGCGCGCGCGGCGGTCCGTTCACGTCGCTGCCCGATTTTCTGCGCCGGACCCCGGCCGCGTTCAAGCGGGCCGCGATCGAGAACCTGATCTGGGTCGGCGGGCTCGATTCGCTGGGGATCGAACGCCGCGACCTGCTGTGGCAGACGGGGCTGTGGCTGGGCCCCGAAGCCGAGACGGAAACGGAGCGCCGACGCCGTGAACTCGCGACGAGCGCCGCGGGGCTGGGCGGAGACGCGCCGCCGGTGCGGGGCCGGCGGAACACCGACCGGTCGGACCAGGGCCAGATCGAACTCGGGCTCGACGACCCCTACGCCGATCTCCGTTTCGCGGGCACGCACGACATGGAGAAGATGATCGCGGAGTACCGCATCCTCTCCTTCGCCGCCTCCCTGCATCACCCGTTCGCGCTCGTGGGCGACCACCTGCCCGAGCGCACCGTCTCCTCGGCCCGTTTCGCCGACCTCCCCAACGGGAGCGAGATTCGGGTGGCGGGGATCGTGGTGGCCCGCCAGCGTCCGCACACGGCGAAGGGAACCATCTTCATCCTCATGGAGGACGAGTCCGGTCCCATCAACGCGATCGTGAAGCCCGACGTCTATCAGGAATGCCGCACCGCGATCCGGCTGGAGCCCTTCCTCTACATCGACGGGACGCTCCAGAAGGACGGCGCGACGTACAATGTGATCGCCAAGGGCGTGTATCCGCTGCGGCTGAGCCCCGAACTCCGGCTGGGCCACGAGACGGTCCCCCCGGCCGACCGTAGCCCGAACCGGATCGCCGCCGCAGCCAATCGGCTCGCCGGTCCCGATCCGTTCGCGTATCTGGAAGCGCTCAGACGCGACCCGCCCCCCGCTATGAGCTGGGGCCGCGGCGGGGGCTGCCGCTAGCGCTATGGCGGAGGAATCCGGGTCCACGAACTCGATCGCGAAACCCGATGTCTATTAGGGATGCCACGTCGCGATCGGTCTCGTCGCAGCTCGCGCGGATCGTCGGCTGGGGAGACACCTTCACATGACAACGCGGATCACGTATAGTTTTGCGAATGCTGTTCGTTGAGACATCGGTGTTCACGAAGCACCTGCCAGCGCATCTCGATGACGACAACTACGCCGCCCTACAGGTGTTGCTCGCCGTACGGCCGCACGCCGGGCCGGTCATTCGCGGATCGGGGGGGGGGGGGGTCATCTACTACTGGCGCGCTCCAGAAGGCCGGATCTACTTGCTCACCTTGTACAGCAAGGGAGTACGTGACGACGTGACTCCGGCCGAACGGGCCGTCTGGCGTCCTCGAGGGGCTCCGGGAGGTCCGCGAGCACCGGGCGCGAAAGCTCAGTCTTCGGACCATACGGCTCCCGGCGCCGTTGCCCGGACTTTCGGCCAAAAAGATCAGGGAGGTTCGCGAGGAGTTCAACGTGTCGAGGGCGGTATTCGCACGATTGCTCCGCGTGCCGGTTCGAACCCTCGAGGGTTGGGAGCAGGGGAGGTCGAATCCGCCTCACGCCGCCGCGGCGCTCATTCTGATGGCCCGGAAATACCCCGACACGCTCGACCGGCTGGCCTCGCTGTAGTGTAGAACGCGCGCGCAGACCCGCACACGCCGCGCTACGCGGACGACATGGTCCACCGGCACAACGTCAGGCGATGCGATACGATCGCAGCGGCAGGGCTTCGGCTTCCAGCGTGGAGAGGTCGAGCCGGGGCCGCGGCGAGGGCCGCCGGTGGCGGTCCGCGACCCTTCGTCAGGAGGGAATTAACCGTTTTGAGTACGCTCGAGCGTCTCCAGCCAGCGATAGCCGTAGGCCGGAACCCGGGGTGACCCGGTGAACCCGTCGGGAAACATGTCGAACCTCTCGACGCGCAGGCGGTAGCCGGAGTCGTGGGCGGGCTGGAAGCCCACGATCTCGCCGCGGTAGGGGGCGCCGTTGACGAGCTTGCAGTAGCCGGGATAGCCATCGTCGCACTCGACCCTGTGGCGATCGATGGTGATCTCCTCTTCCGTGCCCGCGGCCCTGATTCTCGAGACGACTTCACTCAACACGTACCGGCCGTCGCCATATCTGTCGGCCTCGAAGATGTAGTGGTAGCCGGCCTCGTATTCGAAGCGGTTGACCAGGTCGTCGTACGGCGCGCCGTCCACTACCAGGCAGAAGTCGTCACTTCGGGCGCAACTCACCCGCGTCGGACCCACCGACAGGGTTTCGGGGGTGGATGGTGCCGGGGTCTTCTCCAGTTGCTCCAGCAGACGGTAGGCATACCGGCCGGCATCCTGCGGCGGCTCCCTCCCATCCCAGGGATCGTACTTTCCGATCCGCAGGCGATAGTCGTAGCCGACCTCGTATTGGAATCCTTCGATTCCATCGTAGAACAGCTCACCGTTGACCACCATGCATGACCGCAGGCCCACGCCGTAGCACTTGGCCAGGGTGGGGCCGACGGTCACCTCCCGGATCTCGAGGTATGCGGGCGCGTCCGGTTCCACCGAACGGCCGCAGCCGGCAAAGACCAGGGTCAGCAGAAAGAAGGGAGCGGAGCTTCTGGTGCGCACTGGAGTCCTCCTTCGGTACGGCTGCCGCCGCCGTGCGACTCTACTCCGTCACATACCCATCAGCCGCTCAAGGGTCCCCCCTCATTTCTTGCTGCGGTGGCCCGGCCTGGCGCACTCGACGATCAGCCGCTGCATATGGGGAGGCGCCCGACATGGATCTTCGACAACAAGCTTCAGAGGCGCTGCCGCAAGTGTGGGTGTGGGCCTCATGCTGCTCTCCGGGAGCGTCCCGGCCTCCGCTTCGGTCGCGGGGGTTCCTGGTTCATCGCCCCGTTCAGGTGATTCTTGACGACGGCCGAAGCCGAATGCCGATCCACCGCCCGTTCCTGGCCGGACTCCTCCTGCTCGCCGGCTCCTTGCCGGTCGCCGCCCAAACCGCGCCGGGGGAGGTGTCGAGAGACTGCCCGGCGTGCCCGGAGGTGGTCGTCGTGCCCGCGGGGACCTTTGGGACGTGTGCGTGCGCGCGGGGGCTTGCGGGGCTACACGCCGGACGACGCGGGTTGGGGGCGGGGGCGCCGTCCGGTGATCAACGTGAGCTGGGACGATGCGCAGGCCTACATTCGGTGGCTGTCACGGCACACGGGCCGGCGATACCGGCTCCTGAGTGAAGCGGAATGGGAATACGTGGCGCGGGCGGGCACCGAGACCGCGCGCTACTGGGGCGAGACCGAACTGGACCAGTACCGCCACGCGAACGGAGATGACGGCTCCGGCGGGGTCGTTCGCGCCGAACGGGTTCGGGTTGTACGACGTGATCGGCAACCGGGAGTGGACGCAGGATTGCCGGAACCGGAGCTACGGGGGCGCGCCGACGGATGGGAGCGCCCGGCACTCCGGCGAATGTGAGCGCCGTGCCCTGCGCGGCGGTTCGTGGGTCAACTACCCGGGGCTCCTCCGCTCGGCCAGCCGGGGCTGGCTCCGCACCGACACACGGGCCAGCAGTATCGGGTTCCGTGTTGCCCGGACCATCAATTGATCCCTCACTTGGAGGGCATATCCGGGTTGATCGGACTCTGGTCGACTAGCGAGAACTTGAGCCACACTCCATCCAAGCGTGTGAAGTCCCCGTCCGTCGACAATAGCGCAGCCCCGGCGGCGTGAGCCGTAGCGGCGATCCAGAGGTCGTTCTTCCCCATCGGAAGCGCAGGCTTGGGCGGAGGCGCCGCGCCTGGAGAGTCCACCGCGGCTCCCCGGGTCCATGCATCGATCCGTGCATAGGCACGCACGATCTGCGGATCGTCGATTGAGACCGTGGGGAATTGATCGAGGACCTGTTCAAGGCGGCGCCGTTTCGCCCGGGCCCATCTACGCTTCTCGGCGATGGCGAGGATTTCTCCCTTGCATACGATTGATGTGAAAGTCACGACTTCGCGGTTCCCCAGATCGAACTCCCGGTAGGCGTGCTCGGCCCACGGAGCCTTCCTTGTAAGGCCCAGCAGGATGTTCGTGTCCAGGAGAACGCGGTCATGGGACGCGGGCATCAATCGAGTTCAGCCAGAAGTTCCTCGATGGAATCGTTCCCCGGCCAAGCGCCCCAAAGAACCATTGGATCGACGTGGCGCAGCCTCTTCGCCACGGGTTGGGTCGTGCGGGCTCTTGATCCACTCGCGACGGCGATCGGCAGTTTCTCGAATATGGCGTCATGCGCGGCGCCAGTCGTAATCCGGCGGGCTTCGATGAGACGGGGTTGGCCGTTGGACTTGAAGTGCACCAGACCTTCGACCGTGGCCTGCCTGCCCCAGAGCGGTCGCAATGTCTCCACATCCAGTACGGCCCGGTCCAGTCGTCCCGGTAGCGTCCCGTGCTTGCCGAGCAGAAGGCGAAACCTGCCTTGGTCGTGGCCGATCTCATCGAGTTGTCCGCTTACGACCGCGGCGCTCGGGGCCGGGATCAGGCTGATCCGCTCCCTGATGCGTGGGCAAGCGGTATCTTCCAGCACGAACCGGCGGCCCCCGGACTTGCACGGAACGAGCTCGTAGCGAACGCCCCCCGTCCGGGCCGCGTTCCCGAGTTCGAGAATCGCCTCCAGTACGGAACTGTCAAAGCGATCGCCGGACGCCTCGGCGTTCTGGGCCTCGCTAATGGCGAGGGCTGCGAGATCGAGCGCTGTGTCGTCCACATCGGGCTGCTGGAGCCAGAAGTCCTGCTGATCCAGATCGAGACCCGCCACGCCCCCCAGCCGGGGTGCCTCAATATCGAGGATCGTGGAGCCGGGTCGGAGTCCCGTAATCGTGAAGTCCACTGCGGCGCTGAGCCAGCCGGGCTTGCGGCCCTTGCCGCCGCTTCTTCCCGTTGCCAGCAGCCGGGTGGCCCGTTCGGCGGTGCGAAGGAGGGCCCGCACGGAGCGCTCCAGCGTCGCCGCCTTGATATGACCTTCGGCTTCCTGGAGTCCGGCAAGCCGGAATCTGTAGGATTGCGTGCTCAGCAGATGCGCTCCGGTTTCGAGTGACGCCGGGGTGACGGCCCATCACACCGCGTGGTTCTGTTCCCGGAAACGATATACGATACGCCGCGCCTCCATCCGCGCCCAAGGCCGACCGCCGCACGAAGACGACCAACCTAAGCTCGTGCCGCCGGCGGCGCTGGATGTTGCGGCCCCAGCGGCAGCGCCGACTTCACGTGATCCGCGTCCGGCGTCACGGCGGCCGCAGGTGTATCATATGCCACCATGGAACGGTACACCGAGCAGTCAGACGGGCGGGAGCAGGCGGGCCGCCGCGAACCCGGAATCGTGGACAAACCGTGGGGGCGCGAAGTGTGGTATGCCCACACCGGGCGCTACGCGGGGAAGATCCTCGAGGTCGACGCGGGGCACGTCCTCTCGCTGCAGAAGCATCTCGTGAAGCACGAGACGATGCTGCTCCAGTCGGGACGCATGCGCTTCACCCTCAACGACGAAGTATTCGAGTGGAGGCCGGGCGAGGTCGTCTCGATCCCGCCCGGTAACGTCCACCGCATGGAGGCGCTCGAGGACAGCGTCATCCTCGAGGTGAGCACGCCGGAACTCGACGACCTCGTCAGACTCGAGGACCGCTACGGGCGTGCCGACTGAGTTGGCGCGTCCCGCCGCGCGCCCTCCCGGACGTTCCCACGGGAATGCCGGCCTTCAAGCGAGCGCGGCGAGGATCTCCTCATGGGTGGGATGACGGCCTGTGGCCGCCTTCGAGTAGATGAGATTGCCGTCCGCCACGACCTCGAACCGGCCGCCGCCGGACGGGAGCATCTCGATCTCGAGGTTGTCGAACCGTTCTCCGAGGGTGGCCGCCAGACTGACGGCTTTCGGTTCGTAGTTTCAAGCAGTGCAGTATTCGATGGATATGTGCATCCGTCTCGTCTTTCTCCCGGTTCCGATCTCCCGGCACGCTCGCCGTTGACTCTGACGGGAACAATGGGGTATCTACGGGCATGAAACACAAGCCTGCCCGGCAACAGGATCTCGACCCGCTGATTCGCGAGGTGGAGGCGCGCCTCCCGGGAGCGCCGGCCGAAGCCGTACGAGGGCTCGCGCGGCGGCTGTTCAGCCGCGGCTACGCCAATATCGCGGACGGTCGCCCGCTGGACGGTCTCGCGGACGATGTCGCGGCCCTCTACCGGCTCCTGGAAAGCGCGGCCGACGGCGACATCGCGATCCGGATCGACTGGGATCCGGAGGATGCTTCGCGCGGCGTGCTGCAGACCGTGATGGAGGACCGTCCGTTCATCGTCGACACGTTGCGCGAGTACCTGCACTCCATCGGGCTCGACATCCCTCACCTCCTCCACCCCGTCGTCGTCGTCGACCGCGACAGGTCCGGCCGCGTGGTCGACATCCGCGATCGCTCCGCCGACGGCGCGCGGATGTCGGTGGTCCACGTCGTCCTCGACGGGGCGCACCACGCGCCGAGTCGGGAGACCTTGCAGGCCGAAGTACGTCGGCGTCTCGAACTGGTGAAGGCCGTCACCCAGGACTTCCCGGCCATGCTCGAGCAGGCGGGAACGCTCGTCAGCGAACTGGAGGCCAAGCGCAGCGAGATTCCCTGGCGCGCGGGCGAACTGGAGGAGATCCAGGAACTCCTCCGCTGGCTGGTGGACCCCGGCTTCGTCTTCCTCGGCTACCGCGCGTACAACATCAAGGAGGACGAGTCCGGGCGCGACTGGATCCAAGTCGATGAAGGAAGCGGGCTCGGGATTCTGAGGGACGACGCCAGGTCCAAGTACCACGAACCCAGGCCTCTCTCCGGGCTCGCCCCCGACCTGCGCGCGCGCGTACTGGGCGGGCCGCTGCTCATCATCTCGAAGACCAACGCCGAGAGCCCCATCCGACGACACGTTCGCATGGACTACGTCGGCATCAAGCGTCTCCGTCCGGACGGGACGGTCGGGGGAGAACACCGTTTCCTGGGTCTGTTCACCGCGAAGGCGTTCTCGCAGGACGCCTCCTCCATCCCGATTCTGCGCCGCAAACTGCGCGAGATCCTGCAGCTTGAAGCCGCGCCGGCGGGATCGCACGACTACAACGTCATCCTGCAGACGTTCAACTCGATGCCGAAGGAGGAGTTGTTCCTCGCGTCGGTCGAGGAGATCCGCTCCGTCATCGACGCGGTCATGGCCACGGGAGGCGGGGACGATGTCCGGGTCACGGCGCGCCCCGACCAGCTCGGACGCGGCGTCCAGATCCTGGTCATCCTCCCCAAGAGCCATTTCTCGGGACAGGTGCGGAGGAAACTGCAGGCGGCGCTGATCGAGGCGTATCAGGGCGGCTTGCTCAACTACCATCTTGCCCTGGGCCAGGGCGACCAGGCACGGCTGCACTTCTACCTGGAGCACGACGCGGACGAGACGGGTCCGGTCGACCTCGAGGCCGTCCAGTCCGTCGTCCGCTCGATCGTCCGCACCTGGGAGGAGCGCCTGGAGGACGCCCTCGTCGCCGTGCACGGGGCGACGCGAGGCCACCACCTGGCGACGCACCTCGTGAGTTTCTCGTCGGGATACCAGGGGGCGCTGGACGTCGGCACTGCCGTCGGGGATGTCGCCCAGCTCGCCCGGCTGGCCGAGACGCGCGAGAGCCAGATGCGGCTCAGCCGGTCGGTTTCGGGGACGGGCCGCCACTACGAGCTGCGGTTGTTCTCCGAGCGGGGGCACTACGTACTGAGCGACGTGGTCCCCACGCTCGAAAACCTCGGGCTCCGGGTGCTCGACTCGGTGCGATTCCGGGTCCGGCTGCAGGACGAGACGGGCGCCGCCGAAGACGAAACGATCGCCGCCAAGATCCAGGTTTTCGATGCCGAGGCGCGGCGGGATCACGACATCGACATGGAGGAGGCGGAGGATCGGATCGCGGACGCCCTGCGGGCGATCCACGCGGGGGTCGCCGAGGACGACCGCCTGAACGAACTTATCGTGACCGCCGGGCTTTCGTGGGAAGAAGTCGCCGTCCTTCGGGCCTACGCCGGCTACAGCTTCCGGATCGGCGCCGTCGCGAGTCCGACGGGGGGACAGTTCCCGCTCACGATGTACCCCGCGATCGCGCGCTGCCTGTTCCGTGCCTTCGAGGCGCGCTTCGATCCCGAGGCGCGGGAGGGGGCCGACGAGACGATCCTGCGTCTCAACCGCGAATTCAACCGCGGGCTGGCCTCGGTACGGGGGATCGAGGACGACCGGACGCTGCGTCGGATGATGGATCTCGTCCATGCGACGGTGCGCACGAACTACTACCGGGGCGAACTGCGGCGCTCACCGCTCCTCGCGCTCAAGATCTCGAGCCGGACCGTCGACTTCATCCCCGAACCGAAGCCGAAGCACGAGGTCTACCTGCGCGGGCACCGCACGGAGGCTGCCCACCTGCGCATGGACGACGTGGCGCGCGGCGGCATCCGGTGGAGCGACCGCTACGGGGACTTCCGGGTCGAGGTGCTCGGGTTGGTGAAAACCCAGCGGGTCAAGAACGCCGTCATCGTGCCGGGCGGTGCGAAGGGGGCCTTCATCGTCAAGGGGCTGCCGGAGGACCGGGAGGCGCGGCTCGCCGCTGGCCTCGACAGCTACCGGGACTTCATCCGCGGGTTGCTCGAGATCTCCGACGACGTGGTGGACGGCGAGGTGAAACAGCCGGAGGGCATGGTCATCCATGACGCGGCCGACCCCTATCTGGTCGTCGCGGCGGACAAGGGGACCGCCAAGAACTCCGACACGGCAAACGAACTGGCTGTGGAGGCGGGCTTCTGGCTCGGAGACGCCTTCGCCTCGGGCGGATCGCAGGGGTACGACCACAAGAAGGAAGGGATCACGGCCCGCGGCGCATGGGAGTGCGTGAAGCGGCACTTCCGTGAACTGGACATCGACTACGAGAACGAGCCGTTCACGGCGGTCGGCATCGGCGACATGAGCGGCGATGTGTTCGGCAACGGGATGCTGCTCAGTAAGCAGATCCAGCTCGTCGCCGCATTCGATCACCGTCACATCTTTCTCGACCCCGACCCGGACCCGGGGGTCGCGTGGGCTGAACGCAAGCGCCTGTTCGACCTGCCGGCGTCGTCGTGGGCCGACTACGACGCGAGCCTCCTGAGCGAGGGGGGCGGAGTCTACGACCGCACCGAGAAGCAGATCCAGCTCGCGCCGCAGGCGCAGGGGCGGTTGGGTCTCGACCGGGAGGTGGTGAACGGGAACGACCTCATCCGCGCCATCCTCATGGCGCCGGTCGACCTGCTGTGGAACGGCGGCATCGGTACCTACGTCAAGGCTGACTCCGAGCGCCACGCCGATGTGGGCGACCCCAGCGGCGACGCGGTTCGGGTTGATGCCACGGAGGTCCAGGCCCGCGTGGTCGGCGAGGGCGGCAATCTCGGCTTCACCCAGCGCGCGCGGGTGGAGTTCGCGATCTCCGGCGGGAGCATCAATACGGACGCGGTCGACAACTCCGCCGGTGTCGACATGTCCGACCACGAGGTCAACCTCAAGATCCTGCTCGGCGCGCCGCTGTCGCGCGGGGAGATAGACTTCGAGAGCCGGAACGATTTGCTGAGGGAATGCACGAACGAGGTCGCCTACAAGGTTCTCCGCAACTGCTACAGCCAGAGCCTGGCCATCAGCCTCGACTACAGCAGGGCACGGCGGATCCCGGCGGCCTTCCGCGAGGTGATCCAGCGGTTCGAGCGGGAAGGGATCCTGGACCCCGCGCTCGAATATCTGCCCACGGGCGACGAACTGATCGAACGGGAGAACGTCGGGGCGCACCTCACGCGCCCGGAACTCGCGACAGTGCTCGCGTACTCCAAGCTCCACCTCAAGCACTCGCTCACCGCGTCGAGCGTGTCGCGGGACCCGGCCATGATGGAACTCGTCGAGGACTACTTCCCGTTCGGCGCCCTCAAGGAAGTCGAAACCGCGGACCTCGAGGCGCACCGGCTGCGGCCCCACATCTCGAGCATGCTGCTGACGAATCGCTTCGTCGACCGCATGGGCGCGACGAGCCACATACGGCTCATGGAGGAGTCGGGCCGGGCCGCCGCAACCGTTGCCCGCACCTGGTATGTCGCGTCACGGATCGCGGACGCGGAGGACCTGTACGAGCGACTCCGCGTGGCCGAGACCCGGATGCGAAGCGGGGCGCAGTCTCAGTGCTACCTGGCGATGGCGGACGCGCTGACCCGCGCGACCCGGTGGCTGCTGCAGCGCTCCGACCCCGTGCAGCCCATCGCGGACGCGATCGAGTGGCTACATGAACCTGTGCGGGCGATCCGCGCGGCGCTGCCGGAACTGCTCACGGCTGAACGGCTGGAGCGCTTCCAGTCCACCTGTTCGCTGCACGAGATGGACGGGCTCGATTCGGAGGCGGCCGCGCAGCTGGCGACCTTCCGCTACGTGGACGAACTGCTGCCCATCGCCCACCTGATTCGGGAGACCGGCGCCCCCACGATACAGGTCGGCGCGGTGTATCTGGGCCTCGCCGAAGACATCGATTTCCCGTGGCTTCGGTCCAGCGTGTACGAACTCATGACGGACGACCCGTGGGACCAGCGCGCCGCGCGGGTCCTGGTGACGAGGCTCGAGCGTGCGCGCTCGCGAATGGCGGCCCTGGTGATCGCCGCTGCCGGAGAGTCGACCATCGACGACGCGATGCGGGCGTTCCGGCGGCGGAACGCGGTGGGTCTGAGCCGGATCCGGAATGTGATCTCCGACATCCGGAGTGCGGGAGGAGATCGTCTCTCCGGCCTGGTCGTGGCCGTGGACGCCGTCAACGATCCGGGGATCCTCGAACCCCCGGATCGCTGATCAGCTCAGGCGCGGTGGCTGCTGGTCGTGGCCGCTAGCTAGTTCTTGTCCGTTTTCTGTCGTCGGAGGGGCTCAATGCTGCGGGGGATTCGGTGTTTGTTGGGGCCGGGAAGGCGGTCTTGGGCGTAAATGGGCCGATGAGTACGGGCTTTCCGCCGTAGCGGCCGTCAAAGTGGCGTTTTCTCCAGTATCGGGGGATGCGAAGCCTGTCCCGGTTCGGCCGAACCGGGACAGGCGGGTTCCGCGGAAGCGGCCCGTTGCCGGTTCAGGCCGGTTTCAGCTTCAACTTGCGACGCGCGATCACCCACAGATTGTGCGTGACGACGGCCGACCAGACGTAGGCCCGGAAGTGTTCCAGCCCGCGCCAGTTGCAGCGGCCGAGGCCGAAGCAGCGCTTGAGGTACGAGACCACGGCCTCCATTCCGGCCCGGAAGTTCCTCAGCCGCCCGTAGACCCTCGGGGACGAGGCCATGTCCGTGGTCTTGAGGCCCTTCCTCTTGTGGAAGACCACGTCGCGCACTCCCAGCGCCTTCGCATCCGCCAGATTGTCCTTGCTGGCGTAGCCCCCGTCAAACGCCACCTGGTCCGGTGCCGATCCGTAGATTGCGGCGTGCCGCTCGATCATCGGCAGACAGCGCGAACTGTCCGCCGGATTGCCCGCTTCGACCACGGCATCGAACACCAGACCGCTCGCACCGCTGCCCAGGTTCACCTTGTGTCCGTACTGAACCCGGCGCCCGCCTTTGCGGATGATGTCGGTGTGGGGCTCGAACAGGCTCACCACCTTCTCCTCCGCGGGCACCGTCTCGCCCTTCAGCACCCGCCGTACCGTCTGGCGGACGACCGCCCCGGCCAGGTCCCGGTAGTGTGCGACCTGCGTGCGCCAGTCCTCCAGCCACGGCTCTTCGCGGCCCTCGACCGCCGCCAGGGCACCATCGGCGTACCGAAGCGTCCGCCGCACAACCGCCAGCAACTCGCGGTACAGCTTGACCTTACGCTTCATCCGCGCCTTGGGGATCTTCCACTTCCTCCGCTTCGCCGCCCGGCGGTGGTCGTGGAAGAGGAAGGCATCGGGTCCCAGCTTCTCGCGGCCCCGGGCCAGCAGCCGGGACAGCACGCGCACCGCGTCGTACAGCAGCTGGCTGTCGCTCGGATCCAGGATATGGGTCTCGGTCACGGTGCTGTCGATGCGCACCTTGCGGCCCGCCTCGATCTTGTCGTCGCGTGCCCCGCCCAGCAGGACCCGGTTGATCCGCTCCCACACCTCGGCCCGGACGGCCCCGATGCAGCGTTGCAGCGCCGAGCGCTTCGGGGGCCGAAGCGGATCGACGCGCGTGAACCGCCTCGCCGAGGCGGAGTCGACCAGCACGAACTCCAGTTCCCGGTAGTCCGACTGCCACAGATGCTTCAGGATCCCGCAGCGCAGGATCACCTCGCAGGGCAAGCCGCGCCGGCCCACGGACGACACGACCCCGCGGTCCACGTCCGCGGCGATCCACTCCAGAAACTCCGGGTGTTCGTCCAGAAGCCTCGACATCAGGCCCAGCGCCCGCCCCATGTCGTGATCAGGATATCCGGCATCGAAAACCGCTGCGGTGCCCGTTTTGCACGCATCGGCAACTCCCCCTGGCGTCGGCACAAACCCTTGTCGTATGACTAAAGATAACCGCTTGCCCGACCCCATTCCACCCGATCCACCGTCCTCCTGCCCTCGTTTCTTCAATGGTGACAACGACTTAAGAGTTAATGGACGGGAACTAGCTAGTAGTCGATGTACTGGTCGATCTCCCACTCGGAGACCGACGCCACGTAGTCGCTCCACTCGGCCTTCTTGCGGCTGACGAACTGCTCGAAGATGTGGTCGCCGAGGGCGTCCTTCATGACTTCGTTCGCCTCGAGTTCGGCCACCGCCTCGCCCAGGTTCGCGGGCAGCACCTCGAGCCCGATCCGCTCGCGCTCCTCGTCGGAAAGCTGCCACACGTTCGTGTCGAGCGGGGGACCCGGATCGATCTGGTTCTCGATCCCGTCGAGACCGGCCGCCAGCTGGCAGGCGAGCGCCAGGTATCCGTTGCACGCCGGATCCGGCATCCGGAACTCCGCCCTCGTCCCCAGACCCCGCTGGTCCGGAATACGGATCATCGGCGACCGGTTGCGCTGCGACCACGCGATGGAGATCGGCGCCTCGTAGCCGGGCACGAGCCGCTTGTAGCTGTTGACGATCGGGTTCGAGACCGCCGCGATCGCCCGCGCGTGCTTCTTCAGCCCGCCGATGTAGTGGAGCATCACGTCCGCCAGCTCGTAGTCGGCGTCCGGGTCGTGGAAGACGTTCCTCCCGTCCCTGAACAGCGACTGGTGCGTGTGCATGCCCGACCCGTTGGCGCCGAAAATGGGCTTCGGCATGAACGTCGCGTGGAGCCCGTGCGCGAGCGCGATGTTCTTGACGACGAACTTGAATGTGATCAGGTCGTCGGCCGTCCGCAGCGCCTCGCCGTACTTGTAGTCGATCTCGTGCTGGCCCTCGGCGACCTCATGGTGCGCGGCCTCGATATCGATGCCCATCGCCTCCATGCCGGTGACCATCTCGCGTCGCGCGCGCTCCGCGAGGTCCGACGGCGTGAGGTCGAAATACGCCCCGTTGTCGTGCGTGACCATGTTGCAGCTTCCGTCCTCGTTCTTATTGAAGAGGAAGAACTCGGCCTCGACGCCGGCGTACATCTTGAAGCCCATCGACTCGGCCCTCGCGACGACCCGCTTGAGCGCCGCGCGCGGGCAGCCACCGAACGGCTTGTTGTAGGGGCGACGCACCTCGCAGTACATCTGGGCCACGCGGGCCTCCGGGTTCCCCCACGGGAAGATCCGGAATGTGTCCAGGTCCGGCCTGAGGAGCATGTCGCTCTCTTCGATGCGGACGTAACCCGCGATCGAGGAGCCGTCGAACATGATCTTCGCGTCGAAGGCATCGCCGAACTTGCTTGCCGGAACTTCGACGTTCTTCGGAAAGCCGTTGAGGTCGATGAAGACGAGACGAAGGAACCGGACGTTCCGCTCCTCGCACAGCTTCAGGAGGGCGTCGCGGTCGGCCGAGGCGACGGTGCTCCCGTAGTCGTCGTATCGAACCTGCGAGGAGTGCTCACTGGGTGCCGCAAAAACGGCGTCGGACATGGTGCGACCTCCGGGTCATGGGGCGGGCTGCAAGGGGGGGTCCGTACGTTCGGTTCCGCGCCGGGCGGTCGAGCACGACCCGCAATGTCGCGGGGCATTATCGGGAGCAGGTACGCTATCGTCAACCTCTTTCGGAGGGCCGCGGACCTGCGTGCGGCTCCGCCCGATCAAGGCCAGCTCCACCGGCGCACGGCAGCGGGCGCGCGCGTGCACGCCACGGCGCCGGCGAACCCGTCTTCGGGAAGGAGGTCGAGAAGCCACCAGGATCGTCCATCGAGGACCCCGCGGATCGTATCGACGCGGCCCAGCGGGCGTGAGAGGCCAAGTCCCGCGCCCTTGAGGATGGCCTCCTTTCGGGCCCAGATACGAAAGAACTCCGGCCGGGCCGCGACGGTGCTCCAGTCCGGCGACAGTTCCTGTTCCTCCGCGGACAGATGGTCCCGCGCGAGCCGCCCCGGATACGTGAGGGGACGAATCCGCTCGATGTCGACGCCGATCTCTCCCGATTCCCCCACCGCGAAGAGGGCCAGGTGGCCCGAGTGGCTGAGATTGAAGAAGAGCGGGGGAAGGTAGCCCTGCGCCCCGCCCGTCAGATGCGGCTTCCCGTGCTCTCCGTACTCGAGCACGAGTTCACCGGGGGGGAGGCCAAGGTACGCGCCCAGAAGGCGCCTGAGCGCGATGCGGGCGCGGCGGAACCGGGTCCGTCCCCTGGCCGTGGCGAGCCGCGCGGCGCGCGCTTCCTCGTCCGGACTCAGCAACTCGACACCGCCCCCCTCGTCGCCGGCCTCGAGGTCGATTCTCCACACGTGAAGATCGGCGCCGGGCCGCCCCGGAGAATGCGGCGCCCGGGGCCATTCCCGTGCGTTCAGTGGGCGGTGTACCAGTCCAGGGTGCGTTCGAGACCCTGGGCGAGCGAGTGGGTGGGGACATAGCCGAGTCGCTGCCGCGCCCTCGAAATGTCGGCGTAGGAATGTCGGATTTCCCCGGCTCGCAACTGTTCGTAGAGCGGTTCCACGTCCCTCAGCTCCGGCCGCGTCCTGGAGAGTCCGTCCCGTATGATGCCGAACAACTCGTTGAGGGTCGTGGGGTCGCCGGACGCGACGTTGTAGATGGCGCCGGTGGCGCTCGCCTCCGCCGTCGCGGCGAGCAGGTTCGCCTGGACCACGTCGTCTACGTAGAAGAAATCCCGGCTCGACCGGCCGTCTCCGTAGATGCGACACGGCTGCCCATCGAGCAGCAACCCGATCCATCTCGGGATGACGGAGGAGTAGGGTCCGTCCGGGTTCTGCCGTTTCCCGAACACATTGAAGTATCGCTGGCCAACGAGTTCGACGCCGTAACTCCGACGATGCATGTTGGCGTACATTTCGTTCACCCGCTTGGACGCCGCGTACGGCGACTGCGCGGTGCCGATCCGGTTCTCCATCTGCGGCAGGTGGGTCGAATCGCCATAGACGGAGTTCGACGAGGCATAGACGAGACGTTGGACGCCGCTCTCGCGGGCCGCGTCCAGCACGCTGACCAAACCCTCGACGTTGCAGGCGTAGGTCGCGAGCGGCTCCTCGATCGATCGGGGTACCGACCCCATCGCGGCCTGGTGGAGCACGATGTCGACCCCGCGGCAGGCCTCAAGCGCAGCGTCGCGGTCGGCGGCATCCGCCTCGATGAACCGGCACCGGTCTGCGGGAGCTCCCGACGCGGCCACGGCCTCCTCGATGTTGTGCAGGCGTCCCGTGGAGAGATCGTCGAGCGCTACAACCTCCTGCCCCAGGCGCAGAAGTTGCTCCAGGAGGTTGGATCCGATGAAGCCGGCAGCCCCCGTGACCAGCCAACGGCGGGGGGCCGCCCGCAACTCCTCGCAGGCGAGAGCGTATTCTGTTTCCACGAGAGTATGTTATGCTTCCCGCGCCGGGAGACGGAACCCCCCGGCTGCCCGTACTTGAAACCTGCCCCTCGTTTGACCGAGTATGATGGAGCATGAAGGGGGGCGACGCCGGGCTGCCCGGCGGCAACTCGAGGTGGACGACGCGCCATGGTCGAGGAAGGGATGAACGAGATCCTCAAGAAGAAAGTCTGGCGGAAGCTCCAGGCTCTTCCCGAGGACAAGCAGTACGAGGTCGTCGATTTCATCGACTATCTGTCGTCCAGGTACGCTCAGCGGCCGGCCCCGGGCGCGGATCCCTTCCAGCACTTCGCCGAATCCGTCCACCGAGGGCTGCGCAGGACCCGGGCCTCGACGACCGCCGTCAAGGGAACGATGAAAGTCCTCGGCGCCGCCGACCGCGTGATCGAGTCGTTCCGCGAAGCCGGACGCGGGTTCCTCGCCGAACTCGAGGCCGGTAACCCGGAGCCGCCCCCGAAGGATGACCGTCCTCCGCCCGAGACGCGCGAGGTCGTCGTCGACTGACGGGCTGATCCCCCGGAGGGCTGCCGCCGTTCGTTGACGTCGTCCCCGAAGTCGCCTACGATGGCGCATGGAAGCTCCAGCACCACGCCCACGCGCGCGCCGCAACCCCTTGCGGTCTCCACGGCGATGACGCGCCCGCTGCGCGAAGCGCTCACCTTCGACGACGTATTGCTGGCTCCGGGCCACGCTTTCGTGCACCCCGCGGACGTCGACGTTTCCACCCGTCTGACCGAGCGCATCCGGATCCAGATCCCGCTGCTTTCCGCGGCCATGGACACCGTCACGGAGTCCCAGATGGCGATCGCGCTCGCGCGCGAAGGCGGTATCGGCATCATCCACAAGAACATGCCGATCGAGGCGCAGGCCCAGCAGGTCGACCGCGTGAAGCGGTCCGAGAGCGGGATGATATTGAACCCCATCACGCTCGGTCCCGACGCCACCCTGGGCGAGGCCCGGCGACGCATGCGCGAGTTCTCGATCAGCGGCGTCCCGATCGTGAACGAGACCGGCGCACTCATCGGCATCCTCACCAATCGCGACCTCGTGTTCGAGACCGACCTCTCCCAGCCGGTCCGCGACGTGATGACGAGCGAGAATCTGGTCACGGCGCCCGCGGGGACGTCCCTCGGCGAAGCGGAGGAGATCCTGCGCCGCCACAAGATCGAGAAGCTGCCGGTGGTGGGAGAGGACGGGCGGCTGGCCGGGCTGATTACCGTCAAGGACATCTTCAAGCGACGGAAGTTTCCCAACGCGACGAAAGACGACCACGGGCGGCTCCGTGTGGGCGCGGCTGTGGGCGCGAGCCGCACGGAACTCGAGCGGGCGCGCGAGCTGGCGGCGGCGGGGGCGGATGTCGTGGTCGTGGACACGGCGCACGGACACTCGGAGGGCGTGCTCCAGGCCGTGTCACGCGTGCGGGAGGCGCTGCCCGACACCGACCTCATCGCCGGCAACGTCGGCACGCGCGAGGGCGCGGCGGCGCTGGTCGAGCGGGGCGTGAACGCGGTCAAGGTAGGTGTGGGTCCGGGGTCGATCTGCACGACGCGCGTTGTGACGGGCGTCGGAGTCCCGCAAATCACCGCGATCGAGGACAGCGTGGCGGGCGTGGCGGGGCGCGTCCCCGTCATCGGCGACGGCGGCATCAAGTACTCCGGCGACATCGTGAAGGCGATTGCGGCAGGCGCCGAGACCTGCATGCTCGGGTCCATGTTCGCCGGCACCGACGAGAGTCCGGGCGAGACGTTCCTGCTGGAGGGCCGCCGCTTCAAGGTCATCCGCGGCATGGGCTCGCTCGCGGCCATGCAGGCGGGGTCGGCCGACCGGTACTTCCAGGAGGGTTCGGTCATCCAGAAACTGGTCCCCGAGGGGATCGAAGGCCGGGTCCCCTACAAGGGGCCGGTATCGGACACGGTATTCCAGCTCGTCGGCGGCCTCCGGAGCGGGATGGGCTACTGCGGCGCCGCCACGATCGACGCACTGCGGCGCGAGGCCCGCTTCCTTCGCATTACCTCCGGTGGCCTGCGCGAGTCCCACCCCCATGATGTCGTGATCACGCGCGAGTCCCCCAACTACCACGTCTAGTCATCCCCCGTGTGGTTCGGTACCATGTCAGCGCGGCGACCGGGCCTGACTCCGGGGCGGCGCGGTGGTGGAGCGGCGAGGCAGTTGCGGGGTAGTGGATATCAGGTAGGGATATCACGGGAGATTGCCGCGAATGACTGATAAATCTTCGTATGTACGCCTTCATGGGCCCGGACTGGCGCTCTCGGCGCTGCTTCTGAACGGCTGCGCCTTCATCCATCGCACGCCCGACATCGGACCGGGGCCGGCGAACTCCGAGCAGGCACCGCCCGCGGTCGAGACACCGCCGCAGACTCCATCCGAATCGGCCCCGGATCCGGCGACCTCGGCGGAGTCCGAGGCCACGCGCGCTCCGAACGACGATTTGATGCCGGAGGATCCGCGTGTACCGGAGCCGGTCGGCGACAACTTCGACGGGCCGACCCCGGAAGAGATCGATCGCGCGATCCGCGACATGCTCGCCGGGGATCCCCTCGGATTGATCCACGAAGGGGAGGATGCGCGCGTCTTCCGGCTCGAGATGAATGATCGGGTCCGGTCCTGGATTCACTACTTCCAGACCGTCATCGGGGACCGCGTTGCGCTCTACCTCGGACGCAAGGCCCGCTATGAGCCGATGATCCGCCAGAAGCTGCGCGAGGCGGGGGTGCCGCAGGACCTGATCTATCTCGCCCTCATCGAGAGCGGCATGAGCCCGAATGCCTACAGTCGGGCCAGCGCGGTGGGCCTGTGGCAGTTCATCTCGGGCACCGCGCGGATGTACGACCTGGAGGTCTCGTACTGGGTCGACGAGAGGAGGGATCCCGAGAAAGCGACCGACGCGGCGGTTCGTCACCTGAAGGATCTCTATGAGGAGTTCGGCTCGTGGTATCTGGCGGCGGCCGCCTACAACGGAGGTCCCAACAGGGTGCGGCGCGGGCTCCGGAGGGCCCCGGGGGCGACGTTCTGGGATCTCGCCGACCGTCGTCTGCTCCGCCGGGAGACGCGTGACTATGTCCCGAAGATCATCGCAGCCGCCATGATCGGACACGACCCCGCGCGGTACGGATTCCCGGATCCGGTCGGGGAGGGTCCCGCCAGCTTCGCGACGGTGAAGGTGCCGGACGCGACGAGCTTCGATGTACTCGCGGAAATCGCCGGTACCGACGAGGAAACCATCGACCGGCTCAACCCGCAGTTCCCACGAGATGTGACGCCGCCGAAGCGGGAGGTCGAGGTCCGGATCCCGGTCGACGGAGCGGAGCAGTTCGCAGTTCGCTATGCCTCGGTTCCGGCGGAAGAACGGGTGACGTGGACGTTCCATACCGTCCAGCGGGGGCATACGCTGGGATGGATCGGTCAGCAGTATGGGGTGACCGTGACGGCCCTGCGCGCGGCGAACAGCAACGTGAACCCGCGGCGCCTGCAGATCGGGCAGGAGCTGGTGATTCCCAGGGCCGGTCGGCCATCCGCCAGGCGCACCTCCAGCAACCATGGGGGGTCGGGCACGGTCGTCACCGTCCACCGAGGCCAGACACTCGACGTCATCGGGCAACGGTATGGCGTGTCGGTGGCGGCCCTGCGGGCGGCGAACGGGAACGTCAACCCGCGGCGGCTCCAGATCGGGCAGAGACTGGTGATCCCGGGCTCCGCTCGAACATCCACGGCGGCGGCGAACGGCGACCCGCTGACGATCGTGGTCCGACCCGGCGACTCGCTATGGCTGATCGCCCGCCGACACTCGGTATCGACGCGTCAGATCATCGAGTGGAATCGCCTCTCGTCCACGCTCATCCGCCCCGGGGACCGGCTCGAGATCCGGGGCTAATCCGCTCCGCGGTGGGCCCGCGAGCGGATAAAAGGCCCCACTCCCCTGCCGTCCCCGCAGGCCGTTTCGCGTGTCGATCACGATCGACGACTTCTCCAGCACCAGGTCGTAGTCCACCTGCTGATGGTCCGTAACGAGGACGACGGCGTCGGCGGCTTCGAGGAGTTCCGCAGTCAGCGGTTCGGAGTCGAGGCCTCCCGCGTCGAGCGTGAGCCGCGGGACGAATGGGTCGTGATACGCGACCTCGGCGCCGCGACGGCGCAGAAGTTCGATGACGTCCAGCGCGGGACTCTCCCGGACATCGCCGACATCCGGCTTGTAAGCGACGCCAAGCAGGAGGACGTGGCTGCCGTTGACCGGCAGACGCTGCCGGTTCAGGGCCTGCGCGATCCGGTCCACCACATAGCGCGGCATCTCCGCGTTGACCTCCGAAGCCAGTTCGATGAATCGCGTGCGGTACTGCAGCGTACGCATCTTCCAGGCGAGGTATTGGGGGTCGACGGGCAGGCAGTGCCCCCCGAGGCCGGGTCCCGGCGTGAACCGCATGAATCCGTACGGCTTGGTGGACGCCGCCTCGACGACTTCCCAGATGTCGATCCCGAGCCGGTCGGCGATCACCGCCATCTCGTTCACGAGCCCGATGTTGACGGCTCGAAACGTGTTCTCGAGCAGTTTGGTCATTTCGGCGGCCTCCGGCGAGGAGACGCTCACCACCTCTTCGACGACCCGTTCGTATAGTGCGGCCGCAAGTTCACGGCAGGCTGCCGTGAGCCCCCCGACGACCTTGGCTGTGTTGGTGAAGTTGTACGTCGCGTTGCCCGGGTCGACGCGCTCGGGGCTGAAGGCGAGGAAGAAATCCTCCCCGGCCCGTAACCCGCCCCGTTCAAGTTCCGGCTGGAGCAGGTCGCGCGTGGTCCCCGGATAGGTCGTGGACTCGAGGACGATCAGCTGCCCGGGCCGGAGGCTGGCACGGATCTGCTCGAGCCCGTCGAGGATGTGGGAAACGTCGGGATCCCCGGTCTTCGCGAGCGGGGTGGGGACGCAGATGAGGATCGCGTCCATGGCGCCCAGTCGGCCGAAATCGCTCGTCGCGTCGAGGAGACCGGCTTCGACGGCGTCGGCGACGGTCTCCGGTGCGACGTCCCCGATGTGCGAGGCGCCGCGCCGGACCCGGCGGACCACACGCTCGTCTACATCGAAGCCCAGCGTCCGGAAGCCTGCCCCGGCGAAGGCCGTCACGACGGGCAGACCGACGTACCCCAGCCCGAGCACGCCCACGCGGGCCGCCCCCGACTCGATCTTCCCGAGCAACGCCTGTCGCTGGTTCAATGCAGCCCTCGCACTATTCCTCCGGCTCGGCCGTCCAGGTGCCCGACCGCCCCCCGCGCTTCTCGAGCAGCCGGATCGGACCCATCGACATGCCTCGGTCGATCGCCTTGCACATGTCGTACAGGGCCAGCAGGCCCGCCGCTACGCCCGCCAGCGCCTCCATCTCGACACCAGTCCGCCACTCGGCCGATGCGCGGACGCTCAGTCTGTATCCCGGCAGAGCTTCCACCGCCTCGAGTTCCACATCCACTGCGTCGAGCGGGATCGGATGGCAGAGCGGGACGAGCGCGGAAGCGGTCTTGGCGCCCTGGATCGACGCGATGCGGGCTACCGCGAGCGCCTCGCCCTTCTCGATCTCGCCATCCCGGATCGCCTCGAGAGTCGCGCGCCGCATCCGGATCCGGCCCTCGGCGACCGCCACGCGTCGCGTCAACGGCTTCTCCCCGACATCGACCATGCGTACCCGCCCGGCCGAGTCCAGATGTGTGAGTCGATCCACGAGCCTGCCTCCCGATCCTAGAACGATAATGGCGTAGTGTCGGCTGCTTCGCCCGCGAACGCGGTACTCATCTCCTCGAGCAGCAGGGCGATCGTCGCTTGCGGGTTCAGGTTTCGACCCACGCCCTCGAGCGCGGCATCGACCGACGCGAGAGCCTCGAGGACCGCTCTATCTGTCACCGTGCGCCCTTTCGTAAGCGACGCTATGCGAGTGGGGTCGAACGTCTCTCCGGTGGCCCCCGAAGCTACGCAGAGCAGGTCCCGCAGACGCACGCGCAGGTCCTCGAGAGCCGGCGCCAGCTCCCCCCGCGCCCCTCGGGCCGAATAGCGGCTGGCGGCGCGATACCTCGCACGCGACGTACCGTCGAGGGCGGCGGCCAGCAGATCGTCGGCCGCCGTCCCCGAGTCGTCCGCGTCCGTGTCCAGCAGGCGCCGGGCCTGGTATACCGCGCCGTCGGCCTTCCGGGCCACCGCGAGGGCACGATCGGCCGACACGTCAAGCTGCTCCGTCAGGTAGGCCGCCACCCTGGGCGTCGGCACGGGTGCGACGCGGAGCGGCACGGAGCGGGACCGGATGGTGGGCAGAAGCGCGTCGGGCCGGCTGCTCGTGAGGAGGATGTACGCGAACTCCGGCGGCTCCTCCAATAGCTTGAGAAACGCGTTCGCCGCCTCCGGGCTCGAGCTCTGCGGCACCATCCGGTCGGCATCCTCGATCACGAACACCGACTTCCGCGACATCGATGGACGCCGGGAAGCCTGGTCCCGGATGTTCTCCACCGCGGCCACGTAGAGTCCCTTCACGACCTCCGGATCCAGGCGCGCGTGAAGGTCTTCTCTCAGCAGCGCCAGGCGTTCATGCCGCTGCGCCTCGATCGCCTCCCGCAGTTTCGCCCGCGAGGCGGCTCGCTTCGGGCGCGGCATGGGGAAATGGAGGTGGATGTCCGGGTGCTCCAACCGCGCCGCCATGCGGCAACTCCGACACGTCCCGCAGGGCGAGTCTCCGGTGCCGCACTGGAGCGCCCGCGCGATCCACAGGGCCATCAGCCTCTTGCCGACGCCTTCCGGTCCAAGGATCAGCAGCGACTGCGGGAGCCTCCCGGATCCGATTGCCGCCCCCACCCGATGCCGGAGGTCTTCCTGCCCCCAGGGTTCCGGGCTCACGGCCGGCCCCTCAACCAGCGCACGGGATCCACCGCGCGGGGGCCCAACGCACCCGGCTCGTAGATCTGAAACTCGATGTGCGGGTTGGTCGCGTCGCCGCCCACGCGTCCGATCACCTGGCCCGATTGGACCTCCTGCTCCTCGCGGACGATGACGTCCCGCAGTTTCCGATAGGAGGAGTAGAAGCCACCTCCGTGGTCGATGATCACGGTCTGTCCCGAAGCCCGCGCGACGACGGACGCGACGGTACCGCGGTCCACCGCGCTCACCGGCGTGCCGCGCTCGGCGGCGATCCCGACCCCTTCGCGGGGGATCGTCGTGCGTCCCTTACGTTCGGGACCGAACCGCCAAAGGATGTCACCCTCGACCGGCCAGGCCAGGCGACCCAGGTCCGAGGTCGTGAGCGACGAAACGGTTGCGGCGCCGGCTTCGCGTTCCGCCGCGCGGCGTCGCTCCTCGAGGGTCGCGATCACGCCCCGGAGCTGCGCCTCTTCGCTCGCCAGACGGGCGAGAGTTGACTGCGCCTCGGCGCGCCGGTCGGAGAAAGTGCGTAGTCGCCGCTGCCGCTGCCGCTCGAGTCGCTCCAACTCATCGTATTCGCGCAGGTTCTCGGCCCGCACCAGTGCCATGCGGTCGGTCTCGAGGCTCAGCCGGCTTCGCTGGTCGACGACCCTCCGTTCCAGATCCTCCACCTGTTCCACGAGCATGCGGTCGAACAGGGCGACCGCGTGGAGGTACTTGTACCGGTTCAGAAGGTCCGAAAACGACCGCGACGAGAGGAGCACCTCCACGGTTCGTAGGGGACCCCGCTTGTAGATGTCGCGCAACCGCCCGTTCAGCACGACCTGACGCGCCGTCAGCTCGTCGCGCGTCCGCAGCATTTCGCCGGTCATGCTCGTCACCTGGTCCGTGAGCACGCGCAGCTGGATGTCGAACTCGGCCAGCACACTCGCGGAGGCCGCGATCTGGCGTTCGATGTTCACGAGTTCGGCCGAGTCGCCGCTCACCTGGCCCGAAATCCCGTCGAGTTGGCGTCGAAGCTGCTGCCGCTCCTCGCGAATCAGTTCAAGGCGGATCTGACTCTCGTCGAGTTGGCGGCGCACATCCGCTGGGTCCTGAGCAGCGCCGGGCGCGGGTCCGGCCCACGTCACGATCGCGAGCATCGCGAACGCCGCGGAGTTTCGCCACGGGCTGCTAGGCACCATATGCTCGCCCCACTTCGCGGTTCACCGAGAAGGCTGCGGCCAGCATGCCCAGGGCGGAGGCCGCGAGGACGCCGCCGCCGACCCAGACATCGGGCAGCCACGCGAGCGCTTCGAAGCCGTCGAGCCCGTCGAACCCGGCAAAGCGCGTGCGAAAGGCGATATAGGCGAGGCGCGTGACGCCGAGCGCGACCAGGCCGCCCGCGAGCCCGGTGATCGCGCCTTCGACCAGGTAGGGCCGCCGGATGTAGCCATCCCTGGCGCCGACGATCTGCATGATCTCGATTTCTTCCCCGCGGGCGAGGACGGCCATGCGCACGGCCGTTCCGACCAGGAGCACGGCCACGATGGCAAACCCGCTGCCGAGCGCGACGGCCGTGCCTGTCGCGAGGCGCCGGAGCGAAAACAGCCGCTCCACCCACTCGTCGCCGAACCGCGCTTCTTCGATGAACGGATACGCCGCGAGTCCGCCGGCGACCCCGGCTGCCGCCTGCGGCGTACGGAAGCCCTCGCGGAGCCTGAGATGGAAGGACGCGGGCAACGGGTTCACCCGAAGGTCGCCGTACACGTTCGAGAATTCGACCAGGTCGCGCCGCGCGTTGGCCAGCGCTTCGGTCTTCGACACATAGCGCACCTCCTCCACCGCGGGGAGCGCGCCCAGCTCGCGGCGGGCGACCCGGATCTGTTCGGGACTGGCGTCGTCGAGCAGGTAGCCGACGACCTCCACGCGGCGCTCCACGTCGCTGATCGCCGCGCCAATGTTG
Source organism: Candidatus Palauibacter sp. (assembly GCF_965197445.1). Taxonomy (GTDB): domain Bacteria; phylum Gemmatimonadota; class Gemmatimonadetes; order Palauibacterales; family Palauibacteraceae; genus Palauibacter. The sequence goes on along the minus strand of NZ_CBDANE010000003.1, from coordinate 396,943 downwards.
TGCGCCACGAGGCCGAACAGGCCGAGGATCACCAGGCTGAGCCCGACGGCGCCGATGGAGAGTCCGCACAGAAGCGGGGCGCGGCGGAAGCCGGCCAGCGCCTCGCGCAGCGGCCTCACGTCGCCCCCCCGGGCGTCGCCACCGTAGTCGCCGCAGTGGCCGTCTGCGGGACGGCCCGGTCGGCGGCAGAGTCGCGGACGAGGCGGCCGCCCTCCATCTCGATCACGCGGATCGCGGGATGACTCCGCACGAACTGAGCGTCGTGCGTCGCCATGAGCACCGCCGTGCCGAGCCGGTTCAGCGTACGGAAGAGCTCGAACACGCCGCGCGCCGCGCGAGGATCCAGATTACCGGTTGGCTCATCGGCGAGGAGGATCATGGGTTCTGTGGCCAGGGCCCGCGCGACCGCGACCCGCTGGCGCTCGCCGCCCGACAGCTCGGAAGGCCGGGAGCGCGCCTTGGCGGCGAGACCGACCTGGCTCAACAGCCGCTCGACGCGGCCGCTGATCTCGCGCCTCGGCGTCCGGATCACATCGAGCGCAAAGGCCACGTTCTCGGCGGCCGTCAGGCGCTCCAGCAGCTTGAAGTCCTGGAACACAAACCCCACGCGGCGCCGGAGCTCGGGCACGTCGCGCCGCCGCATCCGCTGCGAATTGTAGCGCGAGACCTGCACCTCGCCCTCGGTCGGCCGAGTCTGGAAGTGGATGAGTTCGAGGACTGTCGATTTGCCCGCACCGGACGGGCCGGTGAGAAACGCGAACTCGCCCTTGCGGAGGCGGAAGGAGACGTCCCGCGCGGCGGCCCCGGTCCGCGGGTACACCTTGGTGACGTCCCGCATCCAGATCATGCCGTCGCCGTCCGTGCCGTGCAGAAACGGGCACAGAGGGCGATCGCGGCCCGCATCGCGCCCGGATCCGCAATCCCGCGCCCCGCGATGTCCATGGCGGTGCCGTGGTCGGGGGATGTACGAGGGAAGGGGAGTCCGGCGGTCACGTTGACCCCCTCGTTCATGGCGATCGTCTTCAGGACGGCGAGGCCCACATCGTGATAGGGCGTGACGATCAGATCGGCCTGTCCTCCCAGCGCTTTCAGGAACACCGTGTCGCCCGGGAAAATGCCGAGCAGATCCACATCGGGATCGACCGCCAGACGCTCGAGCGCCGGCTCGAAGACCTCGATCTCCTCGTCGCCGAAGAGCCCGCCCTCGCCCGCATGCGGATTGAGTCCCGCGAAGGCGAGACGGGGCCGCTCGATCCCCCACCAGTCGCGCAGCGCGTCGATCGCGATCCGGGACCTGCACGCGAACAACTCCACATCGAGCGTGGTGGGTACGTCCCGGAGCGGCAGATGCGCAGTCAGGAGAGCGAGCCGCAGCGGACCGCCCAGCGGCGTGCGCTCGGCGGACATCATCATCGTGACTTCGCGCGAGCCGGTCAGCTCCTGCAGGAACTCCGTGTGGCCTGGGTGAGGGTAACCCGCCGCCCGCAGCGCCGTCTTGCTGATCGGTGCCGTCACGATCCCGTCCACCTCACCCGCCTGCGCAAGCTCCACGGCGCGCTCTATCGCCCGCCCCGACAGCTCGCCCGCGAGCTTCACGCCGCCCGCGGGATCCCAGTCGCCTACCCGATCGCGAGCGACCCCCGGCAACCGGTCCTCGATCTCCCCCAGGCCTCGCGGCCCGACCAGCACCGCCTCGATCCCGTCCGCCTCGGCGAGCGCCGCCGCGGTCACCTCCGGCCCGATCCCGCGCGGGTCACCCAGCGTTATCCCGACGCGTGGCGTCTTCATCGCCCTCCCGATCCCGCGGACTGCCGCCCGGTCAGAGTCTCAAGTCTATGTACGTACTGGAGCGCACCTCTTCGAGAAGAATGTCGATCTGCTTCCGCGTCCGCACACTCTGTCGGATCGCGTCGCGCACATCGTCGATTTCGAGCGGTCCCTCGGACCGGAAGGACAGCACATGGATCAGGCCGAACTCGGTGGGTCCGCCGCGCTGCATCTCAAGCGGCCCGTACACCGTCCCGGGCGTCGGATTCGTGAGCTCGGAGTCCCCCGCCGCGATGAACTGGCCCAGAAGGTTGCCGAGGGGGACGTCGTCGAAACGAATCGCGTCGTCGGCCACCCGCCCGCGGAACCATGCGGCCAGCCGCTCGGGGTCGACGCCGGCGCGCAGGCTGTCGGCGACCTGGACCGCGAGCGTCCGGGCCTCCTCAACGTCCTCCGGCTTGATCTCGGGGCGCAGAAGCACGTGTCGCAGGAAACGCTCTCCTCCACGCTGTCGCTCGACCTTGATGAAGTGAAGGCCGAACTGCGTCTGAACCGGACCGACCGCCTGGCTTGGCCGCGCCCCCCACGCCGCATCGCCGAAGGGTTTCACGAGCAGTTCGCGGCTCATCCAGCCCAGCTCACCTCCCTGTTCTCTCGTGCTTTCGTCGTCGGAATGGCGACGCGCGATGACCGAGAACTCCTCCCCGTTCGTCAGTTCGTTCTGAATCACCAGGGTTCGAGCCCGCGCGCTGTCCCGCGCCTCACCACTCGGAGTCGGGGTGACGACAAGCCGATTGAACGAGACGAGCGCGGGTCGCGGCGGCTGGCTCTGAGCAAATTCCTCGAACGCCGCTTCGACCTCCTCCTCGCTGACGATGACCGGCGGCAGGTCGGAGCGCTCCTCGAGCTGGAACCGATAGGACTGCCGCAGCGCCTCGGCCTCGGCCTGGGCGGTGAGCATCTGGCGGTACTGGAGCATGTTCATGCCCGTCTCCTCCACCGCCAGCATCATCTCCTCGTCTGTTGAAAACTGGGATCGGGTCTGCGCGAAGTACTGATCGGCCATTTCGGCCACTCGATCCTCGTTCGCCGTGACCCCGGCGATCTTCGCCTGCTGCAGGTAGATCAGGTCATCGACCATCGCCTCGAGCACCTCACGCGCGAACTGGAGCCACTCTTCCGAACCCTCAGGGGGGATGCGCGCCCCGCGCCCCTGGAGCTGGTAGAGTGTGATCGTGAGGTCGGACATGAGAATCGCCGTGTCGCCGACCACGGCCACCATACGGTCCAGCTCCTCCACGAACGGGGGGAACTCCGCCGAGGCCGTCGTGTCCGCCGGTGCGGGCTCGTTCTCCTGCACTGCGGAGGCCGGGGCGACGAACGTCGCGAGCGCGACGGCAAGCCAGAGCGGGGCCCGGCGGGCCCTGCTTCCAACACGAAGCTGGTTCACTAGCAGACTCCTCCCACAGGTGCCGCCGCTCTCGCCGCCTCCGCCTCCGGGCGACCCGGGGTCGCCAGAATCCCCAGGGCCTCTACCAGCGTCGGAAGGAGGGGTTCGGTTCCCGCGCGTTCAAGCACCAACGATAACGGTTCCAGCCGCCGCACTTCAACGTGCAATTGGCGGTCTCCGAGGGCGTTCGTGAGCAGTCCCAGTCGCGGCGCCGCCGTTTCTTCGAACGAAATCCGGGCGTCGTCGTCCGACACCCTGATCCAGGCCGCTTCGACCGCCGCCCCGAGGATCCGGAGTTCGGCCGCGCCGAGCAGCCGGGCTGTCGGCGCCGGCAGCCGGCCGAAGCGATCCTCGAGTTCCGCCCGGAACTCCTTCACTTCTTCCCACTTCGTGAGACGCGAGAGACGGCGATAGAGATGCATCTTGAGTTGTGACCCGGCAACGTACGAGTCCGGCAGGAACGACTCTCCGTCCACCGAAACGCGCGTGCGCGGGACGGGATCCGCGGAGTCTCCCTTCAACCTCCGCAGAGTGCTCTCGACCAGCCGCTGGTACGTCTCGATTCCGACCGCGGTCGCAAAACCGCTCTGCTCTCCACCGAGAAGATTGCCCGCGCCGCGCAGTTCGAGATCCTTGAGCGCCACCTGATATCCGGATCCAAGCTCCGTATGGTGTTCGAGGACGCGGAGTCTCTGCGTGGCCTCCGGAGCCACGGTCGAGGGGACGACGAGATAGCAGTAGGCCCGCCGGTGCGAGCGTCCGACGCGGCCCCGCAGCTGATAGAGCTGCGCGAGACCGAAATTGTGTGCTCCGTGCACGATCATCGTGTTGGCCGAGGGCACGTCGAGTCCGTTCTCGATGATCGACGTGCAGATGAGGAGGTCGATCTCCGCGCCCACGAAACGGTGCATCACGTCCTCGAGCTCTCGCACCGGCATCTGGCCGTGCGCGATCTCGGCTCGCGCTTCGGGCATCAGCTTCCGGACGCGGCTCGCCAGCGCGCGAATCGTCTCCACACGGTCGTGAACGAAGAATACCTGGCCGCCGCGGTCAAACTCCCGCCTCAGCGCTTCCTCCAGGATTCCGTCGTCCCACGGCAGGACATGGGTGATGATGGGCATTCGGTTTCGCGGCGGTGTACGAATCGTCGAGAGGTCGCGCAGGCCGCCCAGCGCGAGGTGGAGCGTGCGCGGGATCGGCGTGGCGGTCAGCGTGAGCACATCCACGGTCTCGCGAAACTCCTTCAACCGTTCCTTCTGACGAACGCCGAAGCGCTGTTCCTCGTCCACGATGAGGAGCCCCAGATCGCGGAACCCGACATCCTTCGACAGCAGCCGGTGCGTGCCGATCACGATGTCGATGGTTCCGGCGGTGAGACCCGCGATGACGGCGCGTTGCTCCGCGGCGGTGAGGAAACGCGACAACCCTTCGATGTGGACGGGGAAGCTCGCCAGACGCTCGCGGAAGGTGCCGAGATGCTGGTCGGCCAGAATCGTGGTGGGGGCGAGCACGGCGACCTGTGCTCCATCCTGCACGGCCTTGAACGCGGCCCGTATGGCGACCTCGGTCTTCCCGAACCCCACGTCGCCGCACACGAGGCGGTCCATCGGGACCGGGGCCTCGAGGTCCTGCCGTACGGTGTCCCAGGCACTGAGCTGGTCGGGCGTCTCATCGTAGAGGAACGCGGACTCCATCTCGCGCTGCCACGCGGTCTCGGCGGGGAACGCGCGGCCCGGGGACAGCTGCCGACGGGCGTACAGCTGCAGAAGTTCGACCGCCGTCGCCTCGATCGCCGCGACCGTCCGCTGCTTGAGCTGCTTCCACTTCCGGCGGCCCAGCTTGTGGACCGCCGGGGGACGGGCTTCCGAGCCGGAGGCTCCCCACCGTTCGATGAGATCGAGTCGGTAGTGGGGGAGTCGCAGAATCTCGCCGTCGGCGTACTGGATCTCCATCGTCTCGATCGTCTCGCCCCGGACTTCGACTCGCTCCATCCCCATGTAGCGGCCGATCCCGTGCTCCATGTGGACCACATAGTCCCCGGGCTCGACGGCCGCGATCGACTCGATGGTGGCGGCACCGCGAAGCCGGATGCGATGGCGGCGATATCTGCGCCGGAAGACTTCGTGGTCCGTGAGCACGAGCACGACGCCGGGGACCCCGACCCTGAACCCGCCGCTCAACGATCCGATGGCGAGGGTGACGTCCCCGGCCAGTGTCTCGCCGCCGCGCTCGCGAAGGATCTCCTCCAGCCTCTCGACCTGGCCGTCGTTGTCGCAGAAGATGACGATCCGTTCACCGCGGGCCCGCGACGTGCCGATCTCGGCCACGAGGCGCTTCATGTCACGGTCAATGGCCGGCGGCGGTTCCACGGGGAGCCGGATTGCGCTCCGGGAGGTCGGGAACTCGACGTCGTCCTCGACGAACTCCACGCGGCGGAGTCCGTTCAGATGCCGTTCCGCCTCGGGCGGCGGGACGACGAGTCCCTCGACAGGCTCGGCATCGGAGTCCTCCCGCCGTCTCGCGTCGCGGACCTCATCCCACAACCGGCTGCGGGCGCGGGCGCCGCCCTCCGGATCCAGGACCAGCGCCGCGGCCGTGGGAGGCAGCGTTTCGACCAGCGCGCGTCGCTCAAAGTCGCCGCCGCTCCCCGGTGCCCGGAGTGCGATCGGGAGCACCTCCGCGGCCTCCAGCCTTTCGGTCGAGCGCTGCGTGAGCGCGTCGAAGCGGCGGAGCGACGCGACCTCGTCCCCCCACAGTTCGATCCGGAGGGGCGCGGAATGGCCGAATGGGAAGAGGTCGACGATCCCGCCGCGAATCGCGTAGTCGCCCACCTCGCGCACCGTATAAGTGCGTGAGAATCCCATGCCTTCCAGGCGGTCGCCGAGATCGGCCAGCGGGTGCGTCTGACCATCAGCGATCCGCAGGGCCAGCGTTCGGCCGGCGCCGACCGGGATCGGGGCGCGCTCCGCGAGTGCGCGGGCCGTCGTCACGAGGATCCGGCAGTGACCTGAAAGCAGCGCACTCATGGCGTCGACGCGCTGGGCCTCGATCTCGACGTGAGGATCCGCGTCCTCGTACGGGAGCGTCTCGCGCTGCGGGTAACAGCGAACGCCCGTGCCGCCGAGTGTGCGCAGATCCTCGTATAGCGCGTCGGCTCGTTCGGGCACATCGGCCACGAGGACGATCGGCGCGCCCGTCGCGAGTTCGTCGAGTGCGAGCGCGAGTGCGGCCGGTGACGCGCCCGGCAAGTGAAGTACAGGCGCACGAGACCCACGCCGCGAGAGCGCCTCCGGGATTCCGGCGGCTCGCGCGAGCTGGACGAACGACGCTCGAATCAGCTCGAAACGCCCGATGTAACCTCGCTCCCTTCGCCATCCGCACTCGGGCGGCGCGACCGGCCCGGAGTCGCCAGGAAGAGCTCGATCCCGACCAGCGCGAGCGCGAGCGCGATGAGCCACGGTGCGATATCCCAACCTCTCCGCGCGCGGAAGATACCCTCTTCCCAGGCCGTCGCCTCCGGGCCCGCAGTGAATACCGGGCGGCCGGCGAACAGTGCCTCCAGGTCATCCTGCGCGATGGGCGTCGGGTCGGCCTCCGTCGCCGGCACGTTCGCCGCGAAGTGAGCTTCCGCGGTCGCCCCGTCTCCCGCTGTGCCGCGAACGGTGTACACGCCCGCGAGGAGCGGCGTGAACGGCGCGCCGCCCTCGACGTTCCGCGCCGATCCGTCCGGCGACTCGACCTCGCTCGCCCACTCGGGGAGCGTCAGTGCCTCCCCGGCGCCGAAATCGGCGAACGGCCATGTGGCGAGGTGCGACCAGTGTACGAGGAGGGCCTCCAGGAACGGGATCATGGCCGGATGCGCCGGCAGATCGCTCGCCTCGGCGTTCAGAGCTGAAGCGAGGATCAGCGCCAGCCGCCCGCCCGATTCCGTGCGGACAAGCCAGGGCTCGCCGTCCTCGGTCCGGAGCAGTGTCGTGTCGGCCTCGGAGCCGCCCCCGAGGGGGCTCAACGCGTAGCGCTGCCGGACACGGACGCCCGAAAGCGAGAAGGCCGCCTCCGGTTCCTCGAGGCCGAGGTCGCCCGATCCCGGATCGACGCGCGCCTGCCAGCCGATGCCGAGCGTGGCCAGCCCCTGATTGAACGCCGCGAGGTCGACGGGGTCCGCCGGCGGGACGAACACGATGGTTGATGCCCCCTGCCACGGGGCGCCGAGCGTCGCGTCGCCGTCCACGACCGCCACGGCACCGTTCGACGCCGAACCCAGGCGGCCGGCCGCGCGGAGAGTCTCGATTCCGACCCCGGTGAAGCTCGCCGCGGCGCCGTGGAAACGGACCGCCGGCGGCGGTACCACCCGGATCGCGAAGTAGCGAAGGTCGTCGGCGCGCGCCCCGGCCGGATCCGCCTCCAGCCGTCCCTCGTGGAGTCCGACCTCGAGTTCGGGGAGCCCGAGGACCGCGCTCGTGCCCCACGGCGTCCGGGCGGCCCCGGCGAGCCGGCCGTCGAGTTCGAGCCGGATGTCGGCGTCGCCTCCGTCGAGCGTGTCCGTCGGCGCCCCGGCTCCGGCCCGCGCGCTGCGTACGATCACGCCATGCCCGAGGCCCGAGGGCGCCGTCGTGCCGCCGGTCAGTTCGATGCTGATCAGTGCGCCGTTCGGCTCGCCCGGTGGCCGCGGCGTGTAGGCCACGAGCGGGGCGGCATCGCCGCCCGCCGGCGGAATGGCCGTCAGGGCCGAAGCCTGCAGATCCGACAGCAATTGCACTTCGCGCCGCCGATCGCCGTCGGCGGGGAGCGCCCCGGCGGCTTGCGTGACGACGGCGGCCAGGTCTGCCGCGCCGTCGGTCTGCCGCAGCTGTCCGAGCGCTGCCGCCGCCCGGGCTGCGCTGACGCCGGCCGCGAGCGGCTCACCGACGGCGGGGAAGAGCCAGATTCGGTCCTCGGGCCGCGCGGCGGCGAGCGCCGCCCGGGCGTGTTCGACGAGCGATTCGAACAGGAGACGGTCTCCGTCCAGCCGTCCGACGCTCGCGGAGTTGTCCACGATCAGCGCGATGTCGGTCGGCTCGTGGTCGCGGGCGCCCCCACGCCCCAGCAGCGGCCCGGCCGCCGCAAGCGCGAGTGCGATCAGGAGCCCGATGCGCACGGCGAGCAGCAGTAGATCCGACGCGACGAGCGATCTCGAGCGCGCGTCTTCCGCGCGGCTCAGGTACCGGAGCGCCGGGAACGACACACGCCGGTCGGTCTGGCGGCGGCGAAGGTGGAGAATGAGAGGTACGATCGCGCTCAACCCGAGGGCGATCGCCCACACGTAGAGAAAACTCACGAGCTCCGGGACCGTCTGCGGAGGAACTGTCTGAGCGCGAGGCCGAGCGGTGTGTCCGTCGTGAGCAGCGCGTAATCGGCACGCCAGCGCAGCGCCTCCTTGCGCCAGCCGTCGATGGCCGCCTGGACGGCCTCCCTGTACTGCCTGCGCAACGCCGCCGAGTTTGCGCCCAGCTCCTCGCCGGTCTCGGGATCGAAGAAGATCGCCTCGCCCTCCGCCGGCAGCTCCAGCTCGCCGGGATCCATGACATGGAACAGGATCACCTCGTGCCCGCGATGTCGGAGATAGCGGAGCGCCATCCGAGTCGTGTCCGGATCGACCAGAAGATCTGAAATGAGGACGACGAGACCCCGCCGCTGAAGCCGGCCCGTCAACTCCTTGAGCGCGGATCCGGCGTCGGTCTTTCCGTTGGCGGAAAGATGTGTGAGTTCGGCCAGCAGCCTTCGCCAGTGGCGGCGCGTCGTGCGGGGCGCCACGTGCGCCCGCAGCACCTCGTCGAAGGCCATGAGCCCCGTCGCGTCCCCCTGCTGGACCAGGAGCAGCGAGAGCGAGGCCGCGAGCAGCTGCGCGTAGGCGAGCTTGGTGGGAAAGCGCTCCGGGTCCGAGACCCAGCCCATCGACCCGCTCACGTCGACGAGGAGGTAGGCCCGCAGGTTCGTCTCCTCCTCGTACTGCTTGATGAACATGCGGTCAGTCCTGGCATAGGCCTTCCAGTCCAGGTATCTGAGGTCGTCCCCGCGATTATAGGGTCGGTCCTCGGCGAATTCAGCCGAGAAGCCGCGCTTCGGCGAATCGTGCAGTCCGATCAGAAACCCCTCGACGATGTGGCGCGCCACGAGTTCGAGGTGCGACAGGCCCGCGATCTCGCGAGGGCTCGCGAGATCGAGACGCTGGCGGGAGGCTTCAAGGGCGGACGTGATGGTTGCGGTGCCTTCGGTCATCGCAGAAGACTAGCAGCCCGTGGCGGAGCCCCGCCACACGCCGCCGAAGCCCCTCAGCACGTCTTTCGGAAAAAGGATTCGAATGGCAATGAAGCCGATCCGCATGTCACTCGCCGTGATTGCCGCCGCCCTGGCGGTCAACGGAGCGCCCGGGAGCCTGGCGGCACAGGCCGAGGCTGCCGCGGCGGGGGCCGAGACGATCACCGCGGCCGACCTGCGATTCCGCATCGGTGCTCTCGCGCACGACTCGATGCGCGGCCGGGCGACACCGAGCCCGGAACTGGACAAGGCGGCCCGCCACATCGCCCGCCGGTTCGAGGAGTTCGGGCTCCAGCCCGCCGACGGCGATTCGTATCTGCAGGCATACCCGTTGACGGCATCCCGGGCCGGCGCGCCCGGACGTCAGTTGGTGGAGATCGATGGGCCCGGTGGCGGCGCGCTTGCCGAGTCGGACTACATCGCCGTCGCGGGGGGCAGAGGTCAGGCCGCCGGACCACTGGCGATCGCCTCACTCACCGCCGCGGACCCGCCGACCGGCGCCATCGCCCTCATGCGCGTGACCCCGGAGGACACCAGGCGCGCGCTCGAATCGATCCGTGGAGTCCTGGAAAGCGGCGCGATCGCCGTCCTGCTCGCGATCGACGCGTCCGACGACTATTTCGAGGCGATCCGCCGCTTCTACGAAGGGGAGCGGCTCTCCGTCGGCGTACCCGAGGAGTTGGGCGCCCCGATCGCCTTCGTCCGGGCCATCGCACTTCCGGAGACGCTTCAGGCCGCGCTTTCAGCCGGCGGGAGCACGAACGCCTACGAGGCGACTGTGCGCACCCACTCCGAGTTCCGCGAGGAACGGGCGTTCAACACCATCGGCTGGATCGAGGGCTCCGATCCCGACCTCCGTGACGAGTTCGTCGTCCTCACCGCCCACATGGACCACGTCGGCGTCGGCCGACCCATCAACGGTGACTCCATCTACAACGGGGCCGACGACGACGCGTCGGGCACGGCAGCGATCGTAGAACTGGCCGAAGCGTTCGCGTCGCTCGAAACGCCGCCCCGCCGATCGATCGTATTCATGACCGTGAGCGGGGAGGAACGGGGGCTCCTGGGTTCCGCCTGGTACGCGGAGAACCCGCTGTTTCCCATTGGCGCGACCGTGGCCAACCTCAACATCGATATGATCGGGCGGAACTGGCGTGATACCGTCGTCGCCATCGGCCGCGACGAGTCGACCCTTGGAACGGCGCTCGAGGAGACGCTGCGGGAACACCCGGAGCTGGGTCTCGAGATGATCGACGATCCGTGGCCGGAGGAGAATTTCTACATCCGCTCGGACCACTACAATTTTGCGAGGAAGGGCGTGCCCATCCTCTTCTTCTTCACAGGCACGCATGAGGACTATCACGGCCCCAACGACGAAGCCGACCGCATCCTGTACGAGAAGACGGCGCGCATCACACGCCTCATCTTTCACCTGGGACGTCGGATCGCGGACGCCGAAGGCCGGCCCGAGTGGGATCCGGCCGCGTACAGGCGGGTCGTAGAGGGCGGTCGTGGGTAGCAGCCAGGGGGCCGCCGGCAGCCACGGGCAGCCAGGGCAGCCAGGAGAGTGTGACATGACAGACCAGGATCAACAGCCAACCGTCATCGTCGAACGTGGCGGGGGCGGCGTCGTCGCGTTTCTGTGCGGCGCGCTGGTGGGCGCCGGCGTCGCGCTGCTCTTCGCTCCCAAGTCCGGCGAGGAGACGCAGGCCGATCTCCGCGAGGGGGCGCGACGGTTCAGGGAAGGGGCGGGAGAGAAGTTGACCGATCTTCGCGACAACGTTGAAGACCGGTACGGGCGCACGCGCGAGGAGATGGGCGAGCGCATGGGAGCCATCCGGAAGAATGTGCGCGACCGGCAGCAGAAGGCCGAGGAGGCGCTCAAGGCGGGGAAGGACGCGGCACGACAGGCCCGCTCCGATCTGGAGGCGCGCGTCGCCGAGTCAAAGGCGGCGTACAGGGCGGCGCTCGCCGAGGGTGCCGCTGCGGACGGTGAGGGAGCGGGAGAGGAAGAACCCGGGGATGCGACCGGTGCCGACGCCGAGGCCGGTGAGAAAGGCGACGGGGCGGCGCCCGAGTGAACCGTGGAGAAGCGCGAGGGTGTCCGGGTCATCGCCCGCAACAGGAAGGCCCGCCACGAGTACGAGGTGCTCGAGCAGTTCGAAGCGGGCATCGTACTGCGGGGGGCGGAGGTGAAGTCGCTGCGCGACGGCAAGGCCAGTTTCACGGACTCGTTCGGGCGGATCGACGGCGGGGAGGCGTGGCTCCACAATCTCCATATCTCTCCCTATGAGAAGGCGACGATCGATGCGCCCGACCCGGTGCGGCCGAGGAAACTCCTGCTCCGCAGACGGGAGATCGATCGCCTGCGCTCGAAGACACGGGAGAGCGGACTGACGCTGGTGCCGCTGGATATCCACTTCCGGCGGGGCTTCGCGAAGGTCACGCTGGGGCTGGCACGCGGGAAGAAGCACCGGGATCGGCGTGAGGACCTGAAGAGGAAGACGATGCAGCGGGAGGTCGAGAGGGCGAAGCGGGAGGCCGTGCGTGACGGGTGAGCGCGGAGACACTCTCCGGCGCGGATTCGCAATTGCGGCACTCGCACAGGCGCTGGTTGTGGGGAGCGCGGCGGCCGTTGTGGCGCAGGCGGGCCAGGAGACGCTCGAAGCCAGGGTGGCGGGCCGTAGCCTGAGCCTGCCGATCGCGCGGCACCGTGCCTACGCGGTGGTCGACGCGGCGGAACTGGCCACCGTCTGGGAGGACGTGAGGAGGAGCGGCGTCTTCCTCCAGGCCCGATTCCTCGACGAAGAGCTGGCATTCGAGGCCGGATCCCCCTTCTTCCGGCGCGGGGAGCGGACGTTCCAGCTTCCGAACCCCCCCTACGAAGAGAGCGGCGCCTTCTGGCTTCCGGCCGAGTTCATCACCCGGTGGCTGTCCGATCGCGCGCCGAAGGTGGCCGTGGCGCCCCGGCCTGCGCCCTCGCCTCCGGTCGACGAACCGCTGCCGGCGCGCGTCGATCCGTCGGTTCCCTGGCGCGTGATCATCGACCCGGGGCACGGGGGACGCGACCCCGGCACGCTCGGGAAGCTCAGTTACGAGAAGGACATCGTGCTCGCGATCGGAAGACGTCTGCACGAGGAACTCCAGGGCCGGGACATGCTCGAGGTCCACCTGACGAGAGACAACGACGTCTACGTGGAGCATGACCTGAGGTCGCAGTTCGCGGTGGATCGAGCCGGGGACCTGTTTGTTTCGATCCACGCCAACGCCGCGGCGGATGAGCGCGCGCGCGGGTTCGAGACCATCTTTCTGGGCCCGGCCCGCACGGAGGAAGCGCGCGACGTGGCGCTGCGCGAGAACCGCGGCCCCGGGGCGGACGACGCCGCGAGTTCGCCCGCGGACATCCAGTTCATTCTCACGGGTCAGGACCGGACCGAGAATATGGACGAGTCGCGCCTCTTCGCCGGGTTCGTCCAAAACTCCATCCGCGCGGCGATGCACGGCCGGTCGCCCGACCGCGGCGTGATACAGGGGCCGTGGTGGGTGCTGCTCGGCGCGCTGGCCCGCATGCCGTCCGTCATTGTCGAGGTGGGGTTCCTCTCCAACGACGGCGAGGAGGAGTATCTGAACGGAGCCGAGGGGCAGGGGGTGATCGCGCGGGCGATCGCGGACGCGATCGTGGCGTATCGCGAAGACGTGCTGCGTCGCTACGCGCCCGCGCCGGAGGAGCATTGCTGAGCGCCGCCGGCGAGGTGCTGGCGCGGCGCGCGACGCCGGTGCGCCGGCGGGCGACCCTGCTCTCCACGCGCGTTGTGGCCCGCGATACCTGGTGGCAGGAGTTCGCCTGCCCGGACATCGCCGCCGCCGCGCTGCCCGGTCAGTTCGTCATGCTGGGCTTCGGGCTCGACGCGCCGGGGTCCTGGCTGCTGCCCCGTCCGTTCAGCGTCGGGTGGACGGGTCCCGGCGGCGAGGTCGGCATCCTTCTGCGCACGTACGGAGGCGGCACCCGGGCGCTTTCGCGGCTGGAAGTCGGGCAGAAAGCGCTCCTTCTCGGCCCGCTGGGCCGCCCGTTCGAGACGGGAGGCGACGCCCCCGAAAGCCCCATCGAGTGCATCGCCGGAGGCGTGGGCCTGGCGCCGTTCATCTTTCTCGCCGCGCGTGAGGCGGCGGAGGGACGGCGGGTGCGGCTCGTGTATGGCGAGCGGGACGCCGAGGCGGTGTTCGACCCGGGTCTCATTGGGCGCCTCACGGACCACGAGCCGGAGTTGTTCACGGAAGACGGGAGCGCGGGCCGGCGCGGCCTGGTCACGGCCGGCCTCGACCCGGCCTCGCCCGCGTGGCTCCTCGGCTGCGGCCCCACGCCGCTGCTGCGCTCCCTGGCCGCGTTCGCGCGCGAGCACGGGCGACACCTGCAGGTGTCCGTCGAGGAGCACATGGGGTGCGGCATAGGAACCTGCCAGGGGTGCGTCGTGCGAGGTGCGGACGGACGCTGGGTGAAGGCCTGCATCGAGGGCTCCGTCTTTCCCGCCGAAGAACTCGACTGGGGGGCGATGTGAGCGCGGCCCGGTCGGTCCCCGGCCTCGTCCAGCGCGTGTTCGGCGCGGAGTTCCGCAGCCCGGTGCTGCTGGCGTCCGGCACCTGCGGATACGGCCGGGAGTACGCCGACCTCATCCCTCTCGACGAACTCGGCGGCATCGTCACGAAGGCGGTCAGCCTCGAGCCGCGGCCGGGCAACCGGCCCCACCGCGTCGCCGAGACACCCGGCGGCATGATCAACGCGATCGGCCTCGAGAACCCGGGACTGGCCGGGTTCATCGCCGAGAAGCTCCCGTGGCTTCGCGAACACCTGGGGCGGGCGCACGTGTTCGTCAACGTGGTGGGCCGCTCGGCCGAGGACTTCGCGGCCGTCGTGACCGGCCTCGACGGGGAAGACGGCTTCCTCGGCTACGAGATCAACGTCTCCTGTCCCAACGTGAAGGGCGGGACGATGTTCGGGACGGACGAGACCGCGCTCGCCGACCTGGTGGGCCTCCTACGGTCCCGTACCGAGCGGCCGCTGGTGATCAAGCTCACGCCGAACGTGCCCGACGTGGGCGACTTCGCCCGTATCTGCGAGGACGCGGGCGCCGACGGCCTGAGCGCGATCAACACCTTCCCCGGCATGGTCGTCGACATCGCTCGCCGGGAGCCCTTGATCGGGAACCGGTCCGGCGGCGTGAGCGGGCCCGCCATCCTGCCGATGGGGGTCTACGCGACGTGGCGGGCCCGCCAGTCCTGCGAGCTGCCGATCATGGGCATCGGGGGCATTCGCAACGCCGACGACGCGCTCCAGTACATCCTCGCGGGCGCCTGTCTCGTCCAGGTCGGGACCGCCTCGTTCGTCGATCCCGACGCGGCGGTGTCGGTCCACGAGGGCCTGTCGCGTTACCTCGCGTCGCAGCGGATTCCGCGACTCGAGGATCTCGTCGGCTCGCTGCGCGCCTGGCCCGAGGCCGGGCCCGCGATGCCGGCCGGGTAGGCGGGAAGGGGGGAGGCGGTGACTCCGGGCACAACGCTCGTCGATCTTGCTTCGGCGCTCTTCGTCGACTGGCACGGTGAACTGCCGGATGACGTGCGCCCGGTCGCCCCGGACGGGTCGGCCCGCAGCTACTGGCGCCTGACGGCCCGCGATGGCACGTCCGCCGTGGGCGCCCACGGGCCCGACTCGAATGAGAACCGGGCGTTTCTCTCCTTTTCCCGCACGCTGCACGAACTCGGCCTGCCGGTGCCGGAGGTGTACGGAGCCCACGAGAAGGCCGGCGTCTGGCTCCTCGAGGACCTCGGCGACACGACACTCTTCGACACGATCAAGGAGGCGCGCGGTCCCGGTTCGGACGCCTTTCCGGAGGCTGTACTCCCTCTCTATCGGCGGGTGCTGGAGATCCTGCCCCGGTTTCAGATCGAGGGGGGAGAGCGGATCGATTTCCGTCGCGCCTATCCCAGGGCGGGGTTCGACCGCCAGTCCATCCTCTGGGATCTCAACTACTTCAAGTACCACTTCCTGAAGCTGGCCCACATCCCGTTCAATGAAGCCCGCCTGGAGCGGGACTTCTCGCGGCTCGCGCGCCATCTGCTCGCGTACGGGCGGTCCGGATTCCTGTACCGCGATCTTCAGTCACGGAACGTGATGGTGCGGCCCGGACCGGACGGCCCCGAACCCTGGTTCATCGACTACCAGGGCGGACGACGCGGGGCGCTCCAGTACGACGTCGCGTCGCTTCTCTACGACGCCAAGGCGAATCTCGCCCAGCGGCACCGGGAGGCGTTGCTGGACCACTACATCGACGGCCTCGAGGCGCGCGGGATCTCGCAGCGGGACGAGTTTCTCGAACTGTGGCCCGGCTACGTCCTCGTGCGCGTCCTGCAGGCGCTGGGGGCTTACGGCTACAGGGGTTTCTTCGAGCGAAAGCCGGGTTTTCTGCAGAGCGTCCCGTACGCGGCCGAGAACCTCCGCGGACTGCTCGACGGCGGTCTCCCGCTCGATGTCCCCGAGCTCGAAGGGGCGTTGGGGGCGATCGCCGACCGCTGGGGCCGCGCCGAAGGTGCGGCGGACGTCGACGGGGGGCTCGAAATCACGCTCTCGAGCTTCCGCTTCTCGGGCGGCTATCCGGCGGATACCTCGGGGCACGGCGGGGGACATGTGTTCGACTGCCGCGGGCTCCCCAACCCGGGACGGGAGGAGGCGTACCGCCAGCTCACGGGTCTCGATGAGGAGACGATCGCGTTCATCGCGGCGCGACCCGAGGCGCAGTTGTTCTGGGAGCAGGTGCGCGGGATCGTGGACGAGCACATCGCCAACTATGTGGAGCGTGGGTTCCACAGTCTGAGCGTCCACTTCGGGTGTACGGGCGGCCAGCACCGTTCGGTCTACATGGCCGAGCGTCTGAGCCAGCACATCCTCATGAGCCATCCCGACGTGCGCGTGACGCTGACGCACCGGGAGTCGGCGGACTGGCCGCGCCGCCCCGCGCGGGTCTGACCGGAAGGCCGGGAGCGTCGATGGAAGCGATGATCTTCGCGGCGGGGAAGGGCCGCCGCCTGCGGCCGCTCACGGATACGACGCCCAAGGCGCTGATCGACTTCGGCGGAGTGCCGCTGGTGGAGCGGGTCGCCGGAAACCTGGTCGCGGCCGGCGCGCACCGCGTGATCGTCAACGCCCACCACCTGGCTCACCAGGTCGCGGAATGGGCGGCGGCGTCGCCCCTGGGCGTACCAGTGGTGGTGTCGCGCGAGGACGAGGTCTCGCCGGCTCCCCTCGACACCAGCGGCGGGCTCTTCCACGCGGGGCC
This sequence comes from Candidatus Palauibacter sp., assembly GCF_965197445.1. Classification (GTDB taxonomy): domain Bacteria; phylum Gemmatimonadota; class Gemmatimonadetes; order Palauibacterales; family Palauibacteraceae; genus Palauibacter. The sequence goes on along the minus strand of NZ_CBDANE010000003.1, from coordinate 380,101 downwards.
GCTGTTCGAGGCGGAGGCGCCGTTTCTGCTCCACAACTGCGACGTGGCGACGGCTGTCGATCTGGCCGCGCTATACCACGCGCACGTCGAGGGCGAGGCGCGGGACGGACGGCTGGCGACGCTGGTGGTGGCGGAGCGGGCGACGACGCGTCCTCTGCTGCTGGACGGCGACGGTGTGGTGGGCCGCGCGAACCACACGGAGGGGTGGGAGGTCATCGCCCGCCCGCCCTCGCCCGGCGGCGAGACCCGGGAATACGGCTTCTGCGGCATCCACGTACTCTCCGAGCGTGTCTTCGAGCGCTCCGCGGAGGGCGGCACTTTCTCGATCATGGATTCCTACATGGACTGGATCGGTGACGGCGAGCGGGTAGGGGTGTTCGACGCGACGGGCACGCCGTGGTACGACATCGGGACCCCCGAGCGGCTGGCCGCGGCCCGGCGCGCCTTCGCGGCCGGTTCCGCGACCGGGGCAACCCCCTCGGGCGGGAGCGCCGGCGCATGAGGGCGATCCGGATCCGCGAGCCCGGGGGCCCCGATGTACTCGAACTGGTCGAGCGCGACGACCCGGTGGCCGGGGCGGGCGCGGTGGTCGTGCGCGTCCGATGCGCGGGCATCAACCGGGCCGATCTGCTCCAGCGCCTCGGACGCTACCCCGCGCCGCGAGACGTCCCCGCGGATATCCCGGGGCTCGAGTTCGCGGGCGAGATCGAAACCGTAGGGGCCGGCGTCTCGGGGTGGTCGGCGGGCGACCGCGTGATGGGCATCCTGGGCGGGGGCGGGTACGCCGAGCGCACGGCGGTCCCGGCCGGGCAGCTGCTTGCCGTCCCGCCGGGCCTCGGTTGGCTCGAAGCCGGCGCCATCCCGGAGGTGTTCCTCACAGCGGCCGATGCCCTCGTCGAGCGCGGCGGCTTGCGACCGGGCGAGCGAGTGGTCGTGCACACGGCGGGGGGCGGCGTCGGGACGGCGGCGCTCCAGCTCGCGCGGGCGATCGGCGCCGCCTCGATCATCGGCACGGCGTCGGGGGGCAAGATCGAGAAGATCCGTGAAGCGGGCTTGCCGCTCGATCTCGGCGTCGACCGCCACGCGGGCTCGTTCGCCGACGAGGTGGCGCGTCACACCCGCGGGGCGGGAGCGGATGTCATCGTCGACACCGTCGGCGCCCCGTACTGGGAGGCGAACATGGCCAGCCTGGCCACGCTGGGCCGCCTCGTCATCGTCGGCGTCCTCGGCGGCATGCGGGTGCAGGCGGACCTCCGCCAGCTCATGGGCAAGCGCGCCACGGTGGTGGGCACCGTCCTCCGTGCTCGTTCGAAGGCGGAGAAGGCGCAGCTGACGGAGATGTTCGCGACGCGCTTTCTCCCCGGGTTCACGGCCCCCGACGAGGACTCCTCCCGGCTCCGCCCCGTCATCGACCGCGCGTTCCCCCTCACGGAGGCCGCGGAAGCGCACCGCTACGTCGAGTCCAACCGATCCTTCGGCAAGGTCCTCCTCGATATCGACGCAGGATTCAGTGGACGCGGATGCGCGACTGGACTAGGTTCACAAGACTAAGTCCAGGAGGCAGTGATGCGCACCGTCAACATGCACGAGGCCAAGACGCACCTTTCCCGTCTCGTCCGGGCGGCCGTCGATGGCGAGCCGTTCGTGATCGCGCGCGCCGGAAAGCCGTTGGTCAGGGTCGTTTCGATCGATACGCCCGAGCCAGGCGAAGCCCGCCGCACCGGGTTCATGGCCGGAGAAATCTCCGTGCCCGCCGACTTTGATCGCATGGGGTCCCGGGAGATTGAAGCGATGTTCGAAGGTGATGCGTGACGGTGCTGCTCGATACTCACGTCCTGCTCTGGGCCGCGGGTACTCCAGACCGGCTGCCTTCCGCCGCGCGGGCAACGATCGAAGATCCCGGGACAGCTTTGCTCTACAGCGCCGCTTCTCTGTGGGAAATCGCAATCAAGAGCGGACAGGGGCGGGCCGATTTCAGCGTTGATCCGCGCATCCTTCGCCACAGGCTGCTGGCGCACGGGTACACCGAGTTGTCGGTAACGGGGGCCCACGCGGCGGCTGTGGATCTGTTACCGCCGATCCACAAGGATCCGTTCGACCGTCTACTGGTCGCACAGGCACAACTCGAAGGGTTGGCCCTGTGGACGGCGGACGAAATCCTGGGGCGCTATCCGGGACCGATCCGAGTCCTCTGAACCGGCCACCACCCCGCCTGCGCGTTGGCCCCGCCGGGCTGACGCCGTATGATCCCTCCCCGCCCGCCACCCTCCGCAGGAACGGGACTACAGGAACACGGATGCAGGTCTGGATCGGTACCAGCGGCTACAGCTACCCCGCGTGGAAGGGGAGCTTCTACCCGGAGGATCTCCCCAACAAGGAGATGTTGTCCTTCTATGGCCGCCGGCTCCGATCCGTGGAGATCAACAACACCTTCTACCGCATGCCGCGCGAGAACGTGCTGGAGGCGTGGGCCGAAGCGGTGCCGGACGGGTTCCGGTTCTCGCTCAAGGCCTCGCGTCGCATCACCCACTTCAAGCGGCTGCAGAACGCGGAGGAGGAGACGGAGTATCTCGTACAGACGGCGGCCGCGCTGGCGGACCGCGCCGGCGTGATCCTGTACCAGCTTCCGCCCAACTTCAAACGAGATGATGAACGGCTCGCACGGTTCGTGGGCCAGCTTCCGAATCCCGGGACGTCGGCGTTCGAGTTCCGGCACGCCTCGTGGTTCGACGACGGGGTGTTCGACATCCTGCGGGCCAGGAACTGTGCCCTCTGCCTCGCGGAGACGGACGACGGGGATGACGCGCCGCTCGTCGAGACGGCGGACTGGACCTACCTGCGGCTGCGACGGAGCGCGTACTCGGACGAGGAGCTGGAGTCCTGGGCCACCCGGCTGCGCGCCTCGGACTGGACGCGCGCATACGCCTTCTTCAAGCACGAGGATGCGGGCGTGGGCCCCGCGCTGGCCGGAAAGTTCACGGAGATGATGGACTCATGACCCGCGTCGTCGGCCAGCTGCTGCTGGCCAACCTTCTCATGTTCGTCGTGACACGCGGCAACCTCACCTTGTTCTCGCAGCTGTCGCTGGTTCCGGCCCAGGTGCTGGTCAAGCCGTGGACCCTCATCACCTACCAGTTTCTGCATGACCCCGGCGGGTTCTCCCACATCTTCTTCAACATGCTCGCGCTCTTCTTCTTCGGACCGAAGCTCGAGATGCGCCTGGGGTCGGGGACGTTCCTGAAGCTGTACCTCACCGCGGGGCTCGTGGGCGCCATCGTCCACATCCTCTGGACCTTCCTCATGATGTCGCAGGGAGGCCTCTACGTGCCGATGGTCGGGGCGTCGGCGGCCGTGTACGGCGTGCTCTTTGCCTACGCCCGGTTCTGGCCGCGCGACCGCGTGCTGATCTGGTTCGTCATCCCGGTCCAGATCCGTTTCCTCGTCATCTTCTTCACGCTCATCTCGCTGTGGTCGGGACTCGGCGGCGTCGGCGGCGGCGTGGCGCACTTCGCCCACCTGGGCGGCTTCCTCGGCGGCTGGCTCTACCTTCGGGTCCGGGCCGCCCGCTCCCCGGCGGCGCAGTTCCGGAAGCAGTCAGAGAGTCCCGGCGCGAGCCTGGGGGAGCGCGAGCTGACCGTGAAGTGGCGTCAGATCGAGCCGGCCTCGCTCCACCCGGTGAACCGAGATGAGTACGAGCGGATCTCCACAAAGGTCAAAGGGCTCGGATGGTCCGCCCTCACCGAGCGGGAACGAACTTTCATCGAAAGGTTCGGCGGCGGCTTCGGCTAACGGGGTCTGTGTCCCCGCGGGCACGTTTCGTGCCGTCTCGGGTAGCGGGTAGGACCGGAAATCGGACAAGCGGGCTAACCGGCAGCGCGCGCGCAGCTTGCGCAGCACACCGCCCGGCTTATGTTCCGACACTTTTTATCATCCTTCCAGGCGTTCCCGGGAGTAACCCATGCCTCGCGTCGCGATCTTCGACACCACACTCAGAGATGGGGACGTCGGTGAAGTTTTTATCCGCGCGGACTTCGGCGGCACCGAGGTCCTGGGCCGCGCCGCCAGCACCGATCTCAACATCGCCGCGGCCCGATCGTATCTGGATGCGATGAACAAGGCGGCATTGCTACCCTCGCACATGGCGCGGGGGGGAGCCGCCGCGGCCATCCAGGGCGCCCGCTAGACAGATGGACGGGCGCATTCTGGTTCTGCCCGGCGATGGTGTCGGCCCCGAGGTCCTGCGCGAAGCGCGCCGGGTCCTCGCAGCCATCGAAGAGCTGTACGGACATCGGTTCGACATCATCGAGGGCTCGATGGGCGCGGAAGCGATCGAGCGTTTCGGCACGCCGCTTCCCGAAGAAACGCGCAAGCTGGCAGTCAGTGTCGACGCCGTGCTCCTCGGAGCCGTCGGGTTCGCCGTGCAGCCTGCAAACGGGCCGACGGTCGACCCCGCGAAGGGGCTTCTGGAGTTGCGGGAACTGTTGGGGAACTACGCCAACCTCCGGCCGATTGCGGTGCCCGATACGGTCGTCGGTACATCTCCCTTCCGTGCCGATCACGTTCGTGGCGTAGATCTCGTCATAGTTCGCGAGGCGCTGGGGGGCATCTACTACGGACGCCCGCGCGGGATCGAAAACGGTGTCGCGTACGATACCGAGATCTACAGCGAGGCCGAGATCCGGCGAATCGCCGAATCGGCCTTCGAACTTGCCCGCACGCGACGCAGGAAGGTGACGTCGATCGACAAGGCGAATGTGCTGGCGTCGTCCGTCCTCTGGCGCCGCATTACCGGCGAAGTGGCCGGCCAATACGCGGACATAGAGTTCGCAAGCATGTTCGTCGACAACTGTGCGATGCAGCTGATTTCCAATCCACGTCAGTTCGATGTCCTTCTGACGAACAATATGTTCGGCGACATTCTCAGCGACGAAGCGGCCGTGCTCTGTGGTAGCCTCGGCATGCTGCCCTCGGCGAGCGTGGGCGGCGATGTCGGTCTCTACGAGCCGGTTCATGGGACCGCCCCCGATATCGCGGGCAAGGGAATAGCGAACCCGGTCGGCGCGATCCTCTCCGTGGCCATGATGCTTGATCTGACCTTCGAGCTGCCGGAGGAGGCGAACGCGATCGGTGACGCGGTGGCCAGGGTGCTGCGGGACGGCTACGCAACGGCCGATCTATGGGCTGCCGGCGGTCGGGCCCCGGTGTCGACTGCGGAAATGGGGACCTTGGTCGTCGGCGCTCTCGGCACCCCGAAACGAGCGAAGAGAGAGCAGAGATGCTGAATCGAGTCAGCAGGGAACTGACGCAACGACAGGACCGGCCGGCGGCCCGCGCGATGCTGTTTGCCGCGGGGCTGTCCGAAGCTGATCTCGAGCGTCCCCAGGTCGGCATCGTCAGTTCGGGTTACGAAGGCAACCCCTGCAACATGCACCTGAACGACCTGGCCGCCGTGGTCAAGGAAGGGGTCGGGTCAGAGGAGCTGGTCGGCTTCATTTCGAACACCATCGGTGTGAGCGACGGAATCTCGATGGGAACGCCCGGCATGCGCTATTCGCTCCCTTCGCGTGACCTGATCGCGGATTCGATCGAGACCATCGCCTCCGCGCAGCACTACGACGGTCTCGTCACGATCATGGGCTGCGACAAGAACATGCCCGGCGCCATGATCGCCATGAGCCGACTCGACCGGCCCTCCCTGATGATCTACGGCGGCACCATCGCGCCCGGACATCACAACGGGGACCGGCTGGATGTGGTCTCTTCCTTCGAGGCGCTCGGACAGCACCTGGCGGGGACCATCACTTCCGAGGAATTCGGCCGCATCGTCCGCCTGAGTTGCCCGGGGGCCGGCGCCTGTGGCGGGATGTTCACGGCCAACACGATGGCTTCGGTCATCGAAGTCATGGGAATGAGTCTGCCCTACAGTTCGTCGAACCCGGCGACAAGTGAAGCGAAGATCGCCGAATGTCGGAAGGCCGGCGCGGCGATTCGCCTCCTGCTCGAGCGGAACCTTCGTCCTTCGGACATCCTGACGCGCGAGGCTCTCGAGAACGCCATCACCCTCGCCATCGTAATCGGAGGGTCGACCAACGTCGTTCTTCATCTGCTCGCCATAGCCCGGACGCTCGAGCTGGACCTGACTGTCGACGATTTTCAGCGGATCAGTGACCGGACCCCGCTACTCGCGGACTTCAGGCCCAGCGGGCCCTACGTCATGCAAGATCTGTACGCCATCGGCGGGATGCCGGGCGTCATCAGGATGCTGCTGGCGGAAGGCCTGCTTCACGGCGACTGCATGACCCTGACGGGGAAGACGCTGGCCGAGAACGCTGCCGAGGTCCCGTCGCTGGCCGACGATCAGGACGTGATCCATGGCACGGCCGATCCCATCAAGGCCTCCGGACACCTGCGGATTCTGTATGGCAACGTCGCCGAAGGCGGAGCGGTGGCGAAGATCACGGGCAAGGAAGGCGAGGTCTTCGAGGGGCCGGCGAAGGTGTTCGACAGCGAAGCCGAGGCAAATTGCGCGATCGGCGAGGGGCGGATCCGGAAGGGTGACGTGATCGTCATCCGCTATGAGGGACCGCGAGGCGGCCCCGGCATGCCCGAGATGTTGACGCCGACTTCGATGATCATGGGGAGAGGCCTGGGGGGTGACGTCGCCCTGATCACGGACGGCCGCTTTTCCGGCGGCACCCATGGATTCGTCGTCGGGCATATCACACCTGAAGCGCAGGAGGGCGGGTTGATCGCCCTCATCGCCGATGGCGACCGCGTCCGGATCGACGCGATCGAGAATACGATCGACGTCGACATCCCGTCAGCGGAAATCGAAGCCCGCCGGGACGCATGGACGGCGCCCCCCCTGCGGGCGTCTTCCGGTGCTCTGTTCAGGTATGCCAGCACCGTATCCCCGGCCTCGGAAGGCTGCACTACAGATCGGACGTGCAATGGTTGAGCGCGAAACAGCCGTAATCAGAGCGGGTGGGGACGTCGGACTGCCGGACGCCGAGGGAGACCCGGTCCGGCAAGCCCGAACGATCTCGGGGGCCGAAGCTCTGGTGCTTTCGCTTGTACGGGGCGGCGTGCGTGTCGCCTTCGGGTATCCCGGCGGCGCGATCATGCCCGTGTACGATGCGCTGCTCGGCTTCGACGACAGGATCCGCCACGTGCTGGTCCGCCACGAGCAGGGCGCCGTCCACGCGGCGGAGGGGTACGCCCGCGCGTCGGGGGAAACTGGCGTGTGCATCGCCACGTCCGGGCCGGGGGCGACCAACCTGGTCACGGGAATCGCCGACGCGAAGCTGGACAGTACGCCCGTGGTGTGCGTCACCGGACAGGTTACGTCGGCCGCGCTGGGCTCGGACGCATTTCAGGAAACCGACGTGATGTCCGTCACCGCGCCCCTGACAAAATGGAACTATCAGATCACGGATCCCGACGAGATCCCGGCGGTCGTCTCGAAGGCGCTGTACATCGCCCGCAGCGGTCGCCCGGGCCCCGTCCTGATCGATATCACGAAGGACGCCCAGTTCAGGAGCCTCGAGTACCCTTCCGTCGCACCGGTGCCCGAGGTGCGCGGGTATCAGCCCCGTCCGACGTTGAACGAAGATAGCGTCGAGGCCGCGTGCCGCCTCATTGACGAGGCGCGCAAGCCGCTCGTCCTCGTGGGCCAGGGCGTCCTGCTGGCCCGGGCGCAGAACGAACTCAGGGACTTCGTGGAGAGAGCGGGACTACCATTTGCCTGCACTCTGCTGGGACTGGGCGCCATACCCACCCGGCACCCTCTGTACGTCGGCCTGTTGGGCATGCACGGGAACTACGGACCCAATCTCAAGACGAACGAGTGCGATGTGCTCGTCGCCGTCGGTATGAGGTTCGACGACCGCGTGACCGGGGACCTCACGAAGTACGCACGCCAGGCGAGGGTCGTGCACGTGGATATCGATGCCTCCGAGATCGGCAAGAACGTGCCCGCCGACGTGGGGATCCTCGCAGACGCAAGAGAGGCTCTGGCTGCCCTCGCGAGGGGCGTAGCGAGCTGCTCACACGACGCCTGGCTTGCCGAGTTCGGCCAGTGCCTCGCGATCGAGCGCGAGCGCGTGATCGACGGAGATCTCCGCCCGGGTTCGCCCGGAATCCGGATGGCCGAAGTAATTCACCGGCTCTCCGAGCGCACCGAAGGCCGGGCGATTCTCGTCGCGGATGTGGGCCAGCACCAGATGGCCGCGGCGAGGTACTACGGGTTCGACGAGAGTGGCGGATTCATCACGTCGGGCGGCCTCGGTACGATGGGGTTCGCCCTGCCGGCCGCGATGGGGGCCGTGGTCGCGAGGCCGGATCATCCGATTATTGCGGTCATCGGCGACGGCGGCTTCCAGATGACGCTTCAGGAACTGGGGGCCATCAAGCAGGAAGGGATACCTGTCAAAGCGATCGTCCTGAACAATGGATACCTGGGGATGGTCCGGCAGTGGCAGGAAATGTTCTTCGAGCGCCGCTATTCCGCCATCGAGTTGTCGAATCCCGACTTCGCGGAAATCGCGAGGGCCTTCGGGCTGGAGGGCAGGCAGGTCGTCGACAGGGCTGATCTCGATCTCTCGATCAACGAGATGCTGGCGTCGAAGTCGGCTTTTGTCCTGGAAGTCGTCGTCGAACGCGAGGAAAATGTCTTCCCGATGGTCCCGGCCGGCGCAAGCTGCTCGGAGATTCGCCTCGAATAGAGTGTGGCGGGTCGACGATCCGCGCACCGGCAGTCCCCCGTGCGGCAGAGGTGATCCCGTGATTACCCGATATAGAGTCTCAGCGCTGACGGAGCATGACATCGCTTCGCTGCTCCGCCTCGCGGCGTGTCTGGGCCGCCATCGGATCGAGATCGAGAGCTTCAGCCTGATCAACCCCCCGGGCAGCACAATCTACGAACATGAACTGATCGTCCGGGCGCAGGCTGAACGGGTACGTCGGGCGGTCAAGCAGATTGGAGCTTTCGTAGGGGTCGTAAGCATTACCTGTCGTGTAGTGGAGAGCGACGTGAGTCGTGAAGCGGGCGGCTGAGTCCGGCCGGCCGCGCGCAAGGTTGACCTGAGAGCGGAACGAGCACCCGCTCGAGCACGGAGGGACATGTTGTGGCGAAAATACGTGTGGGCGACGCGGAAGAAACTGTAGTTACGCGCGGTGAGTGGCCGCTCGAACGAGCGGCGGAAGTCCTCAGGGACGAGACGATCGCGGTCCTGGGTTATGGGGTCCAGGGGCCGGGGCAGGCGCTCAACCTGAGGGATAACGGTTTCAGGGTGATCGTCGGGCAGCGTCGGGGTTCTCCTACGTGGGACAAGGCGATCGAGGACGGTTGGACCGAGGGTGAGACGCTCTTCGAGATCGGGGAGGCGGCCCGTCGGGGGACGATCATTCAATACCTGCTGTCCGACGCGGGTCAGATCGCGCGTTGGGATGAGGTCAAGCCTCATCTGACGCCGGGAAGATGCCTTTGTTTCTCCCACGGTTTCGGCGTGACGTTCAATGAGCTGACCGGAATCATCCCGCCGGGCGGGATCGATGTCGTCCTGGTGGCCCCGAAGGGATCCGGACTGTCGCTCCGCCGCCTGTTTGTGGCGAAGAAGGGCGTGAACTCGAGCTATGCCGTCTTCCAGGATGCCACCGGCCGGGCGAGGGAGAGAGTCGTCTCGCTGGGGATCGGTGTCGGGTCCGCCTATCTCTTCGAGACCGACTTCCAGAAAGAGGTGTGGTCGGATCTGACCGGGGAACGCGGCATTCTGATGGGGGCGATCGCCGGCGTGTTCGAGGCCCAGTTCGCGGTGCTCCGGAAGAACGGTCATTCGCCCTCGGAGGCCTTCAACGAAACCGTCGAAGAGCTGACCCAGAGCCTCATGCCACTGGTCGCGGAGAACGGGATGGACTGGATGTACAAGAACTGTTCGACGACCGCGCAGAGAGGCGCTCTGGACTGGCGGCACAGATTCCGTGAGGCGGTAACCCCTCTGTTCGACGAGCTGTACGAGAGCGTCCGGACGGGTGAAGAGGCCAGGATCGTCATAGAGGCGTGCGGTAGGACGGACTATCGGGAGCGCCTCGAGGCGGAACTGAGCGAGATGGCCGATCAGGAAATCTGGCGGGCCGGCAAGCGTTTGCGTGAGTTGAGGCCCTAGAACACGCCGCCCTCGGCTACCGCCTCCCTGGGTCGGGGTTCGCGGACGTCCTCCGCTTCCGGTGCGGCCGGTGCGGTGTCCGCGTGCGAAGTGTCGGCGGCCGGATGGACTTCCGGCGAGGCGCCCTTCCAGGCTTCGAGCTGGGCCTTCTGGAGGCCGACGATGTCGCGCTCCATCCAGGTGAAGTCGCCGGCCATGATGTCCTGGGCGATGCGGTAGTCGGCCGCGTCGTGGTTCGAGCGGACCCGTCGGAAGAGTTCGCCCACGCGGCGGCGTGACTCGGCCGCGAACGAGTCGGCGAGGCGCACGGCTTCGCGTGTCTCGTCCCCTGCTGCGTCACCCGCGCGGCGACGCAACATGTCCGCACGCGTGACTGCGGCCGCGATCGCGAACAGCTCGGCCCCGATGTCGATGCAGCGGAAGAGCAGCCCCTGGCGCCGCTCGAGCCCCGGTCCGTGGCGGACCATGAGGTGGAAGATCGTCCGGGCCAGTTTGCGGCTGTTGCGCTCGACGAAGCGGAGGTGCTTCGCCAGACGCCCGTGGCTCGCGAACCGCGGCGGCAGGCTCCAGCCGATCCACGTCGTCGGATACCAGGTCGCGTAGAACCACGCCGCCTTCGGCAGGGCCTTGAGCTTGGCGCCGAGACCGAGCCGGGGGTCGACGAGGTCGCCCGCGACCTGGAGGTGCCGGTCGACCGCCTCGCGGGCCATGAACAGCCGCAGGATCTCGCTCGAGCCCTCGAAGATCCGGTTGATGCGGAAGTCGCGCAGCCAGCGCTCTACCGCGACGGGTTCCTCTCCCCGCGCCGTGAGCGAGTCGGCGGTCTCGTACCCGCGGCCGCCCCGGACCTGCAGCGCGTCGTCGACCAGCTGCCAGCCCGTCTCGGTGTTCCAGAGCTTGGCCATGGCGGCCTCGAGCCGGATGTCGTAGCCGCCCCGGTCCGCCATCGACTGCACGAGGTCGGCGATCGCGGACATGGCGTAGGTTCGGGTCGCGATCGACGTGAGGTAGTGTGCGATCGTCTCGTGTTTTCCGACCGGCACGCCCCACTGGATCCGGTCGTTACACCAGCGCCGGCACGCTTCGAGCGCGGCCTGTGCCCCGCCCACCGACGACGCGGGGATCGTCAGCCGGCCCGTGTTCAGCGTGATGAGCGCGAGCTTGAGCCCGTTCCCCTCTTTCCAGAGGATGTTCTCGGCCGGGACGCGCACGTTGGTGAAACGGATGATCCCGTTCTCGAGCGCCCGAAGCCCCATGAAATGGCAGCGCTTCACGACTTCGACGCCCGGCCAGTCGCGCTCGACGATGAATGCGGAGATGCGTCCCGTGTCGGGGTGGCGCGCCATCACGACATAGAGTTCGGCCAGGGTGCCGTTCGTGCACCACAGCTTCTCGCCGTTGAGGATGAAGGCGGACCCGTCCTCCGTACGCTCGGCGGAGGTCGTAAGCCGGGCCGGGTCCGAACCCACGTCGTTCTCGGTGAGCGCAAAGGCGCTGACGGCCCCCTTCGCGAGGCGGGGGAAGTACGCCTCCTTCTGCGCCTCCGTGCCGAACATCTTGAGCGGCTGTCCCACGCCGATCGACTGATGGGCGGAGAGCAGGGCGACGATGTTGCCGTCCACGGAGCCTACGACCCGCATCGCGTTGGCGTACTCCGTCTGGTTGAAGCCCAGCCCGCCGTATTCTGTCGGCACCTTGATGCCGAAGGCCCCGCGCTCGGCGAGCCCTTCGACGACTGCCGGCGGGATCTTGCCGTCGCGGTCGATGCCGTCCGAGTCCACCTCGTCCCGGAGAAAGACGCGGAGGTCTTCCGTCCACGCGCGGGCACGCTCGGAAATGAACTCTCCCGGGTCGGGATAGGGGTGGATCGCGTCGAGCCGGAACTTCCCCAGGAACAGGTTTCGGACGAAGGTGCGGCCCGACCAGTCGGTCTCGCGCGCGGCTTCGGCGACCTTGCGGGCCTCGGCCTCGCTGACGTGGGATTTGGCGCTCGCGTTTGTATGTGGGGACATGTGAATCTTCCGCCTCTTCCGCCTCCTCTGGGGGACGCCGCCCTCTACGGCGGCACTCCTACAAACCTACCCCGCGCCATGCGTTCGCGACAAACGTTCGCGACAAACCGACGGATCGCGCGATGCCTCACCGGGACCGTACCCTTGAGCCCTCGAAACGGACCCCCGCCCGCTCCCAAAGGCCGCCGCGCGTGAACTCGGCCTACTACGCACGGGTGATCGCCCCCGACCCCGTCGAAGGCGCGATCTGGTGGACGCGGGCGGTCTACATTTCGTCGCTCGGCAACGCCTTCCTGCCGGAGCTCTCGACGCGGGAGAACATGGGACGGATATCGGGGCTCGGGTGGGGGTTCGGGTACTTCGGCGGACTGCTCTGCCTCCTCCCGGCCCTCGGAATGGTGAGCGGCTGGCTGCCCGAGGAGGGCGGCCTCAACGTCCGCGCCACGAACCTCCTCGCCGCCGGCTGGCTGCTCGTGTTCTCGATCCCGATCTTCCTCTTCCTGCGCGAACGGCAGCCGCGGCGGCGAGCGTCGGCCTTCGAGTACGTGCGCCGGGGCTTCGGGCGAATCGGCGACACGGCCCGGGACCTGCGGCGCTACCGTCAGGCGATCCGGCTCCTCATCGCGCGGCTCGTGTACAACGACGGCCTCATGACGGCTCTCACGATGGCCGCGATCTACGCCGGGGCCGAGTTCGGCATGGAGACGGCCGACCTCCTCGTCCTCGGCATCGTCGTGAACGCGGCCGCCGGCGCGAGCGCGATCGGCTTCGGGTTCGTCCAGGATCGCATCGGCGGGAAGCGGACGATCGCGATCACGCTCCTGCTGCTGACCGTGGCGATCGTGCTGGCGTGGTCCGCGCGCGACCGGACCATGTTCTGGGCCGCGGCCATCCTCCTGGGCCTCATGGTGGGCCCCAACCTGGCCGCGAGCCGCGCGCTGCTCGCGTCGTTCGTGCCCCGAAGCAAACAGGGCGAGCTGTTCGGCTTCTACGCCTGCTCGGGACGGTTGGCCTCGGTGATGGGACCGCTCTCCTACGGGCTCATTCTCGGCGCCACGGGCAGCCACCGCTGGGCCATCGCTTCCATCATCGTGTTTCTCGCCGCGGGGTTGCTGCTACTGCTGCGGGTGGACGAGGAGGAGGGCGCGGCGCTGGCGGCGGAGGAGGGGACGCCCGCGGGCGGCTAGCCAGCTAGTGCCGTCCATCTAGAGAGGGGAAGGATCGGTGATCTGATGGGAGCGACGCGTGCTCTTGCGACACTCCGTGGAGGAAGGTCGGGACGTGATCCCGCAGTCTGTGGGGCAAGCCTGATCCCCGGGAGGTCGGCGGTCATGCGGCTGCCCCGGATCATTCCGGTCCTACTTCGTCCAGATCGCGACGGCGCCGCAGCGGGAATCGGGGCCACCGAACTCGGCCGCGAGCGCCCCCGCGCCCGTGTACACCTCGATTCCCGCGATTTCGGTCGGGAGGACGAGATCGTTGATCGATTCCCGGGGGTTCACGTCGGTTCCGCCTCCCGACGTGAGGCTCCAGCGCTCCTTGCTCCCCCGGATGGCGATGTTGCCGTCGAGGTAGATGTTCAGCTTGCAGCCCTGGTCCGAGAACCCCCGCGATTTCGTCGTGCTGTAGAGCTTGCAGCCGTGACCCCGCATGTCGCAGTTCGCGAGCCGGACCCCGGGGGCGTCCGCGATCATGTGGGTGATGCGGAGGGGGCTTCGGCGCTCGATGTCCTCGGCCGTGAAGAACGTGCCGCCAGCGACCAGTTCGCCCCAGTACTTGCGCTCGTAGAAGCCGTTGATCTCCAGGCGGCGGGGTCTCGTCGCCGTCGCCACGAGGGGCTCCAGCGCCACGGGATCCGGCGACAGGTCGACCTCGACTTCTGTCGTCAGCCCCCGCCTGACCGTGACCGGATGCGTGAGCGGGGCGTACCCGAGGTGCCGAACCGAGAGTTCGTAGTCGCCGACAGGGAGTCCGCTGAGGACGAAGCGGCCTCTCCGATTGGTCTCGGCCGCCTCCTCACGTTCCGCCACGGAGACCGCGGCCGTCGCCACGGGCTGGTGGGTCCGGCCGTCGAGCACCTGGCCGATGAGCCGCCCTGTCCGGTCACTACGCCACGGGTCAGGGAGAGTTCCAACCAGGCCGGGTCGAGGCTTGTCAGGTCTTCAAGGCAGGGATCCGGAAGCTGAAGAGCCTAGCGTTCCAAGCGCGCGGCCGCGGCGAGCGCCCGGCGCACGAGGGCTCGCTCGATGACTGCGGTCGGGGACGTCGTGTCGGCGAGCGCCTCGATGCGGGCGCGCAGCGCAGCGGCTTCGGCCTCGACAGGCCCGGGCGGTGTCCCGCCCGGGATACCTTCCGACAGCGCTCCGAGCAGGAACCGCACCAGCCGCTCGTCGGGATCGAAGGGGCGGCCCTGACCGAGTGATTCCGGCCACAACAGCGCGGCCTCCAGGTGACGGAGGGCGGTCGCGCGGTCCCCGGCTTCGAATGCGTCCAGCGCGGCCCCGACATTCGCGAACTCGTACATGCGGTGGCTCTCGCCGGAGTTCTCCGAGGGGAGGACGCGGGTGTCGCCGAGGATGCGGAGGGCGTCGCGGTGGCGGCCCGCCTGGAGGAGCCCGCGCACGTGGAGGAGGTCGAAGTTGAAGTCGCCCGGGAAGAGCTCCCGTCCCCGGCGGGACGCCTCGAGTGCCTCCGTCCAGCGTTCCGTTTCCTGCAGGTGCCGGACGAGGAAGACGCGGAGGAGCCGGCTGCCGGGATCCACCTCGACCGCGCGCCGGAAGTCGGGCTCCGGGTCGCCTCCCATGGCCTTCGTGAGGTGCGCGCGGGCCGCATAGGCCGGTCCGTAGTTGGGCTCGTCGCCGAGGGTCGCCAACACTTGGGCGGCCTCCGCGTCGCGGTCGAGCGCCCACAGGTTCAGGCCGAGCAGGTAGCGCCAACTCCAGTGCGGGTCTTCGCGGGTCGCCCAGCGCAGGACCGGAAGGGTCTCGGCGCGGAACGGGAAGGCGAAGTCGGGATCAGCCCCCGGCCCCAGCATCTCCGCTTCGTCCCTCAGGAAGGCGCGCCACGCCGCGGCTACGGGGCCTCCGCCCACCTCATCCGCCAGCTCCAGCAGACGTGCGGCATCGCCGGGCCGCCCACGGTTCGCGTAGCCCACGGCAAGCTCCAGCAGCGTCTGCCCCGGATATTCGCTCCGCATCGACGCGGTGAGGCGAGTCGCCTCGACGTCCGCGGCCTCTTCGCCCTCGGATCCTGCGGCCCGGGCCGCGAGGTATCGCTCCGCCAGCACGAAATGGTTAAGCGGGTCGAGCTCGAGCAGCTCCGCCAGCACCCGCTCGGCGCCGGGCTCGTCCCCCTCCAGGCGGGCCGCGATCGCCAGCACCTCGCGCGCCGGAATGCTCCCCCGGTCGTGGTCGAGCGCCAGCGCGCCGTGGCGGCGCGCCTCGGCCAGGTCCCCTGCGTCGAGCGCGAGATCCGCCAGCCTAATGCGCGCCGCGGCCCTGTAAGCCACCGAACGGGAGGCCCAGCCGAACGCGTCGAGCGCATCCGCGCGGCGCCCCAGGGCGAGATAGAGGTTGCCGGCAAGGAAGTTGGCCTCGGGATCGTACGTGTCGAGCTGGAGCGCGCGCCGCGCGTGGGCGAGGCCCTCTTCATGGCGGGCCGACCTCAGCGCCAGCGCGCCCAGGCCGAGCAGCGCCTCCCGGTTCCACGGCTCGGCCGCGACCGCCCGCTCGTAGAGCGTCCGCGCTCCAGCGTAGCGGCGTCCCCGCGCCAACTCCCTCGCCTCGAACACCAGGCGATCTGTCTCCGTGAGAGCGTCCCACGCCTCGGGGTCCATCGCAAACGGCCGGGAAACCGAGGGCTCCCCCCCGAATCCGCAAACGCCAACCAGACCGGGTTCTTCCGCGTTCGAGCAGGCTTCCAGGCCGAGTCCGGGCACCGAAAAGCGCCACGGGCGCCCGGGCGCGACATCGAAATCGATCACGACCGGATCGAGGGGTTCGAGCGCCACCGGCCGCTCGGCGACCAGTTCGCCGTCGGACCATGCCCTCACCGTGTCGGCCGCGGCCCCGAACGCCTGGACCACCACCCTCAGGCGGCCACCCTCCCGTTCGACGTGCATGGCGCCGTGTGGGGAAGCGTCGGTGAGGCCGCCCGTCCCTTCCAGCGGGAACCACGTCTCGGTCCAGCGGCTGGCGGAGAGGGGATCGAACCCGGCCTGCGAGATGGGGTTGCGGTCCGCTCCCGGCGAGTACTGTACGTGCAGCCGTCCCGCCTGGAACTCGATGTACTGTCCGTCCGTGTCGGTGAGCAGGTCCTCCCAGATGCCGCCTGCACGGGAGAGCGCCCACAACCACATCTTGCGTCCCGGCATTTCTTCGTGGGGGGCCCAGTGCCCCCAGCCGTAGCCCTCGTCGTGATAGTAGCCGCCGAAGAAGTCGTTGAGCGCCCCCACGACGTGGTAGGACTTGTGTCCCCCGAACGCGTTGTTGCGGTAGAGAGGCAGGAAGCGCCCGTCTTCGTCCACGGGCCAGGGGAGCGCCCGACCGGAGTGCTCCAGATAGGCGTTGCCGGGCACGAACAGCTCCAGGTCGTCCCGGGCGAAGGCCGCGGCCGTCATCCAGTTGTAGTAGGGCTGCTCCAGCGGGGTCGGGTTGTGCCACACGACGCGCGTCTCGAAGGCGGCCCGCTCCGCGGGAAGGCGGATCTCGACCCGCCACGGCGTGCGCGACGGGAGGTCCATGGCGCCGACGATGGTACTCACGCTGCCGTCCGCGTTCTCCCGCACGAGGTAGTCGACGGGGGTGGCCGTGGCCGGCGTGTGCCCGATCACGCCGAAGTTGAACTCGAGGCCGCCGGAGGTCCACGGTCCGCGCAGCGCGATGTCGCGGAACTTCATCACTTCGTTCCGATAGATGAACTCGTGGCCGGTCTCCTTCACCACGGCCCCCCACACCTTGCCGCCCACTTCGGGAAGGACGAAGACCTCGATGAGGTCGTTCTCCATCCTCACGACCTTCCATTCCCGGGGCTCCGACGTCGCGGCGTACCCCTCGAACGTGTGGTAGGGGTACAGCCGGCGGTCGGTGGCGAGCGCCGGCACAGGGTTCGGCTCCGAGAACGGGTACGTGTCGAGGACGCGCACCTCCTCCGAGATGCGGGCGCGGGGTCCGGGGCCGGCGCACGAGACGGTCGTCAGGGCGGTGCAGAAGACGACCGCGTTTAGCCCTAAGGGGGTAGCCCGGGCGCGGAGGACCGTGAGTCGCGACACGTCAAACCCGTAGGAAGTACGGAGGGGCCGCCCGCCCCCCGGATACGGTCCGCCTGTCGAAGGGCGGCACGATAGCGTCCGTCATGGCGACGACAGCAGTGCGCGCCCGACCGCGTTGGGTTCGTGCTCGATGATGCGCAGGAGCGTCGCGGCCGGCCCACTGACGCGGCGTGTCCCCTGCTCCCATTTTCGGTAGCCGGACAGGCTCATGCCCATCAGGGCCGCCATCTGAGCCTGTGTCAGCCTCGCCCGTTTCCGGACCTCGCGCGGGGCTGCGGCCTCGTGAACAATGGCGGGGCCTTCGCCCTTCGCATGTGCCAGGGCTTCGTTCAGGGACTGGATCAGGTCTTCTCCGAACGTATTCATTGCGTTTCCTTCCCCTGACTCTTGATCGCCTCGACGAGTGCGGCTACCGCTCGCCGCTCGCCCGGGCTCAAGTCGGTCTTGGCGGACTTCGGATAGGCGAGAAGCGCATAGACTGGCACTCCTTCACCTCCGTAGAAAGTAGATCACCCGGACACCACCTCGTTTGCCGCGGCCCAAGGCCCCGAATCGCATCTTTCGGACTCCGCCCGTCCCCGGAATCTGGTCACCCGCCAAGGGATTCTCCGCCAGATGGTCGATCAGTTCACGCTTCTCGTCCTCACTGAACAGCTTGTCGGCCTGGCGGGAAAAAGTTGGAGTCTCGGCAACGGTCTGCATGCAACGTATGGTATCCCAATGGGGTAGTCGTCGCAATCTTCCGAGGATCTGACGAAGTGGGCGCGGGCTGGGAGGACACGCCGGCCAGACGCATAACCGCTACGCGCTGTAACTCCATGGAGTTCGTCAGCACGCCGATCGCCGCGGAGTCCGTGAAGCGATAGGGGGTGAACCCTTCGGGGAAGATGACCCTCTGGAATTGTGGCACCGCGTCGGTCAGGGACACCGTCCTCCACGCCCTTCCATATCCGAGGGGATGAGAAGACGAACCATCGAACTCCTGAATCCAGATCCGTCCGGGAGAGCAGCGCAGATCTATGCCAACCGGGGCTTCCGCCGGCAGCTGATCGCCCGCACGGGCCAGTACGTCCGCGGCGGCGCGTTCGATCTCCGCCTCGGTGATGTTGGTGTCTCGCATCTCGTTCCGCATCATCCCCCGCACGTAGCCCAATCGCTCCTCGTGCGAGAGCAGTCGACCTGTCCACGGCAGCGGAATGTGCCTGTCTTTCATGCCGCCGGACGCAAAGAGGTGAAGGCTGCGGTCGACCGGGTCGAGAACGGCAACGATGCCATCGGCACAGCCGTCCCAGAGGGGCACGGGGGCGAGACCCATGACCGGAACGCGGGTCGCGGCTCCGGGAAGGTCGGCCGCGAAGTCCACGAGCACGGCCGGTTCGGCATCGCCGTGCGTGATGCCGAGGATCTTGCCGCCCCAGAAGTCGTCGCCCCGGTTGATCCCGCCGGGATAGCTGGCCACCCGGACTCCGGTGCCGTCCTCGGCGACTCGGAACGGATCCCCGAAGGTCACGCTCCTGATATCGGCACGAATGGTCCCTCCCGGGCTGATGAGGGTGGGCGTCGAAGTCACGAAGTTGCCTCGCGCATCGAACCGGGAACGCCTGCGAGTAGCGAGATCCCACGCGATCACTTCGCCGGGCGAGGTCGCTGCGGACAGGATCCAGGGGTTGAAGAGTTCCCCCGGACCCTGGCCTGATCTGCCGAAGTCGGCGAGCACTCGGCCGGAGCGATCGTACGCCCGCAGAAAAGGTGCGGCTTCGGTCAGCGCCCAGATCACTTCGCCGGACTCGATGATGTCGCGCACCCCCCACAACTCTTCGCCTTCGTCGAAGGTCGTGACCGCCGAAGGGGCGATCTCGACCTCAACCGCCGCTGTGTCCGGGGGCTTGGGGGCGCATGACCCCATGACGAGCGTACCGAGGACCAGCAGGGGGAGGATCGGGAGTCGCAGCGTCGATCGTCTGTGAAGGAGTACGCTTGCCAGGGCCGCGAGAGACGCGACGGCGGCGGCCAGAACCGGTGTCGCGACCGCACCCGCAGGTTGGAGTTCGCCGGTTCCACCCGTGAGGAGCAGGCCGGAACCGAGCGTCAACGTGCACGTGAGAAAGCCGGAGGCCATGCCTAGGCACTCCCGCCACGCAGCTTGGCGAGGAACGCCTCGCGTCTCTCGCTCCAGGGCGCCCATGATGGCGTCCACGCCGGACTCCGAGAGCGGCGAATCGGAGGCCCCGACTCGTCGGATCGAGGCGATAAGGCGCAGCAACTCGAGTGTTTTCTCATCGGTGTTTCCGTCCGCCGGATCCGCGACCTGTCCTGAATCGCCTGCCACGACGGCCGAGACAAGACGGTCGGTTGCCTCCTGGTCCGGCTCCGTGCGCCCGCCGGTCCGCCTACCCGGTAGCCATTGCGTCTTCTTGAGCGTCTTCTTGAGCATAGGGGGTTCTCCGTCGTCAATGGATCCGTTCGATCAGTTCATCCATTTGGCGCAGCTTCTTGAGGCCCCGATGGATCATCGAGCGCACCGACACCTCCTTGACCGCCAATATTCGCGCCACTTCGGCCGTGCTCAGACCTTCGAGAATGCGCAGCATGATGGCGTCCCGCTCCCGCGCCGTGAGCCGGTCAAGCGCCGAGTAAAGGGCGGCCGCCCGCTCCTGGCGTCTCAACTGTTCAGATGGGCCGGGTGTGGGGTCGGGGAGATCGCCGCGCTCGTCAAGGCGGGTCAGGGGGGCGCGGTGCCGCTTGCGCGCCTCCATCCTGCAGACATTCCTGCACACCGTCAGAGCCCACCCGAGAAAGGACCCGGTACCGGAGAATCGCCTGCGCTTCCGGTAGATCCGGATCCAGCAGACCTGCAACAGATCGGCCGCGTGGTCGTCATCCCGAGCGTAGCTGCGGATCACTCGCAGCATTCGCGGAGACGTCTCGCGCACCAGACGGCGAAACAGCGCGTGGTCTCCCGCATGAAACCGCCCCCGGTCGAAGCCGGTTTTGCCATCGCGGGGTGTCAACGGGCGGACCCGCGATCAGGGCGGACGACGGCGAACAGGATCCCTGCTGCCGCGAGAGGCACGCACAGGGGAAGCACGAACAGCAGGCCCCCCCAGGCCGCGTCGTATCCGACCAATTCGCCGGCCATCGCCGCAGGAATCCAGAAAGTCGCGAACAGGAGTCCGCCCGAAAGCCACCGCGTCGCGTAGCGGGGCCAGGTGGACAGCCTGCGGGTCGATCTTCCGGTCAGATCGCCCAGAACTGCCGCCAGCAACACAAACGCCGCGTTCGCAATCGGTACGAACAGAGTCGCCAGAGCGCTCGCCGCTCGACGCAAATGCCTTGCGGTCTCGTTCCCCAACGCGGCCTCTGCGGCAGCGCGCGCGGACCTCGCGAATTCGAGGAGAGAGGCGGGAAACGGCCAGTCGGAGCCGGTCCACTTCGCGGACATGGGCGCGACAAGGGCCGGCAGGGCATATGCCGCCATGGCCAGCATCGCTAGCAAGACCCAGTGACGCCGCGGCGAACCGGTAGGACCCCCGCCGAAGATGCCGCACCCGTTCAGAGCACCGGCGAACACCGCGGGCGGGAGGATCTGGGCAACCATGACGGGGAGACGTCTGGCCAGCATCGCGAAAAAGTCTGCGACCGCATCCGGCCGGCCCCAGAAGTGGGTTGCCGAATACGCGAGGTACACGGCGAGAAGAACGGCAACCCAGGTCGCGACGCGTCTGGCAAACTCGGATTCCGGCTGCGGACGTGACTTGGTCTCGATCATGTCCACCCCCGTGGCGTAGGTGATTCTGCCCGGCCCGGGGCTCGTGCCGAACGCAGTGGTGCTACCACAGGGGATGCAAAATGGACGGTGTCCGTTGCGGAGTGCCGTGACGCCGCCTGGACCCCGGGGGATCTGCCTCGATGTGTGGCACCCCCTGCTGCTAGCAGGTCACCGTGGCTCCGCCGGACGCTGCGGCCACGAACAGTGCGGCCTCGCCGACCCCGCCCCGGGGCGCGTAGAAGTGCTCTCGCAGCGCGCCCATCACGCCCTCCGCCCGGCTCTCCCGGCAGAGCGCGATCGCGCAGCCGCCGAATCCCGCGCCCGTGAGCCGCGCCCCCGCCGCGCCTGCATCCCTGGCCACCTCCACGATCTCGTCCAGCGCCGCCGTGCTCACGCCGAAGTCGTCGCGCAGACTGGCGTGCGACGCGTTCATCAGACTCCCGAAGGCGGCCATGTCCTCCCGGCGCAGCGCGGCCTCGGCCTCGATGACTCGGCGGCCTTCTGTCGCCACATGGCGAAAGCGCCGCCACAACGTGGGCGGCAGCGACCGGCGCCCCCCGGCCACGATGGATGCGAACTCGACCTCGTCGGCCTGAACCACCTCCAACCAGGATGCCCGGCCCAGCCGCTCGAGCGCCTCCGCGCACTGGGCCCGCCGCTCGTTGTACGGCTCGCGCGCCGACCCGGCCTTCTTCGCGCGCGCCAGCGACGACGCGACGACCCACCGCCATCCCTCGGGCACCGGCACCGGCGTCACGCGCAGCGGCCCGAAGTCGATCCTGAGCGCGTGCCCCTTCGCCCCGCAGAGAGACGCCGCCTGGTCCATCCCGCCGCCCTGCAACCCGACGAAACGCTCGGCGCGGGCCAGCAACGCCGCCAGCTCCAGCACCTCCACATGCTTCCCGTTCGCGTGCAACAGGGCCAGCGCCGACGCCACAACGAGGGCGGACGAGGACGACAGCCCCTCCGCCACCGGCACCGTGCCGGCGACCTTCCCCCCTATGCCTCGTTTCAGTTCCACGTCGTGGTCCAGCAACCCCTTGGCGGCGGCCCGCACATAATTGGACCAGTGGCCCTGGGGCGCGGGTTCGATCGGCCGGTCGAGGCGAAAGGCGAAGGGGCCATGGTCGGCATCGCCTGTGAGTTCGACCGCCGGCTGGCGCAGCACCTCGAATTCCAGGCGGATGTTCCGCTCGAGCGCCATCGGGAGCACGGAGAGGCCGTTATAGTCGAGGTGCTCCCCGATCAGGTTGATGCGCCCGGGAGCAATTGCGACCCCTCGGCGCGGCGCCTGAAGCGGGTGGACGGGTGGGGCCTGCGCGCGCGGGGCCGGCTCCGGGTGTACGGGCGACGTCCGGAGATCGGCGGGATAGGCCCCGGCCGTGGTCAGTTGGCGGAGCGAGGCCGCGGCGCCCGCGCGATCACCGGGGAAGGTGAGCCCCATCCAACCCTTGCCTGAGGGCAGAAGGCCGCAGCGCGCTCGTCCGGCGGCGGCCAGGTGGCTCACGGCTTCGGAGAGGTAGAACTCGTCATCGGCCCCGGGGCAGGCGGCGAGGAAGGCGCGGAAGCGTTCCGCCAGCAGCGGCAGGATCTCGGGGAAGAACCCCCACAGCCCCATGCACGCCTGGCTGTCCGCGTCAACGCGGATCGACGTCCCGGCGGTGGTGGTTCCAGTAACGGCACTGCGCCCGACGGCGGCGGTGGCTTCGGCGCCGGAACCCGTCCGCGTCGCCTCGCGCTCGAGGCGCAGGTCCAGGCCCTCGGTCATGCGGAGCAGCGTGCCGTCCGGCTTCATTTCGCAGAGGCCGCGCGACACGCCGCCGAAGGCGGACAGGGTGCCGGCCAAGGGGTAGGAGACGGTGAAGGCGCGAACGCCCGGGGGAGGGGCCGCGAGCGAGCGCGCTAGGCTCTCGTAAGCGGCCCGCCCGTAGAAGTCGTCCGCATTGCAGACGGCGAACGGACCCCGGCGGGGCAGGGCGGCCGCCGCGGCAAGCACCGCGAATCCCGTGCCCCAGGGCCGGACGCGCCCGGGCGGGGGGAGCGGCACGAGGTCGGCGTGCGCGAGGCGCTGGCAGGCGAAGGAGAGCGCGACCCCCGCCCGCCGCAGCGGAGCCAGGCGCGCATCGAACTCGTGGCGTCGGCTCTCCCTCACCACGAGCACGAAGCGCCCGAAACCCGCGCGCAAGGCGTCGTGAATCGCGTATTCGAGCAGCGATGCGCCGCCCGGCCCCACGGGCTCGAGCTGCTTGGCGCGACCGAACCGGGTGGACCGCCCGGCGGCGAGGATCACGAGCGTGGGCCGCTCCGGCCGTTCGGCCGGCTCCGTGCCCTTCATCGCGACAGCTCGACCGTCCGCGCCCGACCCGCCACGCGGAGCCCTTCGATGCGGGCCCAGGCGGCGGCCTCGCGGGCGACGAACGCGGGCAGCCGGGAGCCGATGCACAGTCCGCGCCATGGACAGGCGTCGACGAACTCTTCGATTGCGCCGAGCACGAACAGCGGCCCCCAACTCTGGAAGCGGCGGCCCCGCCCCCGCCCGCTGCGCGCGTCGAAGTTCTCCCGGCAGAACCCCGTCCGCCGGCGGTCGGCCAGGAACATGAGCGCTCCCTTCCACGCCAGCTCGCTGGCGAGTTCGTCGAACCCGTAGCGCCGCAGTCCCTGCAGCACGAGGTAGTTCATGGGCGGCCAGATGGAACCGCGCCAGTACTGCTGGTCGCCGAACGCCGGGTCGTCGCGCGAGATCGTGGGCAGCACCCATTCGCCCCAGAAGCGCGCGGGGTCGCGCAGCACGCCGACCATGCGCCGCGCCCGCCGCGCCGACGGCACGCCGGCAATCAAGGGAAGGAAGTTCGACGCCGCCACGCGCGGAGACAAACCCGCAGGCAGCTCGTCCAGGTAGAGCCCGGCGTCGTCGGACCACAGCACCCCGTTCATCGCCGCGACGAGGCGGCGGCGCTCGGCCTCCAGCCGTCGAGCGGCCGCCGGGTCGCCTAGGATGCGGGCAATCCGCGACAGGCACTCCAGGTCCAGGGCGCGGTAGCTGCACAGATCGACGGCGGACATGGCAAGGACTTCGCGCCGAGGATCCCATTCCGCCTCTTCCCACAGCGGCAGGTCGTCCTGGCCCGATTCCCACGCCGCGCGCTGGTGGCCGTTCGCGCCCACTTCCCACTCCGGGAGCTGCTCGCGCCCCGGAACCAGCCCCGCATCCGAGCCCCACGCCAACAGTCCCGGCGAGAGGCCCTCCCGGCGCGGGCGTCCACGCTTGTCGGCCACCCACCAGTCGCTCCACGCGCGGAGCCCGGGCCAGGCGGCGGCCAGAGCGTCCACATCAGGGCACGTAAGATGCAGCTTCAGTGCCGCAAAGGACCCGACCGGGGGCTGGGAACGGTCGGGCGTGCCGCCGAGCCGGCTCCTCCAGTTGGGCACGTTCCCGTTCGGGTAGCGCGACTCGAGCCCGGCGAGGAGAACGTCCCAGGCCAGGCGCCCGGATGTGGTGGCGAGCGCGAGGGCGTTGAAGAAGGAATCCCACCCAAACACCGTCCAATCGTCGGGAGCCGGCGCGCCCTCCCGTGCGCCGTCCCCCGGCTTCGGAAAAATCCAGCGGCGGCCGGCTGGCGCGTACAGGCGTCCGGTTTCCGGTTGGAGGAGGACGGTCCACGTCAGGTTGTCCGCGACGGCTTCGACCAGTCCTTCCCCGGCTCCCGACGAACTCGGGCGGCGACGGTCCCAGTCGGCGCGCGCGTCGTCGATCCAGCGCTCCAGCCCGGGGAGAAGGCGTTGGGCGCGGGCCAGGGCGGCTGCGGACCGAGACGGCGCCCCCCTCGGCTCCCAGGCGACCACGGTGGCCGCGCGTTCCCCCGCCCGAGGCCCGAAGGCGGCGGCGATCTCCACGCTTCCAAGCGTCGCGCGCCAGCCGTCGGAAGCTTCCTCCCACCGTGCCTTCCACCCCCACGGATCGTCGCCCACCAGCTCCACCTGGCCCGGAGCGCGCGCCACCGCCCGCAGCGCCACGGCGTCTTCGCGGCGCGACCACTCCAGAATCAGCGTGCTCTCCCCGGGGCGGGACGCGGGCGACGGCTCGGCGGCGAGGTCGAACTCCATTCGCGCGTAGCATCCGTCCGGCGCGTGGGGACCGACGCGGGAGACCATCCAGTACCAGTCCTCCAACTCGCGGCGCTGGCCGCCCGGCGTGGTGAAGACGAGGCGGAGGCCGATGCCGTCGTCGGGTCCGGCTGCGAACAGGAGGCCGGCCCAGCGGCGCGCCTCGAGGGCTCCGACGCGCATCATGCCGGGCCGGGTCTTGGCGCGCGCCACGCTACCGAATCCCTTCCAGCTGGATCCCCCGCACGAAATACCGCTGGGTGCACAGGAACAGGAGCGCGATGGGCAGCACCGCGGCGACGCCGGCCGCCATCTGGTAAGGCCAGTTGATCTCGTAGGTCGAATGGAAGGCGGCGATCCCCACCTCGACCACCCGCATTTCCATGGACCGGGTGACGAGGAGCGGCCACAGCAGGTTCTTCCACGCGTCGACGAACGCGAACAGCGCGAGGGTGGCCACGGCGGGCTTGGCGAGCGGCAGGGCGACGCTCCAGAAGATGCGCAGGCGCCCGGCGCCGTCCACGCGCGCGGCGTCCTCCAGCTCGCCGGGCACGGTCCGGAAATACTGTCGCATGAGGAAGATGCCCCACACCGAGACGAGTTCCGTTGAGATGAGCCCCTGGTAGGTGTCGATCCAGCCGAGGGTCTCGATCATGAGGAAGCGGGGGATGAGCACGACGACCGCAGGGACCATCATCGTCGACAGGAAGAGCATGAAGAGCCCGTCCCGCCCCGGAAATTCGAGGCGGGCGAAGGCGTAGCCGGCCGTGGCCGCGGTCGCGACCTGGCCCACCGCGACCGCGGTCGCGAACACGAGCGAGTTCAGGAAGTATCGCGCGAAGGGCTGGACGGTCAGCGCCTCCGGGTAGTTCGACCAGCGCGGCGCCCGTGGCAGAATGCCCCCGCCCGCGAACACCTCGAGCTGTCCCATGAGGCTGGTCAGCACCATCCACGCGAAGGGCGCGGCCATGGCGAGGCACGCCGCGGCGAGCAGCAGCCCGCGCGCCGTCCGCGGCGCCATGGCGCGGTCAGCCATGGGCGCGGCTCGTGTCGAGAAAGCGGAAGTGCAGCCAAGTGGCGGTGAACACGACCGCGAACAACAGCCAGCTCATGGCGGCCGCGTTGCCGAAGCGCAGGAACTCCCACGCCTCCCGGTAGATGTGATAGACGGCGACATCGGTGGCGCCCAGCGGGCCGCCCTCGGTCATCACATAGACGAGTCCAAAGACCTGGAAGGACCCGATGACCGACGTGACGAGCACGAAGAACAGCGTGTGGCGAAGGCCGGGCAGGGTGATGTGGCGGAAGCGCTGCCACGACCCCGCGCCGTCGACCCGGGCCGCGTCGTACCAGTCGCGCGGGATAGCGGCGAGGCCCGCCTGAAAGACCACCATCTGATAGCCCACGACCATCCAGATGCCGATCATCATCAGGCTGATGAGCGCGGTGTCGGGCGAGGTGAGCCACGGGACGGACTCGAGCCCCGCGCGCTCCAGAACCTGGTTCAGCAGTCCGTACTGGTCGCTCAACAGCCACTTCCACACGACCGCGATCGCCGCCACGCTGGTGATGCCGGGCAGGAAGAGGGCGAGCCGGGCCCAGCGCAGCGCGCGGCGCGACCCCTGGGTGAGGAGCGCCAGGGCGAGGGCGGCGGCCATCGCGGCGGGCACATGCAGCGTGAACAGCGCCGTGTTCCCGATCGCCGACCACCAATCTCGGTTCGAGAGCAGCGCCGCATAGTTGTCGAGTCCGAGGAAGAGGGGCGCGGGGTCGATGAGACGCCATTCGTGCAGCGAGATCCACAGGGAGAAGAGGAGCGGCCCAAGCGTGAACGCGAGGATGAGGGCCGCCGCCGGCGCGAGGAGGCCCCACGCCGCCAGGGTTCGGCGCAAGGCGCGGGGGCGGGCCGCGAGCTGCGCGAGGTGGAGGACCAGCGCCACCAGCAGGGCGGCGAGCCCGCCCGCGGCGGCCAGCGGGAGGGCGGGCGCGGCGGTGCGCTCGTATCCGAGGAAGGCGAGGTGGACGTCGGCGGTGCGGGCCGCGTGGTAGGTGGCGCCGTCCGCTTCAACCGTGTACGGCGTGCCGGCGGGCGTCGCGGGGGGCGTCTCCATGTCTCGTTGGGGCGAGGCGGCGATGGCAGCCGCGATTGAGGCCGGCATCGTCCACCGCTGGTTCGCAGACTCCAGCGAGCGGTCCTCGGCCCACGGGAGGTGGGCGACCCGGGCGGCGCCGGCTGGATCCGCGCCGGTCGCCATGGCAAGCTCGACGGCTCGCGCGCCCTGGGCCACCGTGACGGCGCTCAGCGATCGGAGTTCGCGGTCCGCCCACCGGTCGGCGGCGACCGCCGTCAGGGCGATGCAGCCGACGGAGAGGAGCGCGATGCCCGCCGGGTAGCGCGAGCGCGTCGGCCCGCGGCGCCGGGCTGCGGCCCAGCCCGAGATGAGCGCCACGCCCGCCAGCGCGATGGCGGTGGCGATGGCGGGGAAGGCGGCCCAGGGGCCGCCGGCGCGGCGCGGCGCGACCGCGATCCAGGCGGCGGGGTCGAGCGCCCCGGCCTCGTAGGCGTGCGCCCCCGGCCCGGCGCCTCCGGCGCCCGCGCCAACGATCGCCGCCCGTTCGCCGAGCAGCCTGGCCACGGCCTGGGTGCCGCCCCCCTCCTCCTCCCACAGCGTGGCCGCCATGCGCGCCTCGGCTTCCGCCGCCGCCACCCGTGCGCCCTCCACCCGGCCCGCGGCGACGGCCAGAACCAACCCGAAGCCGACGGCGAGGGCGAGGGCGGCGAGGGCGGCGAGGACCGGCTGCCGCACGCCGGTCACCACCCGAACTCCGCGTCGATGCGGCGGGCCACGTCCGAGGCGCTCGATGCGAGGGGCTCTCCCCGCACCAACCGGCGGTCCATGATCTCCACCGCCAGCGCCTCGATACGGGAAAAGTCGCGTACCCGGGCGCCCCACGTCATCCGTGCTCCCTCCACCAGCGCGATGAACGCGCCCTCGACCCCCGTGCCGTCCGCCGCGGCGATCTCCGCCGCCACATCCATCCGCGCGGGAATGGCGAGTCCCGACCGCGCCCGGATGCGCTGCGCTTCGGGCGAGGCGAGGAAGCCAGCCAGGTCGATGGCCCGGCGCAGGTGCGGCGCGTTGGGCGGCACCGCCCACCCCGACGCGTACAGCACGCTGGCCGCCGCCGTCCGGGACGGATGGTGCGGAATGGGGACGATGGCCAGGTCCAGGGCGCCCGCGTTCACCAAATCGCGGAACACGGGGAGCGTCCAGTGGCCCGACAGCAGGAACGCCTGTCCGCCCGATGCGAAGCGCGCCTCCCGCGCGGGGTCTCCCTGCTGGACAAACTGCGCGCCCGGGGTGAGGCCGTCCTCCGCCAGGGCCGTGAGGAAGCGGTAGGCCTCCAGCGCTTCCGGCCCGTCCAGGTAACCCGCCGCCCCGCTGCCGTCGGGCGCCAGAATGTCGCCTCCCGCCGACCACACGAACGGAACCCACTGGTACAGGTTGCGCGGGAAGTCGAACCCGAACACGTCCTTCCGACCGTCGCCGTCGGTGTCCGCGACGACCGCCTCGGCGGCCCGCCGGAAGTCCCCCCAGGTCCAGCCGGCCGGCGGCGCGGTGGGCGACGGCGCGGCCGGCAGAAGGTCTTCGACCCCCGCGGCGGCGAGCGCACCCCGATTGGCGTACAGGACCATGGGAGTGAAGTCCTTCGGCAGAGCGAACATGGATTCGCCCCGGCGAAACGCGTCCGCCACCCGCCCGAACACGCTGTCCGGTCGAAAGCCGAGCGCCTCCTGGTAGGGCGCGAGGTCCAGCGCCAGCCCGCGCTCCACGAAGGTGGGGATGTCGGGCGAGTCCATGAGGTAGACGTCGGGCGGGCGCCCCGCCGCGATCGAGGTCAGCAGCCGCTCCTCGTATCCGTTAGGGGCCGATTCGAGCACGACCCGCACGCCGGGGTGCAAGGCCTCGTAGCGGTCGGCCACCTGCCGCTCGATCTCGAGTTCGTGGCCTCCGGCCCAGAGGGCCACGCGCAACGCGCCGCCCGATTCGCCGGGGCCGCAGGCGACCGTCGCGAGGACGACGGTGGCGTAACCGGTGGCGGCCCGGAGGGGCCGGCGCGCGCGCGGCCGACGGCTCGTCACTGCGAGGCCGGCTGGCCCATCGGTCGCGGCACGGCCTCCTCGCGGCGGCCGTGTGGACCGAACAGGTGGCTGCGGTCCCATGCGACGGAGACGCTCACGCGGTCGCCAGGGGCGACCCGCAGGGCGGGGGATGCGCGCGCCACCCACGCCGCCTCGCCGGGGCCGTCCAGATGCACACGCTGCTCGCTGCCCAGCGCCTCCACGCGGAGCACGGTGGCCCGGAAGTCGCCGGCCTCGCTCACCGCGAGGTCCTCCGGCCGCACCGCCAGCGTGGCGCGGTCGAGGCGCGGCGGTTCCGGGGGCTCCGCGAGCGCGAACGGACCGCCCGCGAGGTGCCCCCCTTCGTCGCGGGACAGGGGGATGCGGTTGATGGGCGGCGACCCCACGAAGCCCGCCACGAACAGGTTGCTCGGTCGGCGGTAGATCTCATGCGGCGTGCCCACCTGCTGGAGTCGGCCGCGATCCATGACCGCGACCCGCTGGCCCAGCGACAGCGCTTCCACCTGGTCGTGCGTCACGAAGATCATCGTCGTGCCGAGGCGCCGGTGCAGGGCGGCGATCTCGTCGCGTGTCCGCAAGCGCAACTCCGCGTCCAGGTTCGAGAGCGGTTCGTCGAACAGGAACACGCCCGGGTCGCGGACCATGGCGCGTCCCAGAGCCACCCGTTGGCGCTGGCCTCCGGACAGCTGGCCGGGCCTCCGCGACAGCAGATCGGCGAGCCCGAGAGCGGCGGCGGCCTCGGCAACGCACCGCTCGAGCTCGGCGCGCGGCGTGCCGCGCACGCGCAGGCCGAAGCCCAGATTCTGGGCCACGGTCATGTGTGGGTAGAGCGCGTAGCTCTGGAACACCATGGCCACGTCCCGGGCGCCCGGCTCGACGTCGTCCACGCACCGTCCCCCGATCCACACCTCCCCCGAGGTGGCTTCGTCGAGCCCGGCGATGAGGCGCAACAGGGTGCTCTTGCCGCACCCCGACGGGCCCACCAGCACCATCAGCTCCCCCGGCCGGACCTCGAGGTCCACCGTCCGCACGGCCACGACCTTGCCGTACCGCTTTTCCACGCCGCGCAGCACGACGCCTTGCGTAGCGCGACTCACGGAACCCACGGAACTCGCAAGGCCTCGCCGCGCGGCCCGTCGAGCCGCTCGCCGTCCACGGTGACGCTCACCCGCTCGGGTTCCAGGTCGACGCGCACGGTGCGACCCCGCGCGATTGCCGGTCCCAGCGACACGCGGGAGGGACCGTTCGGCAGCGGCCGCACCTCGATTCCCGACGCGTCCACATGGAGCCCGGCGAATCCGCGCGCCAGCAGATCGAGGATCCAGGAGTGCTGGTAGTCGTTGATGCCCCGGAAGTGGCACGCGCGGCCCGTGTGCGGGTTGTAGTGCTCGAAGCAGTTGGGGCGCGAGGGATCGCCGTCGGTGAACATCATGCGCGCGAAGCGGTTGAGCATGTCGGCCGCCAGCATGCCGGCCCGCGCGCTCCCGCCGCGCCAGCAGCGCAGCAGCCCTTCGATCACGTGGCTCGTCGTCATCGGCCATACCCGTCCGTTCCACGGGCAGTTGC
Organism: Candidatus Palauibacter sp.; assembly: GCF_965197445.1. Classification (GTDB taxonomy): domain Bacteria; phylum Gemmatimonadota; class Gemmatimonadetes; order Palauibacterales; family Palauibacteraceae; genus Palauibacter. The sequence continues at coordinate 349,074 of NZ_CBDANE010000003.1, read as the reverse complement.
GCCGCTTCCCCCGCCAGATGCCCTCCGCCGAGAATCGCGGATCGTCCACGCTGGACGAAGGCAGGGGGAAGCGCGTGCCGAAGGTCCCGGGATCTTCTAGGTGGTCAAGCAGGGCGTCGAGGCGGGCGCCGCCCACCCGTGCGGTGAGCAGTGGGTAGAACCCCACCGCCGCCTTCACGCCGGTGCACTCGCCGGTGCGCCCGTCCACGTCGGTGAACAACCGGGCCTCCGCCGACCACATGCGCTCGTCGATCGCCCTCCAGCAGCGGGCCGCGAACCCGCGCCACTCGGTCTCGTCCCCCGCCCGGTCCAAGCGGCGCGCCACCGAGCCGAGGGCGCGGAACAGCTGGTGCGCGTACACCGTGACGTCGATCCCCTTGAGGCGGAGGCGGGGACGCCACCCCGCCACGTCGGCCTCCTCGTCCACGGCCATGTAGCGCGACATGTACTCCTGTCCCGTCTCGAAATGGTTCGTGACGGTGAACATCCCCGACGCCTCGGGGTCGCGCGCCGCCGTCAGCCAGCGGGCGTAGCGCGACAGTCCCTCGTAACAGCGGGCCAGCGCCGCCGCATCGGGGTGCATGTCGTCGACCGCGAGCAGCGCGTCGCCCCAGTTGGCGTGGTAGAAGTCGGTTCCTTCAAGGCGCTCGGGATAGAGGCGCCCGTGGAAGGAGCCGTCGGGCTTCTGGTTGTCGATGAAGTTCAGGAGTGAGCCCCACGCCTCGCGCCCGCCCCTCCGCCACCGCATCTCCATCATGTGGCACTGCGCACTGTAGGCGATCGGCATGTGGAAGTACTCCGGGCCCTCGGCGATGGCGGGGTGCTGCACGGGGCCCCATGGACCCTCGATGCGGTTCAGGCCAAGGCCGTAGATGCGGTAGTCGAAGGTGCGGTCGAGATATGGATCGCCGCACTGGAAGTGGGGAAAACCGCCGAAGAAGGACTCCCAGGCGGAGGCTGTCGGGGTCTCGCCGGCCGGGGGCGTCGAGGACGTTGGAGCCGTGCGCCGAGCTTCGGCGCGCCGAAGGCGGAGGGTTAGCCGGAAGGTCGGCGGGCCGCCGTCGTCGATCCCCGCCAGCGGAAGGGCGATGGCGATCCAGATCCACCCGAAGCGGCGTGCGTCCGGGCCGGAGTTCGGGTCGGGGGCCGCGCCGGACGCGGGGTCGGCGCCGGCGCAGGCGGTCTCGGCGCTCCCCGGGGCCCCGCCGCCGTCTTCCGCGAAGGGCGAATGCCGCCATTCGGGCGCGCCGCGCCCCTCGGAGGGCACTATGCGCCGCCACGCGGGCGAAACGGAGCCCGCGAGCTCCAGGCTCAGGACCAATTCCTGCCCGCGCCGGTCCGTGACGGCCCGCGTCCATCCCACGCCGGCTGCCGTGGGTTCCGCCCCGTCGGTCGCGTCGGCTGGCTGAGCGGTGAAGCCGACGAGGTGGCCCTCGATCTCGCGGGGGACGCGCCAGGATGATTCCAGGATTCCGCCCGGCAGCACCTGGCGGCGCTCCTCGACGATGACGCCTCGCTCATCCGACCACGTGGCGACCAGCCGCCCGGGCCGCCACCTGCGTGGCGTCAGCTCGCGACCGCCCGGGCCGCAGGTCGCTCTACGGAGAGGGCTTTCCAGCCCGTCGGGGCGCACCAAGGCCACCGAGAACCCCGGGCCGACCTCGTGCTGCAGCAGGTGAACGGGATCCCAGAACCCCGGCCGGTGAAGCCACTGCGGGAACGGCGGCGCCCACACCACGCCGTCCAGCCCCCCCAGGAACCACTTGTCGTTCCGAGCCAGCGCCGCGATGCGTTCCTTGGGGGAAACGGCGGGACGGGAGGGGGGGTTGTTCATGGGAACACCATCGAACCGCATGGGTCGCCGGTCAACGGCCCGACGGTTCGCCGCCAACGCGCGACGCCCCGCCAAATGCGCTCGCGACAAACTGTGCGCTCCGATATCGTTCCCCCCAATGTCCGGGACGGACCCCCGCCTGCTCCGAAAGGCCGCTTCGTGTGAGCCCGAACCCTCAGACCCCCTACGTTGCGCGGCGGGAGATCGTCTCCTGGGCGATGTACGACTTCGCCCATTCGGCGTTCGGGACGCTCGTTGTCACCTTCATCTTTTCCGCCTACTACGCCCAGGCGATCGCCTCCGATCCGATCCAGGGCGCGATCTGGTGGACGCGTGCGGTCAACGCCTCCGCGATCATCACCGCGCTCCTGATGCCGGTCGTCGGCGCGATAGGCGACTTCGGCGGCCTCAAGAAACGGTTTCTCCTCATCGCCACCCTGGTCTGCGTCGCTCTCACGGCGGGTCTGTTTCGCATGGGGCCGGGGGACGTGTGGATCGCCGCGCTCGTGTTCGTGGGGGCCAGCGTCGCCTACGAGTCGATGCAGTCGCTCGCCAACGCGTTCCTGCCCGAGCTCTCCACAAGAGAAAACATGGGAAGGATATCGGGTCTTGGCTGGGGTCTCGGCTACTTCGGCGGCCTCCTCTGTCTCATCCCGGCTCTGGGGATGGTCAGTGGCTGGCTGCCGGAGGAGGGGGGGCTGAACGTGCGCGCCACCAGCCTCCTCGCCGCCGGGTGGCTGCTCGTGTTCTCGATTCCGACCTTCGTCTTCCTGCGGGAGCGGCAGCCCCGGCGCCGCGCGGCCGTGGGTACGTACGTCCGAATGGGCTTCGGCCGTATCGGGGACACGGCCCGTGAGCTGGGCCGCTACCGTCAGGCCGTCCGCCTCCTGGTTGCGCGGCTGGTCTACAACGACGGGCTCGCCACCGCTTTCGCCATGGCGGCGATCTTCGCGGCGGCCGAGTTCGGGATGGAAACGGCGGACCTGCTCGTTCTCGGCATCGTCGTGAACGCGACGGCCGGGGCGAGCGCGATCGGCTTCGGCTTCATCCAGGACCGCATCGGCGGGAAGCGCACCATCGCGATCACGCTGGTGCTGCTGATGGTGGCGACGGCCCTGGCCTTCTTCGCCCGGACGCCGGGCGTGTTCTGGGCCGCGGCCATCCTCCTGGGCCTGATGGTCGGGCCGAACCAGGCGGCGAGCCGCGCCCTCCTGGGTTCGTTCGTTCCCAAAAGCAAGCAGGGCGAACTGTTCGGCTTCTATGCGTTCTCCGGCCGGCTCTCCTCGGTCCTGGGACCGCTCTCCTACGGGCTGATCCTGGGTGCGACCGGCAGCCATCGCTGGGCTATCGCCTCGATCATCGTCTTCCTCGTCGTCGGCCTGGTCCTGCTCGCAAGGGTGGACGAGAAGGAGGGCGTCGAACTTGCGGTCGCCGGCGTCTCCGCCACGAAATGACCTGACACTTCCCCGCGGCCGGGCGCGTAGACGCGGACAGGCACCCGCCCCAAATGATGAAGCGTCGGGAGGAAGAGATGTCCTGGAAGCGTCGAGTTCCTGGCCGCCAGCCGCGGCCGTTCGCCCTCGCGGGTGCCCTGTTCGTCGGCCTCATGTCAACGGGCTGCTTCTTCATCAGCGACGACGAATCGCGCGAGGAAGCGGAGATGGAGGAGGTGAGGGAGAGCCTGCACGAGGCCGCCGACGAGCTCGCCGATGGTCTGGCCGAAGCGGCGGAGCAGCTGAGCGAGGCGCTGCGCGACATCGACGTGGATCTGTCGGGCGAGGCCCTGGTTGAGAGGCCGATCAACTTCCGCGAGTTGTACGCCGTTCTTCCGCAACGAGCCGGGGGGCTCACGCTCTCGTCTCGTGAAGGGGCGACCGCTGGAGCGTTCGGGTTTCACATCTCGGAGGTCGAAGCCGAGTACGAGAATCGCGACGGGGCGGACGTGGACGTCACCATCGCTGATATTGGGGCCATCCCGATCGTCGGGTCCGAGGATTTCCTGGACTGGCTGGACGTCGAGATCGATGAAGAGAGCGAGCGCGGATGGAAGCGCACGCTGGAGCACGAGGGGTATCCGGCCATGGAAGAGTTCCGCCGCACCAGCGGTGACCGCGGCCGGGCGAAGTTCACCTGGTTCGTGGAGGGACGTTTCGTCGTCTCTCTGGAGGGACGAGACCTGACGATGGACGAACTCCACAACCTGCGAGACGCGATCGACACGGGCGCTCTGGCCGACATGCGCGACCGCGAGGGCTGACCCAGGAGTTACTGGCTGCGCCCGGCGGATCCGGCTGCCCTACCGCCTCCATTCTGCGGGATCGGGGATCCCGCGGCTGACCAGCACTTCCAGGCCGGGTTCGAGAGACAGCGCGTCCGCCACGCCGCGCGCCAACTCGGCGGGGGACGCGTCTCGAAGGATCGCGCGTACACGGCCCGTGCCAGAATCGCGGACGATGGCGGCCAGACGCTCGGTCTCGTCGTCCAGCGTGACGGAGCCGCCGGGTCCGGAGAGCCAGATGCTCGCCAGGGCGCCCGCCCAACCGGACTGAACGGGCAGAGCGAAGGCGAAGCTCGACCTCCCGTCCCCGTGGGCCACCTCCGGCATGGCGAAGGTCAGCGAGAATAGCGGCTCTCCGGCAGCTGTCGCGCCGCGAATCTCGTAGGGACCGGCCGCGAGTGGCAGAGCGGGCGGGGCGTCCAGGACGAAAGCCGGCTCCAGGTACGGAACCCCTCGCTCGTCCACGCCGCCCCAGAGGAGGAGCGTCCTCCGCCCCGTGGTGACCACGCGCTGCGCCGCCGCGGCCTCGGCGCGTTCCACCCGGAGCCGATGACGCATCGCGTTGCCGAAGTAGTAGTCGCTGATCCATCCGGGGTAGCAGTAGGACATCACGTCCGGCCTGTCCGGAGGAATGAGCGTGCCGCCGTCGCGAAAGTCGTATCCCCACACCCCGATGGAGCCGTCGGGGTGAGGGAACCAGGGATCGGGGTCTACAGCGGAACACGGGGCGTGCTCCAGTCTCAAATTGTGCCCGAGTTCGTGTGCGACGATGTCCTCGCGCATGTGAGCGAAGCTCGACCTCCCGCCGATCTGGGCCAGCCCGCCGCCGTCACTCCCCGTCATCGTGCCCATGTAGTAGCCACTCGCGCCTTCCATCACCCGAATCGCATTCGTCAGGCTGAGCAGTGCACCCTGGTTGTTGGTCGACGCCGTCACGGGCTCGTGCACGTTCAGTACAAAGTCCCCAACCGGTAGCAGCGTGCGCGTCATCCACAGGAACTCGTGGTCCGGGGTCAGGTCCCGTACGAATGCGACGATCGACCGGTCCTGACTGCCCTCCCGAAGGAAGGGAATCAGCGTGAGTTCGAAGGTGGGCATCGCCCGCACGTCGATGGCACGCCGTCCGGACTCGGGGATCCGCTGTGTGAGGCCGAGGGCGGGGTCCAGCGTGCCGTCCGGGTCCACCTGGACGACCATTTCGAGCCCCGGTTGCACGACGCGCGACGGGATCACCGCGTTGGCGGACATCGCGAGGGAACTCTCGTCGACTTCGGTGGGGACGGGGTTGGCCTGCGCGGGAATGTCCACGGAATGCGCTTCCACGCCGTCCAGATAGAACCTGGCTCGTACGGGTGGGAAGTCGACGACCGCGCCCTCGGGAGCCGTTGGGAACACCCTGAGTAGCGCGGAATCGCCTGCGACGAGCGGGACGGGGAACTCGGCGGACTGCACGGCCTGGGTCAGATAGACGGGGAGCCCTGCGCCCCCGCAGGGAGACACCCGGTACTTCCAGATCCGGTCCAGCCAGTTGCGGAAGGTGGGTTCGAGCGGCGTGCAGAGACCGGTACCCTGCAGCAGCAGCTCGCGGATGCTTGAGAGCGAGGTCACGGCACTGGGGAGCGCTCCCGACAACCCAGGGTTGTCTCTCAGACTCAACAACCGCAGCTGTGTCAGGCGCCCGAGTTCGGGCGGGACCGGGCCGGCCAGTGCGTTGCCGAACAGCAGCAACTGCCGGAGGCTGGCGAGATTGCCGAACTCGGCAGGGATCTCTCCCGTGATGCCGTTGTTGCCGACGTAGAGCTGCTCCAGCCTGGTGAGATCGCCGAGCGCAGAGGGGATCTCCCCCGCCAAATCGTTGTTGCTGAGAAACAGGCTCTGCAGGCTGGCGAGGTTACCGAGGGTGGGAGGGATCTCCCCCGTGAGGTTGTTGCCGCTGAGGTAGAGGCGTCGCAGGCTGGCGAGGCTGCCAAGAGCGGCGGGGATTGCCCCTTCAAGCTGGTTCCCGCGCAGGTCCAGTTGGTCCAGATAGGCGATGTGGCCCAGAGCCGGCGGGATCTCACCCGCGATCCCGTTGTCGCGAAGATTCAGCTGCCGGAGGTCGGGCAGGTCGCCGAGTTCCGAAGGGATGGTGCCCGCCAGTTCGTTTCGCGACAGGATGAGCGAGCGGAGGCGCGAGAGTTCGCCCAACTCCGGCGGAAGCTGTCCCGTCAGGCGATTGAATTCGAGGTCGAGCCCGACAACCCGGCCCTCGGCGTCCACCTCGACCCCATGCCAGACCTCGACCGGGCGCGGGGTCAGCCAGTTGTCGTTAGCGGACCAGTTTGCGCCGCCCGTCGCCTCGTAAAACGCGATGAGAGGGGCGTGGTCCTCCGTCCGCGGCGTCGGCACGAGAACACTGAACTCCAGCAAAGCCTGAAGGCCTCGAGGGTCCCGGGCACGAATCGTGACCCTCGCTTCGCCCGACGCAACCCCGACGACGGCGACGGAACTACCGGCGAGCGCCACCGTGACGACGCTGGTGTTCGAGCTTGCCGCCTCGAAAGTCAGGGCATCCCCATCCGGGTCCGTGAAGTATGAGGCAGCCTCCACCGTGAGCGTGTCGCCCGCGGCGAGTTCCTGAGCCGGAATTATGCTCGTCGCCACGGGCCGCTGGTTGGGAGAGGAAGGCGGTGCCGTCGGCTCGTCCCCACACGCCACCGCCCAGGAGGCGGCGATCGCGAGCAGGCCCAGGCATACGACGGAAGAGTCGGTTCTCTTCATCTGCATGAGTCCGGGAACCTCAGAGTGAGTGCCTGCGCGATAAACCCTTGAGACGGAGGATGGACCCAGCTGAGGGCTCGGGCCAGACCGCCTCCGGTGTGGGTCAGCCCGTGAAGTGCAGCAGCTGCCGGTCGAGATCCTCGATGGTGGAGCGTTCCCGGTCGGAACTCTCGATGATACGGTCGGCGAGGTACTCGATGTTCTCGACCGGAGCCTCGCCCGCGAGCGACTTGATGCCCACCGTCGCGACGCCTCCCAGCGCCTCTCCGATCGTCCGTGCCTCCTCAACGAACTGCCGCGCGATGGACTGAATCATGCCCTCCGCCTCGGCGATGACGATGTCCGCCCGGCCGGACAGCTCCTCGAGACGCCGGGACTCTTCCAGGTCGCGGTTGCAGCGGTCCATGACCGCCAGCCTCGCATCGCAATCGTTGTAGAATTTGCGCAGCGCGGCCGCCCGCGCGTCGAGCTTCTCGAGGGCTTCTCCGAGCTTGGCCTCGAGCCTGTCCGCCACGATACCCTGAGTTTGCGCGAGTTCGCTCTCAGGCTCCCCGCGAAGCCGCTCGCGCCAGTAGGCGGCGGAGCGCTGCGCCTCGTCCGCGGCCTTGGCGAGCGACGCGCGCGCCCGCCCCCACTCCGAGCCCCGCCCCAGCGTCCGGTCGCGGTGCGCCGCGATCCGCTCCCGAAACTCTGCCACGGCGAACTCGTGAACGTGGAGCACAGCCCAGGGTTCGCCGCCTCGGTAGGCTGCGATGCCGTGTTCCACAGAGTTCCGGATCTCCGCCCGCTTCTGCTGTTTGGGGTATTGCCTGGCGAAGGCGGTGACCATCCAGATCGCCACGGACGCTCCCAGGACTCCGAGTGCTGCCCCGGCGCCCGCGAAGATGCCCGCGACCATGGATCCGACGAGGACAAATGGAAACGCGCGTCCGACGACCGACGTCGCCTCGTCGGCCGTCGAGCGCGAACGGGCGATCTGCCTGGCGAGCAGCCGTTCGCGCTCCCGCGCGCTTCGCTCGAAGCAGCGGCGCGCGAGGTTGTCTATCGAGACATCGGAACCGGTCGAATCGGTCAACTGGTCGCGCGGGGCGGGGTGCGTACGATGACGCCGGGGACCCCGGCCTCGCGCAGCCGGTTGTTGAACGCGGCGACGTCGGTGTCGATGATCTGCTGGAGCGTCCCCAGCCACTCCCCGAGTTCGGCCTCGAGTTCGTCGGCCCGGGTGCCCGCCACCTGGTTGGGGCGGTCGTAGGTCGACGAGATGTAGCCGTACAGGTTCACGATCTCGTTGTCGAGCATGGGCGGGAAGTTGAGCGGATCCTGCCCCGCCCGGTTCTTCGTCTGGAAGAGTTCCTCCTCGACGTCCGTGAGCTTCTCGCCCGTCGCGTCGGCCATCTCCGTGAAGTCGTCTCCGTATCCGGCTTCCTCCACGGAACCCGCGATGTCCCGCATCTGCGAACGGATGGAGCGCGCGTCCCGCACCGCGTCGTGCGACTGCTGGAGGAGATCGCGCACGCGGACCATGAGATCGTGCTGGGCCTGCAAGTCGGCGACGGTGACCTGGTCGGCGACCCTCGGGTCGATGTGGACCTCAAGCGGCTGGGTCTGCGTCACGTCACCCGCGGAGAGACGTACCTCGTAGCTTCCGGGCACAGCGGGCACGCGGCCCGCGAAGCCCCAGATCCGGGCGCCCTCGACCAGGTCCGGGCCTTCGCCCTGAAGGTTCCAGACCAGACGGTTGAGGCCGGCGCTCGTCTGCAGGCGGCCCGGCGACCAGGTGGACGCGCGGCCGACCGCCGCCTTCGCCTCGTCGTCCCACGAGCCGGGGTTGGAGGAGTAGACGCGCACCACTTCTCCGCGCGCGTCCGCGATCTCGAGGTTGACGGTCTCCTCCATATCTTCGCCGAGCGCGAAGTGGATCACCGCGCCGTTGGGGAACACGCCCTGCGCGCGCACCGCGTCGCCCGATGCGTAGAGATGCACGTTCGCGGCGAGCGAAGCGCTCGACATGGTCCTGAGCGGCGACACGTCGTCGAGGATCCAGAAGGAGCGGCCCTGCGTCGCCACGACCAGATCGCCCTCGTGGACGCGCATGTCGGTGATTGGCGTGATGGGCAGGTTCTGCTGGAAGCGCTGCCAGCTGTCGCCGCCATCGAAGCTCAGGTACAGCCCGTACTCCGTGCCGGCGTAGAGGAGGCCCTCGCGCACCGGATCCTCGCGGACGACACGCACGAAGTGGCCCGGCTCGATTCCGTTCGTCGACAGGCGGGTCCAGCTCTCTCCGTAGTCATCCGTCCGCCACATGTAGGGCGTGTTGTCCGCCATCCGGTAGCGGTAGGCGGCGACCTGCGCCCGGCCCGGCCCATGCGCCGAGAGGTCGATCATGTTGACGGTCGAGAACTCCGGCAGATCGCCGGGGGTCACGTCGGTCCAGTTCGCCCCGTCGTCGCGCGACACATGGATGAGCCCGTCGTCGGAGCCCGCCCACAGGACGCCCGCCTCGTGCGGCGACTCCTCGAAGGCGAAGATCGTCCCGTAGACCTCCACGCCGGTGTTGTCCCAGGTGATGCGACCCCCGGCGTAGTCCTGCCTGGTGGTGTCGTTGCGCGTGAGATCCGGGCTGATCGTCTCCCAGGAATATCCCGCGTCACTCGTCCGGTTCACGAACTGGGACATGTGATAAACGACATCGGGATCGTGCGGTGAGATCCGAATCGGCGCGTTCCACTGGAAACGGTGCCGCATCATCTTGGCAGCGTGCCCCAGTTGCAACTGCGGGTAGAGAAGCATCTGCCGCACGTCGCCCGTGCCGCGATCGACCCGGTTGATGCTGCCGCCGTAGCAGCCCGCGTACGTGACGTTCGGGTTGCGCGGGTCGATCGCGATGTGCCCGCTCTCGCAGCCCCCGACCGCAGACCAGTGCTGCGCCGGCTGCACCGCCGGCATCCCCCGGCTCGGCACCATGATCGTCGAGTTGTCCTGTTGCGACCCGTACACGCGGTAGGGGAACTGGTTGTCGACGAAGACCCGGTAGATTTCAGCCGTGACCTGGTTGTAGTAGGTGGACCAGCTCTCCGCGCCCGTCGTCGTGACCTGCCCGCCACCATCGTCCGCCACGACCTGGAAATCGGGGTTCTCGTAGTTGATCCAGAGGTCGTGCACGTCCCCGTGAGGGACGCTGTAGCCCTGCCAGGTCACGCCCCCGTCGATCGACTTGTTGTAGCCGACGTTGAGGGCGTAGACCGTGTTCTCGTCCACCGGGTCGGCGTAGATGTGCGTGTAGTACCACGCGCGCTGCTGCAGCCCGCGGTCGTCGTTCACCCGCCGCCAGCTGTCGCCGCCATCGTCGGACCGGTAGACGCCGCCGCGGTCGTCGGGCGCCTCGATGAGCACCCACACGCGGTCGGGGTTGGCGCGGGAGACCGTAACTGCGGCCTTGCCCACGAGGCCCGTGGGGAGTCCGCCCTCGAGCCGGTCCCACGTGTCCCCCCCGTCGGTCGAACGGAAGATGCCGGACTCCTCGGAGCCGGAGATCGCGGTCCACGGCTTGCGCTCGCCCCGCCACGCGGCCGCGAAGATGATGCGCGGGTTGCCCGGGTTCATGGCCAGGTCGACGACACCCGTGGAGTCGGAGATGGCGAGGACGTGGTCCCACGTCTCCCCGCCGTCCGTCGTACGGAAGACGCCACGCTCGGGGTTGGGACCGAACGGATCGCCCATCGCCGCCACGAAGGCGATGTCCGCGTCGCGTGGGTGGACTTCGATGCGGCCGATCTGGCCTGCGTTCGGCAGACCGATATGGCTCCAGGAGTCGCCGCCGTCGGTGCTGCGGTAGACGCCGATTCCCTTCGACACGTTGCCTCGGATGCAGGCCGAACCCGTCCCTACGTAGATGACGTTGGGGTCGCCGTCCGCCACGTCGATGGCCCCGATGGAGCCGGTCTCGAAGTAGCCGTCGGAGATGTTGCTCCAGTTGAGGCCGGCGTCGTCCGTGCGCCAGACACCGCCGCCGGTCGCGCCCATGAAGTAGGTCAGCGGCTGCTCGGTGATCCCGGCTACCGCCGTGCTCCGTCCGCCCCGCGGCGGACCGATGGAGCGGAAGCTGAGTCCCGCGACATCGGCGGAGTCGAAGACCACGGCCTCCTGGGCGGCCAGCGCCGGGGGCGCCGTGGCGAAGCCCGCCGAGACGAGGGTGAGCGTGGCGAGTGTGACGACAGCCTGCTTGCGCATGGGACTATTGCTCCTGTTCCGGCGACACAAGGAATCCGGTCAAATCTGCATGGGCCGGACCGCGCGCGGCGGCCGAGACCCCGAGGGCGGCAACGTAGATGGCAGGTGGCCATCACGACAATCACCGAGGACCGACGGCAGGACGGGATGACACCTTGACGCGATGGTGTTATGGTGACACGATTCACGGCATGAGAACCACGCTCAATCTTGATTCAGATGTTCATCGGGCCGTGAAGAGCATCGCGCGCGAGCGCGGCGCGAGCATGGGTTCGGTCGTCTCCACGCTGGTGCGGTCCGCTCTGCGCCCCGAGAACCCCGGCTTCTCGCAGGTCGGCGGCTTCCCCGTCTTCGAGGTTCGCGAGGGTGCGCCCCCGATCACGCCCGAGATGGTGGCCGACGCGCTGGAGGAGACCTGATCCGGCTGCTGGACGTCAACGTTCTCGTCGCCCTCGCCTGGCCGAACCATATCCATCACGGCCGTGCACACGCGTGGTTCCCGGCGATTCAGCGCCAGAGGTGGGCGACATGCCCGGTCACGGAAACCGGTTTCGTCCGCGTCTCAAGCAACCCGCGGGCCATCCCGGACGCGCGCACGCCCTCCGAAGCCATCGCCTTGTTGCGGCGCATTCGAGCCCTGCCGGGACATGTGTTCTGGACGGACGACGTGTCGCCGGGCATGGGCGGCACGACGCCGTTCGGGCGGGTCGTCGGATACCGCCAGGTGACGGATGCCCACCTGCTGGCGCTCGCGATCAGCAGGAAAGGGCGGCTCGCCACGTTCGACCGTGGCGTTTCGGAACTGATTCCGGATGGCCTCGAGGGGACGGCCGAACTCATCCCGGAATGAACGGAGGGGCAGGTCCCCCGGCGCGCACAGACATCGTGCGCGCCGGGACACCCGGTGCTGCGGCCCTAGCGTGAGATCCGCGTCGAGTAGGCCGACGCGTCTCTCGGTTGGTAGTCTTCTCCCGTGACCTCGATCAGGCGGACCCGATAGTGTGAGTCGAGTCGCCGATCGGGGACGCGGAACTCCAGGATGCGCCCCGCGGAGAGCGCGCCCGCCACGATGACCTCCTTCCGGGTTCCATCGTCGGACTCGAACACCTCCGACCCTGGCGCGTGGAGCGCCCCGATGTCCGGGCCTTCGATGGCTAGCCGTGCGCCGCTGAGGCGCTCACCGGTTGGCGCCGTCAACTCGACCGCGAGGAAACCGGGCTCCGGCTCCGCCACGGAAGGCTCAACGAGGCCGCGCCCGTGGTCGCAGCCCCACGCGAGGGTGACGGCCGCGAGGAACGCGAGCGCGGTCCGAGTCCGGCTTCTGCGCCTTTGGCCACGCCCGTCCGGTCGATGGCCACGGGGATGGCAGCGAGACCGCCGTCTCCTCGGACGGTTGGACCGCTCGGCTCGCCGGCAGCGGACGGCCCAGGAGAGCATGTCACCGAGGTCATAGCGTCCGTTGCGGTTGCCCAGACGGTCCAGTGCGTTCAGTTGCGCTTCGCTGAGACCTCCCTCTCCGAGCAGCGCCGCCGCCGCCGCGTCCGGTGTTACATTGCCGAGCAGCTTCAGCGCCTCCTCCGACCCGGTCTGCAACGGGCCCACGCCTCGAGGTTGGTCCGCCGAGGCCCCGTCGTCGTCCCTGACGTTGACGACGAGGTCTACGCTTCGCCCGTCGTATCCGCCGCCGGACGCCTTCACCCGGAGTCTCACCTGCTCGCCCGCCGCGTCCGCATCATCCAGCGCCGACACCTTCACGCCCCACCCGCCGTTCCAGTACGGTAGACTGAACGTCAGCGTCGGCCGATCGACCGTGAGGTCGGTGCCCTCCGCTCCCGTGACCATCACGGTCACCGGGCCCGTCGGCTCGCTGGTCAGCAAGACCACGAAATGGGCGCCGTCCGCATCCCCTTCATCCACGGTCAGCGTCCTCGGCTCCACCAACATGCGGTCCGGCGGCAACTCGACCTGCAGGCTGCCGTGCCCCAACTGGTTCCCGTCGCCCGTAGCCACGGACCTGGCCGAGTCCGGGAAGACGACTATGTGCAAGCGACCGTCCTGGTCCGGCATCATCCTGACCGTGTATTCCAGACCCGCGCGGACCTCTGTGTAGTCCCAGAGGAGGACTCCGATATTCGTGGTGTCCACGGTCGTACCCGAATGGGTCTGCCAGTCGATGTCCTCCTGCGTGAAGCCTTCGACCTGCTCGCTGAAGGTGATCCGCGTGGAAAAGGGACCCGTCGCGATCCCGTCGTCATACTCGTCACGGGGCGGCTGGACCTCCTCGAAAGTGATCTCCACCCTCGGACCCGGGAACCGGTCGATGATGCGGATGGTCCCGCGGCCGATCGCGTTATCGTCGTGGATCGCGCGGAGCTTGATCTTCTCGTCCCCTTCCTCGCGTTCGTCATCGACCGCCGTGAAGGTCGCTTCGACAGAGCTGGAACCGGCCGACAGTGTCACCTGATGACCCTCGACTGCCTGGGCGGCGTCGGCCGGTGCGACGCGGTAGTCGTGCTCCGGGATGGCGTCGCCGCCGAGCTCGAACGTCACCACCTGATCGTCCGCGAAGGTCTTGCCGTTGGTGATGGAGACGGTCGCGGTGGATGACGTCTCGCCCTCTTCCCGGATCTCCTCCGCGCTCGACGACAACTCCCACTCGGGGATGTCTTCGTCATCATTGATTCTCACCCCAACCGCACACTCGCCCTCGCATGAGTTGCCGAGGACGTTCGAGAGCTGCAGCTCGCGCGGGTGGCTCGGTGTACGCTCGAGGAGCAGCCTGAAACTCTCGGTTCCTTCACGGACCTCGTCGTCGAGCAACGTCAACGGCACGCGATGCCGGGTCCGCCACAGGCCGCCCTCTGACGTGAAGTCCTCCGCCGGGACGGTGATCACGGCGCTCAAGGCCCCGTAGTCCCCGGGCGACTTCGCGGTCCCGGCCCTGGCGCTCACCGCGAACGTGACGGTCGCGGCGCGCGGCATACCCGGGGCTGTTTCGACGACCATGAGTGCGAACGGATCCTCCCCGTCTTCCGCGAATTGGTACACCTCCTCGCTGAAGAAGACTTTCATCGCCGGCCCCGGCCGTGACACGACGTAAACGGTCACCGACGCCTCCCCCGTGTCGTAGCCCTCGAGCGAGTCTACCGTCGCCGTGAGAGTGCCGCTCTGGGTCACTGCCGAGGAGAATACGCTTTCGCCAAGCCCCAACTCGTGGATCGCGCTGCCTGCCGGGAAGTTCAGCTGGACAGACGTGCTGCGCAGCCAGTTCTGCTCCTGCGTCAGCCGCACCGTCAGCGTCAGATGCTCGTCCGACGGCTCCGCGAGCGTGACCGTCAGCTCCAGATCCTCCAGGCCCGCCAGGACCGTGTCACGGTCCGCCACGAGAGTGATTTTCGGCAGATCCATCCGCTGATTCACAATCCGGATGTCGCGCTTGTCGCCCCTCGGGTTCCCGTCGACCTTGACGGATACCTCGATCTTCTCGCCCGGATCGTCGACTTCGTCGCGCATCGCCTTGAACGTCACCTCGACCGAGGTCGAGTCCACCGGCAGGATCATCTGGTAGTCCGCGGTCTCTTCGTCGGCATCGGCGGGCGACACCACGTAGTCGGCCCCCTCGGTCGCGCTGCCGGTGAGCGCCAGGGTCAGCGACTGGTCGGCCGCGAAGGACTTGCTGCCGGTGATCGACACAGTCGCGGTAGCAGACGTCTCGCCCTGTTCCATGATCTCATTCGGACTCACCGACAGATCCAGCGCGGGGCTGTCCTCGTCGTCGCTGATGTGAATGAGGTGTCGGCAGCGGTCCCCGCACGTGCTGCCGTCGGAGTTCAGGAGCCGGGCCTTGTCGGATTGGGTGGCAGGCCGCCGCAGGTTCAACTCGAAGGCCTCGGTGCCTTCCCGGACATCGTCGTCCAGGAGCGGGACGATCACGCTGGTGCGGCCCACCCACCGACCGTCTTCGAGTCCGTACTTCTCCGCCACCATGAGTACCGTCCCCCCAGCCTGCTCATAGTCCTCGCCCGGAGTCGCGGTGAACCCGCTGCCGGAAACATCGTTTCCTCTGGTGCCGATAGAGGCGCCGACCGTCACCCCGCGGGGCATGCCGGACGCCATTCGCGCGACCAGCTGCGCGCGCGCGCGTCCCACGTCTTCCGCAAACGTGTACGAGGGTTGCGAGAGGGAGTACGTGACCACCGGGCCCTCCGACGAGACGACAAATAGCGTCGCCTCGGCGTCCGACGTGTCGTAGCCGCTCACGTCATCCACCGTCACCTTGAGATCGCCGCTCCGGGTGACGCGCTCGTTGAAGTCACCGGCGGGGATATCGAGGAACGCGATGCTGTCGCCAGCGCTGAAGGTGACTTCGCGCGACCTGTCGGCGAGCCATTCCTCCTCCTGCTCCAGCTTCACCGTCACCGTCAGGCGGTTCCCCGGTGTCTCGCGTTCCAGCAGCAGGGAGAACTGTTCCAGGCCCGCGAAGATCGTGTCCCGGACGGCCTGGATGGTGATCCGCGGGTCTGCACTTCGATGGATTCGTGCGGTCGGGTGGAACGCCGGCTCCGTGACCTGATCGGCAGCCACCCGCGCGGAAGTCCCCTGTAGTGCGGTTTCCTCAGTGGTTGCGGGTGACGTCTGGGCCTGCAGGGGCGGGCCGACAATGATCGCTGCCGCGATCAGGAGCGGCGGCAGCGCAAGTCGTTGAAGACGGTACTTTTCCCACGGCCGCGTTGAAGAAGAAAGGTGTGTTGCCTGCTCGTGATCTATAAACCTTCTGGAGGCGAATTGCATTCTCGACCCCGGCTTTCATTGGAATTCTCCGGTGTCCTGGAATCATGATTTCGTTGTGGATCATGACTTGGGGTCTTTCCCGCTGTCGTTGTGTCGCTGGTGAGACGTCTCATCAGGAGATACTGGACGTTCGCGGAATTGGTTCCGCGAGGCGGACGAACACGGGGTTGGATCGCAGGTTGCGACGGGACGTCCGCGCGGTGCGCGAAAGGGGGACTGCTAGCTGGTAGCCGCGGCTCTCGCGAAGAGGTCTCGCAAACTGCGGACGACGAGTGCGTCCTCACCCTCGCGCAGAAGGCGCGTGCGGACGGTCATCAGGTAGGCGAGGCGGGGTTCCCCGGCCATGAGCCCGGCCTTGGCCTCGTCGGTTGTAAGGGGGATGATCTCGGGATCCCAGGTCAGCTCCACGTCCTCGTAGCCCGCCGTGTTCGTCACGACTTCGGCCGTGAGCCCGGGGACATCGGCCAGCTGGGAAGCGATGTGGCGGGCCATCTCGGACCAGCCCGCGACCCACGACTCGACATCGCGCGCCACGTAGCGCTCGAGCGCGACCACGAGACCGACGATCTCCTCCTTGCCGACCTTCATGCCCCGGCCGATGGCGTCGTTGGGCGAGGCGTTGAGGCGGGCCGCCTCGATGAGGTCGGCGCGGCCGGCGAGGATACCCGACGACTGCGGCCCGCCGATCCCCTTGCCGCCGCTGATCACGATGAGATCGGCCCCGGCATCGACGAACTCGCGCAGGTCGACACCGGTGGGAAGATCTGACGCCATGTCCACCAACACCGGCACGCCCGCCTCCCGTCCGATCTCGATCTGCTCGCGCACGGCCATCACTTCGGGCCCCGGGGCCGGGGCCCAGTCGACAGGAGCGGGCGGCGCGAACATGGTCTGCCGCTCGGCCGTCGCGAGGGCGGCGATCATCGCGGTGCGCTCCGAGAGCTGCGCCCGGAACTCCTCGCGGGTCCCGGCCTCGACGATCGTCATCCCCGCGTCGCGGTAGGCGCGGTCATATCCGAACCGATGGGGCGTCTGGATGAGACACTCGCGACGCGGCCAGGTGGGGAGGGGAAGGGCGTGGACCCGCTCGGAGTCGGTGCCCGTAAGGCAGCCGGCCGCCCCCAGCACCATGGCCGAGAACCCGCCGCTGGTGACGAGCGCCGCCTCGGCCCCCACAAGCTCGGCGATCCGCGCTCCGGCCGCGGCCATGAGCTCATGCATGTCGACGAAGAAGGCGTTGGCTTCGGCCATCGCCGCGATGACTTCGGGGTCCATGCGGCCGCCGCCCAGACGGGATACGTGTTCGTGCGCCGGGAGGTGGGGGCGGATGCCGAGGAGCCGGGTGTAGATGTTGTCGCGGTAGGCGGCAGCGAGCGCGTCCGGGTCGGTAGGCCAGTTGTCCTGCACCGGGCTCCGGGCGCTTCCGCCTGACCCGGGCTCGCACCCCGAGAGACCTATGGTGAGGCCGGCGGCCCCGGCTCCCGTCCGGATCACGAACCCGCGCCGGTCGACCGTCACCGCGATCGGGTCACAGCTGCTTCACTTCCGCCGCAATTCGGGCGAGCGCGTCCGCCGCGTCCCCGAAGAACATGCGGTTGTTCCGCAGGTAGAAGAGCGGGTTGTCGATGCCGGCGTAACCCACGGACAGGGAGCGCTTGATGACGATGCACGTCTTCGCCCGGTCCGTCTCGATGATCGGCATGCCGGCGATCGGGCTCGAGGGGTCGTCCCGCGCGAGCGGGTTCACCACATCGTTCGCGCCCACGACCACGGCGACGTCGATGTTCTCCATGTCGGAGTTCACGTCCTCGGGCTCGCACAGTTGCTCGTAGGGGACGTTGGCCTCGGCCAACAGCACGTTCATGTGACCCGGCATGCGCCCCGCGACCGGGTGGACGCAGTAGCGGACCGAGACGCCGCGTTCGGTCAGCATGTCCGCCAGCTCGCGGATCCGATGCTGCGCCTGGGCCACGGCGAGTCCGTAGCCCGGCACGAAGATGACCCGGGAGGCGTACCCCAGGACCATGGCCGAGTCCTCGGCCTCGATCGGGGTCGCGACCCGGTCGCCGTCCGCGGCCTTCCCTGCGGTCGCCGTGCCGGTACCGAAGGCGCTGAACAGCACGTTGGTCAGCGAGCGGTTCATGGCGCGGCACATGATGCCGGTAAGGATGAGCCCCGAGGCCCCGACGAGCGCGCCGGAAATGATGAGCGCGTTGTTCTCGAGCACGAACCCGGCCGCCGCCGCCGCGAGCCCCGAATACGAGTTGAGGAGCGCGACCACCACCGGCATGTCCGCGCCCCCGATCGGGATCACGAACAGCACGCCGAGGATGAGTGCGGCCGCGATCAGAGCCCAGTAGAAGGCGAGGCTCGATTCGAATCCGACCAGATAGACGGCGGTCACGAGGGAGATCGCAAGGAGGAAGCCGGCCGAGAATCGTACGAGCGGGTTGGATATCGCGTTGCCGGTCACGAACCCCTTCAGCTTTCCGAACGCGATCATGCTTCCCGAGAAGGTGACAGCGCCGATCAGCGTCCCGGCCATGATCGAGACGCCCGAATCCAGCGCGAGCGTCTCCGCCCCGTTGAGGACCCTCAGGTACTCTCCCACCGCGACCAGCCCCGACGCGGCGCCCCCGAACCCGTTGAACACGGCCACCATCTCCGGCATCGAGGTCATCTTCACGGTCCGGGCCATGAAAAGGCCGATGAGGCCGCCCACGGCGAGGCCCACGATGATCCAGGTGTAGTCGAGAATCTCGCCGTCGAGGAGCGTGGCGATCACGGCGAGCAGCATCCCGATGCCGGCGAGCCGGTTGCCGCCCGCCGCCGTATTCGGGTGGCTGAGCCGCTTGATGCCGAGGATGAAGAGGACGGCGGACGCCAGATAGGCGAGCGGAATCATCGTCGTCAGTCCTGTCGCGCCCATGGCTCAGCTCGCGTCCTTGCTCTTGAACATCTGGAGCATGCGGTCCGTGACGAGAAAGCCCCCGACCACGTTGATCGTGGCTAGAATCAGCGCCGCCAGCCCGATCCAGCGCATCAGGGGCGAGTCTCCGCCGCGACCGATCACGAGCAGCGCGCCCACGATCGAGATCCCGGAGATCGCGTTGGAGCCGGACATGAGCGGCGTGTGCAGCGTGGGGGGAACCTTGGTGATGAGTTCGAACCCGATGAACATCGCGAGCACGAACACATAGAGTCCAATCAGGAGCGCTCCGGTCATCCGCCAGGCCTCGTGTGTGATGTACCCCCGCTCGAACGCGGCGGGGCGGTGCGCACGGGGTCGGTGACCCCGAACTCGAATCTCATGCGCTGAACCGGACCTCTCCCGCGTGCGCGACGCAGCAGGGTCCGATCACATCGTCTTCCAGATCCACGGTCACGCCGTCCTCGCCGATCATCGGCTTCACGAGCGCGGAGAGGTTGCGGCCCAGGAGCTGGCTCGCGTGGTACGGGAGCGACGCGGGCACGTTCAGCGGGGCGTGGATCGTCACCCCGCGCTCCACCACGGTCTCTCCGGGTGTCGAGAGCGAGCAGTTGCCCCCCGCTTCGCCCGCCAGATCGACAATTACGGAACCCGGCTTCATCCGGTCGACCACATCATCGGTGATCAGCACCGGCGCCGGACGCCCCGGCACAAGAGCGGTGGTGATGACGACGTCCGCCCTCGCGATGTGTTGGGCCAGCAACTCCCGCTGCCTCGCCTGCTCCGCCTCCTCGAGTTCCTTCGCGTAGCCGCCTTCGGTCTCCGCGTCGTCCCCCGCTCCCTCGTCGAGATCCACGAACTTGGCACCGAGGCTCTCGACCTCTTCCTGTACGGCGGCGCGGATGTCGTAGCCCCAGGTGTCCGCGCCCAGGCGCCGCGCGGTCGCGATCGCCTGCAGACCCGCGACCCCTGCCCCGAGTACGAGCACCCGCGCCGGAGAAAGGGTGCCTGCCGCCGTCATCAGCAGGGGGAAGATCCGTCCCAGCGAATTCGCGCCGAGGAGGACGGCCTTGTACCCTGCGAGATTGCTCTGCGACGACAGCGCATCCATCGACTGCGCGCGCGTGATCCGGGGGACGAGTTCCAGCGCCAGGGTCGTGACCCGGCGCGCCGCCAGCCGCTCGATCAGCGCCGCGTTCTCGTGAGGTCGCAGCAGGCAGGCCAGGACCGACCCTTCCCTGAGCCGATCCACTTCGGCCTCCGTCGGGGGACCCACCTTGAAGACGACGTCCGCTTCGCCCAGAAGCTGGTCCGCGTCCGGAACGATCTCCGCACCGACCTCCCCGTACGCCGCATCGGGGAAACCGGCCGATGCACCGGCCCCTGCCTCCACGGCGACTACGATGTGATCGGAGGTGAGACGCTTCACTCCGTCCGGCGTGAGGGCGACCCGCGCCTCCCCGTCGGCAGTCTCGCGCGGGACACAGATTCGAACGCTCAACGGCCGCTCCGGTAGATGTGGTGTGCTTGTGTTCCGATCCGGGCGCGAATCTTGAGAGCGCGACCGCCGTGCGCAACGCGCCGCCCCCGGTTCGCCGCGCTCGGGCGCTCAGATTGCGCCGGGGCGGCTGCCGTGGCCTATTCATGCGGCCCGCCCCCGCGCGCGAAGCGCTGCGGCAGGGCACCGCATGTCCCTACCAAGGAGGACCTAATGTTTCGCCGTTCGCTCACCGCCCTTACCGCGCTGATCCCCGCGCTGCTGATCGCCGCGCCCGCGGAGCTCGCCGCGCAGGACGCCATCGCCCTCGCCGTCGCGCCCCTCCCGTCCGCGGGCGAGCAGGCCGGCGCCAAGGTGATCCGGAAACAAGGCTCCGAATGGGTGACGCTCCGCGAAGGCACGGGGATGTTCATCTGCATCGCGGACGACGCGAGCGACGACCGCTTCCATTCCTCCTGCTACCACAAGTCGCTCGAGCCCTACATGGCGCGCGGACGCGAGTTGGCGGCAGGTGGGGCCACGGGCGGGGAGAGCGTCCAGACGCGGATCGCCGAGATCGAGGCGGGCACGCTCGAGATGCCCAGTTACGCCTTCCTGCACTCCATCTTCGCGGCTGAGGGCTGGTCCGGAGACATGGAGGCCGTGCAGGCCCATTTCTCGGTCATCTACACCCCGTTCGCGAAGGCCGAGGACCTGGGTCTACCCACTGAGCGCACGAACGGCGCGTGGCTGATGGCGAGTGGGATGGCGAACTCGCACATCATGATCACGCCCTAGGGCCTGACCGAGAGCGTCGTTTCGCGGGCCGTGGCCGAACTCACGCGACATCAGCTGGGTGCGCTCCTGCTGAGCGCGCTCCGCGACAGGGGCATGGGTGTGCGCGACCTGTTCGAGGGGCGCCAGGAACCGCTGTCCTGGTTCTTCCGGGTCGTCGCGTATGACCAGTCGGAACTCGACATCCTCGAGTCCGGTGCGCTCGATACGCTCCATGCGCCCTCCGCCATGGTGGAGCTGGTCATCGACGAGCTGGCCCTCGGCCTGGCCCACATCGGGACCGAGGGCCTCGCGACGTATCTTGCACAGCCCGAGGGCGACGTGCCCGGCCGGGCCAAGCTCGAACTCGATTCCGAGGTGATGCTCGGGTTCGTCCACATCGACGTGGCGCCTCCCGCCCTGTGGCTGGACGAGCGGGAGTCGAACCCCTCCCGGAACGATGCGCTCGCGTCGCGGCTCTCGAAGGTCGCGCAGGATGTGGGCGCTGTCTCCGACACGGTCGAAGTCCACATCGAGGGTGCCCTGGATCCCGATGGAGGGTGGAGCGATCCGCGCGAGAGTGTGCGGCCCGCCGGCGTCGCCGTGCATTTCAGCTTCGACGTCCCGCTGGTCGGCACGGGCAAGCGGGAACTCGCCGAGGTGTTCTCGCGTGCGGCGGAGGCGGCCTGCGAAGCGGTCGAGGGGATGCGGTCCGTCTTCCGCGGGGACACCGACTGACAGCCCGTGGCAGAACCCCGCGCAGCGTCGAGAGCGGGGGGGGCTCCGGGGAGGCGCTCGCCTGACGGGGCGCGCTCAGGGGGCATAGCCGTCGCGCGCACCCTCCTGGCGGCCGCTCTGGCGGCGGCCGTCGCGGGCGGGCTCTCGGTTGCCTGCGACGCGTCTCCGCCTCCCGTCTCCATCGAGTGGGTCGAGGCGGACGGCTATCGGGAGCGGGTGCTCTCCTTCCAGGGAGAACCCTCGGGCGGCTTCACACCCCTGGCGCCGGGCAGGACCGGCATCGAGGCGACTCCGTTCGTCTCCAGGGAAGCGCAGCTCCGCAACCGGACCCTCATCCACGGGGCGGGCGTAGCGGTTGGAGATGTGGACGGCGACGGCTGGGTCGACCTCTATCTCTGCATGCTCGACCGTCCGAACGTCCTGTACCGGAACCTGGGAGGGTGGCGGTTCGAGGACGTGACGGAGGGCTCCGGGGCCGGCCTGGGGGACCGTGTGTCGCGGGGAGCCGTCCTCGCCGACGCGGACGGAGATCGCGATCTGGACCTGTTCGTGGCCGTGCACGGAGGAACGAACGCGCTCCTTCTGAATGACGGGCACGGCGTGTTCGAGGAGCGGGACGCGGGGTTCGAGGGCGCCTGGGGAAGCAGCACTCTGGCGCTGGCCGATCTCGAGGGCGACGGTGATCTTGACGCCTACTTCGCCAACTACAAGACGGTTCAGGGAGATGATCTGTTCAGCCCGGCCGACCGCAGCCTGCGCGGCAACGTGGAGCGAGTCGGCGACGAACTGGTCATCGCGTCACCGCTCGATGAGCACTACCGAATGGAGCTCGAGGGAGAACGCGTGCTGCGGTTCGAACTCGCCGACCCCGACGAACTGTATCTGAATGGCGGATCGGGTCGCTTCGACCCCGTCGACCTCGCCGGTGGCGTGTTCCGCACCCCGGAGGGCGGGCCGATCTCCGAGGTGCCCCGGGATTGGGGGCTGGCCGCGCGGTTCTTCGATGCGGACGATGACGGGGACGCGGATCTGTTCGTCGCGAACGACCTCGGAAGCCGGGACGGGTTCTGGCTCAACGAGGGCGGGACGTTCCTGGCCGCGTCTGGTCTCTCCTTCCGGACGGAGAGCGCTTCTTCCATGGGAGTCGACTTCTCGGACATCGACGGAGACGGCGACACCGATTTCGTGACGATGGAGATGCTGTCCCCGGACCCCGTGCGGAGACGGGAACAGGTCGCGCTCGGAGCGGCGGGATACACTCTTCCCGGGGGCCACGCGACACGGGCTTCGGCGGACCGCAACACGCTCCAGCTGAACCGTGGCGATGGCACCTGGGCCGAGACGGCGCGGGCCGCGGGGATCGACGCCTCGGAATGGACGTGGGGGGCGATGTTCCTGGATGTCGACCTCGACGGATACCAGGACCTGCTCGTCACGAACGGGCACGGATGGGATCCGCTCGACGGGGACACGCAGGAGGCGCTGCGGACCGGCCGTATCGAAATGGACTGGCGCGACGAACTCGGCGTGTTTCCGCCGTTGCGGGTGCGGAACCTCGCCTTCCGGAACCGGGGCGATGGGACGTTCGTCGAGGTGAGCCGGAACTGGGGTTACGGGGCGGAGCCCGACGTGAGCCACGCGATCGCTGCGGCGGACTTCGACCGGGACGGGGACCGGGATGTCATTATCACGCGGCTGAACGAGCCGCCGCTGCTGCTGAGGAACGACGCCGGGGGGTCGCGGGTCTCCGTGCGCGTGCTGGGGGAAGGGAGTAACACCCAGGCGATCGGGGCCCGGGTGGTGCTGGCCGGCGGCGCGGCCCCGAGGCAGACGCGCCAGGTGACATCGGGAGGTCTGTACCTGGCGGGTTCCGATCCCGGGCTCACGTTCGCCATGGGAGACGGGACGGAGGCGGAGGCGACGGTCACATGGCCCTCGGGCGTGCGCCGGACGTTCCTGGTGTCTGCGAATCGGGCCTACGAGGTCGCGCCTCCGGGGGCCGGGGGGCTCGCGCCTGGCCACGTGGCCGGGCGGAGCGAGCCTGCGGGCCCGGGAGCCGGCGCGGCGCTGTTCGCGGGGGCGGAGCCGATCGGCCGGCACGACGAATCGGCGTTCGATGAGCTGGCCCGGCAGCCGCTCGTGCCGCTCGAGCTGTCGCGGGGCGGCCCCGGCGTGGCGTGGGCGGACGTCGATGCGGACGGCGACCCCGACTTGCTCACTGGCGCGGGGGCTGGAGGCCGCGCGCAGCTCGCGGTCAACGAAGCCGGGCGGCTCGCGGACCCCGTGCCCATCGGCGCAACCGCCGTCGGCGACCATACGTCCATCCTCGCGCTCCCCACGGCGGGTCGCCCGGTCATCATCGCGGGCGTCAGCAGTTGGGAAGCCCGGTCGCCGGCCGACCTGGATGTGATCCCGCCCCTCGCCCGCCTCGATGCCGGGCCCCAACCGGCCCTCCCGCCGAGCCCCCATGCGACAGGGCCCATTGCGGCCGCCGATGTCGACGGAGACGGCGGCCTCGACCTCTTCGTCGGCGCCCGCGCGACCCCCGGAGCCTATCCCCGTCCGGCCGACTCGAGGCTCCTGCTCGCCGACGGAGACGGGTGGGTCGTCGACACGGAAGCGACCGGGATCCTGCGACAGATCGGGCTTGTCTCGGGGGCCGTCTTCTCCGATGTGGACGGAGACGGAGACGCCGACCTCGCTCTCGCGCTGGAGTGGGGACCCGTGCGGCTCCTGCTGAATGACGAGGGGCGCTTCACCGATGCGACCGACGACTGGGGTCTCGGAGCGCACACCGGCCGCTGGAACGGCATCGTGTCGGGCGATTTCAATGGGGATGGCCGCTCAGATCTGGTGGTGACGGCCTGGGGGGACAACACCGGGCTGTTTGCGACCCCGGAGCGCCCGATCGGCGTGGTCGCGTCGGACTTCGATGGCAACGGACTTGTCGACCTTATCGAGTTCGAGACCGGAGTGGACGGAAACCGGCGCCCCGTCCGCGATTACCTGACGCTCAGCCGCACGCTCCCCTTCCTGCGGAGGGCGGCCCCAACGTTCGAAACCTTCGCGCGGGCCACCGTCGAAGAGCTGGTCGGGCCGGGCCGCTCCGGGCTGTATCGGGCGAGCGCCGCGACCCTGCGGAACACAGTGTTCATCAACACGGGACGCTCGTTCGAGGCGCGCCCCCTGCCGGCGAGCGCACAGCTGGCGCCCGCCTTCGGTGCAGCGGTCGCGGACTTCGACCGGGACGGCCACGAGGACCTGTTCCTGGCGCAGAACTATCTCGCGACTCCCCAGGGCCTCGCCCGTCACGACGCGGGACGCGGCGCGATCCTGCTCGGCGACGGAGCCGGTGGCTTCCGGGCGATCGACTCCCGCGAGAGCGGCGTTGCGGTGTACGGGGACGCCCGCGGTGCAGCGGTGGCGGACTTCGACGCGGATGGACGCTGGGATCTGGCGGTTGGGCAGAATGGCGCCGAGACGCTCATCTTCCGGGGGCAGGGAGGGGCACCGGGGCTGCGCGTCCGGCTGTCGGCGGCCCCCGGGCGCCCCGGCGGGATCGGGGCGCGCGTGCGTGCGAGCTACGCCGACGGGAGCCGGGGGCCCGCGCGCGAGGTCCAGGCGGGGAGCGGGTACTGGTCGCTGAACGGCCCGGTGCAGGTGTTGGGGCGCGCGGCCGAGATCCGGGCGGTAACAGTCCGCTGGGCGGACGGTACGGAGGAGGTGTTCACGATCGAGAGCGGAGCGATGGAGGTGACGTTGAGAAGAGGGGAAGGGTCGTGAACCGCGTCCGGCTGGCGGTGTCGATCATGGCGGCGTCGATCGTGGCGGGTTGCGGTGAGACAGGGGGGGCTTCCGGAAGTCCGTCGCGAGGTACCATCCAAATGGCCGCCCGCCTGGTCGCGCTGGCCGACTCCGCAGACCCGCTCCTCGACGAACAACTCAACACCGGGCGCCTCCGGTACCTCACGAACCTGCCGCCGTCGACGAACCCCGCAGAGATGATCGTGCGCGCCGAACGCACGGCGCTGGAACTCCTCAACGCGGGCCACACGCAGCCCGCCCTCGAGCAGTTCATCTTCGTCGACCAGGCGCTGGAGCAGTCGCCCGCCGAGCCGTTCGGCGGTTTCCGCCGCACGGTCGAGGAACAGATCGGGATCGCCTTCCTGCGGCTGAGCGCAGAACTCACCTGCCCACGCGCCCGGCCGCGCGCCGGGGCGGTGACCGGGGCGGTGGAGCAGTTCCCATGCTGGCCGGCAGTGCCTCCGGCCGGCCCGGCCCTGGTCTCCGACTCGGCGCGCGCGGCACTCGGTGCCGCGAGGGGGTGGCACCTCTCGCTCCTGGAACTGCGGCCCGACGATCTCCGCGCCCGCTGGATCCTGAACCTGGCAGCCATGATCGCGGGCGAGTGGCCCGATGGCATACCGCCCGAATACCGGCTCTCGGAGGCCGCGCTTGGCGGATCGGGCGAGCTGCCCCGCTTCGAGGATGTCGCCGCCCGGGTGGGCCTGGACGCCGTCTCGCTCTCCGGTGGCGCCATCGTGGACGACCTCAACGGCGACGACCTCCCCGATGTCATGACGTCCTCGCGGGGCCTGCGGCACCAGCTCCGCTACTTCGAGAGCAACGGCGCGGGCCGGTTCCTCGACCGCACGGTGGCGGCCGGGCTGGAAGGGCTGCTGGGCGGGCTCAACCTCGTCCACACCGACTACGACAACGACGGGGACGCCGATGTATTCGTCCTCCGCGGCGGGTGGCTCGTCCAGGCGTATCCCAACTCACTCCTCCGGAACGACGACGGCTTTTTCTCGGACGTGACCCGGGAGGCCGGCCTCTACTCCGAGCATCCGACCCAGACCGGAGCGTGGGTCGACTTCGATGGCGATGGCTGGCTCGATCTCTTCATCGGAAACGAGTCGAGGGACAGTCTCACGCACCGCAGCGAACTCTACCGGAACCGGGGCGACGGCACGTTCGAAGAGGTGGCGGCGGCGGTCGGTCTTGATGTGACCGCGTTCGTGAAGGGCGTGACCTGGGGGGACTACGACGACGACGGGCGTCCCGATCTCTACCTCTCGGTGCTCCATGCGCCCAACCGTCTCTACCGCAATCTGGGCCCCGACCCATCCGGACAGTGGAGGTTCGAGGACGTGACCGAACAGGCCGGCGTGGGAGAGCCGCTGGCGAGCTTCCCGACCTGGTTCTGGGACTTCGACAACGACGGTCGCCTGGACATCTACGTCGCGGGCTACCTCGCCCAGACGGCCGACCTCGTTCGGGAGATGACGGGGGAACCGCATTCGGCCGAACTCCCGCGCCTGTACCGGAACCTGGGAGACGGCACCTTCGCCGATGTGACGGCTGAGCAGGGGCTCGACCGCATCATGTACGCGATGGGGTCGAACTACGGCGATCTCGACAGCGACGGCCGGCTCGACTTCCTCGTCGGTACCGGCGACCCCGACTTCCGGCAGCTGATGCCGAACCGGATGTTCCGCAACCTCGGCGACGGGTTCGTGGAGGTGACCGGGGCCGGCGGGTTCGGAAGCCTGCACAAGGGGCACGGCGTCTCCTTCGTGGACATCGACAACGACGGGGATACGGATGTCCACATGGAACTCGGCGGCGCCAACGAGGGGGATCTCTCCCCGAACGCCCTGTACGAGAACCCGGGGTTCGACAACCGCTGGATCGCGCTCACGCTGGAGGGTGACCTGGCGAACCGGCCGGGGATCGGGGCGCGCATCACTGTCACGGTCGACGGACCGGACGGCCCGCGACAGATCCACCGCTCGGCGGGCACGGGCGGGAGCTTCGGGTCGAACCCGCTCCGCCAGGAGATCGGGCTGGGCCGGGCGACGCGAATCGAGTCACTCGAGATTCGCTGGCCGGGTTCGGGTACCATCGACCGACTGACGGACATTGCCCTCGACCGCGCCTACCGGATCCGCGAAGGCATCGGCACCGCCGAACCGCTGGAGCGACCCAACATCCGCCTTGGCGGCATCTGAACGCCCGGGAAGAATGCGGGATCAACCTCACCCAATTTGGGGGGCGTCTCTCGGCACTCGATCCCCCAGACTGGGTAGTACATAGGGCTTCGGCGTATTTCATCGCGCCGCCAATCCTCCCGGTAACCGAGGTTTGATGAGTTCACCGGATGCGTTCGAGCGTATCGTAACATCGCTGCAGGAGGCGGCCCTGGGCCATGCCGATTGGCCCGAGGCGGGTTGCCTGCTCAGTGAAGTCAGCCGGACGCGAGGCAGTGGCCTGGCGTTCTTTACAGGGCACACTCGGGCCGACCTGGAACTCTTCCACACCCAGGTTTGTCTTCGCGGGCAAGTCCGCGAGGATCTTCTGCTCTCGTATTTCGAGGACTACTTTCCGGAGGACGAACGCATTCTCCGCATCCCTCAACTACCCCACGGCCAACTGGTAGAGACCGGCGACCTGTACACGGATCGCGAGAAGAAGACCTCCCGCGCCTACAACGAGGCGTTACGCGACGTCGAGGGACAGAACGGTCTCCACGTACGCCTCGACGGTCCGGAGCAATCGGACATCTTGTGGGTTCTGTGCGACTCCACCGAGCGGGGGGGCTGGGGGGCCGATCAAGTCGAGCTGATCAAACGCCTTCTGCCGCATGTGCGCCAGTACGTGATCGTGCGCCAGGCACTTGCCGAAGCCGGAGCGCTGGGTGCGTCACTCGGTGAGCTGCTCGAGAGCACCCGCTTCGGCCTCATTCAGCTGAACCGGGACGGCGGGATCGTGGCGGCGAACGACCGCGCCCGGAAGCTGCTTCGGGAGGGCGATCGCCTCAAGGACGAACGCGGGTTCCTCTGGATTCGGGTGCGGACAGAGAACGCCGAGTTGTCGCGGTTGTTGGACTGTGCGCTTCCGCCGTTCGGGACCCCGGGCGCCGCCGGTTCGATGATGTTCGGGCGCTCCTCCTCCCGCGGGCCGCTGATCCTTCACATCAGTCCCGTGGGCGAACGACAACCATATTGCCAGGCTCGGAGGGTCGCGGCGCTCGTGCTGGTCCTGGATCCCGCCACCCCGGCCCCGGTCGATCCTGCGCTCGTGGCCGTGGTTCTGGGCCTCACGCCGACGGAGAGCCGATTGGCCGTTGCGCTGGCCGCCGGCCATACTGTGCGCGATATCGCCCTTTCGACGGGCCGTACGGAGCAGACCGTACGCTGGCACATGAAGCAGATTTTCCGCAAGCAGGGCATTTCACGGCAGGTCGATCTGGTGCGACGGGTGCTGAAGCTGGGGGGCGTTCCGGAGTCTCGCGGGTGAATCCCGGCTACCCGATCCGGGCTATTCCGGGCTCTGTATGTCGGACACCCGGGGCTCTTGAGATTGTTTAGATCATCGACCGAAACGGGAGACTCGTGAGGGCACAGGATCCGCTGAACCGTACTCTGGCACTGCTGCACGAGGCCGCGCTCGACGATACGCGTTGGTTCGATGCCGCTTGCCAGTTGAATGAGACTTGCCGGACGCGAGGAAGTGTCTTGTCTCTCTTGCGCGGGCGTTCTCCGGCCGATGTGGAGTTCGTCTTCGGCCGCTTCTGCTTGAATGAACAACGCCGCGAGGATTGGGAGCGCAAGTACCTGGAGGACTATTTTCCGTGTGACCCACGTGTCCCGCGCTTCTTTCAACAGCCTTCCGGAAAACTGTGGCACACGTCCGATCTGTATACGGAGCGGGAGAAAAGGGAGTCACCGGCATACAGGGAGGCGCTACGCGATACCGAGGCGCAAAACGGCCTCCATGTGCGCCAGGCGGGGCCTTCCGGATCCGACGTCGTGTGGATCCTTGCGGACTCGTTGGAAGAGAGCTGGACGTCCGCTCAACTCCGCCTGATCCTATACCTTCGGCAGCACGTACTACAGTACCTGAGTACTCGCCAGGAACTCGTTGCGGCCCGGGCGCTCGGGACATCCCTGGCCGGGCTGCTCGACAGCACCCGTCTGGGGGTCATCCAATTGGACCGGCGAGGACGGATCGTCGCGGCGAACGACCGGGCGCGGGGCTTCCTCGAAGAGCGCGATGGGCTGGGCGACGACGGAGGACTCCTGAGCGCCCCGTTGCCGATGGAGAACGCCGAGCTGTCGCGCTTGCTGGCGAACGCGTTGCCCTCGTCCGGTGTCCAGAGCCACGCCGGCTCGATGTTGGTCACACGCTCCCTCTCACCGACGCCGCTGGTCCTTCGCGTGAATCCCGTGGGCGAGCCGCGGCCCGAGTTCCGCGGACGGGTCGCCGCACTGGTCCTGGTCGTAGATCCGGCCACCCACCACCGGGTCGATTAAGCGCTCGTGGCCGCGGCTCTCGGACTCACCCCGATGGGGAGCGAGATCGCGGTGGAACTGTCCGCCGGCCATTCCATCGACGATCCCCGACTCGCGCGACTGAGACGATCGCCCTGCGACCGCCTCCGGTCCTGACGGTTAAGGTGTGCCGCCGCCCTTCAGGACCAGCAGGGTGTCGATCGCCGTGGAGAAGGTGCCGAAGTCGGCGGCGCCCCGGATGGCCACGCTGTCGGCGAGGATGAAGTAGGGCGTGCTCGAGATGCCGGCCTGGGTCACGCTGGAATAGTCGCGGAGCACGAGCGGGGCGAGGGTGCTGTTGCGCACGCATGAGCCGAACGAGTCCGGATCGATGTCGATCTCGGCCGCATACTCCATGAAGAGCGCGTAGGGGTCGGCCGTACCGCTCCACTCTTCCTGACGTTCGAACAGGATGTCGTGCATGGGCCAGAATTTGCCGACGGCTCCCGCGCAGAAGGCGGCCTCCGTCGAGACGAAGGCCTGGGGATGCCCGGGGTTGGCGTACGCGATCCACAGGTAGCTGACCTTGCCCGAGCTGATGTAGGCGCTGTCGATCTTCGTAAGCGTCTCCTCGTGGAACTGGCGGCAGAAGGGGCACTGGAAGTCGGAGATCTCGACCACGCGCACGGGCGCTCCCTCCCGGCCCTTGATGCGGCCGCGGTCGGCGCGGTCGCGGGCGACCTCGGCATCGACAGGTACCACCGAGCTTTCCTGCGTGCTTCCGGCCTCCGTCGCACAGGCTCCTGTGGCGAGGGCGATGCCCGGCAAGAGCATCGCGACGGCTCCAAAACGTGACTTGGCGTTCAACCCGGTTCTCCCGGTGAGAGTTCGTCGGCGGCCCGGTGCAGCGCATCGAGCACCTCGTCGAGGTGGCGCTCCTCGGTATGAACGCTCCCGACGGACAATCTCAAAACATAACGTCTGCCCAGTTCTGTGTG
Source organism: Candidatus Palauibacter sp. (assembly GCF_965197445.1). Lineage (GTDB taxonomy): Bacteria > Gemmatimonadota > Gemmatimonadetes > Palauibacterales > Palauibacteraceae > Palauibacter. Next base: position 317,992 of record NZ_CBDANE010000003.1, on the reverse strand, counting down.
CGAGAGAAAGGAGCGGCCCCCCGCGTTGACACGGGCCATGATCTCACGGTTCCAGCGGTCACCCGTCGCTTGATCGCCCGCCCATGCGGCGCGGAAACAGACGGTGCTGAAGGAAACGGGGGCCGCAAGTTCGAACACGCCGCCATCGACGAGCCGGGCCGCGGCCGCCTCGGCCATCGCGATATGCCGCCGCAGTGTCTCGGCCAGGCCGTCCGTCCCCACACAGCGGAAAAGGACCCACAGCTTGAGCCCTCGAAAGCGTCGGCCCAGCGCGAGACCGATATCCATGAGGTTGGTCTCGTCGTCCTCCGATTCAAGGTAGGTGGGGGTCAGTGCCAGCGACGCCCGGAAAGGGGCTGCCTCGGGGTACAGCAGCACTGAACAGTCGAGCGAAGTCCCGAGCCACTTGTGGGGGTTGAGCACGATCGAATCCGCCGTCTCCCAGCCACGGAAGTTCGCCCGCTGCTCGGGGACCATGGCAGCGGGGCCCGCGTAGGCTGCATCGACGTGCAACCACACCCCGTGCCGTCGGGCGACCGCGCCGAGGGCCTCCACCGGGTCCACGCTCGCGGTCGAAGTGGTGCCGACCGTCGCGCACACCATGGCCGGCCGCACGCCTTTCGCCAGGTCCGCGGCGATGGCGGCCTCCAACGCCTCGGGCCGCATGCGGAAGGCGTCGTCCACTTCGATGCGCCGTACCGCACGGTGCCCGAGTCCGGCCGCGAGCGCCGACTTCTCCACCGACGAGTGCGACTGCTCGGAGGTATAGACCGCTAGGGACGGGCCTCCCGCGAGGCCATCCGTGCGGACCGCCGTCCCGGCCCGCTCCCGCGCCGCGAGAAGGGCGGTGAAGGTCGAGGTCGACGCCGTGTCGAGGATCACGCCCGAGAAAGAAGCCGGCAGGCCGACGGCCTGCCGCAACCAGTCCACCGCGGTTCGCTCGACCTCGGTCGCGGCGGGCGAGGTGCGCCACAACATTGCGTTGACCCCGACGGCAGCGATCAGAAGCTCCGCCACGATGCTCGGCGCCCGCGTGGAACTCGAGAAGTACGCCAGGAAACCCGGATGATTCCAGTGTGTGAGACCAGAAACGATGTGCTCGTCGAAATCGGCCAGCACGCGCTCGAACGATTGCGGTTCGCGCGGCGGCCGATCCCCGAGCGCGCGTCGCACACCACCGGGCTCGACCACCGGGAAGACGGGCAGTCCCCCGACGCGCTGCCGGTAGTCCACGGTCCACTCGGCGGCGGCTTCGAGCGCCGCGCGAAGCGTTTCGGGTCCCCAGTCCCCGCTTGTCCGATCCGTATGGTCCGGCATGGACACTCCTGACTCGCTGGAGTCGCTGTGGCGTCTCCTGGCCGATCTCCGGCTCGCGATCGAGGAGGAGATCGACGCGGTGTCGGCGGATCTTGTCCGCCGTCGCCTGGACCGGCCGGTCCCCGCGCTCTCCGGCCGTTCGCGGGGAGAGGGGGCGAAGGGATACCGGTACGCCTTCCAGATCGCGGGAGGAATGTACGACATCCGCGCCGACGACCGCGTGCGGATTCACGCCGCCGGCCGGGAGGCGCTCGGCGCGGTCCACCGCTTCGACCGCACACTGGGCCTGCTGCAGGCCGTGAGCCCCGAGTGGCTGGGCGAGCGCCTCGATGGCGCGGAACTCGAATTCGACCCCACATGGCTCCTTCGTGAGCTCTCCACGCGGCTGGCCGAAGTGGGCGAAGATCCGGAGCGTTTCTTCCCGCGCACGGTGCTGAGTGCGTTCGGCAGGTTGCCGCCGCAGCTCGGCAGGGACGCCGCCAGACTCGCGTCGTCGGACGACCTGAACAGACCACAGCGGGACGCGCTCGAACGAGTGCTGGGAAGCAGCGTCCAACTTGTGTGGGGGCCGCCCGGCACCGGCAAGTCTCGGCTTGTGGCAAGGGCGGCACTCGAACTCGCGCTCCGCGGCAGGGTGCTTGTCGCGGCGACCACGAACGGGGCGGTGGACGAGATCGCCGGTCGTCTTGCGACCATCGCGGATCCGGCCATGCTCGACCAGGATCGGATCATCCGGGTCGGCTTCGATCTGGGGGCGGCGCCGGACGCGCGCATCGATCTGGGCGCCGCCCTGGCGCGGCGGATCGAGGGCGGGGCCGGGGGCGTGGACGGTACACTCGGGGACCTCGAGGCGCGGTTGAAGGTCGACCCGCCGGCCGGCGCGCGCGGGGCTGCTCCCGCGCTGAACCCCTACGCCCGTGCGGGTCGCCTGCTCTCGCTCGCGAGGTCACGCGAGGATGCGGAAGCCGCGCGAACCCTCGGCCGCGTCATGCTCGAAATCGCGCGCCAGGCCGAGCGCGTGCTCGAGGAGGCTGACGTAATTCTCACGACTTTCGCGCGGCTCTCGATCAGGGATGAGCTCCGCCAACTCCGGTTCGAGTCCCTCCTCATCGATGAGGCGAGCACGGCGCCGCTCCCCTACGTCGCCCTCGCGGCCTCGCGGGTGGCCGGGCCGGCGATCGCCGTGGGCGACTTCCAGCAGCTCCCGCCGGTGGTCTCGAGTACGACACCCACGGCCGACCGGTGGCTCCGCACGGACCTGTTCCGGGAAGTCGGCGTCGTGGACGACCAGCGAAGCTCCGGCCTGCCGTCTCCCAACGACGGGCTCTGCGCGATGCTCGACCTCCAGTACCGGATGGCGCCGGACATCCGTGAGCTGGTGAGTGAGTTCTTCTACGGCGGCCGTCTGAGGGATGCGCCCGAGATTGCGGAGCGGGTGATGAAGGAGCGATCCGTGACGGTACTCGACACCAGCGGCCTCGATCCGCGGGTCGAGCGCGCCGACGGGTCGCGGCGCAACCCCGTCCACGCCGAGGTCGTGGCGGACTTCCTGGCACAGGCGGCCCGGGACGGCTTCGGCGAGATCGCCGTGGTAAGCCCGTACAGAGCGCAGACCCGGCACCTGCGAGATCTCGTGGGGCGCCGGCTCGGGCGCGCGGCGCCTGCCGGGCTCGAGGTGAGCACCATTCATCGTTTCCAGGGCCGCGAGAAGCGGCTCGTGGTGATCGATACCGTCGACGCGCCGCCGGGACGCAGCTGGTTTCTGGACGAGCGCCGGAACCGCGATTTCCCACGGCTGCTTAACGTCGCGCTCTCTCGGGCGCAGGAGAGGCTGGTCATCGTGGCCACCATCTCCGGGCTTCGGCGAACTCTCCCGCCGGAGGCGCTTCTCAACCGCCTCCTCGCACACCTGGAACAATCGGGTGCGCGCACGGCTGTTCGCCCCTCCGGCCTGTGGCGGGGCCGGTAGACACTGCCGGTAGACGCCCTCAACCGGGCCGCATCGGCAGGGAGGCCGCAGGAGCGGCGACAAGCCGACCGGACGGGAGGTCACACAAAACGAGGCCTTTCGTTCGTGAATTGCGGTGAAATCCGGGCCTCTTGTCGATGAGTTTTTGAAAAAAATGCAACTGGCTGCCGTCGACGCTTGACGGTGTAAAAAAATCTTTTTACAATTCGAACGTGCCAAGGGAGGCGGCACCGACCGACCGGAGGTCGAGGCCGGCAACCGCACCGCGAGTTGTCCGACGCGAGATCGCAAGCCGGGGCGCGCGCCCCGGGGTCCGGAAGCAGCGGAGGCCCGGCAACGGGACGAAGCAGCCGAAGGGCGCGGGATCACGCACAGCTGATCGGGCAGACGGTACCAAAACTCGCAGAGGTCCTGGAAGACCGCGCAAGCTAACAGGATCGGGCGGCAATGGCCGTAAAAGAGCTTCCTCGCTCAGCCCCTGACACCCATTGGGTGGCCAGGGGCTGAGTGCATCTGCTCACTCTTGTCGTTCGGTCGTACATGCCCCGCAGGGGGTGCCCCTTCTCTGCGAGTTCCTGCGAACCCGCCCAGGCGCCCTCCCCCAATCACCTCTCACGCATGGGTGAGCGAGTCCGAGAAGATGGGATACCGCGGTCATTTTTTCAAGAAAAGGATGTGGATAACATGTCCAAACTATGTCCAAAAAAAGTGGAATATATTCCTCACGCGAAGTGGAGTCGCTGAACGCGCAGGCCCGCCGCATCTTTCGGCGGTTCCCGGCTTTCTACTTCGTGTGGAAAACCGACGTGGAGCGAATCATCGGGGCGGCGCAATTGCGAGTTGTGATCCAGCGAGTCAGTCGAGCCCGGGTCCGGGTCGATGGCAAAGTGGTGGGCGCCATCGGGCGCGGCCTCGTCGTCCTCGTGGGTTTCGCGGCGGGGGATTCCGAGGCGCAGATGAAGTGGATGGCGGACAAGCTCTGGGGCCTGCGCGTGTTCGCGGATGGAGAGGCGCGGATGAACCGGTCGGCGAGCGATGTCGGAGCGGCCCTTCTCATCGTCTCCCAGTTCACGCTCTACGGAGACGCGTCACGCGGCCGACGCCCGTCCTTTGCAGGCGCCGCGCGGCCCGAGGCCGCCCGCGCCCTGTACGACCGGTTCGTGAAGTTGTGCAGGGCGGGTGGCGAGGTCGCGGAAGGGGAGTTCGGCGCCATGATGGAAGTGGAGTTGACGAACGACGGTCCCGTCACCCTGCAACTGGAACGCTGACGATGCGCCCGCTGAGGATCGGGGTCATCGGGTCCGGGTCCGCGACCGCGCGGGAGGCCGGCCTGGCACACGCTGTGGGAGTGGCCGTCGCCCGCGCCGGCGCGGTCGTCGTGTGCGGCGGCATGGGCGGGGTCATGCAGGCCGCGGCGGACGGAGCGGCGTCCGAGGGAGGGACCGTGGTGGGGATCCTGCCCGGCGGCGATCCGGCCCAGGCCGCCGGCGGGGTCACGATCCCGATCCCGACGGGACTGGGTGAGGCGCGAAACGTGCTCGTGGCGCGAGCCTCGGAGGCCGTCGTCGCGATCGCGGGTGAGTGGGGGACGCTGAGCGAGGCGGCGTTCTGCCGAAAGTTCGGGATTCCTGTCGTCGGGCTGGCGTCCACGCTGCCGGAACGCGTGCTCGACGAGATCGTCGGGGGCGCGGCGGAAGCGGCGGCGCGAGCCCTCGAGCTCGCGGCGGAGCGGCGGAGGGCGCTCGCGTGACGGGCTTCGTGCTCTTCGGCGGCATCCTGCTGGTGTTGCTGTCCACGATCGTCTGGGCCGCGATCAGGGCCGGGGAAGACACCGGGGCCGCCCTCGGGCCCGCCGACCGCCGGGACGCCGCCATCGAAGCGCTCCGAGATCTCGAGCTGGACTACCACACCGGCAAGCTCCCCGACGAAGAATACCGGGCCCTCCGAGCCCGGCTGGAACGGGAGGCCGTCGAAGCGCGGGATGCCGCGACCTCCGGGGGTGCCGGGACCACGGTCCTCTGCGGGGCGTGTGGAGTGGCGCTGACCGGCCATGAGACCTTCTGCCCGGCGTGCGGAGTTGCGGTAGAAGCGTCTGGTTGAGATGCCGTTGAGACCCCCCGTTTACACTGGTCCGTCGCCTGCAGCCCCGGGGCGAAATCTAAAACCGAATAAATTGCGAAAGTGCCCGAATCGTGATATTGTCAACCTCCGCCGCGGCAGGCCCCCTGCAGATCGAATCGGCCCTCGATCATCAGCCGTGCGGACCCTCGGACAGCCGGGAGAGCGTGAAATGGGTGTGGAGATGAATCAGGAACAGAAAAAGGCGTTGTCCCTGGCCCTCAACCAGATCGAACGGGCCCACGGCAAAGGGGCCATCATGCGGCTGGGGAACGACGGCGCGCGGGTCCGGATCCCGGCCATTTCGACCGGGGCGCTCAATCTGGATTACGGTACGGGAATCGGCGGGATCCCGAGATCCCGAGTGAGCGAGATCTTCGGTCCCGAATCCTCGGGGAAGACGACCCTCACGCTTCATGTGATCGCCAACGCGCAGAAGGACGGGGGCGTGGCCGCGTTCATCGACGCCGAGCACGCGCTCGATGTGGGCTACGCGCAGAAGCTGGGCGTCGATATCGAGAACCTGCTCGTCTCGCAGCCCGACACCGGCGAGCAGGCGCTGGAGATCGCCGAGGTGCTGGTCCGGTCCGGCGCGCTCGACGTCATCGTCGTGGACTCCGTCGCCGCGCTGGTGCCGCGGGCGGAGATCGAGGGCGAGATGGGAGATTCGCACGTCGGCCTTCAGGCGCGCCTCATGTCGCAGGCCCTTCGCAAGCTGACCGGCGCCATCGGCCGCTCGAACACGGCCGTCATCTTCACCAACCAGATCCGCGAAAAGATCGGGGTGATGTACGGCAGCCCCGAGACGACGACCGGCGGTCGAGCGCTGAAGTTCTACGCGTCGCTACGGCTCGACATCCGCCGGATCGCGTCAATCAAGGAGGGGAGCAACCTGGTCGGCAGCCGGACGCGCGTGAAGATCGTCAAGAACAAGTGCGCGCCGCCGTTCAAGCAGGCCGAGTTCGACATCATGTTCAATCAGGGCGTGAGCCGGGAAGGGCTGCTGGTCGACATGGGCGAGGACATCGGGATCGTAAACCGGGCCGGAGCCTGGTACTCGTACGGCGATGACGTCCGGCTGGGCCAGGGCCGTGAGAACTCGAAGGCCTTCCTGCGGGAGAATCCCGATATCGCCGAGGAAATCGAGGCCCGGATCCGCGAGGAACTCGGCATGACCCTCCCGAAGCCGGCCCGGGATTCCGGCAAGACCGCCGCCAACGCCGCGGCCGACGGGGTGAAGCCCGCCACGCAGCGGGCGGCCCCGCGCTGAGCCGCAGCTTCGGCGACCGCCCGTCGTCGGGCGTGGCGGGTGGCCCACGCCGCCCCTTTCGCCGCCAGTGCCCGAAGTAACCGGTCTCGCCCCGGCCCGCCGGCGGTTCGGCTGGACGAAAGTCGAGTTGGATGGCGTCCCCCTCTGCCTGCTTCCCGATCAGGACGTGCACCATCTTCGGATCGAGGTCGGCGTCGAGCTCCGGGAAGTCGAAGTGGACGCGGTGCGCGCCTCCGCGGCCCGGGCCGAAGCAATGCGAGTCGGGCTGCGCTACCTTTCCGTCCGACCGCGAAGTCGTCGAGAAGTCGAGCGGCGGCTGCGGCGCGATCGCATCGACGGCGAAGCGATCGAGCAGACGCTGGAACGATTGGAAGCGCTCGGGTATCTCGACGACGAGGAGTTCGCGGCCGCGTTCTCGCGGGACCGCATTCGGCTGCGGCCCTGCGGTGCGCGGCGGATGCGGTCGGACCTTCTCTCCCGTGGCGTGGCGCCGGAGGATGCCGAGTCCGGAATTCTCGCGGCGATGGCGGAGGAAGGCGTGACGGAGGACGAGCTCCTCGAGTGCGTCGCCGCCGCGCGGGCGTCGAGGCTGAAAGGGGCGGACCCGGTGGCGTCTCGTCGCCGGTTGTTCGGCTATCTGGCGAGAAGAGGATTCGCAGCGGTCAGCATTCGAGCCTGGATCGAGGCATATTGGCCGGAAGACAGCGGGCCGGCGACGTAGGGGCGGGCCATCCGGACCGCGCCGGCGGATTCGGCACACACAGGAATACGAACGCAGTGGGTCAGACGATCACACGATGAAGGCGGACGAACTCAGGGGCCGGTTCATCTCCTACTTCGAGCGGCAGGGGCACCTGCATCTGCCGAGTGGCCCGCTCGTCCCTCGGGACGACCCGACTCTCATGTTCACGAACGCGGGGATGGTGCAGTTCAAGGGCATCTTCACGGGCGAGGCGGACCGTCCAGGCCCGAGCGCCGTCACTTCCCAGAAGTGCCTGCGTGTGAGCGGCAAACACAACGATCTCGAGGAAGTGGGGCGGACCGCGCGGCACCACACATTCTTCGAGATGCTCGGGAACTTCTCCTTCGGGGACTACTTCAAGCGCGAAGCGATCGAGTTCGCGTGGGAGTTCGTGACGGGAGAGCTGGGGCTCGAGGCCGATCGTCTGTGGGCCACCGTCCACTACTACGACGACGACGCGTTCAATCTGTGGCTGGAGCTGACCTCGATTCCGGAGACGCGCATTCGCCGGATGGGGGACAAGGACAACTTCTGGCAGATGGGCGACACGGGTCCGTGCGGCCCGTGCTCGGAACTGCACTACGACCTGCGGACGGATCAGGACGATCGCATCACGGATGCACAGTTCGAGGCCGCCGGCGAGGCGGACGCGATCATCGAGTTCTGGAACCTCGTGTTCATGCAGTTCGACCGCTCCCCCGACGGGACCGACACACCGCTCCCGGCGCCGTCGATCGACACCGGCGCCGGCCTCGAGCGCATCGCGGCCCTGCTGCAGGGCGTCGGCACGAACTACCACACGGACCTCTTCCTCCCGCTCATCGAGGCAGCCCAGGACGGGTTGGGTCTCCGGTACTCGCTGGCCCCCGAGGACTGGGAGGACGGGGTCGCGTTCCGTGTGCTGGCGGATCACGCGCGGGCGGTCGCGTTCCTGCTGGCCGACGGCGTCTTCCCGTCGAACGAGAAACGGGGGTATGTGCTGCGGCGCATCCTCCGGAGGGCGGTCCGGCACTACTGGCTGCTCGGTCGCCGTGACCCGCTGCTCCACGATCTCGTCGGCGTGGTCGTCGACCGTATGTCCCACACTTTCCCCGAACTGGAGGCGCGGCGGGAGCATCTGCTTGCGACCACCGAGGCGGAGGAGGAGCTCTTCCTGTCGACGATCGAGGGCGGGATGAGCGAGATCGACCGGGCCATGCCGCCCGGCGGTTCGGGCACGCTGGCCGGCGACGTCGTCTTCAAGCTCAAGGACACCCACGGCATCCCTGAAGACCTCACCGGCCTCATCGCCCGCGAGCGCGGCTACGACATCGACCGGGAGGGCTTCGACCAGGCCCTCGAGGCCCAGCGCGCCCGATCCCGCTCTGCCGACGCTGATCCGGTCGTCGCCGTCGTAAGGCTCTCGGCGGCCCGCGGTACGGTCGGTCCAGGCTGGGACAAAGCTCTCGACCAGACGTTCGTGGGCTACGCGGATCTGGATGTCGAGACGGACTGCCAGCACTGGGCCCGCGACGGCGTGCACACGTTTCTGCTGGAACGGAATCCGTTCTATCTCGAGAGCGGCGGCCAGGTGTCGGACATTGGCAGTGTGACGGGCGACGGCTGGGCCGTCGATGTCACCTCGGTCTGGAGCGATGATGGGCGGACCGTCGTGGCGGGGCCCCTGGCGGAGGGGACGCCACCCGATGTCGAAGGCGTGGTCAGGGACTCCGTGTTCGCCCGGGTCGACCCGGTGAGACGCGAGACGGAGCGTAACCACACGGCGACGCACCTCCTGCACGCCGCACTTCGGAGCCGGCTCGGGGAACACGTCTTTCAGGCCGGTTCGCTCGTGGCGCCGGATCGGCTTCGGTTCGACTTCAGTCACCGCGGGCCGCTCACAGAGCAGGAGCGGGCGGACGTCGAAGGGGAGGTCACCGAAGGGATCCTCTCGAATCCGGAGATCATCTCCTCGTTGCGAGGATACGACGAGGCGATCGCGGCGGGGGCGATGGCGTTGTTCGGAGAGAAGTACGGGGATGTCGTACGGGTCGTCGAGATTCCCGGCCTGAGCCTCGAGCTGTGCGGGGGCACGCATACGCGCACGACCGGGCAGGTCGGGTCGTTCCGAATCGTGTCGGAAACGGGCGTCGCGGCGGGGATCCGACGCATCGAAGCCGTGACCGGTTACGGAGCCTATGAGCGTGAACTCGCTCGGCACCGCTTGCTCACGGAGCTGACGGAGCAGTTGCGGTGCCACCCCGACGACCTCACGGCGCGCATGGGACGACTCCTCGAGGAGCGCGACCGGCTGGCGCATGAGGTGGAGGGGCGGCGCGGCGCGGCGACCGCCCGGCAGATCGACATCCTCCTGGCCGGCGCCGGAGCGAACGGGGCTCGTTTCGTGTCGGGGCGCCTCGAAATACCTGCGGGGACGGATCTGGGCACGCTCGCCGACCGGCTGCGCGGGGGACTGGGGTCGGGGGCTGCGATTCTGCACATCGTCTATCCCGAAAATGGCCGTCACGCGTTCATGTCCGTCGTCTCGGACGACCTCATTCGGCATGGGCTCCGGGCGGGCGATCTCGTACGCGTGTCGAGCAAGGCCACCGGATCCGGTGGCGGCGGCGGGGCTCGGTTCGCGCAGGGCGGCGTGGGCGATCCCGCGCTGGCCGATGAAGCGCTCGGGGCCGCGAGGACCTGGGCCTCCGAGCGGATTCCGGAGCTCTCCGGTTGATCACTTGAGTGCGGCGTCAACCTCCGTCACGCTCGAAGCGTGGTTGGAAGAACAGCTGGGGACGGCGCCGCCGGAGCTGGCTGAGACGATTCGCTCGCTCCTGGGCGGGGTTCCTGAGAGAGGAGTGGAGGGGCTCGTGACTGTAGCTCTGGACGCGTTCGAGACCGTGGCGAATGGCCTGGCGACGCGTTCGACCGCCCCGACGTTGCTGGCGGCCGACGCGATTCTCACCTACGCCTTCGAAGCTGCCGCCGATCCTCGGCTCGGGGGGAGCGCGGCCCGGGCGATTCGGCTCGCGGAGTGGGTTGGCCCGCATGGCCGCATCGGCGCGCGGTTCGGCGCCATGAAAGAGGCCGAATGAGTACGAAACTGCCCGGACTCGAGGGGAAACGCGTGCTGGTGACGGGGGGGTCGCGCGGCATCGGCCGGGCCACGGTGCGCTGGCTTGCGGCGTCCGGCGCGTCCGTCGGGGTCGCCTACCATCGAGCCGACGAGGAGGCGCGGCGGGCGGTGGCGGAAGCGCGGTCGCTTGCCCCGGACGGGACGCACTGGTGCGCCCGCGGCGACCTGGCAGAGCCTGCGGAGTGTCGGGCGCTGTTCGAGCGTGCCGACGCCGAGTTCGGCGGGCTGGACGGCTTCGTCGGAAACGCCGGCGTGTGGAATGTGGAAGCGAAGCCCCTGGAGACGCTCGGCGCGGACGAATGGCGCCGCATGCTCGAGACGAACCTCACGTCGATCTATGCGAGTACGCGCGAGGCGGCGCGTCGCATGGGGGCCGATGGGCGCATCGTCCTCGTCTCCTCGACGGCGTCGCAGCGGGGCGAAGCCGGACACAGCCACTACGCGGCGTCCAAGGGCGCCATCAACGCCTTCTGCAAGTCGATCGCCACCGAACTGGGTCCGCGCTCGATCAACGTCAACGCCGTCGCTCCGGGTTGGGTCGACACGGACATGTCCTCGGCGGCGCTTCAGGGTGAGGCGGGTCGCGACGCACTGGCCCTGATCCCGCTCGGACGCGTGGCGACGGCCGAGGACATCGCCGGGCCTATCTGCTTCCTGCTGTCCGACGCCGCCCGCCACATCACCGGCGAGATCCTCAACGTGAACGGCGGCAGCGTCCTGTGTGGCTGAGTTCCGATAGTCCGCAGCCAGGGGCCGTCCGGTCCGGGACACCCGCGGGCTCGCCGTGACCCGGCTCGATCCGAGCCGCTTCTCACCGCGGGAAGGCTTTCGCGGGATCGCCCGGCGGCTCGAAGAAGAGGGCTTCGAGGCCTGGGTCGTGGGCGGCTCTCTCCGGGACGCCTTGGTGCGCCAGATCGGCGGGGATACCGGCCCGGCCAAGGGGGAGCGGGATCTCGCGACGGACGCCCGTCCGGAAGAGGTCATGGCCCTGTTTCGACGCACCGTACCCGTGGGGGTATCGCACGGGACCGTCGCCGTGCTCGAAGGAGAGGACCGGTACGAGGTCACCACCTTCCGGCGCGACATCGAGACCGATGGCCGTCACGCCCGCGTGGTGTTCGCGGCGTCGATCGATGAGGATCTCGGGCGCCGCGACTTCACGGTGAACGCGATGGCCTGGCGACCGGAGTCTGGCGAGGTGCGCGATCCGTACGGCGGCGCGGAGGACATCGAGGCGGGGATCCTGCGCGCAGTGGGCGATCCCGCCGCCCGCTTTCGGGAGGACTATCTGAGGGTGCTGCGCGGGTTCCGGTTCGCGGGACGTTTCGGTTGGGAGGTGGAGTCGCAGACGGACGAGGCCATGAGGGAAGCGGTGGACGGCCTGTCCGTGCTGTCGGCCGAGCGCGTCCGCGAGGAGCTGACCAAGGTGCTGGGCGATCCGGCGCCATCCGCCGCGCTGGATCTGTATGCGACGCGGGGGGCGCTGGCCCACTGGTATCCGGAGCTGGCCGGGCTGGCCGCCGACCGCGACGCGTGGCTGGCCGCGCTCGGCGCCGTTGATGCGGGCTCGGCCGGAGCCGCCAATGTTCGCCTGGCGCAACTCCTCGTGCGGGCCTCCGATACGCCCGACGGGCGCGCCGAGGCGGCCGAGTCGCTGTTGTCCCGACTCAGGTTCTCGAACGCGGATCGCCGCTACGTCACGCGGCTGGCGCGGCTGTATCTCCCGTTTGTGGGGCCGGTCGACTCCGCTGCGGAGCACCGCCGCTGGCTCGCCTCGGCCGGCGACGAGTGGGAGGATGTGTTCGACCTGCACTTTGCGGGGGCGCGCGCCGAGGGAACGGAAGAGGCGGAGCGCTACCTCGCGGCGACCCGGGACCGGGTACACGATGAGTGGCTCCGCGAGCCGCCGCTCACCCTCGTCGCCCTCGCGGTCAAGGGCGACGATCTCCTCGATCTCGGCCTGTCGCGCGGCCCCATCGTAAGGCTCCTTCTGGAGGAGCTGCTGGAGCAGGTGATCGAGGACCCGGATCGCAACGAACGCGTGTCCCTCCTCGAAGAGGCCCGGCGGCTGATCGAGATCGGCTCGCTCGCCGATGCCTGACGAACCGAGCCTGTTCGCGGATCTGGAGCGCGAGGCCCGCCCGGGCGCCGCCGGAGCGGGGAAGAGCGGTCGGCGGAGCGGCGACATTGCCCGGGCTGCCGACGCCCCGCTCGCCGCCCGCATGCGGCCACGCTCTCTGGACGAGTTCGTCGGCCAGTCCAGGCTCGTGGGCCGCGGCCGGCCCCTGCGCCAGCTCATCGAGACCGGCCGCGTCCCGAGCCTCATCTTCTGGGGACCGCCCGGGACCGGCAAAACCACACTGGCCGGGCTTCTCGCCAGCCGGATGGAGGCAGCGTTCGTCCCCTTCTCGGCGGTGACCGGTGGCATCCCCCGCGTACGGAAGATCCTCGAGGAAGCGAAGGCACGCCGGGCCGCCACCGGCCGGGGCACCGTGCTGTTCGTCGACGAAATCCACCGATTCAACCGAGCCCAGCAGGACGCCCTCCTCCCGCACGTCGAGCGAGGTGCCGTGACACTGATCGGGGCGACGACCGAGAACCCGAGCTTCGAGGTGGTGGGTCCGCTGCTCTCGCGCACGCGTGTGTTCGTGCTCGACCCGCTGGCGCCGGAAGAGGTCGGGGAGATCTGTGCCCGCGCGCTCGCCGACGAGGAACGCGGGCTCGGGGGTTCGCGCCTCTCCATCGATCCGGATGCCCTTTCCCGCTTGGGGATCGAGTCGGATGGCGACGCCCGACGGGCGCTGAACGCGCTCGAGACGGCGGTGGACCTGGCTCGGGCGAACCAGGCGCAGGCGGTGAGCGGCGAGCATGTCGCCGCCGCGCTGCAGAAGCGGTTCGCCCGCTACGACAAGTCGGGCGAGGAGCACTTCAACCTCATTTCCGCCCTCCACAAGGCGGTGCGCGGCTCGGACGCGGATGCGGCCCTCTACTGGCTCGCCCGGTTGCTGGACGGCGGAGAGGATCCGATGTATCTGGCCCGCCGCGTCGTGCGCATGGCCGCGGAGGACGTCGGACTCGCCGACCCCGATGCGCTCGCGGTCACCATCGCCGCGCGGGACGCGTACCACTTCCTCGGGAGTCCGGAGGGAGATCTCGCTCTGGCCCAGGCCGTCACCTATCTCGCGATCGCCCCCAAGTCCAACGCGGTCTACCGAGCCTTCGGCGCCGCCTCGGGGGCCGCCCGAGAGACCCCCGCCGAGCCCGTGCCGCTCCACATCCGGAACGCGCCCACGCGCCTGATGAAGGAACTCGGCTACGGGTCGGGGTACCGATACGACCACGACGAGGAAGACGGAGTGGCGGCCCAGTCGTACCTTCCCGAATCGATGCGCGGGAAGATCTGGTACGATCCCGGGGACCGGGGCTGGGAGGTCGAGGCGCGACGAAGACTGGAGCGTATCCGTCGTTCCCGGGCCCCCGCGGAAGCGAAAAAAGCGGAAGAGGAGGAAGGGTCATCGACAGAGTGACTTCGGATGGCACGGGGGAACGGGCCGTTCTGGTCGGCGCGCCGTCCATCGGCACGCCCCAGGAGGCTGTGGACGAGCACCTCGAGGAACTCACCCGTCTTGCGGGTACGGCCGGCGCGGATGTGCGTAGCGTGGTGATTCAGCGCCTCGGCAGGCCCAACGCATCGACGTACATAGGGAAAGGCAAGGTCGAACAACTGGCCGGGGCGCTCCGGGACCACGACGCGACGCTCGCCATCTTCGACGATGAGCTGACACCCGCCCAGGGAGCCAACCTCGAGTCGGCACTCGGCGTGCGCGCGCTGGACCGGACCGAACTCATCCTCGACATCTTCGCGCTCCGGGCCCGAACGGCGGAGGCGAAGCTTCAGGTGGAACTTGCCCAGCTCCAGTACCTGCGGACCCGGCTCAAGCGGATGTGGACCCACCTCTCGCGTGAGGGTGGGGGGATCGGCGCCCGCGGCCCCGGCGAGCAGCAGATCGAGACCGACCGTCGCCTCATCGACCGGAGGCTGGCCCGGCTCCGCCGCAAACTCGACCACATCGCGACGGCGCGTGTGACTCAGCGCCGGGCGCGGCGGGAACAGTTCACCGTCGCCCTCGTCGGATATACGAACGCCGGGAAGTCGTCCATCCTGCGCGGCCTCTCAGGCGCCGAGGTCTTCGTGGAGGACCGGCTCTTCGCCACTGTCGACTCGGCCACCAGGATTTGCGATCTTGAGGGTCCGGGTCCGATCCTGCTCACCGACACGGTCGGGTTCATCCGGAAGCTCCCACACCATCTGATCGCCTCCTTCCGGGCTACGATGGAGGAGATCTCGGAGGCCGGCCTGCTCCTGCATGTCATCGATGCGTCTGCGCCAGGTTGGGAGGCGCAGAGAGATGCCGTGGAAGCAGTGCTCGAGGAGGTCGGCGTGACGGACCGTCCGGTGCTTCAGGTCTTCAACAAGATCGATCGCCTCACACACGAAGAAGAGCGAGCGCTGCGAGAGCGGACGGCTGCCGGGATGCGATCCCACGTACTGACTTCGGTGGTGGAGGAGCGTGGGCTGGACCCGTTGCGCGAGGCGCTGAAGGCCGCGATGCGGGCCCGCCTGGAAACAGTACGAGTGAGTCTGCCTGCGGGGGACGGCGCGCGGCTCGCCGAGGCCTACCGCGAGGGCGAGGTGCTCGAGTGCGCGTACGAAGCGGGACACGTCGTCATCCTGGCGCGCGTGCCGGCCGGGGTGGCCGGCCGCTGGCGCGAGAGCGGCCTCGTCGTAGAGCAGGCGGACGCCGCCTGAGTCACCGGTTGCCAGGCTGAAACGGGAGTACGCGATGGCGAACACCAGCTTCCTGCATCTGATCGACTGCCGACTCTGCGTGAACATCGATCACGTCGCGACCGTGCGACAGGCTCGCGGCACCGACGAGCCTGACCCGGTGCGGGCCGCGGTGCTGGCCGAGCTCGGTGGAGCGAACGGCATCACCGTGCATCTGAGAGAGGACCGCCGCCACATCCAGGATCGGGACGTGGAACTGCTGCTGAACACGGTCCGGACCTTCGTAAACCTCGAACTCGCGGCCGAGGACGAAGTTATTTCCCTCGCCGAGAGCTGGAAGCCGGGCCAGGCGACACTCGTGCCCGAGAAGAGGGAAGAGCTGACGACGGAGGGGGGGCTGGACGTGTCGGCCGACCCGGTTCGCATCGCGGATGCAGTGGCGCGGTTGCAGGGAGCCGGGATCCGAACGTCGCTTTTCATTGACCCCGACCCGGCCGCCGTCGACGCGTCCGTCGAGGCGGGTGCCGCCGCCATCGAACTTCACACCGGCGAATACGCAAACGCCCCGCACCAGGCGAGCGCCGACCACGAACTTGCGCGGTTGGAGGACGCGGCGACGCGGGCTGCGGAGGCCGGGCTCGGCGTGCACGCGGGACACGGTCTTACCTACGAGAACGTCCGTCCGGTCGCGGCGATCGTCGAGTGTGAGGAACTCAACATCGGGCACTCGATCGTGAGCCGGGCGGTGCTCGTGGGCATGGAACGGGCGGTGCTCGAGATGTCTGCTCTCGTGCGCGAGGCGCGCGGGTGAGGAGCAGGATCACGGTCTTAATCGGCGCCCTGATTTCGGTCGCCTTCCTCTTCTACGCGCTTCGAGATGTTTCGGCCCGTGAACTGCTGCGGCACCTGGGCGAGGCCGATCCGTGGCTGCTGATCGCCGCGACGGTCGTCGCGACGCTCACCTTCCATCTGCGCGCGATTCGGTGGCGGACTCTGCTCCGCACGTCCGCCGGGTCGCTCCCCTTCGGCTCGCGATACGCCGCGGTATGCATCGGTTTCATGGCAAACAACCTCCTGCCCAGCCGTCTGGGGGAGTTCGCCCGAGCCTACTCGCTGTCGCGGATCGAGCCCGTACCGCTGAGCAGTGCGCTGGCTTCGCTCGTGGTCGAGCGGCTGCTGGACGGGGTCGTCCTCATGGTGCTGCTGGTTCCGGCCTTCTTCCTCGGCGGCGTCGACCAGGCCGCGCCCGGCACTCTCCGCGACCTCTTTACTGTGGCCGTGATTCTGGTCTCCCTGAGCCTCGTGACGTTCGGACTGCTCGTTCGCTTCCCGGGCCGCTTCCTGAGCCTGGCGGCGAAATGGTTACACCGGCTAGGTCCCGACCGCGTCGCCGACCGCGTGACCGGTATCCTGGCCGCCTTCGTGGACGGATTGGGCGCGCTCCGCCACGCGCATGTGTTCGCCCGGGCGATGCTGTGGTCGTTCGCGGTCTGGGGCTGGAACGCGTTGTCCTTCTACCTCGGGTTCCTCGCCTTCGACATTCACGGCCCCGGTTTCGAAGGGGCACTGGTTCTCCAGACGACGATCGGCTTCGCGGTCGCCATCCCGTCCACACCGGGGTTCTTCGGCCCCTTCGAGACGGCGGCCCGCGTGGCCCTCGAACTCCACCAGATCGAGCCGGCACGGATCATCAGCTTCGCCGCCGGCTACCACATCCTCACCTTCATCCCCATTACGGTGCTGGGGATCTGGTACATGAGGCGTCTGGGGATCAGCCGCAAAGAGTTCGGTCGGGGGAAGGTTGCCCCGCCGGAGGTGTCGGAATGACGCCCCCAGGGGACGCAAGCGGGCTCATCGGAACCGCGGAGGCCCACGCGAAGATCAATCTGCGGCTCCGCGTGTTCGCGCGGGATGCGACGGGGTTTCACGGCGTCGAGACGCTGCTGGCCCGGACCAGCCTGACCGACACCGTGAGCTTGTCCGTGGCCGAGCCGGGCGTGACGTCCTCCGGAGTGAGTCTGTCCGTTGACGGACCGCTGGCGGGCGGCGTACCGGACGGCCCCGACAACTTGTGTTGGCGGGCGGCGGAGTTGTTCTTCGACCGGGTGTTCGGGAGACGGACTCGCCCCTCGGTATGCATCCGCCTTACCAAGCGGATCCCCATGGGCGGGGGCCTGGGCGGCGGAAGCACGGACGCGGGCGCGACACTGCGCCTGCTCGCCGACCGCTGGCCCCGCCTCGACGAGCGAGAACTGGTCGAACTGGCCGGAGAACTGGGAAGCGACATCCCCTTCGCGTTGATCGGCGTGCCGATGGCTCTGGGGTGGGAACGTGGCCGCCGGCTCCTGCCGCTCAGGCCCCCACGGCCCCGGCCGGCGCTGCTCGTCTTCTCCCCGATCCACATTTTGACGCCCGAAGCCTACCGCTGGCTCGGAAGGACGGATGCAGACCCCGGGGCGGCGTCGATTCTCCCGGGCCCCGTGCGGCTGGCGGACTGGGCGTCGCTCGAGCGCCTGATTCGGAACGATCTCCAGGCCCCCGTCCTCGAGCACCATCCCGAGTTGTCGTCGATTCTCGAGCGGCTGCGGGCATGCGATCCGGCGGCGGCCGCGATGACGGGGTCGGGCTCAGCGCTGTTCGCGGTTTTTCGCGACGCCGAGGCACGCGCACGCGCGCGACACCGACTCACCGACTCCGGCAGTGCCGGCGACCCGAATCTCGTAGACGTCCAACTCCCCGTCTGAGGCTGGGGGACGCGCTCCCGGCGTTTGACTCGGCCGGCCGCGGCGGGCCATCTTCGGCGCTTCTGGCCCCTCGTCTAATGGCAAGACACCGGCCTTTGGAGCCGGTAATCCAGGTTCGACCCCTGGGGGGCCAACTTATGTCCCGCCCCGACCCCCGCCCCAATCGGTTGGCGAGCGAGAAGAGCCCCTATCTTCTCCAGCACGCCTTCAATCCAGTGGACTGGTATCCCTGGGGCGACGAGGCGTTCGAGCGCGCTCGTGCCGAAGATCGCCCCATCTTCCTCTCCATCGGCTACGCCACCTGCCACTGGTGCCATGTCATGGAGCGCGAGTCGTTCGAGGACCCCGACGTGGCGGCGCTTCTCAACCGGGACTTCGTCGCGATCAAGATGGACCGCGAGGAGAGACCCGATGTCGACGGCGTCTACATGACGGTGTGTCAGTTGATGACGGGACAGGGCGGCTGGCCGCTGACCATCGTGATGACGCCGGACAAGCAGCCCTTCTTCGCGGGCACGTATTTCCCCCGCGAGAGCGTGCCGGGCCGTTCCGGGATGCTCGATCTGCTTCCGCGACTGGCGGCGATCTGGAAGGAGCGGCGTGCCGATGTCGAAGCGGCCGGCGTCTCGGCGCTTCAGGCGGTGCGCGAGGTCGAGACGCGGGGCATGGGCTCGGCCGAAGGCGCACTGGACGAAGAGACGCTGCGCCGGGGCTTCAACGAACTGATGGCGCGGTTCGACCCGCACCAGGGCGGGTTTGGGCGGGCTCCGAAGTTTCCGGCGCCGCACCAGCTCCTCTTCCTCCTTCGGTGGAGCGATCGCACCGGCGATCCCCGGGGCGTGGAAATGGTCGAGAAGACGCTCGTCTCGATGCGGCGGGGAGGCATCTTCGACCATGTCGGGTACGGGTTCCATCGCTACGCGACCGACGCCCGCTGGCTGGTTCCACACTTCGAGAAGATGCTGTACGACCAGGCGCTCCTCGCCATGGCGTACACGGAACTATGGCAACTGACCGGCGACGACGCTCACCGGACCGTGGCCCGGGAGATCTTCGACTACGTGGCGCGTGACCTGACCGACCCCGGCGGGGCGTTCTACTCGGCGGAAGACGCCGACAGCGAGGGACGGGAGGGGGCGTTCTACGTCTGGACCCGCGACGAACTCGATGAGGCGCTCACGAGTGCGCTCGACGAGGAGGCCGCCCGGCTCGCAAGGCGCGCGTTCCAGGTCGAGGGGCGGGGAAACTTCGCTGACGAAGCGTCGGGACTCCGCACCGGTGAGAACATCCTCCACCTCAGGGAGACGTCCGCGGACATTGCGGCGGCGGTCGGCGCGGACCCGCGGCGGATCGACGACCGCCTGGAGGAGATCCGCCGAGCGCTGTTCGAGCGGCGGTCGGGGCGGGTGCGGCCGCTCCTGGACGACAAGATCCTCACGGACTGGAACGGGCTCATGATTGCCGCCCTGGCCCGGAGCGGAGCCGTGTTCGGCGACGAGCCGCTGATCGCGGCGGCGGCGCGGGCGGCCGACTTCATCCTGGAGCGGCTTCGCGACACCCGCGGGCGCCTGCTCCATCGCCATCGGGACGGGGATTCAGCCCTCACGGCCGGCGCGGCGGACCATGCCTGCCTGATCTGGGGGCTGATCGAACTCTACGGGGCTACCCGGGATCCCGGCTGGCTCCACGCGGCTCGCCGTCTGCTGGACGACTTGGTCGAGCGGTTCTGGGATCCCGACGGCGACGGTGTGTTCAACGTCGACGCGGAGCAGCGCGACGTGCCCGTGCGGCAGAAGGAGCTGTACGACGGGGCCACACCCTCGGCCAACGCGGCCACATGGTACGTGCTGCTCCGTCTGGGTCGGCTCACGGGCGACCCGCGGCTTCTCGACCGGGCGGAGGCGCTGCGCCACGCGCTCTCGGGCCCGGTCGGCAACGCCCCCTCCGCGCACACGATGTCGCTCGTCGCGCTCGACCTCGCACTCGGGCCGGCCCACGAGGTCGTCGTCACAGGGGACCCGGACTCGGCCGATACACAGCGGCTGCTGGCCGCGCTCGCCGATCGCTACGCGCCCCGCACGGCGGTTCTCTTCAAGCCCGCGGGCGACGAGCGCGTGGCGGCCCGCCTCGAGGAGATTGCGCCCTTTACGGGGGGCTACGACCTGACGGCGGGAAAGGCGACCGCGTACGTTTGTTCCGACTTCGCCTGCCAGCGTCCGACGACCGACGCCTCGGAGATGCTGAGCCAGCTCGGCTGACCGGCCCTGCGGCCCACCGCTGCCGGCCGGTTGGCCCCGGAGCCCGGGCGATGCGGCGCCGCGCCCGACCGTGTATGCTCCCAGCCGTCGACCTCACCTCTTCTGACTCCCGGGAGCCTGGCGCATGGGCCTGGACCAGACCATCTACGGAAACGCGCTCTCGGCGTGGCTGATCGCCGCCGGCATCTACGCAGCGACTACGCTGTCGCTGTGGCTGATCGAACGCTACGCGCTACGGGCCTTCGCCCGCTTCGCCCGCAACACGCAGACCTCGGTCGACGATCTCGTCGCCGACATCCTCGGCGAGACGAAGTTCGGCCTCATCCTCTTCGTCGCGCTCTTCGCCGCCTCCCTCGCGCTCCAACTCGACCCCACGGTGTCGCTCGTGATTCGCCGCGCCGCGGCCATCGCCGTCGTCGTCCAGGGCGGCATCTGGGCCAGCGCAGCCATCGCCTTCTGGGTTACGCGCTTCGTGGACCTCATGGCGGGCGAGGACGCGGAAGCCGTGACCATGGTGAGTGCGCTCTCGTTCGTGGGGCGGCTCGCGGTGTGGTCCGTCGTCCTCCTCCTCATCCTCGACAACCTCGGAGTCGAGGTCGCGGCCCTGCTCGCCGGTCTCGGCATCGGCGGCATCGCCGTCGCCCTCGCCGCCCAGAATGTCCTCAGCGACCTGCTGGCATCCCTCTCCATCATCCTCGACAAACCGTTTGTGATCGGCGACTTCCTCGTCATTGGAGAGTACCAGGGTTCGGTGGAGCGCATCGGCCTCAAGACGACGCGCCTGCGAAGTCTCGGGGGCGAGCAACTCATCCTCGGAAACAGCGATGTGATCAACACCCGAATCCGCAACCTCGGACGCATGGCGGACCGGCGCGCGTCGCTGCAGGTCGGCGTCACCTACGACACGCCGCGCGAGGTGCTCGCGCAGATCCCGGGCTGGATCGAGGAGATCGTCGAGGCGCAGGAGGACTCCCGCTTCGATCGCTGCCATCTCTCGGGTTTCGGGGAGTCCGCCATCGAGTTCGATACCATCTTCTACATGACCGTGCCTCAGTACGACCGGTTCATGGACACGAAGCAGGCGGTCCTGCTCGCGATCCACGAACGGTTCGACCGGCACGGGGTCGAGTTCGCCTACCCGACGCGGGTCGTCTACACGATCCCTGCCGACCCGGCGGACTCAACTCGTGGTGATGCCCCGGCGGCCGAGGAGTAGCCGAACCGCCGCGGACCGGCACGGGACCTCCCGTCCTCGTTGACAGGAGTGCGGTTGTATCCGTAGTCTGGGCCGCTGTCGCTCGGGGGCGGGGCGCCCGCGGCACACGGGTTCGGGACCCACACATTCTTCTCTTTCCGGCAGGATCTCTGCGTCCGCAGCGGACGCGAACGTGCCGGAACCAGATCAGCGAAGCAGTCGACACGCATGGACACCACGGACTTCTCGTTTCACACGAGTCCGATCATGCTGCTCTCGGGCACGGCGAATCCCGCCTTGGCGCAGGGGATCGCGGACGTACTCGACGAGCCGCTGTGTGACGTCACCATCAAGCGGTTTGCCGATGGGGAGATCTTCGTCCGCATCAACGAGAACGTGCGCGGGCGAGATGTATTCCTGATCCAACCCACGAATCCGCCCGCCGAGAGCGTGCTCGAACTCCTGATCCTGATCGACGCCGCGAAGCGGGCCTCCGCGACGCGAGTCACGGCGGTCGTGCCCTACTACGGATACGGGCGCTCCGACCGCAAGGATCAGCCCCGCGTGTCCATTGCGGCGAAGCTGCTCGCCAACCTGATGACGGCCGCCGGCGCCGACCGGGTCCTCTCCATCGACTTTCACCAGCACCAGATCCAGGGCTTCTTCGACATCCCTGTGGACCACCTGTACGCGGCTCCGGTGTTCCGACGCTACTACGAGATGAAGAAGCTGAAGAACCTGGTCGTGGTGGCGACGGATGTGAGCGCCGCGAAGATGGCGAGAGGCTATGCCCGCCGGCTCGGTGGTGAGATCGCGATCATCGACAAGCGGCGTCCGGCGCCCAACGAGGCCGAGGTCTCGAACATCGTCGGTGACGTCGAGGGGAAACACTGCATTGTCCCCGACGACATGATCGACACGGCGGGCACCATGACGTCGGCCATCGAGGTCCTCAAGGAGCGCGGTGCGCTGGACATCTACGTCCTGGCCACGCACCCCCTGTTCTCGGGACCGGCGGCGGAACGCCTCGCGAAGGCCGACGTCAAGGAGATCACGGTGACGGACACCGTGCCGATCGACCCTGCGGTTGAGGATGCGCTCCCCAACCTGACGGTTCTCTCGGTGGCGAGCCTGCTGGCCCAGGCCATCGAGAGTACACACACGAACAGTTCCGTGAGCATGCTGTTCAAGTGAACGAATCGAGAGAGAGATGATGAAGGAATCTGCAAGGCTGAGTGCGCAGACCCGGACGGTGTCGGGGAAGGGCGCAGCGAGACAGCTCCGCCGGGGTGGACAACTGCCCGCCGTGGTGTACGGGCGCCGCGAAGAAGCAGAGTCGCTGGCGCTGGACGAGCATGAACTCTCACGCCTCCTGAGCCGGATCAAGGCGGCCACGACCGTGATCGACCTCGAGGTCGACGGCGGGAACCCCCGCCCCGTGCTGATCCGCGAGATCCAGCGGCATCCGTACCGACCCCAGATGCTGCATGTGGATTTCTTCGAGATCCGCGCGGACGTTGCGATTCGAGTTCAGGTCCCGGTCCATCTGGTGGAGACCCCGGTTGGCGTGGAGATGGGCGGGATTCTGCAGCAGATGCGGCACGAAGTGGAGGTCGAGTGTCTGCCGAACGAGATTCCGGACGCGTTCGACGTGGACATCTCGGAGCTCGATATCGGCGGGGCGATCCACGTCTCGGACGTGGACGCCGCGGGGGTCACGATTCTGGACGATGAGAGTCTGACCATCTGCACGGTCGTCCCACCGGCGATTGAGGAAGAGGAGGAGGCGGCGGAGGAGGAGGAGGGCGAGCCCGGAGAGGACGAGACCGTCGAAGGGGCCGCCGGGGAGGCCGAGGGGTCGGGCGGCGAGGAAGCGCAGGGCTGACCGCAACCCCGGGAGCGCCGGCGTGCGACTGGTTCTGGCGCTGGGTAACCCTGGCGCGAAGTACCGTGACACGCGGCACAATATCGGTTGGTGGCTCGCCGACCGGCTGGTTCGCCGGTGGTGCGGCGGACCGTTTCGCGCGGAGGGTCCCACCGCCCGGGCCGAGGGGTCCAGGCGTCCGGGCGTCGAGATCCACAAGCCGTTGACGTACATGAACCGGAGCGGCGAAGCGCTGACGGCGCTCCTCGCCGCGCGGCGGTTCGATCCGGCGGTCGACATGCTCGTGCTCGTCGATGATGTCGCGCTGCCGCCCGGGCGCCTCCGCCTGCGGCGGCGCGGATCGCCCGGCGGCCACAACGGACTGGCGTCGATCTCCGCGAAGCTCGACTCGGACGCGTACAGTCGGCTGCGGCTGGGCGTCGGGCGTCCCCCGGACGACCGGATCGATCTGGCGGCCTGGGTGCTGTCCCGGATGCCACGGGCAGACGAGGAAGCAGCGCTGGGCGCCTTCCCCCACGCGGTGGAGGCGGTCGAATACTGGCTGGAGAATGGCATGGAAGCGGCGATGAACCGCTTCAACAATCGCTAACCAAGGGAGCTGACAAACGTGGTCGGAACCATCGAATTCGCGATCTGGCTCGGTGTGATCGGGCTCTTCTTCTCGTTCGCTCTGTTCATGTACGTGAAGAACCAGCCCATCGGGAACGAAAGGATGGCCGAGCTGGCCGAGGCGATTCACGCCGGCGCGATGGCGTTCCTGAGACGTGAGTACACCGTACTGCTGCCGTTCATCGTGATCGTTGCGGCCCTGCTGTTCTGGCTGGTCGGCCCCCGGACTGCCCTCGCCTACGGCCTGGGCGCGGCGTGCTCGATCCTGGCCGGCTTCTTCGGGATGCGGGCCGCGACCGCAGCCAACGTGCGGACCGCGGAGGCGGCACGGTCGGACGGCCAGGCCAAGGCGCTCCGGGTCGCCTTCTCGGGCGGCGCGGTCATGGGGACGGCCGTGGCGGCGCTCGGCCTGCTCGGGATCGGTGCGGTCATCACCATCTACGATCCGCAGACAATCGGTTTCCGGCCCTTCGGCGAGATTATCTCGGGGTTCGCGATGGGCGCCTCGTCGATCGCGCTCTTCGCTCGCGTCGGAGGCGGGATCTACACGAAGGCGGCGGATGTCGGCGCGGATCTGGTCGGCAAGGTCGAAGCCGGCATTCCGGAGGACGATCCCCGCAATCCCGCCACGATCGCCGACAACGTGGGCGACAACGTGGGCGATGTCGCGGGCATGGGCGCGGACATATTCGAGTCGTACGTGGGCTCGGTGATCGCGACCATCGTCATCGGCGTGACGAGTTCGATGATTCTGGACGGGTCGCGGCTGGCGGCCGTAGCGCTCCCGATCCTCTACATCATGGCGGGCTTCCTCGCCAGCCTCTTCGGGATATTCGCGATCCGCGCACTCGAGCGGATGAACCCCGCCGCGGCTCTTCGCTGGGCGCCGGTCATCGGGGCGGTGATCTTCTGGGTCGTGGCCTACGCGATCACCGTCAACCTCCAACTGTTCGACGCCGTGGCGCAGGGCAAGTGGGTATTGGTCCATCCGAATGCCGGCCCGTTCTGGGCCATGCTGTTCGGATCTCTGGTGGGGATCGCGATCGGTCTCGTGACCGAGTACTACACCGCCGGGAAGCCCATCCGGAAGATCGCCGAAGCGTCCGAGACGGGGTCCGCCACGAACATCATCACCGGTCTCGCGGTAGGCCTGGAATCCACCGCGATTCCGATGCTGCTGATCTCCGCCGCGATCTTCCTCGCCTTCAACTTCGCCGGCCTGTACGGGATCGGGATCGCCGCGGTCGGCATGCTGGCCACGGTCGGCGTGACGATGTCGGTGGACGCGTACGGCCCGGTGGCGGACAACGCGGGCGGCATCTCCGAGATGGCGGAACTGGGCCCGGATGTCCGTTCCGTCACCGACTCGCTCGACGCGCTCGGCAACACGACGGCGGCGATCGGCAAGGGGTTCGCCGTCGGCTCCGCGGCGCTCACCGCGCTGGCCCTCTTCTCCGCCTACGCCAACGCCGTGGGGCTGCGCGAGACCGGGATCAACCTCATCGATCCGCTCGTGGTCATGGGGCTCTTCGTCGGGGGCGTGACGCCGTTCTTCATCGCCGCGCTCACGATGACGGCGGTGGGACGTGCGGCGGCCGGCATGGTGGCGGAGGTGCGGCGCCAGTTCCGTGAGATCCCGGGGATCATGGAAGGCACGGCGAAGCCCGATTCGGCGCGCTGCGTGGACATCTCCACGCGGGCGGCGCTGCGCGAGATGATCGTGCCGGGCCTGGTCGCCATCATCGTCCCGATCGCGGTCGGCCGCTTCCTCGGGATCGAGGCCCTGGGCGGGGCACTCGCGGGCGCGACCGTGAGCGGCGTGCTGCTCGCGCTGTTCATGGCCAACTCGGGCGGCGCGTGGGACAACGCCAAGAAATACATCGAGACAGGCGCGCACGGAGGGAAGGGTTCCCCGCCGCACAAGGCGGCCGTGGTGGGCGACACCGTCGGCGACCCCTTCAAGGACACCTCCGGGCCATCGATGAACATCGTCGTGAAGCTGATGAGCGTCGTTTCGCTCGTCCTCGCGCCGTGGTTCGTGGACGTGCACGGGATGGCCGAAGCCGTGCCGGGGGCCGCGGAGTCGGCGTTCACCGCCGTCAGCGGCGTCCTGCGTGCCTTCGGACTCTTCTAGCGGTCCGTTGACGAAGGCCCCGCCGACAAACTTGACACCGGGGCCACATGACCTAGCTTTTGCGATCTTCCCGCCCCTTCAGAGGCGGGTCGACCAATGACATCAGACTCCTGCTCCGACCACGGGTCGGGGCCGACCGAGACCAGAGGAGCTGCTCGATGCGCGATTACGAAATCGTGTACATCTTCCGTTCGAGCCTGACCTCCGAGGAGATCGAGGCGAAGCTCGAGCGCTACCACGCCATCGTCGCCGGCGACGGCCCAGGCGAGATCACGGCGTCGGTCCACTGGGGCAAGCGTCAGTTCGCCTATCCGATCCGGAAGCAGAAGAACGGCTACTACGTCGTCGCCCAGTTCACTTCGGGTCCGGATCCCCTCACCGAACTCGAGCGGGTGCTGAAGCTCGAGGACGAGGTGCTCCGTTACCTGATCGTCCTCGCCGAGCGTCCGTTGCCGACCCCGGAGGAGGCCCCCGAGGCTGCTGCAGCGCCGGAGGCTCCCGCAGAGGAGGCTCCCGCAGAGGAGGCTCCTGCGGAGGAGGCTCCGCCCGAACCCGAGCCCGAGGCCGAAGAGCCGACCTCGGCGGATGCTGACGTCGAGGAGGATGTGGCGGACACGGCGGAGGAGACGGACACGGCGGAGGAGACGGACACGGCGGACGAGGAAGACACAGCGGACGAGACGGATTCGCCGGATGCCGAACCGGGCGAGGCGGGCGAGGCGGCCGAGGCGGAGGTCGACCCCGAGCCCGACGAAGATGAGTCCGGATCCGACGCGAAGGAGGAGTAGATGGCCTTTCGGAAGGCGTGCCGGTTCTGCGAGGGCAGGATCCCCCGTGTGGACTATAAGGATGACCGCATGCTGGATCGCTATATTTCGGATCGCGGCAAGATTTTGCCACGACGGGCTACGGGGACGTGTGCGCGTCACCAGCGACAGATGGCGACGGCCATCAAGCGGGCGAGATATCTTGCGTTGCTGCCGTATATCCGCGGCTACTACGACTAGGCTGCGAGGATTCGGCCGCTGACGGAGCGTCGACGCGGCCTCTGGCGGGCGGTCGGGCTCGTCCTGCTGATCATCCTGCTGTCGCCGCTCACTTCGTCGCCCCTCGGGCTCATGGCCATCATGGCCATCCCCACCTCCGTCGCGATCCTGGCGTTCGAGCCGCCGCGGCCGGGTACGGTCGTTCTGGCGCTGCTGCTCCTGGCCGGAGCGGCCATGGGGTTTCAGGATCCGACTCCGCTGTGGTACCTCGAGCGGGGCTGGGCGGCCCTCCTCGCAGGCGGCTTCGCCGTCAGCATGGCGCTGGCGCCGTCCCGACCCGTTCTCAATCGATCCATCGCGTCCGTCGCGATCGCGGGGGGTACGGTGGGGGTGCTGGGGGTCCTGCGGCCCGAACTGTTGGCGGACCTCCACTGGCAGGTCTCGGGACAGTTCGACCGGGCGCTGGCGACGTGGGATCTGGAGATACTCGGTGGACGCGTGGTGGAGGACGCCGTGCGGTGGGTCGCGGAGCTGTGGAAGGCGGTCTACCCCGCCATGCTCGTGCTCGCTTCGGTCGCGGCGCTGGCCATCGCCGTGTATGTCCTCGGTCGGATCCGGGGAGAGGAGGCGCCGCTGCCGCCGTTGCGCCAGTTTCGGTTCAGTGAGCACCTGGCCTGGATCCTGGTCCTGGGGTTGGCGCTACTGGTCCTCCCAGCGGGAGGGTGGGCTCCGCGCACGGGAGCCAACCTGGTCACGATCATGGGTGGCCTCTACGTATTGCGAGGCGCCGCGGTCCTCGTGTGGCTGGGGACTTCGGTGATAAGCTCCGGCTGGGTCATCGCAGTCTGGGCTCTCGCGGCGCTGCTGCTGTATCCGGTGACCATCGGGGCGGCCCTCGTGGTCGGCGTCAGCGATACGTGGCTGGACCTCCGATCGCGCCTGGGGGTGGAAACAAACGGAGAGTGAGCCCCCGGACAGCCGGCGGGCTCCAATGGAGGCATCGATGGTGGAAGTCATTCTGAGAAAGGACGTCGCCGACCTCGGTCTCGCGGGCGAAATGGTGAGCGTGCGGCCGGGCTATGCGCGCAACTACCTGATTCCGCAGGGGATTGCGCTGGCCGCGAACGAGGGCAACCGGCGGCGGTTCGAGGAAGAGCGGCGACAGATCGAGCAGTCGGCCGCGCGAGAACGCGAGGCGGCCACGCAGCTCGCAAGCGAGCTCGAAGGGAGATCCATCACTTTCGTTCGGCGGGCGGGCGAGGGTGGCCGGCTCTTCGGCTCGGTCACGTCGGCCGACATCGCCGAGGAACTGGAAAAGGAAGGCGTCTCACTGGACCGCCGGGTGATCCGGATGGACGACCCGATCAAGGATCTCGGGGTCTACGACATCCCGCTCCGCATCCACCCAGACGTGGAACCCGCGCTCAAGGTGTGGGTCATCGCGGAGGAATAGCGGCCTGCGGCCGCCCGTCATGGGTCCACTCCCTCTGGAGGAAGTGTGGCGTCGGCTCGCGGAGCGGGGGGATCCGTCTCCCGAACTCCGCAGCGTAACGCAGGCGGCGCTCGAGAGAAACGCGCGCGTTCCGACGATCCTCGATCTGCGCGGGCTGTCGGATGTGACCGACTTCTTCGTGATCGCGACGGGCGACTCGGACACGCACGCGAGGGCGATCAGTGAGAATATCCTCGATCGGACGCGCGAGGACGGCTTCCGTCCCGTCGGAGTGGAAGGGCTGACCGCGGGACGATGGGTACTGATGGACTATGTCGGGCTCATCGTGCACGTGTTCCTCGGCGAGGTGCGGGAATTCT
The DNA here is from genome assembly GCF_965197445.1 of Candidatus Palauibacter sp. GTDB lineage: Bacteria > Gemmatimonadota > Gemmatimonadetes > Palauibacterales > Palauibacteraceae > Palauibacter. The sequence goes on along the minus strand of NZ_CBDANE010000003.1, from coordinate 289,046 downwards.
ACCAACTCGAGCGCCTGTGGGGCGATGCCCCCCTGTTCCAGCTGGAATGAACCGAGGCCGGGGCCGCTCCGATTTCTTGCGGCTCTTTTGACGGTTCCGCTAGCTTTACAATCGTACCTCTGAGGGTGGGCCGGTGGATGTGGCTGATGTGACGAGTTCATTGGGAGTCTGTTCCTCTCGCTTCGTCGCTCGCGGGGCGGGTAATCCGGCGGCGCTGTTGGCTATCCTCTCTACTCTCTGGGCGGCGGCGGCGTGCGGCAGTCCTCCGGACGATCAGCCCGACCCCCTCGACGGACCAGCCCTGGTATCCGGCTCATCGCTCGCGCGGTACGGACTTCTCGTCATCCCGACTCAGGGTGGTCCTGCCCAGTTTCGTGCGATCGGGAATCCGTCAGCGGTCCGGTGGACCGGGCGTTTGAATCTCGGCCCTGTTACGTCGGCCTACTCACTGGGGTCCGCAGCCGTACTCCGGCGTGGGGAACGGCTCCAGCTCTACACCACCTCGCCGGTCGAGGCGGTGAAGCGGCTCCCGGACGCGCCCCGGGGCGCGCGGTGGATCGCCTCGGCCACGGGCGGCGCTTTCGTGGCGAACAACCGGATCCTGGCGCTTACGGCCACGAGTGCGTCGGAGATCACCGCTGATGGCGAGGTGCTTTGGGCGGCGCCCGCCGCGAGCGGTCGGGTGGTCGCGCTCGTCGAAGGCTCGGGCGGACCCGAGCTCGCGGTGTGGGAGTCGGGCGACGCCGCCCCCGCCGCGACCCGGGCCGTGGACACGCGGGGGCCGGTCGTACTCACAGGGTGGGGGCGGCAGGTCGTGGTGGCGTCGGAGGAAGACCGCCGCTTGACGGCGTGGTCGATTCCCGACCTCGAAGCGGGGGACGGAATGGAGCTCGACGGCCCCGCGGTCGCGCTGGCCACCTCGCCCTCCCAGCACCGCGTGTTCGCGGCCTCGACCGACCGTCCCCGGTTTGCGACGATCGATCGATACGCATGGCAAGAAGCCGGGTCATCGAGAGTCGAAGCTCCGTTCGAGGCGCTGCGGCCCGGCATCACGGGAGACAGGCTCGTCGCGTTCGATGGCTCGGTCGCATGGTCGGTGACTGCGGGCCGGACCGACCCGGAGCCCGTGCCCGGAGAGTGGCGGGCCGATCTCCCCCTCGCGCTACCCGGGACGGGGGTTCTCGTGTCGACCGGCGCCGAGCTGGGGCTCGTCTCCGAAGCGACCGGCGAGCTGGAGATCGTGGATGGTCCCGTCGACGCCTGGTGGCTCCCCTTCAGGTGGGGACGCCGACGCCCGGTTGCCGCGCTCGCCGTGGCCGCGGACGATACGATGGGAGACACGGATGAGGCCCTTGAGGCGATCGCGGACAGCGTGCCCTTCGCGTTCGATCGCATCGGGCTGCTGACGATGGGGACCCCTCCGGATCGCGCCCCGGCGGATCTTCCAATCGGGGATGCACCGCCGGGCGAGGACCCGCCCGCCGCGTCGCCCGCGCCGGAACTGCCCGGACTGCCCGGCGGCTTCTATGCCGTTGCGGTCTCCTCCCGCGAATTGACCACCCTGGGACGGATACGACAGTTGCTGGACGGTTCGGGATATTCGACGCATGTGCTCCGGCGCGTGGACGAGGCCAACGACACGTGGTATCGGCTGCTGGTCGGCCCATACACGTCCCGACCGGATGCCGAGGCCGTGGCACGAGAGCTGCGACGCGAGCGCGGCATCGATGCATGGATCCATGAAGAAGAAGGGGACCGGGCGACCGGGCTGCGGCGTTGAGCGGCGACGCCACCCCATCGGACGACCGGAAACAGGGCAATCGAGAGGCAGCGCCCTTCGCGTGGGACCTGCCCGACAGTGCCCGTATCGTGGCGCTCCTGCACGAGAAATCGGAGGCGGAGAGAAGCGCGACTGTGGTGGACGCTATCGCGACATCGATCGCCCGGCGCCGCGAGCACACGCTATTGCTGAACACGGAGCCCGGCCCCTCTCCACTCGACGAACTGACGGGCGCTGGGGAGTCGGCCGGCATGGCGGCCTTCCTCGACGGTCGAGCGAGCCTGGCGGAAGTGGCCGTTCAGGGTGAGGACTCCCCCTACGTGTACCTCCCGGCCGGCCGGGATCCCGCGGCCGCGGCGGCGCTGCGCGAAGGCGATGCCCTGGAGACTTTCCTGTCACGCGTGCGGGAGCGGGACGGAACGGCGTTCCTTGTCGTGACGGAACGGATGCGGTTCTCGCCTGGTCTGCGCCGGCTCGTCGACGGATGCGTCTTCCTCGGCGAGACCCCGGTTGGGGACGGCCACGAATTACAGTCCTACGGCTCTGTCCCGTTTGGCACGGAAGCGGACCTCGAGACCGCGGCGTCCGAGACGGCGGCTGCCGAACCGGCCGGGCCTCAGCCGACGACGCCCGAGTCCACACCCGGAGAGGGTTCCGGCGCCCACTCGCCCACGCGGCTCGTGCTGGCGGCGACGGTCGTGATCGGGTTGTCGGTGGGCGGATGGCGGGCGTTCGAGAACATGAGGCCCGATATCGCCGCCGAGACCGTGGCAGGCGGGCCGGGGGAGCTGGACGAGGCCGGGGCTGCGCCGGACGCCGGCCAGGCGGCAGGGGATCCCGCCCCCGCCCAGACCGAACCGGACGCGCTGAGCCTCGCATTCGACGCCGCGCGCGAGCGGCCGTTCTCCGTGCTCCTCGGAAGTTTCGCGTCTCGGAGCGACGCCGAAGGGCGAGTGGAAGACCTCCGCGCCGCCTCCGCCGGGTCGCTGTATTTCATCGCACCGACCTCGGTGCGGGACATCCTCTACCACCGCGTTCTCGCGGGAGCGGCCGAGAGCGAAGCGGAGGCTGCCGCTCTCCTGGACGTCTTCGCGCTGGCGGGGGAAGTGGAGGAGGTGAACGCGTGGCAGCTTCGCCCCGTTCGGCTGGCGTACGATCTGGGTCTGTTCACTGATCGGACCGAGGTCGAGGCGCGCATTGCGGGTCTGGCGTCGCGCGGCGTCGCGGCCTACAGCCTCGAGACATCGCTGGACGGAAGGACCATCTTTCGTGTATACGGCGGCGCGTACGAAAACGAGGACGCCGCCGTCCCCATGGCCGAGATACTGGAGGCCGCCGGAGAAGCCGCGACACTGATCGCGAGACGCGGTGACGAAGCTTCCTCAACCCCCTGAGCGCACTTGAAGATCAAAGCCCTGACGCTGCGTGGATTCAAGTCGTTCCCCGACCGGACGAGAATCGAACTTCACGATGGGATCACGGCCATCGTCGGCCCCAACGGCTGCGGGAAATCGAATATCTCCGACGCGCTGCGCTGGGTGCTTGGGGAGCAGCGCCCGACGGCGATCCGCGGCTCGAGGATGGAGGAGGCGATTTTCGGGGGGACGGAGGCACGCCAGCCCATCCACCGCGCGGAGGTCCTCCTCGAGATCGCCAACGAGGACGGGGTGCTGCCCGTGCCCTACCCGGAAGTCGCCATCGGCCGGACCGTTTATCGCGGAGGCGAGAGCGAGTACACGCTGAACGGCGCGGCCTGCCGGCTCAAGGATGTCCTGGATCTCTGCCGCGACACCGGCCTGGGCGCGAACGCCTACGCGCTGATCGAAGGGCGCATGGTGGACGCCATCCTTTCGGATCGCGCCGAAGAGCGGCGGTCGCTGTTCGAGGAGGCGGCCGGAATCGGGCGCTACAAGGACCGGCGTCGCATCGCGATGCGCAGGCTCGAACAGGCGGAGAATGACCTGCAGCGGCTCGACGACGTGCTCATCGAGGTCGGATCGAAGGTGCGGTCCCTCGGCCAGCAGCGGGGCCGGGCCGAACGCCATTCGAAGCTCCGGGCCCGACTTCTGCAACTCGAGGTGGCCGTAGCCGACGCACAACTGGAGGAGACGGGAAGGCGACTGGCGGAGGCCCAGGGCGAACTGGCGCGCCTCGATCGCGCGACGCCCTCGGGGCACGTCGATGTGCGGACGGCGGAGACCGAGGCGGAGAGGCTCCGCATCGAGCACGCCGAGATGGAGCGCGAGCGGGCCGAAGCGGCCCGCCAGGTCGAGGAGGCAAGACGGGCCGTCGAGGCGCGGGAACGTACGCGTCTCCTGGCGCGCGAGCGGATCACGACCGCGCGCGAACGCCTGTCCGCGCTCGGTGCCGAAGCCCGCCTCATCGAACAGAGGCGAGCGCATCTCTCCGTGCGCGTAGCGGAGGCGCGAACGTCGCTGGAGACGGGACAATCGCTCGCGGTCGAAGGTGCCGGCATCGCGGCCCGACTCCGGGCGGAGGCCGATGGCCTCGGAGTGGCGGCGCGCGCTGCAGCCTCGGCGCGCGACGCCGCCCGCGAGGAGCTTGAGGACGCACGGCGAGAGGCGGAGCGCTGGCAACTCGAGCTCAGCGTAAGCGAAGCGCGGGCCCGCGACCGAAGCGAGGAACTGGAACGCCGACGCCCCGCGCTCGATTCGCTGGCCGGGCAGGAGAGCGAACTCCGTGCGCAGGCGGCGAAGGCCGCGAACCTCGAGTCGGAACTGAACGATCGTCTTGGACGCGAACGCACACGTCTTCAGGCGGCGATGGACGCCGCTTCCCAGGCCAACGAGGCGCTCCGGCGCGCCCGCGAAGAGGGGGCCAGCCTGGAAGGCCGGCTCGCCACCGCACGGGCGCGGGCCTCGAGTCTCGCGTCGCTGGTAGGGTCGAGCGCGCTGCTGCCCGAAGCCGTCGCGGAGCTGCTGCAGGATCGATCCGCGATTCCCGGTCTCCACGGCACGTTGTCGGAGTTCATGGAGGCTCCCGGCCCGTGGGCGCCGGCCGTCGAGTCCCACCTCGGCCCCTATCTGCACGGGGTGGTCGTCAGAGACTGGGCGGCGGTCCGCGCCGTAGAGACGTGGCTCGAACGTCGCGGCGGGGAAGAGGGTGTCGTGGTCCTGCCTCTCGAGCCGGGGCCGCTCCCGGCCGCCGAGGCCGTGGACGCGCCGCTCCTGAACCACGTGCGGGTGAAAGGCGCCGGCGCAGTCTGGGTGAGAGCGCTCCTCGCGGGCGTGGAAGTCCCTCCCGACGGCGAGCTGACCCGACGTCCGCACCCGTGGGTCGACTCCGAGGGTCGGCGCCAGGACCGTTGGGGCGCCGTGTACCTTGGGCGCGCAGCCGGAGGCGAGGGTGTGCTGAGCCGACGGGCCGAACTGCGAGAGCACCGCGAGGCTGTCGAAAGGCTGGAACGGACGCGCGCCCGGTCGAGGGAAATCCTGAAGAAACTCGAATCCGAAGCGGCGGAAGCACGCGCTCGGGCCAGTTCTCGCGAGAAAGCGGTCTCGGACGCGGAAGCGGCCCGGCGCGAGGCCGAAGCCGACCGGGCGTCCGCCGAAGCCCGCCTCGAGCGGCTTGACCAGGAACGCGCAGATCTCACCGGCCGCATCGAACAGCTCGAAGCGTTCAGCGAGGACGAAGTCGGTCTCTCCGAGAGCGGGGAAGCGCGCGCCGAAGAACTGAAGCGGAGCGTGTCCGGACTGGAGTCCGCCTACACGACCGCCGGGGACGCGGCCGCGACGGCCCGCGACCAGGCCGAGGCGGCGAGAGCCGAGCTTCACGAGGCCCAACTCGCCCAGGCGCGTCGGGAGGCGGAGGTCGAGAATCGACGGGAGATCGAGGAGCGTCTCGCGGAGGCGGTCGAGGACGTGGAGGAGCGGTCCGGCGGGCTGACCCGGGAAGACGAAAGGCTCCGTGCGCTCATCGCCGAAAGCGAACGCCATTCGGAAGAGGCGGAGACCTTCATCGGGACCGGGCTCGAGACCCGAGCCCGCCGCGACACGGATCTGGCGACCATCGAGGAACGCATCTCCGAGCGCCGGGAGCTGCTGGAACGACTCGAGGCGGACCTGAGAGATGCGCGACGACTCGAGCGGGAGAGGGTCGAGACCCATCACAGGCTCGAACTGGAGATCACCCAGCTCGAGGCGGCCCAGTCCACCGTCCGAGGACGTCTGGAGGCGGAGTGGGACGCCCCGCTCGCGGAGCTTCGCGACCGTGTCGAGCCCATCGAAGACACGGATCCCGACGAGTGGGAGGAGGAACTGGAGCGGACACGGCGTTCGATCGCGCGCATCGGTCCGGTCAACCTGCTCGCCCAGCAGGAATACGAGGAAGAGCAGACGCGTCTCGAGTTTCTGACCAGCCAGCGCGACGACCTCAATCGCGCCCGGGACGACCTGCGCGCCTCTATTCGGCGGATCAACCGGCGGGCAGCCGCGGCGCTGTCAGAGACGTTCGAGCAGGTGCGGTCCAATTTTCATCGGACCTTCGACGCACTGTTCGAGGGCGGCGAGTGCGATGTCTGGCTCGAAGACCCCGAGGACCCGCTCGATTCGCCGATCGAGATCTCGGCCAGTCCCCGCGGCAAGCGGACGCAGCGGATCCACCTGCTGTCGGGCGGCGAGCGCGCCCTGACGGCGCTCGCACTCCTCTTCGCGATCTATCTGGCGAAGCCGAGTCCCTTCTGCCTGCTGGACGAGGTCGATGCGCCGCTGGACGAGACCAATATCCTCCGCTTCGTCCGCATGCTGGAGGAATTCAAGCAGGAAACCCAGTTCATCGTCATCACCCATAACCCGCTCACCATCGCCAACGCCGACTGGATCTACGGCGTGACGATGCAGGAAGCCGGGGTCTCCTCGATCGTCGGGGTAGAGCTGGACCCGGCCACGCAGCCGGCTTGAGCACCGCGAAGTCCCCGGCTGACGAACTGACCGTCGTCGGCTGCGGCACGGTCGTGCCCGAGGGCGACCGGGCGGCCTCCTGCTACTGGGTATCCGCGGAGGACGCACGCGTCCTGTTCGACTGCGGGCCCGGCGCCGTCCAGACGCTCGCGAGACTGGGGCTGCCGTGGGGAGGCCTCACCGACCTCGTCATCAGCCACTTCCACGCGGACCACGTCGGCGCCTTGCCCGGACTCTTCTTCGCCTTCCGGCATGGGCTGGAAACGCCCCGGGAGCGTCCACTCACGGTCTGGGGTCCCACCGGCACGGCGCATTTCCTCGAGAAGCTGGCGCACGCGTACGGCGAGTTCGTCCTGGACCCCGGCTTCCCCCTGCGCATCGAGGAACTGACGCCCGGAAAACCCCGCGCTCTGCCCGCCGGTCCCCGGCTCGAAGCCCACAAGACCCCGCACACGGACGAGAGCGTCGCATGGCGGCTCGACGGAACGACGTCCAGTTTCGGCTACAGCGGCGACACGGGCCCTTCCAGAGCATTGGGGCCGTTCATGAACGGCGTGACCGCGCTCGTGTGCGAATGCTCGCTCGACGACGCGCAGGCGTCCGACAACCACCTGTCTCCCGCCCGTGTCGCCGCCGTGGCGTCGGCCGCGCGACCAGGGCTCCTCATCGTCACGCACGTGTACCCGCACTTCCGGCTGAGTCGTGATGTCGTCCGACTCGTGGCCGAGGCCGGCTACACGGGAGAGACGTGTCTGGCGAGGGAGGGGCTCCGGGTCACGTTGACGAACAGGTGAGCCCACCAGACTATCCTGCTCCGTCACAGAATCACTCACAGGGGGAACCATGCTGGTGGTTATGAAGCACGGTGCCACGTCCGGACAGATCGAGGACGTGGTCCGCGCGATAGAGAACATGGGATACCGGGCGCGGCCCATGCCGGGCTCCCAGCGCACGACCGTCGGGCTGGTCGGCAACGACGGACGCGTCCAGGAGAGTCGCCTCGTGGGGATCGAGGGAGTCCTGCGCGTGATCCACGTCTCCCAGCCGTACAAGCAGGTCAGCCGGGAGTGGTGCCCCGAGGACACCATCATCGAACTGGAAAACGGGGTCCGGATCGGCGGCGATGATGTCGTCATCATGGCCGGCCCGTGCGCCGTGGAATCTCGCGCACAGATCCTCGAGGCCGCCCGCAGGGTCGCAGCCGCCGGAGCGACGGTCCTGCGCGGGGGCGCGTTCAAACCGCGTACCTCACCGTACTCCTTCCAGGGGTTGGGGGAAGAGGGACTCCAACTGCTCGCCCGTGCGCGCGAAGAGACCGGGCTCGCGATCGTCACCGAGGCGCTCGACACCGACAGCATGGGCCTGGTCAGCGAATATGCCGACATCATCCAGATCGGCGCCCGCAACATGCAGAACTACTCGCTCCTCCGCGCGGCGGGCCGGGCGGGCAAGCCGGTGCTGCTGAAGCGGGGAATGGCGGCGACAATCAAGGAACTTCTGCTGGCGGCGGAATACATCGTGGCCGAAGGCGAACCGCGCGTGATGCTGTGTGAGCGCGGCGTGCGGAATTTCGACACGCACGCGCGCAATCTCTTTGACCTTACCGCGATCGTCACCATCCAGGAGCTTTCGCACCTGCCGATCGTCGCCGACCCCAGCCACGGTACCGGTGCCCGGTCGAAGGTGGGGCCCATGGCACGGGCCGCGGTGGCGGCTGGCGCGGACGCGCTCATCCTCGAGGTGCATCCCGATCCGGCCTCGGCGGCCTCGGACGGCCAGCAGTCCCTCACACTGGAGCAATTCGACGGGTTGATGATCGAGCTCAATGCGATCGCCGACGCCATCGGTCGCAGAATCGCCCGCGCCGCGGTTCCGGCTCACGGCTGAGCGGACCGGACGCCGCGTCCCAGCCAGAGCCACGGGCAACCTCGGCGAGCGCCTGGCGGCCAGGCACCTCGCGGCGGAGGGATACGAGATCCTCGATCGCAACTGGCGCGTCGGCCGACTGGAGATCGACCTCGTCGCCCGCACCGGCGACACAGTGGCGTTCGTAGAGGTGAAGACGCGGCGGTCGGGTGTGCAGTCGCCTTCCGAGGCGCTGTCGCGCGCGCAGCGCAGAAGGATTCGCGGCGCGGCCGGTGCGTGGATCCGGCAGCATCCCGGCGTTGGGACGGAATTCCGGTTCGACCTCGTTGCGGTCGAGTTCGACCCCGGCAGGAGCCACCGGATCGAGCATATCCCCGAAGCCTTCTACGGCGACGACCTTTTCTGACGGAGTTTTCTGGCCGCCGCCCCAACGGGCCGCTAAGATACCGGTGCCCCAGGCCCGTGGGGCCGGAGCGCGTGAATCCCGTCAGGACCGTGAAGGTAGCAGCGGTAAGCGTGTGACGGTCGCCACGGCACGCCTGGGGTCGTTCACGCGGCGTCAGACCGAGAGAATTCGTCACCGGCCGGGGCCGCGACCCCGCCGGTCCAGACCACGCACGAGCCCGTGTACCGTACCGCGCTTGCGAGAACCTACCGGCCCCGCAGCTTCTCGGAGCTGATCGGGCAGGACCACGTCGGACCCACGCTCCGGGCGGCGATCGAGTCCGGCCGGGTGGGGCACGCCTACCTCTTCTGCGGCCCCCGCGGGGTCGGCAAGACGACGACCGCTCGTGTCCTTGCCATGGCGCTCAACTGCCCGGAGCAGGCGGCGGGCGAACCGTGCGGCGTGTGCCAGTCGTGTGAGCGGATCTGGTCCGGGGGCGCCTCGCTCGATGTCGTGGAGATCGATGCCGCCAGCCATCGCGGCGTCGAGGACGCGCGCGACCTGAGGCGTCGGGCGGGGTACGCGCCCACGAGCGAGGAGCGCTACAAGGTCTATATCCTCGACGAAGCCCACATGTTGACCCGCGACGCGTGGAACGCACTGCTCAAGATCCTCGAGGAGCCACCGCCACGGGTGATCTTCGCCTTCGCCACCACGGAGCCTCAGAAGATCGAGCGCGGGGCGGCCCCCGTCATGTCGCGTTGCCAGAGGTTCGATTTCCGGCGGGTCTCCGTCGGGGACATCACGAGCCGGCTCGAAACGGTCCTCGAGCGCGAGGACATTCCGGCCGAGCCCGGAGCGCTCCGGGCCATCGCGCGCCGCGCCGAGGGCGGAGTCCGCGATGCCCTTTCCTCATTGGACCAGGTGCTCTCGTTCAGGGGCGACACGGTCGAACTGGCGGATGTGCGGCTCATGCTGGGGCTCGTGGATGAGGACCGCTATCTGGAGTTCTTCGAGATCGCGGCGGGCCGCGATCGGGCGCGAGTGTTTGCTTTCGTCCAAACCCTCCTCGACGACGGATACGACCCGGCGGAGTTCCTGCGTGGACTCGGGGAGGCGCTGCGGACCCTGCTCGTCCTGCGTCTCGACCCGGAGGCCGATTCCGCAGAACTCCTCCCCGAGTCGCGGGAGCGTTTTCTCCAGGCCGGCGAGGCGATGGTCCCGGCGGACCTCCTGAGGATGCTGGCCGCGGTCGGCGAGTTCGAGGCTTCCGGCACCCTGCACCGGTCCTCTCAGCCGCGAATTCAGCTCGAGGTGCTGCTCCTGCGGCTCGTACGCATGGAGTCGACGGTCGCACTCGAGGAACTCCTGGCCGCGCTGGGGGGAGAGTCCGTCGACACGCCTCCGGCGCGCACGAAAGCGCCGCGCAAACCTCGCGGCACAGGCGACTCCGCCCCCGCCGCTCCGTCTCCAGCCCCTGGCCGGCCATCCGCGCCTCCGGTCACCGACGACCCGCCCCGGAGACCTGAACCGGCTGCGGAAGAGACACCGTCGACCGGCGCGGACGGCTCCGCTCGAGTTCGCGACGCGTGGGCCGCGGCCGTTGCCGAGACGCGAGGCCTGGGAGGCGTCGCCGTGGTCGCCCTGCGGGGCGCCGAGGTGCAGGGGCTGGTCGAAGATCGCCTCACGCTCCGTGTGTCGGCCGGGTTGCGCCCCGATCTGGAGAAACTGTTGAAGGACCGGCCGCGATCCGATCCGCTCCGGGCGAACCTGGCGAGCCGTCTCGGCCGTGAACGTCTCGACGTAGAGATCGTCGACAACCGGGGCGGACGGATGACCGCCGGAGAGGCGGCCCGGACCCGCGTCGAGCGGCTCATGGACGGGAATCCACAACTGAGGGAAGCCGTCGACGAGCTTGGCCTCATCCTGAAGGAGTAATGGCCGTGGAAGGCGTGAACCTCCAGCAGTTGATGCAACTGAGCCAGCAGATGCAGGCTCGGATGACCGAGATGCAGGAGAAGCTCGAGCGCCAGACGATGATCGCGGCCTCGGGCGGCGGAATGGTCGAGGTCACGGCGGACGGCCAGGGCAACATCAAGGCCGTCTCCATCGACCCCGCCGTGGTCGACCCGGCAGAAGTGGAGATGCTGGAGGACCTCATCGTTGCCGCCGCCTCCGAGGTGCAGCGCCGAGCCCGCGAGCGGATGGAGAGCGAGATGCGCCAGGCCGCCGGAGGGCTGCCGATGCCGGGTCTCGGCAACCTGTTCGGTCGCTCGTGAACGCGATCGAGACCCTCGTCGGCGAGCTGGGCCGGCTGCCGGGAATCGGCCGCAAGACCGCGCGGCGGCTCACCTATCATCTGCTCAAGAGTTCGAAGGACGACGCGCGGCGGCTGGCCCGAGCCATCGATCGGGTGGCGTCGGAAGTGCGGGTCTGCGGGGCGTGCGGGAATCTCAGCGATGTGGATCCATGCGAATTCTGTCGCAGTTCGCGACGGGACCCGGCCCAGTTGTGCGTGGTCGAGGAGGCCTCGGACATCCCGGCGATCGAGAACTCGGGGAACTTCGGGGGGTTGTATCATGTACTTGGCGGGCGACTGTCTCCGCTGGACGGGGTGGGGCCCGAAGACCTCAACATCCGGGGCCTGCTTCGGCGCCTCGGCGACCCGGTGCGGGAGGTGATCATCGCCACGAACGCGAGCGTCGAGGGGGAGGCCACCGCGACGTATCTACAGCGTCTGCTGACGTCATCCGCCGATGTATCGATTACGCGTCTCGCCCGCGGGCTGCCCGTGGGGGGAGACCTCGAATACGCCGACGGCGTGACCATCGCCGAGGCGTTCGCCGGCCGGCGGGAGATGCCATGACCACGCGGATCGAATACAGAGACCCCGATCGCGGCGCAGCGACGGGTTGGAAGATCGCCGCGGCCGCCCTGCTGGGCGCCGCTGCCGCGGTCGGACTGGGCATCTATCTTGCGCGCGACCAGATGCGTCGACACCGCCGCGAACTGTTCAGTCCGCACCCTCTCCGGCGGCTGGCTGCGCTCGGTTATCTGAAGTCGCATCCATCGGTGGACGACCTTCCTCTGCTTCGAGACTATCTGGCCTGGGAGGAGCGTCCGCTGCTTCGCAAGAGAGCTTCGGCCGTCCTCAGCGGTCTCGAAGCCGTGCTGGTGGGTGACGGCGTACTTGAGAGCGGGGAACCACACTGAACCTCCCGAACGCGATCACCACGGGACGAATCCTGGCGGCGCCGATCGTGACCGTTCTGCTCCTGCAGCCGAGCCCGCTGTCCCGACTCCTCGCGTTCGTCCTGTTCGTCTGCGCCGCGCTCTCCGATTTGTGGGATGGGCACGTGGCCCGGTCCCGCGGACAGGTGACTTCGTTCGGCAAAATCGTCGATCCCCTGGCGGACAAACTGCTGCTCGTCGCGGCGTTGATTCCCGTCTACAGCATCAACCTCGGCCAGTCGGACACGGGGTCTCTGCCGCTGCTCGGCGTGGTTCCGCTCTGGGCTGTCGTGGTCCTCCTGGGCCGCGAACTGCTGATCACGCTTCTGCGATTCCTCCTAGCGCGGCGCGGCCGCATCGTGGCGGCTCGGAGCCTCGGGAAGAGGAAGACCCTCGCCCAGAACATCTTCATCGGCTCGGCGATTCTCTGGGTGGCCTTTCTGACCCCCGGGTTCGCAGCACCATCCGGATCGGCCTGGCGCTGGTTCTCCGCGCTCCACGGCTGGTTCACCACGACCCTCCTCACCGCCGCGGTGCTGCTCACCCTGGCCTCGGCCGTGACCTACGTCGGCACGTTCTCGCGCGTCATGGCGGGGCGTAATTCGTAGCGGGAGTCACGCGCTGCTCGACGAGGCCGCGGTACTCATCGGGCGCTTGCGCGAGAGGGGCCATACGCTGGCGTTGGCCGAGAGCTGCACGGGGGGTCTGATCGGTGCGGCCCTCACTGCCGTGCCGGGGGCTTCGGAGGTGTTCTGGGGCGGGCTGACGAGCTACGATGACGCCGCCAAACGAGCACTCCTCGGGGTATCGGAAGCAACCCTCCGCCGGTACGGTGCCGTTTCGCGAGCCGTGGCGGAGGAGATGGCGGCGGGGGCGCGGCGCGTAGCCAGGAGCACCTGGTCCATCGCCGTCACCGGCATCGCCGGGCCCTCGGGCGGCACCGCAGAAAAGCCCGTCGGCACCGTGTGGATTGCTCTCGATGGTCCCTCGAGCGAGGCCCGGTGTCATAACTTCGGAGACAGCCGGAATGAGATTCGCGAAGCCGCCGCCGTGGAGGCGATGCGTTGGCTGGGTTCACGTGTACCCCTACCTGGCAGTTAGACAGGGCTTACGAGGATAGTCGATGGGTGAACGGGAGAAGATAAGCGAGGAGCGGGGAGAGTCCGCTCCGGACGTGTCGGGTCTCGAGGCCGAAGACACTGCGGAAGCGCCGGAAACGCCCGGGCACGTCGATGAAGTCGCCGCGCCGGAGCCCGACGAGGCGCCCGACGCGGAAGGCGAACTCGCGGTGCTGCGAGACCGTCATCTCCGCCTGGCGGCAGAGTTCGAGAACTTTCGGCGCCGGACGAGGCGGGAGCTCGGCGAAGCCGGAGAAAGAGCCCGAGCGGAGCTGGCGGGTAAGCTGCTCGAGGTGATGGACGACCTGCAGCGCGTGGCAGACACGCCGTGCGACGGCACGACGACCGAGGCGCTGCACGAGGGGATCAGTCTCGTGGCCCGCAAGTTCGCCAAGGTGCTGGCGGACGCCGGCGTCGAACAGGTGAATCCGGTGGACGAGCGCTTCGATCCGACCCTCCACGACGCACTCATGATGACGCCGACCGACGACCCCGCGCTCGACGAGCTCGTTTCGCACGTCGTGCTCGTCGGTTACCGGCTGGGCGACAGGCTGTTGCGTCCCGCACGCGTAACGGTCTTCCGCCACGACGAAGAAGCCACCTGATCCGATGGCCACGCAGGCGAAGGACTACTACAGGATTCTCGGGGTCGCCGAGAACGCGGGCGCCGACGATATCCGGAAGGCCTACCGCTCGCTCGCCAAGAAACACCATCCCGACGCGAACGCGGGAGACCCGGCCTCGACCGAGAAGTTCAAGGAGGTGTCCGAGGCGCACGGTGTCCTGTCCGATCCCGACAAGCGCAAGAAGTACGACCGGGTGCGCAAGTACGGCGGCCTCGGCGCGTTCAGCCCGGGCCCGGCGGGTGGAGCCCCGGGGGGCGGAGGCGGGTTCAAGTTCGAGGATCTGTCCGACCTCGGCGGCATCGGCGGCATCTTCTCGTCCATTTTCGACTTCGGAAAGAAAACCCGGACGGAGACAGAGGGACCCCAGCGGGGCCGAAACGTCGAGTACCTGGTCACGATTCCGCTCCGCACCGCCGCGCGTGGCGGCAGAGTCTCGGTCACCGTGCCGATCAGCGAGGAGTGCGCCACTTGCGACGGAAACGGCGCGGCCCCCGGCACGTCCCTGCAGCGCTGCCCCGAGTGCGAGGGAAAGGGCGAGGTCACATTCGGGCAGGGCGGGTTCTCCGTGAGTCGACCCTGTCCCGTGTGCGTGGGGCGCGGCGCCGTCCCCGAAACGCCGTGCTCCAGCTGCTCGGGCCGCGGGCAGGTGAATACACGACGAAAGCTCAGCGTCAAGGTGCCCGAGGGAGTCGAGACCGGCTCGAGGGTGCGCCTGTCGGGCCAGGGCGAGCGCGGTCCGGGCGGCGGCCCGGCCGGCGATCTCATCATCAAGTTTCGGGTCGAACCGGACCGCTTCTTCACGCGCGACGGGCTGGACCTGGCGTGCGAAGTGCCCATTAACGTCGCGCAGGCGATCCTCGGCTCGAAGGTCAAGGTGAGGACGATTGACGGGAACAAGGTGGTCTTGAGGATCCCGCCGGGCACGCAGAGCGGTACCGCCTTCCGGATTCGTGGCCAGGGACTCCGGCGCGGCGACAACCGCGGCGATCAACTCGTCAAGGTCATCGTGGAGACTCCCGACCTGTCCGGCGAAGGCCTGAAGGCGGTCCAGGATCTCGCGAAGCAGGAGGGCCTCCCGCACTGAGGCGGTGTCAGTTCGACACGATCACGCCGCCGCCCAGAACAAGGTCACCGCGATAGAGCACCGCGCTCTGGCCCGGCGTGATGGCCGACTGGGGAGCGGGCAACTTCAGCGAGAACGAGGTCGGCGTCACTTCGATCACATCCCCGTCGACGATCGCGGCCCCGTGCCGAATGCGCACGCCGATCCGCTCTCCCGCGACGGGGCGCTCCGCGAGCCAGTTCACGCCCTGCGCAGCGACACGGGAACGCGCCAGAGACTCCCGCGGGCCGATGACCACATCGCGCGACTCGGGCCGGATCTCGAGCACGAACATCGGTTCGGAAAAGCCCCCCGGCAGCCCCTTCCGCTGGCCCACCGTGTAGTGGGCGTAGCCGAGATGTTCTCCGGCTGCGGAGCCGTCCTCGAGGCGGATCGCTCCCGGTGAGAGGGCCGGGTGGTCGTCGGGGAGGTAGCGGCGAAGGACCCCGGCGTAGTCGTTGTCCGGGACGAAGCAGATCTCGAACGACTCCGGCTTGTCCGCCGTGTCCAGACCGAGCCGCCGGGCCTCGTCCCGCACCTGCGGCTTCGTGAGGTCGCCCACCGGCAGGAGGAGACGGTCAAGTGCCTGACGCGGCATTCCCCACAGGAAATACGTCTGGTCCTTGCGGTCGTCCGCGCCGAGGCGGAGTTCCGGACGCCCGGAGCGGGGCCGGACGACGCGCGCGTAGTGTCCCGTCGCCAGCCAGTGGCAGCCAAGGTTGTCTGCCCGCTGCACGAGATCCCGGAACTTGGTGAAACTGTTGCAGCGGACGCAGGGAATCGGCGTCCGCCCCGCCGCGTACTCCGAAACGAAGTCGTCGATCACATCCCGCGTGAAATCCGCTTCCACATCGAAGACGTGATGCGGCATGTCGAGCTGTGCCGCGACGGACTTGGCGTCGGCGATCCCGTCCAGACCGCAGCAGGTCCGGCTGGGGCCCTCGGTCCCGGAGTAGCAGAACGTCTTCATCGTCACGCCGATGATCGGGCGACCCTCACGCGCCAGCAGCGCCGCCGTGAGCGACGAGTCCACGCCGCCGGACATGGCGACGAGCACGGAGTCCGCGAGACGAGAGGGCGCGATCATCGTGCGGGGTTCGTCATGCCGTGAGGGCGAGCACGCGCGCGGCGACTCGCGCGATCGCGTCGGCGGCCCGGTCGATGTCGGCCAGGGACGTCTCGTGGCCGAAACTGAACCGCACCGCGGCGTACGGTGCATCGCCCGCGATCCCGATGGCGTCCAGCACGCCGGAGCCGACGCTGGAGTCGGACCCGCAGGCAGATCCTCCCGAGGCGGCGATCCCCTCGAAGTCGAGAGAGACGAGAACGGCGCCGCTGTCGCAGCCCGGAATCCCCACGCTCACCAGGTTCGGCAGTCGCAGCGGCGCCTCGCGCCCGTGAATCCGCGCGTCCGGGATCTCCGCGATAAGCCGCGCCTCGAGGTGGTCGCGGAGCGCCGTCCAGCGCGCCACCTCTGACTCACGGTCCCCGATCACCAGCGCCAGCGCCGTTGCGAAGCCCGTGGCGCCAATCGGGTTCTGCGTGCCCGGCCACATCGACCTCTCCTGGCCACCTCCGTAACTCAGCGGCTCCAGCGTCACTCCCGGTCGGCGGTAGAGCAGGCCGATGCCGACGGGTCCGCCAAGCTTGTGCGCCGTGGCGGACAGCAGGTCGACCGGGGTGCGCTCGAGGTCGACCTCGACCTTGCCCAGCGCCTGAACGGCGTCCGTATGCACGAGCGCGCCGTACTCGTGCCCCAGCGCCACGATGTCGTCCATCGACTGCACGGTGCCAATCTCGTTGTTGGCCCACATGACGGAGATCAGGGTCGGCGCGGCCGGATCCGCTTCGAGCTCCCGCCGCAGCCACTCGAGGTCGAGCGCCCCGGAGCCATCCACCGGAATGCGATACGCCCGGGCTCCCTCCGCCTCGCCGCGCTCCGCCGCCTCGAGACACGCCTTGTGCTCGATCTCCGACACGAAGACCCGCGGGCTCAGATCCTGGTGCGACCGCACGAAGCCCAGAATCGCGAGGTTGTCGGACTGGGTGCCGCCCCCCGTGAAGAAGAGGCACGATCGCTCGCATCCCAACAACTCCCCGATCCGTCCGCGCGCGAGCTCGAGACAGCGGTGGGCTCGGCGTCCGGGCCTGTGCGCGCTGGCCGGATTGAAGCCGTGCCGGAGTTCGGCCCCCATGGCCTCCCACACCTCGGGGCGCATCGGCCAGGTTGCCGCGTAGTCCAGATAGAGACGTTCTGTGTCCCGCTGTATGGTCGTCATTTTTGGCCTGGATTCGCCCGTTCGGCAATGACTGTCTATTGTGTCGAATCTTCGAACGACGCCGCAACTCGGAAGTGAGTGCATGGAACCACCACCGTCCGGCCCGGGGCCGACCTCCCCGGAACCGACCTCCCCGGGGCCGATCTCTCCGGCGCCGACCTCTGACGAGCAATCCATACCACCCATGGGCGCCCCCGTGTTCCGGACGACCGTGCACGGACTCGCGTTCGAAGATCGCGCCCGCCACCTCCACACGGTGAACCCCCGGGAGGAGTTGGTGCTCATCCCCGACCCGCCCGGCGGCCAGCCCGACGATGTGTGGGTTCATATCCGAACCGGCGATCCCGTCGGCCACCTTCCGCGGGAGATTGGCGCCTGGCTCGCCCCCTGGATGCGGCGTGGCGGATCCGCCCGCGTTCAGGTGATCAAGGTCGGCCCCGAGTCGGTGCCGAGCTGGAAGCGGCTACTCGTCGAGGTTCGCTGCGGCTGACCCCCCCCCGAAGCCGCCCCCGCCGCCGCGTCTCCTCACATGGAGGCGACGCCCACGCTCATGATGTCGTCGACCCGCATGGTCTCGTCAGTGAGAAACGGTTCGCCGTGTGGGGCCCGGATCAGCGAGCCGTAATGCCGTGAAGCGGTCTCGATCCGTTCGACGAGCGGTTGCCCGGCGGGGAAGATCTCTCCCGCCGCAGTCGCCCCGTCGAACTGCGACGCGTAGCACCGGGCCGCGTCGATCTTGCGTCGGAACTGCTCCTCCGTGAGCGGTACGACGAACGTCGGTTTCACCGCGTCCTCCCGGTAAGCCATGGCGTAGACGATCTTCGTCGGTCGCCGCCCAGGCCCCCCTTCATAGCGGCGCAGTCCCGCCAGAAAACAGGCGTCCCGCGCGAGCTCCGAGGCAATCCGGTGATCGGGATGGCGCCCGCGAGGATACGGCAGGATCACGGTCCCCGGCGCGAGGCGCCGCAAATGCTCCACGACCACGCGTCGTGCCTCCTGCGAGTTCTCGAGCCTGGCGTCGGGAAGTCCGGCGTTGGCCCGGACCGCGACGCCCAGCGCCGCCCCCGCGCGGGCCGCCTCCTCCGCCCGTATCTCCGGCGTCCCCCTCGAAGCCATCTCGCCGCGGGTCAGATCGAGTATCCCCGTCCGATATCCCTCGTCCGCGGCGCGCGCCAGCGTCCCTCCACACGTCAGTTCGGCATCGTCGGGGTGCGCCGCTATGGCCAGGAGATCCAGCGGCCCATCGCTCAGCGGCCTACTCATGGCGCAGCGCCTCGATCGGGTCGAGCCCCGCTGCCCGGGAGGCGGGATAGAGTCCGAACCCGACGCCCGTGAGCGCCGAAGCCCCCAGCGCGGCCACGATCGACCAGAGCGGAACAACGGCAGGCAGCGGTGTCCACTGGTTCACGGCCCACACGATGAGGCCGCCGATCAGGAGCCCGGTGGCCCCGCCGAGCAGCGTGAGCGTCGACGCCTCGACGAGGAACTGCCACATGATGTCGCGACGGCGCCCACCCATCGCCTTGCGGAGCCCGATCTCGCGGGTCCGTTCGGTCACGGAGATCATCATGATCCCGATGACCCCCACGCCGCCGACCATGAGCCCGATACTCGACAACCCCACCATGGCCGCGAACAGGACCCCCGTCAGCTGCCCCCACAACTCGAGCAACTGGTCCTCGGTCATGATCGCGAAATCCTCTTCCTCGCCCGGTCTCAGCCCCCGGAGCTGCCGCATCCGTGCCCGGGTCGCATCGAGCGCCGTCTCCAGGTCGGTCTCGGGCTCCGGCCGGACCACGAAGCTGACCATCCGGTCCCACACTCGCAGAACCTTGTCCGCCGTCGCGAACGGCACCCACACGTAGTGCGTCGCGAGGCCGGCGAAGAGGTTGGCCGGCACCCGATACACGCCGATGACCCGGAATATCGCGCTCTCGTTTCTGCGCCCGATCCGGATCTCCCGCCCCAGCGGGTCGCGGTTCCCGAACAAGTCCACCGCCGCGGCCGAATCGATCACCGTGACCTGCACTCGGCGGTCGGCCTCCGAGGGCGTGAACCAGCGTCCGTAGATGACGTCACCCCCGTCGATCTCGAGATAGTCGGCACCCGCGCCGAGAAGCGAGATCTCCACGCGCACCGATCCTGCGCTGGCTTCGTATCCCTCCTGGCTCAGATCCACGAACGCGGCCGCGCTCCTGATGCCGGGAACGCGACCGAGGTCGTCCGCCCACTGCGGCTCCAGCGGCTCGTTCCTGAGAAAATCAGACTCCTCTTCGCCGAGCACGCTGATGTTCGTTGACGTGAAGTCGAAGTGCGCCACCCAGAACGTGGTGATCCCGCGCGGCGACATCAGCTGCGAGAAGCTGGTGTTGATGCCTGTGATGACGGCCGCCATGACCATGACGACGAGGACCCCGATCGTCACGCCGAGGATCGTGAGACTGCTCCGGACCTTGTTGGCTCCGATCGAATCCAGGGCGACCCCGATGCCCTCGCTGATCGTCGAGAGGAAACCCATCCCGCCGCGTGCGGGCGCGCTCATGGCGATGTCACTCGAAATCTCGGGCCTCGGTCGGGTCGAGTCGCGCTAGACCGGGCGAGCGCCGTTGTCCCGCCGGTCGCGATCAGATCTACTCGTAGCGCAGCGCGTCGATCGGGTCCAGACCCGCTGCCCGGGAGGCCGGGTAGAGTCCGAATCCCACCCCGGTCAGTGCCGAAGCCCCCAGCGCGGCCACGATCGACCACATCGGCACCACCGCCGGCAGCGGCGTCCACTGGTTCACGGCCCACACGAGGGCGCCCCCGATCAACATCCCCGTCGCTCCGCCGACCACCGTGAGCGTCGCCGCTTCGACGAGGAACTGCCACAGGATGTCGCGACGTCGCCCGCCCATCGCCTTGCGCAGCCCGATCTCGCGGGTCCGCTCCGTCACCGAGATCATCATGATCCCGATGACGCCGACGCCGCCGACCATGAGCCCGATGCTCGACAGTCCCACCATGGCCGCGAACAGAACGTTCGTCAGCTGCCCCCACAGGTTCAGCATCTGGTCGGAGGTCACAACGTCGAAGTCGTCTTCCTGTCCCGGTTTCAAGCCGCGCAGCTGTCGCATCCGGGCCCGGGTCGCGTCGAGTGCCGCCTCGAGGTCCACGTCGGGGTCCGGCCGTACACTGAAGCTGATCTGCCGGTCCCACACCCGCAGCACCTTGTCCGCGGTCGCGAAAGGCAGCCACACGTAGTGCGTCGCCAGGCCGGCGAAGAGGTTGGCCGGGGGCCGGTACACGCCGATCACGCGGACCCTCGCGTTCTCGTTGCGCCTGCTGATCCGGATATCCCGGCCGAGCGGGTCCCGGTTCCCGAACAACCCGACGGCCGCGGCCGAATCGATCACGACGACGTCGGCGCGCCGGTCGCCCTCCGTCTGAGTGAACCAGCGGCCGGCCATGATGTCGCCGCTGTCGATCTCGAGGTAGTCGGCGCCCACTCCGTAGAGCGAAATCTCGACCCGATCCGACCCCACGTTGGCCTCGTAGCCTCCCAGCTCCGCGATCGGCGCCGCGCTCCGGATCCCCGGAAGTCGGCCGAGTTCCCTTGTCCATTCGGGCTGCAACGGCGGGTTCCTCATGAAGCCCCGTTCCTGATCGTCAAGGGGGCCGCTGAAGTTCATCATCGCGGAAAAGTCGAAGTGCACCACCGAGAACGTCGTCATCCCGTTCGGGGCCAACAATTCGGAGAAGCTCCGGTTGATCCCCGTGATCACCGCCGCCATGACCATCACCACGAGAACCCCGATCGTCACCCCGAGGATCGTGAGGCCGCTCCGCACCTTGTTCGCTCCGAGCGAATCGAGAGCGACCGCGATCCCCTCGGAGATCGTGGAGACGAAGCCCATCCCACCGCTTCCGCGGGCGCTCACGGTGAGATCACTCGAACCGGAGCGCTTCGATCGGGTCGAGACGCGCCGCCCGGTACGCCGGGTAGAGTCCGGAGGCCACGCCCACGCCGAGTCCGAGCAGGAGGGAGACGATCAACGCGGGCACCGAGACCGCCGCCGGGAGCGGCGTAAGCCGTTCCACGATCAGAGCGAGTCCGAACCCGGTCCCGATCCCCAGCGCCGCACCCACGATCGAGAGCGTCGAGGCTTCGGTGAGGAACTGGAGGAGGATGTCCCGGCGTCGGGCCCCGAGCGACTTGCGGAGGCCGATCTCCCGCGTCCGGTCCGTGACCGAGAGGAGCATGATATTCATGATCACGATGCCTCCGACCACGAGCGAGATTCCCACTAGCCCGGGCAGCGCCGTCATGAGCACGCGGTTCACCGTTTCCCATGCGCTCAGCAGGTCACTCGAAGTGTCGATTCCGAAATTGTTCGGCTGCGCTGGCCGAAGTCGTCTTTCACTGCGGAGTGCGCCCTCCACTTCCGCCATGGCCGGCTCGAGTTGCTCGATCGAGTTCATCTTGACCGTGATGCCGTCGACCTCCAGTCGTCGGCTCGTCACAGTGCGCTGAAACGTCTCGAAGGGGATCAGAACCGCCGCATCACGCAGATTGCCCACGAAGCCGCCCTGGCTTTCCAGCACGCCGACAACCCGGAACCGGTGCCCTCGCGCGCGGATCTGCTTGTCGATCGGAGAGGTCGTCGGAAAGAGCCGCTCCGCGATCTGCGAGCCGATGACGGCGACCGAAAGCGACTGATTGTCGTCGATCGGAGACAGGCCGCGCCCCTCTTCCACCTTCCATCCCTGGACGGCCTCGTACTGGGCCGATCCCCCGATGATGCGCACATTGCGCCGCTCGTACTGGCCGCGGCGAACGGAGCCCCCCGATTGCGCGTAGTAGGCGAGGTAACGGGCGTCGGGCACGGCGGCTCGCACGACCTCGACATCACGCATGCGGAGTTCGGGATTACGCCGCTGCCGGCGTCGCTCCGCCTCGTCGACCTGACCGGTCTGAATCGACGGGCGCTGCACGACCGTGAACGTATTCACGCCAAACAGAGAACTCGCGAAGTCGTCGCGAACGTAGCTGTTCATGCCCTCGACGATCGTGATCACCGCGATGAGAAACGTGATCCCGATGCTGATGCCCAGGAGCGCGAAGAACGACTTGAGCTTCTGCGCCCAGACCTGGTGCAGCGAGAGGCGGATGCCCTCCCAGAATCGCATTGGCGGGGACCCTGGTGCCGCTAGAAGCCGCCCTTGAGCGGCGGCGTGCGGGGCGGCGCCCACGGATTCGAAAGCTGTCTTCCGGCCCCGGAGGGACCTGTGCCGGTCGAAGGTGCCGTGTCCACCGGCGGGTCTGCCTTCGCCTGCGCCGGTCTTCCACCGAACGGACCAATGTTGCGGGTGAGATAGTAGTCCGGGGACATCTCGGCCTCGACCTTGCCGTCGACGAGCGTGACCACGCGCTGCGAACGGGCCGCAATGTCGTACTCGTGCGTAACCATGATGATCGTCTGGCCTTCGCTATGGAGGGTGTCGAACACATCCATGATCTCCTCGGAGGTCGAGGAGTCGAGGTTGCCCGTCGGTTCATCGGCAAGGAGGATCGAGGGATCGTTCACTAGCGCCCGGGCGATCGCCACGCGTTGGCGCTGCCCTCCCGACAACTCGTTCGGCTTGTGGTCCATGCGGTCCGCCAACTGCACGATCTCGAGCGCGTGCGCCGCCTTCTTCTGCCGGTCTCTGCTCGAGACCCCCGCGTAGATGAGCGGCAGCTCGACGTTGTGCAGCGCCGTTGCGCGCGGGAGCAGGTTGAAGGTCTGAAACACGAACCCGATCTCACGGTTGCGGATCCGGGCCAGCGCGTCGTCGCTCAGGTCCTGCACCGCCTGACCGTTGAGGACGTACTCCCCGGCGCTCGGCGAATCGAGGCAGCCGATCATGTTCATAAGCGTCGACTTGCCCGACCCGGACGGTCCCATGATCGAAACGTATTCGTTGCGCAGGATCTCGATGTCCACCCCCGCCAGAGCATGGACCACCTCGGTCCCCATCACGTAGTCCTTCCTGAGGCCACGCGTGACGATCATTGCAGGCCCCGGGCCGTTGCCGGTCATCGTCCGTCCCCCTCGTTGCCGTTCAGGGCCGCGGTGTCCTGGCGCTGGGACGGGTCGATGGTGACCCGGCTCCCGTCGCGGAGTTCGCGGATCGCCTGGAACGACCCGGACACGATCGTCGTCCCCACCTCGATTCCCGAGATCACCTCAAAGTAGTTCTCGCCGGCGACCCCGATCTCGACGGGCCGGAAGCGCACCACGTCGCCCTCCACCACGAACACCCCTTCGATGTCCCGGACGCTCTCCGGCCGTTCGACGGGCGGAACGTTCTCGTTCGGAATCTCCTCGAACTCGTCCGCGTCCATGAGCGTGAGCGCCGTGATCGGGATGCTGGGCACATCGTCTCTGGTGTCCGTAATGACGTCGGCCGTGGCCGACAGGTCGGGCCGGATGCCCTCGGGAGGCGCGCGCAACTCGATCTTGACCTCGAAGTCGATGGCCTGCGCCGAGCCGCCCGCCTGAGCGGGGTTCAGCGGCACGATCGAACTGTTGCCGATCTCGGTGACCCTCCCCACGAAGCGCCGGTTCGGGAACGCGTCGATCTCGACGTATGCGGAATCGCCGATCGCGATCGAGGGCACATCCGTCTCGTCCACTTCGATCACCGCCTCCATGACGGACAGGTCCGCTACGGTGAGAAGTACGGTCCCCGGATTGTTCATCGTTCCCACGATCGCGGTTTCGCCCCGCTCCACGTTGAGCCTGGTGATGCGGCCCGGCATAGGCGCCCGGATCGTCGTCTTCCGGAGCCGGTCCCCTTCCTGGTCAAGGGTCGCGCGCGCCTGGTTGACCTGATGGTCCGTGGCTTCCAGAAGGCGATTCTGGACGTCCGCGTTGGTCACGGCCTGTTCGACCTCGGCCTCGGTCACGAAGTCCGTACCGCGCTCCTGCAACGTGGTGAGGCGATCGGCGTCACGCTGCGCCTGCCGATAGGAAGCTTCCTGCTGCGCATAATTGGCGCGCGCCTGCGCGAGGCCCGCTTCGGCGCGGTCCACGGCGGCGCGGAAGAGCGCAGGGTCGATCTGGACGAGGAGATCGCCTTCCTCCACGTCCTGGCCTTCCTCGATCGGGAGCTCGATGATGCGGCCGGCGACATCGGTCGTGATGTCGACATGAGTCTTGGGCTCGATGTGGCCCGTCGCCGAGACTTCGGCGACGAGACTCCGCAGCCCGACCTCCTGCACGCTGACCTCAACGCCACCGCGACCTTCACGCTGCGTGGCCAGGTATCCCATGGTTGCGAGCAGTCCGATGACGACCACCGCGATGAGTATTTTCTTCATACGACACAAGAACCTTTATTTCGGGATCCGGTGGGCTGCCTGCGCGATACGTAACCCGGGCGCCCAACGGTACGTCACCGCGACGCACGCGGTTTCACCCCAGGCCGCCCAGCAGACCGCCCAGAGCCGCGAAACCCGCGACCATGAGCAGGTAGAGCACCAGCAGATACGTCGTGCCTGCCGCGACGGTCCGGCCCGGGTAGATGCGGCTCACCGCCACGCCGAGAACCCCGCACGTCCAAACAGAGAAGACGTTGATTCCGTTTAGGAACCGCCCCAGGAACCCCTCGAGGTCCGGGAGAAAGAGCCCTGGCGAAAGCGTGGCCTGCTCCGCTCCGGTGGCCATCAGACCGATCATGAGCAGCCCTCCCGCCAGGCCGATATAGGAAGCATGGGCGGCCGCACTGAAGAGCTGGCTGAAGCGGCCCTCGCCTCCCATGACGACGCTGAACGCGATCACGAGCAACCCGGCGATCAGGGCGAGGAACATGGGTGTGACCACGATCACGCTCACACTCCCCCACAGGGGGCCCTGTTCCATCTGAGTCTCGATCTGCTGTTCGAGCGCGGCAGGATCGGCTCCCGCGAACTGGGCCATCTGGGTCTCGATCATGGCTCGCCGAACCTCCTCGGGGACCACGATCGGAAGGAGGAGTTGTGCCCCGATGCCCAGGACCATCAGTCCCACCAGGGCCCCGATCCACGCAGGCCGTTCCCGAAGCGCGTCGAACAGCTTTGCCGGCGAGACGAAGACCTGCACGATGCGCACGGGAAGGGCGGGAATCGCGTGCTCCGCCGGGGCGGCGCCGCTCGAGTCGGGCATCTGTTCCATGTTTCCTCCAGGTTTCCTGTTCCGCTGCCTGCTTATCCGGAAGTTGCGGCCGTCAGCCTTCGGTCGGAGCGCGGACGGCCTCACGTCCGGTGCGAGGGTCCACAACCCGCAGGAGCTTGTCGTCCGCGTCGAGCCAGACGCTGTGTCGCATGCCCTCGATATCCAGGTCGAACCGGGTCGCGGCCACCGACCCCTGCCCGATCGCGACGGGTTCGGCGGACTGTCTCGTCAGACGGATCGGAACGGATCGCCCGGCGAGTGGAAGAAGCACGTCCAGACGCCCGTCCGGCGCCTCTCGCAGCGCGCGCACCAGCAGGAGATAGTGATGCGCCACACCCGGCTCGAGGATCGCCGCCGCGTCGGTCACCGGATACTCCTTCCAGCGTTCCTTCCAGCGTTCGCCCTCCGGGGTCACGAAGTGGAAGCGGACGCGGTCGGCGAAGCGTTCTCCGCTCACAAGCGCCGAGCGGCCCTCCCGCACTTCATATTTCATCGGGCGCATGTTCGGATCCATCTGGAGCCCCACCTGCCAGGCCGGACGCTGCGCGATCTCGATGGCGGCCACGGCATTCACGGTAGATCCCGTGAGCCACACTCTGAACCGTTCCGTACCCACCCGCCGCCCGTCTATTCGGACGTGCAGGTGACCCGCGTCGAGTTCCTGAGCGCTCAGCATCAGGGGGGCGAGCAGGAGCGTCGAGACCGCCAGCCCGCGACCGATGGAACTCATGCTCCGTTTCCGCACTCGCCCGCCTCGCTTGAAGGTCCGTTGAGATCCGTGTGATACCCGCGCCCATCATGACCGCCACGAAACGTACAAGGTTGCAGGGTCGGGAGCGACGAAGGATATGGCGAAGTCGTTAGGATCAGCGGCGGTGATGTCGGCGGCGGTCGTGGGGCTCGACGTACGGCCCGTGAGCGTCGAAGTGTCGCTCACGCGCGGGACGCCGATGATACAGATCGTCGGTCTCGCCCAGAGCGCCGTACGCGAGGGCCGCGAACGAATCCGTGCCGCCGCCGCGCAGTTGGACCTTCATGTGCCGGGGGTCCGGATCACGGTGAACCTGGCCCCGGCGGATCTCCCCAAGACGGGTGCGGCGCTGGACCTGCCGATCATGCTCGGGATTCTGTGTGCGAACGGAGATGTCGCGCAGGATGCGCTGGAGGGCACACTGGCGGTGGGGGAACTCGGGCTCGACGGTTCGCTGCGGTCGATCCGTGGCGCTCTGCCCATTGCCCTCTACGCGGCCGGGGATCCGCATGTTACCCGGTTGCTTCTGCCGCGCGCGAACCTGCGGGAGGCTTCGGCGGCCGACGGCATCGAGCTGGGCGGGTCGGAGTCGCTGTCCCGGATCCTCGCAGCACTAAAGGACGGCGACTGTCTCCTCCCCCCGGCGGCGCTCCCGCCACCGGCCGGATGGCAGCCGGCCGGCGAGACCCCGGCCACGGACGGTTTCGACCTCTCCGCCGTGAAAGGGCAGTCGGTCGCCAAACGCGCGCTGGAGATCGCGGCGGCCGGGGGCCACAACCTCCTGCTGTCGGGCTGCCCCGGCTCCGGCAAGACCAGCCTGGCTCGCTGCCTCCCCGGCCTGCTCCCCGAACTCGCCCTTCCCGAGGCCGTGGACGTGACCGCGATCCACAGCGTGGCGGGCCTCCTCGCCGACGGTGCGGGCCTGCGGCGGACCCGCCCGTTCCGGGCTCCGCACCACTCCATCAGCGAGGCGGGGCTGATCGGAGGGGGGAGTCGCCCGCGGCCGGGCGAGGCCTCGCTGGCCCACCACGGCGTGCTGTTCCTCGATGAACTCCCCGAGTTCGGCCGGCGCACACTCGAGGCGCTCCGCCAGCCGATCGAAGAGGGCCAGGTGCGGATCGTGCGTGCTGCGGGGTCGGCCAGCTTTCCGGCCGAGTTCACGCTGGTGGCGGCGATGAACCCGTGCCCGTGCGGCTATCGGGGCGTACCCGGCCGGTGCCGCTGCTCCGAGCAATCCGTACAGCGCTACCGCCGGCGGGTCAGCGGACCGCTGCTGGACCGGATCGACCTTCTCGTCGACGTGCCCGCGGTACGCTGGGAGGATCTGGCCGACACCGGTCCCGTGGAGGCGAGCGCTCGCGTTCGAGAGCGTGTCTCGCGGGCCCGCGCCCTCGCGATCCGTCGTCGCGGGAGCACGAACGCTCGCCTCCCGCCGGCCCGGCTGGAGCAAGCGTGCGGGGTCGACCGTGGCGGCCGGACGCTGTTACGGAAGGCGGTGACCTGCCTCGATCTGACCGCTCGCGGCTACCACCGCGCACTCCGCGTCGCCCGGACCCTTGCCGATCTCGAGGGTGGGTCGCGCGTGTCCGAGGATCACGTCGCAGAAGCCATCCGCTTTCGCGGATCGATCTAGCAGCCCCGGAAAAAACCCCGGACTGCTAGGCCGGGAGCTCCGGACAGCGGCTGGCCTCGACAGGCTCTGCCGCCGGGACCTCGCCGCGCCCGAGCGCGAGAAAATTACCGAGCAGGCGGTGGCCGCCGGCGGTCAGCACCGCCTCCGGGTGGAACTGTACCCCCCATACGGGCCAGGACGTGTGCTCGACGGCCATCACTTCACCTTGCTCGGTCGCCGCCGTCACGCGGAGGCCGCTCCCGGGATCGGCGGGGTCGACGACGAGCGAGTGGTAGCGGGTGACCTCCAGCGGAGAGGGCAGGCCGGTGAAGAGCCCACGCCCTGCATGGCGCACCGCGGAGAGGCGGCCGTGCATGGGTCGGGTCGCCCTCATGACCCGCCCCCCGACCGCCGCGGCGATACATTGATGCCCCAGGCAGACACCGAGAATCGGGATTTCCGCACCCACGGCTCGAATCACCTCGACTGAAGCCCCGGCCTCGGCGGGCGTGCACGGCCCCGGCGAGATCACGATGTGCGTCAGCCCTTCGCCACGCAGCGCCCCGGGGTCGACGTCGTCATTTCGTCGGACGCGCACGGTCTCGCCGAGTTCCTCGAGATATCGCGCGAGGTTGAACGCGAACGAGTCGTAGTTGTCGATGAGGAGGATCATGGCGGCAGGATATGGCGCGCCTCGCGCGCGGTCGAGGCTCTTCGTCGCCGTCCGCCTCCCGCCTCGAGTGCGAGAGAGCCTCGCGCGCGCCACAAGGACCCTGCGCACGCTGGAGGGTGTTCGCCCCGTGCGCGTCGAGCAGTTGCACCTCACAGTGCGGTTCATCGGCGAGATGGAACGGAGTCATGAAGCGTCGCTCGCGCGGGAACTCGCCGCGGGTACAGCCGACCTCACCCGCTTCGCGCTCCGGCTGCACTCCGCCGGCGTCTTCCCTTCGCTCCGCCGCGCCAAGGTCATATGGCTGGGCGTTGACGAGGCCTCCGGGCTCGCCGCGCTTCACCGGTCGGTCGAGGACGCGGTTGTCCGGGCCGGTGTCGCTCCGGAGCGGAGGCCCTTCCGTCCGCACATGACCGTGGGGCGAATCCGCGGCACCCCGCCGCCCGTAGGTCTCGCCGAAGAGATCACCCGTGTCCGTTTCGAGACCACCGTGCAGGTGGACCGGGTGTCTCTCATGCGGAGCGAACTTCTCCCCCGGGGCGCCAGGCACACGGAGGTCGACTCGTGGTCCCTGGCGGAGAGCGGTTCGTGACGCAGTTCGCGGGCTGCCGTGCTACGTTGCACGGGATTTTGAGCCTTACCCCGATCCCTGTCGGAGGTGATCGACAAGATGGGCATCTTCCGGAGACTCTTCACCGGCCTCGGCTTCCTCACCTTCCTGCTGGTCCTTCTGGTCACAGGCTGGATCTTCCGCGAGGACATCGAGACCTGGCTCGCCGACGTCGGCGGGGACGACATCGCCATGTCGGAACCGAATCCCGAGGCGGCGACCCGGGTTGAGGCCGCTCTGAACGAACTGGCGGCGGGAGGCGGCAGCGTCGAGACACGGTTCACCGAGACGGAACTTCAGAGCTACGTCCAGTACCGGCTCGCTCCGCAGTTGCCGACCGGCGTGGAGGAGCCCGCGATCGAACTCCGCGACTCGACCGTTGCGTTTTCCGCCAAAGTCGACTTCACGCGGCTCACCGTGGGCGGAGACGCGGCGGCCAGCCTCGGCCGCATGCTCGGCGACTCGGCTCGCATTGCCGGAGAAGTGTTCCCGGAGGTGGGCGAAGTCGGCGAGGGGCGCATCCATCTCATCAGCCTTCAGGCGGGTGTCCTTCCCGTGCCTCCCCTGCTGTTCGGCATGGCCGCGCAGCAGTTGGGGTTGCGGACCGACGGTCGAACCGTGCTCTTCGACATCCCTTCGACCGTCGCCGAAGTTCGGGTCGAAAACGAGGAAATCATCCTCCTCATGCACCGTTAGCAGCCCGGCGGGTCACTGGCTCGCCGGACCCACAATCGGACCCGTACACGGAGTCTCCCCGGCATGGCCGAGAAGTTCCTCAACTATATCGCCGGCGAATGGACGGAGCCCGCCAGCGGTGAATACATCGAGAATCGTAATCCGGCCCGCACGTCGGAGTTGATCGGCCTGTTCCCGGACACCGATCCGTCGGAACTGGACGCAGCCGTGGCTTCGGCGCACCGAGGGTTCGAGCGCTGGTCCCGAACCCCGGCTCCCGAAAGAGGCCTCGTGCTCAAGAGGGCGGGGGATCTGCTCACCCTCCGCAAGGAGGACCTCGCGCGGACGATGACGCGCGAGATGGGCAAGGTGCTCGACGAGACGCGCGGCGACATCCAGGAGGCCATCGACACGGCCTACTACGCGGCGGTCGAGGGCAGACGGCTGTTCGGGCGCACGGCGCCGTCCGAGCTGCGGAACAAGTGGGCGATGTCCTTCCGCCGGCCGGTCGGCGTGTTCGGCATCATCACGCCGTTCAACTTCCCCATCGCCGTCCCGAGCTGGAAGATCTTCCCCGCGCTCCTGTGCGGGAACAGCATCATCTACAAGCCCTCCGAGGATGTGCCGCACAGTGCCCACCGGTTCGTCGAGATCCTGCTCGAGGCCGGTCTGCCTCCGGAGTGCGTGCAACTCCTCCACGGCAGGGGCGAGACGATCGGTCAGGCCATCGTCGAGCATCCCGGCGTACCGGGGCTGTCCTTCACGGGGTCCACGGAGACGGGCAGTCGCATCGGGGAGATCGCCGGACGCATGCACAAGCGGCTCTCGCTCGAGATGGGGGGCAAGAACGCGCAGATCGTCCTGCCGGACGCGGACTTCGACCTGGCGCTCGAGGGTGTCCTCTGGGGTGCCTTCGGCACGACCGGCCAGCGCTGCACCGCCACCAGTCGTCTACTGCTCCAGAACGACATCCATGACGAGTTCGTGGAAAAGCTGTGCTACGAGGCCCGGTCGCTGCGGCTCGGCGACGGGCTTGAGGCCGGGGTCGATGTCGGGCCGCTCATCCACGAGGCGGCGCGGGACAAGTGCGAGCGGTACGTCGCGATCGCCGAAGCGGAGGGGGCGACGGTCGCGACCGGAGGCGGACGGCCCTCCGACAGTGGCCTCGCCGATGGCTGGTTCTTCGAGCCGACCGTGCTCACGGGTGTCGAGAGGGAACACCGGACGGCGGTCGAGGAGATCTTCGGGCCGGTGCTGTCCGTGATCCGGTTCGACACGATCGAGGAAGCGTTCGACATCAACAACGAGGTGCGATACGGGCTGTCGTCGTCGATCTACACGAACGAGGTGAACGCGTCCTTCCGCGCCGTCGAGGAACTCGACAACGGGATCACGTACGTGAACGCCCCCACCATCGGCGCCGAGGCCCACCTCCCGTTCGGCGGAGTGAAGAGCACGGGCAACGGCCATCGTGAAGGCGGGTGGGAGGTGTATGAGTTCTACACGGAGACCAAGGTCGCGTACGTCGACTACAGCGGCACGCTGCAGCGCGCGCAGATCGATGTCGATTGGTAGCTGCGGCGAGGTGAGAGCCCGTTGAAGGCTTCCCGTACATCGTTTGGAGCGGGAACGCCGATCACCGGGGTGCGGAACAGGGAAGGGGCGAATGGAGGAACGACCGGCTGAGAGAGCCGATCCCGAGACGCGGGAACATCGCGAGCCGGCCGGCTCCGCGGTACGAAGGTTGCAGGCGCCCACCATTCGCGCGCGGCGGAGTCGCGACCAGTCGGTGGGCAGATGGCTCTGGGAGTGGACGAAGTCCATCTTCATCGCACTCGTCCTCTTCCTCTTCATCCGCACCTTCATGGTCGAGGCCTTCCAGATCCCGACCGCGTCGATGGAAAACACGCTTCTCATCGGAGACTTTCTTCTCGTTAACAAGATGGTGTACGGCGCGGAGATCCCCGGCACCGACCTGGAGCTTCCGGCGTTCGACGCCCCGGCGCGTGGCGACGTGATCGTGTTCGAGCCGCCGGAGTCCGCCGAACAGCCGCCCCGCACCAACTACGTGAAGCGGATCATCGGGATGCCGGGGGATACCCTGCGCATGCGGCGCGCACAGCTCTTCGTGAACGGCGCCCCGGTCGAGGAGACCTACGTGAAGGCTTCCTCGCACTTCCCCGACGCCCCCAGCCCGAAGTTCGGGTGGCAACGCCGGTTTCTGCCGGGGAGCGCGCGCCACGCGGGCTATGTGCCGACCCGCAACAACTGGGGTCCCCTCATCGTGCCGGCGGATCACTACTTCGTCATGGGTGACAACCGGTCGAACTCCGAGGATTCCCGGTATTGGGGGTTCGTCCCGAGAGACGCGATCAAGGGCCGACCCATGCTGGTGTACTACTCCTACGACCGCGAGCCGAGGGCCCGCTGGTCGTGGCTCACCGAGATTCGCTGGAACCGGATCCTCCGCGGGATCGACTGACCAGCCCCCATGGTTCGGATCTTCGAACGCTACCTGTCCGACATAGGGCGCGAGCGCCTGCTCGACCCACAGGACGAGACGGATCTGGCACGGCGGAGCCAGGCGGGCGACGAGGCTGCTCGAAGCCGGCTGGTCAGCGCCAATCTTCGCTTCGTCGTCTCGGTCGCGAGAAGCTACCGGGGCCGCGGCGTGTCGCTGGCGGACCTCGTCAACGAGGGGAACGTCGGACTTGTACGCGCCGCCGACCGTTTCGACCCGGAGCGCGGCGTTCGCTTCATCAGCTATGCACATTTCTGGATACGACGTGCGATGATCCAGGCCATCGCGGTCCAGGAAGAACGACGGAAGCCCGGTGAGCCCGCGCCGCTCAGGCTGTCGCTCGACGACGTGGCGCCGGGGGCCGCGTGCACGCTGGGCGAACTCCTCCCGGACGAGCGGACGCCGGAACCCGGCGCCGACCTGGTTCGGGAGAGGCTCCGTGACGCGATAGAGGCCAGCCTGACCGATCTGCCGCCGCGGGAGTCCGAGGTCGTGCGCCGCTATTTCGGCCTGGGATTCGAAGACTCGCAGACGCTGGCCGAGATCTCGATCGAACTGGATGTCTCTCGCGAGCGCGCGCGCCAACTCAAGGAGCGCGGCCTGTCTCGGCTTCGTGCGGGCGCCCGGAGGCACGGGCTCCGCGGATTCGTCGATTCCGGCGGGCCTGCCCTGGGCTGTCGGCGGCGGGGAGATGAGCAAGATTCCGCTTCGCTGCCGAGGCGTCCAATGGTGATTGACTTCACGCGAGACCCGAAGTAGCATTACAGGCTATCGCGCAAGGCTTCGCGGGCTTTTTCGCCGGCCTTCGGGGTTCCCGCGCGGATTCAGCGATCGCCACGCGCTCGGCAACGTTCCTGCCGGGCGGTTTTTTTGAGGTGAGCAGAACGAATGAAGACGTACTCGGTGAAGGCGGGAGAGATCGAGCGGGAGTGGTACGTGGTGGACGCCGCGGACCAGGTGCTCGGCCGTCTCGCGACCCAGGTCGCGACCGTCCTTCGTGGCAAGCACAAGCCGATCTACAGCACGCACCTCGATACCGGCGACTACGTCGTCGTGATCAACGCGGAGCGCGTGCGGCTGACCGGCAACAAGGCCGACCAGAAGGCGTATTTCCGGCATTCCGGATACATGGGCGGCGAGCGGTTCATCCCCTTCCGGCGGATGCTGGCACGGCACCCCGACCGGGTGATCCGGCTCGCTGTGAAGGGCATGCTACCCAAGAACACGCTTGGCCGGAGCATGCTCAGGAAACTGAAGGTTTACGCGGGGCCGGAGCATCCGCATGCGCCACAGCGCCCGCGCCCCTTCGAGAGCGTCGCGGGCTAGCGGAGGAGACGAGAGTTGGCCGCAACGGAGCAGGTTCAGTCGGTAGGACGCCGGAAGAAGTCGGTCTCCCGCATCACGATGAGACAGGGCACCGGGACGGTCACGGTGAACGGCCTGCCTGTCGATGAGTACTTCACGATACCTCGGCACCGTTCCCTCATCTCGGCGCCGCTCGAGGTGACAGAGGCCAGGAGCTTGTACGACGTCACGGTGCGGGTTCGCGGGGGCGGAGTCACCGGGCAGGCCGAGGCCACGCGCCTGGGCATCGCGCGCGCCCTGCTTGCCATGGACGACGAACGGCGGAGCACGCTGCGCTCCCATGGTATGCTGACCCGCGATCCCCGGATCGTCGAGCGGAAGAAGCCGGGCCGTCCCAAGGCGCGCAAGCGCTTCCAGTTCTCCAAACGATAGCGGGAAGGCGGAAAGCCAGGCGCATGGGCGTGGAGCTGAAGGACCTGTTGAAGGCCGGCGTGCACTTCGGGCACCAGACACATCGCTGGAACCCGAAGATGCGCAAATACATCTTCGCCGAGAGCGGCGGGATCTACCTCATCGACCTCAAGAAGACGCAGCGGGAGCTGGAGAGAGCGCACGAGCTGGTTCGCCAGACCGTGGTCGCGGGAAAATCCGTCCTCTTCGTCTGTACGAAACAGCAGCTCGCGCGCGTCGTGCGGGGCGAGGCGGAGCGGTCCGGTTCATTCTACGTCACGGAACGCTGGCTGGGCGGGATGCTCACCAACTTCCAGACGATAAAGAAGAACATCGCTCGCCTGAAGGAACTTGAGCGCGGAGTCGAGGAAGGAGCCTTCGAGTTCTATACGAAGAAGGAGAGGCTTCTGCTGGAGCGGGAGCGCGAGAAACTCGATCGCTACCTGTCCGGAATCAAGGACATGACGCGACTGCCGGGGCTCGTCTTCGTCGTCGACTCCAGCCGCGAGGACATTGCGGTGCGCGAGGCGAACCGCCTCGGGATACCGGTCGTTGCCATCGCGGATACGAACGCCGATCCGGACCTCCTCACGATCGCGATCGCGGGGAACGATGATGCGATCCGCTCCGTGTCTCTCATTACTGGATCGATCGCGGATGTCGTGGAAGCGGCTCGCCAGGAGATTCCGGAGATGGACCGCGCCGAGGCCGAATCCAAGGCGTATACGTATTCGAGCGATGCCGGCGGCGTCGCCGATGTCGCGAGCGGATCGCGGCGGAAGCGGCCGAGACGCAAGCCGCGGCCCGAAGTGATCGCCCAGCGCCTGCACCACCCTGCGGTGATCGAGGGCGCGGAGGCGCGAGCCGAATCGGGCGCCGCGGAGGGTGGATCGGAGGCACAGGAGGCCGAGGCCCCCCCGCCGGTGGCGACCCCGGAAGCGGAGGGGGGCGAAGGGGAGGATGCCGGAGTCGGAGAATCATCCTCGAAGTGACCACAAGGGGCCGCTTCGGTGGCCCCTTTTTTTTGAGAAGGAGACGAAGGAATCATGACGCAGATCACGGCCGGGGCGGTGAAGGCCCTCCGCGATCGGACGGGCGCCGGGATGATGGACTGCAAGAGAGCGCTCATTGAGGCGGAAGGCGATGCGGAGCGGGCGGTCGACCTGCTGAGGAAGGCCGGGGCGGCCAAGGCGGCCAAGCGAGTGGCCCGGGACGTCTCGGAAGGCACGATCCGGATCGCGACACGCGACGGGTCCGCTTCGATGGTCGAAGTGCTGAGCGAGACCGATTTCGTGGTGCGGAGCGAAGCGTTCGAAGCCTTCGCCACGGAGCTGGCGGAGCGGTTGTTCGATGTCCCGCTCGGGGACGGACAGATCCTCGAGGGCGAAGCGCTGCTGGGTCTCGATGCAGCGAGTGGGGGAGGGAGCGAGATCGAAGACCGCCTCAATGAACTCCGGGTCCAGGTCGGCGAGAACGTGCGGGTGGGGCGCGCCGTGCGGTACGACCTCGGCGAAGGTGGGGCGTTCGCCTCGTACGTTCATTTCGGAAGCCGCATCGGCGTCCTCATCGAGATCTCGCAATCAAGCGAAGAAGCGGTCGAGACGGCGCGGGGGATCGCCATGCACGCGGCGGCCACGAACCCGAGCGGGCTGTCGCCCGAGGATATCCCGGCGGATGTGGTCGAGCGCGAGCGGGCGCTGCTCACCGAGCAGGCTCTGGAGCAAGGCAAGCCGCCCTCGATCACCGAAAAGATCGTCGAGGGGCGCATGCGCAAGTTCTTTGAGGAGAACGCGCTCCTGTGGCAGAGTTATGTGAGGGATCCGGACCTCAAGGTGAGGGATCTCCTGAGCGGTGCGGGTGGGGATCTGGCCGTGCGTCGCTTCGCCCGGTTCGAGGTGGGCGGCTGAATTCCGCGAGGCTTCCCGTGCCGGATCTGAAGTACGGCCGCGCACTCGTGAAGCTCTCCGGCGAGTCGCTGGCCGGGAAGCGGGGGTTCGGCATCGACCCCCCCGCCATCGAGGAACTCACGGGCGAAATCCGGGACGTTCACGCGAGCGGCGTGAGCCTGGGGCTCGTGGTCGGCGGCGGGAACATCGTCCGGGGCACGGTGGCCAGCAAGCGGGGGATGGACCGCGTGACCGCCGACTACATGGGCATGCTGGCGACCGTCATCAACGCGATGGCGCTTCAGGACATGCTCGAGCAGTCCGGTGTCGAGACGAGGGTCATGTCCGCGATCCGGATGGAGGCCCTGGCCGAGCCCTACATCCGCCGCCGGGCCCTGCGCCACATCGAGAAGGGACGAGTCGTCATCTTCGCCGGAGGGACCGGGAACCCGTATTTCTCCACCGATACGGCCGCGGTGCTCCGGGCCATCGAGATGGAAGCCGACGTGATCATGAAAGCGACGAGGGTCGACGGCGTGTACACGGCGGATCCGGAGACCGACCCGGGCGCCGACCTCATCGAGGAGATCGGCTATCTCGAGGTGATGACGCGGGAACTCGGCGTCATGGACGCGGCGGCGATCTCTCTGTGCAAGGACAACCAGTTGCCCATCGTCGTCTTGAACATCAAGCGACGGGGTGCAATCCTGGCTGCATTGCGGGGCGAGAAAATCGGGACCCTGGTCGCGTAGAAGATCCGGGTCGACGGCAGTCCGGGGTAAGATTCTGTGCCCCGTGGGATCGCGGACATCGGAGGGGACGGTGCCGGAGGAGACGCTGGACAATGCCACCTGGGCGATGGAGAGCGCGATCGACGCGATCTCGAGGGAATTCGCCACGGTTCGGACCGGCAAGGCAACGCCGGCGATTCTCGATGGGGTGCGGGTCGAGGCGTACGGCGCGTTGGTGCAGTTGCGGCAGGTCGCCAACGTCAGTGCCCCCGAACCGACGATGCTGCTGGTCCAGCCCTACGACCCGAACATCGCTCCGCAGGTAGCCCGGGCGATCCAGAGCGGCGACCTCGGACTCAACCCCTCCGTGGATGGCGCCATCGTGCGGGTGCCCATCCCGCCGTTGACCGAGGAGCGTCGCCGCGAAATGGTGAAGATCCTGCGCCGGATGGCGGAGGAGGGCAGGGTGTCGATCCGGCACGCGCGGCATGAAGCTCGTGACCAGCTCCTCCGGATGCAGCGGGACGGGGAAATCGGCGAGGACGTCTCGCGCCGCGCGATGGCCGAGTTGCAGACGGGCACCGATGAGTACGTGAAGAAGATCGACGAACTCCTGGTGCGCAAGGAAGCGGAGGTGATGGAGGTTTGAGCCGAACGCACAGCGTTGCCAACGCCCTGCGGGCGTACGTGCAGGGACGGGACCGCGTCTGGGAACACGGCCGCAAGCTGGGTCCGACCGCAAGTCCCTCGGAGGACATCGAGTTCGGGAGTCTGCCCGCGCCGCCGAGGTTCGGGGTCGCCGTCGCGGAGGATCTCGATTTCCGCCGAGGCCCGGCGGCCTGGCGGGACCGTGCCCCGCGAGCAGAGGAGTAACGATGAGCGAAGCGTTCACGAGAGATGGATCGCCGCTCGAATGCAGCGGGGCTTTTGCCACCGGCTGCTAGCCGCGACGAATCTGCCGGCACCGGCCGCGACGGTGTGCAGGCTCGCCTCCGACGCGCTCTTCAGGCATCTCCCGATCTTCTGCCACGGGGATCGGCGGTCCTGGTGGCGTTCTCCGGCGGGTCCGACTCGCTGGCGCTCCTCCACCTCCTGTGCGGGATCCGGCAGTCCTGGCCGCTGGAATTGACTGCGGCCCACTTCGACCACGGGCTGGGGGCCGGGAGCGCGGACCGGGCCGCGCGCGCCGCGGAGGTCTGCCGGAGCGCCGGCGTGCCGTGCGAGATGGGCGCCACTCGCGGACTCGCTGGCGGGCAGGCCGGGTATCGGACGGCGCGTTACGCGTTCCTGACCGCTGTGCGTCGCAGGTTCGGGGCGGACCGGATCGCGTTGGCGCACCAGCGCGACGACCACATCGAGACCGTACTGCTCAACCTGCTGCGCGGAACCGGCTTCCGCGGCCTGGCCGGCATCCCGGCACGTCGAGGCGCGTTCGTACGTCCGCTCCTGGGCTTCGGGCGCGAGGAGTTGCGCAGCTACCTGCGGGAGGCGGGACAGGAATGGCTGGACGACCCATCGAACCGGGATTTCCGCTATCGCCGCTCCCGGGTTCGTTACGGCCTCATCCCCGCGCTGTCCGGGTGTGGCGATGAGGGTCTCCCCAGCCTGGCGGCCGATCTCGCCCGGTACGCACTCGAGGCTGAGGGCGGCCTGGATCTGCGTGCCCGGCGCCTTCTCTCAGCCGCGGATTTCCGGGAAACTGCCGATGGAGCGCAAATTGCCCGGTCCCCAGTGCTGAAGTATGATCGGGCGGCTCGGGCTCGCCTGCTGCGAAAGGTCGCACGGGACATGGGTTTTCGCGTTACGCGGAGGGGGACGGCGGCCGGCGTCACGTTCATGGACAGCGGCGCGAGCGGGCATGGCGTGGACATCGCGGCGGGCCTGCGGATCGAGCGCGAGTTCGACCGGCTCCATGTGCGGCGACGCCGGAATCGGGACCCCGACACCGAGGTCGAGATCGAGGAGACGGAACCGGGCCGGGAGCCGGCGCGTATCGGCGGGAAGCACTACGAAGTGCGCTGGGGGGCGCTCGAGGGCACCGAACGCTGGGCGACGGCGCTCCCCGCCGGGACGATCCGTTTCCCGCTTCGAGTGAGAGGCCCGCGGCCGGGAGACCGAATCCGCACGCGGGCGGGGTCGCGTAAGGTCGCAAAGCTGTTGAACGAACGACGCGTGCCGGCCTCGGATCGCTCGAGTGTGCCGATCGTCGTCACCGCCGACCGGAGAGTGCTGTGGGTCGTGGGGCACTCCGCGCTGGCCGTCGAACCCCCCGACCCCGAAGGAGCGTGGTTCGCCATTGGACTCACTGAGCGCTGAGCCGGGCCGGGTGGGAACGCTGGAAGCCGCAGAGCGCGACTTTCCGGAGTACACGGGAGGCCGCACCCTCGGGCGAATCGTCTACACGGCGCCCGAGATCGCCGGTCGCGTCGCCGCGATGGGGGCGGAGATCACGGCCGCCTATCCAGCGGAGGCCGATGTCCTGCTGCTCGGACTGCTAAAGGGTTCGTTCGTCTTTCTGGGCGATCTCGTGCGTCGCATCCGACGACCCCTCCAGGTCGATTTCCTGGTCGCGTCGAGCTACGGGGCCGACACACGCACGTCGGGAACAGTGGAGTTGCTCTACGACCCGAGGGCGCCGATCAAAGGCCGGCACATCATCATCGTCGAAGACATCGTGGACAGCGGAACCACGCTGAACCAGTTGTGTGGAGGCATCCGGGACCGCGGGCCTGCCTCGCTCGAAATCTGCGCGCTCCTGCACAAGCGGATCGCGCGGGAACTGTCGTGGGAACCGCGCTGGGTTGGCTTCGATGCACCAAATGAGTTCCTTGTGGGGTATGGACTGGACCACGCGGAGGATCTTCGTCACCTCCCGTTCATAGCGAGTCTCCGCGCGTGAGAGCGTGGGGACCTACGGAGTTGGATAGATCGAGATGAGACAAGACCCGCCACAGCGGCCGGAAAAGAACGATCAGTCGGGACGCATGAATCGCCTGCTCAGGACCGCTTCGTTCTGGGCTCTGATCATTCTTATCCCCGTCGCTCTCCTCCAGTTCATGGGGGCCGGAAGAGAGCGGCAGCGCAAGCTCTCCTACACGCAATTTCGGGAGCAGGTAACGCAGCGGAACATCGAGTCGATCGAGGTCCGCCTCGGGACCGGGGAGGTGGAAGGCCGGCTCAGGAATCCGATCTCACCCGAACAGGCGGAAGTCGAGTTCCACCTTCTGCTGACGACGCGGGAGATCGGCGATGAGCTCATGGCCGAACTCCTTGCGGCCGAAGTGACCATCGAAACGCTCCCGGCCGGCAGCAACTGGGTCAACCTCTTCTTCTCGATCCTGCCGTGGATCCTGATCATCGGACTGTGGCTGTTCGTGTTCCGGCAGATGCAGGCCGGCGGATCGCGGGCGTTCAGCTTCGGGAAATCCAAGGCGCGGCTACTGAGCGGCGACACGCCCAAAATCACCTTCGCCGATGTTGCGGGTTGTGACGAGGCGAAGGAGGAGCTCCAGGAGATCATCGAGTTTCTCAAGGATCCGCGAAAGTTCTCGCGGCTGGGGGGGCGTCTGCCGAAGGGCGCGCTGCTCGTGGGACCGCCGGGAACGGGCAAGACGCTGCTCGCCCGCGCCGTGGCCGGAGAAGCCGCACGGCCGTTCTTCTCGATGTCGGGATCCGATTTCGTGGAGATGTTCGTCGGCGTGGGTGCCTCTCGCGTACGCGACCTGTTCGAGCAGGGGAAGGCGCAGGCGCCCTGCATCATCTTCATCGATGAGATCGACGCGGTAGGCCGCCACAGGGGGGCGGGACTCGGCGGCGGACATGACGAGCGCGAGCAGACGCTGAACCAGCTCCTTGTCGAGATGGACGGATTCGAGTCGAACGAGGGCGTGATCCTCCTGGCGGCGACGAACCGCCCCGACGTGCTCGATCCCGCGCTGCTTCGTCCGGGACGGTTCGACCGGCAGATCGTTGTCGACAACCCCGACATCAGGGGGCGCGAGGGGATCTTCCGGGTACACACGCAGGACATCCCGCTCGCGGACGATGTCGACCTCTCGGTCCTGGCCAAGGGAACGCCCGGACTCTCGGGCGCCGACATCGAAAACGTCGTCAACGAGGCCGCGCTTCTCGCTGCGAGGGACGACAAGGACCGCGTGTACATGGATGAGTTCGAGCGGGCCAAGGACAAGGTCATGCTCGGCACCGAACGGCGTAGCATGGTGATATCGGATGAGGAGCGGAGAGTCACCGCCTACCACGAGGCGGGGCATGCGGTGGTCGCGCTTCGCGTTCCCGGACTGGACCCTCTGCACAAGGTCACGATCATCCCGAGAGGGCGGGCCATGGGGCTCACCGCATCTCTGCCCGAGGAGGATCGCCACAACTACACCAAGGGGTGGCTCGAAGGCCAGCTGAAGATGCTGTTCGGCGGCCGCGTGGCCGAGGAGATGAAGTTCGGCGACAGCAAGATCACGACGGGCGCGGGCAACGACATCGAACGCGTGACGGATCTCGCCCGCCGCATGGTCACCCAGTTCGGGATGTCGCCCGCCGTGGGCGCCATGTCGGTGGGCGACCGTGAACAGGAAGTGTTCCTTGGCCGCGATCTCTCACAGCGCCGGGAAGTGAGCGAGAAGACGGCCGAACTGGTCGACGGCGAGATCAAGCGGATCCTCGACGAGGCGTACGCGGAGACGCGCGCGGTGCTCGACAACAACCGGGATCTTCTCGAAGCGATCGCGGAAGCACTGCTGGATCGGGAAACACTCGATTCGGATGACATCAAACTGCTCGCGGAAGGCAAGGAGTTGCCCGTTCCCGCGCCGGAACCCGCGCTGCCCGCGAAGGAGCCCGTGGCCGTCGAACCGGTGCCGCAGCGTGAGCGTCCGCTCGAAGGCGCCGGAGGCGAGCCCGCCCCGGCCCCGGCCTGATCGCCTGAGCGCGCGGATGGTGCTTTCGGTGACCCGGCCGGCGCGCGTCTGGAGAGTGGGGGATCAGGACATCTCCCTGGACCGGCCCGCGATCGCCGGGATCCTCAACGTCACCCCCGATTCGTTTTCCGATGGTGG
This sequence comes from Candidatus Palauibacter sp., assembly GCF_965197445.1. Lineage (GTDB taxonomy): Bacteria > Gemmatimonadota > Gemmatimonadetes > Palauibacterales > Palauibacteraceae > Palauibacter. The sequence continues at coordinate 247,286 of NZ_CBDANE010000003.1, read as the reverse complement.
CCGCTACGCGGCGTCGCGAGAAGCGATCGCGCGGGGCCGCGAGATCGCCGCGCAGGGCGCGGCCATTCTCGACATCGGCGCCGAGTCCACGCGGCCAGGTGCCGAGCCGGTGCCGGCCGGTGAGGAGTGGGCCCGGCTCGAACCGGTTCTCCGGGGATTGCGCGACCTGCCGATCCCGATCTCGGTGGACACATCCAGGCTCGAGGTGGCGGAACGGGCCATCGAAGCGGGCGCCGCGGCGATCAACGACGTCACGGCTCTCCGGCGCGACCCGGCGCTGGCCCGCCTCGCCGCCCGGACGGGGGCGGGCCTCGTCCTGATGCACATGCGGGGCACCCCGCGGACCATGCAGCTCGACACCGAGTACGAGGATGTCGTGCGCGAGGTCCGAATCGCCCTCGTCCACGCGCGCCGAGCCGCGCTCGAGGCTGGCTGCGACCCCTCGCAGGTCGCGATCGACCCGGGTCTCGGGTTCGGCAAGTCGCCGGATGGAAACCTCGAATTGCTTGCCCGACTCGACGAGATCGCGGCCGTGGGCGCGCCCGTGTGGGTTGGGCCTTCCCGCAAGTCGTTTCTCGGAGCGTTGCTCGGCGCCGGGCCGCGCGAGCGTCTCACCGGTTCGGTCGCCGCCTGCCTGGCTGCTGTGCGCCGAGGAGCTGACGTGGTGCGGGTCCACGACGTGCGGGAGACGCGCGAGGCGCTGACGGTCGATGCCGCAATCGATGCCCGTCTCGCCCGCCCGCCCGCCCGGTCCGACGGTGCCGCAGGGGGTGCCGCCGAGGGAGCCCCGGACGGCGCGGGACCCGCCCCGCCGCGCGCGGCGGGAGGAAACGGCTGATGGGTGGGTTGTGGAACTACATCCGGGTGCTCCAGGTCGACCTCCTGGATGTCTTCGAAATCACGGTCGTCGCGATCCTGATTTACCGCGTCCTCATCCTGTGGTCGGGGACACGGGCGTTCCAGATGCTGTTCGGGCTCGTACTGCTCGTCGCGGTCTACGCCACGGCGGGCTGGCTGCGGCTGAGCCTCATCGAATCGATCCTCTCGCAGGCGTTCACGTACGGCGCCTTCGCGCTGATCGTCGTCTTCCAGCCCGAACTGCGGAACGCTCTCGCGCGAATCGGACGCAGCCGCGTCCTCAGCGTCCTCACGCGGCTCCAGGAACGAAGCCAGGCGGTGGCGGACGAGATCGCAAAGGCGGCGGCGGAGCTGTCCCGCACGCGCACCGGCGCGATCATCGCCATCGAGCGGGAACTGTCGCTGGAGGAGTACATCGAGAAGACAGGGACGCCCCTCCGCGCCGACGTGTCCGCCAGCCTGCTCGTCTCGCTGTTCACCCCGCGGTCGCCCCTGCACGACGGGGCCGTGGTCGTGCGCGGCGGCGAAATCGTCGCGGCCGGGGTTCACCTGCCGCTCACCCAGTATCCGCTGAGCGACAAGACGCTGGGCACGCGACACCGGGCGACGCTCGGCCTGTCGGAGGAGACCGACGCGTATGTCGTCGTCGTCTCGGAAGAGACAAGCCAGATCGCCCTCGCGCGGCGCGGCGTCCTGCGCCGCAACCTCACCTCGGCGCAGCTGCGCGATCACCTCGCCGCCGGCGTCGCGTCGCCCGAACTGGGACGCCCCGGGGCGGAGGCGGACGCGGATGCCGCCGACCCGCCCGGAGAGGGCGTCGGCGTAGTTGTGGCTCGCGACGAGAGCGAGCCGCAGACGGTTTGACGACGGTCGGCCGGTCCCCTAAAATTGCCAGCTACGGCTGTGCCAAAACCCCTCACGGGCAGGCGATATGAGCAATCAGTACGAGTTGCTGACGCTGTTCACCGACGGCGGGTTCATGATGTACCCGCTCATCCTCTGCTCCCTGATCGCGATCGGCGTCATGCTGGCCAAGGCGTGGACCCTCACGATCGCCCACCGCGACTCCAAGAAGCTCCTCCAGGAGATCGAGAATCTCGGCATGAGTGGTCGCGTCAGCGAGGCCATCACTACGGCCGAAGAGACGCGCGGACCCGTCGCCGCGATCCTGCTCGCCGGCCTGCGCCGGTTGCGCGGACGCAGCGCCGGGGCCCGGACTGACGGCAAGGATATCCAGAAAGCCATCGCCACCACGGGCGTGATCGAGCTGGACTTCCTCGAGCGCGGCCTGACCGTCCTCGGGACCATCGCCAACGTCGCCCCGATGCTGGGCTTCCTGGGCACGGTGATCGGCATGATTCTCGCCTTCCAGGCCATTGAGATCGCGGGACAGGTCGAACCCGGCCTCGTCGCCGGCGGGATCAAGGTGGCGCTGATCACGACCGCGACCGGCCTCTCGATCGCGATCCCGGTCAACATTGGCTACAACTACTTCGTTACCCGCATCGACCGCCTCATCCTTGATATGGAGGAGGGGGCACTGGAGGTGCTCGGGCTTATCTGGGACATCGAAGACCGCCAGTAGCTAGCCGGAGGGCTGACGAGCCCGGTTCGGGTCCGGGAGACGAACACAGGAAGAGAGAGAAGACCCATATGGCGATCATGAAGCGCAAACAGAAGGTGTCGGACGAGATCCCGACCTCTTCGATGGCCGATATCGCGTTCCTGCTTCTGGTTTTCTTTCTCACGACTACGGTGTTCAACGAGGAGCGGGGGCTTCCGATCGTGCTCCCGGAACAGTCCGAGGAAGTGGATGTGTCCGGGAGGAACCTGATCTTCTTCATCGTGCAGCCTGACGGCCGCGTCGTCGTGCGGCGGGGCGAGAGCGAGCAGGAGCAGGTGGTGGCGCACACTCAGGTGGCGAACATCCTGCGGACGGAACTGGCCGGGAACGAGAATCTCATCGCCGCCATCCAGACGCACCCGGACGCCCCCTACCGCCACATGGTGAACGTGCTCGACGAGGTGAAGCTCTCGGGCGCCGAGCGTATCTCCCTACAGGAGCTGGAGAACTAGATGGCCATCAAGGACAGCGGCTTCAAGAAAAAGTCCGGGTCGGACAGTACGATCCCCACCTCCTCGATGGCCGACATCGCGTTTCTCCTTCTCATCTTCTTCATGGTGACGACGGTGTTCCGGAAAGAACGGAACCGCGATATCGAGTGGACGAACGCGGAGGCCACCGAGAAGATCGACGAGAAGCGAAAGAACATCCTGCACATCTGGATTCAGCGCGAAGGTTCGGTCTGGATCAACGATGTGCTGACGCCATTCGAGGAGATCTCCGAAGTGGTCCGCCCCATCTACGCAGAGAATCGCGAACTGGTCGTCGCGATTCGGGGTGACTCGGAGGTCCCGTACCAGCAGATAAACACGATTACCGAGGAACTACAGTCGGCGGGCGCGGTGCGCGTCACCTTCGCCACCCGACTCGAGCAGCGCGCCATGCGAGCGAGGCGCTAGGGCTTTCAACAGTCCGAGGAACACCTGAGGCACGGACCGGGAGGAGATTCAATGGAAGACACCAGCATTCGGCTCACCGCGAACGATCAGTTCAAGCGAGCCAGCACAAACTGGACGCAGATCGGCCTGCTGGCCGCGGTCACCCTCCACTTTGGACTGTTCGTCCTCGTGCGACCGTTCGAGGCGGCGGATATGGGCGTCGTCGTCGACGAACTCGAGGCGGTTTCGTTCCCGCCGGAGGTAAAGATCCCGCCCCCGCCCGAACAGATCGCCCGTCCGGCCACCCCCAGGGTCGCCCAGGTCGAGATGTCGGAAGACATCACGATCGCGCCAACCACCTTCGAGGCGGTATCGACCGAGAACCTGCCTCCGCCTCCCGCGGGCAGCAGCCCTGCGGACCGTCCGTCGTTCATCCCCTTCGATACGAACCCCGTGTTGCTGAACGGCGGTGAGGTGCAGGCGCTCCTTGAGCGCGCGTATCCGCGGACGCTGAAGGACGCCGGGATCGGCGGGCGCGTCGAGTTGTGGCTGTACGTGACGGAGCAGGGGACCGTCGAGAACTTCGAGGTCAAGACGTCGTCCGGAAACCCGCTCCTCGACGAGGCGGCGGGCGAGGTCGTACAGGTGATGAGGTTCACGCCGGCCAAGAACCGCGACAGGGTGACGGCGGTTTGGGTCTCGCAGTTCGTGACGTTCGAGGTGGTGTAGACCCGCCGCTTCCCCGACTCGACTTTCTGCGCCCGGCGCCGCTTCACGCGGCGCCGGGCGCTCTCTTTTTGGTCGTCTGCGCGGAGTTCGCGGCGCCGCGGGCGGCTCGCATCGCCGGGCGCGGGCTCGTAGACTATGCCGCGTGACGAACGACCAGGTCGAGGCCCGGCTGGCCCGGGTGATGGAGCGGATCGGGGCCGCTGCGGAACGGGCCGGCCGGCGCGCCGAAGATGTCGAGATTCTGCCGGTGACCAAGGGTCATTCCCCCCGCGCCATCGAGGTCGTCCGGGAGCTTGGCGTCGGTCGGATCGGCGAGAACCGCGTACCCGAAGCCGAAGCCAAACGGTCCGCGCTCGGCCCGACGCCGGGGGTCGCCTGGCATCTGATCGGCCGGCTCCAGCGCAACAAGGCACGGCGGGCCCTCCGCGTGTTCGATGTCATCGAGTCCGTCGACAGCGTGCGGCTGGCGAACACCCTCAGCCGGATTGCGGAGGAGGAGCAGCGCGGGCCGGTGGATATCCTCGTGCAGGTGAACACGTCCGGCGAAGCCGCGAAGGCCGGGTTGGAGCCGGAAGGAGCACTCGACGCCGTGGGCGAGATCTGCGCCCTGCCCGGGTTGCGCGTGGGCGGGCTGATGACCCTGGCGCCCTTTACGGGCGATGAAGCCATGCTGCGGACGGTCTTCCGGGGCGTCGCGGGCCTGTTGGCCCGCTGTCGGGCGGAGATCTCGGGATTCCAGGGCCGCGTGCTCTCCATGGGGATGAGCAACGACTTCGAGATCGCAGTCGAGGAAGGGAGTACTCGTCTGCGGCTCGGGACTGTGCTACTGGGGGAGAGATGATGGACCTGACACCGCTTGACGTCCGCAAGAAGAAGGACGATTTCAAGCGCACCATGCGGGGGTACGACCCGCGGCAGGTCGAGGGCTTCCTCGCGGTCGCGGCGGACAGTCTCGAGCGCTACGTGCGCGAGAGCGTCGTCCTCGGTGAACGGGTCGAGCAGCAGGAACGGGAACTCGAGACCTATCGAGCCCGCGAGCGAGCCCTCAACGACGCGCTCCTGGCCGCGCAGGAGCTACGCGAGGAGGCCCGATTGCAGTCGGAGCGGGACGCCGCCGTGCGGGTGCGCGAGGCCGAGGCCCGCGTGCAGGCCGTGATCGGCGACGCGGAAGAGGCGGTCCGTCTCTGTCAGCAGAAAATCGAAGACCTGACTGTGACGCGGGGGAAGTTCCTCGGATCGCTGCGGAAGCTGTTCGAGCGGTTCGACGAATACCTCGAGTTCGAGAGCGCGCGGTTCGGCGACGGACCCGGCGATCTTCGCCCGCTGATGGACCGACTTCGGCGAGTCGGACGTGAGGAGGCCGCCGGCGCGGCAGGGGTCTCCACGCCCGAGCAGTCCCCCATCGCACCCGCATCGATTACCCCGGTCGACGCCGGTGGTCCGGGCGCCGCGTCGACCTGACCGCAGTTCACGCCCGTCGTTCCCGGGAAACACAACCTCGCACATCTGACGGAGCACCTGATGGCCTACCGGCCGATACCGGAGTCCGTACGCGGACTCGAAGAAGAAGTCCTCAGGCGCTGGGACGAAGAGAAGACGTTCGAGCGGAGCCTCGAGGCCCGAAAGGACGCGGAGGACTTCGTGTTCTACGAGGGTCCGCCGACCGCGAACGCCAACCCCGGGGTCCATCACATCCTCGCGCGCACCATCAAGGATACGGTGGCGCGATATCGCACGATGTCGGGCCGCCACGTGCCGCGGAAGGCCGGGTGGGACACGCACGGGCTGCCAGTGGAGCTCGAAGTCGAGCGGTCGCTGGGGATATCGGGCAAGCCGGACATCGAGCGCTTCGGCATCCTCCGGTTCAACGACGTCTGCCGCCGCAACGTGTTCAGGTACCAGGACGAATGGGAGCGGTTGTCGCGCGATATCGGCTACTGGCTCGACTACGGTGCCCCGTACGTCACGTGCTCGGCGGACTTCATCGAGTCCAGCTGGTGGGCGCTGTCGGAGATCGAAGAGCGCGGCCTGCTGTATCGCGGGTACCGGGTCCTCCCGACGTGCCCGCGCTGTGGGACCGGGCTCTCGAGTCACGAGGTCGCGCAAGGCTACCGGGACGTCAACGAGCCCGCGGTTCATATGAAGTTCCACCTGGTCGACGACCCGGATGACGCGCGCATTCTGAGCTGGACCACGACGCCCTGGACCCTGCCGGGCAATCTCGGCCTCGCCGTCGGCCCCGACATCGTCTACGCCCGGGTGCGAATCCTCGCCGACGGCGGGCGCGGCGCTACGGCCTCGCTTCGGGTTCACGACGGACCCGGGGGGGCCTCGCCCGGAGAGGTGCTCATCCTGGCCCGGGACCGCGTACGGCAGGTGCTTCGACACCCGCACGAGATCGTCGGGGAGGTGAGCGCCGCCGAACTGGTCGGGCAGCGCTACCGGCCACTCTTTCCGGGCGCGGTGGACGGTGCGGGCTTCGCCTCCGCGTGGACGGTGCTCGAGGCGGATTTCGTCACGGTCGACGAGGGGACCGGTGTCGTGCACACCGCGGTCATGTACGGGGAGGACGATTTCCGGCTCGGCCAGGCTGCCGGGCTCCCGATGCAGCACACGGTCGGGGAGGATGGGCGCTTCCTCGAATCCGTGCCGGGCGCGCTCGCCGGAATGCACGTGAAGCATCGCGAGACCGAGCGAGCCATCCGCGACTGGACCGTGGCGCACGACCAGCTCTATCTGCGCGAGATGTACGAACACAGCTATCCGCACTGCTGGCGCTGCGACAGCGCGCTCCTCTACATGGCGCGTGATTCCTGGTATATCCGAACGACTGCGGTGAAGGAGCGGCTGCTCGAGCACAACGCGTCGATCGACTGGCACCCGCCGGAGACCGGATCGGGCCGGATGGGGGAGTGGCTGCAGAACAACGTAGACTGGGCGCTCTCCCGAGAACGCTACTGGGGCACTCCGCTCCCGATCTGGCTTTGCTCCGAGGATGAGCGCCACCGGGTAGTGCTCGGTTCATTCGCTGAACTGGGACGACGCGTGGGCGGCCTGCCCGATGACTTCGATCCCCATCGCCCGGGGATCGACGGCTACGAGTGGGACTGCGACGCGCCGGCATGCACCGGCCGGATGCGGCGCGTGCCCGAAGTCGCGGACGCATGGTTCGACTCCGGCTCCATGCCCCACGCTCAATGGCACTACCCGTTCGAGAACCGGGAGACCTTCGAGCGCTATTTCCCGGCCGACTTCATTGCCGAGGGTGTGGACCAGACCCGTGGCTGGTTCTACTCGTTGCTCGCGCTGTCCACGATCCTGTTCGACCGGGCCCCTTTCCGGGCCGTCGTCGTCAACGACCAGGTGCTCGACGCCAGGGGACGCAAGATGTCGAAGTCCCGCGGCAATGCGGTCGATCCCCGGGAGGCGCTGGACACCTACGGGGCCGACGTCACGCGCTTCTACTTCCTTTCCGGTTCCAATCCCTGGGTGCCCAAACGGTGGGATCCATCGGCGCTCCGGGAAACGGACCGGAAGCTGTTCGCGACACTGCGGCACACGTACCGGTTCTTCGCCCTGTACGCCAACGAAGAAGGGTGGTCCCACACGGCCCCGGACGCCGCGCCGGTTGCCGAGCGGAGCGACCTCGACCGCTGGCTGCTGGCGCGTCTCGACCGGGTCGTGGCCCTGGTGGGCGAAGCGCTCGACGCGTTCGACCTTACAGCGGGAGCCCGCGCGATCCAGGAGTTCGTGCTGGACGACCTGTCGAACTGGTACGTCCGGCGCAGTCGCGACCGCTTCTGGGCCACCCGTCCGGGGAGCGCGGCATCGAGCGCGGACGCCTTCGCGACCCTTCACGAGTGCCTCGTCGCCACGGCACGGCTACTGGCTCCTTTCGCCCCGTTCATCTCCGACTGGCTGTATCGCGCGCTCTCGGACGGCGAGTCCGTACACCTGACGGACTATCCGAAGACGATGAATCGGCGGGAGCCGGAACTCGAACAGGCGATGGATGATGTCCGTCGCCTGGTGGCTCTCGGCCGCGCCGCGCGAGAGAAAGCGGGGATCCGCACTCGCCAGCCGCTGCGGGCTCTGCACGCAGTTCTGCCCGACGGGCGCACGCTGGCCCACTCCATGGCGGCGCTGGTCACGGAGGAACTCAACCTCAAACAGGTTGTGTCGCTCGGCGCCAGCGAAGATCTTATAAGGCTGTACGCGAAACCGAACTTCAGGGTGCTGGGTCCGAAACACGGGGCGCGCACGCCGGCAGTCGCGGCTGCGGTCGGAGATCTGGAGGCGCCGGCGCTGCGGAGACTGAGAGCCGGCGAGACCGTCGAAATCGAAGTCGCGGAGGATCGTGTCCGGGTCGAGCCCGCGGATGTCTCGATACGGGAGGAGACCCTCGACGATCTGCCCGTAGCGAGCGATGCCGGCTACCTGGCGGCGCTCGACACCGAGGTGGACGACGCTCTGCGAGCCGAGGGCCGGGCCCGGGAGATCGTGAACCGCGTCCAGCGGCTGCGGCGTGAGGCGGGGTTCGAACTCGCCGACCGAATCCGTCTGGGGATCGCAGGGTCGGAAGAGCTGGAGCGGGCAGTCGCGACACATGCCGAGTACATCGCCGGCGAGACGCTGGCGGTGGAGGTGCTGGTCGGCACGGAACGGCTGGGGGGCCTGAAGACGAGACCGCTGACGATCGGCGACCTCGAGCTCGACATCGGAGTCGAACACGCTGACGGTCGCCGATGAGTGATTGCGAGAGATGAACAGTAAACAGCGCGAACACCTGGAAAAGAGGTTGTTGACCGCACGGTCCCGCGCGACCAAGGAACTCGGGCAGTACGACGAGTCGTTCACGAGCGCACTGCAGGGAGCCGACAGCGACCTCGCGGCATACAGTTTCCACATGGCGGACCAGGGCACCGATGCGATGGAACGGGAGAAGGCGTTCCTGTTCGCGAGCAAGGAGGGCCGGCTGCTCTATCACATCGATGAGGCGCTGAGACGGCTCTACCGGAACCCGAAGCGGTTCGGCGAGTGCGAGCACTGCGGCGAGGAGATCAACTTCGAGCGGCTCGACGCCCTGCCGCACGCGAGGCTCTGCATCCGTTGCAAGGAGAAAGAAGAGACGGGTGCCGTCTGATTCTTCCGGGGGGGTGGACGGCGCCACCCCGGAAACGGGGCTCGCCGCCCGACTCTGGCTGACCCTGGTTCCGATCGTGGTCGTACTCACGCTGGATATCGTGACCAAGGCGTGGGTCATGAACACGTTCGAACTCTACGAGCAGACGCCGGTGATCGGCGACTTCTTCCGATTCACCTACACCCACAACCGGGGTGCCGCGTTCGGGATCGACATCGGAGAGTATTCGCGGATCTTCTTTCTCATCCTCTCCCTGATCGCGCTCGGCGTACTCGGCGTCATCTATCGTGGCACGCCGTCGTCGGACCGGCCTCGGGTCCTCGCGATCTCCCTGGTTGCCGCCGGCGCCCTGGGCAACATCTGGGACCGCATCCGGCTCGAGCTGGGCGTCGTCGACTTCCTCGACTTCGGGATCGGCACGCATCGTTTTCCCGTCTTCAACATCGCGGATTCCGCCGTCACGGTGGGTGCGGTGCTGCTGCTCATCTCGTTCTGGCTCGAGAGCCGTCGCGACGCGCAGAGGGCGGCCCAAGCCGCGGAGACGGACCGCGCGTGAGGTGAGCCCGCCCGATTCCGGCCCGACGGACGCGGGCGAACGGCGGCTCATCGAGGTCGAGGAAGCGGTCTCGGACCGGCTCGATCGCCTCCTCAGCGAGCGTCTGGCGCTGAGTCGAACCCGCGCCGCCCGGCTCATCGCAGACGGCCGCGTCACGGTGAACGACCGCGTCACGAGGAAACGCTACCTGCCGCGCGCGGGCGATCGCATAGAAGTAGAACTCCCCCCCGCAACGCCTACCCGTCTCGAACCGGAGGCAATCCCGGTCCGGATCCGGTACGAGGACGAGCACCTCGCCGTGGTCGAGAAGCCGGCCGGGCTCGTCGTACACCCCGCCCCCGGTCATCCGCGCGGTACGCTGGTGAACGCGCTGCTCTTCCACCTGGGCCGCCTCTCGGATATCGGGGGAGATCGCCGGCCCGGCATCGTTCACCGTCTGGATCGGGATACGAGCGGACTCATGGTGGTCGCGAAGCGGGATGAAGCGTACCGCGGACTGTCGGCCGGCCTCCGCCGCCGTGAGATCGAACGTGGATACCTCGCGGCGGCCTGGGGGCACCTTCAGGAGGAGCGGTTCACGGTCGATCGGCCCATCGGGCGCGACCGGCAGCACCGGAAGCGCATGGCCATACGGGAGGACGGCCGACCCGCGATCACGCACTTCAAGCGGCTGGAGCGGTGGAACGCCGCCGACCTCGTAGCGGTACGACTCGGAACCGGAAGGACACATCAGGTGCGGGTGCACCTCAGGTCGGTCGGGCACCCGGTCGTGGCGGACCCGGTTTACGCGGCGGGTTGGGAGAGAGGGTTCGGAGGGGCGGGCGGCCGCTGGGCGGAGGCCTTCGGACGGCGCGCGGGGCGGCTCTTCCTGCACGCAGCGAAACTCGCGTTCTCGCACCCTGTCACGGGGGAGAGGCTCTCGTTCTCTTCGTCGCTGCCGTCTCCCCTGCTGGAGGCGGTGGAATGGGCCCGATCCACCTCGTGAGGCGGTTGACGCGTCCCGGCAGGCCCTCTAGCGTGGGCTCATGAAGCAGGGAAGACAGGACCGGAAGACGAAGCGAGGCGCCGCGCGAGGGCTGCAGTTCGGGCCCGCCAACTACGCGGCGTTTGCGCTCGGCCTGACGTCGATCATCGCCGGGTACGTGCTGCTCGACCGGGGATCCGTGACGGCCGCTCCGCTTCTCCTCGTGCTGGGCTACGCCGTGCTCCTGCCCGCCGGACTGATCCTGGGCTGGCGGCGGCTCGGCTAGCTGCGGTGGGGCCGGCGGCACTGCAGCCGAAGCGCTGCGGGGCGGCAGCATTCGGGGCGAATAGCTCAGTCGGTTCAGAGCGCCTGCCTTACAAGCAGGAGGTCGGGGGTTCGAATCCCTCTTCGCCCATCCGCGAGAAAGCAGGTTCAAGCCCGATATGTGGCCTCTGATCGGAACGGTGTCGCGCTGGGCGCTCTACGCCGGCCTCCTGGGGGCGGTGGGGGCGGTGACCTTCAAGATCGTAATCCTCCGGCGGTATTCCGGACCTGAACCCTCCGGGGACGGTGCCGCCTTCGACCCCGCCCGGCTGGCCGCGCGGATCGGATGCCTGGCGGTGCTGATCGCCGGCGTGGGCGTGATGGGCCGGCTGGCGGCGGAGATCGCCGTGTTTCGCGACCCGTTCGAACCACTCGGAGCCGAAGTCCGTCTTCTGTTGACCCAGACCTCGTGGGGACGCGCCTGGCTGGGTCAGGTCACAGCGGCGGTCCTCTCTCTGCTGGCCTTCGCGCTGGCCTCCGCGCGGGGTCGGCGCGCGGAACCCGGCTGGGTTGCGGCTACGGCCGCCGTCGCCCTGCTCGCCTACACGCCGGCGTTCTCGGGGCACGCGGCCGGTGCCGAGCACTACGTTACCGCGGCGATTACGGCCGATGTGTTCCACATGGTAGCCGGCGGCGCGTGGCTGGGGACGCTGGCGGTGATGGCGGGCGTCGTGCGGCAGGGTCGGCGGCGCGGCGCGCCGATCTCCCGCCGCCGGATCATCGAGTGGATCACCGCCTTCTCACCGCTCGCCCTATGGTCGGCAGCGGTCATCGCTACGACCGGACTGTTCGCGGCCTGGCTCCATCTCGGTGCGTGGTCGTCGCTCTGGGCGGAACCGTACGGTCGGCGGCTGAGTCTCAAGCTCTTCGTGCTGCTGGGAATCCTCGGGTGCGGCGCGTACAACTGGAAGCGGTCGCGCGGCCGGGTTCGAGATTCGGCCGATCCACCCCGCCTGCCGCCGACTGTGGCCTTCGAGTTGATCACGGCCGTCGCGCTGCTGCTCATCACGGCGGTTCTGGCCGGCACGCCGCCGCCCGCTCACTGAGTCCGGTAGGGGGCTGGCCGTGACGTCGATCTCCGAACTCCGCGTCGATGCCGACCGGCTCTGGCGGCGTCTCGAGGAGATGGCCCGGATCGGGGCTACCGCCGCCGGCGGCGTGCACCGGCTCGCGTTGAGCGACGAGGACCGGCGCGCCCGTGACCTGTTCCGCGCGTGGGCGGAGTCACTCGAACTGGCCGTCTCCGTCGATCGCATCGGCAACATGTTCGCCCGCCGCGCGGGCACGCACGACGAGCGACCTCCGGTGCTCCTGGGGAGCCATCTCGACAGCCAGCCCACCGGAGGCAGGTTCGACGGAGCTCTCGGCGTCCTCGCCGCTTTGGAAGTCGTGCAGACGCTCGAGGACCACGCGGTCGAAACGGCAGCGCCGATCGAAATCGCGAACTGGACGAACGAAGAAGGCGCACGCTTCGCGCCCGCCATGATGGGGTCGGGCGTGTTCTCTTCTCGTTTCGGACTGTCCGATGCACTGAACGCGGCCGATCCGGACGGCGTCACGGTGGCTGAAGCCATCGAGGGGATCGGCTACCGGGGGAAGGCGGCCGTCGGCGGACGCCGTCTGGCGGCCGCGCTCGAACTCCACATCGAGCAGGGCCCGATCCTCGAAGAGAAGGAGTGCGACATCGGCGTCGTGACGGGGGTCCAGGGAGCGCGCTGGTTCGATCTCACGATCGTTGGAGAAGAGGCCCACGCAGGGCCCACGCCGATGCCCCGGCGCACCGATCCCGTGGCGGTCCTTGGTCGGTGGGTGGTCGACCTGTATCGTCGCGTGGAACGGGACTTCGCGCCGCATGGGCGGCTGACTATGGGCGTCCTGGAGGCGATGCCGGCCTCCCGGAACACCGTGCCCGGTCGAGTGAGGGTCAGCGTGGACATCCGTCACCCGGAGGAGCCCGCGCTGGATGATCTGGAAGTGTGTCTCCGCGAGGAGGCGGAGCGGGCGAGCAGTGCGCGCGGGGCGGAATGGCGGCTCGAACCGGTGTGGCGGTCGCCTCCCGTGCGGTTCTCCGGCCGGTGCATCGACGCGATCCGCTCCGCGGCCGAGCGCTGCGGTTACTCGTCGATGTCCCTGATGGCCGGCGCCGGCCACGACTCCGTGCATACCAGCGACGTGGCCCCGACCGGGATGATTTTCGTCCCCTGCGAGGGTGGCGTGAGTCACAACGAGGCGGAGCGCATCACGCCGGAGCAGGCCGAGGCGGGAGCCAACGTGCTCCTTCACGCGGCTCTCGGGCTGGCGGGCTGATATGTTATGCCGCGACCACACCAGCCCGGGAGGCAGAGCGTGACCCCAACTGCGAACACCGCCCCGACCGACACGGCCACATGGCAGGATATCGACCGCCGCCACCACGTCCACCCCTTCATCGATCCGCGGATCCTGGCCGAGAAAGGGACGCGCGTCATCGTGGGCGCCGACGGCCGTCACCTCGTCGATTCCGACGGGCGGCGTATTCTCGACGCCATGGGTGGTCTCTGGTGCGTGAACCTCGGCTACGGTCGCGAGGAGTTGGCCCGCGCGGCCTACGATCAGATGGTCGCGCTGCCGTACTACAATACCTTCTTCCGGTCGGCGCCCCCGCCGACGATCGAACTCGCCCGCGTGTTGGCGGACCTCACCCCGGGCGATATCACGCACGCGTTTTTCTCCAGTTCCGGTTCCGAAGCGAACGACACGATCGTCCGGCTCGTCCGCCGCTACTGGGACCTCAAGGGGCAACCAGCCAAGAAGACCTTCATCAGCCGCACCTACGCGTATCACGGGAGCACCATGGCCGCCGCCAGCCTGGGGGGCTTCGAGGCCATGCATGCGGTGGGCGACCTCCCGCTGCCGGGATTCGAGCATGTCATGCCGCCGTACTGGTTCGCGATGGGGCGGGCGGACGAGACTCCGGAGGAGACCGGGGCTCGGGCCGCGCGGGCCCTGGAGAAGAAGATCGCGGAACTCGGCGCGGACCGGGTCGCCGCGTTCATCGGTGAGCCGGTTATCGGCGCAGGCGGGGTGATCGTGCCGCCCGACAACTACTGGCCCGAGATTCAGCGGATCTGCCGCGAGAACGACATCCTCCTCGTCTGCGACGAAGTGATCACGGGCTTCGGCCGGACGGGGGAGTGGTTCGGCTCGCAGAAGTTCGGGATCGAGCCCGACCTCATGACGATCGCCAAGGGCCTGACCTCCGGCTACCTGCCGATGTCGGCCGTCCTCATGACGGGCGCGGTCTTCGATGTGCTGTCCGAGGGTGGGGTCCTCCCGCACGGGTACACCTATTCAGGGCACCCGGTCGCGGCGGCCGTCGCGCTCGAGAACATCCGGCTCATGAAGGAGGAAGGCGTCGTCGAGCGGGTGAAAGAGGACACCGGACCCTACTTCCAGGCCAGGATAAGGGAGCTGAACGATCACCCGCTCGTCGGCGAGGTGAGGGGTGTCGGGCTCCTCGGCAGCATCGAACTGTCGAGGAACAAGACGACCCGGGAGCTCTTCGACCCCGTGGGCCAGGTGGGCGCTCTCTGTCACGAGCACCTCTACGCCGAAGGCGTCGTGTTCCGGGCCATGCGGGACGTGGTGTGTGCGAGCCCGCCGCTCACGATCACGCGCGCCGAGATCGACGAGTTGGTGACGATGGCCCGGGCGGGGATCGATCGGACGGCGCGGGACCTCGGCATGATGTAGTGGTCCTGCACCGACGTCCGGCGCATCAGGTCGCCCGCGCAGCGGCCCGGGCAACGATCCTCGGGGCGAGTCTGGCTGCCTGCGGGGGGGCGGGCGCCCGCTCCGATCCGGCGGTCTCGCCCCGGCCCGAGGCCCGGGAGTTCACCTATCGGGTCGGCTACCACGTCTCGTGCAGTGTGAGCGACGAGTGCAGGGTGCAGTACCTCGACGAAACCGGCGTCCTGCGGGCGAGAGACATCGTCGGCGAGTGGGAACTGGACTTCGGGGCGGACCCCGGCGAACGGCTCTGGGTTCGCGCCGGCGCGGGAGGTTGTCCCCCGCGACCCGTGAGGGTCGAAGTCCGCATGGGAGGACAGGTGGTGGCTGAACATCTCGCGCCGTCGCCCCGGGGCTCCCGCTGCAGCTGGATCCTGGCCGAGACGGAGTTCCGGATCCCGTGATGCGGCGCCTGGCGAAGGGCGTCCTCAGACTCGTCGGCTGGCGCGCGGTCGGCGAGCTTCCCGGGCCGAGGTCCGTTGTGATCGGCGCGCCTCATACCTCGAACTGGGACTTCCCGCTCGCACTTCTTTGCTTCTGGAGCCTGCCCATCCCCGCGCGCTGGGTCGGGAAGCACACGATCTTTCGGTGGCCCTTCGGAGGTCTGCTGCGGCGCCTGGGCGGTATCCCCCTCGACCGGGCGCACACCCACGACTTTGTGAACCAGATCGTCGAGCGCTTCGACCGCGAACCGGAACTCACCTTCGTGCTGGCCCCGGAGGGCACGCGCAGCCGCCGCGACCACTGGCGCAGCGGCTTCTACTGGATCGCGCGCAGGGCCCGCGTACCTGTGGCACTCGGTTTCGTGGACTACTCGAACCGCGAAGTGGGGATCGGCGACGCCTTTCTGCCCAGCGGCGACGTCGACGCGGACATGGTGCGCGTCCGAGCCTTCTACGCCGACAAGACCGGCAAGCGTCCCGAGAAGCAGAGTGTCATCCGGATCAGAGTCCTTCCACCGTCTCCGCCAGGAGGTGCCTGACCACGGCCTTCATGTCACCACCGGTCTCATCGTACACGGCCAACTGCCGCGTCGCGCTCGATCCCTCCTTCAGGATTCGGAGCGCGTATTCCACCTCCGCCCGGCTGCCCAGTTCGTCGACGACGTCATCCAGGAACCACTCGATGAGTTCGACGATGAGATCCGCGGCCGGGTGTTCGCTCTGCCGTCCGAAATCAATGAGCTTGCCCGTCAGCCCGTATCGGGCTGCCCGCCACTTGTTCTCCGCCAGCAGGACTTCGGGATAGAGGCGGAAGGTGAGGTTGTCCCGCCGCAGTTTCCACAGCTTCGCTACGATGCCCTGGAAGATTGCGGCGATGCAGACGACTTCCTCCACGCGCGTGCACATGTCGCACACGCGAAACTCCAGCGTCGGGAAGTTGTGATTGGGGCGGACGTCCCACCAGATCTTGCTCGAGTTCTGGATCGTATTCGAGCGGACCATGGTTTCGATGAAATGCTCGTACTCACTCCAGCTTCCGAAGGTCATCGGAATCCCTGTGCGCGGGAAATTGCGCCAGATGATGCTCCGGTACGAGTGCAGCCCCGTCTTCGAGCCCTCCCAGAACGGAGAACTCGTCGAGAGAGCCAGGACGTGCGGAAGGAAGTATCGCGACACGTTCATGGCGTCGATCATGAACTCCCGATCCTCGATCCCCACGTGAATGTGGGTGCCGAAGATGAGGTTGCGCTCGGCGACCTGCTGAAGGTCCTCCCTCAGCCCGGCGTAGCGCTCGAGCGGAGTAATGGCCTGCTGCTCCCAGGTTGAGAACGGATGAGTGCCGGCGGCCACGATGCCGAGTCCCTTCTCGGCGACTTTGCCGCTGACGAGACGGCGCATCCGAAGCACTTCCTCGCGCGCTTCGCCGACATCCCGGCAGACTCGGCTCGCCGTCTCCACGCAGGCCTGGTGGAGTTCGGGGTGGATCTGCTCACGCGTCTCCTCGTCTCCTTCGAGGATCTCCGTAATGAACGACGTGAGTTCGCCGGTCTCGGGATCGACGACCTGGTATTCTTCCTCTATGCCGAGTGTGAGCGTGGGCGCTTTCATGGGAGCCTCTCGGGGAACGATGTCGACACCGCAGGCCTGGCTGGAGGTGGCCAAGCTAAGCCCCGTCTCCGCAGCCGTCGACACCCCTCCGCCGGGGTTTCGACGATCGGCGGATTCGGCGTATCTTCCCGCCCGGTGGTTCTGTCCCGGTTCTCGATGCGGAGGCTCAATTGATCGACTGGCTCATCGCAACCTGTATTTTCTGGATCGTCGCCGCCGTCTTCTTCGGCGGCATCTACGACGCGGAGACGGGGTCCGCCGGCCGTCAGGCGCTCGGGCTGGTACTCAACTTCGCCGTTTTCCTGGGAATCTTCGCGGGGCTCCGGCTCGCCCTCGGCGGGCTGGGAGGCGACAGCGCGTTCCTGGGCACCGTGTGGGGGCTGGCCCTACCCATCGGGATTCCGACCATGCTCATCGGCCGAATCGGAAACATCGTCTTCGGGTTGGTCGGAGTCACGATGGCCCGGAAGGTGTTCTCGGCGGACGCGCACTAGTGTAGTGTCGCTAAAGTGGCATTCGCACGGCTCACTTTCGCCAGGATGTCCTCCACGGCGGCGGTCCATTTGAACGGCGCCGGGTCCCGGTTTCGGTCATCGATGTAGGCCGTGGTCGTGTCGGTCAGCTGCTTCACGCTGGTCACGGCGAGCCGCTCCGCCCTCCACTCGCTAGCCTCCGCAATTATCAGCCCCCACGGCTCGGCTCCTTGGTCCTTGGCATGGCATAATTATATCGCGGCATTGAGGTAGGGTATTGTGCGTATTGCCGACAATCGGATCCTTCGTATCTTGGGCAATGCATGAAAAGATTAGCACGCTCTCCACGTTATGTACCTCCATCTTAAGCGGCACTACACTAGCCGCCCGTGTCGGGAGCAACCTTGTCTTCGAGCGGGTTTCCGGTACCGCTTGCGCTGAAGGAATTCCGCCGTGCTCAGGGTGCTTTGGAACCCGATCGGGACCGTCAATGCGGTGCTCATCCGCAGCGAGGAAAGCTCCCGCACTTGCAATCGCCGCAGCCTCAGCGAATTATGGCGGCACTAACCCTAGCCTGAGCTGACCTCAACAGGAGAACCCAGGATGACCAAAGACGATTTCGCGGCCAAGCTTGCCATGCAGACGGGCTTGAGCAAAGCCAGCGCGCGGGATGCAATCGACTGCATTTTCTCGACGGACGCAGGCAAGGGGATCATTGCAGGCGAACTCGATGGCGGCCGCGATTTCACGGTCACCGGCTTCGGTACCTTCGGGACGCGACACCGCAAGGCGCGGATGGGTCGCAACCCGCAGACGGGCGCGTCGATCCAGATTGCCGCCATGAACGTGCCTACGTTCAAGGCGGGCAAGGGACTGAAGGATCGCGTCCGAGGCTGAAGCTTGCCCCGCGGCGGGGCCCGGGCCACCGGGCCCCGCCGTGGCCACCTTTCCCCACCCGTCGTGCCCGGCGCCCCTTTACAATCTCAATAGCCCCGGAAGCGCTCGCAGCGCGTCCAGGCTGTGCCCCGACTGGAAGTGGTCGATGTAGGGAAGGGCTGCGCTCATCCCGCGTGCCTCGGGCGCGTAGCGAGAACTCTCGAGGAGGGGATTGAGCCAGATGACCCGTCGGGCCCGGCGTTGGATCCAGCCCATGGCACGCCGGAGCGGTTCCACTTCCCCCTGGTCGAGTCCGTCCGAGAGGATGATCACGAGCGTCCGGCGTCCGAGCATCCGCTGGCCGTAGCGGGTCACGAACGTCTCCAGACATTCGCCGATCCGCGTCCCGCTGGACCAGCCGCGCGCGCGCAGCCGATCAAGTGCGGGGTCGATGCTCTCGCCCGCGAGCCAGGGAGTGAGGTGTGTGAGACGGGTGCTGAACGCGAACGTCTGGATCTCACGAGCACGCCCACACCCCAGCAGAAACCGCAGCAGGAAGCGGCTGTAGCGCTCCATCGATCCGCTCACGTCGCAGAGCACGACGAGTTGAGGTGGAACGTTCCGCCGCCTCCGCCTCGCGAGGCGGACGAGTTCGCCCTCATGGGCCACGACCCACCGTAGCGTCCTCCGGACGTCGATCGGCCCGCGCCGGCCGCCGGGCTCGAGGCGGCGGCTCCGCCGCGTCGAGAGCTTCACCATCAGTCGTTCAAGCCAGACATCGACCTCGCGCAGTTCATCCGCTCCGATGGAGGCGAACGAACGCCGGGCGAGCGAGTGCGCCGCGCTGTAGGCCGCCCCCATCGGTTGAACGCTCGGTTCAGCGTCGTCGCGCTCGCCGGCGCGGACCTCGTCTCCGGAAGCCGCGCCGAAGCGGTCGCGGTCGTGGGGCGCGGTGCCGGGGGGCACGGGATTCGGAGCCGGCCGGGCCTTGGCCAGCAGGTCGTCGGCGGGCGACGACGAGCGTTGCCCGTGCCACCACGCCCGGAAGCATCGTTCGAAGATCGGCAGATCGCCGGGGCTCGAGCAGAACACGGCCCGCAGCCCCGCGCGGACATCCTCGACATCTTCGCCGTCGAGGTGCTCGAGCGCGGTGAGCGCCGCGGTGGACTCGGACAGCGCGCAGCCGACCCCTTCGCCGCGCAGCCGCCGGCCGAGGTCGACCAGTCTCGCCGGGGTCAACCCCCCGGGCCCCCCGATACGCGGAGCAGTGCCTCGAGTCGCTCGGCCGTCAGCCCGGCCAGGTCGTTCGGGTCCTTGATGAGTGCCCCGATCGCGTCGCGCGCTGTCTCGGGTCCCAGCGCCTCCGCTCCGAGGGCCTCCAGCGCCGTCGCGAAATCGAGCGTCTCCGCGACGCCGGGGGGCTTGCCCAGCCGCTCTCCGCGCAGCTGCTGTGCCAGCCCCACGGCCTCCCGGACGCGAGTCAATGCAATGTCCGGCCGCCGCCGCCGCAGAATCTCGATCTCCCGCTCCGGCTCGGGATAGTCGATCCACAGATAGAGGCAGCGACGCCGCAGGGCGTCGGACAGTTCGCGCGTACCGTTCGAGGTCAGGACGACGACCGGGCGCGTGCGGGCCTCGATCGTGCCCAGCTCCGGGATCGACACCTGAAAGTCGGACAGAAGTTCAAGCAGGAATGCCTCGAACTCCTCGTCCGCCCGGTCCACCTCGTCGATGAGCAGGACCGGACGCTCCTCGCACCGGATCGCGCGGAGCAGGGGGCGTTCGAGCAGAAAGTCGGGCCCGAAGATCGTCCGCTGCACCGACTCCGCGTCTCCGTCACGGCCCTGCAGCCGAATGTGAAGAAGCTGCTTCTGGTAGTTCCACTCGTAGAGGGCCGTCGGCAGGTCGAGCCCCTCGTAGCACTGGAGGCGAATGAGGTCGGTCCCGAGCCAGGCGGCCATCGCCTTGGCGATCTCGGTCTTGCCGACCCCCGCCGCGCCCTCCACGAGCAGCGGCTTTTCCATCGCGAGGCCGAGATGTACGGCCGTCGCGATGGCCCGGTCCGCGATATAGCCGGCCGACTCGAGACCCTCGACGATCTTCGCGATGTCGGATCGCAAAGTTCCGCCCTCCATTTCGCGTTGCCGGCGCCGGCGGGCTGCCGGACGCCATCTCCGCGTGTCCTCCATACGTCCCCTGTTGCGGGGGCCGCGCAGCAAACTCAGCTTCCCCGCACGCGGCAATATAACCGCTCTCCCGGACACCTGGCCCGGCTGGCGCGGCTACGGCCGCTGCCGGCCCGCGTCCCATCCCGAGGAACGAACCATGGCGATCGAGATCGAGAACAGTTTCGAGGTCCCGCAGCCGGTGGACGAGGTCTGGAACTTTCTCACCGATCCCGAACGCATCGTCGAGTGTCTTCCCGGCGCCCGGCTGATCGAGGCCGTCGACGAACACACCTTCCGGGGCGAGATTGGTCTCAAACTCGGACCGATCGGAACGCGGTTCATGGGTCAGATCCGCTTCGACGAACTCGACGCCGAGCGCCACCATATGGTGTTGACCGGCGAGGGAAGGGACCGGCGAGGCAGCGGCAACGTCCGGATGACGATGAAGAGCAGCCTCCGGCAAGGGGGGAATGGGGGGACCCGCATCTGGGTCTCGCAGTCGGTCGCGTTGACCGGCAGGCTCGCCTCCTTCGGTCGTGGCGGCGTGATCCAGTCGGTCGCGAACGTCATGTTCGGTCGCTTCACGGGCTGCGTCCGTCAGAAGCTCGCCGAGTGACCCGACCGGCCATGGGCACGTCGTATGAGTGGGTGCGCGGCCGTCCCGATTCGAACCACGCCGGACTTGCGGGGCAGCGCGGGTTGACCGTCACTTGCGTACAGAGTTGATTCGCGTTAATCGAACTTGATACCCTTTTGTTGTGAGATGTCGCTAGATTGTTGTGGGTGGCACGGCATTTTCGTCCGTGCGCTGGTTCCCGTACGAACGGTCCGAGGTACTCGATGAGAAGCACGCGCAACATCCTGTCGTGGTTGGTGGCCGGCGTGGCTGTCCTTTCCGTCCCGGCGGCGCCTCGGGCGCTGGAAGCCCAGACCGGAGAACTCACCATCCTCGTGGCTCCGGTTGCGGTAACCGAGCCGGTGGACCGGCGCTTCGGCGAGCGGATCGCCGAGGAAATCCGGGAAGCGCTCGAGCTCTTTCCGGGCTACATCGCCATCGACCGCGACGATGCCCGGGACCTGATCGACGACAACGATCTGGACGAGAGAACCATGAGCGCCATCGAGTGGCGTCAGCTGGCGATCCACCTGGACGCGAGCCTCGTCATGGTCGGAACCGCAACCCAGGGCGGAAGCGGCGTCGAAGTCGACATCAGCTTCATGGAGCCGACGACGGGGGACGAGCTGCCGATGGCAGCGCTCACGGTGGCGGACGACCGGTCCCACGAAGAGGCGGCGCAGCAGGTCATGGGCCAGTTCGGGATCGCCGTCGAGTACGCCCGGTCGCTCGCGTTCTGCGCCGACTACCTCGCGTCGGAGCAGCCGGGGGACGCGATCAGCAACTGCAACGCGGCTTTGCGGCTGAGCCCGGAAAGCGAACGGGCCCACTACCTGCGGGGTCGCGCGTTCATGCTGAACGAGGCGTGGGGTGACGCCGCGGGCGACCTCCAGCGGGTCGTTGACGGGAACGGTGCCCACTCGGAGGCACTCGAGTCGCTCGCCTTCACCCATGCCCAACTGGGCAACGGCCCCGAGTCGCTCAGCTACTATCAGCAGTTTCTGGGCTTCCAGCCCGACAAGGTCGACGTCCGGATGCGGATCGCCTACGACCTCACGCAGTCCGGACGCTGGGGCGAGGCCGTACAGCTCCTCCAGGATGGCGTGGGGCGGGCCCCGGATAACACGGACCTGCTCGAGTACCTGACCAGCGCGGCGCTCCGGGCCGGACAGGCCGCGGGCGAGGTCACGGATGCCGGCATGATCCGGGTCGCCGTCGAAGCGTCCGACAAGCTCGTCGGACTCCAGGGCGACGCGGTGAAGCCCTCCACGCTGTCCAACGCCACGAACGCCTACATGCTCCTCGAGGAATACGACAACGCGCTCGCGTTTTCGGAGCGGGCCCTCGAGGCGATCGCGAGTTCGGACGGCGCCGACGCCGACGCCGAGATGTCGAAGGAAGACCTGCTCGCTCAGGTCCACTCGTCGCGCGCCACGATCTACGATCGCATGGATGACCCGGCCACGGGCGTGGCGGAACTCGAACAGGCGCTCGCGTACAACCCGGATGTGGTGAACGGACGCCAGCGGCTCGGAACGCTCAAGCTGAAGTCCGGAGACCCTGACGGGGCCATGGAGGATTTCCGGGTCGCAGTCGCGGACGGGGCCGATGCGGATCAGGTGGCCAACGCGATCTTCGGCCTGGCGTTCTCGAACCACTTCCAGGCCCAGCAGCTGTTCCTGGGGACGCCAGCCTCGATCAATGTCGGCGAAGTGGCCCAGGCACTGGAGCTCTTCGATGCCGCCGCGGAGTTTGCCCAGGCCCCCGCGATAGCGGAGCAGATCCACTTCTTCCTGGCTTTCGGGTACTACCTGCAGGGAAGCGCTTATGACGGGCGGAACGAAGACGACGAAGCGTGCGGTCCTGCGCGGAATGCCCTCAACGCGTTCCAGCGAGTGAGCGCACACCTCGGTGAAGCGGGCAGCTACCAGGCGGACAGCCAGCGGCAGATCCGTGAGGCGATCGACGTCCAGCTGTACCGTCAGGAGACTATTATCGAGTCGGCTTGCAGCCGCTAGGGTGAGGCGGCGCCTGCAAGTGGCGCCCTGACGCACGGGACTTCGTGCCCGGCTCGCTTCTCGGCGGGCCGGGCATTTTCCGGGCTCCGAGATGGTATGAAATGGGGAAGAAAGGGGTTGACACCCATACCATAGGGACCTACTGTGGCTCGCGGTGGGTGGAAACGGGTCGTTCTGGGAGGGGCACCCTAAAGGAAATGTCGAAGGCACGATTTGCCGGGCTTTCTGGGGAGTTATCGACATCAACTCGACTCGCAGGGTCGAGTGAGCCTGCCGGCGCCTTTTCGAAAGGGCCGGGCAGGGTCGCCGTTCGTCCTCCTCCAGACGCAGCCGGACGCGCTGTCTCTCTACCCCGACGAGGCTTGGCAGGACGTACAGGCCGAGCTGCGGGAAATGTCGAGTCGGGAGCCGCGCTTTCGGCACCAGGTGCTGCGCGTTACGGCGGGAGCCGTCCAGGTCTCACCGGACGCACAGGGGCGGATCCTGATTCCGGAGCGGATGCGGAAGGCCGTCGCCCTCGGGACCGAAGCGCTGGTCGTGGGCGCGATCAATCACGTCCAGATCTGGCAGCCGGAGACGTTCGAGAGCGCGACGAGCGGGAGCGACGAGGAGTTCGATCGACAGATAGAGAAGGTGTTCGCTTGACGGGTTGTCCGATCACGGCACGGTGGGGGAAGTCGAGGGTGCCGACGGAGTGACGGAGGAGACGTTCCAGCACACGCCGGTCATGCCGGTCGAAGTGCTGCGGATACTTCGCCCGGAGTGGGGAGGCGTCTTCCTCGATGCGACGATCGGTGGTGCGGGGCATGCGATCCGGTTGCTGGAAGCAGGATCGGCCGTGCGCGTGGTCGGGATCGATCAGGACAGGGAAGCGATCGAGGCCGCGGAGCGGCGGTTGGCACCGCTGGGCGAACGAGTGAGGCTGATACGCGCGAACTTCAGGGACGTGGGTCGCCCGGAGTTCGACGGGGAGTTGGACGGCGTGGCGGGCGCCCTGATGGACCTGGGTGTTTCGTCGCACCAGATCGACACACAGGCGCGAGGATTCTCCTTCCGCCCGGGCACACCGCTCGGGATGCGAATGGATGAGGCGCGCGCAAGAGGGTCCGCCGCGGAGCTGCTGAATCGGGCGGACGAACATGAATTGGGCCGGGTCTTCCGTGATGGGGAAGAGCGCAGGTGGCGGGCGCTCTCGCGTGAGGTGGTGAGGCGGAGGAAGATCCGGTCCTTCAGCACGAGTGACGACCTCGTGGCCGTGCTGTCCGCGGTGCTGGGTCGTCCGGCGCAGGAGAAGCAGAAGGCCAGATTGTTCCAGGCTCTGCGGATCGCAGTGAACGACGAGTTGGCCGCGCTCGGCGAGGCGCTCGACGGGATCCGCGGCCGGCTCGCCCCGGGCGGGCGGCTGGTGGTCCTCTCGTACCACTCCCTGGAGGACCGGGTGGTGAAGCGGATGTTTCGGGACTGGGCCGCGAGTTGTCTCTGTCCGCCGGGTCTGCCGGAGTGTCGGTGCCGGGGAGTGTCGCTGGGACGGATCGTGACGCGCCGGCCGCTACGACCCTCGGAGGAGGAAGTGGCCCGGAACTCCAGGGCCCGCAGCGCACGGTTGAGAGCGTGGGAGAAACGCGCGGCGAATGGGTGACGAGGATGCGGGCGCGCGCAGGGTTCGGCACCGGACGCTCCTGCGGTGGATGACCGCTGGCGTCGCGGTTCTGGCGCTGGCGGCCTCCCTCGCGTCCGTGGTCCAGCGCGGTGAGGACGGGCGGCGGCTCACGGCCGAGCTCGGCGAGCTGGAAGCGGAGGCTCGGATCGCGGGAGATCGGATCGATGTGGAACGCGCCCGGGTTGACTCACTGACGACGCCGGCGCGGATCGAGCGCGAGGCGGAGATGCTCGGATTGCACCGGGCGGTGGAAGAACAACTGCTGCAGGTCGACGCGGCGAGTTCGCGGGACGGCGAGGGGACGGACGTCTCCACCGAGGGAGGGGACAAGTGACGCGGTTCGGCATTCATAGCGCCACGCAGGTGGAGGAGGCGGCGGGGGACGCGCAGGGTGCGGCCCTCGCGCGTACCCACCGTATCCGGCAGCGCGTACTTGGGTTCGGGATCACGCTCGTCGCCGTGACGTACGCTGTGCGCCTGGGTGAACTGCAGATCATCGAGGGTGACGCGCACCGGGAGAAGCAGCTGGCCCAGAGCGCCGAGTGGGAGCTGTTGCCCGCTCCGCGCGGCCGGATTCTGGATCGGCGAGGTCGTGTGCTCGCGGCGCCGGACACCCGCTACCAGGCCTTCCTCGCCGTCGATGAGTTGACGCTCGAGCGGGCCGAGGCGATCGAGGCCGTGGCGGCGGTTGTCCCCGTGCCCGCGGAGCGCCGGCAAGCCATCGCCGAGGCCGTCGGCGGGTGGTCGCTGGTGGCGAGCGATGTGAGTGACGAAGAGCGCGTGCGCATGCAGCGGACGATCGGACACGGGGTACACTTCGAGAGCCGGCCCGCGAGAGACTATCCACGAAGCATGGGCCGTCGGCTCATCGGCGCCGTGGGGGCGGACGGGCGGGGAGGCACGGGCCTCGAAGCCGACCTCGACGACTGGCTCGCCGGGATACCCGGCCGAGCCGAGGTCCGGGTGGATGGCCACCGGAACGCCTATCGCCCGCCCGGCGGAGAGGTGATCGAGGCCGTGGCGGGGCACGACGTCGTGCTCACGGTCGACGCCGAACTGCAACGGATCGCCGAGAACGAACTTGCGCGAGCCCTGACGAAGACCGGGGCGAGCGGGGGCGACATGGTCCTCCTCGACCCGCGCACGGGCGAGATCCTTGCGGTGGCGAGCGAGCGCAGCGACGGGGCGCCGGACCAGGTGTCCGCCCTCACCGATCCGTACGAGCCGGGGTCCACGATGAAGCCGTTCCTGCTCGCATCGCTGCTGAGCGAGGGCGTCGTCGACCTGGACGAGATCGTGGATGTCGAGGGTGGTACGCTGTACAGCGGTTCCCGCGTGATCACCGACGTGCACGGCTACGACACGCTCAGGGTTCGGCAGATCATCTCCAAGTCGAGCAACGTGGGTGCCGCGAAGCTCGCCGAGCGGCTGACACCGGCCGTCCAGCACCGCTACCTGCGGGACTTCGGGTTCGGCATGCGGACGCAGCTGGGGCACCTCGCCGAATCGCCGGGGCGGCTGAGTCGGCCGGAATCGTGGACATCGCTAAGCCCGGCCTCTCATGCGATCGGGTATGAGATGTCGGCCACCTCGCTGCAGCTCGCCTCCGCGTACGGTGCGATTGCGAACGGCGGCGTCCTCATGCGGCCCAGTCTCGTACGGGAAGTTCGAGATCCGTCGGGACACGTCGTCCAGCGTTTCGCTCCGCAGCCTGTGCGGCGGGTGATCCCTGAACAGGTGGCCGCCGAGGTTCGCGGCGTGCTGGAGGAAGTCGTCCGCGATGGAACCGGAACGCTGGCCGGAATGGCCCAGTTCGCGGTGGCCGGTAAGACCGGAACCGCTCGCCTCGCCGTCAACGGCCGATATGCGCAGGGCCGCTACCGCGCCTCGTTCGTCGGCTTCGCTCCGGCGGACGATCCGAGGATCGTGATCCTCACGCGGCTCGAAGATCCCACCGGAGGGGTCTACTACGGGGGAGCGATCGCGGCCCCGACGAGTCAGGCGGCGCTCGAAGCAGCGCTCGCGACGGACGGGGTTCAGCTCGATCCGCGCCTTGTCGTCTCGGACGCCCGGCCGCGTCCGTGGTCGGGTCGCCCGGCCCGTGGAACGCAGGCGGGACCGGTCATCCTGGCAGCCAGCGGCGGCACGGAAATGTGGACGGCGGCAGGCGGCACCGCCGAACCAGTCATCGCGGTTCCGGATCTGGCCGGACTGTCCGCGCGCGCGGCTGCCGCGCAACTGCACGCACTCGGCCTCCGCGTGGAATGGCGGGGACAGGGCGTCGTCGCCGCACAGAGCCCGGTCGCCGGCCGTGAGCTGGCTCGGGGCGAGATCGTCGTACTGAAATAGACCGATCGCGCCGAGTCGACCCGGCGGTCGGGCTCGGCAAGCAGGCGAACGCGAACGAAGGCGGGTCTCAGGGGATACAAGGTCGAGGAGACGTAAGCCGCGGGCGCGGCCGTTCGGTCGGGCCGTACGCGACCGATCGATCATGGACCCCGGCCCGGTGTGTCGGCCCTTGACGGAGCAGATCACCACGAGCGAGCAGGTTGAGCGTCGACTGGCCCGCGCGGGGCTGGAGCCGCGCTGGCGCAGCGCACGCCCGGCGGCGTTCCCGGCCCTTCGCTCCGATTCCCGCCTCGTCGGAGTCGGCGACCTGTTCTGCGCGATCCCGGGGACGCGTGTCGACGGTCATGCGTTCGTGGGGGCCGCAGCACGCGCGGGGGCGGCGGCGGCTGTCGTCGAACGCTTCACGGCGCACGACATCCCTCAATTGGTGGTGCGCGACGCCCGCGCGGCCGTTTCCCATCTCTCCGCGCTCTTCGCAGGCGACCCTGGTGAGGCTCTACGCCTGATCGGGATCACGGGCACGAACGGGAAGTCGACGACGGCGTGGCTCACACGGTGGGTCCTGGCCGATGCCGCCCCCGCCGCGGCTCTGGGCACGCTGGGCGCAGTCTCGATCGACGGCGAGGTCGGGATGCCGAAACTGACGACGCCCGATCCGATCGAACTGGGGCTCGAACTCGCCGAGCTGCGGGCGAGCGGAGCTGAAACGGTCGCGCTCGAGGTCTCGTCGCACGCGCTCGACCAGCGGCGCGCGGTTGGCTTCTCCTTCGAGGCAGTGGCCTTCACGAGCTTCAGCCGCGAGCACCTCGACTACCACGCGGATCTCGCCTCCTATCGGGCTGCCAAGCTCCGCTTGCTCGAGCTCCTCGCGCCCGGCGGGGTGTGCGCTGTCGACGACGATGAACCCGCCTGGAAGGGTATCGCTCCGGTGAGCGGGACGACGCTGCGCTACGGGCTTGCGCCGACGGCAGACCTGTGGCCGGACCGACTCGTCCTCTCTGCGGGCGGCTCCCGCTTCGACCTGAGGGTGGGTGATCAGGCGGCGCCGGTTTCACTGCCGCTCCCGGCGGACTTCAACGTACGGAATGCGCTGGCGGCCGCCGCCATCGCCTACGGCTTCGGCATGCGGCCCGAGCGAATCGCCGCCCGGTTGTCCGCTGCCCCTCCGGTTCCGGGACGCATGGAGGTGCTTTCGCGGGAGCCCGTCCTGGTGATCCGCGATTTCGCGCACAACCC
Organism: Candidatus Palauibacter sp.; assembly: GCF_965197445.1. Classification (GTDB taxonomy): domain Bacteria; phylum Gemmatimonadota; class Gemmatimonadetes; order Palauibacterales; family Palauibacteraceae; genus Palauibacter. Next base: position 218,995 of record NZ_CBDANE010000003.1, on the reverse strand, counting down.
GGATTCCTGTGAGCGAGCGCTCTCCACGCTGCGGGCGATCGTGCCGGGCCGACTCATCGCGCTTCTCGGCTGCGGTGGCGACCGCGACCGCGGCAAGCGGCCGCAGATGGGTCGCATCCTGGCCCGGCTGGCCAATGTCGCGATCGTGACCAGCGACAACCCACGCTCGGAAGATCCGGAACAGATTTGCCGGGAGATGGTCGCGGGCCTCCCGGCCGACGCGTACGAAATCGTCGTAGACCGCCGCGAGGCGATCGCGAGGGGGATCGCCGAAGCCGGGCCGACCGACGCGGTCGCGCTCCTCGGGAAGGGGCATGAGACGGTTCAGGTCATCGGTGGCGAGACGCTCCCGTTCGACGAGCGTCGGATCGTGGCCGAGATTCTCGGGTCCCCCACGAACTCGAACGGTGGGCAGGCGTGAGCGCGGCAACACATCTCCCGACCCTGCGGTCCGGCAGGATCCGGTGTGCCCTCGGTCTCGGGGCGCAGGACGGCGAGGAGCGCGCGTACGCAGGTGTATCGTCCGACTCGAGGACGCTCAAGCCAGGCGAGTTGTTCGTCGCGCTCGCGGGTGAACGGCACGATGCCGCCGACTTTCTCCCCCAGGCGGCGGCCCGAGGCGCCTCGGGCGCCATCGTACGCGCGGGCCGCGAAAACCCCGCGCTGCCCCTGGAGTACTTCAGTGTACCGGATCCTCTGCAGGCGCTCGGGGATCTGGCGGCGGGCGCCCGGCGGGATTCCGCGGCTACCGTCGTGGCGATCACCGGGAGTTCGGGCAAGACGACCGTCAAGGAGATGGTCGCCTGCGCGCTATCAGAGGTGGGACGCGTCTATCGGACCGAGGGCAACCTCAACAGCCAGGTAGGGCTGCCGCTCACCATTCTCCGTGCGCCTCCCGACGCCGATACATGGGTTCTCGAAGTCGGTGCCAGCGAGCCGGGCGAGATCGGTCGGATCGCGGAGATCGCGCGTCCCGATCACGTCGTCATCACCACGGTCGGGGCCGCGCACCTCGAGTTTTTCGGCGATGTGACCGGGGTGCTGCGTGAAAAGATGCGGCTGGCGCACGGGGCCTCGGGACGCGGCGCGCTGATCGTCGGCGAGGAACCCGACGTGCTGCCGGCGGCCGCCCGCGCGCATCGGGCCGACGCCATAGTGGCCGGGATCGGGCCGGGAGCCGACTTTGCGCCGGACGAGTATGTGGCCGGGCCGGATCGGATCGAATTCCGGCGGGGTGAGATGGGCGTCTCGATGGGCGTGGGGGGCGAACACCACCTGCGGGACGCCCTGATCGCCGCCGCCGTAGCGGAGGCGCTGGAGGTCCCGCCCGCCGCGGCCGCCCGCGGGCTGTCCCGCTACCAGCCGCTCGGCATGCGAGGCGCGATCCGGCGCATCGGCCGACTCACCGTCCTGGCGGACTGCTACAACGCCAACCCGGACTCGTTTCGAGCGGCGATCGCGCAGGTCCGCCGTCTGCTCCACGGCCGCCGAGGCGCCGTCTTCGCAGGCTCCATGCTCGAACTCGGCCCGGAGGAGGCCCGCGCCCACCGGGACATTGGAGATGAACTGCAGGCGGCGGGGTTCGACGTCATCGCCGCGACCGGCCTGTTCCGCAGCGTCCCGTTCGACGGTGCGTCCGCCCGCTCGGTCATCCGGGCAGAGGATCCCGCAACGGCCATAGCGGCGTTCGGTGAAGCCCTCGCCGGCGATGAAGTGGTGCTCGTAAAAGGCTCGCGTGGCGCTCGGCTCGAGCGGGTCATCGATGACCTGGAGGCCCGTTTCGGAGGCCGCACCTGATGCTCTACCACTTCCTGTTTCCGCTCGCGGACCAGCATATCCTGTTCAACGTCTTCCAGTACATCTCCTTCCGCGCGGCGGGGGCGATGGTGACGGCGCTGCTCACCGCGTTCATGGTCGGCCCCGGCGTGATCGCCCGGCTGCGCCGGCACGGGATAGGTCAGGTGGTCCGCGCGGAGGGCCCGGCCACGCATCTGAAGAAGGCCGGCACCCCGACGATGGGCGGCCTCATCATCCTCACCGCCTGTCTCCTGCCTACGCTCCTGTGGGCCCGCCTCGACAACACGTACGTGTGGATCGTGTTCGGTGTCACCGCCTGGATGGGCGCGATCGGGTTCATGGACGACTACCTCAAGATCGTGCGCCATCATTCCCGCGGTCTCATTGCGCGGTACAAGCTCATCTGGCAGTTCGTGCTCGGTCTCGCCCTCGGCGGCTTCCTCCTCTGGCAGCCCCCATCGACCTACGGCGCGACCCAGACCATGCTGCCGTTCTTCAAGGATCTCACGGTCGTCCTGGCGCCCGCCCTGTTCCCGCTCTTCGTGGCCGTCGTCGTCGCCGGGAGTGCGAACACCGTGAACCTGACCGATGGACTCGACGGCCTGGCTACGGGGCTGGCCGCCATCGCGGCCCTCACATTCGGTGCTTTCGCGTACGCGATCGGCCGCGTGGATATGTCGGCATATCTCGGACTGCTGTACCTGGAGGGGGCGGGCGAATTGTCGGTGTTCTGCGCCGCGCTGGCGGGGGCGGCGATCGGGTTTCTGTGGTTCAACGCCCATCCCGCGGAGGTCATCATGGGCGACACCGGCGCCCTGGCCCTCGGGGGCGCGATCGGTGCCGTGGCCGTGCTCCTCAAGTCGGAGTTTCTGCTCCTCCTGGTGGGCGGCGTGTTTGTCCTCGAGGGGCTGTCGGTCATGCTGCAGATCGGCTGGTTCAAGTTCAGCCGCTGGCGCTGGGGAGAGGGTCGCCGCCTCCTCCGCATGGCCCCGCTGCACCACCACTTCGAGAAACTGGGTTGGCCCGAGCCGCGCGTCGTCACGCGCTTCTACATTCTCGGCGTCATCTTCGCGCTCGTCGGCCTCGCGACGCTGAAGATCCGCTGATGGGACGCAACGGTCGTCTCCCGCTCTTCGCCCCCGGCGATCCCGTAGCCGTCCTTGGACTCGGAGTGTCCGGAACCGCGGCGGCCCGGCTGGTGCATTCTCTGGGAGGGGATGTCTATGCGAGCGACGCGTTCGAGGGCCCCCGGCAGCGGGAGGCTGTAGAAGCGCTCACGGCCGAAGGGATCGCGGCCGAAGTGGGTCGGCACGACGTGGAACGCATTCTCAACGCGCGCCTCGTCGTCACCAGCCCCGGCATCGCACCCAGTGCGGAGATCCGGCGGACCGTGGCAAACGCCGGCGTCCCCACCGTGGCCGAGATCGAAATCGCGTACCGGCACCTGACGTCGCGCGTCATCGGCATCACGGGTACGAACGGCAAGACGACGACGACCGCGCTGTGCGGGCATCTCCTGCAGCAGGCCGGCGTAAACGCGATCACGGCGGGCAACATCGGACGGCCTCTCTCCGATGTCCCCATGATGGCGCGGCAGCCCGACTGGGTCGTGGTAGAGCTCAGTTCGTTTCAGCTCGCCGATCTCCGTGCCTTCCGCCCGACGGTCGGCCTGCTGGTGAACCTCGCCCCCGACCACCTCGACTGGTACTCGAGTCTCGAGCACTACTACGAGGACAAGGCGCGTCTGTTCTCGAATGCCGACGCCGACAGTCAGTGGGTGCTGAACGGGGACGACAGCGAAGTGCTCGCGATGGCGGGTACGACCGCGGGCCGGCGATACCTGGCCTCGATCGAGACGCACGAGGGGCCCGGTGCATGGCTCGACGAGGCCGGGAATCTCGTTCAGCGGCTCGAAGCGGAAGCGGCGCCGGAGACCTGGATCGCGGCAGGGGAACTGCAACTGGTCGGGGCTCACAACATCATGAACGCGCTCATGGCCGGCCTCGGTGCGGCCCTCGTCGGCTGTGACGCCGCGTCGATCGGTGCCGGACTCGCCTCCTTCCAGGGGTTGCCGCATCGCCTGCAGCGAGTGGGCGAGTTCGAGGATGTGCTCTGGATCAACGATTCCAAGGGGACGAACGTCTCCGCGACCAAGGTCGCCCTCAACGCGTTCCACAGGCCTCTCGTCGCACTTCTCGGGGGTCGGCACAAGGGCGAGTCCTATCGCTCGCTCATTCCCGCGCTGCGGGAGAACGCTCGTGCCGTGATCGCGTTCGGAGAAGCCGCCCCGCAGATCGTACGTGAACTCGGGGACACGGCGCCGATCGACGTCGCCGGCGGCGTCCCGCAGCTGGTGCGTCTGGCACGGAACGCCGCCCGTCCGGGGGATGTCGTCCTCTTCTCGCCCGCCTGTTCCAGCTACGACATGTTCCCGGATTACCGGACGCGGGGCCGGACCTTCGAACGGTGTGTGGTCGAGTCATACGGCGCCGGGGAGCCGGAAGGGGGAGGCGGATGACGGATCACGCCCTCGAATGGGAACTGCCGCGCGTCCAGGAATCCGCGGGTTCGCCGGCCTGGGTGCGGCACGCGTTGCTCGGGATCACGCTCGTTCTCGTCGTGTTCGGGCTCCTCTCCGTCTATTCCGCCAGTTCGTTCTCGGCGCAGCAGAGCGGCCTGCCCGGCAACCACGTGCTGATGAGCCAGCTGGCCCGCGCCGCCATCGGAGCTGTGGCGCTGATCGTGGCGACGTTCGTCGACTACCGCCTGTACGAGCGGTTGGCATGGCCGATCCTGCTGGTCGTTGCGGCACTGCTCCTCGTCGTGATTCTCCCCGGGACGTCGGAGATCGCGCCCTTGCGAAACGGGTCGCGTCGCTGGCTGATGCTCGGGCCGGCGACCTTCCAGCCTTCCGAGCTGGCGAAAGTGGCCGTGGTCTTCTGGACGGCCGCGCTCGCCGTCCGCAAGCAGTGCGCGCTCAAGAGCTTTCGTGGCGGGGTGCTTCCGTTCCTCCTCATCCTCGGGCCGGTGCTCGTACTGATCGCCGCGGAGCCCCATCTCTCGGCCACGCTGATCACCGCCGCGCTTGTGGCAACGGTTCTGTTTGCGGCGGGAATGCGGATCCGGCACTTCCTGGTGCTGGCCCTGCCGATCGGGCCGGCGCTGTGGTGGCTCGTGCGTTCGAACAGCTACCAGCTCACGCGGATTCTCGCGTTCCTCGATCCCGAGGCCGATACGTCCGGCGCCGGTTACCAGCTCCAGCAGGCGCAGATCGCGATCGGGTCGGGCGGCGTGCTGGGCGCGGGATACGGGGAGAGTACCCAGAAGCTGCACTACCTGCCCGAGGCGCAGAACGACTTCATCTACCCGATTATCGCCGAGGAATGGGGGTTCGTGGGCGCCGTCACGATGCTCGTGCTCTTCCTGGTCTGGACGCACCTGGGCCTGCGGATCGCGAGATCGGCCCCGGACTTGTTCGGACGCCTCATCGCAATCGGGCTCACCGCGATCGTGGCGATCGGGGCGTTCGGCCATATCGGGATCACGATGGGGCTGCTGCCCACGACAGGGGTGAGCCTTCCCTTCATCAGCGCGGGTGGCACGGGGCTGGTTACCGCGCTCGCGATCACGGGCGTGCTGCTCAACGTGGCCTCGCGGCGGAGATGCTGACGCATGGCCGCGTCTCGTATCCTGCTCGCGGGGGGCGGCACGGGGGGCCACCTGTATCCCGCCCTCAACCTGGCCGACGCGTTCGGCCGGCTGGCGCCGGAGATCGAGTGTGTGTTCCTGGGGGGGCAGCGCGGCCTGGAGGCGCGAGTGCTGCCTGACGCCGGGTACGAGTTCCGGTTGCTGCCGCTGCAGCCGCTGTACCGGCATCGGCCGTGGCGCAACTGGCGCCTGCTCGCTTCGGCGCCCGTTGTCCTGGCCGGGGTACGCCGTGCGTTTCGCGACTTCGACCCGGGGCTTGTGGTGGGGACCGGAGGGTATGTCTCGGGGCCGGCCCTCGCCTGCGCTCGTCTGCGCCGCGTCCCCGCGGCGATTCAGGAACAGAACGCGGCCCCGGGGCTCGTGACGCGACTCATGGCGCCCGGGGTCGACCAGATCCACCTGGGCTATCCGGAAGCCGAGGCCCGGCTGAGGGTGCGCGACCGGACCCGGCTTTGCGCGCTGGGGAATCCCGTCACCCCCGGCGTGGGCCGCGGGACCGACACCGGCTTTGCATGGCCGTCCGGCAGGAACCTCCTCGTCTTCGGCGGAAGCCAGGGGGCGCTCGGCCTCAACCGGGCTTTCCTGCGCGACCTCGAATGGGCGGCGCGCGACGCCGCAGGCTGGCCGGACGGCGTGTCCGTGGTCTGGATCGCGGGCCCCGCCCATGCCGCCGACCTGTCGGCGCGGGTGTCGAGGCTTCCGTTCGCCGACCGGATTCATGTCGTGCCCTACATCGACGATCTCGGCCGGCAACTCGGCGGAGTGACGCTGGCGCTGTGCCGGGCAGGCGCGATGTCCCTGGCGGAACTGTGCGCCGCGGGCCGGCCGGCCGTGCTCGTGCCGCTCCCCACTTCGGCCGGCGGACATCAGCTGACCAACGCGAGGGCGCTGGCCCGGGCGGGCGCGGCCGAGGTCCGCGAGGAGGGCGAACTCGAGCCCGGCGAACTGTGGTCGACCTGCCGGGACATCCTCACCGAAGACGGGCGTCTGGCCGGGATGTCGGAGGCGGCAGCAAGCCGGGGCCGGCCGGATGCGGCGCTCGCCATCGCGCGTGAAATGCTGCTCCTTCTCGATCGGTCCGCCGCATGATCGGGGCCGCGGCGGGTGCTCCCCGGCTGGCGCGAACCGCAGACCTCCCCGCGCCCGGGGCGCGCGTACACCTCATGGGGATCGGCGGCGCGGGCATGCGCGGTCTGGCCCTGCTGCTGGACCACACCGGCTATGTCGTGAGCGGCTGCGACCGGGGCCCAGCCGATGCATTGGGAGACCTGACCGCCCGCGGCATCCGGGTCGCGGGGGCGCACGATGCGGCGCACGTCGCCGGTGCGGACCTGCTCGTGAGGAGTTCAGCCGTGCCGGTCGACGTACCGGAAGTGGCCGGTGCGGAGGCGGCAGGCGTCCCCGTCCTGCGCCGCGCCCGGGCGCTGGGCGCCTTGCTCAACGACCGCACGCTGGTCGGGATCGCCGGGACCCACGGGAAGACGACCATCACCGCCATGGCCGGGCACGCCGCCGCCGCCGCGGGCATCGACCCGCTCGTCCTCGTGGGAGGCCACGTCCCCGCCTGGGACGGTTTCGTCCGCCTGGGTCGCGGCCCCGCGGTCGTGGAGGCCGACGAGTTCGACCGCTCGTTCCTCGAACTTCGACCGACCGTCGCCGTGGTCAGCTCCCTCGAAGCAGAGCATCTGGACACCTACGGGGACTACGCGAGCCTGCGCTCCGCCTTCGCCGAGTTTGCGGAGCGCGCGCGCCGCGCCGGCGGCCTCATCTACTGTCACGACGATGAAGGCGCCCGAGGACTGGCCGAGGCGGCGGGCTTCGGGTGCGGATACGGCTTCGAAAAGGGAGCCTGGTGCCGGATCGAGGCGACCGGGCCCCGCGACTGCCGTTTCACCTGGCCCGACGGCGTTGCCGACATCACGCTCCGGGTGCCCGGGCGCCATAACCAGCTCAATGCCGCCGCGGCCTTCCTCGCCACCGTCCAGGTGGGGGGTGATCCAGGCGCAGCGGCCGGCGGGCTGGCGAACTTCCGTGGCGTGGGCCGCCGCCTCGAGTGCCTCGCCGAGTGGCCGGACTTGAAGGTGTTCGACGACTACGCCCATCACCCGACCGAGGTCGCGGCGTCGATCGCGGCACTCAGGCAGGCACACCCCGCCGCCCGGCTGACGGTCGTCTTTCAACCACACCTGTTTACGAGGACGCGCGCTTTCGCCGAGGCGTTCGCCGACGCGCTGGCCGCGGCGGACGAGGCCCGCGTGCTCCCGGTGTATCCCGCCCGCGAGGCGCCGATCCTCGGCGTCACGGCGAGCCTCATCACGGGCGCGTCGGGCTCGGCCGCGAAGCTCATTGATCGAGGGGCCGCTCTCGATCTCGTACCGCCGACCTGCGGCGAGGGCGAGGCAGTTCTCGTCTTCATGGGAGCCGGCGATGTCACCGACCTCGCGCACGCGGCGGTCCAACGGCGAGCGGGCGATGCGGTGGGAGCGTGATGTCCCGCTGGGGCCGCTGGCCCGGTACGGGATCGGCGGACCCGCGGCGCGGCTCGCACGGCCACACTCGCTGCGGGAGCTCACCGATGCCCTGCGCGACACGGCCGGGTGCGGGTATCGCGTGCTGGGCACCGGCGCCAACGTCCTCATCGGCGACGCCGGGACCGCGGAGCCTGTTCTCGTCCTCGACGGCGAGTTCTCCGCCATCCGACTCGGCGAGAACTCGATCGAGGCCCGGGCCGCCGCCCGACTCCCCGCGCTGGCCGGCACCGCCCGCCGCGCCGGGCGCGCCGGCTTCCATTTCCTCGAGGCCGTGCCCGGGACGCTCGGCGGAGGCCTGCGCATGAACGCCGGCTCGCGAGAGGACTGGCTCTGGGACCGTGTCGAATGGGCGGAGGTCGTGACGCCCGGCGGCGAACTCGTGCGGCTGCGACCCGAGGACGCGACGCCCGCCTACCGCCATGTCGACGTACCGCCCGACTGGGTGTTCGTGCGGGCGCGCTTCAGCGCGACCCCGGGGGATGCTGCGGCGATCCGCGAGGCGCACCTGAACTTCCGCGAACGAAAGGTGCGCGACCAGGTATACGAGCTGCCCTCGGTCGGGTCCACGTGGAAAAACCCCGGACCGCCGCACCCGCCCGCCTGGAAGATCGTGGACGAGGTGGGCATGCGCGGCGCGCGCGTCGGCGGCGCCCAGGTAGCCACGCGGCACGCTAACTTCATCGTCAACCTGGGAGCCGCCAGCGCCGATGACGTGCTCGAACTGATGGCCGAAACCCGCCGCCGCGCGCTGGTGCAGCTCGGCGTCGCCCTCGAGCCCGAGATCCACTTCTGGGGTTTCGAGCCCGAGCAACTGGCCTGCGTGGGGGCCGCGTGATCTCGCCCGTGTGGGATCCCGATGATCTCACTCCCTCCGCGGGCGATGAGGGCGATGAGGGCGGCACCTCGCGCTCCCGGCGGCTGACGCGGCGGGGACGCCGGAAACTCTTCGTTGTCCTGCTGGCCGGCGCGATCGGATTCTCGGTGCCTGTCTGGGTCCCCCGACTCCTGGCCACGCTCCCCGCCTTTTACATCGCCGACGTTCAGGTGGTCGGAACGAACTACGTCCAGCCGGAAGACATCAGGAGGATCGTCGCGGTGGCCCCCGACGCATCGGTGTGGGACGATCACGGGCTGTGGGAGGAGCGCGCCCGCACACACCCCATGGTCCGCGAGGCGACAGCTCGCCGGCAGGGGTTCCACACTCTCGAGATCACGGTGGTGGAGAAACGTCCCATCGCGCTGGTTGCAACGCCCGAGCTGCGTCCGGTGAGCGGCGACGGTTACCTGCTCCCGCTCGATCCGTCTTCCGGGCCGCTGGATCTCCCCATCGTCCGCGGCCCCGTCGAGACAGACGGGAACCTCGTGACCGACCCGGAGATACGAGAACTCATCGCGACACTCCAGCGGTTGGATCGAACCAGGCGGGAGTTCATGTCGCTCGTTTCGGAAATCACTACGGCCCCCGAGGGTGGATACCGGTTCCTTCTCCTTCCGGGGGCCGAGGCGGACGTCGTGCTGCTCCCTCGGGAGGCTCCCCTTCGGGCGCTCGACCGGGTCTCCGTCGCGCTCGGACAGATCGAAGATCACCGCGTCGCACGTGCGGACGCGCGCTTCAAAGGCCAAGTTGTCCTGACGCGTGCGGAGGCGAGATGATCCAGGGGGCGGGGAGCCTTGTCGGGGTGGACGTGGGATCGACCAAGACCTGTGCGGTCGTAGTTGCCGTGCATCCGGGGCGGGCACGCACCGACCCTCTCGAGATCCTCGGACTCGGAGTCTCGCGCTCCGAAGGCATGAACGGGTCGTCCGTCGCCGATGTCGACGCTGCGACCCGCTCGGTCCGCGCCGCCGTGGGACAGGCCGAGGCGATGGCCGGCCGAGAGGTGGAAGCCGCCTACGTCAGCGTACCCAGCGGCTCCGTCCGAACCTCGCGATCGAAGGGCGTACTCTCCGTCTCCAGCTCGGAAGTGACCCAGGCCCATGTGAAACGGGTCCAGGAAGTCGGCCGTGCCGTCCCGATCCCGCCTGGCCACGAGTTGATCCACGCCCTGTCCCAGCAGTACTCGGTCGACGGCCGCGACGGGATTCGGGACCCCCTGGGGATGTCCGCCACCCGCCTCGAGGCGGATATCTGCATTGTGACGGCCGACATGGCGATCTGCCGCGACCTCTCCCGAGTGATCGATCGGGCGGGATATCGTCCGGACGAGTTGGTCATGGCCCCGCTGGCCACGGCGCTCGCCGTACTCGATGACTCGGAGCGCGAAGAAGGAGTGGCCCTCGTCGAGATCGGCGGCGCGACCACCGACGTCCTCGTATACGGGGGACACCGCATCCTCCACGCCGCGACGCTGCCCTGGGGGGGCGGGACCGTGACGAGGGACATTGCCCGCGGCCTGGGGCTTCACGAGGACGAGGCGGCGCAGCTCAAGCAGCGGTATGGATCGGCGCGGCGGGATGCGGTCGATTCCAGGGAACTGCTGGACGTGTCGGGCGCTCGCCACGGGGGCGCGCGCCGGGTGTCGCGCGAGCTGCTGGCGCACATTATCGAACAGCGACTGGACGAGATTCTGGGGCTTGTCTACGACGAGCTGAACGGAAGTGGTACACTCAACCGGCTGGGAGCGGGGATCGTATTGAGCGGAGGCGGCGTCTCGCTCGCGCACACAGACGATCTGGCCCGGTCGGTCTTCAACCTGCCGGTGCGGATCGGCGTTCCTTCGCTCGGGATCACCGGCATGGCGGACAGCGTCGCGCTTCCATCCTACGGCACGGCGGTGGGGTTGACGCTTTACGGCGCGACGCGCGCCCCCGCCGGCGGGTTTGTGGGAGCGACCCGGGCGTTCGCGAGGGTCGGAGGGTGGCTACGGGAGTTCTTCTGACGGGGAGGGAGCGGACACATGGTATTCGAATTCGACGATAGTGTCGCGCGCAACGCGCGAATGAAGGTTGTGGGTGTAGGCGGGGCCGGCGGAAACGCCGTGAACCGCATGATCGACGAGAGACTCGATGGGGTCGAGTTCATCGCCGTCAACACGGACGCGCAGGCGCTGCACGGCTCCGGTGCGCATCTGAGGGTCCAGATCGGGAAGGAACTCACGCGTGGTCTGGGTGCCGGCGCCCGACCCGAGATCGGAAGACAGGCGATTGCGGAGAGCGTAGATGAGATGCACGCCGCGATCGCTGGAGCGGACCTGGTGTTTGTGACGGCGGGGATGGGCGGGGGCACCGGAACGGGCGCCGCTCCGGTCATCGGCCGCATGGCGCGTGAGATCGGAGCGCTCTGCATCGCGATCGTCACCCGGCCCTTCCTGTTCGAGGGCAAGAAGCGGATGCGGCATGCCGAACTCGGGCTCCGGGAGCTTCGCCGCGCCGTGGACACGATGATCGTCGTGCCGAACGAGCGGCTGCTCGCGGTGGTGGGGAAGGAGATGACGTTCCGCGATGCGCTGAAGAAGGCGGACGAAGTGCTCCTGCAGGCGACGCAGGGCATCTCGGACCTCATTTCCGTGACGGGCGAGGTCAACGTCGACTTCGCCGACGTCCGGACCGTGATGTCGAATCGCGGCGCCGCGCTCATGGGAACCGGGGAGGGAACCGGGGAGGAGCGGGCCGTCGAAGCCGCGCAGCAGGCGATTTGCTCGCCCCTGCTCGACAACGTATCCATCAACGGGGCCACGGGCGTCCTCATCAACATCAGCGGCGGCCCGGACATGACGATCGACGAGGTGACGACCATCAACTCGATCATTCAGGAAGCCGCCGGGGAAGAGGGCGAGATGATCTTCGGCGTCGTGCACGACCCCGAGCTCCAGGGTGTACTGCGTGTCACCGTGATCGCGACCGGCTTCGGAGAGGCGGAGGAAGAGGGCGAGCGGCCGCTCCCGATGGAGAGCGTCGCACCGGTACCGTCCTCCGGCAGGGTCGTGATCGGATCGAGGTACGAAGGGCCCCGGATCCTCGAGGCGGAGGAGCAGGCCGAGCCGGAAGTCGACGAGGCGGCCGATGAAGTGGCGGCGGCGGGGCAGAACGGCAAGGAGTCGTGGGTCGATGCCCGCCCCGATTTCGAGGATCTCGAGATCCCGACGTTCATACGGCGGCAGATGGACTGAGCGCGCTTGAATACAAGACGTCTGATAGCGGCCGGAGCGGTCTTCGCGGGCCTTTCCGCAATCGCATGGATCGCCTTCCGTCCCGGCGCCCCGCGAGCCGAAGAGATCAAGGTTGTCGAAGTGCCGACGCCTCCCGCTCCGGAGACGCTGGTGCATCAGCTCGGCCGCGGCGAGACCCTGGGAGGTGTGTTCGAAGACCATGGGCTCGACCGCAGCGAAACGCACCGGATCGTGCAGGCGATGGGGGCCTTCGAGAGCCCGCGGCGGCTGCGACCCGGGACCGAGATTCGTTTCGTGCGGCAGCCCGGCGAGCCCCCGGCCCGCATCCTCGTCCAACTCGACCGTGACCGAACACTTCACCTCTGGTCCGAAGGCGGGGTCGCCGCGGCATGGATGGCGAGACTGGATTCGGTCGCCATCATCCGGGACACCGTCCTGCTCGCCGGGCTCATCGAGACGAACCTGTTCGACGCCGAGATGTCGGGTGATGTGGACCGGTTGGGTGACGGAGCGCGCTTCGATGTCGCGTACCAGGTCTCGCAGGTCTTCGCCTGGCAGATCGATTTCTGGCGGGATCTGCGCAGGAACGACGCATACCGGATTCTGATCGCGCGGGAAGTGCGCCCCGATGGATCGGTGCGTAGCGCCAGCGTCCTCGCCGCCGACTTTCGGAACGATCGCCGTACGCTGACCGCGGTCCGATTCCAGCCCGATCCGCTCGCCCGGGTCGAGTACTTCGATGCGTCGGGGGAGGCGGTGCGGGGCCAGTTCCTCCTCGCGCCCCTGGATATCGCCCGCGTGACGAGCGGGTTCAACCTGAGGCGGTTCCATCCGGTCCTGAAGCGCACGCGCCCGCATCTCGGCGTCGACTATGGGGCGCCCAGAGGCACTCCGGTGCGCGCGACGGGCGCTGGCCGCGTTGGCCGCGCAGGGTCGTGGGGCAACTACGGCCGAGCCGTTGAAGTCCGTCATGCCAACAATATCCGGACCCGGTACGCGCACCTGAGCGGCATCGCGCGGGGTATGGGGGCCGGGACCCAGGTGGAGCAGGGGCAGGTGATCGGATACGTGGGCGCCACGGGGCTCGCGACCGCGCCGCATCTGCACTACGAGTTCCTGCGGAACGGGGTGCAGGTGAACCCGGCGCGGCTGCAGTTGCCCAGAGCCGAGCCGGTTCCCGCCGAGTTGCGCGGACAGTTCGCGGCCGTGCGCGAGGCCGTCCTGACGCGGCTTCGACTCATTCCGATGCCCATTCAGCCCGGGCAGCGCGCGCGCCGCACACAGGATTGACCCCCGGCCTCTGGCTTCTGGTCGGGCTGGCCGCAGTCGCGATCGCCGGCTGGGCCTATGGCACGCGCGAGGAGCGCGTCGCGGGCCGGGGTGGCCCGGCCGCCGTGCGCGCGGCGGCGATCTTCCTGATTCTCGGCGGCCTGGCGCTTCCCGCACTGCGCGGAGGTAGCGTCGGGGCGCCGGAGCGCGTGGTGCTGCTCGATGTTTCCGGGAGCATGGCGCTGCCCGTTCGCGCGGGAGATCCGGCGGCACGCATGCGACTGGACTCGGCGCTGGCCGTGCTCCCCGAGCTGATGCCCGACCGGATCTATTTGTTCGGGGACAGCCCGGTGCCCTCGCGGCTGGACTCGCTGGACGCGGTCGCCGCCGACCACGGCGCGAGCCGTCTCGAGCCGGCGCTCGAGGCCGCGCGGTTGGGTGGGGCGGACAGCGTGTGGGTGCTCACCGACGGTGACCTGACCGACCGCGAAGCCGCGGCCGGGACGGCTGAGGATCTCGGCCTCGGCGTGCGGGAACTTCGCGTGGCCGCGCCACCCCTCCGCGTCGGCCTCGCGGGGTTGCGTGCACCGGACCGGGCCCGGGCGGGCGACACGGTCCGCGTCACGCTGGAGTTCCGGGCGGGCGGAGAGGTGGGCGCAGGAGTGGGCGGGCTGCCCGACAGCGTGAGCGTCCAGCTGGAACGGGACGGAGACGTGGTCGCGGCCGGGCGGGCCCCTCGCCCCGCTCCCGGGCGGACCGGCCGGGCAGAACTCGCCTTCGTCCCGCGGAACGAAGGCGACCGACCAGCCTGGCGGCGCTACGAGGCCGTGCTGACCGATCCGCCCGACCCCTTCGGCGTCGCCAGCCGGGCCGGCGCCTGGATAGAGATCTCCGAGTCCGCCGCGGGCGCGGTGCTCGTGTCGATGGTCCCCGACTGGGAGGCGCGCTTCCTCGTCCCCGCACTCGACCGGCTCGTGCTGGGCGGAGCGCGGGGCTACCTGCGGCTGATCGACGGGCGCTTCCTCGAGATGGGCGCGAGCCCGCGGATCGTCGACGAGTCGCGGGTGCGGAACGCGGTGCAGGGCTCCCGGCTGCTTGCCGTACAGGGCGCTCCCGAGGACATCCCGCCCTGGTTGGCCGGAGCGCTGCGAGCGCACCCGCGGACGCTCTTCTTCACCGAGGGGCCGGGCGACGTACCGGGCGTGGGCGCCCGGATGACAGGCCCGCTGCCCGGCGAGTGGTATCCCGCGGGCCCGGTGCCGGCCAGCCCCTCCTCGGCATTGCTCGCGGAGGCGGACCTGGATCTTCTTCCGCCCGTCCGGGAGCTCTATGCGGTCGAACCGGCGGGGCGCTGGTCGGTGATCAACGCGCACCGGAACCGCCGCGGAGAGGGACGACCGCTGCTTACGGCGGGAGAGGATGGCGCGCGCCGCTGGGCGCTTGCCGCGGCTTCAGGCTGGTGGCGATGGTCGCTCCGAGGAGACGAGCCGCGACGCGTCTACGAGGGCGTGTTCAGCGGCATCGTCGGGTGGCTGGTCGAAGACGCCACGCCCCGGCTCGCCTCGCTCGTCCGCTCGCCGACGGTTGGGCGGCCGCCGGTCTGGCGGCTCCGCCCCGGCTCCACCGACCTGTCGATCCGTCTCCTGGACGAAGAGGGCACGGAGGTGTGGAGCGATTCCGCCGCCGAACCGCCGCCGGAAATCGTCGGGCCGGCCCTGCCACCGGGACGGTACGAAGCCATCGTGGCGGCCACCGGCCCCGATGGTCCTGTCGAACTACGGAGGCCATTCGAGGTCACGCCCGATCCCCGCGAGTTGATGCCCGGCCCCGCCTCCGAACTCCTGCACATCGAGCCGCAGGTCGCGTCCAGGCCGCCGATGGACGTTCGCCCGCCGAGGCCCGTGTGGCCGTTCCTTCTCGCTGTCCTCCTCCTCTGCGTCGAATGGGTCTGGCGCCACCGGATCGGGCTCCGATGACCGGCACCCTGCGCCGCCCGAAGCGCGGCTTGTGGCGCCGGATCGTCGATTTCGCCTTCACAGATGTGAAGACGCTCGTCGAGGGCGGTCTGGACGGCGATGCGATCGAACGGCTCGAGGAAGTGCTGCTCGAAGCCGACTTCGGGGTCGACATCACCATGGAACTGGTGGACGATCTCGAAAGGGCGGCGAGTCGCGGCGCCATCGCCACCGAGAGCGATCTGCGCGACGTGCTCCGCGCCCGCCTGGCCGCGGTCCTCGCGTCGGCCGATCCCGGCGCACCGGCCGCGGGGCGTGCGGGATTGCTCCACGCCGGAACGGAGCCCGCCGTCGTCCTCGTCCTCGGCGTGAACGGAGTGGGCAAGACCACCACCGTCGCCAAACTTGCCGCCCGGTTGCAGCGGGGCGGGGAAGGAGTGCTGCTCGCGGCCGCCGACACCTTCCGGGCCGGCGCGCAGGAGCAACTGCAGGCGTGGGCCAAGCGCCTCGGCGCCGAGTTTGTCGGCGGGACGGCCGGGGCGGACCCGGCCTCGGTGGCGTTCGATGCGGTGGCGGCGGCGCGTGCCCGGGGAACGTCCTGGGTCCTCGTCGATACGGCCGGCCGACTGCACACCCAGAGCGACCTCATGCGGGAACTAGTCAAGATCGACCGCGTGCTCGGCCGCCAGGTCGATGGGGCGCCGCACGAACGGCTGCTGGTCGTCGACGCCACGTCCGGACAGAACGTGATGAACCAGGCCCGACAGTTCGGCGCCGCACTCGACCTCACCGGCCTCGTCCTCGCCAAGTTCGACAGCACGGCCCGCGCGGGCACCGTCGTCGCGGTCGTCCGCGACCTTTCCGTGCCGGTCCGCTTCCTCGGGGTCGGAGAGTCGCCGGAGGACCTCGAGCGATTCTCGCCCGACCGCTACCTCGACAAGATCCTCGCCGCGGACGCGTGACCTCGTGACGCCCGGGCAATCGATTCTGCGGGGGCCGGTGCAGTACCTGAAGGGCGTGGGCCCGAAGCGGGCCGAGCGCTTCGCCCAGCTCGACGTACACACCGGGAGCGACCTTCTCTATCACCTCCCGTACCGCTACGAGGACGCCACCACGGTCGACCCCATCGCGAATCTGAAGGTGGGCCAGG
Source organism: Candidatus Palauibacter sp. (assembly GCF_965197445.1). Taxonomy (GTDB): domain Bacteria; phylum Gemmatimonadota; class Gemmatimonadetes; order Palauibacterales; family Palauibacteraceae; genus Palauibacter. Next base: position 202,476 of record NZ_CBDANE010000003.1, on the reverse strand, counting down.
ACGCAACGGTCATCGGCCGGGTCGTCTCGAAGGGCGTCATCCCCACCCGGCGCCGGCTGCGGGTGTTCCGGGCCGTGCTCCGGGACGAGAGCGGGCACATCGAGTGTGCCTGGCCAGGGCGGCCGTGGCTCGACCGCACGATCGACAAGGGAGACCTCTTGCTCGCCGCCGGGCCCGTGCGCTTCTATCACGGCCGGCAGCTCCAGCCCCGCGAGCACACCGTGCTGGCGCGCGCGTCCGACGATGGCGGCACGGATGGCGGCGCGTCCGGCGAACGGCCTGCGGCGGGCCGCGTCTTCCCGGTCTATCCCGCCACGCAGGGCCTCACGCACCGGCAGGTCCGGGCGGTCGTCGAGCTCAACCTCTCCCGCCTGCTCGCCGAACTGGGGGATGACGACCCGATCCCGCGCGCCTGGCTGAAGCATCTGTCGCTCCCGCCCCTCGCCGAAGCCCTCCGCACGCTCCACCGCCCCCCCGGCATCGACCGGGTCGAGCCATCGCAGCGGCGTCTGGCCTTCGAGGAGCTGTTCTTCCTCCAGCTCCTCCACGCCCGCGCGCGGGCCCGCCTGCGGCACGAGGTGCGCGGCGTTGCCTTCGACGCCCCCCCCACGCTCACCCGTGCCCTGCTGAAGGCGCTCCCGTTCCAGCTCACCGGCGCCCAGCGGCGGAGCTGGACCGAGATCGAAGCCGACATGCACCGCCCGATGCCCATGAACCGGTTGCTCCAGGGCGACGTGGGGAGCGGCAAGACGGTGGTGGCCGCCCTCGCCATGCTCAAGGCGATCGAGGCTGGACACCAGGCCGCGATCATGGCGCCGACCGAACTGCTGGCGGAGCAGCACCAGCGCACCCTCGGCGAGCTGCTCCGACCGCTGGACGTAGAGCCCGTGCTCCTCACCGGATCGGTCACCGGCAAGGCCCGTCAGGACGCCCTCCAGCGTATCGGAGACGGCCGCGCGCGGCTGGTCGTCGGCACCCACGCGCTGATCCAGAGCGGTGTCGACTTCGCGTCCCCCGGTCTCGTCGTCATCGACGAGCAGCACCGCTTCGGCGTCGAGCAGCGCCGCAAGCTCCGCGAGAGCGGCCAGGCGCCCGACGCGCTCGTGATGTCGGCGACACCGATTCCTCGCAGCCTCGCCCTCGTCCTCTACGGCGACCTCGATCTGTCGGTGATCGACGAACTGCCCCCCGGCCGCCGCAAGATCCGGACGGCCGTGCGCGGACCCGAGAGCCGCGAAGGCGCGTTCGACTTCCTCGGCGAGCAGCTCGCCGAGGGTCACCAGGCGTACGTCGTCTACCCCCTCGTCGAGGAGTCCGAGACCCTGGAAGCCCGCGCCGCCACCGTCATGTTCGAGCGTCTGCAGGCCCGCTTCGCCGACTTCACCGTCCGTCTCCTGCACGGCCGACTCTCCTCAGCCGAAAAGGAAGACGCGATGCGCGGATTCCTCGCGGGGGACACGCAGTTGCTCGTCGCGACGACCGTCATCGAGGTGGGGATCGATGTACCGAACGCGACGGTGATGCTCATCGAGGACGCCGAACGGTTCGGTCTCGCTCAACTCCACCAGCTCCGGGGGCGCGTCGGCCGCGGCGCCGAGCAGTCGTACTGCATCGTCTTCCACGGGACGGCGGAGCCCTCCGAGCGCCTCCTCGCCTTCGAGAAGGCCTCCGATGGCTTCAAGCTGGCCGAGGACGATCTGAGGATCCGCGGGCAGGGCGACCTGTTCGGCAGGGAGCAGCACGGGGCCGCGCTGCTCAAGTTCGCCAAGCTGGACCGCGACCACGATCTGCTCGAAGACGCGAGGCGCCGGGCACGCGACATCGTCCACGCCGACCCGGGACTCAAGAAGCCTGCCCACCGCGCGCTGAGGCACGAACTCGACGTCCGCTACGCCCAGCGCGAGGCGCTCTACCAGGTAGGCTGAACCAAGTCGTCCCGACGCCTGAGGCCCGGGCGATTGCTCCGTCCCGGAGCGAACCGCAACTTGTCGCCGGCGCGGACCCCCCACATGGAATCGCACATGCACGTAGGAGAAGACACCGCCACCGTACGCGGGTTGCCGGCGCGAGTCGGGGACGAAGTGAATCTCCGCGGCTGGGTCCGGCGCCACCGCTCCAGCGGCAAGGTCTCCTTCCTCGTGCTCAGAGACGGCACGGGCGAGGTCCAGTGCGTCTTCGTGAAGAACGACGTCTCGTCCGACACGTGGGAGCGGCTCGCCACGGTGGGGCACGAGGCCTGCGTCGCCGTCACCGGTGTCGTCCGCGCCGACGCCCGCGCCCCCTCCGGCGTCGAGGTCACGGCTTCGGGTATCGAAGTGCTCGGACCTTCGGAGGACTTCCCGATCCAGCCCAAGGAGCACGGGGTCGACTTCCTGCTCGAGAACCGGCACCTGTGGCTGCGCAGCCCTCGGCAGATCGCGATCATGAGAGTCCGCGACGAGGTGATCCGCTCGATCCACGCCTTCCTTCATCACGAGGGCTTCGTCCACGTCGACACCCCGATCCTCACGGGGGCCATCGGCGAGTCCGCCGGGACTCTGTTCGAGACCGAGTACTTCGACCTCGGGACGGCGTATCTGGCGCAAACCGGACAGCTCTACGTCGAGGCGGCCGCCGCGGCGCTGGGCAAGGTCTACTGCTTCGGCCCCACCTTCCGGGCGGAGAAATCGAAGACGCGCCGGCACCTGACCGAGTTCTGGATGGTGGAGCCCGAAGCCGCCTGGCTGGACTCCGAGGGGAACATGGCGCTCCAGGAGCGCTTCATCTGCTGGATCGTGAAGCGCGTCCTCTACAACCAGCGCGAGCAGCTCGACATCCTGGGCCGCGACGTCTCGAAGCTCGAGGCGATCGCCCCGCCCTTCGACCGCATCAGCTACACGGACGCCGTCGCCTTCCTCCAGGCGAACGGAAGCAAGATCGAGTGGGGGACGGATCTGGGGGCGACGGACGAGACCCGGCTGGTGGAAGGCCGCGACAAGCCGCTGTTCGTGTTCGACTACCCGAAGGGGGTCAAGGCCTTCTATATGAAGGAGAACCCGGAGGATCCCCGCACCGTGAAATGCAACGATCTGCTCGCGCCGGAGGGGTACGGCGAGGTCATCGGCGGGAGCCAGCGGGAGGACGATCATGACAGGCTCCTGGCCCGGATTCGGGAGGAAGGGCTGCCGGAGGCGTCCTACGACTGGTACCTCGACCTTCGCCGCTACGGGACGTTCACCCACAGCGGGTTCGGGCTGGGGATCGAGCGCACGGTGACCTGGATGTGCGGGATCGACCACCTGCGCGAGACGATCGCATTCCCCAGGATGATGACCCGCGTCACACCATGACGGTTCACGCTGTAGAGGAGGACACATGACAGGGAAACAGCTTCTTACGGCGGCCCTGGGGCTCGGGCCGGCGCTGGCCCTCGGCGGCGCCCTGGCGTGCGCGGAGCAGCCCGCAGCGCAGGAGCACGACCAGATGGCCGAGACGATGCACTCCGTCGAGTACCTCGGCGGACGGCCCAACTCGCCGTTCTCCGAGGCGGTTCGAGTGGGGAACGTGCTCTACCTGTCCGGCAAGCTCGGCACCGTGCCCGGAGAGGGACTGGTCGAGGGCGGGATCGTCCCCGAGACCGAGCAGACGATGCGGAACATCACCGACGCGCTCGAGCGCTACGGTTCGTCGCTGGACCAGGTCGTCAAGTGCACCGTGTTCCTGGCCGACATCGCCGACTTCCGCGACATGAGCAGCACGTACATGGGCTTCTTCCCCGACCATCGGCCCGCCCGCAGCGCCATGGCGGTGGGTGCCCTCGTCCTGGACGCCCGCGTCGAGATCGAGTGCATCGCGACGGTCGGCTCATCCGGCTAGCGACCGGCGGCGGCAGAGGCGGCCCGTGATCCGGCTCACCTGGATCGGGTTCATCGTCGGAGCGAGCGTGTTCGCGGCGCTCGGGATGTGGATGAACACGCAGATCGGCTCACCGATGTTCTCGAACCCCGGCCCCGTGGGGATCCTCGCCCTGATCGGAGGCACGACATCCGGCCTCGTGAGTCCGCTCCTGCTCCGGCGGGTCCAACGCAAGCGCCGCCGCCGCGACCTGGAGCGTTAGCCCGGCGAAATGTTCCCGCGGGAACGTCCGCCGAGGCTCAGGCCGCCATCTGTCCCCACAGGACCCACAGCGCCCAGTCGAGGTCCAGCCGGTCCCCCTGCCAGCGGCTCGTCGACGTCCAGGGGTTGATCCCCTTCTGCCGGTGCCAGCGCCCGAGCCCGGCGTCGGGCGTCTGCGGCGCCTTCACATCGGGCCGCGCCGGAGGCACCGCCGGCACGATCCTCCCCGCGGGATCCGTGAACCGGGCCGCACCCGCCACTCCCATCTCCACCCGCCAGCCGCCCTCGTGCACCGTCCGGTGATGGAACCGGCACAGCAGGATCAGATTGTCCAGCGCCGTCTCGCCCCCCTCGGCCCACGGCACCGCGTGGTGTGCCTGCGTATACCGCGACCCGCAGCCCGGAAAGCGGCAGCCCCCGTCTCTCACGTCCAGCGCCTTACGCAGCCGCCACCCCACCGTGCGCCTCTTCCTTCCCACGTCCAGCACCGAGCCGTCCAGCCCCCGGGTCACCTCCACGACCTCCGGGTCGCAGGTCAGCCGCCGGGACGTTCCCGCGGGAACGTGTGAACCGTCCTCCGTGCTCACCACCGGCTCGCCCTCGCCCTCGTCCACGGCCACGGTGTGGACGACCAGCTGCACCTCCGCGTCGGTCCGATCCTCCAGCCACGCCCCGAGCGCGTCGTGGTGCCGCTCCGCCGGCGTCGCCGGCAGCTTCGGCTCCGGAGCCTCGGCCGCCCGCTCCGCCCGGTAGAGCTCGTCCCCGGCCGCGTCCAGTGCTTCCATGAGCAGGGCGCCCACCTCCGGCAGGAGCCGGCCCCGGATCCGGTACATGCCGTCCTCGCCCACCCGTACCGTCAGGTGTCGCCGCGCCGACATCTCGGATTCGCCGTCTTCGGCAGCCATGGCGGCCTCCGCACTACGCTGCGCCCGCACCAGACGCTCCACCTGGCTCGCCGTCGCGTCGCGCGCGAACTCAAGCAGCCGGACCTCGTTCCCGGGCGTGGCGATCCGCGTCAGCGCACGGACCTTGGACCAGGAGAGCCGCCCCTTCTCCATCTCGGCGGCGGTCCGCGGCAGCGAGGCGAGACACCGGGCCACCCGCACCCGCTCGCGGGCGGGGCCGAGCGTGACCCCGGTGCGCCAGGAGAGCCAGTGGGCACAGGAGCGCCACCCGGTCCAGAGTTCCGCGCGGTCGTAGCGGTAGAGCAGGGCCAGCAGCCGGTACTGGCCCGCGTCGAGGTGGGCGCAAAGTTCGGCGATCTCGTCGCCGAGAGGGTCGCTCAGAGCGTGGTGGGACTTCTCGTGAGGCATGGGTGTTCCTTCCGAATCTTCCGAAGTCCGGGGTCAAAGAGGGTGCGAACCCGAAATCGTTCGCGACTCCCATCTCATACCCCGATATTCGGTAAATGTTCGGTTTCCAACAAGCCAGCCAGTTCTCGAACTGGAGGGGTCCGACAAGCTGAGACGTTCCCGCGGGAACGTTTCCGGGGCGTCAGCCGAGCGGAACTAGGTCGGTCTCGCGAGACGTCGGAGGACCCCCGCGTCGAGCCGATGTCCGCCCGCGTAGCTGTGGGCCGTGAACGCGATCCCTGCCTCCCGAAGCCTCTCCTCGTGGGCCGCGATGGCGTCGGAATCGAAGAACTCGTCCCGGTCGCCCGCGACGAGCTGGAGATCGGCGCCCGAGAGCGCGGCCCCATGCGCGGCCAGGTCCAGGTCGGGCGGAACCGTCGAGCCCCAGAGCACCGCGCGGTCGATGCGCGCGCGACCGAACGCCAGCCAGCGGCAGAGCGTGTGGACGCCCTGCGAGAAGCCGAGGCCGACGATCCGCACGGGCTTCGACCCGCCCCTCCTCGGTCGCGACTCCTCGGCGAGGATGTGCGCGTGGAGCCGGTCGAGGTAGGCGACGTAGTCCTCGATATCCGTGATCCGGTCTTCGCTCGTCATCCACGAGGCACCGATCCGGCGCGCCGCGTGGTCGATGTACTGTCGGTGCAGGCCCTCCGCGGCGACCACGCAACGACTCCCGGTGTGGATCGGCTGGAAGTAGCGGAGGAATCGATGCGCGAGCTGGTTGTAGCCGTGGAGGACGAACCAGACTTCTGTCATCGGCCGCTCCGGCGGCTCCAGAACCGCGTACCTCACCCGCCGTTCGATCGTCATGTGTCGGGGTTCGATCGACACCACGCCTCCCGGGTTTGAAGGGGTGATAGATTGCCATCCCCGGGGCGACCGGGCCACGGCCGTCAACCGGACGGCCTCCGGCACGGCCCCCAGAACGATCGTGCGACAACCATGGCTTCCGAGTTCGTGTATCGACGACGAGTCGAGTTCGCGGATACCGATACCGCGAACCTGATCCACTTCACGGCGCTCCTGAAGTTCATGGAGGAGGCCGAGCACGCGTTCTACCGGTCGCTGTCGCTGGATTTCGTCGGCTTCCGCTGGACCGAGGACTCGGTGTTCGGGATGCCGCGCGTCTCCGTCTCGTGCGACTATCTGGGCGCGGTCCGGTACGGCGATGAGGTCGACGTACGGCTTCGGGTCCGAGAGGTGCGCCGCAAGGCGATCCGCTACGCTGCCGAGTTCACGATCGAACGCTCCGGAGAAAGAGAGGTCGTGGCCCGCAGCGACTGGACCGTCGTCTGCGCCCGCCGCGACCACGGCAGCCTCGACTGGCGCGGTGTCGAGATTCCGGGTCCGCTCAGGGCCCAACTCCAAACGATGTCCGAACGCGATTCGTGAGGCGGCTCGGCAGCTTCGCGCTGTTTGTGGTCGTTACCTGGGCGTGCGTCCCGGGAGGTCCTGGCGGAAGGCCCGAGGGGTTCCGACACCTCGTACGCCGTCCGAGGGCGTGCCGACGTGGCTCGGGGGCACGCTGGGGAACGGCTACGCAGGCGCGGTTCGCGAACTGGATGTCGCGCTACGAGCCGATCCATCCCTGACGCTGGACTCACTGCTCGACGCGGCGTCACCTAATCGGCTGTTCTACCCTGCGGCTGCCGTGATCGCCGATCTGTCCTACGACCGCGGAGGAACCGACCACCTGGAGCGCCTGTTCAGTGCAGGTTCGACTCCGGCGGACCTTCGAGCGTTTCTATCGCCGCCACGGCGCCCCCGCAGCCTTCCAGCCATTCACCGGCTGTGAGAGCGCGGTCGACCGGGAGGCGTTCGAGTTCGGTGCCGGGAGATAGAACGACGCGACACCGTTCAGGATCGCGCCGACGTCGGCATCATTCAGGTTCATCAGGATGACGATCGTCAGCCCCTCGTCCACGAACCGCGCCATCGTCGAACGCGCCCCGGGCATCCCCCCGTGGTGAAAGACCATCCGGTGACCGCGCACGTCGGCGATCTGCCAGCCAAAGCCGTAGGGGTGGGAAGTCCCGTCGCTGAGCGTGACCGGCGTCCACATCTGCCGGCGCGAGGAGGCCGTCAGGACGCGATCCGCGTACAGCATGGCGTCCCAGGCCGCGAGATCGAGCACCGTGGAGAGAAAAGCGCCGCTGGGCCGTAACGCCTGCACGTGGGGAGCGTCTCGCAGTTCGTCGTTGTCGACGTAGCCCTGAGCGAGGTCAAGTACGCGTTCCGTCGTATTCGTCGGCCATGTCGCACGCATGCCGGAAGGCGTGAACACCTCGGCCTGCAGGAACTCCGTCCACGGGCGCCCGGACACCACGCGGATGATCTCGGCGAGCATGAAGTACCCGAGATTCGAGTACTCCCATTTCTCCCCCGGCATGAAGCGCAACGGCGAATCGCGTGCCGAACGAATGACGTCCGCGTCAGACTGCGCCCGTGAGTACGTGAACCCGGGCGCCTCGCGTACGAGGCCTGCCGTGTGAGTAAGGAGGTGCCGAATCGTGATCCCCTCCCACGCCGTCGGCGCGTCGCCTAGGTATGGGCCAATGGAATCTTCGAGGCCGAGCCGACGATCGGCCAGCCCGTAGCCCGCCGCCTTTACGTTCTCCCCGTGCCGCACCACGGCGAGGGAGAGGCCCGGAATATTCTGGCGCTCCATCTCCCCACGGATGAAATCGTCGACCTCATCCGCCGGTCCTGCCTGGACCAGACCGAGCACCAGCCCCACACCGATGCAACGGACGCGGCGGCTGGCAGGTCCGCGCCGTATCATTCGTCCGTAGCGAGCACGGTGGCTCCGGCTGCCTCCGCGGCCCGCGCGAGCTTGCGGTCAAGCGTTGCCAAAGGACGGTTTTCGCGCAGGGCCAACTCCAGATAGAGGGCGTCGTAGACGGTCAGCTCGTGCTCTCGCGCGAGCCGAAGGACCATGGGTCCGTGGAGCTTGTGATCCAGCCGAACAGGGAGCGCATCCAGAGCCGCGAGGGCCGCGTCCGTGATCGCGGGCGTCGTACGGCCTCTTCGCTCCGCGATCAGCTGGGCGTTACGCAATTCCGCCCACCAGAGCTGCGGGGCCACGCCGCCGGCGACCCTGAGCCGTTCGAGCGCGAACTCCGCGATGGCCGAGGACTCATCCATCATCACCCAGGCCATGGCGGTGGAACAGTCGATGACGGCCGACCTCACCGGCGGCCTTCATCCCGAAAGGCGAGAATCTCCGCGACCGAGAGGGTGCCGTGTCGGTCACGCAACGCCCTCAGCCTCGCGATCGCGGCGTCCACCGCCTGCCGATCCAGGGTGTCCGGAGGTACGAGCTTCGCCACCGGACGTCCCCGTTTCGTGATCAGCACGCTCTCGCCCGCCGAAACAGCGTCGAGGAGCGCGGAGAGGTGCGTCTTCGCTTCGAAGGTGCCGACTTCGCGCATGCCTGCCTCCCGCCACAGGTTCTAACTAGTCAACAATCTAGTTAGATATACTCTTTCGCGTCAATCCCAGGGTCGGCCGCGGCGTCGAGCACGGTCACGACGTGGCGGCCGCGGGCGTCGGCGAGGTCGGAGACCTGATGTCGGCAGCTCGTGCCGTTGGCCACCAGCCACTCGTCGGCCCCGAGGGCACGAACCGCCGGGAGGAGTTCGAGTTCGGCGACGCGCCGGGAGATATCCGCGTGTTCCGACTCGTAGCCGAACGAGCCCGCCATGCCGCAGCACCCGGCGGGGATCGGTTCGACCTCCAGATCCGGGATCGCACGCAGGACGTCCAGCGTCGGCCCGTCCGCGCCGAAGGCCTTCTCGTGGCAGTGGCCGTGGACGCGGACGCGTCCGACGGGCAGGGGGGCGAGATCCAGCCGCCCAAGCGCCCCCTCCTCGAGGAGCCATTCCGTGAGCAGCCGGACGCGGTCGGCGACGGCGGCGGCTTCGGGACCCGGATCCAGCGCGGGAAGTTCGTCCCGCAGCGTGAGCAGGCAGGACGGTTCGATCCCGACCACCGGGATGCCTCGCGCGATGAGCCGGTTCAGCGCGCGGACGGTGCGGTCGAGCTCGACACGCGCCTCCTCGACCAGGCCTGCGTTGAGGAACGTGCGGCCGCAGCACAGCGGCCGGCCCGCGGTGGACGCTTCCTCCACGCGATAGCCCGCGCGCGAGAGTACGCGGACTGCGGCGTGGCCGTTCTCGGGCTCGAAGTAACGCGTGAACGTGTCGACGAAGAGGGCGACCCGTCCCCGCGGCGGCGATCGGACTTCGACTGTGTGCGAGCGTGACGGCCCCGCGAACGGTCGCGAGGACCAGCGCGGCAGCGGGCGGTCCGCCGCCAGGCCCAGCAGCCGCTCCCCGAATTGCGCCAGGGCGGGGACCCGGTTCCGGAGGTTGACGAGCGGGGCGACGCGTGAAGCCAGCGGCGCGTAGCGGGGGAGCCAGGCGAGCGCCCGGTCGCGCGGGGAGAGCGGCCGTTCGGCGCGCAGGCGGTGCAGGAACTCGATCTTCATGCGCGCCATGTCGACGCCCGTCGGACACTCGCGCCGGCAGCCCTTGCAGCCGAGACACAGGTCCATCGCGTCGTAAAGTTCCGGCGACGTCCACGGATCTTCTCCCAGCTGTCCCGAGAGCGCCAGCCGCAGAGCGTTCGCCCGGCCTCGCGTGGAATGCCGTTCGTCGCTGGTGGCGCGGAAAGACGGGCACATCACCCCGGGGCTCCGCTTCAGGCAGGTACCGTTGTTGTTGCACATGTCGACGGCCCGCGAGAAGCCGCCCCACTTCTCCCAGTCGAGCGTCGCAGGCAGCTTCCGGGCCTCCAGCCCGTAGCGGGCCCGGAGCAGTGACGCGTCGTTCATGCGGGGCGGGTCGACGATCTTGCCGGGGTTCAGGCGGTCGTCCGGGTCGAAGCGGCGCTTGATCTCTCCGAAGGCGGAGACGAGACGCGTCCCCAGCATCGGCTCGAGGAACTCCGACCGGATCCAGCCGTCGCCGTGCTCGCCGGAATGCGAGCCTCCGAGTTCGCCCGCGAGTGCGAAGGCGTCGCCTGCGATCGCGCGGAGGCGCTCCACATCGTCCCCGTCCCGCAGGTCGAGCGCCGGCCGGACGTGGAGGCAGCCGACGGAAGCGTGCGCGTACCATACCGCGTGGGTCGCGTGGCGCTCGATGACGTCCGTCAGTCGACGGTACCACTCCGGCAGACGTTCGAGCGGGATCGCGCAGTCCTCGATAAAGGCGAGCGGTTTGCGCGCGGCGGGCTGCGACATGGAAATGCTCAGTCCCGCCTTGCGCAGCGCCCAGATCCGTCCCTGGAGGGTAGGGGACTCGGCGCGGGCGATCCCCGCCGCGACGCCCCCCATTGCCGACTCAAGGGCCGAGAGTGACGCGGAGACGCGGTCCGGATCGTCGTCGGCGAACTCGACCACGAGGATGTCGCGCGGCCGGCGGTGACCGTCGCCGCCAAGCTGTCGGAGGACTCTCTCGAAACTCGGGATCTGCGCGGCCAGCCCGAGTACCGTCGCGTCGACCAGCTCCACCGCCGTCGGCTCGAGCGCGACGATCGCCGGAACCGCCGCCAGCGCCTCACCGGTCCCCTCGAAGCGACACACACCGAGCGAGCGCACGGCGGGGATGGGCTGAAGGTCGAGTTCGAGTGCGGTGAAGACGGCGAGCGTCCCCTCCGAGCCCACAAGGAGGTCCGAGAGGCCGGCGCCCCGTCGCCCGAGCCGGTGCAGCGCGTAGCCCGCCACATGCCGGGGCACGTCGGGGATGCGCCGCGCCAACTCGTCCGCCTCGCGCGCGTAGAGCGCCAGCATGTCGGCTCCCAGGCTGTCCCCGGGTTCCCGGCCCGGCGCGGCGTCGCGGCCGAACTCGGCGCGGCGCCCGTCGGCGAGCACGGCCTCGATGCCGCGCACATGCTCGACCATGTGGCCGTACCGCACCGACCGCGCGCCCGCGCTGTTGTTGCCCGCCATGCCCCCGAGGGTGGCACGGCTCGACGTCGCCACGTCGATCGGGAAGAAGAGCCCGTGCGGCCGCAGGAACGCGTTCAGCCGGTCCAGCACGACGCCCGGCTCGACGACCACCCGCCGCGCGACCGGATCGAAGTCGAGCACCCCGTTCAGTCCCCGGCTCGTATCGAGGATCAGCCCCCGCCCGATCGACTGCCCGCTCTGCGACGTCCCCGCCCCTCGCACGACGACCGAAGCGTCGTGCTCGCCCGCGAGTTCGACCGTCCGCCGCACGTCCCCCGCCGACGACGGGAACACGACCCCCAGCGGTTCCACCTGATAGATGGAGGCGTCCGTGCTGTAGAGCCCCCGCGTGAAGCGGTCGAACCGGACCTCGCCGCCGACGCCCGCGCGGAGTCGCGCTTCGAGTCGGGGCCGGGGCCGTTGCATACCGGCGCGGTCGTGAGAGATTGGGCGGGTCACGAGCCAAGTTGTATCGGCGGAAGCCCCGACCTGACAAGAGCAGACCACCTTGACCTACCGCAGCGGCAGGCACTTCCTCCAGCTTCCGGGTCCCACCCAGGTGCCCGGGCGCGTCTTCCGCGCCATGAACCGGGCCGTGATCGACCACCGCGGACCCGAGTTCGGGCGCATGACACTCGGCTTGTTCGAGGGACTGAAGTGGGTGTTCGGCGACCCCGCGCACGTCTTCATCTTCCCCTCCTCCGCCAGCGGCTGCTGGGAGGCGGCCCTCGTCAACACTCTCTCCCCCGGCGACCGCGTCCTCCTGTTCGAGAACGGGTTCTTCGCCGCCAAGTGGGGGAGCTTCGCCCGCGCGCTGGGACTCGAGGTCGAGGTGATGGCGGGTGACTGGCGGCGTCCCGTCGACCCCGCCCGCATCGCCGCGCGCCTGGCGGAGGACACGGAGCGCGAGATCCAGGCTGTGCTCGTCGTCCACAACGAGACCTCCACCGGCGTCACCAGCGACATCGCCGCCCTGCGCGCCGCCCTCGACGCGCACGATCACCCCGCGCTTCTCATGGTCGATGCCGTGTCCTCGCTCGCCGCGGCCCCCTACCGGCAGGCGGAGTGGGGAGTGGACGTCACCGTGAGCGGATCCCAGAAGGGACTCATGCTCCCCCCCGGACTGGGGTTTTGCGCCGTGAGCGAGAAGGCGCTCGACCGTCATCGAGCGGGCGCGACGAGCCCCCGCGCCGCCAGCCCCCGCGCGTACTTCGACTGGACGGAAATGTCGAGGGACAACGAGGGCGGCTACTTCCCCTACACGCCGCCCACCACGCTTCTGTACGGTCTCGAGGCGTCGCTCGCGATGCTGCGGGAAGAGGGAGCGGACGCCACGTTCGCCCGGCACGCGCGCCTGGCCGAAGCCACGAGAAGAGCCGTCGCCGGTTGGGGCCTCCGCAACTACTGTCAGGATCCGAAGGCGGTGTCGAGCGCCGGGACGACGGTCCTTGTCGGCGAGGGAGAAGATGCCGAGGCGTTCCGGCTCGCGGCGCTGGACCGCTTCGACATGTCGCTGGGGACGGGTCTCGGTCCGCTGAAGGGGAAGGTGTTCCGGATCGGGCACCTCGGAGACCTGAACGAACTCATGCTGATGGGGGCGCTGGCCGGCGTGGAGATGGGACTGAAGACGAGCGGCATCGCGCACGAGCCCGGAGGACTGTCCGCGGCCGCCGACTTCCTGGCGAGCGCATGAAGCGGTCCCCCCGACCCGCCCGGCTCACCCTCGCGTCCCTGGCCGTCGCGCTCGGCTCGGGGTGCGGCGGGGAGGGAGGGGAACCCGGGGTCGTCGAACTCTCGCTGGGACACGTCGGGGCGCCCGGCTCACTCTACGACGTGACGGCGAACGAGTTCGCGCGGCGCGTGAACGAGCGTCTGGCGGGGCGGGCCGAACTCCACGTATACGGCGCCAGCCAGTTGGGCGGCGACGACGCGATGCTTCAGCGGCTGCGGCTCGGAACGCTCGACATGTCCATCCCCTCGACCATCATGTCCTCCATGGTCGACGCGTTCGGCCTGTTCGAGATGCCGTATCTCGTCCACGACCGCGAGCACATGAAGCGGATCGAGGAGGCCGTGGTGTGGCCCGACCTTGCCCCGAGGGCGGAGGCGGCGGGATACCGGATCCTCGCGGTATGGGAGAACGGATTCCGTCACATCACCAACTCCCGCCGGCCGATTCGGGGCCCGGAAGACCTGCGCGGGATCAAGCTCCGGACGCCGCGCGGCGTATGGCGGGTGAAGCTGTTTCAGGCGCTCGGGGCCAACCCGGCGCCGATGCCGTTCTCCGAGGTCTTCGTGGCGCTCCAGACGGGGGTGATGGACGGACAGGAGAACCCGCTTACGCAGGTGACGAGCGCCAAGCTGCACGAAGTCCAGGACTATCTCTCCCTCACCGGGCACGTCTACAGCCCCGCCTTCGTCACGACGGGCGCGGGTCCGTGGGAGCGCCAGCCCGCCGACATCCGGGCCGAGGTGGCGGCGATCGCCCGCGAGATGCAGGCCTTCGTCTACGAGACGGCTGCCCGCATGGACGAGGAGTTGCTCGCCCAGCTCGAGGCCACCGAGATGGAGATCAACGAGGCCGACCCCGCCCGTTTCGAGACCGCCAGCGAGCCGATATACGAAGAGTTCGCGGCGAGCGTCTCGGGCGGACAGGCGCTCATCGACAAGGCGCGCGAGGCCGGGACCCCGTAGTGAAGACGGGCGTCCGCCGGTTCCTCGAGGGGGCGGTGCTCGTGCTGCTCGCCGCGCTGGCCGTGGTCGTCGTGGTCGGCGTCGGGTTCCGCAAGGCCGGGGCCGCGCTCGTGTGGTACGACGAGGTCGCCTCCATCCTGCTCGCCTGGCTCACCTACTACGGGGCCGCGCTCGCCGCCCTGCGCCGGGCGCACATCGGCGTGCCTACGCTGGCGCAGCGGCTCACGGGCCGCGTCCGCCTCGCCGTCGTGCTTGCGGCCGAGACCGCGGTCATCGGGTTCTTCGCCGCCGTCGCCTGGGCCGGGTGGCAGGTCGTGCGGGTACTCGAGGGCACGTCGCTCGTGAGCCTGCCCTCCGTGCCGGCCGCGCTCGCGCAGTCCGTGATCCCCATCGGGGCCGTCCTGTTCATCGTCGCGCAGCTTCTGGGGCTTAGAGACGCGCTCGCCGCGGAGGGTGCGCGCTCCGCGGACGCCCCGCCGGCAGGGGAGGGCGAGCCGTGACGCTCCTCGTCCTCTTCGTGGGGCTGCTGCTCCTGATCGCTGTCGGCATCCCCATCGCGGTCGCACTCGGCATCGTCGCGCTCGTGGCCATGCTCGGCTCGGGCGGGGTCGCCATGCTCCCCAACGCCGGACTCGTGCTGTTTACCGGCGCGACCTCGTTCCCGCTCATCGCGATCCCGCTCTTCATCCTCGCGGGCGCGATCATGAACGCGACCGGGATCTCGCGCCGGCTCATCGCCTTCGCCTCCGCGCTCGTCGGGTTCATCCGCGGCGGCCTCTCGATGGTCGGCATCTCCGCGTCGCTCTTCTTCGCCGAGATCTCGGGCTCCGCCGTGGCCGATGTCGCCGCGCTCGGCTCGATCCTCATCCCCGCCATGAAGAAACGCGGCTACTCGACGCCCTTCGCCGCGGCCGTGATGTCGTCGTCGGCCACGCTCGCCGTCATCATCCCCCCGTCCATTCCCATGATCCTGTACGGCGTCATGGCCGAGGCCTCGGTCGTCGAGCTGTTCGTCGCCGGCATCGTGCCCGGGGTGCTGGGCGGGCTCCTCCTCATGTTCGTGGCCTGGCTCTATGCCCGGCGCCACGACTTCCCCGTGGAGGGAAGGTTCGAACTCCGCCGCGTGTGGACGACGTTCCGCGACGCGGGCTGGGCCCTCCTCCTGCCCGCGATCATCCTCGGCGGCATCTTCAGCGGCTGGGTGACGGCCACCGAGGGGGCAGGGCTCGCCGTGGTCGCGGCGCTCGTCGTGGGCGGGCTGATCTACCGCGAACTCGACCTCGCCCAACTGCGCGAGGCGATGCTCGAGGGCGGCGTCCAGACCGCCGTCGTCATGCTCCTCGTCGCCACCTCCGCCCTGCTCGGCGACTACCTCACGGAACAGCGGCTCCCGCAGCAGGTCGCCGCCGGGATCATGGACCTGACCTCGAACAAATGGCTCATCCTGGCGCTGCTCAACGTCTTCTTTCTCGTGATCGGACTCTTCCTGCACTCGGCGGCCGCGATCATCCTCGTCGTCCCCATCGTGATGCCGCTCGTGCGGGCCGCCGGCATCGATCCGGTGCACTTCGGACTCATCGTCACCCTGAACCTCGGCATCGGACAGCAGACGCCGCCGGTGGCGAGCGTGCTCGTGACCGCCTGCTCCGTCGCCAAGGCCGACATCTGGGAGGTGAGCAAGGTCAACGTCCGCTTCATCGCGGTTCTCGTCGCCGTGCTGCTCCTCGTGACGTACGTGCCGGCGATCCCCCTCGCGCTGGTGAACGTCTTCTACCACTGATGTGACCTTCGGGGCCTGTCGGCATGTTGGAATTGATGTTCCACGACATGTGGATATTGTAATGGTTACGCCACCTGCCTAACTGTCTTGCCACGGCGACCCATGAGCAACGAAGCCCGTAGACCCGTCGGTCAGGCCTGGCTCGTCCGCCACTTCGATCTGGCGGTGCCGAGGCCAGCCGTTCAGAGCTACGTCGTCGCGGGTGCCCGGCGAACCGAGACGGACGGCCGTCGAACCACGGAACCCTACCCGGTGCGGTACGCGACGGAGGACTCGATCGTGCGGCACCTCCGCTTCGCACTGCGCCACGAGGCTTTCGACCTCGGTGTCCTGATCGCTGCCCTCCGCGAGATCGACCCGGCGGTACTCGAAGCCTGGGTGCGGGCGCAACCGACGGGCGCCTTCAGCCGGCGGGCGTGGTTCCTCTACGAGACCTTTACCGGCCGTCCATCCCTTTGAAGACGGCAACGGGCGCATCCACCGCTTCCTCATGCACCACGTCCTGGCCCGGCGTGAATACGGCCCCCCGGGCACCATCCTCCCGGTCTCCGCCGCAATCCTGCGCGACCGACACGGCTACGACGATGTCCTCTCCGGCTTCTCCCGGCCTCTGCTGGACCTGATACGCTGGGAATGGTCGGGGCGGGGCGGCGGCACGCCGGGTCGGGAGATGGTCGTCAAGAACGAAAGCGCCAACCTCTACCGCTATTTCGACGCCACCCCGTTCGCGGAGTACCTCTACGGCCGGGTGGCCGACTCGGTGCGCCGCGACCTGAAGGAGGAACTCGGGTTCGTGGCGGTCTTCGAGAGCGCCTTCAAGGGTGTCCAGGAGATCGTGGACATGCCCGACCGGCGTGCGTCGCTGCTCGTACGCTTGTGCATGCAGAACGGCGGACGGCTCGCGGCGAGGAAACGCGGGAGCTTCGCCGAACTGACCGATGACGAGGTCCGCGCGATGGAAGCGGCGGTCCAGGAGGCAATGGCCGCGGCAGGGTCCGCCTGACTGGACTGTACAAGTACGTCCTGCGTGAGCTTTCGCCCAGGCCGGGCCTATCAGAGATTGAGGGGCCATCTCCACGCGCGCACAAGGATAGTCCATGGGCGACAAGCCAGGACGACCTCGATCTGTCCGCCCCTGTGGCCTGAAGCGCCGGACACCGCGCCCGGTCCCGATGACGGCGCTGGCCGCGCTGATCCTCGCCGCCAACGCCGATCCCGCCGCGGCGTTGCAAGCCGAGCCGCAGCAGGAGGAACGCTGCGGCGACCGGGCCTCGCTCCATGTAGCTGTCCGGGACGACTCCGGGCTGATTGCGATGTCCAGCGCGACGGTGGTGCTGCGCTGGACGGACGCCGACCGGAGACCGGTCCGGGAGGCCGTCGATTCGGATGGGCGTCTTGTCCTCTGCGTTCCGCGGGACGCGGGGCGGGCCACCCTGTGGGCGGAGTTCGGCGACGCTTCGAGCGAGGAAGAGCACGTGATCCTCGTCGCGGGGTACGTCCACGCCGTGGAACTGCGGCTCCTGTTCGGGCAGATCAGGACGGGGCGGCTCATCGGCCAGGTCCGGGATGCGCGGACCAACCGGCCCGTGGCGGCGGCCGAGGTCTCCGTCGCCGACCGTGAAGAGGCGGTCGAGACCAACCGGCGAGGCCATTTCATCCTCAGCGGGCTGCCCGTCGGAGCCTACGCTCTCTCGGTCCGGCACCTCGGATACGCTCCGCTGACGCACCCCGTCCGGGTGACCCAGGGTCTCACCACAGAAATCGAGATCGGCCTCACTCCGGACCCCATCGAGCTCGAGCCGCTCGTGGCGACGACCGCGAGACCACGTCGCCTGGAGTTGAAGGGCTTCTACGAGCGCAAGTACTGGGCTGAGCTGAGCGGCGGCGGCACGATCTTCACCGCTGCGGACATAGAACGCCGGAGTCCGCTCCGGATCACGCACATGATCGCGGAGGCCCCGGGGGTCAGGCTCGGGGGCTGCAACATGCGCGGACACGGCTGCAAGCTGTACAGCACCAGGTCTTCGATCGGCGGTTCGGACGGCGGTTGCGAGATGAACGTGTACCTGGACGGCCTCGCGGTCGTTCGGGGGAGCAGCCGCTTCCGGAGCTCGGCCTCAACCCGCTCCTACGATCTCAGCCGGTTGGGTTCCGAATTCGCGGGTCAATCGATCAACGACTTCGTACTGCCCGTCGAAATCGCCGGCGTCGAAGTCTACAAGGGCCTGGCGAGCCTTCCCGCCGAGTTCGGAGGACACGCGAACCGATGCGGCATCGTCCTGGTGTGGACGAAGTGATGTTCCCGGAGGCGTCGCAATTCGCCTCGGCCCGACGGGGTCCGCCGCCCATGTGACGTGCGTTCCACGGGCGGCGTCAATGATACAGCCCGTGGCTCGCAACTGAGCCCCCCTCTCGCGGCAAGGAGAAGGAGTGTATCGAGCCCTCTACCCGTACGGCGTGCCGCGCTTTGCGCCGCGCTGGCTGCTGATGTCGGCCCTGGCAGCGCTGCACGTGGCCGTCAGTCCCGATGCTGCAGCGGCATTGCAGGAGCGGGACTGCGGCGATCGAGCCTCCCTTGCCATCGCCATCCGCGACGAGTCCGGGCTGGTTCCGATGCCCGGCGCCACGGTGGTGCTGCGTTGGACCGACGCAGTGCGGAGGCCCGTGCGCAAAGCGGCCGACTCCGAGGGGCGGCTCCTCCTCTGCGTCCCCAGGGACGCCCGGCAGGCCACGCTGTGGGCCGAGTTCGGTGACGCTTCGAGCGAGGAGGCGCTAGTCACCCTCGACCCGGGGATGGCGCATGAGGTGGAACTCCGCCTCCTGTTCGGGGAGATGAGGACCGGGCGGTTGGTCGGCCTCGTGCGGGATGCCCGGACCCACCGGCCCGTGGCGGCGGCCGAGGTCTCCGTCGCACATCGGGCGGAGGTGACCGGGAGCAACCGGAGGGGCCTCTTCGTTTTGAGCGGGCTACCCGTCGGCGAGCACGAACTGTCCGTCCGGCACCTCGGGTACGCTCCGCTGACTCACCCGGTCACGGTGACCCGGGGCCTCACGACCGAGGTCGAGATCGGGCTGTCGCCGGACCCTGTGGAGCTGGAACCGCTCGTCGCGACGGCGACGAGACCGCGCCGCCTGGAGATCAAGGGTTTCTACGAGCGCAAGTACTGGGGCGAATTGAGCGGCGGCGGCACGTTCTTCACCGCCGAGGACATTGCGCGGCGGAACCCGGTCCGGATCACGCACATGATCGCCGACGCCCCGGGCGTGCGTCTCGCGGGCTGCACCCTCAGGGGATACAGCTGCAAGCTATACAGCTCGAGGGGAGCGACCGGGTTCGCCGGCGGGGGCTGCCTGATGAATGTGTATCTCGACGGCAGCCTGGTCGTTCGGGAGAGCGATCAGCGTTGGTACGGAGGCACCGGATCCATCAACGATTTCGTACTGCCGGTCGAGATCGGAGGCATCGAGGTGTACCGGGGCGCGGGGTCGCTCCCGGCCGAGTTCTCCGGCTCCGATTCCCGCTGCGGCGCCATCGTGATCTGGACCAGGTAGCCTTCTCCCCACAAGGTCCGACGCCGTAGCGCTGGCGACTCGAGGGTCGGACGCTGGGTGCCGACTACGAGCTCGTATGCGCCCTCAGGCTCCGATCCGTCGAGCCCCCGATTGATGTGCAACCGGCCGTCGCTCCGTCTCGGGCACGCTGCGCCTCCGTTCTCGAGCGGCCATCCTTACGCAACGGCAATCGGCGCCGTAGTCGTGCGAGCGAGTTTCTCGCAACCGTCGTCCCCCGTAACTGCCTACCAAGGTGAGACTTACCGGAGACGCTGCCCTTGGAGATCGTCCGCTCCAGCACGAGTCGGCGATCGGCTCGCGTGAAGTTTCGCCAACTCGTGGCATATAGAGAGTAGAGGGGCATGCCGGATCGTGCGAAGCCGATGCCTCGTTGCCCTGACCGACTTCCCTCACGAGGAGGTAACTCGCCAAGTGCGGATGGCTACCGAGGCACGACGGGCATTTGCAGGAGCAAGAGCTGTACGAGGCCCCGTGGCTGTGCCTGCTAATCGTTGGACCCGGGGATTCGCGCCGTTCCGGGCCGAGTTCAAGGTTGCGGCGCGATCGTAGTCAGGACGAAATAGCGTGCCAGCGTCTTCCCGGGAGCGGCGATTGGCCCGTAACGCGGCACGCGGTGACCAGGAGGCGCTACGCTACCTCTACGAGACCTATTCGGAGCAGTTGTTCGCCGTCGCGTATCGTTTGACCGAGTCATCGGCTGATGCCCGCGATGTCCTGCACGATGTGTTCTGTCGACTTCCCGATACGCTTCGGAGCTTCGATCGGAAGAAGCCGCTCGGGCCCTGGCTTTGCACTGTCACGACGCGCGCCGCGCTCGAGCAGCTCCGGAAGGAACGCAGGCGCGGCGAAGTTCCGCTGCACGATGAGCTTGTGGACGAAGAGCCCTGGACGCTCCCCATCCTGGACTCGATCGAACTGGAACGCGCGCTGTCGTCGCTTCCGGAGAAGCTGCGGACAGTGATCGTTCTCAAGGAACTGGCAGGCTATTCCCACAGGGAGATTGGCGAGATGTTGGGCGTCAACGCTTCAACCCCGGCGGGACGGCTGTACAGGGCGCGGATGGCGCTGCGTGCCGCGCTTGAGCAGTAGGGAGATTCGAGCAGCAGGAGAGATGTAGATGGGATCCGAAACGCACGACGCGCATATCGACTATCCGACGCTGAACCGCTACGCAGACGGCGAGTTGGCGGGACGTTCCCGTGCTGCCGTCCAATCGCACCTTCGATCGTGCGCGGTCTGTCGCAAAGAGGTCCAGTTCATACGCACCTTGGGAAACGCGATTCGCGCCCTGCCGACACCGAGGCCACCGGAACAGCTGTTCGAGGATCTCTTCGGCGAGCAGCCCAGCGACCGGGAGATCCCCGTCCTCCAGGGTCCGTGGGGGGCACCCAGGAAATCCCTCCGTCCGCGATGGCTCTCCCTCGCCGCATGCGGATTGGCGCTCGTCGCGACCGTTCTTCTGCTGACCGTTGGTTCCGACCCGGTCATGGCCGGCTCCAGCACGCTGACGATCGAGCGCGCCGACACCGGGCGGCTGGCCCTCCGCTATCAGACCATCTCCCCGCTGGCGGCGGAAACCAGCGTCCGGGCGCGGATCCGGTACTGGATCCCCGACTCGCTCCGGTTCGCGCAAACAGAGCCGGGGTTCAGCGCGGTCGCGCTCTCCCGCGAGGATCCCGGCACATTCGCGGGAGTCGCCGACCTGCCGCCCGGTACCGTCTACGCGGCCGCCACGGTCGAAGATCTCAGGGGGACCTATCTCGACAGTGATTTCGGTCGGTTCTGGGAGTACCTCGAGACGGATGCGGACGGGCGCCCGACCCTGCAGGCGCGCCGCCACCAGGTTCTGGCGGCCCTCGAGTTCAATGTCCCCAGAGCCGCAGCGCTGGCCCAACGAGCCGCCTCGGAGTTCCCCGAGCAGCCCGAATTCTGGTTCTGGCGCCTCTCGTTCGAAGCTATCGTGCCTCCGGCGCCCTCGTTCGACACGCTGCTCCCGACCCACGCCGCGCGTCTCGACCTGCTCGACCGCGCCGCGCGAGACGGGACTCCGGGGGCCGTGGAGATCGACGCGCTCAGCCGCTACGCCAGACTTCTCGAACGCACCGACCTTGCGGACTACTGGTGGGATGAGCTGCGCGCGCGCTATCCGCGCCATGGCGCTGCCGCTCTGGTCAGCCTGCAGGCAATCGTCCTCTCCCAGACCGCGATCGAAGAGAAACTGGAGGCCCTCGAGCATAGTTGGGCGAGGGTCGGGGCTCCGGCCACCGCGCGACTCGGGCTGCGATACTCGTACGAGTTCGCCGACCCGACCCTCACCGAGGCATGGTTGGGCAGGCACCAGGCCAGTGCTGCGGGTCGGAGCTTGCGCTTCGATACCCAGGTGGCGCGAGATCTGGTCGAAGTGGAGGCACTGTGGCCGCTAGCCGAACACTGGATCATCGACCGCCTTTCCTACAGCCGTGACTGGGTTGGTCCTGCGCGTCCGCTCGATCAGTCGCGTTACACCTTCGAAGCGGAGACGCGCCAGAACCGTGCGCACCTCTACCTCTATCTGTCGCGCATTCGCCTCGACCGCGGCGACCTTGCCGGCGGCGTCAACGCCCTGGAACGGTCCGTTGGAGAGGCCTGGGATCCGCCGGTATTCGTGCGCGCGGCCGAGATCCATCGCTCGGTGGGTTCTGACGTGCGCGCGGCCCAACTGATTTCGCTGGCACAGGTAGATCCAGTGATCCCCTTGGAGCCCTACCTCTCCCCCGGAGACGATGCGACGCCCCGCAGGCCATCTGACACCCAACTGGCCGCGGCGCGGGGCACCATGCGGGAACAGATCGTGGCGGGGCTCCTAGACGAACACGTCAGCCTCAACACGGGCCCGTGGGCTGAAACCGGTGAAGATCTGGTTCTCGACCAAGGGGTCAGCGCCGGCCGCGGCGTGACGCTGGTCCTCTACACCACGCGTCCGAACCTCGTCCCCGATGAGGACTTCGAGCTTCTCAGGCTGAACTCCGAACGACTGGGTTCGGCGGGAATCCGGATCGTGCTCGTAACCCAACAGCCGGATCCGTCGCCGGGCGAAGGTCGAGGGCTCGACCACCAGTTCCATCACGATCCAGACTACAAAGTCTGGGAGGAGCTTGGGGCATGGCGCACTCTGCAATACTTCGTCCTCAATCGTGGCGGCAGGCTTCGCCACCGCGGGGAGGAACTGGAAACTGCTCTCCGCATTTCACTGGTACTCGCCATGTGACACTTCACGTCTCCGCAGTTCAAACGAAGAGGAAAGGAAACCAGCCATGACCAAGAGACGCCTGCTTGCAGCGACCGTGATCGCGCTTGCTTTCTCAACCATTCCGATCACCCGTGACATCGACGCGATTTCGGCCTGGGATTGTCGACGGCATCGTGCACAGCGGACGACTGCGGCTACCCGACGATGATGGATTGTCTCTGTCCTGACCTGCAGATACCGAACCACTGGCCACAATGTGACGATGAGTGACCAATGAGCACTGCATGGCGCCGCTGGGGGGCGTGGTCACTCGCGGCCGCTTCGATCTGCGCGTGCGGCCCTGCGGACGGAGCGAGGGAAACGAGTCGCGAGGCGCAGGGCGCGCTCACCCCCGAGACCGTGTTCTCGGACGATGCGCTGGGATGGATCGTGGACCTCGTGCCGGTCGGCGGCCGGCTCGTCGGGCTCGACGCGTTGCTTGACCCGAGCGTTCATGTCTTCGACCTCGAGAATCTGCGCCGTCTCGGTTCCTACGGCCGCACGGGCGATGGCCCGGGAGAGTTCAAGGATCCGGAGCAGATCGTGCCCGGGGCCCCGAACTCGCCCGACGAGGTGTGGATTCTGGACGGCGTCCATCAGCGCCTGACCCGGTTGTCTCTGGACGAGATTGAAGCCGGCGCTGTGGTCGACCCGCAGACGCTCCCCATGGACGGTCCCAACGCCGGCTCGCTCGTCCGCGTACCGGATGGCCGCTGGTTCGCCGGGGGCTGGATCACGGAAGGCCGGATCGCTCGCTATCACGCCGACCGCAGCTACGATCGCACGATCCTCGGTTTTCCGCCCGACGCGGAAGCGCCCGGAATGACGCTCCTGCAGGCCTACGAGAGCCGGGTCGTGGCCGACCCCGCGGGCCATCGTCTGGCCGCGGCAACGCTCCTCGGGGGGCTGCTGGAGATCTTCGACTACGATGGCGTCCCGACCGCTCGGGCGGCCGTCCCCGACCCCTTCCCGCCCTCGTGGGTACAGGGGCGATCCCGGGGCGGCAGGGCCGTGATGTCGGTGGGTGTCGAGACGCGCTATGGCTTCACGGATCTGGCAGCGACGCGTCGCTATCTGTACGGCCTCTTCTCCGGGGGGAGAGTCATGCAGGACGGCACGCCATGGGCCACCCACGAGGTGCAGGTCTTCACATGGGAAGGCGAGTACGTGAAGACCCTGTACCTGGACAGAACGGCGCAGGCGATCGCCGTGGATGCCTCCGATGCGTGGCTCTACGCCAGCGGACCCGAGCCCAGCCCGTGGGTGGCGCGGTTCCGGCTGCCAGGACCCGAACATGAGTAGGGCGATTTCCTACGCGGGCTGGGTGGACTGGCTCGCGATCGAACTGATCTTCGCCGAACTCCACGAGTCGGCGACGCCGTCTCTGAAGCATGAAATGACGGACACGGTCCGTCGACTCGCTGGAGGCATTGGCGAAGCGGAAGTCGACGCGTTCGCGTCGCAGGTTCCCAACTTCGAACGGGCACTGAGCAGTTTCTCGCTCGAGGAACAGAGCCGCTTCGCTCCTCAGTTGACCATGGCCGTGACCGAACTAGCCCAGCATTTCGTCAACGCTCTGGCTGGCCGGCATTGAAACCGTGGTGCGCGAGGCGCCACCCCCACTGGGCTCCTTCCTTTCCCGGACGGAGTCTGTTTCAACGAGCCGAACGGTCGAACGGGACCACGCTCGCTGTTCGCCGGTCTGGATCTTTGCGGTGTAGTTCGGCGTCGCGCGGCGACAATTGCCTAGGGCCATTGCTTGTCGGCGCGGAACGGGCCGCTGACCACCGCGACGTGCTGCAGACCACTCGCCAAGCCGAGGCCTTCTTTCCGCCGTCCCATCACTCTCTCCGTCGCCCACTTCCTCCGGCCTATGGCACCGGCGCCGTAGGCCGCGAGGATGGCCGCGCACTCCGCGGTAGTAGGAAACCGCTATGATCCTCGTTGTCGCGGACACGTCGCGGACAGCCCGGGAGATATGCCGAGTCGTGGGCCCGGGTGCCCAGGCGGCGGACTCAATCCGGGAGGTCGCCAATTTGGATCGAGCGGTCGAGACGGTGGTGATCGCCTGCCTTGGGCGGGTTCGGCCGGAGCGGATCGACCTATTGGCGAGGCTCGAGCTAGAGCGCCCGTGGACGCCGGTGGTTCTCGTGACGGACCCCGATCCCGAGTTGGCCAGACAGTTGCTTCGCGTGCGCGTGGCGGCGGTGGTTTGGTTTTCCGAGCTGCGGACCCGTCTTCGACTCCGGCTCGATGCCGTGAGTGCGACATGGGGCCTGTGGTGCCTGGCGGGAGCGTTCGAGCGCTCGTCGTTGCCTCCGGCCCTCCGCAAGGCGCTTGTTCATGCGGTGCGGCAAGCCGCCACCCGGCCGGCCCGCAACGCGAGGGAGCTGGCCGAGGCCATCGGGTGCGCGCCCGTCACGCTGTTTCGGCAGTTCGGGGCGCGAGCGGAACGCGCGACCACGCTGAGCGCATTCATCCGTGGTCTCTCGGTTCTCAGGGTCTATGAGCTTCGACGGTCGGGTGCGAGCTGGAAGCACGTAGTTCACCGCACCGAGATTTGCCGGGCGACCATAGCCCGAAGAGTGAGGACATGGCCGGGCTGCACGCTCGCGGAGCTTGAGCGGATGGCCCCAGACCCACTCTTCGCGGCATTCACGGCGGAGCACGTTCGACCCGTACTGCCTTCGTATTCTGGAAATATGTTCGGGGGGGGGCCGACCGTTTCGGACGGAGTATCCACTCTTGACCAGAAGTAGTCGACTTTAGCAAGATTCATACACTATTGCCATAGTTGTAGCCCGCCGCGAAACCCAGTTTACAGTTGAGAGTCGTCGAGTTCGGCTTCCCAACCCGAAAGGAGTGAGCCATGCGGAGGGCCGGGGTCCAAGACCTGCTCAGGTGGTCCGTCGTTGCATGCGCTCTTGTGCCCGGATGCGGCGGCGTGCAGGACTGGATCCCCGACGACCGTCCGACAGGCGCGGAGAGCGTCGCCCCTGCGGGGCGGGAGGCCGCGCCGGAAATCGAGCTTACCGAGCAAGCCGCCATCGCCTTGCCCGGAGATCGCCTGCTCAACGGCGCAGCGCTCTCGCCCTCGGGTGACTTGGTCGCAGCCTGGTTTGCGGGCAGTCCCGGCGTCCGCGTGTACGGCCGATCAGCTCCAAGGGACATCCTCGTGGCTGAGATCGGGCATGCGACAGGCGTTGAGTTTCTGGACGAGGAGCACTTCGAAATCGTTGACGCCGCGAGCGGCGGTGTGGTGACGGCCGACATGGCGGGAGTCGCGCATTCTCGGCGCGGTCTACCGGGTTCGCGGCAGGCCACCGCGGCGGCGCGTACCGCGACCGGGTGGATCCTCGCGATTTCCGATTCCAATTCGACGCCTTCCTACCTGCGGTTGCCGGAGGGAAAGGGCACCTGGGTGCCGGACTCATCCTACATGAGAACTCTCGGGCTGTCGGTGGGTGGGTGGGGAGCCCTCGTGTGGCAGGGCTTCAGTCCCTTTCGCGCGTGGCGGATCGGCGTGGGCCGCGAGTGGACGTCCGTAGAGTTCGAGCGGGTGTCGGCCGACTGGTTTGACGACGATGTTTCCAGTGCGCTACGCGCAAGTCCCGACATCTGGAGCGTGACTTCCGTCGTTGCTGTCGGATCCGGCTATGTCCAGACGTTGGCGAATCGCGGTACCGACGACCGACTCCTCCTCTGGTTCGACCAGGGAGGTCGATTCCTGCGGCATGTCGCCGTTAACGCGCCCTTCGGGTTCGTTGCGGCCGCAGCGAAAGCGCCGGTGATGCTTGCGATGCGGACGCTGAACGACAGCGAACTCGTGAAGTACTCCTGGGAACGGATCTCGGGAGCAACCTTGGAGCACAAGGAGGCAAGACCATGAAGGCAACTCGGATCTTCCTGCTGGGCTTCGTCGCCGCCATCTTCGCAATGGCGCTGACGTTCGAACACGCGGCGGCTCAGTGCTGGACCTGCACCGGGGGGTTCATGCTAGTCGACGACGACTGGAAATGGTGCGGTGTCTGCACCGGGGGCGATGAGGGAGCCAAGAACTGCGGCATGTCCTCGTGCAACGGCTGCTGGGCCCTTGGTCCCTGCTCTGTCCAGCTGTCGCTCGACGGGCGTTCGGCCGCACCGGAAGTGCCCGAACCTCCCAGCTTTGACCAACCCGGCGGGGCGGCGGCGTTCGTAGCGACGTTCGCCTCCGCGGATCGTGGTCCGGTCCCGCCTAGCAACGCTCGGCAGACGCGGCGGTCGTGCGATGGTGGGATCATCTCGAAGTGGTACTCCGTCAGCGCCGTGCGCGCGGCGCGGGGCGCGACGGCTCAACTGCGGCTGTAGGAACTGTGCAGGGAGATACGGGCATGCGGGCGGTGCGGCGGTTCGTTGGGGGCATCTTCCTGGTGCCGCTGGCGCTCGCCTGCGCCGCCCCGGCACCGGAGCGGGCGCCCGGGCAGGTGCTGGAGTGGACCCTCCGCAGGAGCCTCGTCCTCGGAAGCCCGGACGATCCGATCTACGGGTTTTCGGCTGTCGGCAGCGTGCTGGCCGATGAGGACCGCGTGTACGTCCTCTTGCGCCAGGAGGGCATGATCCGCGTCTTCACGCGTGACGGGGAGTTCGTCCTCGACCTCGGCGGCGGTCGCGGGGAGGGTCCCGGCGAGATGGCGGTCCCGACCATGATGGGCTGGCGCGGACCGGGGACGATATGGGTCGCCGACACGGTCTTGCGGCGCTTCACGTTCTACGATGTCGCGACCGGGGAGGTGGAGACGATGCCGTTTCACGTGTACGCGCCGGACGCGCACGAAACGACAAGGCTCGATCCGTTAGTCGCAATGGCCGACTTCCGCGCGGCAGCCGCCGCGCTGCCCTCCAACGCGGCCCCGGCGCGGGGAACCCCCAGGAGGTTTCCCATGGTGGTGTTGGACACCGCGGGCACCGTGCGCGACACGCTGGCGCTGCTTTCGATGCCGACTTCGGTTGAGATCACGGCCGGCGTGGCGGACGATGGGGTGCTGCAACTGCACCACCCCCTTGAGGCAGGGGACAAATGGCAGTTCGCGCGCGACGGGTCGAGCGTCGCGATCGTCGGGGGCGGGAGCTGGACGGGCCGGGGTCCCGCCGAGTTCGGGGTGACGAAGGTGGATTCGGAGGGTGACACCCTGTTTCACCGCCGCCTCGCCTACGAGCCGCGCCCCGTGCCGGACGGTTACTACGATGACGAGATCAATCTGTGGCTGGATACTCCCGTCGTCGTTGACCGGCGTGAGGTCGCGGACGCTGTGCGCGAGTTCTACGAGCAGACCCGGTATCTTCCTCCCGTGACGAGCGTCAGGCTCGGAAGCGACGGAACCGTGTGGCTGGCGGGAGTGGACGAGGACGGCGAGCGCGAGTGGCTGGTGCTGGACGGCTCGGGATCGCCCATCGGCCGATTTCGGCTTCCCACGACCTCGTGGGTGTCCTACGCGAACCAGAACGAGGCTTGGGTGGTGGAGAAGGATGCGCTCGACATCCCGTACGTGGTGCAGTACGACATCGTGCGGTAGGGAAAACCGCGTTGCCTCCCCCTGCGACTACTCCTGCGGCGTGGGTTCCCTACTTCCAATTCGGGAAGGTCCAGCCGCCGGCCCAGGCTAGGCCGGCGGAAGCTCGGGGGCTGACCCCGCGCCGCCGTCCGCATCCCCCGAGCCCACGGCCCGCTGCAGGACCTCCTGGATGTCCAGCCCCAGCACCGACGCCAGCCCCTCCATCGTCCCGTAGGCGCCGCGCACGCGCTGGTTGAGGGCATTGGACACGCCTTCGCCCTAGCCTCCGTCCATCACGACCACCCGGTCGATATCCACGCCCTCCACCGCGCCGACGGCGATCTCGAGCAGTTCCGGGAGCTTCTCGGCCATGAACACGGCGAACGCCGCGTCGCCGCCGGTCTGGACCTCCGCGTAGAGCCGCCTCAGCACCTCGACCTGGGCCTTTCCGCGCTCCAGGATCGGGGCCGCCTCGTACCGGATGGCCGCTGGTTCGCCGGGGGCTGGATCACGGAAGGCCGGATCGCCCGCTATCACGCCGACCGCAGCTACGATCGTACGATCCTCGGTTTTCCGCCCGACGCGGAGGCGCCCGGAATGACGCTCCTGCAGGCCTACGAGAGCCGGGTCGTGGCCGACCCCGCGGGCCATCGTCTGGCCGCGGCGACGCTCCTCGGCGGGCTGCTGGAGATCTTCGACTACGAGGGCGTCCCGACCGCTCGGGCGGCCGTCCCCGACCCCTTCCCACCCTCATGGGTACAGGGGCGATCCCGGGGCGGCAGGGCCGTGATGTCGGTGGGGTGCCGAGACGCGCTATGGCTTCACGGATCTGGCAGCGACGCACCGCTACCTGTACGGCCTCTTCTCCGGGGGGAGAGTCATGCAGGACGGCACGCCATGGGCCACCCACGAGGTGCAGGTCTTCACATGGGAAGGCGAGTACGTGAAGACCCTGTACCTGGACAGAACGGCGCAGACGATCGCCGTGGATGCCTCCGATGCGTGGCTCTACGCCAGCGGACCCGAGCCCAGCCCGTGGGTGGCGCGGTTCCGGCTGCCAGGACCCGAACATGAGTAGGGCGATTTCCTACGCGGGCTGGGTAGACTGGCTCGCGATCGAACTGACGTTCGCGTCGCAGGTTCCCAACTTCGAACGGGCGCTGAGCAGTTTCTCGCTCGAGGAACAGAGCTGCTTCGCTCCTCAGTTCTCGAGGGCCGTCACCGAATTCGCCCAGCATGTGGCGAGCGCTCGGTGAACGGGATTGAGGTCGCCGAGGAGGCGACCCTCCTGATCGTGCAAGCGGCCCACGGGGGAGCCGGGGAGAGCATGGGATGATCAGAGTTCTTGCGGATTCCTCTCAAGACGCCGCGCTCATCGCGGAAACCGTCGGCCGCGGCGGCGCAGGTGGTCAACGGGCCAGGCCCGTTCACCCGCGACGATGTCCACGTCGAGTGCGTGGTTCTGGGCTGCCGCTCTCCGGTACCCCCTGGGCGGCTCGAACTCGTGCGGGAGATCGAACGAGAAGTGCCCTGGGCCCCCGTCATCTTCGTCACGGATTCCGCGCCCGACATCGCTCGGTGGCTCGGCGAGAGCGGGGTGTCGGACATCGTGTGGTTCGAGGACGTCCGGACCGAACTCCGCCCCCGGATCGAAGTGCTATGCCGAACGGCCGTGCTGTTCGGATTGGCCCAGGAGATTCAGGGATCGACGTTGTCCCCGGCCCTTCGCGCGGCCCTGGCGCACAGCCTCCGCGCCGCCACCGACCGACCGGTGCGCAACGTGACGGAGCTGGCGGACGTTTTCCGTCGCTCCCCCGTGACACTGTCGCAGGCGTTTCGGAGGAGCCGCCCGGGCGAAGCCACCCTTGGCGGTTTT
Organism: Candidatus Palauibacter sp.; assembly: GCF_965197445.1. Classification (GTDB taxonomy): domain Bacteria; phylum Gemmatimonadota; class Gemmatimonadetes; order Palauibacterales; family Palauibacteraceae; genus Palauibacter. The sequence goes on along the minus strand of NZ_CBDANE010000003.1, from coordinate 172,357 downwards.
CTCGGCGCCCTTGTGATCCTGAGGGCGCATCAGCTCCGTACTGCGGGGCTCCGCTGGGAAATCGTGAGTCAGCGCCTGGGATTCACGCGCCCAACCCTTCACCTCAAGTCCAAGAAGTGGCCGGGACTGACGCTGAAGCAGCTCGCACGAACCCCTCGTCAACAGCTCATCGCGAAGTTCGTCGCCGATCACATGCAGCCGCTGCTGAACGGCGGCACCCGCTGACGAGATGCCGCTCAACGACCTGTGTCCGCTGCCGAGCTGGTGCTCGACCGTACGCGCTCATCGATGTCGTAACGAACTTCATCACTTCTCGAACACAATTCATCGATTCTGGGAGGTCTAGTACGGATCTGCTCCTGACCTGATCTTCAACTCAGAATGTCCATAGCCCTTCTCAAAAGGAGATTCGCATGAAACGCTTGACCGCGATCCGCAATTGCCGCTCTGTTGGCCATGGTGCTTGCGGCTCTCGCCGCTCCGGCTTCCACCGCCCGAGCACAGGAAACAGGACAAAGTTGTGAGGACTACGAAGTTGACTACTACGGAGAAACGGTCACCTGCAGCGTCTGTACGTACGACGACAGCCCTTGCACCACGTGGAGTTGTCCTGGACAGATGGGCGTAGCATGCCCCGGCCCGCAATAGCGGAGTCTTGTGGCGTCCCACAGCTTCGCGCCCGGGCCCGTAACGCGCTCTCGTCGCTCCTACGTTGCATCGGAAGGACTGGGCCGATCGTGGACGCGGAGCATCGTATACCATTAGGCTTTCTGTGTCTGCACTAGTACTAGTGTTGTCGCGCGGCACGCGACGATTTCGATCGTCGCGTGCCTCCACGCCGTGTGGTGCCATCTGCGCGCATCGGCGGGCACCCCTACCTCCCCCGATTCGGATCAAATCTGATGACGACACCGTCGCCCCACAGCCGCTTGGGCGCTTTAGGGGCACCGACTGAACACCTTCATTTCAATCGCGGTGATATTATTTGCCGTCTATTATTTTCTGCGGCCTCAAGGGCCCTTGGGTCGCAAATGGGCCTTATATCGACATGAACAGAACGTAACAGCGCTCGCTCGATCCGTCTGGGACTCTCTTTCCCAGCGGCCCATTCTCGGCGGCGGCGACGCGACGATCGTTGTCTTCACTGACTACGAATGCCCGTTTTGTCGGGCTGCCAACGACACAATCGAACATGTGCTGAAGCTCAACCCCGCCGTCGCCATTGCTCACCGCCAATTCCCGCTGACTGCTATCCACGCGAACGCTCGCGCCGCCGCAGTTCTTGTCGAGTGTGCAGACGTACAAGGTCTTTTCGAACCCGTTCACCGATCGCTCATGATGACGAACGAATGGCAGAGCACCGGAGATTTTGATGCACTGCTTGACAGCGTGGAAGGCTTTAACGTCAGTCACTTGGACCTGTGTCGCAATAGTGCGGATATCACCGAGAAACTTTCGCGCGACAATCTCTTGGCGAATGACTTGGGCGTTGCGGCCACACCCACATTCCTATCTCGACGCGGAATCCACGTGGGGATCCCCACCGTGAAAGAACTACTGGAGCTTGCCGGGGAACGCCCTTAGGTTTCAGGCTACGCTCAGTGGGGCACGGCGCTTGAGGCTCAAATCTTACTCTTGGAGGCAGATAATCATCTCATGACATCGTACAAATACAAGTTGACGCGCTCCGTTCTGGCCCTGTGCATGGCGATCGGTTCGACCGCGTGTTCGAGCGAAGCGCCGGAGTCGGATCAGTACGGTGAGTGTTCGATCGACGCTCAGGGAACCTGGACGTACCGGGACACGCGACCGGTGAGCGACCTTCCCAGAGCGACGGCGACACACGTCGTGACGGTCGGTGGGCTCGATGACGACACCGGTGTGCCACTGGAGAGCGTGCAAGCCGGATTGTTGCTCGACTCGGGGCAGTTCGCGGTGTTGTCGGGCTGGAAGCAACTGTTGATCTATGGGCCGGACGGTCGACAGACGAAAGTGTTCGGAGGAGAGGGGGAAGGGCCGGGTGAGTTTCAGCAGGCGACCCGCATGGGATTGCGTGCGGATGGGAATATCTGGGTGTGGGATCTCCTGCTGCAGCGCCTGTCGGAGCTGTCGCCGAATGGTGAACTCCTGGATAGCAGGGCGGTGCACTCTCGTGATCCGCCGCCGCCCCAGGCGTTTGGACTCCTGGATGACGGGTCCGTGGTTGCTTCGCAGGCCCGGGTGGTGCGACTGGCCGACCAACGGCGGAGGGGTGTCTGGCGGAACACGATTCGGTATCTGCGGCAACCGGAGGACGGTCGCTGGACCCTTCTTGCGGACGTGCCCGGACCGGAGATGTATTCAGTGGACCTCGGCGACCGCGTGTCCCCGGAACGCCTTCTGTTCGGGGCCACGACGATAGGTACGGTCAACGGCGATCATCTCTATCTCGTCGACACGGCTGAGCCATCCATAATCGGCATGCGAGGGGATGGGACGGTGACGACGCGAATCCACCTGTGGCTGGAGGGTGGACAGGTCCCGGCCGGGCTGGAGGAGAAGGAAAGACAGAGGCGAAGCGAGCGGTACGAGTACCTGCAGGAGATACCACAAATGTCGCAACTGTATGAGCTTTGGAGGGAAAGGGCACAGGCTGTCCCCGCGCGTGACGTCCTGCCTCCGATAAGGAGTATCAGGAGTGGGGTTCGTGACGAGCTGTGGTTGCAGCTGGAAGCCGGGGACGAGGAAGCGTCGAGGACGTGGCTCGTGGTCCGGCCGTACGAGGGAACGACACGCCTGATGGAGCTTCCAGACGGTCATGGTTTTCTGCATGCAGCGAGTTCGTCCGTGCTCACGAGGTCCGTGGGCGCGCTAGGCGAACACTATGTGAGTGTCTTCGAGCGAAGCGACGGTGTCGTTAGGCCGGGTCGAGGCTGTCTGCCGTTGTGAGGGGCAAGCCGCACACATGACGGTCGTTCGGGGATGGACGGGCATGGCGGATCGGATCGGTCTCCAGACCCTGCATGGGCTTCTGCGAGGGGCCTCAGTAGTGTCCAGTCGTCGTCGTCAGGCCGCGCTCGTCACTACGCTGCTCGCGGCGGCGTGTGGCGGGCCGGCCGATGTCGCATTTCAGCCCATCAAGCTCGATCCGCTCGCCTCCGCGCCGTCACCGCTGAGCACAACCAATGAGCTCACTTTCCTGGCCGGCGGCGCGGCCTGCGTCATCGATTCGTACCGGCACCGCGTGAGCTGCATCGATCCCGGCGGCGAGTCCGTCGAGTTCGGTGCCGAAGGCGAAGGGCCGGGCGAGTTCGCGTTCCCGACCCACCTACTTCGCGGCGCGTCCGGTACGATTGGGGTACTCGATTCGCGACTGAACCGCCTGTCGATGTTCTCCCCGTCCGGGGAGTTCCTCGCTTCCACGGGAGGGCTTCCACGCGGGTTCTTCCTTCACAGCCGCCAGGTGATGGACGGGACGGTGTCTGGTTCGTACAGGAAGTTCGACTCAAACGGCGACCGGCCGATGGTGCAGGCGGAGATCGATGTGGCGACGGGTCGGGTGGAGTGGGAGCGGGCGTTCCCGCACGAGGCGGACTTGGTGAATTGCTCGACACCCTTGTGGAGGATCACCCGGCTGCTGTTCGGATACGGGGATGGAAGTGGCGATCTCCTGTTCCTGGCCTGCCACGGCGAGTTTCTGATCTGGTACGCGGATCGGAACTCGGAGGAGCCCGCCGCGATCGTGCGGTCCCCCACGTATGTCGAGCGATACCCGACCGAGGAGGACGTGGCGTCGACGCGACGGGCGCTGCGGTCGGCGCGTTGGGGTCCTCCCGGCGAGGAGGAGATTCGAGCCAGACCGAAAAGGTGGTACGGGCCGAGTGTCGTGGACGACCGGCGGCGGTACTGGGCGGTGTCGCATTGGAACGCAGGGTCCGATGTGATCCCCCCGCTCAGCCATATCGACATGTTCCGCCTCGCGGATGACGGTCCCGAGTACGCGCTGACGCTGCAGGTGGCCGACAAGGTCGTGGGGATGGACGTCCTCGGGGACACGCTTGCGATCCTCGTCGTGCGGGATGTCGGCGGCGTCGTCGCAGAGCGCCGCGTGGACTGGTACGACATCTCCGGCGTGGCTGACCCTGCGGTAGGCGGACCGACGCGTGGGAGCCCGTGACGCAACCGAAGACAGGTCCGATTCACTGCGCCAACTCACGCCGTACTGTCTACGCGCCTGGTCTGCGCTGATTTCCGAACGTTCGTCAGCCGACGCCGCTTCAGCTACGAGATGTGACGAAGTACGCCTGTCCACTTCTATACGCGCGACGAACTGCTTGGCTTGACGCGCGAGGGTCTTGCTGTCGTGGCTGGACCCGCGAGGACGTCACAACGGCTGGACAGAGCGCCCCGCGGCGGCTTGCATGCGTGTCCCGTGTGAGATGCCCGGGCTAGCCCGGCGGAAGCTCGGGGGCTGACCCCGCGCCGCCGTCCGCATCCCCCGAGCCCACGGCCCGCTGCAGGACTTCCTGGATGTCGAGCCCCAGCACCGACGCGAGCCCCTCCATCGTCCCGTAGGCGCCCCGCACGCGCTGGTTGAGGGCGTTGGACACCCCCTCGCCCTGGCCACCGTCCATCACGACCACGCGGTCGATGTCCACGCCTTCCACCGCACCGACGGCGATCTCGAGCAGTTCGGGGAGCTTCTCGGCCATGAACACGGCGAACGCCGCGTCGCCTCCGGTCTGGACCTCCGCGTAGAGCCGCCTCAGCACCTCGACCTGGGCCTTCCCGCGCTCCAGGATCGGCGCCGCCTCGGCCTCGGCCCGGGCGAACGCCGCCAGCTTCTGGGCCTTGGCGGGCTCGATCACGTCCGCCCGCAGGCGCTGCTCCTCGCGTTCCACGCGCTTCATCTCGAGGACCTTTTCGGCTTCGACCTCGGCCTCCTGCGCCTTCACGCGCGCGATCTTCTCGGCCGTCTCCCCCTCGCGGTCCAGTTCGGCCTGGCGCACGCGCAGCTCGTTCTGCGCTTCGGCGACCTTGATCGAGGCCGCGGCCTCCCGCACTTCGGCACGCCGCCTGGCCTCGGCCTGGGCCTCGCGGGTGTCGGCTTCCGCCTGGGCCTCCGCGATCTCCGCCGCCCGGATCGCCTCGGCCGACTTCTCGCGCCCGATCGCCTCGAGGTAGCCCCGTTCGTCGCTCACGTTCTGGATCTTGAGTACGTCGAGGTGGAAGCCCAGCGACGCGAGATCTTCTCCCGCGTCCTCCGACAGCGCCTTGGCGAACCCCAGCCGGTCCTCGTTCACGGCTTCCGGCGTGAGCGTGGCGAGGACGCCGCGCAGGTTCCCGGTCAGCGTGTCCTGGGCCAGCTCCCGCACCTCTTCCTCCGCCTTACCGAGCAGGCGCTCCACCGCGTTGTTGAACACCCACTCGGGCTCCGAGGCGATCTTCACGTTCGCGATCGCCTCGACGTTGAGCGGGATGTTCCCCTTGGAGAACGCGTTGTTGACGGAGACCTCGATGGGAATGGTCTCGAGGTTCATGTGCTGGACGGCTTCGATGATGGGGATCCGGAGTGTGCGCCCGCCGGAGATCGAGCGGTAGCCGACAGTCTGGCCGGCGGTCAGGAGCCGGTTGCGGCCCGTGATCACGGCGGCGCGGTTGGGGGGGACGATCACGATCAGGTTCTTGAGTGTGATGATCGCGACGAGTACGACGACCATGAAGACGACCGCCATCGTGACGGGGGCGGCCAGAAAACTCAGAAAGTCTTGCATTTCGACCTCATTCCTCGAGCAGCTTCATGTCCACTGGCACGACGGTCGCGATGCCGTCCGCCATGCCGACCACTACGACCGACTGTCCGGCGCGCAGCGGCAGGTCGTCCGGGCAGGTCGCGTCCAGACGGGCGCGAACGCTGTGCCTGCGCTCGCCCCGCACCACCTTCACCGTACCCGCGCTGTCCGCAGCTATTTCGAGCGACACCTCGCCCGTCAACCCGACGAAGGACCGTTCTCCGAGTTCGGCGCCGCCCTCGGAGCGCTTGAGGTAGCGGAACACAGCGCTGATGAAGGCTCCGGAGGCGAGGCCCGTGGCGCTGGCGACGATCGCCGTCAGGCCGGCACTCGCGCCCCCCCAGACGGCGTGCAGGATGGCTCCGGTCGCCCCGAAACCGAACAGCGTATATACGATCGTGCGCAGGGAGAGAAGCTTCGCCACCTCGGCTCCGCCGCCGACATCCAGTTCGCCGTCAACATCGACATCGATGTCCATGCCGTCCAGGAAGTCGCCGAACACGGACAGCGCCAGGAAGCCGCCGCCCACGAGGAGACTGAAGATGTACGCCGTGAGCATGGTACCACTCGCTTTCTCGGGACCGGGGGCTTCGGAACGTACCGATCGGGGCTTCTTCAGCGCGACAGTTCGTCGAAGGTCGCGTTCCGGATTGCGTACGAGCGCCAGTCCTCGTGGTCGAAGTGCCACCACTCGGCCTCGTACACCATGAACCCCTCCGCTTCCATCGTCCGCCGCAGGAGTTCGCGGAGCCAGCGCTGACGGGAGGTCCCGCCCGGGTAGTCCGGGAACGAGCGCGGAGAGGCGTCCAGCGCCTCCGCCCGCAGTTCCTCGACGGGACGCACGGGATCGATGCGGAAGGTGCCGCCCGCCGCGGTTCCCACCTCCCGGCGCGCGAACCGGACAGAGGCGGCTTCCACCGCGGTGGCCCGGTCGCCGGCGTCACGCGCGAAGACGAGCCGCTCTCCGTGGTAGAGCCCCCAGTCCGGGAAGGCGTAGACATCGCGCGACACTACCTCCAGGGGATAGAGGAAGAACCACTCGATGAGGGCGTGGAGGCGGCCCTCACGCTCCAGGATGTAGAGGACGTTGTAGTCCCGGCCGTATTCGCCGATGAGTCCCGCCCAGTGCGCGGGGGTCTCGGGCGGAGGGCCGGGGTCGGGGCGCCGCGCCAGCCGACGCGGCGCGCCTCCCGCCACGTTCCCCGGCACGAGCAGGTCATCTCCCTTGCGGAGGTAGCGCGCGCCGAACGTCGACGATCGGGTGTCGCCACGGGTGCGAGAGGGTCGCGCCCAGGAGCGGGGTCAGGGCGAGCCGGCCGCCGCGCTCGTCGAGTTCGATGCCGTCGTCGAGTACACGCCCTCCAACTCGAGGGCGCGCGCCGGATCGAGAGGGTCGGTGCCGAGGAGGGGTGCCTCGGGGAGCGGTTCGCCCGCTTTCGCGGCGAGCATCAGCTCGAGGGCGGCGTCCGCGACGCGCCCCGTCACGGTGTTCGTGCCATCGACCGCCGAGACGGCCACCGCCCCGATCTTCGCCTCGGGCAGGAAGGCGAGCTGGGTCGAGAACCCGTAGATCGCGCCGCCATGGCCGAGCCAGCGCTGCCCGAAGCGCTCCTGCACGGCGAACCCGAGGCCGTAGCCGCTCGTCTCCCCTTCCGGCGCGAACTGCGGCGCCCACATCGACTCGAGCGTCCCGGGCTCCAGAATCCGGCCGTTCACGCCCTCGCCCCCGCGGAAGAGGGCGGACATGAAGCGGGACAGATCCAGCACGGTCGAATACATGCTGCCCGCCGGAGCCATCCCCAGTTCGAACGTCGGCGCGTCGAACAGGCCGCGGTCGAAGCCCCACATGTAGGCCGCGGCCAGGTCATCGACGACCTCCGGCTCGGGGGTGAAGGCGCTGCTCGTCATCCCGAGCGGCTCCAGCACGGCCCGCCGCACGTAGTCGGCGAAGGGTTCGCCCCGCGTGACCTCCAGGGTGTAGCCGGCCACAGCGATACCGGCGTTGGAGTATTTGGTGCGCTCCGTCGGCGGGTAGATCTGCGGCGTGCCGCTGAGGCTCGCGACCGTGGCGGCGAGGTCGGTGCCCGTGTCGTCGAAGTAGTGGCCCGCGGGGGGCTCCCGGATGAGGCCGGAGCGGTGCGACATGAGCTGGCGCAGGGTGATCTCTGTGCCGCTCGGGTTCTCCGGCGCGAATTCGGGCAGGTAGTTCCGGACGGGCGCGTCGAGATCGAGTTCGCCGCGCTCCACGAGCTGCATGACCGCGATGTCGGTGAACAGCTTGGACACCGAACCCACCCGGTACACGGTCTCGGCCGAGGCGGGGACGCCCCGCTCGGGATCCTGCTCCCCGAAGCCCGCCGCCCACACGACCTCGTCCCCGTCCACGAGCGCGATGGAGAACGCCTCGAGCCCCTTCTGCTCGCGTTCCCGCTCGATCATCGAGGTGAGCGCGGCCGCGACCCCGGCGTAGTCCGCCCGTGCGTCGACCGCGGCGCCGGGATCTGCGCTATCGGGCGCACACGCGATAGTGATCGTCAGCGCGACGGTCAGGAGTGACCGGTAGGCGTTCCCGCGGCCCCCCCGGACCATGTGTGCCCTCGGCATGGGCGATTCCCCCGAGTTGAGGCTGAGTTGATGCGTCGGGACAACCTGGCGGGCACACCTCAGGAGGCAAAGGACGGAGAGACCGCCCCGAAGGACCCGAACCGCGATACCGGTGACGGGATCCGCGCCGCCTGATCCGATGAAAGGCAAGATCATGGGCACCCGACGATGGATCCTCCTGGGTCTCAACCTGCTTCTCGCCACCGCCATCCTGGCCCAGCCGGGCAAGGCGGCCTCCGCGCGCAACTCCGAAGACTGCCTGGATATCTGTGGGGCGGAATGGAGCGCGTGCGTCGAGAACGAGGGCTGGGACTGCCACTTCAGGTTCAGCCGCTGCCTCGAGGAAACGTGTTGGCCGATCCGGTAGGGAGCGGCCTCAACCTCGGCCCGGCCCGCCTCCGTTTGACGCTCCGTTGACGCATGGAAACAACCTGGAGAGCACACGTCGGGAGGCAGCGGACGGAGGGGCCGTCCCGAAGGATCGCGGCTGGCCAACCTGAGTCGTGACCCGCGCCGCCTGACTCGAAGAAGGGATAGGATCATGAACAAGCGACGATGGGCCCTGCTGGGCTTCAACCTCCTGCTCGCCACCGCCATCCTGGTGCAACCCGGCGCGGCGGCCTCGTGGGCCTGCGACTTTGAGGTCTGCATCTGCGCGTGTCTCGCGGATTGGGACGATTGCGACGAGGGCGGTGGCGAGACCTGCGAGGCTGACTATGCGGAGTGCGAGAAGGGTTGCAAGAAGATCTGGTAGCGGTCACATGACGCAGGACTCGAAAACTCTGAACCGATACCGCCGCTATTGCATGCTCGCGGCCCTGGGGCTGCCGGTCGCGTGTCTGGACGGAAGCCCCGGCGCCAGGGATGCCGGTTCAACGCAGCCGGAAGCGGACCCCGCGCCCCTGCGCGCGGGGTCTCCGCGACTGACTCTGGGGAACTGGTCCGGGGGCGGGCATACGGATTTCTACGACATCGCGGGCGTCATCGTAGACCGGCGCGCGGGGGTTCTGATCGTAGCCAACCGCGGAGACGCCACGATTCGGACGTTCGGTCTCGGCGGGGAGTGGCACAGTACGCGGGCGGGGATCGGAGGTGGCCCGCGCGAGCTGGCGGAGCTGACGGCGCTCTTCGAATACCGGGGCGATTCCCTCCTCGTGTGGGATGGCGACCGCGACCAGGCGTCCATTTGGCCGTACTCGGAAGGCGACGTGCGTCGGGTTGCCGTGCCGAGCCTTCCCGACAGTCTGCGCTACCCGCGGTTACACGGCGCGCTGGCCGATGGCCGACTGGTGTGGACGGCGGAGTTACCATATCGGCAGCCGGACGAAGTCGGCGAATCGCACCCGGAACGGCGCGCCATCATTTTGACCTCGCCCGGGGGCACGGATTTTGAGACCGTCGCCGCGACGTCCGACATGCGGTATTTCCACTACGAAGCCTCCAACTACCAGCAGGGGAGGGCTCCGTTCTCGCCCAAGGTATTCGTGCTTCCCCGTGACTCGGTCATCCTCTATGGATCGACTGAGCACCTGCGGGCGGAGCACGTGTCCGGCGGGGGAACCCGACTCGACCCGATCACATTCTCCGTTGCCTCCGTGCCGGTTACCGGCGCCCACCGCGCGTGGGAGATCGCGGACCGTCTCCGCCGCCTGAACAGCCGTCCCTTGCCTGCCTCCCTGTTGCAGGGTCAGATGGAAATCCTCGACATCTTGCCCTTTCCCGACTCGTTCCCGGTTCTGGGCGAGGTCGTCGACGGTGCCGACGGCCGCGTCTGGGTGCGGGGCTACCGACCCCCGGAGCCGGACTCGTCCCGCGTCGAGGAGGACATGTCGGTCTGGAGCGTGTATTCGGGGCCGGGAAGCCGAGGCCGGGACATCGAATTTCCCGGCCGTTTCGATCTCCTGTGGGCTGACGGAACGGAAGCGGTCGGCATCGTCCGCGACCCGTTCGACGTCGAGCAGGTCATAATCGTGCCGCTTCCGGCGGCGGTTCAGACGCGTCGAGAGCCATGAAGCGCCCCGGCATCCAGGACATGGGCCTCGCGCTCTGCCTCCTGCTCCTGGCCGTGATCGCATTCCGGCCATCCGGTGTCCTGGGCAGCCGCCTGCAGGCGTGGAACGCCGAGCGGCAGGTACTCGCTCTTTACCGGGCGGAGTGGCGGGAGGCCGCTTCCAGCAGAAGAAGTACGCTCGGGAGCGACGGCGACGCCCCCGTCATCTTCGAGTTCAGCGACTACCAGTGCCCCTTCTGCCGGTCTTCACACGAGGCCGTGGCCGGGTGGGCGACATCCGCGGCTGCGAGGATCGTGCTGGTTCACGTCCCGCTCTCGGATCGCTCCAGGGAAGCCGCTCGGGCGGCGATCTGCGCAGAGGAGGCGGGAGCGTTCCCGCGCATGCACGATTACCTGATGACGAACGACGAGTGGGTGACGGAGGAAGCGGCGTGGGAGTCCACCGCGGACGCGGCGGACGTTCCCGCGGGAACGTGGTTTGCCCGTTGCCTGGAGTCGACGGCCACGGCAGAACGCATTACCCGTGATTCCGCGCTCGCCGTCCGCTGGCGCGTTACCGCCACCCCGACTTTCGTGTCGGCACACGCCTGGACGATCGGGGAGGTGTCGGACGGCGACCTCGAGACCCTCCTCGGCCGGTAAACCGCGCGCTCTGCGATGAAGTTCACCGCGTGCCTGAACTGTTCTCGGAGCTTCGCGGCCTCATCGACCGGGGTCGCCGCCATGGGCGCCGAACCGGCCGTTTTCTGGTGCTGGGGTCGGCCGCCGTCGAGTTGCTCAGACAGGCCGGGGAGAGCCTCGCGGGCAGGATCGAGTTCGTTTCTCTCACCCCTCTGGATGTGCTCGAGGTGGCGGCGGACCGGAGGGCGGCCATCTCGCTGTGGGTCCGGGGAGGTCTGCCCGACAGCTTCCTGGCCTCGAGCGACGACGACAGCTTCGCTTTCCGCACGAACTTCATTCGGACCTACCTGGAGCGTGACGTGGCGGAGTTCGTCTCGAGTCGCCTGCCGACCGAGACCCTCGGCCGACTGTGGACGATGCTCGCGCACTGGCAGGGCGGACTGTTGCGCGCCTCGGAACTGGCCAGAAGCCTCGCGATCAACACGGCGACGGTGGGGCGCTACATCGATTCGCTGACCAGCCTCTTCATCCTGCGGCGGCTTCCTCCGTTCGTGGCGAACGTCCGCAAGCGCCTGGTCAAATCACCGAAGGTCTACATTCGCGACAGCGGCCTCGTGCACGCGCTCCTCCGTATCGGCGACTTCGACACGCTCGCCGGACACCCCGTGTCGGGCGCGAGCTGGGAGGGATTCGTCATCGAGAACCTGCTTGCGGCGGCCCCGCCCGGCACCGGAGCGCAGCGAGCCGCCGGTGGAGTGGCCGGAGTCGAGTCCGTCAACCCGGACGACGGTCAGATCGAGGACGCCTACTACGGTGCCTGGCTGCACTACGGCTTCACCTCCTGGGCGAACGGGGCTCCCGGCCCACGTTCGAGGCTGGTCAGAATCTCACCGCGTCCAGCCACGCACTGTGGATGGCGGGCTTGGCTTTCAGCCGCGGCAGGTCTCGGGTCTCTATGACGCCCAGATTCACGAAGTTCCCCCGCGTCGCCGCAACCTTCGTCGATCAAGCACCGCACGGGAGACGCCGGGCCACCTGTCAGGCTGGCGGCGACCCGGAGCCACGCGTCCGTGTCGGGGCGGTATCGCCGACTCACCCCCGTAGTCTTGAGAAGCTCGCGCAACGAGTCGAAGCCGAGGGCTGAGACACGACCCGGCTCAACCCGGCGCTCCAGAACTGCGTGGAATCGCGCCCGCGTTCCATGGCCCCCACCGCCCATGACTCCACCCGTGGGGCGCCAAAGGTCGACGCCCCGCTTCTCGGTAGCTCACGCCGGGTGCGGCACCCGGCCGCGTAGTTGTCGGTCGTCACTGCCCCCGCGGCCGTTTGATGCCGAGATGATCTCCTGGGCGACCCTGGATGACACATCGTGGCCGGCCGGGCTTACGTCCCGCCTCGATAGGCCGCGGCCGGCAAATCGGACGGAGTGGGATGGCTACGATCGAGATCGACAGCGGCGGTATCCCTTGACCCGCCGGCGCAAGCTCCGGGAGCGGCTGGAGCGCTCGAAAGGCGCTTGCCGGAGACGCGAGGTGGTGCGTTACTACAGAGTACACGGGTTCGAGAGCCGGGAGGGCGGCAATCACACGGTGTTCCATCATCCCCGGCATCCCGACATCATGGGCATCGTCGCCAGGCACGCGAAGCTGGACGCTGCTTATGCGAAGGCGGCGCTGAGGGCAGTGGACAAGCTGCTCGAGCGCCAGTCCAGGGGAGAGACACAGCGATGAGCGAGTCTGACCGGTACATGGCACTGCCGTACACGATTGAGGTCGAGTGCGACGAGCGCCGTCAGGACGCCTTCCACGTTGCTCGCATCGTGGAACTCGAAGGGTGTATCGCCCAGGGGCGGACCGAGGCGGAGGCGCGGACCGAGTTGCGTGGCGCGCAGCGCCTGTTCATCGAGACGATGCTCGACAACGGCGTCCTCGTACCCGAGCCCACGGATTCGCGCGCGACTGCCCGGCGCGTTTCCCCGTCCTCGCCCTCCCCGGCCTGACCCGGACTCCGCGCCCCACGATCTGTCCGTCCCTCCGCGTGCATTGTCAGCGGCGGTGGTGTTCGGCGATGCGAGCCAATGCGTTGCCGAGGTCCTGCATGTAGCGGTCCACGTCCGCCTCCGCGATCGGCGGGCCGTGGATCGGCGCGATCCATGCGGGGGGGTGCCGCTCCAGCATCGTATGCAGCGAACCCATGACGCGGTCCGGGTCGGCGTAGCGCAGCCAGGGCAGCGTCTGGGCGTGGAACTCGTGTACGCCCTCCGCGCGTCCGTCCTCCGGGATCCGTCCCCAGTCGATGTCGCAGGCGCCGGGGGCGTGGAGCGTGCCGAAACCGTCCGCCACGAACAGCGTGCGCGAGGACTCGTCGTAGACCCACGTGGTGTGGTTGCGGTCGGCGAGCGGAGGATCGAGGACCACGAAGCGTCGCCCCAGTACGTCGGCGACGTCGCCGATGCGGGTGCGGCGGGCGTAGGGGAGGCCCTGAAGTTCGGGGTCGCCGCAGGAGGCGACGATCTCGAAGTCGCCCCAATCGGCGCGGAACGCGGGGATGTTCCCCGAGTGCGGGTAGTCGGAGTGCGAGAGGATGATGGCGCCGATCCCGCGACCCGCCGTGGCGTCGCTGATCCGGTCCGAGAGACGCTGCCGGTGATGGAAGGAGCCGGAGTCGATGAGAATCGCTCCCTCCGGCGCGTCGACAAGGTAGACGGAGACGTGGACGTGGCCGTCGGTCTCGGCGAAGCACTCGTGCACCCAGGAGACCCCGCCGCCCAGCTCGATAGCGCTCACGGGGCGCTCACGGGGCGCTCACAGGACGCCTCCGCGCCCGCTCGCCGACACCCGCCGCACGACTTCGTTCATGCGCCCGTAGTACGGGGCCGCGTCGGAGCCAGGGATCGGGAGTCCGTGCGCCGGGGCGAACCCGTAGCCGTGAAAGCGGGCCGCCAGCGCGTCGGCCGCCGCGTTCACCCTGTCCGGAACCACGTACTGGAACCAGAACATGACGCGGCTGTGGAACTCCTCGAGCCGTCCCACGTCCACCGCGGTGTCGATCTCGTCGGTGCGACGCAGACACTCCCCGCCCTGGTGCGGAAAGCCCATCCAGTCGACGGTGAACAGCGTGCGGGTCGTCTCCTCGCTCATCCAGGTGTGGATGGCCGCGTCGAGGAAGGTCGCCTCGGGGAACCGGACCCGGAGTCCGCCGAGATCGATCTCATCCTCGCGACCCACCTTCATCGCTTCGTCCAGATGGTACAGCGCGTGTGTCTCGCCCGCGGCCGGGGCCACGAGTCGGCACTCCGGATAGCGTCGCAGCACCTGCATCGTGTTCCCGGCGTGGGGGATGTCGGGATGAGAGAGGGCGAGGTAGTCGAGCGGCCGCCCGCCGAGCAGTTCCTCGAGCGCCGGGAGCAGGACATCTCCCGACGCCGGGGAGAGCGTGTCCCAGAGGAGTGTCCGCTCGCCCGTGAGCAGGTACGCGTTCTGCGGAACGTGAAGCTCGCGGCCGGGCGTGTACCAGTCCGCGCCGCTCTCCAGCACGGCCCCCGCGATCCCGGCCCGGTGGGCGCCGCATTCCTGGATCCAGTGGATGCCGGGCCATACGTCCGGCCGCCAGCCGGCGTCGGTCTTCGCCGCCATCGTCTCGTTTATGCGTTCGTCCATGCCGGCCAGTCTACAGAACTCCCGCCCGCCGCCACCAGCCCGCCTGTGCCGGGCCGCCGGGATGTGCCCGATTGCTGCGTGGAGAGGTCGTACCAGCGCCATCCTCCAAGCCCCTTGGTCATCCAGGAGCACCGCACAAGATCAAGTGTGAGGGGCCACTGCGACGGCCAAAGGGTCCATATCATCTGGTCCCGCTGTACGATAGACGTCCCTTGGCGTCTGGTCCGACAGCTTCGGCAGCATTGCGATATGTGGAGCGTACTCATCCCGTTCCGTGCTAACAGCGCCGGAACGCTGATCGCCTTGGGCGCAGACCGCATCGTCCTGACCGACGAGGGAGAACTCGGGCCGATCGACCCGAAATTGGACATCCGGCGCATGGTACAGGCCCCCGATGGCCAAGGGACCTTCGTGCAGGACACGATCAGCGTTGAGGACGTGATGGCCTACGTGCGGTTCGTCGGTGAGCAAGGGGCCTCTCGGACCAAGGCCCCATCGCGGAAGCGCTGATGAAGCTGGTCGAGCGAGTTTGCCTCGAGAAGAGAGCCACCCGGCGCGGAGACCCAGGACAAAATGGTCAAGACTCTGGCGGATCAGGTGCACGCGCACGGGCACGCGATTGGGGTTCGAAGCGGCGGGGATCGAGTAGAGCAGTCGCAGTCGCATCGGTCGATCATGACTTAGGCTACCCGAGCCGAAACTCCAGCGCCGCCGCAACCTCCGCCTGTCGTTCGTCGAGGGTGATGAAGAAGACATCCGACGGCTTCGGCGCGACATACAAGGCGCAGGCCACATGCCAGAGATCCGCGCCCCGCAGGTAACCGGCCCGGAGCGCGGCCCGCATCTCTCTCGACAGAGGCGGGTTCGGCTGAATCCAGCGGAAACGCGAAATGAGGATATCGGGAAAGGGCTTTCCCTCTCTGGCGCAGACGGATCGCAACTCCGCCTCCAGGAGGTTGGATGAGATCAGATCCCGGAACCCCCGCAATCGGCGGGCAATGTCGTCCGCGCCCGCCTCGGCAAAAGCGACCGAGACGATCGCGGACGTGTCCACATAGGCCGTGCTCACTCTCCGCGGTCGGCCAGGAACCGTTCCAGCGCGCCCGGCACTGGCTCACCGGGCTTGAGTGGCTCCCGGTGCTCCGGACGGGGGGTCAGGACCCCTCGCCGCTCCAGTTCCGCCAGCCGTTCCTCGAGTTTCGTGGTCGCTGGCCTGAGCGGACGGATCTCGGCCACCGGCTCTCCCCGATAGGATATGGTCACGGTTCTCCCCTCCCGGACGTGACGTAACACTTCGGAGAAACGGGCCTTCGCCTCGTAGGTCGAATAGAGTAGTCGCATCGGACTACCATAACTAGTCAGACCAGTCTTTTCAACCTGGTTCGACCGCCCTGCCGTGGCCTGCTCTCGACGGACACCTCACATTCCTCCCATGAATACCAGACGATGGTGTGATCCGTCATCCGGACAGCAACGGCCACACGCGGCGATCGCGGTCGTGCGCCTCACGAGTCTGGCCACCGTGGCCTTTGGGGCCGTCGCGTGTTCGCCGCCGGGGGACGAGGCGGCATTCCCGAGCCGTCCGATCGAGATCGTGTCGTGGGCGACGCCGGGGGGGCCGACGGACCTCCTTTCGCGGGCACTGGCCGAGGCCGCGCCGCCGCACTTCGAGGGGCAGCGGGTGACTGTGATGACGCGGCAGGGCGGGGCGGGGGCGGCCGGCATGCAGTACCTGCAGGGTCGGGAAGGGGACCCCCACGTGCTCGGCGTCTTCACCGCGAGCGGCACGGTGAACATGGCGACGGGACGGATCCCGTTCGCGCCCGAGGACTTCACCCCCATCCTCCGCATCCAGATCGACCCGTTCCTGATCGCCGTGCGGGACGACAGCCCGTTCCGCACGCTCGGAGACCTGTTCGAGGCGGCCCACGCACGGCCCGGCGAGGTCTCGGTGTCGGGGTTCGGGGCGGCGTCGGCCCACTTCCTCGGCTTCGCCCGGCTGCGGGCCGCGGCGGGTGATCCGGACATCCGCTGGATCGCCTACGAGGGGTCGGCCGACGCGGTGGTGGCAGCGCTCGGGGGACACACGGACGCGGCGCACACGAACTACAACATCGTACGCGAGCACCTGCGCGCGGGAACCATGCGGGTCCTCGGGGTGGCGCTGCCGGTGGAGGCGCTCCCGGAGACGCCGAGCTACGCGGAGCAGGGCTACGATCTGGCGCCCGTGCACTGGCGGGGTGTCGTCGGACCGCCGGGGCTGGCGCCGGAAGCCCGCGCCGACCTTCGCGTGCGGTTGCTGGCCGCGATCGAGGATCCGGGGTTCCGCGAATACATGGAGCGGGCTGCGCTGGAATACGCGACGATGGAGGACGCGGACGCGTTCGCGGTCTGGATGGCGGAGGAGGTGACGACGAGCCGGGATCTGCTGAGGCGGCTGGGACTCCTGGATGAATAGTGGTGAGTAGCGGTGAGTAGCGTTGGGTAACTCCGCCGCGCGCGGGGCCACGCCGCTGCGCCTGCTCGCGGAGGCCGCGCTTCTCGCGGTCGTAGCGTCGGGGGTTCTCCTCGACTCACGCTCCTACCCGGGATCGCTGGCCGAGGGCGCGCCGGGCCCGGCTTTTTTCCCACGGCTCCTCGCCACGCTCCTCATCGCCTGCGCGGTCTGGCTCGCGATCCGGACCAAGCCATGGTCCCCGCCGTCGGGGCCGCCGCCGGACGCGAGACGTTCCCGCGGGAACGTTTTTTCGGGTTCCGGGGCCGGGCGCCGCGCCCACCTGTGGCTGGCCGTAGCGTGGATTGCGGCCTTTCTGCTCGTATGGCCGCGGCTCGGGACGGTGGTGTCGGTCCCCCTCCTCGTCGTTGGGCTCATGTGGCTGACGGGGGAGCGCTCGCGCGCGGTGCTCGTCTCGGTGCCGCTCGCCTTCGCCGGGTTCATCTATCTCGTGTTCATGGTCGCGCTCGGCGTGCCGCTGCCCGCCGGCTTCTGAGGGGCGGCGCGTGACCTCCTTCTTCGACGGACTCCTGACGGCGCTCCAGCCGGGGAACCTCGCGGCGCTCCTCGCGGGGAGCCTGCTCGGGGTGTTCGCCGGGGCGATGCCGGGGCTGAGTTCCACGGTGGGACTCGCGCTCGTCCTCCCGGTCACCTTCGCGCTCGATCCGACGCCGGCGCTCCTGATGATGGTCTCGATCTACATGGCGGCGGAGTACGGGGGATCGATCACCGCGATCGCGATCGGCGTGCCCGGGAGTTCGCCGGCGCTCGCGACCACCTTCGACGGCTACGCCATGACCCGGCGCGGCGAGGCGGGACGCGCGCTCGGGATCTCACTCTTCTCCTCGATGATGGGCGGGCTTCTGGGGACCGTGCTCCTCGTGCTTGCGCTGGGGCCGCTGTCGCGGGCGGCGATCGCCTTCGGGCCGGCGGAGTATTTCGGGCTCGGGGTGTTCGGACTCTCCATCGTCGCGAACCTCGTGGGAGACGATCCGCTCAAGGGGGTTATCAGCGGGGTGCTGGGGCTCCTCTTCTTCGTGGTGGGGCTCGACGTGCTCACGGGGGCGCCGCGGCTCACCTTCGGCACGAGCGCGCTCATGGACGGGCTCGGGCTGGTGCCGATGCTGATCGGCTTCTTCGCGATCGCCGAGGCGCTGGAAGCTGTGACCGGCCGTCGGAAGGCGACGGCCCCCGGGGGCGGAATCACGGGCCGGCTCCCGAAGGCCCGCGAACTGTTCGGGCTGTGGCGCACGATCCTGCGGGGCTCGGCGATCGGGGGGGTGATCGGGGCCATCCCCGGCGCCGGGGCGACGATCGCCTCCATCGTGGCGTGGAACGAGGAACGGCGGGTGTCGAAGACGCCGGAGCGGTTCGGGACGGGCGTGCCGGAGGGGATCGCGGCGCCCGAGGCGGCGAACAACGCCTGCGTGGGGGCGGCGATGATCCCGCTGCTGGCGCTCGGGATCCCGGGCTCCGCCAGTGCCGCGGTCCTGCTCGGCGGCCTCACGGTGCAGGGGGTGGCGCCGGGGCCGCTGCTCATGGCCGAGCGTGCCTCGCTGGTGTACGCGCTGTACGCCGGGTTCGTGGTCGCGGTCCTGATGATGCTGGCCGTGGGACGGCTCGGCATCCCCCTCTGGACGCGCGTCGTGCGGCTGCGGCCCTCGATCCTGATGCCGCTCGTCGTGGCCATCTCGCTGGTGGGGACCTACGCCCTGCGCGGGAACCCGGCCGACGCGTGGGCGGCCCTCTTCTACGGGCTCGTCGGCTTCGCTATGCTGCGGGGCGGCTACCCGCTGGCGCCGGCGGTGCTCGGTCTCATCCTCGGTCCCATGATCGAGACGAACTATCGCCGGGCGCTGACGCTGTCCTCGGGGTCGCACTCGGTCTTCCTCGAGAGCCCGATCAGCCTCGTGCTGCTCGCGCTGGCAGTCGTCAGCTTTGCCGCGCCCGCGGTCCGGAGCCGGTTGATATCCGCGCGAGCACGCGGGAAGAACAACGAACCCGACAAGAAGGAGCACGAGTGAGCGCGACAGGCGCGGTCATCGACTTCATTCTACAGACGACGATCGACGGTTTTCCGGAGCGGCTGCTGGCCGAAGGACGACGCTGCGTCACGGACGGTACGGGGGTGATCCTCGCCGGTTCGACGGACGCCTGCTCCCGCATCGTCCAGGACCAGATCGGGGCGCAGGGCGGGCATGCGGAGGCGACGATCTTCGGGCCCCCCGATACGCGGGCGCCTGCCACTCTGGCGGCGCGGGCGAACGGGACGGCCGGGCACGCGATGGACTTCGACGACACACAGCTTTCGAACGCGCCCGACCGCATCTTCGGTCTCCTCACGCACCCCACGGTGGCGCCGCTCTCGGCGGGGTTCGCGGCGGCGGAGCGGGAGGGCGCGACGGGCGCCGAATTCCTGGAAGCGTTCCTCATCGGCTTCGAGGTCGAGTGCAAGATCGCCGAGGCGATCGATCCCCGGCACTACATGGAGGGGTTCCACTCGACCGCGACGATCGGCACGCTGGGCGCCTGCGCCACGGCCGCCAGGCTGGCCGGGCTGGAGGCGGACGAACTCGCCATGGCGCTCGGCATCGCGGCCAGCCTCTCGTCGGGGATCCGCCTCGGGTTCGGCACCATGACCAAGCCGCTCCACGCCGGCCGGGCGGCCGAGAACGGCATCCTGGCCGTCGACCTCGCAGCGCGCGGCTACACGGCCGGCCACGACGCGCTGGAGGCGCCGTGGGGCTTCTTCCGCGTGTTCGGCGGCGGCTTCGAGCCCGAGCGGCTGGTCGGCGCGCTCGGCGCACCCTACACGCTGCTCGACCCCGGCGTGTCCGTGAAACCCTTTCCGTCCGGGAGCCTCGGCCACCCCAGCATGGCCGCCATGCTCGAACTCGTAACCGAGCACGACATCGCCCCCGACGACATCGCCCACATCACCTTCCGCGCCGGGCACAACATCCTCAACCCTCTCCGGTATCCGGTGCCCAACAACGAACTGGAGGCGAAGTTCTGCATCCCGTTCGTCCTCTCGAGCATCGTCCTCCGGCGGCGAGCCGGGATCCGGGAGTTCCACGACGACTTCGTCCTCTCGGACGAGGCGGGGGAGATGATGAGCCGGGTCACCGTCCAGTTCGACGAAGAGATCGATGCCCGCGGCTACGACCGCATGCGGAGCGCGATCGACGTCCGGCTCCGCGACGGCACCGAACTCCACACCGAAGCGGACACGTATCCGGGTGGCCCGGAGCGGCCGCTCAGCCGGGAGGAACTGCACGGCAAGTTCCGGGACTGCGCGAGCCTCGTGATGGACGACGAGCAGATCGACGGCGCCCTCGACCAACTCGAACACGTGGACGAAGTGGTGCACATCGACGATCTGGTGCGGGCGTTGTCGGCGAGCCCCGGCCGGAGTCCCGGCGTGAGCGGCTGCGGCCGGGCTCGAAGCGGGTTCGTCCTGCTGGGAGCGCTGTGGGTCGCGGCCTGCGGCGACTCGGCGGGCTCGGGAGCGGGGGATAGCTCGCTGGAGGAAGCGGCCGAGGCGGCGGGGCGCGGCCCCTACGACGCGCTCCAGGTCGAGATGGATCTCATGCTCCAGATGCGGGACGGCGTCCGTCTCGCGACCGACGTCTACCGGCCCTCGCGCGAGTATGAGCCGGTCGACGAGCCCTTCCCCGTCCTCCTCCACCGGACCCCGTATGACAAGACCTCGCGCGGGCTCGTGGATCAGGCGCGCTGGTTCACGACCCACGGCTTCGTCGTCGTGCTGCAGGACACGCGCGGCCTCTATGCCTCCGAGGGCGAGTTCCAGAAGTACCACGAGTTCGACGCCCCCGATGGCTACGACACGATCGAATGGCTCACCGGGCTCGACTACGCCGAGCCTTCCGTCGGCATGTGGGGCACCTCCTACGGCGCACACACCCAGGCCGACGCCGCCAAGCTGAACCCGCCGGGACTGAGCACGCTCGTCCTGACCATGGGAGGGCTCTCCGACGCCTGGACGCACAAGGTGCGGAACCACGGCGCGTTCGAACTGGGACAGCAACTGGGCTGGGCCCACCTTCAGCTCGCCGCCGTGGCGGACGACCCCGAGATCCGGCTCCGGCTGCAGGAGGAGCCGCCGTCCGACTGGTTCCCCGACACCCCGTTCCGGAAGGGGGAGAACCCGCTCTCCGTGGCCTCGAATTTCGAGGACTATTACCTCACCATGCAGAACCACGGGGACTATGACGACTATTTCCGAGGCATCGGCCGCAACTGGGCGGAGTACTATGACCAGACGGCGGACATCCCGATGCTGCATGTGGGCGGCTGGTACGATTCCTACGCCCCCGGCACGATACAGAGTTTCGTCGAACTGTCGCGACTGAAGTCGTCGCCCATGATGCTCGTGATGGGTCCGTGGACCCACGGCGGGAACAGTCGTTCGGTCGCGGGCGACATCGAGTTCGGCGCCGACGCCGCGATCGAGGACTTCTCGCGCGAGTTCCACCTGCGCTGGTTCGACCGGCAGCTGCGGGGACAGGGCGCGAACGATCTGTTCGAGGACGCCGCGCGACTGGGAGGCGAGGCCGCCGGCGCGGTCACCATCTTCGTCATGGGCGGGGGCGACGGTCACCGGGACGAGAACGGCCGTCTCTTCCACGGCGGCGAATGGCGCACCGCTGACGCCTGGCCCCTCGAGGACACCGAGATGACGCCGTTCTACCTGCGCGCGGAGGGTGGGCTGACCCCCGAACCGCCGGGCCAGGGCGAGGGTTCGACGGCGTACACCTACGATCCCGAGCACCCGGCGCCCACGATCGGCGGGGCCTTCTCGGGCGCCCTCAAGCGGGGCGGCTACGATCAGCGGGAGCGGACGTTCAGGTCGCTCCAGGGCGGATCGGAGAACGGGTTCTTCGCTTCCGAGGTGGACGGCCGCCGCACCGCGGACCGAGACGATGTTCTCGTATTCGAGACGGAGCCGCTGGCCGGGGAACTGGAAGTGATCGGCCCGGTGAGCGTCACTCTGTGGGCCTCATCGAGCGCCCCGGACACCGACTTCACCGCCAAGCTCGTCGACGTCTATCCGCCCAATGAAGACTATCCCGAGGGGTTCGACCTCAATATCACGGACGGGATCATTCGCGCCCGCTACCGGGAGTCCCGGGAACGCGAGACGCTGATGACGCCCGGCGACGTCTACGAGTTCCGGATCCAGCTCTTTCCCACCGCCAACCTGTTCGCGGCCGGCCACCGCATTCGCCTCGAGATCTCCAGCTCCAACTATCCCCGCTTCGACGTGAACCCCAACACCGGCGAACCGCTGGGCCGCCACACCCGCATGACACCGGCGGAAAACACGATCCACCACGCCGGCGCGTTCGCGTCGGCCATCACCCTTCCCATCCAACGGAGATAACCTCATGCATGACGTGAACTGGCTCGCCATCCTGGTCGCCGGCATCGTTCCGATGGTCGTCGGCTTTCTGTGGTACGGTCCCGTGTTCGGCAAGCAGTGGCTCGCCCTCATGGAGACCACCACCGAGGAGATCCAGAAGGACTTCAACCCGATGAAGACGCACGGCTCGAGCTTCGTCCTCTCCCTGATCACGGCCTACGTCCTGGCCCAGCTCCTCGCCGGGATGGAGGGCGGAGGCGCGATGGCGGGGGTACATGTGGGGCTGCTCGTCACGGTCGGCTTCGTCCTCAACGTCGCGTATCAGGGGGTCGCCTACGAGAACCGGAAGCCGGGGATCTTCGGGCTCAGCATGGGCTTCAACGCCGTCTCGCTCGTCGGACAGGCCGTGGTCCTCTCCGTCTGGACCTGATTCGGAGAGTCGCTTGAGATGATGACGGCACCTACGTCAGATCGTCAGACGACTTCCGGGGCTTCGCGACGAAACGGTAGACGAGATAGCCGACGACGCCGAGCACGAAAATCGTGGGGAGCCAGCCCAGGAGATTGAAGATGGCTCCCGCGGCCACGACGGCGGCGACGCCTTCGATGCGGCCGAGCGTCCGCTGTCGCCGGCGGGTCTTCTCCACCTCCCGCTGCGTGTAGAGGTCCGGCAGGAGATCCGAGTCCACGTCCTTCATTAGATTCCCTCCGGCTGGGTGAACGGCATCCTACGATGTCCCGCCGGAGGCTGTTTCCGCCATCCCCCTCTCCGGGCCGGGGGCGATTTGGTAAATTCCGGCCGCGCGGGGCGCGCCATGCGCTCGACGTTCGACATGCTACGGAGATTCGAGATGCGCGGTTCGATTCCGGTTCCTGGAGTACTGCTTGCCGGCCTGTCAGTGGGCCTCTGGTGCGGGCCGGTAGCGGCTCCCGCGTGGGCGCAGTCGGCGATGCCTGTCGTCCTTCCGCTTCGAGAGCGGGCCGAGGTCATCGATCACTGGCTGGAGCGGCGGCTCGAGACCGTGGCGCCCGAAATCATGCGACGCGAGGAGGTGGACCTGTGGATCGTCGCCGCTCGGGAGTACAACGAGGATCCGGTCATCGAGACCATGCTCCCGTCCACGTACATGGCGGCCCGGCGTCGCACTGTGCTCATCCTCCACGACCGGGGGCCGGGGCAGACGCTCGAACGCCTCGCCGTGGCCCGGTACGACATCGGCCCCTTCCCGCGCGCGTGGGATCCCGACGAGGAGCCCGACCAGTGGGGGCGCGTGGCGGAGATCATCGCGGAGCGCGACCCGGAGCGGATCTCGGTCAATCGTTCCTCCACCTTCGCCCTCGCGGACGGGCTCACGGGTACGGAGTACGACGCCTTCATGGACGCGCTCCCGGCGAAATACCGCGAACGAGTGATGCCGGCCGAACGGCTGGCCATCGGGTGGCTCGAGACGCGGACGCCCGAGGAGATGGAGGTCTATCCCCAGATCGTGCGGATCGCGCACCGGATCATCGCCGAAGGCTTCAGCGCGAAGGTGATTCAGCCGGGGGTGACGACGACGGAAGACGTCGTGTGGTGGTACCGCGAACGGATCCTCGAACTCAGGCTCGGCACCTGGTTCCAGCCCAGCGTGTCCGTACAGCGGCACGAGAAGGCCGGCGGCGCGCGGGAAGGGGAGGGCGATTTCTCCGCCCGTCCCGACGAGAACGTGATCCGCCCGGGCGACCTGCTGCATGTCGACTTCGGGATCACCTACCTGCGGCTGAACACCGATACGCAGCAGCATGCCTACGTGCTGAGACCGGGAGAGGTCGCGGCCCCCGCGGGCCTGGTGCGCGCGCTCGCGGCGGGGAATCGCCTCCAGGACATCCTCACGGAGAACTTCGCGGCGGGCCGCTCGGGGAACGACATCCTGGCGGGCGCGCTCGCGCAGGCGGAGGCGGAGGGGATCGATGCGACGATCTATACGCACCCGATCGGGTTTCACGGACACGGGGCCGGACCCACGATCGGGCTCTGGGACCGGCAGGGCGGCGTGCCGGGGCGCGGCGACTATCCGCTCTTCGCGAACACGGCGCACTCGATCGAACTGAACGCGGCGGTCCCGGTCCCGGAGTGGGGCGGACAGACGGTGCGGATCATGCTGGAGGAGGACGCATTCTTCGACGGCGAACACACCTGGTACATCGACGGCCGTCAGACCGAGCTGTGGCTGATCCCGCGATGACTTCGGCGAGAACCGTGGTTCGGAGCCTGCTGGCGGGGTCCATCGGCGCGCTCGCGATCCTGGCGGCCGGTGCCGGGTACGGCCTGTCCGCGCAGATGCCGCACGCCTGGGTGCTGGTGGGACAGGACGCGGACGACTACCGGCTGAGGCTCGACGCGGAGGTCGCACACTCGGGCGCCTCGAGCATGAGGCTGGCGGCGCGGGGCAACCGGCGGCGGAGCCAGTGGGCGGCGAGCGTACAACTGGTCGACGCGACCGCGTATCGGGGGAAGCGGATGAGGCTCAGCGGATACCTGCGCGGCGACGACCTGGGCTCGGGCGGCCTGTGGGTGCGGGTGGACGGCATCCTGGAGGGCAGGTACGCGATGCTGGCGCTGGATAACAGCGAGGGCCGGCGCATCGAAGAGACGCAGGAATGGGAAGCCCGGGATATCGTGATCGACATCCCGCCCGAGGCGGTGACGATCCTGCTCGGCGCGATGATCACGGGCGACGGCGCGCTGTGGGTGGATGATCTCGCCTTCGAAGCGGTCTCCGGGGACGTGCAGCTCACGACGGAGCCCGAGGTCGTCATCACGGACCAGCCCTATGAGCGGCCGCTCGGCGTCTTCCCGACACCCACGAACCTGGACTTTGAACGAGAGATGGAGGACCCCATGGAGCTGGACCGATGACCCGGCGCGGGCTGCTGAGGGGGCTGATCGCTGCGGCTTTCGCAGCCGGGTGTGGCGAGGGCACCCCGCGCGCGGAGCAGGGGGCCGACGCCGCGGCGACGAGGACAGTGGCCGAGATGCCGGGCTCTCCCGCGTTGAACGAACCGCTCCCGTTGCTGGACCTGACGGATCTCGGCGGAGAAACGGCGGACCTCGACCAGTTCCGGGGTCGGGTCGTCGTCCTCAACATGTGGGCGACGTGGTGTATCCCGTGCCGCGACGAGATGCCGGAGCTGGAGCTGATGCACGGCCGCTATCCGTCCGATGCGTTCACCGTGGTCGGGATCTCGATCGACGAGGGCGAGACCTCGCTCGTGGAGGGATTCCTGGAGGAGTACGAGATCTCCTACCCCAACTTCATCGGCGACGGCCCAACCCTGTTCGAGGCCATGGGGCTCTATCCGGGCGTGCCGCACACGCTCCTCGTGGACGCGGAGGGCATCGTCCGGGAACACTGGAGCGGCCGCTTCCACCCCTTCGAGCCCGTCACCGAAGCACTGGTCGCGCAGCTCCTCGCGGGCTGACAGGACCGGCATTGATCGAGATTCGGCCGCTGCGGCCCGAGGACTGGGACGGGGTGCGCACGATCTACGTGCAGGGCATGGAGACAGGGGACGCGACCTTCGAGACCGAGGCCCCAAGCTGGGCCTCGTGGGACCGGGAGCACCTCGCGGCGTGCCCCCGCGTGGGGATCGACGACCCGGGCTTCGGGTAACGCTGGGGTCTGCCCCTTGACGTCAGGCCCCCACCAAGCGATCATTGCGCCGGTATGGACCGATCCGGCCGCGTGCCGGACGACAGACTGAGATGGCAGGATCGCAGGATCGGGGGGCCTCTCAACAGGGTCGCCCTTTTTTTGCGTTGTTTTGCGTGGCGTGTGCCACGACCCTGGCGCGGGGGAGACCGCGTCAAACTGGTCAGCGGTCGGCAGGTACGGGTTTTCCGAACTCCGACAGTGACTACAGCAAGGAGTAGGAAATGCGTACGAGAGGTACAGTGAAGTGGTTCAACGACCAAAAGGGTTTCGGTTTCATCACGCCCGAGAGCGGTGGTAAGGACTGCTTCGTTCACCACACGGCGATCCAGTCGGACGGTTTTCGCACCCTCAAGGAGGGCGAGGCCGTCGAGTTCGAAGTCACTGACGGGACCAAGGGTCCTGCGGCGGAGAACGTGATTCGCGTCGATTGATCGCTGGCCGCCACCAGGCGTACGGTGATTCAGCAAAGGGCCGCCCGGCGACGGGCGGCCCTTTTTTTGTTATGATTCAGAGGTCGCCGCCGTAGCGGCTCGTCGCGATCGGCGGATCGATCCGCACCCCGGATCCACGGAGAACATCATGACCCGCCGCCGCCCTGTCCCACTCGTCCGCTCCCTGCTTCTCGTGATCGCCGCCTTCCTCTCGGTCTTTCTATCGGTTACCTCGTCCATGGCAGCACAGACCGGGGCCGAGTCCGGGCCGCTGCGCATGGAGGACATCTTCGAAGTCGAGATCGCGGCCGACCCGCAGATCTCGCCCGACGGCCGCTGGGTCGTCTACGTCCGGCAGCGCGCCGACATCATGACCGACGGCCGGTTCTCGAACCTGTGGATCGTGGGCGCCGACGGGTCGGGTCACCGGCCGCTCACCGCCGGAGATTTCACGGACAGTTCGCCGCGCTGGTCGCCCGACGGGACGCGGCTCGCGTTCATCTCGAACCGGAGCGGGGATGCGCAGATCCACGTCCGCTGGATGGATTCGGGCGAGACCGCCGCGATCACGAACGTGACGGAACCGCCGAGATCCTTCGCGTGGTCGCCGGATGGAAACCGGATCGCCTTCGGCAAACTGGTGCCGAAGCCGGCCCCGGCCATAGGCGGGATGCCGAGCCCGCCGGAGGGAGCGGAGTGGGCCGAGCCCGCCCAGGTCGTCGAGCGGCTGGTCTATCGCTTCGACCAGCTGGGAGACCTGCCGCACGGGTTCGTCCATGTCTTTGTGGTCCCGGCCGAAGGGGGCACGCCGCGCCAGATCACCAGCGGCGACAACCACTGGGCCGGAAACGGGATCGGCGGGACGCACTTCTCGTGGACGCCGGACGGCGGCTCCCTCGTCATGTCGCGCGACCCGCGGGGGGGCGACACCGAGAGCGTGTTCGTGGCGGACACGGAGGTATTCGAGGTTTCCGTCGGCGACGGCGCGGCGACGCAGTTGACGGATCGCCGGGGCCCGGACGACGGGCCGATCGTCTCCCCGGACGGCCGTCACATCGCCTATTTCGGGATGGACGACCGCTTCCAGGGCTATCAACTCACGCAGCTCTACGTCATGAACCGTGATGGGAGCGACCCGCGCTCGATCTCGGCCGGGCTCGACCGCGAGGTGTACAACGCCACGTGGGCGCCCGACGGGTCGGGCCTGTACGCGCTGTACGACGACGAGGGAATGACCAAGCTCGCGCTCTTCGGTCCCGGGGACGACGGAACCGACCACCGGGTGCTGACCGAGAACGTCGGCGGTGTCGGCCGGGCGTACGCCGGCGCGACCTATACCGTGGCCCAGGACGGCAGCTTCGCGATGAACTACACGACGCTCGCTGTCCTCTCGGAGATCGCAACGGGTCGCCCCGGCAGCGACATCCGGGTGCTTACGGGGATCAACGACGACCTGTTCGCGAAGCGGGAGATCGGCGAAGCCGAGGAGATCTGGTACGAGTCCTCACACGACGGACGGCCGATCCAGGGCTGGATCATCAAGCCGCCGGGCTTCGACCCGTCGCGCCGGTATCCGCTCATCCTCGAGATCCACGGCGGCCCGTTCTCCAACTACGGAGCGCGCTTCGACCTCGAGAAGCAGCTCATGGCGGCGCAGGGCTACGTCGTCCTGTACACGAACCCCCGCGGCAGCACGAGCTATGGGGAGGAGTTCGGGAACCTCATCCACCACGCGTACCCGGGCGACGACTTCTACGACCTCATGTCGGGCGTCGACGCAGTGATCGACCGCGGCTACGCGGACCCTGACGAGCTGAACGTCGTGGGCGGGAGCGGCGGCGGCGTGCTGACGGCGTGGCTCGTAGGCCGCACCGACCGCTTCCGGGCCGCGGTGTCGTGGTATCCGGTCATCAACTGGTACAGCTTCGTCCTCACGGCGGACATGTCCGCCTCCGGGGTCAAATACTGGTTCCCGGGACTGCCCTGGGACCACGTCGAGCACTACGAGTCGCGCTCGCTCCTGAGCGTGGTGGAGAACGTGACGACGCCGACGCGGATCGTGACGGGCGAGGAGGACTGGCGCACGCCGATGTCCGAGTCCGAGCAGTACTTCAAGGCGCTGAAGCTGCTCGGGGTGGAGACGTCGCTGGTGCGCTTCCCGGGCGAGCCGCACGGCATCCGCCGCCGCCCGAGCCACCACATCGGGAAGATGCTGTCGACGCTGGAGTGGTTCCGCCGCTACTCGGCGACAACGTCCTGAAGACGCGGGGCCTGGGCCAGGAATTACAGCGGCAGCCCGGTGGACAAGAGGATCTGATCGTCGTACCCTAAGATTGTTGAATATCGAATCGCTGGAGTACGATATGCAACAATCTATACCGAGACCGCGTCTCGAGAGTGCGATCCGGCGGGGGCTGTCCGAGGCTCCGGTGGTGGCTCTTCTGGGTGCCCGCCAAGTCGGGAAAACGACCCTCGCCGAGCAGGTCGTGTCCGCCCGGAATGGGCCAGCCGTCATCTTCGACCTGGAAGTGCGCGCCGAGAGGGCAGCCCTGACCGCAACGCCCGAGAGGCTGCTCCGCAGCACTGAAGGGCTCGTCGTCATTGACGAAATCCAGCGCATGCCGGAGCTGTTTGAAGTCCTGCGCCCGATTTGCGACGCCCGCGCCCGCAAGGCCGTGTTCCTCGTCCTGGGTAGCGCTTCGCTGGACCTGATCGAGGGCGTTTCGGAGACCCTGGCCGGCCGCGTCCTCTTCGTGGATGTGGGCGGCTTCTCGCTCGCCGAGGTCGGGCCGGAGAACCAGGATCGCCTGTGGCTGCGGGGCGGCTTTCCGCGAGCCTACCTCGCCTCCTCGGGCGGGGCGTGGTCCCGCTGGATGGAGTCCTTCGCGCGCACCTTCCTGGAACGGGACATTCCGGGGCTCGGTTCGAGAGTCGCACCGGCGGCGCTTGGCCGCTTCTGGAGGATGCTGGCGCACTACCACGGGCAGACGTGGAACGCGGCTGAACTGGCGCGCTCCATGGACGTGAGCGTGACCGCGGTGAGGAACTACCGCGACCTGCTGGCGGGTTCATTCATGATCCGCCTGCTCCCGCCGTGGTTCGAGAATCTGGGCAAACGGCTGGTGAAGTCGCCGAAGGTCTTCCTTCGAGACAGCGGCATCCTGCATTCCCTGCTCGGGATCGAGGGAACGATGGAATTGGCCGTGCATCCCCGTTACGGCGCCAGCTGGGAGGGGTTCGCCCTGGAGCAGACGCTCCTCGAGCACGGAGAGCGGGAGGCCTATTTCTACGGCACGCAGCGGGGGGCGGAACTGGATCTGCTGCTTCTGCGGCGAGGGCGGCGCTGGGGCTTCGAGTTCAAGTGCACGGACGCTCCCCGGACCACGAAGTCGATGCACGTCGTGATCCGGGATCTGGGCCTCGAACGTCTATGGGTCGTCTACCCCGGGGATGTCGAGTACCCGTTGACCGACACCATCACCGCCCTGCCGCTGAAGCGAATCGGGGACATTTCGCTCCGCTAGCGGGCGACCTGGAAGGGGACGGTCGCGACCTGGTCGTCCCACCAGATCGTGAACACGCCGCCCTCCTGCGTCATGTCCATGAACGAGATGACGAGCTGGTCGGCGGACATCATGATCGTCGATACGTCCATCGTGGTCCGCAGCACGTCGCGGTCGGGCGTGTATTCGTAGGCGCCCCACAGCGCGTCGGGGTTATCCTCGCGGAAGCTCTGCTTCGCGCCCCAGTTCGAGAAGATGAGCGTCCACTCGCTCTCCGTGAGTTCCGCGAAGACGCTGTACTCTCCGGCCGGCAGTCGCTCGCCGCCGAACATGAGGTCGACCTCGGTCATGAAGCGCGTGGACTGGTCGGCCCCGACGCGCCACAGGGGGGCGCCGCGCAGGAACTGCTGTCCGTACTCAACCCCCGACCCGAACAGATCCCTGCCCCGCAGGATGGGGCGGCCGTAGGTCACGACGACCCAGGACCCGCCCTGGTAGCTCCCCTCCGCGTCGAAGGAACCGCCGACCTGCGTCGCGGCCTCGCCGCGCGGGCTCATGCGGCGGTTCTGGGCCTCCGCGGCCGTGGCGAACGCGAGCGCGGCGCCGAGGGCGATGGCGAGGCAGGGAATCGAGCGAGACATCTTCTTCATTCGAACCTCCAAGGGGGTGCACGAGGCAGCTTCGTTCAACGGCGCGGCGGCGAATCCCCGCAGCGCGAGCGCCATCCTACGTTCGCCTCCCCGACCGGGAAAGCGGGATGCGTCGCCGGTCCATCGCGCGTCCGATACAATAGGGCGCATGAAACAGAAGTTTCGGGGGATCGTCGTAGCCTGCGGCTTGTTCACGGCAGCGTGCGGCGCCGGATCCGGCAATGGGTCCGGCGCGGGAGCGGCGCGACAGTCTGGCGATGCGGCCACGGTGCGGGCGGAGATCGAGGCCGTGACCCTCCGCTGGGAAGCCTCTCTGCTCGCCGGGACGCCGGAGGAGGCCGTGGCGGACGTCTTCACGCCGGACGCGGTACGACTGCCGTCCGGAGAGCCCGCGGTACAGGGACACGAGGCGATCGCCCGCGCGCTCGAGGGTTCCGCGCCGCTCCTCGAAGCCCGATTCACTATCGACGATCTCGAGGTGGACGGGCGTCTGGCCTTCGCGAACGGGACATACCGCGTGCGGGGCCCCGACGGGGTCGAACTGAGCGGCAAGTTCCTCGAGGTGTGGAGGCGGACGGCGGCCGGGTGGCGCATCCACCGCGTGATGTGGGACTAGCGCGCAGACGTTCCCGCGGGAACGTCCGCACCGGCTACGGGACGCGATCTCGCGGCGACGACACGTTCCCGCGGGAACGTGCCCGGGTGGCCGCATGTCGCCGCGCACTGACAACTCTGCGGGAGATTCCGACGCGATGAAGATGAAGAAGACGGGAAGGTCGCCCTCCACAGACGCCGTACACGCGGGGCAGCAGGAGCCGAGGCCCGAGGGGGCCATCGTGACGCCGATCTACCAGACGGCCAACTACCTGCTGCGCGGCGAGGACTACCACGACATCGGGTATATCCGGCTCAGCACGACGCCGAACCATCGGGTCCTCGGGAAGCGCATTGCCGCGCTCGAGGGGACGGAGGCGGCGCTCGTCCTCGCGAGCGGGATGGCGGCGATCTCCGGATCCCTGCTCACGGTGCTCTCGTCGGGAGACCACGTGCTCGTGCAGGATACGCTGTACGGCGGCACGGCCAGCTTCCTGCAGCAGGACCTGCCGCGCTTCCGGATCGAGCACTCGGTGATCGATCCGCAGGATCCGTCGAGTTGGGCCGCACAGTTGAGGCCGACGACGCGCGCCATGTACGTGGAGACACTCACGAATCCGCTCGTGCAGGTCGCGGATCTTGAGGCGGTCGTGGCGTTCGCCCGCGAGCACGGGCTGGTGACGCTGATCGACAACACGTTTGCGAGCCCGGTGAACTTCAGGCCTGCGGAAATCGGCTTCGATCTCGTGCTCGAGAGCTGCACGAAGTACATGAACGGGCACAGCGACATCGTGGCCGGGAGCGTGGCCGGCCGGGCCGATCTGGTGCGCCGCGTGAAGGTGTTGCACGACCACCTCGGCGGCTCGCTCGACCCGCACGCGGCGTTCCTGCTCGAGCGCGGGCTGAAGACGCTGAGCGTGCGCGTCCGTCAGCAGAACGCGTCGGCCGGCCGGCTCGCCGTGCTGCTCGAAGCCCACCCCGCCGTGTCCGTCGTGCACTATCCGGGGCTGGAGAGCCATGCCCACCACGCGCGTGCGGCGCGCCTGTTCGACGGCTTCGGAGGGATGATGTCGTTCGAGCTTGCGGGCGGGGTCGACGCGGCCGAGGCCTTCATCGCTGCGCTCACGATCCCGACCGTCGCGGCAAGTCTCGGCGGCCCGGAGTCGCTCGTCGTGCGGCCCGCCGCCGCCATCCACGCGGGCATGTCCGCCGAGGAGCGGGCCAAGGCCGGCATCAGGGACGCCCTGATCCGCTTCTCCACAGGGCTGGAGGGGACCGACGACCTCGCGGCCGATCTGAACCGGGCGCTGGCGAGCCTGCCGCGGGCGGTCGCGGGTTCGACCGCGTGAAGCCACCCGGCCTGCCGGACATCGAGGCGGCGCGGGAGCGGGTCTACGCGGCGGCGCTCCGCTCCCCGCTCGTCCGTCTCGGCGTCGACGAGGGACCCGAGATCTGGCTCAAGCTGGAGAACCTGCAGCCGATCGGCTCGTTCAAGATCCGCGGCTCGGCGAACGCGATCGGTCTCATCCCTCCCGAGGAGTTGGCGGCGGGCGTGTGGACGGCGAGCGCAGGCAACATGGCGCAGGGCGTCGCCTGGAACGCCCGCCGGCTCGGCGTCCCGTGCTCGGTCGTCGTCCCGGAGACGGCGCCGCGGCTCAAGCTGGACGCGATCGCCCGCCTCGGCGCGACCGCCGTGAAGACCTCCGTCGCCTCCTGGTTCGAGGTCTTCCGAACGCAGCGTTTCGAGGGGATGAGAGGGCGCTTCGTGCACGCGTTCATGGACCGCGACGTGATGGCGGGCAACGGCACGATCGCGCTCGAACTCATCGAGGATCTCCCGGACGTCAACGCGGTCATCGTCCCCTTCGGCGGCGGCGGGCTGGCGTGCGGGATCGCGGCCGGGATGCGCGCCCTCGCACCGGACGTTCCCGTGTTCGCGTCCGAGGTCACGGGACAGGCCCCGTTCGCGGAATCGCTGCGCGCGGGCCGCGCCGTCTCGATCCCGTACACGCCGTCCTTCGTCGACGGGATCGGCGGTCCGCACGTCGAGCCCGCCATGTGGGAGTTGTCGCGGGACCTGCTCGCGGGCTCGGTCGAGGTCTCGCTCTCCGAGGCGGCGAGCGCAATCCGGCTCCTCGCAACCCGCAACCGCGTCGTGGCCGAAGGCGCCGCCGCGGCCGGCGTCGCCGCCGGCCTGTCGGGCGCCGTCAAGGGCGAAAAGATCGCCTGCATCGTTTCCGGGGGAAATCTCGATCCGTCGAGCCTGTCGACCATCCTCGACGACGGCGTGCCCCGAATCCGGTCGAGACGTGACGCATGAGTGCTCGCGCATGCGATATGCGCTCATTATGATAGCGTCACTGAGATCCGGAGATGGGAGACCAGGATGGGAAGTCTGACGATACGGAACCTGGACGACGCGGTAATCGCCCGGCTGAAGGCGCAGGCGAGGGAAAACGAACGTTCCCTTGAGGGCGAAGTCCGTCACGTGCTCAAGCGAGAAGTGTCGAGACCTCCCCGCGCGGCCGAGTTCTTCGCACGTGCCGACGCCTTGGCGGCGACGACGGTCGACGCCAGACAGACCGACAGTACCGCTCTGGTCAGGGAAGACCGCGTTCGGTGAGAGTCACGGTCGACGCCAGCGTCGCCGTGAAGTGGTTTGTGGCGGAGGAAGGACGCCACGAAGCACTGAAGGTGGCGGGTGCCCGGATCGAGCGGCACGCACCGGACCTCGTGTTGCCCGAGTGCGCCAACGTGATCTGGAAGAAGAGCCGTCGCGGAGAGGTTCGTTCAATTGAATCCTTCATTCACGAGATCTCCAGACTGTCGGAGGTCCTGGTTCTTCACCCCGGCGCGGAACTGGTACGGGATGCGACGATGATCGCCGTTCAAGCCGGACACTCGGTGTACGACTGCTTCTACATCGCATGCGCAAAGCAGACGGACTCGATCCTCGTCACGGCGGATCGCCGACTGGCAGAGATCGTACCGCGATGGGCCCCCTCCGTTACGGCCGTTACCCTCGAAGACGGGGACGGGATGGCCGCGATCGAAGCCGCCGGCGTTCGGCTGATCATTGGCCCGGAAAGCGTCGGCGAACTGATCCAGGCGTGGGACCGTCTTGCAGCGACGGAAAAAAGCGTTCTGGAGGACACTTTCGCAGGGGAATCGACCGCAGGGGTTCGGATCATCACGCCGGAACACGGCAGGATGGTCGAGAACTCCGTCCGGACATCGCCTACGTACCGGAGGCTGTTGCGGCTGATTCGGACTCTGGAGCACGAGGAGCGCGTGGATCTGCTGGTCCTCGGCTGGCTCGGAAGGGACGAACGGATGACGCGGCGGAGGCTCCTCGATCACGCAATCCGTATGGTGGACCAGTTGAGCGTTCACTACATCGCGTATCTGGGTGCGCACTGGCGCGCCGGCCAGGCGCGGGTGGCCGGGCAGGAACCGACGTAGTGGCGGACAACAGCAGCGGAGGGCGAGACGCATGACCGACCCGCCCGTATCCGGTCCCCCGATGAAGCTCACCGCCTCCCAGGTCTCGCTCGTCCTCAAGCGCGCGGCCGAGATCGACGCCCGCGGCGACTCGATGAGCGTCGAGGAGTTGGAGCGCATCGCGGCCGAGGCGGGGATCGATCCGCGAGCGACGCGAACGGCGATCGCGGAATTGATCGCGGAGGAGATGCCCGCCCCGGTCCCCGCCCCCGAGCCCCGACCTCCGGCCGTCACCACGGCTCGCGACGGCAACCCGGCATCTCCCTCTCCCGGGCGTATCCTCACGGGCGGGGCGGTCGGGCTGGCCTTCGGGTTCCTCTTCGCACTTTCACTGGGGAGCGCCATCGTGGGATCCGGCGCCACGGTCATCTACCTCATACTGCGTGCCGTGCAGGGCATGAAGCGCGGCAGCCAGCTCGACTTCCAGCTCCAGAACTTCACCCTCTGGTTCATGGCGACTCTGATAGTCTCGGCCGCGCATGGGTTCGAAGGGTTTATGTTGACCTTGCTCGGCTGG
Organism: Candidatus Palauibacter sp.; assembly: GCF_965197445.1. Taxonomy (GTDB): domain Bacteria; phylum Gemmatimonadota; class Gemmatimonadetes; order Palauibacterales; family Palauibacteraceae; genus Palauibacter. The sequence goes on along the minus strand of NZ_CBDANE010000003.1, from coordinate 136,923 downwards.
ATCCTCACCTCGATCGTCGGCGGACTCCTCGTCCGCTTCGGGCCCCGGGAAGAGACGACGGAGGAAGATGTCCCACAGATCGAGTCCGGAGGGCGATGACGCATGAATGACGCACCGATGAAGCTCACCACCTCGCAGGTCTCCCTCATTCTCCAGCGCGCGGCCGAGATCGACGCCCGCGGCGACACGATGAGGATCGACGAGTTGGAGCGCATCGCAGCGGAAGCCGGGATCGATACACGGGCGACGAGAACGGCGATCGCGGAATTCATCGCCGAGGAGATGCCCGCCGCGAAGCCACAGGTTCCGCCGGCCGCGGAGCCTCGGCCCGGGACCTCGGCCTCGCCCTCCTCCGGCCGCATCGTCGCGGGCGGAGCGGTCGGCCTGGCCTTCGGGTTCATCATCTCCCAATCGACTGCGGGCGGGGCTTTGGGCTTCGGCTCTACCGTCATCTACCTCATGCTGCGCGCCGTGCAGAGCCTGAAGCGCGGCAACCAGCTCGACTTCCAGCTCCAGAACTTCGCCGTCTGGTTCGGGGTGGCGATGGGCGGTCTGGCCACGGATGTCTTGTTCGCCGAGGAAATCATCGGGCCGGTTTTTGTGGTCTGGTTGATTACCTCGTTCCTGGGCGGATTGCTCGTCCGCTTCGGGCCTCGGGAGGAGGAGCCGGAGGAAGAGGTCCCGCAGATCGAGGCCGGAGGCCGCTGACGTGTCACTCCTCCGAAAGCCCGGAACGTCGATCGGGCTCTGGGTGGGGTTGACCGTCTGGGCGACGGCGTGCGGCGCCCCGGCCGGCGATCCGGGCGGCGAGGGGCTCAACGTGGAGCGGCTCCCCAACCTCGGCTACGGGGAGGCGGAGGACCGGGCGGCCTTCTTCCAGCGGCAGCTCGACCGCGCCCTCGCCATCGACGCCGAGGCACTCTTCCCCCTTCTCCCGCTCGAGGATGAGGAGGATCTCGACCGCTTCGTGTCGCTCGTCGAGCAGGTTCCGTCCCACGTGCGCGACCTCGAGGGCTACGTAAGGGGGCAGTTCGAGCGCGACTTCATCGTCTCGAGCCAGAACCTGACGCCCGTGATCCAGCTGGTCCGCGCCACGGCGGGGGAGCTTCCTGGCGACGCGGCTCGTCGTCGATCCGGGGATGAACTACTTCGGCATGACCCGGGAGGAGGCGCGGCAGTTCATGCGCGAAAACACGCTCGAATCCGAGACCCAGATCGCAACGGAATCCCTGCGGTATTCAACAGATCTGCCGGGGCAGGCACTCGCCTATCAGATGGGGAAGCGCAAGCTGCTCGCATTGCGGGCCCGGGCCGAAGACGCACTCGGCGACGGGTTCGACATCCGCCGCTTCCACGATGTGGTGCTCCGGAACGGGTCGGTGCCGATGGTCGTGCTGGAGGGGCAGGTCGACGCCTGGATCGACGCGGAGGGAGGCGGGAGATGACGACGCGGACGATGACGACGCGGACGATGACGATACGGACGATGGCGGTGGCCAGCGCCCTCGCGCTCGTGACCGGGGCCGGCCCGGCCGAAGCCCAGGCGCCGAACTCGGTTCCGACGCCGGAGTCGGTCCTCGGGCACCCCGTGGGCGCGGACTTCGAACTCGCGACGTACGAGACATCGATCGAGTACTTCGAGCGGCTGGCCGCCGCGAGCGACCGTCTGGAGCTGCGCGAGGTGGGGCGTTCATCCTTCGGGCGGCCGGTCTACCTGGCGTTGATCTCCAGCGCCGAGAACCTCGCGAACCTCGACCGCCATCGCGAGATCGCGCAGCGGCTGGCGCATCCCCGCGGACTGACCGACGAGGAAGCGCGACAACTCGCCGCGGAAGGGAAGGCACTGGTCTGGGTCGATGGAGGGCTGCACGCGTCGGAGGTGGCGCACGCGCAGCACACGATCCAGCTGGCGTACGACCTGGTGACAGGGGACGCGGACCCGGAGATCGCCGCGATCCTCGACAACGTCATCTTCATGCTGTGGCCCTCGATCAACCCCGATGGGCAGTCGCTCATCGTGGACTGGTATCGATCGAATCTGGGGACGCCGTACGAGGTCGCGCCCGCGCCGTTCCTCTATCAGAAGTATGTCGGGCACGACAACAACCGGGACGGCTACATGATCAACCAGATCGAGTCCCGGTACACGACCCGCGTGGCGCGGCAGTGGGAACCGCACATCCTCTACAACCACCATCAGAGTTCGCCGTTCCCGACCCGGATCTGGATTCCGCCCTTCGCCGAGCCGATTTCGCCGCACGTGCATCCGCTCATGTGGCGCATGGTGAACCTGATCGGGATGGCGATGTCGCAGGGGCTCGAGGAGCGGGGCCAGCGGGGCGCGACGCACATGGGTACGGGGTTCGACAACTGGTATCCGGGGTTCATGGACCACGCGCACAACTTCCACAACGTCGTGTCGTTTCTCACCGAGACGGCGCTGTACCGCTACGCGACCCCGGGTTTCTACACGATCGGAGATTTCCCGGCGTCGGAGCGCGACCTGAGGCCTGAATCGCTCTATTCGAGTCCGTGGGAGGGCGGGTGGTGGCGGCTTCGCGACGCCGTCGACTACATGCTCACGGCGTCGATCTCGGTGCTGGACGTGGCGGCGAAGTACAAGACGGATCTCCTCTATAACCGGTATCAGGCGGGCCGGGACATCATCGCGCAGTACGAGGAAGGGCCACCCTACGCGTACTTCGTGCCGCAGGAACAACGCGATCCGGTCGCAGCTGTGGAGTTGCTGCGGCGGCTCGCCTTCAACGGGATCGAGATCGACCAGCTCGCGCGGGCGGTGAACCACCAGGGCCTGGACCATCCGGCGGGTACGTGGGTCATCCGCATGGACCAGGAGTTCGCCAACTTCGTGCGTCAGCTGTTCGTGCTTCAGGAGTATCCCGACCTGAGGGAGTATCCCGAGGGGCCGCCCGATCAGCCGTATGACGTCTCGGGGTGGACGCTTCCCGTCCAGATGGGTGTGCGCGTGATCGAGGCGGCATCCCCGCTCGGCGCGGAGGTGCGGGATGCGCTCGAGCCACTGTCGGGCGAGGCGCTCGCGTGGGATGCCGCCGTGGAGGATGCGGCGCCGTTCGACGCCCCGATCGGCGTCGGGTTCGACTCGCACCCCGTCGCGGCGGCGATCGTGCCGCCGGCCGGCCGGGTCACGGGCGGGGGATCGGCGCTCGTCGTGGACCCGGCCCAGAACAACGCGTTCAAGGCCGTCAACCGGGCGTGGGCCACGGGGGCGCGGGTCTCCTGGGTACCGGGTCGGACGGGCGCGGACGGGGAGCCGGGCACCGGCGGCCGGTACGCGATCTCGGGGCTTCCCGGCGAGGCGCAGATCGTGCGCGACCTCGGGCTGCAGGCGACGCGCGGCTCCGGCGGCGAGAACCTGCGCCCGCCGCGGATCGGACTCTACCGTCCCTGGAGCCCCAGCAGCGACGAGGGGTGGACGCGCTGGACGCTGGAGAGATACGGGTTCGACTTCGCCAGCCTGTACAACGCGGATGTACTCGCCGGTGACCTCGACAGCCGCTACGACGTGATCATCATGGCGGACATGTCGCGGGGCCAGATCGTCGACGGGTTCGCGAAGGGCTCGGTGCCGCCGCGCTACGAGGGCGGGATCGGGCCGGACGGCATACGGGAACTCGACGCCTTCGTGCGGGGCGGGGGCACGCTGGTCACGCTCAACCGGAGTTCGATGTTCGCGATCGAGGCGCTGCACCTGCCCGTTCGGAACGTCGTCGCCGGGCTCAGCCGGCAGGACTACTTTCAGAGCGGCTCGATCGTCGAGTTGCTCGTCGATCCGTCGCACCCCGTGATGGCGGGGATGCCGGAGCGGGCGGCGGTCGTCGTCGGACAGAGCCCGGTGTTCACGACCGAGGAGGAGTTCGAGGGACGGGTGATGGCCAGGTACGAGACGGAAGGTTCACCGCTGATCTCGGGATACTTGCTGGGAGCGGAACATCTCGCGGGCTACGCGGCGGCGGTCGACGTGGCGCACGGGGAAGGGCGGGTCGTGCTGCTGGGCATGCGGCCGCAGTGGCGCGGACAGCCGTTCGGGAACTTCCGGATCCTGTTCAACGCGGCGCTCTACGGCCGTGAACTCGCCGATGCTACGCCGGAGTCGTCGGACTTCTGGACCGCTCCCGAGGAGACGGAGGATGAAGGCGAGCCCGGGGGCGGCGGATCATAGCGGCCCGGCGATCGAGGATCGGCTGGACGGGCTGGATGCTGCTCTTCCTTCTCGCGGCCGCGGCCGGGCTGGCCGCGTGGGCGTTCTGGTGGGAACCCGGCCGGCTCGTCCTCAACGAGATCGAACTCGAGGTTCCGGGATGGCCTGGCGGCGAGGAAACCCGCATCGCGCTGATCGCCGACCTTCACGTCGGGTCACCCAGAAACGGCCGCGACAACCTCAGGCGCGTGGTTCGGAGGGCAAACGAGACCCTCCCGGACCTGGTGCTGATCGCCGGCGACCTGACCATCGACAACGTGGTCGGCGGCCGCTTCGTCCCGCCGGAGGAGATCGCGGAGGATCTCGCCGCCCTGGACGCGCGCCACGGCGTCTACGCCGTGCTTGGAAATCACGATCGCTGGCTGTCGGCGGCGCGGGTGGAGGAGGCGCTGGCCGGGGCCGGGATCGCAGTGCTCGACAACCGGGGGCGGCGCGTGAGCGTGCGGGGGAACGACATCTGGATCGCGGGTGTGGCCGACTACTGGACGGGCCACCCCTCGATCGAAGATGCGCTCGACGGCGCTCGCCGCGGTGAGCCGGTGGTCCTGGTCACGCACAACCCGGACCTCTTCCCCGAAGTGCCCGCGCGCGTCTCGCTGACCCTGGCCGGACACACGCACGGCGGGCAGGTGATCATCCCCTTCGTCGGCCCCGGAATCACCCCCTCCCGGTTCGGCGACCGCTATGCGTCGGGCCATGTGGTGGAGGACGGACGACACCTGTTCGTGACGACCGGAGTCGGGACCAGCCGGCTTGGCGTCCGCTTCCTCGTGCCGCCCGAAGTCGTCTCGCTGAAACTGACGCGCTGCGAGACCTGCGAGCCGTCGCCGGAGTGACTATCATGCCGCCGAAATCGGCCACACAACCTGAAACCGGAGCAAGGTTGAACATGCTGTCTCTCTCGAAACTGCGTGTCCGGAGCGTCCGCCTCGCGACCGCCGGGTGGCTCCTGTCCGCGTCGGCCCTCGGGCTGCCGCTGGTGTCCAATGGCTGAGTCGGGTAGGGCGCGACTCGAGGCGATCTGGCTCAAGTCGGCGAAGCTGGGACCCATGCGTCCCGTGTCGGAGGCCACCCTCGTCGCGGGGCAGGGGCTGGAGGGCAACGCCAATCGCGGCGGCTACCGGCAGGTGACGCTGCTCGACGCGAACGCGTGGGAGACCGCGACGGGTGAGATCGGGGTCGACGTGAGCCCGGAAGCCCGCCGGGCCAATCTGCTGCTGCGGGGCGTCGATCTTGCCGACACGGCGGGCCGGATCCTGCGAGTCGCCGGCTGCCGCATCAGGATCCGTGGGGAGACGCTGCCCTGCGAGCGCATGGAGGAGGCGGCGCCGGGGCTTCAGGCGGCGTTGGGACCCGACTGGCGCGGCGGCGCGTACGGGTTGGTGCTCGACGGGGGTCCGCTCGCGCTCGGCGACGTGGTGGCCTGGGAATCCTGACGGTCGCGCAGTGAGCACGCGCCGGGCGGCAGGGCTGCTGGCCCTGTGGGCTTTCGCCACGGGGTGCGAGCCCCCGGCCCCGGCGGCGGGACCGCCCGTCAGCGCCGGGTCGCTGTCGGTCTACGAGGCAGAACTCTTCTATCAGAAGATCGGCGTCGGAGAGCCCGTGGTCGTCATTCACGGCGGACCGGGGCTCGACCACTCCTACCTGCGCCCCTGGTTCGGGCCTCTGGCCGAGACCAACCAGGTCGTTTTCTACGATCAGCGGGGCCTGGGTGCCTCCAACGCAGTGCTCGACGCGGCGAGCATCTCGATGGAGCGGTATCTGACGGACATCGACCGGATCCGCGAGCGCGTTGCGGAGCGGGAACGGTTCACCCTCCTGGCACACTCGTGGGGTGCGATTCCGGCCCTGCTCTACGCTCTCGAGCGGCCCGAACGCCTGAACGCCCTCATCCTCGTCTCCCCCGTCGAGCCCGGCAGCCGGTTCCGCGAGCAGACCGACGGGAATCAGCTGGCCCGAAGGGATTCGGTCGATCTCGCCGCCATTGACTCGATCAGGAACACGCCGGCGTTCGAGCAGCGGGACGCGGAGGCGCTGAGCCAGATCTTCTTCCACGTGTTCCGCGGCACCTTCGCCGATGCGGGCGTCGCGGACAGCCTGCTGCGGATCGCGCTTCACGAGAGGACGGCGCGCCAGGGACAGCGCGTCGCGGCCGCGCTCATGACGCCGCTCCAGGGCCTCGATTTCTGGGACCAACTCGGCGACATCGACGTGCCCGTGCTCATCGCCCATGGAAGACAGGACCCGATCCCGGTGGAGATGGTGCAAGCCCTGAACGAGGCCCTGCCGGACAGCCGGCTCGTGACGATCGACGGCGCGGGACACTTCCCGTTCATCGAGAAGCCGGTGCCGCTCTGGGCGGCGATCCACGGCTTCCTGAGCGGGCGGCGACAGGACGCTCCGTGACGGGGGGCGACCCGGCGCCGGGTCTGGTCCACGATCCGGACCAACTTGCAGGGGCGCTCTCCCGCCTCAACCGGGGGCGGCGTGCCCCGGACCGGAGTCCGACCCGCCTGCGCGAACTCCTGGCGGGGTTCGAGGGGCTCGTGACGGCCCTGCCGGGCGGGGTTCGGGGGCCGGACGCCGCTGCCGCTTTCGCCGAACTCGAGACGCTTCTCGCCGCGCAGGGGGCGGGGGACGGTGCCGCCTCTCTGCGGAGCTATCTGGAACCGATCCTCGAGCGGCTCGTCGAAGGACTGCTCGACTATCCCGAGCGGCGCCTCGCCGCGTACGGGTCACTTCTCCCCGGCGAGAACAACCACCGCCATGTGGCGACCCTGGTGGGGCGCTGGGTGCCCGGTACGGTCGAGGGCACGCTTCACGACCGGGGCTGGGCCTCGCGAGAGGGCTATCCCGGGTTCGTCCACCGGATCCCGGGCGATCGCCTGGCCGTGAAGGTGTTCGAGAGCCTGGCCCTGCCCGACGCCTGGAAGCGGCTGGACGCGTTCGAGGGGGCGGCCTACCGGAGGATCCTCGCCCCGGTCGAGACCGACGCGGGCCGCCTGGTCTGCAACATCTACGAACTCACGGGGGAACGCACGGAGGAGCGCACACCGCCTCGCGAGCCCGATCGGGCGTAGCCGCGGGGTGCTGCCGGGCGACCGCGTTACTCGGCCGCCTTCACCTCTTCCCAGACCTCGTCGAGCGTATCGAGGTCGGCGGTTTCCCACTCGATGCCGCGGCTCGCCGCCAACTCGATCAGGCGTCGGCAGCGGCGTTCGAACTTCTCGATCGCGCCGAGGAGCGCGTTGGCGGGGTGAACGCCGGCCAACCGGGACGCGTTCACCGCCGCGAAGAGAAGGTCTCCCACCTCCTCGATGACCGCCTCGCTCGCGTCCCCGATCCGGCGTGCGACGGCTGGCCCCTCCGCTGGCCCCTCTGTCGGCCCCTGTGTGCCTGCGGCGGCCCGCTCGAGTTCCGTCGTCTCCTCGCGCACCTTCTCGAGGGGGCCGTCGAGATCGGGCCAGTCGAAGCCGAGGGCGGCCATTCGTTCCTGCACGCGGGCGGCGCGGCTCAGGGGGTCGAGTCCGGTGGACACGCCTGCGAACGGGTCCGTTCCCGCGGATCCCGTCCGGCCTCGTGCGTCGCGCTCCGCCGCCTTCAGCGCTTCCCAGTCCGGCGGTGCCTCCGCATCGCCGTATACGTGCGGGTGGCGCGCTTCCATCTTCGCTTCGAGTGCCTCGACGACACCGGCGGCGTCAAAGGCGCCGCGCTCTTCGGCGAGTACGATCTGAAACGCCACGTTGAGCAGCAGGTCCCCGAGTTCGCCGGAGAGGCCCTCGTCATCCGCGCCGCGGATCGCGTCGGCGACTTCGTGCGCCTCCTCGAGGAGATATGGACGCAGCGTCTGCGGAGTCTGCTTTGCGTCCCAGGGGCAGCGGACGCGGAGGAAGCGCACGAGGGCGAGGGCGCGGCCGAGGGTCTCATCCCCCGCTCGCGTCCGCTCCATGTGCAGGCGGTCGGTCTCGGTAGCGGCCGGATCTCTCTTCATGGCGCGCGGAAGCTACGGGGGATAGGGTGGCAACTCCAGTATGGCACGGGCTGCCAGGAACTGATCCCCGCGACCCCCGGTGTCTCTTGACCCGCAGCCCCGAAGATCCCGGAACCCGGGCGTGGCTGGAGGTGGATCTGGCCGCGCTCACGCGCAACACCCAACGCGTGGCCGATCATGTGGCTCCCGCCCGGCTCGTCCCAATGGTCAAGGCCGACGCGTACGGCCTGGGGGCGATCAGGGTCGCCCGGACGCTGGACCGGCTGGAGCCCTGCGCGTTCGGGGTCGCCACCCCGCCGGAGGGAGCCGAACTGCGGCGAGGCGGGATCGAGCGGCGCGTCATCGTCTTCGCGCCCTCGGCTGCCTTCGAAGCCTCCGAACTGCTCGAGTCCCGGCTGGAAGGCGCGGCCCTCAGCCTGGAGTCGCTCCGCAAGCTTGCGGAGCGGGCGAGGGCGGAGGCCGGCCACATCCCTGTGCATCTGGAGGTCGACACCGGCATGGGCCGGGCGGGCCTCCCCGCCTCCGCGGCCGGAGCCTGGGCTCCCGAGGTCGCCTCGATCCTGGCCGGAGGCGGGGTCTCGCTCGCCAGCGTCTACACGCACTTCCATTCCGCGGCGGCGGATCCGGCGGCCACGCGCGCGCAACTGGCTCGTCTCAGGGGCGCGATCTCCAGTCTCAAAGCGATCGGAATCGACGTCCCGCTCCTCCACGCGGCGAACAGCGATGCGGTGATGGTGGATCCGCAGTATCATCTAGATCTCGTCAGACCGGGGATCTACCTGTACGGAGGACGGCGGGGGGCGGGAATCGGAGGCTCGCTGGCGGACCCGGAGAGTGTGGCGCGGGTACGGGCCCGGGTGCTCGAGGTCCGTGACTTGGCACCGGGATCGACCGTCAGCTACGGAGCGACGTATACGACGAAGGGTGTCGAGCGTCTCGCCACGCTGGGGATCGGGTACGCCGACGGGTTGTCGTGGCGTCTCTCGAACCGGGGACAGGCACTGATCCACGGGATCCGCGTGCCGATCCGGGGAAGCGTGTGCATGGACGTGACCTCGGTAGACGTTTCCTCGGTTTCGGGTGTCGAACCTTCGGACGTGGCGACGCTGCTTGGCCGCGACGGAACCGAAGAGATTACGCCGGCGGACTTCGCGGAGACCGCCGGAACGATCGAATACGAAGTGCTGACGGCGATCGGACGTCGCCTGCCCCGACACTACGTCGGCGGGCCGGACGTCGCCGGTGAACGGAGCCGATGACCGAAACCTGCCCGCCGGAGGGAGCCGCGCTCTCGTGGGACGATCTTGCCGCCAAAGCGAGCGTCGCCCGCGAGTGCGCGTACGCCCCGTACTCTCGTTTCCTCGTGGGGGCTGCGCTCGAGGCCGATGACGGACGGGTGTTCACCGGGTGCAACGTCGAGAACGCGTCGTACCCGGTCGGGACGTGCGCGGAACGGATGGCGCTGGGTCAGGCCGTCGTGTCGGGGGCCCGTTCGTTCGCGCGAATCGTGGTGGCGACCAGCGGCGCCGTTCCGGCGTCTCCGTGCGGCATGTGCCGGCAGGCGCTCGCCGAGTTCGGCATGGATCTCGAGGTCATGAGCGTCGGGGCGGGCGGGGAAGCGACGACGTGGCGGCTGCGCGATCTGCTGCCGGCCCACTTTTCCCCGGAGTCCCTGGAATCCCTGGAGCGGGTGGCTGCTCAGCCGGAGGCCGGATCGTGAGACGTTCGCGCGGTCTCCTGCTTCCGGGGTGTGCGCTGGCGGTCGGGGCGCTGGTCACGCTCGGCGCGTGTACCGAGGATCCTCTGTCGCTCGGCTCCGAGACGGTGCCGGGCGCGGGCGCGGAGACGCGAGATGTCACCGTGTCCGTGTCCGAACTGGCGAGGTGGCGGGACACGACGCTGACCGGCTTCGCAGGCCCTTCGACTGCGCCGTTCGTGTTCGTGTCGAACGGTTCCGAGGTGTCGGGCCGGGCGCTGGGGCGTTTCAACGTTCCGGATACCATCCGCACGCTGGCCGACACGCTACCGGTCGCCACGTTCGCCGAGGTGGAGCTGCTGCTGCGGGTCGACACTCTCCGCTCCGAATTCGGGGGCTTCCCGTTGACGCTTCGCATGATCGCCCTGGACCAGCCCTTCGAAACGGACTCCGCGACATGGATGCAGGCGGGCGAGGGCGTGCCGTGGGCGGTCCCGGGGGGCGATCTGGGACCCGAGATCGCTTCGGGCGTCTTCGAGGAGGTCTCCGACTCTCTGTTTCTGTCGGTGGCGCTGCCCGAGGACTCGCTCATGAAAGCGTGGCAGGACAGGGACGGCGGCAATGGCTTCGCCCTCGTCCTGGAAGGCCCGGAGACGCGCCTGCGACTCACGCGGATGGTCCTCCGGTACGATCCGACGCTCGTCGGACGGCTGATTCCGGTGCCTCAGGTCGAGCAGTGGACCGAACGCACGTTCATCCAGGATCCCCCCCTGCCGCCCACTGGCTCCGCACTCCGGATCGGCGGCCTGCCCGCGTCGCGAATGTACTTCGACTTCACACCTCCGGAAGGCCTGGGCGGCGCCTCGCTTGGAGGGGCGACGATCAGCCAGGCCGAAGTCATCCTGCATCCGCTCGCCGCGCCCGAGCTCTACGCGGCCGAACGCGCGATCGAAGCGACGAAGATCAGCCTGCTCGGCGACCCGTTCGTGACGGGCGCGAAGACGCCGATCGGGCGCGGTGACCTGGTGGCGAAATCGCTCGAACCCAGCCTGCTCGAGAGCGGCGAACCGGTGCGGCTCGACATCACGCTGCTGCTCGCGCGAGCGGTACGCGATTCCCTGGGCAGCATCCGGTTCGGGTTTCGCGCGAACCCGGACGCGCAGGTTCTGGGCTACTGGGAGTTCGGTTCGGCCGAATCGCCGGTCGAGTTCCAGCCCCAGCTCCGAGTCGTCTTCAGCTCGGCTCCGAACTTCAGGGTGCCGTGATGCGCGAAGGCCGCCGGCTCTGGGCCGGCCCGGTGCTGTTTGCCCTCGCGGCGTTTCCGCTCTCGGCCCAGACGCCGTTGACTTCCATCGGCCTCGGCTATCCCGTCGCGCCGGTGGATGGCCGGTCGGCGGCACTCGGCGGTTCCGGGACCGGCCTGCTCGGCGGCTCGTTCAGCGTCGGGAATCCCGCCGATCTTCTCCTCCACGATGAACCGGGCTTTTCGCTCTCGCTGCTGGGCGAAGCGGTCACCGTGAAGGGCGAGGGGAGCTCCCTGAATACGGGACGCGAGCGTTTCAGCACGATCCGGGCGCTGGTCCCGTTCGGCGACTGGGCGGCCGGTCTGGCCTTCGGAGGCGAGTTCGACCAGGACTGGTCGAACATCCTGCGGGACACGCTGCCCCTGAGCGACGGTTCGGTCCCGTATGAGGAGACCCGTGAGCATGATGGCGGAATCAGCAACATCGACCTGTCGATCGCGCGACGGGTGGGGCCGGTCGGCGTCGGAGTCTCGGCGCAGCGGCTGACGGGGTCGCTGAGGCAGTCGTTCTTCCGCGTGTTTCAGGATCCGCTCGACGGCGCCCCGCCGCTCGCAGCCGTCGTGGGCGCGCGGGAACTGTCGTGGCGCGCCTGGCGGTTCAAGGCGGGCGGTTCGATCCAGGTGGGCGACCGTGCGGTCGTCGGGGCCGCCTTCGGGACCGGCGGAACGCTCTACGCGACGGTCGGGAACGCCGAAGAACCGGACGCGGATTTCGAACTGCCGACTTCGATCGAGGTCGGTGGAAGCGTGCGTGTGACGAACAACCTGCTGGTCACGGCCGGCGGCGGCCGGTCCGGATGGTCTGCGGTGCAGCCGTTCGGCGGCCAGACCGGGTCGGAGTTCACCTCGCACGACACCGTCTGGATGGGCGGCGGATTGGAGTACGGCGGACTTTCGCTTATCGGGGGCCGGTTGCCCGTGCGGATCGGCGTGAGGAAGCGGGGCCTGCCGTTCAGCCGTGGTGGCGAGGCCCTGGATGAACAGGCATTCACCGGGGGCTTCGGCTGGGAGTTCCGGGAGGGCCTCGCCGTGTTCGATCTCGCCTTCGAGAGTGGATCCCGCGGAGATGTGGCGGCCGTCGGGCTCGCGGAAGGCTTTCAGCGCGTGACGCTGTCCTTCTCCCTGCGCCAGCGCTAGCAGCCCGTGGATACGAGTCTCGTAACTCTGAAGACCTCCCGGAGAGCAGCAGTGGGCGGACGCGGCGGACGCGGCGTCCGGGGCCCCCGCCCGTTCGGCAGCCGGGTCTACATCGAGACCTACGGTTGCCAGATGAACATCAACGACACCGAGTTGATGGAGGGGCTCCTCGCCGACGAGGGGTTCGTGCGTGTGGACGGACCCGACCGCGCAGACGTGATTCTCGTGAACACCTGCGCGATCCGGGAGCACGCGGAGCGACGCGTGCGAGGGCGCATCGGCGAACTGCAGCGTCACCGGAAGCGGCACCCGGAACTCGTCCTCGGAGTGACCGGCTGCATGGCCCAGCGGCTCGGCCCCCGTCTCATCGAAGCCGCCGCCGGGATCGATCTGGTCGCCGGCCCGGACGCCTATCGCGGGCTGCCGGAACTGATCGGATCGATCCAGGCGAACGCGATCGAGCGGGGCCAGACGCTGCTCGAACTCGATACCGAAGAGAACTACGAGGGCGTGGCCAGCGTGAGGCGGCAGGGAGTGAGCGCGTGGATCACGGTCCAGCGCGGCTGCGATCACCGCTGCACTTTCTGCATCGTCCCCTACGTGAGGGGGGGCGAGAAGAATCGCGCGCCCGAGGCCATTCTGGCCGAGACCCGCCGGGCCGTCGAGGACGGCTTCAGCGAGGTCGTTCTTCTCGGGCAGACGGTCAACTCCTACCGGGCCGGCGACTGGGACTTCGCGACGCTCCTGCGCTCGGTGAGCCGCGTGGACGGGATCCGTCGCGTACGCTTCACCTCGCCCCACCCCAACGACGTCACGCCGGGCCTGCTCGAAGTGATGGCCGAGGAGCCGACGGTGTGCCGACAACTCCATCTGCCCGCGCAGTCGGGATCCGACCGCGTGCTGAAGCGGATGGTGCGGCGGTACACGACCGACGGATTCCTCGCGAAGGTGGAGGCGACGCGCCGGCAGGTGCCGGGGATCGCGCTCTCCACGGACGTCATCGTGGCCTTTCCCGGTGAGACGGAGGAGGACTTCGAGGCCACCCTGAAGTTGATGGAGCAGATCCGGTTCGACGACGCCTACCTTTACCGGTACTCGATGCGGGAGGGGACGCCCGCCACCCGATTCCCGGCCGCGGATTTCGTGGCGGATGAGGTGGGCGGTGAGCGGCTGGAGCGCCTGATCGAGGTTCATCGCGCGATCCAGCGCGAGATCAACGAGTCCGAGGTGGGGACGGTTCGCGAGGTTCTGGTCGAGCGGCCGGCGCGGTCGTGCGGCGACATGCTCGGCCGGACGGAACAGAACAAGGTGGTCGCCTTCCCCGGCGAGCCGGAGCGGATCGGCGCGTACATGGATGTCCGGCTCACGGGGACGACCGGCGCCACCTTCATGGGGCGCCCGTGCTGAGCCATCGGAGGTACTGATGCGCTTCGTCATGCGCATCATCGTCTTCGCCGTCGTCATTCTCGCGGCGTTCTGGTTCACGACGGAGAACGCGAACGAACTCGTGAACGTCGACCTCGCGTTTCTGCGGATCCGCGCATCGCTGCCCCTCGTCGTGTTCTCGTCTATTCTGGGAGGCATGGGCCTGTCGGCGGCGTTCGCGTGGCGAGCGGAGCGCAGGGCGACCCGCCGCGAGGCCAGTCGCGCCGCGATTGTGCGGCGTGCCCCGGAAGCGATGCACGACTTCCGGGAGGACCCTGCTCCTGCTCCGGCCCCGGCTCCGGCGGAGTCGCGACTGGAACCTGCGGAGGGAAACCCTCCCTCTTGATGCACGGTTGACGATCTCTTCGAGCGTGGGGCGCACCCCTGCGTTCGGAGGCTGACCGACGCCGTTCTCGCTCTCACCCCTGCTCCTGGCGGCGCTGGCCCTCGCGGTCGGCGATGTGGCCGGGCTCGCCCTGGCACGGGGCGAGGCCGCGCTTTCCTACGCTCCGGTCGGCGCCGGAGTCGGCCTCCTCTGCGTCCTCGCCGGGCGCGCGGCGCTGGGCCACGCCTCGCGGGGGCGCCGCGGGGGCGCGATCCCGGTGGGGATGGCCCTCGTCTTCATCGGTCTGGCCGGGCTGTACGCCGGGTTGCGGCGGGGGACGGCCGCCCTGGGGGCCTGCGCGGCGGAACTGCGTGGAAATGTGCCGGCCGTGGTGGCCGGCACGGTCGGAGACGCCGTGCCCGCGCGGGACGCAGGCTCGGAGGACGGCCTGGTCCGGGTGTCGATCCGCGACGTCCGCATCGTCTCGGGTGGCGAGATCTGCCGCCTGGGTGCGGTGCGCGCCTTCGTGCGGCCCGGAGCGGCGCACGAGGCCGGCACGGCGGTGCTCGCCCGGGGCGTGTGGCGCACGGCGGAGGCCGGCTGGCTCCCCCGGCCGCCCGAAGCGCTCGGCTGGCTGAGCGGCGCAACGCTCGAAGCGCTTGATGCCCACGAGGGCACGGGAAGCAGGTTGGGCCCCCGCGGTGTCCGCCGCTGGCTCATCGAGTGGCGGGCGGCCCTGCTGGCCCGACTCGACGCGCGGCTCGCCCCACGCCACCGCGCGATCGGGAAGGCGCTGCTGCTCGCGGACCGGAGTACGCTCGATCCGGCCACGAGGGAGGCGTTCGTGGGGGCAGGGATCATCCACCTGCTCGCGATCTCCGGGCTGCACGTGGGCCTCATCGGCGCGTCGCTCGCCTGGCTGATCGGGCTCCGGGTGCGCGGTCCGCGGCGTTTGCTGTGGGCAGCCGGGTGTACGAGCGCGTACGTCGTGCTGATCGGCGCACCCCCATCGGCGGTTCGCGCCGCGCTGATGTTCTGGGGCTGGGCGCTCGCCTTCCGCCGGGAGCGGCCCGCACGGATCAGCGACCTGGCGGCGCTGGCCGCGATGCTCGCGATTCTGGCCGATCCGCTGATCGTGACGGATCCGGGCTTTCAGCTCTCGTTCGCGGGCTTCACGGGGGTCGTATTCGGAGGCCGCCTGAGGCTCCCGCGCCCGCTCTCGGCCCGCCGGCTGCGAGGGCTCGCTCGGGCGCTGGCCGTGAGCTGCGGGGCCTTCCTCGCGACCGCGCCCATCGCGGCGTTCCACTTCGACCGCATCGTGATCGCATCGATTCCGGCCAGCGTCGTGGCGGGTGCAGTGGTGGGGCTCGCGCTCCCCGCCCTCGCGCTCACGCTGATCCTGCCGTGGGGCACATGGGTGCTGTTCGCCGGCGCCGCGGACATCTCGCTCGCCTGCCTGGCGGCGATCGCGTCGTTCTTCGCCGAACTGCCGCTGAGCTGGTCCGGTCCCGGCCTCGGCCCCCGGGCGTGGCTGGTCGCCGCCGGGCTCGCCGGGCTCGCGCTCGACCGTACGCGCCTGCGCCGGGGCCTGGGCATCGTGGCCATCGGCGCCGCGCTTGCCCTGACGAGCGCCTGGCCGTCCGTCCGGGCGATGCTCGACCGCGGTACGGCGCTCGTCTGCACCCTGGACGTGGGGCAGGGTGACGCTGCCGTGGCGCGGACCGGCGCCGGCCGTTGGCTCGTCTTCGACGCGGGCCCGGGCGACGCCTTCCGCACGGCCGGCACGGCATCCGGCCCGCCCGCCATGTCGGATGCCGGTGGCCGCGTCGTGGTGCCGTTCCTGCGCGCGATGGGCGTACGGACCGTGGAGCTGTTCGCCATCTCCCATCCCCACCTCGACCACTTCGGAGGCGGCGCCGCCGTATTCGACGCCGTACGAGTGCGCCGGGTACTCGACCCCGGAGTCCCCGAGCCCAGCTCCGCCTACCTCGCCTTCCTCGAGCGGCTCGAGCTGGAGGGCGCCTCGTGGCACGCCCCCCGCGCCGGCGACCGGCTGCGTATCGACGACGTCGAACTCGAATTCCTGTGGCCCGAAGACGAGGCCGGCACCGACGCGAACGAAGGCTCGCTCTCGTTCCGGCTGACCGTGCGCGACTTCCGCTATGTGAACACGGGGGACGCCTCCCAGCCGGTCGAGCGGGCGATCCTGGAGCAGCTCGCCCCGATCCGGCCCGAGGCCGACATGCTGAAGCTCGGCCACCACGGCAGCCGCACATCGACCTCGCTCGAATGGCTCCGGGCCACGCAGCCCGATATCGCGATCATCTCGGCCGGCGCCCTCAATCGCTACGGCCATCCGCACGCCGCCACGCTGGCGCGACTCGACTCCGCTCGCGTGGAGCGCGTGTGGCGGACGGACCTCGAGGGCCCGCTGTGCGTCGAGATCGACGCAGACGGCTGGCGCATCGTCGACGCACCTTGACTCCCGAAACCGACTCTCCCTAACCTCCGACGCCACCCGCAGGAGCAGCCACGCGCGGCCGAATACCCCGTCCTCGGAGCTACTGTGACCGGACCGATCGTCACCGTCGAACATTTCATCGCCGAGCAGGAGCGCGAGCACCCCCAGGCCACCGGTGCCTTCACCGATATCCTCCTGGGGATCAGCCTCGCCGCGAAGGTCATCTCCGCGGCGGTGAACCGGGCCGGCCTCATCGACGTCCTCGGCGTGAGCGGCACCGAGAACGTGCACGGCGAGGCGGTGCAGAAGCTGGACGACTACGCGAACGGCGTGCTGGTCGGCATTCTCGGCCGCTGCGGCAGCCTGAGCGGCATGATCTCCGAGGAGGAAGAGGGGTTCATCCAGATCCCCGAATCACGGGACCCCGGGCCCTACATCATCGCCTTCGACCCGCTCGACGGCAGTTCGAACATCGACGTGAACATTTCGGTGGGGACGATCTTCTCCGTGTACCGCAAGCGGAGCGACGGCCCGCGGGTGCAGATCGACGACCTGCTGCAGCCGGGATCGGAGCAGCTCGCGGCCGGATACGTCCTGTACGGCTCGTCCACGATGCTCGTGTTCACGACCGGGACGGGGGTACACGGCTTCACGCTCGACCCGGGGATCGGGGAGTTTCTGCTCTCCTACCGGAACATGCGGATCCCCTCGCCCGGCAAGAACATCTACAGCATCAACGAGGCCTACCACGATCAATGGACGCCGGGCCAGCAGCGACTGGTCGAGCGCTTCCGGCGCCCTCCCACCGGCGGCGCTCCCTTCTCCGCGCGCTACGTCGGCTCGATGGTGGCGGATTTCCATCGCACCCTCCTCCGCGGCGGGATCTTCATGTACCCGGCGACGACGAAGAGTCCCGAGGGGAAGCTCCGGCTGCTGTACGAGGTGGCTCCGATGGCGATGATCTGCGAGCAGGCGGGCGGGCGCGCCAGCGATGGCCGAAGCCGCGTCCTCGACCTCCAGCCCACCGGGCTGCACCAGCGCGTGCCGACGTTCATCGGCAGCCCGGGTCTGGTCGAGATGGCGGAGCGCTATCTGGCGGACGACTGACCCGCGGCGCCCGCGGATGCGAAGATGGGGCCCGAAGGCCCCCCCCGTACAGCGCTCAGGACCGGAACCCCGGTCACATTGCGGGCCGGTGCCCGCTAGAGAGAGAGTCGCACGCCGAGCTGAATCGCCCACCGGGACAGGATGTTGTCGATGTCAAGCACATCGCTGGCGTCGGCCACGCCGTCGTCGTTCTCGTCGCCCTGATAGAAGCGGACGATGGGACGTCCCGAGTCGGAGTCGTAGCCGCGGAACGACAGAATCGTGGGGGCCTGGAAGGGAGCGTACCTCTGCCGCCCCCACTCCTCGTTGAAGAAGTTCCCCACGTTGATGAAGTCGAGGGTAACCTGGAGGTTCTGGCTGCCGGCGCCAGGCAGAGGCAGATCCTGGGCGATCCGCAGATCCAGGCTCCGCACCCACGGTTCTCGCGACGAGTTCCGATCCACGATCTGGCCCCGGGACGCGTCCAGGTCGGGAACGTTGCTCACGAAGGCGTCCCAGGCGGCGAAGTCCAGGCACCCTCTGCAATCCGTGTCGAAGATCGCGTCGTCGGCGTCACCGGGTACGAACACGAGATCGTTGAACCTGCGCCTGTCGTTGTTCGCGTCGCCGAAGTACGTCCAACTGAAGGGTCGGCCCGCCCGCGCCTCGTAGAAGGCCGTGATCGTCGTCCCCACGTCCTCGCTCCAGGCAATGCGCTGCGAGACCGAGGCGACGATCCGGTGCTTGATCTCGAAGTCCGCCGTCCCCTCGCCCGGATCGTTCGGGTCGACGCCGACCTCGTTGTACTGGAAGTTCGAGATCGCGCGGCTGGACTGGCCGCTGTTCACGTCCGTGGCGTCCGTCCAGGTGTACGAGAGACTCCCGAACATGTTGGGCATAAAATCGCCACCGAAGCGCTTCTGGAGCTGGGTCGTGAACTGCATCTGACGGCCCTGGTTCGTGTTGTCGAGCAGGAAGACGCCGGGCGAGAACTCGGGGTCCACCCTCTCTCTGGCGAAGAACACGCGGCCGTCGATCGCCCGCCCCTCGCGGACGAGGCTCAGATCCTGGAACATGACATCGTTGACGTTTTTCGTATAGATCCCCTCGACTGTCAGCACCAGCCCGTCGCGAAGCTCCCGGTCGATGCCGACGGACGTCCGCCACGCCTGGGGAAACTTGAAGTCCGTGTCAGTGAGGTTCACCTCCGTCGTGGCCTCCTCGCGCGCGCTCGGCAGATTGTCCGGATCCCCCGTGAACGGAGGCGGAGTGCAGCCCTCCCAGACGGGGCAGTTGATGCGGATGAAGTCCATCCCGGTGTTCGAATACTGGTTCGAGAGCCACACGAAGGGATTGCGGCCCGTGAAGATCCCGGTGCCGCCCCGGATCTGGGTCGTCCGGTCTTCGTCGAGCGCGGCGTTGAAGCCGAGCCGAGGCGACCACATGACGTTCCCGCTCGGCACTTCGCTCGTGCTTCGGCCGGGGAAGGCGGCGGCGAAGTTGGGGTTCTCGAGCGGTGCGCCGGGCATCGCCATGATGTCCGCGCGGAGGCCGAGCGTGACGTTGAAGCGGTCACTCAGCTCGATCCGGTCCTGGGCGTAGAAGCCGAACTGCATGGCGCTCCATTCGGCCCGGGGGAATCGTTCCGACAGGCGCGAGACGGAGGCCCGATACCGGGTCGCAACCCCGTTCCGGAAGTTCTCGAGGGCGTCATCTCCCGAGAACAGCCATTCTCCGAACGCATCCTGCACGAAGAGATTCGAGAACGAGTAGAACTCGTTGTGCGTCCCCAGGGTGATCGTGTGGTCGCCTCGGAAGAGGCTAAGGTCGTCGGTGATCTCGAACACGTCCTGGTCAAGCGCGTTCTGCTGAGAGAAGCGCTCCACGCCCAGCCTGACGCTTTCGCCGCGCGGGCCTTCGGGCGGTTCGATGGTCACCGACGGGAAGTTCGGGAAGTCCGGGTTTCGGATGTCTCGCTGACGCTGGTAAGACACACGCAACATGTTCGAGGTGCTCGCCCCGAATCGGCTGTCCAGCTGCAGCACAGTGGAGTTGGAGACGGCACCGAACTCGTACCCCTGGCTCGGCAACCCCAATGTCGACCTGCTGCGGGAAATCCCGCGGTCCGAACTCGCGTTCACATGGTTGTGCCGCACGGTGAGATGCTGATCGTCCGACAGATTGAAGTCGAGGCGGCCGAAGAGCTTGAGATCGTCCGTTTCGCGCTGGAGTTCCTCCTCGAACAAACCAGGATTATGGCGCCAGACGGCGTTGGCGATGTCGATGATCTCGTTGACCGACGCCGAATTGATGGGGATCGTCGTGGTCTGACTGCTGCCGGCGAGTCCGAGGGCCAGCGGGCGACTCGACTGCTTGATCTCGCCGCTCGTGAAGAAGTGGATCCTGTCGCGCTGGATCGGGCCGCCCGCCCTGAATCCGGCCTGCAGTTCGCTGAACTGGCTGAGTTCGTTCTCGTCGAGGGCGCCCGTGAAACTCTCGTTACGTCCGAAGAAGTAGCCCGAGGCGTCGAAGTCGTTCGTCCCCGAGCGCGTGATCACGTTGATCGAGCCCCCCGTGAAGCCGCCCTGGCGGATGTCGAAGGGCGCGATCGCGACCTGGAACTCCTGGACCGCGTCGAGCGAGATCGGCTGCGAGTTCGCCTGGCCACCCGGCGTGCCGCTGGCCGGCAGGCCGAACACGTCGTTGAGGATCGCGCCGTCGACGGAGATGTTGTTGAAACGGTTGTTCTTTCCGCCGATGCTCACCCCACCGATGTTCTCGCTGCTCCCGATGTTCGTCCCCAGCGCCTGCGGCGTGAGGCGCGCGAAGTCCTGGATGCTGCGGGCGATCGTCGGGAGGCTCTCGATCTCGCGCGTCGTCACGGTCTGCTGGGGCCCCGTACGCCCGCTCGAGAGGATCGCGCCGCGTTCGGCCGTCACCGTGATCTCGCCCACGGCGACCGCCTGCACGCCCAAAACGAAGTCGATCCGCCGGTTTTCACCCAGAGCGAGCGTGAGCGACGCCAGCGACTCGTCCTGAAAGCCGATGAGCGAGACCGAGATCGTGTACGGTCCACCCACGCGCATGCCCGGAAGGTTGAAGCGGCCATCCTCGCGCGTGAGCGTCGAATAGGAGGTTCCGCTCGGGCCGTGCACGGCGGTAACGACGGCGCTCGGAAGGGGGGCCAGATCCTGCCCGGTCACGCGCCCGTTGACGGCCGCGGTGGTGACGCCCTGGGCGAGGGTCCCCGAGGGCAGAAAGAGGCCGCCGAATGCCGCGAAAGCGACGAGGGCCAGGCTTCTGAAGAGGGTAGCGTATTTCATGGCGTACTCCTGCCTGGTGAGGTAGAGACTCCGGGGCGCAGGCGCCGGGTGTTTATCACTCCAAACGGTATGCAGCAGAATTCCCTCAAAATGTAACGATGGACGGTGTTTTTCGTAACGCCATCACGCGTCTACTCGAGGCGATGGGCACGGAAAGCTGCGGGTTCATGATGTATTGCATGGCCGGGTTGTCATTCGGGATGGCGTCGACGCCCAGCACTGCCCCGCCGCGATAGCGACCTCCCTACGTGAGGGACCTGCGAGCGGTTCCGGGGTTTGTTTCGCCTGACGGCCGGGGCTAGCGGCCGGGGCTAGCGGGCGGGGGACTCGATCCAGCGGGGGTCGCGCGGAATGGGGAAGGGCTGCGGCTGCGCTTCCAGGTATGAGACGAGGGCCTCGAGATCCGCGAGACCGACGGCTTCGGCGGCCTCGGCCTCCGCGAAGGTGGTGTAGCCACCGCCCCCGGTTGAGAGGAAGTCGTTGACCGTGACCTCGTAGCGGCCCTCCCGCCGAACCGGGGAGCCGTCGTCGAGCGTCACCTGCAGGATCCGCTCGCCCTCGGGGGCGGCCGGATCGTAGCGGACGGTGATCCCGCTCACATGGAGGTCCACGTCCCCGGACGACCGGACAGAATGCTCCAGTGTCCGCAGTAGCTGTGCGCCGGACATCGTGTGCCGGATCAGCATGTTGGCGAACGGCTGCAGTTCGAACAGGTCGGAGTAGCTGACGGGACCGGCGGGGAGTGGCCGCCGGATACCGCCGTTGTTCATGAGCGCGATGTCGGCGCCGCTCGCGTGCCGCTGCGCG
Organism: Candidatus Palauibacter sp.; assembly: GCF_965197445.1. Taxonomy (GTDB): domain Bacteria; phylum Gemmatimonadota; class Gemmatimonadetes; order Palauibacterales; family Palauibacteraceae; genus Palauibacter. Next base: position 115,129 of record NZ_CBDANE010000003.1, on the reverse strand, counting down.
TCGGCCACGATCCGGCCCAGAGCGAAGTCACCGTTTCGCGGGGCCGGTAGCGGCTCGGGAAGTGTCACCACGATGCGGTCGATGAGGTGCGACAGTTCGGCGGTGTAGGAGGCGACTACCTCCTCGAGGGCGGGATCCGGCGCAATTTCGTCCGCCCACACCTGTCGGATGCCGAGGCGTCGCGCGCTCACGGTCCCGTCCGCGCTCCGGTCGATCCGGCCGAGTCCATAGGCCGTCGTGTTCGAGAATGACTGGATCACGGGCACGCCGCCGACCTCGGCCTCGACCCGCGAGTGGGTGTGTCCCGTGACTGCGTAGTCGAAGCGCTCCGTCGTCGCGGCCAGCGCCTCCAGAGCCCGGCCCTCACACACATCATCTTCGCAGAAGGCGCCTTCGTGCATGACGGCGACGACGAAATCGACCCCCGTCTCGCGCACGACGGGGATGTAGTGGTCGAGGGCGTCCGGGATGGAGCGGAACTCGAAGTCCACCACGTTTGCGGCCCGCGTGATGGTCGGGGTGGACGGCGTGACCATCCCGACGAAGCCGATGCGGACGCCGTCCTTCTCGACGATCGTCCACGGCCGGACCCAGTCGGGGTGCCGGTCGGTATCCTTCAGGTAGACGTTCGCCCCGAGCATGGCGAAGTCGGCCTCGGCGACCCGTTCGACGAGCACATCCACGCCCCAATCGAACTCGTGGTTTCCGATCGCGACGGCGTCGTAGCCGATCCCGTTCATGGCCTCGATCGTCGAGCGGCCGTCCGTAAGGTTCGAGATCAGCGTGCCCTGCATGACGTCGCCGCCGGACACGATGAACAGGGGGCATTCGGGAGTCGAGGAGCGTTCACGGGCCACGTACGCGGCCAGGGCGGCCGACCCTCCGACGGGCCGCCCCTCCGACCAGCTCTGGACGGCGGGCAGCAGGCGTCCGTGCGTGTCGTTGGTCGAAAAGATCTGCGCACAGAGGGCGTCGCCCGACGCGGTGACGTCCGCGGATCCAGGAGATTCACAGCCCGAGAGCCCCGCGACGGTGAGGCCTGCGAGGCAGCAGAGGGCGAGACGACGGGCCATCAGGTGCCCTGCAGAGCCTTGAGACGCTCGATGTCGACGAGGGGCGCCGCGTAGTTGCCCGTCCAGCAGGCGTCACAGAACGGCCCGTGGTCCCCGACCGCGTCGCGCATCCCCTCCATGCTGAGATAGCCCAGCGAGTCGACGCCCAGATGCTGCCGAATCTCATCGACCGAATGACTGGAGCCGATCAGCTCCTCCCGCGTGGGCATATCGATCCCGTAGTAGCAGGGGGAGCGCACCGGCGGCGAGGCGACCCGGAAATGCACCTCGGCCGCACCGGCATCGCGCAGCAGCGTCACGAGACCGCAGCTCGTCGTACCCCGAACGAGTGAATCGTCCACGACGACGATGCGTTTCCCGTCCACCAGTTCCCGCACGGGATTGTATTTCACGCGCACCTTGAAGTCGCGTCCGGTCTGCGTCGGGTGGATGAAGGTGCGCCCGACGTAGTGGTTGCGGATGAGCGCGAGTTCGAACGGCAGGCCGCTCACCTCGGAGTATCCCAGGGCGGCCGAGTTCGACGAGTCCGGCACGGCGAACACGCAATCGGCCTCGGCCGGGTGCTCGCGGGCGAGCTGCCGCCCGAACGCCCGTCGCGCCTCGTCCACGCTGCACCCCCACACGCGCGAGTCGGGGCGGGCGAAGTAGACGAGTTCGAACAGGCAGGCACTCGGCGTCTCGGGAGGCAGCGGCCGCATGGATTCGACGTGGCCGGCGCGGATCTTGAGGACTTCCCCGGGGGCCACATCGCGGACGTAGGCGGCTCCGATGATGTCCAGGGCGCAGGTCTCCGACGCGAAGACGACGGCTTCCCCGAGCCTCCCCATCACGAGCGGGCGGAACCCCCGCGCGTCTCTCGTCGCGTAGATGGTGTCGCCGATGCAGAGCAGGAGCGAGAAGGCGCCGACCACCTGCGACAGCGCATCGTCGATCTTCCCGTCCAGATCCCGGCGCCGGGAGCGGGCGATGAGGTGGACGATGACTTCGGAGTCGGAGTCCGTCTGGAAGATGGTTCCGTCTCGCGCCAGCGATCGCCGGAGCTGGTTCGCGTTGGTGAGGTTGCCGTTGTGCGCCAGGGCCAGCGGATTGTCCTCGTACTGTACGAGGAGCGGCTGGGCGTTCCGCAGGCTGGAGTCGCCCGCCGTCGAGTACCGCACGTGCCCGATCGAAATCGAGCCCTCCAGGCGACCGAGCACCTGGTCGGTGAAGACGTCGGCCACGAGCCCCATGCCCTTGTGAACTCTCGACGCCCCCTCGTCATCCACCGTGACGATCCCGGCGGACTCCTGGCCGCGGTGCTGGAGCGCGTACAACGCCAGGAACGAGAGTTCGGCCGCCGCGCCCGAGCCGCTGACCGCCACGATGCCGCACTCCTCGCGCAGCTTGTCCGGCGGCTCGCGCGTCGCGTCCCCGGTCACGTCCGTCGGGAGCTTTCTCATGAGGTGATGCCTGCCTCCTCGCTCATGCGACGCGGGATCGCCTCGTCGTAGGTCCGGGCAAGCTCCCGGACCGGCGGAGCGATCGTGTGGCCGGCGCCGGTCAGCCGGCACGGGCCGTCGGGCCCACCCACGGTGCCGACATGCGACACGGGTACGCCGTGGTGCCACCCGTGCGCGGCGAGTTGTTCTCCCCCGCCGGGCCGGCACGTCAGTACGACGCGCGAGTGCGACTCGCCGAACCAGCGCCCCGCCGCCGTCAGGTCGGCTTCGGCGGGCGCCGCGTCCAGGTCGACCGTGCAGCCGAGCGGCCCCCCCGAGGCGCGGATCGCGCACTCCACAAGCGCGACCGCAAGCCCGCCGTCGGAGCAGTCATGAGCCGAGGCGAAGGCCCCGTCCGCCGCTCCCTCGACCAGGAAGTCGACCAGAGCCGACGCCTCCTCGAGGTCCACGGCCGGCGGCAACCCGGCGACCACGCCGTGACAGGCGGCGAGGTATTCCGATCCCCCGATCTCGTCGCGGGTCGCGCCCGCCACCCAGATCTCGTCCCCCTCGCGCTGAAAGGCCGACGGGACGCAACGCTCGAGGTCCTCGATCACCCCCAGCATCCCGATGACCGGCGTGGGATAGACCGGCTGCCCGCCCGTCTCGTTGTAGAGCGAGACGTTGCCCCCCGTCACGGGCGTTCCGAGCGCTCGGCACGCCTCCCCCATCCCGCGGACGGCGCCCGACAACTGATAATACACCTCCGGCCGGAGCGGGCTCCCGAAGTTGAGGCAGTTGGTCACCGCGAGCGGCTGCGCCCCGGAGCAGGCCACGTTACGCGCGGCCTCGGCGACCGCCGCCCGTCCGCCCGTCCGCGGATCGAGCCAGGTGTGCCGTCCGTTCCCGTCGGTGGACGCGGCGAGGGCGCGCCCCGCCGCGGGCAGCCGCAGCACCGCCGCGTCGGAGCCCGGGCCCGCGAGCGTGTTTGTCTGGACCGTGGTGTCGTATTGCTCGTAGATCCAGCGGCGCGAAGCGATGACCGGCGCGTCGAGCAGCGTCCGCAGCGCCTCGTCCACATCCCCGTCCGCGGCGAAGGACCCGTAGGCCTCCAGGTCCACCGCGCGCGCTTCGGCCACCGCCGGGCTCATGACGCCCTCGCGGACATAGGTGGGACACTCGTCCACGAGCGGCTTCACCGGGATCTCGACCCGCACCCGGCCCGCTTCCCGCACACGGAACATCCCGTCGTCCGTCACGCGCCCGATCGTCGCCGCCTGCAGGTCCCAGCGCTCCAGCACTTCGCGCACGTCCGCCTCGTGCTCCGGCTTCGCCACGAGGAGCATCCGCTCCTGCGACTCCGACAGGAGCATCTCGTACGGCGTCATCCCCTCCTCCCGCACCGGGAGGTACGCCACGTCGATGTCGATCCCCGACCCCGAGCGGGCGGCCATCTCCGTCCCGCTCGACGTCAGTCCCGCCGCGCCCATGTCCTGGATCCCGACGAGGAGGTCCCGTTCGATCAACTCCAGGCTCGCCTCGAGGAGCAACTTCTCCGTGAACGGGTCGCCCACCTGCACCTGCGGCCGACTGTCGACCGCCTCTTCGTCCAGTTCCTCCGACGCGAAGGTGGCCCCGTGGATCCCGTCCCGTCCCGTGCGTGCGCCGACGGCCATCACAGGGTTCCCGACGCCTTCCGCCTCGCCCCGAATCAGGCGCTCGAGCGGCAGGACGCCGATACACATCACGTTGATGAGCGGGTTCTTTTCGTACGCCGGGTCGAAGATCGCCTCGCCGCCCACGGTGGGGACGCCGACGCAGTTTCCGTAGTCCCCGACCCCCCGCACGACCCCGTCGAACAGGTACCTCGACTGGGGCGAGTCGAGCGAGCCGAAGTGGAGGCTGTCGAAGATGGCGATCGGCCGCGCGCCCATGGTGAACACGTCGCGCAGGATCCCGCCCGACCCCGTGGCGGCGCCCTGGTAGGGCTCCACCGCCGACGGATGGTTGTGGGACTCGATCTTGAACGCGACGCCCCAGCCGCAGCCGACATCGATGACGCCGGCGTTCTCGCCCGGGCCCTGGACCACCGCGGCACTCTCGGTGGGCAGCGTCTTCAGCAGGGGCCGCGAGTTCTTGTATCCGCAGTGCTCCGACCACATGGCGCTGAATACGCCCAGTTCGGTGAAGGTGGGCTCCCGTCCCATGAAGTCGAGGATCTGCTCCCACTCCTCCGGGCTCAGGCCGTGCTCCGCGACCAGCGCGGGGCTCACGACGGGGTCACCCGGCCGGGCCTGTACGCGGTGATCGAGCGCGATGTCGGTCATGAAGAGACCCCCGCGACGGCCAGCGGTGCCCCTTCGCTCCCGTGGCGGCTCCATGCGGATACAGCGGCGACGAGCGACTGGAACACGCCGAGTCCGTCCGTATTGCCGAGGACTGCCAGGGAATGGCGTTCCGGGTGCGGCATCAGCCCCAGGATGTTGCCCTCGGCGTTCGTGATCCCGGCGATGTTGCGTGCGGAGCCGTTGGGGTTCGCGGCGGGCGTCGCCTTCCCCCGGGCGTCGGCGTAGCGGAACACCACCCGGTGCTCCGCCTCCAGTTCATCGAGGGTCGAAGCTTCGGCGACGAACTGGCCTTCGCCGTGGGCGATCGGGATGTGCAGCAGGTCGCCTTCGGAGTAGGCCGTCGTGAACGAGGTGTCCGCGTTCTCCACCCGGAGTCCCACATCGTGGCAGCGGAACCGGAGTCCCTGGTTGCGCACGAGCGCGCCGGGCAGGAGGTGCGCCTCGCACAGCACCTGGAACCCGTTGCAGATCCCGAGCGTGAGGCCCCCGCCGCGCGCGAAGTCGATCACCTCCCGCATGATCGGGCTGAAGCGGGCGATCGCCCCGGCCCGCAGGTAGTCCCCGTACGAGAACCCTCCCGGCAGCACCACGACGTCCGCGCCCTCGAGGTCATTCGACTTGTGCCACAGGTAGGTGGCGCTCTCGCCCAGCCCTTCCGTCACCGCCCGGTACACGTCCGCATCGCAGTTCGAGCCCGGGAACCGCACGATCCCCACCTTCATCCGTTCACCCCCCCGTTCCCTCCTCGTGTACGCGCACGACGTAGTCTTCGATGATCGGGTTCGCGATCAGCTGTTCGCACATCTTCTCGGTGGCGGCCTGCGCGGCCTCCGCCCCTTCCGCTTCGACTTCGAGCCGGATCAGCCTTCCGGCGCGCACGGAGCGCACGCCGTCGTAGCCCAGGTTGCCGAGCGCCCTGCGGATCGTCTCGCCCGCCGGGTCGAGGATCCCCCCGCGCGGCGTGATCCGGACATCCACCGACCAGACGCGGTTGGGGCGGCTCATGCGGGCGCCTCGTAGAGGTCGTGTCCCGCGATGCGCCGGAACGCCTCCAGATAGCGCTCCGACGTCGTGTCGATCACCTCTCCGGGCAGCGCGGGCGCCGGCGGCGTCTTGTCCCATTCCCCGCGTCCGGCCATCGCCTGCAGGTGGTCGCGCACCGGCTGCTTGTCGAGCGAGGGCTGGCCGCCCCCGATCCGGTACGAAGCCGCGGGCCAGAAGCGGGACGAATCCGGCGTCATCACCTCGTCGATGAGGATGATCCTTCCGTCCGGGGCGCGGCCGAACTCGTACTTGGTGTCGGCGAAAATAATCCCTCGCTCACGGAGCGTGTCGCGGCCCGCCGTGTAGAGTGCGAGGCTGATGTCCCGCAGCTCCGTCGCGAGTTCCGTCCCCACGATGTCGCACATCTGATCGAATGTGATGTTTTCGTCGTGGAGGCCCTGTTCGGCTTTTGTCGAGGGTGAGAAGATCGGACTCGGGTATTCCTCGGACTCCCGAAGACCCTCCGGGAGAGGTTCGCCCGCCAGCGTCCCGTGGCGGCTGTATTCCTTCCAGGCGGAGCCCGAGATGAAGCCGCGCACGACGCACTCCACCGGGAAGGGCTGCGCCTTCTCGACGAGCATCCCTCGATGGCCCCAGACATCGACCGTGTCGGCGAGTTCCGGCGCCGCCTCGACGATGCCCTCGGGCGTGCTGGCGATGCGGTGGTTGCTCACGATGTCCGTCGTCCGGTCGAACCAGAACGCCGAGAGTTGCGTCAGAACGGCGCCCTTGTGGGGGATCGGGTTCGGGATCACGCAGTCGAAGGCGCTTATGCGGTCACTGGCGACCATCAGGATCCGGTCGCCGAGGTCGTACATCGAGCGGACTTTACCCTTGCGGAGCAGCGGCAGCGGAAGGTCGATGTCATGTAGCGCGGTCGGCGGGTTCGTGCCGATCGTGGTGTGGGTCATGGCGTCCTTTCGGGCGAAGCTCGGGTTCATACGCGCACTTCCTCGGCGGGCCGCGGCGCCTCCGCGGCCTCGAACAGCGGGTCGATACGGGTGGCCAGGAAGCGTTCGACCTGGCGGGCGGAGCGGCCCACCAGCCGGTGCGGATCGGCCAGCCCGTCGAGCGCCTCCATGGTGAGCCCGAAGGCGCCGTCGCCGGCGATGCGCGTGAAGAAATCGTTGTCCTCCGCGCCCTCGTCGAGCCGTTCGCGCGCGGCCAGCGCGTGCCCCCGCACCCGTTCGTGCAGATCCTGCCGGTCGCCGCCCCCGCGCACGCCGGCGATGAGGATCTCCTCGGCGACCATGAACGGGAGGGCCCGTCCCAGCCGGCGCGCCACGACGGCCGGGTGGACGACGAGCCCCGCGCCCACGTTGCGCGCGAGGATGAGGAGCGCATCCGCCGAGAGGTAGCCTTCGGGAAGCGAGATCCGGCGGTTGGCGGAGTCGTCGAGTGTACGTTCGAACCACTGGACCGAGGCGGTCCACGAGGCGTTGAGCTCGAGCGTGCACAGGTGCCGAGCGAGCGCGCAGATCCGCTCGCTCCGCATCGGGTTGCGCTTGTAGGGCATCGCCGACGAGCCGATCTGCCGCTTCCCGAACGGCTCCTCGATCTCGCCGAACGCCTGCAGGATCCGGATGTCGTGACCGAAGCGCGCCGTCGAGGCGCCGATGCCGGCGAGGACGGCGAGCGCCCGGTGGTCGACCTTCCGCGGGTACGTCTGGCCGATGACGTCGTATGTGCCCGCGAACCCGAACCGCTCCGCGAGCCGCTCGTTGAGCCGGTCCACCTTGCCGCCGTCGCCCTCGAACAATTCGAGGAACGTCGCCTCCGTGCCCGTCGTTCCCCGGGCGCCGCGGAAGCGGAGTTCCGACCGCACGGCCTCGATCTGCTCGAGGTCGAAGAGCAGGTCCTGGAGCCAGAGGCAGGCGCGCTTGCCGATCGTCGTGGGCTGGGCCGGCTGCAGGTGCGTGTAGCCCAGCGTCGGCTCACCCACCTGTTCCCGAGCGAAGGCGGCGAGGTCGCCGATCGTGCCCAGCAGCCGGTCCCGCACGATTTCGAGGCCCTGCCGATGCTGGATCAGCCCGTGGTTGTCACCAACGAAGGCGCTCGTCGCGCCGAGGTGGATGTACTTCCGGGCTTCAGGCGCCACTTCGCCGAAGTGGTGCACATGCGCCATGACGTCGTGCCGGAGTTCCCGCTCGATCTCGGCGATACGGTCGAGGTCGATCTGCTCCCGCGCCGCGTGCATCGACACGATGGCGTCGTCGGGGATCTCGACGCCGAGCGCCCGCTCTTCTTCCGCGAGCGCGATCCACAGGTCGCGCCAGACGAGCGCCTGCGTGCGTGGGGAGAAGATTGCCGCCATCTCGCCAGAGGCGTAGCGGTCGATGAGAGGATGTGGGTAGTGACGTTCCGCCATCAGCAGTCCGTGGCACAGCCCCGCGTCGCACCGAGAGCGGTGAGGCACGCTCGTGACGAGGCGCGACAAGGGAGCATAGCAGAGCTATGTGACCGAGGAGCAACGATGAGCGAAGCGTTCACGGGCGATGGATCGCCGTTCGAATGCAGCGGAGTTGTTGCAATGGGCTGCACGGCGCACAGTCCGATCCAGCGGCCCTCCCGGGGCGACCTCGGTCGCCGTAAGGTCGAAGTCTAGCCTTTGATCGTCACCGGCAAAAGTCCCGCCGCCGTCACCGGACGCGGAACGGCTGGAGGTTTCCGATCTCCGTTCCGCGGGCGATGTAGAGCTGAACCCAGCCGTCTCCCGCCCGGGCGTAGTACCCGAACAACTCACCCGCCTCCTCGGCGGATCGCACCTCGTTCCGGTTGATGCTGATGATGACGTCGCCCTCGCGGAGTCGCGTGCTCCGCGCCTCCTCGCCGACCGAGGCGATGAGCGCCCCGAAGTCCACGGCCAGACTACGCTCCTGCTGGATCTGCGGCGTGACGGTGATCAGCCGCAGCCCCGCGAGGACCTCGATCCGCTCGGCTCGACCCGTAGGCACTTCGTCGAGCCGGAGCTGAGTCTGAAGTTCGCTCCCCGCCCGGCGGAACAACACGTCCACGGTCGCACCGACGCCGGCATCCACGAGCCCCACCTGCCAGTCGAGATCGTGGTTTACGTCGCGGCCGTTGAGCGTCACGATCTCGTCGCCCACCTGCAGTCCAGCTTCCTGGGCCGGTGTACCGTCGTAGACTTCAACGACCAGCGGCCGGCCGAAGACCGATTCCGGATCCTGCCGGTCGGTGAGCACCTGGAGGCCGGCCCAGGGCCGCCTCACCCGCCCGAACTCGAGGAGCTCGGCGGCGACCACGAGCGCGCGGTCGATGGGGATCGCGAAGCCCAAGCCCTCGGACCCGCCGGATCGCGAGAAGATCGAGCTGTTGACCCCGATGACCTCGCCGTCCGCGTTGGCCAGAGGTCCGCCCGAGTTGCCGGGGTTGATCGACGCGTCCGTCTGAATCATGTCGGCGTACAGAACCTCCTGTCCGCTCGACGACTGGATGTCACGACCCACACCGCTCACCACCCCCGAGGTTACGGTCGCCTCCGTGTTCCTGAGGGCATAGCCCGATGGGTTACCGAGCGCGACGGCGGGTTCTCCGATGAAGAGATTCGAGGAGGTGCCGAGCGGGGCCCCGGGGACACGGTTCGGGGGGATCCGGACCACCGCCAGGTCGGTGAGTTCGTCGAAACCGACCACCTCCGCCTCGAATCGCTGACCCTCGGCGTCCACCACCTCGATGCGGTCCGCGCCGCTGACGACGTGGGCGTTGGTCACGATCGTCCCAAAATCGTCGATGGCGAACCCCGACCCGAGACCCGACTCGATCCGCGCCCGCCCGCCACGGCCCAGGAAGCGGTCGAACATGTCCCGTGTCTGAACGGTCCGCTCGGTGCGCAGGCTCACCACCGACGGCAGCACGCGGAATGCGGCGACGACCGTCGGCGTGCGCCGGGCGCCCGAGATATCCGTGAGCGACTGCGGCTCGAGCGCGGGCCCGGCCATCGACGTCTGCGTAAACGGACTCTGCGCAGGCTGGCTCTCCTCGAGGTCAGCCGTGCGATTCCCGAGCGCCGTCACGACCGCGCCCACGCCGAGGCCGGCGAAGACGAGCACGGTGGCCGCGACGAGGACGCGCGCGGCCGCAACCATCGTTCGTCCGGTTCGACTTCCGTCCGTCATCGATTCAGTCCGTTCAGTCCGTCTGTGGGCGCTGTCTGCGTGCTCGTGATCATCCCGCTTGACGTCCTCATTAGAAAAAACGCGCCGCCGCACACGAGAGTTGTACGCGGAACAACGTCGAAGGATTCATCCGGGGAGCCAAGGGACCTCGGGGTCCGCGTTCCACGCGTTCGCGTAGCGCACACCGGTGAGATAGAGGCCGCCGGGCGGGGCGGGGAAGACGGGTCTCGTGCCTGCTTCGCCTCCCAGCATGCACTCGAAATCCTCGAACGGCCGTCGTCCGGCCGCGATCTCGATGGAGGTTCCCACCAGGTACCGCACCATGTGGTGAAGGAAGCGGTCGGCGACGATCTCGAGGAAGACGAAGGGAGGGCGGTCGAAGCGCCAGGCGGCGCTTCGGACCCGGCAGCGCGTGCCACGTTCGGGCTGGCCCGCGCGGGCAAATCGTTCGAACGAGCGCTCTCCGGGCAGGGCCGCGGCCAGTCTTGCAAGCACCTCGGGGTCGAGCGGCCAGCCGGGGCTCCAGCAGCGGTCGCGCAGCAACGGCCGCTTCCGCTCGCCTTCCGCGACCACGTAGCTGTATCGACGTGCCTCCGCGTCGAAGCGCGGATGAAAGTCCCCCACCGCCTCCCGCACCTCCCGGACGCCGACATCAGGGGGAAGCGTGGCGCCCAGAGCCCGGCCCAGTTCGTCCGGGTCCCACGTAAGAGGAGCCCCGAAAGCGATCTCCTGCGCCGTCGCGTGGACCCCCCTGTCGGTGCGCCCGGCGAGGTCGATCCGGGTGGGTCGGTCGAAGAGCTTCGACAGCACACCCTCGACCGCACGCTGGACGGTGCGCACACCGGGCTGTAGTTGGGAGCCATGGAACGAGGTCCCATCGTACTCGATGGTGGCCCGAAAACGGGCGAGAGAGGCCGCGGGGTCTGACATCCGCGAAGACTAGCAGGGGAACCAGGTGATGGACACGATCCGCCGCGTGCTTTCCGGAGAGACGCTCGATGCCGCCACGGCCGAAGCCGCGTTCGACCGCTTCATGAGCGGCGAAGCCACGCAGGCCGAGATGGCCGCGCTCCTCACAGGCCTGCGGATGCGGGGCGAGACCCCGGCCGAGGTCGCCGGGGGCGTCCGCGCCCTGAGGAAGGCGATGGTCCCGCTGGAACTCGACGACGACCGCATCATCGACACCTGCGGGACCGGCGGGGGTACGCTCACGACCTTCAACATCTCCACTGCGGCCTCCATCGTGGCCGTTGCCGGCGGCGTCCGCATCGCCAAGCACGGCAACCGCTCCTTTACCTCGAAGTGCGGCAGCGCCGACGTGCTCGAGACGCTTGGCGTCCCGATCCAGCTCCCGCTCGAGGACGAGAAACGGATGTTCGAGGAGACCGGCTTCGCGTTCATGTTCGCGCCGGCGCACCACCCGGCCATGCGCCATGTGGGGCCCGTCCGCTCGGCGCTCGGCGTCACCACGATCATGAACCTGCTCGGACCGCTTGCGAACCCCGCCGGCGTCCGACGGCAGGTCGTCGGCGTCGCGCACCCCGGCCTGCAGCGCCTCGTCGCGGACGCCCTCCTCGAACTGGGCCACGAGCGGGCCCTGGTCGTGCACGGGGAGCCCGGCATGGACGAACTGAGTCCCCTCGGCCCGACCCGCGTCTTCCAGGTGGAGAACGGAACCCTCTCCGAATTCGAGGTCACGCCCTCCGGCCTCGGCTGGCCGGACTACGACCCGGGTGATCTCGCGGGGGGCGAACCGGCCGAGAACGCGGAACGGGTGAGGCGGGTTGTCTGCGGGACCGAGGGCGGGGCCGGCCGCGCAGCCGTCGTACTCAACGCAGCAGCCGCCTTCTGGGTCGCGGGCACCGTCGACACGTTAGCCGAAGGCGTCGCCGCTGCCGAGCGATCGATCGATTCCGGGGCCGGACGGGACCAGCTGGAAGTCCTGCAGGCGTTTGAGCCAGGGGTCGGATCGCTTCGGTGACGGGAACCTCCGCCCCGACGGTTAATTGTGGGAGGTGGGTGGCCGTCGGGACGGGTACTCTCGGGGAGTTGAGAGCGGTCCTCCGTCTTTGCAGCGTCCGAGGTCGATACCTCGGAGAAAAGGTCCTGCAGGCGCCCCCGCGGGTCAGTACCGGCGGATCACTCCGATCACCACGCCCTGGATCGCGACCTGCGACGGGTTCATGTACAGTGGCGCGAGCGCCGGGTTGGCGGGCTGCAGCCGGATCTGTCCGCGCTCCATATAGAACTTCTTCATGGTCGCGCTCTCATCATCGACAAGCGCGATCACCATCTCGCCATTGTGTGCCGTCTGCCGTGACTGAACGATCACATAGTCACCGTCGCGAATCTGCTCGTCGATCATCGAATCGCCACGCACCCGAAGCACATAGTGCTCGCTCAGGGAGCCTGAGATCATGTCCTCGGGGACGGAGACCGTCTCCTGTTCCTCGATGACCTCTATGGGCTGCCCCGCGGCCACGTTCCCGTACAGTGGCAGCTCCACCGCGGCGACCTGGAGTTTTCCCTCCACCAGTTCGATCGACCGACTCTCGTTATAGTTCTTGCGGACGTATCCCTTCGTCCGGAGGTTCTCGAGGTGCTCGTGAACCGTCGCGAGCGATCGGTAGCCGAAATGTTCCGCGATCTCCTCGAAGCTCGGCGAATATCCGCGGAACCGTATGAACCCCTCGATGAAGTCCAGCATCTCGCGCTGCCGCTTCGTGAGCGCCATCGTTTTCCCGTCCTCCGGTAGCTGATTCCGCTGCTGACCCCTTGCGGGGTACCGAACGAGTCCCGAATCTACCCGAACAAGCACCGAATCGCAACCCCGACGGGCGGAAACTTCTCGCGATCCGGGGTTTTGCCACGAACTGCCGACAGGTACAGCTTGGCGCCATGACACCGAACACGATCCTCGACGAGATCCTCGCGGCGAAGCGCGAAGAGGTCGCGCGGCTCCAGTTGTTTCGGAGGGCGGTGCGCGCGCAGGCTGAAGAGGCGCCTCCGCCGCGGGGGTTCGAGTCTGCCCTGCGGCGCCCGGGTGAGGTCTCCGTGATCGCCGAGTTCAAGCGTCGCTCGCCTTCGGCCGGAGAGATCAACCCCTACGCGCAGGTGGCCGGCGTGGCGAGCGTGTACGCGTCGGCCGGTGCGGCAGCGATCTCCGTCCTCACGGACGAGCCGTACTTCGGCGGGTCGCTCGACGATCTCCGGTCGGCGAGGCACGCGGTCGGCGTCCCCATGCTGCGGAAGGACTTCATCCTGGACCCCGTGCAGCTCTACGAAGCACGCGCTGCCGGCGCAGACGCGATCCTGCTCATCGTCCGGGCGCTCGGCGACACCCGGCTGCGCGAATTCCTCGAACTGTCGAGCGAACTCGGTCTCGCGGCGCTGGTCGAGGCGCACGACGGGGAAGAGATCGACCGGGCGCTGGAGGCGGGTGCCCGTATCGTCGGCGTAAACGCGAGGGACCTCGCGACGTTCGAAGTCGATATCGAGGGCTCGCTGCGTCTGATCAAGAGGCTCCCGGCGGACGTGGTCGCGGTGGCCGAAAGCGGGATCCGGTCGTCGGAAGACGCGGCGGCGGCCGGGTCGGCGGGGGCGGACGCGGTTCTCGTCGGCGGCTGGTTGATGGCGGGCGACCCCGGGGCGGGTGTGGAGGCGCTCGTCGGCCACCCGCGGCGCCCTCGCAGCGGCGCGATGGAGGCGGCGGGCGTCGAGGCTGACTACGAGGCCGCCTTCGATGGCGACGGCGGGCCATGACCCCGGTTGAGGTGAAGATCTGTGGCCTCAGGAACCCCCGGCATGCGGTGGAGACTTCCCGGGCGGGAGCGGACTACGTCGGCGTGGTGTTCGCCGGCCGGGTGCGGGAGGTAACGGCCGAACAGGCCGGGGCGGTCGTGGGAGCACTGGAAGACGGGGCGCGCGCGGTGGGCGTGTTCCTGGACGCGAGCCCGGCGGACATCCTGCGCCGGCGGGACACCGCGGGCTTTCACATCGCTCAGCTCCACGGCACGGAACCGCCCGAAGCCTGCGAAACCCTTCGGGCGGAAGGCCTGGGCGTGTGGAAGGCGATCCGGCCCGCCTCGTCCGACATGTTGCTCCAGCAGTGGAAAACGTACGCGGACGCGGCCGACGCGATCCTCGTCGAGGGCTTCTCGGCGCACGGGCCCGGTGGAACCGGCGCCTCGTTCCCGCACGAGTGGCTGGCGGGACTGGACCGGGACGAGTGCGCGCTCGTACTCGCCGGCGGACTGAACTCGGACAACGTGCGGCGGGCGATCCATCAAGGACGCCCCGACATCGTCGACGTCTCCTCGGGTGTCGAGCGAGCCCCGGGAGAGAAGTCTCTCGACAAGATCCTCGAGTTCCTGGCGACCGTCCGGGAACCCGTGGCCGCCGAATGAGCGACATGAGGACCGGCTGGTTCGGCGACTTCGGTGGGCAGTTCGTGCCCGAAACGCTGATCCCGGCCCTGGACGAGTTGACTGCGGCCTGGGCCGACGCCCGCGGCGATCCCTCGTTCCGGGAAGCCCTCGAAGCCAGCCTCGCGGACTATGTGGGCCGGCCCACGCCCCTCTACCGCGCGTCCCGCCTCGGCGAGGACCTCGGCCTCGAGTTGTGGCTCAAGCGCGAGGACCTCAACCACACCGGCGCCCACAAGATCAACAACACGATGGGCCAGGCGCTGCTCGCGACGCGGATGAACAAGGCCCGCATCATCGCGGAGACCGGCGCGGGTCAGCACGGCGTGGCGACCGCGACCGCCTGCGCCGTACTCGACTTCGACTGTGCCGTCTATATGGGCGAAGAGGACATGCGCCGGCAGGCGCTCAACGTCGAGCGAATGGAACTGCTCGGCGCCGAAGTGATCCCCGTCTCGAGCGGAAGCCGGACGCTCAAGGACGCGACGAACGAGGCGATCCGCGACTGGGTTACGAACGTGGACACGACCCACTACATCATTGGCTCCGTCGTCGGCCCGGCCCCCTATCCGGCTCTCGTGCGCGATTTTCAGCGCATTATCGGTGATGAGACGGCCGGGCAGCTCGCCGAGCGTGGGGTGCGGCCCGACGCCGTCTTCGCCTGCGTCGGGGGCGGTTCGAACGCGATCGGCATCTTCACGCCCTTCCTCGAGGGCAACCGGGAGCGCGCGGAAGGGAAGCGCGTCGCGCTCGTCGGGGTGGAGGCGGCGGGCCACGGCCTCGACACGGGGCGGCACTCGGCTTCGCTCACGGCCGGCGAGCCGGGTGTGCTTCACGGCAACTACAGCTACCTCCTCCAGGATGACGACGGACAGGTCATTCCCGCCCACTCCGTCTCGGCCGGTCTCGACTATCCCGGCGTGGGTCCCGAGCACGCCTGGCTCAAGGAGACAGGTCAGGTGCGCTACGAGTCGGTGACCGACGACGAGGCCCTGGCCGCATTCCAGGATCTCTGCCGGCTCGAGGGTCTGATCCCGGCGCTCGAGAGCGCGCACGCGCTGGCGGGCCTGCGGCGCGAGGCCGCGAGCTGGGCCGGACGAAACGTCGTCATCTGCCTCAGCGGACGGGGCGACAAGGACGTGGAGGAAGTCGCCCGCATCCTCGACCAGGGCGGGAGTTGACCGTGGCCTTCATCGACGTTCCGGATCCGTCGGAGATCCCCGAACAGGACCGTGTCGCGGATGACGACAACATCATCCGCGTTCACGGAGTCCATAGTCGCACCATCCCCCTCCACTACGATCTCTACCGTGAACTCATGTACGGGGCAGGACCGCTGTCCCGCACTCAGCGCGAGATGATCGCGGTCACGGTATCGGGCCTCAACGACTGCCACTACTGAATCGTCCATCACGGGGAGGGTCTCCGTCGCCTGCTCGCAGTCACCGGTCGCTCCGATGAGGAGAACGAGCGGCTCGTCGCCGCGCTGGCCGAGGACCATGCCACCGCGGAGCTGGACGAGACCGACCGGGCGATGCTGGACTATGTTGTGCGGCTGACGCGCACCCCCGGCGAGATCGCCGAAACGGATGTCGAGGCTCTGAGAACGCATGGTTTCGACGATCGTGCCATCCACGACATCTGCGCGGTCACGGCCTACTACGCGTTCGTGAATCGGATCGCCGACGGGCTCGGCGTACAACTCGAAGACAAGAGAGGCTGACGACGTTGGCTACCCTCCCCCCGGCGGCTCCCGGAAGTGTGCCACCCAACCTGGACCATCTACTGCTGGGAACCGCCGACCTGCGCGACGGCGTGGCGTGGGTGGCCGACCGTCTCGGTGTCGAGGCCGTGTTTGGCGGCCGGCACGCGAACCTGGGCACCGCGAACTACCTCCTGTCGCTCGGCAGCGACATCTATCTGGAGATTCTGGGCCCGGACCCTGAAGCTCCATCCGGAGGCGAACCGCCCCCGTTCGGGATCGCGGAACTCGAGGAACCCAGGCTCATCACATGGGCGGCCCGGGCGACCAACCTCGCCGCGCTCGCCGCACAGGCTTCGGATCGGGGCGTACCCCTCGGGCCGGTGCGGCCCGGTTCGCGGCTTCGGCCCGACGGGAGTGAACTTCGGTGGGAAGTCACGGCCCTGACCGCCTTCCTTCACGATGGCCTCGTGCCGTTCTTCATCGACTGGGGAACAACCCCGCACCCGGCCCGCGCCACGCCGGCGGGCGGGCAGCTGCTCTCCTTCCGAGCCGAACATCCGGACCCTGCCGCGGTACGTTCCACGCTGGCCGCGCTGTCTCTGGCCCTCGAGGTGGACGAGGGACCGGAGCCCGCGCTGCTGGCAGGGATCCGCACCCTGAGCGGCGATGAGGTGGAGTTGCGCTAGAAGTGTCGCGTCGCAAGTTCGCAGCGGTCGCGGAAGAGGCGAACCTTCAAGGTTGGAGCAACGATTCCATGAAACACGGATATCTGGTCGGCCTGGGCCTTCTGGCGCTGGTGGCGGCCGGCTGCGTCGATGACCCGGCCGCGCCGGAGCCGGAGGGGGGACCGATCACGCTGGCGGCGGCCGTGGCCCAGAGCGGACGCCACGGCGAACTGGGAAGCGCAGTCGCGCGCGGATACCGCCTTGCGGTGGAGATGATCAACGAGAAGGGGGGCATCCGCGACCGGCCGCTGCAGCTCGTGCTGCGGGACGATGGGAGCGACGCGGAGACGAGCGCCCGCCTGTACGCGGAGTTCATCGCCTCGGATACGATCGACGTCCTGCTGGGCCCATATAGCAGCCCGATCACCGAGGCCGTGCTGGCCGTGACCGAGGCCGCCGGCATCCCGCTGGTGGCGCCGGCGGCGGCGCCCGAGCTGTGGACGGGACGGCAGAGGCAGTGGAGCGCCCAGCTGCTGAACCCAGCCCCCAGCTATCTGAAGGGCTCCGTGGAAGTGGCCGCCCTGGTGGGGGCTCGCGCCGTCGCCCTGGTCCACGAGGACACCTCGTTCCCGGCGGCGGTGGCGGACGGCGTGCGCGAAGTGGCCCGGGCGCACGGGCTCGACATCGTCATGGACGAGTCCTACGCGGTCGGGGCGGCGGACCACGAGGCGGTCGTGGCCGCGGCCCGCGATGCGGGCGCGACTCTATTCATCGGCGGGAGATACGCCACCGACGCGATGGAATTCGCCAGGGCCGCGGCTGCCGTGGGCTACCAGCCGCGCCTGATGAGCCTTCTCCTCGGCCCCGCGGAACCCGACTTCATCGACGCGGTGGGCGAAGCGGGGCGCTGCGTCGCGGGCAACGCACCCTGGGACCCGACGATCCGCACGTCGGGTTTCATCTCGGACAGCGAGACGATGGTCCAGCGCTATGAGGCGGCGCACGGAACGACACCCGGCTACCATCCGGCCGCGGGCTTCGGGGCGGTGGAACTCCTGGCCGAGGGGATCGACCAGGCGATATCCGCCACGGGAGACGCGGACCGCACCGCGATCCGCGACTTCCTGTTTACGGCCATGACCCAGAGCGTGCTCGGCCCGTTCGGCGTCTACCCGCTCGAGGACCCGAAGGCCGGTGCGCAGCGCGCCCTCACGGGTCTCCAGGTCCAATGGCAGGACGACGGTGCGGGCGGCCTCGCCCTGCGCATCATCCACCCCTGGGCCATCGCGAACGCGACCCCGTGCCTGATGCGCTGATCCCGGCCTCTGCTAGCGGACTTACCTCCTCCGGATCCCGGCGGCGGCGCCCGCCGCGTTCTCCTCGGCGGGGCGCTGCCGCTCGAGTGTGCGCGCCTCGGGATGGATCTCGTCGAGCGTCGTCCCGTCGAACAGTCGCCCGTCCTTCATCACATAGTGGATGTCGACCGTGCTGCGCAGGTCGTCGAGCGGGTTGGTGTTCAGGATCACGAGGTCGGCGAACTTGCCCTCCTCGATACTCCCGAGCTGCTTTCCGAACCCGATCGCTTCGGCGCCCAGGATCGTCGCGGCCCTGAGGATGTCGTAGTTCGACGCGCCCCCGGAGCCCATCGCCCACATCTCCCAGTGGTATCCCACGCCCTGGATCTGCCCGTGGCTGCCCACTCCCATGCGGGCATCACCCTCGAGCATCTTCTTCACGAACTCGCCGTGGCGCGGGAAGACGTACTCCTCTTCCAGGAACCAGCCGGCCTGTCCGGGGCTCCCGCCCGCGCCGGGTCCGCGTCGCCTCGCCCTCGCGTCGATATTCGCCTTGGGCACGAACGTCGCGAGCTTCTCGTCACCCAGTACGTCTTCATGGGCGTAGAAGTAGTTCTCGCCGAAGGGGCCGCCGTACGAGACGAGCAACGTCGGACTGTTCGTCGTCTGTGAGGTCTTGAAGAGTTCCACCACATCCGAATAGATAGGCGCGATGGGCAGGTTGTGTTCGATGCCGGGATATCCGTCGATCGCGTGGGTGATGTCGAGCTTGAAGTCGAGTCCGCCCTCGGTCGTCGGCATGAGTTCGAGGTCGCGCGCCGCCTGAATGATCCACTGACGCTGCTGGCGGTTCCCCGTCATGTACATCTTCAGCGTCTTGGTATCGAAGTACTCCGCGTAGCGCCGCAGAATCGTCCTGGCGTGGTCCGCGTCGCGGATGTTCTCGCCCGCGAACACCCCGGGGCCCGTCGAATAGATGCGGGGTCCGGTCATGCCGCCCGTCCGCACCCGGTCGGTGTAGCTGAGGATGTCGGTGGAAGCCGTCTGTGGATCACGCGTCGTCGTGACCCCGTAGGAGAGGGTCGCGAGGTACTGCCACACCTCCTCCGGATGGACTTCGGGAACGAGCCACTGCGCGTGATAGTGGGTGTCGATGTAGCCCGGCACGAGCGTCTTTCCGCTGACGTCGATCACCGTGGCACTGTCCGGGACCTCGACCGAGTCGGCGGGCCCCACCGCGACAATCCGGTTGTCCGTCACGAGCACGACGCCGTTCTCGATCACGCGCGGTTCACGCACGCGGGGGCTGTCGTCGGGTGCGTCCGTACTGTCGCTGGGCGCACCCGTGGTGTCGGCGGGCACCCCGGTGGTGTCAGGGGCGGCGCCGGTGGTATCAGCGGGCGCGTCGGGCACATAGGTCATCGTGATGATCCGTCCGCCCCGCAGCGCGACCGTGCCGCGAGGGATGTCTCGCGGAAGCTGGGCCTCGATCCTGCGTTCGACGGCCTCGTACGTGTCCGTCGTGTCGGCCAGGACCGCGTCGTCGCCCGCGCGTACCGCGTTGGATTTCTCTGCGACCTCCTCCGCCGCCCGCCGGATCGAGTCCGCGCGCGCGAGCAGAGAGTCCGCAACGACCATCACGGAATCCGCCGCGAGCCGGTTGATCTCGGCCTCCAGCTCCTCCGGGAGATCCTCGTCGGCCTTCTCGAGGCTGTCCGCCTCGGCCCGCTTCTCCTCGAGCGTGTCCGTGATCGCCATCGCCTTCGCGCGGAGGAGTGCCCGCGCGTGCGCCGTTTCTTCCTCCTCCGCTTCCTCGGCCTCGATATGGTCGAGGTCGTAGCTGAAGAGGACGTTCCCCATGGCCCAGTGCAGGGCGCCGCCATCGGGCGCCCACGAGGGGAACTCGCCGCCGACATCCGTGAGCTTCCGGACGGGCACCGGGGCGTCGTCCAGCCGGAACAGCGTGATCTCGGGGGGCTGGGTCCCCACCTCGGCCAGATCCACGACGAAGAGATCCCGGCCGAACTGCACGAAGGCCCGGTCTCCCTCCGGAGAGAGCATCACCAGTCCCGCGGGGGCCGGTCCGCCCGGCTCCGCCGGGGGATCGGGATCCGTCGGGTCGGGCCCCTGCCGCCACGGGAAGACGCGCCGGGGGAGGAACTCCCACTCGTTGGGGTGGGGGTCGCCGATCCCGGCGATCCCCTGGCGTCCGCGCACGATCAGGTGGCGCTTCACGTCGGTGCCGTCCCAGCGGAAGGACACCAGGCCCTCGATCGGGCTGTAGGCGTAGATGCGGTCGGGATCGTCCGCGGCGAAGTGCGGCACGTCGCGGAGCCCGGTGGGCGAAATCACCTCCGCGTCCGCCGGCGCCGTGCCGGCCGACGGCACCCAGACGAACTCACCGCCGATGGGGCCGAAGAAGGCGCCGGACGCTTCCTTGAGCTGACGAGCGGCTCCGCGCGAAGCGACGATGCGCTGGCCATCCGGCGACCACGCCACGTTGTAGTAAAGGGCCGTCGTGGCCGTCAGCTGGACAGGTTCACCGCCGGCCGCCGGCACCTTCATGATGTGGCCGCCCTCGGTGTCGTCCCACGTGGTGTAGGCGATCCACCGGCCGTCCGGCGACCACTGGGGATGGAACTCACCCGCGTCGCCATCGGTCAGCCGGCGCGCCTCACCCTCGGGCAGGTCGCGGACCCAGAGGCGGTCGAAGGCGGTGAAGACCACCTGGCCGTTGCCGGGCGCGACGACGGGGCTGCGGATCTGGCTCGCCGTGACCATCGCAATGGTGTCGATCTGATACTCGAACTTCACCTCCGGACCGACGCTGAGTTCGACCTCGGCCTCGAACGGAATCTCGGCGGCCTCGCCCCCGTCCATGGGGACCTTCCAGATCCTGCCGCCGTACGAGGCGATGATCGCCGAACCGTCCGGGAGGAAGGCATAGCCGGGCAACAGGTCGAGCGGCGCCCGCGACTCCTGCTCGTCTCGCTGCACGGGGTAGGCGAGCCACGTCTCCTCGCCCGTCTCGAGGTCGCGCTTTCGGAGTCCCGTGTCCGCGTTGTAGCGCGTCCCGTACACCAGCCAGCGGCCATCGGGCGAGATCGCCGGACGGAACGCCGACCCGTACCGGTTCGTCATCGTCGTGGTGGCCCCCAGCTCGCGATCGTACCGATAGAGCTGGTAGCGGGGCAGGGCCGCGTTGTACTGCCAGTCGCCGAAGCCGCCCGCGTACCAGATGTAGCGGCCATCCGGGCTGAACGCCGCCCCGATCCGCTTGAGGAAGATGGATCCCGGCAGCGACAGCGGAGAGCCGCGCTCGGCGTGGTACATGGCGAGCTGCGCGACCCCGCCCAGCCCGCTCGCGCGGCTGGCCACGATGAACTCCCCGTCCGGGGCCCACTCCGGCGACAGGAAGAGGCTCGGCCCGCCCCCGGCCACCCGCGTCGTGTCCGTCCGGTCGAGACGCATGGTCCACAGCGCGTCGCCCCCGTTGCGGTCGGAGATGAAGGCCACCGTCTCGCCGTCCGGGCTGAAGCGGGGCTGCGTCTCGTAGGCCATGCCGGTCAGGAGCGGCGAAGCCTCCCCGCCCTCGATCGGCATGGTGTAGAGGTCGCCCAGGAGATCGAACACGATCATCGTCCCGTCGGGACTGACATCGAGCGAGATCCAGGTGCCCTCCGTGGCCGTGAAACTGGCCGTGCGGGCACCCCTCAGGGGGAGTGGGTCGGGCCTTCCGGGGCCGCCGGGGCCGACCGTCATCTGGGCCGCAGCCTCCGCCGCGGCCACCGGAGCGATCAGCGCGCCCAGCGCCGCCGCCGCCGCGGTCCTCGTCAGCCTCGCCCGCCGCCTCATCGGTCACCTCCCCCGAGCCCCGCACGCACGGTATTCACAATGGGCGCCGTGTTCCTCCAGGGTTCGTCCGGCGCGGGTCTTTGCCGGGGCCACAGCTCGTCGAGCGTATCGCCGTCGTAGAGTCGCCCGTTCATCATCACCTTGTCGATGGTGTTCGTGTTTCGGATGTCTTCGAGGGGATCGGCGTCGAGGATCACGAGATCCGCGAGCTTGCCGGCCTCGATGGAACCCAGGTCGCCGCTGAGGCCGATCGCGTCCGCCCCCATGAGCGTCGCGGCGCGCAGCGCGTCGTGCTCGTCCATGCCGCCGCTCTGCAGCGCCCACAGCTCCCAGTGGTAGCCGAGGCCCTGCAACTGTCCGTGGCTGCCGACGCCGGTGTTGCCGCCGTTCTCGACGAGCTGTGCCAGCCACGCCGAGTGCTTCGGGAACGCGTATTCCTCCTCGGCGAACCAGCCGCCCGGTCCCGGCCCCGTGGTCTGCAGGCGCCGGGCCTTGAAGTCGAGCTCCCGCTTCGGCGTGAAGTGGGTCAGCTTCTCGTCGCCGAAGACGTCCTCGTGCGTGTAGAAGTAGTTCTCCCCCCACGGTCCCCCGTACGAGACCAGAAGCGTGGGGGAGTTCACGGTGCCCGAGGTCGTGAACAGCTCCACAACGTCCTGATAGGCCGGAACGATCGGCATCGAGTGCTCGATCCCCGGATAGCCGTCCATGGCGTGCGTCATATTCAGGCGATATTCCAGGCCACCCTCCGTCGTGGGCATGAGCCCGAGTTCGCGCGCCGCCATGATCAGCCACTGACGCTGCCGCCGGTTGCCCGACATGTACATCTTGAACGTCTTCGTGTCGTAGTACTGGCTGTACTTGCGCAGTACATCGAGCGCGTGCTCGTAGCTGCGGATGAAGTCGAACTGGAACACACCGGGGCCGGTGTGATAGACGCGCGGCCCGGCCATTCTTCCCGCCCGCACCATGTCCTCGTAGGAGAGGACGTCCGTGGTGGCCGTCTGCGGATCGCGCGTCGTCGTGACCCCGTAGGCCAGGTTCGCCTGGTAGATCCAGGGGCGCGCCCAGTGGAAGTCCCACAGGTTCCACATGTGCGAGTGCGTGTCCACGAACCCGGGCACGACCGTCTTGCCGCTGATGTCGATGACCTGCGCGCCCTCGGGCACCGCCCCCGGCCCCGAGGTGACCGAGGCGATGCGGTTGTCGGTGACCACGATGTCGGCGTTGTCGATGATCTCGTCGCCGTTCATGGTGATCGCCCGTCCGCCGCGCAGGACGACGGTGCCCCGCGGGATATCGCGTTCCGCCGAGACCTCGATCCGCTGCTCCGCCGGCGCGTAGGCCGTGTCGCCGGCCGCGGCGTCGAGGTCGTAGGAGAAGAGGGCGTTGCCCAGCGACCAGTGGACCGTCCGTCCGTCCGCGCCCCACACGGGGAACTCGGCCCCGAGTTCGTTGAGCTTCCACACGGGCACGCCCGCCGAGTCCGGCTTGGCGACATCGATTCTCGGCAGCGTGGCGCCAAGGTCCGGCACCGTGACCGCGTACAGGTCATCGCCCACGTGCGCCAGCGCGAGGTCACCCTGCGGCGCCATGACGACCGACCCGGCGCCGAGCCGGATGATGAGTTCGCGGGGCTGGTCGTCGTCGAACGTCCGCGGCATCGGGAGGTCCGACTGCGGGGAGCGCTCGTACCCCGGCGGGACGCCGCCCGCGTCGAGGTTGGCCCGGGCGGTGACCTGCAGGTGGCGCCGCCTGTCGGTGTCGTCCCAGCGGGCGGAGGAGAGAGCGGTCGTTACGGTGGGCGGGTTCGGCGAACCCGGCACGGCGTCGGCCCGCGCCGTTCCGTAGTAGTAGATGCGGTCCGGGTCCGACGTGAAGTGCGGCTGCCTGCGTCCGCCCGTCGGCCCGATCCTGGTCAGCTCCCCTCCACTCGCCGGAACCCAGACCAACTCGGAGTCCAGGCCGAATCCGATGAAGGGATCGATGGCCTCCTGCACGTTCCGTCGCGACGAGCGGATCGCCACGATGCGCCCGCCGTCGGGGGACCAGGCGAGCTGCTGGTAGTAGGCGGGGGTCCGGGTGAGGTTCGTGCTCGAGCCCCCGTCTGCGGACACGCGCCGGATGTGGCCTTCGCCCGTGTCGTCATCCCACGTCACGTACGCCACGGAGCGTCCGTCGGGAGACCACACCGGGTGATACTCCCCCACCTCGTCCTCCGTGAGGCGGCGGGGCTCCCCGTCGGGCAGGTCGGCGACATATAGCCGGTCCAGCGCGGTGAAGGCGATCCGCGGTCCGTCGGGCGACGGCCGCGTGTTCCGGATCTGTTTCACGACGAAGGTCGGCGTGTCCTCGATCGGATACTCGAAATCCACCTCGGGGCCGACGGCGACCTCCGCCTCGACCGTGAACGGAATCGCGGTCGCCTCGCCGCCGTCGATCGGGACGCGCCAGATCCCGCCCCCGTACGAGATGACGAGCGCCTCGGAGTCCGGCGTGAAGGAATAGCCCGGCAGCACGTCCATCGAGGCCGTCGACTCCTGGTCGTCGCGCTGCACCGGGTAGGCGAGCCAGCGTTCCTCTCCCGAATCCAGTTCGCGGAGCCGGATTCCCGTGTCGGCGTCCTCGCGCGTGGCGTAGGCGAGCAGCTCGCCGTCGGGTGAGAGCGCGGGGCGGAACGCGGAGCCGTAGCGGCTCGTCATCGGTGTGCGCGTCCCGGTTCGGCGGTCGTAGACCCAGAGCTGGTACTGCGGGAAGATCGCGTTGTACTGCCAGGTGCCGAAGCGCTCCGCGTACCAGATGTAGCGTCCCTCGGCGTCCACCGCGGCGCCCAGCATGCGCTGACCCCCGCCTCCACCCACCATCTCGAGGCCGGTCCCGCCGTCCATGTGATAGAGCCAGAGCTTCTCCAGACCGAAGAAGGCCCGCGAGCGCGAGACGACGACGTACTTGCCGTCGGGCATCCACTCCGGCGACAGGAAGACGCTCCCGATCCCCTTGCTGAGCTGGGTCGGCTCGCCCCCCTCCGCGTCGATGAGCCACACGTTCTCGTCGCCGCTCCGGTCCGAGACGTACACGATCCGCGACCCGTCCGGGCTGAAGCGCGGCTGCATGTCGTGCGGCAGACCGCTCGTGAGCCGCGTCGCCTCGCCTCCGGTGATGGGCATCCGATAGAGGTCGCCCAGGAGGTCGAAGACGATCGTCTGACCGTCGGGACTCACGTCGAGGGAGATCCAGGTCCCCTCGCTCGTGGTGAAGCGCGCCCAGCGGGCCGGTTCCAGGGGAAGGCCCCGGTCGGGATCCTTCTTCTCCTCTTCCTGGCCCTGCGCCGGGAGCGCGGACAGGGGGATGAGCAGGAGCAGAGCGGCTGCCCAGGGGCGACGAGGGAAGGAGAACATACGGCGACTCCGTTCCGGAGGTTGCGGTTTGAACCCCGAATAGTAGTGTCGGCTGGCACTCGCGACCAACAAAAGAGGAACGATCCTTGGGCAACCATCGGGACATCGCGCTGATCTCCGTTTCCATCGACCTCGGCGCCGGCCGGCGGGGCGTGGACATGGGCCCCTCCGCGCTGCGTATCGCGGGAATCAGCCGGGAGATCGAGGCCATGGGCCACTCCGTCACCGAGCTCGGCACGCTGACGGCCGGAGGACTCGAAACGACCGCGGCGGGCGAGAGCGAACTGCGTTTTCTGGATGAGGTCGCCCATGTCGCCGAGGGCACGCACGCCCTCGTGGGCCAGGGTCTGGATCGGGGCTGCACCCCGCTCGTGCTCGGCGGGGATCACTCGCTTTCGATCGGATCGGTCGCGGCCGTAGCGGACCACTATCGGCCGCAGGAGGCGTCCATCGGCGTCATCTGGGTCGACGCCCACGCCGACATGAACCGGCCCCACACGTCGCCCAGCGGCAACATCCACGGGATGTCCCTCGCGGTGCTGCTGGGGCACGGGGAGTCGCGGCTCACCCGCGGGATGGCCAGCGTCCGCCCCCGGAACGTGAGCGTCCTGGGCGCGCGGTCCCTGGACGCCGGCGAGAAGCGCCTGATCCGCGAACTCGGCATCCGCGTGTTCACGATGTCCGAGATCGACGAACGCGGCGCGGCGCCGTGCATGGACGAGGCGCTGGAGCGCGCCAACGCGGGGACCGCCGGGTTCCACCTCTCGTTCGACCTCGACGCGCTCGATCCGCGCATCGCTCCCGGCGTGGGCACGCCCGTGCGCGGGGGGCTGACCTACCGGGAAGGGCACCTCGTGTGCGAGAAGGCGTCGCGCTCCGGGCGGCTCGTCAGCCTGGAACTCGTCGAACTCAACCCGGTCCTCGACGACCGCAACCAGACCGCCCAGCTCGGCGTGGGTCTCGTCGCCTCCGCTCTCGGCGCCACGATTCTGTAGGAGACCCCGCCGACTTGCGGCCCGGCGCCGGCCCGACGGATTCTTTCGGTCGCCGCGGTCCCCGCGGGAACCACGATCGAGGGGGTCACATGCATGACACGATTGCACGGTTGCTCCTCGCGACCGCCACGGCCGCCGGGCTGGCCGGGTCCGCGCCGGCCCGATCGGCAGACGCGCAGCAACCCACTGCGGCGGAGCTGGCCGACCTTCGCCACGGCGTCCCCAACGGCGCGTGGCGCTCGACCTACGCCGCCCCCGGGCATCCGCCGACCCTGATCCGGGGCGCGACGCTGATGACCGCGGCCGGCGAGGAATACGTCGGCAGCATCCTGTTCGAAGACGGGGTCATCGTACAGATCGGCCGCGACGTCGAGGCGCCGGCGGATGCGGTGATCCTCGACGGAGCCGGGCGCTTCGTGACGCCGGGTCTCATCGACTCGCACTCTCACCTCGGCGTGTCGGCGACGCCCGAGGTTCCGACGAGCTTCGACAACAACGAGACCGGCATGACCACGCCCGGCGTCTGGATCGAACATTCGATCTGGCCGCAGGGTCCCGGGTTCGTGCGCGTCCTCGCGGGCGGGACGACGACGCTGCAACTGTTGCCCGGCTCCGGCGACCTCATCGAAGGGCGCGGGGTGACGGTCAAGCCCGTGCCCGCCCGCACGCCCCAGGAGATGCTGTTCCCCGACGCGCCCCGCACGGTCAAACTGGCCTGCGGCGAGAATCCGAAGCGCGGCGACGAGTTCCCCACCACGAAGATGGGCAACGTCTTCGGCTACCGTGAGGCGTTCATCGCCGGGGCGAAGTACCGCGACGAGTGGGACGCGTGGCTGGCCGATCCCCGGGGTGGGCCGCCGGACCGCGACCTGGGCCTGGAGACGCTCGCCGAGGTGCTGAGGGGCAACATCCTCGTGCAGTGGCACTGCTACACGGCGGACGAGATGGCCACCAACCTCCAGGTGGCACGCGAGTTCGGCTTCCAGGTGCGGTCATTCCACCACGCGGTCGAGGCCTACAAGATCCGCGATCTCCTGGCCGAGAGCGGGACCTCCGCCTCCATGTGGTCGGAGAACTGGGGATTCAAGATGGAGGCGATCGACGGGATCCCGGAGAACGTCGCCCTCGTCTCCGCTTCGGGCGCCCGCGCGATCGTTCATTCCGACGACGACATGCGCGCGCAGTACATGAACCACGAGGCCGCCAAGTCGATGTGGGCGGGCCGGCGACGGGGGATGGACATTTCGCGCGACGAGGCGCTGCGCTGGGTCACGGCCAACCCCGCCTGGGCCCTCGGGATCGACGACCGTGTGGGGACGCTGGAGGTCGGGAAGCACGCCGACCTCGTGCTCTGGTCCGGCGACCCGTTCTCGGTCTACTCCGTTCCAGATCAGGTGTGGATCGACGGCGCGCGGCGCTGGGACCGGAAGGACTCCGACTACCAGCGGGTGAGCGACTTCGAACTCGGGCTGGTGAAGAAGGGAGGCGGCCGATGACCTCGACCCGGCGCGGGGCCTGCATTGCGCTCGGACTCTCGGCGCTCTTCGCGGGCGCGGCCGGCGTGGCCGGCGCCGCCGCCCAGACCATCGCGATCACCGGCGGGACCGTGCACCCCGTCGCGGGGCCGCCGATCGAGAACGGCGTCGTCCTCATGGAGGACGGCCGCATCGTCGCCGTCGGGCCGGCCGCGGAGGTGCCCGTCGGAGACGCGGCCATCGTCGATGCGACCGGCAAGGTGGTCACGCCGGGTCTCATCGAAGCCGGCACGCAGCTGGGCCTCGTCGAGGTGGGCGCCGTGGCGTCCACGCGGCACGGGAGTCTCGACCGGGGCGCGAACCGGAGTGCGTTCCGGGTCAGCGACGGGCTCGACCCGCGATCGATGCTGTTTGCGATCGCCCGGGCCGACGGCGTCACCGGCGCGATCACGTCGCCCACGGGCGGCGTCCTCTCCGGGCAGGGCGCGGCGCTCACGACCCTCGGCGCCACGCGCGCCGAGGTGCTGTTCCGCGATCCGGTGGCGCTCTACGCGTCGCTCGGCCCCGGCCCCGGGGCGGCCGCCGGGGGGAGCCGGGCCGGTGCGGTCATGGAGCTTCGCGAAGCGCTCGAGGACGCCCGGGACGAGGTGGACGACGTGGAGGAGGACGCAGGCGAGCCGGGCCAGGCGGCGGTCGCCGCGGTGCTCGCCGGCGAGATCCCCCTGATCGTACGGGCCAGCGGTGCGACCGACATCGAAATGGCGCTCGAAATCCAGGCCGAATACGGCTTTCGCATGGTCATCGACGGTGGGGAGGAGGCATGGCTGCTGGCGGAGCGCCTTGCCGCGGCCGGGGTGCCCGTGATGGTCCGGGCGCTCGCGAATCTGCCCACGCAGTTCGACCGGCTCTCCACCCGATACGAGAATCCGGGCCTGCTCTCGGCGGCCGGCGTCGACGTGATCCTCACCACGCAAAGCTCGCACCGCGTGGGTCAGGTCACGCACGAGGCCGGAAACGCGGTCCGGTACGGGATGGACTGGGACGATGCGCTGGAGGCCATCACTCTGGCGCCGGCCCGCGCGTTCGGGATCGACGACGCGGTCGGAAGTCTCGAGCCCGGCAAACGGGCCAACGTCGTGATCTGGTCCGACGACCCGCTCGACTTCGTCGGCTACGCCGAGACCGTCTTCATCGACGGCCGGCAGGTCGACACGACCTCGCGGCAGCTGCAACTCTTCGAGCGCTACCGTCGCATCGACCCATAGCAGGCCCAACATGAATGTCGGAGACACTCGATAATGGATCAGATCACCGCCCGCGTGCCCCCTGCGATGGTTGAAGCCCTGGATGCGGCGGCGGCCGCCTTGAGGCGAAGCCGGGCCGATGTCGTTCGCCACGCTCTGGAGCGATATCCGGAAGACTTCGATGATCTGACGGTCGCGCTGGAACGACTTCGCGATCCCAGCGATCCCGTCCTGGACTGGGATGAGGTCAGGGGTGACATACTCCGGGCAGTTCCCTGAAAGGAGGCCTCCGCGGCCTTCGGCGCGTCCGGGTCGGCGATTACCGGGTGGTGTACGAGGTGCTTGACGATGCGCTGGTGGTACTCGTCGTACGCGTCGCTCATCGAGGGACCGTCTACAGGCGGAGCTAGCAGCCGGTCCGCGGCAAGATCCTGCCCGTCTGGCCACCCCTTCGCGGATCTCCGATAATCCTGTCTTGCCGCCATGGCATGGACGCCGATGGTCCGGCGGCTGCGCGCTGAGCGCCCACCATTGCGCGGCTGCGGGCTGCGCGAAGCTGAAGGAGTGAAGGATGAAGACGAGACTTGGATGCGCCGCCCTCCTGGCGGCCCTCTTCGCCGGAGGGTTGGCTGCCGACGCCGAGGCCCAGACCCGGCGGCTGTCGCTCGACATCTACATGGACATGGAATCCGTCTCCGATCCCCGGATTTCGCCCGACGGGTCGCAGGTCGTGTACACGCTCGGCTGGGTGGACAGGATCAATGACCGGCGGGAGTCCTCCCTGCGGATCATGGACGCCGACGGGGGCCGCAAGCGGGCGCTCATCGACGGGGGCGGCGCGCGCTGGTCCCCCGACGGAACCCGCATCCTGTATACGGCGGCGGGGGAGCCCTCGGGGTCGCAGATCTTCGTGCGCTGGATGGACGACGAGGGCCTCACGAGCCAGATCACACGCCTCGAGAACGGGCCGTCGTCGCCCCGCTGGTCTCCGGACGGGAGGTGGATCGCGTTCACGAGCCGCGTGGACCACCGGGCGGACTTCGCGGGCGTGGACCTTCCCTCCCGTCCCGACGGGGCCACCTGGACGGAAGGCCCCAAGATCGTCGAGCGCGCCGGCTACAAGCGCGACCGCCAGGGCTACGTGGACACGGGCTGGACGCATGTGTTCATCGTGCCGGCAGATGGCGGCGCCGCCCGCCAGCTCACGGACGGAGACTGGAACCACGGGGGCATCGCCTGGAGCCCCGACGGGACCGAGATCTACTTCACGTCCTACCGCTCTCCCGACTGGGACCGTCCCTCGAACTGGCAGGAGTCGGAGATCTACGCCGTCTCCCTGGAGTCCGGCGAGATCCGGCGGCTCACGGACCGGCGCGGCCCCGACGCGGGACCCGTCCCCTCGCCCGACGGCCGTCTGATCGCCTACACCGCGGGGGACGAACACCGGGACACGTACCGGAACCAGAAGATCTACGTCATGAACCGCGACGGGTCCGGCTCGCGATTGATCTCGGGTGACTATGACCGCCAGTCCGGGGGTTTCCAGTGGGCGCCGGACGGGAGTGGTCTCTACTTCAACGTGAACCGGGAGGGGTATCGTCAACTCCACTTCGTTTCGGTGGACGGCGGGGTCACGCAACTGACGGAGGGGGCCCAACTGTTCTCGCTTTCCTCGTTCGCGGAGAACGGGACGGCGGTGGGCACGATTTCGACCGATCATCAGCCCGGCGACCTGTATCGGTTCTCTCTCTCGAACGCTCGCGACGCGGTCCGCCTCACGGAGGTCAACGCGGACGTGCTGCACGGCGTGACGCTCGGTGAGGTGGAGGAAGTCTGGTACGAGTCGACGGACGGCTTCGATATCCAGGGGTGGATCGTGAAGCCGCCCGACTTCGATCCGGAGCGCGAATATCCGCTGGTCCTCGCCATTCACGGCGGGCCGCACGGCATGTACAACGGCGGGTTCAACTTCGCCTTCCAGGAACACGCGTCGAACGACTATGTGGTCCTCTACACGAACCCCCGGGGGAGCACGGGCTACGGCACACGGTTCGCGAACGCGATCAACCACGACTATCCGGGCGCGGACTTCCCCGACCTCATGGGCGGCGTCGACGAGATGCTGCGGCGGGGCTACATCGACCGGGACAATCTCTTCGTCTATGGATGTTCGGGCGGCGGCATCCTCACCTCCTATATCGTCGGCAACACCGACCGCTTCCGCGCGGCGTCGGCCAACTGTCCGATCGTGAACTGGATGTCCGCCATGGGGACGTCGGACGCGATCGGCTATCTGCGCACGTTCGAGAAGCCGTTCTGGGAGGACGCGGCCGAGTGGATGGACCGGTCCTCGATCTTCTATGTGGAGAACGTGACGACGCCCACCATGCTGATGACGGGGGAGATGGACCTGCGGACGCCCATGGGCCAGACGGAGGAGTTCTATCAGGCGCTCCACTATGAGGGCGTGCCGACGGTCATGGTACGATTCCAGGGCGAATGGCACGGGACGAGCTCGAAGCCGTCCAACTTCCTGCGCACGCAGCTCTACCTCAGGAAGTGGTTCGAGAAGTGGGGGACGCACCGGGCGGCCGTGACGACGGAGGACGACGCTTCTTGACGTCCCGGATCGAAGGGGCGTTCAACGGGCGCAAAGCCTTCATCCCCTTTCTGTCCAGCGGGTTTCCGCGGCCGGCGGACACGCCTCGTCTACTCGAGCGGCTGGCGGCGGACGGCGCGGACATCATCGAACTCGGCATCCCGTTCAGCGATCCGCTCGCGGACGGGCCGACGATCCAGGCCGCGAGCTGGCGCGCGCTGGAGCAGGGGGTCACGGTCGAGTCCGCGCTCGACCAACTCGCCGAACTCTCGGTCGACCTGCCGCCGGTCGTCATCTTCTCCTACCTGAACCCGATCCTGCGCATGGGGGTGGAACGCTTCCTCGAGCGCGCGGAGGCCGCGGGTGCGGCGGGCCTGCTCGTCACCGACCTCCCCGTGGGGTCGCACCCGCCGCTCGAGCGTCGGATCGCTGCCGGCTCGCTCGATCTGATTCCCCTCGCGGCGCCGACGACGCCGCGGGCGCGGCTCGAGACGATCCTCGGCCACGCCTCGGGGTTCCTCTACTACATCTCCCGGCTCGGCGTGACGGGCGCGCGAAAGGCGCTGGATGCCGCGCTCGAAGACCAGGTCGGCAAGCTCCGGAGGATGGTGCAGCTGCCCGTGGCCGTGGGGTTCGGGATCTCGACGCCGGACCAGGCGGCTGCGGTCGCGGGCATGGCCGACGGGGTCGTCGTGGGATCCGCACTCATCGCGGCGCTCGGCCGCAGCGAAGCCGCGTTCGGGGAGCTGTCCGCTGCCCTTGCCGCCGCCGTGCACTGAACGGAAAAGAACAATGACAAAGCGTGCTCTGTTGCTCCCACTCTTCGTGCTCTTCCTGGCCGCCTCGGCTGGGTCCGCCGCCGCACAGGACGGGTTTGGAGCGGCGGTCTGGGCTCCGGCGGCGGACCAGATCCTCGTGGTCAAGCCCGAGTTCGGCCGGGGGCCGGCGTCGGTTCTCGTGTTCGAGAAGAACGGGGACAGCTGGACGCAGGCACAGGAACTGTGGTCGACGGGCTCGCTTCTCGGAGAGTCGTTCGGCCGCACCATGTCGCCGGTGAGGGGCGGGTTTCTCGTGGCGAGCGGGGACCCGCAGGTGAAGCTGGGAGCGTACGGGTTCACACGCGCAACGGGGGGAGACTGGACGGAGTCGGGGGCGCTGGAGCTCCGGTCCGAAGCCGCCGCCGCGCCGGAAGAGATGAGTATGGGCCGGGTCAT
Source organism: Candidatus Palauibacter sp. (assembly GCF_965197445.1). GTDB lineage: Bacteria > Gemmatimonadota > Gemmatimonadetes > Palauibacterales > Palauibacteraceae > Palauibacter. Next base: position 82,244 of record NZ_CBDANE010000003.1, on the reverse strand, counting down.
GGCCATCCTGCGGCCCCCCGCACGGGTCGTTGCGGCGGACGGCGATGTGGCGCTCGTGGCGGCGCCAAACGGGCAGGGCGCGCGAACCGGCGTGCAGGTGTTCGAGCGCGGCGGCGACGGCGCGTGGAGCGCCACGGCGTCGCTGATGGCCGGAGATCTTCAGGCTGCCGCACGGTACGGGGCGGCGATGGCCGTACGTGGCGGTATCGCGGCGGTGGGGGCGCCGGGCCAGGGAGCGTCCGGGACGGTATACGTCTTCGCGCGCGGCGAGGACGGGAGCTGGAACCGCCAGGCCACGCTCGCATCGCCCGGGCTCGGCCGCGGCGCGAGTCTGGGGGCCACTATCCTCTTCGTCACGGACGACGAACTCGCGGTCGGCGCGCCTGCCGCCGACGGCTCCACCGGCCGGGTGATCCCGTTCGTCCGCCGGGCCACGGGCGAGTGGGTCGAGAGCACGACGCTGGCGCCGCGCGAGTCTGGAGCGGGCCAGCGTTTCGGCGCTGCGCTCGCCGCCACCCGGCTCCAACTGCTCGTCGGCGCCCCGGGAGCCACGGACGGCCGCGGCCGCGTGGACGGATTCGCTCGCGCGGACATGGCGTCCGGATGGCGGGGCACCGGCTCCTTCACCGCGGAGGGAACCGAGTCCGTCGCCGGCTTCGGGGCCGCGCTGTCCCTCCGCTCCGGCCTCGCCGTCGTCGGGAGCCCCGAGGCCGAGGGGAGCGCGGGTCTGGTCGCCGTCTACGAGGAGACCGGCGATGGCGACTGGTCCGGGCCGGTCTGGCTGCGCGCCGGCAGCCCGCCCGAGGCCGTGACAGCGGCGGAAGTCCGCTGCGAGGACGACCGGGCCGCCGGCTTCGATTGCGCCGACGTCGACCTCCAGGCCTACCTCCCCCTCGCCTCGATCGGGGCCGAACCCGGCGAACGGGTCAGCGACGCGTGGGGCTGGACCGACCCCGAGACGGGCCGGGAATACGGGCTCGTCGGCCGCTCGGCCGGCGCGGCGATCGTCGACGTCACCGACGCTGTGAACCCCGTCTACCTCGGCGTCATCCCCGCGAACCGCAGCGGCGCCCGCGACCTCAAGGTCTACGCGGACCACCTCTTCTTCACCGGCGACGGGGCGGGGGACCACGGCCTCGTCGTGTTCGATCTCACCCGGCTGAGGGACGTGACGAACGCCCCGGTCGAGTTCACCCCCGACCTGCGCTGGGACGAGATCGGGAGCGCGCACAACCTCATCATCGACACCGACGCGGGCACCGCGTTCACCGTCTCCACGAGCGGGGACGGTCACACCTGCGGCGGCGGGCTCGTGATGATCGACATCCGCCAGCCGCTGTCGCCCGAGTTCGCGGGCTGCTTCACCGACACCGAGGGGCTGCTCTTCCAGGGGCGGACGCACGACGCGCAGTGTCTCGTCTACGACGGGCCCGACATGGACTACCAGGGCCGGGAACTGTGCTTCGCCTCGAACGAGACCGCGCTCCGGATCGTCGACGTGACGGACAAGTCGAACCCGACCCCGATCTCGGCCGCCGCGTACCCCGGCGTCGCGTACATCCATCAGGGGTGGCTGAGCGACGACCGGCGCTACTTCTACCTGGACGACGAACTCGACGAACTCGTCGGCACGACGGACCGCACGAAGACGATCGTCTGGGACGTCACGGACCTCGACGACCCGGTCGCGGTCGCGGAGTACTACGGACCCAACAACGCGACGGACCACAACCTCTATGTGAAGGGCGACCGGATGTATCAGGCCAACTATCAGGCCGGCTTCCGCGTCGTCGATATCAGCGATCCCGAGAACTTGCGGGAGGTGGGCTTCTTCGACACCACGCCCTACGGTGCGGATCCCCCGGGCTTCAACGGCGCCTGGACCGCCTTCCCCTGGTTCGAGAGCGAGACCGTGCTGGTGACGAGCATGCTCGAGGGCGTCTTCCTCCTCAAACCGAGACGAACCGAACTCGTCCCCTGATCCCTGCCGGCCTCACAGGCGCTGCATGAACCACCAGTAGTGACCCTCGGGGTCCCGGGCCTGGTAGCCTCTCTCCGACCAGTAGCCCTCGCCGTAGTCCTGCGTGGCCGGCTCCGTCACGATCTCGGCGCCGGCCTCACGCGCCTGCTCGCAATGGACGTCGGCGTCGTCCACGAACACGGCCAGTGCCTGCGTGTTCGCGCCGTCGACGGCCCGGGGAGATCGAAGGTATGTCCGGTCCGGTGACAGGCCCGCCTGTCCGACCATGATGAGGCCGCCGTTCATGACGAGCTGCGAATGCACGATCTGTCCCTGCTCGTTCTCGACTCTCTCCTGCACGTCGAATCCGAAGGCGCGCGTCAGCCAGTCGATCGCGGCGGCGGCATCGTCGTAGAACACGGCGGGCGCGATTCTCGGCCAGCCATCCGGCGGGTTCTTCATATGCTCCTCTATCGGCTTGTGGTTCGCCCCGAGAGTACCACGCCGAGCCTCGACCACCAACCGACCGCCGTGCCCGGACGGTGACCTCAGGCGTCTCCCGACCGATCATCGCGCCGGACTGCGGCGCCGACCTCATCCAGCCACGCGGCCAGTATGGCTGCGGAGTCGAGTTCGTAGGGGAGGGTCAGGAGCCGGCTCTTCAGTTCGTCCCGGATCGGGCCGAAGTCCATCTCCGCCTGCTGCGGGAAGCCGTAGGGGAGGCTGTCCCGCCACCGCCTCGACTTCGATGTCAGGTCTTCGAGACAGTCTCGCAGGAACTGGGACCATGTGTAGGGGAGCGAGATCAGCGCGATATGGAGAGCGGCGTTCTCCCGAGCTTCCGCGGCGTGCATGATCCCGCGCGGAACATAGAGCGCATCCCCCGCCGACAGGGTGAGTTCCGCCGCCACCGGCCCGGGCCTGTACGCCGCCGGGTGCAGGGGCGGGTTGCCCGTCGGGGCCTCTCGACCCCCCTCGTAGATGCGCCACCGTGTCGAGCCATCGATCTGCATCACGAAAGTGTCGTGCGCCTCCCAGAGCGGCCTGGGACCTCGCGGTCCGGGGAAGCTCAGATGCAGGTCCGCCCAGGTCAGGGCTCCCGCCTGCCGGGCGAACGCGGCGCACAATCGCCCCAGCGGCTCGTGCCGCTCGTCGAAGGCCTCGAGGACAACCGCACTCTCTCCCGGTCCGGGGGCCTGGGTCTCGAGATCCCGGTTCGATACTTCCGGAGAGACGAGTTCACGGAATCGATCCCTGCGCACATCCCGGCAGAGAAGGGCGTTTCTGCCGAGAATCTCGCCCAGGAACAGGACCTCGGCATTGGGGAAACCGAGAATCCAGCTCAGGGGATCGGATTCATCGAACGGGTCCATCACCGCGTCGGTCTGGTGATGGATCGTCCACATCTTCGAGTCCGGCGAGACAGCATCTGTCGCCATCGGCAGGTCCCGGGAGCGAGTGGGCAGGGGGCCGGGTTCAATGATTCGGCTTCGGGGTGTTACCGGTCGGCCATCGTCAGGCTTGCCTGGATAGATGGCGTCGGGCCATTGACGCCACCCAAGCAGGATAACTGCGGGTTGGTCCTGCCTATTCACCCTGCCTCGGGGAGCTACCCTTCGGCGTGATATGGGCTCTTGTATTCAGCAGGAGACCCGACATGAGGTCCCTGCTCGGGTAAAGCGTCGCCGGTACGATACCGGCGGTTGAGAGGGGTAGCAACCAGCGCGCCGCGGGGTCCTGTGGCGCCTTGCAGAGGGGATGTCGCGGGGTTTCCTTTCGTCGATCCAGGATGATCCACGACGAGCCATCACGATTCCGCACCGGAATCCGAGGCGCGGAGGCGAATATCTCGATGCCGACACACACCGATGGCGACAGCGGCGAAGTCTGCACGGTCCGCTGCGAGGGCGACGGGCCCCTTCTGGCGCAGGGCCCGCTGCGGGTGCGGGTGCCGGGAGAGGAGGACGCGCGGTCGGAGTCCCGGGTCTGGTTCTGTCGTTGCGGGCACTCCGGCAACAAGCCGTTCTGCGACGGCTCGCACCGGGACGCCGGGTTCGAGGCGTCGGGCCCCATCAACACGACGCGCGCCGTAGCCAGCGATCATGTCGGTGAGGACCGGGCCGCAGTCGTCGTGGGGGCGAACGCGAACGGTCCGTACCGTTTTGACGGCGTGATCGAACTCAGCGGTGCCGGGCACGAGGGGACCGCGCGGTTCGCGAGTCCATCGCTGTGCCGCTGCGGAGCCTCGAAGAACAAGCCCTTCTGCGACGGGGCCCACAAGGAGATCGAGTTCGAGGCGGAAGGCCTCTGACCGTGGCTGAGCCGGGATCGCTCGCCTTCTACCCCCTCCTCTACATCGCCTGGGCGGACGGCGAACTCGCGGCCGAAGAACTCGACATGCTGCGGCGGCACCTGCGCGTGGCGGGCCTCCCCGAGGGGACGCTGGCCGAGTGGCTGGATCCCGACGCGCCGCCTCCCGCGGATCGTCTCGTCCACCTGCTCAGTACAGTTCGTCGCCGAGCAGCCGAGGTGTTGCCCGAGCGCCGTCGTTCCCTCACCGAGCTGGGGATCGCGATCGCGGAGGCCGATGGGGAGCACCCGACGCGCGAGGAGCGCGAAGCGATCCTGCGCATCGAGGAGGCCCTGGGGCTGGGAGGGGCCGACGCCGTGGCCACGCTGTTCGACCCGATCCGGCCCATCGCGCCGCTCCCTGTCGTCCCGACGAGGTTCGACCAGGAGGCCATGGCGCGCTTCATCGGCGGCGCGGCCCCCGGAACCCGGCGGCGGGTCCGCGAACTCCTGGCGGACGGCCGCTTCCGACATGTGATCGGCCTGTCCACGTCGGACTACCGAACGCAGGTGACGGCCTGGTGCCGCATGCTTGCCGACGAGGGGCTGGGGGCCCTCGGCTATCCCGCGGAGTACGGGGGCGGCGGTGACCCCGCGGGCTTCGTCGCCACCTTCGAGACGCTCGCCTTCTTCGACCTCAGCCTGCTCACGAAGTTCGGCGTCCAGTTCGGACTGTTCGGCGGCAGCATCTACCAACTGGGCTCGCGGCGGCATCACCGAAAATATCTGAAAGACGTCGGCACGCTCGAACTCGCGGGCTGTTTCGCGATGAGCGAGACGCTGCACGGGTCCAACGTCTATGACATCGAGACCACGGCCGTCTTCGAGCCCGACACGCGCGAGCTTGTGGTCCACACGCCGGTCCCGGGGGCGCGCAAGGACTACATCGGCAATGCGGCCCGGGACGGCCGCCTCGCCACAGTGTTCGCGCAGTTGGAGGTGGACGGCGAAGGGCGGGGGGTGCACGCGATCCTCGTCCCCCTCCGCGACGAGCACGGGGCACCGATGCCCGGCGTGACGATCGAAGACTGCGGCGAGAAGCTGGGCCTGAACGGCGTGGACAACGGACGGCTACTGTTCGATCAGGTGCGCGTGCCGAGCGAGAACCTCCTCGACCGGTTCGGCTCCATCGACGGCGAGGGGGTCTACCGGAGCTCGATCGCCAGCCCCGCCCGACGGTTCTTCACCATGCTCGGCACCCTGGTGGGTGGCCGCGTGGCGGTGGGGAGCGCCGCGCTGAGCGCGACCAAGGTGGCCCTCGCCATCGCGGTCCGTTACGGCGCCCGCCGCCGCCAGTTCGGTCCGCCGGGGGAGCCGGAGCGAGTATTGCTCGACTATCCCAGCCACCAGCGGCGCCTGCTCCCCCGCCTCGCCACCACGTACGCGCTCAACTTCGCGCTCCACGACCTCCAGGCGCAGCACCTCGCCGCGGAATCTGCGGAATCTGCGGAATCTGCGGAATCCGGGGCATCGGGCAGCGCGGACCGCCGGCGCGTGGAGGCGATCGCCGCCGGGCTCAAGGCCTACGCCACGTGGCACGCGTCGGACACGATCCAGACGTGCCGGGAGGCGTGCGGGGGCCGCGGCTATCTGGCGCACAACCGCTTCGCCGCGCTCAAGGCCGACACCGAAGTGTTCACGACGTTCGAGGGCGACAACACCGTCCTCATGCAGCTCGTGGCGAAGGATCTGCTCACCGGCTTCCGCCAGCAGTTCGGCGATCTGGGCGCGCTCGGCATGGCGCGTTTCGCGGCGGAGCGCGCCCGGCGGGCCGTGGCCGACCGCAACCCGATCGTCTCTCGAAAAACGAGCGAAGCCCACCTTCGCGACCCCGAGTTTCAGGACGTGCTCCTCGTGGCCCGCTGCTCGGATCTCGTGCTCTCGCTCGCCCGGCGGATCCGACACCGGACGGCGAGCGGAATGACCTCCTTCGACGCCCTCACCGCCTGCCAGCATCACGCTCTGACCGCCGCCCGCGCCCACGTCGAGCGCGAGATCCTGCGGTCGACGATCGCAGCCGAGGCCCGAACGCCCACTTCGGGCGTCGCCGAGTGGCTCGAGCGGCTGCGCTGTCTCTATGCGCTCGGAGCGATTGAGCGGGATGCGGCGTGGTTCCTCGAGCAAGGCTATCTGGACCCGCCCAAGAGCAAGGCGATCCGCAAGATGGTCACCGCCCTCTGCGCAGAGATTCGTCCGCAGGCGATCCCGCTCGTGGACGCGTTCGACGTTCCCCGTTTCTGCCTCGAAGGCTCGATCGGCCTCTAGGAAAACCGGGAGGAAGCATGACTGGAGGAGATCAGGGATCTCGCACCGCGTCACCCGAGATCATGCGCATACTCCTGTATCTGGACACCGCCTTCTGCGGCGTCTTCTTCATGGATTTCCTGATCTCCCTCGCGCGTGCCGAAGATCGCAAGCGATACCTGATCACCTGGGGCTGGATCGATCTTCTCTCGAGTCTGCCCGCGATCGTCGAACTCCGGGCGTTCCGGATCGGACGCATCCTGCGGATTCCGAGACTCCTGAGAGGGGTCCGCGCGGCGAGGGTCGTCGGCCCTGGTCGCCGTATCCGTCGCGATCCTGACGGTGGTGGGATCGAGCATCGCCGTCCTCTATCTCGAACGGGGGGCGGGTGGCGACATCGGCTCGGGTCCGGCCGCCCTGTGATGGTCCTTCTTCACGGTCATGACCGGCCAGCAGACGGACCCCTTCCCGGTCACACCGGAAGGACGCGTGATCGGCCTCGGTCTGATGACGGTCGGCGCGGCTCTGGTCGGGACGCTGACGGCCACGCTGGTGTCGTGGGTGATCCGGCCGAGAGAGAATGCGAAGGATCGGCAGTTGAGCGCGATCCGCCAGGAACTCGCCGAGATCCGCGCCCTCCTCGAGGCGCGCTGACTTCCCCCGGACGTTTCCGCGGAAACGTCTTCCGGGACCCTGCACCCGGCGCTTCGGCCTACGGAACGGGATCAGGTCCGAGCAACTGCGCGGCGAGGTCCAGGGCGTCGCCTGGCCAATACACCTGGGGACGCGGACGCATGACGCCGGCATGTACCAGCGCCTTGGTGAAGAGAGAATTCGCGTCGAGGCACACACGATTTGGGTGCGTGAGTTCCGAGTCCTGTCGTGCCCACGCCGCGATCGTTTCGAGTCCCGTGTCGAGCGGGAGGCGTGCTCCGAAGATCCCCAGAGGACTGATCCGCATCAGCGCCCCGTTGGCCTGGCTGTCCGGGTTGGAGTTCCCCTGCAGGCCCCGGCGGATGGTCTCGCCGCAATCGAACGGGCCGGAGTCAAGCCAATCTCTGTACACGGCCTCCGCCGCATCCGCGTCATAGCTCCCGCGTGCGACGAGCGTTCGGGCCAGCGCCAGCGCCATTTCGGAATCGTCCGTCGGCTGCCCGGCCAGGATGTTCCACGGCCCTCCGTCTTCGAGGTCGCGGACGCCCTCGGGGTACAGGCGTCGAATCTCCCCGGGACCCTTGAACTCGACGAGACTGCCGAGCGAATCCCCGGCGAGCTGGCCGAGAAGGCAGCCGTGCGCGCGATCCGGACGGGGATCCGTGCCCCGAAACGTTTCCGCGGAAACGTCAACGATCATCCTGGCGCAACGTCTTCACGAGGTTGCCGTCCGGTTTGGCGAAGATCGTTTGGACTCGGGTGGGTGTGACCGTTCCCGGTGGGGACTTCCGAGGTTTCCGCACGTACTTGCGGCGGGTCCAGACGACCGGGGCTGTGCCACTATGGCGCGCGCCGCTGTGGACCGCAGCCGCGACGGCGGCCTCGAGCAGGTCGCGGCGGGGGGGATTCTCGTCCTTGCGTCCCCAGCGCAGGATCACGTGGGCGCCCGACGCCTGCGAGGCGTGTAGCCAGATGTCGTCCGGCGCGGAGTGCCGGAAGGTCAGGTCGTCGTTGTCGTGGGGACCGCGCCCCACCCGGAGTTCCAGGCCGCCGGACGTGCGGAGCCGTATGTAGGGCAGCCGAGGTTCGGGCTGGCGGCTGGCCCCCCCGCGGGCCCCGGGGCGCGAAGGCTTCCCTCCGGCCACGGCCCACAGGGCCTCCGATGGCCCGGACTCGGCGAACTGTTCGAGGTGTGCGTCATACTCGGCCGCGCGCTCCGCAGCCGCGGCGATCTCGGAGGGTAGTCGTTCCAGCGCGCGCTCGCGGCGGCGGGCTTCGTCGAAGTAGCCCTCCGCGTTGGCGACGACGTCACGCGCCGGGTCGAGTGCGATCTCGTGATCCGCTCCGTCGAAGCCCGCCAGGGTGACGGTCGAAGCCCCCTTCCGAACCTCGTCCTTGCGGGCGAGGAGGATTTGCCCCAGGAGGCGCGGTTCGTCCGGGGGCCCGGCCGCCGCGAGCTGTCGTTCGAGGGCGGCGGCGCGACGCTGGTGTCGCTTGCGGCGGGCCTTCAGCCGCTTTCCGAGTTGCGCGGCTTCGTCCCCGTCGGCGTCGTCGTCGGTCTTCGCGGGGAGAGCGTCGAGGAGCGAGGCGGGGCCGCCGGCCGCGGCGACCAGTTGCGTGGCCGCATCGAGGAGTCCGGCCTGCGCCTTGCGGCCAGGGCCGAGAGCAAGCGGGTAGGGCTGGGGGCCTGCCCGGCGTTCGAGCAGGTAGGCCGGGCGGCGGCCCTCCGGAGGTGCCGCCGCGAGCGCGTGGAGGTCGCGATATCGCGCGTACGTTTCGGCCGGATCCTCGCCGGCCAGGATCCAGTCGACGTTGAGCGCGCTCGTCCAGGCCCAGGTTTGCAGCACGGCCCGGCGGCGGCCAGCGTCGTCCGGAGCCTGCCCGGCGTCGTCCCCGGTCAGCACGGCGGCCCAGTCGGCTTCCGACGGTGGAGCCGCGACCCCGCGGCGGGCGGACGCCGGCGGGACGTAGCACGCGCCCCGGCGCAGGGGGCGGTCGCCCGCATCGCGCGACAGCAGGGCCGTCTCGATACGCCACGGGGAGCTGTCGCCGTCCGGGGCACCCGCGCCGTCCGTACCGCCCTCGCCGTCCTCGATCCGGCGGCAGTGCACGGCGTTCCGGCGGCGGGTCTGAAGTTCGATCGCCAGCAGCTCCCACGGGCATCCCGTCCGGTCCCCGAAAGTCAGCAGCAGAGCCCGTTCGTCCGCGGGAGCCCGCGCGTCGAGGAGCGACAGGCGTCCCACGCGCAGCGCCTTCCCTCCCACTCCGGCGGCCGGTGCGTGGGGCGCACGTTCGAGCAGGTACCCGTGCAGGGGGTGCAGCATCGCGACGAGCCGTGACCCGTCCTCGAAGGCCAGTTCAAGGGCGCGCCGCCCCGACGCCATGCGGAGACCGGCGATGCGGCAGCCCTGCCAGCGGTCGAGAATCTCGCGGGCCAGGGTTCGGGCGAGGAGCGAGTCGTAACGGACGGACATTGCGTCTATATTCGGCTCCCCGCGCGATCCCGACAAACTCCACGCTCGAGGCGATCCCTCTTGGCGAAGCCCCACTCCACAATCCACCCCATCATCCACGCGGCCGGCGCCGAGCAGCGGCACCCCGCATGGGCCGTGATGAGCGACCGCCGCCGCCGCCACACCGAGCGGGTCGGCGAGTTGCTGTGGGAGTGGAGTGGAGTCCTCGGCCACGGCACCACGAAACGGATCCGCTGGCGCGCGGCCGGACTCCTTCACGACGCCCTCAAGGGCGAATCTCCGAAAACCCTGCGCCCCGAGGTCGTCGATCTCGACGACGCGGAAGAATGGCCCGGGTCACTTCTCCACGGCCCCGCGTGTGCGAGCCGGCTGCGGGCCGCGGGGGTCGACGACGAGCCGCTGCTGACGGCCATCGCACACCACACCACCGGTCACTCCGACTTCCGCGCGCTGGGACAGGCGCTCTACATGGCCGACTATCTGGAGCCCGGCCGCCGGGGCCTGGTGCCGGAGCGGGCCGAGTGGCGTCGCCGAATGCCCCGGGACTGGTACGCCGTGCTGGGCGAGATCGCGACCGCAAAGATCGGGACCCTCCTTGAGCGCCGAATCCCGATCCCCGCCATCACGGCGGGCTTCTGGCAGCTGATCACGGCGCCGGAGCCGCCCCCCGGCTGGCCGCGGACTGGCCCCTGACTGGCTCCAGACTGGCCGCCGGGCTTGCGTCCCCGCGCTGATTTGCGCAAATCGTTTCAGGGAGCATGTGGGCTCCCGCGGTATAGTGAGGACGTGTAGGGTGGTCGAGCGCTGTCGGTGGTGGTGGGGAGGACGACGGGAGGCGGCTAGGTGCGTTCGAGGTCAAGACGGCAGGTTCGAAGAGTTCCCCAGGGTCGCGAACGCTATCGCAGAAGGCGGGGCCCCTTCCAGAAAGTGGTCTCCGCGTTCCGGGGCCTGATCACGACGGCGGTACTGGTCGGGGCGGGTGCGCTCATCGGTCTGTTCTGGGAGGAGGGGCAGGTCGTGCGGCTGGTGGCGCCGGCGGCGGATCCGGCGGTCGAGCCAGCCGCGGTGGACCCAACGACGCCCCCGCCACCGGAGAGTCTGTCGACCCAGCTCAACTTCTCCAACCGGATCAAGGTCGAGGTTCTCAACGGGGTCGGAGAGGCGGGTCTCGCCCGCCGGTTCGCCAACCGACTACGGGAACTCGGCTTCGATGTCGTGGCCACCGACAACGCCGACCACTTCGAGCACGGCGTCACCCACGTCCTGGATCGCTCCGGCCGGCTCGGGGCCGCCGTGGAAGTCGCGGACGGGCTGCAGACGGACTCGGTCACCGTCGAGCTCAATCCCGACCTCTACCTCGATGTGACGGTCGTGGTGGGGAGCGACTGGCCGGAGGCGTTCGGCCGCCGCTGATCCGGCGCCCGTTGATCCGGCGCCCGCTGATCCGGCGCCCGCTCAGCTTTCCCGCGACAGCCGAAGCTGCCCGCACGCGGCCGCGATATCCCGTCCCCGCGGCCTCCGCACCGCGTTGCCCACCCCGCGCGCCGCCAGCCCCGCCGAGAAACGTTCGATCGCCGATGGAGAGCTCGGGCTCCACTCCGGCCTGGAGGGGATGGAGTTGAAGGGGATGAGATTCACGAAGCAGATGAGTCCTTCCGCCAGGTCCGCGAGCGCGTCGGCCAGCGCCGGGTCGTCGTTTACCCCTCGGATGAGCGTGTACTCGAAGCTCAGGCGCCGGTTCTTGTAGCTCTGATACTTCCGTAGCGCCTCGAACAGCTCCGGGAGCGGATACCGTTTCTCGATCGGCATCAACTCGAGCCGCAGGTCGTGCGTCGGCGCGTGCAGCGAGAGCGCGAGTTCGAACGGCTCGGGACGCCGCGCGAGTTCGAGGATCCCGGGGATGAGCCCCACCGTCGACACGGTGATCCGCCGGGCCCCGAGTCCGAACCCCTCGTGCAGCGCCCGGAGCGAGCCGATGACCGCGTCGAGGTTCGCCAGCGGTTCGCCCATCCCCATGTACACGACGTTTGAGATCGGCCGCCCCAGTTCCTCGCGCGCCACGCGCAGCGATTCCCGGTACTGCGCCACGATCTCGGCGGCCCGCAGCTGGCGCCGGAACCCGAAGTACCCCGTGGCGCAGAACCGGCAGGCGAGCGCGCACCCGGCCTGCGAGGACAGGCACAGCGTGAGACGGTCACGCGTGGGGATGAGCACCGACTCGACGCGTTCTCCGTCGTCCAGCCGCCACAGGTGTTTGATCGTCCCGTCTCTCGAACGGGCCACGTAGTCCGGTTCGATCGGGGTGAGGGAGTACGCCTCCGCCAGCGGCTCCCGGAGCGCCGCGGGGATGTTCGTCATCTCATCGAACGAACGCGCGGCCCGCTCCCAGACCCATTTCTCGACCTGCCCGGCCCGGTACTCGGGCTCTCCCCGCTCTCGAAAGAAACGGCCCAGCCGCTGCCGCGTGTCCTCCCCCGGCTCGGCGAGAAGCTCCGGCAGGTCGCAGGTCGCACGCCCCCCCTCTCGCCTTGCTGGCGTCGTCGAAAAAGCCATATCTTCAGGCGTTCTCACCACTTCTGCGAACCCGGTTCCTGGTGCCACGAACTCCCCTGACCAAACTATCGCCCCTGATCGAACGGCGTGAGCCGGCCCATCTCGAAACGGCTTGGCGCGACGCCGGCTGCGGACAGGTCGAGGCCTCGTGGGCGGAGCGCGAAGTCCGGGTCATCGGGTGGGTGCACCGCAGGCGCGACCTGGGCGGGCTCTTCTTCGTCGACCTCCGCGACCGGACCGGCCTGCTCCAGCTCTCGTTCGGCCCGGAGTGGTCGGATCCGGAGGCTCTCGAACTCGCAGCCGCGCTCAACCCCGAGGACGTGGTCCAGGCGACGGGCGTCGTCACGCCGCGGCCCGAGGCGAACCCGGACATGCTCACGGGCGAGATCGATCTCCGGGTGTCGAGTCTCGAGCGGATCTCCGTCGCCGACCCGCTGCCGATCCTCGTGTACCAGCCTCCCGATGAAGAGCTGCCGTCGGAGGAGTTGCGCCTCCGTCACCGCGTCCTCGACCTCCGGCGCCCGGAGATGCAGCGGAACCTGAGGCTCCGGCACGTGGCGACGAACGCGGTGCGCGCCTCGCTCTCCGAACAGGGGTTCGTCGAGATCGAGACCCCGCTCCTCACGCGCCAGACGCCGGAGGGGGCCCGCGATTATCTTGTCCCCAGCCGGGTCCATCAGGGCCGGTTCTTCGCGCTGCCGCAGTCGCCGCAGCTGTACAAGCAGCTCCTCATGTGCGGCGGCTTCGACCGCTACTTCCAGATCGCCAAGTGCCTGCGCGATGAAGACCTGCGCGCGGACCGGCAGCCGGAGTTCACCCAGATCGACGTCGAGATGGCGTTCGTCGAACAGGATGACGTATTCCTGGCCGCAGAGAAGATGTTCCAGCGCGTGTGGCGGGACGGACTCGACCTCGACCTCCCGGTGCCCTTCCCGCGGCTGCCCCACGCGGAGGCGATGGAACGCTTCGGTACCGACAAGCCGGACCTGCGGATCCCGTGGGAGATCCGGGATTTCACCGACGCGCTGACCGGCATCGGGTTCGGCATATTCGATGGCGCGGCGAGAGCCGGGGGCCGCGTGCGAGGGCTGGTTCTCCCGGGCGGAGCGACGCTCTCCCGCTCCCGGATCGCACACTACGACGGACTTGCCCGCGAGGCCGGCGCCAAGGGCGCCCTGTGGCTCAAGCGCTCCGCGGCAGGCTGGTCCGGGCCCCCCGCGAAGGTCGTGAGCGAAGAGGTGGCGAGCGTGCTCGAAACGAAGTTCGGGGTAGGGGAGGGCGACCTCGTCTTCCTGGTCGCGGGTACGGACTCGGAGAGTTCGCCTGCCCTCGACCGACTGCGGCGCGCGGCGGCCCGGGAACTCGACGCCCTCGACGAGAGTCGGGAGGCATGGCTCTGGATCACCGAGTTCCCGCTCTACGAGGAGAACCCCGACACCGGTCTCCCCGTCCCGGCGCAGCACGCCTTCACCATGCCGTCGGACCCCGACCCCGAGCGCCTGCGCGAGGATCCCCTCTCCGTCACGGCGCGCGCGTACGACCTCGTCTACAACGGGATCGAGTTCGGGAGCGGCAGCATCCGCTGTCACCTTCCCGACGTTCAGCGCGTAATCCTCGAAGCGACGGGGCTGACGCCGGAAGAGGTCGAGACGCGGTTCGGTTTCCTGCTCGAGGCGTTCCGGTTCGGGGTCCCGCCGCACGGAGGGTTCGCGATCGGCATGGATCGCCTCGTGGCCGAGATGGTCGGGTGCGCGTCGATCCGGGACGTGATTGCGTTCCCGAAGACGGCAGCGGCCCGGGGGCTGCTCGAGCGATCGCCCTCGACCGTGGACCCGTCGGAACTGGAGGAAGTCGGTATCTCGGCGTCTCCGAGAAACACGCAGAGAAAGACACAGGAGTAGCGAGGCGTGACCGTCGCGACAGAAAGACGCCTTTCCATCGAGGGCGCCGATCAGCAACTGCTGGCCGGCGTGAACGACTCGCACCTCACCACGCTCGCCCGCCACTGCGACATCCGCGTGGTGCTGCGCCACGACGAGATGATCCTCTCCGGGCCGCAGGCCGACGTCGACCGCGCCTCGCCCACGGCCCGGCGCATGATCCGCTACGCCCGACTGCGACGCCCGTTCGATGCCGTGGATGTGGAGCGGTTCCTCGACCCTCCGAACGGGGACGCCGGGGACGCCGAATCCTCCGCCCCGCGGCAGGCCGAGGTCGCGCTGGCGGGGGCGCGGCGGGCGATCCGGCCCAAGTCTCCGGGGCAGGAGAAGTATCTGGCCGCCATCCGCGACCGCGACATCGTCGTCGGTATCGGTCCGGCCGGCACGGGCAAGACCTACCTCGCGGTGGCCGCGGCGGTGGAGGCACTGAACCGGAAGCGGGTGCGGCGCATCATCCTCACCCGTCCCGCGGTCGAAGCCGGCGAGGCGCTGGGCTTCCTGCCGGGCGACATCCGCGAGAAGGTCGACCCCTACCTGCGCCCTCTGTACGACGCGCTCGAAGACATGATGCCGCCGGACCGCGTCCGCCGGTCGATCGAGGACTGCGTGATCGAGGTGGCGCCGCTCGCCTACATGCGGGGCCGCACCCTCTCCGACGCCTTCCTCATCCTCGACGAGGCGCAGAACGCGACCACGGCCCAGATGAAGATGTTCCTCACCCGGCTGGGGCTGAACTCCAAGACCGTGATCACGGGAGACAAGACCCAGATCGACCTCCCGAAACCGGAAGATTCGGGTCTCCTCGAGATCGAGGACGTCTTGCGCGACGTGGAGGGGATCGACTTCGTTTACCTGGACGACGCGGACGTCGTGCGACACCGCCTCGTGAAGGAGATCATTCGCGCGTACCGGGAGTCTGAGCGTTGAGTCTGCTCCGCCGCGTCCGAGACTACCTGCGCCCCGTGAACCGGCCGCCGGCCGGGGGGCGGAAGGACGCGTGGGTCCACCACGGGTTCCGGGCGGGGATCGTACTCCTCATCGCGCTCGCCGTCCCCCTGCTTTTCCCGCAGACCTCGCTGCCCGAATTCGAGGGCATCCTCCCCGGCAGCGTCGCCCGGCAGACGGTGAACGCCGCGTTCGATTTCGATGTCCCCAAGGATCCCGACCGGCTTCGCGAACAGCAGGAAGAAGCCGAGGCCGGGGTCACGCCGACGCTGCGCTTCGAACCGGCGCGCGCCGACAGCAGCATCGAGCGGGCAAACGCGTTCTTCGCACGAATCGACACGGTCATCAGCGGGGCGGAAGCGCGGGCCGCCGAGGAAGGGCTGGATCCGGTGGCCGGAGCGTCGCTCGTCCGCACCGGCGTCGAGGGAGTGGTGCGGAAGATGGGCATCAACGTCTCGGCCGAACAGGCGATCGACTCCCTCCTCATCGACCACTTCCTCGACGAGGACGCGCGCGAGCAGCTGCGCACGGAACTGGAGGCCGCGTTCGAGAGACTGCGGGAAGGGGTAGTCCGCCAGAGCGATCTCGCGGACATCAGCTCCGTCAACGTCGTCGTGCACGAGGGCGCGGGGGGCGAAGACCGCGTGCGGCCCGTCGCCGACCTCCTCCGATTTGGCGACTTCTCCCGGGAGGCGCGGGAAGGGATCACCGGTCGGCTGGAGCCCGAGGGGGCGATGATCTTCCAGCAGCTGATCCTTCAGGCGCAGCCGACGCTGCGGATCGATCAGGACGAGACGCGCCAGACGCGGGACCTGGCCCGGGCCGCGATCCCCCAGTTCGAGGGCTTCGTGCTCGAGGGCGAGCGCATCATCACCGAGAACGAGGTGGTGAGCGAGGAAGCCCACCGGCGCCTGGTCGCCTACGAGACGCAACTCATCGAACGCGGCCTGGCCGCCTCGGGGACGGGGTTCGTGCACGACCTGGGCATGATCCTCCTCGTGATGAGCATGCTCGGGATCCTCGTCTTCGCCACGTACCGCTTCCGGTGTGACATCTACGAGGACCTGCGCAGCTTCAGCGTCCTCCTCGGCCTGATCGTGGTCGTGATGTCGGCGGCCGGTGTCGTCGCCGCCACGGAGAGTTCCCCGGCGCTCGTGCCCGTGGCCCTCGCCGGGCTGCTCGCGGCGGCGCTGTTCGACAGTCTGCTGGGTCTGATCGTCGTCTCGACCATCGCCGGGATCCTCATGGGCCAGCCGCATTTCACGGGACTCGCGGCGCCCATGGTGACGGTGGCCGGCGGGGTGACGGCGGCCTTCGTGATGAGCAGCATCCGGACGCGCTCGCAGAGCTGGGTGCTGATCGTCCTGATTTCGGCGGCCTACATCGGCGCCGGCGTCCTTCTCAACCTCACCGGCCACTATTCGCTCAGTGATCTCGGCTCGACCGCGGCGTTCGGAGCCCTGAATGCGACGCTGTGCACCGGGCTCGGCATGGGGGTGGCGCTGCCGCTGCTCGAGGTCTTCACGGGTCGGACGACCGATCAGTCGCTGCTCGAACTGTCCGACATGAACCGGCCGCTCCTGAGACGGCTCGCGCGCGAGGCGCCCGGTACCTACGCCCACTCGATCAACGTCGCGAATCTGGTCGAGGCGGCGTGCGAGGAAATCGGGGCCGACTCGCTGCGGGCGCGGGTCGGCGTCTACTACCACGACATCGGGAAACTGGAGCGGCCGCAGTACTTCATCGAGAACCAGCCCCGCGGGCTGAACCCGCACGACCGCCTCACGCCGTGGCAGAGCGCCGAGATCCTGCGCGACCATGTGCGGCAGGGGCTGCGGATGGCCGAGGAGGCCCGCCTGCCCGAGGTCGTGAAGGACTTCATCCGCGAACATCACGGCACCCAGACGATCCAGTACTTCTACCAGAAGGCGCGTTCCCAGGAGGGGGGCGCCGACATCGATCCCAACGATTTCGCCTATCCGGGACCCAAGCCGCAGAGCAGGGAGACAGGCGTCGCGATGCTGGGGGATGCGGTGGAAGCGGCGTCGCGCGTGCTGACGAACCCGAGCCCGGAGCGGATCCGCGCGCTCATCGATCGTCTCGTGGGAGACCGGATCGACCACGGCGAACTCGACGACTGTCAGCTCACCTACAGGGATCTGCGTATCGTCAAGCGGGAGTTCGCCCACGTCCTCACGGGGCTGTACCACCACCGGATCGACTACCCCACGCCCGTGGCGCCCGGCGAGGCCGCGCCCGAGCCCTCGTCGGACAAGCCGGAGCCGGAGGAATTGGAACCATCTGCGGCCGCGGGGGAGGACGGTGGGCAGCTGGCGATCGATCTCGAGCAGGCGGCCCAGGGCGACACGGGCCCCATCCCGCCGCTGGAGCCGGAAGCCGAGCCGGATTGACCCGGCCGGAGCCCTCACTGCCCACGATCCGCCTCAACCTCCCGCCTGAGTGGGACGGTCCCCCGGAACTCGCCCTCGAGGCCGCCGCGCGCGCGCCGCTCGGGAGGGGGCGCGCGCCGACGCAGGACGCCGAGCTGTCGATCACCCTCGTGTCGGCGGAATCGATCCGGGTACTGAACCGCGACTATCACGGGGTCGACGACGTTACCGACGTGCTGGCCTTCGGGCTGGGCGAGGACCCGCTGCTGGGTGACGTCTACATTTGTCCCGAGGTGGCGGAGGCTTCGGCGCGCGCACTCGGCCTCGATCCGGACGAGGAGATCCTGCGGCTCGTCATCCACGGGATCCTCCACCTGCTGGGTCACGACCACCCGGAAGGCGAGGGGCGCTACGCGTCTCCGATGTTCGAGCTTCAGGAACGACTGCTGGCCGAGGTTCGCGACCGCGCGTAGCATTCCCACGGTTTTCCACGGTCTGTTGCACCACCTGCCGGCGCGCGAGCGAGCATGCCCGAGAACCCGGAAGAGCAGCGTCACCTCCTGATCGACGAGATCCGGATCCGCCTGGAATCGGGCGATACGGACGCGCTCATCGCGTTCGTGGAACCGCTGCATCCCAGCGACGTGGCGGACGTGCTCGAGCACTTTGACGGAGTCGAGCGCATCGCTCTGCTCCAACT
This sequence comes from Candidatus Palauibacter sp., assembly GCF_965197445.1. GTDB lineage: Bacteria > Gemmatimonadota > Gemmatimonadetes > Palauibacterales > Palauibacteraceae > Palauibacter. Next base: position 64,035 of record NZ_CBDANE010000003.1, on the reverse strand, counting down.
CATCCCGGCCCCGCTCGCCTCGTACGCGCTGGCCGAGATGGAAGAGGAAGAACGTCCGGGCGAGCTGCTCGCGAGCATGGGCCCCGAGCGAATCGCCGAACTGGTCGAGGAACTCGCGGACGACGACGCGGCCGACCTCATCGGCGAACTCGACCCGGAGGAACAGGACCGCGTCTTCGAGTCGGTTCCGGACGAGGAAGAGCAGGAGATCCGCCAACTTCTCGAGTATCCGGAGGAGTCTGCGGGCGGGATCATGACCCGCGATCTGTGCGCGGTGGGCTCCGAGGCGATGGCCGCCGAGGCGATCGAGGAGTTGCGGGCGCAGGCGGAGGAGAGCGAGGACCTCTACACCGTCTTCGTCGTGGATCGGGGCGGGCGGCTGCAGGGTGTCGTGACGCTGCGGGACCTGGTCCTCGCCGCGCCGCGGACGAGGATCGGGGACCTGCTGGAGGAGCCGCCGGCCGTGGTCTCCGTGGATCTCGATCAGGAGGAGGTGGGGCGGCTTCTCTCCCGCTACAACCTGGCCGCGATCGGGGTCGTCGACGCGGAGAGTCGGCTCGTCGGGCAGATCACCTTCGATGACGTGATCGATGTGGTAGAGGCGGAGGTTACCGAGGACATCCTGCGCTTCGCCTCGGTGTCGGATGAAGAACAGCTCCGGGGGACGACACTGGGCGCGATCCGAAGCCGGCTGCCATGGCTCGCGGCCAACGCCCTGACGCTGTCGCTCGCCGCGCTCGTGGTGTGGGCCTACGAGGACACGATCGAACAGCTGGCCATCCTCGCGGCGGTGATGCCGGTGATCGCCGGGCTGGGCGGGAACGCGGGAACGCAGGCGCTGGCCGTCACGATTCGCCGCATTGCGCTGGCCGACGAACTGCCGGAGGAGCGCTGGTCCGCCGTCGTCAAGGAACTGATCGTGGGCCTCGTGAACGGGCTCGCGATCGGACTGCTGGTCGCCGCGCTGTCGTTCCTGCTTCCGAACACCGGGCCCGTGTTCGGGCTCGTCGTGATGATCTCGATGTGGGGGAATCTGGCCGTTGCGTCCGCGCTGGGCGCGTTCTTCCCGATCGTGCTGGAGCGCCTGGGCGTCGACCCGGCCGTGGCCTCGTCGATCTTCGTCACCACGTTCACGGATCTGTTCGGCTTCGTGCTGCTCCTCGGGCTGGCAACCCAGTTTCTGCTGTGAGGGCGGGGTTCGATCCGGGGGCGCTCGCCGACCGCATCGCGGGCGGCGAGCCGCTCGCGCTGGCCCGGGGGATCTCGCACGTGGAGAACGAGAGCGTCGGCTTCGAGGCGCTTCTCGAGCGGCTGGACGGGCGCACCGGTCGCGCGCGTCGCATCGGCATCACGGGGCCGCCCGGCGCCGGCAAATCCACGCTTACCGCCGCGCTCGCCCGGCACTACCTCGACCAGTCGCTGAAGGTGGGGATCGTCGCAGTGGACCCGACGAGCCCTTTCACCGGCGGCGCCCTGCTCGGCGACCGCATCCGCATGGGGGAACTCTCGACCGAACCCGGCGTCTTCATCCGCTCGATGGCGAGTCGTGGTTCATTGGGAGGTCTGGCCACGGCCACCCGCGAAGCCGCCGACCTGATGGACGCCGCCGGCTACGATCGCGTGATTCTGGAGACGCTGGGGGTGGGCCAGGCGGAACTCGACATCGCCGTCTCCGCCGACACCACCGCTGTCGTCCTCGTCCCGGAGTCGGGAGACGGTGTACAGGCCATGAAGGCCGGACTCATGGAGGTGGCCGACCTCTTCGTCATCAACAAGTCCGACCGGCCCGGAGCCGACCGCCTCGAGAAGGAGATCGCGATCATCATGTCGATCCGGTTCGCGAACCGGACTCCGGGCGCTGCCGCCGGTGCGGGGGTCGACTGGCGTATGCCGATCACGCAGACGGTCGCCTCGGAAGCCCGGGGCGTCGAGGAGTTCGCCGAACGGCTGGATCAGCACTTCGAGTGGCTGACCTCGACCGGCGAGCTCGAGGCGCGCCGCCGGGCCGCGCGGCTCCGACGGGCACACGACGCCCTCCTCCGGCGCTCACACCGCGACGCCGAGCGGGTGTGGCAGGCCGCCTCCGCCGAGATCCTGGATTCCGGGGCGTCCCCCTACGCCATCGCGCGCCGACTGTACGAGGAACTGGAGTAGGCTCCCCCGCTCACGGGATCCGAAGCGCGAGGCCCGTCCCCAGGAAGAAGTCGGTGGCGGCTTCGTTCAACCCCACCCCGGCGCGGATATCCCACTGGACATCATCGTTCACGCTCCAGGCGAGGCCGCCGTTGGCGTAGTGTTCGGCCCGGGTCCCCCCAGCTTCGGCATGGAACAGCGCGAACCACTCGGCATAGAGCCCCATGCGCGCGCCTATCCCCAGCCCGGTCGCCAGTGACTGGGCCCACTCCGCATAGCTGCTTGCCGACTCGTCCACGGCGCGGTTCACCTGAGTACTGCCCGCGAGCGAGACGTCGTCGGAGAGATCCCACGCGTAGATGAGGTTCACCCCCGGCAGGTTGCGGTCGCTCGAGAACGCCTCGTTCCCCGTGGGGACGGTGATCTGAGGAAGGAGGGCGATGGCCGGTCGGGCGCCGTCCTGCCCGGTCAAGGCCAGCTTGATGCCCAGATAGAGGTCTTCCATTCCCGTCTCGCTGAGGCTCCGGCCGTCCACGCCAACGCGTTGCGACACCGGGCTCAGCCCGAGCCGGAGTTCCAGCCAGTCGGCGAAGACACCCGCCCTGAGCAACGGCTCCCCAAGAGAGTGCGTCCATGCGGCATCGTCACCGCCCGCATGGTTGCTGCGGTCGCCCAGCTCCTCGTACTCGAGCGTATAGCCGAACTCGAGCTGGAAGACGCCGCGCCCCACGGTCTGCGGGGCCTCCGTGAAATCCGGGCGGTCCGCGACCAGGGCCCCCCGTTGTGCGTATCCGTCGCCCGCCGCGGCGAGTAGCCAGCCAGCCCCGCCAGCCAGAGTCATCGATAGTCTGCGGGTCAATCTGCGTACCGTTCCGCACCTCATGCCGCCTCCTGGATTGTCTCGTACTGTCCCCATAGCACCCACAGGGCCCAGTCCAGATCCAGCCGATCGCCCGCCCACTTGCCTGCGGCCGTCCAGGGGTTGATACCCGCCTGGCGGTGCCAGCTCCCGAGTCCCGCGTCGGGCGTCCGCGGCGCGTTCACGTCCTCCCGCGCCGGCGGCACCGCCGGGACGTCTCTGCCGTCCGGATCGCGGAACCGGGCCGCGCCCGTCGCCCCCATCTCCACGCGCCAGCCGCCCTCGTGCACGGTCCGGTGGTGGAGCCGGCACAACAGGATCAGGTTGTCCAGTGTCGTCTCCCCGCCTTCGGCCCATGGAACCGCGTGGTGAGCCTGAGTATACCGCGATCCGCAGCCGGGAAAGCGGCACCCCCCGTCTCTGACGTCCAACGCCTTCCGCAGCCGCCAGTCCACCGTCCTGCGGCGCCGGCCCACGTCCAGCACCGAGCCGTCCAGCTCGCGCGTGACCCGCACGGCCTCCGCGTCGCAGGTCAGGCGGCGGGACGTTTCCGCGGGAACGTATGACCCGTCCTCGGTGGCCACGATGCCGGTGCTCCCGGCCACGGTGTGGACAACGAGCTGCACGTTGGCCTCGGTGCGCGCCTCCAGCCACGCCCCGAGCGCGTCGTGGTGTCGCTCCCTGGGCGTCCGCGGGAGCCTGAGTGGGGCCGGCTCCCACGCGGCCTCCGGTTCGGGGGCGGCCTCGGCCTCCCGTTCGGCGGCCTGTTCGGCGCGGTACAGTTCATCGCCGGCGGCGTCCAGCGTCCGCATGAGGAGGGCGCCGACTTCCGGCAGGAGCCGCCCCCGGATCCGGTACATGCCGTCCTCGTCCACCTGCACCGACAGGTGGCGGCGCGCGGCCATCTCCGACTCCCCGTCCACCGTCGCGGTCGCGGCTTCTGCACTCCTCCACGCGCGCACGAAACGCTCCAACTGGCTTGCCGTGTGGTGCAGGGCGAATTCGATCAGCCGCCCCTCGTTCTCGGCCGTCGCCACCCGCGTCAGGGCCCGGACCTTGGACCAGGAGAGCCGTCCCTTCTCCATATTGGCGGCGATCTGCGGCAGCGTGGCGAGGCACCGCGCTACTCGCACCCGCTCCCGGGCCGGATTCATCGTGAGCCCGGCGCGCCAGGACAGCCAGTGGGCGCAGGAGCGCCAACCTGTCCAGCGCTCCTCCTTGTCGAAGCGGTAGAGCAGAAGCAGCAGACGGTACTGGCCGGCGTCGAGGTGGGCGCAGAGTTCCGCGATCTCGTCGCCGAGCGGGTCGTGGGGGGTGTCATGCGCCATGTTGTTCCATCCGAATCTCAAGGGTCGGGCGCGGCACGCGAAGCCGAAGCCGCTTTCGGTATAATTTCGGGTCGCCTGTCAACGGCGTATCAACCCGCGTGTCTTCATCCCTTGGGACATCGGCCGCGAACACGTTTCCGCGGAAACGTCGATGGAGGCTGCGCCCGGCCGTTCGCTCCTGTCTACTCAGCGCGCCGGTTCTTCCCTAAATTGAGAATCTGAGCAGGCGGTGCGGCGCGGGACCACGCTGAATCGGAGCTACCGGGAGCCAGGATACATGACGACGGATGACGCAGGGACGAGCAGGCACGGTGCGTTGAGCGATCAGCTCGAGCTTTGGGAGGCGGTCTACCGGCAGAGTCCGCTGCGTGACGACACGAGCTTCCGCAGCATCTCCGGGTCGAGAGATCAAGCCGCTCTACACACCATTCGACGTCGGCGGCGGCCGGGGTGGCGCTCTCGACGCAGGGGCGGAGGGATACCTGGAGCGGCTCGGGACGCCGGGCGAGTTTCCGTTCACGCGGGGTCCGTATCATTCGATGTATCGGACCAAGCTGTGGACGATGCGTCTGTTCTCGGGCTTCGCGACCGCGCACGAGACGAACGAGCGCTACAAGTACCTCCTCGAGCGCGGGCAGACGGGGCTCTCCGTGGCGTTCGACTTTCCCACCCTCATGGGATACGACTCCGACGATCGCCGCTCCGAGGGAGAGGTCGGGAAGTGCGGCGTTGCGATCTCGAGCCTCGCCGACATGGAGACGCTGTTCGACGGGATCCCGCTCGACAAGGTGTCCGTGTCGATGACGATCAACGGGCCGGCCCTCATGCTGTACGCGTTCCTGCTGGTGACGGCGGAGAAGCAGGGGGTGCCGTTCGACCAGGTTCGCGGGACGATCCAGAACGACATCCTCAAGGAATACCAGGCGCAGCACGCGTGGATCTTTCCGCCCGAGCCCGCGCTCAAGATCATCGCCGACATCTTCGAGTGGTCGGCCGTCGAGGCGCGGCGCTTCAACACGATCTCCATCTCCGGCTATCACATCCGGGAGGCGGGGGCGACCGCCGCGCAGGAACTCGCCTACACGCTCAAGAACGGCTTCACCTATGTGGAGCGGGGGATCGAGCGCGGGCTGGACGTGGACAGTTTCGCGCCGCGGCTCTCCTTCTTCTGGGACGTACACAACGACTTCTTCGAAGAGATCGCCAAGTTCCGCGCCGGACGACGGATCTGGGCCCGGCACATGCGCGACGAGTACGGGGCCAGGAACCCGGCGAGCCTCCGGCTGAGGACACACGCGCAGACGGCGGGGGTGTCGCTCACGGCGCAGCAGCCCCACAACAACATCGTGCGGGTCGCGTATCAGGCGATGGCGGCGGCGCTGGGCGGCACGCAGTCGCTGCACACCAACGCGATGGATGAGACGCTGGCGCTTCCCACCGAGGAGGCGGCGAAGATCGCCCTCCGCACGCAGCAGATTCTCGCCTACGAGACAGGGGTTCCCAACACGATCGACCCGCTCGCGGGCTCCTACTACCTTGAGTCCCTCACCGACCAGCTCGAGGAGGAAGCGGAGGAGATCTTCCGCGAGATCGACGACATTGGCGGGGTCGTGTACGGCATCGAGGCCGGGTACTTCCAGGCGCAGATCGCGGCTTCGGCGCGGCGGTTCCAGGATGAGGTGGAGCAGGAGCTGCAGACGATCGTCGGCGTGAACCGGTTCCAGGACGCCGAGGAGCCTCCGCTGGAGATTCTGAGGATCGGGGAGGAGGCCGCGGCTATTCAGGAGGCGCGGCTGGCGGAGGTTCGGGGGCGTCGGGATTCGGAGGATGTCGAGCGCCGCCTCGAAGCCCTGGGAAGGGCCGCCCGCGAAGACGAGAACCTGCTGCCGCCGCTGCTCGACGCGGTGCGGGCCTACGCGACGCTGGGCGAGATCCGGATCGTGCTGGAGAAGGTGTACGGCCGCTTCAAGGAGCCGGTCGCCTTCTAGATGCGGGGAGACGGTTCCTCAGGCGACGGGACCTCGGACGAGCCGTCCACGCTCCACGCCGGGCCGCTGCAGGTTGAGGGCAGGGGAGATCTCGATTTCTCGCGCGCTGTGCTCGAGAAGCTGTACAGCTATCCCCTCAAGCGGCCGTCGGTCGCCTACCTGCTGTGGCTTCTGACGGGTCTGTTCGGGGGACACCGCCTCTATCTCGACCGGACGGGCACCGGTCTTCTCATGCTGTTCACCGTGGGCGGTGCGGGACTGTGGACGCTGATCGACGTCTTCCTGATCGGCAAGATGGTGCGGAAGTTCAACGCGGATCAGGTGCAGCGGGAGTTCGAAGGCCGGGCCCCGCGCCAGCTCGCCTTCATGCCGGCCAAGGGAGAGGCGCTCCCGTCGGAGCCGTACTGGGCCGCGAAGCGGTCGACGCGGGTCCGTCTCGTCGCCGATTCCATCGTGATGATGCTGGCTGCGGGGTCGATGGGCGCCTTCGCGCGCCAGAGCGGGGTGTACGAGCCGATCATCGCGGTGGTGGCGCTCATTGCCATCATCCTGCTGGGGACGCGCTGGGACGCGCTCGCCGAACTGCCGATCCTGCGGGGCTTCGATCGCTGGGCGCACCGACTGCGACTGTTCTACTACACGAACGATCCCGGCGGGGCGCTGTCACTCGCCTTCCGTCAGGTGCTCGCGTTCTTCGCCTTCTTTCGCAAGCGGCGGCGCGCCGAGGTCAGGATGTACCTGAAGCTCGGCGCCTGGTTCACGATCATCTTCACGGGTGTCGATCTTATTCAGGCGTTCGGCATCGGGAGCTCCGGCGGGTTCAATCCGGGGTCCCTCGCGCTGGACATGTTCCAGACGTTCTTCGCCACCTACGCCTTCGCCGCCCCGATCGGCGCGATCCTCAACAAGCACATGCTCCTGCAGCGCAGCGACCGCGTGATCTGGGTGCTGAGCGCGGTTGCCGTGGTGTTCATGGCCATCGGCGTCTTCTGAGCAGCGGTGACGATCCATCGGTTGGAATCGTCATGAGTCTGAGGATGCAGAGCTGCTCACGGATCATTCACGCCTGGACGAGGGGACTCCGATGATGCGCAGAGAGGATTTCCCGGACCTGGGCCTGGACACCCACCGCACGGGGTTCACCGCAGGGGTCGATGTGGGTCTTCCCGTCTCGAATGCGCTTGAGGTTCGTGTCGGAGGGGCGTACGTGCAAAAGGGTCTCAGCGTGGAGGAAAGCGTTGGGCGGGTCGATCTCGAGATGGACTATCTTCAATTGTCGGCCCTGGCGAGAGTGGGAACGTCGCGAGAGGGCCCGCTATCGCTCGGCGTGCTGCTGGGCCCGTGGGCCGAGGGCGGGGGCGCGGGCAAGCACCGGAACCTGGGGGTTCAGGCCGGGGTCGTGATTCCGTTCGGAGGCTGACGAGACCCGGCAATGTTAGTCAGGTATCCGTCTGTGCGGCGCCGCGTGCTCGCGGCCTTCGCCTTTCTCGGTGTCCCGGTTGCAGCGAACGCTCAGGACAACGCGTGGCAGCTGGTCGACGAGTTTCGATTCGACGGATCGTCGGAACTGCCCCTCGGGTCCATCGATCAGCTTGTTCCGGGGCCCGATGGCTCGGTCTTCGTCGCGGGGCAGGGGCATGTGGCGATTCACGTGCTCAGCCGCGACGGCCAGTACGAGCGCGCGATGGGTCGGGAGGGCGATGGCCCCGGCGAGTTCAGGACTACTCCGCAGATCGGCCTGCTCGCCGATACGCTGTGGGCCCTGGATCGGCGCCTCCGGCGCGTCTCCCAATTTGGTCTCTCCGGCGACCTCGTCGGCGGGAGGCAGCTACGCGCGGTTCAATCGAACAAGGGGTTCCTCCTGAACCCGACCGCGCTGCTGGCAAATGGCACCGCGCTCCTGATGGAGTCGGTCGGGACCCATTGGAGCGCCGAGTATCTGTCCGAGGGTGCGGAGGTCCGTCTCCTGTCGATCGATGATGGGAACAGTGACGACATCCTCAGGCTGGCTGTTTCGACGGTGTGGCTGCGTCTATCCCTGTCGAACGAGACGATTGCCGCTACGGTACAGCCTTGGTCCGTGCACGATCTGCTCGCGGTGTCTCCTCGGGGGGATGGGTTCGTCGTCGTCAGCGGACGCGGGACCGAAAACGAGTCCGGCCGCTATACGCTCACGTGGTTCGACGTTGACGGTGGGCCGACGCGGTCGGCTTTCGTCCCTTTTCACGGCGTTGAACTGGCCCAGACAGTGATCGATTCACTTCGCGAAGGACTCGCCGAAGGGCTGGCCGAGCAAATGCGTCTGGATCTCCGTTCGATGAGACGCGCCCTCTCGGAGACCCTGTACACGCCCCAGTTCCTCCCCGGCGTTGAAGCCGTGACCCGCTCCGCTTCTGGGGGAGCCGCAATTGTGGCGATGGATGGGACGACTTGGGTGCGGCATCGGGATGTCGCGGGCACGCGGTGGCTCGTCTTCGACCGATCCGGCGAGAGAATCGCGGAAGTCGAGGCGCCGAACGACTTGGTCATTCACCACGTAGGCGTAGAGCACGTGTGGGGCGTTCGAGAAGATGCCCTCGGCATCCCACTCGTCTATCGATATCGGCTCCAGAAAGAGAGACAACCCGGGCTCCGATGATACGCAGAATTGTCGTGTCACTGCTCCCGCTGCTTGTCGTCGCTCCACTGATGGGGCAGACGCTGGTAGGGGTTCGAGCGGGATGGAACCGGTCTACGAATACCGGGGGTCCTCGACACCAGGACGCCCGCAAGGGTCTGATCCTGGGGGTCGATGCGGCTCTTCCTCTGGCAAATGCGATCGAGCTTCGTGTCGGGGGAGCGTACGCGCAAAAGGGCTACAGCGTGGGTGAGAAGGGCGCCGGGTTTTTCAGTCGCGGGCTGGACTATTTTCAATTGTCGGCCCTGGCGAGAGTGGGAACGTCCCGAAATGGCCGACTATCCGTCGGTGCGCTGACGGGCCCGTGGACAGCCTTCCGCGTCTCCTGCAATGAAAGCAGCGATCCCGACCTTCTGGAGTCCGGCTTGATCGTCGAATCGGGGTGCGGGGACGTGAAGACGATGGATTTCGGGATCGCGGCCGGCGGCGGCGGGGTCACGGCACGAGAACCCTCGGCGGCGTCAGCAGGTCCTCGAGGCGGAAGACCTCGCCGTCCTTGATCACGATGCGTGCACGTCGGAGGTCCTCGATGTTCTCCAGCGGGTTGCCTTCGACGATGAGGATGTCGGCCAAGCCTCCGGAGGCGGCTTCAACCGGGGGGGGGGGCATTGTCGGAAATGTTCCAGATGTCCTTCGCCGTCTACGCCCTTACCGCCCCGATCGGGGCGACTCTCAACAGGCGCGGGCTCCAGAAGCGCGGCGACCGCGTGGTCTGGGGGCTGCCCGCGATCGCGCTGTTGTTCACAGCCGCCGAGCCCTGAAGTGATGACTCATCCGGCGCTGCGGACTCGTCGCAGAGAGGCCAGCGCGTTGACGGATTCGTCGATGGAGATGCGAAGGTCGCGCGAGAGAGAACGCACCAACGGCAACGAATACTCCGCGTATTCGTCCGCATGCGCCGCAGCCGTGGCAAGCTGACAGGCCCCGCGGATGGTTACGATTAGGTTGAAGCCCCACCGCTCCAAAGGGTCACTGCTCAGATCCTTCGGCCGGTTGAGTATCGTGACGATGCTCTCATGGCGGTTCTCCACGGCCGCGGGTGAGATGTCCAAGGCTTTGACAACGACTTTAGCCAGCTTCACTAGCCCGTCGGTCGATGTAGCGTTAGCGAGACGCCAGAGGTGGCCCATGATCGTTGGATTGTGTGCCGCGCTCGGCCGGTAGTCGCGAGGGTTCTGGATGCGATCGAGCTTCGTCTCCGCCCGGGACAATAGCTCGTCGAACGAAATGGGCTTGTCAAGTTTCGGTTTCAGCCGGTCGTGGAGTGAATTGACCAGTCGATAGTCCCGGTCGTGACTGGTGCGCAGATTCCTGAGGAGTTCCCGATCCAAATCGAATAGCAGACTCTGCAGCTCGCCCAGGCGGAGTTCGGTCGCGCTAAGGGGAACTCGCGTTGACCAGGTAAGGTCGGCGATTGTCGCCGTCACGGAGGTAGCCGGGCGGAGAGGGAACCATTCCGGAAGGGCGATCGGCGATGAGGTGCTCTCCAACTCCAGTTCTCGGCGCGCGATCAATACCACATCTAGGCAGTCCGCCCCCCGAATCCGCTCCGCAAGATCCGGACGAACCAATTCGGCCTTGGCACTCTCGAGCACTCGCAAGAGGTCGTGCGCGACCGCGTTCGGATCAACGAACCCCTCTATGCGAACGACGATTGAGCAGAGCGGCAGGGCGTCGCTCAGCTCGATCAGGTCTCGCGCGAACTCGTCCCGGTCGCCTTGGGCGGCGATCCAATAGAAGCAAAGTTCACCTCGCCGCGTGCCAGAGCGCCTGCCCACCTCCGCCACGACATGACCGGGCCGCATCCCCCTACGCCAATGCCGGGCGAACCGATGCGGCGAGTCGGCCCAGAGTCCGCACCTTCACAAAGACGGCTGTGTCCGTATACGACAGGAAATTAGCCTGTGTCGCGGTACGCAACATCTCGCTCATCTCCGGCAGTACGCCGGGAGCGGGAATCTTCTTCATCACATCGGGCAAGTCGTCGCGCGGAATGGCGAATCTCTCCGAATCAGCCTGGGCGATTTGTCGCACGAGCCAGTAAGCAGTGTACAGCCAAGGGTTGTGACGGTAGCTGGTCTCGGCCATCGCCGCCTTCGCCGTCTCACGGAAGAAGTCGTAGTCGCGGCCCAGGCTCACCTGTTCAAGTCCGAGTTTTTCAGCCCGGAATTGCGCGAAGTCTCCATCGTCGAGGGTGATCCCCCTCGCCGGACGCTTCTGCTCGATCAGCCAATCCACCAACCCACAGAGGACGTTGACGGTCAAGAAGGGATGGCCGGCCGTCTCCGTGTGGAGAGCGTCGACAAAGCCTGTATCGACGCTAATCTGATCCCTCAGCACCTTATCCACGAGTTGGGAGAACTCTCCGGTCTTCAAGTGGTGTTCGAACAAGGGGAACGGATCCTGCTTCACGTAGGGCGCGAGTTGATTCTGGTCCATCAGGATGAAATGCGCGCCCGGCTGCTGACCCAGTAACACCAGCAGGTTGTCGCGTGCGAACTCGACCATCTGGTTTAGGAGCGGCTGGGCCACCGTATAGCGGATCGCGGGTTCGGATTCCGCGGCGGAGCCAAGATGGCCGAAAAGAGTCTCGTATTCGTCGATGACCAGCACCGTACGATTCGCCGGATCTACGGAGAGCGGCGCGCAATCGCGGACGACCGAGTTGACGAAAGTCGCTCTCAGCTGCGTTCTAGATTCGATCGCCCTACGGACCCCATCGTAGAAGACCCGTCCATTGGTTGTCTGCTCGGTTCCGCACGTCTGCGAAACAATCACCGATCCTCCCGGCGTGGCGTCGAGGTCGAAGCAGGCCGTCGTCTTGCCGCTGCGGCGTACGCTGCACCAGAGCCGAACGCCGTTCTTGCGGTCGAATCGAGCCAGCACGTCACGGACGCTTGTGCGCCGAACGTGGTAGAATGGCGACTTCCCCGGTATATGGAGTGGAAAATCGCGTGCAACGTTGTAGGTGATCGATCTCGCGCCCTCGATCTTACTGCGCAGCTTGTAGATACGTCTGGCAAGCAACTCCGTGGCGCGCTCAGCCACCTCGGATCGATCCGCATCACCGACTTCAATCACAATCCTTCCGAACTGGTCACTGCTTCGGACGCGGTGGGCAACATCCGGCTTTAGGGGCGCCAGAACGAGGGCAAGGCGGCGAGCGGCGGCTTCGTCCAGATCGCGTTCCGAGACAAAAGCTTCAGCAAGGTGAGCACGCGCGTAGATCAGCCGGTCGGATCCCCACGCAGAGGGTGAACGCACGCCGATGTCCAAGCGTCGGTGCTCCCAGGAGAACTGACCGAAGAGCGGGAGCGGGAAATATGTTTCCCGCGGTCGAGACATGAGGGAATCGAGACAATCGGCGAGCGGCAACGCCGCAGTCTCGAGACCGGCCTTCAAGGAACCATCGGGCAGCTGAGTGACGATGTCTTCGATGGCGTCGGCGGAAAGAAAGGCGAGTTGGTACGCCCAGCGGTTGGGGAATCTCCCTAGGAGGGTTGCACCGTCCATGTCTCCGAGGCGGAGGGAAGTGTACCCTCGCAGAATACCCCTGCTGCCGGCCGACAGTAGGGATCGAAGCGACACGGTTTCCTCGCGAGCGTGGCTGTAGTTCGCACGCTGCAAGTAGTACTCGAGCGGCAGGTCCAGCAGGCTGGCCAGTCCCCCGATCGACTTTTGCGTCAAGATCTCTTGGGTTAGGCCCTGTTCCTGGCCGTACTTGTACCCCTGGGTGAAGATCGCTCGCGTGTGTTCCTCCAGTTGCCGCTGGATGGAATGAGCGGCTTCACCGGCCAACTCCGACTGAAGTAGTGGAAGGTAGCAGTTGAAGTGATGGCTTAGAGATTGGGTGTATGAGGTCGCCCACTGAAAGATGTGTTTCTCGCCGAGCGTTCTCAGTGCGTCGTTGAAGTCGCTATCCGCAGCGTCAACTTCGGAATAGAGGTCTTCCGCCACGGCGGGCCGTTCTCTCACCATGGCATCGGTGCGCTCAGCGTAGTTGGCGGGCTGAACGCCCGTTCTCTCGTCAAGGAGCTGCTGGAGTTCGAGGTGACGCTTCCGCTGGAATCTATCGATCCGTGCCTGGAGATCGACGCGCCATTCTTCCAACACCGGTCGGCTCATATTCCGGATGAGGTCGGTGAGGGCTCGTTGCGGCTCCTCGCCGTGCCCAAGGGCCAGCTCGGCGTCGATTCGGCCGAGGGTTTCGTAGATGCTCATTTGGCTTCGGCTATTCCTGGACTGCGGTTACGTAAGGGAAGAAACCTGCGACCTGACGCGGCTCCGCGCACGGCTTCGGCCGATTACGTCTGGCACCAATATCACGGGCCGGTCTCAATCCGGTCTCAACGGAGCACGCGCGCAGGCTCAGGGCACGAGAACCCTCGGCGGCGTCAGCAGTTCCTCGAGGCGGAAGACCTCTCCGTCCTTGATCACGATGCGGGCGCGGCGGAGGTCCTCGATGTTCTGCAGCGGGTTGCCTTCAACGATCAGGATGTCGGCGAGCGCGCCGCCGGTGAGAGTTCCGATTTCTCCTTCCATGGCGAGGGCTTCGGCGGCGACGGAGGTTGCCGTCCGCAGGGCTTCGACCTCGGTGAGGCCGCCCCAGACGTAGTTCTCGACCTCGGCGACGAGGGCGGCGCCGAAGGGGATGATGGGGGAGTCGGTGCCGGCCACGACGCGGCCTCCGCCCCGGACGACGCGGGTCACGGTTCGGCCGGCGTCGGCGAGCATGTCGTCGATGCCGCTGGCTCGGCCTCGGGCGGCGGCGCGGGCGGCCATGGCCTCGGCCATTCCCTCCGGGAAGAGCGCCTGGAAGCGGGGTTCGGTCGTCCACGACGAGTCCTCTCCGACGGACTTCCACCAGCCGCCCATGAGAGCCATGGTCGGGGTGATCGTCATGCCCGAGGCGGTGAGGAGCTGGATCACGTCGTCATAGGTGCGGTACATCGCCGTCACCTTGGGCGAGTAGCCGCGGCGGCTCGTGCCCGAGATGTGTTCGACGTGGTCCGCACCATACGCGACGGCGGGGTAGATCTCGTGGCTCGAAACGGGGATCCCGATCGAATGCGCGAAGTCGATGATCCGGCGCTGGATGAGGTCCGGCAGGCGGACGTAGGTCTTGATGAGGGAATATCGCAGGTGCTCGGCGCGGTCGAGTTCCAGCTCGAGATTCCCGTTGGGGCCGAGCGATCCGGCGCCCGAGTAGTAGATCCGGCTGCCGTCCATCGTGCGGCCGGTGGCGAACTCCCGGGGTCCGATGCGGCGGCCGGAGTCGATGGACTCGCGGCGCTCCGCGATCTCATAGGGGTCGGAGGTCGGGTCGCGGATCGTCGTGACGCCGTAGGCGAGGAAGGTGCGGCCGAGCGCCTCGCCCATCCCGTAGCCCATGTGGGAGTGCATGTCGACGAGGCCGGGGAGGACGGTGTGGTCGCCGGCGTCCACGACTTCGCCCCCATTGGCCGCCCCCGCCTCGTGGTTGGCGTCGCTGTGAGGGACGACGGAGGAGATGCGGTTGCCCTCGACGATGAGGTCCACGTTCTCCGTTACGTCGTCCGAGACCCCGTCCCAGGCGCGGGCCGCGTGTACGACGACCGAACCCTCGCGCGCGGGGCGCCGCCACTCGATCCGCACCGGGATCTCCTCGGAGCGTCCGTCGTCGAGATGGTAGCGGCGGAGGCCGCGGGTCGACTGATAGACGATCGAGCGCGAGTCGCCCGTCCAGGAGATCGCGTCGGTGTGGTGGTTGTTGAGCCGCAGCGGCGGGCCGCTCGGCGCCCCGTCCGCGTCCACCTCGACCAGCCACAGCACGCCTTCGCTGGCGTACGCCATGCGCCGTCCGTCCGGCGACCACACCGGGCCGTCCAGCACCCGCACACCCATGTTCCTGTGCTCGGCGGCCGTGACCCGGCGCGTCTCGCCCGCGTCGAGCGGCTGGAGGAGGATCTCGTTCCGCCCCTCCCGGAAACGCGAGGAGTACTGGGAGAGGACGGACATTGCGATCGTCCGCCCGTCCGGGGAGAACGAGGGGCGGCTGGGGGCGAACAGGTCGTCGCGGATCGTGCGTACGTTGCCCGAGGCGAGGTCCACCACGTGGACCGCACTCGCCAGACCCATGACGGAGGCGAAGACGATCCGGTCGCCATCGGGGGAGAACACCGGCGCGATTTCGCCGCCCGGGGAGGTGGTCGCGCGCTGCTCCATGCCCGTGTCCATGTCGCGGATCCAGATGTCGAGCGAGCCCGCCCGGTCGGAAGCGTAGGCGAGCTTCGAGCCGTCGCGGGACCACGAGGGCAGCACGTCGACGAAGGGGTCGTCCGTGAGTTGGCGGGGTGTCGCGTTGCCGGCCCCGGTGTCGGACTCGGTGTCGGACTCGATGTCCAGGAGCCACAGGTCGCCGAGGGCCGTGAAGGCGATGTGCCGGCCGTCGGGGGAGACGGCGGGGGCGACGATTCCCTGCGCCGGCTCCGGCCCGCCCGCCTCGAACGAACGCGGCGTGCGCTCGTAGTCCCGCCGGGTGAAGGCGAAGGTGGCCTCGAAGGGGATGACGGAACTCCCGCTCCCGTCCACCGAGGTCGTCCGGATCACGCCGTCGGAGGTGTAGACGATCTCATCTCCCGATACCCAGTGGGGACGGAAGGGGAAGACATCGGCGCCGTCCCCGCTGAGATGTCGCGGCGCGGCGTCGGCCCCCGCCTCGAGCGCCGCCACGTAGAGTCCCGTCTGGCCCCGGCCCACGGCCGCGTAGGCAATGTGCCGTCCGTCCGGGCTCCACGCGGGGGAGACCGCACCCGGCGTCTCGGCCACGACCTGTCCCGAGCCGTTGCTGCGCCGCACGACGATCGATCCGCCGTTGCGATCCGAGGCGTAGGCCAGCGCGTCCCCATCGGGCGACCACTGCGGGGTGAACTCGTGGCTCGGGGCGTTCGTCACCCGGCGTACGCGGCCATCGGTGGGGCCGTCGGAGAGGTCGAGGGTCCAGATGTCGTAGTTGCCGGAGCGGTCCGAGGAGAAAGCGATCGAGGCGCCGTCGGGGGCGTAGGCCGGTTCCCGTTCGTCATAGGGGCCGAAGGTGTGTTGCACCGGATCGGAGCCATCGGGCCGGATCGACCAGATGTGCCAGCGCCCATCCCGGAAGGACTGGAAGACGATGCGGCTCCCGTCCGGGGCCCACTGCGGCTGCCGCGCGTCGTAGTACATGTCCGTGATCGCGCGCGCCTCGCCGCCCCCGGCGTCCATCACCCACAGCGTGCCCTGGAGGTCGAGCACCATCCGGCTCCCGTCGGGGGAGACGGCCGCGGCCATGTTCGTGCCCTCGGACACGGTGACGCGAACGTCACGATCCTGGGCATGGGCCGCTGTGGGCGCCGCCAGGGGCAGGAGAAGCAGCGCCGCCAGCGGGGTCAGCCCGCTGAAGGAACGACAGCCGCGGGACACCGATACGTGGGACATGGGGGTCATCTCCGTTCTCTGGGCGGGGGCGGGGCAATGCGCCACGTCCGTTACCCCTCGGCAAGACCAACGCGAGCGTGAAGCGGAGGGTGCGGTGGCGGGCTGAGTCCGTGCGAACTTACTGGAGCACCGAAAAGATGAATTCCAGAACAAAGACGAAGAGCAGGAACTCCTGGAGGCCCCCTACCAACCTCGCAGCATCCACACGGGGCCAGGCTTCGCTCAACGTCGGCTCGCTAGACGAGAACCTGTCCATTTGCCTCATGTCACCTTGTCGCCGGGTGCTTCCGCAACCTTGGCATCCACGACGCCGACGCCCGTTCGGTCAGCGCAGTTCAAGCGGAATGTCCGCAGAGCCAGGGTCCGAGGCAAGGATATTCCCCTTGGGGGATGGGTTGCTATGTGGCGTCCGAGAGACGCCGGTAGTGACGCATGCGCGCGGCGTAGGCGAAGCCGAAGAAGTACCTGCGCAGGCCGTCCGCCGAGCCGGGCGGGACATCGGGGTCGAAGAAGAGGCGGCAGAACTCCTCGCGGGCCCGCAGGACCTCCTGGCAGCGGTGGCCGTGCCAGCGGGGATCCGCGGCCGTCAGGTCGAAGAGTTCGAGCGCCCGCGCGAAGGCACCCTCGAATCGGCTCGTTCGCCCGGCTTCGTGGGCCCGAATGGCGCGCTCCACCTCGCTGCCCACGTTTCCGAGCTGTTCGACCAGATCGAGCTTGGCCCAGCCGCCCTCGGCGGCCCGCCTGTGCAGGGGGCTTCCCATTACGCGCGCTTCCCCGGCGGCTACTCGGCGATGACGAGGGACTCGACCAGGGCGCGAATGCGCTGGCGCGTCTCGTCGTCGTCTACACCGCGGGAGCGGTTCCCCTGCCCGGGCCGAATGTTGATCAGCGAGTCGAACTCGATCCAGTCCGGTCCCTCTTCATCCAGACACAGGTTGATTCCCCAGAGGTCCTGCTGACGGGAGCGGTGCTCGAGGAGGAGCGCCTCATCGTCCGCGTGCAGGTCTCCCCCAACCGCCATGATGCCCCGTGATACGTCGACCACCCCCTTGATCCAGTCGCCGAACTGGGCCTCGGCCATGGCCGTGAGGTCGGCGCGGGAGATGGATTGCGAGATGATTCGTCCCGCCGTCAAGGCGTCGCCTCCTGGAAAAGTGGTAAGCGGAGCAGGTGTGGGCGGTGGAGAAGGCAACGTAATCGCCGTCCCCTCGACCCGCACCGCGGGCTCTTGACGGGCTGACCGGGGCGGGCTCGACCCGTCCTTCGCGGTCTGCGACACCGGCCGACGCGGATGCCGGCGGCCTCGACATCGAGTGGCAGGCCACGGAAGCAGAGGTCGTGGACAACGGCCACACGATCCAGGTCAACATGGCGGAGGGGAGTTCCATCGTCCTGGAAGGGCGGCAGTTCTCGCTCGTGCAGTTCCACTTCCACCTGCCGAGCGAACACACGGTCGACGGGGCCGCCTCCCCGATGGAGGTGCACTTCGTGCATGCGGCCGAGGAGGGAGACCTCGCCGTGATCGGCGTCTTCATGGAGGCAGGCGATGCCGACCCGACGATCCAGAGCCTCTGGGAGGCGATTCCCGGCCCGGATGAGTCGCCCGCCGCGGTCGGCGCGCTCGATCCGGGCACGCTGCTTCCCGGGGGACGCGGCTACTTCCGGTACCAGGGCTCGCTCACCACGCCGCCCTGTTCGGAGGTCGTGAGCTGGGTCGTGATGACGGAGTCGATCTCCGTCTCACAGGCCCAGGTCGACGTCTTCGCGGCACTGTATCCGATGAACGCGCGCCCCGTGCAGCCCCTGAACGGGCGAGACCTCGCGCTGCACCCGTGAGGTGACCCGCGAGAGTGGCGTCGTCTAGCTGCGCGTAACAAGGACATTGGTGACCGGTGGCCTCCACGAGGCGCGGGAAGGGGGTACGCCGCTCCGTTGTCGGCCATGAGCTGGCCGATCTTCGCCCCATGGCCGGATCGTCCTCATGACGAGCGCGACCCGAGGGTCTGCCTGTGGGTGGTTGCTGGAAGTCCCTGTGAAGCCTTATGCCAATTCAAAATCAGACTTTCAATTGGCATAGGACAAGACAGAGGCACCGACACCCCCATGATTGATCGAGATCTCGCGCCGTTGCTCAGGCGGGCCGTGGCGACCAGACCCGTTGTGACGCGCACGGGGCCGAGGCAGCGTGAGGCAACCATCCTGAAATCCAGAGCTAGCGACCGAGGGTTCTCCCGCCGCGGCGGGGATCCGACCAGCCCGCGTAGGATCCGTCGGGCATCGCCATGATCAGCTGCAGGTCGCCCGACATTCCACCCGTGAAATAGGCGTCGGGCGGCCCGGGGTCGCGCTCCAGGGCGGTGTGGCCCAGCGCCTCCAGCGCACTCGCGGTGGCTGGCCGCAGTCCCCCGTGTTCGAAGAAGACGAGATCGGGGAGATGCTGGTGGTGAACCCGCGGCGCGTGGACCGCCTGCACGACGTTCATCCCGTGATCGACGACGTTGAAGATGGACTGCAGCACCGTGGTGATGATCGTAGCGCCGCCGGGGGTTCCGGTGACGAGGAAGAGATCGCCGTCCGGGCCCTCGACGATCGTGGGGCTCATCGCGGACAGCATGCGCTTCCCGGGGCCGATCGCGTTCCGCTCGCCCTGAACGAGGCCGAACTGGTTGGGGGTGCCCGGCTTGGCGGCGAAGTCGTCCATCGTGTTGTTGAGGAAGAACCCCCCGCCCTCCACGACGACCTTTCCGCCGTACCACGAGTTGACGCTGGTCGTGACCGCGACCGCGTTGCCCTCGCCGTCGACGACCGAATAGTGGGTTGTGTGACTTTCGTCGAGGAAGGCACCGATCCCGGGCCGCACCTCGGCGGAGGGCGTCGCCCGCTCCGGGGAGATCGTCGCCGCGCGACTGTCCGCGTACGCCTCCGAGAGGAATTCGTCCACGGGAAGTTCGACGAAGTCCGGATCCGCGAGGTACTCGTTGCGGTCGGCGTAGGCGCGCCGGAAGGACTCGGCCATGACGTGGATCGTCTCGGGGCTGTTCCACCCCATCGCGCCCAGATCCCACCGCTCCACGATATTGGCGATGGCGGCCATCGTGAGGCCGCCCGAAGACGGGGGCGGCATCGAATGCACCGTGTAGCCGCGGTAGTCGAAGGCGACCGGTTCGCGCCACACCGATTCGTAGCCGCCGAGATCTTCAAGCGTAATGATCCCGCCGCCGCGCTCCATTTCGGCCGCGATCAGAGCGGCGGTCTCTCCGCGGTAGAAGTCGTCGGGCCCCTGGTCGCGGAGCCGCGTGAGGACGGCGGCAAGCTCCGGCTGCGCGAACATGTCGCCGATCTGGGGAACGGCGTCGCCGGGGAGGAAGGTACGCGCGCTCGCCGGGAAGGCGCGGATCCCCTCCTGGGCCGCGTCGAGCGTCGAGACGAGGCGCGTGGTGACCTCGAACCCGTTCGCGAGGTCGATGGCGGGCCCCATCACGTCGGTCCATTCGAGCGCACCGAAGCGCTGGTGCGCCTCCCACAACCCCGACACCGTCCCGGGAACGCCCGCCGCCAGATGCCCCCGCACGGAACGGTCCGTCACGTTCCCGTCCTCGTCCAGGTACATGTCGCGGGTGGCGGCCAGGGGCGCCTTCTCGCGGTGATCCTGCGCGTAGACGCTGCCGTCGGCGAGGCGGATCATCATGAACCCGCCCCCGCCGAGATTGCCGGCCTCGGGGTTCACGACGGCGAGCGCGAGTCCGGTGGCGACCGCCGCGTCGACCGCGTTACCTCCGGCCGCGAGGATCTCCACGCCTACGCGCGACGCATACTCATCGGTCGAGGCGACCATGCCCTCGGTGGCCGAGACGGGCTGGTCTCCGGCGGCGAATGGCCAGTCCTGAGGGAAGGCGCCGCCCGCCTCGACGAAAGCGCTGGCCGTGGCGCTCGCGCCGCCGCCCGCCGCTCCGCCTTCGGTGCCGTCGGACTGGCAGCCGCCGAGCCCGAGGACCAGGAGCGCGAGGGCTGCACCGAACGAGAGCAGGGCCCCGCCACGGAACGCCGGCCAGCCTGGCCGTCCGGTATCGACTCTGCGTGCATCTTGCATCTTGAAGTGACCCCCCAGGAGTTGGACGCCCGCCCTCCGGCTCTCCCGATCAGCGGTATTCGACGAACTCGTCAACCGGTATGCCGACATCGCGGGCGATGCGACGAAGCAGGATAGGTGACACGTCGCGGCCTCCGTGGACCGGTACGGTGGTCGCGCGGCCATCGGGATGCCGAAACCGCTTGTGAGAACCGCGTTGCCGCACTTCCTTGAAGCCGAGCGTGGTGAGGATCGCGATGACTTGACGCGGTTTGAGGACGGGGACCGGCGGCACCCGACGCTAGGTCACGACTACGGTCTGGGTACCGACATACTCGCCCACGAACGCAGGCGGTCCCTCAGCCAGAAGCATGGCAATCACTTCCTTGAGGTTGCCGTTCAACTCATCAAGCGTCTCGCCCTGGCTATGCGCCCCCGGGAAGCCGGGAACGTAGCCCACGTAAAGGCCCGTATCCGGGCAGCGCTCCACGACCGCAGTATAGGTTTTCATCGACCGAAACCCCTGTCCTTAATGGTACATGCCATTCTAGCCGCCCCCGCGCGCGGCGGCCAACGCACGGGGCGTGTGATGCCTTCCTCGATCAGGTCTTCGATCTGAGCCGGTCACCCATTTCGAGAGTGTGAATCATGACACCAAGAACACTTCGCACCGTCGCTGGGGTGGCGATCCTCGGACCGTTCGCGTTGGTGCTGGTGCCTGCGCCAGCCGCGGCGCATTCCGCGGAGACATGATGTCCGGGCATGCCGTGCCGCTTCAGGTGCGCATGGACCTGACGGCGCTGGGACGGCTCAGAAGGACGTCGGGCAACTGAGTCGAGGCGGCCACCCCGGGCGCCGGATTCGAGAGGCGACTGCGGGCGAGCGTTGGGTCGTCGCGGGTTCGTACGAGAAGTTCTCCCGGCTGATCCTGTGGCCGCGCCTCGATACCGTCGTGTGGCTCGATCTGCCGCTGCGGATCCTCGTCTGGCGCCTGCTCCGCCGCTCATGGAAGCGGTGGCGATCGCGGGAACTGGTGTCGGGAACGAACCAGGAGCGATTCTGGCCCCAGCTCATGATCTGGCGGAAGAACGATTCGCTGCTCGGCTGGACCATCACGCAGCATGCCCGCAAGCGACGTAACATGATCGCGTGCATGTCGGAGCCACGCTGGGGCCGCATCCGGTTCGTGCGCCTCAGATCTTCCCGCGCGGTGGAGGCCTTCGCCGTCTCCGTGGAGGGCGGCTCTCCAACGATGGGCGAATGGACATGAAGAGATGGGCAAGAATCCTCGCCTTCCCGGGGTTGGTGCTGGCGCTCCCGCTCCAGGCGCAGGTCGGAGTTCACGGGGGAGTCGCCATGGACCTGTGGGACCGTGATGCGGGTTACGAGGAGATGTACTTCCTGGCCGGCGTGTCATGGGCTCCCGGCGGTTGGGAATACCGAGCTTCCGCGGCCGCGCTCGTACTCCAATCGGACTCCTCACTGAGAATCGGTGGGGAGGTGTCGGCGGCCCGCCTCTTCTTCAGGGACCGCAGGCTGGCACCGTTGCTGGGTCTGGGGGCCACGCTGTATCGAACCGACACGATGCCCCACGAAGAGACGGGAATCGGCGTGGCGCCATTGTTGATCGTCGGCGCGGATCTGTCGATCGCACGCAATCTCCGCTTCAGGCTGGAATACCGAGGCGTGTACGGGATCTTCCCGTCGATGCTTGCGGGACTATCGTTCGGCTCCAGATGCAGGTAAGCGCCCCGGGGGACCGCGGGCCGGCCGCGGTGATCTCAGCGCCCCGGGCCATGTAACGTTTGCGATCATGGTCGCACGCACGCTCCAATTCGATCGCCACAGGCAGAACGATGGCAGGATCGTCGTGCGCGCCTGCCTGGCCCACGACCATCGGCTGGCCAGATACGACCTTGAACCGGTCGACCTTCTCGTCCCGAAACGCAGGGAAGCATCCATGGTGGTGCGACCGCACCGCACGATATGAGTCATTGGCCGGGTCCGGGACGGCCGAATCGAGATCGAGCCGGCCATGGGTCAAGGTCTTGTCGATGAGGGTCTTGAGGAGCCGACAGCGCAGGTCGCCAGTGGGGACGGCCAACCGTAGACTGGCAGGCATGCATTCCGCCCAGCTGACGATCGATCGTTCGACGAGCCCCGCACGGCTCCGGTACGGAGACGGATTCAATGCGGCGTCTTGGTACATCGACCGGCACCTGGTCGAGGGGCGGGGCGAGAAGGTCGCCATCGAGCAGGCTGGCGCCCGGGTCACCTACGGGGAGTTGGCGCACCGGGTGGGCCAGGCGGGAAATGCCCTCCTCGGGCTCGGGCTGAAGCCGGGCGACCGCATGCTGATGGTCGTGAAGGACTGTCCCGAGTTCTTCTATTTCTTCTGGGGGGCGATCAAGGCCGGGATCGTGCCCGTCCCCGTGAGCTACCTCATGCGGGCGCGGGACCTCGCGTTCATCATCGCGGACTCGGCGTGTCGGGCCGTCGTCTACTCGCCCGAGTTCGCGGCGGAGGTCGTGCCGGGGCTGGCGACCGCGCGCACGGGGGCCCGCGGTCTCGTGCTCGAGGCGGGGGACGGCGTGCTCGACGAGGTGGCCGCGGCCTCTCCCGAGCTGGCGGCGGCGCCGGCCCGACCGGAGGACATCGCGTTCTGGCTCTACTCCTCGGGCACGACGGGGCGTCCCAAGGGGGTGCCGCACCGCCACCGCGACATGCCGGCCACCTGCGAGCACTACGCGGTCGGGATCCTGGGGCTGGGCGAGGACGACCGCTGCTACTCCGCGGCGAAGCTCTTCTTCGCGTACGGGCTCGGGAACGCGATGACCTTCCCGCTGTGGGTGGGAGGTGCCGCGATCCTCGACGCGCGTCGTCCGACGCCCGACACCACGTTCCAGACGATCGAGACGCTGCGTCCGACGGCCTACTTCGGGGTGCCGACGCTGTACGCGGCCCAGCTTCAGGCGCTGGACGCGGCAGGGGAGGGCGGTCCCGATCTGGGTTCGCTGCGGCTGTGCGTCTCCGCGGGGGAGGCGCTGCCCCCGGACCTGTTCCGGCGCTGGAAGGAGGCGACGGGACTCGAGATCCTGGACGGGATCGGCTCCACCGAGGCGCTCCACATCTTCATCTCGAACGCCCCGGGAGACGTGAAGCCGGGGAGCACGGGCCGCGTCGTCCCCGGCTACGAGGCGCGGATCCTGGGCGAGGACGGGGCCGAGGCCGGCCCGGGCGAGGCGGGGCAGCTCGAGATCCGCGGCGGCTCGACGACCCCCGGCTACCGGAACCGTCCCGAACTCGAGGGAAGCACGATCGTGGACGGCTGGCTCCGCACGGGCGACCAGTACGTGCGCGACGCGGAGGGCTGGTTCCACTACCGGGGCCGCGCCGACGACATGATCAAGGTGGGGGGGATCTGGTGTTCCCCGTTCGACATCGAGGCCCGGCTCATGGAACACCCGTCGGTGCTGGAAGCGGCGGTCGTGGGCCGCGAAGACAAGCACGGCCTGGTGAAGCCGGAGGCGCACGTGGTCCTCTCGGAGCCGCTCACGGAGACGGTGGGCGCGGAACCGGCTGCGGACGCGCTGGCGGCGGAACTGGTCCGGCATTGCCAGGAGGCGCTCCCGCGCTACATGTACCCGCGCTGGATCCGGTTCGTGGCGGAACTGCCGAAGACGGCGACCGGGAAGATACAGCGCTTCAGGCTGAGGGCGTGAGGAGGCAGTGAAGCGGGCCACTGCTTCGGTCAGAGGCCGACTGTAAGCCCTACCTGGAAGAGCAGGAAATCGACGTCCGAGGAAATCGCAGTGACCGAGGTACCTCCCGATCCGTCTTCCACGATGCTTCCCGGTATGAGGTATTCCGTCTGACCGTGCTGCCGGTACTGCGCGTCGAGCTTCAGTCTCAGGGGCCTCCCGGAGCGGTTGAGCCGGATCGAGAGTCCGCCGCCGAACCCATATGCCGGACGGAGGTCGCCGAGGTTCACCGTCATCGCGTGGTCGCTCGCGCTCGCGGTGAAGAAATAGCCGATTCCGACGAAACCGTTCACGTAGGGTTGGACCGGACCGTAAGGAAGCCGCACTTCGGGCCCCAGGCCGCTGTACAGGATGTGGTTCAGGGTGACGATGCTGTCCAGGACTCGATCCGTGGCCGAAAACAACGGGAACTCGACCGTCTCCGACCCGTAGTTCACATACCCGGCGTCGAACCGGACCCGGAAGACGGGGATGTCATCGAATCCAAGCGTGGCGCTTAGTCCCGCGCCGAAACGCTCCGCGACCAGCGTGCCGAAGTGACCCCGCGGAGACATGATCGTGAAGGCCGCGCCCAGCTCCCAGCGTGCGTCGCCGACGCGCGAGGGCGGGTCCGCGACGGCCTCACCCTGGTCCTGTGCCGACATCGCCGCCGGTACCAGCGCGCCCAGGGCGATCAACCCGGCCGCCATCCCGCCCAGGTTCAAGAGTTGTGCCCGCAGGCGCATTGTTTCTCCTCCGCAGCTCCGTGAAGGCGTGTGACTCGCACGTGTTAGACGACCGCTTTACGAAGCAGGTCACACCCCCTGCCCGCCATCTCGCCTCCCCCCCCTTTCCTCCTCCCTCCGTCGGCCCGGGGTGTCCAAGAGTTGCCGGTCATATCCGTTCCTAAGAGTGGGCAGGTGCAGGACGGAGCGCCCGGAGGACAGCATGGAACGCTCGATAAGGAAAGGTACGGTGCTCGCCGCGCTGTTGATCGCTGCCGGGTCGGCTGGTTGCCGATACGTGCTACTGGAATCTGAACTTGAACGCGAAGGCCCGGAATTCCTTGCGACGATCTGGGGAGACGCTCCGGACACAAGGCTGGAAGATCAGATCTACCCGCTGGTCATCAGCGTACCGGACACGGTTGATGCAGGTGAACCCTTTCTTGTGCGCGTCCGAACATATCTGGACTGTGGCGAAGAGAAGGGAGCGACGAATCTCCGGTTGACCGGTGATCGAACCGTGAGAATGACCGTGTATACCATGAGGAGGACCGCCCACTCGAACTGTGACCGAGGTCGTCGCGCTGATCATGCGGTGAAGGTCGTACTCGATAGCCGCGGATGGGGTTACGTGACTGTGGTAGGGGAACACCGTTTCGCCCATCTGTCCGGACCCCTCGAGATCAGATGTACGGTCGTTGTCCGAAAGGGCTATACGGCCAGGGGAGAGGAAGGAGGCTGCACGAATCAGGGCTGGTAGGAGGCGCCTCAACGGCGGAACAGCCGGGACCCGGGTCGGTACCACCGATGATTACGCGGGGTCTCGAATGGGGAGGGAACGATGACGCGGTTGAATTCGTGAGACTTGGGCGAGTTCGAGTCTTCGTCAGCTGCCTGCTGCCGAGCGTGGCCGGGTGCGGGGGCGATTCGGGGCTTCCATATGAGTTGCCGGCCGAAACAACGCCAGTCCGGATTCATGCGACCGGTATTGTCGTGACAGATGATGGGCAACCGGTGCTGGGTGCCGGCGTTCGGACTCGTCTGACGTTCGGCTTTCATTGCGAGGGGGATCGCTATGCCCCACCAGCGGTGGAGACGGATGCGGACGGCCGATACCGCAAGACCATCGTAAGGCACACGGAACTGGACCGAGGTTGCCTGACCGTCGAGGCATGGCATCAGGAGCTCAACCGGGAAGTCAGGCGTGTCGCTTTTCTTGTCCCGCTGCGTGATGACCTTCTCCCGGACACCATGGTGGTGGATATGGTCCTGTCCGGATCGTGAAAGGCGTGAGATCGGAGACCCGACATGCGTCTTAGCCTGGTCAAATGGGTGGGACTCCTGGCGATCGTCGCCTGCGATGGGCCTACGGGAATCGGTTCATGTTGGGACCCGGCGAACAGATCGTCAGAGTCGACGAGGGCTGTCACGACTTCCTGTCCTCATCCCTCATATGTGCGTCTGGTATCGGGAACCGTAGTCGATTCGTCCATGGCGCCGGTGTCGAACGCAACAGTGAGCATTCACATGGGACTGACTCAACCCGAGGAATCCACTGTATGCAGGCCAACTATCCTGAGTGGTCGTACCGTACCCACGTTTCCGGATGGAAAATACCTGGCAAGACTGCGCGGCATATGGCAGAGTCATTGTGTCGGCCTGACCCTCACGCGTGAGGAAGACTCCGGGCCCTCGTACTCGTTCCAGATAATGGAAGTGGTGTTTTATGACTCGCGCGATGCTGCGGGAGTAGCCGACACTCTGGTTGTGGATGTGGTGCTTCCGGCGTCGGACTCGTGACCGAGGTGGGTGGATTGGGCGGCATGGGACGTCGATTGCTGGCAGGACTGATATTGAGCATGAGTGGGTGTGGGCCGGAGCTGGCAACGACTCGTCCTGAGCCTGAACCTCCCGACCCTCCCGTGCCGGCGCCGTACCTGGCGAGGCTCTATGTGACCGGCACCGTGACGAACAGAGCGGGGCAGCCGGTGGAGGGCGCGCTGGTTGTCGTTGACGTATCGGCTGACTCGCATAGAACGGAATGCGATTTCACCGCGCTGGTAACGGGCGGAATCACGGATTCGAAGGGAGTGTACTTCAACAGATGGGGTGAGGACGGCCGGCTGGGTCGAGGATGCGTCCGTGTGTTTGCGACGAAGGGCGATCTGCTGGGGCGCGGGAGTCTCTCTGATGTGGTGCTACGGAGTATTGAAGATCCGCTACCTCCGGATACTGTGGTCGTCAATGTAGTGTTGAACGAAGGGTAACATGGAACGGTTGAGAAACGGCAGGCGTGGAGTGGTATGCGCGGGGATGTGCGCCGTCCTGTTGTCGACTGCCTGTGACGGTGTGCTGGATAAGTCCGACGAGCTCTCTTCAGCGTCTCCCAGTCCCGCCATCCCTCCTCCTCCTCCTCTTCCGAGTCTGTTCGGGCCGAGCTTGTTGTGGGTATCCGGTACGGTTACGGATTCTTCCGGCAACCCGGTTGTTGGTGCGTCTGTGACTGGATACGGAGCCACGGATGAGGTCCGTAGGCAATGCGCATTTGCTTCGGGCGAATTGGAGGCATCGACCGGTTCGGACGGGCAATATGTTGCGAGGTGGCACCGCCGTCCCGGAGGAACCTTCGGGGGCTGTTTGTCCCTGACGGTTACGCCGCCGGAGAGCTCCGGTCTGGGCACCGTCTCGATCGATAGCTTGCGGGTGACATTCTACGACGTGAATGATCCGGCGCTCCAAACGGATACGCTGGAGTTGAACGTCGTGTTGCCGTCTGGATCGGATTCGTAGGAGGGCAGGGTGCGAAACTTCGCCGGAGGGGCGCGAGTGTCCGGCAGGACCGCCTGGATCATGGTTGGAGGCTCCCCCATGACTCGAACGAACGTTGTCCGCTTGATGGCCGCGGCGTTGCTGCCGCTCACGGCGCCGGGTGTGCAGGCTCAGCTCCTTCTTGAGGAGGAGGAGGAGGGGATCGAGTTGCGGGGTGTGGCGCGGCTCGTGGAAACCGGAGCAGGTACGTGCAACGTGTCCGAGGCGCGGGAGACGGCGGCGTCGTACGAGCGGAAGAAGGCGAACCACGGCCGACCCATCGATATCTGGCGGCTGGACTTCTCCGTGTACAACGGGTCCGGGGAGCCGCTCGAGCACCTGATCGCGGACTACCGGATCGCGTCCGAGAATCCGCCGTGCACGGACTGGAGCTGGCCCGAGACGGGGCGCTATCCCGACCTGATCGGGTGGGGAGGCGTCGCCGGTCTCATCCAGCGGACGGGCAGCAGAAATCCGACGGCGCCGGGTGAGACGCTGACCGATACGAAGTACATCTTCGCGCTTCACCAGCACGAGCCCCGGTTCGAGACCGGGAGCGTGGACTTCAGCTTCGCGGCCGACGCCCCTGGCGCAGCGCCTCCCCCTTCGGCCGACCGCAGGGAGGTTTGCCTTCAGGGACCGAGTGCCTACCCGTGCTGGATGGAATTGGCCGATCAACCGGAGTGCTACATCTGGGTACAGAGACACGTCAATCCGACCGTGACCTGGAGCGGGGAGTGTTCCGACGGGTACGCCCAGGGGACGGGAACGATCGGGTACAGCTACAGGCGTGGCGGCCGCCTCCCCATGGTGGACCGCACGGCTCACGGGCTCCTGGTCGATGGGAAACGGCAGGGACACTGGGTCACCCGGCTGGCGTCGGGGAAGTCGTTCGAGGGTCCCTATGTCGGCGGCAGGGAGCACGGCCACTGGGTACGGCCGCACCCGAGAGGAGGGGAGTCCGAAGGGCTCATGATACACGGGAAGCAGCGCGGAGATTGGGTACAACGGGAACCGGACGGGACCGTCAGGAAAGGGCCCTTGCACACCGACGACGAGGGGGCTCTTCGCTACGTACGGCAGCATGGAATCTGGGTATCCTGGCTTCCGGGCGGCACCATCCACGAATGGTCCATGGTGCGGGGCAGCCGGGAAGGAAGCTGGCTGCGCTGGGAGCCGGACGGACGCGTCAGCGAGTATTCCTACGTCGCCGACGCACTCCATGGCGTGACGGTCTACTGCTGGCCGGAGGAAACGACCGTCATGCCCGCCTGTTGTTGCTGGAACCCCAGGCACCGCCGGGGTGATATCGCGTCCCCCGCGCGGCGGTGAGCCGGAGTTCAGTCGTCGGCGTCGAAGTCGTCGGGGCCCATCTGAAGGATCAGGATGCAGATGCCGACCAGAATGACGCCGACGAGGTTCGTGTAGAGCCATGGTCCTCCGAACCAGGCCAGGACTCCCCCCAGCAGCATCACTGCGAGGCAGCAGCCGAAAAGGATGCGATACCATGTCGGCCAATACTTCGGCGACCACCTGCGCGACCACCTGCCCATAGCGCTCACGTCCTCCGAGGTATCGAGGGATGAGATCCGTCAGATTCTACGGCCGGGCTCCAGGGACGGTTTCCTCAGGCCCGACGGATCTCGCCGCGCCGGGACGCGGCAAGCCGTCGTCAGGTGCCGCCCGGAGACGATGCGCCGGAGCGGAGGCCGGCGATCGTCTCCTCGACTTCCGATGCCGTCAATACGGGTCGTCCCCCTCGTGGGACCGCGACCACCGTGGAGCCATGCCGTTTGAGCGAGACGTCCAGCGGTACCGGCTCGATCTCGATTCGGCCGTCCCGGACCCGGAATCGGACTCGGGTAGTCCAAGGCCCTCCGGGGGGACGGAGTTGTGTGACTTGCCTCGGGGATCGGTCGTCTACATGGAGAGGCTGTTCCGCGCACGAAACTCTTTGACTGGGAGACCCGGTGTCGGGAGGTCGTCGTTCCGCGCTCGCCGCTGTCCTCGTCATCTCCCTCCTCTCGAGCGCATGCTCCATGCTCTTCATGCGACGACCGCCCAGGGGCGATGGACCGGTGGCGCGTGGCGACTGCACCCGTAGCCTTGCCGCTCCCGTCATCGATGGCGTCGTCGGATTGGGCCACCTCGGACAGGCTGCAGGAATCTGGGGGGAATCGCGCGATGAGTTCGACACGGAGGAGGCCTACGACAACCTCCGCATCGGCTCGGCCATTATCGCGGGTGCGTTCGCCGTCTCCACGATCCATGGTTTCATGTGGAGTGCGGAATGCAGGCGCCGCACCCCGCTGAGCGAGCAGGCGGTTCGCGACCATCTCCGCGTTCTGGCGGCACGGCAGCTGGGCGACCAGCCGAAACGACCTTGGTGAACACATGAAGAAGACTCTTGTCGTGACCCTGCTCACCACCCTGGCGGCCGCGCCTCTCGCCGCGCAGACGACCATCGGCCTCCGGGGCGGAATCAGCAACGCCACGCTGTCCGGGGTCATGTCCGTGGACGGGTCGCAAGTAGAAAAGGGATCCAGATTCGGGGCCGTATCGGGGATCGACGTGGGGATCCCGCTGGGCGGCATCCTGGATGTACGCATCGGCCTGGGGTTGGCCCAGAAGGGCGGCAGCACGGATGCACCGCGGTC
The DNA here is from genome assembly GCF_965197445.1 of Candidatus Palauibacter sp. GTDB lineage: Bacteria > Gemmatimonadota > Gemmatimonadetes > Palauibacterales > Palauibacteraceae > Palauibacter. The sequence goes on along the minus strand of NZ_CBDANE010000003.1, from coordinate 33,599 downwards.
GATCACCGCGGGCAGGTCGTTCCTCGATGTGACCGCCGAACTGGACTACCTGCAATTCTCCACGCTTCTCCGCGCGAGTACGGAGGCCGAGCGGGGGCTTCTCAGGTTGGGCGTCCTCGCCGGGCCCTACATGGCGTTGAACCACTCGTGTGACGTGGCGGTGGCGATAAATCGCCCTCCGCCCGGATCAGGATTTGCCAGGCTGTTCGGCATTCGCCAAGACCTGGGAACGTCATGCATCGAGGCCGAGGGCACCGACTTCAGGTCAACCGACTTCGGGCTGGCCTTCGGGGCAGGGGTCGAGGTAAAGCTGAGCGATTCACTCGCCCTGGCATTCGACATGATCTACGCCATGGGTCTCTCCAGTATCGACGATGACGGATCCAGGCACCGTCACCTGGCCGTGCAGAGCGGGCTCGTGTTCGAGATCGGGTGAGCCCTTGGAGAGGACCGTGCTGGGAGGAGGAAGCCTTGGCGAACATCGCGGATGCGGTCCGCGAGTACATGGAAGTGGCCGTCGAGAATGCCGCTGGCATGATGATCCGTGAGATCGAGGTCGCCGTATAGGCCGTGCCCCGATGACGTTCCCCGCAGCGTCCGCGGCATCGGTCACGAAGTTGGCGCCGTCGGCATCCTCCATCTCGTCGCGCGCGACTACTACCTTGCCGTCCGCGGGCGACAGGAGCGGCTGCTCTCAGCTATGGACATCCGCGTTGCCGGTCTCGTCGGTGAAGATGTGCCCGTTCTCCAGCCGGACGAGATCGAGGGCGAACCGCTGGTTGTAGGCGACGACGTGGTGGTTGGCCGACGGCGCCGCGATGGGTGAGCCGCCGCGAGGTTCCCGGCGTCATCCACGCCCAGGTGCTTTACCGTGGGTCGACGAGCTTCGAGAATGGGGAGTGGGAGGGCCGCCGCTTCGTTCCTGGGGGAGTACCAAACTCCGGGGTTGGCCGCCAGCGTATCGCATCCGCATGGAGGGAGACGTTATGTCCGCAGGTCGTTGTTCCGCGCTCGCCGCCACCCACGTCGTGGCCCTGATCCTCACGCTGGCGGCCGCGCCGCTCGGCGCGCAGACGACCATCGGTCTCAGGGCCGGAGTCGGCGCCGCAACCCTGTCCGGGGAGGGATCGGGAGCACGGAGCGGATCCGCGTTCGACGGACCCCGATACGGGATCGTGCCGGGGATCGACGCGGGGATCCCGCTGAGCGGCGGCCTGAGTGTACGCATCGGCATAGGGCTGGCCCAGAAGGGTGGCGCCACGGATGTACCGCCGTCGATCACAGCGAGCAGGTCGTTCGTCGAGTCAGTGGCCGAGTTGGACTACCTGCAATTCTCCATGCTCCTTCGCGCGAGCGCCGACGCCGAAGAGGGGCGTCTCAACTTCGGCGTCCTCGCCGGGCCCTACGTGGCCTTCAACTACTCGTGTAACGTGGCGGTGACGATAGTCGAGCCTCCGCCCATCCGCCCTCCCGCCCCTCCGGGGGTTCCCAACCGCGCCGCTGCGGGGGGGATGAGGATTGCGCCGGACACGGGCGTGGCATGCGGTGAGGACGGGAGCAGCGACGTCAGGTCAAGCGACTTCGGACTGGCCTTTGGCGGAGGGTTCGAGGTGAAGCTGTCAGATTCGCTCAGTCTGGCGTTCGACCTGATCTACGCCATGGGTCTCTCCGAAATCGACGATGAGGGGACCAGGAACCAACACGTGGCCTTGCAGAGCGGGCTCGTGTTCGCGATCGGGTGAGGCTGCTCCGGCGGTCGCGACCTCGGGCGCGGTGTCGGGGTCGATTGGCTCCGTCATACCGCTACAAAGCGCTCCACCGCGATCTCCTTGGCGCGGTCGCGGGCCTGCCACAGATCGTAGGCCATCTGCATCCCCAGCCAGGTCTCGGGCGTCGAGCCGAAGGCCTTCGACAGCCGCATCGCCATCTCCACCGAGATTCCCGTTCGCCCGTTCACGAGTTCCGAAAACGCCTGCCGGGTCACGCCCAAGCCCTCGGCGGCCCTGGTGCGGCGGGTTGTGCATGGCCATTGGTCGGTATTCTCATCCTCCGCGCGTCCTCGAACCGGAAGGTCACGCGCCAGTTGCCGGATACCGAAACGGCGTAATGCCCCTTCAGCGGTTCCCTTGAGCGCGTGCAACCGGAACCCCGGCAGATTCATGCCCTCCGGCCCCCGACTGTGACAAACTTGCGATCCCGACGCTGATCGGCTGGCAGGCGCCATGGGCTCCAGAGGCGTGATGCCTTCGAATCGGACAATAGCTACGAGGCCTACCGCATCGGTAACGGCATTGGCGCCGGTGCGCCGACCACGTCGAGGCCCTCGCGCTCAGGGATGGCGGCTGGACCCGCAAGGCTCCGTGGGATGCATGAGACTTCGAGCACGAGTCGGGCGTTCGCCTGAAGGTAAAGCAGGCCGAGGCGGTGCAGGCGGGGGGAACGGCGAGACCCGGACCGCGCCCAGATTCTTTCCTGAGGGTCGACGAGCTTCGAGAATAGGGAGTGGGAGGGCCGCCACCCGCGTCGTGGCCTTGGTCCTCACGCTGGCGGCCGCGCCGCTCGGCGCGCAGACGACCAGCAGCACCAACGGGAGCCAGGCAATCGCAGACCACGGGAAAGAGCGGGCCAAGGTGGAGCAGGCCAGCGCCTGATGTTGGGTAACGCAGGCAGCGCCCTGGCGGTCGTGTTGGCCGCGGTGGCTATGGTCGGATGCCGAGGATATGAGGGCCTCGCCCGGGTTCCCCTCGAGCATGTGGACGAACTCGACAGTGCGCGGGTCGTCGACGGCAACCTTGTATCGGGCGGCAGAGTCATCGGCCGTCTCGTTGGCGAGCCGGAAGAGCGCGGCCCCTACGGCATGGTCCCTGACGAAGGCGAAGGCGAATGGCGAATCCCCACGACCGCCGAAGCCCTGCAGATCCTGGCCACCGGGGAGGAGTGGGATGTCACGGCCATCGAGCCCGCCGTGGCGGTGCTGCGGGCATCGTATGACAGGTACCCGCCCGAGGAGTTGGAGCCGCTTGTCGACGAACTCCTACGGCTGATTCTCGAGGGCACCGAAGTCCAGAATCGCAACGCCTCCATAGCGCTCTTCGCCGCTGCACTGCCCACCACGGACACCGGCACTTCATACGCCGGCGCGCTCGACGCCCTGATACGGGCGGTCGAGGGGATACCGGAAGGATCGGGCGGGGCGGTGATCACCCTCGGGTACGTCGTCCGGGCGGGCGGTACGGACTACGTGAGGCGAGTGTTCGCGGCCAGTGAACGCCCCCCTCCGTGCGGTCCCGCGAACCGGTGTCCGAACCTGTCCAGGTGGTGCATCACGGGCTACTACCTGGTGGATACGGAAGACGGCCCCGACCGCGCACTGTACCAGCGGACCTGTGAATCAAGCCGCCCGCTTCGAAACTGAGCGGTCTTTCGCTCGGAGGATCATACAGCGCCCGGTCCGGTAGGAAGGGAGAGTACGGACCGGAGTTGTCATGCCTTTGGCGAAGGGAACAATGTGCGGATCCGGAAGTTCCTGTTGACGGGATGGATCCTGAGCGGGATTGCTTGTGATGGAGGACACCTGGATCCTCCACCCCCCTCCGATCCTGACCCTGTCCCTGAACCTGAGCCTGCGCGGTACAGTTTTCTGCACATCGGCGGGATGGTGACAGACTCCACGGGACGTCCCGTAAGCGGTGTCAGAGTGAACGGATGGGCATGGTCTCGCGGGTTGGAGAGGCCATGCGGTTACATAGCCGGCGAGGTTCGTACACGGTACACTTTTCCAGACGGTCTGTATCGTGCGCGGGTGAGCAATCCCGTGTTCGGGGCTCCGTGTGATGGACTGCTTTCTCTGCAATTCACACCCCCGGACGAGTCCGGTCTGGAAGCGGTGTCGGCAGATTCCGTCGAGTTTACGATCGACGGGCCAAACGATCCCCTGGTCGCAACCAATCCTCTGATTGTGGATGTCGTGCCCACGGATGTCGAGTAGGGCGAGGCAGGGAGATGTTGAAGTTGAACCGCCGGTGTCGATGTCCGGCCGCCCCTGTCCCGAAGGCGACGCGGCGGCGTTTCACGATATAGCCGGACGCTGGGCGAGATCGGAGAGTTGCGAGGGGCTCACATCGTCGACAGGTCGCTGCCTGGCGAAGAAGCGCGGCCCGAGGCCCTCGGACGGCAAGCGTGATTGCGGAAGCTGGAGCGGGAGAACGCGCGTGCTGCGCGAGGAACTGGTGGGGACCCTGAACGACCTCTTGAGCGCGGCCGGGGATGATGTGGGACGCGCAGGCGTGCCCCTCGGGGTCCCGCGCCACGTTCTACCGTCGCCGGAGGCCGAAGACCGGGCAGCGGCGGCCCCGGCCGGCTCGCCGCCCGTCCCTGGGCGACGGAGCGTCACGGACGTCTTCGGCGTGCTGTGCTCGCCGCGCTTCGCGGACCGCGCTCCCGCGGAAGTCTGCTGGCCGAGGGCGTGTCGGAGCGGACGATGTACCGCGTCACCGGGCGGTCCGTAGTCGAGCAGCCGGGCCCAGCGCAGCCACCCGAACCACCCGAAGCCCGAGATCGGGAACTGTGGTCCTGGGATATCAGCGGCTCCTCGAGCCGGAGAAGTGGCGGTACTTCTATCTCTACGTCATTCTGGACATCTTCAGCCGCTACGCCACCGGATGGCTGGTGGCGGAGCGCGAGACCGCCGGCCTGGCCGGACACCTGGTTGGCGAGACGTGTCTCAAGCACGGTGTTGAGCCCCGGGTGCTCACGCTGCACTCGGACAGGGGATCTCCCATGACGGCCAAGTGCACGGCGCAGATCCTGGCCGACCTCGGCGTCACGCAGTCGCTGGGCCGCCCCCGGGTCTCGAACGACAACCCCTCTCGGAGGCGCACTTCAAGACCGCCAAGTACCACCCGTGGCTTCCCGGCCGGTTCGTTCATCGAGGAGGCGAAGGACTTCTGGGGAGTTCTTCCAGTGGTACAACACCGAACACCGGCACGGCGGCATCGGCCTGCTCACGCCGGCAGCAGGTCCACCTGTGGCAGGCCCCCGAGGTGATCGAGCACCGCCGGAACGTGCTGGCCGCGGCCTAGCCGCCCGGCCCAACCGCTTCGTGGGTGGCCCGCCGAGGGCCGCGGAACTACCGGCGGTTGTCTGGATCAACCGCGCGATCCCCGTCACGGCGGCCGATGGAGCAGAGCCGGCCAACGGTGCGAAAGGAGGGTACTAAACTGAATCGTCATGTGTCTCAGTCGTTGGCCGGTTCCGTGTTCCCCGGTGTCGATGTCCGTCCCGCCCCTGTCCCGACACCGCTATACCCTGCTCCGACTCACATCAGACAGGTTGCCTATCATTTGGTGGGGACCCTGAAGACCGCTGATGGGGATCCTGTGCCCGAGGGCTACATAGAATCTCATGTCCTGTTCACTTGGGACTGTGAGCAATACAGGATCAGTCTCAGGGGAACTACCGACTCTTTGGGTGCATACGAGAATGTTCACCGGGGATCGGTCGTGGCGGATCGAGGGTGTCTGCATCTGTGGGGAGCAAGAAGTCGGGATGACATGCGGAACGGGAGGAGAGTACGAAGAACGGTAGCATTCCTGATACCGCGACGCACGCCGGTGCCTCCCGACACGATTCTGACTCACTTCGTCCTTCCGGAGTAGCGGTGCGGCTGAAGGCCCATCGGGGGCGCATGCTGGCGATCTGCCGGGTGCTGAGCATGCCGGCGGTCGAGGCCTGTGGAGGTCTCTTCGATCCTGTCCACGGATCGATTACGGGCACGTGGGCGCGTCGTTTTCCGAATGAGGAGCCTGCCACGTGGTGGCCGTTTCCGCCGACGTGGACCCTGGACGTCACCGAGAGTTCCGATGGTGCGGTGACGGGAACGATCACGAAGCAGGAGTATTGGAATATCGATCCGCCCCCGTGCCATCGTGAAACGTCGCGATCAGCTTGGCTCAAGAAACGTCGTGCTGCTTGATCCAGTCGCGCAGGGCGTCATCGATCCGGGTCTGCCAACCGCGCCCTCCGGCCCGGAAATGATCGATGACCTCCGGTGACAGCCGGATGGTGGTGGATACCTTCGGGGGACTGCCCCTGCGCACGGGCGCCTTGGCGAACTTCTCCGGCCAGCCGTCCCTCGAGAGGTCGGGCGCGGTGTCGGGGTCACTCGGCTCGGTCATACCGCTACAAAGCGCTCCACCGCGATCTCGCTCGCGCGGTCGCGGGCCTGCCAGAGATCGTAGGCCATCTGCATCCCCAGCCAGGTCTCGGGCGTGGAGCCGAAGGCCTTCGACAGCCGCATCGCCATCTCGACCGAGATCCCGGTTCGCCCGTTCACGAGTTCCGAGAGCGCCTGCCGGGTCACGCCCAAGCCCTCGGCGGCCCGGGTCACGGTCAAACCGAGAGGTTCGAGGCACTGCCGCTTCACGATGCCGCCCGGATGCGGCGGGTTGTGCATGGCCATGATCCGTACTCTCCTCAGTGATAATCCACGTAGTCTACATCTGCCGCCGCGCCGTCCTCGAACCGGAAGGTCACGCACCAGTTGCTCATCTTAGATCGTCGCCTGTCAGGTGACAAGTTACGATCCCGACACTGGCCCTTAGCCTCGACGACGGCGGCGTTGCACGAGCCCGTCGCGTCCGTCGACGGATCATATCCCGCTCGGTCTGGTAGAGACGGGCGTACGCCTGATCAGGGCTGAGCCCGGGCGAGCGGCTCCCCCCGGTCGACCGATTACCCGCTACCGGAGGGACCGAGTCGGATGACTCCATTGCGCTGTGCGGCTCCGGCGCGACGGCCGGGTCGTGGCCGAGGGCCTCGCGATATGGGATCTCGAGGCAGACGTGGAGTGGACGGCCCGCGTCATGCGCGCTCCGTATCCAGCTGGCGCGGTCCCCGAAAACATCACCGGTCCCAATCCCATCAAGTGTAACTGGTTCTGGTGCCACTCCGTCTGGCGATTCGAGATCAACGCCGATGCCCGCAACTACGAGGATGAGGCGCTATGGCTCTGGGTCTCGCGCGTCCACCCGGACGAGTGCGTGGATCTCTGCTAGCAGTGCCTTTGGCCCATCGGGGGCGATAGGAGGGCTCGCGTTGATTCGGGCGAAGCCGAGAGGAGTGCTGGCGATTTGCTTCGTGCTGAGCCTTCCGGCGCTCGAAGGCCTGTGGGGTGCTGTTCGATCCTTCACATGGCTCGATCACCGGAACATGGGTGGGGAGCGTCCTTGGCGAGTCTGCCGACCCGTGGACGTTTCCGCTGCGGTGGACCCTGCGAGTCACCGAGAGCCGGCGCGCTGCTGGACGAGGCCGGCGCCGTCACCGCAAGCCCGTACGTCTATCGCGCGGCCGATGGCTTCCAAACGCTCGATCTCGCCCAGCCCGATTACAACATCGACGGGCAGGAGTGGATCACGATGCCGCTCGCCGCCGACGGGAGCGTCTGGACGCCCCCCTACTTCGATGCGGGCGGCGGTGAGATCTGGATGACCACCCGCTCGGTTCCGGCGCAGGACGCGGAGGGCATCTTCGCCATCGTGACCACGGATCTGCCTGTGGTTGCCCCCGGCCGGTAACGCCGACTTCCTGACGCGTCATGCCATGTCGTGCTGCGCGGAAGACTTCATCGGAAGCCTACCGTTTCTGATCATGAGCTGGCACGATTAGCCACCGCCCTTGGTAGTCCGCCGGCAGGACGCCCTCCCGCACCACCGTCGACCGCCGCCCGTCCGCCACGAAGGTCACGCGCACGTCCACGCGCTCGACTCCCGGCGGAAGACCGAAGTGGGCCGGCGCGGCGCCCTGGGAGCAGTAGCCGCCACCCGTGTCGATCAGGCGGGTGCCCAGCAGCCCCCCACTCGCGGGGTCGAGGAGCTGGACTTCCGCGCCGGGAACCACCGACCGTCCCGTGGCGTCGACGGCCACGACCTGCAGCGAGCGGGCGGCCGCGCCGGCGTCGAGAAGGTTGCGGTAGAGGTGGTGGGTGCCGCCGGTCTCGTGGTTGTTGGCGATCGACAGGTCCAGGTCGCCGTCGCCGTCGAAGTCCGCCCAGGCCACGCCGTGGCTCGGCCCGTTCTCGAGGAGGCTGGCCGGAAGCGCGTTGTGGAAGCGGCCGCCCCCGGCGTTCATGAACAGGTGGTCCTCGACCGCGGCGATGCCGGACAGGTAGGACGTCACCACCAGGTCGGGCAGGCCGTTGTGGTCCGCATCGCCCCACACGGCCGAGGTGGAATGGTAGTCGACCCCCAGCGTGGCCGGATCGGTCACGTCCGTGAAGGTGCCGTCGCCGTTGTTGCTCCACAGGATGTCCGGCCCGTAGGTGGCGACAAAGATGTCCAGGTCGCCGTCGTTGTCGTAGTCGGTCACGGCCGCCGCCACGCTGCCGTATTCCGGCCCCCGACCGGGGTGGTTCATGCCGAGCGCAGGTGCGACGTCCACGAAGGTGCCGTCGCCCTCGTTGCGGTAGAAGGCGTCCTCGTCGCCGTTCTGGTTGGACACGTGGACGTCCAGGTCGCCGTCCCGGTCGTAGTCGAACCACGCGACGCCCACGGTGCGGCGGGGATCGCCGACCCCCGACTCCGCGGTCACGTCAGTGAAGATCCACGCCGGACCGCCATCCCCCGGAGCCCCGTCGTTCCGAAACATCCGGTTGGGCTGGTCGCGCAGCGCGACGAACAGGTCGAGGTCGCCGTCGCCGTCGTAGTCGATCCAGCTGGGTTGGCGGGTGGTGCCTACCAGATCCACGCCCAGGCCGGGCGCAACGTCTACGAAGCTTCCGTCGTCGTTGCGATACAGGCGGTTGGGTGAGCCCGCCGTCGCCGGATACCCCGCATAGAGGTCCGGATCGCCGTCCCCGTCGTAGTCTCCCCAGGCACCCGCGCGCGTGTCCTCGAGGTCCGCGAGCCCGACCTCCGCCGCCACATCCACGAAGCGCCCTCCGTCGTTGCGGTAGAGGAGGTTCGGGGTGTAGCGCATCCCCACGAACAGATCCAGGTCGCCGTCCCCGTCGTAGTCGATCCAGGAGTTGGACTGGGCTCCGGGTGTCTCGAAGAGTTCCGGCTGAATCCGGTCGAAGGCTGCGGGGGAGAAGCCGGCGTCCGGCGCGGCGCAGGCCGCGACACAGGCAAGGAGGAGGATGGCGCGCAATTTAGACCTGCGTCTTCAGCTTGGGTGTGTACCGCCGCCGCGCCATGTCGACCTCCCTCCGGTCTGCCAGGTTCTACCCTGAGCAGCACCGCTCCCGGATGTCAAACGTCACAAGGACCTCGGGAACTTCTCCGCCACCTCCGGGTTCCGGCGTATCCACGATAACGATTGGACGACAAGCCAATCGGGCAAGCGGTTCCGGATGGGGGTGCTCCTCTACGACGGAGATCACACCACGTCGTTCGGCGACGGACTCTTCGCCGTGCCGATCGGAGCCCTGTGGAATTGAGACCGGCACCCGTACGCGTACGAGCAGACCGTTCAGCGACCGATTACGGGAGGAACTCGACGCCGGCCCTGTGGTGAGGCGGAGGGGTGACTCCGCCTGGGGATCGGTCGTCTACGTGGCGAGAACGCTCCGGTGGCGAGACATTGTCGTTGCCGACAGACAAATCACATCCGCAGGGAGAAACACCGTGTCCCGAACCCGTCGTTCGACGCTCGCCGCCGTCCTCGTCATCGCCCCGCTCTCGAGCGCATGCTCCATGTTCTTCATGACCAGACCGCCCAAGGCCGAGGGACCGGTGGAGCGTGGACACTGTACGCGCAGCGCGGCGGCGCCGATTATCGATGGCGTCCTGGCTCTGAACGCTCTCGCCCTCGCCGCCGGGGTCTACGGGCCATCGCGCGACGACTTCGACTCGGACGAAACCTTCGACAACTACCGATGGGGTAGCGGGATCCACGCAGGCGGGCTCGCCGTCTCCGCGGTCCACGGGTTCAAGTGGAGCGGAGAGTGCAGGCGCCGCACCACGCAGAGCGAGCAGGCGATCCGCGATCACCTCCGCGTTCTGGCGGCACAGCAGTCAGGCGACGGTCGGGAACACCCCTGATCGGCCACGGAAGGCTCCGCCAGCCCGACCGAGGTCTGCCCGGAGGTCGCCGTTCCAGCGTCGCCGCCGCCTTCGTGCCCCTGATCCCTCACGCTGGCGGCCGCGCCGCTGGCCGCGCAGACGACCATCGGCCTCAGGGGAGGCGTCGTTAGCGCCACCCTCTCCGGGTACGAGGCCGCGACAGGGGCCGGCGACCACTCCAGGTCCGGGGTCTCCGCGGAAATCGACCTGGGGTTTCCGTATGCGCTGACGCTGGTGTGCGAGGCTTGGCGGGTGCCTCGTTCGAGCGTGTACGCGCTGTGCTCGGCTGGTGCCGGCGGCCGCAAGCCGGGCAAGCACGGCCCGAAGACGGAGCTGAGCGACGAGGAGTTGGTCGTCGAGATCCGCACCGTGCTGTCGGAGAGCCCGTTCGTGAGCGAGGGGCACCGGAAGGTGCGCGCGCGCCTGTGCGCATTCCGACGAAGCCGACCACCGATTCCGACAAGCCGACCGGCGATTCCGAGCCATGCCGATCACGTTGGAGAACGGGGGTCCATAGCGGAGCCGGGGTGTGGGTTGAGGGTTGGAGTCTACCGGCTATCACCGGTCTTCGTCGAGTCGTAGAGCCTCCTCATGGAAGCGCCCTTGAGGGCGTGCCGCGCCGGGCGTAGCGGTCGTCGAGGATCTCGAGCAGGTCGTGGCGCCCCTGTCCGGAGAGTGAAGCGAGGCCCCAGTCGTCGAGGATGCGGAGCCAGGTTTTGGCGAGCCGTTGGACGACCTTGGGATAGGTGCCGTCCCCGCGGGCGAGGGTGAGTTCGTCGAGGAGCCGGGAGAGGCGGTAGTAGCGGGTGGAGATGCCGTTGCGGCAGGCCTGGTGGCCGAGGGCGCAGGCGAGGTAGGACTTGCCGGATCCGGTGGCGCCGGTGACGAGGACGGTCTGGCCGTCCCTGATCCACTGCCCGGAGGCGAGGCGGAGGACGAGGGAGCGGTCGAGGCCCCGGGGCGCCTTGAAGTTGAGATCTTCGATGGCGGCGTCGAGGTGGAGCCTGGCGTGGTCCTTCAGTCGCTGGTAGCGGCGCCGCTCGCGGTCGGTCTTCTCTCGTTCGAGGAGGAGCGAGAGGCGGTCCTCGAAGGACAGCTCGGCGATGTCGGGCATGGCGGCATGCTCCTGGAAGGCCTGTGCCATGCCGGAGAGCCGGAGTTCGTGGAGCAGGTCGAGGGTGGGTTGTCGAAGCATGATGGTCAGGACTCCTTTCGGTTCGGGGACGTTCCGTTGCGGGCGGCGGCGTAGTACGTCCGGCCCGCCGGATGTGGGCGTGGTCGGCGGGCAGCGACGCGGTGCGCGCCTCGTCATCGCCGGCGCGGTCGAGGCCGGAGGCGAGGATGGACTTCACCGAGCCGTAGCCGAGGGCGCCGATGTCGAGCGCGCGGCGGCCGGCGGCCGACACCGGAATGATATGCGCCCTTCGAGGGATCAACCGCCGCCGGCTGCTCCGCAATCCGGCAGAATTCGGATCGCTCCTGGAATCGTTCGTCTACAACGAGCTGCGGAAACAGGCACTGTGGACGGAGGAGCCCCTGACCTTCCATCACTACCGCGACAAGGACAGGGTCGAGGTCGATGTGGTGATCGAAGACGCCGCGGGCGACTGCTACGGAATCGAGGTCAAGGCGGCGGCATCGCTTCGCTCCCGGGACTTCACCGGCCTGAAGCGCCTCCGGCGCATTGCGGGCAAGCGGTTCCGGATGGGCGTGCTCCTCTACGACGGAGATCACACCACGTCGTTCGGCGACGGACTCTTCGCCGTCCCGATCGGAGCCCTGTGGAACTGAGACCGACACCCGAACGGGTCGGGTCAGGTCACGTCCTGCTGCTGGATCCAGTCGCGCAGAACCTCATCTATCCGGGTCTGCCAGCCGCGGCCTCCAGCCCGAAAATGATCGATGACCTCCGGGGACAGGCGGATGGTGGTGGAGACCTTCGGCCGCGCCTTCCGAGGCCGGCCCCGGCGGACGGGTGCCTTGGCGAACTTCTCCGGCCACCCGTCCTTCGAGAGATCGGGTGCCGTGTCCGGATCAAGACCTCGGAGCGTAGAGCCGTCGTTCTCGTTCACTGGCCGTATCCGCGCGTTTCGCTTCGTCGAACTGACTCTTCACGAATTAATGTTACTACGAAAATTCGATGTCAAGAAGGTTTCGTTTGGAAGCCGGGCTCAACGCCGTAGATTGCAGACGCGGTCGGCTTGGGGAATCGCTCCTTCATGACGCGATGGCAGCCGCCACGCCTGGATAGGGTCGCCGGGAGGTCTGAGCCATGAGGCAGTTGTCCGCGGAGGGCAGGGAGGGGAGGCGGGCCAGCGCGCAGCTGGACCGCTACGATGCGCCTTGCGTGGGCATCCGACCGGTCGGTGTCGCGAGGTTGGTGCCATGACCCGCGTTGACGTGCCTCCCGAGATGCTTCGCTGGGCCTGCCGGCGCGCCGGCTACGATGTGGGGGACCTCGCAGCGCGCGTGCCCCAGCTTCAGGCCTGGGTTCGGCGTGAAAGACTGCCCACGCTTAGGCAACTGGAGAATCTGGCCAAGGTTACGCATACGCCGCTCGGCTACCTGTTTCTCCCCGAGCCCCCCGAGGAACGACTTCCCGTTCCGGACTACCGTACCGTGGCTGACGCCCCGCGAGACAGGCCAAGTCCCGACCTGCTCGACACGCTCTACACGATGCGACGGCGGCAGGAGTGGCTGCGGGAGTCGCTCGTCGAGAGCGACGCGGAGCCACTGGCTTTCGTCGCGAGCGCCCGCCTTGCCGATGACCCCGGTGCCGTGGGTCGAGAGATGCGACGGTCGCTCGGCCTAGATGGCGAATGGGCAGCGGGCGTCGCCACCTGGCAGGACGCGGTGCGCGAGTTGCGCCGAGCGATCGAGGAGCTCGGCGTGATGGCGGTGATCAACGGCGTGGTGGGGAACAACACCTATCGTCGGCTGAGCGTAGAGGAGTTTCGCGGCTTCGCGCTCACCGATCCCTACGCGCCGCTCATCTTCGTCAATGGCGCGGATGCCAAGTCGGCGCAGATGTTCACGCTCGCTCACGAACTGGCGCACATCTGGTTGGGCAGGGAGGGGCTCTCCGGCTTCGAAGCGCTCCTTCCCGGCGGCACGGACGTGGAGGACTGGTGCAACCAGGCCGCGGCGGAACTGCTCGCGCCGGAGCAGGAGGTCCGGGCGCGCTGGCCGGAAGTCCGACGGACGGCGAGTCCCTTCGAGGCGCTCGCCCGGACCTTCAAGGTGAGCCCGGTGGTCGCCGCCCGCCGTGCCCTCGACCTGAAGCTCGTTGACCGCCGCACCTTCTTCGACTTCTACGAAGAGTATGTGAATCGAGAACGCAGGAGTGGCACGAAGTCGACGGGCGGGAACTTCTACAACAACCAGAACACGCGCGTCGGCGAGCTGTTTGCGACCCAGGTGCTGCGTTCGGCGATGGAGGGCCGAATCGGATTCAAGCAGGCCTATGACCTGACAGGGCTGCGTGGAGGATCCTTCCAGAAGTACGCGAGACAGCTGGGCGTGGATCTGCCCTGATGGCGAGCCGGATCTACCTCGTGGACTCGGATGTCTTCATCACGGCTAAGAACGTGTACTACGCGTTCGACCTCTGCCCCGGGTTCTGGCAGAGCGTGCTGCATCACCACCGGGACGGTCGAGTCTTCAGCGTCGACAGGGTGAGGACGGCTGGCTCGTGGCTTACGCACGGGTCCACGGCCACACCGTCGTGACGAACGAGCAGAGTGCGCCGGAGTCTCGGAGGGAGATCAAGTTGCCCAATGTGTGCGATCAGTTCGAAGTCGAGCACGGCAACACGTTCGCCATGCTTCGGGCCCTGAACGTCCGATTCGATTGGACGGGAGGCGGCTGAGCGACCGTGGGAGTCGCGACCGCCTTGGGACGGATCAGTGGCACGCTGGATTTCGCGTGACATCGTTACTCACTCCCGCCAGCGTGCTGGCGGAGGTCAGTCGCCCGTACTCGAAGCGGGTGATGAACAACGTCCACCGATCCGAGTACGTGGAGGCGATCGTGGGCTTGGCGCTCCGGGACATCGGTTGGACCCGCATGGAGCCGTGGGACGCATGGGACTGCGAGCATGAGTCGGGACTCAGGCTGGAGGTCAAGCAGTCCGCCGCCGCCCAGTCCTGGTGGAGCGACGGGAAACCCAGCGCCCCTCGCTTTGATGTTGCCTCCCGCACGAGGTACTGGGACTACGATACGGGAAGTTGGGTGTTCAAGGAGCGACGCCATGCCCACATCTACGTCTTCGCCTGGCACGGAGCGCCGCGCGAAACGGCAGACCAGCGGGATCCGGCGACTTGGGAGTTCTACGTGATCCCGGAGCCGGAACTACCGAAGCAGAAGACGATCGGCTTGAACCCGATCCGGCGCCTGACGGATCCCTGTGGCATTGAGGGGCTCGCGGCCGCTGTTGGCGCAGTTGCCAGGCCCCGTCAGTAGACGAACCCGCCGGGGCCGGTGCAGACCTCGGTGCTTGAGGTCTCGCAGACGTAGCTGTCGCCGCGGTAGGTGTCCGTGGCGCGGTAGATCGTGTTCTGGCCGACGGGATTCCGGATGTACAGCACGATCCTCTTGGTCGCACCGCTCTCGGAATAGGCCGGCGACCATGTGCGAGGAACGGGGCCGTGCCAGACCAGCCTCCCATCGGTGCGTCGTCCCTCGATTCCGGCGCATGCGACGGCTCGCGGCCTCCGGCCTCTCGCGGGGGTTTGGCGATGATCTTCTGGGCACTCCAGACGCAGCCGTGCCACCGGGCCCCGAACTCCGCCGCCTCGCGGCCCAGGATCGACGCGGAGAGGTAGGACCAGGGACTCCCGTCCCCCTCGATCGCCTCCATCAGCGGGATCGCCGCCGGCGGTTTCGGCGGGTCCAGGAACACGCCCTCAAGTTTGGGACAGTCCTCCGGCGCGAGCAGCGGGGCGTCGGTCGGGACCGCCCAGATGATGCCGTTTCCGTTGCCGCCCGACCTGAACTCGTAGGCGTGCGCGGCGAATCCCGCCTTGAGCCGAAGCGCCTTGAAGACCGCGATCAGATCGTTCGGGTCGCCATCGCTGACGAACCAGCCGTCGCGCTCCCGGGGCTCCAGCCAGGGGTCGTCGGGTCCGATCGGCTCGGTGAGCGGGGCGGGCGCTCTGGCGCGTGCGGCAGCGTTCCGCAGCCGATTCACCCGCGAGATGGAAAACGTGACGGACGTCACCAAGTCTCCATGTAGCCCGGTACGCGGATCGTTTGCCGGGGCCAGCCTGCTGCGGGAGTCATGTGGATTCCAGGTCGGCGCCGATCTGCCAGAAGTGCATGTCCACCAGCTTCATGAGCGGATACCGAAGGCCACCACGATCCATGATCTCGGACTGTATCTTGGCCAGTTCCCGTCGATGGTCAATGGAGAACCGCAGGATGCGACCGACGAAAAGTCCATTCAAACGAGAATAGGGAAACCCCCGTTCTCTGAAGCCATCGATGAACAAGCGATCCAACGCGGGCAGGCAGCCGATCGTTCCGAGCAGAACCTTCGTGGCCAACGTGTCTGTCGCGTTTCCGAACGGCTTGTACGCCGCTTTGACCGAGTCCACCACGTCCATGATCGTCGACGCGAGCCCGATGTGATCACCGTTGGTGCCGACATCAACCTGCCAGAGCCTCGTGAACTGGGACGACGCCAAGGCACGGATGACGGGAATGTGGACCGTGTACGTATGCTGCAGGAGGAAAGCCGAGCCCCGATACATGCCCCAGCTCGCGAGGTAGAAGCCCAGCTGGAGGGCAGCGTCGCGTTCTACTTCAAGGAGGTCGCTGCGGTGTTTGCGGAAGAACCTGTAGCAGTGCTCCCACGACCGGTCGCGACCGTCTGGATCACGAGCACACTCGTCGTAGTACCTGCCAATCGTTTGGTCCAGCGCTGTCTGACGAGCTGTCATCGCCGGTCCCTCATGACCTTCGCCTGTTCTGATACGGTAAGCACCTGACAGCTGCCCCCGAAAAAGGGGACGGTGGCCACCCGGCCTCCAACGAGGTTAGTTGAGAAGTGCTCTAAACAACTCGACAACCACGGAGGAGAGAAGAATGACCACCGTCCAGGCCGAGAAGATAGCTCGGCGGAAGCTGTCGCTGCTAGATCCATGGCCAGGCCAGAGACCGCCACCTCGCTGCTAGGCCCTGCCCTTGAACGCTCGGCGCCGCCGGCTGCGCCGCAGGTCTACGGCGTCGCTGGCTCGGCGCCTTCCCGGATCGCTTCGACGCGCCACATGAACTCCTCGTCGAGCCTGTTGCTGGCCCCGAGCTGCACGAACTGGACGCGGCCCTCGCGGTCGACGAACCAGGTGGTGGGCCAGGCGAAGACGCCGGCCTTCGAGACGTAGCCGTCGTCCAACAGCACGGTGAAGTCGAACTCGTTCTTGGCCAGATACTCTTCCACGACGGTGTTGGAGGGGTCGTTGCTGATCGAAATCACCTCCACATCGGCGTCCTCCCGGTACCGTTCGTGGAACTCCTGGTATTCGGGCATCTCGACGATGCACGGCCCACACCACGTGCCCCAGAAATGAAGGACCGCGATCTTCCCCTCGAGTTCGCCGGAGTCGACCACCTGGCCGTCCAGACGGGCGAGCCGGAACGACTCGTACGTGCCCGCGGCCTCCACGCGGGACGCCAGAATCCGCTCGCGGCGCCGGATTCTGTTCCGTTCATCGAGGGTCGCGAAGTATTCGTCGATCCCGTCGGAAGTCCCGTACCGCTTCTGGTACAGCTCTCGAGCGCCGCGCGGTTTGGATTCTCGCCGAAGGTCGTGATCCCCAGGCCGACGATGTAGGCGTCCTCGGCCTCGTCCAGCCGGCGTGTCGATTCTTCGCCGTCCCCTCGCTCTGCCGCTTCGGCGGCCAGCTGCTCGTGCAGTTGTCCCATGTGATGGAGAGCCGTCGGGTTCTCCGGCCACAGGGTGAGCGCGCGCTCGAGCGTGTGTCGCCCGTCATCGGTCCGTCCGGCACTCAGGTAGGCCCAGCCCATCGCATCGTAGCTTGCGCTCAGTGTGGCTCGGACCTGTTGTTCCCATTCTCCTTCGGTGTCGAAGATGTCCCTCCAGCTCATCGTGTAGTCGAGCGATGCCTGAAGTCCCGCTCTCGCAATCTCCGCGGCTTCGAGCGCATGGGGTGTGTGCTCGACCAGGGCCAGGGGCGCCTCGACATAGGTGATCCAGGGGGGCGTACCCCTCGCATGCGCCGTGAGTCCGCGCACCGCGTCGGCCAGCTCTTCCGCCGGGACCGGGTCCATCTCCTTGAGGGCGTTGAAGAGGGACATGTACGCCCCGCCGATATACGTGTCGTCGTAGAGCGGGCGCTCGAGATACCGGTACACGGCATCGCGGACCGCCTCCAACTGGGCGCGGTATTCGGGCGAACCCTCGCCGTGCGCCTCGTGAACCCGTCGCAGTTCCGCGTCCGCCGCCCGCTGTTCACGGAGATACACGAGCGACGCGTGCCGGCTCCTCGGCTCCCGTTCGATGACGAGGGCCTCGAGCTCCGATGCACGCTCATCGTCCTCCAGGTCGCGGTACGCGCTCGCCATCATGGAAAGGCCGCGAAGGGTCTCGGGAGCCGCGTCCCGGAAGGCGGCGAGGCTCGCCTCGACCGCCGGACGACGTTCCTCGACCGGGAGCACGTCCGACTGCGAGAGGATGGTCCAGTGCCACTGCCGCACGTCCGCGGATCCCGGCGCGAGCGCCAGCGCCCGTTCGATCAGCGGCAGCGCTTCGCCGGACCGGTTGGCACCGAACAGAGCCTCGGCCGGATGCAGAAAGCCCTCCACGTATTCCGGCCATCGCTCCCGCATCTCCGCGTACGTCGCGAGACTCGAGTCCGCCCAAGCCGGACCCGGCCGGTCGTACTGGAGCCGGCTCTCCAGTTGCGCCCGCTCCGAGAAAACTTCCGGGGTGGTGCGAGTATCCGCGTCCAGCGACTCGAGGAACGCGAACGCCGCGTCGTAATCGTGGCGGCTCAGGGCGCGAAGGTGGGCGGCGGCGAACTCCGGACGCGGCGACGCCTCCCATGCGCGGCGGCTGGACTCCAGCGCAGGTTCCCAATCGTTCGCCGCGAAGTGTCCGAGCGTCTCCATATAGAGGCCCCAGGGATCTTCCGGATCCTCCCCGAGGACAAGCTCGGCCTGTTCCCGTATCTCCCTGGACAGCCTCCAGGCGGAGAGCTGGCGCGCGTACAACGCCCGCAACTCGGCATCGTCCGGCGCCCGCCCGACCCATTCCCGGCCGAACAGGAGACCCGCCTCGGAGGTTCGAAGGCGTACGTGGTCCCGAAGCTGGGTCTTCGCCGCCGCGAGTTCCTCGGCGGTGTAGTCCGGCGTCGTATCGTCCCCGCAGGCGCCACAGACCAGCAGGAGCCCCACGAAGGCGAATCCGGCCGCGGGACCGGTGCGGTGGAGAAGTCGCGACATCTCACCCCCCGGGGATTGTGTCCTCAGTCTGGCGCGGTCGACCACGTTGACACCGTAGATGCGCCCACCGCAGGAAGGGTTGCGCCTGCCGCAGGGGGCTGAAGGTTGGGGACCATGGGGCCTCCGCCTGTGGCGCCGAAACCGATCCAGTCAAGGGATCGTAGGCGACAGCAGCGGCATTGCGCGCCGCGTCCGGCGCCTCCGAGGACAATCGATGGGTCCTGCATCGAGACGCGGTGACCGGGCGATGACTACCGGGAACGCCAGGAATGGGAGTGAGACCGTGACGAAGCTGCGATCCGTCCTTTGCGCCGTGATACTCCTCGCTGCGACAGCAGCACAGGGTGTCGGTCAGGTCCTCTCCGGGCCACTGGGGCCCGTCGAATTCATCGGGCTGGAGCGTTGGAAGGCGCCGGAGTTGCTCGAGGCTATCCAGCGGATCGCTCCCGACCAGCCCCTCCACGCGTGCGCGGCCACCATGAAGAGTGAGCTGGGCTTCCCCGATGCCGCCGTCTTCGGCCACTTCGACGCCGAGTCGCCCGAACTCATCATGTCCGGTGACGCCGAACTGTACACCGTCGTCGTCGGCGTAGAGGACAGTGCCCGGGTCCGCTTCCGCACCGCCGGGAGCGAGACGATCGCGCTGCCGGAGCCCTGGCAGGCCCTGAAGTCCGTAGTGGAGGACAACTTCGGGACGCTGGTCCTGGCCGCGCAGATGTTCCACTCGCGACACGACCCCGAGAGCGTGCGGCAGGTGACCGACCTCATGGGCATGGACCCGGCCGTTCTCGATCCGATCTGGGAACGGCTCGAAAGCATGGATGGGGAAGCGGATCGTCGCCTCGCCCATGAAGTGCTCACCCGGGCCGCCTCCTGGTCGTCGCGCGCGACCGCGGCGGCCGTCCTCGTCAACTTCAGCGACCACGACGCCGTCTGGCACGACCTGATGTCGACGATGATCGATCCCCAGCAGCGGGTTCAGGGGGTTGCCGAGGCCGTTCTGAAGGGGTTCATCGCAACGGAGAGGGTCCCTCCCGTCCGGTGGGCTCCGGCCCGGGAGCCCCTCATGGCGCTGCTCGACGGCACCAACCTCTTCGCGTTCCCCACGGTGCTGAAGGTCCTCACCGCCACCCGGATGGAGCCGGAGTTCGGGAGACAACTGATCCGCGCGGCGCCGGACCTGGTGCTGGCGTACGTCGGCGCGGAGCACGAGGGAACTCGCGAGTCCGCCGTGGAGTTCCTCGAGACCGTGAGCGGGGAGGATTTCGGCCCGGACCGTGAAGCCTGGTCAGAATGGTTGAACAGCCCGCCGGAGGGTTCCTGAGGGCGGGAACGTGCGGGTTGATTGAAGCCGACAGAGGCGACGGGGAAGGCGACCGCAGGCGCGCGGTCGGATCAGGCCACGCCTTGCTGCTTGATCCAGTCGCGCAGGGCGTCATCTATTCGGGTCTGCCAACCGCGCCCTCCCGCCCGAAAGTGGTCGATGACCTCTCGGGACAGCCGAATGGTCGTAGATACCTTTGGCCGCGCCTTGGGGGGACGGCCCCGGCGCACGGGCGCCTTGGCGAACTTCTCCGGCCAGCCGTCCTTCGAGAGGTCGGGTGCCGTGTCCGGATCAAGACTGCGGGCCGTAGGGCCGTCGTTCTCGTTCATTGGCCTTCCTAATGCTGATGACCCCGGCGGGCCCTGATCGTATCCGCACGTTTCACTTCGTCGAACTCGATCTTCACGAATTAATGTTACTACAGAAATTCGGCGTCAAGTGAGCCGCACCCTCCTCAGTCGCTCAGCGTGTGCGAGGATGCACGCGCGGCTGGACCGACTCTCGCCGGAGAGCGACCCCCGCTGGGGAACGATGTCCTCGGAGCAGATGGTTTGTCATGCGGCCGATCATCTGCGCGTCGCGCTTGGCGACACGGAGGTCAATCCCAGGAAACTCGCGCTCCGATTTGGCGACCGGGAAGTCGCGGTGAGCCCCGGACTGCTTCGGCTCAAACCGTTTCGACACCTCTTCGTTCACCGTCTGCCGTGGCCGAGAGCAAGGTTCGGTGCTCCTCCCGAAATGCGGAAGACCGCCCCGGGCGAGTGGCGGGAGGATATCGCTTCGCTTCATGCTCTCGTGGATCGCGTCGGCGACAGGTCTCCGGTCGAAGCGTGGGGCCGTCATCCCTGGTTTGGTTCGATCTCGGGGCCGGAATGGGGATTGGTCTGCTGGCGACACCTCGACTACCACCTCCGGCAGTTCGGTGTCTAGCGGCGATCACCCAAACTTGCGGTATAGGCCGTGCCGAAGATTCCCGGTGTCAACCACCCCCGGGCGGTGCGGCCGCTGTGGCTGAAGAACCTCTACGACGTGAACGGGTAGAGGTTTGTCGTCGTCCTGCTCTTCATCTTTGAGGACGGGCGCCCGAGCCGGTACGAAGGCCAGCAGGTTGAGGCGAACATCTTCCGGGTCGAGGGTGAGACGGCACTGGATTTCGTGCGCGTCGATCCATCGTGAGGCGCAGCATCCTGCTGCTGCTGTTCGTCGGGGCCTGCGGTCTGGGCCCCGACGACGAACTCTGGATACTGGAGCAGGCGTGGAGGCAGGCGGAAGAGATCGCGGCCATCGCCGACAATCTCCTCCTCCCCGCGCGCACGGACGAATTCTTCGACCGCCACGGAAGACGTGACTAGTGCGGTCCGGCGCCCGCGCGCCGGCCGACGCCGTGCAACGGATCCGGTGGTCCACCGACGTGTATCAGCGCCGAAATCGCCACACACTTGGATTGAGGCGGAGGATGAGTTCGATCCAGGGCCGCGATCTCGCCGGCCGTGTATTACGATGTCCCTCCGCTGCCGGAGCGCCGGCCGCCTCCCCAGACCTGGACCGTGGGGGGATCCCGTCGCGGATCGAAAGTGCAGTTGAACTTCACGGACCATGGGGACGTGCGGCAGCACTTCGACGGGAAACACGCGGACCGGAACCTCATCGAAGGGTTCATCTCTCCAGAGGAGGGCTTGGAGCCTCGGGTACCCGTGGAGTTCGTGCGTGACTCGACGTCGCGCGCAGCGGATGAAGGATGAAATACCGGGTGGCGCTTCAAGAGTCCGACGAGGGGTTCTCCGTCTGGGTTCCGGGGCTTCCGGATTGTGCGTCCCAGGGGACGACGGAGGAGGAAGCCCTGGCGAACATCGCGGATGCCGTCCGCGAGTACGTGGAAGTGGTACGGCAGCTGTCGCTTGGCTAGGTTGCTCGCCATGCTCACAACCCCTGGCCGATTTCCGTTCCCGCTCCTGTATGCACCGCCGTCCCCTCGTCGCGGCGCTCGAGTTCGGAGTGCATCCAAGTCCGGAGGCCACCTGCGGCATGGGTGAGGAAGTCGGTGCGGCAATCCCCCGGCTATTTCATCGTCAACGCGTCCTTCTCTCTCTCCTGCGCACCTTCGGAGGGAGGATGGGTGAGAGCGATGTCCAGTGGCTCCTCTTCGACTACGGCCGCCGGTGTCGGGAGCGCGGCAGCGATCCGCCATACGACTTCATCCTCGACGAGCACGGGCCGCGTTCCTTCACCGCCGTAGCCGACCGGGACAAACTCGCGTCCCGTGGCATCCTGGTCTCCGGTGCTTGGCGTCTCACGCCGGAAGGCCATCGGCTCGCCCGTAGTCTCAAGAACCGCGACGTATCCGTTTTCGCGGCTCGCTTCCGGAGGCGAGACCCGGGCGATCCTGGAACTGGCGGGAATCACCGACCGCCGGTTGTCCATCGCGACCGCGACGAAGCTGCGGGAGACAACGCCCACCCCAAGGGCGGCCTTCTCGCGACGATCGGTTACGAGGGACGAAGCTTCGAAGCCTACTTCAACGAACTTCTCAAGTCTGGAATCTCCCGCCTCTGCGACGTGCGCCGGAACCCGCTCAGTCGAAAGTGGGGATTCTCGAAGCGACTCCTCTCCCAAGGCTGTGACGAGCTTGGCATCCGGTATGAGCCGTTCCGGGAGCTCGGCATCGAATCCGGGGCGCGCGAGAACCTCAGCGATCGCGCAGCGTACGAGCGCCTCTTTGCCCAGTACGAAGCCACGACCCTGCCTCGATGTCGGGACGCCGTGTCAAGAATCGCCGGATGGATCGACGCCGGAGAACGCGTGGCGATCACCTGCTACGAACGCGATTCCGGAGACTGTCACCGTTCCCGTCTCGCCGGGGCCATCGTCGCGACCGCCGCCGGGCCTCTGCGGCCGAAGCACCTGTAGGCGGCGTAGTGACGAAAGACCGCATCCTCGTGACCGTCAAGACCTATCCCGAGCTGTCCAAGACATACGGAGAGACCGTGTGCACGGCGGGAATCCGGGAAGATGGTACGTGGGTGCGTCTCTATCCGGTGCCGTTCCGCCGACTGGACGAGGGCGAGCAGTACAGGCTTTACGATTGGATCACATGCCCTCTGGCTAAGCACTCGCGGGACCCGCGTCCGGAATCCTATCGGCCGACCGGTGAGATCGAGCGGGTTGACCACGTCGGGACGGCGGATAGTTGGCGGGAACGACGGGAGCTTCTCCTCGGGCGTCCAAACGTATACGGGTCGCTGGACGAACTCATCAGGGCCGCGAAGAACAACGTCTCGTCGCTCGCGGTCTTCAAACCCGCAAGGCTCATCGATTTCGAATGGGAAGAAACCGACCGCGAGTGGGATACCGGCAAACTGGAGGCCATGCGTGCGATCGCGAACCAGCCGGACCTGTTCGACGATCAGTCGTGGAGTCGAACGTTTCGGATCGTCGACAAGGTGCCGTACAAGTTCTATTACCGCATTGAGGACGCCGACGGTCGGCCGAGTCGCATGCGGATCCTTGAGTGGCAGCTCGGAGCGCTGTATCGGAACTGTCTGCGCTCGGCGGGAGGTGACGAGACCAAGGCGCTCGTGAAGGTGAAGCAGAAATACTTCAACGAATTCGTGAAGGCCGACCTGCACCTCTTCCTCGGTACCACCCTCGCTTGGCACAGGCGGGCGCCGAACCCGTGGACAATCGTCGGCGTCCTTCCCATACCGCATCAGAAGCAGCCAGATCTGTTCGTTCGGGAAGTCGGCCGCGCACCCTGCGTGGGAGACGCAGCGCCGGGATAGGCGAGGTTCGCGTGCTGCAGTTGCGGGTTGTCCAACGCCCGGGAAGCCGGGCTGGCTCCTTCCGCATGGCGATCTGATGGTTAAGCCGTCCTTCCGTCGAAAAACCGCGACCACTACAGGCGGCGACTCTCTCATCGGTGAGGGGGTGTCGCCCCTCTCGCGTCCCTGCCGTGGGCACCGCTGCGGCGTGGTCCGTTGCAAGGCCCTCCCAAGAGTCCAACACGTTGCCTGCGACCGACTGCGGTTGAAGATTCTTCGTCCCTGTCACGCCCACCTGGACACCAGCCCGGCCTATGACCGCTGTCAGCCGAAGACCACTTGAAGTCGCGTCGCGGCGCGTCGTACAGGACGCCAAGCTCGCCATACGGGACGTCTACGACGCGATTGTCGAACTGGTCACCAACTCCGACGACCGGTATCAGATTCTTGGAACAAAGGGGCGCGTCGAAATCGAGCTCGGCCGACGCGGCAAGGGGCAGCCCTCGATTCTGCGGGTGCGCGACTTCGCCGACGGGATGACCACCGAACAGATGAACCGGAAGCTCGGGAGAATCGGTGGGCGGGTGAGTGGGATGGAGGTGGGCAAACCCGTCCGCGGTACGAATTCTCGGGGGGCCAAGGACATCGCGGCGCTCGGGACGGTGACCTTCGAGTCGATCGCGGGCGACGGCCGGATGCACACCTGCCGCATCTTTTCGAATCTGGAGTACGAGGCGGAAGACTCCCTCGAGGTCCTGCCCGAGGTGCGCAAGCGGTTGGGCATCGGCCAGGGCACCGGCACGGTGGTCACCATCGAGATCGAACGGAACCACCGGATTCCGAAGATCGACACGCTCGTGCCGAACGTGGCGCGGCTGGTGCGCCTCCGTGACATCGTGTGGCAGGAACAAACGACGCTTGTGGTGCGGGGGCTCAAGGCGGACGGGGACCGCGCGGTCGGCCTCCCCAGGCCCGCGGGCAGGAAGCGTGTCTCGAAGACGTTCGCCGTACCCGGATATCCCGGGGCAAAGGCGAAGCTTGTCGTCTTCAGAGCGCGAAAGCGGTTCCATTCGGAGCGGAACCGGTTCCGGCTCGGCGGCATTCTGGTCAAGTCACGGCATGCGATCCACGAGGCGACGCTCTTCGACCGCGGGCTGGAATGGGACTCCCATGCGCAGTGGTTCTTCGGCCGATTGACCTGCGAAGCGATCGACGACCTCTGGAACGAATACGACGAGCGCCAGGCGCGCGGCGACCCGCATCCGCCCGAGAACCCGGTCCCGATTCTCGATCCGTCACGCAAGACCGGGCTTACCCCGGATCATCCGTTCGTGGAGGCGCTCTACGCCAGGGCGCTTGCCATGCTCAGGCCCCTGGTCGAGGAGGAACGGACACGGGAGGAGCGAGAGAGAGCGCGCAGCGTCGAGAGCCAGAAGACGCGCAAGCGGCTCGACGCGCTCGAGAAAGCCGCGAACCAGTTCATGGAGGACTTCTCGGACGAAGAGATGTCCCGCGACCCGAAGAGTAGAGAGAGGGGTAGCCAGTTCCAGATTCGCGGCTATTCGCTGACTCCGCAGTACGCGCAGGTCGTGCGAGGGCATTCCTTCAAGTGCTGGCTGACGGTGAGGTCGGAGGCGTTCCCGGAGATCGGCGAAGGCCAGCCGGTGCGGGTGCGGTGCCTGACGGACGAGATCCGGGCGGACGCGACCGGAGTGCCTCTGGCGAGGCTCGAGGCGCAGGAGGGCGTCTTGCGGGCGACCTGGTCGGTCAAGGCGTTGGAGGAGACGGTAGCGACCGGGCTCGAGGCGAGCATCGGCCCCATCAAGGCGGAGTCGACGGTTGCGGTGCTCGCTTCGGAGGCGGACAGGTACTCCGACGTCGCCGAACTCCAGTTCGAACGGAAGAGCTATCGCATCCGCGGCGGCTCGCGCAGGAGCATCCGGCTACTCGCCCCCGTCGGGCTCGCGCGGGCGGCGGGCCGTGAGTTCGATCTCGAGCTGTCATCGGACGACTTCCGCATCTCGGGGCCGAGGAAGCTGGTCCTGAGCGCGAGTCTCGGGATCGCCCTGTGCAAGCTCAAGGTGGCGTTACTGGACGACGAGGCCGCGCCAACCAAGGTGATTGCCCGCCTGGGAGAACACGAGGCCGAGACGGAACTCCGCGCCGCGCCCGCGGCGGGCTCGGGAATCGTGATCAAGCTGGAGGACGTGGATCATGGCGCGCTGCGCTACCGGTGGAACAAGAACGTGCTGGAAATCGGAGCCCGGCACCCCTCGCTGAAGCGCTACCTGGGTCCGAAGTCGGAGCAGTACCCGGAGCAGGACACCCTCCACTTCCGCGTGCTGCTGGCGGAGGTGGTGGCCGAGGCGCTGTGCGCGCGCCGGCTACAGGGGAACATTGACGCGAACCCGAGGGACTTCGAAGGGATCTCGTGGGATGAGTACTATCGCCACTATGCGAGGATGATGTCGGAGTTCCTGCCGAAGGCGCACGGTTTGATGGCGCCCGGCGCCGGTGCCTGACGCGGTCCCGCCTCGTTCAGTCTTCCGCTCCTCTATCGAACGGCCTGTACTCCACCAGGGCCGCCCGCCCGAAGATGTCGACTATGGTTACCGACATCTCGACGCCGAACGCGTCCGTGAGCCGCATCGGCTTGCCCAACCGGAAGGACACGGGCTGCGGCCGTCCCTCCTCGATTGCGACGTTGTCCGCGTACAGATAGGTCCGGTCGGACGCATCGCGTTTCGGATTCAGTCGTCCGCGCAGTCCCGGGATATGCCCGGTGGCCTTTGGGAATATCACGGCGCCTCCGGCTGGGAGCGGAGCCAATTCCAGCACCAGGCCGCCCTGGCGCGGCGTCCACTCCCGTGCCAGCCCGGCAGCATACCCGCGCACTGCGGCGTAAACCGTCATCGGCAGGTGCGTCGTGTACAGGTCGAACTCCGCTTCACCAGCTTCATCGGTTGTTGCCCGCTGCCAGGTCTTGTTCGGGAACAGGGCCAGGACATCGACATCGGCTAGCGGTTCGCCCTCCGAGTGCACCGTGACCGTGGCGTCCGACGGCGTGAGTTCGAGTCTGGCGGCCGGGATGACCAGGACCAGACTCGACCCATCGATCATTCTGTACTCCGGCTCAATGCCGGCGGTCTCACGAGTCTCCGTGAGGATGATCGAGACGCCGTCCCCTCGCCGTTCCATCATGTATCGGCGCTGCCGCGACCCGGGAACGTCGCCAACGGGGGTTCTTGCGAATATGGAAGCGAGCACCTCGTTGCGTGTCGCCTGGCTCGAATTCATGCCGTCTATCGTCATCCCGTTGGGAAGCTGGCCGGGCGAGTCGATCTCCAGCCGATCCTTGAACATCGACAGCCTGATGCGCCGCGAGGACATGGAGTAGTCGCGATGCACAATCGCGTTCACGACTGCCTCGAACACGGCAGCCTTGCCGTACTGCGGCGCATCTTCCCGCGCAGGCGCCTTGCGTGCCGCAACCCGCATGTTGCGGACCACGAACTTCACCGCGTCGGCAATCTGGCTGGGAAGCGGCCCGGCAATCTCCTGTGAGTCCAACTGGCCGGAGGCGCGGTCCCTGCCCCGATAGCGGGTCGCGACGATAGTTGCCTGCGGCAACCACTCCTGGGGCGAGTCGGTGCAGAGCAGCACGCCGGCGACCGTGGCCCGGTCCACATCGGCTTCATCAGACGCGAGCAGCCGCAGGTTCATCAGTGCCCGGCGAGGGTCGGCCGCTCCCGCCACACTGAGCAGCGGTTCCCAGAGGCGTTCGTTGAGGGTCTGGAAGCCGGTCTGCGGAACAAGCTGTTGGTCGAACCAGAGGTAGCGGCTCTGGGCGCGTCTCTGCGCCAGCCGCAGACGTTCGTCGCCTCCAAGGCGGCGTTTGGCCCCGCCGACCCGGATGTATGCGCGACCGGCCCGCTCGTGCACGGCATCGCCCCGCGACACGTCCACGAGTACGAAGGCCCTTCCGTCGAGTTCTCGGTGATGAACGTTGATGCGAAGGGGCGGTTCCACCGCATCCGTGCTCACTTCGACCAACAGTCGGTCAAGGGTGGCCATCTGCTTCGGGGACATGCCCTGAATCCGACCGCCGTCGGAAACCCCGCAAAGAAGTACGCCCCCGGTCGCGTTGGCGAAGGCCGCCATCTCATCGGCGAGATCCTCGCGCCGTGGGCTCGTCGGGCGGTCCCCGCTGAACTCGATCTGCTTGAACTCCCACCCGCTGTCCTCGCCCAGGCGCAAACGCTGGCGGATCTCCCCGTCGGTTATGTTCACGAGTCGCCTCCGGGCTTCACGGACTCCCCCCACCGCGGGCCGGCCATCGCCCCCAACTCGGCCTCGTAACCCGTCGTCGCAGCGCTGTCGGTTTGCGTGCTCGCCATCGCCGTCATCAGGATCCGTCTCACGTCGGGGCCCGGGCAAGCTCCCGGACCCGGATGGCCGCCAAAGATACAGCATGCGTCCTGCCCCAGTATACCTTATGCGGCCCGACCTTGTGCTCCGGCCAGCCGCATCGCCCAGCTGATCGCGGAGGACTGCTTCGGGGCCCGCCTTGATTCGGCCTCGCGTGACATGTCCGGCGGCGGGGCCGGCCGGTACGGCCGACGGAGTGCTCGGTACGCTGCACGAAGTATTCCAGTCCAGCGCCGTCAGGCAGAGGCACCGCCCCGGGTCTTGTCCGCGCGCCTGAACAGCTCACGCAGGTCGGCGTCCGTCGCTCCCACCGAGAGTGCCTCGACGTGTGCCGAACCGCGATCCCACTGAATCAGGCACGCGGCCGTCCGCTTCGGCTGCGACACTACACCGGGCCCCGCCCTTGAACGCTCGCCGGCGCGGGCTGCGCTACGCGACTACGGCGTCGCTGGCTCGGCGCCTTCCCGGCTCGCTTCGACGCGCCACATGAACTCCTCGTCCAGCCTGTTGCTGGCGCCGACCTGCACGAACTGGATGCGGCCCTCGCGGTCGACGAACCAGGTGGTGGGCCAGGCGAAGACGCCGTCCACACGCATCACGGCCACGTCAAGATCGGGGTGTCGGTGGATCGAGTCGGCGTTGATCACGTACTCCCTACCCTGAAACACCTGGCTCTGGTCGAGTGCCATGTCGGAGACCACATGACGACAGGTGAGGATATGGGAGGCCTGAACGACAAGCCCGGTTCCCGCTACAGGAACACCGGCATTTGTTCCCGCGATGTGGACTAAGCTCGGCGCACACAACCGATATAGGTACTCGGCGCCAAGCACGGGAACCAGTTGAAACAGATCCCTCCGTGATCCCTCGATCATCGGCATGTACACGTAGTGGTCTTGGAGCCCCACAATGGAGGGGCTGCCAGGCCCTGTGCGAAGAAGGAGTCCAGTGGACACCATCCGCTCCACGATTCGCGCTACACGGAACGCATTCGGAGTTCGAGGAAAGGCCTTCTTCACCTCCAGATCGTGTCTGGACCAAACAATCGATTATCCGCCACAGGCAGCGATGCTCCCACGTCCGTCCTGAGGTGACACCGGATTCCAGTGAGTCCGATTCGGTCGACGGTATCCGCACGAAACGTGAGCGTCAAGCCGCAATCGACTGGGAGAGGATCCGATTCCCGGCACGTCGCGGGAACTCCGGTCACAGCCGATTCCCCTGCCAGATGCGTTCCCGCTCGCCGGCCATGCCGGCGCGCTCCACGTTCGAGTCCGTGCCGCTCCTGGGCACGTAGCTCGGAAGCCGACACGACCCCGCCGCCTTCTCCTGCCAAGCAGCATGTTCCGCTGGATCATCGAGAACGACTGGCTGGAGGCGATCGTCGCCCTGCCGCTCAACATGTTCTACAACACCGGCATCGCCACCTACGTCTGGGTACTCACGAACCGGAAACTCGAGCACCGGCGGGGCAAGGTGCGGGTGATCGACGCCACGAAGTGGTCCCGGCCCCTCCGGAACGTTGGAGCCGTCCGTTGACGTGCGGTACTGTTATTCGGTACTATACGTCTTGTGAGGCGCAGGCATCGAAGAACACTCGCCCTGATATTCCGCTATCCCGTCAGCGCGAACATACCGTGGCGGGACATCGAGGCGCTGCTTGCCGAGTTGGGCGCGGAAATCAGCCAACGGGAAGGGGTCCCGCATCGGCGTGAGGCTGTTTGGCGAGCGGCGCGTGTTCCACCGTCCGCATCCCTCGCCCGATACGGACAAGGGCGCCGTGGCGAGTATTCGAAATTGGCTGAGGGAGAACGGAGTGGAGCCGTGAGAAACACGATGGAGATCGACGGCTACCGGGCCATCGTCCAGTTCGACCCCGACATCGAGATGTTCCGGGGCGAGTTCGTCGGCCTGAACGGCGGCGCGGACTTCTACGCCCGCGATGTCGCCGGTCTCAAGAGGGAGGGCGCGGCATCGCTCAGGGTGTTTCTCGAGATGTGCGAGGAGGACGGCGTCGAGCCCGGACGCCGGTACTCCGGGAGGTTCAACGTGCGCATCCCGTCCGAGCTGCACGCGAACGTCGCCGCCGCCGCCGCCGCCGAAGGGAAGAGTCTGAATCAATGGATCACCGACACGCTCGGCGACCGCGCCGCACCCGGGATGGCGTGACGGCGAACAAGCGCATCGACTTCGACATCAGTTCCAACGCGGCTATCCGATGCCCGAGTCGGCGCTTCGGGAGGCGCTCCCGAATGCGGTGATGCACCGGAACGCTTCGGACGCGACCTCCGAGGCACCAGGTCGGCACCAAGTGGCGATTTTACGGAAGTCGTTGTCGCCACGGCCCATCACGCAGCTCATGGCAGTGGTGAGTGGAAAGGACCGCACCAAGTTCCGGAACCAGATTCTCAGACCGCTGATGAATGCTGGGTGAACTGAGATGACCATCCCTGACACGCCTAAAGAGCAGGAAGCAGACGCCTCCATGACGGGCGTTCGCGTGAGGTTATAGCGCACCCGGTTTTTCTGGACACCCGTTTAGCAGGGTTCAACCTTACGGGGTCTGGAGAGAGGGGGTGCGAGGATGTCGGAGAAGCCGACGGAGAGCGGGAGCGAGGGTCTACCGAAGCGTTGGAGCGCTGGGCGGAAGGCCGAGATCGTGCTTCGGCTGCTGCGGGGGGAGGACCTGGGCGAGGTGAGCCGGGAGATCCGGGTGCCGCCGCCGGAACTGGAGCGCTGGCGGCGACGGTTCCTGGAGGGGGCTCGTGAGGGCCTGAAGGCGAAGAGCGCGCCGGACGGGGCACTGATGCGGACGCGTGCGAAGCTGGGGGAGATGACGATGCGGGTGGAGCTTCAGGCGGAGCTGCTGGAAAAAAGGGGGTACGGGGACGAGCTGAGGAGGCTCTTGCGGCGCTCGGGCGGGTGAGTCCTTCAACGGGGCGCACGTATCCTCTGAGGCTGCTGTGCGCGGCGTGGCGGGTGCCACGGTCGAGCGTGTACGCGCTGCGCTCGGCGCCCGGTGGCGCGGCGCAGCCGGGCAAGCGCGGTCCGAAGACGGAGTGGAGCGACGAGGAACTGGTCGTGGAGATCCGGACGGTGCTGTCGGAGAGTCCGTTCGTGGGCGAGGGGCACCGGAAGGTGAGGGCGCGTCTGGCGGCCAAGGGGATCCGGGCGGGCAAGAACCGGGTCCTGAGGCTCATGCGGGAGAACGGGCTGCTGGCGCCGGTGAGGCGGGGGCACCCGCGAGGCGACCGGAGCCACGGCGGCCGGATCCGGACGGATCGGCCCGACGAGCTGTGGGGTACCGACGCGGCGCGGTTCTGGACGCGGGTGGAGGGCTGGTGCTGGTTCTTCGGGGCGGTCGACCACTGCGTGACCGATGTGGTGGGCTGGCACGTGGCGAAGAAGGGGGACCGCTGGGCGGCGCTGGAGCCGGTGCGGCAGGGCGTGCGGGCCCACATGGGGGGCTTCGGAAAGGTGATCGCTTCGGGCCTCGGTCTCAGGCACGACTGGGGCTCGCAGTACCGGGCGAAGGCGTTCCAGGCCGAGATCAAATGGCTCGGGATCCGCTCGACGCCGGCGTACGTGGGTGAGCCCGAGTGCAACGGCGTCGCCGAGCGGTTCATCCGCACCCTGAAGGAGGAGTGCATATACCTGAACGACTTCGAGACGCTCGAGCAGGCCCGGGACGTGATCGGGGCCTTCGTCGAGCGCTACAACAGCGGCTGGCTCCTCCAGCGGCACGGGTACCTGACCCCGGCCCGCGCCCGCGAGAAGCTCAGCCGGCGGGCGGCCTAATGGTTAAGCCGTCCATCTGTCCAGAAAACCGGGACCACTACAGGAGTTGCTATGAACATCCAGCCCTTTGCGTCGTTGCGAGCCGATTATGCCGATTCCTCCTATTTCGAGACGAATCTCCATCGTAAGCGCGGCGAGATCGCTGTGCCTTTCAAAGACGTCCACAAGACGATCCTTGACCCCGGATCCTGCGATCGTGGACGCGGGGTTCGTCCGGGAGGGCGGCCGTGGCCGGGCCGTGGAGGCCTTGACGATAGTGAGATCATAGTGTCGGACTATGGAAAAGCACCACCCGGGGCCCTACGTTCATGGTGGACTGGCGAAGGTTCACCGCGTCACGGAGGACACCCGAATGGTGCGTGGAAACGACTATACCGGATGGCGCCCGCACGTGCAAGGATCGCCGGCCGCGCTGAGGGTCCGCGGGGGCGGCGGGCGGATCACCGACGCGGGCGGCCTGGTCGTGGTCCGGAGGCTGTGGGACGCGCTGGGGCTGGGCCGGTGGATCGACGACCGGGCCCGGAACGTCCCCGGCCGCTACCGGCCGTCGCTGATGGTCGAGTTGGTGGGTGGTGCTGCTCCTGTACGGCGGCGGGGTGATGGACGACCTGCCGCTTCTGGAACGGCGGGGCGTGCGCCGCATCTTCGGCTGGGCGCGGGTGCCGCACCCGGCCACGTTCGGGCGCTGGCTGCGGTGCTCGGCCGCGGTGATGTCCCCCCTGCTCGACGATCTGCTGTGGCGGATGGTGCGGCGGCGCTGGGAGCTGGCCGGCGGGGCGCCCCGGTCGGCGACGATCGTGATGGACTCGACCGTCGTGGTGCGCTACGGGCTGAAGCAGGCCGGGGCGGAGCGGGGCTACAACCCGAAGAAGCCGGGCCGTCCCTCGCACCACCCCCTGCTGGCCTACGTCCTGGAGACGGGCGACTGCCTCGGGGTGCGCTGGCGGCCGGGCAACGCGCACACGGCCCGGGGGGCGGAGGCGTGGCTGGCCGGGCTGGTGGCCCGCCTGAGGGGGGCGGGGGTGCGGCGGATCACCGTGCGGCTGGACAAGGGGTTCTTCTCCAGGTCCATCGCGCGGCACATGGAGGAGCTCGGCGTGTCCTATCTGCTCAAGGTGCCGCGGCACGCCTGGCTCGGCGGCTTCCGGGGCGCCTGGGAGACCGCCGCCCGGGACGAGGCCGGGGACCGGGAGCTGAGGACCGCCTCCGGCGAGCTGTGGGGGACCAGGCTTCTCTCGGTCGAGAGGCGGGAGACGGACCGGACCGGAGGAGGGGGAACTCGATCTCGCGACGTGGGAGACCACGGTGAGCGCCGACGTTCTGACCAACATCGAGGGCACCGGCCCCGTGGAGGCGTGGCGCGCCTACAACGCGGGGCGCGGTCGTCGAGCAGCGGAATCGGGGAGCTGGGCCAGCTCTCGGCCGGCCGCACCGCGGTGGACGACCTCGGCGGCAACGCCCTGCTGTGGCGCCTCGCCGCGCTCGCCTACCAGCTTCTTCACATCCTGCGCGCGAACTTCCTCGGCGGCCGCTGGCGCGCCGGTGCAGCCGCGCGGCATCCGGCTGCGCCTGCTGCGCGCGCCCGCGAGGATCACCTCCCACGCCCGCCGAACCTCGCTCGGGTTCGCCCGCGGCGAACCGGCCCTCGGCCTCCTGCGACCAGCCTCGGGCCTCGGGACCGGTCTCCCGCCGCCCGCGCCCGCCTGACCGGTCCGGCCCCGGCCTTCCGGAGGCGCCGCGCCGCGGCGCCCACTCCCGTGTCTCCGCGAGCCG
>NZ_CBDANE010000002.1:0-114922 GCF_965197445.1 Candidatus Palauibacter sp. | reverse complement strand
AGATCCCGGTCTCACGGCTCGCAATCTTGATGGCATAGGCGGAGGAATCCGAATACGCGACCATCCCGCCCGGTAGTACTCCTACATGCAGTTCCGGCTCGAAACCACGACGGCTGTATCCTTCGCCGACGGCGGACGCCGTCCGCGGGGGTGCCCAGCCCTCCGCAACAGGTTCTCGCGTCACCACCTCGCCCGTGAGGATCAGCCGTTGAATCGGACGCGATGCGGGGGGTCTTCCAATCTCGGGCGAAGCGCCCTCCGAATAGACCGTAAAGAAGCCGGCGTTCCGCGTGCCCACGATAACGGACTCGCCTCCGGACTCCGGCCACATCCACGGAACCGTGACGCGCCCGGCATCCGCGTCCATCCGTACATCTCGCTCGAATTCCCCGTTCGCGTCGAAGACCAGGTAAGCGCGATGCTGCGCGTCGCCGACGACGACCCGTCCATCGCGCATGACGGCCATCGCCAACGCGGATCTGAACTCACGGGGGCCGTCCCCCTCGCGCCCGAACTCGCGCAGGAGCTGTCCGCTCGGATCCACGACGATGATCCGGCTGGCCCGCCGGTCGAACAGATACAGATTCCCGCTCGCATCGAAGCCCGGGCTGACGATCTCGGAGAACATCTCCCATTCCTCTCCGTCCGCGGCCCCCACCCGGTACACTTCCTCGAAGTCGGCCTCAAGCCAGCGATCCTCCCCCGGGAGCTCGACGATCTCCTGCGCACCTGCGCCTGCCACGCGTGCCAGGAATGCGGCGAGCGCCGTGATCGCTGCTCCTCTGGAGCGTCCCGTTCTCACCCTTACATTCCTTGCTTGGGACGGGTGAGTCAGTTAGCGGCACGCGGGAGACGCTTCACGACCACTGTCTGGACATCGAACCCGTCCCGTTCGATGGACGCGGCCAGTCCTCCGGGTCCGAAGGCATCCGGGATTCGCGTCGCCCCGGTACGAAAGCTCCCCAGATAGCTGCCGTCGGCCGTGAGGATGTCGATGGGGCCGTCTTCGTGAGGCTCCTCGCCGCGCCGCTGGACCCAAATCCGGCCTCCCCAGCTGGTGGTGAGCGCGTGCACCACCGGAACCTCCTCGAAAAACTCGATGGTCTCGGCCCGTTCGACCCAATAGTTGCCCCCGCCCCCGACTGCGCGCACCCCATCAGGGGTCCGGGTGATGGATCCTCCTCCCGCCTCGACGATTCTCCGGTCCCTTTCCGCTCTTTCCATGCGTTCGGTAACAGCTTCGGGGAAGAACGGTCGCGTGAGAACGTGGGAGACGCCGGCTTCCGCGCTCGCGATCTTGATTGCGTAGGCAGAGGAATCCGAGAATGCGACCTTCCCGCCGGGAAGCGGGCCCACCCAGAGGCCCGGTTCGAAGGCTCGACGCTCGTCCGCCTCTCCGCGTGGCGGTCGCCACCCCTCCGCGATCGTCTCCCGAAGCACGTCGTCCCCGGTGAGAATCAGCCGCGCGATCGGACGCGTGAGCGGACGGGGGATCCCCTCCGGAAATCCCCCGAAATACGACCCACCGGCGAGCTGTGTGCCCACGACGACGGACTCGCCGCCGCTCTCGGGCCACATCCGCATGAACGATACGTGGGCTGGATTGCCATCCGGGCGAACCTGCCGTTCGAATTCCCCGTCTGCGTCAAATACCAGATAGGCACGCTGCCCGAGATCACCGACAACGATCCGACCGTCGCGCATGACGGCCATCCACGTTGCGCCCCCGAACTCGCCCGGTCCTTCGCCAAGGCGCCCCACCACTCGGAGGAGCTCCCCGGCGGGCGTCACAACGATGACCCGACCGGCCAGGGCATCCAGAACGTAGAGATTCCCGGCTCCGTCGAACGCTACGTTGCGAACCCTCCCGAACTCCTGCCACGCCACGCCAACAGCGGCCCCGACCTCGTACACCTCCTGGAAGTCGGCCTCGAGCCAGCGATCCTCGCCCGGGAGTTCGATGATTTCCTGAGCGCCCGCCCGGTCCGTCGCCGATAGCGATCCGATCGCGGCGACGCAGACGCCAAGCACCCCCGTCCTGAATCGATCTCTCGCAATCCTCGCCGTCTCCGCCGACATCAGTTGACCGTACGCGGGAGTCGCTTCACGACTACGGTCTGCACATCGAGTTCGTCCCGTTCAATGAAGGCCGCCAGCCCTTCCGGTCCGAACGCGTCGGGAAGCTTCGTTGCTCCGGTGCGATAGCTTCCGAGGTAGCGGCCATCCGCGGCAAGGATGTCGACGGGGCCGTCGCTGACGGGCTCGTCGCTGCGGCGCAGGACCCAGATCCGACCGCTCCAGGTCGTGCGCAGGTCTCGCACCACGGGAACCTCTTCGGCGAACTCGAGCGTCTCGATCTGCGCGCGCGCCCGGGCCCCGCCGCCGGTCCCGGATACCGTCATTCTGCCCCCGGACCGAGAGACCGAACTTTCCGGACGATCTTCGAGATCCCTCAACCTGCGGTCCTTCTCCGCCTGCATCACGCGTTCCGTAACGGGCTCAGGTGAGAGGGGTCGGGTAAGTATCGAACTGATCCGGCCATCCCGCTCCGCAATCTTGATCCCGTACGCGGATGAGTCGGAAAACGCGATGCGCCCGCCAGGGAGCACACCCGCGAACAGCTCCGGTTCAAACCCTCTCCGGGGCCCCCGGCTCATGATCTTCTGCGGCCCCCCGGCAAGGAGACGTTCCCTCAGCTTGGTCCAGGCGGGGCCCCAGACCTCGGCCGCGGTTTCCACCGTCGCCTCGTCCCCGGTGAGGAAGATTCGTTCGATCGTACGCGGGTCGGGTATCCCGATGGTCGACTCGCCCGACGGGGACTGGAACCTGAAGCCCAGCATTCTCGCACCCCTGACGACGGATTCGCCGCCAGCCTCCGGGTACATCCGCCGGACCTGCTGCGCGACGCCGCCCATGCGCACCATCCGCTCGAGTTCCCCGCCGGGGTCGAAGATGTGGTATGCGCGATGTCCCATGTCCGCGATCACCACCCTGCCGTCGTGCATGAGGACCATATCCATGGCCGACTGGAATTCGCCCGGCCCCTCCCCTCTGCGACCAAACTCGCGTACGAAATCTCCATCGGGTCCGACGACGACGACCCGCGCCGCCAGGCGATCGAACAGGTAGAGGTTCCCGGCATCGTCGAACCCCACCCGGCCGATCGTGCCGAACTCCTCCCACGCTTCTCCAAGCGCGGAGCCGACGCGGTAGACCTCCTCGAAATCGGCCTCCAGCCAGCGGTC
The DNA here is from genome assembly GCF_965197445.1 of Candidatus Palauibacter sp. Classification (GTDB taxonomy): domain Bacteria; phylum Gemmatimonadota; class Gemmatimonadetes; order Palauibacterales; family Palauibacteraceae; genus Palauibacter. Next base: position 111,677 of record NZ_CBDANE010000002.1, on the reverse strand, counting down.
TTCTCCCGGGAGTTCGATCACCTGCTGGGCTCCCGCGATCCCGGGCGCCGCCGAGATCGCCATCGTCGCCAGGAGCGCAGGGGCGATTCCGGCCGCTCCTGAACGGATACGTCGCGTCGCAGGATTCAAACCGGCGGGCATGGGGCACCATCCTTTCCGGCCGCCTCGGCGTACGCCTTCACGGCATCGAGATCCGCTGCAATCGCCTTGGCCACGACTCCCTTCATGAGCGGCGTGACGAGTTTGGCGACAAGCCTGTAGGGCCTCGCCTCCATCACCATGACCAGCCGCGTCCCTCGGCCATCCGGGCCCGGCTCGACGGTGAATGTCGTGTCCCAGACCGTGCCACCCTGGTCGGATACCAGGCGAACACGCTCGTCCTGAACGTATTCGGTCACCTCCAGCTCCGTGGTTGCCCTTCTGCTCCCCATGAGCCGCGTCTCCCGGAAGCGGGCACCCACGCCCCACTTTGCCTCTGACAGGAACTCCACACGCTCGATGTGCGGCACTGCCTCGGAAAAGTTGGAGATGTCGGCGACGGTCGAGAAAACCACTCCGACCGGAGCGTCAACGGTACGCCTGAGTTCGGTGCGCGTCATGGTGAGAGGTTGTCTGGTCCATGGTAGATCACCCTGCTTGCTTCCTTCGGACCGACACCATAGGTATCGCCCCCGCTCATCATACCCGTCTCCCCAGCCGACAAGCCACCTTGCGATGACCGCGGCCTACTTCACGCCCCACACCTTCAGCTTCCTGAGCGATCTGGCCGCCAACAACAACCGGGAGTGGTTTCTCGCCAACAAATCACGATACGAGGCGGACGTCAAAGAGCCGGCGCTCCGTTTCATCTCCGATTTCTCCATGCCCCTCGAGGGAATGAGCCCCCACTTTCGCGCCGACCCGAGGGCGAATGGCGGCTCGCTCTTCCGGATCTACCGCGACACCCGCTTCTCCAGGAACAAGACCCCATACAAGACCGCCACCGGCATCCAGTTCCGACACGAGGCGGGCAGGGACGCCCATGCTCCCGGCTTCTACCTGCACATCCAGCCTGGAGATTGCTTCATGGGTTGCGGCTCCTGGCGCCCCGGCGGGCCGGCGCTCCGGCAGATCCGCGAGTCCATCGACGAGGATCCGCAAGCCTGGAAGCGGGCGTCGCGCGGCGCCGGTTTTCGCACGACCTTCGAGCTCTCGGGCGACTCGCTCATCCGGGCCCCGCAGGGCTTCAGCGTGGATCATCCGCTGATCGAGGACCTGCGGCGCAAGGACTTCATCGCGGTGGTGCAACTGAGCGAAGATGACCTGATGTCGGACGACTTCCTGGACAGGTTTACCGCCCTGTGCCGCACGGCCGCGCCCTTCCAGCGATGGCTGTGCCGAGCGACCGGTGTGTCGTACTGAGGGCGTTGGCCGGGCTGCCGGACCGTAGCACCGCCCTCACGGGATCGTGGGGTTCGGGTATCGGGGGACTCTCGTCAGCCCCGGGATCCCGAACGCGCGCGACATGCCGACCACGATCTCGACGTTGGCGTTCCCCTCGTCCCATTCGTCGAGCCTTGTGGCGAGGCCGAGGTCGAGGACACTCCAGTTGCTGACCTGGAGGCGGGTACCGATCTCGGCCCAGACCCGCGCTCGACCCGCGGAAACCGGAGCCTCCACGTAAAGGTCGGCCAGGATCGCGCGGCTGAACAATCCCAGGGGGTAGTCCGCGCCGAGGCCGAAGCGCCAGTAGTCACCGCCGTCGGCCTCGCCGGCGAGCCGGTAGCCGCCGTTTCCGTGCAGGCGGAGTCGACCCATGGAGCGCGTGGCGATCCCCGTGACGCCGAACTGCCAGTCGTCGTGGCCGATGTCGCCGGCGCCCGGCGTGCTCGCGTCGAGGCGAACGGCCACGCCGGGAAGCGAGACCGTCTCGCGCGCCAAGCCGTAGAGTAGGTGCGCGGACGCGGACTCGATCCCGCCACCGGTTCCGTCCCCGGACGGGCGTTCGATGCCACCCTCGATCTCGATCCCCATCTGTCCGTTGCGGAACAACCCGGTCTTGAACTCCAGCAGGCCGAGCAGGCCGCGGTCGCCCTCTCCGATGGAGCCGCGCACCCCGCTCTGAAACTCCCATTCGCGGAACTTGATCGGGTGCGCATCCTCGACACGTACCGGCCGGTCGATCTCGGCGGCGCGAAAGTCCTCCTGCGCGGCGACCGGCCCGGGAAGGGCGGCGGCTCCCAGTCCCAGCGCGATGGTCCGCGCGACAGCCCGCCAGACGCCTCGCGCTGCGGCCCTCACCGTACACCTCCGTTCCGCGCGCCCGCCGGCCGGCCGGATACGGGTGCGGGGAGGGGTCGCATGAACTCGTCCATCGGTGCCATCCGGGCCTCGGGATGCCCCTGTGGCAGCCACTCCCCCGTCGTAAGCTCCGTGGGCACTCGCATCCCCCGGTCGCTCATGCGATGGTCCCCGCCCATCGGCATCCCCGGCGCTTCGACCGTGTCCTGGCCAGCGTAGGCCATCTGCCGGCGCAGGCGCTCGATCTCCGCCGCCTTCTCGCGTCGCGAGTAGGAGGGCTCGGCCATGATGTCGTTCACGACATCGTGCATCATGTGGAGGTTGTCGAAGATGTGCGCGGCGGCCGGGAACATGCGCGAGAACCGCGGCGCGACCTCCCCCGTCAGTGGCATGACGTGCGGAAGTTCGTGGAGGACGGAGTCGGTGAAGACGTCGATCACGCGGTCGAGTTCCACCCGCCGACGTTCCGGATCCGTCTCCATCAGCGCCTCGTACACGGCCGCGTGGTGCCAGTGGTAGGCCCACAGGATCCCGTTGACGTCGGGATACTGCGTGTGGAAGTTGCCGGCCCAGTCCCCCCCGCCTTCCATGAAGCGGTGCCCGTAGCCTCGTGTGGAGAAGGCCGCCTCCGGCTCCGACAGGTAGTAGGCGATGGCCCGCTCTCCGGCCGACCGCTTATCGGCGACGCGGTCGTCGGTGAGGACGTCGTAGAGCTGGGAGTGCAGCATGTGCGTCCAGTCCATCGCCTGAGCCGTCTCGAAGGAGAGGCGCGTCCAGCCCGGCGCGATGATCTCCGCGGGCGGTTCGAACTTTGGCGGATCGGCGATGTAGGCCCGGACCTGTGTCTCGAACTCGGACATGCGCCCCGGCGTGTCCTCCCCCGGGTTCATCAGAATCTCGTAGGCGGCGAAATGGGTGAAGTGGGCAGCGTAGAACGATCGCGCCGCCTCTTCGTGCGTGTCGTAGAACGCGAAGTTGTAGGGTGCGGCCAGGCGGTAGACGTCGTTGCGCTGCGCGGACCCGCAAGCGGTTGTGAAGACCGCGGCGACCGCGGCGAGCCCGAGAATCCCTGCGGGACGCCGGGCGAACTGAGCGGATGGCATGTATTGTCCCCTCGTCTGAACGGTGACACTCGGCCGCGGCACGTCATCGTGGCGGCGGTCGGGGTGCCTGTGCGGCTACGTCCGTTCAGGCAGTTCTTGGAGGGGGTGTGTCCGGAGAGGCGCGCGACCGAATCGGAGCGGCGCTGCCCTGAAGCGTGGGGTCCACCGCTTGAGTGAACTCGCGGAAACCCGACCCGACCGCCGGGAGCGAGGCCTGCAGCACGATGGCGCAGCCCATCAGCGAGTGGCAGTCGGCGGCGGCGTCCGAACCATCGCTCGGGGCATCGAGGAACGCGGTCATCCCCGCCATCTGGTGGTCCTCTGCGTGCTCGTGCGATCCCGCCTGACAGAGCGACGCCCGCCCGTACGGCAGGACGAGTACGACCAGAAGCAGGGAACCGTGGCGAATCGGCGCATGATCCTAGTCTACGTCGCCCGGGTCCCCGGGTCGATTCCCGGTTGTTTCCGCTTTGCGAAGCCTCCCGGGGTGAGTCCGCCAGCAGGTCCTCTCGCTCGCGGTCCGTCGGGAGGGTCAACTGATTCTTGGATGTCAGCTTCGAATACGCGCGGGCGAAGAGGCCCCAGGCTGAAGTGCTCACCGGGGCTCTTCTTTTTCCTGCATACAGGTCGACGCGCAAACAAGGAAACACAAGGAAACATTACGCTGGCGCGACCCGCCACCCTCTCTTCGGGGTGGACGAAGGGGACGTGGAACGACTCCACGCCCGCCGCCGTCGTCTTGCTGTCGCGGGTCGAACACGATTGCGGAACCAGCTTCGGATCGAGGCCCACCACCAAGGAGGATTCCGTGTCCAGGTCACGCAGTGTTCCCGTCGCCGTTCCCGCCATCGTCGCTGTGGTCGCCAGTCTCTGCCCCGGAAGCGAGGGAGGGTTGCTGGCCCAGGACTCCGGCGGAGGCTCCCGAACATGGGCCTGTCACCGCCGCGTACGGGGCCACGCGCGAGATCGACTTCACGACCCGCGAGGGCACCTGGATGTCGGTGGACGTCGCCCCCGATGACGGCTGGGTCGTGTTCGATCTCCTCGGTCATGTGTACCGCGTGTCGGCGGAGGGAGGCGAAGCCGTCGCTCTCACGCAGACCAGCGGCGTCGCGATCAACTTCCACCCCCGCATCTCGCCCGACGGCCGGTCGATCGCCTTCGTGTCGGACCGTGGGGGCCAGAACAACCTCTGGGTCATGGACGCCGACGGCGGCAACCCGCGTCCCGTGTTCGAGGACATGAATGGCGATCAACTGCGCGTGGTTGAACCCACGTGGACGCCCGACAGCCGCTACATCGTCGTCCGCCGTTACGAGCTGGCCGGCGCGCGGGCACGCGGGATCTGGATGTACCACCGGGACGGCGGGGAAGGGGTGGAGTTGGTAGGCGACGAGGTCGAAAATCCGTCCTGGCCCTCCGTCTCCGCGGACGGACGCTATCTTTACTTCCACGTGAATACGCCGGGGCAGGGGGTGGCCTTCGCCGAGGCGGGACTCGGCGGATTCGACGGGTTCGACGACGCGGCGGGACCGCCAGGCGCGGAGCGGGACGCGCTGCAGGGGGCGTACAACCTGCGTCGCATGGACCTCGGGAGCGGCGAGATCATCTCGATCACTCACGGGGAACCGTCGCGTCAGTACCGGCTCTCGAGCGGGGGCGCGTGGGCGCCGGAGGTGTCGCCGGACGGACGCTGGCTCGCCTTCGCCCGGCGGATTCCGGACGGGACGATTCTGTGGAAGGGACACGAATACGGGCCGCGCACCGCGCTCTGGCTGCGCGACCTCCGCACGGGCGCCGAGCGCGTGATCATGGACCCGATCGAACGCGACATGGTCGAGGACACGAACACGCTGCGCGTCCTGCCCGGCTACTCGTGGTCCCGCGACGGTCGCTCGATCATCCTCGCTCAGGGCGGGAAGATCCGCCGACTGCACGTCGAGAGCGGGGAAGTAGGGACGATCCCCTTCGAGGCGCGCGTCCACCGCGTGATCTCCGAACAGGCCTATGCGCCGCTGGCGATGGGAGATGACGCCTTCCGCGCGCGGTTCACCCGCTGGCAGGTCGGATCCCCCGACGGACGGCGCCTCGCCTTTCAGGCGGTCGGCAAGGTGTGGGTCATGGACGTTCCCGCGGGAACGCCCCAAAGGTTGACTCCGGATTCGTTCACGGACTTCGAGTACTCCCCGGCGTGGTCGCCCGATGGCGAGTGGATCGCGTTCACGAGCGTCGACGAGGCGGGCGGCGGCCATCTGTGGAAGGCCCGGGCCGGAGAGGGCGGTGGAAGTGCGGCCCCGACTCGACTGTCGGACGAGTACGGGGAATACAGCCAGACCGTCTGGAGCCCCGACGGCGAGCGCATCATGGCGGCGCGCGGCTCCGGAGTGACGGCCCGCACCCGCACCTACGCGCACGGTCCCTGGTTCGACATCGTCCTCTTCCCGCCGGACGGGGGGGGCGCGACGGAAGTGACCCGTGTCTCCGGACCCACCCTGTCCACGCGCACCCAGTTCGTGCGCCCGTCGTTCGGGCCGGACGGGAGGATCTTCTATCCGCAGCTGGGGATGGAACGCGGCGAGTCGTCCACCCTCGTATCGGTCCGCGCCGATGGGAGCGACCGGCGGGAGCACGCGAGCTTCCCCTTCGCCGACGAGATCGTGATCTCCCCCGGTGGAGACTGGATCGCCTTCAACGAAGGGGACAACGTGTACTTGACCCCACTCCCCGCCGGGGGCACCGCGGGCGACCCCGTAGTTGTCGACAAGAAGAATGGGACGCTCCCGGTCCATCGGTTGAGCCGGGCGGGAGGCCTCTTCCCCTCGTGGCGGGACGGGCGGACCGTCCAGTTCGGGAGCGGTCCGACGTACATCGCGTACGACGTGACCACGGGACGGGCGGACACGACGGAGATCGACCTGCGGGTGCCGCGCGACTTCGCGCCGGGAACGATCGCCCTCACCGATGCCCGGATCATCACGCTCGAGGACCGACAGGTGGTCGAGTCCGGCACCGTACTCGTGCGCGATGGCCGCATCGCCTGTGTCGGGGAATGCGACACGACGGGGGCGGACCGCGTCGAGTCGCTGGCGGGCAAGACGATCATCCCCGGCTTCATCGACATGCACTCGCACTTCTTCCGCGAGTACCGCGGCATCATCCCCATGAAGGCGTTCGAGGCCGCGGTGCCGCTGGCCTACGGCGTCACGAGCAACATGGACAACTCGATGTGGTCGCAGGACGTCTTCCCGGCGGCCGAACTCATCGAGGCGGGGATGCTGATCGGGCCCCGCACCTACAGCACCGGCGATCCGCTTTACCTGGGCGACGCCGCGCGCCAGAACGACATCACCTCGTACGCGGTGGCGGAGGAGGAGATCGAGCGCCTCCAGTCGTGGGGTGCCGTCTCCATCAAACAATATCTCCAGCCTCGGCGCGACCAGCGGCAGTGGGTCTCGGACATCGCCCGCCGGCGCGGCCTGATGGTCACGTCACAGGGCAACGACCTTCTCCACAACCTGACGAAGATCATGGACGGCCAGACGGCGTGGGAGCATTCCCTGACCTACGCGCCGATCTACGGGGATGTGGCGAAGTTCTTCGGCCGGGCGGAGGCGGTGTACTCCCCGACCTTCAACACGCGGGCCGGGCCCTGGAGTGACGAATACTGGTTCGGCGAGAGCGATGTGTGGCTCAAGGAGAAGCTGCGTGCCTGGATGCCGTGGCAGCAGCTTGTCGGCCACACCCGGCGTCGGGCGCTGCGCCCGAAGACCGACTACATCTTCCCCATCGTCGCGCAGGGCCTCGCCGACATCATGGCCGAGGGAGGCCGCGGCGCGATCGGCGGACACGGCCAGCAGCACGGCATCTGCTCCCACTGGGAGGTGTGGATGGCGGCCACCGCGCTCGGAGCCATGGGCGCGCTCGAGCTCGCCAGCGTGGAGGGGGCCTATTTCCTCGGGGCGGAGGACGACCTGGGCACCATCTCGGTGGGCAAGCTCGCCGACCTCATGGTGCTGAGCTCGAACCCGCTCGACGACATCCGCAACACCGAGGACATCGCCTATGTGATGAAGGGTGGGCGGCTCTATCTCGGGGACACACTGGACGAAATGTGGCCGCGGCAGAAGCCCTACGGCGCGCGCCCGTGGGTGAACGCGGATGCCCTCAGAATCGGCCCGGTGCCGGTCGACATCTGGGATTCCCGAAGCTCCGGCGGCCCCCGGTAGCGCCTCGGCCGCGCGCGGTGGGTTAGTCGCGCGCCGGCATGAAGAAGGCGTCATTGTCCGAGACAATCGGCCCCTGACCGATGTAGCTCGTCAGGTCGGGACCGACCATTGCGATGTAGCCGGCGATGGTCTCCGGTGTTCCGAGGTCCCGCACGATCGTCGGGTTGGCGGCGGCCCGCGCAAGGAGCGACTGCAGCACCACCGTCGTCAACGGCTCGCGTGTGGCGACCACGTAACTATGCGTCGATCCCGTGGACCATAGCGTCATATTGGGGAACACATCCCAGACTGTTCTCAATATGTTGCGATAGTCGCGTTCCCGGACGCCGTGGACGGGAATCCACTGCATGAATACCCCATCTTCGGCGAGCCGGCTCTCGATGAGCTGGTAGAACTCACTCGTAAACAGGGCCCACGAACTCGCGTTCGCGGGGTGCGTCGCGTCCACCGAGATAATGTCGTACAGGTCTTCGGTCCGAAGGAGGTAATTCCGTCCGTCCTCCACATGCAGCCGAAGCTGTTCACTGTCGAGGACGTTGTAGTTCTCCTCCGAATAGACCGCCGCGGCCTCGATCATTTCCGGAGAGAGATCCACGGCGTCGATGACGGGGATCCCGTGCGTGTTCAGCGTCCCGGTCGCGATCCCGTTCCCGAAGCTCAGTACGAGCGCGTTGCGGGCCCCGGGCCGGAGCAGGGGGGGCAGGTGGCCGAGCAGCCGGAAGGCGGACATGCTCGAGCGGTCGGTCGGTACTTCGTCGCGTCCGTTGACGAAGGAGATCTTGAAGTTGTCCTCGGGCACCTCGAGTACGGCGACCGTGGTCTCGACACCCTCCTTGTAGAAGATGAGCCGGTCGGTCTCCGTGTAGTACGAGCCGAGGTAGAACCCGGTGGGAAGAACCGCGACGGCCAGGATGACGGCCAGGGTCGTGCCCGCCGGTGCCCACCGCAGCGCCCGCCGGCCCCTGCCGTCGAGCCACATCGCGCCCGCGCCGATGGCGAGGTTCAGCACCGCCAGCGCCACCGTGGTGTTGCGGAGTCCGAGGAGCGGCACCAGCACGAACCCCGCGCCGAGGGAGCCCGCGATGGCCCCCACCGTGTTGAACGCGTTCACGCGGCCGATGCGCAGTCCCACCGCCTCGGCCCTCTCGCGCGTGTACAGGCTCCCGACGACGGGGAACAGCGCCCCGAGGAGCAATGTGGGCGGAAAGAGGATGACGAACGCGATGAGGAACTCGTACGGGACGGTGTAGCCGCCAAACCAGTCCTCGAAGTGCCACGCCGGCAGTCTCGCAAAGGTGTGGAGGATGACGACGGCCAGCAGCCCGATCGCGAGTTGGAGCGCCCCGAAGTGTCGCAGAGCCGCTCGGCGCCGCCGCAGGATCCAGCTGCCGCCCGCGCTCCCGAGCGCCAGCCCGGCCAGGAACACCGTCAGCATGAGCGAGAACGAGTACGCCGCGTGCGAGGTGTGGATGTACAGAATCCGGGCCCACACGATTTCGTAACCGAGCGCGATGAAACCGGAGACGCCGTAGGCGAGCGCCACGTAGCGCAGGGCTCGCGCCGAAATCGGCAGTCCCGGCTCCGCGAGCGTCGACTCTCCTCCCGTCGCCGCACCCGCCTGTCCTCCGTCCATGGCGCCCACCGCCTCCCGCCCTCGCGCCAGCCGGGGGATGGCGAGGGCGGCCGCCGCCACGAAGAGGTTGATCGCCGCGCCGAGGAAGATCGTCTCACGCGCCCCCAGATACCGGAGGAACACGAGCCCCGTGAGGACGCACCCCAGCGCCGCGCCCGCCGTGTTGACGAGGTAGAGCCGCCCCACATCGCTTCCGACCCGGCCCCCGTGCGTCGCGTAGACGCGGCTCATGACCGGGAGCGTGGCGCCGATGAGGAAGGTCGCTGGCGTGAGCACGGCCAGCGAGAAGACGAGCCGGGTAAGCGTGAGCCAGAAGCCTCCGGCGGGCAGGGCGTTGCTGAGCCCCGGATACACGCCGTGCAGCGCGCCGAGCAGGAACGGCGAGAGGGCGGCGAGAGCGGCGATGCCGGCTTCCAGCAGCGCGTAGGTGCGCAGGGGCCGCGCGTGGGCGTCGATTCGCTTGCCCATGACGTAGCTGCCCAGCGCGAGGCCGATCATGTAGGCCCCGATCACGGCGCTGTAGGCGTAGACGCTGACCCCGAACGTGAAGATGGACTGCCGCACCCATGCGATCTGGTAGATCAGCCCGCTGATTCCCGACAGGAAGAAGAGGACAAGCAGAGACGCCCGCCGCACGGAGCTATCCGGCTCCTTGCGTTGGGCGCGGCGCGGCCAGCGGCTTGCAATCCGCACCGATTACATAGCCGACCGCTGCAACGAGGGCTGTCATTCGGACTTGACTGACCTTTCCCAGACGCGAGAGGGGTTGGACGAAATCACTCTTCCGGATGAGTGTGAGAGCCTCAGCCTGTGCGACGCACGACTTCGCGAGCCCGAAAGTTCCTTTGCGAAAAAATACGCAATTCGGCAGGTCGCGCCTCTGCGCCAACCTTCCAGTCGTGAATGGCACAGCGAGGCAGTAGTGACCGCGGTTGAACGTGGACTGAGACAGAATTACGAAGGGCCGCGTCTTACGTGATCCGTTACGGGCCAGATAGATTTCGCCGGGGAGTACTTCACTCAAAACGGGTTTTCCGAAGCCCAGTCGGCGCGCGCGGACGCCGCCAGATCAGCCCACGCCTCTTCTTCACCGTAGGTGCGCTGACCGGAATCCGTTATCGCCGACGTCTCGTAGATCGCGGGCATCCACTGTCCGGCCGGCTCATTCTGGACGTCAGATGAAGCGTCGGTCACCGGTAGGAGACTGCCGGTCAAGGTCACGCGTGCCTGCTTTGTCGAATGTCTCATGATCCTATCGCTGGTCTAAGCCGGCTTGGTCCAGGAACGGCAAGAGTACCGATTCCGTGTAGTCGATGGTGTTCGTCAGGTATTCGCTGGGCGGGGATTGAAAGCTGCGGATCGTGCCAGGGTCGATGTGAACTGTCCCATCGGGGGCGGCGGCAACCTGGGGCCACTGAGACATCACTTCCAAATAAAGTGAACGCGGATCCTGGCGGAGTACTTCAACCGATACATCACGCTTCGGGTTGGATAGCTCCGCGCCCTGGGTGAACTCCGCAGCTACGGTCTCGTACTGCAGCGCCATGAAGGAGAGCCTGCCGTCGTCGATTGGACGACCACTCTTCGGCAAATGCAGAACATCTCTGCTCAGAAACGAAATGGCCGAGTCACCCGGCGCATGCACCTGTCCGCGTATGCGAGCTTCAGCAAGAACCCGCTGCCACCCGTCTCCCAGGACCGCAAAGGCTGCGTCGCACGTCGAATCGAAATCATCGAAGACCAGCTTGTTCGAAGCCGGCCACTCGTAGCGTAGCAACAACCGAATCGGCTGCTGATGCGCTTGTTGGCCAACCTCGACGGTGAGCCGTTGCCGGCCTTCTTCACGCGTGAGGTTGATTGAGAACGTCCGTTCGCCGCCGGGCTGTGACTCACCGGGCTGATACCTGAAGCCGATGTCGTCGACACCAAGGGCCTCGCACACGGCCGAGTGAATGCTCATCCCGATCTGCCGCGTGAGGTTCTTGGGCGGTCCAATCAGGAAAGCAAAGCTCAGGCCTCGAGTTTGGTACGAGTTCTTCAGCATGCAAGGCGACTAGTCAGGATGTGACCCAATGGCCGACGACGGTTTCGTCCGGCCACACAAGGTGCCGAAGTTAGTCTAGTCCGGCAGGTTCGTCCAACGCGGAGATGCCCGGAAGCGTGTTGCAACCCGGCATTGAGATCGTGATCGAAGTCGATCTTGACGCACCGGTGTGCGGACGCACCGGCCGGTCTTACGACGGGCTGTCGACCAGGCTCACCAACTGATCGATTTCGACGTGTGGACGTGATCGGGCATCTTGTAGCTCAACCCTTCGTCGTCGTACACGGAGATCTGGAGAAGCTGCGTGAAGTTGTGTGCCCGGACCCGCTGGATACCTGCCAGCGTGCGCAGGAAGCGCTGCTTCGACCGATATTGGAGCAGTGTTCCTCTTTCCCAGAAAGACCGCTTCGGAAAGTCGAATGCGGTAGCGAGTCTCTCTCCTATGAGCGCCCGCGAAAGGCGGTATGCCAAACCCACCAGCTGTTGCTGCTCTTGCGGATCCTGAACATCCGCAACGCTCGGAATCGCCTTGATCAGCATGTTCGCCACGGTTATCGAATCGATGTCCGCTTCCGGTTCGCACATATAGCTGATCTTGTAGACCCTCTTTGCATCCTCGGCGGAGGTATAGAGGATGGTTTCCGGGATGCCCATGACGTACCCGGCGTAGCGCCAGACCTGGAGAACGCTCCGTTGTTCTTCTTCGTTGAACTTCGCGCCCAGCAGCAACGAGTATTCAATCAGGCGTTGAGAAAAGACGGAAATCGCGAAGCCAAGATGCGCCGCGCTTACCGGCGTACCCCAGGCGTCGTGGTCCCATTCCTCGGACTTGTTGAGCAAAGTCCTTATCCGCGTATGCACGAAACGAATGCGCGCGGACAGCTTCCACCCGTCACCGTCTCTGCCGAGGCCGCCAGGGAAGAAGATGTCCATCATGTGGCGGTTGTTCTGCTGCAGGCGTCTCTTGGTTGACGCCACCCGCCCGGTGATGTTGAACGACTTGGCAATCAGCGTGGAAAAGCCCTCCACGAGCACCCCGGTGACGAATGCGGCGAGCATGAGGTCCACATTCCCATGGAAGGCACGGATGCCGGGACGGAGGGCCTCGTAGTCGAGCCAGGGCGGCTCCTCGAGGTTGTTGAAGAAATTGCGCAGGGGCTCCGGCGCGGTCTTGAGAACGTCATCGTGCCCCTCGATGCCGGCGCCGATGAAGCGGTGGAGTTCGCCGGGAGGCATCGAGGAGAGTTCCTCCATGATCGGATCCAGTTCAGGATCGCCGATGCCCGTGTGCTTGACGTAGTTGTCGACAGCCTCGGGATCGGTTGGCCGACCCGTCCTGTAGCCCTCCGCGTACGCCGTCGGAACGTTCACTGGATTCGACCTCCTGGAAACTTTCCTTCAGGCTCGCCTGAGCCTCGGTCCACCTTTCAACATAGCACCCGCCCGTGGAAACGCCGGGCTCCGGCGCCGTGTCGGCTGGCCGGGTCGGCTCCGGCTCCGCCTGCTTACCGTCTCGCTGGCCGCGGCTTCCGAGCCTCGGCGATCCGGGCTGGCCGTCTCATCGACGGATCCGGTCCACACAACATTTCAACATAGCACCCGCCCGTCTACCTGTGCCAACGCCGGGCGGATCCGGCGCCGTGTCGGCTGGCCGGGTCGGCTCCGCCACGACAGTTTGCCGGGTTCCGTCCACCCGCGATCGAGGAGCGTCCGATGCGAACCAGGCTGACTACCCTGCTTACCGTCTCGCTGGCCGCGGCTTCCGCCGTCCCGGCCACCACCGCCGCGTCGGCGACGGCCCAGGAGGTGACGGCGATCCGGGCTGGCCGTCTCATCGACGGATCCGGGGCGCCGGCGCGTGACGACCAGGTCATTATCGTCCGGGGGGAGCGGATCGAGGCCGTGGGCGACGCCGCGTCCGTCTCGATCCCGGCGGACGCCCGCGTCGTCGACCTCAGCGGCTACACAGTGATGCCCGGTATCGTCGACGCGCACGCGCACCTCTCGATTCGGCCCGATATCCGCACCCTCCGCGGCCAGCTGGAGGGGATGGAGGAGCACGACGCACTGCAGATGGCCCGCATCGTGCGGAACATCCGCGTCCAGCTCATGTCCGGCGTCACCAGCGTATACGTGGTGGGCGAAGTTCACTACAACGACATCCAGGCCTCGCAGGCGGTGGCCGAAGGCGTCCTCCCCGGGCCCCGGATCTATCCCAGCGGCAACTTCATCTCGACCACGGCAGGCCACGGCCCGGCCGAGTACCGCACGACCAACGGACCGTGGGAGATGCGCACGTTCGTCCGCCAGAACTACGAGATGGGCGCGCATCATATGAAGCTCACCATCACGGACAGGGCCCGGGTGGGCCCCAACAACGGGACGCCATACGCTCCGGGCGAGAGCAACTATACCAAGGAGGAGATCGACGCGGCGGTCAACGAACTGCACCGCCTGGGGATCGAGGCCACGGCGCACGCCAACGGCGAGTCGATCCGGCTGGCCGTCGAGGCCGGCGTGAACTCGATCCAGCACGGGGGCAACCTCAACGAAGACCTGATGGACCTCATGGTGAGCCACGACGTGGGTTTCGTGAACACCTACACGATCGGATACCAGAGCGTCTTCAACGAGTGGGGCTTCCTCGACAATGAGGCGGAGAACATCCGCGACTGGCTGGAGCGCGGCCGTCAGGTGCATGAGCGGGAGCTGGCCCGGAACGAGGGTCGCGCGCAGCGGCGCCTCGATCGCCTCGGACAGCTCCGCCAATCGAAGGAGAAGGGCGTAAGGGTCGGTATCGGTACGGACAGCATGCACGGGTTCATGCCCCTGGAGATGGAGAACCTGGTCGCGGCCGGGTTCACGCCGATGGAGGTGATCACTGCCGCCACGGGGTTGAACGCGGAGATCGTGGGGATCGGAGATGAGGTGGGGACGATCGATGCCGGTATGTTCGCGGACATCATCGCGATCGATGGACGACCCGACGCGGATATCCGTGATATCGGCAACGTTGCGTTCATCATGGTGGGCGGGCGCGATCACTCCGGCCTCAGCTTCAGGTAGGCGGAACGTGACCGAAGACAGCCGCATGGAGAGCCGCCGGGGCCCGATCGGCTTCATGGCGAAGAACGGCATCGCGGCGAATGTCGTCATGCTGTTTCTCGTAATCGCCGGCCTCAGTGCGGCCCGCAATCTGGTCCAGGAGGTCCTGCCCGAATTCTCCCTGGACCGCGTCCAGATCGTTGTACCCTATCCCGGCGCCGCGCCCGAAGAGGTGGAGGAGTCCATCGTCCGCCGGATCGAGGAACAGATCCGGGCGGTCGAAGGCCTGAGGCGAGTGGAAGCCACCGCCTCCGAGGGGCTCGCTTCGGTGATCGCGGAGTTCAAGGCGGGGACGGACCTCGGCCGCGCCCTCAACGAAGTCAAGGCCGAGGTCGACCGGATTCCAACCTTCCCCGCCGCTGCCGAACGCCCCGAAGTGCGGGAGATCACGAGTCGGCAGAGCGTCGTCCGTCTCCTCGTGTACGGCGATGTCCCGGAGCGTACGCTGAAGGAGTTGGCATACGATATCGAGGAAGGACTCTCTTCTCTCCCGGAAGTGTCCCTGGCCGAGACCAACGGCGCCCGCCCGTACGAGATCTCGATCGAGCTGCCGCTGAGACGACTTCGGGCCCTTGGTCTGACGCTCGACGATGTCGCGTTTGCCGTGCGGCAGAGTTCGCTGGAACTGTCCGCCGGCAAGGTGTCCACGGAGGGCGAGGAGATTCTCGTCCGTACGCTGGGGCAGAACTACGACCAGGCGGATTTCGAGGACATCATCGTCCTCACTCGCCCGGACGGCACGTCTGTCAGGCTGGGCGACATTGCGACGGTCCGTGACGGTTTCGCGGATATTGACCTCAGCGTGCGCTACAACGGACAGCGCGCGGTGCGCGTCGATGTGTACCGGACATCGGGCGAGCAGGTGCTGGACATCGTCGAGGCCATCAAGAACTACCTCGCGGCCGATGTGGTGCCGAGCCTTCCCGAAGGCGTCTCCGTCGAATTCTGGAAGGATGATTCCGAGCAGGTCAGCGGGCGTCTCGGCCTCATGATCAAGAACGCGCTCATCGGATTCCTTCTTGTTTTTGGAGCGCTGGCCCTGTTCCTGCAGATCCGGCTGGCGATGTGGGTAGCCGTGGGCCTGGCGGTCTCGTTCCTCGGCACGTTCCTGGTGATGGGGTTCCTGGACATCTCCATCAACATGTTCTCCATGATGGCGCTCGTGCTCGCGCTGGGCATCGTCGTGGACGACGCGATCGTGGTGGGAGAGAGCGTCTTTGGCGAACGGGAACGCGGAGCGCGAGGCCTGACGGCAGCCATCCGGGGGACGCGGCGCGTCAGCATTCCGGTCATATTCTCGGTCCTCACGACCATAACAGCCTTCGCCGCGTTGCTGAACGCGCCCGGCCCGCAGGGGCAACTCGGTCGGGGCATTCCGCTGGTGGTCATCACGGTGCTCCTGATTTCGCTGGTGGAGTCGCTGCTCGTGTTGCCGAACCACCTTTCGCATCTGAGGGCGCCCGGCGACAGACAGCCCTCCGCCGCGTACCGACAATTGCAGCGAGCTCAACGGGCTGTGGACCGGCTAATGAAGCGCATCGCGGAGGGCCCGCTCGACCGTGGGCTGCGGCTCGCAACCGATCAACCCTCCATCGTCATCGCCTCCGCGGTCGGGTTGCTGGTCCTCTCCCTGGGCGTTCTCGCATCGGGCATCGTCCCGAACCAGTTCCTTACGCCCATCGAAGGTGAAGTCGTCTCGGCGAACGTGGAGATGCCGGTGGGGACGCCGGCGGAGCGCACCGCCCGGGTCGTTGCGGAGGTCGAGGCCGCGGGGCGCCGGGCGGTGTCGCGCCTCTCGGAAGACCAGGGCGAGGACGCGGAGTCGCTGAGCTTCGACGTGGCCGTCACGGTCGGCGAGCTGGCGGCGCTCTACGACCCGTTGGGAGGGGACGCCGTGCAGGCTCCTCGCGGCCACCTCGGGACTGTCCAGTTCAAGCTGCGCGACTGGAACCGGTACGGCATCGCCTCGTCCGCCTTCGAGCGAGCGTGGCGGAATCAGGTCGGACCTCTCCCGGAAGTCAAGTCCCTCTCGATCTCGTCGAACCTGCTGGGACTCGGCCTGCCCGTCCACTTCGAGCTTTCCCATCCGGACCCGGCGCGTCTTGACGCCATCACAGACGAGTTCACCACGGATCTGGCCGCCATCGACGGAGCATTCGACGTTCGGAGCAACCTCGACGACGGGTTCAGGGAGCTTCAACTGGAGCTGAAGCCCGGGGGCCGCTCGCTGAACCTGACCCTCGATCACTTCGCGGCCCAGGTGCGGTCCGCCTTCTTCGGGGCGGAAGCGCTGAGAGTGCCGCGCGGCCGCGAGGACATGCGGGTGTATGTTCGGCTTCCCGAGGAAGAGCGCAACTCGACGACCGACGTCGAAAGCTACCTTGTGCGGACGCCGGGTGGAGAGGTGCCGCTGGGGCAGGTCGCTTCCGCCCGGTTCTCCCGCTCATCAGCCGCCATTCACCGGGTCGACGGACGACGCGCCGTTACGGTCACCGCCGATGTGGACCCCAGGATCAGCACGAGCCAGCAGGCCAACGCAACGCTGGAGAGCGATGTCCTTCCGCGCCTGACCGCCGGGAACCCGGAGCTTGCCTACACCTACGGCGGACAGAGAAAGGAACAGGACGAAGCGGTCGCCGTGCTGGGCAGGTCGCTCATTCTCGCGCTCCTCATCATGTACGCGCTGATGGCGATCCCGTTCGGGTCGTATTCCCAACCCCTCATCATCATGGCCGCCGTCCCCCTGGGTGCGATCGGCGCGCTGGCGGGGCACGTACTGCTGGGCCTGAGCTGGGGCCTCTGGTCTCTGTACGGGCTGGTCGGAGTTTTCGGCGTGGTCGTGAACGACTCACTCATGATGATCAAGTTCATAAACGACCTGAAGGCATCAGGCCTGGGGTCGGCGGAGGCGATCATCGCCGGAGCCAAGGAGAGGTTTCGGGCGATCATGCTCACGTCGATCACGACCTTCCTGGGTGTGGCCCCGCTCGTGTTCGAGACGAGCACGCACGCTCAACATCTCGTGCCGCTGGCGACGTCGGTCGGTTTCGGCGTCCTCATCGCCACTCTCCTCCTGATGCTGGTCGTACCGGCGCTGGTCATGGTGCAGTACAACGTCGCGGAGTGGAGAGACAGCCGCCGACCGGCGCGCGCGTAGCGTCCTATGCGCCTCGCTCGGCGAGGCGGTCGCAGTACCAGTCGATCCACCGGTTGGAGAACCCCATGATCCTGGCGTGGCGCGTGATCGCCACGACCTCGCGGCGCGTCATTTTTGTCTCGCGGTCCAGCACCTCGGGGTTGGTGCGGCTGATCGCCAGCGTACGGACGGCGAAGAGAAGCGGCAGCAGGCAGAACAGGCGCACGCGGTGATGCCGCTTCGGGATCATGCGCATGTAGGCGCGCGCGGCGGCCAAATGGCCGTCGGCCTTGCTGACGAGCCGGCCGAGAACCGTCATCGCGGCCTCGTGGTTGGCCGGTTCGAACAGTTCAGCGGCGCCCACGTCCGTGTCGGGGAGGAAGGAGGCCGGGACGTACACCCACCCACGGTGGCGGTCTTCGTGCAGCCCGCGAATGACGTTCACGGTCTGTAGCGCCAGGCCGAACTCGCGTCCGAGCGCCATCATGCGCTCCCGCTCGTTACCCAACCCGGAGAGCCGGAGCACGAACAACTCGGTGAGCAGGTGACCCACGCGCCCGGCCACCTCGTGCATGTAGTCGTCCAGGTCCGCCTCGGTATGAAAGACCGATCCTCGAAGCGTCCAGCGCGCCATCCCGGCGCTCGACCGCCGAACGTGACGTACCAGAATTTCGTGAGCTGCGGGCGCCAGCCGGTCCAGTCCGTCGAGCACGGCCTTCGCGTGGCGGGCGACGAGGGCATCCGGCGTATCCTCCCCCGACTCCCCAAGGCGCTCGATCAGGGCTTCTCGCTCTCCACCACCGTCGAGGACGCGTCTCCATTCGTTCAGGAGGGCGACTTTCTCGTCGTCGCGGAGTTCCTGGTTGTCCTCGAGATAGTCGGATACGCGAAGGAGCAGATAGGCGACGGTAATCTCGCCCCGAAGTGGATCGGGGAGGATTTGGATTCCCACCGCGAACGTGCGGCTGGACCGCACGAGAAGATCCTGAAGAGTGGTCATGGCTGGATTGTTCAGGACACGGTCCGCCCCGCGACAGGATCGGACTTGATCAGGAGCAGTCGGCTGTTCGCGGGATAGAGCCACTCCGCGCCCCGTTGCGTCACCACCGCGTCATCCTCGAGCGGCACGCGCAGCTTGGCCCCGCCCCACTCGGGGATGGGGGTGTACGCGAACAACTCGATCGAGAGCAGATTCGAGGGCACGACTTCGAACGTGAGACGGCGCGGATTCCAGGTCGCGATCGAAGGACCGATTCCGTGTCCCAGGTTGCCGACCGAATGATGCCCCTCCCATGTGACGTCCGTCTGCGGGCCGTCGGTCGGCTCGTTGAACGGAATGGGATTGAACCCGGCCCCCCGCAGCGCGGCCCCGATCCGATCCATGTTCTCGCGGGCCGTGATCCCGGGCCGGATCGCGCGTCGCGATACCGCTCGCGCGGCCATCGCCTGGTCGAAAGCGTTCTGCACGCCCGGCATCGCTTCGGTTTCGCCCGGCCGCAGAACGTAGGCGACGCGCTTCATGTCCGTGCAGAAGTTCAGGTGGCAGACGCCCCAGTCGATCATCATGACGTCGCCCCCCTGGATGATCCGGTCGCTGGAGCTCGCCTCGATGCCGTTGGGTCCCGTGATATAGATGGACGGGAAGCCGAAGGAGGACCCGAGCCCGCGCTCGAGCAGCCGGTCCATGAGCCACCAGGCGACGTCCTTGAGGGAGGTGACGCCGGGCGTGATGACCTCGTTCGAGAGCGCACGCTCGGCGAGTTCCCTGGAGATCTCGCCCGCCTCCGCGAAGCCCGCGATCTCGGAGGCAACCCGCCGCGCCCTGAAATCGGAAACGAGCTTCTCGGCGGAAACGAACCGCGACGCCCAGGGTTCGCCCAGCGTCTCTGCCAAATGGTGGTAGCTCGTGTAGGAGAGCCCGTCCGCCGCCCCGATGTTCTCCCCCATGTTGAGGCCGATCCGCTCCGGGTCGCGTTCGGCGACGAACGCCCGCAGGTCGAAGTTGCCCGTGACGATGTCGTAGGCACCGTTCCCGGCCAACAGGTAGCCGCTGATTCCCAGGGCGGCGCGCTCGATCCGGTCACTGCCGCGGTCGGTGAAGATGTAGTAGCCGATCGGGTTCACGTACCCGGGGCCGAAATCGGGGGTGAGCGGATCGTCGAGCCCCTCGCGGCGCATCGTGATCCACATATCGATCCCGTTCTCGCGCATGACCTCGGGCAGCACGATGTCGAACTTCTCGCGCCGCATCTGGTTCATCCGCTCCCAGCGCCGCCGCGCCTCCTGCGCCTCCGCCGGAACCGGAAGCAGGGGAAGCAACAACAGCGCCCAGAGTCCGGCGCTCGCGCTCCGGCCCTTCAGGATGTTTCGATTCATGGATCCTCCGAGGTGTCCTGAATTCCGTAGCGATGCGGCTCGGACAACTCGACGCCGTGCTCCGGCCCGAAGTACCGCTCAAAGACTTCCGAGGGTCGTGCCCGACCCTCGGTATCCTCCCGCGAACCACTGTTGGTCCTCTTCTTCTTCATGCAGGCATCGTATGGGGCAGCGTATGACGCATCAAATGGACGGAGAACTGATCCACTGGCACCCGGGAAGCGTCAGGGACATTATCGGGCATGCCCGTCCTAGCGCAGCGCCTCGCCGATCTGGGGACCGAGAACGCGTTCAAGGTCAACGACGACATCCAGGTGTGTCTCGACCGCGGGATGGATGTCATCCGCTTCAACATCGGGGCGCCGGACTTCCGCAGCGCGCCCCATCTCAATCGGGTCGCCGTGGCCGAGCTCGAGGCCGGCAACTCAGGGTACTGCGACGCTGCCGGCCTCCCGTCCTTCCGTGAGGCGATCGCGCGCCATGTTTCGGCCACGCGCGAGATTCCCGTGGGGGCGGATCAGGTCGTCGTCACGCCCGGGGCCAAGCCTCCGATCGGCTACACCTTCCAGACGTACGTGGACCGGGGTGACGAGGTCGTCTACCCGAGTCCCGGATTCCCCATCTACGAGTCGTGGGCCACCTTCGTCGGGGCTCGTCCCGTGCCTCTGCACCTATCCGAGGAGAAGGGCTTCGCGTTCACGGCCGACGACCTCGGGGCGCTCCTCACCGAGCGCACCCGGCTCATCATCCTCTGCTCGCCGTCGAATCCGACCGGAGCCGTGCTCTCGGCGGAAGATCTTGCGGGCATCGCGGCGGTGATCCGCGAACGCTGTCATCCGGACGTCCGGATCTACTCCGACGAGATCTACGAACACATCCTCTTCGACGGCCTCGAACACCACAGCATCGGCTCGCACGAGGGGATGGCGGAGAGGACGGTCATCGCGAGCGGCCACTCGAAGGGATTCGCCATGACGGGGTGGCGCCTGGGCTGGGCCGTCCTGCCAACGGAAGAAGAGGCCGACGTCTTCAAGCAGTTGAACATCAACATCATGTCGTGTGTGCCGCCGTTCCTGCAGGAAGGGGGACGGGCGGCGTACGAGGATCCGGCCACGGTCGGCGTCGTGGGGCACATGGTGGGAGCGTTCGAACGGAGACGGGACTTCATCGTCCCTGCGCTCAACGCGATCGAGGGCCTGCGCTGCGAGCTGCCGAAGGGGGCGTTCTATGTCTTCCCCAACGTGTCCGGCATGTGCGAGCGTCTGGGGGTGTTCGAGGCACACGACGCCATGCCCGCGGAATCCCGCGCCCGGACGACGCCGTCTGGGATGCTGCAGATGTTCCTGCTCTACCGGTACGGCGTGGCCACGATGGACCGGGCCTCCTTCTGCCGCATCGGCTCCGAGGGCCAGCACTTCCTCCGCATCTCGATCGCGAACAGCATGGAAGACATCGAGCGCGGCGTGGCGCGCGTCGAGCGGGCCGCCGACGATCCGGACGGATTCCGGGAGTTCATCGAGACGGAGCGCCTGTGGGACTGAGCAGCAGCGCCGCTCGAACGCAGCGGGGCTTTCGCCACGGGCTGCCAGGGCCCGCGGTCGCGGCCCTGTGGCTGGCCGTCGGCGCGAGTGCGGCGGCGGCCCAGTCCCGTTCCAACGTTTACGCGGGTCTCGTACTTGAAGCTCCCGCCGGCATCGAGGCGGCGGCCTTCGGGAACGCGCCCTACCTGCTTGGCGGCGGAGCGGAGTTGATCTTCTACGCGCCCGCCCTGATCGGCCGCGCCGATGGTCTGGCGGCGGGACTTCAGCGATACGGATCCGAGGGAACGCTGGCGACGCTCGCCGGCACGGGGTCGGTGGGACTCGGGGACTTTGCCATCGGCCTCCAGTACCTCCGCTACAACACCGAAGGACTCCCCCGGGCGCCGGACATTCAGTGGCCGGCCGTCACGGCGGACGGCCCGCCATTGACCGAGTTCGTCGCTTCGCTCGGCTATGCGCGGGAACTGTTCGCCGCGGTGGACGTCGGCGTCGTGGCGAAGTACCTGGAGTATCAGTTCGTCAGCCGGACGGAGCGTACGACCTTGCTGGACGTGGGTATCGCGCGAGAGTTCGGACCGACCATGGTCAGTCTCGCCGTCCGGAACCTGGGATCGGACCTGGAACTCAGGGGGCGAGGGCTCAGGATCCCGACGCAGTTCGTCATGGGCATTTCGACGGAGGGCTTCGAGGTCGGGGAACTGGACATGTTCCTCACCAGCCAGGTCGCCCGGCGGCGGGACGGCGAGATCATCCCGGCCGGCGGTGTCGAGATCTCCTACTGGCCCGTCCAGGGCTACACGTTCCGCCTCCGCGCCGGACTCCAGCGCGTGGTGGAGGACCGGAGGAGCCCGTTCACCTTCGGTCTCGCGTTCACGGGCGACGCCCTGACGCTCGAGTACGCGTTCCAGGCCTTCGACGTGGCCGGAAACGCGCACCGGTTCGGCCTCAGCTTCCGCTGACGTTGATCGAGACCCGCGGTCTGACCCGACACTTTGGCGCGACGAAGGCGGTCGAGGATCTCGATCTCCGCGTCGAACCCGGGGAGATCCTGGGCTTGCTGGGGCCCAACGGAGCCGGCAAGACGACGACCGTGAAGATCCTCACGTGCATGATCAAGCCGACGAGTGGTTCCGCATCGATCGCCGGTTTCGATGTCGAGGAGGATCCGTTGGAGGTCAAGCGCCGGATCGGCTACGTCCCGGAGGCCGGGGCGTTGTACGAAACGCTGACCGCCGGCGAATACCTGACCATGATCGCGAACCTGCGGGGCATCGACGGAGAGCACGCGAACCGTAAGGTCAACGAGTTGCTGGACCTATTCGACGTTCTCGATGCGCGGGACCGGCGTCTGGTCGGGCACTCCAAGGGGATGCGGCAGAAGGTCCTGATCAGCGCCGCGTTGCTGGGCAACCCGGAGGTGCTGTTCCTCGACGAGCCCCTGAGCGGGATCGACGCGAACGCCGCCCTCGTCGTCAAGCAACTCCTGCGCGAGCTTGCCGCAAAGGGACGGACGATCCTCTTCTGCTCTCATATCCTCGAAGTCGTGGAGCGGATCTGCACGCGCATCGTGATCGTTAACGACGGCCGGAAGATCATCGAGGGCGTGCCGGACCACATCGCCGCCGAGGCAGGCGCGAAGAGCCTCGAGGAGGCGTTCGCCCGGCTCACGGGCGTGAGAGATGCCGCAGAGGTGACCCGAGACCTCCTTCGAGCGCTCGAGGACTCCGTTCCGGCCGCCAACACCCCGGAGTCCGCCGAGGGTCCGGCGTGAAGCTCCCGGCACGGCTCGTCGGGCGGTGCGTCGAGGCGCTCGGGGCGGACTACGCCCAGTGGCGGGTGCTCACGCGCGTGATGCTGAAGACCGACTTCCGTTCCGCCTCTGCCATGCAGATGGGCTCGTCCGCGGCGCGCGAAGGGGCCTCCAGGCAGTGGGTCGCGGTACTCCTGTATGGCTGTTTCGGCCTCTACACGCTTGCCGTGACCCTGGTGCTTCCGGATCTCTTCCTGTCGGCCGTGTGGTCGTTGAGCATGGTAGGACTCCTCGTAGCGATGGTCATTCTCATCGACTTTCGATCCGTCGTCATTTCGCCGGCCGACTACGATATTCTCGCCCATCAACCCGTCTCATCGCGCACGTATTTTCTCGTCAAGCTCACCAACGTCCTCCTCTATTCGGGGATGATCGGCACCCTCGTCGCGGCACCCACGTGGATATTCCTCATTGTCAGGTACGGCCTCGCGGCCGGCGTGCTGTTCCCCGTGATCGTGGCCGCCACCGTTGCCTGGACAACCCTCGCCCTCGTGTCCGTCTACGCAGCACTCCTCCGCGCCGTTCGGCCGGCCCGATTCGACCGCATCCTCTCATACATCCAGGTGTTGCTCGTGACGAGCGTCGTGGCCGCGCCGCTGCTCCTGGGGGAATTGGAGGATCGGCTGGAAGCGGTGGAGGTCGGCACGTCTCCCGCCTTGTATGCCCTTCCCGCCGCCTGGTTTGCCAGCGCCCTGCCGCTGGTCCACGGGGAGTGGAGCGTGACGGGAGTGCTCGCCGTCCTGACTGCGGCCGGAAGTACCGTCTGTCTCTTCTACATTGTGGGCCGGCGCCTGTCGCTTTCCTACGCCGAGCGGATGGGTGCCCTGCTCACCGCCTCTGGCTCCGACCGCAGCAAGGTCTCGCCAAGGCGGCCCGCGAGGCGCCGATTCCCCGTGGAGTCGCGGGCAGTGGCCACGTTGATGAAGGGCAACTTCAGACACGACAGGAACTTTCGGATGACGGTGTTGAGCATCGTTCCGATGACGCTGTTCTACGTCTATCTGTCATTACGCGAAGGGTCGCTGCCCGATCCGTTCGTCGATCTGGGGTTCGGAGCCGGCGGCCTCTGGACGATCCACTTCGTGGCGATCGGCGGGCCGCAAATGTTGCTGGAGAGCCTCTTCCGCAGCGATTCCTTTCGTGCCGGCTGGATCTTCTTCGCTTTCCCGGTGGACCGCGCGAGACTCGTCACCGGTGCGGGTCACTGTATCGCGCTGTTCGTGCTCATCCCGTACCTGGCGATCCTGGCCGGGGTCTTCGTGTGGGCCTTCGGGGATGTCCTGCACGCCGTCGCGCACGCCGGAGTTCTGGGGCTGGTTTCCAACCTGGCGGTTCAGTTGAGACTGCTGCTGGCGCCGCGCCTCCCGTTCTCCGAGCCACCCGCCAAGGGCGGCTTCAGCGCCGGCGTGTTCACGGCGATGGTGATATCCGGGATCCTGATCGCGCTGCTCCCCCTGCCCCTCCACGCCGCGTACGCAAGCACTGCCGCGACCGCCTCGACCATCGTGGCGCTGGTCATCGCAAACGCCCTGACGCCCCGGCTCGTGGCCCGCCGAATCGCCCCCCGTCTCCAACGCCTGGAGTTCGCGGGCTGACAGCTGGCTCGGATCAGGTCGCGTCTTCCCCCGTGTAGAAGGCAGCCACCCGGTCGGCGGCGGCGCGCGCCGCTTCCCGGTCGGTTCCCAGGGCGATGGAGGCCTCACACCACGCAGCGCCGCTCCGGCGGGTGAAGTCCCTCCCTTCCTCCGAGGCGATCCACGCCTCCGCCGTCTCCGGGACGACCGAAGGGGCCGGGGAGAAGTGCTGATCGAGTCCGAACAACGCCTGGTCCCAGCCGATCCCGACCGCCCCCGGCCCGAACTCTGCCCAGAACTCCTGCGGGAACTGCGCGAGATGTTCGAGGCGCACCTCGGTTCGGCCACCCGGCAGTTCCGATAGCGTCACGGTCACCCAACTGACGTCTCCGTGCATTCGCCACGTCAGGGCGAAGCGTCCCGGCGGTTCACACGCGAGGATCTCGCCGCCCGCATTTCCCTCCAGTTGGTAGCTGCCGCCGGCGCGCAGGTCGCCGGAAATCGGCAGGAACCACTTCGGGATCCGGGTCGCGTTGGTCAGGGCGTCCCACAGGTCCTCCCGATCCACGCCATAGACCCTCGCCGCAACGAGCGCGTGCACGGATTTGCCCTCATGCTCGCGCTGGCTGAGCTCGCGCGTGACAGAGCCCACCGGTCGGGTGTCGGCGTGGTTCAACGGTCGGGCCGGTTTTCGGAAAAGCCGATGTCGTCCACGACGACGGTCCCGGCGGCGGTGCGGTCGAAGAGAAGTCGAATCTCGCGCGGGCGGGCCGGATCGAAGGCGGGATTGGCTTCGACGAGATCCGAGAGCGGGATGGAGAACGACTGGAGCACCAGTTCCCACTGATTGTCGAACGAATCCGCGTCATTGCGACGCCGCACCACGGTATCGAGGGGCCGGCGGACAGGCCCGTAGTCGGATAGCCGCACGCTCGCCGACTCTCCGTCCGCGTCGGTGACCACGACGGACAGATCCACGGGTTCCTCGTCCTCGTCCCGATCGTCGTCGCCTCGTCCGGCGGAGGGGGCGTTCGCGTCGTCGCCCTGCCCCTGGTCTTCGTCTCCGGCGCTGCGCGGCCCCGGCCGGCCCTCCACCGCCCCGACCTGCAGGTCCAGGCGAGAGCCTGCGCCCAGCCCCCAGTCCGCGCCCAGCCCGGCGGGCAGCGCGATGGCGTAGCTCGCGGGCGCCCCCAGGGCGTCCTCGTCTCCGGCCACGCGGTTGTTCCAGCCCAGCCGGAGCGCGTTGTTCTGCTGCGAACTCGACGACGTCGGCCGGTTACGCGAACGGAGGTCGAGTAGCTCCTCCCGCCAGACCCCGAGCGAGTCCCCCTCCAGAGTCACGCCGGTGGCGGTCCCCGTGGTGACGTCGATGTCCTCTTCGAATGTGGCGAGCGGGCGGAAACCGCTCGATTCGAACTGCGTGATGTACATCGTCTCGGGCAGCCAGCCGCCGATCGCGCGATGGTCCCGGAACATCGGCATGTAGTCGGGCTGGCCGCGCAGCACGGTCTCGAGGAAGGCCGAGATATAGATCTTCCCGAACTCACGCTGGGCTTCGCCGTCGATGAGTCCCCGCAGATCGAGCCGTCGCGCGCTACGGGGCCCGTTGTCTTTGTTCCCCCAAACGGTGTTCCACTGGCCGTGGTTCGCGCGGTACATGTAGATCGAGGTCTTGAAGTAGTCCCCGCCGTCGGTGAACTCGAGCCGGTTGAACAGGCGCAGGCCGTGGAAGCTCGTGACGTCCCCGTCGTGCGAGCCGTGGAACACCATGTAGTTGACATTCTCGACCGGGACGAGACGTCCGGTGGGCAGGTACTGACCGTCCACCGGGGCGATCGCGATGATCCCGCGGATCCCGTGATTGAAGTCGAACTCGAGCGAGGCGTCGTCCGGATATCGCGACAGCCGATTGAAGGCCGCGGCGTGTCCCACCGCTTCGCCCCCGCGCGAATGTCCGATGAGGGCGATGCGGTCGAAGTCGATCTTGCCATGGAAGGGGGTGGACTCGTCCGCCGCGAATTCCTTGAAGGCGTCGATGTGTTTGAGGAGGAACCAGCCACGCCCGTCGTTCTCGTTCCGGATACCCCCGTTGATGAAGTTCATGTCGACGGACGCGAAGACGTAGCCGCGGCTCGCCAGCAACTCGCCGAGATATCCGTAACCGGGGTCGGAGAAGTCCTTCATGTTGTGGTTCCCGTGGACGATCAGGACCAGCGGGAAGGGGCCCTCGCCGTCGGGATACCAGGCGCGGCCGTTGATGGGAAACGCCTTCGGAGTGAAGCCCCAGTAGCCGTTCCGTTCCTTCGCCGACTCGCCCAGCGACACGAGTTTCGAGGCATCGACGGTCTCGGTCACGATCGAGATGGAGTCCCGGTACTCGGGCCGGCGCCGGTCGGTCCCGCTCCCGTAGTAGAGCCGCTGCACTTCGTAGGATCCGGGAAGGGCGGGATGATCCGCCTCCAGCCGTTGCCCGGCCAGCACCGTGGCGTGGTCCGACGGGGTCAGCCGGAGCGGGCCGTAGCATCCAGTCACCGTGATCGCGGTGACGACGGCAGTGACGGCGGCCGCAGCGAAGGATCGCCGCGCGTTCAACCGCCCAGATCCTCCGGGTCGGGCTCCCTGCCTTCCGACGCTTCCATCGAGAATCTGAACTGCTCCGCCAGTTCCGGATCGTCCTCGATCTCCAGGACTCGCTTCGCGATGTACTCGCCGAGCACCGGCCCCTGCTTGAACGACTCGGCGGTCCCGAGACCGGCGAGCCACACGTTGTCGAAGTCGGGGTGCTTGTCGATGAGGAAGTTGCGGCTGGGGCCGAAGCAGTAGTGGCAGGCTCGTGTCTCGTTGATCGCCGCTCCCACCATGTCGGGGAAGTACTGCTCGAGGATCTGGCGGGGGCGCTCGTGCGCCTCGGGAGGCACCCAGCGGTCGCTCGTGTCCGGGTCGTCGCCCTGCTGCCCGCCCGTCCGCACGCGGAAGCCGCGGTGATCCGGGCCGAGGGCGGGCCAGCCGGTACAGCCGGGCACCCCGTAGCTCGGCATGTTGGGGAACATGAAGCGCGGGTCCGGCACGGCGTAGTAGAAGACGTTGCCGATGGGGATGCGGATCCGGTCGCCCACCAGTTCGGGGAAGGTCTTCCCGATCCAGGGGCCGACCGCGAACACGAAGGTGGAGGCCGCGAGAGACTCGTCGCCGATCGTCACGTCGCCCAGGCGGCGGCCGTCCGACTGCCCGGGAGCGGCTCTCGCGATCCGGATCTCGCCGCCCTCCATCTCGAACCGCTTGGCGACCGACTCGATCGCCCGGCGCGCCCGGACGACGCCCGCGTTGGGTTCGTAGAGTCCCAGGGAGACGCTTTCCGTCCGGATCCAGGGCCAGCGGCGGTTGATCTCATCTGTGTCCAGCAACTCGTAGTCGACCCCGAGCTGGTCCCACTGGGCCATCGTGTCTTCGATATAGGGGACCATCTCCTCGCGCAGGATGAGATCGCCCGTCTGGTAGAAGACGCGCGGCAGGAGGAGTTCCTGTCCCTCTTCATCCCACTGGATCCAGCGCCGGATGGCTTCGTTGGCCCACCGATTCCAGACGAGGCCTCCGGGGCGGCCGCCGTACGAGGAGCGAACGCCGCGCGTCTCCCCACCGGACGTGGAGCGCGAGTTCCCGGGGCCGTATGCGTCCAATACCGTCACGGTGACGCCGAGGCGAACGAGGTTGAGGGCCGTCCAGATGCCGAAGTTGCCCGCCCCGATCACGACGACATCGGGGGCCTGGCCGGCGGGTCTTCGCAGGGGGGTCGTCCGCGGCGCGGGAGTCGTTCCGGCGAGCGGGGCAGCGGATCCGAGCGACAACCCGGCCGCCCCAGCCGTGGCTGTCTTCAGAAAGTCGCGTCGATCAATCGCCAATTGCGCCGTCCCCTCGCAAAGCGAATCCGTGGCGTCAAAGCTGTCGCCCCCGCCATGTCTCCTGCAACCGTGGCGGTGCGGCACCCTCCGCTAGCGCCGCCGCGCGAAAGCGGCGTCCATCAGGAGCCAGGTGCCGGGATCGAGGACCACGTCGAGCGGCTCGCGACCGACCGGGATCGTGAACCGGCTCCGCCGCGCGTCGACCCGCACCGTCTCGATACGCGGGGGCGGTGCGGACCCGTGTACGCCTCTCTCGGGGGGCTCCGTCGACGGAAGGTGGATGGCCAGCTGGACAGGCATGCGGAACGTGTAGCGCTCCTCCTGGACCTGATCGATTTCGACGTGAATCGCCCCAGCTTCCGCGTCGTACTTCCAGCCTCCTTCAACCTCGAGCCACCCGCCCCGATACAGCCACTGATCGAAGAAGTCGCCGAGGTCGAGACCCGAGGCCTCCTCCATCGCACGACGAAAATCCGCCGTGGTCGCATTCCGGTCCTGGAACTCACGGTAGTACGCCTGAATTCCGGCCCAGAACGCGTCTTCGCCCACCACGCCGCGCAGCATGTGCAGCGTCCACGAACCCTTCTGGTACGTGCCGGGCCCGCTGGTCACCCGGCTCATGTCGGAGAGGTTGTCGTGGACGATCCGATAGTCCGGGTTCTCGGCCATGAACGCGCGAATCCCGTCGCGGCTCACCTTCAACCGTTCAACGAATTCATCCCGCCCGTACTGGTGTTCTATGAAGAGGAGTGTGAAGTAGGTGGCGAATCCCTCGCTGAGCCAGACGTCGTCCCAATCGTATTCGGTGACCGCGTTTCCGAACCATTGATGGGCTACCTCATGGATGATGACGTTCCGCCAGCGGACGGAGCGCTCTCCGGTGACCGATTCATCGCCATAGAAGATCGCGGTCGCCGCCTCCATCCCGCCGCCCACGCTGTTCGACTGCACATTGGCGAGTTTCTCGTACGAATAGGGTCCGACCCAATCCCCGTAGAACTCCATCGCCTGTTTCGTCGGCACCGCGAAGTCATGGAAGCCGGCGTCACGATCCTGGGCATAGACCCACGTCTGGATCGGCACGCCGTTATAGTAGTCTACAGTCTGTACCGCGAACCGAGCGGCGCCGAGCGCATACAGCCAGGTCGCGATCGGGACGGACTGTTTCCAGTGTGTCCGGCGGGTCCCGTCCAGCAGGTCCGTCTCCTCGATCAACAGTCCGTTGGAGATGGCCTGGTAGTGGGACGGGGCCGTGACGATGAGTTCGCTCGTGGCCTTGTCATAGGGATGGTCGATGGTCGGCAGCCAGTTGCGAGCCTTGTTCGGCCAGTTGTCGCTGAAGAACGTCCGGTCCCCGTACTTGTTGGGGCCGATGATGAGGCCGGTGGCCGGCACTCCCTCGTAGGCCACGATGAACTGCCGCCGATCACCCGCCTCGGTCGGCCTCGCCAGCGAGACGAAGAGCGCATCATCCCGGTGCGTGTACTCGAGCGGCCCCGAATTCCCGATGACGTCCCGAACTCGCATTCCGGTGCCATCGTCACGCATCCCGACGAGATCGAGACGGACCCGATCCACGCCGTCCGCCAGGAAACGGAGATCGATGGTTGCCTCGCCCGAGATCAGATCGGTCTCGTCGCTCAGCGCGAGTTCGAACGCGTAGTTGAGCGCGTCGATGGCGGGGTTCTTGGGATACGTGTCCGTGGGCCTGTCGGGCGGCGTCTCCCGTAACCTGCCGCCGGAACCGAGCGTCAGCGATGAGATCAGTAGCAGAGGAAGAGCGTATTTCATCGGCACCTCGTGCGAATGGTTTGCGTCCGCCCCCAACCTGCACCTGAAGACTCGCCTTGCGCACATCCCGGTTGTCCCTGGAAGTCGGTCCCTCGGTAACGCGCGACATATCGGTGGCGTCGTCCCGCAACCTGATTGACGGGTCGCGCAATTCATCGGTAGTCTGCGGCATGCCCTACGACCACCCCGTGTCTACAGCGGACTTCGACCAGCTGTATGACCAGCGGGTCAGGATGGCGACCTTCGAGTGGCTCGCCAGCCAACGAAACATTCACGGGGACGTGCTTCCGCGACGTCCTCTCCTTGAGAAGGGTTTCGAGTTCGCAGGGCGACGCATCCACCTCGTCGGCCATCAGGGGATCTTCAAGCCCCGGACGATGGCCGTCCCGCTGTCGATCACCACCACTCCGACGGGACCCTACAACGATGCGTTCGGGCCCGGCCACTTCCTTCGATACCGTTACCGTGGGACTGACCCCGACCACCTCGACAACGTCGGACTCCGCAAAGCGATGTACCACAACCTGCCCTTGGTGTACTTTCATGGTCTTCTCCCGGGCAGGTATTGCGCTGTGTGGCCAGTGTATGTGGTTGGAGATGCACCGGAGATGCTGACGTTTTCCATCGAAGTCGATGCCGAGAAGTTGGGTCCGGTCTCGACCTCGATGCGCGTGTGGGAGGGCGCGGAGGTACGTCGCGAGACGTCGCTACGCCGTGAGTATGTGACGGTGGAGACTCGCCGGAGACTGCATCAACAGGCTTTCCGCGAGCGGGTTCTCAAAGCGTACAGACGTCAATGCGCTCTTTGCCGACTTCGTCATGAGGAGCTGCTCGACGCCGCCCACATCATCCCCGACGCCGAACCGGAGGGAGAGCCGGAGGTGAGGAACGGATTGGCGCTGTGTCGATTGCACCATGCGGCCTTCGACCGATTCTTCCTCGGCGTACGCCCTGACTACACCATCCGGGTTCGCCCCGCGATCCTCGCGGAAGAAGACGGCCCTACGCTGCGACACGCCATCCAGGGTCTTCACGGTCGGCGTATCGCTCTTCCTCGCCGCCGCGCCGACTACCCCTCAGCGTCGTCACTCTCCCTGCGGTACGACCGCTTCCTGGAGAAAGCAGCTGCCCTCTAATGCCTAAGGAGGTCCGCATGTTGATTCGTCGAACGGTTGTCTCACTGGTTCTTGCGTGCTTCATCGCGTGGCCGCCTTCCCTGGGGGCGATGGCCCAGGAGACGATCGTGATCGTGGGGGTCACCGTCATCGACGGGAACGGGGGCGTTCCGATACCCGACGCCACCGTGGTCGTCGAGGGCGCCCGCATCACCGCCGTAGGACCCAGCGCCAGCACGGGCGTGCCCGATGGGGCGCGGGTCATCGACGGGACAGGGAAGTTCCTCACCCCGGGCTTCGTCGACACCAACGTGCACACGAGCCTGTACGGCGCGGGCTTCGGGAAGCACCGCAAGGAGAACGCGGTCTTCTACTGGGAGCGCGGGGCCGACATCGCCCTCGAGGCCGCGCAGATGCACCTCAAGCACGGGGTGACGCACATCCGGGACAGCTACGGACAGCTGCCTCAGCTCATCGAGGTGCGGGACGCGATCGCGGAGGGTCGCGACATCGGCCCGCGGATGCAGGTCGCCGGCAACATCGTCGGCTGGGGCGGGGCCTTCTCCGTCACTTTCTCCCTCATCGCCGACTCGGATCTGTCGCTGTGGGAGGAGCAGTTCTCCGATCACCTGGCGCAGGGAGCGGGGGAAGACCTCATGGACATGTATCCGGAGGAACTCCGCGTCGCGATCAACGACTATCTCGACAAGGGCGTCGACTTCGTCAAATACGGTGGGAGCAGCCACTGGTCCTACCCGACGATGATCGGGTTTTCGCCCGAAGCGCAGCGCGTGATCGTGGAGGAGACCCACCGGCGAGGGCTCGTCGCCGAAACGCACGCCACGAACCCGGAAAGCCTGCGCCTCGCCGTGGAAGCGGGCATCGATCTCATCCAGCACCCGGAATTGCTGGCCGGCCGGCCGTATTCGGAGGCGTTGCTAACGCAGATCCGGGAGCGGGGCGTGATCTGCGCGATGCTCGTGAACACGATCACCGGGGCGGCGTGGCAACAGCATCTCGCGGATGTCGCGGCGGCGGAGACACGACGGGCCCATGCCGGGGATTCGGCCGAGTGGGGGCGCCTGCGCCGTCCCGTGACCCGGGAGAAGACATCGTTCGAACTGCGCCGGGAACGGAACGCACTCGGCCACGGAAACGCGATGCGCCGCCAGAACGCCGAGAGCCTCATCGAGGCGGGCTGCATCGTCACCCCCGGCACGGACAACTTCCCGGCTGCGGACATCCAGTTCCTGCGCGAGCCCAAGCCGATCTGGCAGGAGCCGGGCATCGGTACGCTGATGGCGATCGAAGGTCTCGTCGAACTCGGAATGACCCCATCGGACGCGATCGTGGCCGGGACCCGCAACGGAGCTCTCGCCGCGCGCGGTCTCGACGACTTCGGGACGATCGAAGTCGGAAAGTTCGCGGACCTCGTCCTCCTGGAGGCGAACCCGCTCGAGGACATCCACAACATCCGAAGGCAGACGATGGTGATGAAGGAGGGGAAGGTCATCGACGTGGAGGCACTCCCCACCCGCCCGGTCATGTTCGTCCGCTGACCAGAGAACCGAGGGACGCCGGGCACCCTGTTCGAGAATGACTATTGCTTGCCCATACGAAGCAGTATGGGTAGTATGGGTCATGAAAACGACCATCGATATCCACAGTGAGCTTCTCGTTCGGGCCAAGCGGTACGCCAGAGACAACCGTCGTTCCCTGCGGTCCGTGGTCGAAGAGGGTCTGAGGAGGGTATTGTCGGCGAGCCCGACCGCCTCCAGGTACCGGATGCCGGACCTCAGCCACGGAGACCCCTGTGACGACGATCCGCTCGCCGCGTACACGTGGCAGGATCTCTCCGAGATGATCTACGAGCCCGAAAGGATCTACGAACAGCCCGACGCCCCTTGATCGCGGTAGACACCAACATCCTGGTATACGCGCATCGCCGGGAGTCGCCCCTCCACGAGTCCGCGCGCAACATGCTCAGGACGCTGGCCGAGGGCGACTTGGCCTGGGCCATCCCCTGGCCCTGCCTCTACGAGTTTCTGGGTGTTGTGACGAACCGGCGTATCTGGCGTAACGCGGCGACGCCACCCGACCGAGCGTGGGCCCAGCTTCGCGCCTGGACCGAGTCCCCCTCCAACCGCCTGCTGGGAGAAACGGACGGTTTCCTGGACCTGCTGGAACGTTTGATTACACGCCAGCGCGTCCGCGGCCCGCTCGTCCACGATGCCCGCGTTGCCGCCCTCTGCCTGGCCCACGGCGTGGAAGCCCTACTCACGCGAGATCGCGATTTTGCGCTCTTCCCGGAACTGGTCACCCTCGACCCGTGGGAGCGAAGGGAGAGAGTGCTTCTATCCCGCAAGGGCTTTGCCCTCGTGGCGGACCTGGTGCGTCGCCCCCCCGAACCAACGGATGAACTTGTGGAGCTCATGCGTGGCGATCCGGGCGAAGAAGCCCCGGACGATTGATCTCGCACGCGCGGCGCCGGAGGGAGCACCGCGACTCAGGTCGGCCTCGAATCCAGCAGTCGCCAGAGCATGGCTCGCCACGTTGCATGGGTGAACCGGTGAGTGTCGTCCCGGCCATTGAGTCCCGCGTCGCCCAGCTTCTGCACTTAGGAGCAGGATCCGCACCACATCATCCGCAAGCTCTGTATGGCGCGTCCTCGGCTGGAAGGATCCGGTTTCGGCGGGTGAACATGTCAGTACCGGGGCGGCGGGTCCACTCGGGAGGAAGAGGGCTGGCGGGGGATCGGGACGCCCGGTAGAGTCTCGCGCATGGATATGGGACTGAAGGGAAAAGTCGCGGTCGTCACCGGGGGGAGCCGAGGGATCGGCCTCTACACCGCACGCGCGCTGGGGGCCGAAGGTGCGCGGCTGGCGCTATGCGCGCGCAACCGTGAGGGGCTCGAATCGGCCGCGGCGTCGCTACGGGCTGAAGGTGTCGCGGACGTTCTCACCGTGGTCTGCGACATCGCCGAGGAGGACGGGGCCGCTCAGCTGGTGGGGGCGACCACCGACCGCTACGGGGCGCTGGATGTGCTCGTGAACAATGTCGGCGGCAACCGGCGCGGGAAGTTCGAGGAGACCAGCGACGAGGATTGGCTGGACATCATCCAGCTCAACGTCCTGTCGGGGTTCAGGGCCAGCCGGCTGGCGATCCCTCACATGCGTGCCGCCGGTGGCGGGTCGATCGTCTTCGTGTCGTCGGTGTTCGGGCGGGAAAAGGGCGGTCCCGGACTCTCAATCTACAACACGACCAAGACGGCGCTGATCTCGGCGGCGGGCATCATGGCTCTGGAGCTGGCCAGGGACGGCATCCGGGTGAACTGCGTCGCCCCCGGATCCATCCAGTTCCCCGGCGGGAGCTGGGACAAGCGAGTGAAGTCGGACCCCGAGGGGATGCGGGAGTTCGTGAAGGCGAACCTGCCGCTGGGGCGGTTCGGGCGGGCCGACGAGGTCGCGGACGTCGTCACGTTCCTGGCTTCGGAGCGGGCCAGCCTGATCACGGGCGCCTGTATCGCCGTGGACGGTTCGCAGGGCCGATCCCTCGTCTAACTCCCACTGCCTGAACCGGCCCGCGCCCCGCCGCCGCCGGAGACGGGCCACTGGCGAAGACGGCGGGCCTGCCGCTTGAAGCGACGTCCCGGTTGATACCACATTGATTGGCCTCCGGAGGTTGGTGCGGACAGGCACGCAGTCGTCGTGCCGCACGAACCTTGACCGGAGCCCCGATGATGGGATTGGATGTGGCCGGAATCATCACCCTGATGCTCACCATCATCGGCGTGGGCGCAGCGATAGGCGGCCTTACCTTTGCTGCCATACGCAAGCTCACCGCCGAGATGAAGGCATTCCGGGCCGAGTTGGGGGGCGTCCAGGACGGGCTTCGTGGCGAGATCCATGGCGTTCGTGACGGGCTTCGTGGCGAGCTTCATGGCGTTCGCGACGGGCTTCGTGGCGAGCTTCATGGCGTTCGCGACGAGCTTCGTGGCGAGATCCATGGCGTCGCGACGAGCTTCGTGGCGAGATCCATGGCGTGCGCGACAAGCTTCGTGGCGAGATCCATGGCGTGCGCGACAAGCTCGACCGGGATGTCGCGGGGCTTCGGAGCGAGATACGGGGCGTCCGCGAGGAGCTTCGGGGGGAAATCGCGGGATTCCGGACCGAACTCCGCGAGGTCGAGGGCCGCCTGAGCGGTCGCATCGATGCCTTCCGGGGCGAACTCGCCGATACCCGCGTGGCCCTGACCGACCGTGTGGCTCGACTTGAGGACAAGGTGTTCGGAGTGTCTGTTCCGGACGCTGCGGCCGACCCCGCCTGACACCCGGTCCGGCAGCTCGATCTAGACGAAGCGGACCAGCTTCACGTCGAACTTCCGGGTCGCTCCCTCCGGCGCCTTCCACTGGATGAGGATCGGGCTCTGGTAGGTTCCCCATGGGATCTCGCCCGTCCCGTCACCGTCCTGATCGATGACGGGGAGGCTGATCCCCCTCCGCAGTCCATGGAAGCGGGACACCGGGAGAGCCAGACTGCGGTTGATCACGCGCGCGATCACCGACTCATCCACCCCCATTCCCTCCAGGGCGGTGTTGAGGATGTGGACGGCCTCCACCGTGGCGGAGTCCAGGGCCCTGGTCGGGCCGGATGGACTTCTCAGCACGTTCTTTCCCTTCCGGGCCACGTCGAGCGCCCTGCCGGAAAAGCGCAGCGCCTTGCCCGGCAGACGCAGCGCCTTGCCGGGCAGCGTCAGGGGCGCCTTCAGCACCTCCTTGCCCTGATCCGCCATGAAACGCAGCGGACTGAGGAGGGCCCCGCGGACATCTCGATTCATCAATAGCGGCTCGAACTCGTTCACCGTCAGGCTGGCGCCGCTCTCCTCCGGCGCCAGGGAGATATCAAGCCGCCCAAACGAAACGCCGTGCTCCTCGACCAACTTCTGGAGACGGTCCACAAAGCCGAAGTCCGGCTGCCGAAGGTCGGTCGTATCGATCGCGCGTTGCGAGGCCTCCACTTCCACCTCGATCCGGGCCACCACTTCCTCCGCCCCGTACCCTACGACCGTCGTCCGCCGCCGCCGGGTTCCGCCCCGGTGCACGCCGTCCAGATCGACGAACCAGACGGGTTTGTCCCTATCGTGATCGTAGGTAGCGGCGCTCTGGAGTCCGGCGCCGATGAACGTCAGGTGGGAGTCCGCGTTCTCCGGTTCGGTGGCCTTCTGTTCGTCCGATAGCTCGGTACGGAGGTCGAGTTCGTCATGGACGTAGCCGGCGTTGGGCGGGAAAATCCTGTGGAAGACCTTGATGAACTCCTGGAGTTTCGCGTCGTCATTGTCGAGACGCCGCGCAAGCCGCTGGTCCAGGAACCCCGCCGTCGTATGGTCGGAGATGTAGAGCGCCTTCGGATACCGGTCGAACTCGGACCCGAACTCCTCCTCGAGCTTCGCCCGGACATCGATGAAGTCCGTCCGGAAAGCCGGCCTGATCCAGAGAGTGGCTTTGAACGGCGGTTCGGACGACATGGTGGCGCGCCTCCTAGGGCTGCGTCATCTACGCTGGGTCAGGGGCGCCACAGCCAGCCGTGCCGGTCCTCGATGCGTCCGGTCTGGATCCCGTACAGTTCGGCCTTCAGGCGCGCGGCGACCGAATCGGGATGCTGCGGCAGCGTGACGTCGGTCCCGTCGAGGCCGAGGCGGTCGATTGGCTGGACCGTAGCGGCCGTACCCGAACCGAACGCCTCCTCGAACGTGCCGGCGGCGTGCGCGTCCAGCAGTTCCTCCACCGAGATCCGTCGCTCCTCGCACGGGATCCCGAAGTCGGCGCACAGCTGGATCAGCGAGTCCCGGGTCACGCCGGGGAGGATCGTGCCCTCGAGCGGAGGCGTGATCGCCGTACCGTCGATGACGAACCACATGTTCATGACGCCGCACTCCTCGACGAACCGTCCTTCGTGCCCGTCGAGCCAGATCACGTTGTCGTATCCCTGCTCCTGCGCGTGCACGGAGGCCAGCATCGTGGGGCCGTAGTTGGCCGCGGGCTTGTGGGCGCCGGTCCCGCCGGGGAATGCGCGCACGAACTTCCGCGTCGCCACGAGACTGACCGTTTGCGATCCGGTGAAGTAGAGCCCGACCGGCGTGGTCATGAGGACGAAGCGGAACGATCGGCCCGGGGTGACGTTCAGGGTCGGATCGGTACCGAAGTAGCTGGGACGGATGTAGAGCGCCCCCTGAGCGGCATCCGGCAGCCAGCCGCGATCGACATCGAGCAGCTCCCGCATCGCGTCGAAGAACAGTTCCTCCGGAAGCTCCGGCATCACGAACCGGGACGCGGTGCGGTTGAACCGCTTCTGGTTCATGTCCGGCCGGAAGACGACGAGATCGCCCTCCGGCGTCTTGTGCGCCTTGAATCCCTCGAACATCGAGACGGCATACTGGAGCGCCTTCGAACTCGGGTAGATCTCCATCGGGCCGTAGGGCCGGATCTCCGCGCCGGTCCACGCGCCGTCGATGTTGTCGGCCACGAACATGTGGTCCGACCAGATCGAGCCGAAGGGAAGGTTGTCGAAGTCGACCGAGGGGCGCCTCGATCGCTCGACGCGCCTGACGGGGAACTTCGAGGTCATCGTCGCCGTCGTCGCCGTCGTCGCCATTCTCGTGTCTCTCAGCTGGTGTTTCGCGGAATCATGTTCGCGCGGGGCGCTCACGTGAATCCCGCACAGCCTAGCGCGCCTCCGCGCGCGCGGCTACTCGCGACCCGAACAATCTGTTAGTCTGAGCGGACGTATAGGCCGAGAAGACCGGAGGTAAGCCATGTCCCGCCACGTCCGACGCGTTTCCGCCTTGCTTTTCCTCGCCCTTGCCGCGGCCGTCGCGGGCACGAGCGACGCTTGGGCCCAGGCCACCGCGATCGTGGGTGCGACCCTCATCGATGGAAACGGCGGCGCTCCGCTGACCGATGCCACCGTCGTCGTGGAAGGGGACCGCATCACGGCCGTCGGACCGCGGGCCGATGTCGAGGTCCCCGCGGGCGCCCGCGTGATCGACGGCGCCGGGAAGTTCGTGACTCCCGGCTTCGTCGACACCAACGTCCACATCTCCCTCTACGGCGGCGGAAACAAGGACCGCAAGGAAAGCTCGGTCTTCTACCGGAGCATGGGCCGGGAGCTGACGCTCGAGGCGGCACAGATGCACCTCAAGTTCGGCGTGACCCACCTCCGCGACAGCTACGGCGCGCTGCCCGAACTCCAGCAGGTGCGCGACGCCATCGCCTCGGGCAAGGCGATCGGCCCGCGACTCCAGGTGGCCGGCAACATCGTCGGCTGGGGCGGCCCCTACTCCATCACCTTCGCCCTCATTCCCGAGGACGATCTTTCGCTCTACGAAGAGCAGTTCTCCGATCACATCGCGCAGGGGGCGGGCGAGGACCTGATGGACCTCTACCCGGAGGAACTGCGGGCAAGAATGCGCGAGTATCTCGACAAGGGCGTGGACTTTCTCAAGTACGGCGGGACGAGTCACTGGTCCTTCCCCACCCTCATCGGCTTTTCGCCCGAAGCACAGCGCGTGATCGTGGAGGAGACGCACGCGCGCGGCCTCATCGCCGAGACCCATTCGACCAACCCGGAGGGGCTCCGGCTCTCGGTCGAGGCCGGGATCGACCTCATACAGCACCCCGAAGTCCTCGCCAGCCGGGAAATCTCCGACGCCCTCGTGAAGCAGATCGTGGATCGCGGCATCGTCTGCTCGATGCTGGTGAACACCTTCACGGGTCCCGCCTGGGAGAACCATCTCGCGAACAGAAAGACGGCAGAGGAGCGGCTCGCGCGCGAGGCGGAGGGAGCCCGGGCGCGGGAGTGGGGGCGGCTGCGGCGTCCCGTCGAGCGGGAGAAGACGAGCTACCAGATCCGCCGTGAACAGCGCGCCGTGGGCCACGGCAACGAGGTGCGGCGCCTGAACGCGAAGAAGCTCATCGACGGCGGCTGCATCACCTCGCTGGGGACGGACAACTACGCGGGCGTGGCGCCGGAATACGGCCGCACGCCCAAGCCGATCTGGCAGGAGCCCGGGATCGGGACGCTGCTCGCGATCGAAGGCCTCGTGGAGATGGGGATGACGCCCGGCGACGCGATCGTGGCCGGCACCCGCAACGGAGCCATCGCGGCCGGCGCGCTCGACGAGTTCGGCACCATCGAAGCCGGTAAGCTGGCAGACATCCTCGTGCTCGACGCCGACCCGCTCGCCGACATCAGCAACATCCGCAAGCAGTCGGTCGTCATGGCGGCCGGAAAGATCATCGATGTAGATGCGCTTCCGACCGAACCCGTCTACTTCAAGCGATGACCGCCACCCGATTTCCGAAACGCACCCCGAAACAGGAGGGCCGGATGTCCTCGACCTCTCGTACGTTTATGGCCGCTTCCGTCGCCGCCCTCGCGGCCTTCGCCCTGGCGCCCGGCTGGCTGGCCGCGCAGGAGACGAAACCGGCGCTGGATCACGAAGACACGTATCGCTGGAACTCCATCGGCGGACGCACGATCTCCGCCGACGGCGCCTGGCTGGCCTATGTGCTCCAGCCCTGGGATGGCGACCCCACGCTGGTGATCGCACGCACGGATGGATCGGCGGAGCGTCGCTTCCGCGGCCGTAGTCCGGCCTTTACGCGGGACTCCCGTCATCTCGCCTTCCGCGTCACGCCGGTGCAGGCGGTCGTCGATTCGCTCCGGCTGGAAGGGGAGCAGGGAGACGACATCCCGGGAGACTCCCTCGCGGTCGTAACGCTCGCCGAAGCCTTCGGCGCCGAGGACGACGACGCGGGAGTCACGCGGGCCGGCCCCATCGAGTCCTTCCGCGTTCCCGAGGATGGGGGCGCCTTCGTGGCTTATCTCCTGTCCGAGAACCCTGAGGAAGAAGACGAGGAAGAAGAGGACGCCGAGCCTGAGGCCGAGGAGGGCGAAGAAGAGGAAGAGCGTTCCGCGGAGTACGAGAAGCGGCATGAGAAGGACGACGGGACGCCCCTCGTCCTCCTGAATCCGGACTCGGGCTCCGAGCACTCGTTCGCCGATGTCGTGACCTACGAGGTCGCGGACTCGGGCACGGGAGTCGCGTATGTGACCTCGACCGAGGACGAGGGAGGGGACGGCGTCCACCTCGTGGATCCCGCGAGCGGCGAGAGCATGGAGATCCTCTCCGGCGAGGGCCACTACGCGCAGTTGGCGTTCGACGAATCCGGGGAACGGTTCGCCTTTCTGAGCAACCGCGACGAATGGGAGATGGACCAGCCATCCTTCGCCCTGTACCGGTACGCCGAGGGATCGCTCGAGCGGCTGGCGGACCACGAGACGAGCGGGGTGCCCGACGGATGGTGGGTGAGCGAGAACGGGGATGTCTCGATCAGCGAAGACGGCGAGCGGGTGTTCTTCGGTACGGCGCCGCGCCCCGAACCGGAGCCGGACGAGGAGATCCTGGATGACGACCGCGTGAACCTCGACATCTGGAACTGGCGGGACGACTACCTGCAGCCGATGCAGCTGGTTCAGGCGAACCGCGAGCGGGACCGTTCCTATCTCGCGGTCGTGCACGAGGGACGGGATGGCCTGGTCCAGCTGGGCACATCGAGCGTCCCCGAGGTGGAGCGGACCGAGACCGGGGCCGGCGACTACGTCCTGGCCACGACCGACATGCCCCACCGCCAGGAGATCTCGTGGGACGGCCGGTACGAGGACGCGTACGCCGTCGACGTGGCGACCGGGGAACGGCGCATGGTCGTGGGGAGGGTGCGCGGCTTCGGCGGCGCCAGCCTCTCTCCCGCCGGCACGTACGCCTACTGGTGGGATGAGGCGGACCGGGACTGGAAGGCGGCGCGGATGGAAGGCGAGGAGCCCGCGCGGAGCCTGACGGGTCATCTGCCGGTCGCCTTCTTCAACGAGTTGGACGATCACCCTCAGGGGCCGCCGCCATATGGCGCGCCCGTGTGGATTGAGGACGACGGGGCGCTTCTCGTCTACGATCGCAACGATGTCTGGCGCCTGGACCCGAGCGGCGAGCGGGCGGCGGTGCGCCTCACCGACGGACGAGGCGCCGATCTGAGGTACCGCGTCCAGCGTGTGGGGGAGGGCGGAGGCGGCAACTTCTTCGGCTTCGGCGGCGGCGGCGAGGGTATCGAGGAAGGGGAAGTGCTCTTCTCGGTCTTCGATCTCGGCACGAAGTCAGCGGGGTATGTCCGTGGGCGGACGGACGAGACGGGCCGGCTGGAGGAACTGCTGATGGGCGACGCGCGGTACGGGTCTCCGGCCAAGGCCGAGGACGCCGATCGCTACGTGTGGACGCGCCAGACGTTCGTAGAGTTTCCCGATGTCTGGGTCGGCGATTCGGACTTCGGGAACCCCCGCAAGCTGAGCGACGCGAACCCCCAGCAGGCGGAGTACCGGTGGGGGGACGCGGAACTGATGACCTGGATGTCGAGCGACCGCACGCCGCTCGACGGGATCCTGATCAAGCCCGACGGCTTCGATCCGTCACAGCAATACCCGCTCATGGTCTATTTCTACGAGCGCATGTCCGACGGGCTGCACGCGTATCAACCGCCCGTGCCGAACCGCGCCTCGGTACGGTTCTCTTTCTACGCCAGCCGCGGCTACGTGGTCTTCGTCCCCGATATCCCCTATGAGATCGGGTATCCGGGAGAGAGCGCGCTCGATGCCGTCGTGCCCGGCGTGCTGTCGCTGATCGAACAGGGCTTCATCGA
Organism: Candidatus Palauibacter sp.; assembly: GCF_965197445.1. GTDB lineage: Bacteria > Gemmatimonadota > Gemmatimonadetes > Palauibacterales > Palauibacteraceae > Palauibacter. Next base: position 69,300 of record NZ_CBDANE010000002.1, on the reverse strand, counting down.
TCCCGACCGGGTCGGCGTGCAGGGCCACTCGTGGGGCGGCTACCAGATCGCCTACATGATCACCAAGACGAACATCTTCGCCGCGGCGGAGGCCGGCGCGCCGGTGTCCAACATGACAAGCGCATACGGGGGCATCCGCTGGCAGACCGGCATGAGCCGCATGTTCCAGTACGAGCGCACCCAGAGCCGCATCGGGGGCACGCTGTGGGACGAGCGCGACCGTTACGTCCACAACTCGCCCCTCTTCTTCGCGGACAAGATCCGGACGCCGCTCCTCATGCTCCACAACGACGAGGACGGCGCCGTGCCGTGGTACCAGGGGATCGAGATGTTCGTCGCCATGCGCCGTCTGGCGCTGCCCGTGTTCATGCTCAACTACAACGGCGAGGGCCACGGCCTCGGACGCCAGCCGAACCAGGAGGACTGGGCGATCCGCATGCAGCAGTTCTTCGACCACTACCTGGTCGACGCCCCGGCCCCGCGCTGGATGGCCGAGGGCGTCCCGGCCGTCGTGAAGGGCCGCGACCTGGGCCTCGAACTCATCGGCAAGCCGGTGTCCGAACAGGGCGGCGTCTCCGGCGAGCGCGGCGGCTCAAGCGGATAGGAGGTCGCCGATGTTACACGAGTCTCTCCTTCGCGTCCTCCTCCGCGCGAAAGGAGCCGTGGCGGCTGGTCTCCTGATCATCCCGGTGCCCGCGCTCGCTCTCGGCGCGGGGGCGCCACACCTCCCGCAGGAGGTGGCCGTCGATACGCTCGAGAGCGGCCGCATCGTCGTGTCGAACTCCGCGGGCGGCGGGGGACCCGACGAGTGGCGCCTCGTCGAGGAATTCCGCCTTGGCCGGGTGGACGGGACCGGGCCGCAGGTCTTCGGGGACGTGCACGACGTCGCCGTGGACGAGAAGGGCCACATCTACGTGCTCGATTACGGTTCGAAGGAGGTCCGCGTCTTCGACCGTGCGGGTCGGCATCTGCGAAACATGGCCCGCGACGGAGAGGGACCCGGCGAGTTCCGCTACTCCGGGTTCTCCCCTGTGTACCGTATCATCTGGCAACCTCCGAACCGGCTCTGGATCAGTGATCGCCATCAGCAGTTGAGTTTCGATTCGCTGGGAAACGAACTCAGCCGATCCGGCCAGCCCTTCGGCCCCGGGATGCCGATCGGCGGAGCCGCCGCCTTAATACGTAGCGTGCGTGGCGGCAGGATCGTCGCCGCCGATGGCGAGGGCTTCGTCTATCAGCAGATCGGCGTCTGGGACCGCACCACTCAAGGAGACGAGACCGTCACGCGTAGCCGCACCTACGGTGTGCGCCTCCCCGTATACCCTGAGCATCCGGACCCGGTCCCGCCGCAGGATTCGCTCCTGCTCGACAGGCGCGTCTCGACGAGCACCCTTCAAACAACAGGTCGGAGTGGCGCAACGATCTCGATCGGAGGCGTCGTGAAGGTGTCCATTCCGAGGCGTGTGTGGGCGTTCGGGCGCAGCGGAGCCGCGTGGCTGGCGAACAGGGCGGTACACCGTTTCCACGAGGTCACGTTCGCCGGCGACACCGTGCGTACGGTCGAACTCGGCAACCCGCCCCCGCCCCCGCCGGATGATTCCGACGAGTCGGAGTTCGAACCCCGGATTGCGAGTCTGGAAGTGTCGCCGGAGGGCTGGCTCTGGGCGCGGCGGCACCCGGACGGCCCGGACGAGGACCCCGTCTGGGATCTGTTCGACAACTGCGGCCGCTATCGGGGCGAGGTTTCCACGTCGGCGCGAATCGGAACCGTTCGGTATGAGGGCGATATGGTGGAACCCATCGATCTCGGTGCGGGGGGCGTAATCCATGGGATCGCCCGCGACGCCCTGGATGTGAGCTACGTCCTCCGTCTCCGCCTGGAAAGCGCACGCGGGACGCCGATCGTCGCAGAGGTTTGCCCGTTCTGACCCCCATGCGATCCGCTGCGATGACCGTGCTCATCGTGTTCCTGTGCCCGTTCGCAGTGCGCGGCGTGGCGCTGCCCCAGGAGGTGACCGTGGACACCCTGGCGGGAGGGCGCATCGTGGTGACGAATCCTTCGCGCACGCAGGGTGGCGGAAGCGTTGGGTGGCGTCTGGTCGAGGACCTCAGGCTTGGCCGCGTCGAGGGCAGTGGACCCGACATCTTCGCAGAAATACGCGACATCGCCGTAGGGGAGAACGGGCTCATCTACGTGCTGGATGTCGGCTGGAAAGAGGTCCGCGTCTTCAGTCGCGAAGGCCGGTATCTGCGGCGCATGGCGCGCGCAGGCGGGGGACCCGGCGAGAAACGTTACGGGTCCCGAATCGACCAGGACGTTGTATGGCAGGCGCCCAATCGGCTGTGGGTGGGCGATGGGCGTCAGCAGTTGAGTCTCGATTCGCTCGGGAATGAACTCCACCGTTCCGATCGGCGTGCTGGCTTTTGGCCGGGAAATGTGCCGATCTGGGGCAGGGTGATTGACGCGGACACTTTGGGTTTCGTCTATAAGGAAGTGACTCTTGTCGATTACCGGACGCCCGACCGCGACTACCTGCGACACACCTACGCTGTGCGTCATTCAGTGTCCGGGGATCATGAGCTCCTCGCCGGCGATACGCTCCTGATCGAGACCCGGTTCGTAACCATGGGCCCCCCGGAATCAAGCACCACCGAGGATGGCCGCGGTGAGTTGATCATGAGCTGGCCCTCATTCATGGCCCCTCAACAATTCGTTTGGGGGTTTGGGAGCGTTGGAACTCTCTGGGTGGCTCACCGGTCGGCGTATCGATTCCACGAGGTGACGTTCGACCGAGATACGGTTCGAACGGTCGCGCTTGGGGATCCCGCGCCCGTTGCGAACGACGCCGGTGGCGAATCCGGATTCGAGCCCATCATTGCGGCTCTGGACGTGTCGCCGGAGGGCTGGCTGTGGGTCCGGCGTGAGTCCGCCGGGCCCGAGGCCGGCGCAACCTGGGACCTGTTCGACAACTGCGGCCGCTATCGGGGCGAGGTCGGGACCCCGGTGCGACTTGGAGCCATTGAACATCCACGTGGGCTGCTCGGGCCCCGTGTCCCGTTGGAAATTGCAGCGGACGGCGTAGTCCTTGGCATCGTCTCGGATGCGCTGGGCGTGGACTCAGTAATCCGCCTCCGGCTTCAGAGTGCGGCCGGTACGCGGGTCGCCCGGGAGACCTGCCTCTTCTGACTCTACGCTTCCGATTGTCAGGCGGGGCGGGGCAGGCGCATCTTCGGGATCCATGGCGACATTACGGGCGTTCCGCGGGCGGTTCGGCCAGCGGGTGAGGAGGTTGCGGTTTCCGCACCCGCTGACGCTGCTGACGGCGGTAGTCCTCGCGGCTGCAGCGCTGTCTTACGTCTTGCCGGCGGGGGAGTACGAGCGGCGGGACGATCCGGAGACCGGGCGCAGCATCGTCGTGCCGGGGACCTATCAAGAGGTCGAAGCCAACCGCATCGGGATCTTCGACGCCATCGTGGCCATCCCCCGGGGGATGGCGGACCGCGCCGATGTCGTGTTCCTGATCTTCCTCATCGGCGGGGCCTTCGCCGTGTTCGACGCGACGGGAGCCCTTCGGCGCGGCATCGCCTGGCTCGTCGAGCGGCTGGAGGGCCGCGAGATCCTCGCGATCCCCGTGGTTTCGCTCGCCTTCGCGACGGGCGGCGTAACGGAGAATCTACAGGAAGAGATCATCCCGCTGGTTCCGGCGCTCATGCTCCTGACGAAGCGGCTCGGCTACTCGCCGATGGTGGGGGTCGCGGTGAGCGCGGGTTCCGCCTTCGTGGGATCGGCCTTCAGCCCCATCAACCCGTTCCAGGTCCTGACCGCGCAGGAGGTAGCCGACGTGGCGCCGCTCTCGGGCAGCGTGTTCCGTCTGGTGTTCCTGGCCATCGCCCTCGGTCTGTGGATCTGGTGGACGATGCGGTACGCTGCGAGCACACGGGTGGGTCCGGAGATGGAGGAAGAGTCGAGATCGGATGTAGCCGGACCGGAGGCGGCGATGGGTTGGAGGGACTTCATGATCTTCGGGATCGTCGCCTCCACCTTCGGCATCCTCGTGTGGGGGCTGCTCGGGCTGGGGTGGGACTTCGATCACATGTCGGCGCTCTTCTTCGTCATGGGGGTGGTCGTCGGGATGGTCGGTCGGCTCGGGATCACGGGGACGGCCGAGGCCTACGCGCAGGGCTTCAAGTCGATGGGGTACGCCGCGCTTCTGATCGGGTTCGCCAACGCGATCTACGTCGTGATGGACGACGCCCGGATCATCGACACGATCGTACGCGGGCTCTTCATCCCGCTCGCGGAACTGCCGCTCGCGCTCTCGGCCATCGGTATGTCGGCCGCGCAGGGCGTGCTGCACTTCGCCGTGCCCAGCGTGAGCGGCCAGGCCGTGCTCACGCTCCCGGTGCTCGTGCCGCTGTCGGACCTGCTCGGCCTCTCGGCAGATCACGATCCTCGCCTACCAGTACGGGGCGGGGCTCTGTGAACTGATCACGCCGACCAACGGCGCGCTGATGGCGATTCTGGCCGCCAGCGGCGTGCGCTACGAGGCGTGGCTGCGCTTCGTCGTCCCCCGCTACCTCATGTTGATGGCGCTCGGCGCGGTCGCTCTCGTGATTGCCATCGCGATCGGGTACAGCTGACCTTCACGCGTTCCCGCGGGAACGCCGGCGCTCCTCAGAACCCGCCACCTTCCGCCGAGCAGGCGGGGGAGCCTCCAAGCCACTCCGCTGCCCAGCCTGCGGGCCCGGCCATCGACCATGTGTCTCCAGCGAGCCAGTCCATGGCCGGCTGACCGATCGGCGCACCCGGCGGCGCATTCGGCGTCCCCGGCATCTGGTACGGCGACGACGGCTTGTCGAGAAAGCGCTCGATGTCGCGGTCTACGAGCCTCACAAAGGCAGCGTCCCGCTCCGGCGGCGGGTTGGCCGCCATTTCGGCTCGCAGCTCCACGAGGCGGTGCGTGGCAATGGCCCGCACATGCGGCATGGGAGCCCCCTCGGCCAGCGCCATGATCCGGTCCACGAGCACTCGGTACGCCGCGAGCCGCAGCTCCGTGTGGTACGGCGTCTCGTTCGCCTCGGGGCGAACCGCGTCGACGAGCGCCACCAGCACTTCGTCCAGTCCCGGCAGTTGCGGGTCGAGCGCGTGCTGTTCCACCAGTCGGGCGGCCCGCGCCGGCTCCAGCGCCCGTGACACCGTATGGTCCGCCGCCACGACCGCGGGCGTGACCGCATCGAAGGCCGGCCCCGTATAGCGCGGGAACGTCTCACGCGAGCGACCGTAGCCGGGCGGCCGGGGCGGCACCTGATCGAGCACGCCCTCGGGGACGGCCAACTCGGTAGGCCTCAGCGTCGCCGCGAGCGCTCCGAGGGCGGCCCGCTGCGCCCCGCCCGACACCCGTCGCACCGGCGTCCGCCCGTCTCCCCTGAAGGCGTAGATGTACTCGAGCCCGCCGAGCACCGAAGCGGCCGCGTCCACCTGATAGCGATGGTGCATGTAGAGTGGAACCAGTGCCTCCTCCAGCGTGGCCATCGGCCGACCGCCTCGGATCGCCGCCTCCCCGAAGCGGTCGAGCGCGTGCCGCCGCACCTCCATCATCCGCGTGAGTTCGACCGCCGCGTCCACCCCGTTCGACCACTGGTCGGCGCGCGCGTGGATGCCGATGTCCTGGTTCGTGAAGTAGATGATGTCCTCGTCCCACGCCTCGTCCAGGATCCGCCGCAACTCGGCGGCCTGATCCGTCCCGGGCGCGAAGTGCGAGTAGCCGTACGTGATCGCGACCTTGTCCCATTCCCCGATGTCCACGTCGTAGACTTCGGAGTAGTCGAGCCGGCCGTCGTTCCCCAGAGTCACCAGCGGGTGCGGATAATCCATGACCGAGATCCGGCCGCGCTCGCTGTCGTAGTAGTTGTGGCCAAGGCCGAGAGTGTGCCCCACCTCGTGTGCCGACAGCTGGCGAATGCGCGCCAGCGCCCACGCGGCGATGTCCTCCGGGACCTCGTCGCCGTTCGCGTAGGGGGAGAGCAGACCCTCGGCGATGAGATAGTCCTGCCGCCAGCGGAGCGACCCCAGCGTCACGACGCCCTTGAGGATCTCGCCCGTGCGCGGGTCCGTCACCGAGCCCCCGGTGCTCCAGCCTCGGGTCGACCGATGCACCCAGTTGATCACGTTGTACCGGACATCATGCGAGCTCACGCCGTCCGGCAGCATCTCCACCTGAAAACCGTCCCGGAAACCGGCCGCCTCGAACGCCTGGTTCCACCAGCGAGCGCCCTCGAGCAGCGCCGTCCGGATCGGCTCCGGCGCGCCCGGGTCCAGGTAGTAGACGATCGGTTCGACCGATTCGCTCACGGCCGCCGATGGGTCCCGCTTCTCGAGCCGGTGCCGCCGGATGAACCGCTGCTGCATGTCCTCGCCCAGCGGCGCCGCTGTAGTCCGCGTAGCTCATGGCGCCGAAGCCGGCCCTCGGATCGAACGCCCTCGGCGTGTATTCCCCCAGTTCCGGCAATTCCACGAAGGAGTGGTGGAGACGGATCGTCGCGGCCTCTCCGGTCGAAGCCACGTTCCCGACCCCCTCGAACGCGCCGCCCCCGCCTCCGAAACCGCCGAAGCCGCCGCCCCCCCCCCGGCTGGCGGACGAAGGTGAGGGAGGCCTCGATCTCCGTGTTTTCCGGGAACCCCATCGTCATCGGCAGGTGGACCGCGCTCCGGCTCGCGTCGAACCGGTACGTCCCCGGCCGCAGCCGCTGGGCCCAGTTGATCATGTCGCGCACGACGAAATCCGTCGCGTCGACGAGCACGCGCCCATCCGTCTCCGCCGCCGCCGTGAAGCCCCACAGCGTGGAAGGGGCGAACGCGTCCGTCACCGCCCGGACCTCGCGCGGGTTCGGGCTGCTCGCCCGGAAGTCGAGGTTGGGCTGGATCATCAGGACTTTCGGCCCTACCCGGTGGAAGCGCACGAGCCGCGAACCGGCGAGTGCACCGCGGTCGAGTCCGATGTCGTTCGAGCCCAGCCCCGAAGCGAGGCCCGTCATGTGGAGCAGATCCGTGTCCCAGCGCGAGATCTCCAGCCACAGCTTGCCGGTCGACGTCTCCCAGTGCATGGGGATGAAGCCGTCGATGGCCCGCATGGAGGCCGTCTTGTCCTCGATCGAGGGGAGTCCGCCCCCGGAGTCCTGCGCCACGGTCGAAGCAGGGATGAGAACGAAGAGGAAGACGGGAAGAAGCTTCCGGAAACGGGTCACGGAGTACACGGACGCCTCCTGGCGACGGGAACTGGACGATTCCCCCCGGAACGTCGGGGAAAGGGCCTACACATTACGATGGCGGACCGCTACCGGTCGATTGCCGCCGTCACCTTGCCGATGATGTCCGACATGTACGCGCCGTGGTCGCCGGGGCTCGGTCCCAGCCGGACGACCACCAGATCGTAGGACGGGATGATGGCCGTGTACTGTCCCATGGCCCCGGCCGCCCAGTAGGCGTCTTCCGGGGCCCTGGGAAACGCCCCGCCTCGATTGACCCAGAACAACCCGCCGTAGTTGAGGAGTTCGGCGCCCGGAGCGGGCGTGCTGACGAAGTCCACCCAGCCCTCGGGGAGGATGCGGTCGGATCCCCCATCAGGGGCCGGCCACACTCCGTCCCACAGATGGAGGAGGCCGAACCGCGCCCAGTCCCACGCGCTCCCGAAGTCGTAGCCGGTGATGATGAAGTTGCCCCACGCGTCCGTCTCGAGGACGTAGTTCCGCGCCCCGATGCGGTCGAACAGGATCCGCTGGGGATAGGTGAGCCAGTCCGCTCCGCGCGCCTCGACCGCCTGCCGCACGATGCGGGTCGCGGTGAGCGGATCCGAGTTCCGGTACCGGAAGATCGCGCCCGGAAGTGTGTCCATCGGCTGGTCGATGGCGTGCTCGAACACATCGATCCCCTCGAAATAGATCCGGGAGTGTTCGTGAGCGTGCGTCCAGCGGAGTGCCGGATCCGAGCCCAGGTTCAGGAAGTCGAGCCCCGAACTCATGTTCAGGAGGTCCCGGATGCGGATCTCCCTGCGCGGGTCGTCCGCTCCCTGCCATTCGGGCACCGGCGCGGGATCGTCGAGTCCGACGTCGAGGTGGCCGGCCTGGATCGCGGCGCCGACGAGAGCGCTCGCGATGCTCTTTCCCTGGGACCACGAGATCTGTGGCGTGTTGCGCGTGAAGCCGGGCGCGTAGCGCTCGCCGAGGATCTTCCCGGCATAGATGACGACCAGGGCGCGCGTGTTCTGTTCGCTCTGGGCCATCGCCCAGTCGAGCGCAGCATCCAGCGCGGCCTTGTCGACCTCCGCGGGCGGCGCGTCATGGGTTGCGTCCACATCACCCATGGGCCACGCGGTCACCTCGGGATCCGGGCTGCGTCGTTCGACGACCGCAGGCTCGAAGGTCACATCGTCGAACCCGGCCGGCAGGAGCGTGCAGCCCTGGTCGCCGTTGTATTCCGCGTACTGCGTGAGGAATCCGTCTCCCGAAACCGAGGCGGTGCGGGTCTCGAAGTCCACCGCGTACTCGAAATCAACCTGCCAGTCGAACCGGTCGAACGGCTGGATGTCCTGCGCCACGACCTCCTCGACCGAGCGCTCGTAATCCCGGCCCACCACGAAAACGCCGGCGCAGAGGTGGTGCGCGGACATCCCGGCGACGTGTCCGCGCATGTGGGCCTCGTCTTCCTCGGTTCCATCCGGCTCCGGCGCACAGCCCGGCACCAGGAGAGCGGCCGTCCCCGCGACCACGGTCCAGCACCGGCGGTGAACTCCGATACGAGCGCTCATGCGACCCCCCATTTCGCGAGGACGAAGCGGGCTAGCGGTCGATCGCCGCCGTCACCTCGCCGATGATGTCCGACAGGTATGCGCCGATGTCCCCGGGGCTCGGCCCCAGCCGCACGATGACGAGGTCGTACGAGGGGATGATGACCGTGTATTGCCCCATGAACCCGGCCGACCAGTACGCGTCTTCCGGAGCCCGGGGCAGCGAGCCGCCGCGATTGAGCCAGAACAGCCCGCCGTACTGCAGGGCCTCGGCGCCGGGAGCGGGTGCGCTGACGAAGTCCACCCACCCCTCCGGCAGGATGCGATCGGACCCGCCATGAGGGGTCGGCCACACGCCGTCCCAGAGATGGAGCAGCCCGAACCGCGCCCAGTCCCACGCACTCCCGTAGTCGTAGCCGGTGATGATGAAGTTGCCCCAGGCGTCTGTCTCGAGGACGTAGTTCCGCGCCCCGATGCGGTCGAACAGGATGCGCTGGGGGTACGTGAGCCAGTCCTCCCCGCGCGCCTCGACCGCCGCGCGCACGATTCGGTTGGCCGTGAGCGGGTCGGAGTTCCGGTAGCGGAAGATGGCGCCCGGAACTGTGTCCATGGGCTGGTCGATCGCGTGCTCGAACACGTCGATGCCTTCGAAGTAGATCCTGAAGTGTTCGTTGGTATGCGTCCAGGAGTCTTCGTTCCCCAGGCCCCGGTTCAGAAAGTCGAGCCCGGAACTCATGTTCAGGATGTCGCGGATGCGGATCTCCCGGCGCGGGTCCTCCTCCCCCTGCCAGTCGGGCACGGGCACCGGGTCGTCGAGTCCGGCGTCAAGATGGCCGACCTGGATCGCGGCCCCGACGAGGGCGCTCGCGATGCTCTTCCCCTGGGACCATGAGATCTGCGGCGTGTTGCGCGTGAAGCCGGGGGCGTAGCGCTCGCCGAGGATCTTTCCCGCGTAGATGACGACGAGCGCGCGGGTGTTGTGCTCGCTCTGGGCCATCGTCCAGTCGAGTGCCGCCTCGAGCGCGGCCATGTCGACCTCCGGCGGCGGCGGGTCGTAGTACGCGCCGACGTCGCCCGTAGGCCAGACCGTCACCTCCGGATCCGGGCTGAGCCGCTCGACGACCTGCGGCTCGTACGTCACATCCTCCAGACCGGCCGGCAGGATCGTGCAGCCCTGGTCCCCGTTGTACTCGGCGGACCGTGTCCCGAAGTCCGCTGCCGAGACGGTGGCGGTGCGCGTCTCGAAGTTCACGGCATACTCGAAGTCGTCCTGCCATTTGAAGATGTCGAAGCGCCGAATATCCTGTGCCACGACCTCCTCGACCGAGCGTTCGTAGTCGCGGCCGACGACGAACACGCCCGAACAGATGTGGTGGGCAGCCATCCCGGCGATGTGCCCCCGCACATGGGCTTCATCCGAGGTGCCGACTTCCCCGGCCCCGGCTGCGTCGGACGCCGCAGCCTCGACTCCCTCCTCCACGCCGCAGGCGGAGGACAGAAGGATGACCGCGAGGACGGACAGAACCCGGGATGGATGACGAGTGCGCATGCGAACCCCCATTTGGCTGACCCGGCCGATCCGGTCCCGTTGGCGATGGGAAGCCAACGACCGGTAGCTGAGCGTCTCGGCTCGGGAGCGCCTGGCGCAAGGGCCATAACGTTTCGGCGCGCGCGCGTGTCGTCAGAAAAGGGACGGTTGAAGGCCGATTCCCGCGCAGAAACGAATACACAGCCGAATACCCAGGAAGGAGACGGTTGATGAGAAAGATGATCGGAGGGCTCGCCCTCATCGTGGTCGGTTTCGCCCTTGTGGCGCCGCTCGAGGCCCAGCAGCGGCGCGGTGGCGCCGGCGCACGCATGAACCTCGACGCCCAGATGGCACAGCTCACGGAACTCCTCGGACTCGATGAGGAACAGGCAACAAAGGTCCGCGAAATCCTCGAAGCGCAGGCGACGAGCCGGCGCGAGCGCTTCCAGGGGGCCCGGGGTTCGATGAACCGCGAGGCCATGATGGAGATCGTGCAGAACATGCAAGCGGAGACGAACACGAAGCTCGCCGAGGTGTTGAGCGAGGATCAGATGGCGCTGTACGAGGGCTGGGTCGCCGAACAAATGCAACGCCGCCGCCCGCCCTTCGACTGATCTGCGCCCGGGTGGCTACCTCGAGGCCGGTGCCCGCACGGTCGCCGGCCTCGGGCCGCCCTTCGGCGCCCGCCCCCGCTGCACCAGCACCACCGCCGCCACGATGATCACCGTCCCCGCCAGCATCGGCAGCGTAAACCCTTCATCCGCGAGCCACCATCCCAGGAACAGCGCCACGACCGGGTTGATGTAGGCGTACGTCCCGGCCGCGGCGGGCCGCACGGTGCGCAGGAGCCACATGTAGGCCGAGAAGGCGACGATCGAACCGAACAGGATCAGGTACAGCAGCGCCCACCACGACCTGGCGGAGACGTCGGCCAGCGACAGGCGGCCGAACTCTCCCGCGCCCAGCCCGATGAGTATGAGGACCAGGCCTCCGCCGTCATGGTCAGCGCCGTGGCGTAGAGCGGCGGAGAGGGAAGCGCCGCCCGACGGTTGTACATGGATCCGATGGCCCAGCTCAGCGAGGCGCCGAGGATCACGAACGCACCCAGCATGACCCTGTCCGAACTCGCCCCGCCGATCCCGATCTCCGAGCCGGAACCACGGACGAGGACGACCACGCCGACGAGGCCGAGTACCAGCCCCAGAACCTCCAGGCGACTCGTCGGCTCGCGATCCGGTCCCAGACGCGCAATCGCGACGAGCCACAACGGCACCGTGGCGACAAGGAGGGCCGCCAGCCCCGAGGGCACGTACTGCTCGGCCCAGCACACGAGCCCGTTGCCTCCGGCGACCATGAACGTCCCCGAGATCGTCGCCGCCTTCCACTCCGAGGGCTTAGGCGCGGGAGCGCCCCGCAGGCGCGATACGGCGGTGAGGATGAGACCCGCCGTGAAGAACCGGACCCCGCCCAGCAGAAAGGGGGGGATCGTCTCGACGCCGAAGCGGATCGCCAGATAGGTGGACCCCCAGACCAGGTACACTGCCGCGAACGCCAGCAGCAGATCCCTGGTGGAAGCGTGAGGTCGGGTCATGCGGCGATGCCGGTGGTCAGCGATCGAGCGCCCGGTCCCGGGCCCGTGTCACGGCGTAGATCGCGAACCCGACCGCTATGAGGCCCAATCCCAGTCCCGCTTCGAGGGGTCGGTCGATGAGGATATACGCCAGCGTCCAGCCGGTGACCGCCAGAAAGATCGCCGGCGTGACGGGGTACCCCCACGTGCGGTATGGCGGGGTCTCGGATGCGGGCACCGGGGGACCGCGCCGCCGCAGCACGAACACGCCCGCCGTGGCGAGCAGTGTGTTCAGGCCCATCGTGAACCCCGAGAACACCAGGATCGTCTCGAACGACTCCGTCAGGATGAAGGCGAGGCTGATCCCGGCCTGCGTGAAGATGGCCACGGCCGGAACCCCGCGCGCGTTCTCCCGCCTCAGTAACCGGAACGTCGGGTAGTCGCCCCCGATCGCGTGCAGGACTCGCGGACCCGCCAGCACCATCGCACTCACCGTGGAGACGAGCAGGAGGGCGAGCGTGATCCCCATCAGGTCGGCGCCCCGCGGACCGAAGATGTGGCCGGCGGCGATGTACCCGACCTGGAGCTGCCCGACCAGCTCCTCCTGGGGCGCGGCCCGAAGGAAGACATAGTTGAGCCCGACATACAGCAGCATCACGAGAAGGGTTCCGGCCGCCAGCGCGCGGGGCAGAATGCGGCGTGGGTCGCGGAGTTCGCCGGTCACATACGTCGCGGCGTTCCACCCCGAGTAGGAGTAGGAGACGAAGATGAGCGAGACCGCGAACCCGCCGGAAAACACACTCGAGACGCCCGAAGTCGTAGGGAGGACGCCGACCTCCCGAGGTTCGGCGACCAGAAAGAGCCCGGCCGCGCAGAAGGCGAGAATGAGCCCCACCTTGAGTGTCGTCGACCACCGCTGGAAGCCGCCCGACGCACGGCGCGTACTGGCGTGCACCCCCGAGAGCAGTACCACCAGGCCGACGGCCAGCCACGTCGCGGAGAGCGTCGGGAAGACCGACGACAGGTAGGTACCGAAGGTGATGGCGGCCAGCGCGGTGGGAGCGGCGAAGCCGATCGTGGCCGAGATCCAGCCCGAAACGAATCCCCCCGCGGGATGATAGATGTGCGACAGGAAGGCGTACTCGCCGCCCGACCGCCGGATCGTGGAGCCGAGTTCCGCGTAGGTGAGCGCTCCGCACACCGCCGTCACGCCGCCCACGACCCAGAGCATGAGCAGGGCGAAGCCGGACCTGAGGTCCTGGAGCTGAAACCCGAGGCTGGTGAAGACACCGGTCCCCACCATGTTGGCCACGACGACCGCGATCGCCGTGTGGAGCCCGAAGCCGGCTTCGTCTCCGGTCCGCGTCCGCACGTCCGCGTTGCTCAGGGGATGGGCTCGGCCAGCCCCGCCTCGCTCACAAGCAGGAGGAGTCCGGCCTGGATCCCGAGATGGCCGTCACGGTTGATCCACCACTCGCCGGGCGAATGGGCGCCGCTCCCGACGCCGCCGCTTCCGATCGTGACCGCAGGGATCCCGAGCGAAATCGGAATGTTCGAGTCCGTCGATGAGCGCGCGAGCTGCGGGTCGGCGCCGAACAGGCGCATGACTTCACGGGCCCGTTCGACCAGCGGGTGGTCGTCCGCGACCTCACCGGAGGGCCGGTCCCCGATCTGGTCCAGTTCGAGTTCGATTTCGGGCCCGGCGCGACGCAACGCGTTCTCCTCCGCCAACGCCCGCCGCATGGACGCCTGAAACGCGGCATCGATGCGCGCGAGACTCTCATCGCTCACCGAGCGCATGTCCACCTCCATCCAGGCCTCGAACGGAATCGCGTTGACCGAGGTGCCGCCACCGAGCCGCCCCACGTTGTAGCTCGTGCGAAAGCCCGATCGTGTGAGGGTGTCGGCCACATCCTGGAAGTGGCGGATCCCGCGGCCCAGCGCGTGGGCCGGGCTCGCCAGCCCGAACGCCCCCCACGAATGGCCGCCGGGCCCCCGGAACGTGACGCGGTAGCGGTGGGAGCCGAGGCCCCTGTTCACGATTCTCCCCAGCCCCGTGCCGTCCACATCGATCCAGGTGTGGATCGGATCCGCACCTTCGCGGAACAGGTATTTCATCCCGCGCAGATCGCCGAGGCCCTCCTCTCCCACCGTTCCGATGAACCGGACATCCGCCTGGGTCTCGATCCCGCTCGCTTCGAGCGCCCGAAGTACGGTGATCACCGCCATGAGACCGCGCGTGTCGTCGCCGATTCCCGGGGCGAAGAGCGTGTCGCCGCGCTGGGAGACGGTCACGTCGATGTCCTCCGGGAACACCGTATCCAGATGTCCCGACAGGGCGACGGTTCTCCGCCCCCCGTCATCCGTCGACCCGCGCGCGCCGCCGCGGCCGTAACGGATCGCGACGGCGTTGCCCTCCTCGTCGATGAACACCGAGTCGGCTCCGGCCTCGCGCAGCCACTCCGCGTAGACCCTCGCGCGCTCCGCTTCCATGAAGGGGGGCGCCGGAACCTGCGTGAGTTCGATGAGTTCCCGGATCGTCCGCGGCTCGAGTTCCTCGATGATCCCGAAGGCGTTCTGCACCGCCGGGTGATCTACAAGGGCGCGTACGTCTTCGCTCGCGGTCTGGCCCGCCAGTCCGCCCGGGGTTGCGGCGAGGAGGACGGCGCCGGCAACGGCCCGGACCGCGTGGCTGGCCACTGAAGTGGGTGCGTGCATGGGTTCTCGGTCTCCCCGGATTCGAGCAGGACGTCGGCTTCCGCGAAGGTACCGGCCGCTGCGCCGGGCGCCAGACGCGGGCGCTGTCTGGTGCGTCGGGATCAGTTTCCGAAGCGCGCGAGGATCCAGTCGGAGATCGTGTCGAGGAAACCGTCCACGAACGTCTTCTCCAGCATCGCGTACTCCACCGGCGAGCCGGTCGTCGCGGCCTGGAAGAGATGATTGGCGCGCGGCACCTCCTCGATCGTCACGTCCGGATTACCGGCCAGCGCTTCGGCCATCGGTCCGCGGTTCTGGTCGACGAGAACCTGCAGGTCGAGGCCGCCGAACAGGGCCAGCACCGGCACCCGGGTCCCCCGGAGCGCTTCGGACGGGTCGAAGGTGAGAAAGTGTCTGAACCACGGGGTCTGCACCGCGTTGATCTGCTGGTCGACCTGCGTCTGCACGTGTCCGTCCACGTCGGAAATGGGCGCGCGCTGCGCCTCGGAGAGACGGTCGATCCCGTCGCGGATCCGGACCCCCAGTTCCTCGCGATAGCCGTCGAGATCCTCCCCCGCCTCCATGGCTGCGAACAGCCGGCGCTGGAAGTCCGTATTCCAGGCGATCTGCTCGTCGCCAACGCCCGAGGCCCGTTGCATGGCCGCGGATTGCTCGTACAGCACCTCGGTGCCGGGCACGCTGGTGCCGGCCAGCAACACGGCGAACCTGACCGCGTCCGAGCGCGAGGCGGCCAGCGGCGCCACGGCCGCGCCTTCGCTGTGTCCCAGGAGGCCGACGCGCGCCGGATCGATGTCCGGGTGCACGGAGAGCCGCGCGATGCCGGCCAGGGCATCGCCGGCGAAGTCGGAGGTGGTGGAGCCGGGGACGCTGCCCGTCGACCCGCCCACGCCGCGATCGTCGTAGCGGAGCACCGCGATGCCCTGCCGCGTGAGGTGATCGGAGAGGACCCGGAAGACGGGGAACCCGAACACGACCTCGTCACGGTCCTGAGGGCCGGACCCGGTGATCAGAACCACGGCGGGGAACGGTCCCGCGCCCTCCGGCAGCGTCAGCGTGCCCTCGAGATGGACATCGCCGTTCTCGAACGAGATCTCCTCCTCCCGATAGGGCACGGGTTCTTCGGGCTCCGTTGCGGCCGGATCGGCGCGTCGGGCGGTGAACGTGCCCCTCGCGGCCCCCTGCGTGAAGCCGCCCTCGATGCTGCTGCCGTCGTGCGCCCCATCCCACACGGCGAGGCCGATTGAGGCCCGGAGTTCGAAGTGCACGCGGCCGTCCGTGTACGACACCGCGGTGAGCGGGAGACCGAGGGCGCCCTGAGCGGGGATGTCCATGGTGGCGGAGAGTGCTCCGTCCGTGGCCTCGAAGGTCACGGAGAACGGCAGTTCGCCCGTCGGCAGAACGACGGACCCGGCCCACCTGCCCTCGATCCCGGAGGCCGGTTCCTGCGCCAGCGCCGGCGCCGAGAACGCGCACCCGGCGGCCGTCCAGATCCCCAGCCGATGCATGGTTGTCAGGCCTCCGAGCCCGTGCCGGAGTGTCCGCCCCGTGGCCATCGCTAGCTCTTCTCGACTTTCACGGCTGTACCGTAGACCACAATCTCGGCCGTGCCCCCCATCACGTAGGCGGTGGAAAACCGCACGCAGAGTACCGCGTTCCCGCCGGCGTCCGACGCCTCCTTCGCCATGCGGTCGATCGCCTGTTCCCGGGCTTCGGCCATCATCTTCGTGTACTCCTGGATCTCGCCTCCCACGATGCTCTTCAGTCCGGCGAGGATGTCGCGGCCGAGGTGGCGCGCCCGAATCGTGCTTCCGCGCACCAGGCCGAACTCCTGAACGATCCGGTGCCCGGCGAGGTCGTTTCGAGACGAGATGATCATCGGACCACATCCTTGTAGGGGTCGCTTTTCTGCATGAACAGGCGCTCGCGAACCACGGACACGAAGAGGATCACGAAACCGGCCAGGAGAACGAGCAGGCCCCAGCGGATGTAGGCGGGCATCGTCGTGTCCTCGATCAACCCCTGGACGGCGGTCCACAGCGCCCACGTCCCGACCGTGATGGTTCCCAGCGAGACCAGAACCCAGCCGATGCCGCGTTCGAGCCGTCGGTAGACGCGCTCCCAGTAAGTGTCCCAGGTCTCACCCGGGGGTTTCAACGGCGTCATGGTATCGGTGACCTCCTTCAGGCGCTGGAACGTCTCGAGTTCATTGCGAAGATCCGGGTTCTCGGCGAGCGCCGACTCGAGTTCGGCGCGGGCCTCCCCCGAGAGTTCCCGGTCCACTTCGGCCATCATGAGATGGCGCACCCGCTCGTCGTCGGGCTGCATCGCGTGCTTGACGTTCTTCTCAGTCTTCCTGTCACTCATCGTCCCGCACCTCCCGCCCTTTGGGCCGGGCCCGCGCGGCCTCGATCTCGCGGGCCAGAGCCCGGCGTGCCCTGTAGAGACGCGACATCACGGTTCCAATGGGGATTCCCAGCAGTTCAGCGATCTCCCGGTAACGCAACTCCTGAAACTCGCGCAGAACCAGGGTCTCCCGCTCGCGCTCGGCCAGCCGGCCGATCGCCGCAGACACCTGCGCCCGCAACTCCGAGCGCTCGACCGCCCGGTCCGGGCTGAGGGGGCGCGTGCCCATCGTCGTATCGGCGAGCCAGCTTCCCACCCGCTCGAGTTTCTGGCGGCGTGATCTCTGGTCGCGCGTATGGTTGAAACAAAGGCGTCGAACGATTTGATATAGCCACGGGAAGAAGGGACGCTCGGCGTCGATCGTGGCTCGGGCGCGGAATGCCCTGGCGAAGGCCTCCTGCGAAAGATCGAGGGCGTCGTCGTGGTTCCCCACCAGACCGAGCGCCGTATAGTAGGCACGCTGCATGTATCGTGTGACGAGTTCGCCGAAAGCCGCCCGCTCGCCGCGCTGTGCGCGAAGAACGAGCGCCCTGTCGGTTGCCTCCGAGCTGTTCAAATGTGGCTCCCATCGCCGCGGGCACCCCTCGCTGGCTGTTCGCTTCGCGAAGGGTAAACAACGCCGCGAGCTTTATTCCCGGCTCCCGGCCGCACATGCCGCGCGTCGGGGAGCGACCGCGGCGCCCCGGATTGCCGGGGATCGAGGATCGAGACAAGGAACGAAATATACGATGAGCGAGCTTCCGGTGGGATCAACGTTGCGGCCTGAAGTCATTCCGTCACGCTGGAATCTCCTGCGCGATGTGGGGGTCTTTCAGCTCAAGCTGCTCCTCGATGGGTGCAGGGACGCCGTGCTGCTGCCGGTCTCGCTGCTCGTGGCCCTGGTGGACCTCCTGGGACTGGGACCGCGAGCCGGGCGCCAGTTCTACTTGCTCCTGCAGTTCGGGAGTCGGACGGAATACTGGATCAATCTGTTCGGCGCCGCGCAGCAGGCGGAGGCGCTGCCTTCACCGCCGCGTCCGGGCGTCGACATGCTCGTCGACCGTCTGGAACGCATGGTCGTGCAGGAGTACGAGCGCGGGGGGATCACGGCCTCTACGAAGGACGCCGTGGATCGAGCCCTCGACAACCTCACGAGAGGCGGGCCTGCGGGCCGGAACCCGCCCGGACCGTCGACATGAGCCGGTGGGCCGCGGAGCGCGCGTGTCCTTCCAGATCCTCCAGTCTCACCGCGAACCTTTCGGCGAGCGGCCGTGGATCGCCGGCATCGATTTCGAGCGTCGCGCCCTGACGGAGCTGCACGGCCCGGCCGCCCATGAGATCGATCGACGGGACGATCATCGCCGGACCGCGACGCTCAGTTGCTGGAGTCGATCCTTGAGCCGGCCGATCGACCAGTCGCCCTGATGGAAGATCGATGCGGCGAGCACCGCGTCGGCGCCCGCTGCGACGGCGGCGCACATGTGGCCCGCGTGGGCTCCGCCTCCGGAGGCCACGATCGGTACCGGCACGACGCGGCGGATCATCGAGATCAGCGCCAGGTCGTACCCGCTCCTTGTGCCATCACGGTCGAAGCTGGTGAGGAGGATCTCGCCCGCGCCCAGGTCCACCGCGCGCCGACCCCATTTCGCCGCATCGATCCCGGTGCGTTTCCGGCCGGAGTGCGTGAGGACTTCGAAGCCGCTGGGACACGCCTTCGCCCCGGCGCGGGAAGCATCCAGGGCGAGGACCGCGCACTGGGCGCCGAAGCGAGTCGAGATTTCGGACAGGAGCGCGGGCCGCTCGACGGCCGCCGTGTTCACCGCGACCCGATCCGCCCCCGCCGCCAACAGGGCGCCAGCGTCTTCCACCGTCTGCACGCCGCCTCCGACGGTGAGCGGTATCGAAATCTCGTCACGAACGCGACCGATCGTTTCGGACCTTGCCAGCCGCCCGTCCGCCGTGGCCGCCACATCC
Source organism: Candidatus Palauibacter sp. (assembly GCF_965197445.1). GTDB lineage: Bacteria > Gemmatimonadota > Gemmatimonadetes > Palauibacterales > Palauibacteraceae > Palauibacter. The sequence continues at coordinate 50,345 of NZ_CBDANE010000002.1, read as the reverse complement.
AGAATCACGAGCTCGTCCGCGCCCTCGCGCTCGTAGCGCCGGGCGAGCCGCGCCGGATCCCCCTGGTCCTCGAGGTTGTCGAAACGAACTCCCTTGATGACCCGGCCGTTCTTCACGTCGAGGCATGGGATGACACGAACGTTCAGCATGCCGCGGCGAGCCTCATGTGGTCCGCAGACCTCTCGCTGGCCGCGGCCGCGCCCGGAGCCCGTTCGAGCCACCGGTTCAGGAGCCCGGTGCCGACCCTGCCCGACAGCTCGGGGTGGAACTGGCACGCCAGCACGCCCCCATGCTCGAACCCGGCCACGAAGCGGCTACCATGCCGTCCGATCGCCGTGGCCCAGCCATGGGGTCCGCCCTCCAGCCGATAGGAATTCGCGAAATAGAGCACGGCCGACCGCAGGAACACGGCTTCCGCCGGAGCTGAAATCCGGTTCCAGCCCAGCTGGGGCACCCGGCACTCGCCCTCCGGCCTCACCACGCGGCCCGGTACGCAGCCAAGTCCGGGGACGGACGGCGCCTCTTCGCTCTCGGCGCACAGGAGCTGCAATCCGAGGCAGATGGCCAGCGTGGGCCGGCGCTCCTCCACCCGCCGGCGAATGGCGTCGCTCCACCCCCTGCGTCGAAGTTCCGCCATGCCGTCCGCGAACGATCCGACGCCGGGCAACACGACGTAGGCGGCGCCCGCTATACCGGCTGCGGAATCGAGGAGGCGCGGTGTCCGCCCCACGCGGCGAAACGCAGCCGCCACCGTTTCGAGGTTGGCCACGCCCGTCGGGACGATGCCGACTTCGCCCGGTCCCGCGACCCGCGCGGCGCTCATAGGGACACCCTCCGGAGGTCGAGGACCCCCTTGGTGCCCGGAACCTCGGCGGTGGAGCTTCGGGCGACTGCCTGGGCGAGATCCACGCTCGCCCGGATACGCGTCTCCAGCGTCTGCCGGGATCGCTCGCCCACCCGCTGATCGTTTCGCCCGTCTCTACGGTTGGTGCTCATCGGAGTCCTCTCCACGGGAATCGTCGAACGGCATGTCGAGCACTCGGAGCACGCGTCGGAACGTCGCCTCGTCTCCGGGAAGTGTGATCCGGAGCAGGTCCGGGAAGTTCGGGAAGCGGCGCACGGCGATCCCTCGCCGCCGGAACCGGCGGTAGAGCCCGCCTGCCTCCCTGGACGCGGCGAGCGGGTTCACGCGACGACTTGTCCGGGCGCGGTGACGCTTGTTGTCTGGCGGGTCATATCGTCGGCTCCAGGGGCCGACACCGGCGGGGAGGCAGCGACAAAAAAAGCCGGCCACCTCGGGCCGGCATCGATCGTTCGCAACCTATGTTCAGGATACAGCTAGACGATCACCGGCCTCCGCCCTCGCGGTGGAAATAATAATAGCCAAAAAACGGATGGGTGTTCGTCATGGGCGCGGAGGATCGCACCCTGTCGTGTACTTGTCAAGCGCGTATGCTAGTCGCGTCGCGCCGGCTCGCGTCGGATTCCCGAACCACCTCAACTGCGGACATACGATGACGGACCCCATGGCAGGGGAGTTGCAGGGACCGACGCCCGAGCGGAGTCGAAAGACGCGGGCGCGCGTGTCGCCCTGGATCGAACGCACCCCGGTGAGACGCTGGGTCCCGGACTCCGGAGTCGCGCCGCTACCCGCGGGATCGGAACTCTTTCTCAAGCTGGAACTGTTTCAGCGTACCGGTTCCTACAAGGTCCGCGGCGCCCTGAACAACGTGCTCCCGGCAGACCCGGCGACGCTGGCCCGCGGCGTCACGGCGGTCAGCGCGGGGAACCACGCCATCTCCGTGGCCTACGCGGCCCGGGCTGTTGGCACGACAGCCAGGGTCGTGATGCTCTCCTCGGCGAACCCGGCCCGCGTCGAGCGGTGCCGGAACTTCGGTGCGGAGATCGAATTCGCGCAGGACGGGGCGAGCGGCTTCGCGCGCATGGAGGAAATCGAGAGGGAGGAAGGCCGAGTCAGCGTTCACCCGTTCGAGGGCGAGGCGACGGTCCTTGGGACTTCCACGGTCGGCCTCGAGATCGTCGAACAACTGCCCTCGCTGGAGGCCCTCGTGGTTCCGATCGGAGGGGGCGGCCTGATCTCCGGCACGGCGAGCATCGTGAAGCAGCTTGCGCCTGCATGTCGTGTGTACGGAGTGGAACCGGTCGGTGCCGACTCCATGCGCCGCAGCCTCGACGCCGGTGAACCGGTGGCGCTCGACCGCATCGACACCATCGCCGACAGCCTCGGCGCGCCCCACGCCGCGCCCTACACTTTCGGGCTCGTCCAGCGGTATGTGGACGATGTCGTGCTTGTCGACGATGACGCGATCCGTTCCGCGATGCGGGCCCTCTTCCTCGACGCGAAGCTGGTCGCCGAACCCGCCTGCGCGGCGCCATTGGCCGCCGCGTGCGGCCCTCTGCGTGACCGACTCGCCGGTCGGCGCGTTGGCCTCGTCCTCTCAGGCTCGAACATCGACCTCGACACCTTCGCCATGCACCTCCGGGCGGCCGGGTGACGCCCGCCTCGGCGTCGGCCCGGCCTGAGCCTACCGCGACTTCAGAACCCCAGCTGGTAGAACACGCGGCCGTCGTCCGGGACCGGATCAACTACTACAATCAGGTGCGCCGGCACTCCTCCCTCGAAGACCGGCCGCCCCTGAGGATCATCGAGGACTTCTACCGCGAGAGCTGAGCAGCACAATAAACCCGGAGGTCCGGTGTCCAACTTTTGGGGGCCACTTCACCATGAAGGAGAAACGGAATGAGAGAAGGAGTCGTGATACGTGTTCCGGCGGTGACCACCCTGGGGCTCGTTGCGCTCCTTTCCAGCGTCCCGCTCCTCCCCGTCGCCGGGCAGTCGATCACCGTCGTGTCCTGGGGCGGCTCCTACGGCCGCGCCGTCAACGAGGGCGCCAACATTCCCTTCACCGAGGCGACCGGCATCCGTGTCAGCCTGGACGCCTACAACGGCGGTCTGGCCCAGATACGGGCGCAGGTGGACGTCGGCAACATCCATTGGGATGTGGTCGACCTGGAGATCGCCGATGCCGTGCGCGGTTGCGACGAGGGGCTGCTCGAGCTGATAGACATCGACGATCTGCCTCCCGGACCCGACGGCACTCCCGCGGCCGACGACTTCGTGGCCGAGAGCCAGACCGAGTGCGGCGTGGGCAATCTGTACTGGTCGACCGTGTACGCGTACAACGACGAGAACTTCCCGGGCGAAAAGCCCACCACCATGGCCGATTTCTTCGACCTGGAGAAGTTCCCGGGCCGCCGCGGGATGCGGCGGGTACCGCAGGTGAACCTGGAGTTCGCCCTGATCGCCGATGGCGTGCCGCTCGACGAGGTGTACGCGACGCTGGAGACTCCGGAGGGCTTGGACCGGGCCTTTGCCAAGCTCGAAACGATCGAGGACGAGGTGGTCTGGTGGGAGGCCGGCGCCCAGCCACCGCAGATGTTGGCCGACAGGGAAGTGGTCATGAGCACGGCGTACAACGGCCGCATCTTCAATGCCCAGATCCTGGAAAACCAACCGTTCGTCATCGTGTGGGACGGGCAGTTGTTGGACGTGGGTCAGGTCGGGATCGTCGCGGGTACACCGAGGCTGGAAGAGGCACTGAGATACGTGGCCTTCAGCACCAGCGCCGAGTCTCTGGCGCGGATCGGCCGCCGCATCTCCTATTCCCCGGCGCGCAGATCAGGCATGCCACTGGTGACGACCCATGCAGTCGCAGGGGTCGTCATGGCGCCCCACATGCCGGCCGGCGCGGGCAACGTGGATCGTGCGCTTCGTTACGACTGGGCGTTCTGGGTCGACAACCAGGACGAACTGAACGAGCGCTTCATCGCCTGGCTGGCGCGCTAGCAGCCCGTGGCTCTGTCGCGAAAAAGGGTGGCGGTGGCGTAGGGGAGACGGCGGGAGCACCAAGGCTTGTGTACGCGCGCGTCAGAACACCACCCGATAGCTGACGTTCAGACTCCGCGCGGCCTCCGGCATGATCTCCTTCACCCGGGAGAGGTGGTTGCGGTACTCGGTATTCGCGCCGTTGACGAGGCTCACAGTCAGGACGTTCAGATGCCCGCCGAGCGTAAGCCGCACCCCTGCTGTGGCGTTGAAGACGGTGTACCCACGCGTCGGCGTCTCGAATTCGCCAACCCGGTCTTGCCGGCCCGCCATCTCGGCCTCCGCCCGGACATACCACGACGGCCTCTCGTACTTCAGGGCCACATGTCCCTTGAGCGGAGGAACGAGAGGCAAAGGCTGACCGGTCCCCTTGAGACTGCCTTTCACCGATGAGGCCACTCCCTCCAGCGCCAGCCCCCGCCCAGCGTCGACGTCCACGCCGGCTTCGAAGCCGCTGAACACGGCGTCGCTGCCCCGGAACTGATAAATGGGGAGGCGCACGCGGCTCAGGCGGCCCGTGTCCTCTCCGTAGATGTGGTTCCTGATGTCGTTGTGGAAGCCGGTGACCTCGGCCCTCAGCCGGTCGGACTCGAAGCGGAGGAAGACATCGAGCCCCGTCCCGACCTCGCCCTCCAGAGACGGGTTTCCAACTTCAAAGACGTAGGCCGCCAGATGCGGCCCTTCCGAATAGAGTTCGGTGACGTCGGGTGTGCGAAACGCCCGGGCAACGCTGGCACCGAGCACCAGCCCCGAGGCGGACTTGTAAAGGACACCCAACGACCCCGACAAGGAGTGGAATCTGCGGTCACGAATCTCACCGATGTCCGAAACCCGATCTTCCTTTGGATCGGCCAAGGTCCAGTCGTAGCGTAGCCCCGACTCGATCTGCATGGAGCCCAGGTCGACCTCCTCGAGCAAGTACAGGGCCGCCTTGAACCGACGCGTGTCTGGCGTGTGCAGGGAGCCCCCGTATCCGAAATCCTCCCAGGACGCACGGCCGCCCATCGCACCCGCCGTAAACGGTCCCCACCTCCCATGCCGACCCAGGACGTCCGCGCTCGCGCTCTGTTGCTCGAAGAGCGTGCCCAAAATGTCCGGTGCTTCGATCTCGCGGTGCGTGTACCGGGTGTGGGTCGCGTCGAAGCGGAGGTTGTGGAAGGGCCCGACCGGCTCCTCGACCACGGTCCGGAACTTCGATGAGACTCGCTCCATTTCGATGCGCACCCCCTCCTCGTGCCCACCCACGAAACCACCCGGGATGCCGTAGTAGTTGCGGTAGCCGCGGAAGGACGTCCCCAGGCGACCCCAATCGGCCACGTAGGCCGTCCCCGCACCCCCGCTCCACAGTTCGCCGTCGGTGTTGAGAAGCGTGCCGGCGGGGGTCTTCAAATCTCCCGCCGTCCGTGCGGCTACCTCCACACGCACCGGCACGCGCTCCGCGATGGCGAACACGGCCGTCGCGCTGCCAGCCAGCGAGCCGGCCGCGGTCTGCGTCTGCAGTGTCGCCGCGCCCGTCAGGCGGTGCGGCACGGCAGTCGGAATCTCGTCGCGGATGACGTTGATGACCCCGCCCAGCGCGTTGCCCCCGTAGAGCAGCGCGCCGGGACCCCGCACAACCTCGATCCGCCGTGCCGACGACGGATCGAGTGCGGTGGCGTGGTCCGCGCCCGAGTTGGAGGCATCCCCAACCGCAGTCCCGTCCTCGAGCATCAGTACCCGATCCCCGCTCAGTCCCCGGATCACCGGTTGCGCAACCGATGGACCCGTCCCGGCGGCGGCCAGCCCCGGCATTGACGCCAACGTCCCCGCTACGGTCGCCGTCATCTGGCGTTGCAAGTCATCGCCCGTCATGACGCTGACCGGCCGGAGCGCCTCGGCTGCGGTGCGCTCGCTGATCGTCGCCGTCACCACCAAGTCCGCCATTCCAATGGGAGACGGCGCCAACTCGATCACGATCTCTGCCGACTCCGCCACCGCTCGGCGCGCGCGCACGGTCCCCACGGTTACTTCCACGGTGGCGCCCCGGTACCCCAGGCGATCGGCTCGAAGGGTATACACGCCCGCGGCCATCCCGGTCAGGTGGAAGGTGCCGTCCGCGCGGGTCACCGCCCTGGTTTCCCTCCCGACCACCGATACGTGCGCTCCCGCCAGGGGGTAACCGGTACCCGCGTCGCGCACACTGCCCTCGAACACGTGCCCTTGCCCCGGCTCCTGCGCGGAGACCTGGGGAATCACGAGCGCGGGAGCGACCGCAAAACACAAGACGAGCGCTAGCGAATGCCGACGGATTCCGTCGACACATGCCGCAGGCATGGTTCCTCCCAATCTGCCACTCCTGCGTGTCAGGGCGTGTCAAGGGCCACAAGCTGAATCGCGGGCCCGGGACGATAGGCTGGCGTTACGGTTTCAGGCAACCTCGTGCAGTGGTGGAAAACCTATGGAAACCCTTTGGTGCCCCCGGGGCGTCAAAGACGGTGTGAGAGACAGCGGAAGGGCTCGGCGGAGGCTCCCGCCGAGAGAGAAGATGCACAGGGGTCGGCGGTTCATGCTCTTAGCCGCGGCGATTCTCGCCGCCGGCCTCGGCTATCTGGTCTTCGAAGCCCGTATAGCACGCGAGTTCGACGCGCTCGATTCCTCTTCCCCGGCGCGCATCCTGGCGCGACCGTGGACCCTCCGCGCTGGCGATCGGGTCGACCCGCGGCGCCTCATCGACCACCTGAAGAAAGTCGGCTACCGATCGGTCTCCGGCAGAACGCCGCTAGCCGGAGAGTTCAGCGCACGCGGCCGCGATCTTCTCCTGGGCCGCCGCGCGATTCGTCTCGGTGGCCTCGTCGACCCCGGCATTCGCGCGCGGGTGCGGTTCCGGAGCAACGGGCGCATCTCCGCGATTCGGGACGCCGAGGGGAAGAGCCTCGCCCGCCTTCTGCTCGATCCCGAGGTGATCGGGACGTCCCTCGGAGAGCACGGCCGGGACCGGGTGCCCGTCCGCCTCGACGAGGTGCCGGAACACCTGGTCGACGCGTTGTTGACAGTTGAGGATCGCCGCTTCTACGAGCACGGCGCGCTGGATCCTCGCCGCATCGCCGGCGCCGCGCTCTCCAACCTCCGGCGGCGGCGGGTCGTGGAGGGGGGAAGCACGATCACCCAGCAGCTCGCCCGCACGCTCTTCCTGTCGACGGACCGCACCGTGCTCCGAAAGCTGCGTGAGGCGGCGATCGCGGTGGCGCTGGAAAGACGGTTCTCCAAGCAGCGTCTGCTCGAGGCCTACGTGAACCATATCTATCTCGGGCAGCACCGAGGGACCGCCATCCACGGCTTCGGGCGCGCCGCGCAGTTCTACTTCGACCGCGACATCTCGGAGTTGACGTTGGGTCAGTCGGCGATGCTGGTCGGGATTGTCAGGGGGCCGAGCGTGTACTCGCCCCATCGCCACCCGGAGCGTGCCCGGGCCCGGCGCGACATGGTGCTGCGGCAGATGCACGCCGTCGGGCACCTGGACGACGCTCGGCGCGACGCCGAACTCGAAGCCGATCCGGAGATTCGACGTCCTCCGGAGCGGAACTTCGATGCCCGCTGGTATCTGGATTTCCTGCGGCGGGGGCTGGCTGCCGGCGATGCTTCGCTGGAACCGGAGGGTGGCGGTCCAACGGTGATTTCTTCGCTTGCGCCGGAGCTTCAACGCGCCGCCGAGACCGCGGTGTCAAAGGGGATCCGCAACATGGAGCGCCTGCGTCCCCGCCTCAGGGAACAGGCCGGGCCGCTTCAGGCGGCGCTGGTGGCCCTGGACCCGCGGACCGGCGACATCCTGGCGATGGTCGGCGGTCGCTCGTACGGCGAGTCGCAGTTCAATCGCGCGGTGGACGCCCGGCGCCAACCGGGAAGCGCCTTCAAGCCCGTCGTGGCGCTGGCCGCCCTGACACCGGGAGCAGATCCTTCCTTCACCCTGGCTTCCGTGCTGAAGGACGAACCGCTGGCGCTCGATACGCCTGCCGGCGTGTGGAAGCCGGCGAACGCCGACCGCGAGTTCCTCGGACCCATCAGGCTGCGCGAGGCGCTGGAGGGGTCACGCAACGTGCCGTTCGCGCGCCTGGGTCTGGCGGTCGGTCCCGACAGGATCATCGAGACAGCGCGGCGGCTGGGCATCGAGAGCCCCCTCGCGCCGTATCCGAGCCTGGCGCTGGGCGCCTCCGAGGTCACGCTGCTCGAATTGACGGCGGCCTATGCGGTGCTGGCGGCAGAGGGCCTGCGTACTGCTCCGCGCTCGGCGCTAACGGTGCTCGCCCGCGACGGTACCGCGCGCCGTGAGACCATGGCCCGCAGCGAGTCGGTCGTCAATCCGGCGGAGGCGTACCTGGTCACATCCGCGCTCCGGGGTGTCATCGAGCACGGGACCGGGAGCGGCGTCCGTGCCGCGGGATATCGGGGTCCGGTGGCGGCGAAGTCCGGGACGACGAACGACTCCCGCGACGCCTGGTTCGTCGGCTACACACCGGAACTGGCGGTAGGCGTGTGGGTGGGATTCGACGACGGGACGCCGGTTGGTATCCCTGGCTCCAGGGCCGCGCTCCCGATATTTGCCGACTTCATGATCCGCGTTCTGGGACCGCGCGGCGGTCGCGATTTCCGCTTCCCCGCAGGGGTGGAACGGGTCGATATCGAGCCTGCGACCGGACGGCGCGCCGGGTGGGGGTGTCGAGGCGAGCCTGAACTGTTCCTCGCGGGCACGGCGCCCGAAGCCTACTGCGGCTACCGCCCCCAACCGTGGCTCCGACGTACGCTGTCTCCCGAGTCGCCGGCCACCAGCGACGACCCCGGATCCTTCAGACGTGGGCGTGTCCGGGTCCGTGCTGATGGTCGCGACGGCCCTGATGCAGGACCACGTGCAGCAGGGAGCCGCTGACGAACGCCTGATAGATCTCGAGGACGGAATGTTCGTCCGGCAGTATTTCCGTGCCCGCAACAGCCCCGATGACCGTCGCCACCATGATCGCGGCGACCCCGGTCAATGCTCCCCGAACTCCGTGCCGGGGTTCGAGCAGCCACCAGATCAGCAATCCGACGGCGATGCGGTGGAGGACGATGGCGGACGTGAACGGAGCGCTCGAGGTCCCGACCAGAAGGGCACCGCCCTCCAGGAGGGCGTGAAGTACCAGTGACAGCACCCCGAGCACGATCGTTGTGTTGTCCGTGTGCCGGGCCAGGGTCGCGGAGAGTTTCTCAAGGAGGTACAGGAGGCCGATGCCGGCGCCGACCGCGATGAGGGGCCCGATCTGGCGTTCGAGCCAGACATGGGGGAGCACCTGCCAGGCGATCAGGAGGGGCAGCGCGATGAAGACGATGGTGTCGATGAGCCGGATGGTGCCCGGTCTTCGGTGCAGCGTAACATAAAGAACGACGCCGAAGGCCGGCGCCACGAGCACTGTTATCAGCTGAAACACTCAGATTCCGGGCTCAGTCCTGCCCGACGGGTCCGTGGTGATCGCAGTGGTCGCCGTGCTGATGGTGCAAGTGCCCGTCGACGACGTAGTCGGTGTGCCCGTCATGTCCCACGGCCTCGTGGCCGCAGTCCTCTCCGTGTACGTGCCCGTCGTCATGGCCCTCGCACCTGTGATCGTGACCGGCCGCCGGTCCGTGGTGATCGCAGTGGTCGCCGTGCTGATGGTGCAAGTGCCCGTCGACGACGTAGTCGGTGTGCCCGTCGTGTTCCACGGCCTCGTGGCCGCAGTCCTCTCCGTGTACATGCTCGTGGTCGTGACTTTCGCAGGCGTGATCGTGTCCGTCCATGAGTCACCCTCCTTCTAATGTGGCCGCGCGGTCGCCACGAGATGGTCAACGTGGTGGTCTTCGTTACAGAGCTTTGCCGTGCCCTCCACCTGCACCGTGATGTGCTGGAGATTGAACTTCTTGTAGGCGATCTCCTGAATTTGGTGTAGCAGCGTCGCAGTATCGCCTTCGTGCTCGGGGTCCACCAGAACGTGTGCGGTGAGTGCATCGTAGCCCGGCGCAAGCGTCCACACGTGGACATCGTGGATTACCGTAACGCCCTCGAGGTCCTCGATCTGGTGGCAGAGGCTGTACACATCGACGTGATCCGGCGTCCCTTCGAGCAGCACATGTACGACCTTCGCCAGCAGGCGCCACGTGCTGAGCAGGATCAGCACGCCGATGAGGACGCTGAGAATCGGGTCGGAGATGTACCAATCGAAGGCCCACACGAGCACTCCGGAGATGATGACCGCCACCGACCCGAGCAGGTCGGCGATTACGTGGGCCAGGGCGCCTTCGACATTCACGCTGTGCTTCGCCGACCGGTGGAGTACCCAGGCGGCGGCGAGATTCGCGAGGAGTCCGAGGACCCCGACGATCAGCATCAGGCCGCCCTCGACCTCCGGTATCTCCTGGAAGCGGTGGTAGGCCTCGAAGATTACCCAGGCGGAGATCAGCCAGAGCGTGAGGGCATTGATAAGGGCGGCCAGGATCTCCAGCCGGTGGTATCCGAAGGTGCGCTCCACCGAGGCGGCCCGCGTCGCAAAGTGCACGGCGAACAGCGCGAGACCGATGGACGCCGCGTCGGTAAGCATGTGCCCCGCGTCGGCAATGAGCGCGAGGCTTCCCGACAGGATGCCTCCGACCACCTCGACGAACATGAAGCTGGAGATGATCACCAGGGCCAGCGTCAGGTCCCGCTTGCTGGCGTTTCTCAGCTCCTCCGAGTGGTCGTGGGCGCTGAAGATCCCGTGGCCATGGTCGTGATCATGGCCGTGGTGATGATGGTGCCCGTGCCCATGGTCGTGGTCGTGGTCGTGGTCATGATCGTGGTCATGCCCGTGATCGTGACGACCGTCGCTGGAGTCCATAGAGCCCATGACCGTCCAGGAGTAAACGCCGGATCTTTCGGGAGACGGAAACTACCGTCCCGAACCGGCGTGAGACAAACCCTGCTCCCCCCCACAAGACGGGGGGAAATCAGTCGCTGTCAAGGCACCGCGGTGTAGTGGCCGTGAATGCAGAGCCAGCGACCCCCTTCGCGTACGAAGATCCGGGTTGACTTACCCCGGCTGGTGAATCGCTCCTCGCCGATACGGCCGGAGTCCGTCCAATAGTAGGTGATCCATGCGACATCGTCCCGGATCGTGACCTGAGGCTGATGCATCTCGGTGTGGACGTCCCGCGCGCGCCCCGGATAATCCTCGTAGCTCCTCAGCTCGAGGGCTCTGCCTTCGGCGAGATAGACCTCGTTTTCGATGATCTCCTGTTCTTCGTCCTGGGCCCGGGCGGCCTCCGGAGTGGCGGTCGCCAGCGCAAGAAGGGAGGCCACCAGGAGCCAGACGCGGAGGCGCCGCTTCGGCGCCCTTTGACGGACCACAGGACCTAGCGACTCTCGTAGACCGACGTGCTGCCCTCGGCATCGAACTGGATCACGTCGTAGGGGTCGACGCGGTCGCCGAACTCCATGCCGGGCGAGCCAATCGGCATGCCCGGCACGGCGAGGCCGCGCGCGGACGGTGCTTCGGCGAGGAAGCGTGCGATCACGTCCGCGGGGATGTGCCCCTCGAACACGTAGTCGCCGACCAGCGCCGTATGACACGACTGAAGTTGCAGCGGTAGCCCCGCGTCCATCTTCACGCCGAGCATGTCATGGGTGTCCTCCACATCGAGCTCGAAACCGGCCTCCCGCATATGGTCGACCCAGAGGGCGCAGCACCCGCAGGTGGGGGACTTGTAGACCTTGATGGTCGGAGCAGCCGCGATGGCCGCAGCCAGTGTCGCGTCGCCTGTACCGCCGTCCGCCAGGACGGTGTGCTCCGCGTTCTCCCTGTTCTCCGCTTCAGCTTCCGGCGCGCAACCGGTGACGATCAGCACCGCGCTCAGCACCACACAGGGCACGGCCGCCGCACACATCTTTTGGAACCTTCTCTCGAACATCTTCACTCCTGGTTCGATTCCTGCCGCTCGCTAGCGCAAGTTACCCGCAGCGCGTGTACCGCGGTACCATTGGGAGGCCGGATCGTGAACCGGGGGGGCCGGCGAGCGACCCGAGTGAACAGCGAGGCGTGATGGAGACACTTGGATTCGACCTGAGTTCGATCGACCTTGGCCAGTGGTGGGGCCAGGTCGTCGCATTTACGGCTCCCCGTTGGCTACCCAGCCTGGTTGTGCTGCTGATCGCCGGCGTCGTCTATGTGGTGGCGCGCGCGATTCTGGGCCGCGCGCAGAGAAACTGGGTGACGCGGACGGCGACCAGGCTCGACGACCTGGCGGTCCGGCTGCTCCGGCAGGCCCTGCTGCTCTCGAGCGGGGCGTGGGCGATTTGGCGCCTGCTGGGCATCTGGGGACTGCCCACCATCGCCCAATGGGTGTATGCGATCTGGATCGGCGTCCTGTTCTTCCCGCTCAGCCGCTTCGTGGGAGACTTCCTGACGGCGATCGAGAGCGAGGTCGTCACCCGCACCGAGACGCCGCTGGACAAGACGGCGCTCCCGATGATCAACACGGCCATCCGCTTCATCGTCGTTGCGCTCGGTGTCGTGCTCGCGCTGTCGGAGCTGGGCATCAACATCGCGCCGCTGCTCGCCGGCGCCGGCGTCATGGGGCTTGCCCTTTCACTCGCCGCCAAGGACACGCTCTCGAACCTGATCGCGGGAGTGCTGCTGATCGTGGATCGCCCGTTCCAGGTGGGGGACCGGATCGAACTGTGGACGACGCCCAACGAGACCGGCTCGTGGGGTGACGTGATCGAGATCGGGCTGCGGGCGACGAAGATCCGGAACCCCGACAACCTCGTCGTCGTCGTCCCCAACAACGAGATCATGCAGCGGGACATCATCAATTACACGATGTCGGGTCAGGACATCCGGCTCAGAATCCCGTTCTCGGTCGCCTACGAGTCGGACATCGACCGAGCCAAGGGACTGCTGGTCGACATCGCCACCGGGATCGAGGGAGTGAAGGGCGACCCCGCCCCGATTGTCATCGCGCGGGGCTTTGGGCCATCCGAGGTAAACCTGGAGCTCCGTGTGTGGATTCTGGAGGCGAGATCAAGGCGGAGCATCGCGGACGAGATCAGCGAACAGGCGCTGCGGGCTTTCGAGAAGGCCGGTGTGGAGATTCCCTATCCCAGACGAGAGCTCTACATACGGTCCGAATCCGACGGTGGCTCAAACTCCGGCCCGTGACTGAGATGTCGGGAACCGGAACGCCGGCGGGATGGGGGGTCGCAGCGCTGGCCGCGCTGCTGGGCCTCGTGAGTCTGCCCGGGAGAGCCCCGGGCGCGCAGGACCCGTTCCCCGCGGCGAGTGCCGAGGTGTTCGTCAATGTGACGGTCATCGACGGCCGCGGGGGGCCGCCGCGCCCCTCCTCCGCCGTTCTCGTGTGGGGCGGCCGGATCCGCGACATCGGGGCTCAGGGTTCCATCGCGGTGCCGGAGGGGACGGCCCTCGTGGATCTCTCGGGCGCCTATCTCCTCCCGGGGTTCATCGATGTCCACGCGTCGCCACGGACGACGGACGACCTGCGGGCTTTGCTGGCCTCCGGGATCACCGGCGTGCGGGACGCCGCGATGCCCATGGATGTGTTCGAGGAGCGGGGGAGAGGAGGCTTCGGTGATGATCCCGTTCCGGTCGTCTACGTCGGCGGGCCCGTGCTGGACGCCGGGAGCGAGGCGCGCGGCATGCCGCTGGAGTCGGAAGCGGACGCCGTCCGGGAGGTGGCGCGCCAGGCGGAGGATGGGGCCGAGTTCATCTCCGTCTCCCCGAGGGTGCCCCAGGAGTGGCTGGTACCCATCGCCCGCGCCGCGCGACGGGCGGAGGTGCCGCTGTGGGCCGACCGACGGGAAGGGGGCTGGCTCCTCGCCCTGCGCGCGGGAGCTGCCGTGGCGAGCCCTCTGGTATCCGGTGACTCCGATCTGCTGCCGGAGGACGAGCGGGGAGCGTTCGAGACGCTCGCGGCCGGCGGCGGGACCCGGAGTCACGTGGCATGGCTCCGGCGGCTGGAGCCCGACGGACCCGAGGTGGATCGCGCCGTCACCGCGCTGCTGTCGAACGACGCTTCGCTCGCCCCGCTTCTCGCCAGCGCGGCGGCGCCGCTCGACTGCCCCCCCGCCGCCATTGGCTGCCTTCCCGCATCGGACGCCGAACGGGCCGAACTCGCGGCCGTCTGGCCCAGGGCGCAGGCGCTGGTACAGACCCTGTACGGCCACGGCGTCCGGATGCTCGTGGGCTCGGACGCTCCGCGGACGACCACGTGGGGCGAGGGCTTTCACCGCGAGATGCGACTCCTCGTGGAGGCCGGCATCCCCGCGCTGGAGGTCATCGGCATGGCCACCCGCAACGCTGCGACGGCCCTCGGCCAGCTGCACGAACGGGGGACGATCGAGATCGGCAAGCGCGCGGATTTCCTCGTCATCGAGGGAAATCCCGTTGCGGACATCCGAAACGCGAGCCGGATCTCGCTGGTCGTGATCGGCGGACGGGCCTGGACCGTCGGCCCGGGCGGCGTCTGGACGCGCGTCCGTTTCGACTGAGGGCCGTCTACTCGGCCGGCTCGGGGGCACGGTTGCAGTACGCGTCGCGCCGGCGCGTCAGGTCCTGGATGACGGCACCCTTGAGCGAATCGGCACCGTACCATCCCACCAGCCTCTGGCGGTAGGTCTCGATGTCGACGACTTCCGCCCCCAGCCATACTCGCTGGAACGGGCGCGGGAACCGTTCGCCGGGCGCCTGTATGTGGTGGAGACCCCCGCTGTAGGCGATCAACAACCGGCCTCCGGGTCGCAGCGCGATGATATCCGCGATGCCGCCCCGGATCGTCATGGGATTCCCGGCGAGATCAAGCCCCGTGCGGCGCTTCATGCGCCCTTCGGGACAGATGACGATCAGGGCCTGCGGATCCCGGATCTGGTCCAGTACGTCCGTCCACGTGTCATCGCGCTCGCGGGTCACCGGCACCACTTGGCGCGCAATGAGTCGGAACAGTCGCCCCGCTACGGGTCGCTCTGCCGTCTTGTCCGCCACCGGCACGACGCCGTGAGCCGCCAGTTGCCAGAGCAGCCGGCTGGGCACCGCGGCGAGGAGCACGGGCTCGAACAGGCTGGTGTGATTGAGCAGGACGAGTACGCGCAGTCCCGACCACGGGTCGTCGACTTCACGGACCCACTCCAGCCGCACCTTGCAGAAGACTCTGCCCGCGGCCTTGATACCCAGGAGAAGAATAAAGACGATATAGCTGCGCATTTCGCGCAGTGTGCTTTGCGGATTGTCGAGCGGTCAAGGGTTCCGGTCGGGGCCAGACGCCGCTGCGGACCCCACTGGAGGAGCACGTCATGTTCCGAGTCTTCCCGAAAACGGCCACCGAGTCGCTGAGACGGCTTGTCCTCGCCTCGATCGCGGGCGTTGTGCTCTGCGGAGCCGGCTCGGCCTCGGCGCAGGACCATACCATCATCGCGCTGAGCCACTCCGACTTCACGGCCTATGAACTCGATCCGGCGACCGGCCGCATCGTCAACCAGTTCACCGCCGAGAATCAGCCTCACGAAGCCGTCGTGACGCCCGACGGCCGCACGATCTTCGTGGCGATCCCGCGCGACCCCCCCTACGTCGTGATCCTGGACGCGGCCACGTTCGAGGAGAAGGGGAGGATCGAGTCGGAGCACTTCCATCGTCCTCCGGAGGCGCGGCAACTCGGGCCCGAGGTCGTCACGAACCAATCCGCGCTCCCGCACGGAGTCGCGCTGAACCGGGCCGGGACCAAGCTGTACGTCGGCGTCGAGTGGTCCGAGGTCCCGGGTCTCGTCGTGTACGACGTGTCTCGCGGCGAGGTGAGCGGGAAGATCGACCTGCTCCTGGAAGGGGGACACTTCCTCGCCATCGACCCGCGGACCGACAAGCTGTATTACCCGCACCGGGATGACGATCGCGTCGTCGTGATCGACACGAGTACCGACGAGATCGTGAAGATCATCGACGTGCCCGGTGGCCCGGTCGGCGTCGACTTCACGCCGGACGGGGAGGCGTGGGTACACTCCGACTACGACGGGACCGTCACGGTGATCGACACCTCGACGGACGAGGTACTCGAGACGATCGACACCGGAGGCCGGGGAGCGGGCCGGATCTCGATCTCGCCCGACGGACGGTTCGCGGCGTCCACGCGGAACGACACGGAGAATGTGGCGCTCATCGATGTCGAGAAGCGGGAAGTTACAGGTCATGTCACGCTCGGGCCCGGTCCGGGGTTCCCTCTCTTCTCGCCCGATGGGAGCAAGCTCTACGTGATGAATTCCGGTGGCGCAGACGTCGCGGTCATCGACGTGGGCGCGGGCGGGGCGGGCGTCGTCGCGGCCCGACATCCCGTGGGTGTGAATCCGTTCGGCGGGACCCTGCGTCACGTGCCTTCCCGGTAGCGCGGGGCCGGCAGGAGGAACTTGCCTCGCCCGCTGCGGGGCCCTGCAGCGGATCGCCAGTTGGCAAGGGGCCATCGTGGACGCATCTTCGAGCGCCCGCCCGCTGAAACAGTCCGTACTCAGGAGTCTGTGCCATGAATCGCATCAGAGTTCGATCGCTCGTCCTTGCCGCCCTGTGGAGCGGCATCGCCTCCACCCCCGTTCTTGCGCAGCAGGACTTCTCGGCCGTCCGGATCGAGGCCACGCACGTCGCCGGCAGCGTCTGGATGCTGGTGGGGTCGGGCGGGAACATCGGCGTCTCGTCGGGTCCCGACGGTGTGCTGATGGTCGACGACCAGTTCGCGCCTCTGGCGGACAGGATTCGCGACGCGCTGCGCGAAGTGGGCCAGTCCGAAGAGGCCGCCGAGCCGGGCTTCCTGCTCAACACCCACTTTCACGGCGACCACACGGGCGGCAACGCGGAGTTCGGTGAGGCCTCCACGATCGTGGCGCACACCAATGTGCGCTCGAGATTGGTGGCGGGCGGGTCGCCCGACGAGGCGCTCCCGGTGGTCACGTTCGACGAAGCGCTCTCGATCCACTTCAACGGCGAAGAGATCCGGGCGTTTCACATTCCGAACGGACACACGGACGGGGACGCGCTCATCTATTTCATGGGCTCCAACGTGCTCCATATGGGAGACGATTTCTTCGCCGGGAGGTTCCCCTTCGTCGATATCGACAACGGGGGGAGCGTGGAAGGGCTTGCGCGCGGCATCGCCGGCGTGCTGGATAATGTACCCGCCGACATCCGAATCATCCCCGGGCATGGTCCGCTTTCCTCGGTGGACGACCTGAGGACGTACCACCGGATGATTACCGAGACGATTGCCATGGTGCGCGGGAAGATCGACGGGGGCATGAGCAACGAGCAGGTCCAGGGCGAGGGCGTCTCCGACGAGTGGGCGGAGTGGGGCGGCGGCTTCATCTCGACGGAGCGCTGGCTCGACACGGTGTACCGCAGCCTGTCCGGCGCGGCGGGCGGCGAGAACGTCGAACACGGACACGGGACCGGCGCGTCACATCGCTGATGAACAACAACGACGGAGACGGCGGCGCCGGGGACTCCGGCTGGGTGGCGGACGGGTACAACGCGGGATACGCCGAGGGGCTTTACGAACGGTCGCTTCGGGACCGGGGTCTGATCCCGCCTCCGCTGGCAGGCTGGGGCCCGGCGGCCGCGCCGGCGCTCGAGGTGCCGCCGAAGATCCTGCCTCCTCCCGCTCCTCCCCCAACGCCAGCGGTCGCCGAGGTGGTGGCCACGGAGGATCTGAGGCTCGCCGCCATCGCGGGCGCCCTGGTGGAGGCCTATCGCGCGTACGGACATCTCGGTGCGACGATCGATCCCCTGGGGTCGACGCCTCCGAGACATCCGTTGCTGGAACCGGAATACCACGGCATCCGCCGCGAGGAGCTCGCGCGAGTCCCCGCCTCCGCCGTCTGGCTCAAGCACCTGGGGGACAACGCCGCCGAGGTCCTGGACCGCCTCGAGGAGATCTACTGCGGCCCGATCGGCTACGAACTCGATCAGATGGAGAACCCGACCCAGCGCGACTGGCTCGTGGACTACATCGAGTCGCACCGCCACCGGCTCCTCATGAGTCGCGCGCGGGCAAGGGGCTGCCTCGAGTGGCTCACCCGCGTGCAGGGACTCGAGCGCTTCCTCCACCGCACCTACCTCGGCAAGAAGCGGTTCTCCGTCGAGGGCCTCGACATGATCGTCCCCATGCTGCGAGGGATCGTGGGGAGCGCCGGTCGGCGTGGTGCGCGGCAGGTGTTCGTGGGCATGGCGCACCGCGGACGCCTCAACGTACTGGCCCACGTCATGGGGCTATCCTACGAGTCGATCGTGGCCGAGTTCGAGGAGCAAGCCGCGCGAGGGATCATGACGGCGCTTCCGGAGCATGGGTCGGGGGACGTTAAATACCACGTCGGGGGCAGGTCACAGGTCGCGGAGGACGAAGTCTCGCTGGACGTCCGGCTCGCCCCCAATCCCAGCCATCTCGAGCATGTGAACCCTGTCGTGCTCGGCATGGCGAGGGCGGCACGATTCACCGGTGAGTCCTGTGACGCGTCGGCGATCCTCCCCATCCTCATCCACGGCGACGCCTCCTTCGCGGGGCAGGGGGTCGTGGCCGAAACGCTGAACCTGTGCCGGCTCAGCGCCTACGAGACGGGTGGCACGATCCACATCATCACGAACAACCAGCTCGGCTTCACGACGCTCCCGGGCGACAGCCGCTCGACCCGGTACGCGAGCGACCTTTCGCTGGGCTTCCGGCTCCCCGTGGTGCACGTGAACGCCGACGACCCCGAGGCGTGTATGGCGGCGGTGCGGCTCGCCGTCGACTACCGGTTCGAGTTCGGCGAGGATCTGGTCATCGACCTCGTCGGCTATCGACGCTACGGCCACAACGAGGGGGACGAACCGTCGTACACGCAGCCCATGATGTACGAGCGGGTCGCGGCCCACCCGAGGGTTCGTGAACAGTTCGCCCGCGTCGTGGTCGGGCGGGGCCTCCTCACGCAGGCCGAGTCCGACGCGATGGTGAAACAGGTGGATGCCGAACTGGAAGAGGCGCGCGGAGCGATCGCAGCGCACAAGGAAGCGGACCCGGGCACCGGAGCGCCCCTTGACCGGAGGTTGCTTACGGACCCGGCCGAGGAGGCCCGGTCGACGGGCATTGCCGAGCCCCGGCTGCGCGAACTCAACGACGCGATCCATCGCTGGCCGGCAGACTTCACGCCCTTCCACAAGCTGCGGCGGCAACTGGAGCGCCGCCGCGCCGCGCTCGATGAGGCCATCGACTGGGGCCACGCGGAAGCCCTGGCCCTGGCGGGTCTGCTCACCGAGGGAGTTCCGGTCCGGCTTACCGGCGAGGACACCGAACGCGGCACCTTCAGCCATCGCCACCTTGTGCTGCACGACGCCGAGGACGGGCGCAGGCATACCCCCATCGCACACATCGAAGCCGGCCAGGCGCCGCTCAAGATCGCGAACAGCCCACTGTCCGAGATCGCCACGCTCGGTTTCGAGTACGGCTTCTCCACCATCGCGGCGGACGCGCTGGTTCTGTGGGAAGCGCAGTTCGGCGACTTCGCCAACGTCGGCCAGGCGATCATCGACCAGTTCGTCGTGTCGGGCCGGTCGAAGTGGGGCCTGGAATCCCGGCTCGTCCTGCTCCTCCCGCACGGGTACGAGGGGCAGGGGCCGGAACATTCGAGCGCCCGGTTCGAGCGCTTCCTCCAGCTCGCCGCCGAGGGCAACATCCGCGTCGTGAATTGCACGACGCCCGCGCAGTACTTCCACGCGCTCCGCTGGCAGGCGCTGCGCGCCACTCGCCGCCCGCTCATCGTCATGACGCCCAAGAGCCTGCTTCGCCACCCGCGGGCCCGCTCGTCGCTCGCCGATCTCACGAGCGACATGTTCCGCGCGGTGCTGGGGGACCAGGGCGTGACCGTCGAGCCCCACCGCGTGGACCGGGTCCTCATCTGCAGCGGGAAGGTCTACTTCGACCTGCTCGCCGAGACCCCTGCCGAACGCGATATTCCGATCCTCCGCGTGGAACAGCCGTATCCGTTCCCGGCGCAGGAGCTGGAGGCGGCACTGGCTCCGTATCCCGACACGGCGGAGATCTGCTGGGTTCAGGAGGAGCCGGAGAACATGGGCGCCTGGACCTTCATGCGGCCGTACCTGCGTCAACTCATCGGCCGTGAGCCCGTCTACATCGGCCGCCCCGAACGCGCCAGCCCCGCCGAGGGCTACTTCGGCAAACACGCCCGCCGCCAGCAGCGCCTGCTCCGCGCCGCGCTCCGGCTGTCCTGACGTCTGCGGCCTCCTTGGCGCTGATCTGGGCGCCAACCAGGACAGCTACGGAGAGCGCGCGAAACAGTTCATCGTCGTATTGTCGCGCGTGTGCCAACGCCATAGAGTTTCCGCCTGCCCCGATCACTCCACTCTCGAGCGTGTACCCAGGCACCATGCGCCCCACGATCGCCGGGACTCTCCTGCTGCTTACCCTCGGTGCCACCCAGGCTTGCCGTGTCGGCGCGCCCGCCCAGGAGGCGCTGCAGACCGAGGTGATTGCCGCCCTCGACACCTTGGTGGCGGAGTTGGTGGCGGAGCGACCGGCCGACGCAGCCGCGTATGCGGAGCGCTTGCGGGCTTACCTGGAAGGCCACCCCGCGTTCTACGGCAGTGCCGCCGCGCTAACGGACGAGGCTGGCACCATCACCGCGAGCCCCTACGTCTATCGCACCGCCGACGGCTACCATACTCGCGATCTAGCCCTGTCCGAATACAACCTCGAGGTGCAGGAGTGGATCACGATGCCATTGGCCGCGAACGCGAGTATCTGGACGCCCCCGACCGGTGACATCTCATCACCGAGGAGGCCGGGCGGCTTCGGATGGATGATGGGTCGGTCCAGGACTTCCGGACGGACAAGGGAAGTGTGCACACCGTGTTCGCAAGTATGAACCGTGCAGTGGGCGAGTATCGGGGGGCGGCGTACGAGAAGAGGACGCGGCGGAGGAAGGCGTCATTCGCGGGCAGCAAGGAGGGGGAGGAGCAATCTTGACATGTCCCCACCCAAGCCATCGTGCCTTGGGTGGCGTGCGGTCGAATTTGAAGCTCATGCTTCTGGTGGACTATTGAGCATTTTTGCTCAATAGTCTATCATTAGCCCCATGACCGACCTACCGACCTACCGCCGTCCCCTCGTAGCCCGCCTGATCGACCTCCTCACCGAGGACGGTCCCATGCGTCTAGTCGCCGTCACCGGTCCCCGGCAGACGGGGAAGACGACCATGGTTCTTCAAGCCCGGGAGGAACTAAGGAGGAGTGGTCTCCCATGCTGGTACGTCGCCGTTGACGATCCCACGCCGGACGAGCAGCCCTTCGACACTGCGCCCCCTGATGCGGCGACCCCGCTTCCCGGCCGAGCCCCCGGACCGGAATGGCTCGTTTCGACCTGGAGCCGGGCTCGCGCGGCCGCGGACCGTTCCCCCCAGGGTCTGGTATTGGCGCTTGACGAGGTCCAGCGCATTCGGAACTGGTCCAGCATCGTCAAGGGCCTTTGGGACGGCGACCGCCGGACTGGCTGCCGGCTGCGCGTGGTCATCCTGGGGTCTGCCCCATGGGCGATGCTGACCGGAATGCATGAGAGCCTGGCTGGCCGGTTCGATCCCTTCCCCGTGATGCACTGGTCGCTCGAGGAGATGCAGCGCGCATTCGGGGTGACGCTGGACGAATACATCTTCTTCGGGGGGTATCCGGGAGCCGCTATCCACATTCGCGATGCCACCCGGTGGAGGGGGCATATCAGGTACGCCATCATGGACCCGGTGATCGACCGCGACATCCTTTCCCTGACACGGGTCGAAAAACCCTCGCTGATGCGTGCGCTGATGGACTTGGCCCCCGACTACTCGGGACAGGTCGTCTCCTACCGGAAGTTGCAGGGTCAGCTGGACGATGCGGGCAACACCACGACGCTGGCCCGCTACCTGGACCTGCTCGCGGACGCGGGCCTGATCACAGGACTGCAGAAGTACAGCGCCAAGCCGCACCTGTCGAAGCGGTCGACCCCGAAGCTGAACGTGCTGAACACCGCCATCATGACCGCCGGATACGCCTATCCCTTTGGGCGCGTCAGGGACGACGGCGCCTTCTGGGGACGGCTGTGCGAGAGCGCGGTGGGAGCCCATCTGCACAACACCCTCCCGCCGGACAGGATCGTCAAGCTCCGATACTGGCGGGACGGAGCCCGGGAGGTCGACTTCGTGCTCGCATCGGGCCGGCAACTGCTCGCGATCGAGGTGAAGAGCGGTCGCCGGGGCGGTCGCACTGCCGGTCTGGAGGCGTTTGAAGACCGCTTTCCTGGTGCGAAGCGGCTCGTAGTGGGAACAGGAGGGGTGCCGTTCAACGAGTTCCTGTCCGAACCCGCCGACTTCTGGCTGGAGGAGGCCCACCGTGCTCGTTGAGCGGACGGTCTCGCGATGGCGGGAGGGAAGGTGGGTGTCGGAGGGCGAAAAGCTGTCGGACTTCCGGTCGGCAAGTGGCTACGTGCTCCTGGGTGAGCCGGGATCCGGTAAGTCCGAGGCGTTCAAACTGGAGAGAGGGCACGACGAGAACGGAGTCGAGGTCACCGCCCGCCACTTCATCCGCCGGAGCCTCGACGCCCATCCGGAGTGGAGACACGGGACCCTCCTGATAGATGGTCTCGATGAGGTTCGTGCCCAGGGTGGCGATCCGCGCGAGCCCCTGGATGCGCTCGTATGCCGGCTCGAACAGCTGGGCAAGCCAACCTTCAGGCTTTCCTGTCGTGAAGATTCCTGGCTGGGGCGAAACGATTTCCACGAACTGACTTCAGTTGTCGACCGTGATGAGCTGCACCTACTGAGGCTTGATCCTCTTACCGTGGAGGATGCCCGCCGGATTCTGGCCGCCGCCGAAGTCCCGGATCGCGAGGGTTTCCTCTGGAAAGCCGTGGATAGCGGGTTGGAGGTCTTCCTGCAGAACCCCCTCCTGCTTGACATCGTGATCCAGGCCGAGACGTCCAGATCCTGGCCCAACGGCCAGCTCGCCGCGTTCGAGTGGGCTTGCGAGAAACTGGCCAGGGAAACGAACCAAGGGCACTTGGATGCCCGGGATGGCAACCCGTTCGCGAGCGATGAAGTGGTGCTCGCTGCAGGTAGATTGTGCGCAATCCTGCTGCTGACCGGCACGTCCGGCTGGTCGCGGCGTGGCCCCGGCGACGACGACTTTCCGGCCCTGAGCGAGGCGGGCCGGGACCAGCCTCTGCTGAAGTTCGCTTTGGACAGCAAGCTGTTCACGGGAACCGATGAGGCTGGAAGGCAGCCACGTCACCGCCGCATCGCCGAGTTTCTCGCCGGGAAGTACCTGGACCGTGCAATTCGGGAAAATCATGTGCCTGCGAGGAGAGTCCTGGCCTGGATGCGCGGGATCGACGGGGTCTTGATGCCCGACCTGCGCGGCATTTCCGTGTGGCTGGCGGCAAGGAACCCGGACACCCGACGCCCCCTCATCGAATCCGACCCGGTCGGCGTGGCCTTCCTCGGGGACGCGGGGGGCTTCGACCGCCACGACACGGCACTTCTGCTGAGCGGTGTGGAGGAACAGCTCGCGCATCATGGGGAGTCGGCCTCATCCGCTTCTCTCGCCGCCCTCATGGCCGGTCCGGCCCGAGACCTGTTGTGGGACATGCTTCGGACCCCGGACCCATCCGATGCCCGGCAGGGGCTGGTTGGCCTCCTCCTCCGGGGTTTGGCGGCGACCCCGCGAAGCGGCTACACGGCACCCACGGCGCGCGAGATCCTCCCTGCGGTCCTGCGAGATGACAGTTGGCGGTCGACCGTCAGGCAGCGGGCGCTGGTCGCGCTCATCCATCTGCTGGAGCAACAAGCAGACGGTCCACCGATTCTGCTCGGTCTGCTACGCGAAATCGACGAGGGCCGGATCCCGGAAGACGAGGACGGCGAGTTGCGCGGCGAGTTGCTGACCCGGCTGTATCCGCAGCACATCGCCGCCGGGGAGGTGTGGGACTGCGCGATGCGGATGTGGCACGTTGACGACCGCGCTCCGGACGACCCGGCCGTGAGCCCCGTCCCGAGGGGCAAGGGCGAGGCGTTCTGGACAGAGCACTTGGTGAAGGAGTCGGCACCGGAGGGTATACGATCGCTCCTCGATGGCCTGGTTGCGAGGGCTGAAGAGCTGATCTTCCTCCTCGCGCAGAACGATGTCGAGTCGGTGGTGTTTCGCCTGCTGGCCAGGGGCCTTGAGCTGTTCGGCGAGGGGATGGAGGTCTCCGAACTGTATGAGTGGTTTGACGTCGTGGAAGCCCACTACGAACGGGCCGAATTGGTGCCGGCTCACTGCCGGAACGTCGGCGTGAGCTCCCGCCATGTGCAAGAACAAGGCCGGATCTACCGCTGGCTCCGCGAGCATCGCGAAATCCAGCACGGACTGATTCTGGAGGCTCTGAAGCGCCACGCATCATTGCCCAGGGAGAGGATGCTCGATCATCCGATCGGAGTGAAGTTCCTGGGCGACGAAGCACCGGCCGGCTTTCGCGGATGGTGTCTGGAGAAGGCGGTCGCCTTGGCGAGGACGAATCCGCCTGCTGCCATCGAGCTCGCATGCTGGGCGGTGACGCGACGAAGGGAATGGGGACCACCGGTATCCGACGATGCCGTCGTGGCTGCTGTACAGGGCACTCCGCTGCTGCGGGAGTGGCACGAGAAGCGCCTTACGGCAGAGGCCAAGTACGCTGCACATGAAGCTGAGCTACGCGAGTCCCCGCGATACCGGGAGGTCCGGGAGCGGCGCCAAGCGTATCTCGCGTCCATCCGCGAAGAGCTTGCTGCCGTCGAGGCGGGTCAGACACCGTCAGGACGGTTTCACGACTTGGGACGCGTCTACTGGAATGGCGTGGAGCAAGGCGGTCCCGATCAGCCTTGCGAGGAGCTGGGGCGCCATCTTGCCTCCAGCCGCGCGTCCGACCAGGATCTCCCCGAAGCTGTGATCCGGGGATTCCGCGGCCTCGCGGGCCGAACGGATCTTCCGGGTCTGGACAGAATCATTCGGTTTCACGAACAGGGCCTGACGTCGTTTTTTTCCCTCCCGTTCCTGGCCGGCCTGGCCGAGGACGAGCGTGCGGGTGAGGATCCGCTTCAGCGTTTGAACGAAGGAGCCCTCCGCCGGACCCTGGGCTTCTATCTGCTCTCCGGCCTGCCCACCAGACGCCATCCGACCCCTAGGCTCTTCAGCCGGTCGGAGGATACTCGGCCTGGCTGGTTCCTCCAGGCTCTCGAAACCCACCCGCAGACCGTCGCCGACGCCTTCGCCGCCGTGCACGGTGCGCGCGTCCGCGCGAAGGAGTTCCCCGATCAGCACCTGTACGACCTGGCGACAAAGGCGGAATACGAGCTGGTGGCGCCGCTCGCCGTGCCGAGGATGTTCAGTCCGTTCGCCAGCAGCTGCACCGAGCCCCAGATAGAGGCGCTTCGCCCGATCCTGTGGGCTGCCCTAAGATTCATGCCCCGGGATGAGCTGGGCCGGCTGGTCCGGCGCAGGTTGCGTCGCAAGGGGATGGATGTGGCCCAGCAGGCGCACTGGCTCGGTGCAGGCCTGTTTGTTGAGCCCAAAGCGTGCTTTCCGAGACTCTTCGATTTCGTGTCCAAGGGCCGGAAGACGCGACGGATCCGTCATCTTGTCGATTTCCTGGTTCAGGACAGACAGCCCCTGCCTAACCAGGACTGGTCAACCGCCGACCTGCTTGCGCTCATTCAGGTCGTGGGGCGAGAGTTGCGTTTGCCATGGGACGATCTGCGTGACTCCTCCGCCCAGTTCATGGCCAGCGGCAGCTTTGCCACCGAGCTGAAGGTGGACCCTCTCATGAACGCCTGGGTCAAGACCTTGGCGGGCCGAGTGGAAGAGGAGGCGATCGCCGCCCTTTCCGACCTCGCGGACGACCCGACTCTGAAGAATTGGCACGCGATGCTCCTTCGGGCTCGTGACGAGCAGGCGGCAAAGCACCGGATTTCGACCTATGAGGCTCCCACCGTACGTCAGATACGGGATGCGCTTTGTGGCGGTCCGCCGACCAGCGCGGCCGACCTATCGGCGCTGGTCTCCGACAAGCTGGTGAAACTGGCCACGAGAATCCGCGACGGGAATACCGATACCTGGCAGCAGTATTGGCACACCGACCCGGACGATCCAAGAGGCAGGGAGGTCGACAAGCCCAAGCCCGAGGATCCCTGCCGGGACGCCCTGCTCTCGGATCTCCAACTCCTGCTGGACGCGCACGATGTCGATGCCCAGCCGGAAGGACACCATGCGGAGGACAATCGGTCGGACATCATTGCGGTCCACGGCGTCCATGCCGTGGTCGTGGAAGTCAAGAAGACGGACAGCAGGGATCTCTGGAGTGCCATCGAAGAGCAGCTGATCGCCAGGTACACGCGTGACCCGAGGTCGGGCGGCTACGGGATCTACCTGGTCTTCTGGTTCGGCGCCGACCACTTGAAAAGAGCACCCCCCGCAGGCACCCGTCCGGAGTCATCGGATGAACTTCGGGACAGGTTGATCGACCGCATTCCACGGGAACAGCGTCGCACCATCACGGTTCTCGTTGTCGATGTCAGCGCACCGCCGGGTCGGCGCAAGGTCGTGGCATGACGACCCACTGGGCCATCGACCTCGGCACGTCCAACACGACCATCTGCGAAGACCGGTCCGGCCGGCCCCACATCGTGAACCTGCCGGACCTCGCGAAAATCGAGCCCCTCACGCAGACACCGGTCATGCCGTCATGCGTATGCGTCATGGACCGGGACGGTGAGCACGTCCTGATCGGGCAGCAGGCCGTTACCTATAACTGGGACGGACAGGCCACGGGCTTCGCGCGCGGCTTCAAGCGCTACCTCGGCACGGAGGGCGGTCGGGCCATGGCGCGCGCGGACGGGAGGATCTTCACCGCTCAGGATGTCGCTTCGCTTTTCCTCCGGGAGGTCATCAGCGTCCTCGAGGGGCGATTCGGCGAAGACATCACCGACGTCACCATCGCCACGCCGAGCGGTTTCTACGAGACGTACCGGGCCGAGCTGCAGGCGATCATCCGGAGTCTGAAGCACCGTGGCTGGTGGGAGCGCATGTGGGCGCGCCTCCGGGGGAAGCCAACCCGGATCGTGTTCCGCACGCTCGACGAGCCCGTCGCGGCCGCGCTCGGCTACGGCGTGGATGTCGGACGCCCCACCACGCTCGTAGCCTTCGATTTTGGCGGTGGATCGATGGAGGCCGCCGTCGTCAGGACCCACGGCGCGCGGACGGTGGAGACCGGCCGGGCGGAGGTGCTGGCGAAACAGGCCGTGGAACTCGGCGGCGACGACGTCGACCGCTGGATTCTGGAGCGGTTCGTCCCGACGGCCCTGCACGATTGGCCCGAATGGGAGGTCGCGCTCCGATGGGAGGCCGAGCGCGTGAAGCTGCTCGCGAGCGCGGGGAGCGAGGGCGACCTCACCTTCCGCAACGAATCATACGGGAAGCTGGACTACAAGGTCTTGAGCGACATTCTCGCCGAGAACGGCCTGTACGCGCGGATGCGGGAGCTCCTGGGCGCCTTGCTCACCGAGCTGCGGACCCGGCATGGCGTACCCGCTGACGACATCGACGATGTGATCCTCGAGGGTGGGTCCACCCTCCTTCCGGAAGTGCGCAACGTCGTGGGCGACGTGCTCGGCCGGGAGAAGGTACGGGAGTGGCTTCCCTTCGCGAGCGTAGCTCGGGGTGCGTGCATCTTTGCGGGTGGCGCGCACGTCGAGGATTTCATCTACCACGACTATGCGCTTCGCGTCTTGCCGGACGACGACAAGGAGGCCGAGTACGAGCTGCTCATCCCCGGTGGAACGAGTTTCCCGACGGTCGACAACTTCGTGACGCGCTACTACGCCCCCGGCTTCGATGGCCAGCAACAGATCAACCTCTTCATCTGCGAGGTCGGGCGCGTCGCCGGGCGTCCGGTCGACTGGACCGAGCGGGCCAACGGCTCCCGCTATTTCGTGCCCGGGACCGCGGGCGAACGGGCCTTCTGCCTGTGCCTCAACGAGGCTGACCCGGCGCTGCCTCTCAACCCTGCCGGCCGAGGAACGGCACCCCGGCTGCGCGTAACCTACTCGGTGGACGAGAACCGCTGGCTGTGTGTAACCGTTCACGACCTGCACCGGAAGACCGACCTGAGGGTCAGGCACCCGGTGGTACGACTGCGATGAGCTTGCTCAAAGCCCTGTTCGGGCCGAGTCGTGATGAGATCTGGCGTCAGCTCTCCGGAGACGTGGGTGGGCAGTTCCACGAAGGAGGCCTGTTGACCCAATCTGCCGTCCAGGCTCGTACCGACGACTGGATCATCACGCTCGACACGTACACGCAGAGCACCGGCAACACGCACCAGACCTTCACGAGGCTTCGCGCTCCGTATTTCAATCCGGAAGGCTTCAGGTTCGAGATCTACCGGGCGGGCTTGTTCAGCGAGCTGGGGAAGGCGCTGGGCATGGAGGATATCGAGGTCGGCCACACTCGCTTCGATCGGGACTTCGTGATCAAGAGCAATGCGGCGCGGCGCGTGCGGCGGCTCTTCGACAACAGGAAGATCCGTCATCTCATTGATGCCCAGCCGAAGATTCACCTGTCCGTAAAGGGGCACGACGGGTTGTTCGGCAAGTTCCCCGCCGGGGTGGACGAACTCCACTTCCGATCGACCGGGACCATCAAGGATCTCGCGCAGCTCCGGACCCTGTTCGACCTCTTCGCCGAGGTCCTGCAGCAGGTCTGTCACGAAGGAAAGGAGTATGAGGACGATGTCCGGATCCACATCCGGCGCCTGCGTGCGCCCGCGGGCCGGATCAAGGACAAGTACATCCTCTGGGAAGGCGATGGACCGCGTCGCGACGCCGCCGCCGCACTCGGACGGCTGGGGGACCCCGCAGCCGTTCCGGCCCTCGCGTCCGTTCTCGGGGACGAGGACCCCTTGCTCGCGGCCCGGGCCATCGAAGCACTCGCCCGGATTCAGGACCGGACGGCGGCCGGCCCCCTCATCCGTCTTCTAGGCGACAGGCGAGAGGCCGACGGCGCACGCGTGGGCGACAGGGTCGCGGATGCGTTGAGGAACCTGGGCGAAGGGGAGTTGGTCGACATCGTGGCCGGGGCGTTCGGCGGCGACTTCGGTCGTCTCAAGGCGTACGACGGCGAATACAGGGCGCAGGTCATCGAGGCGCTCGGCGAAGCGCTCGAGGGGGTCTCCGGCACGCACGCGGCGAACGCGCTCGCGGAGATCAACGCCGTGGAAGCGCTGCCCCGGCTCCGCGAAGTCCTCAGGAGCACCGGCGCGCGAAACCCCACGGGTCAGGCGATCTCGAGTGCGATCAAGGAGCTCGAGGCGCGGGCCGCGCTGCCCCGCGCCGCCGCCGCGGCCGATGTCGAAGTTGACACGCTGCCGCGGTCCGCAGAACCCTTATGAAACCATACACGAAGGGGAGTCGGCCCACCATGAACACCGCACCCAGGAACCCCGTCCCAGCGGTCGCGCTGGCCCTCGCCGCCTTCATGGCAGCCTGGCCCGCCTCCACCACCGAGCTACTGGCCCAGGCGACCCCCTTGCCCGAACCCGGACAGAAGGTGGCCCTCGTCACCGGATCGACCTCCGGGCTCGGGCGAGAGCTCGCCCTGCGGCTGGGCGCGCGGGGCGATCACGTCATCGTGCACGGGCGCGACGAGGAACGGGGGGCGGAGGTGGTGGACGCCATCAATGCGACGGGACCCGGGAGCGCCCGCTTCTACCGCGCCGATCTGGCGTCGATGAAGGAGGTCCGGCAGTTCGCCGAGACGCTGCTGGCCGACTACGACCGGCTGGATATCCTCATCAACAATGCAGGTTTCGGCTCGGCCCCGGACGAGCGGTGGGTCACCGAGGACGGGCACGAGTACCGCTTCCAGGTGAACTACCTCTCCACCTTTCTGCTCACGCACATGCTCATGCCGCGCCTCCTCACCAGCGCGCCGTCCCGCATCGTGAACGTGTCGTCCGGTGCGCAGACCCCGATCGACTTCGACGACGTGATGATCGAGAAGAACTTCAGCGGGCGTCGTGCCTACGCCCAGAGCAAGCTCGCGCAGGTCATGTTCACCCTCGATCTGGCCGAAGAGCTGGACGGTAGCGGCATTGTGGTCGGCTCGCTCCATCCGGCTACATACATGCCCACCGAGATGGTACGGCGGGCGGGCGCGACACCGCGCTCCACCATTGCCGAAGGTGCCGATGCGGTGATGCAGGTGGTCGACTCCGACGACTTCGAGAGCGGGCAGTACTTCAGCGGCCTCAGCCCCGCCAACGGCAACGCCCAGGCTTACGACCCCGAAGCGCGCGCCAAACTCAGGCAGCTGAGCCAGGAGTTGACCGGCATTCGTTGTCGGATGGGCCGCTGCCGGTTCATTACTGTTCCAGCACAACCACATGGTCGCGTTCGATCTCGCCGTGGAAGCGCTCCGGCAGGCGGGCCCAGTCGTGTACCTCGACGAGGAAGGGGATTGCGGAGTCCCGCAGTGCTTCGACGAAGTCTGCGAAACGGCTGATCGGTATCTCTTGGAGATTCGGGCCGCGTAGCACCAGGTCGAGGTCGCTGCCCTCGTGACTCCGCCCTGTGACGCGGCTGCCGTAGGCCCAGACTTCCACGTCGGGCAAGTGTTCGCGCAGCAGGGCCTCGATCACCGTCCGGTGCCGGCTCCCGAGGTGCAGCCGGTCAGCCATCCCCCGCTTCCTCGATGGCGTCTGCGAGCGCCCGGGCGTCCACGATAAAGCCAGGCAGCAGCCGCAGCGTCGCCTCGGCGAAGTCCTTGCCGTAGTCGTGCGCGGTTCGGTTGCGGTTGTCCCGGTACAGCAGCCAGCGTTCGGCGGCCTCCACACGGACGAGACCGTGTCTGGCGGCGTGCCGGAAGAGGTCCTTGAACACGAGCGGTTGCTGGCAAGAAGGCGGCGAGCCGCAGCTTGCCGCCCTGTTCCAGCCAGCGTTCGGATGTCCTCGATGTCCTCTGGCGCACGGACGAGCGCGCGTTCGAGAGTGTCGATACAACGCCGGAGAAACATCGTGTCGAGCTCCCTCACGACTCCCCCGGGACGAGTAGCGGAATGACTCGACGCCGACTCTGCCGGTAGATGTGGAAGTCGGAGTCGAGCGTCATGACCGAAGCGTGCTCCGTGGACTCGACGATCCGTACGAGGCAGGCGTCGGCAAACGACATTGGAACGTCCGCGTACCGGCGCATGAGGCGGCCCACGGCGACGACATCACCAGTGGAATCGAATAGCCGCGCGATTCGCAGAACGCCTCGCTCGATGAGCTTCACGGGCAGGCTCGGGTCGGCACCCAGGCGCCGGAGGATGAACGAACTCTCGGAAAGCACGGCTTCGCAGGTGAGGAGCGGCGCCTTCAGCGTGTCGAACTGGCGTCGCGCCCAATCGTGACGAGCCTCGCGACGGTCGAGGAACGCGACGATGGGGCCCGTGTCAACGACTACGGTCGGCGGCAACGTAGTCAGCGTCGAGGAGCGTGGCCTCTTCGAGCAGGAGCCGGTCGGTCGCCGCATCGGAACGGCCGCTGTCGAAGCAGCCGGCCAGATCACCCGCAAGTTCGAGGCAACTCGGAGACTCTGGGCCGGAGTCGCAATCGAGTGCTCCACCGAGGAGTTCGCGGACCAGGGCCGAGCGGCTGACGTGACGCCGCCGCGCCTCCCTCGTAAGGGCCGCATCCATCTCGGCGGGCAGCTTGACGGAAAGTGAATTCATGCGGAGACGGTAGTACGATCTGCAACAGGTCGCAATACTGTCATCGCGCGGCTCGCTTCGGGGATGCTGAGGCGCGCCGGGGTCAGCGGATCCGGGTCTGGATCGTCCGCTTCATGTCCGAGAGTTCGGAGACCACCTTCTGGTGGAGGGCGCCGAGGGCCCGGTTGTTCCCGTCGTCCTCGGAATCGGAGAGCTCCTCCAACCGGGTCTTCGCACCGTCGTACTTGCGTTCCAGCCGGTCGATCATGGCCATGATCTGGACCTTACGGCCGGCCCGGGCCTTCCGGAGCTTCGCTCTCAGCTCGTCGGCCCCCTCACGGTACTTCTCGACCGTCGCGTTCGTCCGCTGCAACAACTGCTCGTAATTCTCGGAAAGCTCCATCCAACTCGCCTTGGTCAGAAACTTCGCGGCGCGAGGTCGCACCCGGCCGGCATGACTGGCGCCGTCACGTCATGCTACGACTCTTGAGAATATGCGCCGGAGGTCGACCGGGGCACCCCTCGCGGCTTACGGCCCGCGTCCGGGGCTCCCGACCGCGATCGTCTCGCGCAGTGGAACCTTCGGGAAGGTGGTCGAATACGCGCTGTACGCGAGCGCGAACAGGCCGAGGAATCCGACCGAGATCATCGCCTCCGGAGCGCCGAGCGGCAGCCCCTCTCCGTGCCAGATCGACGGGGCCACCATGTTCCAGCGCTCGACCCAGAAGCCGGCCAGGATAATCAGGCCGACGAAGGCGAGCCATCGGGAACTCATCTTCGGGCTTCGGCCCAGGAGGAAGGGGAAGGGAAGTACGAAGATGAGGACCATCTGGAGCCAGAACATGAAACCGAACGCACCGGTCGAACGCGGCATGAAGAAATTCGTCTCGCGCGGGATGTTGCCGTACCAGATCACGAGGTACTGGGCGAACCAGAGGTAGGTCCAGAAGGCGACGAAGGCGAAGGTCAGCTTTCCGAGGTCGTGAAAGTCCCACTTCCCCCACAGGCGGAGTCCATCGAAGCGCCCGTTGTAGCGGTGGGCCATGATCGCGACGAGCGCGAGCAGACCGAGCCAGCCGCCGATGAAGTAGTACGGGCCCCACACCATGCTCACGAACCCCGGCGTGAGCGACATTCCGAAGTCGAACGCGAGCAGCGAGAAGACGATCGCCCAACTCAGGATCAGCGCAGCCGACAGACGTCCGATCCGGTTCCGGCAGCGTGTGACCTCTTCCTCGTCCCCTCGCCAGCCGCGCGCGAAGAGAGAGACGACCGTCTTGCGCCAGCCCCGATGTTCGCCGGCGACCAGCGGGGCGTCGGCCCGGATCGAATAGAAGAGCCACAGAAAGCCGAAGGCGTAGAGCAGCGCGATCAGGACCCCGTTTCGCAGGAAGACCCCGTCGAGCGTGAGCCAGTCGCGGTTCAGATGTTCCGTCTCCACGGGCCCGAGCCAGGGGAAGATGTGCTCGGCGCCGAGGCGCAGCGTGAAGAAGAGCGCGAACGAAACGGGAAGAAACGCCCCCGCCGCCTCGGCCAGCCTCCGGAAGCTCTTCCCCCAATGCCCTTTCGCGACCTGGAGCACGGCGCCGAACACGATTCCCGCCATCGAGATCGCGGTCCAGAACAGGAAGTTCGACCAGACGCTCATCCAGGCCCGCTGCGCGTCGCCGCCGACCGTCGTCACGAACCCGACCGCGCCGACCGCGATGGCGCCCCCCCACACCATCAGCCACGTCATTGGAATCCGGCCGCCGATCGTCTTCAGCGCATCGCTCGTGGCGAGCGTCGGACGGTCGCCGCTCACCGGCCGCCTCCCGTCCCCGGGGTCTCCGTCGCCGAGTCCGCCGCGGCTTCGGCTTCCGCCGCGGCCGCCGCGGCCGCTGCGGCTTCTTCGGCCGCCGCTTCTTCAGCCATCGCCTCGGCCTGCAGGCGCCGCACATGGGCGACGAGAACCCAGCGATCCTCGGCCGGGATGCGGGGATAGGCCGGCATCAGCCCCCGCCCGTTCGTGATCAGGCCCCAGATGTATCCGTCCGTGTAGCCGCGAGTGAGTTCGCCGCGGATGTTGAGGAGCGGGATGTCGGGGATCCGGTTCAATCCGACCACGGAGCCGTCGCCCGCACCGGCCGGACCGTGGCAGGGGGTGCAGAACTGGCCGAACAGTTCTTCTCCCCGGGCCAGGTCGGCCCCGGTGCCCGCGATCGGGCTCGAGAGCATGCTGTCGGCCGCCAGAAGATCGTAGGTGCGCTCACCATCGATCGGCATCGTGCCGGGCACCGGCATCCGGGCGCGCTCCTCGAAGGCTTCGATGGAGGGCTGCCAGGACATGGTGCTGAACAGCGGCGTCCGCTGCTCGATGTGCTTGATCTGGTCATCGCACGCGCCGGCCGCGAGAGCGGTCAGCAGCACGGCCGCGGCCGCCCGGGCGGTCATTCCTGCACCTCCACGTCGACCGCGGCGGTGTCCCGCACCAGCGCCTCGGCGGCGGCGCGGCCCTCGCCCTCGGCAGGGACGAAGATGCCCCAGCGGTCGACCGAGAAGGAGGTGCGATATGCCGGGTCCAGCTTGATCACCGGCCGCCTCGTATGCACGAGCAATGCGACGAGTCCGAAGATCCCCGTGAGCAGAACCGTGAGCTCGAACATGAACACGACGAACGGAGGCAGCGACACGAGCGGCTTGCCCTGCGTGACGAGCGGATAGGCCAGCGACGTGCCCGCCGTGAGCAGTACCCCGAGCATGCAGCCCGTGATCGCGCCCGTCAGTGCCCACACGCGCACCGGCGAGGAGTGGATGTCCATCGCCTCCTCGATCTCCGGCGACGGGATCGGCGAGAACACCTCGATGTTGCGGTGCCCCGCATCCCGCAGCCGCGCGATCGCGTCGAGCGTGCCGGGCAGCGTGTCGTACTGCCCGAGGACGCCGCTACTCATGGTCGTCCCCGTGACCGTTCCCGTGCTCGTGCGCGAGATGCTCCTTCACTTCCGCGATCGAAATCACCGGCAGGCTGCGCGAGAAGAGCAGGAACCAGAAGAAGAACCAGCAGAAGCTGCCGACGAGAATCGACAACTCGACCCAACTCGGCACGTAGATCCCCCATCCCCCCGGTTCGAATTCATGGGCGAGCGAGGCCACGATGATGACGAAGCGCTCGTACCACATTCCGATGTTGACGAAGATCGTGAGCGCGAACAGGGCCGGCAGCCTCGTCCGAATCTTCTTGAACCACAGCGCCTGCGGCACCACCACGTTGCAGAACACCATGACCCAGAAGGGAAGCGCGTAGTCCCCGAGCGCCCGGTAGCGGAAGCTCTCGATCTCGATCGGATCGGCCGAATAGTAGGCGAGGAAGAACTCCGTCCCGTAGGAGAATCCGACGATGAGCGACGTCAGGAGGACCAGCTTCGCCATGTTCTCGAAGTGCTTCTCGGTGATGTAGGCCTCGAGCCCGAACGCCCACCTGAGCGGGATCATGATCGTGATCACGAGGGCGACGCCGCTGAAGATCGCCCCGGCCACGAAGTACGGGGCGAAGATCGTCGAGTGCCAGCCCGGCACGATCGCGAGCGCGAAGTCCCACGAGACCACGGAGTGCACCGACAGCACCAGCGGCGTCGCGATCCCGGCCATGTAGAGGTAGATGCGGCGGTAGTGCCGCCACTCGCTCACCGTTCCCTGCCACCCCAGTGAGAACGCGCCGTAGATCTTGTGCGCCCACCCCTTCGCCCGGTCCCGCAGGACCGCGAAATCGGGGATGAGGCCCGTGTACCAGAACAGGGCGGAGATCGTGAGGTAGGTGGAGACCGCGAACACGTCCATCACGAGCGGAGATCGGAAGTCCGGCCAGATCTGCCGCTGCGACGGGTACGGCATGAGGTAGTAGAAGTACCAGACGCGACCCAGATGGATGAGGGGGAAGAGTCCCGCCGTCATCACCGCGAAGATGGTCATCGCCTCCGCGGTACGGTTGATCGTCGTGCGCCAGCCGGAGCGGAAGAGGTAGAGGATGGCCGAGATCAGCGTCCCGGAGTGGGCGATCCCGACCCAGAACACGAAGGTCGTGATGTACACGCCCCAGAAGACGGGGTGCGTGATCCCGGCGACCCCGATGCCCGCGCCGATCTGGTAGAACCAGGCCCCGAACATGAGCGCCAGCCCCGCGCCGGCGACGCCGAGTACGAGGAAGAAGCGCTTGTCGGGCCGCGAGATCGGACGCGTGATGTCTCGGTTCGCGTCGGCCAGCGTCGGGTGGGCGGGCACCTTCGCCTCGACGGTGGCCATCAGTGCGCCTCTTCGCCTTCACCGGCGGCCGGCTCACCGTGCCCGCCCGCCATGTGCTGGTGCGTCACGTCCTCGAGGTAGGTGATCGCGGGTCGAACCCCGAGCTCTCCGAGCGCGTGGTAGCCGCGGGCGCTCTTCGCCTTGCGGGAGACCTCGCTGCCCGGATCCTTGAGGTTGCCGAAGGTGATCGCGTTGCTTGGGCAGCTGGCCTGGCAGGCGGTGACCACCTCGCCGTCCATCAGCGTCCGCCCCTCCTCCTTGGCGTCGATCTTCGACTTGTTGATGCGGTGCACACACATCGTGCACTTCTCCATCACCCCCACCTCGCGAACCGTGATGTCCGGGTTGAGCTGGAGGTTCAGGGGCCAGGGGAAGGCCCGGTCGTCTCCGCGGCCGGGCGCGTCGTAGTTGAACCAGTTGAAGCGCCGCACCTTGTAGGGGCAGTTGTTCGCGCAGTACCGCGTGCCGACGCAGCGGTTGTAGACCTGGACGTTGAGCCCCTCGGGGCTGTGGTACGTCGCGTAGACCGGACACACCGGCTCGCACGGCGCGTCGCCGCAGTGCTGGCAGAGCATCGGCTGCTGGACCGTCTGGAACCCGCCGTCGTCCGTCTCTTCCTCGAAGCGGTGGATCCGCATCCACGACATCTCCCGCCTGAGGTTCGCCTGGTCCTCGCCGACGGTGGGGATGTTGTTCTCGGAGTAGCAGGCCGTGACGCAGGCGCCGCAGCCGGTGCAGGCGTTGAGGTCGATGACCATGCCCCAGCGGTACGGGCTGTTGGGATCGGAGTCCCACGCGGCCTCGACCATTTCGACGAGATCGATCTCATGTGCCTCGATCTCGTGCAGCGCGTCGTCCACGTTCATCGCGTGAACGATCTCACGGTCGAAGTCGTCGGTGGACCCCTGCGTGACGACGAGTCGGCCTCGTTCGCCGGTCGCCGTGACGGTGACCGCGGTCCCCGCGTAGGCAAGCGCCCCCGAGCCGGAATCAGCCTCCGGGGCGAGCAGGTCGAGCGGGTTCACGCCTCGGCCGCGCGCGTGGCGGCCGTACTCCGTGTGGCCCTGCCCCAGCGGGAT
This sequence comes from Candidatus Palauibacter sp., assembly GCF_965197445.1. Taxonomy (GTDB): domain Bacteria; phylum Gemmatimonadota; class Gemmatimonadetes; order Palauibacterales; family Palauibacteraceae; genus Palauibacter. The sequence goes on along the minus strand of NZ_CBDANE010000002.1, from coordinate 13,301 downwards.
CGCGACCGTATCCGGGCGGATGCCGCGGTACACGTAGACCGGCGCCTCGATCGCGCCCTGGCCGGACTCGATGCGGACGAGATCGCCTCGCTTCACGCCGAGTTCGTCGGCCATGTCGGGGTGCATCTCCACCCACGAATTCCACACGGCCTTGGTGATGGCGTCGGGCTGCTCCTGCATCCACGAGCGGTTCGCCCCGCGGCCGTCGTAGAACTGGGCCGTCGGGTAGACGACGAGCTGCGTGCCCGAGGACGCCGATGGGAAGCTGAATCCACCCTGGTCGCCGGCCCCGTTCATCGGGGCAGCCATCTCGCCGTCCCCAGCGCCGCCGTCCGCCCCGCCGCCCGCCGCCCACGCCGCTGCAGTCGCGCCTCCGCGCCGGAGCGCGTCCAGCCATGCGTCGTCGCCGCCGAGCCGCACGGTCCAGGCGTTCCTGAGCACCGTCGCGTAGTCGGCCGCGCTGAAGGCGCCGCTCTGACCCGCGGCGTTCGCCACATGAAGCAGCAGGTCCTCGCGCTGACGGGTGTCGAACACGGGGTGCATGAGGGGCTGCCCCAGTGCCATCGCGCCGCCCGCGAGTTCGGCATCGCACCACGACTCGAGAGCGTGGTGGCTCGGAAGTACCCAGCCGCAGGCCGAGGCCGTCTCGTCGAGATGCGGTCCGATCGCGACCGTGTTCGCCACGTTCGCCATCGCCGCCGCGAACCCGGCCGCCGCGGGGAGCGAGTAGGCGGGATTGCCGCCTGCCACGATCAGCGTCCGCACCTGGCCGGCCTGCATGCGCCCGATCAGGGCCTGCATGTCGCCGAACCCGGCCGTCGTGCCCTCCGGGGCGCCGCGGCCCGGGAAGACCGAGCGGCCGACCGCTCCGAGCAGTTCGTTCAGCGCCGCGACCGCCGCGTGTGCCTGCCGTGCGTCCGCGCCCTGCGACTCGAGCCCGGGCGGGATCGCGACCGCGTTCTCCGCGGCCGCCAACTCCTCACCGAGCGCGCGAATCGCTTCGGCCGATACGCCCGCGGCGTCCGCGACCGACTCCGGCGATACGTCCGGCAGTCCGGCCGGGAGCGCCGTGCCCCGCTGGGCGGCGACCACTCCGGCCACCGCGAGCGCCACGGCGCCCTCGGTCCCGCCACGCGCCTCGATCCACTCGTCCGCGTTGGCGCCCGTAAGCGACAGGCGCGGGCCGACGAAGGTGAACTTCGCGTGGTGGTGGGCCTCGATATCCCGCGCGGCGGCGAACCCCGCCGCCAGCTGCGTGGGAGCGAGCCACGTGCCGAGGAAGTCGGCCCCGAAGCAGGCGATCCGGTCGGCCCCGGACAGGTCGAAGCGCGGCATGCCCGCTCCGCCGCTCACGTCCGACGTGCCGGCCGCCAGCGCCCGGTTGGAGAACGGCTCCCACGCGACGTGCTCGACGCCCATCACGCGTGCCCAGTCGGCAATGAATCGGCCCGTCGTGCCCGTGACCCGACCGGTGAGCAGCACGGCGCTGCCGACCCGCACCGCGTCCGTGAGCGCGGCCGTCGCATCCTCCCAGCTCGCGAACTGGAACGGAGGGGCCCCTTCCTCGGTCGACGGATTGCGCTGTAGCGGCTGGCTCACCCGATCCGGATCGTAGAGATCCTGGAGCGTCGAATGCGTGAGCGACGAGAGCCCGCTCGTGCCGCCGCCGAACCGGCCATTTGGGCTCAGGCCGAGGACTCGCCCGTCGCGCACCTGCGCGTGTACGGGCACCGGCTCCGGACCCGCATCGGGCAGGACCGTGGCGTACGTGTCGGAGACGCCGGGGGTGATCCCTTCTTCTTCCACGAGGTGGGGAATGAGCTTGTCCGCGAAGTTCGGCGGACCGCACGCCGCCATCGTGGCCGCGCCGGCGCCCGACGCCCCGAGGACCTGGAGGAACCGTCGCCGCGAGGTCCCGTTCTCGCTGACCTCGTTCACCGGGTCAGGCTCCGTCCGCGGTGCGCCGCCGGAACAGGATCCACCGCAACCGCAGCCGCCGTTCAGTAGTGACATGCCGCACAATCCGTGGGGGCCCGCGTCTCGCCGTAGTCGGTGTCGATGTCTCGCGGGTAGAATCCCTCCGGCTGGCGAGGCGCCGGAGCCCGCGGCGGCGGGTTGTCGCGCGACAACGTGTGGTCGGTCGCGACGTCGCTCTCGGACGGGGGCTGTCGGTGGCACTCGAGACACCAGCCCATCGTCAAAGACGCCCACTGGTACACCCGATCCATCTCCTCGACCGGACCGTGACAGTCCTGGCATTCCAGGTTGCGCAGGTGCGCCTTGTGGCTGAACTGTACGAATTCCGGCAGCTTGTACACCCACTCCCACTCCACGGGCTCGCCGCGCGTCTCGTAGGCGCGCAGCTCCTCGACCGGAGGCAGTCCGTTCCCCGCGACGCGGTGGCAGCCCATGCAGACCGCGAGCGACGGCACGATCCCGGAAACCGACCGCTCCGTACCCACGTGGCAGTACATGCAGTCGATCTGCAGGTCCGTGACGTGGAAGCGGTGGTTGAAGGGGATCGGCTGCTCGGGTCCGCGGCTCGCGTTCTCGTGGTCGTAGATCGCGCGCCACTGCGGAGGCATGGTCGCGAGATCCTGCTCATCCGCGTACTGGGTGGACGCCGCGGCAGTCTCGCCCTCGCCCGCCGCCTGAGGGTCGGCCGACCCTCCTCCCGCACTCTCCTGAAGGTGCAGGAAAGAAGACGGGTCGAGGCTCGCGGTTGCGATCTCGAGTTCGCCGGTTGAAGGCCGGTACAGCGCCATCGCGGTGGCGCCGAGGGCCACGGCAACGACGGCCGCGGCCGCGCGAGAGCTTATCTTCATCCGCCTCTCTGAGGGGGAATCGACGATGTGAGTCACCCGGCTGGCCCCCCGCGTCGGGGGCGCGGGACGCGAACAAGGTAAAGCCCGTTCCGGTGGATGCAACCGTCGCCGGGGACCGCCGATCCGGCGCCCGCCGAGGCACCCGCAAAGGTTGACCGATTCGGGCCGTTCCTTTAGCATGTAGCGTCCGAGCGGGCTCCCCCCCGGGGTCCGCTCGTCTTGTCTTTCGGCGGGGCCTTAGCTCAGATGGCTAGAGCGCTACGTTGACATCGTAGAGGTCACTGGTTCGAGTCCAGTAGGCCCCATCGGAACGCCGCTACAGGGGGCTGTAGCTCAGCCTGGTTAGAGTGCCGGTCTGTCACACCGGAGGTCGCGGGTTCGAATCCCGTCAGCCCCGTTCCCAAACAACGTGTCGAACGAGGGGCCGTAGCTCAGTCTGGGAGAGCGCTTGAATCGCACTCAAGAGGTCGCGGGTTCGAGTCCCGCCGGCTCCACTGCCGTCGCACCTGACAAGGCGCGACGAGGGAGCATAGCAGCGCTATGTGACCGAGAAGCAACGCAGAGCGTTAGCGTGTCAGCCAAGATACATTGCCGCTCGAATGCAGCGGAGCTTTCGCCACGGGCTGCTCGGGTAGCGGGGGACGGCTCGCCACCGTAGCTCAGGGGTAGAGCACCGCATTCGTAATGCGGCGGTCGTCGGTTCAAATCCGACCGGTGGCTCTTTTTTTTGAGGATGGAGTATCCGCGGGTGTAGCTCAGCTGGTAGAGCGCAACCTTGCCAAGGTTGAGGTCGCCGGTTCGAATCCGGTCACCCGCTCTTGTTGCCGACTCGCCGACCCCATTAGCGAGCGCGAGCCCGGCCCCGCGCCAGGCGCGCGGGAACTCCGCCGTACCCTCGGGGCGTGGCTCAGTCCGGTAGAGCGCTGCGTTCGGGACGCAGAGGTCCCCGGTTCAAATCCGGGCGCCCCGATTCGGCCCGCCTGGTCATGTTGGCCGGGCGTACTGTTAAGACCCCTGGTCTGCCAAGTCGCCCCCGGATTACGCGGGCCGCCGAAGGCGGTCGTAGCGAAATCTGGGCGCCCTCGGCCCGGTCAACGTGCCGCAGTTTGGCATGCCCATCCGATGACCGCGCCAGCGGTCGCGGCCCGTCCAGTTGTCCCAAGACGTTCTGCGGACTGTCTCAACAGGGCGAAGTAAGTCGATTGCGTCGGATCCCGTGTCGTCCCTTGCCGCAGGGCGCCTCGCCCCCGACGCGGACTCTCCCGCAGCTTCGCCACGAGCTCAGCGCCTCCCGTGCAGCCTCCGCCGACATTCAGAGTGCAGCGTGCTCACAAGGCGATTGAAGTGTTCACGCATCCACTCGACGGCTTCGTCAAAATCGCGGATCGCCGTCCCCTTCACGAACTCCGTGTTGCGTTGGAACCCCAGCCGCGGCTGACCGCCGGAGGTGGCCCACTGCGCCCATCCGTCGAGTCTGTCTCCCAACTCCTCGTCTTCGCTCACGGCGCTGACGATTTCATCGTAGGCTCTCTCGCACTCCGGGAAGCCGGCCCGCCGTGTCAGGTAGCATGCGATACTGGATTGGTTGCGTTTCACCTGGGCGCCGAACGAGATGCCCCAGCCTCCAAACCCTGATCCTTCGACCAACACGTAGACGCTTGGGTCTTCCGAAAGTTGAGGCACCTCGGGCTCAGGATCGTCAAAGGCGAACTCTCTCAGCACCGCCCTCCAGAATCGCTCGTTCTCGTCCTCAATCGGGGATGGTTCATGCTCTTCAATCGGGTGGTCGTCCGGCTCCTCCAGAATCGTCTTGCGAATGAGGACCGTGCGGGGAGGAGTTCGGTCCGCGCCAGGACTCGTGGCTGGATGATCAGGTCTTCTCCGTCCGCACGACGAAAAACGGCGGCCTCGACGAGCGCAAGATTGAAGCGAAGGCCGCTGTGCTTCTGCACGTAAGAGACGATGTCCTCGACGTCCTCCCGGATCCCGTCGCCGATGATCAGGAGCAGGAACTCGCCGCGCCTGAGCCGGCGGGCGACGTTATCGACGAAATCCTGCTCTTGCACGGCCGCCGTGCGCTTCGGAAACGATGTCAAATGGCGACCGTTTGGTACGGTTCCTGACCGCTCGTTCCAGGTCGTCGTAGCTCCACGACGCGAGTACACGGGCGTAGTCGAGGATCTGGCCGATCACCTCCCTCCGCGCGCCCGGGTTCCTCCAGAGCTTGAACTCGGCAAGAATGATCCTCCCGGTCGGCGTCAGGTACAACGCATCGGCGGACCCCGCCCGCGTGGCGAGTTCCATGCAGACGGGAACCGGATCGATGTAAGCTGGGTCGATCTCACCGAGCGGCAGGATGTCTGCGTGCCGGAACAGGACTTCCTGCAGGCGGCCCTCGTCGATCGGACCCTCGCCTCCAGCGGGTGCAACCGGTACGTGCCGCCAAGTGGCGCTTGCGGTGAGATCTTCGCTCAGCTGGACGGAGGTTTCCGTACATCTAGGGCCTTCCAGAGCACTGGTTCTGCGGTTGAGGCCGAATTGGCAGCGACCAAATCTGCTTCGAGAGAACATACGACCCGTGTCGCGAGGCCGTACACAACCTGGATCGACTTGATGCGAATCCCCGAGTCTGCTCCTTGTTGAGCCCGACTCATGGCGCCCCGGATCTGCTCATGCACCCCAGTGCGAGTGCGCGCGAGACCTCACCTTGTCTCGGACCGGCGAAGCCCAACAACACGGGATGGTCAAGGCCGAGGCGCAGGTGTAGTCTCAGCGCCGGTGGTCGATTTGCCGCCTAATCAGTACGCGACTTCTCGAGGAGTGACGATGCAGCAAATGCCGCAGTTCGGCCCCCTCATGCAGAGCATCATGGCGCTGAAGTCGTTCGACAAGCGGCGACGGGAGTACAAGCGTGTCGGGTGGATCTATGCGGCGCGGAACCCGTCCTTCGTGGATCCGGTGTTCAAGATTGGGCAGTCGAAGGTCTCCCCGGCGGTACGAGTGCACCAGCTCAGCAGTTCGACATCCGTGTACAGGCCATTCGAACTCGTCTACTGGGTCCACGTCTCCGACCGTGATCGGGCCGAGGGACATGCGCATCAACTGCTGCAGGAACACCGCGTGAATCCCGGGACGGGAGTTCTTCGAGGCGTCGGTGGTGGAGGTCGCAAGGGCTCTGGACCAGGCTGCCGAGTACTTTCCGATCCCCCTTGGGCGAACGGCGCGATCGGGGTTTTTGGGGGCCTGGGCTGGCACCGATCACGGTTCGGTGCTCACGTTGCGGTACCGCGAATCGAGCCCCCCAGTTGCTCGTTCCGATCCGCATCAGTTGCGGCAACTGCGCGGAGACGCTCACGCTTGCGGCGCCAGCGAGTCCAGGCTGAACCGGCCGGCCGACCGATCCGGCGGAGTGGCCAGGATCTGAGGGGCCATCGCGCCGATCAGGATGGACGATCGGCCCAGCCTCGCGGAACGGGGAGAAGCTGACGGTGACACCGAACGAGTTCATCGCGAAGTGGCAAGCTTCGGAGCTGAAGGAGCGCTCTGCGGCGCAGGAGCACTTCATCGACCTGTGCCGGTTGCTCGGGGAAACCCACGCCGGCGGAGGCGGACCCCAAGGGCGAGCACTACTGCTTCGAGCGCGGAGCGCGGAAGGACTCCGGCGGGGCGGGGTGGGCGGACGTGTGGAAGCGGCACTGCTTCGCGTGGGAGTACAAGGGGAAGCACGCCGACCTCGATGCCGCCTTCGACCAGTTGAGGCAGTACGCGCTCGCGCTTGAGAACCCGCCGCTCCTGATCGTCTCGGACATGCGTCGGTTCCGGATCCGGACGAACTGGACGAACTCCGTGAGCAAGACGCTGGAGTTCGGGCTGGACGATCTCGTGGACGCCGCCGTCCGGGACAAGCTCAAATGGGCGATGTCCGATCCCGAGCGGCTACGGCCGGGCGAGACCCGCCAGACGCTGACGGAACGCGCCGCGCAAACGTTCGCGCAGCTCGCGCAGTCGCTCAGGGACCACGGCCACGCCCCACATGAGGTGGCGCACTTCGTGAACCGCCTCGTGTTCTGCATGTTCGCCGAAGACGTGGGTCTGCTCCCCGGCGAGATGTTCACCCGCATGCTCAAGCACGCGCGGCAAGAGCCCGAGGCATTCGCGACGCTGGCGCGCGGCCTGTTCGGCGCGATGTCTTCCGGGGGCCGCGTCGGCTTCGAGACCGTAGAGTGGTTCAACGGCGGGCTGTTTGAGGACGACGCGGCCCTCCCCCTCGACAAGGACCAGATCGAGACGACGCTGGAAGCGTCCGAACTCGACTGGTCCAACATCGATCCCTCGATCCTCGGTACGCTGTTCGAGCGCGGTCTCGACCCGGACAAGCGCTCCCAGCTCGGAGCTCACTACACGGATCGGGACAAGATCATGCGGATCATCGATCCGCTGATCGTCCGTCCGTGGCTGGCCGAGTGGGAAACCGCCAAAGCCGGGATCGCCAGCAGCCTCGAGCGAGCGAATGCCGCGAAATCCAAGGCTGCGGCGGACGCGGCACCGCAGACAGGCTGAGCACTCGCTCGGCTCGTTCCTCGAGCGGCTACGAAAGTTCACCGTGCTCGACCCGGCCTGCGGCTCGGGCAACTTCCTCTACCTGGCGCTCCACGCCCTGCACGATCTGGAACACCGGGTGCAGTTGGAAGCCGAGGCGATGGGACTCCAGCGCGCTTTTCCATCGGTCGGTCCCGCCAACGTGAAGGGGATCGAGTTGAACGCGTATGCCGCGGAACTGGCGCGCGTCTCCGTGTGGATCGGCGAGATCCAGTGGATGCGACGCAACGGGTTTCCCGGCTCCCGCGAGCCCGTCCTCGATCCGCTGGAGACGATTGAGTGTCCGAGATGCGATTTTGACGCCCGAAGGTGGCGATCCGGGGTGGCCAGAAGCCGACGTCATCATCGGAAACCCGCCGTTCCTGGGCGGCAAGCTGCTCATCACTAATCTCGGAGAGGAATACGTCACGAACCTGTTCCGCGCGTACGAGGATCGGGTGCCCCGCGAAGCCGACCTCGTCTGCTACTGGTTTGTGAAGGCTGGAGAACACTTGGGCGGAGGGGCCTCGAAGCGGGTCGGCTTGGTCGCGACCAACTCCATCCGCGGCGGCGCGAACCGGCGGGCGCTGGAGAGAGCGACGGGCGGAAGGCCGATCTTCGACGCGTGGAGCGACGAGCCGTGGGTGATCGATGGTGCGGCCGTGCGCGTCTCGCTGGTGTGCTTTTCGCAGGCAGACGACGAATTCACGCCGGAGCGCCGGCTCGACGGCGAGAGGGTGGACGAGATCTACACGGACCTGACGGCGCGCCGCGGCGAGGCTGGCGTCGATTTGACGAAGGCACGGCGGCTCGCCCGGAACGCGGGCGTGGCCTTCATGGGGGACACGAAGGGTGGGCCGTTTGACGTTCCCGGAGACCTCGCTCGGGAGTGGCTCCAGGAGCCCACTAACCCCAACGGCCGCCCCAACTCCGATGTGCTCGCCCCCTGGATGAATGGCATGGCCGTCACCCGGCGCCCCGCCGGCAAGTGGATCGTGGACTTCGGCTGGACAATGGTGAAGGAAGAAGCCGCCCTGTACGAAGCCCCCTTCCAGCACGCCCAGGAGCACGTCTACCCGATGCGAAAGGGGAATCGCGACGAAGTCCACCGCGTCCATTGGTGGCGACACCTTCGGCCGCGACAGAACCTGCGGGCGGCTCTTGACGGGCTATCTCGGTACATCGTTACACCGCGAGTCGCCAAGCACCGCCTATTCGACTGGCTCGATGTCCGCGTCCTGCCGGACAGCCAGCTCATCGTCATCGCGCGTGACGACGACACCACGTTCGGGATCCTTCACAGCCGCTTCCACGAGGCTTGGTCGCTACGCAAAGGGACGAGCCTGGAAGACCGGCCGCGCTACACCCCCACGACCACCTTCGAGACTTTCCCCTTCCCGGACGGACTTTCGCCCGACTTGGCCGCGACCGATTACATCACGGATCCACGCGCCCAAGCCATCGTTTCGGCCCGCCCGGCGACTCGTCGAACTCCGCGACCGCTGGCTTTACCCGCCCGAGTGGGTGGTGTGGATCGAGGAACCCGTCCCCGGCTATCCCCCGCGCCAAGTCCCCCGCGACGAGAAGGCCCGGACCGCACTAAAGAAGCGAACCTTGACCTCCCTGTACAACGCCCGGCCGCAGTGGCTCGTCAACGCCCACACCCAACTCGACACCGCCGTAGCTGCCGCCTACGGCTGGCCCGCGGACATCACAGACGAAGCGGCCGTCCGCGAACTGTTGACGAGAAACCGCCAATAGCTGGAGCAGGCATCCAGCGCATCGAGCCATGAGAAACCATTGCCACGAACGTCCCTCTCATCGATTTGGAAGCAGACCAATACGAGCTCCGGGTGTCCTATCCGCCGAGCCGAATCATGACTGAGCCTTCCTCGTCCTCACCACCACCGGATGCCCCCGCCATGGGGGAAAGGAGGGCGCGATGGGGATACGGATACCAGGACAAAGTCGCCACAGAGCGTATCCTGGACTCCCTGCGAACGGATTTGCGTGATGGCACTGCAGGCTTCGAGGGTGTCCGGCTAGCAGACCTTGAGGCTGGTCGAGTCGATGACTTTGTTCTCGTACGGACAGAATCCGTTGAGGGCAATTCGATCAAGTGGTCCGAAGATGCGAGAGACTTCTTGTGGAGGGACCTTATTGGCCGCCTCAGGGCTGCTACGAGATCTCGCCAATGGGTGGAAGGCGCTCCGAGACCGCTGGGACCGGCAGACCATAACTGTGCGACTCCACACCAACCGACCAGCGTCACACGCAAGACATCATGCACAGCTAATCCCATCCTTCAGCCTCGCGGAATTCGTTGATAACCACTGGCCTTCAGGTCCTGATGCAGCCGATTCTGATGAAGCGCGTGAAGCGTGGAGTAGGATTGCCGAACACGTCGGCCTGACGGGACCAGAGTTATCGGAGTTCGCGGCAAACTGCATATTGGCTTTTGGACAGCTGCCGCCTCCCGGTCCTGGCCCCGACAATCCTGACCGGAAGCACTACCTTAGGCAGTTCGACAGCCTTCATAAGGCCATAGCCACTTGGCTCACAGACAATCCCAACGAAGAATTCATCGAACGAGACTACCTCCTTGTAGACATCGGGCTGCACTTGAACCGTTCCGGACTAATCCAGCGCTTCCCAAAGCCGGATATTCCGTACGAGAAGAACCATGTAGCGGCGGATAGATTGCACGCGCTGGTTGACGCTGTCCGCGGAGGGTACGTTGCGATTACGGGCACAGCCGGCACTGGGAAATCAACGCTTGTGCAGGATGTTCTCACCGACTCCGCACATCCGTTCTTCGTACCGTATTACGCCTTCTTACCGAGCACCGATGGGAATCGCGACCGGGCCGAAGCACTGACGTTTTTTCAAGATGTCGTTGCGCGTCTCGATCGATTTGATCCGACGCGGAGTAGCGTCGGTGTTCTTGACGTTGCCCAAGGCCGAGACGCCCTTCGGTGGCACATGGCGCGCGCAAATGAGCGTTATGTTCTCGACGGCCACAAGACCATCTTGCTGATCGACGGTTTAGATCATGTGATGCGGGAAGTCAATCTTCAAACGCGAGTGCTGAATGAGTTGCCACACCCAAGCGAAGTCCCGGCCGGTTTTCTGATCATCCTGAGCAGTCAGCCGCAAGCATTGCTCGCAAGCGTAATTCCCGCAGCTGTGGCAACAACAGTCGCCGACGACAAGAGACGAATCGAAGTGGACGGCCTAAGCCGTGCGGAGGTCCATAGCCTTGTCTCCAAGCTCAGTAGCCCGACGACCGGAGGTAGGACCAAAAGGTGTGTAAAAAGGGAGGCGACGTACCTTTCAGCTGACCAGTAACAGCGGATCCGGGGTGAGACCCGGAGAAAGGACGTCGCCTCATGGGCAACGATACGCGGGGCAGGTCGAGCGGGCCAGCGTGGGAGACGCTGGAGGTGTGGGTTCGGGAGGGGGTTCGGGAGATGATCCAGGCGACTCTGGAGGAGGAGTTGACGGAGCTTCTGGGCCGTGGGAAGTCGGAGCGGCGGGCGGCGGTGGACGCGCCGCCGGGCTACCGGAACGGGTACGGGAAGCCGCGGCGTCTGGCGATGAGTTCGGGGACGATCGAGGTCAGGCGGCCTCGGGTGCGGGGCTTGGAGGAGCGGTTCGAGAGCCGGGTGCTGCCGCTGTTCGCGCGCCGGACGCGGGAGGTGGGGGATCTGATCCCGGAGTTGTACCTGCACGGGCTGGCCGGGGGCGACTTCGAGTTGGCGCTGAGGGGACTCCTGGGCGACGGGGCGCCGCTGTCGAAGACCTCGGTGGGCCGGCTGCGCGTGAAGTGGACGGCGGAGTACGAGGCGTGGCGCCGACGGCCGCTGGGGGACCGGAAGGTCGTGTACGCGTGGGCGGACGGGATCTACGTGAAGGCGGGCCTGGAGCGGGACAAGGCGGCGCTGCTGGTGGTGATCGGCGCCATGAGCGACGGGACGAAGGAGGTGCTGGCGGTCGTCCCCGGCTACCGGGAGTCGACCGAGTCGTGGGCGTCGGTGCTGAGGGATCTGAAGTCTCGGGGCTTGGGAACCCCGAAGCTGCTGGTGGCCGACGGGAACCTGGGGATCTGGGGTGCGGCGCGGGAGGTGTGGCCGGAGGCGGCCGAGCAGCGGTGCTGGAACCACAAGACGGCCAACGTGCTGGACCGGCTGCCGAAAAGAGAACAGGCCGAGGCGAAGACGTTGCTGCGGGCGGTGGCCTACGCGCCGTCGCGGGCGGAGGCGGTGGAGGCGCGCGACGCGTTCGGGGCCCGCTACGGGGCTGCGCAACCGGACGCCGTGTCCGTGCTCGAGGACGACTGGGACCGCATGACCGCCTTCCACGACTTCCCCGAGCCGCACTGGCGGCACCTGAGGACGACCAACATCGTCGAGAGCCCCTTCGCCTCGGTTCGGCTGCGCACCACGGCCGCGAAGCGGTTCAAGCGGGTGGACAACGCCACGGCGCTGATCTGGAGGCTGCTGCTGGTGGCCGAGAAGCGCTTCCGGAAGCTGAACGCTCCCCAGTTGCTCGGAGATGTCTACGAAGGGAAGAGGTTCGAGGACGGAAAGCCCGTCCCGGAAGGTCGGCCGAGGATCGCCGCCTGATGTCTTTTACACACCTTTTGGACCGACCTCGACGACCGGCGAGGATCGGGATCTGCTGTACAGCGCCTCTCTTGGGAATCCGCTGATTCTGACGTACCTCCTGTTGCTATTACAACAGTCAAGTGACGCTAGCGTGACGGCAGCGCTAGAACTGGCCGGAGATTACAAAGGTGATATTGCGCAATATTATCAGGAGCGCCTATCGCCATCTCTGCAAGATAGCAAGACGAGGAACCTCCTCGGGTTGTTATGTAGAGCGGCGCGAACGCTGCCTGTGACTTGGCTTGTCGAGTGGCCTGAAAGGGGAGCGATCGAGGACATCTATCAGGGACTGCTGGCGCCGTTCGTTCGCGTTGACGATGGCCTGTTGACATTCATTCACGACAGCCTGGTGAGCTTTCTGAAATCGGAGACGCGTTCGCGGCTGCCCGGACGTGACTCAGTCGAGGACGAACGGACATTCTATTCAAGTCTTGCCGACCGATCGAGTGGACGTCCTTGCCTAGATCCCGTCGCACGTGCCCGAATTCTGTTCCTCACGCGGGCCGAAAGGCATGCCGATGTGCTCGAACAGCTGTCCTCTGATTGGTTACGGGCCGCGATGTACGATTTCCTGCCGTACGCCCATCTCAGGCCCATTCTGCTGGCGGGTCATGCTGCGGCTTCCGCTCTTGGGCGGTGGGGCGACACGCTTAGGCTGCTCCTGTTGAGTCATGAACTTGACCAGAGGACGTCGCGTGTGGACGCAGGCGACCTAGCGAATTCTCTGTTGGTTCTCGACGATCCGGAATTAGCGCTGTCGCAGATCACGTCCGAGAATCAACTGCTAGTCGACGAAACTGTAGCTCTTCGATTTGCCGGCACCATGGAGCGCTACGCATACAAACGGAATCGGCCAGAGCTTACGCGTAGAGCGCGGTGTCTCTATCACCAAGCGAAGCCGATCGCCATAATCGATACAGGAAAGCCGGTTAATACGACGTTTCGTGATAGCGATTTTGACTCTGTCAGAGCCTGGAGCGACGTGGCGCCTTTGTTCGAACGGCCGCACATCGTAGTCGAAGAGATCCAACGCCTCATCTTTGCTCCAACAAGCGACCCTTACGACGCCGATCCAGTGACGGCCAGGGGGTATCTTCTGTTTGGAGCGCTTACGGCCGCGCTCACCGCAGGTTGCGCAGCAGCGGAGTGCAAGGCGGTTGTCGACGCGATCGAGCTCTTGGGATCCAACAGGTGGCACTTTGTCGGACTGTTACGGTTAGCTGAGTCGATG
>NZ_CBDANE010000001.1:0-8327 GCF_965197445.1 Candidatus Palauibacter sp. | reverse complement strand
GGAGGATGGGGCCGCCCCATCACGCGATAATCTCGTGTATCACCCGCCCATGCACATCCGTAAGCCGAAAGTCACGCCCGCTATACCGGTACGTGAGCTTCTCGTGATCGATCCCCATCAGGTACAGGATCGTCGCGTGCAGGTCGTGAATATGCACCGGGTTCTCCACGGCCTTGAAGCCGAAGTCGTCGGTGGCCCCGTAGGTCATCCCGCCCTTGATTCCGCCGCCGGCGAGCCAGATGCTGAACCCGAACGGGTTGTGATCGCGTCCGTTGACCACGCGGCCGCCGGCGCCTCCGCCTCCGGTCTCCAGCACGGGCGTGCGCCCGAATTCGGTTCCGCACACCACAAGCGTCTCGTCGAACAGGCCCCGTGACTTCAGGTCCTTGACCACGGCCGCGAAGGGCTGGTCGGAATCCTTTGCGTTCTTGCGGTGCTGGAAGATATCGGTGTGGGCGTCCCACGGATCGCCCTTGGCGTAGTAGACCTGCGCGACGCGCACGCCCCGCTCGATCAGGCGCACCGCCATGAGGCAGCCGCGCGCCGTGCTCCCCGGCCCGTACAGTTTCTGGGTCGCCTCCGTCTCGCCGCGGATGTCGAACACGTCGGGGGCCTCGGTCTGCATCCGGTACGCCGTCTCCATCATCTGGATGGCGCCCTCGATCTGCTGATCTTCCTCCTCCAGACGCTGGAGGTGCAGTCGGTTCAGCTTCTCGACCAGGTCCACCTCCCGGCGCTGGCCCTCCAGGTCCATCTCGTCGCGGCGGATGTTGGGGATCAGGCGCTCCGGGTCGAAGTCGTCTTCGATCCTCGGCACCTTGTCCGAGATGTAGGTCCCCTGGTGGATGGCCGGGAGGAAGCCGTTGCTCCACAGGGGCGGGCCGACCACGGTGGGTTGGTCCGGGCACAACACCACGAACCCGGGGAGATTGCGGTTCTCGGTGCCGAGCCCATAGGTGAGCCACGATCCCAGCGAGGGCCGCCCCGGCTGGATGTGCCCCGTGTTCATCATGAGCAGCGACGGCTCGTGATTCGGGATGTCGGTGTGCATCGATCGGATCACGCAGATGTCGTCCGCGCATTCTCCCACGTGGGGGAAGAGTTCGCTCACTTCGAGCCCCGACTCTCCGTAACGCTCGAAGCTGAAGGGCGACTTCATCAGCGCGCCGGTTCGCCGTTCCGTCTTGATCTCTCCCGTCGGCAGCGGCTGGCCGTGGTACTTCTCGAGGGCGGGTTTGGGATCGAAGGTGTCGACTTGCGAGACGCCGCCGTTCATGAACAGGAAGATCACGTTCTTCGCGCGCGGCTTGAAATGAGGCTTCGGCATCGGACTGCCCGCGGCGGACACCAGCCCGCTCGAGGCTTCCAGCATCGAGGTCCCCACCAGGCTGGCGAAGGCCATCATGCCGAAGCCGGCGCCCATGGTGCGCAACGCGTCGCGCCGGGTCCGGGGCTCCCCGTGGGTCACACCGCACCCGTGATGACTGTCTGACATCAGCCGACAAACCTGAATTCTGCGACGCTGAACAGGGCCCGGGCGTACTGCACCCACGCCCGCATCGACGCGTCATCCTCGATGAAGGCCGCCCGGCGCTCGTCCAGGAATTCCAGCCCGGCCGCGATCTCCGGCTCCGTCGCTCCCCGACCGTACAGGAGCGGATAGGCCGCCACGATCATCTCGCGGTCCCGGAACTCCACGGGCAGGTCGTCGGCTTGCGCATCGCCGTTCCCATCTCCGAGCGCGTCCTCCGTCGCTGCTCCTCCCGCCGCGGTTTCCTTCGCCAGGCGCTTCACCAGCAATTCGGCCTGCCGCTGGACGAAAGGACTGTTCATGAAGTACAGGCTCTGGCCCGGCACGTTCGTGGTATAGCGGCGTTCCGCGGAGAGACTGGAGTTCGGGAAGTCGAAGGTCTGCAGGTACTCGTCCACCTGGAAGCGGCTCACCTTGCTGTAGACCGTGCGGCGATTGTTCTTCTCGTCGCGGAGATCGAGGGAGGGCCCGCCCACCTTCGTGTCCAGGTCGCCCGACACATGCAGGATCGCGTCGCGGATGCTCTCGGCGTCCAGCCGGCGGCGGTCGTGGCGCCAATAGTAGCGGTTCGCGCCGTCGATCTGCTCGTTGCCGGCATGCCGGCCACTCGCGAGCTGATATGTCGCGGAGAGCATGATGTCCCGGTGCAATTGCTTGATCGACATCCCGTGCTCCACGAACCGCGAGGCCAGGTGCTCCAGGAGCTCGGAGTTCGTGGGCCGCTCCCCCACGACGCCGAAATTGCTCGGCGTATCCACGATGCCCGAGCCCATGTGCCACCGCCACACGCGGTTCACGATCACGCGCGCGGTGATGGGGTGCGCGGCGATCGCTTCCGCGAGCTGAAGCCGGCCGCTCCCTTCCGTGAACGGCGCGGCCCCCTCCTGCGAGAGCACGGTCAGGAAGCCACGCGGCACCTTCTCCCCGAGGTTCGTGGGGCTGCCGCGGATATGCAGGTTGATGTCGGTGAGGTCTCCCGGCTCCTTGTCCCGCACGCCCATCGCGAAGGGGACGTCGGGCAGCTCTTCCTCCAGCTCCTCGATCCGCTCGCGCATGGCCGTCACGTGATCCATCGCCACGCGGCCGAGCTGTCGCTCCAGGCCCCAGCCGCTGAAGCGGAACAGCCCCGGGGCCGGGAAGAACGTGTCCAGCTCGTTGTCGAGATCGCTCCGAAAGATGTCGGTGTAGAGGTTGAAGCGCTCCCGCCCCATGGTTTCGAGCTCGAGCTGGTGCTGGTCGAAGAAGCTCTCGAAGCCGTTGGGCATCGGCGTCGACTTCACCTCCTCTAGCGGCGTCCCCTTGGCGATGATGCGGCGGTTGCGTTCCTCGAGCTTCTCCTGTTCGGCCATGAGCTCGAGTACGAGGTGCTGGAAGTCGTCGGCCAACTTCCGGGCTTCCTCCTCCTCCTCGCCCCGGGCGATCATCGCCTGCCAGTCCTTCAGGAACGGATAGTGCCGGGGTTCCTTGGCGAGGAAGCGGATCCAGCGCTGGAGGGTCTCGAGGTCGACCTTGGCGCGCGCCGCGGCCTGCTCGACCGGAAGCTGCGGCTTACCCGCGACCTGCCGGGCAGCCATCATGTAGCGCGAGACCTGCAGGGAAAGCACCCGGGCCAACTGCTCACCCTCGGTGCGCAGGTATTCGTTGAGGCTCTTCTTCAGGCCGGCTACGAATTCCTTGTCCTTCTCGTACGCCTCGGCCTCTTCCTTGTCCGCCAGCGGGTATTCATGGTAGTCCGAATTGTTGAAGATGCCGGCGACCGCATGATAGTCGTGCGTCCCGATCGGGTCGTACTTGTGGTCGTGGCAGCGGGCGCAACCCACAGTGAGGCCGAGGAACCCGCGTGTCGTGACGTCGACGCGGTCGTGCCGCTCGTCCGCGCGGGCCACCGGCGGATCCGCGAGATCATAGTACCAGGGTCCCCCGCCCAGGAAACCGAGCCCGGCGATCCCCTGCCCCCGCTCGGGCTCCTCCAGGAGGTCACCCGCGAGCTGCGCCTTCACGAACCGGTCCCAGGCCATGTCCCGGTTGAACGCCTCGACTACCCAGTCGCGCTGCACATAGGCCGAGGGATAGCGCTCGCGGCCCGAACCGTCCCGTGCCAGTCCGCGCGTGTCGTCCTCGCCGTAGCGGGCAACATCCAGCCAGTGACGCCCCCAGCGCTCCCCGTAGTGGGGCGAGGCCAGCAGCCGCTCCACCACCTTCTCGAAGGCGTCCGGTGACGGATCGTTCACGAACTCTTCGATTTGCTCCGGGGTCGGGGGCAGGCCCGTGAGGTCGAAGGTGGCGCGCCGGATCAGTTGGCGGCGGTCCGCCATCTCCAGCGGCTCGAGTCCCTTCTCCTCGTGCTTCGCGAGCACGAAGGGGTCGATCTCGGTGCGGGCCCATTCCGTCCGCTCGGGCTCGGGCGGGGTCGGGTGGGCGAGCAGCCGAAACGACCAGAAGCCTCGCTCGGCTACCGTGACGGCTCGCCGGGGGATCGCGAGGGGCTCGGCGACCTCCGCCCACTCCGCTCCGGCCTGGATCCAGTCGACGAAGCCCTGGATTTCGGCCCCGCTCAGCCGGTCGGAGTCCTTCGGCATCTGCAGATCGTCGCGCTCATGGCGGAGCGCCGCGACAAGGAGGCTCTGCTCCGGGTTGCCGGGGATGATCGCCGGCCCCCGCGACCCGCCTTCGAGGATCCCCTCCCGGGAGTCGAGCCGCAGGCCGCTCGGCGCGCCATCGGTGTGGCAGGTGAAGCAGCTGCGCTCCATGACGGGACGCACCTTGTCCACGAAGATGCGGGCGCCCGGCGATAGTCCTTCGTCGGCGAGCGCGAGGACTGCGGCGCCCTCGGCCGCGGCTTCGTCCTCCGGCCAGGGCGCGCCCATGCCGATCCACTCGACGAGCCCCGCGATCTCGTGCGCGGTGAGCGGATCCGCCTCGCGAGGCATCTCCTGCCCTTCGATCTCGTGGCGCACGGCCTGGATCAGCAGACTCGCGGCGGGATCGCCGGGGACGATCGCGGGCCCCGAAACACCGCCGTTCAGCAGCGCCGGCAGCGAGTTGACGCGCAGACCGCCGCTGCGCAGGCGGCCGTGGCACGAATAGCAGCTCTCGGCCAGCACGGGACGCACCCGGGTCTCGAAGAAGTCCTCCGGAGACTGCGCGGCAACAGGCACCGTGAACAACGGCGCTCCCAACACGACGGGAAGGGCGCGCCGGAGGCTGAATGTCATCGGGCGGGACTCCTTCGAACCTGACAAGCGGCCAGCTGAAAACCGAGATGCCTACCCCTGTACAATATCCCTGTGGCTGCGGCTCTGCAAAGCGGATCAGCGCTGCACGGGGACGTGGACGGCCGCGCAGCTCTGGTTGCCGGAGGCGTCCGAGGCGCACACCGTCGCTTCGCTCGTATCCGGTGGTATCCGGGCCCGCCACAGATATTCGCCGTACCAGCGCATCGGGACCCTCCCTTTCTCCCCGGCGGCGCTCCAGGTCACGTGCACGTTGCGCCACTCCGCGTCCACGGACGGGCTCTTGCGGTCGTGGATGCGGGCCACGACCCGGATCGAATCGGCTTCGCGCACCGCCAGGGGAAGGCTCACGACCGGCGGCACCGTATCCGGATCCAGACCCCGTCCGAGGAAGACCCGCTCCTGAACGGCGGTGGGGTGCTCGCCCTGAGATTGCACCACATCGATCCGGCCGTCCCCGTCGAGGTCGGCAAGCGCCATCCCCAGCGTACCCGGCGTCTCCTCGCCCGTGAACACATCCAGCGCCGCGCGCAGGCGGCCGCCGCCATCGTTGACGAGCAGGCGATCCGGCCCGCTCAGGGAGCCTATCAGGAAATCGGCGTCACCGTCGGAATCGAAGTCGAGAAAGGCGACGACGTTGTCGTCCTCCCCGATGTTCTCGGAAGCGGGCCACCAGACGTCGGTAGCATCGCGGAAGCTGCCCTCTCCGTCGTTCCGGAAGACGTGTTCGCGCCGACTCGAGCTGCGTTCACCGACGATCTCGCCGTCGTTGACCGTCACGAGGTCGAGGAAATCGTCCCCATCGAGATCCATGGCTTCGAACTCGTAGTTGTTCGTGTACTGCGGCAACCCGCGCGGGTCTTCCTCGAACGTGCCCGTCCCGTCGTTGCGAAACAGCGAGCTGCCCCCGCAACGCTTGCAGGAGACCAGCACGTCGAGGTCAAAGTCGTTGTCCACGTCGACCAGTTCCAGATCCCACGAGAAGCGCATGAGCGTGGCCGGCATGCGGTCGGCGGTGACGTCGGTGAACCGGCCTCTGCCGTCGTTGACCCAGAGCCGCGTCCGGCCGCCCTCGTTGGTCATGTTGTTGCCCGGCCCCCAATCCGCGAGGACCAGATCGAGGTCGCCGTCGCCGTCCACATCGCCGGGCTCGGCGTCTCCCAGGCTGAGCGGGAGCGGGGGAAGGTGGGTCGCAGTCAGTTCCCGGAAGGCGCCGCCGCCAGCGCCGAGGAAGAGACGGCTCTGCGTCTGGTAGGTGGTGCCGACGAAGATGTCGGCCTGGCCGTCGCCGTTGAAGTCGCGCGCCTTGATGACGCGGGCGAGATCGGAGACTGCGCCGAACACATCGGTGGTCCGCTCTTCAAAGGGCTGTCCCGGGCCGCGGTTGACGAAGGCGCGGTTCGGTTCGGGATCGCCGGGCTCGGAGTAGTTCCCGCCATTCGCAAAGAGGAGGTCGATCCTGCCGTCGCCGTCGATGTCCGCCAGCTCGACCTTGTTGGTCCATTCGGCCGTGGGGGGGAGGAGTGCTGCCGTAGCGTCATGCCAGAGGGCGGAGGGGGTCGCGGGTTCCCCGCAGGCCGAAATGAGGATGGACAGGATGGTTGTTGGCAGCCCGCGCCCGACCGATGTTCGGGTACTACCGCCCCAGCTCAACCTCGTACACCTCGATGAACTCCTCGTCGAACTCCCCCCGGCGCAGCACGGCTATGCGCCCATGGGCCACGTCCAGCAGCTCATGGGGCGCGCTCGTGACTGCGACCGTCTCCTCCATCCAGCTGGGACGTAGCACGGGAAGACTGAGGAACCCCACCGGACTCCCGTCGGGCTCAAGAACCGTCCACCGCCGCTGTTGATCGGCGATTCCGGGATAGTCTCCGATCCAGATCCTGCCATCGGCGTCCACGCTAATCGCTCCATAGGCCGGGTACGCCTCTCGAACGGTTGACTGGCTCAGCCTCTGGCGCCAGTTCGGCTGGACCTCTTCCGGGAACATCCCCAGGTAGCGCCGGGTCCATTCCTCCTTCTCCTCGGCCGTCACCGTGCGAGCAGTGTATCCGCCGCGAATCCGCGTGACCGGGTCCAAACCCCGGTAGAGGGTCAGGTCCAGGGAATCGGTCGTGCCCAGGAGCAAGTACAGGCCGCGCCCCGCAAAGACCGCGGTGGCGCCGAATGCGACCGGATTCCACACAGTCCCGTCCCGCGAGACCTGGCGCTCCTTTCCGGCCCACTCGGCCAGGGTATCCACGATCTCCCCCGAGGCGTCGCCGTGCACGAGAAAGACCGGGCCCCGCTGCAACCCGGGAGGAAGGATCGGCCGCGTCTCGAGCGCTGCAAGAATCTCTCCGCTCTCCATCCGTATGAGAGGCACCGCCGCCCCGGACCCCGAGCCCCTTTCGAGACGTTGGACACCGGTCACCTCTCCCCGAGAGTCCAGAAATGTGAATCGCCGCAGACTTCGATCGTAGACGAAGACCGTCCCGTCCGCGCCGACCCCGATCCGCTCGATGAAGTCGTATTCTCCCGGCCCCTCCCCCTCTTGACCTGCACGCGCGCGGACACGTCCGTCTCGATCGATGTAGCTGATCTCATGCGCCTGGCGATCAGCGACTACAAGCGACGAATCCTGCAGGAAAACCGCTCCCGCGACAGTGGCGAGTTCAAGATCCGCAGCGGTGGAATAGACCAGTGTCGTCTCGAACCGGGGGAGGTCCAGGGTGTGCACATCGGAGATCCGCAGGATGTCCACGCCTGCGGAATCGACGGCGGCATCGGAGGACGCCGTCCGCTGAGAATCCTCTCCACAACCGAAGCCGGTGATGGAAAGGATTGCCGCAACGAGATACTGCGAAGCTCGTGACAAGGTCGCCTCCAGGTGAGGACTTCGACGCGGTCGTTGTCGTTTGTCCGCCGTCTGGATCCCATTGTGGCGCACAAACCGGGTTTTCGGCCAGAATAACGGCCCGCTGCCGTCCCTAACAGGCCGGCAGCTGGCTTTCCGCCCCCTCCGCGACCTCCGCGATGGCATCCAGCTGGCCCATGATTTCCGAATCGATCTCGTCCCTCGGAACATGACGGGCCAGAAAATGGAAGCTCTTCTTCAGCATCACATTCGGCAAGCCAAGTCTCGCGAAGTAGTCCCCGAATAGCGGATTCAAGAAATCGTCGTTGGCCTTGACGCCCGGATCCCTTGGAGAGCCTTTCCCGAGTTTCTTCATGGCTTCTTGGATTGATTCGATGGACCGGCGCATGGCAGTGACCCGCCTGGTCTGCTCGGATTCCGCGAACAGCGGCCCCGGCGTGGCCTCTCTCCCCGACGCGGCCGCGTAGCGCTCCAACGTCTGTCGAGTAGCTACGTAATTCTCAATTTTGCGCCGCTTCCACATGTGGCACTTGACCGGCTGGATGTCCGGGAGCTCCCGGTCAAGTCGGTCGAACAGCGCGATTGCCCGAAGCCCGGGGAGGGCCTCGTGCAGCGCGCGGAAGTGGTTGGCAGCGGCAGCTGGCCGGTTGCTCACATAGTGAACAAACGGGCGCTCCAGAGCGCGCATGGCCCGTTGGTGATC